>CBDCQM010000005.1:0-1131923 GCA_965220605.1 Dehalococcoidia bacterium | reverse complement strand
CAGGATCATGTCGTTCACCTCGTATCGGTTTGGGTCACCGGCGTCGGCGACCACGCCGCAACAGAGTTTGAACCAGCGGAATCCCCAGCGTAACCGCCCGTAAGGGCGTTCATATGAGGGGGCCTACGGGCCCCTGTGCTGGAGACCCCTTGCGCGATGGCCTTGGGGTGTACAGGAACTTGACGCCAGCGACATTTTTGCCGGTCGGGTATTCCCTGGCTGTTTCGTAGCTGAATTGGCGGGAAACACCTCTCTACAGGACCCGGGGAGTGAACACCTGGACTTGCGGGTATTTTCCGGGCCGTAGTGGCATCCGCCGTAGCTGGGAGTGGCATTCTTGCCGCTGGGCCCAGCGCGCCGGGGTGGCATGTCCCCCGTTCGGAAGTGGCATTTTTGCCGGTGGGCCCAAGGGCGGCGGGATGATGGAAACCGGGCGCGAGCTGCTGCCGCTGGGCCGCCGGGTCTTGAGTGTCCGGGTCAAGTCGTTCGCCTCTTTCCGTGGTTTGGCAGCCGGCCCCTTCGCCAACACCGTCAGAGAGTGTGAACAATCCAGACCCCCGGCGTAACCTCCCATAGGAGCCTGTCTCAAAAGTCGGGGTGTAGACTGTGGTCAAGCCTGACGGAGGTGCCGATAAGATGCCACTTCGGGATATGGACCGAGAGCAGATGTGGCTGTTGCCGCCGTCCCTTGACGAACTGCTGCCGTTGGACCATCCGGCTCGTTTTGTCGCCGAGTTTGTCGACGCCTTGGGCAGAGAAGGTTGGGCGGAGCTGGGTGTGGAAATAGACGGGGACCCGCTGGGAGCCCCGGCCTACCATCCCAGGTCCCTGCTCTGCGTGTGGCTTTACGGGTTCATGACGGGAGTGCGCTCCTGCCGCAAGTTGGAGGCGGCCTGTCGAGACCAGATTCCGTACCTGTGGCTGACAGGATGGCAGCATCCGGACCACAACACCCTCTGGCGGTTCTACAAGGCCCATCGCCAGGAAATGCGGAGCTTGTTCAAGCGCACGGTGCGGACGGCGGTGGCGATGAAGCTGGTGGACCTGGCGGTGCAGGCGGTGGATGGCACCAAGATGGCCGCCAGCGCGTCGGTGCACCGCAGCTACGACGGGGAGAGACTGGCCCAGTTGTTAGACCGGGTGGACCGGGCGATAGCCGATCTGGAAGCCCAGAACGAAGGTGGAGAAGACGCCAGCGCCGTCAATCTGCCTGAAGAACTGGCCGACAAGGAAGCGCTGAGAGAGCGCCTGCGGCAGGCGATGGACGAGTTGGCCGGTGCAAAGAAGCCCAGGCGCATCAATCTTACGGACCAGGACGCCCGGCTGATGAAGGCCAGCTACGGCGTCGTGCCGGCCTACAACGCCCAGGCCATGGTATCTCCAGTGGAGCAGGACGGGGAACCCACGGGCATGTTGATCACCGCCGCGCACGTGGTGTCTGTGCCCAATGACAACTATCAGTTGGTGCCGATGATGGAGCGCGCTGAGGAGGCTACGGGAACCAGAACACCCATGACGCTGGCCGATGCTGGGTATTTTTCCGGGAGCGACTTGGCCGATTGCGCGGATCGTGGCCAGCAGGTGGTGGTGCCGGAGTCGCGGGAACGGTTCCTCAGAAGTCCCTATCACAAAGATCAGTTCACCTATGATGAACCCAGCGACAGCTTTGAATGTCCCCAGGGACAGACGCTCCACTTCATCGGCATCAGCGAAGACAAAAGAGGAGTGCCAATGAGGAAGTACCGCGCTTCCGCAGGCGTCTGCCAGCAGTGTCCAGCCTACGGGGTATGCACCAAATCCAAGCGTGGCCGTAGTCTGTGGATTGGGCCTCACGACGATGTGCTGCGCCGGCACCGGGCTTGGATGTCCACCAGCCTGGCGAAAGAGGTATATCGGCTGAGAAAGCAACTGGTCGAGCCGGTGTTCGGAATTACCAAGGAACAAATGGGAGCCCGAAGATTCCTGCTGCGGGGCCTGGTCAACGTGGCGGCTGAGTGGAATCTCTTGGCAATCGCCTTCAACCTGCGGACTCTCTGGCGCATATGGCGGGACGGGACCTTCGTACTGGCGCCTCATAGTCCCACATCGGGCCCCGTGCCCTGATTTCGGTGCGATCCCAAGACCCTCCCGGACGCGCAAAACTCATCAAGTCGTAATCTGCCGTCGAACCCGACTCTACTAGCAACGCCCGAAGGCACTCACCACTCCTTTCGGTCGAAACAGGCGTTTTCTGGGACAGGCTCATAGGGGAGTTCACCCGTGAAGGGTCTTTCAGGACCGGTCTCGCAGGGGCCTTCATTGGTGAAGGGTCTTCCAGGTCCCTACGCCGACGGCATCCCCCGTGATGTCCTTGGGGTGTACAGGGAATGGGACTGGCGTACATTTTTGTACCCCCGCCCCTTTCAGGGCTGTTCCAAAGCTGAAACAGCCTTGAATCGGGGGAAGCCGGCACCCTACAGGAGATGAACTGTGAACACCTGGACTTGCGGGCGGGTTCCGGTGGGGGTGTGCAAGAGCCGTAGCTGAAACGTGCATTTTTGTACGGTGGGAAAACGGGTCCGACGTGCAAAGCCCCAACGTGAAACGGACATTTTTGTACGCGGCGGCGAGATGACGGCAACGAGGCGCGAACTGCCGCCCTTGGTCCGCTGGGCTGGGATGGGGGTTCAGTTTCCGGTGCAAGTCGTTCACCTCCCCTTGGCCTGGGCCGTCGGCGCCTTCGCCAGCGCCGCCGAAAAGTGTGCACCAACCGAACCCTCCGCATAACCTCCCGCAGGGACCCGCATCAGTGCGGGGGCGCGCAGGGCCTCACGCTGGAGACCTCCTGCGGGATGTCGCCGGGGTGTACAGGAAATGGACGCCGGTTGCAGAAATGCAAATCGGGTCAGGTTGTAGCTGAAATCAGGGGAAACCGGCCCTCTACCGGAGTTTTCCGGTTAACGGTTTTCGTAAGTCCCCATTCCAACAACGGGTTGCATCGGCGGTAGCTGAAAATTGCATTTTTGCAACTGGCGGGACCGCTCAGCAGTTGCATCGGCCCCGTTGAAAAGTTGCATTTTTGCAACTGGACTCAGAGGCGGCGCCGGGGATGAACGCCGGGCAGCCGGGCATGGAGAAGAGTCTCGGTATGGACGACCCGCAACGCCTGCGGCTGGTAGCGTTGCTGAACGACCTGGTGGGCGACAATGCTTTAAGTAGGTCAACGGCGGGCTCGGACGTGGGCCACCGGACGCTGACGGTCAGCCCGGGGAGCGAAAGGCTGACCCGGCGGATGCTAGTGCTGCTGGACGATAATCAAGGGCAAGCTGAGCTGCCAGGAAATGCTGCACCGGCTGTGGCGGGCGTTGGGCCTGGGGATGTGGCGAAGGTGGCGGCAACGGGCGGGAGGCGGTTTTCCGTTGGCTTTCGTAAGCTCCATTGAAAAATAGTTAACACTTTCCCGAGGGGGCTCGGAGGGGCTATGCAACGGGGCCGGAGTGCGCGACAATAAAATGGTTTTCAGGCTTTTCCGAGGTTTCCCGCCATAGAAATCTTGGGGGCGTCTCCCTTGAGCCCGGGTATGACCTGACGGATGATTCGCTCTCTGGAAGGGTCGGCCCAAGAGGGAATGCTGCCGCTGCGGGGTGTTCAAGTCCCTCGCAAGCAGCGCGGACCGGATTGACGGGGTGTTTAAGTCCCTCGTTGCCGGTCCAGTCCGGCGGTGGAGTGTTTAAGTCCTTCTCTCGCCGGGCGCCGTTCAGCGGTTCGGAGTTGATCCCTCCGGTCGCTGGGCACCCGTCCGGTGATGGGAGATGACTACTCCTTTCATCGGGCGTCCGCCAGGTGGTGGAGGTTGATCGCCTCCTCTGCCGGGCGTCGGAGACGGAGCGTTTAGCGGCGCTTCGTTCTCACCCAGGCTGTGGCGTTGGCGCGACTTGTTCGCGGCGCCCCAGCCGGAAACACAACCCTGGAGCGCACGGTGCGCTTCACCTGGTATCCCAACCCAAGGCGCGGAACTCTTATCCAACGGCGCATCGCCATCACAACGGAGGCGGCAGACAGAAACAGCACGGCACCCCGGATTCCCTCACCCATCGGGTTTATCAGCGGAGCGGTCCAACCTGCTTCGCGTTCCTCGACATTGCGGCTGGAGCGAGCAGCATAGCTCTGGCTGCTCTCCCTCAACTGCGGCCAGGCTGCCAGGCAGCGGCGCC
The DNA here is from genome assembly GCA_965220605.1 of Dehalococcoidia bacterium. GTDB lineage: Bacteria > Chloroflexota > Dehalococcoidia > Lucifugimonadales > UBA3495 > VXOI01. Next base: position 1,127,730 of record CBDCQM010000005.1, on the reverse strand, counting down.
GCAAGTTCAACTTGCTCCGGCAGTCCGTTGGCAACGGCGGCAGGCCGGACGCTTGACGCTGAAACGCGGTTGCCACCAGGCCGGTAGTTGAATACCTGGCCGCTGGCCGGACCGCGTCACTCTCATTGCTCCCCGTCTCCCTCACGTAGCGGCAGCCCCGGCACGACACCCTGGGCGACCTGCGTCTTTCGACAATCCCCACCCCTGCTTTTCCCGTTGCTTACCCGGCCCTGGGCGCAGTGCGTCTCGCGCGGGGCGTTGGATTGCGCCGCTCAACCCGACCCTGGGAGACGTGCGCTCTGCGCCAGCCCCACCCCGGCGTTCTCCATTGCGTTGCCTGGCCCAGGGCGTGGTGCGTCCGATGCGGGGCGGCAACGTGGGTTACCGGTGTCAGCGGCGCGACTTGGGCCTCCGTGGCGACATGGGAGACAGGCTCGGAACCAACGGCGCGGGCAATGGCGTCGTCTCCAGGATGACGCGGGGAGCGGCAGGAATCAGGGGGGCGACGGGTTGCCGTGGCAATCACCGGCGCCGTTGCCGCCGTTAGCAACCGGGTCAGCAACGGGCAGCACGTCAGGGACAACGGCGATAACCACGAACACAACGACATCGAGGAGGTGATTCACAGCAACAACGACCATCACGAGTTCCCGGTTATCACGGGCCAGTTGGAGCAACCGGTGAACCGGCGGTAACCCAAGGCCCGCTGCGCCAAGCACGGCGAGGCGGCAACCGGGGCGGCTCAATGGGCTGCCCCTGACCTGACAATCGAATAAGCGCCAACGAGCGGGGTCGTCTCTCCCAACTAAGGGGGAGGCGGCCCCGCTCTTCGTGTTTCGCCACCGGCGGACACCCAAGCGGCTGAATGGACCGCACCCAGATACCTGCATCTTGAACTAGAGAGCGGGGTCGGTCCATTCGGACCGGCCTCGCTTTCTGCCTTTCGGAGGAAGCGACATGAAGGCGACTACCAGCATCAACAAGACGGAGATCACCCACAACTTGGCGGCCACCCTCAACTGCCAGGGCGACACCCACACCTTACAGGACAAGGCCGCGAAGGCCGGAAAGGGCCAGGGCAAGCCGGAGAGCGAACTCCGCGCCGCCGCCCGGCGCCGGGGCCTCACCCTCAAGGAACTGGCCGGCCTGATGGGCGTCAGCTACGGCTACCTGTCCTCGGTGGCCAGCGGACGCCGGCCCTGGTCGCCCATGCTGCGGGAAAGGGCGATAGCGGTCCTGGGCGAGGTTCCCGGCCAGGGCGTGGTCTACCGCTAGGGCGGCTTGGTGGAGGGTGAAAGCACATCCATCCGGGAACGGGCCCGGCAGCGGGGCCTGAGCATGAAGGCCCTGGCCGACCTGGTGAGCGTGTCCGCCGGGTACATGTCCGAGGTGTCGCGGGGCCGCAAGAACATGAGCCCGGCGGTGCAGGCCAGGGTGGAGAAGGCCCTGGGCGCTCCGGTGGAGATTGCCCCCGCCGAGTGCGCCAACCGTCAAGGCAGCGTGGTGGCCGGCGGGGAGAGCACCTACCTGCGGGAACGGTCCCGGGAGCGGGGCCTGTCCCTGCGGCAGGTGGCGGAACGCACCGGACTGTCCTACGGCCACGTGGTCATGGTGTCCCGGGGGCATCGCAACCTGAGTCCCGCCGCCCAGGCCTGCATGGAGTCCGTCCTGGAGGCTCCCGTGAAGGTGGAATCCGCCCAGTGCGCCGACGTGGACCCGCAGGTCCTGTGGGAACGAATGGACGCTCACGACATATCCCAGAACGAAACCGCCCGGCGGGCGGGCATCAGTTCCGCAATGCTCTCCCAGATCATGAACGGCAACCGCAAGCCGTCGGGCGACGTGCTGGGGCGGCTGCACCAGGTCCTGTTCGCCCCGTCGCCGAAGGAACTGGTGATGCCGGTGGAGCTGAAGGTGATTGGTTGGAAGAAGGACGGCCGCCAGGGCGTGGTGGTGAAGGGCGTCGGCGGGCCACGTGCTGGCAAGCCCGGCGACGGGACGATCCGCACCGGCGGGCGGGCGCCCTGGGGCGCCGAGGTCGAGTTTGCCTACACCACCGGGTACGACGTCCGGGGGCGGGTGTTCGTCAACCACCTGGTGGACGAGCGGGGGTGCTCGGTTATGCTGAAGCGCAGTGAGCCGGAGGGCCGGTAGCGCGGCGACCGCGCGGACGGCATCATCCCCTCTACCGGGCATCGGGGCGGCGGCCCCCTGGCAATTCTCCACGGGGCCGCCGGTTCTTCTCATCATACCCGCCCATCCTTATTATTTCTTCCGTGATTCCGGTGGAGGAAGCGATGCCGACTTGCCCCGGAACGCGGAGACCGCAACGAGCCCCGCTCCGATTGCCGCGCAAGCGCCCGTTCCGGCCCTGTCTTGCGCGTGGTTTCGCTTGCGCCCGGACAGCCGGCGGCGTAGAATCCCACTTGTAGAATAGTGCCTCCATCTCGAGGCGGAAAGCGCGGTGGCGTGGGCTTCCTGCGCCATCGCCAATCAGGCGTGAAATGACCACCTCCGACACCACAGCCAGGATTTCCAAAGTCAAGGGCCGCTTCCGTTTGCCGGACCCGCCCGAACGCGAGCCCGACGACATGACCAGCTTCGACCGCCTCGCCGAGAACGGCAACGTTCACCACCTGAAGCAGCACCTGATCGCCCAGCGGCCCGGCGAGGCTCAGAACATCATAGTGTCCGGTGAGCACTACCTGGTGGCCCGGCCCACCCGCAACATGGCGGGCAGCCACTACCCCGACCTGCTGGTGGCCTTCGGCGTGGACCCGGAGGCGTACCGGGCCAGCAACGGGTACGTGGTATCGGAACAGGACAAGCCTCCGGACTTCGTGCTGGAGATAGCGTCCTACCGAACCAGGCGTATTGATACCGGGCAAAAGCGCTTGGATTACGCAGCGTTGGGGATACCGGAGTACTGGCGGTTTGACCACACCCCTGATGGCCGGTGGCACGGGGCCCGGCTGGCCGGGGACCTGCTGGTAGATGGCCGGTATGAGCCAGTGGACATCGCGGAACTGCCCGACGGCGTGTTGCAGGGCTACAGTCCCGCGCTGAACCTGCACCTGCGGTGGGAACGGGGCGAGTTGGCCTTCCACGACCCGGCCACGGGCCGGCCCATCGCTACCTTTGATAGTGAACGCGTCCGGGCCGACCGCGCCGAAGCGGAACGCAACGCCGAGCGGAAAGCCAGGGCCGCAGAACAAACCCGCGCCGCCACCGCCGAGGCCGAACGCGAGGCGGAGCGGAGCCGCGCCGACGCCGCCGAGGAGCGCATCCGGGAGTTGGAAGAACAACTGGGCCGCGAGGGATAGGAGGCCGCGGTGATGATACCGGCCGAGACCTACTCCAAAAGACTTTCAGCCCCCGCTTTCTGGGTAGACGCAAGCCCGAACCTGCCTCTTATCGGTGATATTTGCTGATGCCGTCCGGGAGCAGGAGACAAGCCCGGCAGTTGCGGCTAACACCACTTTCGACAATCGCAGCAGTTAGGCATCTCATGTTACGCCTAGGCTCCGTGTTTCATTTGCCCGCGCTAATTGTTGTCGTGGCGGCCTTGGGCGTTTTTTCTCTCACAGCTTGCAGCAACGGCCCTGAAACTCAGGGAATGGCATCGCCCACTCAATACCTGAGTCCAAGGCCAACCGCCTCTCAGGCGACAACCGCAACCCCATCCGATACGGAAAGGGAAGCCTTAATCGCCCTTTTCAAAGCCACGGACGGACAAAACTGGGAGAACAAGGCCAATTGGCTGACCGGAGCGCCATTGGACAAATGGTCCCTTGTCGCAACTGACAGTACAGGCCGTGTGATGTCTTTGCACCTCTCTGAAAATCAGTTGGCGGGACCGATACCACCCTCCCTGGGCGACCTTGCCAATCTGGAATGGCTGGATCTCGGCGGCAACCAGTTGGCGGGACCGATACCACCCTCCCTGGGCGACCTTGCCAATCTGGAATGGCTGGATCTCGGCGGCAACCAGTTGGCGGGACCGATACCACCCTCCCTGGGCGACCTTGCCAATCTGGAACGGCTGGATCTCGGCGGCAACCAGTTGGCGGGACCGATACCACCCTCCCTGGGCGACCTTGCCAATCTGGAACGGCTGGATCTCGGCGGCAACCAGTTGGCGGGACCGATACCGCCCTCCCTGGGCGACCTTGCCAATCTGGAACGGCTGGATCTCGGCGGCAACCAGTTGGCGGGACCGATACCATCATCCTTGGGCACGCTCGCCAATTTGGAAAGTCTAAACCTCACGTGGAACGAATTGAGCAACGGGATTCCACACGAACTGGGCAGTCTCCCCAATCTGAGGGATCTGCTGCTCTCCCACAACCAGTTGACAGGACGGATACCGCCCTCCCTGGGTGACCTCGCTAATCTGGAGTGGCTGGATCTCCATGACAACCAGTTGACGGGACCGATACCGCCCTCCTTGGGCAACATCACTTACCTGCATACACTAAACCTCAATGACAACAAGTTGAGTGGCGTGATTCCTGCTGAGCTGGGCAGCCTCTCCTACCTAAGTGCGTTGACCCTTAGAGACAACCAATTGAGCCGTGAGATACCGCCGCGGTTGGGCAACCTCACTAACCTGCAGATTTTATACCTCGACGACAACAAACTGAGCGGCGCGGTTCCCGCTGAACTGGGCAACCTCTCCAACCTGATATGGCTGTACCTCAGCGGTAACGAGTTGAGCGGCGCGATTCCCGCTGAGTTGGGCAACCTTGCTAACCTCACACAGCTGTCTCTTAGCAGGAACGAACTGAGCGGTGAGATACCGCCAGAGCTGGGCAACCTAGACAGAATCGAAAAGCTAACCTTATGTGGCAACCTACTGACCGGACAGCTTCCGATCGAGTTCGGAGACCTACATGACATTGAAACGGATGGTTGTTTCCCACCAACTTTGACAGAGTCGCACGACCGCACTTTGACAGAGTCGCACGACCGCACCGCCCTAGAGTCCCTCTTCCACGCCACGGACGGTCCAAACTGGCGGGACAACACAAACTGGCTGACCGACGCGCCATTGGACGAATGGGCCCACGTTTCTACTAACAGTTCTGGACATGTGGAATCATTAAATCTCCCAGGGAACGAGTTGAACGGTGAGATACCGCAGGAGCTGGGCAGCCTCACCGACCTGAGAGTGCTACAGCTCTCCTACAATCAGTTGAAAGGACCGATACCATCATCTTTGGGCAGCCTCGCCAATTTGGAAAGTCTAAACCTCGAAGGGAACGAATTGAGCAGCGGGATTCCACACGAACTGGGTAGTCTCCCCAACCTGAGGAATCTGTGGCTCTCCTACAACCAGTTGACAGGACCAATACCGCCATCTCTTGGCAGCCTCTCCAACCTAACGGGGTTGCGGCTCTGCGGCAACCAGTTAACGGGACCGATACCGCCTTCCGTGTGGACCCTCTCCAATTTGAGGGAGTTTTGTGTCGCCGACAACAAATTGAGTGGCCCGATTCCCGCTGAGCTAGGCAACTTCACCGACCTGAGGGAGCTGTGGCTCTCCGAAAACCTGTTTAGCGGGGAGATACCGCCGGAACTGGGCAGCCTCTCCAACCTGCAGGCACTATACCTTAGCCACAACCAATTTCGCGGGGAGATACCGTCGGAACTGGGCAACCTTTCCAACCTACGGAGACTATTCCTTAGCGAAAACCTGTTTAGCGGGGAGATACCGCCGGAACTGGGCAGCCTCGTTAACCTACAGGAACTATTCCTTAGCGACAACCAGTTACGCGGGGAGATACCGCCGGAACTGGGCAACCTCGTTAACTTGGAACTGCTGTACCTCAGCAGTAACGAGTTGAGCGGCGCGATTCCCGCTGAGTTGGGCAGCCTCTCCAACCTACAGGAACTATACCTTAGCGAAAACCAGTTTCGCGGGGAGATACAGCCGGAACTGGGCAGCCTCGTTAACCTGGAATGGCTGGATCTCAGCGGTAACCAGTTGAAGGGTGCGATTCCCGCCGAGTTGGGCAACCTTGCCAACCTCACACAGCTGTCTCTCGGCAGGAACGAGCTGAGCGGGGAGATACCGCCGGAACTGGGCAACCTCGTTAACCTGGAATGGCTGGATCTCCAACGCAACCAGTTGACCGGCTCATTCCCGTCGAGCCTTACACAACTGACCGAACTTCGGGGATTCGACTTCGGCGAAAACGCCGGAATCTGCGCTCCTACGGACGCGGCATTCCAGCGTTGGCTGATCACCATCCCACACAAAGACGTACCCATAGCAGGATGTTGAAATTGGGGCAATCGATTCCACGAGTTGAATCAATTCTTCCCTGTGGGGTGTGTGCTTGGCCTATCTGACACTTCGGCAGGGTTTTCTGGCACTTGTGGTTGCCCCGATCCTGCACCTCTGGCCGTCCCGTTCAGGCTCCAGGCGCACGATTGCCGCAGCTTACACCGCGGCCACCATCTGCACCAACTTGTCCAGACGCACCAGGGTATACCCGGCCACCGCCAACTGCATCCGCATCCACTGGCGGGCCACGCCTCGGTAGCATAGTTTCCGTCCGCCACCCACCGTCTTGACTCAACCGAAGACCGACTATACCCGTATACCCACCCATTGACGTGACCTCTGGGCAAGCGGAAAGAGAATCGGGAGTTGGAGGTCCAGTGGCTGGTGGCGATGCGTCCTGGCAAGCGTCGGGAACTGGACCCTGAGGGTGATGCGGCGTAGGCGGAAAAGGCGCAGGCGTCGGTGAGGGCCCAGGTGGAACATCTCTTCCTGAGAGTGAGGGGATGGTTTGGTTACAGCGGTCTTAACTTTGTACCGATTCTTGACGGGCATGGCGGTCCGGTCACGCTCAACGAGGTCGTAAAATGGTTGGAAGCTCGCCCGTTAGGCGCAGGACGCCACCTCGAAAGGCTAGAATACCGCAACCTAATCGTTCATGGAGTCAACCGCCTTCAATCGGTGCCGGGTCAAATCCCGAGTAGCGAAATCTCCTCGACATTCGGGCTTGCCTAATTCGGGGATTGCGCGTCGCCGGTACGGTATGACTGGAGCAGCGGTGGGACCCTGGCCCCCGCTTCCCTTCATCCTCCCCGGGAACCCGGTGTTCGGCGTCAGGGAGTACCGCCGGCTCGACGGCAGGCGGGCCGTGCCGTGGCTGGCCCCGCAGCGATCCGTAGTCCATCAGACAGGCCAGCCCCCGGTGGACGGCAACGCGGATCTCCCCCAGGAGCATCGCCGGTTCCGCCGTGTCCGCGAAGGGCAGCCGGCTCAGGAGGCGCAGCAGTTCCCGGTCGGAAACGCTCACGTATCGAGCGTAGCAGACGGCAGGCCCTGCGGTCACCGGGCAAGTGTCATCGCCGCCGTAGGGGAAGGCGACGGTCGCCGTTCTCTCGGGCAACGTTCTCTTGCCCTGCTGTCCGGGGATTGCCCGGTGGTGTAGAATGTGCAGCACACAAGGGGGCCTTCCAGGGGATCTAAAGCGCGGCGGCGTCAGCCCGGCAGCTCTTTGATACGGGGCTGTCGTAACCGCCAATCGGCTAGGTGCGAAATGACCACCTCCAACACCACAACCAGGAAATCCAAAGCCAGGGGCCGCTTCCGGTTGCCGGACCCGCCCGAACGCGAGCCTGACGACATGACCTCCGCCGAGCATCTCAGCGAAACCGGCCTGCACCACCACCTGAAGCAGTTCCTGGGCAATACCGAAACCACCATCGTGTCCGGCGAGAAATACGTCACCGCCAGGCGGGGCGGCGACATTCGCCATCCCGACCTGCTGGTGGCCTTCGGCGTGGACCCGGCGGCTTACCGGGAGACCAACGGGTACGTGATTGCCGAACAGGGCAAGCCACCGGACTGGGTGCTGGAGATCGTGTCGGAGGGCACGGGCCACATGGACGTGGGCGAGAAGCGGGAGTTCTACGAGAGGTTGGGCATCCTGGAGTACTGGCGCTTCGACCACACCCCTACCGGGGAGTGGCACGGGTCCAGGCTTTCGGGAGACCGGCTGGTGGACGGCGAGTATGTCGCCATAGAGATCGAGGAAGTACCCGGCGGCGTGTTGCAGGGCTACAGCCCCGCGCTGGGACTGTTCTTGCTGTGGGAGCGGGGTGAACTGGCCTTCCACGATCCGGCCACGGGCCGGCCCATCGCCACCTTCGAGAGCGAACGCGCCCGCGCCGACGCTGAACTTACCGCCCGCGTTGCTGCTGAAACCCGTGCCAACAATGCCGACGCTCGCGCCACCGCAGAACAGCTCCGCGCCGACAATGCCGAAGCACGCGTCAGGGAGTTGGAAGAGCGGCTAGGCCGCCAGGGTTCCTGACCCTGGGTGCCCGGACCGGGATCCTTTGGCCCTCTGAAGCGTCTTGTCATACGCCCGGTCCCGGCCAATTGTGACTGTGAGAGGTAAATACGTTTCAGTAGTTGCCGAAGCTAATAGGTTTCTCTGAGTCAGCGCATGAGGGAACCTCCGGTTCCGGTCCGCAACGAACACCAGATTTCCGGATGACCCGGCATCTTCTCGAGGTTCATTCATGGCCGGTTTCAGCCGTCACAGCCCCTTTAGTTCCCTCTTTTTGGTCAGCCTGCTAGCCTGTAGCCTGGTGTTGGTTGGTGCCTGTGCGAACGATCGGAGCCCCCAACCGTCGCCTACGCCGGCTGCTGCGCCCACAGACACGGCGACTCCTGCACTACCTCCCAGGGGCACTGCGGCGCCTACTCCCTTGCCGACGATTGTGATCAGGCCAACCATTCCTGCGGCAACGGTTACCCCTATTGTGCCGACCCCATCGTCGGATGCAGCCCCGGTCGGAGTGACCGGTGGCGATATCACCTTCGGCGAGGTTTTCGACGCGCTCACCGTGACGGAAAGGGAATGCGTCGAGATTGGCATTGCTCCGCTTTCGAAGTTAATGGAGTCGCCGATTGGACAAGAAATGGATGTCAGAGCCATGTGGGAGTTTCTTGCCGCCTTGGCCGAATGCGCTCCTGATGTGTTCGGCTCGGATTCCACTCCCTCAGGCATTCTCGAAGACTTTATGAACGCCATGAACGCCACGCCGGTCAAGATAGGCGAAGCCGTGCCCGCTGTACTGGACCATGAACACGATTGGGACCTTTTCGTGTTCTCCGCCAGCGAAGGGCAGGTCTACCTGATAGAAACCACCTTGGGCTCGCTGCATCATCCGATGCTGGAGGTATTCGATTCCCGCTATGAACTGCTGGTTTCCGTCGATGACCACGGGGCCGATCTGGCCGCTCACCTTTACTGGCAGGCCCCCGAAAGCGGCGATTACTGGGTCGGAGTGAGTGGCTATGAGGAAAGTGACTACGCCTTCTCGGTAACAGTGTCGGATGTAAAGGACGATCACGCCAACACCATCATGCAAGCCACCTTCGTGAGGCCTGGGCAGGACGTGGACGGCAGGGTCGACTATTCAGGGGATGTTGACTACTTCCGCCTTCAGGCCGCTGAGGGCGCGTTGTACTGGATTGAGACGGTTCTGGACACGCCGGAGAACTCCGAGCTGGAACTGTACGACGCCGATGGCGAACTGTGCGGCCCATACGTCTCCTCCACAACCGGGTTTGGCACCCGCCTGAAATGGCAGGCCACGGGCGCTAGCTCCTGCTATATCGCGGTATCGGGCTACGACGTCGGCTCCTACAGCCTCTCGGTCAAGGAGATAGAGGACGACCACGGTGACGCCAGGGATGACCAGGGTCATTCCATCAAACAGTGGTCGTCGCCGCCCCCGATGACCATTGATCCGGCATCATCCTACACTGCCGTACTGAATACCTCGGCAGGGTCGATCGCCGTGGAACTCCTGGCCGGGGAAGCGCCCAACACCGTTAACAACTTTGTCTTCCTAGCGCGTCAGGGATTCTACGACAACGTGATTTTCCACCGCACCATTGAAGGATTCATGATCCAGGGTGGCGACCCCACCGGCACGGGCGCCGGCGGTCCCGGCTACCAGTTCGCGGACGAGCAGGTTCAGCGTCCTTACTCACGTGGCGTGATGGCGATGGCCAACGCCGGCCCCAACACCAACGGCAGCCAGTTCTTCATAATGCACACGGATTACCCGCTGCCGCCGAACTACACCATATTCGGCCAGACCGTGTCCGGGCTGGAGACCATCGACGCGATTGCAACCGCTCCCACTCAGCCAGAAGGCGAGGGATCCGCCCCAGTGAATCCAGTAGTCATTCAATCAGTGAAAATCATTGGTCCCTCAGACTTGGAACCGTCTTCGCAAGCCCAGCAAGAAGGGCAGGCCATTGATGAAGAAAGAGAACCCGCCGCTTCACAGGTATCCCAGGCACTCCTCGCAAACCTGGCGAGGCATACGGAAGAAGGTTTGGTAGAGTTGACGGCTTACCAAACCGAAAAACGCTACCTCCGTGAAGGCAGTGGCTTTATCTTTGAGACATACGGGAGTAGAGCCTTTGTAGTCACCTATTACCCATTTGTTGAATTCGACGACGAAATTGCGAGTTCCATCGAAGTTCGGGTAGGGAAGGCCAACGTTTACCGGGCGACCGTGGTGGGATACGACTCCGACCGATACGTCGTAGTACTGTCGATCTGCTGTGATGAAGATTTCACCGCCCTAGAAGTGGAGACTTCCATCCGTCCGCCGCAGGGAGAGTCAGTAGTAGCGGTCAGCTATCCTGAGTTCCCACAGAGCTCCGCCGACGGATGCGCCACGGTTCCCTGTGCGATGGCGACAGCGGGCAGAGTGATATCCCTCGAAGAGGAGTGGTTCATCCATGACGCGCCCCTGACTTCCGCCTATTTCGGTGGGCCACTCCTCTCAGAACAGGGCAAGGTATGGGGCGTAAACGTTGGGCTGTCCAACGAAGAGGGCTTCTATACCTTCCCCAACTGGAGAATACGCGAATTGCTCTCCGAGCGGACAGCCGCGCCGACGCTTACAAGTACAGTCGACTACGACACCGATGATGACGGGTTAATCGAAATATCCAACCTGGAGCAGTTGGACTCCATGCGATATGATCTAGACGGCGACGGCGAGGCCGACAACCCCGATCATGCCAGTGCGTTCCCTAACGCCCTTGCCGGCATGGGCTGCCCTTCGTTAGGCTGCACCGGCTACGAACTAACCGCCAACCTGGACTTTGACACCAACGGCAACGGCAAAGCCGATGATGGCGACACGTACTGGAACGACGGCTCAGGATGGGTTCCCGTTGGAGACGGAGACCATAAGTTCACTGCTACCTTTGACGGCAACGGGAATACAATTGCCAACTTGTACATCAATGGGGATCTTTCCTATGTAGGATTGTTCGGGATGACCGGGATCCAGAGTAATATCAAGCGTATCGGACTGACTTCGGTTGAAATCTCTAACGCTTCCTTCAGCAATTCCTCCGGGACTGGCAGTTTGGTTGGGCTGAACCAAGGTGAAGTTAGCAACAGCTATGCTGTTGGAGAAGTGTTCGGAATTCACGATGTAGGGGGGTTGGTGGGGGTAAACGTTGGCAAATTGAGCGCCAGCTATGCTGAGGTCAGTGTGCTCGGGCGGCAGTACTATACCGGCGGTCTGGTCGGGCAGAATGCTCCAGGCGCCCTAATCAACATGAGTTACGCAACAGGAGACGTGACTGCTCAAGGCGATGAAACTGGTGGCCTCGCCGGAGGCAGCAATGGAGGTAGCACAATCATCGCCAGCTATGCCACCGGTAACGTGTCCGGTGTGGGCAGAGGGACGGGAGGCTTGGTAGGACAAAGCTGGTACACCACCATCGTCAACTGTTATGCCATCGGCGAAGTATCGTCTTTACTTGGCGATGGCGGTGGCTTGGTCGGGGATAGGACAGGCGGCGAAATCCGCGACAGTTACTGGAACACCCAAACGTCCGGGAGATCTGACAGCGCTGGCGGCGAGGGCAAGACTACTCTGGAACTTAAGGCGCCGACCAGTGCCTCCGGTATATACGCCAATTGGAACGCGGAGCGGTGGGATTTTGGCGACTCGAACCAATACCCCGCTCTGATGCCAGTAAAAACTGCCGATGCTGACCGGAACAGGCCAGATCTCTACAGTCCAATATCGCCTCCCGTGGCTCCATCGTACATGGACTGGCGTTGGGAATCAGGGCAAGGCGGCTTCAGGGAAGTGGTAACGGACATAACCATCCACAACGATGTGGGAGACTGGTCCGACCAGCACGGTTATTACTTGGTGTTGATGCAGAACTCCATCTCAGGGGTAGGGTTCTACTTCGGCCTACAGACCGACGTTAACTCAAAGGGAAAAGGACTGATCTTCTCCAGGTGGGGAACGAGAGACCTGGCGAATGCCAGGTTTCCGAAGGATGATGGATGGACTCAGTCGTCAGGACATCAGGGGGACTTTATCGGCGTGCGCCGTTCCTATGATTGGGGACCGGGAGACTACCGTGTGCGCATAGCCCCCGACAGTTTAGAGGATGACGGGGAATGGTTCGGACTCTGGATAACCGATTTGAGCAATGACGAGACCACCTGGGTAGGCTCCCTGAAGTTTCCCCTGTCGGGCGGCACGGCGTTGATGGAACCGCATTCTTCGGCAACCATTGACTTCTACGGAATCGGACCGGTCAGACCTATAGACCTCCCTCGCTGGCACGTTAGCGTGAGAAGGCCCATGGGTGATGGAGTGCCGGCAACCTGGGGGTTCACGAGCTATCCCTTTGACGAATCCCCTGACGCATTGTTCAACTCCAACGTCCGCTATGAGCAGTCTGAAGGGCAGGTCCACATAGTATTGGGTGGCACGACGGAACGCAGGGACACGCCGGAGCGGATGAGGTTCCAGTGATTTGGGGAATCGGGTTTGGTAAAGCAGTGTATCGGGCATTGGCATTGAAACATAGAGTCGCCCTCCGCACTTCCAAAATGCCAAACCCCCGCTGAAATAGCGGGGGCTTGGCCACTCAATCAAATGAGCGGGTTAAGAGCCGATTACCCTGCCACTGCGAACCTGATCCGAAAGGTTCTTGATTTTATCCAGTTTGGTGGGCCAAGCTGTGCCAGAACGGCATGGGCAACGGCATTTCCGCCGCCTCCGGCCTGGGGTCGCAGGAAATGGCCGAAGACTCCCGCTGCCGCCTGATACGCATTCACCTGTGCAAGGAAGGGGCGCAAGTGGGCCTGGCCATGGGCCTGAACGTGGTCGACATCAACGGTCTGACGGCCCAGACCTGGGCCGACGCCGACAAGGGTGATGTCTACGAGGAACTGGACGCTTTCCTGGCGGCCCGGGGCGGCCGCGTCAACTGGCTGGCCTCGATGGCCCAGGACGTGTACAAAGGACGCCGCTCCGAGATCGACTTCATGAACGGCCTGATTGCCGCCAAGGGGCGGGAGGTGGGGATTCCGACGCCGTTCAACGACGCGGTGATCGAGGCCATGCGCGCTGTGGACGACGGCACATTCCCGCAGAACCCGGAGCACGTCGATCGCGTGCTGCGGGCCGCTGGGCGGTGAGGCAGGTGTCTATGGGCAATGATCCCTAAAGTCTCATGCAGTTGAGGCGAAGACATCGGAGAACTCTGGAAGCGGTCTTTCAACATCCCACGCGGGCGGGAATACAGTGGGATGACATTGAGTCTTTGCTGCTGGCGTGTGGAGCGCGAATTGAGGAGCGTTCCGGTTCACGGATATACGTCGAATTGAACGGAGTCGGAACCCATATCCACAGACCACATCCACAAAGAGAAGCGAGGAAGCGCCTAGTTGAATCCTTGCGAAGATTTCTCAGGGGAGCAGGAATTGAGCCATGATGGAATACAAGGGTTATCGGGCCGCTGTCCAGTTCGATTACGATGCCGGAGTTCTTCACGGTGAAGTCGTGGATACCCGCGACGTAATAGTTTTCGAGGCAACTTCGGTTGATCAACTGGAGCGGGAGTTCCATTTCTCGATAGACGACTACCTGGCAGTGTGTGCCGAAAGAGGACGGGACCCGGATAAGCCTTTCTCCGGCCGCATTCCCTTGAAAGTGAGTTCAAAACTGCACCGCGCGGCTGTTGCAGCTGCCAAAGCAGAGGGAAAGAGCCTGAATGCCTGGGTGGCAGAAACGATAGAAAGAGCCGTAACTTAAGAAACTATCTCAAAACAGGCGGGCTGCTTGTCCCGGCGTTCTCTCCGCAACTGTTTCACCCACACCCTAACCTTCCCCCTGAGGGGTAGGGGGCTTTTGAGATAGTTACTAAGTGGTCCCAATGACGGTACCCCATCCTACCCACGAGGGAGCGCAGTCATGTTCATCAAGGTGGAGCCTGCCGAGTTCTTCATGTACCGGGTCATCCTCGTCTTTGACCTGGAGAACCCGAACGCGGAGGACGAGGAAGTCCGGGACTACATGACGGAATGGGAGCTGGACCCCAAGTACCAGCGCATCGGCGACTTCGAGGGCAGCAACAGCGAGATCATGCAGTTCGGGGGCTGCTATCTGGGCAGGCACCTGGGCAAGATATCGGAGATTCAACGGGGCCACGTGGAGAAGGAGATCATAGTAGCGGAGATCGGAATGCTGCTGGATGACGAAGAAGACCCCGTGGCAGTTCCAGCGGAGCGCCGCGAGGACACGGTGCGGCAACTGGCTGAGAGCTTCTACCAGCCGGAGGTCTTCCAGCCCAACGATGAAGGGTTGCTGGAGGCGGTGCTGGATGCTCCGGCGGTGCGCCAAGCGGCGCGCGACCTGCTGGCGGCTTCCGCCTGAACCTCTGCCGGTTAACCGCGTACCCTGAAGTCGAACGAAAACAGGCCCTGCCGAAATCCCGGCGGGGCCCGTCAATTTTTCGTGGAGCGGGTGATGGGAATCGAACCCACGTAGCTAGCTTGGAAGGCTAGAGCTCTACCATTGAGCTACACCCGCGCGTTTGCGAGGATTGGCCGTTAGTCTTCAGATATCAATTATATCCCTGCCCCGAACTTACTGCCAGCTTTGTTCCTCGTAGGCTCAGTCCCTCAGGCGTCTGGCTCCGGGGCGCGTCGTTCTCGCGTTGTTTTCTCCCCGGCTGGACATGGGTTCCTGTGGAGAGGCTCCGTCTCCGTAAGGACCGCTGCCGTCCGGCCCAGACCCGTCTCCGTCGGCGCCGCGCCCTGCCGCCTGCCGGGAACCGTCGGGTACGATGAAGCTCAGCCGTTCGCGCAACTGATAGATGACCCGGTCGACCTCGTACTCGGGAGTCTGGTATCGGGAGAGGGAGTGGCGGACGATTTCCAGCCCGGCCTCCATCTCCGGCCAGACGACCTCGGTTACGCCCATCCGCTGCAGGTCCTCGCCTTCCGAGCGGGCTCGCACCCGGGCCACTATGTCCAGTTCGGGCTGGAGTTGCAGGGCGCGGTAGGAGGTCATCTCTACCGACACGGGATCTCCGGTTGTCACCACCAGCATTCCTGCCTGGGGCACCCTTGCCGCCCGGAGCACCTCCTCCCGGTCGGAGGAGCCCAGAACGGTCTGATAGCCAGCGGCCCTCCACTCGTCCAGGGTGCGCGGGTCCAGGTCAACCACGGTGAAGGGAACGTCATGTTCCCGCAGTTCCTGGGCGACCAGGGAGCCGACCCTTCCGAGCCCGCAAATCACGACGTGGCCGAACATCTGCCGGGGGCGCTCCTCGCCGTGGGAATCTCCGATCCGGTAGGGGCGCAGCACCCGGAACCGCTGGCTCAGTATCGTAACCAGCTTGGTGCCTCCTATTATTGTGGGCGGCCCGGCGGCCATCGTCAGGACCGCCGACACCACGATCAGGGAATGGAAGGACTGCTCAACCACGCCGACGGCCAGCGCTCCCGCCACGAGAATGAAGCTGAACTCGCCTATCTGGCCCAGGCCAATTCCCGTCAGCAATGCCGTGCTGGGCAGGTATCCCGAGACGCGCACTATGATGGCGGTCACGATGAACTTGATCGCCACCGCCGACCCGATAACCGCCAGCACGAGACCGTAGTTGTCCACGATGAACACCGGGTCGGTCAGCATCCCCAGCGACGCGAAGAACAGGGCGGCGAATACATCCCGCAGGGGAGCTACCTCGGCAAGTGCCCAGTGGCCGATGTCGGACTCGCTGAGCAGCAGCCCGGCCACGAACGCGCCGAGGGCGGCGGACAGGCCGACGAAGCTGGTCAAACCGGAGATGGCGAACACCAGCGCCACCACCATCAGGACGAAGACTTCCCGTGAACCCAGTACAGTGATCCGGCTCATCACGTAGGGCATGACCTTGATGCCCAGGATCGCCACGCCGCCGATGACCACCACAGTCTTCAGGACGCCGATCCCTATCTCGGTCAGCACCTCGGTCCCGCTGCCGGCGCCGCCAAAGACGGGCAGCATTGCGATCATCAGGATGAATACGAGGTCCTGCATCAGCAGGAACCCCGTCAACAGCCTGCCGTGAAGGCTGTGAATCTCCCCGCGGTCCGTCAGCGTCTTGAGCACCACCATGGTGCTGCTCAGTGCGCCCACCATGCCCAGGATAATCGCCGTCGTCATATCGAAACCGAGAAGGAGGCCGAAGGGCGTCAGCAGGGCGGCGGTGACGGCAATCTGGAGAAGGCCGCCAACGACTATCACCTTGCCGAGGCTGACCAACTCCCGGAAGGAAATCTCGATGCCGATGGCGAACACGAGCAGCACCACGCCGATCTCGGCGAGGGTATGCACGGTGTCGACGTCGGCCACGGTGGCGAAGTGCAGCCACTCGTCCCCCGTGCGTCCGGCCACGTAGGGG
The DNA here is from genome assembly GCA_965220605.1 of Dehalococcoidia bacterium. GTDB lineage: Bacteria > Chloroflexota > Dehalococcoidia > Lucifugimonadales > UBA3495 > VXOI01. The sequence continues at coordinate 1,110,965 of CBDCQM010000005.1, read as the reverse complement.
CCGATGATCATGCCCATGGCCAGGTAGCCCAGGACTGGTGGCGCGCGCAGGGCCCGGGCCGCCACGCCGCCAAGGAAGGCGGCGATGACGACGGTCACAAGGTCGACGAATAGATGGCTTTCGAGGTGAGACTCGCCCATTACAAACGCAAAACCGCCCCGAAGCGGGGACGCTGTTCAACTGGAATCGGGGTTATTATAGGTTGCGGGCCTGCCTATACGCCAACTCTACGCCTGAAGGGCGCCGCGTGATCTGAATCCTGCCGGCACTTCAGGGTCAAGACAGGTTGGGAATTTACCCAATACACCGCATCGGGCGTTTCAGGTTGATGTCAGTAGCCCGGCAAGAGGACTTTAACGAGGAGAGAAAGACGATGCCAGTAGAACGAAAGGAATACCCCGACATAGCGCCGGCTGGCCCCACCTACAGCCGCGGGACCAGGGCCGGCAACATGCTCTTCGTCTCCGGCTGTACGGCCCGGGGGTCGGATGCCCAGGGAAAGTCGCTGATGGAGCAACTGGACGAGACTCTCAAGCGGGTCGTGGGAGTGGTCAGGGCCGAGGGGGGCACGCCCGGCGACATCGCAAAGATCACCTGCTTCGTCACCAGCATCGCCGACTGGACGAGCAACCCGGAACAACAGACCGAGATATTTGCCCGGTACTTCGAAGGGAAGTATCCGGCCAACTCCCTGATCGAGATCAGCGCGCTGGCCGAACCCGGCCTGGACGTGGAGATCGAGGCGATAGCCGTGCTTGGCTGAACCGGGAAGGTGTGTGGCGATCAGGGCATTATAGAAACTGTCTCAAAAGTCCCCTCCCCCTTGAGGGGGAGGGTTAGGGTGGGGGTGAGCCGCTGGAGACGACTATTTCTCTTGGTCCTGGGCTTCGCGGATCCAGCGGCGGATGTTTTCGGGGCTGAGGGGCAGGCTGTTCACCCGGACGCCGAAGGAGGATAGTGCGTGGGCGACGGCGTTGCCCAGCGCCGCGCCGGTGGCTAGGATGGCTCCCTCGCCGGCGCCCTTGACGCCCAGGGGGTTCAGCGGCGACGGCGCTTCCTCGGTTATCACCGTCTCGATGTTGGGGATGTCGGTGCTGGTCGGCAGCAGGTAGTCCATGAGCGTGCCGGAGAGCAACTGGCCGGTGTCGTCGTAGACCAGTTCCTCCAGCAGCGTTCCGCCGATCCCCTGGGCTGCGCCGCCCACCGACTGGCCGTGCATGGTCATGGGGTTGATGCACCGGCCCACGTCCTCGACCACCACGTAGCGCAGCACCTCCAGCTTGCCGGTTTCCGGGTCGACGGCGATGTGCGCCGCGTGGCTGCCGTAGGAGTAGGTCCACTCCTCGATGCGGAAGTACTCCGTGGCGTCCAGCGCCGTATTCCCTGAGCCTGTCGAAGGGTCGTCGAAGCGCCGCTGCGTCTCCGCCAGTTCCGCCACCTGCCGCAGCGTCAGGTCGCGGCCGCTGCCCGGGTCGTCTTTCAGCACCACCACGCCGTGTTGCAGGTCGAGGGCCTCGGGCACGGTGTCGAGGTAGCTGGCGGACAGGGACAATATCCGCGCCCGGAGGGTCTGGCAGGACAGGTGAATGGCGCTGCCGGCCATCACCGAAGCGCGGCTGCCGAAAGTGCCGATGCTGGCCGGGATGTAGTCGGTGCTGCCGTGAAAGATGCGCACGTCGTCGAAGGGGACGCTCAACGAGTCGGCGCAGATCTGGGCCATCACCGTTTCGTGGCCCTGTCCCATGGTGGTGGTGCCGAGGTACACCTCGACGGTGCCTTCGGACGTAACCAGCACCCGCGCGCCCTCGAAGGGGCCGAATCCCGTGGGCTCGACGTATGACGCGATGCCGACGCCGTGATAGCGGCCCTGCTCGTCCGGCCCCTTCCGGGCGGCCAGTTCCGAGTATCCAATCTCCTGCAATGTGCGGTCGAAGGTGCTGGGGTAGTCTCCGCTGTCGTAGACCGTGTTCCGTCCGTCCAAGCGGGTTGGCCCGGCGTCGTAGGGCATCTCACTGGCTGAGATCAGGTTGCGCCGCCGGAGTTCGGCCGGGTCTAGTCCCAGGTCTTCCGCCACCAGGTCCAGCAGCCGCTCCCGGATGAAGGTGCCCTCGAAGAAACCGGGAGCGCGGTAGGTGCCCGCCCCCATCTTGTTGGTCATCACGCAGTTGACCGAGGCGCGGAAGTTGGGAATCCGGTATGGCCCGGTCATCATCACCGCGGTCAGGGCCGGTACGACGCTGCCGTGGGTGCGGACGTAGGCGCCCATGTCGCCGTATACCGTGGTTCGCAGTCCCAGCAGGGCGCCGTCGTTGCGGGCGGCAATCTCCACTTGGCAGAGCACCTCGCGGGAGTGGTTGGCCGAGGCCAGGTGTTCCACCCGGTCCTCCACCCACTTCACGGGACGGCCCAGCCGGAAGGACGCGAAGGGGATGAGGAAGTCCTCGGCGTAGAACTCGCCGCGCACGCCGAACCCGCCGCCCACGTCGGGCTCGATGAAGTGGATGCGCTCCTCCTCTATCTCGAGGTGGCGCGCGAGGATCGCCCGGTTGGTGTGGGAGACCTTTGTGGGGCCCCAGACCCGCATGTGGCCGTCGGAAGTATCGTAGCTGGCGACGAGACCGCGGGTCTCCATTGGGTTGGCCGTGTGGCGGTTGGTGCGAAACTCTTCCCGTCGCGTGTATTCGGCATCGCGAAATGCAGCCTCGACGTCGCCCACGTTTATCTCGGCGGAACCTGCGAGGTTGCTGCCGTTATCCGGGTGGACTATTACTGCGTCCGACAGGGCCTCCGACACGGTTGTCACCGAGGGAAGAGGTTCGTAGTCAACATCGACGAGGTCGATGGCGTCCTCGGCCAGGTACCGGCTCCGGGCGACGACCACGGCGACCGCCTCGCCCGCATGGCGTACCACGTCGGCAGACAGGGGCGTCTGGAGATAGTCGTCCAGCCCTGGCAGTGGGAACACGCGCATGGGGATTGTTTTGGCCAGGTCAGCCATATCGGCGAAGGTGAACACGGCCTCGACGCCATCGAGGGCCAACGCCGCCGAGGCATCGATGCGCCGGACCCGCGCGTGGGCGTGGGGACTGCGCAGGATGGCCGCGTGCAGCATATCGGGGAGGCGAATGTCGTCCAGGTACCGGCCCTGCCCGGTAACGAACCGGACATCCTCCCTGCGCCGTATTGGAGCGCCGATGTACGACGGTATGGGTACGGTCGATGCGCTGGTCACTGGGGCACTCTTCCTTGCCGTTCCGGCTCGCTGGTCTGGTTGAACCTGAAGCTGCGGGAATGGTCTCCGCCGCCAGAGCCTTTTATTCTCCCTCCCCCTAAGGGGGAGGGCCGGGGTGGGGATGAAGTCCTAAGAAATTATCTCAAAACCAACGGCGCGTTTGCTGGATGCACTGAGCGGGGACTCTGCACTACCCTTTCACCCCCACCCTAACCCTCCTCCTCAAGGGGGAGGACTTTTGAGATAGTTTCTAAAAGGCCCTTACTAGCCGCCTGCGTCGGGCAGGCCGGGCTATCCGGCGAATGGTGGGGCGAGTATATCGGCGCTTCGGAAGCTGTTGCAAGGAAAGCGCCCTGCGTACTAGTCGGAGTCCTTTCTCCGTGAGGGAGGGGGCGGCGGCAGGAGCCTCCGGCGAGGCTCGATGGGGCGGCCCCGAACGGCGCCTGCCCGGATGCGCTGGTATTCCGACGACACCTCGGCCCCGATCACCACTATCAGGCCGGAAATGTATACCCAGGCCATCAGGGCGATGGCCGACCCCAGGGTCCCGTAGATTTTCTCGTATGCGGCGTAGTTTTCCAGGTAGAAGACGAAGATGCTCTTGGCGGCTTCAAACAGCAGGGCAGCAAGGAGCGCACCGGGCCAGATGTAACGCCATGAAGTGCTCGCTATGGGCGCAAACTTGTATATCATGAGGAATATGGTCAGCGTGAACAGGAACGGAATGGGCCGCGCTAGGGCGTTTATCCCGTTGTGTTCCAGGAAGGAGAGACTGCCCACCACCGGCAAATCCTCACTCCCAAGGACCTGCAGCGCGGTGGTCAGAGCCACGGACGCCAGGAATAGCGGAGCCACGCTGAGCGCCATGAAAAACTGGCGTGGCTTGTCGACGTAGAACGGCCGGTCGTGCTCGATATCCCATGCCCTGTTGACTGCCCGCGTGACTGCCCCGAAAAGAAGGGTGGATGTCCACAGCAGTCCGAGCAGGCTCAGGACTCCCAGCACGCCCCTGATGTTGCCGACAGCCTCTACGTTGGAGGCCAGGATACCCTCCGAGCCGGGGAGGTAGGTATGGAAAAAGTCGAACACAGCCAGTTCGACGGCCTCGGATTCCATGACGAGGCTGAACAGGCTGACCAGTACAATGGCCATGGGGAGCACGGAAAGAAGGGAGTAGTACGCTATGGAGGCGGCCAAGTCGATCGCGTGGTCGTCGCCGAGCTCACGCCAGGTGCGGCGGGCCAGTTCCATGCCCGGGAAAGCCAGCAGCCAAATGCCCAGTGGTCGCAAGCGCTCCGGCAAGTTGAGGCGCTGTGCCTGGTCCAATTGCTTCCGGTATTGTTGGGCTATGGGGAGCAGCTTTCTCCTGATGCTTGTAATTTGACTGGGGATGGTCAACATAACGGCATTGCAAGAGGAGAGACCCGTCTGAAGAGTCCCTCCTCCGGGATAGTTTCGCTGCATTCCCGGTTCGGCTGCGCCCCGCCGATTCCCGGAACAATCAGCAGCCCCTGTAGTGTAACAGTTGCGATGGGGCGCCTTTCAGGAAGCGTTGCCGCCCCTCTGCGGGGGCCGGAAGGGAGCGCGAAGCACAACGGCAACTCCGCCGACCGTACCACCGACCGCGTTGGTCACTGCGGTGGTGGTCGCCTCGCTGAAGGACCCGGCCGCACTGACCGCGCCGTTGGCCGCAGCGGAGGCCGCGTCCTCGGCCCGGATGCCGACGCTCTTGGCCGACTCGATGGACTGTTCCACGGCGTTGCGCGCAACGCCGGCGACGTCTCCGCCGACTTCGGCAGTGCCTTTGACCAGTCCGCGGGAGCTGTCCTCGATGGCCTGGAGCACGTTGCCGCCTATCTGGTTGGCTCCGATGACGGTGCCGTCGATGGTGTCGCGGGCGGTGGCGCCGAGGTCGCCGCCGATCTCCCTTGAGCCGTGGATCGCGCCCCTGGCGGCACTGAACGCGGCGTCCTGCATCCTGACGGTAACGCCCCCGGTGGCCTCGATGGCGCCTTCGACGGCGTTGCGGGTGACCGAGGCGACGTCTCCGCCGACATCCGCAGCGCCCTGGATGAGACCCCGGGTGCTGTCTTCAACGGCCTGGAGCACGTTGCCGCCGACTTCGGCAGTGCCGGTTACCGCGCCCTTGGCGGCGTCCCGGGCGGTGGAGCCCAAGTCTCCTCCGATATCCCGTGTGCCCTGTATGGCGCCACGGGTGACGCTGAAGGCGGTGTCCTCCGCTCTGAGTCCCACCGACTTGGTGCTTTCGAGGGTGCCTTCGACAGCGCTGCGGGCCACGGTAGCTACGTCGCCGCCCACCTCGCTGGTCCCCTGTATGGCGGCGCGTACGGTATCGCTGCATACGCCCACGGTCACCGTCGCGACCTCGCCGACACCGCGGATGACCCCGACCACCGCACCCTTGGCCGTGCTGCCCACCTCGGCTCCGACGCCTCCCGTTGCCTGGATGGTGCCCTTTATTACATCAACAACCAGGCTCTGCACCTCGGTCACTGCAACCCTCGTGCCTCCCAGGGCGCCCACGGTGACCTCCCTGGCCGCCGTGATCGTGCTTTCCAGTACATCTCCGGCGCCGCTGATAGTCCCTGTGATGGAATCCCTGATAGTGCGTCCGAAATTTCCCAATACCACGATAGTCACCCTCCACTTCTCTAAATCGCCCGCCCTGCAAGTCTACATGTGAGCACATGTGAAGAAGGTTGGCGACTTTACGTCATATACCATCGTACATTATACCAACCTGCCGGAGCTTGCTGTGCCTTGAGACGGATTTGGCTTGCGGTTACACTGACCTGCGAGGCTTGTTGGACGGCCGTAGCACACGAGGAGGGCGACATGCCCAGTGGAAACAAGGAACAGTGGCAGGAGGAAACCCTCAAACCGGCGGTGAAGCGCTACGCCGAACGCCGGGAGTCCTTCGAGACCGACAGCGGACTCGCCATCGAGCCGCTGTACGCTCCCGAAGACCTTGAGCACCGGGGCCATAATTACTCAGAAGACATAGGCTTCCCCGGAGAGTTTCCCTACACCCGGGGCGTGCAGCCGAACGTATACCGGGGCCGTGTCTGGACCATGCGCCAGTATTCCGGCTATGCGACTGCGGCCGACACGAACCGCCGCTTTCGCTACCTGCTGGAGCAGGGCCAGACCGGCCTCTCCGTCGCTTTCGACCTGCCGACACAGATCGGCTACGATTCCGACCACCCTTTGGCCAAGGGGGAAGTGGGCAAGGTGGGCGTCCCGATCTGCAGCCTCGATGACATGGAGACCCTGTTCGACAGCATCCCCCTGGGCCGCGTAAGCACTTCGATGACCATCAACGCAACGGCTTCGCTGTTGCTCTGCTTCTACATCGCCGCCGCCAAACGGCAGGGATTCACGGCGGACCAGCTCAGCGGAACGGTGCAGAACGACATCCTCAAGGAGTACATCGCACGCGGCACCTATGCCTACCCGCCGCGCCCCTCAATGCGGCTGGTGGTGGACGTGTTCAAGTACTGCGCCGAGAGCGTGCCGCGCTGGAACACCATCAGCATATCCGGCTATCACATGCGGGAGGCCGGAGCCACCGCCGTCCAGGAACTGGCCTTCACCTTTGCCAACGCCATCGCCTACGTGCAGGCAGCACTGGATGCAGGCCTGAAGGTGGACGACTTTGCGCCCCGGCTGTCCTTCTTCTTCGTGGCGCAGAACAACCTGTTCGAGGAGGTCGCCAAATTCCGGGCCGCCCGGCGCATCTGGGCTCGCATCATGCGCGACAGGTTCGGAGCCAAAGACCCGCGGTCGATGATGCTGCGCTTCCACACCCAGACGGCCGGAGTCTCGCTGACCGCCCAGCAGCCGGACAACAACGTAATCCGCTGCACGGTCCAGGCCCTGTCCGCCATATTGGGCGGTACCCAGTCGCTGCACGTGAATTCCCGCGACGAGGCGCTGGCGCTGCCCACGGAAGAGTCGGCGCAGCTGTCCCTCCGCACCCAGCAGATTCTGGCCTACGAGAGCGGGGCCGCAGACGTAGTCGATCCCCTGGGAGGGTCCTGGTACATCGAGAGCCTGACCGACGACCTGGAGGAGCAGACCCTGGACTATATCCGCCGCATCGACGACATGGGCGGGGCGGTGTCCGCCATTGAGGATGGATTCCAGATGCGGGAGATAGGGGACGCCGCCTACCGGCACCGGCAGGAGGTCGAGACCGGCGACCGGATCATCATTGGAGTGAACCGCTACGAGACCGAGGAGCCGCCGGTGGAGGGGCTGATGCGCGTGGACGAGGAGGCAGCCCGGCAGCAGATCGCCCGCCTCGAGCGCCTGCGCCGGGAGCGCGACGGCGCCGCCGCGCAGGCTGCGCTCGCCAGGCTGGCCGATGTGGCCCGCGGCGACGGCAACACGGCGCCCGCCATTCTCGAGTGCGTGGAAGCGTACTGCACCCTGGGCGAGATGTCGGGCGTCCTGCGCGAGACATTCGGAGAGCAGGAGGAGCTGGCGGCGTTTTAGGGCGCGTCAACCGAGTCCCCTCCATCAGGGGGAGAGTTGTCAACCGAGTGCCCCTCCCCTCATCAGGAGGAGGGTGATGCGCGATGTGGAATCGTAGCCATTCCTGTTTAGATTACTCAACGATCAGGATCCCGGAATACGGGACAGGGCAGCCTATAATCGTAAACACGGCGACTTGGTCTGGGGGCGGCGTACCGAACCTGAAAGACCGTCGGGGGGAACCATGAAGGCATCCAAGCTGAACAACCCCGGCCTGGTGTACTACCAGGCAATGAGCAAGTACCTGGAGCTGGTTCAGGAAATCCCTGAGGTGGTGGAGGTGCGGTTGTCAGGCGATGATATGTTGTGCACGATTATCTCGGCGACGCCCCATGATGACGAACCCTGCTACCAGGTATTCGAGGCGCAGGTAGCCGTAATGCGGGGCGTGAAACGGCAACCTTTCCTTTTCGACTTGGTGAACCGCGAGGAACTGCCGGAATACAGGCGGAGTGAGCGAATTGCGAGCCTGGGCGATTTGGTTTGGAAACGATAACCGATGCTAACCGTACAGGAACATTTGAACTTGGCCGAGAGGAACGAACAATTTGTGGAAGCAATCGCGTCTCTGCCCCAAAGGTTCCCGGAGTGGGAGATTACGGCACTGTTTTACTCCGCTCTCCATTACGCCAGCGCCTTTCTGACAACGCAGGGGCATAATCCCGAAAGTCATCATAGGAGAAATCAATTGATAGGTGAATTGACCGGTATCGGTACAGATTACCAAAATCTGTTTCGCCTGAGTTTAAATGCCCGCTACCAGAGATCGCGGTACACCCTTGAGCGAGTGGACGCAATCAAGACCGGCCCATTCCGTCGGGTCAAGGAAGAGGTATTGGCTCTACTGCCCAGTTAACGGGAGAGATAGCGATGCGAGAGAACACCGCCAAAACCGCAGTAGAGTGGGTACTCGTAGCCAGGAGCGTGGCACAGTTACCCGGCAGTCAAGACCAAGCTTTGCGCTGCATGGCCCGCGCCGGCGTGGCTGCACAAGACGCAGCGGACTGGCTCGCGGTTGCGAAGGCGTGGGCGCAAGATTTCGATGACACGGAAATGGCCCGGCAATGTTTGACTAAGTCCGAGTCTTTTGCCCTGGACGCCAATGGCCTAGGGCAGATTGCAGACGCTTGGGAAGAATTAACTGGCAGTTATGAAATAGCGGACCCACTTGCAGACTCTCCATATATAGAAAAGGAGAGTGCAAATTCTGATTCTCTGGGTGAGCCAGCATTTTACGAGCCTGGCAAGTACCTCCCATTCGGTTGGTTCGGTGAAGTTTGGCTGCTTCTCGAACAAGGCGATCTTGAAGGGGCAAATGCCTGCATGACTCAAATAGAGTCGTTGGCAAATTCCAGCGAAAATTGGATGGACATCGCAGAAAAATGGGAGAGTGAGTTCAATAACTCGACTAGGGCACTACAGTGTATGGCGAAAGCAGAGTCAATGGCAATTTACAGTGGTGAATGGACAAATATAGCAGGGAAATGGAACTATGCGTTCAATAACTACGATAAGGCACTACAGTGTATGGCGAAAGCGGAGTCAATGGCAGTGGAACATTTTGAATGGACAAATGCCGCATCTACATGGAACTATATGTTTAATGATTCTGATAAAGTACTTCAATGCATGATGAAGGCAGAATCAATGGCAAAAAGAGTATCCACTGGGCGACCATGGCGGCGATGTGGGAGGTAAACTTCCATGACTCAGACAAGGCTCGCCAGTGCATGGCAGAGGCAGAATCTATCACCAAGGACGCCTATGACTGGGCGAATATCGCTGGAACCTGGAAGTTAAACTTCAAAGATTCAGACAAGGCACTCCAGTGCATTGAGACGGCAGAATCCATGGCCAAAGACGCCATTGACTGGGCGGATATAGCGAAAATATGGAAAATAAACTTCCAAGACCCAAACAAGGCGCTCCAGTGCATTGAGAAGGCAGAAGCAAAAGCAAAAGGCTACGTCGATTGGAATTGGATTTCGACTACTTGTGAGCTATGGTTGAGAGATGAAGACCGAGCCGAAGCCGCAAGACAGAAAGCCATCTCTCTGTCCTCCCAATAACTACGAAAACATTTAAGGAGCGAAACCACCATGCCCGACCTGATACTCAACGAAGAGGAGCAGATGCTCCAGACCACCCTGCGGGAGTTTGTGGACCGCGAGATCGCGCCCAAGGCCAAGGAGTCGGACGAGCGCGCCGAGTTCCAGTGGGACGCCTGGCGCGGATTTGCCGAGCTGGGCCTCAATGGGCTGGGCGTCGACGTGAAGTACGGTGGCAGCGGCCCGGCCGGCTACCGGCAGGTGTCCATCGCCGCCGAGGAAGTCGCCCGGGGCGACGCCTCTGCGTCCGTGAGCTGGCTGGCCCACCTGGCGCTGGGGGTGGCGTCCATCGACCGCTTCGGCACGGAAGAGCAGAAGGAGCGCATCCTCCCGCCCTTGGTGGACGGCCGGGGCGTGGCTGCTTTCGGGCTGACCGAGCCTGGTGGCGGGTCCGACGCCGCCGCTCTGCAGACCACGGCGGTAGAGCGCGACGGCACCTACTTCCTGAACGGCAGCAAGATGTTCATCACCAACGCATCGGTGGCCCAGGACATCGTGGTGTTCGCCACGCAGGACCGCAGCCTGGGCTATAAGGGCGTCAGCGCCTTCATTGTCGAGAAAGGCTCGCCGGGGCTGACCATCAACCCCATGCACGGCAAACTGGGAATGCGCAGCTCCACCACCGACGAGATCGTGTTCCAGGACACGCCGGTGTCCAGCGAGAACCTGCTGGGCGAAGAGGGACGCGGCTTCAACCAGGCCATGGAAATCCTGACCTCCAGCCGCATCATCATCGCCGCCCAGAGCACGGGTATCGGGCAGTCGGCGCTGGAGGCCGCCGTCCGGTACGCGCAGCAGCGCCAGTCCTTCGGGCAGCCCATTGGGCAGCACCAGGCGATCCAGTTCATGCTGGCCGACATGGCCGCCGAGGTCCACGCTGCCCGCGTGGTGACCATGAATGCCGCCACCCTGAAGGACGCCGGGCAGCCCTTCCTGCAGGAGGCCAGCATCGCCAAGCTGATGGCGTCGGAGATGTGCATCCGCGTGGCCGACAAGGCGCTCCAGATTCACGGCGGCTCCGGCTACTTCCAGGAGGCCGGCGTGGAGCGCATCCTGCGCGACGCCCGCGTCACCACCATCTACGAAGGCACGTCCGAGGTGCAGCGGCTGCTCATTGCGCGGCAACTGCTGAAGGATTACGCTATCTAGGGATACGGGTTTCAACGCAGAGGACTCAGAGGTTGCGCTGAGAGCACGGAGATTATCAAGGCGAAGCATAGGGTCTTCGCCTCTGTCCCGACTCCAAAAGGAGCATACGGCATGGCCGCCAACCCGCAACCTGAACCGGCTCCCGTTTCCAACGCCGCCCTGTGGCTTGCCGTGGGCCGCTTGCAATCGGATGTCGCCCGGCTGATAGAAGGTCAAGCCGAGCTTCGCACTGAATTTCGTACAGACTTGGCAGGGACGAACCGCAGGATTGACGAGAGTAACCGGAGGATGGATCGGCTGTTCTACGCCATCATTGGCGTGGGCGCCGGGGTTATAGGTACCCTGGTGGCAGTGCTGTTGCGCAGCGGCTGATTTCCACCTAGTGGTTCCAACTCCAAAAGGAGCATACGGCATGGCCGCCAACCCATCCCCTGAAGCGGCCCCGGATTCCAATGCCGCCCTTTGGCTTGCCGTGGGCCGCTTGCAGTCGGATGTTGCCCGTCTGGTAGAAGGTCAATCCGAACTTCGCACCGAATTTCGCAGCGACCTGGCTAAGACGAACCGCAGAATTGACGGAATGAACGGAAGAATTGACGAGACGAACAAGAGGATAGACCGGTTGTTTTACGCTCTAATAGGCGTTGGAGCCGCCGTCGTAGGCACCCTGGTTGCCGTCCTGCTGCGCGGAGGATAATCGCCGTAAGGACGCTTTCTGAAAGAGGAAAAACCAACGCAGAATGTATCGAGATGCAGAATAACGAAAGACCCATCCGCATACTGGTAGCCAAGCCCGGACTGGACGGCCACGACCGGGGAGCCAAGGTCATCGCCCGGGCCCTCCGCGACGCCGGCATGGAGGTGATTTATACCGGCATCCGCCAGAGCCCCCAGATGATTGTGCAGGCGGCCGCACAGGAGGACGTGGACGTCCTCGGCCTCAGCATACTCTCCGGCGCCCACCTCGAAATACTGCCGGAGGTCATGACGCTGCTGGGAGACCAGGGTATGGATGATGTCCTGGTGGTTGTGGGTGGGATCATTCCCGCCGTCGACCGTCAGCCCCTCAAAGACCTGGGCATCACCGAGGTTTTCGGCCCCGGCACTTCCACGGGTGAGATCGTGGACTTCATCCGGGAGTCCATGGCAGGCAGAAACTAGAATCAGGTGGCTGCCGCAGCAGGGTCCCCAATCGGCCAGGACTCGACCTCGCGATCCGATGTCATTGACAGCCCGGATCGGGTACCATCTATAATCCCTATAATCCCCGTGGTGGATTCCGGCTATCCGGCTTAACATGCTCTATAATGTTTCTCAATTGCTGATGGAGCCCATCGGCTCCACCCGGCGATTCCAAGTGGAAGGGCCGGTGCCCGGCGGGACCGAGGGGTTGGTTGAGGGCCGCGCCGTTGGTACGGTTCGCGTGCTCCGCACCCACCACGGGCTGCTGGTCAACGGCGTGGTCGAAGTGGAGACGGCCGCCGTATGCGGTCGCTGCCTGGCAGATTTTCCCCGCAACATCACGCTGACCCTCGAGGAGGAATGCTACCCGACAGTTGATCCTTCCACCGGCAGGAGAATGGCTCCTCCGGATGAAGCGGAAGGGGTGGTGCACATCGACACTCGCCAGATGCTCGATCTGAGCGATGTCCTGCGCCAGTACCTTCTTACCAGCGAGCCGCTGAAAGCGCTGTGCCGCGAGGATTGCCGGGGTCTCTGCCCCGGGTGCGGCGCAGACCTCAACACGGAAAAGTGTAACTGCACGAGTACTTCCGTCGACCCTCGCTGGGGAGCCCTGGCGGACTTACTCTCCTGAGGGTAATTGAGGTACCAGGCCAGCGAAGCGTGTAACGCAGGCTGACATCCTTCCCGGAGACCCCCCCCGGGTCGACAAGCCCCGAATCTGAACCCACCAAGAATATGCCGCGTGCTGCTCTAGCTACGCAGTTGCGCGGCCCAGGAGGACACTACACAATGGGAGCGCTACCCAAGAAGAAACTGACTCGAGCGCGGCAGGGCCGGCGGCTGACCGCATACAAGCTCAAGCCTTTACATGCCGCCAACTGCCCTCGGTGCAGGGCCGCCAAGCTGCCTCACGCCGCCTGTCGGCTGTGCGGGTACTACCGCGGAAGACAGGTAGTGGATAATCTGGGCTAGCCGGAAGTTACCCTCTGCTCCAGCCGGTCTCGAAGAATCGGCTGGAGCCAAGTCGCAGGCCGGTAAAAAATGTATCGACGGCGAAGGCGCGTAATCGCGGCCCTCAGAATTGTGTCGACTGCCACTGATACGGACACGGCTATCTCACGAAATTAACATAACAATCGTTATTATCGCATTGCATTACAATCTGAAGGTGTCATAAAATTCGCCAATGATTTTCGAAGCTTGGCGCCTGATATCTGGAGGCTGATACGAGTACTGCCGAATTGAACAGGGCCTACGTTTTCCCTGGGCAGGGTTCGCAGAAGGTGGGGATGGGAACAGGTCTGCTGGAGGAGTCCAGGGCTGCCCGCGAAACCTTCGAGGAAGCGGATGACAGCCTGGGGTTCCCGTTGTCCCGCATGATTTTTGAAGGTCCGGCCGGGGAGCTGCAGAACACCGTCAACTCCCAGCCGGCGATTATGACCGTGAGTATTGCCGCCTGGCGGGCCTGGGCCGAATTCGCCGGCTCCGGCGCCGCCGACGCCAGGGCGGTCGCCGGCCACAGCCTGGGCGAGTACACCGCACTGGTGGCGGCCGGCGTTCTGGATTTCTCCGATGCCGTTCGTCTTGTGCGTCGTCGGGGCGAGCTGATGAACCAGGCCTCCGTCAACCGGCCCGGAGCTATGGCGGCGATCCTGGGGCTGGACGAGTTGGCCTTTGCGCAGATTTGCGCCGAGACCGGAGTGGAACTGGCCAACATCAATACCGACAACCAGATAGTCATCAGCGGGGACAAGATGGCCATCGCCCACGCGGTGGACCTGGCGACGGCCAGGGGCGCTCGCAAGGCGGTGCCGCTTCCCGTGAGCGGAGCCTTTCATTCCTCGCTGATGATCGAAGCGGAGGAGGGTCTGGCCGCCGAGCTGGATAACCTCCGGTTACGCCAACCCCGGATGCCCATTATCGCAAACTGCGACAGCCGTCCGCTGACCGAAGCGGAAGAGATCCGTGAGGAGTTGGTCCGGGGTCTCTGCCGCTGCGTACAGTGGAAGGACTCCGTGCGCTCCATGGTGGACTCCGGCGTGGACCGCTTTGTCGAGTTCGGCGCGGGCGGCGTCCTGGCAGGACTTATCAAGCGAATCGACCGGGAGGTGGAAGTCTCCGCAGTGGCCGACCCGGATTCCATACGCAAGCTGGCTGCTTCGATAGGCTGAACCCTCCGGGACTTTCCAAAGGCTGGGCTGTATGGTCAAGTCCGTTGACCCCAGGCGCGTAGCGAGATCCGTCGCGCTGCAATCACTTTTTGCTGCCGACGTTCGTTCCCGCACCCAGGGCGAGGGCACGTCCCGAAGGCCCGTGCCGGACTATCTCTGGCTGGATGAAGACATTGAACGCACCGCCATGGAGTTTGCCGACCGGCTGCACCGCGGCGTCTGCGACCACCGGCAGGGACTGGACGGTCTGATCGGCCGTTATGCGCCGGCATGGCCCGTGACCCAGTTGCCTATCGTCGACCGTAATATTCTTCGTATCGCGATTTTTGAGCTTTTGCATAATCCGGCCACTCCGCCCAAGGCGGCCATCGACGAAGCGGTGGAGCTGGCCAAAGTGTTCGGCAGCGACAGTTCGGCCAGGTTTGTCAACGGGGTACTTGGCTCCGTTATGTCCAGCTTGGATGCTGGAGACCTGGCTGCCGCCGCGCCGGCGCCCGATGGGAGATGAACCTTGTCCACAGTTTATGAGCGCGTCAAAGACATTGTCGTAGACAAGCTGGGAGCCGACGAAGAGGATGTTCAGGAATCTTCGTCTTTCATAGACGACCTCAACGCGGACTCCCTTGACCTGGTCGAGTTGATCATGGCCTTCGAGGAGGAGTTTTCCACCGAAGACTCTCCCTTGGAGATCCCTGACGAAGACGCGGGCTCCATCGCCACCGTCAGCGATGCAGTGGCCTACCTCAAGGGCCGCGGCATCGAAGATGGTTGAGCCGCAGCGCTTCCGGGCGCTCCATGCTCCGCTTCGCCTGCGTTAATAGCCGGGCGCTACCGGCCAGCCAGTCCCTCCGTTCGCAACCGGGAGGCTGGCGATCCGTCGTGTTAGCCGCCCGCGCCGCGCCGCATCCACTCCCGCCTCCGGGGGGACATGGATAACCTGGCCGAGGTGGCGCGGGCCGTCCGCGCTTGCACCGACTGTCCTCTGCATCGCGGCCGCACCAATGCAGTGCCCGGAGAGGGCAACCCTTCGGCCGACCTGATGTTCATCGGGGAGGGGCCGGGCTTCCATGAGGACCGCCAGGGCAGGCCGTTCGTCGGGCCGGCGGGCCAGTTGCTGGAGGGCCTGCTGGCGTCCATCGGCACCAACCGGGACGAAGTTTTCATCGCCAACATGGTCAAGTGCCGTCCGCCGGAGAACCGGGACCCGCAACCGCCCGAGATCGCGGCCTGCTCCAAGTACCTGGACCGGCAGATTGAGCTGGTCAACCCGAAGATAATCGTTACTTTGGGCCGTTTCTCGCTGGGGCGCTTTTTCCCCGGTGAGAGCATCACCCGTGCCCGCGGCAAGATTCGCGAGAAAGACGGGCGATACGTTTTCCCGGTGATGCACCCCGCGGCAGCGCTGCGCCGGCCGGAACTGCGCACGACCATGGTGGAAGACTTCAAGGCCATCGCCGCAGCGCTCGAAGACTACCGTGAGCCTGCGGGGCGACCCTCTACGGACGAGTCGTTCCCCGCAGACGCGGACACCGAGGCGTCCCGGCTCGCGCAGATGGACCTGTTCGGTTCGTCGGCGCCCGGACCGCAGGCCGAGGAGTTGGCGCCTGCGGACAGAACGGCAGAGGAATTGCCGGAGGCCGACACCGGAGACGACGAGGCCGGGCCGCAACAGCTTTCGCTGTTCTGAGAGAACCGTCGGACAGGAATAAGGAATAGTGACCGCGAAGTTCATTCCCTCTCCCTCCGGGGGAGGGCTAGGGTGGGGGCGTCCCATTTTTGTTAGCAAAGCCATTGAATGGTCGGCATTTCACCCTCACCCCTCCTGAGCCTGCCGAAGGGCCTCTCCCTCAAGGGAGAGGGAGAATTCAAATGACCCTGACCAAGAATCTGACAGGAAAGAAGACCCAATTTGAGTGAGATACCGACGGAAGCACTTCGCGTAATTCCCCTGGGAGGGCTGGGGGAGATTGGCAAGAACATGATGGCCCTCGAATTTGGCGATGACATTATCGTCATCGACTGTGGCGTCCAGTTCCCCGAGGAAGGGATGCTGGGCGTGGACCTGATCATCCCCGATGTCTCCTACCTGGTGGAGCGGGCGGACCGCGTGCGCGGCATCCTTATTACCCACGGCCACGAGGACCACATAGGCGCTCTGCCTTTCGTGCTGCCTCAGCTTGCGGCGCCCGTCTTTGCTCCCCGGCTGGCCCAGGGACTGATCGCCGCCAAGCTCAAGGAGCGCCGGGCGACCAGGGGGTTCGAGTGCACTCCAATCGACCCGGGCATCCCATACCAGTTCGGGCAGAGCTTCGCCGCCCGGTGGTTCCGGGTGTGCCACAGCATTCCCGACGCAATGGGCATCGCTATCAGCACGCCGCTCGGGACCGTGATACACACCGGCGACTTCAAGATAGACCACACTCCGGTGGACGGACGCACCATAGACCTCACCGCGTTGGCAAAGTATGGGGATGACGGCGTACTGCTGCTGCTCTCCGACTCCACCTACGCGGAGGTGCCCGGCTACACTCCGTCGGAGCAGGTGGTGGGCGAGGCGCTGGACCGCGCCATCAAGGAGGCGCCGGGTCGCGTGATGGTCGCCACCTTCGCTTCGCTGGTGTCCCGGGTGCAGCAGGTCGTCGACGCCGCCGAACGGTACGGGCGCAAGGTCAGCATCGTCGGGCGGAGCATGGTCGATACGGTCAACGTGGCATCGGAGCTGGGCTACCTGCGCCTTCCGCCCGGCATCCTGCTGCCCCTCGCCGCCACCCGGAATCTTCCCCCGGAGCAGGTGGTGCTGCTCACCACGGGCAGCCAGGGCGAGCCGACCTCCGCCCTCGTCCGGATAGCCAAGGAAGAGCATCGGGATGTGCGAATCATGCCCGGCGATACCGTGGTAATCAGCGCTACGCCAATACCCGGCAACGAGCTGCCGGTCAGCCGGACCATAGACAACCTGCTCCGCCAGCAGGCCCGGGTGCTCTACGACCGGATCGCCACGGTGCACGTCCACGGCCATGCCAGCCAGGAGGAACTGAAGCTGGTGCTGAGCCTGGTCAAGCCTCGCTGCTTTGTCCCGGTGCATGGCGAGTACCGCCACCTGAACGCGCACGCCCAGATCGCATGGGACATGGGCGTGGCGGAGGACGGCATATTCGTCCTGGAAGACGGGGATGTGCTTGAGCTGACCGCCACGGGAGGAAGGACGGCCGAGCGGATCGACGCGGGCCCCATCTACCTTGACGGCATCTCGCGCCGGGACGTGCAGAGCCCGGTGCTCACCCAGCGGAGGAGCCTGTCGAAGGACGGCGTGGTCGTGGTGGCCCTCACCGTGGAACAGGGAAGCCTGGCGCTTGCCGCCGAGCCGCTGACCGTGGCCAGCGGTTTCATGGAGGAGGGAGAGACGGGATCGCTGTTTGAGAAGCTGGGCGCCCACATCGTTTCGGAGCTGTCGTCAAACGGCGGTTCACCCGCAACTCATGACGAGCTGAAGGCCAAAGTGCGCGAAACTGCCAGAAAATTCATAGCTAGCGAAACACGCAGATCGCCTATGATAATCCCGGTGGTAACCGAGGTCTGATAAAGGCCCGGTCCTCTCTCCAGAGTCTTTTTAGAAGTTCCCTCTCCCTCCGGGGGAGGGTTAGGGTGGAGGCGCACCCCGGTCCCATTACTGACTTGTGAATGAATTGGTAAACAATACCGTCATTCCGGCGCGACCCCGGATCGAGTCCGGGGGGAATCCAGAAAACGCCAGACACAGAGAATGCAGCCGGAGGACAACATCTCTGGATTCCGGCGAAAGCCGGAATGACGGGTAACTGGCCCGGAATGTTTACCAATCAATTCACTCATCGGTAAAAGACCCTGGTGGCCGGGAATTCACCTTCACCCCTCCTGAGCCTGCCGAAGTCCTGAGCTTGTCGAAGGGCTACTCCCTCAAGGGAGAGGGAACTCTTGGAAGGCCCCGGGTCTCCTCTCCAGCGGGAGGGGTGTGTGGAAGGTTCCTCCTTCGGTTGCCGCAATACTGTAACCGGTAAGGGGGTGCATTTTGGCCACCACCACGAAAGCTGCATCCGGCACGGGTCCTCCTACCTTTGCCGAGATTTTCCGCTACTCCCCCTGGCTTTTCCTTGACGGCCTTGTACTCATGACCGTTGCAGCCGTCGGGGGCGCATACTTCTACTTCTTTCCCGACGCGCGCGAATGGATGTGGCAGGCGCTGGGGTATGGGTGGGTGCCCGTCGGCCTCTGGATACTGTCGGCAGTTTTCTTTCTTCGTTACCGGCCCCGGATGCTCGCCCGCTACTGGCGCCGCTGGTGCGCCGCTGCCGCTGTAGCAGTCCTCTCCATAGCCGCCATGTCCTACGCTTTCCCTCATCGCGGACTCTTGGAAGACGTCAGCTTTGCCGGCAGGTGGGGCATGGCGATTGGAGGCCCGTCGCTGGTGCCTCTCGGCGTGATCAAGATGGTGGCGATCGTGGCCTTCGTGCCGCTGGTCCTGTATCCGCGATCCGTCGGGCCGTTGTATACCCGCGGCCTGGCCGGGGCGTGGCGTTGGTTCCAGATGGCGGCGGGCTATGCCTATCTCGGCATTCGGTGGGCCGTGTCGCACGTGGGCGCCGGTATAGGCCGGGTAAACGAGAGAATAGTTAGGGGACGGCAGGCCCGCCTCGAGGCCCGGTCGAAGCGGACCCAAGAGAAAGACGTCAGGCAGGCCGTGGGAGACCCGTCCGGGCACGAGCCGGAATACCGCCCCGATGAGCCTGATGTCCTGAACTGGCCCGTGGTGGCGGAACGAGGGCCGGACCGGGAAGAGGAGGATGACCTCTCCCCCCCGTGGTCCCCGGTTTCCGGCGAGTCGTTCGAGAACGACGGGGAAACGGGCTGGAAGCTGCCGCCGCTGGAACTGCTGGCGCCGCCCGAAGAGGGGGGCGCGTCGAAAGAGGAGTTCGAAGGGATGGCGAGCCAGGTTGAGCAGGCCCTGGCCGACCACGGCGTCCGTGTCGAGGTGACCGACATCAAGGCCGGCCCCAGGGTGGTGCAGTTCGGCCTGTCGCCCGGGTGGGTGGCCAAGCGCGGCGGCGGCGGCGAAGGCGAGGAGGGCGGACAGCGCAGCCGGGTCAAGGTGCAGAGCATCATCACCCGCGAGAAGGACCTTGCCCTGGCGCTGATGACGCCGTACCTCCGCGTCGAGGCCCCGGTGCCCGGCGCGGCCCTCGTCGGGCTGGAGGTGCCGGTCCCGACCCCCACCAGGGTCCACCTGCGAGCCGTTCTGGAAACGGCGGAGTTCCGCAAGCTGGCGGCCAAGGGCGGGCTGCCCATCGCTATGGGACAGGACACCGGCGGCGAACCCGTGGCGCTGGACCTCACCTCCCTGCCCCACATGCTTATCGCCGGCGCCACCGGCAGCGGCAAGAGCGTGCAAATCAATTCGATCATCGCCTCCTTCCTGCTGACCAAAACGCCGGAGCAGCTGCGCCTCCTGATGGTGGACCCCAAGCGGGTGGAGCTGACGCCCTTCAACGGGATTCCGCACCTGATCCAGCCGGTGATCGTGGAGGCCGAGGAGGTCACCGAGTCCCTGCGCGGCCTGAACCGGGAGATGGTGCGGCGGTACAAGAAGATGGAGGAGCTGGGGGTCCGCAACATCGAGGTATACAACGAGCGCTCTGCGGAGAAGATGCCCTTCCTGGTTCTGATAGTCGACGAGCTGGCCGACCTGATGATGGTGGCCGGCTTCGAGGTCGAGCAGAACCTGGTCCGCCTGGCGCAGCTGGGCCGGGCTGCAGGCATCCACCTGCTGCTGGCGACGCAACGTCCCTCGGTCAACGTGGTCACGGGGCTGCTGAAGGCCAACATCCCCGCCCGTTGCGCATTCGCCGTCTCGGGCCAGGTGGACTCCCGCGTAATCCTGGACACGGTGGGCGCCGAGAAGCTGATGGGCAAGGGTGACGGCCTGATCCTGCACAAGGAGTCGATCAAGCCGGAGAGGATGCAGGGCGCCCTGGTCTATGACGAAGAGATCGAGCAACTGGTCGAGTTCTGGAAGGAACAGGAGGGGCTGCCCGTACCACCCGTTGATCTTGTCTCCGGTGATGAGGAAGACCAGGGCGGACTCGTCGCGGACGCCCGGCAGATGGACGATGCGCGGGATCTGGCGGCCAAGAATCCCAATCTCAGCGTGTCGGTCCTGCAGCGGCGCCTGAAGGTAGGCGGCGAGCGGGCGGAGGAAATCCTGGAAGTCCTCGAGGAGGAGGGCTATCTGACGCCGCGATAACCTCCCTGCCCTTGTCCCCGGATCATGGACTGAGCAACCGAATGGCCCTGACACAGTTCGGGCGCCGACGCAGGTCGAGCCGGTAATAAAAGCGCCAGCGGTGGGATTTCAGGCGTCGGTAGAGATTGAGGCCGTCAACGTATACACTGCTATGCGCCGGAATGCCGTGGCGGGTGCAGACACTATGACGGCGTCGAATTCGACGCCTGCACATTATTCGCAACGCTCACCGGGCTTGGACGGTCCAACCCATCTGCCCGACCATCAGCCATCGCAAGAAGTCGCTCAAAAAGAGGCCCCATGTCACGCACCCGGCACGCCATCACTGAAGCGACCCGCTCGAAAGACCTCACCGGCAAGACCTACATCGTCACCGGCGCCAACTCCGGTGTCGGCCTCGAAACCACCCGCCAGCTCGTCAAGCAGGGCGGTCATGTGGTCATGGCCTGTCGTCGGGTCGACGCCGGGACAGAAGGCGGCCGCGAGCTTCACTGGGCTGAAGGGCACCCACGAGGTGATGCGACTCGACCTCGCCGGCCTCCAGTCGGTGCGTGACTTCATAGCCGAGTTCACCTCCACACATGACCGGCTGGACGGGCTCGCCTGCAACGCCGGCATTGTCAATATGCGGGGCGGCCTCGAGCGCACGAAGGACGGCTTCGAGTCGACCATCGGCGTCAGCTACTTCGGCCACTTCCTGCTGACCGAACTCCTCCTCGACATGCTCAAGGCATCAGCGCCCTCGCGAATGGCGATTGTGTCGTCGGTGGTACACGCTGGCAGCCCGAAGAACCGGCCGCAGGTCCACCTCGAGGACATCAACTACAATACGCGCAGGTTCAATAATATGCGCGCCTACTGCGAGGCCAAGGTAGCCACGGTTCTCTATGCAAAGGAACTCGCCGAGCGGCTGGCCGGCACCGGCGTATCGGCATTCTCGGTCCATCCCGGTTGGGCGCGCTCCAACTTCGGATCCGGCGGCAGCCTGCCGATGCGCATCGTGATGGGGGTCATACGGCCCTTCAGCCGCTTCGTTTCCGACAGCAACGAGCAGTCGGCCCAGACAACCCTGCACTGCCTGATCTCCGACGACGTCCCCAACCACTCCGGCGCATACTTCAGCCAGAGCAGCATCCTCTATCGCGACAGGGAATGCCGCGACGGCGGCTGGCCTATGGAGACCCCCAATCCGCACGCCTGCGATATGAACACCGCCCGCAAACTCGTGGACTTGAGCTACGAACTGGTGAGGCTCAACAAGCCCTCAACCTGACACCGTTCACTAACCGGATTTTGCAATCAAGGGAACCGTGCTATCATTTGGCATCCTGATTTTCTCCTCGGCTTTCCGACTTGCTCATCGATCTCCACACCCACAGCTATCCTATGTCCGACGACAGCTTCATGAGCGTCGACGAACTCATAGAGAGCGCCAGGTCCGCTGGCCTTGACGGGGTCTGCCTCACGGACCACGACGCCTTCTGGACCAGCGAGCAGGCGCGGGAACTCTCGCGGCGCCACGGCATCCTCGTCCTGCCGGGCAGCGAGATCAACACCGACGCCGGGCACGTCCTGACCTTCGGACTGAGCCGCTACGAGTTCGGTATGCACAAGCCGGAGTACCTGAGAGCCTGCGCCGACCGGGATGGGGGTGTCCTGATCGCCGCTCATCCTTACCGCAGGCGTTTCCTCGAGGACCCGGGCCGCGACCCCGTCAACCGCGCGGAGATGCTGGACAGGGCCATCGGAGACCCGTTCTTCAGCCTGTGCGAAGGCGTGGAGACCCTGAACGGCCGGGGTTCGTCCGAGCAGAACCGCTTCTCCGGCGACCTGGCCCCGGCGGTGACTCTGCCTTCCGTTGGGGGCAGCGACGCCCACCGGGTCTCGCAGATGGGTACGGCGGCCACCGAGTTCCAGGGGAAGGTGGATTGCCTGGAAGACCTGCTGCAACTGCTCAAGGCGGGCCTCTGCCGCCCGGTTGACCTGCGTATTTCCTCCGGTTCGCACGACGGCATCGGGGCTACGGAAACCCAGGCATCCCGCCGCTGACCTGCCCAGACTTTTCGACGGAGCGCCGCTGATGGCGGAAGCCCTCAGAATCGAAAACCTGCACGTGGAGTTCCGGACTGCTGCCGGCACCGTGAAGGCCCTGAATGGGGTCAGCCTGGTCCAGGAAGAGGGGGAAGTCTACTGCCTGGTGGGCGAGAGCGGGGCGGGCAAGAGCACCCTGGCCCTGGCGATCATGGGCCTGCTTCCCTACAACTCGTCGGTGTTGGGCGGGCGCATACTTTTCCGCGGCGTGGACCTGATGCGCGCCGGACCCGAGTACTTGCGGAGCCTGCGCGGTCATGAGGTCTCGATGGTGTTCCAGGATGCCCAGGCTGCATTGAACCCCGTCGAGCCCATAGGCTCCCAGCTGGAGGAGGTGATTCTCCAGCACAGCGATCTGTCCCTGCGCAACGCCAATCGACTCGCCCAAGATATGCTCCACGAGATGGGTCTGCCCGACCCGAAGCGGGTGATGGGGCAGTATCCGTTCGCGCTCAGCGGCGGCATGTGCCAACGGGTGATGATGGCCATCGCCCTGGTGCTGCGCCCCCGGCTCCTGATCGCAGATGAGCCGACGTCGGGACTGGATGTTACCCTGCAGGCCGAGATACTGGAGCGGTTGCGTATCCTGGTCAGGGAGCAGGGATCGTCGGTGTTGCTCATCACCCACGACATGGGAGTGGTGGCTTCGATGGCCAACAAGGTTGGAGTGATCTACGGCGGCAGCATGGTGGAGCACGCGGACGTAATCCCGCTGTTCCGGCGCGCCCAGCACCCCTACACTTGGTCGCTGCTCCAGTCGCTGCCGCGCCTCGACGATGCAGGCCGCAAGATTCAGCCGCTCCCCGGCAACCCGCCCGACCTCATCAACATGGGCGACGAGTGCCCCTTCCTGCCCCGCTGCTTCAAGGCGACGAACGAATGCCGGAACCTCCCCTGCCCTCCCCTGGCCGAAAGGGAGCCCAGCCACCTCGTCGCCTGCTATAACCCGATCGAACCGCCAAATGGCGAGTAGCTTCGGCGAGATTCCCAAGTCCAGGTATTGGCTGATAAAGTACGCCAGCCACTTGGGACAACACGGTTTGACTGAAAGGGTGTTGTAGATACCCTTAGAGATCCAACAGACTTCGAGATTCAGGACCAGAGACGAGGTAGATTCACTGTTTTCTATAAGTATTATTCTAGTGATACGGAAAAATCTGCTGAAGCCGATCATTCTTCAGGAGGTGTATGATTCAGAGCAGTTCTAAATGCCAGAAGTGAACTGCACACCGCATTCACGGATAACATTACCGAGCGATAAGGAGGGCCGGGCAGATGTCCTACACCAGCACATAATGGAAAGCTCCTGAGTCCACTTGACCAGAAATTACTAATAGAGTATGGCAAAAATGAGGATGTCCTTTGGCTAATCAATGGAGGCTTATTGGTGATCAAAAAGATGTTATTCCCGGGCTACGACATATATTTCGATAGCGATAACAAGTTTGTAACCAGCATAATTATAAAGGGCGCTAGGTAGTTACTTTCGCCAATTCTGTCCGAGCATGAAGACCCGAAGAGCGTTTATATTGAGAAAATCTCTGATTTTCTGGGTTGGAAAAAGAAATAGCATACGTGAGAGAGTCCGATACTCTGTCTTTGAGCAATAGAACCAGAGGGGCAGGCGGCAATGACCTCTTCATGGGCTGTATAGTTTTTACAGACATGTCCAACTCTGTCGCAAATATCATGTTTGATGACGCTGGACATCTGTTGTTGCCGCTTTTCGAGAGATAGGTCTGTAAGAGGGTGTTTGCAAAGTGTTTGCCGAAGCCCTTCATCCGGTCCTGAGCTTGTCGAAGGATGACATGGGTTTCGGCTACCTGACGCCCACCCAACCGTCCGTCCTTCGACAACCCTTCGGCAAGCTCAGGACCGGATGAACGGTTAGGATTTGTAAACACCCTCTAAGACCGCTTTCCTGGGTTAGGGTTACCGTATTGTCTCTGGACAGGGAACTCGCGTCCCCTACCGCCTCGGCACCGAGTCTCCGACCAGCAATTCCAGGGCCAGGTCGGGGTCGACGCGGCCCTGCTTGATCGACAGGTCAGCCTCCAGCAGGCGGTCGTAGCGCCAGGCGATGTCCTCGCGGGAATGGCGGCGGGCCTGCTCCATGGTCTTGCGCACCACGAAATCCGACGAAGTCCCCAGGGCGCGCTTGAGCTCGTTCTGCGGCAGACGGCGCTCCGAAGCGTCGTGGGCCAAGGCCAGCAGACGTAGCTGCCGCTCCACCATCGCGATGATGTAGAGCGGCTCCCGCCCGTCGTCCCGCAACTGCCCCAGCAGCCGTAGGGCCACCTGCGGCCGGCCTTCGATCATCGCGTCCACGGCCTCGAAGATGCTGGCCTCGCGGACCTGCGAGACCATGAGGCGGACATCGCCTTCCCCGATCTCCCGCCCGGATGCGTAGAGGGACAGTTTTTCCAGTTCCTGATCCAGTGTCCAGAGATCGCTGCCTACGAGGTCGGCCATCGCCCGGATGGCGGTGGGGCTGATCGCTGCGCCCCTGGCCTCTGCGGTTTCCTTGATCCAGCGGGCCAGTTGCTCGCCTCTTGGGGCCGTCTGCTCCTCTACGGCGCAAACCGGGCCCAGTTGGCGGAGCAGCGGATTGTTGGCGTTCAGCGGCCCGTCCGACAATAGCAGCAGGGTTGTGTCGGGGAATTGCGGAATGGCTGCGACAAGCGGCTGCCAGCGGTCGTCGGTGCTGCCTCCGCCCCGCCTGCCGCGTCCACCGCCGGTGCGCGACTCAGCGGTGGCCAGCAGGCCGTCCACCACCACCAGCCGCAGGGTGTCGAGGAAAGGCAGCGCCTGGCAGACGCCGATCAGCTCCTGCGGAGTTACCTGGTTCCCTTGCAGCCTGTGCCGGTTGGCGTCCAGCAGGACGCTGGCGCCGCGCTCTTCCTCCAGCGCCGCCATCCGCTGCCGCACCAGGAAGCTGTCGCCGTAGACTACAAACGCTGGCATTCACTCCCTCTGCCGGCTATCGAGCAGATGAGTAAGGCGTTCTATCTCGGCGAGAAGGCGGTCGCGCTCCGCTTCGGTCCTGCGGAGATTCTCTTCAGCTACTGTGCGTCGTGACTCTGCTACTATGCGTCTTGATTCTGCCAACGCCAGACGCGATTCGGCTATCAAGCGGCGGTCATCCGCTATCCTGCGGAACTCTTCTGCGTTCTTTAGGAGTTCCTGGGCCAGGGCTTGTTCTGCGGCGTCTCTAGCCCGTTCCGCCGCTTCTCTGGCGCGCCTCTCTCTGGTTAACATTCTGTTTGATCTGAAGGCTCTTCCTGCTGGCTATCTATCTGGCGGGTCAGACGTTCGATCTCAGCAAGGAGGCGGTTGCGCTCTTCCTCGGCCCTCTGGCGTTCTTCTGACAAGGCCCGTTCCGCTGCCTCCCTGGCGCGTCTCTCTCTGGTTATCATGATGTAGCTCCATATACCGCCGCCAGTGGCCGCGATGGCCGAGTTGGTTACGATGTCTTTCAGCATCGCCGGGGTGATGAATGCGGCGATGGCCGATGCGTTGCATCCTGTGGCGGTGGAGATTTCTTCAGTGCATCCGTTTCCGGTAAAGTACCATACGACCCATGTGATAGCCAGTGCCGTCAATGCCGCCGCCACCGGCAGAGTCGCTATTTCCCGTAAGTCCTGAAATGCCGATATGTCCTGGTCCATCGCCATCAGTGTTCTCTCAGCCTGCAAGGTGGCAAATGCAGAATACCCGTGGAATAATGGCGCACGCGCTCCCGATGATTCAACACTGAAACGGATGTAATGCCCCATGAAATTCGGTCTCTTTTCCCATGTTCCCTGGCCTGAAGAACTGGCGCCCAGCCAGGTGGTAGACAACATCACGGAGGAATTCGTCGTCGGCGAACAGCTGGGCTTCGACAGCGGGTGGCTGGCGGAGCACCACTTCTCGCGCTACGGCATCGGGTCTGCGTCGCTGATGCTGCTGGCCAGCATCGCCGCCCGCACCGCCACCCTCCGGCTGGGCACCGCAGTCATCATCCCGCCGCTGCACCACCCCGTAAAGCTGGCGGAAGACATGGCAACGCTGGACCTGCTCAGCGGCGGCAGGCTGGACGCCGGGTTCGGGCGCGGCACCGCGGGCTACGAGTACACCGGATACAGCGTCGATCACGGCGAGAGCCAGGGGCGCTTCCAGGAGTCCATCCACATTATCGAAGGACTCTGGACTACCCCGGACTTTTCCTTCAAAGGCGAGCACTACAGTGTGGACAGGGCCAATCTGGTGCCGCCGCCGGTGCAGAAACCGCACCCTCCCATGTACATCGCCGCCACCCGCAGCAGGGAGACGCAGGACTTCGCTGCCGCCAGCGGGCACTCCGGGATTATCGGCGTGGTGCTGGATACGGGCGACGGGCTGGACCTCTGCTACCAGTTGGTGGATGGAGCCCGGGAAGCCGGGAAGCCCATGGACATTGGCGGCATCCCGTTCTTCCGTTACTTCTACGTGGCCGAGACCGAGGAGCAGGCCAGACGGGATGCCGAGCCTGCCCTCAACTGGACCCTGGATGTGAACCAGTGGCGGCGCAGTTACACCCGGGGCAGCGAGGTATACGACAGCCTGGAGGAGTTCAAGCGGACCCGGACGGAGTACCCGCCGTCCTTCGACTACCTGTACGAGCACCGGGCCTTCATCGGCAACCCGGAGCAGGTAGCCGCCAAGATCCGGGCCTTGCAGGATGCGGGGATCGGCTACTTCGGCTGCAACTTCTCCTTCGGGGGAATGCCCCAGGACAAGGTGCTGAGGTCGATGGAGCTGTTCGCCCGCGAGGTGATCCCCGAGTTTGCCTAGCAATTGGAGTCCCCACCCCCTCAGGGAAAGGGAGAAAACGGAGGGCGATCATGACGACACTGGCCGAGACGTTGAGCAGCTACGCGACCTCGCTCCGGTACGAAGACCTGCCCGATGAGACGGTGCACCTGGCCAAGCGCTTCATCATCGACACCCTGGGCTGCGCACTTGGCGGCTACCACAGCGAGCCGGCCCGGGTGGCAAGAGAGATGGCAGGCATGGTGTCCAGCTCCCACCCGGCCACCGTGATGGGCAGCGGCCACCGGACGAGCCTGGACCTCGCGTCCTTCGCCAATGGCGTGGCCATCCGCTACCTCGACTTCAACGACGGCTATACGAGCAGGGAGTCGGGCCACCCCAGCGACAGCATCGCCGCGTCGCTGTCAGCCACCGAGTCTGCGGGCGCCCTTCGACAGGCTCAGGACGGCGGCAAGCGGTTCATCCTGTCCACCGTTTTGGCCTACGAGGTGTTCTGTCGCCTGTGCGACACCGTGGATATCAAGCCACGCTTCGACCATGTGACCGTGGGCGGCGCGGCCAGTGTGCTGGCGGGGGCGAAGGCGATGAACCTGACGCCGGGGCAGACCCTGCAGGCCCTCAACCTGAACGTGGCCTCCAACCTGGCCCTGTACCAGACGCGCATCGGGGATGTGTCGATGTGGAAGGGCTGCGCCTATGCCAATGCCACCCGCAACGCCATGTTCGCCGTGCAACTGGCCCAGCGGGGCATCACCGGCCCCTCGCCGGTGTACGAAGGGGCCGGCGGTTACTTCAACGCCGTAACCGGCCGCTCAATCGAGCTGGAGGCGCTGGGAGGCAACGGGACGCCGTTCAAGATCGCCGAGTGCAGCATCAAGCGCTTCCCGTTGGGGCAGTACTCCCAGACCATCGCGCAGGCAGCCCTGGACGTGCGGGAGCAGATGCCGGGCGGCTTCACCGCCGCCGCCGTTGCCGAGGTCAACATTGCCACCCTGCAAACTGCGGTCAACATCATGGCCGGCGACGCTGAGAAATGGCGCCCCGCCAATCGCGAGACCGCCGATCACTCCATGCCCTACACCGCCGCCGTTGCGCTCCTGTACGGCGGAGTGGAGAGCCGCCACTTCGACGACGAGTTCCTTTTCGACGAGACCCTGCTTGACCTGGTCGGCAAGGTCAATGTATCAGTGTCGGAAGAAGCCAACCTGCGGGTGCCTGAGGCGATGCTCTGCGACCTCGAGGTTGTTACTACGTCGGGAGACCGGCACTCCGCGCAGGTGGCCTACCACAAGGGCCACTACCGCAACCCGCTGACCGACTCCGAGGTGGAGGACAAGTTCCGCTCGCTGGCCTCGGAGCACCTTCCCGCCGACCACATTGACGCGCTGCTGGCCCACCTGTGGCGCATCGACGAGGCCCCGAATCTGGAAGAACTGTTTCGGCTGACGAGGTTCGAGTGATGACAGCCCAAATGGACGGGTCGCCTATCGTAGGGAACTTGGGGGAGCCTCGTCCAGCAATTCCAGCAATTCCTCTAATGTTTGGTCGGTACCCAAGGCTGTGCGCCTCGCGGAACCATACAGCCCATCCAGTCTAGCGGCAAATCCGCGAGGCAAATTGGGACTTTCTACCGAGTCGACTTCAGTTCCTTTTTCGTTGCTAACGGACAGTTTGATGCTGTCGTCGCTGCGGGCCGAAATCAGAACTAACAAGTTTCCTAGTCTGGCAGAAAAACTTGATTCGCCGTAAGCAGTTTTCCAGGGAACCCGTCCTTCGGCGGTACGCTCGGCGAGCTTGATGATAACGTCGGTCATTCCTGCCATAAAAGACACCTCTGTTATTGTCCATATATGTCAGTGCTTTGCAGCCGTTCAAGGTTCCGCTGAATATCGCTTAAGACACCGTCGAGTCCTGGAACATCGTCAGGCTCTCTGTTTTCATAGCGAGCCCGGTTCACATCAGCTTCCAACTTCGTAACTTCATGGACGCCGCCGGAAATGGAGTCTCGGATTTCAGCCAAATCGTCTGGCATACTGGCGTGAATATCGTTCAGGGTGCTCCGAAGTTCTTGGTATAGCTCCAAGGCATAATCCCAGCGTCTGTCCCGGTGCAAGACCTTCAGGCGGTTCATCAGAGCAATGGCCCTGCCTGTCTCAACCGTTCGACGACTTCGACTGACAGTTCTGCGCGTTTCCTCGCTTGCCCTTTCCGCTGCGGCTTCCGCCGACCTGGCTGCCCGGCGGGCGAGGAATGCGAAAATCAACCCTGCGATGCTGGCAATCAGCCCGCCCGCGCCGATGCCAAGCCCCACCCAATCAAACCAGGCAACCATTGCTGTCATTTTAACACTGGCCATTCGGCCTGTGGTCCCGTGAGCCTTATACTTCGAAACCAACCAATGATAGAAATGGAGGGTTACACGCATGCCCAACGCCTTTGGAAAGATCATCGCCAACGTGGAGCGGCTGCACCGGCTGATGGACGAGGAGGGGGTATCGGCCATCGTTGCCCGCTGCGGCAAGAATTTCACCTACCTGGCCGGGTTCGCCTATCCGGGCACCCTAGCGCGGCACCTTGAGTTCCCCGACTCGCCCCGCGAGGTGCTGCTGGTGTGGCCGCGCCACGGCGAGCCAGTGATGGTGCTGAACACCTATGCCGCGCCCCTGGCCCGGCGCGACTCGTGGCTCGATCGCATCGAGGTGGTCGACGACTACGCCGAGTCGCCCTACGCGCGGGCGGCGGCCCTGCTGAGGGATATGGGACTGGCTGAGGAGACCATCGGCTTCGAGAAGAGCTATGTCAGCGCCGACCGCTGGGAGGAAATCGCGGGTCTGCTGCCCAGGGCCCGGGTCGTCGACAGCACGGAGCTGATGGACCGGGTGCGCTGGATCAAGACGCCGGAGGAGGTCGCGGCGCTGGAGACGGGCGCACAACTTCTGGACGAGGCGTACCTCGAGGTGCTGCCCACCGTGCGGCCCGGTGATACCGAGCGGCTCGTGCATAGCCGCATCGTCGAGAGCTGCCTGCGCCGGGGCGCCAACTGGGTCCACGGCATCCTGAACTCCAGCCGCAACACCGTAGCCTACGGCGGCGAGAGCGACATGGCCTTCGAGGCCGGGGACATCATCCGCAACGACTATGTGTCTTACCTGAACGGCTACCCCGGACACCAGTCCCGCAGCGTGTGCGTGGGGAAGCCTTCCGACGAACAGAAGCACGCCTACCAGGTGACCCGCGACATCTACCGCGCCACCATCGAGCGCTGTGTCCCCGGCGCCAAGACCGCCGATATCTACCACTTCGCCAACGACAGCTTCCACGAGGCCGGTTTCCAGAGCAACGTGTCGCTGGCGGGGCACGGCGTCGGCGCGTGGTGGCACCAGCAGGAGCCGTACATGGTGCCCTCCAGCACCCGCGTCCTGGAGGAAGGTATGGTCGTGGCGCTGGAGCCCCACATCGGCTACTGGCACCTGCAAGACATGGTGCTGGTAACCTCAGACGGTCCCCGCCTGCTATCTCCCCTGTTCAGCACCGACGAGATGCTTGTTGCCGGCTGAATCACTCTCAGGGCGTCCCTTTGTCTCAGTACATAAAAGAAGCCGCTCGTGGTCCAACTGACTGACCACGAGCGGCTTGCTTGTCCTGCTGGAGAGGCCCCGGAGCTACGGGCGGTCGCGCAATTCCTGCAGAGCGATGCCGGCCCTGCGCCGCAGCCTGTCTGAAGCCAGGCGTTCCTCGTCGACGGCCCTGAACACATCCACGGCGAACGGACGCCACGAGCTGTACAGCGTGCGCATGGCCTCCTCGTCACGTTCCGCCGCTTCGGTCAGCAGCGTGTAGATCGACAGCAGGAAGCCCGACTGCGGCAGGTCCCGCACCCGTCGGCCAAGCGCTCCTGTGTCCCGGGTGTACTCGTCCAGCGCCCCCAGGACCGCGGGGCGGTTGCAGTCGCCGTCGTTCTCCCGCCAAGCATTGAAGTCGCTATGGAAGTCATCCCATTCACGGACGAGGCCAAGGTACTCGGCGTTGAAGTCCTGGACGTCCTGCAGGTACTCTGCTGACTTGTCCTCGATGGTCTCCTTGATCCGGAGGGCGATCTCTTCCAGCCCCATGACGCTTGCCGTGTAGGTCTCGGCCAGGTTCTCATCCGGGGGCAACAGCTCTACGGGCCTCACCGGGGTTTCCGCAGGAGTTTCTCCGGCTGCGGGAGGCTCACCGTTGGATGCCTGTGCGGCAGGCGGCGGAGGAGTCGCGGCCACCGCGGTCGTCTCGGTCGTCGCCGCGTCCGCATCCGGAGGACTTGCCACTTCGGCGAGATACTCGGTCATGCGCGTGAGCGCGGCAAGCTCGTCCTCGGCCAGTTCCTGCAGCTGTTCGACGATCTCCTCGATGTCCTCATTGCCGATTGGCGCCGGGAGGCCGGTGGCGAGGGAGACTATTCCCTCGAACTGCTGAATCAGCAGCTCGTACTGCGCTATGCGCTCCCCGATCTTCAGCCGGGACTCCACTTTGAGCAGATCGATGTACGAGTCGTGGTAGTTCTCCCAGGCGTCGACAAGATCGTCAAAGACTTCGGAAAACTCCTCCATCTCATCGACTTCCCTTTCCGTTGCACCCTCCTCGAATTCTTCCCGGAGTTCCAGTGACCGGTCCTCAACGCTCTTCTGGGCGCGGACGGCCTCATTGCCGCGAAGTTCCGCCTCTTCGAGGAGGGAGACGTTCCCGGGCTGCCACCTGTCTCGCAATTGCCGGAAGGCTGCCTCCTCGGCTTCCGCGGCCGGGATGAGGAGGTCTGCCAGCTCCTTGGTGCTGGCGGTCCTGGGCAGCCTGGTGGTGCGCTGGGTGATATTGATCATGGAGGCGGTGAAGCCTTGGAAGGACTCGCGGGCTGAACTCGGGTGGCATTCGCTCAGTCCCGCCCGCCACGCGTCGAATCCCTGGTAGAACTCGTCCCTGGCGGCTTCGATTTCCCGGAGGTCTTCGTTGAACTGATCTATAGTCTCCCGCTCGCCGGCCGTCAGGGGCTTGGGGGCTTCGACTACGGGCGTTGCCGGTACGACAGGCGGCGGCGTGGCGGCCTCTTCGTCGCCGCAGGCAAGCAGACCCACCAGCAGCAGGACAAGAAACGGCAGAAAGACGCGGGAGCCCATTTTCAGTCTCTTCATCTACTCGACCGCCCCAACCGATTTGTAGACGCCCAGGAAATCGCTCAAAAGGTCACCTCTGTATTCGCCGGAGAGCATCCTGTTTACGGCACCGGCCAGGGTCTCGGGCGTGTCGGCAAGAATGACCAGCATGTCCCGGTCCCGGCCCTGGTCCAGCAGGTACACTGCGGTGCCCTGCGGCGCCAGCTCCGTCACGAAAGGCGTTCCCAGGGTGTCATCGACGCGCACCCCGGCGGCTTGAAGGTGCTGGTTGACCTGCGGCGCGTCGCCGTACAGCCCGAGGAACACCGAATCCTGGCTCAAGTCCTCCAGCGGGGTGATCTCCGATGGCGTGCCCCGTTCGGCGAGCCCGGTCTTCATCCGCTGACCGACGCCCAGCAATTCCGGCTGTCCGAGCAGGATGTCGACGCCATCGTCCCCGGCATCGCTGAAGAAATGCGGGAAGTCGGACAGCAGGAAGTCCCGCCGGCTGTCGGTGAGGTAGTCGGCGATGTTGGCCACCAGCCTGCCGTTGTCCAGCAGGGCATCGTTGGATGGGACCATGAAGGTGAAATCGGAGATTGCCAGCACGTTTCGGCTGTCGCCCCAGGCCATGGTGGAAAAAGTCCCCACCTGGTCCAGAATCGAGGACCTGGTGTTTGGACTGGCGAAGGCCAGGCCCTCGCCTGAAGACCGCACCGAGCCCGCGTACTCCAGGGTGACGGTCTCCAGGCCCGCCGTGAGCCGGTCGGGCTGGAAGTCCCGTATCATGATGCGCCGGAAGTTGGCGTCGTTGTCCAGGGTGTTGTAGAGATAGTCGGCCTGGAAGTCCACCCCGAACCGCTTGGCCAGCCCGTTGATGCTCTGGGGGCGGCCGGGATCGGATACTAGCAGCAGCTTGCCTCCCTTCCGTACGAACTGCTCCACCAGCGCCGCCTCGGACGCCGAGTATGAGACTTGAGGGAGTATGACGGCGAAGCTGTCCGCCTGGCGCAGCTTGTCCGCCAGTTGCGGGTAGCGGGCCTGCGCCTGTCCCGGCTCCAGCGCCGGGGTGAAGTCCCCCACGAATTCGACCTCGAATCCGCGGGCCGCAACCTGGGAGGTGAAGCTCACAAGTTCGCTCTCGGAGAAGGCGTTTGCGTGCTGGGCGTCCACCACCAGCAGGCCCTGCCTGGGCTGTCCGGGAGGAAGCCCCCGGGTAATCCGGGAGGGCGCCGACGAGGCTGTTATCCGGCCAAAAGCCGATTCAGGCGATGCCGGGGCGTCATAGCCGCCCCGGTAGAATATGAAAAATGCGATCAGGAACGCGACCACGGCGGCGACCGGCAGCAGGGCCAGGATTGCTACTCTACTGAGCATTGCCCACGTACAGGTAGTAGAAGTTCGGGTGGTTCAATTCCATTGGGAAGCCGGGCAGCGGGTCCTCCTGCTCGATTCCCAGCCTGCCGTACATTGCCAGCTTCTGGAGGGCCGCGAAGCTGCTCTCGCTGCTGCCCGCCTCGAAGTCCGCAAGTTGGGACGCCGGGTCGTATCCGGGGCCGTCCGGCCCCAGGATGGCCCTGGAGCCGGCGGAGACCTCCGGGTTGCGCGCAGATACCAAGATGTCCTCGAGTTCCTTGAAGAACTCCTTGAGCACCTCCAGGTTGACATCCACCAGCCCGTAGTTGGAGACGCCGGCAAGCTCCGCGGCCTTGGCGAATGCCTCGCTGTCGCCGCCGAACTCATCCACAAGGCCCAACTGCACTCCCTGCAGACCGCTGTAGATGCGGGCCTTCGTTAGCTCGTCCTTGCTCATCCGCAGCTTGTCGCCACGCTCTGAGATTACGATATGGGCGAATGACTCCTTGAGTTCCTCGACCGTGCCGAACCACTCCTGCCGGTCAAACCCGGCGAGCTTGTACGGCCCGGTGGAAAGGACGCTCTCGCCCGGCAGCGGGGGGATAAGCGGGTCGTTGAACGAGACCACGCCCACGCTGCCCACCAGGGAAGAGGTCTGGGCAAAGGTGTGGTTGGCGCCCATCGACATCATGTAGCCCCCACTGGCCACCAGCCCGTTCATCACCAGCACCACCGGCTTCTCTTCCCGCAGCTTCTTCGTTTCGAGGTACAACCGCTCGCTGGCCGCGGCCCCGCCGCCGGGGCTGGTCAACTTGATCACCACCGCCTTGATGGAGTCGTCCCTTCGGGCGTAGGACAGGTACTCGGTAATGACGAAAGCGGTGTCCTCGCTGATGACGGTATACGGGATATCGATGACGCCGATCTTCGGTTTCCCGGGAAAGGCGTAGAAGAAGACAAGCAGGCCAACCGCCACGCCAAGGCCCGTAAGGAAGAGGGCAGCGAAGTAACGATTGGTCAGTACCTCGCCTATTGCTGAGAAGAGGCCCATCTAAGGCTTCCTGGTCCAGGGCATAACAGAGATATTCACCGGGACCTATCCGTTATGGCACAAATCCCGGTCCGATCGGGGCAACGGTCAACAAGAATATCACAACTCGCGGCGCAAACGGCTACGGGAACGAGCCGGAAATCAGCCGGGTTCGGGCGATTTCCAAGTCGCGTTAACCGCTGCCTCCGGTGCATTGATTCAGGCATTCACTGATGGATACGCCGCAAGCCGACATCTGGTTTTCCAGTCCATCTAAGCCGAAATCTCCTGGTGGCGGGGGTGGAAGCCCGAGTGGTCCTCGAAGGCGGAGCAGATGGGTTATCCAAGCCGAGACATGAGGTCTTGTAGTCGCTCTTCAATACCCAAAGCCTGCCGTTTTGCGGTTCTGTGCAAGTCGGCGAGTGACGAATAAAGGCTAAGATCACCCTCTATGTAACTCGCGGAATCAATTTCGTAGCCTTTTTCATCCAAGACAGACAGCTTGTAGGTTGTCGTTCTGACACCTCGAGGAGCCGTTGTTCTTTGTGAAATCAGCAGGGACATATCTCCGAAAGACGCTGCAAACGTCGACTCATCGGCGGTTGGCTTCCATGGAATCCCTCCCTCGGTAGTTCTCTGAGACAGCCTCGCAACTACGTCTTTCATTTCAGCCATGTCAATTATCTCCAGGCTTCTCGGGACTCAGCATATCGCTCTGCAGCAATTCCAAATCTTGCTGAATCTTATTCAACGTGTCGTCGATTCCTGGAATGTCAACCTGTTGGTCGGGATCATCCCCATACCTGTGGCTGTTGATCAAGTTAGCAATTGACGTCACTTGCGGAACTGCCAAGCTGATGGAATTCTTATGATGACTAAATTCTGAGGGTACGCCAGCCGCTATTTCGCTTAATGTCCTTCTAAGGTCTTGGTACAGGGCCAAAGCATAGTCCCAATTCCCTTGTCGGTGTAGCTCCATCACGCGATTGATGAGTGCGACCGCCCTCTCAACATCTATCGAACTGATGATGCCAGTCAGTGATCGGCGAGCTTCGTTCGCGGCCTGTTCAGCCGAAATAGCAGCGCGGCGAGCGAGTAATGCGTATATCAGCCCGCCGACGCTTGCCAAGAACCCCAATGCGCCAACAATGTTGCCCCAGTTTTGCGTAAGATAGTCCACTCCCTCAAGTATACCTGAGCGAGGCATCACTCGCCTAAGCCGAGATCTCCTGGTGGCGGGGGTGGAAGCCCGAGTGGTCCTCGAAGGCGCCGACTTCAGGGAATATCTGGCGGTAGAGGCCGCGGGTGCGGGCCTTGATCGTCTTGTTCACCCGTTCGTAGAGGGCGGTGGGGTCGGCCTGCTGGTCCTTGTACATCCGGCTCTGAAGGGGACTGCCGTCCTCCAGCTCCCAGATGCACAGGAACTTCAGCGCTCCCTCGCCCTCTTCCAGCCGGAAGCGCCGGGCGCTGACGTAGCCGGGAATCTCCATCCGTTCCGGCAGGTGCTGCTCGTTGTACCACTTGTTGAATTCCGCCTCGTCCTCCGGGTCCACGTCCATGGTCACCACCAGCACCGTGGTGCCGATGGGCTGCGTCGCGTGGCTGCCGTTCCTTTCCTGCATGTCCATTTCTCCTTTTCTGCGTGTCAACAGCCGTAGGGCTGATTCCGGCCCAGTATACCAATGGGCTTGGCTTTGCGGCCCCGGTTGACGCTATGGCGACATAACGGTATTGTTGCAATGATGGTAAAGCTGAGAGTCAACGGCGTGGAGCGCGAGGCCGACGTTCCCTCCAGCCGTTTGCTGATCGATTTCCTGCGCTACGACCTGGGTCTGACCGGCTCCAAGGAGGGCTGCGGCGTCGGCGTCTGCGGCGCTTGTACCGTCCTGGTCGACGGCGAGCTTTTCGCTTCCTGCATCACCCTGGCCGTGGCCGTCGAAGGCGCGGAAGTTACGACCATCGAAGGCATCGCCGGAGAGGGCCGACTGCACCCGGTGCAGCAGGCGTTCATCGACCACGGCGGCTTCCAGTGCGGAATCTGCACCCCGGGCCAGATCGTCGCCGCGAAGGCGCTGCTCGACGTGAACCCCGACCCCACCGAGAGCGACATCAGGCACTGGATGATGGGGAACCTCTGCCGCTGCACCGGCTACTACGGCATCATCAACTCGGTGGCCGCGGCCGCCAGGAACAGCGGCGCTTCGCAGTGATCGACTTCCAGTTTCACAACCCTTCATCACTGGATGAGGCCCTCGAGTTGCTTGACCGGCACGGCGACGATGCCCGCTTGATCGCGGGCGGCACAGCGCTCGTGCTCCAGATGAAGCAGCGCTTTGCCCAACCTGAACACGTCATCGGCCTGCGCGGCCTGGCCCGTAATGACGGCTTTGGCGACCTCGACGAAACCGGCTCCTCAGTCCGCATCGGCGCTCTATGCACCCTCCGCCGGATGGAGGACAGTCAGTTGCTTCGCCAGCGCATTCCCATGCTGGCGGATACCGTGAGCCGGGTTGCGACCCGCAGGATCAGGAGCATGGCCACGCTGGGCGGCGCCCTCGTCAACGGCGACCCGAACCAGGACCCGCCGCCGGCCCTCATTGCCCTGGACGCCACTGTCGAGTTCACCTCCTCCGCAGGGACGCGCAGCTGTCCGGTGGAGGACATCTTCGTAGACTACTACGAGACCGACGTGCGTCCCGGCGAGGTGCTTACTGCGGTCCAGGTTCCTGTGCCTGGGGAAGATGCCTCGGCCGCGTACCTGAAGTTCCTGCCCCGCACCGCCGACGACTACGCCACCGTTTCCGTTGCCGCCGTGGTGTCCCGGAATGCCGACAACACCTGCCGCGATGCCCGCATCGCACTGGGGGCGGCGGGCACGACGCCGGTCCGCGCCCGCGCCGCGGAGGATGTGTTGCGAGGCCAGGAGCTGACCGAAGACGCCTTCCGTGCCGCTGCCGATACCGTTCCGGATGCCGTCGACCCTCTCGATGACTTTCGTGGGTCAGCCGACTACAAAAGGGAAATGGCCGGGGTATTCGTGCGGCGCGCCCTCGCCCAGGCCATCTCAACTGCCCCCTCTCCCTCTGGAAGAGGGTTGAGGTGAAGGCGGCAAGGCAATGAAGCTGCAGAACACCTGTGTTGTGCCTGCCGGCGTCCCCGAGACCTGGGAGTTCCTGATGGACGTGCCCAGCGCCGCCGCGTGCGTGCCCGGTGTCACCGAGGCGGTCGCAGACGGAGACGACTGCTACCGGGGCGCGCTGCGAGCGAAAGTCGGCCCGATGAGCATAACCCTATCCGGGACTGTAACCATGTGCGAACAGTCCGTCGAATCGGGAAGGGCCCGCTTCCTCGTGGAGGCCGCGGACCGTCGGCTGGGCGGAGGGGTCAAGACCGAGATGCTGGTGCAGTTGACCGCCGCGCCGTCGGGAGGCACGGAACTCGCTATCGAGACCGACACCACCTTCATGGGACGGCTGGGCGAACTGGGCCAGCCGGTGATCCGCCGCAAGGCGCAGGCCACCATCGAGGAGTTCGCCCGCAACCTGGCCCGGGCCCTGGACGCCCGGGACTGACCACCAGGAAGCATCCCGCTCGACTTGGAGACAAATCCAACCGTTCGCATATTGGGAATTAGGAAATCATCGTGTGTGGCATCGTTGCTTATGTAGGGCGTAACGACGCTTGGCCCATCATCTACGAGGGCCTGCAGCGCCTGGAATACAGGGGCTACGACAGCGCCGGCATCGCCGTTGTCGACGAGTCCGGCGCACTTCACCTGCGCAAGACCGTTGGCAAGGTCAGCGGGCTGGCGGAAGTGATCAACGGCTCGGCCCCCAGAGGCTCGCTGGGCCTGGGCCATACCCGCTGGGCCACCCACGGCCCACCCTCAACGGCCAACGCTCATCCTCACACCGACTGCAGCAGCCGGGTGGCGCTGGTGCACAACGGCATTGTCGAGAACTACATGGAACTCAAGCGCCGGCTCACCGAGTCCGGCCACGTCTTCCAGTCTGAGACGGACACGGAGGCCCTGTCCCACCTGGTGGAGGAAGGCCTTCTGCTGGGCCTGAGCTTCGAAGAAGCTTTCCTGCGGATGGGCCGCATGGTCAAGGGTTCGTCGGCCATCACGGCCACGCTCCAGGGCGAGGAAGGGCCGATATGCGCCATGCGCCTGGGCTATGCCGGGGGCATCGTGGTCGCCCACCACGACGGCCAGGGAATCGTAGCCAGCGACCTGCCGGCGCTGCTGCCCGTGCTGGAGCGTGGTCCCGGAGCGCCGGAAGTCGGCTTCCTGGAGGGCGGCGAGGTGGCAGTGGTCAGCCGCGAGGGCGTCCACTATCTCGATCTGGAGGGCAATCCCATCGTCAAGGAGCCCCGCCGGGTTTCCCGGGACGATGTGCTGGTGGACAAGGGTGGCTACCGCCATTTCATGCTCAAGGAGATCATGGACCAGCCCCAGGCCATGGCCGCCGCCCTGCGCGACCGCGCCGACCTGGGCAACGGACGGGTCGAGCTGCCCGAGCTGCCCCTGTCCCTTCTTGACATCAAGCAGCTGGAGCGGGTCATCCTGATCGGCTGCGGCACCAGCCTGCACGCGGCGCAGGTCGGCCGGCAGTACATCGAGCGGCTGGCAGGCATCCCGGCCGAAGCCGAGAGCGCTTCCGAGTTTCGTTACCGGGACCCCATTATCGGCCCGCGCACCCTGGTGGTGTCCATCGGCCAGTCGGGGGAAACCGCCGACACGGTCGCCGCGATGCACCTGGCCCGCGAGAAGGGAGCGACGCTGGTCACGATCTGCAACGCCGAGGAGAGCCAGGCCTCGCGCGTCGCCGACGGGACGCTGTACATGCGGGCCGGCCTCGAAGTCGGCGTGGCCAGCACCAAGACCTTCATTTCGTCGCTGACCATCCTCTGCCTGCTGGCCACCTGGCTGGGACAGGAACGCGGAGTTCTGGACCGTTCGGACACCCGCAGGATCGTTGATGATCTGGCCCGGGGGCCGGGTCTCATCGGTCAGCTTACTTCCGAACCCGATATCTACCGGGATCTGGCAAGGCGCATCGGGCACTACAACAACTTCCTGTTCCTTGGCAGGGGAGCAAACGCCGCCATAGCCATGGAGGGGGCACTGAAGCTCAAGGAGATCAGCTACATTCACGCCGAGGGCTACGCAGCAGGAGAAATGAAGCACGGCCCCATTGCCCTGATCGACCCCGGAATGTGCACCATCGCCCTCGCCCCGGACGATGACCTGCGGGACAAGACGATGAGCAACATCAAGGAGGTCAAGGCCCGGGACGGAGTGGTGGCTGCCGTGCTGACCCAGGGAGACGCCGACGGGGCGGCCGAGGTGGACTATCCCCTTTTCGTACCCGAAGCCCCCGAGTTGCTCCAGCCGCTGTTGACCACGGTGCCGTTGCAACTGCTGTCTTACCATATCGCGCTGTTGCGCGGCTGCGACGTGGACCAGCCTCGCAACCTGGCCAAGTCGGTAACCGTGGAATAGTTGGCTTCCGGGAATGCTAGGGAGTGTCGTTAAATTGAGTTGCCGGGCACGCTACGGTCCTTTTCCCGTCATTCCGGCGAAAGCCGGAATCCAGGGGGCTTCCACAGGCAAATCATTCTGCGGCATAGGGCGAATCTGGATTCCGGCTTTCGCCGGAATGACAAGTTAATTTGACGACACCCCCTAGTACTACAACGACGAGTTATTCTGGTAAGCTGAGGTTGGGAAGTAAGGATTGAGGGTGGTGAGGGAGTGATGGAAGCGGCGGAGTTTCAGCGGGTCTACGAGTCTTTTGTAGAGTTTCATTCCTTTTGCGCGCCGGCGTTTGGGCGGAAGCAGTGGCGCAAGCACAGCCGGAACTATCTACAGGCCCTGCTGGTACAGGGAGAGGAGCGTCGCAACGCGGAGAACCTGTCGGAGTCGGTGGGGATTTCGGCCCGTGCGATGCAGCGATTTCTCACCGAGGCACGGTGGTCCGATGGGGTGGTGATGGGTCGGTTGCAGGAATACCTGGCGCCACGGCTGGGGCATCCGGAGGGGGTATGGGTATTTGACGGCAGCGATTTTCCCAAGCAGGGGCGGAAATCGGCAGGAGTGGCCAGACAGTACTGCGGGAGGCTGGGCAAGGTGGCCAACTGCCAGGCTGGGATATTTCTGGCCTACGTCAGTCCCCTGGGCCGGGCCTTGGTGGACAAGGGGTTGTACCTGCCGGAGAGTTGGACTTCGGACGAAGCCCGGTGTGCCGCGGCGGGGATACCAACACAGCGGCGGGGGTACCGGTCGAAGACGGAGTTGGCGCTGGAATTGTTGAGGCGGGCCTTGGAGTTGGGCCAACTGCGAGCCCAGTGGGTTGCAGGAGACGATGCCTTCGGGATGTCGCCGTCCTTCCGAGAGGACCTGTCGGCTTTGGGGATGCACTACGTGCTGGACGTTCCGGGCAACACTACGTTTTGGCCATTGGAGCCCGCCTGGACCCGTCCCGAGTATTCGGGGTTGGGCCGTCCTGGCAAACCCAAGCTGATGGAGGGGCAACGCCGGACCATGGAACAAGGCCCAGACCAGTTGCCCCAGGAGGCCTGGCGGGAGATCACGGTGGCCCAGGGAAGCCAGGGGCCTCGCGTCTACCGGTTCAGCGCCCAGCGGGTGCGGGCCACCAGGAGGCACAAGCCCGGTGAAGAGGTCTGGGCAGTCTGGCGTCGGAACCTGGACGACAGTGAGCCTCGCTATTACTTGTCCAACGCACCCGAAGACACTACCCTGGAGACCCTGGCCCGGGTAGGCGGCTCCAGGTGGCACATTGAAACCGAGTTCCAGACGGAAAAAGGCGACGTGGGACTGGACGAATACGAGACTCGGAGTTGGGCTGGCTGGCATCATCACATAACCATGTGCCTGCTGGCCGGAGCCTTCCTGCTGGGCTTGCAGCAGGATTGGGGGGAAAAAGATGCCCCCCATCACCCGGCCGCAAGTGTACCGGGTAGTGCGGGAAATGCTGCCCCGGCAGCGGTTCGGGCCACAGGAATTGCTGCTCTGGTTGCAGGAGACTCAGCTACGCAATCAGCGAGCAACCTGCTCTCACCAAAGACGCCGCGCTGCACGCAACCAAACCAGACCGGATACACCACCCTGAAGTCGTCGTTGTAGTACTAGAGCATCTCGATTATTCCCTCCCCCCTCAAGGGGGAGGGAATTTAGTAGCGGAACACGGTTGGGGGCGCACGGAGAATCCACCCGCAAAGGCGCGGCAAACGGTTGCGCCCTCCCTTGTGATGGTGAAATGATAATAGGGCTTCCGGCGATGACGTCCCCTGCGGCCTGGCGGCTGTTCGCGTGTTTGCCGTCGGGCCGTTTGCTTTGAGCGAGATTAGAGAGGAACCGAAAGGAATGTATCTGAAGCTCCATCACCCTCCCGTGTCCCTGGACGCTTATCGCCCGTATATGGACGAAGAACTGGCGGAGGAACTGACCTCGGTGGCCGCCGACCTGCGACACCTGCGGATTGCCCACTTCAACGCCACTGCCATCGGGGGCGGCGTGGCCGAGATACTCCAGTCCATGGTTCCCCTGTTCAACGCGCTGGGAATCCACACCGAGCGCATCGTCATCGAACCCGACGACCCCACGTTCTTCAACGTGACCAAGAAGATCCACAATCTCCTGCAGGGAGCCGATGGCTGCCTGAGCGACGGGGAGCTGGAGACCTACTACGGAAACCTGCGGCGCATCGCAGACAACATGCTTCGGGACGGCCTCTCAGCCGATGTCTGGTACATGCACGACCCGCAACTGCTGCCGATGGGCGGGATGCTCCGCAGCAGCCGGCCCTGCGGCTCGGGGACCTGGCTGTGGATATGCCACATCGACCTGACCCGTCCCAACCAGTCGGCCACGGACGCCCTGCTGCCCATGCTCCAGGACTACCATCACCTTATCTTCTCTCTGCAGCAGTACGTGCCCGTGCGCCAGGTCGCCGACAAGCCGGTCTACATCGCCCCTCCCGCCATCGATCCCCTGGCCGGGAAGAACAATCCGGTCAACGAAAAGGAGGCTTGGAATGTCCTCTCCTCCCTCGGCATCGACCCGGCCCGCCCACTGGTGACCCAGGTTTCCCGCTTCGATACCTGGAAAGACCCCTGGGGCGTGATCGACGCCTTCCGATTGGCCCGGGAGACCATGCCCGGCATCCAGTTGGCCCTGCTCGGCCTTTCCCAAGCCACCGACGACCCGGAGGCCGGCGAGATCCTTAAAAGCGTTCTCACCCACGCG
Organism: Dehalococcoidia bacterium; assembly: GCA_965220605.1. Taxonomy (GTDB): domain Bacteria; phylum Chloroflexota; class Dehalococcoidia; order Lucifugimonadales; family UBA3495; genus VXOI01. Next base: position 1,067,620 of record CBDCQM010000005.1, on the reverse strand, counting down.
GCCAGCGATCCGGACATACACCTGTTCCATGACCCGGACTCCCTGCCGGTGGAGAACGACCTCGCGGTTAATTCCTTCCAGATGGCTTCCACCGTCCTGGTGCAGAAGTCCATACGCGAGGGCTTCGGCCTGACGGTCACGGAGGGAATGTGGAAGGGAAAGCCGATGATCGGGGGGAATGCCGGCGGCATCCGCATCCAGATTGACGACGGCGCCAACGGCTATCTTGTGTCTTCACCGGAGGAGTGCGCCAGGCGAATCGTGACCCTATTGCAGGACAGGAACCTCGCCGAATACATCGGCGCGGCTGGCCGGGCCAGCGTTCGACGCCGGTTCCTCCTTCCCCGATTGGCGCTGGACTACCTGAAGGTGGCCCGGTCCCACGTGGGCTGAACGTCCGCCTCGCGGGCGTGGTGCTAGAATAATCGAGATCGAATTTCTCATGGACTTTGAACCACCCCGTGGCTGAAAGAATATGACGCCTGACACCCCAACCATAGTGGTGCTCATCGACGGGTTCGACCCGGAGTACCTGGACGAATGCCCTGCGCCGAACATCGCGGCCATGTCCCGTCGCGGGTTCCGGGTTGACGGGCATGGCATAACCCCCAGCGTCACCAACGTCAACAACGTGTCCCTCGTTACTGCCAGCTACCCGGAGCAGCACGGCATCACCTCCAACTACTGGCTGGACCGGCAGAGCGGCGAGGAATTCTACATGGAGTCGGGCGAATTCCTGCGCGCCGAGACCATGTTCCAGCGGGCCGCGGCCGCAGGGATGCGCTCCCTGCTGGTGACCGCCAAGGACAAGCTGCGACGGCTGCTGAGCGACGGAGCCACGGTCAGCATTTCCTCCGAGGAACCGCCCGGCTGGGTGGTTGACGGCGTTGGGGAGCCTCCTCCCATATATTCCCTGGAAGTGAACCGCTGGGTTCTGGACGCGGGCCGGTACGCGATGTCCCGGGAACCCTTTGACCTGGTGTACCTGACAACCACCGACTACGCGATGCACACCTACGGCCCCCGGCATCCCGAGTCTTTACGGCACGTGTCGCTGCTGGACGAGGGCCTTGGCGCGATCCTGGACCGGCACCCCGCGTCCCGGATGCTGGTGACCGCCGACCACGGCATGTCGGACAAGTCCCGCATGTTGCATCTGCCGGGAGAACTCGCACGCTACGGGATCGGGGCCCGCGCCGTGCCGGTCATCAAGGACCGCTACGTGGTGCACCACTCCAACCTCGGTGGCAGCATATACGTTCACCTGGACGACGGTTCCGACATGAACGCCGCGCTGGACGCCCTGCGGAGCCTCGATGGAGTGGAGGACGCGCTTCCCGTTGAAGACGCGGCTGCCCGGTTCCGCCTGATGCCGGAGCGCATGGGAGACATTTTCGTGCTGGCCGACAGCGCCACCGTCTTCGGGGATCCGGCCGAGGTGGACATGCCGCCTGCCCTTCGCTCCCACGGCTCCGCACACGAGACGACAGTGCCCATCTTCGGTTGCGGTCCCGGCCTTGATCCTGCACGGTTCCTCGAGAACCTGGACGTCGGCCGCTACATCTTCGAGGAACTCCTCCCTCCCCGTCCATGAGCACGATCAGAGTTGCCGCCCCCGCCACCACGGCCAACCTCGGCCCCGGCTACGACTGCCTGGGCATGGCCCTGGATATCTGGAACACCATCGAGGTCGATCTCCTGCCGTCCGGTGAGGCTCCTTCCGTGAGCGTCTCCGGTGAAGGGGCGGGAGAGCTGGAAGAAGACACCGGCAACCTTGTCTACCGATCCATTCAGTTCCTGTTCCGGGAGCTGGGCCGTCCCGCGCCCCCTGTGCGAGTCCGATGCGACAACCGGATCCCGCTGGCCCGGGGACTGGGCAGCAGCGCCGCCGCCATCGCCGGCGGGCTGGCCGCGGCCAACGCCCTGGCCGACGGCGAGTTCTCCTCCCGTGACCTGCTGGAGATGGCCGCCACCATCGAGGGCCACCCCGACAATGTGGCCGCCGCGGTGATGGGCGGCCTGCAGCTGGTCGTTACCGAGGAGAGCACCCTCTACACTGTGCCGGTCAGCGTTCCGGCAGAGATCCACGCCGTCGTGTACATACCGGAAGTGCGCATAGCCACCGCAGATGCCCGCGCCGTATTGCCCCGTGAGCTTTCAGTGGCCGACGCAGTCCACAACATGTCGCGGGTCGCCCTGCTGGTCGCCGGGATGGCCACCAACCACCCCGAGTACCTGTCGGTGGCCACCCAGGACAAGCTGCACCAGCCCTACCGGCAACCCCTCTTTCCCGCCATGAAGCTCTTGATGAAAGCCGCTATGGACGCCGGCGCCCTGGGGGCCTTCCTGTCCGGCAGCGGGTCCACGGTGCTGGCCCTGACCCGCGGCCGCGAGATGACCGTCGCCTACGAGATGGCCGAAGCAGCTCGCCAGGCTGCGGTCGAAGGCACCGTCAGGGTGACCCAGCCCACCTCACTCGGCGCCCATCTGGTATCGTAGAATAGGGGCTTCCCTGGAAGTAGCTGCATGAGTTTGTTTAGCGTAAATGTGGGAGTCGGCCACCCGTCGGGTGGTGATCTGATTGAAGTGTCCGTCGTGGTCGACACGGGCGCTCATCATACAATGCTTCCTAAATCACTCTTGTCCCAATTGCACATCAAACCGTTGGTGCAACGGGTATTCGGGTTTGCGGACGGAGCGTCCGAGACTCTTGGCGTCGGCCAGGCTCGCCTAGCGTGGCAGGATGAAGAATGGGTCTGCCCTGTCATTTTCGGTCCAGAGGGGAAATATCTCCTCGGGGCGACAACTCTTGAAGCCTTTGATCTGGCTGTTGAGCCAAGCAGACAGCAGCTGGTTCCTATTGTTCATCCAGAGAGGCCGTATTCGTCAAACCCATAGATCCCGGTCCAGCGAGCAGCACCGATTAAGGATTTCGAGTAAAGGCTTTTTCAGCAGTCTTGCCATGCCCCTGATAGTCCAGAAATACGGCGGCTCCTCGGTGGCCGACGCTGAGAAGATCCTCAGCGTCGCCAGGCGTATCGGGGCGGTGCGGCTGGCCGGTGCGGACGTGGTGGCCGTGGTGTCGGCCATGGGCGACACTACCGACGACCTCATCGACCTGGCCCACTCTATATCGCCGGAGCCGCACGCCCGCGAGATGGACCTGCTCCTCTCCACCGGAGAGATCGTTTCCTGCACCCTGCTGACCATGGCTCTGCGGGAGTTGGGCCACGAGGCCATCAGCCTCAGCGGGTCGCAGGCGGGCATTCGTACCGACACCAGCTTTGGCCGGGCCCGCATCAGCCGCATCGAGGCCGGACGGGTGCAGCGGGAACTCGCCGGGGGCCGCATCGTGGTCGTCGCCGGGTTCCAGGGCATCACGCCGGAGGACGATATCACGACTCTCGGACGCGGCGGCTCCGACACCACCGCCGTGGCCATTGCCGCAGCCCTGGGAGCCGACCGGTGCGAGATATACACCGATGTCGAGGGGATATACACCGCCGACCCGCGGATTGTGCCTGACGCCCGCAAGCTGGACGAGGTCGGCTACGAGGAGATGCTGGAGCTGGCCAGTCTCGGCGCCAAGATGCACCCTCGCTCCATCGAGCTGGGAGGCGTCTACCGCGTTCCGATTTACGTGGCGTCCAGCTTCAGCGACGCCCCCGGCACGCTCATCCACGCCGTTGGCGGCGGGCCGTCCGACGCCTTCGCAGAGGCGCCCCCTGCGAGCGCCGACAAGGGGCGCCCCTACAAAACGCAAACAGGACCGAAAGCAGAGGACAACCCCTCAGCCGAGAATCAGATGGAAGACAGAATCAAGGTTACCGGCATCGCCTACAACGCCAATGTGGCCAAGATAACCGTGCAGAGCGTTCCCGACCGTCCCGGACTTGCGGCGGCGCTGTTCGAGCCGCTGGCCGAGGCCGGCATCAGCGTCGACACCATCGTGCAGAACACCGGCGGCGACAAGTCCACCGACATCAGCTTCACCGTCAGCCGCACCGACCTGCCTTCGGCAGTGCGTCTCGTGGAGGGCGTTGCCCCCCAGATGGAGGCGGCGGGCGTGGCCAGCGCCGCCGGCCTTGCCGCCGTCAGCATCGTCGGGTCCGGGATGCAGAACACTCCCGGATATGCCTCCCGCATGTTCCGCCTCCTCGCCAACGGCGGCGTCAACATCGACATGATCACCACTTCGGAAATCCGCATCTCCTGCATCATCGACGAGTCCCAGGGCCCTGATGCCGTCCGCCTGCTGCACGATGGCTTTCAGCTTGACCGCAGCTGAAGCGGTGAAGACGAGCGAGTCCCTTCAGAATGCAAGGGCTTTTACCGATGCGTGAATGAATTGGCAAACAATATCGTCATTCCGGCGAAAGCCGGAATCCAGAGATGTTGCCCTACTGCTGCGTTCTCTGTGCCTGGCGTTTTCTGGATTCCGGCGAAAGCCGGAATGACGAGTAACTGACACGGAATGTTCACCAATCAATTCACACCTCAGTAATTCTCCTTCCCTCTGAGGGAGAGGGAACTATTAACCGACCAGGGAGCGACCGCCAATTTCCCACGCAGACAAACCGACTTCCCCCTCCTCGTACCTTTCCGTTGTCATTCCGGCCTACAACGAGGAAATTCGCATTTCCCGCACCATCCGCGATGTGGTCTCCTTTCTTGCCGGCCAGGACTATGAATGGGAGATAGTCGTCGCCGATGACGGCAGCGATGACTCGACCGCGCAATTGGTGCCGGAAGCAGCAGGCGGAGACCCACGGGTCCGGGTTCTTCCCCTGACCCACGGAGGCAAGGGATGGGCGGTACGCCACGGAATGCTTGCCGCCAGCGGCGAGTTTCGTCTGCTATGCGACGCCGACCTGTCGGTGCCCATCGCCCAGGTCGCGCGTCTGCTTCCCCCGCAGAGCGGCGGCGTCGACGTGGCCGTCGGCTCCCGGGAGGCCCCGGGAGCGGCCCGTTACGGGGAGCCGGGGCGCCGCCACCTCATGGGCCGCGTCTTCAACGCCATCACCCGCCGGATGACTGCCACGGGACTGGCCGACACCCAGTGCGGCTTCAAGTGTTTTCGCGCCGATGCCGCCGAGCAACTGTTCCGGCATTCGACCATGAACGGCTTTTCCTTTGACGTCGAAATCCTCCATCTCGCGCGCCGTTCGGGACGGTCTATCGCCGAAATCGGGGTGGACTGGCATTACCGGGAACACAGCAAGGTTCGGCCCTTTCGCGACGCCTTTTCGATGACTCTCGATTTATTGCGTATCAGGTGGCGGCACAGGGGCTTTTCCGGGCGTTAAATTCCGAATTCCGCCTGCCACTGCATACTCACAAAACAGCCGCAAAATTCAAGGATTTGGGCCTGTTTATAGTATTGACCGGCAACCTGCGGCGGGTGTATCTGTAAGGAAATTGAGACAGGACTTCCGGCGCCGCAGAGGTTCGCATCGCGCTCCTGCCAGAAGGGAGACGGGAGCACGGATTTCGATGCGGCGTTGCAGGTAGTGAGTGGAGAAGAATGAGTACCGAAATCCCGGCCGCTTCCAGGAGTGCGAAATTCAGGAAGGACCTGGACCGCGAGGCGGTTGGCCTGGCAATGAAGGGTGAATGGGAACGGGCTGTCGAGGTTAACAGGGCCATACTGGAACTGTTTGCCGACGATGTTGAAACGATGAACCGCCTCGGCAAGGCGCTGATCGAGCTCGGCAACTACGAGGAAGCAGGCGAAGTGCTGGACCGTGTGCGGAGCATCGCGCCGTACAACAATATTGCCCGCAAGAACCTGGCCCGCCTCGAGCAGATGCGCAACACCAACTCGGCCGCCACCCGGCACGCCCGCAGGGCGACCGGCGCTCCCCAGCTGTTCATAGGTGAGAGCGGCAAGTCGGCCACTACCGTCCTGGGGCAAACGCCCCGGCACCTGTCCCCGGCGAGCGTCTCTCCGGGAGACCCGGTCTCCTTGGTCGTGGAGCACCACGGGATCAGCGTCTACTCGGAGGACGGGGAATTCCTGGGGCATATCGAGCCGCGCCTGGGACACAGGCTGGCCCGGCTCATCGAGGGCGGGAACACCTACGAGTCTGCCGTAATCGGCGTCCACGACGACGGCATCAGCGTAATCATCCACGAGGCTTTCCGGCATCGCAGCCTGCAGAACGTGGCGTCTTTCCCGCAGCGCGCCGCACCGGCCCCGACGGCCCGGCGTGAGCGAGACGACGACACTGCCGAACTGCTCAGCGCCGACGAGGATTCTTCCGACGGCGATGATGAAGACGATGAGGGAGTGATCGACGAAGAGGAACTGCAGGCGGCCTGGAGTGAGAACGAATAGACGCCGCTCCAGCGTTCAGATGCTGTAACCGCAGGGGCGTACGGCTGTGCGCCCTTTCCTTTTGCCCCGCGATTGTTCCGACCGGATCACATCCGGCAGCGTGGGGCGCAGCGCTGATGAGCGGGTCGAGAGAAGGAGAGGGCCAGGGGTTTGGGAGGCTCCAACGGAGAGCGTAGGATCTAGATCATGAACACCGGGTGGTCGTCCCGGTTGATCCGTGTTTCTTCCGCAATTCCTTCCCTGAGATACTTGGGCAGGGCGAACATTCCCCGGTGGGTCTCGCCGTCGTAGTGGCGCAGCGTTTTGCCGATGCGGTCGTCGATTGCCGCCTGAAGCTCGGCGTCGCTCCTTTGCGCCAACGGGGCGTCGGAGGCGATGCTGAATCCCCACAGCGTCTGGAAGGCCGGCACGTGCACCTGCGCCGCCGTCACGTGGGCGAATACCTGGCTGAGCGTTTTGTAGATCGGGGTAAAGCACTCGTGGAAGTGCGTCAGTCCCACCGGGCCGGACTGCGTTACGAGCACTCCTCCCGGGTTGAGACGCGACTTGGCGATGCGATAGAACTCGTCGGTATACAGCAGGTAGGCTGTACCTTCCTCCAGCGGATCGACCAGGTCCAGGATGATTACATCGAACCCGTCGCCTTCCGACTGGAGATAGCCGCGAGCGTCCTCGTGCAACAGCGTGAGCCGCGGGTCGTCGAAGCTGCCCTGGTGGTGGTTCGGCAGGTGAGCGCGACAGAGTTCCACCACCTCTCTGTCAAGGTCGATCATGGTTACGCTTTCCACCGAGCGGTGGCATAACGCTTCCCGCAGGGTTCCGCCCTCGCCGCCGCCGCCGATGAACACCGATCTGGGCTGCGGGTGGAACAGCATGGCCGGGTGGACCAGCGACTCGTGGTATATAAACTCGTCGGACTCGGTCGATTGCGTTTTCCCGTCCAGGACCAGGCTGCGCCCAAAGACATGCGAGTCCAGAACCTCCACCTTCTGGAAGGCGGTGGCTCCCGAAAAAAGTACGGATCGCAACCGAAGCAATACGGCCAGGTCGGGTGAAACGCTCTCGGCGAACCAGTTACCGGTAAGTTCCATTGGCGGGGTTCTCAGCCGGACACAGGCTGAGCTACCAGTCCCCTTTCTATCTCCTTGAACTCTGCGTCCCGGGATTCCAACTGCTCGGCAAGGCGCCTGGCTGCCTCGGCAGGTCTGAAAGACGAACCGCAGGTGAAGATGTCCGCGGCGGCGTAGGCGTGTTCGGGCCAGGTGTGAATCGAAATATGGGACTCGGCTATCGCCAGGATACCGGTAACGCCCTGTGGGCTGAAGCGGTGAAAAGATTCTCCGACGACTGTGGCGCCTACGTCATGGGCGGCCGTCAGCATCGCCTGACGTATGTAGTTGAGGTCGTTGAGCAGGGTGGGGTTGCATTCCCTGAGTTCCAGCAAAACGTGACAGCCTAGAACGGTCAATCCACAGGTCCTCCCTTTTGGTCATGAGTTGACGTCGCTCCTGTTGGGTCGGGAATTGCGCGACAGTTTGTAATTTTATATTGGCGCCAACCTCTAATCAAGGGCCGCTTTTATGTCAATCGACCCGATGCTGCTTCGGTAATTGACACATTCAAACACCACTTGACGTAATCATAACATTATTCGCAGTTATTTGCCGTGCCGTAGCCGGAATGTCCCAATTTAGTGTGCAAGGAGGCCGGGATCGGCCTGCGGGCGACTCACGCAAGGCAACGAGCCTCCCCCTTCAACATTTTCCAAGTTCCAAGAAGGAAAGGCCCGCCATAGGATAGGGTTTCAATTTAGGTGGTGCATATCTTGTAGGGGCGGGTTTCAAACCCGCCCCTACACTCCGTTGAAGGAGGGGATTTCTTCCGGCGGGGAATTTACGGCTGTATGAGCACCCGCATCGCGCCGTCGGGGTCCTGGCGCTTCGTCAGCAGCTTGTGGCCCGCCTGCTCGGTCCACAGGGTAACGTCGTAGATGTTGAGCGCGTCGGCCAGGATTGCCTCTACGAACGACTCCCGGTCCTGCTCCATCTGGTGGGCCAGCGCGGCGATAACCCCGGCGCAGCTCTTGCCCCGGCCATCGATCACCACCCAGCCGTTGGAGGTCGTGACCGGGACCGTATCGGCGTGGACGCTGATCTCGCCGCTCTTGCGCAGGTCCAGCTGCCGCTTGAACTCGGCCACCGCTTCCCAGGCCACCGCTCGGCCGCGGTCGCCGGAGGCGCACACCGCGCCGCGGACGCCCACAATGTCGGGGTTGATGCGGGCCAGCTCATCCAGGTCGCTGATCTTCAGGTGGCCCGACAGCGCCGTGCTAAGGCCCGCTTCCTTGCCTTCCAGCACGATCCTGCGCAGCACCGGCTCGGGCATGAAGTCGAACAGGTTGCGCCCGTCCTTGGTCAGGGTGTCGATCAGGAACCCGTCGCACTCGCCGTCCTTGGCCAGCTGCACCATCAGGTGCGGGTCCAGCCCGCCCTCGTACAGCTCGTTGTCGGCGAACAGCGAGCCCACGAGCTTGGTGTTGAAGCCGTCCAGGGCCCTTCGCGACTCCCGCAGCACCTCTACGGCAGTGTCGTAGTCGGCGACGCGGAACCCCACCTTTACGGAGGTGGCGTCCATCATGCCGGCGGCGTAGGTCGCCATTGCAACCGTACCTGCCTGGTTCGGCACCACGCCCAGCGTTACGCTGACGTGCTTCTCGACGGGAATGATGCCCCGTACCTGGCGGACGGTGTTGGGATGTCCCGATCCGACCATCGCCTCCTGGAGATTCTTTACATCCACCACGTCGGCCCCGCCCTGCTCGGCCTCCAGCGCCTCGTCCACGTCCTGCACGCTGACCATCAGCAACATGCCGGCGGCGAAGTTGTCGTTGCCGGTGAGCCACGCCGTTCGCGACTGAGGGTCCTTGGGCTGGGCGTACACGGGCTGTGGAACATAGGTCGGCCTGTCGTCGCTCCGGACCCCGGCGGGTTCCGGTCGAATCTGTGCGGGAACCCGGGGCTTCAGCGGCTCCAGTTCGTCCCGCAGTTGCGCCTTCTCCGACGGCGTCATTTCCAGCAGCGGCAGGCGGGGCGGCCCTGCGGCCATGCCCATCAGCTCGCCCCAGTACTTCACCATGCCGACGGGCAGCGCGCCGTTGTACTTGTCAACCGTCCGCGTCCACCAGGCGTCGGACAGCTCGTTGAGCCGCCGCAGGTGCCGGTCGTAGAAGGCCTCGTCCAGGTCTCCCTGGCAGGCCCGGTCGATGAACTGCACGTAGTTGTTGGCCCCCGGAACATCGAAGCGCCAGTCGGATGTGTTGGCGAACATCACCTGCTGGTTGATGCCCAGCTCCTGGCCCTTGAAGTAGATCCACTCGTCGGGAGTGCTGATGACCGACTCACGCCCCAGGGTCAGATGGGCCTCGATGGACAACTGCTGGTTGAAGCTGGCTTCCTTGACGCCCACCACGTTAGGCAGGCTGCACAGCCGCGCCAGTCCGTTCACGCTCATGGTGATGCCGAACTGGGGCGAGTTATAGAACATGATGGCCAGGTTGGTATGCTCGGCCAGCAGCCGCACGTACTCCACGACCTGGTCCTCGACCTTGGTGACCATGAAGGGCGGCGCGACGATGAGCAGGTCGTAGCCCAGACGCTCGGCGTGGGCCGCCAGCGACAGCATTTCCGGCCCCGAGGTGTGGGTAACGTGGGCGCCGATGGGCCAGTTGCCATCCTCTGACGAAGACTGGGCTTCCTCGGCGACGGTCTCCATAACGTCAAGCCGTTCCTCGTGGGTCAGGCTCCAGAACTCGCCCATGCCCCAGGTGCAGCCCGCGCCGGTGGTGCCCAGGCTGCGCACCCGGCGCATGTTCCGCCGCATACCCTCCCGGTCGAACCGGTTGTCGGGAGTGAACGGCGTTATCAGCGTGGTCCACTGCCCTTTCAGTGTCTCCCATGCCCACTCCTGGGCCTCATGCTTTCGGTAGGTTGCCATTACATCCTCCCGGCTGACGCGGTGTGTCAAACTGAATTATGGGATTTCAGGAAGCCGAGATCTCTTTTCCAATTCACCGTTATCGCTTGCGTTTGGAGATGGACGAAGATGACCGGGCGCCTGAACTTGCGCCGCAATTTCGTCGGGTATGAGAGCAAAAGCAAAAGCCAGCGTCCGGCGCGCCTGCGACAGTCGGTCCTCGATGTCTTGGACATTGGGTTCTATTGCTTGGAAGCCCTCACCGAGGGCTGCGACCCTGAAGTCCAAGATAAACTGTTCCCCGTCCGGTGTGTCTTTGAATTGTCCAACAAAGGCGTTCAGATCCCGGCGGTCTGTCACCATATAATGCCGTGAAGCGGCCGCTCCCAGCAGGGCTTGCTCCACGCTGCGCCAGATCAGCTTGCCGGATTCCCAAGCGTCCCGCTTTCCCAGCGCAGCCAGGGCTTTGTCAAAGTATCGCCGGGAATGTATCACGTGCCAGCGCACTTTCCCGGCGCTTTCGGACATTGGCGCAACGAGAGGGCAAAATCCTGTAACCACCCCGCTGGCAACGTTGACCTCGAACGCCAGCTTGCTGCCCTTGAGCGCGCCCACGTCGAAAACCACCCGCCAGAACTCTCCCTTGCGTTTGGCGGATACCGGAAGCCCATACCTGTAATGGCCGGCCAAAAATTCGGTTACGGCCGCAACCGCTTCCTCGGCCGTGTTTATCATTACCATTTTCGTCAATCCCGGAATGGGGAATCCTCCAGCAACTCTGGTGGAAGCAAAAGCAAGGCACGGTCAATCAGCCGGTTCGCTGTCGGGATTATATCCACTACGTCCTCAGTTGTATGAGTGACATCATAAAAATTGTCGTGGGATTTTTCCATTGCTTCAAAATCATCACGCAACGACGAGTCCCCAGTAGAGTCGCCTATCCAAATGACGAAGTTTTTCAAGGCCCTGTGGCTAGCAACGTTGCGGCGGCGGAATGCGGCTACGGCGTGGAAAGCCTGCGCCACGCTCCCCCATAACAATTCACCGGCTTTCCCGGCCTCTCCGTCTTGCAAGGCTGTGTTGGCATTGTCAAGGTACTGCCTGGAATGAGCTACGTGCCTTCGGACTTCATTAAGCAGAGCATGGTAGACGGTATCACCGTTTCCGGTGGTCAACTGCTCGATCCCTCACCATCAGGCACTTGGCCATCCGCCGATTCCATGTAATCCAGGCCGACAAATTCCAGTATTTTGCTACTGGCACAGTCAACCTTCATTTCGATTTTGCGAGTGGTGACGGAGCCCACGTCGAATAGCACCGTCCAGCTATCGCCATCGTTCCGGGCAGTCAGTGGATGCTTCCAGACGTAGTACCTGGACAAGAAATCGTCCGCCAACATAATTGCGTCTTCTGCTGTCTCTACTATCATCGTCGTCTTTACGTCTCGCCCGGACTTGGGGCGCAGGCTGTGCGCCCCTACACGCTCCACCTCGCTTATCTACTCCTCGTCGCCGTACTGCGCCTTCAGCGAGTCGACCACCGCGGGGTCGGCCAGCGTGGTGGTGTCGCCCAGGGCGCGGCCCTCGGCCACGTCGCGCAGCAGGCGGCGCATGATCTTGCCGCTGCGGGTCTTGGGCAGCTCGGCTGCGAAGTGGATGTCGTCGGGCCGGGCCATTGCGCCGATCTTGCCGGCCACGTGGGCTTTCAGCTCGGTGATGACGGCGTCCGACATATCCACGCCGTCCTTCAGCGTGACGAAGGCTACGACCGCCTGGCCCTTGACCTCGTGGTCCTTGCCGATGCAGGCGGCTTCGGCGACCTTCTGGTTGTCCACCAGCGCGCTCTCCACCTCCATGGTGCCGATGCGGTGGCCCGATACGTTGATCACGTCGTCCACACGGCCCAGCAGCCAGAAGTAGCCGTCCTCGTCCAGCCGTGCGCCATCGGCGGTGAAGTAGATGCCTCCCTCCTGTAAATCGGTATAGCGCGACCAGTAGGTGTCGATGAACCGCTCCGGGTCTCCATATACGCCGCGCAGCATCGACGGCCACGGCCGCTTGACCACCAGGTAGCCTCCCCCGCCAGGGCCGACGGGGTTGCCGTCCCCGTCAAGGATTTCCGCCTCGATGCCGGGGAAGGGTTTGGTGGCCGAGCCGGGCTTGAGGGTGGTGAGGCCGGGGAGCGGCGCGATCATCATGGCCCCGGTCTCGGTCTGCCACCAGGTGTCCACCACGGGGCAGCGGCCTCCGCCGATGTGCTGCCAGTACCAGACCCACGCCTCCGGGTTGATCGGCTCGCCCACCGTGCCCATGAGCCGCAGCGACGACATGTCGTGCTTGTTGGGGTAGCCCTCGCCCCAGCGCATGAAGGTGCGGATGGCCGTGGGCGCGGTGTACAGGATGGTGACGGCGTACTTGGCTACGATGGCCCAGAACCTGTCCCGGTCGGGATAGTCCGGCGACCCCTCGTACATCACGGTCGTCGCGCCGTTGGCCAGCGGGCCGTAGACGATGTAGCTGTGGCCGGTCACCCAGCCGATGTCCGCAGTACACCAGTAGATGTCGTCTTCCTTGATATCGAAGACCCACTTGGTCGTCGCCATCGTCCCCAGCAGATACCCCGCCGAGGTGTGGACGATGCCCTTGGGCTTCCCGGTGGTGCCGCTGGTGTAGAGGAGGAACAGCATGTCCTCGCTGTCCATCGGCTCCGGCTCACAGGTCATGGGCTGGCCTTCCATCAGGTCGTGCCACCAGATGTCCCGCCCGTCCACCATCTTGTCGTCGGCGGTGCCGGTGCGCCGGAGGACCACCACCTTCTCCACGCTGGGAGCGCCGTCCAGCGAATCATCGGCATTCTGCTTGAGGGGAATGACGCCGCCCCGCCGCCAGCCGCCGTCGGCGGTGATCAGGAGCTTCGACTCCGAGTCGTTGATGCGGTCGCGCAGGGACTCGGCGCTGAACCCGCCGAACACCACGCTGTGGGGCGCGCCGATGCGGGCGCAGGCCAGCATGGCGATGGGCAGTTCCGGGGTCATGGGGAGGTAGATGGTCACCCGGTCGCCCTTCTTGATGCCCAGGCTCTTCAGGCCGTTGGCGAACTGGCAGACCTCGCGAAGCAGGTCGCCGTAGGTGTACACCTTCCAGTCGCCCGGCTCGCCCTCCCAGACGATGGCGGCCTTGTTGCGCCGGCCGTTCTGTACATGCCGGTCGATGCAATTGTAGGACACGTTCAGCTTGCCGCCGATGAACCACTTGGCGAAGGGCGCGCCGCTCCAGTCCAGCACCGTATCCCACTTCTGGAACCAGTCCAGCTCCTCGGCCAGACCGGCCCAGAACCCTTCAGGGTCGGCGGCGGCCTTCGCGTAAATGTCGGGGTCGGCCATGTTGGCCTTCGCCGCAAAGTCTGCGGGCGGCGGAAAGCTCCGCTCCTCCTGCAAGAGTGCGTCAATGCCTCCGGTGTTCTGGACCATGACTTCCCTCCTGGCTCAATCGCTACGCGCTCCGATTCTGCGCTAACGATACGACTTCTGTCGCGTATGGTTGTGATCCCCTAGTATAAACGCTGGGGAACCTGTCCAGCATATGCGTCATGGCCAGCATCAGGGCTACCGCATTCTAATTTCCATCCCCGTCACTCCGGGTCACTCCGGCGAAAGCCGGAGTCCAGAATGTGCGGGATACCGGATTTTCGGATACAAACTGCCTGGTTCGACCACTGGATTCCGGCGAAAGCCGGAATGACGGGGAGAATGCGTTTGCCCTAGACTGTTGCTTCATCTTTCTGCCCGTGTTATGGCTGGTGGGTAGGCCCCGGATGTTCCCCTCCCCGTCTTCTGCAGGAGATTGGTGATGACTCCGGGGCATTGGCTTTTCTTGGACTATCTGCGCCTGCAAAACATAGCCACGGCGTTCTAGCACCCGAGGCCCCTGTTCCCTCCCGCCGATTCCTCCTTTCGCATCCCTCCGCTTGCCCCATAGCGTAGAATCCCCTCACGATGGATTCGCGCGCCTGCACATCCGCCCGCTCCTGTTTCCCCACCCTTGCCGCGAGTTGCTGCCGTGGCCGCTGCTGACCTTGCCGCCGCCACGGGCCCCATGCTCACCGGCGGGCGCTGGCGCGATGTGCTCATCGGCGCCACCTCCGCGCTGGCGATGTTCCTGGCTGCCCTCGACTTCTCTGTCAACGTGGCCCTCCCCGAACTGGCCGCTGGGCTGGATGCCGACCTGCAGAGCGTGCAGTGGGCGCTGGTGGTGTTCATGGGCGTCCGGGCCAGCCTGGTGCTGGGCACCGGCAGCTTCGCCGACCGTTTCGGCCTTCGCCGCGTATACCTCTGGGGCGGGGCGGCCTACCTGGTCTCCATGTTCTGTATCGCCCTCTCTCCCGACCTCGCTTCCGTCGTCGGGTTTCGGATTCTGCACGGCATCGGCACCGCGTGTATGTACGCCGTGGCCCCGGCCATCGCCGCCAACCTGTTCCCGCCCCACCGCCGGGGATTGGGCATGGGCTTCACCACCGCCAACCAGGCCCTGGGAATGGTGGGAGGCACCATAGGGGCCGGGCTGCTGGTGGGGGCCGGCTTCCTGGGACAGGACTGGGAGTGGGTGTTCTGGGGGCGGGTGCCGTTCATGGTGCTGGCCCTGGTGCTGGCATGGCTGTTCCTCGACCGCGATCCCCCGTTCGGGTCAAGCCGCAACGGAGGGGAGAACAGCGGGCCTCCCTTCGACCTGACCGGGACTATGGCCATGGCCGTTGGACTCTTCGCCCTGATCGTCGGTACGCGCCTGGGCCGGGAGATCGGATGGGACGCCTGGCAGGTGCTGGCCCTGCTGGTGCTGACCCCGGCAGCCCTCTTCCTGTTCTGGCGGATCGAGAAGACCGCTTCGTGGCCGGTGCTGCCGCTGGGCCTGTTCCGCAACCGGGGATTTGTCGTTTCCGGCTCCTGCTCGGCCTTCGTCTACCTTTCGGCCTTCGTGATCTGGTTTATCTTTCCCTTCTACGTGGCCGACACCCTGGGTCGCGGCCCCGAGGTGCTGGGGGCGATGCTGGCCGTTGCCTCGCTGTGCGGCGTGGCCATGTCCCTGTTGGGTGGCTGGCTAAGCGACCGCATTAGCCCGCGATTCGTGGCCTCTGCGGGGCTGCTGGGGATCGCCGGCGGGCTGGCCATGATGGGCCTGCTGGACGGTGAGTCTTCCCTGGCCCGGGTAACGATCTGGGTATCCGTGGCAGGCGCGGGAAACGGGCTGGTCCAAGCGGCCAGCTACTCGCTGGTGATGAAGAGCGTCCGGCCTGAGCGGTTCGGCACTGCCGGCGCCATGCTCTCCCTCACCCAGGCGCTGGGCTCCATTTGCGCCATCGTGGTGCTCGGCGGCGTCTTCGCCATGCGGGAGGACCACCACCTGGCGCAGCTGGTGGGGACGATGGGATCGGAGTCCGCGGCGTTCCTCCGGGCCTACCGGGATGTGTTCATGATCGGGGCTGCGGTTGCCGTCGTGGGCGCGCTGGTGGCGTTGCTGGGCCGCTCGCCGGAGGATGTGCCGCCGCACAAAAATCCCCTCTCCTTTGAGGGAAAGGGTTAAGCCTGTCCTGAGTCTGTCGAAGGGGTGAGGGTGAAATCCCGGCGACAAACAACGCGGGAATGACGGAGCCTCTGGATTCCGGCTTTCGCCGGAATGACGGGAGGTTCCCGGAGACCCTGCCTTTAGTACCAACACACGTTGAGAATACCTAGAAGCGGCAGGAGTCGTCGCAGTCGTCTTCTCGTCCCAGCAGCCTCCCGATGCGCATCCGGTTGCGGGCAAACCAGCGGTAGAAAGCATCGAAGGCCGGACGCGCCGGCCACCAGCCGGTCCAGCTCATCAGCCATCCCAGGCCCGCCAGGCGGTAGCCTTCGCGCAGGCTTTCCATGCCCACCGTAACCGTGCCGTCGGCGTGGATGCCGTAGAGGGCAGCGTCCACCTGCTCCGCGCTCAGGCCGTAGTCGGAAGCGTCGAACTCCGGCGATGCGATGTCCACCGCCTCGATGGCTTCCGGGCGGCGGCGGTGCAGCCACAGGACCTCCCGGCTGCAGATCGGACACGCCCCGTCGTACAGTAGCTGGTAACGCGCTTTCGCTTGCATATCGGCCTGTTGCGGCCCCGCCGGTTCATGGAGAGTCCGGATGCGCTGCATCCGTCTTGCTGGTTATACGAGCCAAATTAACCCGACAGATTCGTCGCACCGGCTGGCGGCGCCACCGGGCGCTACCAGCGCTTGTATGGCAGGAACTTCCCCGACATGGTGACCTTCACCCGGTCGCCGTGCTCGGGGTCTTCCTCCCGGTCCACGTTCATCGTGAAGTCGATGGCGCTCATGATTCCGTCGCCGAACTTCTCGTGAATAACGTCCTTCAGCGGCATTCCGTAGACCTGCATGATCTCATAGAACCGGTAGATGAGCGGGTCCGTGGGCACCACCGGCCCCAGCCCTTTGGATGGCGGCTCCGTCAGCTCTTCGGCGATTTCGGGGTCGATTCCCAGGATCTCCGCCAGCTTGAGCGCCTCGTCCTGCGGTGCGCTGGCCTGCCGGTACAACAGCGCCGCCACCCAGACCTCGTCCCGCCCTATGGCCTCGCCCAACTCCGCGAAGCTGAGTCCGGCGGCCTTTTTCGCGGCAAGCAATTTTCGTGTTGCTTCTCCCGTTTCCAACCTGCCCCTCCTATTTTCCTTGGAGCGGTGCCCGTAATTCAGCGAGTATATCAGGGAGCCTGTCAGCACGGAGGCTAACTAGAGGGTGTCGTCAGGGCTATCGCATATTGGCAGTTTAGCCACCGTCATTCCGGCGAAACCCTTCGGCGAGCTCAGGGGGAATCCAGAAAACGCTAGGCACAGAGAACGCAGCCGGAGGACAACACCTCTGGATTCCGGCTTCCGCCGGAATGACGTACACCAAAAACCCAATACTCACACACGTTGGGAATACCCGCTTCTAGGTCGTGTTGACATTCCCCGTCATTCCCGCGTTGTTTGCCGCAAGGATTTCACCCTCACCCTAACCCTCTCCCTCAAGGGAGAGGGGAATTGGGGGCCGGTTTGGATACTTTGCAATCGTCCTGTCCATGCCCATGTCCGCCTTGACAGTCAACCCGGCGGATTCGATAATAAAAGGCCAAGCCGAGGTAGCTCAGGTGGTAGAGCACGGCACTGAAAATGCCGGTGTCGACAGTTCGAGTCTGTCCCTCGGCACCACCCCCCGCCCCGCCCAGTTGACTCATCGCTTTAACCGGCGCTTCGCTGCTGAAGGCAGCGGCCCCCAACGCTCAATCGTCCCTCGTCCCAAAGTGGCCGCGTACTGCTCCGTGAAGTGTTGTGAACGCTTTTTGTTTCCTGCTAATTTTAAGGAAACATTGAATATGTCCGGAGATTCGAAGTGCGGTACGCCAGGTGGTTCGTTTTTGGTTGCCTCTTGCTCTGCGTTGTGGCCCTTATGGCCTGCACCAGGGAAGTAGTGAAGGAAGTGGTGGTTACTTCCGTACCCGGCCCCACACCCACGGCTGCCCCGACAATCGAACCAGCCGTGGAAACTCCTGCCGCAGAGGCAGACAAAGGCCCGAGAGTCTACCGTATCGGCATCGCAGAAGACCTGACCACCACAAACCACTGGGCCTACCTGGGCCCCGACGGGACCATCTGGAACAGCTACGTCCTGGGCGGCAGCAAGCCTGCGCTCTATGGCTACTCAGCCCAGCGCTATGACTGGATTCCGTCCCTCGCAGCCGATTTCCCGTCGCCCATCGCAGAGGAAGTCGTTGACGGGGAGACGTACTGGACCACTGAACTGGAACTCAAGCAGGGCGTCATGTGGAGCGACGGCAACGAGGTAACCGCCGAAGACTTCGCCTTCACCGCCCACACCGCGAGCGAGTTGCAGCTCACCGGGTCATGGCCTTCAATAGTCGACCCCGAGTACTTCGATCATGCCGAGTCATCCGGCTCGCACAACCTGAAAATCTACTTCAAGCAGAAGCCGGGCCTGGCGCGCTGGCAGTTCGGCCTCGCGTTCATGCCCATCTTCTCCAGGGCCTACTGGGAGCCGGTCGTAACCGAGGCCAGGCAGGCGGGAGACATAACCGAGCAGCAGAAGGCCCTCTTTGCCCATGTTCCCGATGGAGAGCCAAGCGCAGGCGGTTTCGTATTTGACCAGTGGGAACGGGGGGCATTCGCCGAGAAGACCACTAACCCCGACTATTATTTCAGCGGCTCCACGGTTGCCCAATACGCCAACGGCGCCTACGAGAGCGCGAAGGAAGGAGCCTACGAGTTCACCGCTTTTGGCGAACCCTCCGGCGAGCCTGTTCTGGAATATGTAGAAGGCCCCTACTCCGAGAGCACCATCTACTCCATATACGGCAGCCAGGACGCCGCCGTGCTGGCCCTCAAGAAAGGCGACATCGACTTTATGCTCAACCCCCTTGGCCTGTCCAAGGGGCTGCAGGAACAACTGACGGGAGAGCCGGGTCTCACAACCCTTGAAAATACCTCCTCCGGAATGCGCTACCTGGGATTCAATTTCCGAAAGGCGCCTATGGACAACAGGGCCTTTCGCCAGGCAGTGGCCACGCTGATAGACAAGGAATTTCTGGTGGATACCGTCCTGCAGGGCGTCGCCCTCCCCATCTACACCACCGTGCCGGAAGGCAACGGGGCGTGGTACAACCCCGATGTCCCTCTCATCGGCCAGGGATTGACCCGGGCGGAACGCATCGGCCAGGCCGTGGAGTTGCTGAAGGAGGCCGGTTTCACCTGGGATACCGAGCCACAGGTCAGCGATGACGGTCAGTTCGTGGAGCAGCCCGGCGAGGGCCTGCGAATGCCCGACGGTCAGCCGGTCCCCGCAATGGAGGTACTGGCGCCCAGCCCCGGGTACGACCCGCTCCGTTCAACCTTCGCCATCTGGATCGAGCGGTGGCTGAACGAGATAGGCATTCCCCTGCGCGCCAATCTCACCGGCTTCAACGTCATTGTGGAGAAGGTCTTCGACCAGCAGGACTTCGATATGTGGATCCTGGGATGGAGTCTGAGCGCCTTCCCCGACTACCTGGAGGCATTCTTCCACAGCAAGCACTCCAACCTGGAGGGCTACAACCCCGGCGGCTACGCCAATCCTGAGTTCGACCGGCTGGCCGACCGGTTGCTCGCGGAGACAGACCTTGAGGCGGCCCGGCAGCAGGTGTTCGAGATGCAGTCGTTCCTGGCCGAGGACCTTCCCTACGTGGTGCTCTTCGACACGCCCATCGTTGAGACCTATCGCAGCGACCGGATCGAATTCCCCTACACGGAGACCTGGGGAGGACTCCAGAACGCCGCCGGAATGCCCTCCCTGGTCAAGTTCAAGTAACCGGCGCTGATCTTCGATCTGCAACCGATTGGGAGGTAACCAGACGGCCTTGCCCGTACTGAAATGCAGTCCACCGAGGAATGAACACCGGAGTCAGCTTCTATGACCGGGTACCTGCTGCGGCGGCTGGGGCAGATGGGGTTGACTCTTTTCCTCGTAATCACGCTGACCTTCTTCCTGGTTCAGGCCCAGCCGGGGGACTACGCCTCCTTCTACGTGCTCAATCCCGACCTTCCTCCCGATGTCAAGGAACAGATCAGGGCTGCTTTCGGCCTGGACAAGCCGGTCTGGCAGCAATACCTGATTCACCTCAAGAACATCTTCACCGGCAACTTCGGGGTATCCTTCGGGCACTTCCCGAGACCGGTGCTCGACGTGCTGGCTGAGCGGGTCCCTCGCACCCTGGTGCTGTTCCTCACCGCCACGACCGCATCCTTCTACCTGGGCTTCTTCCTCGGCAAGGCCATTGCCTGGCGGCGTGGGGGTCTCTTCGAATACACCGCCACCATTTCGGGCGCAACTCTGTTCACCGCTTTCACGCCCGCCTTCGCCCTGATGATGATCTGGATCTTCGCGTTCCGGCTGGGCTGGTTTCCTGTCGGGAAGTTCCTGGATCCCATCGTGTGGCGTGGAACGGATGTCACCGCCAACTACGTTTTCGGGAACATGCTCCTGAGCGCTGCGGCCTTCGTGGTCTTTGCGTTTCTGGTGCTGCTGCTGCTTAGCCGCTTCCGACGCCGCCTGCCCCCGGTGGCGGCCGTACCCGTCCTGCTGCTGGGATTGCTGGTGGCGCTGCTGTTCTGGTCCCTCTCGGGAATAGGAACACTGGCTTTGGATATTCTCAGGCACATGGTGCTGCCCGTTGCGACCCTGACACTCATATCCTTCGCCGGCACCATGCTCCTGACCCGGAACAGTATGCTGGAAACCATCCGGGAGGACTACGTCATGGCCGCCCGGGCCAAGGGCCTTCCCGAAAAGCAGGTGCGGGACCGCCATGCCGCGCGCAACGCCCTGCTGCCGGTCATCACCAGCCTGGTATACAGCCTCATCTTTGCCATCGACGGCAGCGTCATCATCGAGGGCGTGTTCTCCTGGCCCGGTACCGGAATGACCCTGTTGTCGGCTGTGCGGTCGGAGGACCTGCCCCTCGTCATGGGCGCGATGCTGTTCATTGGAATCCTTTCCCTGCTGGCCCATGCCATCGTCGACATCCTTTACGTGTATCTGGACCCGAGGATTCGTTACCAGTGACCACGCCTGAACCCACCGGGCCCGCATCCGCCCCGGAGTATGTGCTCGACTTTGGCCGGGGTCGAGCGCGGTTCGCGCTGGCCAAGCTGCGCCTGGCGGCCCGGTCCTTCCGGACAGGCTGGGGCATCTTTATGGAGAGCAGGGTCGGTATGCTGGCGCTGTTCACCATCATCATCTTTGCGCTGATGGCGCTGTCCCATCCCATCCTGATGGCGACCGTCTGGGACAGGGAGACCTACGATCCGGTGACCGGCTACGCCTTCGACCAGGTGGAACAGCCCGCCCCGCCGAGCCTGAAACATCCGCTGGGGACGGACCCCCTGGGCCGCGATGTCCTCAGCCAGCTGCTGTACAGCACCCGCTCCGAGTTTGTCCTGGGCATCACCGCCGCGGTCGTTACCGTGGGCATTGCCACCGTCGTCGGCGCGATAGCGGCCTACTTCGGTGGGATACTCGACTCGTTCTTCATGCGGCTCGCCGACCTGATAATCGCCTTGCCCGCGATTTCGCTCCTGATAGTGCTGAGCGCGCTGTTCAGCCTGAACCTGTTCTACCTGGCCCTGATAATCGGCGTGCTGGGAGGCTTTGGTGGCACGGCCATCATTCTGAAGTCCCAGGCTCTTACCATCAGGGTGAAGCCGTTCATCGAGGCGGCCCGTGTTGCCGGAGGCGGGCACTTCCACATCATTTTCGCCCACATAGTTCCTCACCTTTTGCCTCTTTCGCTGCTGTACATGATGTTTACCGTCACCAGCGCGATCTTCGCCGAGGCCGTTCTCTCCTTCCTGGGCCTGCTCGACCTGCGGATGAGCTGGGGCATCATGATCCACACGGCCAACACCGGCGGGTACTTGCTGGGCGGCACCAGGTACTGGTGGCTGATCGTTCCCGCGGGCGCGTCCATCACCTTCCTGTGCAGTGCCTTCTACCTCGCGGGGCGGGCCTTGGACGAGGTTGTAAACCCCAGGCTGAGGCGCCGGAATGACTGAGGCGGACGGTTCGATGAGGCGGGCTGTATGACCACAGGGCCTGTGCTGAAGGTGAACGACCTGTCCCTGACCTACCTGATTCGCCAGGGGGAGGTCAGGGCCGTTCAGGATGTGAGCTTCGAGCTGGCCCGGGGGCAGTCCCTGGGGCTGGTCGGCGAGTCGGGGTGCGGCAAGTCGTCGGTGGCGAACTGCCTGATGGGCCTGCTTCCCGACAACGCCCGCGTTACCGGCGGGCAGGTCATCCTTGAGGAACAGGACCTGCTCCAGCTGAGTGAAGATGAACTCCGGCAGTATCGCTGGAGGCGCATTGCGATGGTCTTCCAGGCGGCCATGAACGTACTGGACCCGGTCTACAGGGTTGGCGCCCAGATAGTGGAGGCCATCGAGGCCCACGATTTTGAATTGTCCGAAGCCGAGGCCCGGGAAAGAGTGGCGGACCTGTTCCGCAAGGTCGGTCTGGACCCCCGGCTGATGGACCGCTACCCCCACGAGTTCAGCGGCGGCATGAGGCAGAGGGCCGTGATAGCCATGGCGCTTTCCTGCGACCCCGGCGTGATCATTGCCGACGAACCCACGACGGCCCTCGACGTGATCATCCAGGACCGGATACTGAGAGAACTCAAGAACATCCAGAATGACCGCGAGATGGCAGTCATCTACATCACTCACGACATCGCAGTGGTGGCCGAGGTAACGGACCTGGTGGCCGTGATGTACGCGGGCCGGCTGGTGGAGCTGGGCCCGACTGCCGAGGTCCTCGGCTCACCCCTTCACCCGTACACTGCTGGGCTGATGTCGTCCTTTCCCAGCGTAAGCGGAGAGAAGCGTCCGCTTGCCGTTCTCTCCGGGGAGCCGCCCAACCTGGTCAATCCCCCATCCGGCTGTCCCTTCCACCCGAGATGCGGAAGCGCAACGGACAGGTGCCGGGAGGAATTCCCGCCCCGTGTGACGAGGAACGATCACTGGACCGCCTGCTGGCACCCGATGGACGGCGCCGGTTCCTCTGCATAATGAGCGAAGTTATTGAGCCGTAAATGAATTTCCAAACAATACCGTCATTCCGGCGAAAGCCGGAATCCAGAAAACGCCAGGCACAGAGAACGTAGCCGGAGGGCAACATCTCTGGATTCCGGCGAAAGCCGGAATGACAGGTGACTGGCCCGAAATGTTTACCAATCAATTCACGCATCAGTAGAAGGAATGAATCTGCAAACTCCCGATATGCAAGCGCTCCCCGTGGCCGGAGAGGACTTGGCCCCCCTGATCGAAGTCAGGGGGCTCACCAAGCGTTTCCCGGTGTCGAAGGGCTTCTTTCGGAAGCCATCCAGCTTCGTCTACGCCGTCGACGACGTTTCGTTCGCCCTCGGACGCGGCGAGAGTCTGGGGATGGTGGGCGAATCCGGCTGCGGCAAGACCACCATCGGCAAGCTGCTGGTCAGGCTGCTGGAACCCGATGAAGGGCAGGTGCTCTATCGCCTGGCCGGGGATGCAGGGGATACATCCGCCGTTTCCGTAGTGGATGTTTCGACGATCGCGGGAAAGGATATGCGTGACTTCCGCCGCAACGCCCAGATGATCTTCCAGGACCCCTACGAGTCGATGAATCCTCGCCGGACGCTCTACGACATCATCTCCGAGCCTCTGTCGGTGCAGAAAATCGGAAACCTGGTAGAACGCATCGACCGGGTGGCCGTAATGCTGACCCAGGTCGGCCTCACTCCCGCCTCGGACTTCCTGTTCCGCCATCCCCATGAGCTGTCGGGCGGGCAGCGACAGCGAGTCGCCATCGCCCGCGCCCTCGTCATCCAGCCCCAGTTTGTGGTCGCCGACGAACCTACCTCCATGCTGGATGTGTCCAGCAGGACAGGCGTCATGCTGCTGATGCAGCGGCTGGCACAAGAGCGCGGCATCTCATACCTCTACGTGACCCACGACCTGGCCGTTGCCCGGTATATGTGCGACCGCATAGCCGTGATGTACCTGGGCAAGATCGTCGAGCTGGCGGAGACCGAGGAGTTGCTGCGAAACCCCCTGCACCCCTACACCCGGGCCCTGCTCTCCGCAGTCCCCGTTCCAGACCCAGGGCACCGCAGGCCGCCGCCGGACATTCTCGGAGACCTGACCCGTTCCCTGGATCCCCCGGCGATGTGCCGTTTCTACGACAGGTGCCCCCTGGCCACGGACAATTGCCGCGACAACCCACACCCGCCGACTGAAGAGAAGGCCCCCTCCCACTTTGTCGCTTGCTACGAGGCGTGATTGCCCGCCCACCCCAAAATCCTGTTAGGACTTACGCAGTTGAAGGGTACACCACCGTCATTCCGGCGAAGGCCGGAATCCAGTGCTTGAATTAGTCAACAACGTCTGCCGTTCTTTCGCCTTACCGCCTACTGGATTCCGGCCTTCGCCGGAATGACGGGTTCGTAAAAGCGCGGATGCGTAGCTCCTGTTCTGTATATCCTGTCCATCCATGCAAATTAAGGTAGTGTAAAATTGCGCCAATTCACGGCTGCCCGCAGCATCCTGAGCCTTTCGGCTGGCTCAAGACAGGCTTGCCCAGGGGCGCGCGGGCAGTACACCTTCGGAGGCATCAATGTCCCAAATGATGACCGGCAAGCAGGCGTTGCTGGAAATGCTCAAGGCCGAGGGGGTCGATTACATCTTCGGCAATCCGGGCACCAGCGAGGGGCCCATCATCGACCTGCTGGGCGACTACCCCGAATTCCGCTACATCCTGACGCTGCAAGAAAGCGTTGCCGTCGGCATGGGCGAGGCCTACGCCCGGGCCATCGGGAAGGCATCCTTTGTCAGCCTCCACGTGGATAGCGGACTGGCCAACGGCATCGCGCTGATGCTGGACGCCCTGAACACCGGCACCCCGATGGTGGTGACCTCCGCCAACTACGACATACGGAAGACCAACGAGAGCATCACCGACCTTGCCAACCTGGTCCGCCCGGTCACCAAGTGGGCGGTCGAGCTGTCCCACGCCGACCAGATTCCAAGCGCCATCCGCCGGGCCTTCAATGAGGCCAACAGCCACCCGAAAGGCCCGGTATACGTGGGCTTCACCTCCAATGCCCTCGAGGGCATGGCGGAGATGAACATCGAGCCGTCCCGACCCGTCTACGACGCTCCCCGCCCCAGCGAGGAGGGCATTGCCCGGGCCGCGTCCATGCTGCTGGATTCCAGCCGGCCTCTGATGCTGGTCGGCGACCGGCTCAGCGACGACGATGCACTGGACGAGGCCGTCGAGCTTGCGGAGCTGATGGGCCTGCCGGTCTACCAGGCTCGGGGCGCGGAAGTCGCTTTCCCGACGACGCATCCGCAGTACCAGGGCCCTTTGTCCCTTAGGGTCGCCGCCCAGCGGGCTGTCTTGCAGAGTGTCGACCTGGTACTCGCCGTGGGGTCCGACCCCTTCGAGGAGCTGTTCTACTGGGGGGACGTCATTCTTCCCGCCGAGTCCAAGCTGGTTCACATAGACCCCGACCGGAGCAAGATAGGTCGCTCGGAGCCCACCGATGTCGGCATCGTCGCCGACTGCAAGCTGGGCCTCAGGGAACTCGTCGCCGCCCTGAAGGAGCGACTGTCGCCGGGAGACGCGGCGGAACTGGAGCAGAGGAAGCAGACAGCGATTGCGGAGGCCCGGGACCGCCGGGAGGCCTATGAGGCCTCGGTGGCGGAGAAGTGGGACCACCGCCCCATGACCCCCGCCCGGATGATGCACGAGCTATCCGCCGCCCTCCCCGCCAACGCGATGGTGGTCGACGACTCGATCAGCAACCGGGGCGCGATGCGCCACTACTTCCAGGCCAAGCGTCGCGGAGACCTGCGGGGCGTGCGTGGCCAGTCCATCGGCGGCGGCATGGGCGTGACGATGGGCACCCAGTGCGCCAGCCCCGACCGGCCGGTCTTCGGCATAATCGGCGACGGCAGCGCCATGATGACCATTCAGGGCCTCTGGACCGCCGCCAACGACAACATCCCCTGCATCTTCGTCATCTGCAACAATGGGATGTACCGGGTGCTCAAGACCAACTTCAACGTCTACCAGGAGGAGATCCTGAAGTTGCCGGAGACTTCCGGCGGCAGGCTCATGTACTCCGAGTTCAACACGCCCTTCGACATGGCTTCGATAGCCAACAGCATGGGAGTGCACGGCGAGCGCATCACCGAACCGGAACAGATCAAGCCCGCCGTCGACCGCGCCGTGGCCTCCGGCAAGCCCGCCCTACTGGACATGGTGATCGACGGGTCGTTGTAGAAAGTGTGTGACATATTCCCTCTCCCTTGAGGGAGAGGGAGAGGGTTAGGGTGAAATGGTAATTTGGAGAACCCGGCATCAGGACAAACACGGGGTTTGAGGCAGTTTCTCAGGCCGTGTTGACATTTCCTGAACGCTGCCGACTCATACCGTCATTCCCGCGAAAGCGGGAATCCGGGGCAGCTTGAGCACACCAACCGGCTTGAGACGCGGGGCGTATGGATTCCCGCTTTCGCGGGAATGGCGGGCTTTGACCCTGGGTGAGTCTTGAGATAGTTTCAAAGAGGTTTCATTCATGCGAACCAACACCACCAAGGCCAAGCTGAACGAAGGCGAGGTCGTGTTCGGGGCAATCATCACCCGTCCCGCACCGGACATGGTCGAGATATTCGGCGCCCTGGGCTACGACTTCGTGATGATCGACTGCGAGCACGGCCCCGCCACCCTGGACCAGGTGGAGCACATGGTGCGGGCTGCCGAGTCCTTCGGCATCACGCCCATCGCCCGCATTCCCGATCACCACGAGCAGACCATTCTGCGCTACCTGGACCGGGGGTTGCAGGGGATCATCGTCCCCCACGTCAACACGGGCGCCCAGGCGGCCGCCATAGCCACGGCTGCGCGCTACTACCCCGAGGGCAAGCGCGGCATGGGCGGCGGCCGCGCCCAGGACTACGGCATAGGCGTCACCCGCGACGAGGCAACAGCCTGGATCAACTCCCAGGTTCTCGTGATTCCAATGGTCGAGGACATCGAGGCCGTAGGCAACCTGGACGAGATACTCCAGGTAGCCGGAGCCGATGTCCTGCATGTCGCGGCCTCCGATTTGGGCCAGAGCATGGGCAACCCCGGTGCCGCAGAGGTGCGCCGGGTGATGAGCGAGGTGATCCCCCGCGTGCGGGCTGGCGGGAAGTCCTGCGGCGTGGGCGGCAACAACCCCGCAGACACCGACGGCGTGGCCGAGTTCGTGCGCCAGGGCGCAAACTTCGTCACCGTCTCGGCGTGGGGCCTGCTCCGCATCGGCGGCGAGGACTTCCTGAAGAGGGTCAGGGCGGCGCTGTGAGGAGAGGTCTCCAAATCGAGCACCCTGAACTCATCGCCCAGCGCATCGCCAACTACGCCAACCCCGTGGGACGCGAGAATGTCATGGCCAGCAGCGACTGCGGCTTCGGCACCTCTGCCTGGGGCCGTAAGGTTGAGGCCAACATCGCGTGGGCCAAGCTTGCCTCCATGGTGGAGGGGGCGCGGCTCGCATCCAGCGAATTGTGGTAGCTATCCAATCATCCGGCAGGAGCGCCTTCATCGTGTCTGACCAAGCACTGAAAACCATCCTCACCACCGTCGGCTGGGACCCGGAACTTGCTGGCGGTGTCGAAATCTCCAACGACCGTGACCCCATTCTGCCCACTCCCTTCCTGATTGGTGAGACTGCGGCGGCCAGCCTGGCGGCCGTGGGCCTTGCGGTGAGCGACCTCTGGCGGCTCAAGACGGGCCGACGCCAGGAAGTGAGCGTGGACGTCCGCCGCGCAACGGCGTCGCTGCGCAGCGGCAAGTACCTGGCTATGGACGGCGCGCCGGTCGCCGCGGAGCGCACCCCGGTCATGGGCGTGTATCCCACCAGGGACGGCCGCTGGTCCTATCTCCACTGCAACTTTCCCAACCACCGGGATGCGGCACTCGGAGCGCTGGGCGTCCCGGAGGACCGTGAGGCGGTTCGCAAGGCAGTCTTGGGCTGGAATGCCCTGGAGCTGGAGGAGGCTATCATCGCCGCAAAGGGAGCCGGCGGCATGGCACGCTCGATGGAGGAGTGGGCCCGGCACCCTCAGTCGGCGGCCATTGCCTCGTTGCCTCTCCTTGAGATAGAGAAGATCGCCGACAGTCCGCCGGAACCCCTGCCCAGCGGTTCCCGCCCGTTATCGGGGATACGGGTTCTCGACCTGACCCGCGTGCTGGCCGGGCCGACCTGCGCCCGCACCCTCGCCGAGCACGGCGCCGACGTGATGAAGGTCAGCGGCCCTCATCTTCCGTTCAGTCCGTCGCAGGAACTGGACACCGGCCACGGCAAGCTGTCCGCGCACCTGGACTTTAGGAAGACGGAGGACATGGACGCCTTCCGGAGATTGGCCCAGGAAGCTGATGTCTTCTCGCAGGGCTACCGTCCCGGCACCCTGGCGGAACGCGGCCTCTCGCCTCAGCAGCTTGCGACCATCCGGCCGGGCATCGTCTACGTCTCGCTGTCCGCCTTCGGTCGGCTGGGGCCGTGGGCCGAGCGGCGGGGCTTCGATACCGTGGTCCAGACGGTCAGCGGCATCACCACCCGGCAGGGCGAGCTTTTCCCCGGTGTGGAGCCCGGTCCCCAGTTCTACCCGGTTTCAGCCATCGACTACCTGACCGGCTACCTGATGGCCTTCGGCGCCATGGTCGCACTGGGCCGCCGGGCCCGGGAGGGCGGCAGCTGGCTGGTGCGAGCGTCGCTGGCCCAGACGGGCAAGTGGCTGGTCGACCGGGGACAGGTGCCGGAAACGGAACTTGGCGGCATACCCGAGGACTTCACCGCCGAGGAGATCGAGCGGTGGTCAACGACGAGCCGGACGCCGGGAGGGCAACTGACCCACCTTGCGCCGGTGCTGGAGTTCTCGGAGACCAGGCCCTACTGGGAAAGGCCCACGGTGCCCCTCGGCTACCACGATCCCGCTTGGCCGGGCGTGCCCGCCTGACAGAATCGGGTTAAATGAGGAAGCCGATAGGGTCATTCTATTATCGGCAAAAGTTTGGCTCTTTTGATCATCCTGAGCTTGTCGAAGGGCCGTCCGTTCGTGGTTCGACAAGCTCACCATGAACGGACTATCAGGGTTGCCATCGATAATCAAAAGACCCTGACGAAACCAGCGGGGCTCTTTACGCAAGCCCCATGTCCCAGAGGTCAAGAAGGGCGGAGACATTGCCTACGCCCTCTTGGTCTTTAGGGTAAAAGGGCAGTCATGACCAGACCGCCCTGGGGAAAACTCGTCTGGGGGCGCCTACCGCCGCAACTCGTAACGGTACCCCGTGTGGGTCCCCCGGTCAGGGACTGCCGTGGGACTGGCAGGCGGGAACGGGTACGATGGGTCGGTCGTCTTCTCTCCCAGCGTGTTTCGGACGGTGCCGATGCCTTCGACCTCCATCTCCACCACGTCGCCCGGATCGAGGAAACGAGCCGCCTCGTAGCCCTTGCGGATGGCCTCGCGCACCGAGCCGCCGCCCACAGTGCCGCTGCCGATGACGTCGCCGGGGGCGATGCGGCTGTCCTTGGACGCCCGCTGCACGATCTCGCCCCAAGTGTAATAGGCCATGGATGCGTCGCCGTCGGTTAGCCACGACTCGCCGTTCACCCGCACCTGGCACTTGACTGTCAGGCGACCGTCCCGGATATAGGGGGCCATCTCGTCGGTAGTGACCACCCACGGCCCAAGACTGCTGGCCGTGTCCTTGCCCTTGGCCGGGCCGAGTCCGAAGGCCATCTCGTCGAACTGCACGTCACGTGCGCTCCAGTCGTTGAAGATGCAGAACCCCGCAATGTGCCACAACGCGTCGGTCTGCGCGACATCGGTGCCGTTCTTGCCGATAACCGCCCCTATCTCCATCTCATAGTCGTACTGGTCGGAGGTGGACGGGAAGGGAACGGTCTCGTCCGGCCCGTAGATGCAGAGGGTGTTGGAGAAGTAGAAAACCGGCATCCGGTACCACACTTCGTTGGGCTCCCGGGTGCCCTGTGAGCTGGCGTGCTCCTCGTATACGATGAAGTCGCGCACAGTCGGCGGCTGCAGGATGGGCGACCGCAGCCGCACGGCGTCCAGGCCGACCGTCGGCGCCGCAGCGCTTCCCGCCAGCGCGTCACCAACCCGGTCAACGGAGGACTCGTCCAGGGCGAGCAGTGCCCCCACGTCCCGCACCGTTCGCTGTTCGCCCAGCAGCACGGTCACATCCACCACGCTGTCGCCCCGCAGGACTCCGCAGCGCGGGCCGGTGCCGGTGTCGTAAGTCAGCAGTTTCATCGCAAAATCTCCTGGTGCTCGATTAACGGGATCCCTCGACAAACGCAGGACAAGGTTTCTTGATATGGGGCAATATTTCGTGCACTCGACTACTCTGGCTCCATGTCCCTTTCTTCCAACTCGTGCCACCACACGTTGCCAAGAGCGATTTCCGCCTCTGCGTCCCGGTCATTGCGGACGCTGGAGACGACTGCATGGGCCGGCCGGCCAGTGAAGCGGGTCAGCAGCGCGGCGTTCCTCTGGGCTCGGCTGGCATCCCTCTGGGTGGCAGTAAATGACGCTTCGACGGCAATATAGCAGGGGCCGTTTTCGTCGGAAGCCTCAATAACCAGGTCAGCGCGGCTGAAGCTGCGGAGTTCGTTGGTGGGGATGTCTCCGCCTGCTGCATTATGGGCCATTTCGGCCAGTTCCGCCCGTGTCACATCCTTGACGTACTTTATTCCTGAGTAGCCTTCAAAATTCAGGGCGAGAACGATGCCGGGAGCGTTATTGATGGTTGAGAAGCGGGCATGCCCTCCTTTAGCTTGGGCTACATCGTTGTTGAGGATGGTCAGGCGGCGGTCGATTCGGTCGTTGATACGCCTCTGCTCTTCGACGAAGCCTTTCATATCTTCGATGAAGCCTTTCATATCTTCGATGAAGGTGTCCATCCGCTCAACAAAAGCGTCGAACCTGGCGGGGAGTCCCAACAGTTCCTCGCCCAATATCTGGGTCCGAACTGCCTCCTTCCATTGAGGGTTATCTGAGAGGGCGCGCAGGAAGTCTTCCTGGCTGTTTATGGTGGTCATGGCGGCAATCAAATGTGGAATTTGGAATGTGGGATTCCCCGCCCCTAGAACAACCGCCCCTTCCGGGGGGACCCCTGTATTCTAACAGCCCGTGGCCAAGTGGCCATTCTTTCTCGACGCAAAGAGTCAAAGACGCAAAAACGCAAAGAGTATAGAGAAGGGCGTGGAGGCTATCCCCAACGCCCTTAAAACTTCCTGCCCTTCGACCGGATCAAGAGGCCCTTCGGCAGGCTCAGAATACGGGCTAGTGCATCGGCGAGAAGCTGGCCGGGATCATAATCTTGTTCTCCTGCGACACGCGCCCCGGGGCGCCGCTCGGCCACTGAGGGATCTTGCTGGCCTCGGCACGGACCTCGGCGCGGTGGTTCAGGCTCTTGTACGGCCAGATGTGCATCCACTTGTTCAATCCGCCGAACTCGGTGTGCATCCCGGCGGCCAGGGGCGAGAACTCCTCCCGGTAGGGCAGGGACTCAGCCCAGCGGCGCAGCAGCTCGGGCATGGAGCCGGGCTGATAAGTGTAGACGCGCATCTCGTAGATGTTGCCCAGTTCCTGGTCGCCGCCCATGGGCCGCATGAAAGGCGCCGGCTGCCAGATCTCGGCGTTCATGTGCAGGATGTTGCCGGGAGTGATCTTGGGGGGCCAGTTGGCTTCCTTGCTGGCGGCCTCCCGGATCTTCGCCCGCTCCTCCAGGCTCTCGTAACCCCAGACATGGATGATCTGGTTGAGCGGCCCGATGTCGGTGTGCCAGAAGGCGGCGATGGGCGAGTACTTTTCGCGATATGGCAGCGCCTCGGCGAATGCCTCCTCGGCTTGTTCAACCGCGCCGGGCTTCATGTCGTAGGTTCGAACTTCGTAAATCATTCACTCTCCTTGCTGTCGTGAACTGTCCGCAGATCGCGGAAAGTGTAGCAACCACGCCAGACAGCGGCAAGCAGACCAAGGGGCCAGGATAATTCCGGGTCAGCTATCTGGTTTGGTCTCTGCTGCCAATTTAGCGGATACTGACCCATAGCTGCTACCCGCTACAGTAGCGTTAAATAGGCGGACTCTCCCCTGCCTTACTGTACTGCTATCATCTATGATTATCTTCTTCGAAACGACCCTGAAAACGCCCCGGAGGCCGAAGCATGACCCAACCGGCAGACTCAGGGCAGGCCCAGGAGCTGGGCCGCATCGAACGCCCGTCGGCGGAGCAATACCGCGGCCGCCGCAAGCTGATCCTGGTGCCGCTGGTCTACAGTCCGGCTGCCGACGATCCCGCCGGCGCTGCCGCGCTGCAGAACTACTGGGAGCAGGCGCAGACCCAGGTGGCCGCCTTGGAGAACGCCCTGGGTGGACTGCAAAGGGTCTACCACGAGAGCATCACCGCAGGCGCGGAGGAGGGCCTGCAGCAACTGCGTTCCTCGACTGGCTCGGAAGGCGACCGCCGCAGCCACAGCCTGGTCTCCCAGAAATGCGAGGCCAGCGCTCAACTGGAAGCTACGGAGGACATGGAAATCCTGCTGGAAACGCTGGACCTGCAGCGCTGCCTGATGATGCCCTTGGCCAGCCCGGCAGTGGCCGCCAGGCTGAATGACTGGTACACGGAGGCCAACCGGCGGCGCTACGAGCACATTGCATCGCGGATCGACTCGACGCTGGAGGAAGACGGCGTGGGCCTCCTGCTCATCAGCGAAAGGCACCAGGTGCAGTTCCCGCCCGACATCGAGGTCTTTTACGTTTCGCCCCCTGCCCTCGACGAGTTCAGGCGCTGGCTCCAGAACTGGACAGCCCGCCAGCAGCAGGCCGCAGCGGCATATTCGGGGGCGGATATCGGCGGTCCCGCCGCCGGGGAGGAATCTTCGATTGACACCCCGTCCGAGTGATTACATACTGCCGCCAACAGGCCAACGAGAATTCCAGCCGCACAGGACCGGTCCTTCGACAGGCTCAGGACAGGCTCGGGACAAGCTCAGGATTCGACAACCTC
Source organism: Dehalococcoidia bacterium (assembly GCA_965220605.1). GTDB lineage: Bacteria > Chloroflexota > Dehalococcoidia > Lucifugimonadales > UBA3495 > VXOI01. The sequence continues at coordinate 1,034,640 of CBDCQM010000005.1, read as the reverse complement.
AGGAGGGGGCGCGTTATGAACCGCGAATTCTTCTTTTTTACCGAGATGGGCTATACGGCCTACGACCAGGACGAGGCCAAGCAGATGGGGTACAACAACCTGATGTTCCCCAACGAGCACTTCAGCCCGGAGAAGGCGCAGGAACTCTACGGGATGTACTTCGACGAGCTCCAGTACTGCACCGAGGCGGGCTTCGACGGGGTGATGATCAATGAACATCACAACAACCCGCTGTGCATGATGCCCTCGGTTAACGTGATCGGCTCGGTGCTGGCCTCCCGGACGAAGCAGGGCAAGATCGTGTTCCTGGGCAACGTGCTGCCGATCCACGACAACCCGCTGCGCGTCGCCGAAGAAATCGCGATGATCGACATCCTGTCCGGCGGGCGAGTCGTCTGCGGATTCGTGCGGGGCATCGGCCAGGAGAGCATGGCCACCAACACCAACCCCCTGTACAACCGCGAGCGCTTCGACGAGGCCCACAATGTCATCGTCGATGCCTGGACCAAGCCCGGCCCCTTCCGCTACGAGGGCAGGCACTACCATTACCGGGTCGTCAACCCGTGGGTGATGCCGCTGCAGAAACCCCATCCTCCCATCTGGATACCGGGCGTGGCCTCCCCGGAGTCGGTGATCTGGGCGGCCAAGCACCAGTACCCTTACGTCGCCCTGGCGCCGCCCTTGCAGTTGCTTTCCGACATCTACCGGCTATACCAGAACACCGCCGAAGCCGACGGGTGGACGCCGACGCCCGAGCACCGGGGTTACGCTGTGCGCGTGGCCGTGGCCGATTCCGACGAGAAGGCTTACGAGGAAGGGAAGAACTTCTACTGGCAGCTGGGCACGTCTTTCGGAGTGACTCCCCCCCACTGGCTGGCCCCGCCAGGATACCTGACCCGCGCCGCCGCCACCGGCGCCCGGGAGCAGGCCCGCCGCGCCGTGCAGACGGTGGTGCCGGGCGGCCCGGTGCTGCCCTACGACGACGCCCAGGAGACCTTCCAGATCGTGACCGGGAACCCGGACACGATCATCAAGAAGATGAAGCACCTGATCGACATCATCGACCCGGGCTACATCATCTTCTGGGGCCGCGAGGGCCACATGTCCCACGACGTCGCCGTCCGCAACATAGACCTGATGACCCAGGAAGTCATCCCCGCCCTCCGCGAGTACGAAGCGCAGCGCGAGAGGTAGCCTGAAATCCCCGCTCTCCCTAAATCCCCTCTCCCTCTTGGAGAGGGTTAGGGTGAGGGTGTCCTTGGCATTGGGATAACGGTGTCCCCTGAGAAGCCATTATGACCGCAGAGAATCACAACAACCACAACAACGGGGCGGACGTTGCAGCCGCCATCCGTGAGTCTTTCCGTGTACCCAGCGATTCCGAAGTCGCTCCGGGCGACGCCTCTGACTTGGCAAAAACCTATCGCAACATAATGGACGATTACCGGCAACATGGACAACAATACTTGACTGACGGAGACTACCGCCAAGCCGCCGAAAAGTCGTGGGGCGCTTTCGCCGAATCGGTAAAGTCCATCGCCGCCGACTACGGGATGAAAATATCCTTCCACGGCACCATCGTCGGTGTCGCTGGCCGCCTGGCAACCCTCGCCGCACAGGATGACCCCGAGGCCGGAGAACTCCTGCGCCAAGGGCTAGGTCTCGCCCGCAGCCTGCACCAGCATTTCTACGAGGACGACCTTGACCCCGATGATGTCCGCTTTTCTTCCGAACGTGTGGCAGCCGCAATCGACCTGATGCAGCAGCGGTTTTCCGTCGGCGGAGGCTGGGACACCGTGGAGGACGTCTAGTCCGGCATCTGCTCCCTATCCCTACCGGTTGTCGCCAGGCAGCCGCGTGGCGACGCTCCCCATGCCGGGCGGAGGCCAGTTGCCGGTCAGGTAATCGTACAGGTTGGCTGCGCTGATGCGCATCACCATCGGCGCCATCCCCTCCTGCTCCACGTCCATCGGGTAGCGGTGGGTCATGGCGGTCAGGGTGGGCACCGCCTCCTCCTTCGTCATCCCACGGTCGATGGCGTCCTGTACATAGTCCTTCCACTCGACTATGAACTCGCCCTGCTCGTCCAGGTAGTCCTTGCCGCACAGCGCCCCATGTCCGGGCACAAAGATATCCTCGTCCAGCTTCCGCAGGCCCTCCAGGGCCGCCAGCCACAGGTCGGGGTTAGCCTCGTGCAGCCAGGTCTGGACCCCGTGGAAGATGTTGTCGCTGGTGAACACGACGCCCTCTTCCTTGACCACCACCGCCGCCTGGTACAGCGTGTGGCCCGGCATGTGGATCATCTCGAAGGTGTGGTCGCCGACGCGCAGGGTCATCCCGTCCTGGAAGGTAATGACCGGCGGGTTGGCCCGGTACCCCTCCAGCAGAGCAGGCTCCTCAGGGCCGAATGTTCCGACCCGGGCCGCGTGCTCGGCCATGTCGGTGCTCAGGATGCGGGTCCGCACCCCCTCGTGGGCGATTGCCGGAGCGTCGAAGAAGGCGTTGCCGGTCCAGTGGTCGCCGTGGGGCTCCGTGTTGATGATGTAACGCAGTCCCGGGCCTGCCGGGCGGGTGTGCTTCGCGATCTCGGCCTTCAACCACACCGCCGTACTGGGCTTGTGGGGAGTGTCGATCAGCACGATGCCGTCCGATGTGGTGACGAACCCGAAATTGCAGCCTCGCACCTCGGTCTCTACCCACACATTGCTGGTGAGCTGTTTCATATCGGCCTCCTATATCACCTTGCGGCCTTTAGTCTCCAGGAATGCGGAAACTTGTCAGGCGCCCGCTGTGCGTCTCATTCCACATTTCACATTGACCATTCCGCATTCTACACGGTTGACCCCGCCGATGGGCGGCCACTATTCTGGGTTGCGAAATCAGTCATCGCAGGAACGAATTGGACAATCTCGATCTGGACCTTCACGGCAAGACCTGGGCCGAGGCCCTGGAAGAGTTCGTGGACGCCTACAACCGGGCAGTCCAACCAGGCGGCCACGCCTGCCGGACGTTGACGGTGATCCACGGCTACGGCTCCACCGGCAGCGGCGGCGTGCTCCGGACCCGGTTCCGCCGCTTCTTTGAAAAGCATGACTCCCGCCTGGAATTTACGCCCGGGGAGAAGGTCAGCCTCAATCCCGGGTTCACCCTGGTAACTCCGAAGTACCCCTTGCCCGGAGGGGACGCCGCCCTCTGCGAGCTGGTCTGGGACTACTGCGAACAACCAAGGACCATCAGCAAGATCGTGGGGCAGTTCCGACGCTACGGCACCCCGCGAGTGCAGCAAGCCGTCCGCTCCCTGGAAGGCCGGAAGCGGCTCCGCAAGGCAGCCCGCGCCAGGAACAGCGTGTACCAGGCAGTGTAGACCGGCCGCGCTTCGGCAGGCTGCAACTAATCTGCTGGTATAATCCCTCCAGAAGAATGCAGCGGAGGTCAACCAATGGGCGAGATGTTGCAACAGGGGGCGCGATTCCCGCAGATCGAGCTGAAGCTGCTGGACGGCGGCAAAGTGAACCTGCCGGGGGACGCCCCCACCCGCTACACCGCGATCCTGTTCTACCGGGGCCACTGGTGACCCTACTGCCAGCGGCAGTTGGCCGCGTACGAGGCAGCCAAGGAGGAGCTGGACGCGCTGGATGTAACCGTCTACGCCGTCAGCGTGGATAACGAGGAGCAGGCCCGGGAAGTCAAGGGCAAGGGACTGTCCTTCCCCGTCGCTTACGGCGCCACCAAGGCCGACGCCGACGCCGTCGGCGCCTGGTGGTCCGACGACCGCGGCGGCTACGTGCAGCCCGCCGAGTTTCTACTCAGCCGCGGCGGCGTGGTTGCCGGATCCATGTACGCCTCCGGGCCAGTGGGACGCATGGGCGCCGACGAGGTCATCCGCTTCATACAGTTCCGCGAGAACCGCCGCCGCCAGGAAGAAGGCGAATAATATCCCCTCCCCACTGGGGAGAGGACGATACAGAATCCCCTCTCCCTCTGGGAGAGGGTCAGGGTGAGGGCGAACCCCGACAATGAACGAGACCAACCAGCAACTGGTAGACATGATGGAGCACGTCTGGAGTTCTATCGGCGAGCTCTGCGACGGCCTGACCGAAACCGAGTGGAAGACCCCCACCGACTGCCCCGGCTGGTCGGTGCAGGACCAGATATCCCACCTCGCCGGCTCCGAGACGGGCATCCTCGGCGACCCGGACCCCGGCCACACGCCCAGCGACGAGGCCCTGGCCCACACCCGCAGCGACCAGGGCCGTCACAACGAGATCGTTGTGGACTTCCGCCGCCCTTGGCCCGGCGCCCAAGTCCTCTCCGACTTTCGCGCCAAGACCTCCCGCCGCGTGGAGTTCCTCCGCACCCGGACCGACGACGACTTCGCTGCCGAGATGCAGACTCCCGTCGGCCCCGCTCCGATGTCGGAGTTCATCAGCATCCGCATCATGGACGCCTGGGTCCACGAGCAGGACATCCGGCGCGCCCTGGACCGGCCAGGCCATTACGACAGCCCCGCCGCCGCCCACGCGCTGAACCGCATCGTCCGCGCCATGCCCTTCGTCGCCGCCCGTCGCGCCCAGGCACCTGACGGAGCCACGGTGGTTATGGATATTAGCGGTCCCGCCGGTCGGCGTATTTCCATCGGCGTTGAGGGTGGAAGGGGCCGGGAGATTGACCAAGCTCCCGATAACCCTACTCTTCACATCAGCCTGGACGCGGAGACATTTGGCTGCCTGGGATGCGGCCGCTGGGACCCTGACGAGGCGCTGCGGTCCGGGAAGGTGTCCATCAAGGGCGACGTGTCCCTGGGCGAGTCCATCGTCCGCCAGATGAACATAATGCCCTGATCCTTCATCGGTCGAACGAATCAGGCACAACAGGCGCGGAAGACCGGCATTCTTCCGTGCTCTTCCTTATTTATCGACCCTCTAGGGCAAACGCACTCTAATTTCTACCCCCGTCACTCCGGCGAAAGCCGGAGTCCAGAATGTGCGGGATGCCGAACTTTTCGGATGCAAACTATCTGGTTCGGCCACTGGATTCCGGCTTTCGCCGGAGTGACGGACATTAACCCGTTCATATGAGATTGCCCTGATCAACCATGCCCGACTCTGACGGGGCTTTGCGTTAAGTGCTATCATTGCGGTTGCGAATGAAAGCAGGGCGAATTCATCATCAGTTGAGTTGAGAAGTTGCTGAGGCAGTCCGGTCCCCAATCGCCAGTGGGCCCTTCCGATGAATCGCGAGCCGGGGGACTGGCTTCCCGTCTTCCCTTCCACTACAGCTGGATAATCGTCGCCATCCTGGCAACGGTGCAGATTTTCGCCAGCTCCATCAGCATGGCGGCCGGCATCATGCTTCCGCCCCTGACCGACGAAAGCGGTCCCTTCGGCTGGAACGAAAGCCTGGTAACGCTGGGAATCGCCGCCTACTACGGTTTCGGCGCCCTCTACGCCCCCATGACCGGCTGGCTGGGAGACCGCTTCGGGGCACGGATCATGCTGTTTGCCGCCGCGTGCCTGTACCTGGTCAGCATGATCCTCTTGAGCCGCATAACCGAGGTCTGGCACTTCTTCATCTTCTTCGGCGTCCTGCTCTCCCTCACCCAGTCCTTGGGCATGGTCCCCCTGATGGCCTCCGTGAGCGGCTGGTTCCGCCGGCGCCTGGGCTTGGGCATAGGCATCCTGTGGGCTGCCGGCGGCATAGGCACCGCCGCCTTCGCACCTATAGCCGGCTGGCTCATCGAGACCCTGGGCTGGCAGGGAAACTTCATGGTGATCGGCCTCATCGGCGGCGCGGCGATGCTCTGCCTGGTTCCGTTCATGCGCAATCGTCCGTCCGACCTGGGCATCGATCCCTACGGCGCCAGGCCGGGAGATTCGGTACCGGTGAAGCTGGCCCAGAGCATGGAGCGCTTGCGGATCAAGACCTTCAACCAGCATATCCGCAAGACCCGCCCGTTCTGGAACCTGCCTCTGATCCACGGCCTGGGCTGCGCCGGCCACGGCATCATCCTGATCTATGTCGCCAAATACGCCATTGATTCCGGCGTGTTCACCTCTCTGGCCGCCGCGGGCATCATTCTCGCCATCATTTCGCTGGTGAGCATCATCAGCCGCTTCGGCACCCCGGTGCTGGCCGAGATCTACGGCACCCGGCGCATGATGGCCGTCAGCCTGGCCATTCAGGGCCTCACGGTTCCCATAATCATGTTCGGCCCAGCCGAGCCGTGGCTCTTCTACCTGTTCGCGGTAACCTTCGGCATCGGGTTCGGCGGAGAATGGACCGGCTACCTGATTATCAACCGCCAGTATTACGGCGACGGCCCGATGGGCACGGTCTACGGCTGGCAGACCACCGGCGCGCTGATGGGGCACTTCGTAGCCACTGCTCTGGCCGGCCTGATCATGTACGCCACCGGCTCCTACATGGCCGTTCTGGGGCTGTCCATGGCCTACAGCCTCGGCGGCGTGGTGGTGATCTCCCTGCTGGACAACAACTCGCAGGTGCTCATCCCCGACTGGGAGAGCGACCTGCCCGACGAGGCGAGGCTGAGGCCACCATCCCCCGCGGCCCCCTCCGTTTCGCCCCCCTCCGCTCATCCTGGGCTTGTCGAAGGACTCCCGGCCCCTGTCGCTTCAGGAGGCGACGGCGACGGGTAAATCCCAGGCTGCGACCATCTGGCGTACTGTAATACCGTACACTTGTCTCGGCGATCAGGTAACTATCTCGAAAGTCCCCTCCCCCTTGATGGGGGAGGGTGAAAGGGTAGTGCAAAGAGAACGCCGAGAAAGCAACTCACCTGTAATGGCCGCCGAGAGTAGCCTTGGTTCCAAGACGGTGAACATGACCCCTTCCCATCCCGGCGACTTCATACGCACCGAGATAGTCGAAGAACTGGGACTCACCATCGCCAGGACGGCTGAAATCTTGGGCATGAGACGGGCCACGCTTTCCGCCCTGCTCAACGGCAAGGCCGCCCTCTCGCCGGAAATGGCCCTGCGGGTTGAGAAAGCCTTCGGCCTGAAAATGGACACGATGCTGCGGATGCAGGCATGGCACGACTGCGCTCGAATGCGCGCCCGCGCACACGAAGTTGCGGTCGAGCCCTACCTGTCCGCTTAGCTCGTCAACCTCCTATCATCCTGTCCATCCATGTAGGCTACTCCCCCTCCAGAAACTCCCGCACGAACCCCGTCGCCGGCTCCTTGTCGTACAGGGAGTTCAGCAGCACCACGTTCCGGTACATGTCGCCTTGGAAGAAGCGCTCGTAGAGGATCTGACGCTGCCCGAAGGCGCTGCAACAGGCGTCCCACGCCAGCCGGAACAGCCGGATGCGGTCCTCGGCAGTCGCGGTGTCCGTGTCCAGGTAGCCCGCCAGCTCCTCTGCCATCGGACCCTTGAGGTCGGCCTCCATAGGCAGGGCCATGAGGCTGCTGGAGCCCATCAGTTGCAGTATCTCCCCCATCCTCGGATACATCTTGATGAACAGGTGCCGCGCCACCATCAGCGGCATCTCCGCCGGGCACATCACCCCCCATTCGTCCAGGGCGGCATCGGCCTCCGCCGCGCGAAGCAGCGCCTTGGTGGTCTCCAGGTTCTCGATGATCTCCCCCGTCATCTGGAGCATCTGCGGCTGCTGGCCCGAACCCAGCGTCTGCTGCATCAGGTTGGCCAGGCCAAGCACGAACTCCACCTTCACCACGTTCTTGGTGACCACCTGGTGGCCGGAGTGCAGGTACTGGTGCGTCTGCCGCGACATGTTGTTGCAGCGGTCGGGGTCGCCCAGCAGGAACACCCGCTCCCAGGGAACGAACACGTTGTCGAAGAAGGCCAGCGCGTCCATCTCCTCGAACCGGGACCCCAGCGGGTGGTCGAAGCCGGAGCGGCCCAGGTCGAAACTCTCCCGGCACAGGAACTTCAGCCCCGGCGCGTCGCAGGGCAGCGCGAAGGCGAAGGACGTGCGCCCCGGCGCTCCCGTCGGCAGCCGGTGCGACCGGGCCGGGTAGACCGCGATCTCGTCGGCTATCGGGAGGGTCGCCAGCAGCCGCGCCCCGTGGACGACGATGCCAGAGTCGGTCTCCTTGACCACCGACAAGGCGATGTCGGTGTTGTCATGGAGAATCTGCTCCGTCGGCGCGCGGGAGCGCTGGAGGTTGACCAGCGTGTGGGTCAGGACCAAGTCCTCCTCCCGCACCTTTTCGTAGTAGTTCCAGATATTCTGCTTGAACTCCGGCCGGTCCTCGGCGAAGTAGTCCCCGGCGTTGGCCATGGCCATCAGCGAGACGTTCAGGAAGTCGGGAGTCCGCCCCATCATCCCGCAAGAAACCTGTGCCCACCGCCGCATCATGTCCCGCCTGTCATCCAGGTCGGCCTTCGTCTTCGGGGTGATGAACGACAGCCCCACCTGCTCGCCGCTGGTCGGCGACGTGTAGGTCATGGCGGGCCCGACCGTCTGGGTCTGTCCGGCGCTGCGCTTGAGTCTGTCTGGCGCTGCGCTGCTTCGGGGGCGCTGGAGGTCGTACAGGCGGGCCACCGTTTTGACGCCCCCGATCAGTCCGGGGTGCGTGGCGGGGTCCTCGATGCGCTCGCCGCGCATGTAAAGGGCCGGCGGACGCTCGCTCAGCCTCTGGATGTATTGCTGCCCGTTTCTGGCGGCCATCGCCTGTCCTCCTCACCTCCCCTTCCCCCTCCCTTTCCTGCGGGAAAGGGCTTTAGGTTGGGAAGGGGCTTTAGTGGTGTCCCTCTCTATTTTCGACGATGCACTGCGAATTTTACAGTCCGCAGCTCGGCAGTACACGATGCCGGGGCACATCATGGCCGTTCGTGGGCCCTGGATTTCTCCCTCCGAAGGCGATTACGGCGTCTCCCGTTCCGGTTAATCGCAAGCTGGGGCAATCGCATGTGAGCAGGTTAGTGTCCGTCATTCCGGCGAAAGCCGGAATCCAGTGGCCGAACCAGGCAGGTTGCATCCGAAAATCCGGCATACCTAACATCCTGGACTCCGGCTTTCGCCGGAGTGACGGGGTTGCAAATTCATATGCGATAGCCCTGATCGCAAGCTGAATCCCCTTGACACCCCCAGAGGGTTGTGATAATTTTCACTCGATTTTTGGCCCGCCACCCGGTCAGCGGGCCGGGTTTTATAAGACCGGGGGGCCGCTAATTTTGTCGGGCGCCGGCCGACAGGCAGGCCGGTTGGTTCGATCGGCTCACCGTCCCTCGATAAACTCGGGAGGCGCTCCGGTTCACTCAGGGCAGGATGAACGGCAGTCCATGGACCCCAAAGCGTTAACCAGCACCGACTGGCACAACATCCACCTCTTCCTACAGTGGTTCTGGATTTACTTTCCACTGGTTGTTGTCTTTGCCGTCACCATGCTCACCGCCCATGCCTTAATCCCCTCGGCGGTTTCAACGGGCCATTTGCCCTCTACCGTCGCCCGGCTCAGGTGGCCGCTTACGGCCTTTGCCCTGCTGGTCGCCGTGGCTGCAATCATTATCCTGATTCTTGGAATTAATCAGACCCTGGATGTGAGGAATTTCTGGAACCGGCTGCTTGTCTAAGCGGGCCGGTTTCGGCTGCGCCCCTCCCTCTCCTGAGCCGGTCGAAGGGCTTTCCGGTGGTGGCGGAGGCGGGCATCTCAACATGAACGGTTCCAGTCTAGAATGAGACCTTCTTCCAAAATGATCCCGCTCATGGTGGCGGGGGGCATTTTCACCGTCATTGTCGGCTTCGTGGTGGTTGTGTTGTTCATTTCCTGGTTCTCCAACCCTCCATTCGGCTTGGGAAACGCCTCGGCGCAGCCAATCGCCTTCCCGCACACGGTCCACGTCGAAGACAACAACATCCAGTGCGAGTTCTGCCACCGCAATGTGACCAAGGGTGATGCGGCGACTGTCCCGGCGGTGGAGCAGTGCCTGTTCTGCCACAAGGACATATCCGGCCGCGACTCCCAGGCCCAGACCGAAATCGCCAAGGTCCAGCAGTATTTCGCCGACGAGGAACCCATCGACTGGGAGCGCGTTCATCGCCTTCCCGACCACGTGCGGTTCGTCCACGAGGCCCACATCCGATTCTTCACCAGCGAGACCAATACCGGAGGAGCCAGCGGACAGCGCTTCGACATCAACGGCAGGGAAGTCAGCGGATCGCTGAGCATCACCCAGACCTGCTCCATCTGCCACGGCGACGTCGGCAACATGGAAGAGGTGCAGCCCAAGGACGGCCAGTCCCTGAAGATGGGCACCTGCCTGGACTGCCACCGGGTCAACAATGTGCCGACCGACTGTACGATCTGCCACAAGTAAGACCAATGATTCATCCGATGCACCTGATTCCGGCAAACCAGATCAGCGAAATCCTATAATCACAAGAATCACAGTTCAGACGAATGAAACTATCTAGGCGACATTTCCTGGCTTGGGCCGGTCTCAGCGCGGTGGGCGCCGTGGCCTGTGAGGGCTTTGGCATCCGCGAAGGCGAACTCAACATCCAGAGCCCGGTCAGCCTTCCGGAAGACCTCGTCCGGGGCAAGGACAACTGGTACGCCAGCCTTTGCCGCAACTGCCCGTCCTGCGAGGGCATCCTCGTCCGCGTCATGGAGGGCCGTGCGAAGAAGGTCCAGGGCAATCCCCACTACCCGACCAACCAGGGAAAGAGCCACGCCCGCTGCGAGGCCGGCGTCCAGGCCCTCTACCACCCCGACCGCATCCCCGGCGCCATGAGGCGCGGCGGCAACCGCGGGTCGGGGCGGTTCGACCCCATCGGCTGGGACACCGAGGGCATGGAGACCCTGGTCCGCCAGCTCAACGACCGCGGCCCCCGCGCCGTGCTTCTGACCAAGCCGGCACGCGGGCACCTGGGCCTGCTCACTTCCCGGTTCGCCCAGGCCGTCGGCGCAGAGCACATGAGCTACGAGGCGGTAGACAACAACGTCTACCGCGCCGCCGTCAAGAACGTGTACGCTCAGGACGTCCTCCCCGACTTCGACATGGAGAACGCCAATTTCATCCTCTCCTTTGGTGCGGATTTCCTGTCCACCTGGATTTCTCCGACCCGCTGGAATCGCGGCTACGGCGAATTCCGGCAGGGAGAGGGCCGGGACCATCGCGGCACCCTCTACCACGTGGACTCCCGCTTCTCCATGACCGCCGCCAATGCCGACAAGTGGATCCCCGTTCGCCCCGGCTACGAGGGGTACCTGGCAATGAGCATCGCCCAGGTCATCGTTGACGAGAACCTCCAGGCTCCCGGCGTGGATGTCGACGCCCTCCTGGGCGGGGAAGCCGGACGGATTCTCCTGAACAACTACCGGCCCGAGAACGTGGTCACCGGCATCGGCCTCACCCCGGAGATCGCGGGCGGCGACCCGTCCGCGTTCATCAGGAAGATCGCCCACGATTTTGCGGAGCACGGCCCGAGTATAGCCATCGCCGGCGGTTCTGCGGGCGCCCACAGCAACGGTCTCTTCAACGTCGAGGCCGCCGCCGTCCTCAACTGGCTCGTCGGCAGCGTCGGCGCTCAGGGCGGAGTGCGTCTCAACCCCTCCGGCCCCTGGCAGGATGTCCCATCCTCGGTCAGCAGCGCCAGCCTCGACGACATGGCCCGGCTCATAGACCGGATCCGGTCCGGCGAGACCCGAATGCTGATGCTGCACAACGTCGACCCGGTCCACGGCCTCCCGGGGTCCCTGGATCTTGCCGAAGCCATCGTCAGCGCGCAGGACCTTTTTGTCGTCAGCTTCTCGCCGTTCATCGACGACACCAGCGCCCTGGCCGACCTGCTGCTGCCCGACCGGGTCTACCTCGAGGACTGGGGCGACGACATCCCCGATCCCGCTCCCGGATACCAGGTTGCGGGATTCCAGCAGCCGGTGGTCAATCCCCTGTGGGACCTGGACCCCCGCAGCTTCCCCGATGTGCTCCTGGCCGCGGCCGACGGCGTCGGCGTCGGCGACCAACTGCCCTGGGCCAATTACCAGGCGATGCTGAAAGAAAGCGCCACCGCCCTGTTCGAGGAGAACCGGGGATCCATTGACGCAGGGTCAGCCGACGAATTCTGGACCGCCCTGCTCCGCCGCGGCGTCTGGCAGGATGAATCGGCTACCGGCCCTTCGGCAAGCTCAGGAGACGCGCCCCGGCCTGAATCGGGACTGCTGCGGAGAGTTATCGAGGGAGCGTCGGCGCCGACATTTGCCGGATTCGGCGGAGAGGGTACTCTCTACCTGGCCCCCTTCTCTCACAACACCATCCAGGACGGCGAGTTGGCCCACCTTCCCTGGCTCCAGGCCACTCCCGACCCGGTCACCTCCGTAACCTGGCAGACCTGGGTCGAACTGAACGACATCACCGCAGACCGCTACGGCATCCGAGAAGGCGACGTGGTGCGTATCGAGTCCTCGCAGGGTTCCATACGCGGCGTGGCTTACCTGAACCCGGCAACACCCCCCGAGGTGGTCGGCGTCCCCTTCGGCGGCGGCCGCCGCCACGGCTCCCAGTACGCCACCGACCGCCCCGCCAGCGAAAGCTCCAACGTCGCCGACATCCTTGAGCCCACCCGCGTCGCCGGCCCACAATCCCTCGCTTGGGCCGCTACCCGCGTTCGTATCGCCCCAACCGGCGAGAGCGTCAACGTCTCCAAGCTCGAGGGCAACGTCCGGTCCGTGGAGGTCGGCCTCAGCGCCGCCGAGGAAATCATCAAAACCGTGGCCCCCGGAAACTACTAGGCTGGCCCCTTATGGTGAACCTGTCGAACCATATGATTGATTAAATGATGGCCGCGATCAGCGGTCTCCCAATCAGCGCAATCCGGTAATCAAACAAATCACAGTTCGGACAACAAGCAAGGAAACATGGTAACGAACCGAATAGACCACAAGTGGGGCATGGTAGTAGACCTGGACCGCTGCACCGGCTGCCAGGCCTGTGTCGTCGCCTGCCAGGCCGAAAACAACCTGCCCATCAATACCAAGGACTATTTCCAGCAGCGGCGAGCCTACGAGTGGATTCGCATCGAGCGCTACTGGGAGGGCGAGTTCCCCAACGTCAAGGCTCGCTTCATACCCATCATGTGCCAGCACTGCGAGAACGCCCCCTGCGAGCCGGTGTGTCCGGTATACGCCACCTACCATAACGACGAGGGCCTGAACGTCCAGGTCTACAACCGCTGCGTCGGCACCCGCTACTGCGCCAACAACTGCCCTTACAGCGTGCGGTTCTTCAACTGGTGGGAGCCCCAGTGGCCCGAGCGCCTGCGCAACCAGCTCAACCCCGACGTAACCGTCCGCAGCCGCGGCGTCATGGAGCGTTGCTCCTTCTGCGTGCAGCGCATACGCCGGGGCGAGATCACCGTCGAGCGCCGGGGCGTCGAGCCGCTTACCGGCGAAAACATACCCTACGCCGAACCCGCCACCCCGGCCCAGGGCCGCTACCTTAACTACCAGCGCATGAAGGACGGCAACTTCCTGCCCGCCTGCGCCCAGGCCTGCCCCACCAACGCCCTGATGTTCGGGGAGCAGACCGACCCGACCGGGCCGGTGTACGAGTATTTTGAGAAGGCCAACGAGCAGTACGACAAGGTCCACCACGGCGAGTACGTGGATGAGTCCAAGACCAGGGTGTACCGGCTGCTGGAAGAGATGGCCACCAAGCCCAACGTGATCTACCTAAAGAAGGTCGAGGAAGGAGCCGGAGGGGCTCACTAGGGAATTTGAAATGCGGAATCAGGAATGTGGAATGATGAATGTGAAATGAAGAATCATGTAATTCCGCATTCCCAATTCCACATTCCCGATTCCTAATTCGAAGAGCAATATGGCAGCCAGCGAAAGCGAACATATCCATCACGGCGCAGCCCACGGCGGCGACCACGGGGGCATCTCCGGGGGGCACTACCCCGGCATGTGGGTGTTCCCCGATCCCCGGGTGATAACCCGCGACATGGCGGCGAAGGTTTCCGCCATGCCGCAGATGTTCTCTCTCGGGCTGCTGCTGGCCTTCGCCCTGCTGGTGCTGGGCGTCGTGGGCTTCATCGCCCGCGCCGCCGCCGACGGGTTCGGCGACCGGGCGCCGTGGGGCTACTACATGGCCACCTTCTCCTTCGTCTTCATGGTGACCAGCGGCGCTCCCGTGGCTGCCGTGGCATTCCGCTTCACCAAGAGCCACTGGCGCCGGCCCCTCTCCCGCGTGTCCGAGCTGTTCGCAGTGGTGGGCATCTTCAACATCATCACCTTCATCCCGATGATGCTGATCCTGCCGCCGATCCTCAATCCCGGTCCGGTTCAGGGCCACGACCTGGAAATCCGCCGCACCATCTGGTTCGAGGGGCCCATCGGCGCGCCCCACGCCTGGGACCTGGCGGGCGTCGTTGGCCTGGCGGTAACCTCGCTGTTCATCCTGTGGCTCTCCGCCGTCCCCGATATGGCCGAGGCCCGGCACACCGCCGCTGGTTTCCGTGGCTGGCTCTACCGGAGGCTGTCGGGCCACTGGTACGGCACCAAGCGGCAGTGGAACGCACAGAAGGCGGGCCTGGCCCTGCTCGGCGCCTTCTACTTCATGCTGCTGGTGTTCGTGCAGTTCGTCATCAGCTCCGACTACGCCCAGAGCATGATCCCGGGCTACAAGGACGCAATATTCCCGGTCTTCTATACCCTCACCGGCTTCCAGGTGGCCCTGGGAAGCTGTCTGATCATCCTGTTCATTCTGCGCCGCTGGGGCGGCTACGGCGAGTACTACGGCAAGTCGGTGTTCTGGTCGGCCAGCAAGGTGCAGCTGGGCCTGACGCTGCTCTGGGCCTACCACCTGTTCTCCTTCTTCATCACCTACTGGTTCGGCAGGCTGGTGGTGGAGCAGAACGTCATCCGCTACCTGATGGGCGATTCCTACGGCGGCGTGTTCACCGCCAACGTGGCCCTCAGCTTCGTCATCCCCTTCCTGCTGCTGCTCTGGAACCCGGTGCGCCGCAGCGCCTGGGGCCCGACCCTGGCCGGCCTGTCCGCCGCCGCAGGCGCGCTGATGTTCAGCGTTCGCATGTTCGT
Organism: Dehalococcoidia bacterium; assembly: GCA_965220605.1. Lineage (GTDB taxonomy): Bacteria > Chloroflexota > Dehalococcoidia > Lucifugimonadales > UBA3495 > VXOI01. The sequence continues at coordinate 1,019,608 of CBDCQM010000005.1, read as the reverse complement.
GGGCGGGGCCAACTCCGGCAACATATACGCGGCGTTCCTGGACCACGTCCCCGCCGCGGTCTACCCGGACATCTGGGACATATTCATCGTGGTGGGCGGCATCGGAGGGGCGGTCTTCATCTACATGGCGGCCACCCGCATAATCCCGGTCATGTCCGTCTGGGAACTCAAGGAAGGCGCACTCTACCAGCGAATGTCCCGCTTCATGCGCGGCGAGTACCTCGTGCTGGCCAAGCCCGAGTAACGGAATTCAGAATATAGAATGAGGAATTAGGAACCAGGAGGAGGGAACCGGGACTGCGGAATTTCCACATTCCCAATTCCAAATTCACACGATGCAAGAAGGCCGAACACCCATACCCTACCGGCAGATCAACCGCGAGTTGCTGGTCTCGATCCTGCAGTCGCCGAAGTGGTTCCCCATTGCGGTAATCATCCTCGGTCTGATCGTGCTGGGCGGGTTCAGCGCGGCCGGCCTGCTGATCAACAAGGGCTTCGGGGTCACCGGCCTGAACCGCCCGGTGATGTGGGGATTTTTTATAACGAATTTCGTGTTCTGGATCGGCATCAGCCACGCCGGCGTGATGCTCTCCGCCATCCTGCGCCTGTCCAAGGCCGAATGGCGCCGCCCGGCCACCAGGGCCGCCGAGATCCTGACCGTCTTCTCCCTGATGACGGCCATGATGATGCCCCTGATCCACACCGGGCGTCCCTGGCGCACCATCTACTGGATCTACACCATCCCGTTCATGCCCTACGACTACGCCCGGGGCATCTGGCCCAATGTCCGCTCGCCCCTGGTCTGGGATCCCAGCGCGGTCTACACCTACCTGACCTCCAGCATCCTGTTCGTGCTGGTGGCGCTGATCCCCGACTTCGCCGTGCTCCGCGACCGCACCACCGGCCTGACCCACCGAATCTACACGGTCCTGGCCATGGGCTGGCGCGGCAACCCTCGCCAGTGGAAGCTCCAGATCATCGCCGGCGTGCTGCTGTCCGCGCTGATCCTGCCCGTCTTCGTCTCGGTGCACTCTATAGTGTCCTGGGACTTCGGCATGGCGGTGTCGGTCAAGACTTGGCACTCCACCATTTTCGCTCCCTACTTCGTGGTAGGCGCGGTCCACTCCGGCGTCTCCGCCGTGGCCTTCGTGATGATAATTCTCCGCTACATCTACGGCTGGCAGAATTACATCAGGCCCGAACATATCGACGCTCTCGGACGGCTGCTGATCGTGGTCGCGACCGGCTGGTTCTACTTCTTCGTGATGGAGATTCTCTTCGGTTTCTACGGAAGGGAGGCCGACGAACTGGCGGTGCGCGATCTCCAGTTCATGCAGAACCCATGGAATATATGGATGATGGTGTTTGTCTTCACCACCTACTTCCTGCCTGTGGCTCTCTGGCTGCCGCGAGCCTTCCGGCGCAACCTGTGGATCATGTCCGCCGCATGTATCTCGGTGAACATCGGCATGTGGCTGGAGCGATTTATCATCATCGTACCGGGCCTGCAGAACAAGCAGGTGTTCACCTTCAGCTGGTACACGGTCTACTCCCCCAGCGCGGTGGAGTGGACCATCATCGGAGCCACCTTCGCGCTGGTATCCATGCTGATGTTGGTGATTGCCCGCGTGGTGCCGTTGATACCGCTGTACGACATCAAGGAATACGAGGTGCTTCGCACCGAGGTCAAGATTGGCCGGGTCTCAGTACCCGCGGTTTATCGAGAGGATTGATCAATTGACATGGATGAACAGGATATACAGGATGAAAGAATGAACTCTAAGTCCTGTGCATCCTGCGTATCCATGTAAATTAAAGAGGAATCAGGCATGGCTAAACGACCGATACTGGGTCTGTTCGAGGACGCGGAGTACGCCGCGGAGGCCGGGGACGCCCTGCAGCAGGCAGGCGTTTCCCAGAGCGACTATGACTTCCTGACCGACACGCCGTACCCCGAAGGAGCCTTCGGGGAGCGGCACGAAGGGCACCGCCTGTACATATTCCCGATCTGCGGAGCCCTGGTCGGATTGACCATTGGTGTCCTGCTCACCTCGATGACCCAGATGGCCTATCCCCTAGTGCAGGCGGGCAAGCCAATCCTGTCCCTTCCTCCCATGGCCGTCGTTACCTACGAAAGCACCATGCTGACGGCGATCATTTTCACCATCATCGGCATTGTCTTCGAATCACGCCTGCCCAGTTTCAAGCAGGGCCTCTACGACACGCGCATAACCGAGGGCTACATCGGCGTACTGGCCAATGTCGAGGAGGAGCAGCTGCCCCAGGTGTCCGCGCTGTTCACCCAGGCGGGCGCAATCGACGTGGTACGCGAGAATTAAGGTCCGGTCTCCCAACATGACGTTTCTGAACTTGAGCCGCCTGAAGAACCGACTTTCCCCTTCCTCGTCCGATAAGGGGAGGGCGAGGCCGTTCCCTGTACGCCTCCTCATTGCCGGAGCCGCGTTGTTTGCAGCGCTGGCGTTGGCTGGATGTACCTCGGGCAGCTATCCCGTCGACATTTTCTACGAACAGCATTACCAGCAGTCATACAAGTCCCATGAACCGCCGCGGCTGGCCGGAGTTGCCGGCGCTGTGGCCTACTACCCCGCGCCGAAGAACACCACGGACGATTCGGTCCCCCACCTGTACGAGGTGAACTGCCAGATGTGCCACGGGACCGGGGCAAAGGGCGATGGCCCGGTGCTGAACCTGCTGACGGGCAGCTATGGATACGAGACGGCCGTTACCGCCGATCTGACCACATTGACCCCTGAGGAAATAGAGAGTTTCCTGAAAGTGACCGTGCGCCCGTTCGGGCCCAACTCCGTCATGCCTCCGTTCGGGAAGCTCCTGAGCGAAGACGAGCGGTGGGAGCTTGCTAACTACATAGATTCTCTGCCCAAATAAGTTTTCAACGCAGAGGACGCAGAGTTTGAACGCAGAGACGAAGCGGAAAATATCTCTGCGTTCTTTGTTTGTCTTCTGCGCGCTCTGCGTTGTATTGTCCCTGGCTCCCGCCGTCCATGCCCAGTCGTCCGGCGACGAGCTGGAGAAGGAAGCCCAGGCGATTGACCGCATGATCATGTGCCCGGTCTGCCCGGCAGAAACGATCGACCAGGCCCAGGTGGAAATCTCCTTCCAGATGCGCGCCGTGATAAGGGAGATGCTGGCAGAGGGCAGGAGCCGTGAGGAGATACTCGACTATTTCGTCGACCGGTACGGCCCGGACATCTTGGCCGCCCCTCCGAAAGCGGGAGCGAACCTGCTGGCCTGGATTCTCCCCATCGTGGGCGTTGCCCTGGGACTGGCAGGCGTCTTCCTCGTCATCCGCGCAATGACCGGGCGCAACAGGACCCCCGTGGCCCCCACTACAGACGCAGGACCGGCAACTTCGGGACCATCCACGCCAGCGGCGACGGACCCCGAACTGGCTCCGTACCTGGAGATAGCCGACCGGCTGCTGGCGTCACGAAGAGCCGCGTTCGCAGGGCAGCCGGGCGGCGCTCTTGCGCCGGGGGACTCCGGCTCCGCGCAGGACGCGCATCCTCCCACGGCATCGCAGCGGCCATCCGACGAGGGACCCAACAACAATGGGTGACCTCGGCGCCATCAGCCTTTGGATCGCCCTTGCCCTCGCCGCCTACTCCGCCGTGGGTTCCGTGGCCGGGAAGCTGCGCGGCTCCGTTGCCCTTGTCGACAGCGGGCAGGCCGCGATGTATGCCACCGTGGTGGTCCTCTTCGTGGCTACCCTGAGCCTGGTCGTTTCCTTCATCAGCCGCGACTTCGAGATCGCTTACGTGGCGCTGCATAGCGACCTCGCCATGCCCGACCGCTTCACCTGGGTCGCCTTCTACGCCGGCAACGAGGGTTCCCTGCTTTACATCGCCATGGTGCTGTCGGTGATGTCGGCGATAGCGATCTGGCGGGCCCCGGAGCGCGTCCGCGACGCTCTCCCCTACACCACCGGCGTCATGATGCTGGTCCTGACCTTCTTCCTCGCCGTCATGGCCGTGATGGCCAATCCGTTCGACAAGTTGCCCTTCGTGCCGGCCGACGGTGAGGGCATCAACCCGTTGCTCACCCACTTCGGCATGTTCTTCCATCCGCCTGCCCTGATGGCCGGTCTCGTTGGCATCACCATACCCTTCTCCTTCGCCCTCGGCTCCCTGCTCGCCCGCCAGACCGGCGACGAGTGGGTGGACCCCGGTCGCGTCTGGGGGATTATCACCTGGGCCCTGCTGGCCGCTGGGCTGCTGCTGGGTTCCTGGTGGGCCTACACCATCCTGGGCTGGGGCGGCTACTGGTTCTGGGACCCTGTGGAGAACGCGGCCTTCATGCCCTGGCTGGCCCTCACCGCTTTCATCCACTCCATCATGGTGCAGAAGCGCCGCGGCATGTTCCGCATGTGGAACATCGCGCTGGTGAATGTCGCCTTCGGCCTCGCCCTCTACGGGATGTTCATGAACCGGGGCGGCTCGGTTCCTTCGGTGCATTCCTTTGGGGCTTCCACGCTGGGATGGGTGTTCCTGCTGTTCCTGGCAGTGGGCGTGATCGTTCCCCTGATCATCTTCTTCTGGCGCTATCCGCTGCTCAAGAGCGCCCAGAACCTGGACTCGATGCTCTCCCGGGAAGCAGCGTTCCTCGTCAACAACCTGCTGCTGCTTGGAATAGCCTTCGTAACCCTCTGGGGTACCGTGTACCCGCTGATCTCCCCGCTCACCAGCGGCGAGGAGATCACGGTGGCCCGCCCCTTCTACGACCAGGTCAACGGCCCGCTGATGCTGGCCCTCGTGTTCCTGATGGGAGTTGGGCCGATGCTGCCGTGGCGGCGCGCCAACTGGGCCAGCGTCCGCCGTGCGCTCACCGTCCCGGCGGGAGTCGCTGCGCTGGCGGTGGTGGTGCTGCTGGCCTTCGGCCTGCGCCCTTCGACAAGCTCAGGAGCGTACGCCCTGGCCGGGTTCGGGCTTGCCGCCTTCGTGGCCTCGGGAATCCTGATGGAGTGGTACCGGGGCGCCCGCGCCAGGCACCGCAATTCGCAGGAAAACTACGCCGTCGCCTTCCTGCGCCTGGTCTGGGCCAACCGGCCGCGCTATGGCGGCTACATCGTGCACCTTTCCGTGCTGATGGTGGCCCTGGGCATCGTCGGCACCTCCTTCTTCAACGCACAGAAGGACGTGGTCCTGTCTCCCGGCGAGACCGCGACGATTGAGAATTACGAGATCAGGTACTTGGGCACCACGATGATTCCATTCGGAAACCGCACGGAGTTCATATCATCCGTCGAGGTCTACCGCGACGGGCAGTTCCTCGACACCATCAACCCGAACCGCGCTTTCTACCCCAACTTCAACATGGCCTCAACCCGTGCCGCCATCCGGTCCACGCCGGTCGAGGACTTCTACGTCGTGCCTAGCGAGAACCTGCCCGATGGCGATGTCGGCTTCCGAATCCTCGTCAACCCGCTCATCTGGTGGATGTGGGTGGCAGGCCCGGTGATGGTGCTGGGCACTATCATCGCTCTCTGGCCGGAACCTTCCCGCGTCCCCGTGAGAGCTCCGACGCGGGCTGCGGCCCCCACGGCCGCATGATGCGCCCGGTTCTTCGGGATTTCGCGCCTCCCGGATTCGCCCCGCCCTGGTTGGTGGGGACGGTTTCGTCTTCCTGATAAACTGGCTGCATGGACGGGCAGACAATATTCGCGGTGTTTATCGGGGCGGCCCTGGCCTGTTTCAGCCTGGTGATGGTCGGCTATGCCTTCTTCCGCGGCAGCGGGGCAGCTCCCGGCGATTTCGGAGGTGTCGATGGCTCCGCTGATGATGCCGTAGGGCTGGACTCCATATTCGACTCCATCGACACCCTGGAGCTGGAATACCAGCTTGGCAACGTCCCCGAACCCCAATACCGGGAACTGTTGCAGTCCTACCGGCTCCAGGCGGCCCAGTCCATCAAACGACTGCTCGAAAACGGTATCGCGCCCCCGGAACTGCGGCTCGAACAGGAGGTCCTGGCCGCCCGCTGGGAGATTCACCCCGGCGACGGTTCCGGGGAGTGGATCCCCTGCCCCCAGTGCGACGCGCCACTGCCCCAGTCGGCGGCGGGGTCGACGGATGGCCAAACCTGCCCCCACTGCGGCGCGGTTCTGACCGCAGGGGCGGAGAACGAGTCCAGCGGGGAAGCGCCCCAACCTGAGCCGGAAGCTCCCAGCCAGGCTCCAGTACGGTGAACAGTCGGCTTCGCGGACTCAAGAGCGGGGAGCGACTTCCCCGGCCGCGATTCCCCGTGCTGGCGGCAGTCCTAGCGTTCGCAGGTCTGGTTGCGCTGGCGACGGCATGGCCCCCGTCGGCTCCTGCCCAGGAAACGCTGTCCATCCGTGGGAACGTGGTCAATGGCACGGCGGGAGCGGACATACCCGTTGACTTGGCAGTGCTGCTGCTGATTACCGCCGCCGACGGCACGTTACAGGGCACCGGCCAGACGGTGATGGAGCGCGACGGCAGCTTCCTGCTGGAAGACGCGCCCCTGGTGGAGGGTGGCGCATACAACCTGAGCGTGGACTACGGCGGCGTCTTCTACGGCGCTTCTCTCGCCCCCTCCGAGCTGTTCGATCCGGTTACGATTACGGTTCACGAGCCTACCGAAGATGCAGGCATCATCCAAGTCCAGCGGCAGGTCATGGTCATATCCGAGATCGACGTGGCCGAGCGGGTAGTGACCGCCACGGAGTTCGTGCGCTTCACCAACCCCACCGACCGCACCCTCCGCCCCAACCTGGAGACGGCTCGCCCCGGTATGTTCAGCTTCATGCGCTTCGCTCTGCCTCCCGGCGCGGCCGACGTGACCGTCCAGTCCAACCTGCGGGGAGGCGAGATCATCTCCGTCGGGTCGGGATTCGCTTTGACCGCGGCTGTGCCTCCCGGAGAGCACAGCGTGGACTTTGCCTACACCTTCCCCTACGAGGGAGGCGGCCTGGAATACCGGAACAGCCTGCCCCAGGGCGTCGAGATATTCCAGGTATTGATCCCGGAACAGTGGTCGGGCGTGGAAATCGGCGGACTGTCTCCCCGTCCTCCCGTGGGGATCGGCAACGAGGTCTACCGGGCCTGGGAGGCCCGGGATGTCCCTGCCGGCCCCGGCGTGCAGCTGGACTTCCGGGGACTTCCCCAGCCCGGGACGCTGGCGCGCGTTGGAAGGACTCTCTCCGGCGGCAACTTCTGGCTGATTGCCATTCCATCGGCAGTGGCCGTCGTGCTGGTGGCCTTCCTGGTCATGGGCGTTGCCCGCCGCTCGCAGCCTGTGACCGTGGCCGGGTCGCCTGGCGGGAACGGTGATGGCGACCCTTCTGCGGCCTCCGGCGACCGGAGGGCCGCTCTCGTCTCGGCGCTGGCGACCCTTGACCAGCGATTCCAGGATGGCGAACTGGAGGAAGAGGACTACCTCAGACAGCGAGCGGACCTGGTTGGCAGAGCACTAGGCCAAATCGCCGAGCGGGAGCCGTGATGGAACATCCCACGGAACAGCTTGGCCAGGCAGGTGAATCGGAAACCCCCGAGGTCCGGCGGGGATTCCTGGCGCGCCGCAGGGGTCTGATCATCGTGGCCGTCGGGGTCGCCGTCCCGGTCGTGGCGCTGCTGGCCATCCTGGCGTGGGCCTCGGCCACGTCCGGCCCGGCTCGTGGCGGCCTGGCAGTCAACGACCGCATCGTCGAGCTCAGCGTCGATCGCGAAATTGCGCCGGAGTTCACCTTGGCTCTCATGGGTGGCGGCGCCATCGGCACCGCCGACCTCCAGGGCCGCGTGGTGATGATGGATTTCTGGGCTTCCTGGTGCCCCCCTTGCCGCGACGAAGCCCCGGCGCTGGCCCAGGTCTACGGCGAATACCGGGATCGGGGCGTCGAGTTCGTGGGCATCAACCTGTGGGACAACGCGGGGGACGCCGAGGTGTTCCTGCAGCAGCAGGGGCATGTCTACCCCAACGGCATCGATGAAGGGGGTAAAATTGCCATCAGCTACGGCGTCAGGGGCATACCGGAAAAATTCTTCATCAACCGCGATGGACGGATTGCCCGGAAGTTCTCAGGCCCCACCGACGCCGCTCTCCTGAGAGAAATCCTGGAAGGCTTGCTGAGGGAATGACCGTCCGCCAGTACCGCATTTAGAGAATGTGCGACAAGTCCCCTCCCTCTCAGGGGGAGGGTTAGGGGGGTGAAAGGGCAGAGTGGAAGTGACTTGAAGAAAGCAACTCATCTGTTTTGAGATGGTTTCAGAGTCGAATGCGACGCTACATCGTGACTTAGCTCGAGGACATCTGACATGACAGACCGGAAAGCCATGCTTGCGGTTGACTGGGGCGGTACCTGGTGCCGGGTGGCGCTGATCGACCGGTACGGACAGGTACTCTGGCAGGCCCGGCGCCCCAACCCCCAGGGCGGCACGACGGAACAGTACCTGGCGCTTGGAGCCGGTCTCCTGGCCGAGGCTCTGGCCGTCGACGGCATCCAGGCCGAGGGCATCGGGATCGCGGTGGCCGGTCCCGTCGACCCCGACAGCGGCATCCTGTACCAGCCCCCCAACCTGATGGCGCTTGACGGCGTGTCCCTGAAGCGTATCTGGCAGGAGCAGTACGGCCTGCCCGTGGTGCTGGGCAACGACGCCAACCTCGCCGCATTGGGAGAGTTCCACTTCGGCGCAGGCAGGGACGCTACCCAGGCCGGACACCCGCCGAAGAGCCTGTTCTATGTGACCGTGAGCACCGGCATTGGCGGGGGCGCCATCGAGGCCGGGTCGTTGATCGTAGGAGCCAACGGCCTGACCGCCGAGGTCGGCCACACAACCGTGGACACCTCCAGCGCGGCCCCACGTTGCCAGTGCGGCAAGCAGGGGTGCCTCGAAGCCGTATCCTCCGGCACGGCCATCGCCAACTACGCCCGCTCCGCGCTGGCGGAGGGAAGGCGCCGGGAATCGGCCCTCGCCGCCCTGGCGCCTTCGGAGATCACTGCGAGGGCGGTAGTGGCCGCGGCGGTGCAGGGCGACGCCTTCGCCAATTCGGTGATGGTCCGGGCCATCGGCGGTCTCACCGTCGGACTCGCCAACGTGGTCCACCTCTTCGACCCCGACCTGATCATCCTTGGCGGAGGAGTGTCGGAGGGGCTTACCCAGCTGAACCTCCTGCCCCGGATCCGGGAAGGCATCCACGAGCGCCTCATGAGTGAACTGCACAAGGCTTTCGACCTGGTACCCTCAGTCCAATTCGGTGATGGTCCGGGCCATCGGCGGTCTCACCGTCGGACTCGCCAACGTGGTCCACCTCTTCGACCCCGACCTGATCATCCTTGGCGGAGGAGTGTCGGAGGGGCTTACCCAGCTGAACCTCCTGCCCCGGATCCGGGAAGGCATCCACGAGCGCCTCATGAGTGAACTGCACAAGGCTTTCGACCTGGTACCCTCAGTCCTCGGCGACAACTCCGGGCTCCTGGGCGCAGCAGCGGCAGCCTGGGAGCAGTCTGAACTGTGATTCATCCGGTTGATTTGATTGCCATGATTTTTTGCCCACAGGAACCATAATCCTGTAAATCACAGAAATCATACGAATCACAGTTCAGACGATGTAGCGGCCTCCCATCACGTTCACGCTGTCGCCCGTGATGTACGCCGACTCGTCGCTGGCAAAGAACAGGCAGGCGTTGGCCACGTCCTGCACCGTGGCCTGTCTGCCCATCGGCAGGTCGCCGAGATGCTGGCTGGATCCCCGGGTCATACCCCCCTGGAACTCCGGGTACCATTCCGGGTGCTCGCGGGATGTGTCGGTGGATCCCGGATTCACCATGTTGGCTCGTACGTTGTGCGGCGCTGCCTCGGCGGCGATCGCCCGTATCAGTCCCAGCAGGCCGGTCTTGGCGGCGGTAACCGCGGTGGTGTTGGGCCGCCCGGTGATCGACGACTGCCCGCCCAGCGCGACGATGCTGCCGCTTTCGCGCTCCAGCATCCCCGGCAGCACGGCCTTGCAGAGGTAGAACGCCGAGTTCAGGTTGGTGTTCATCACCTGAAGCCACTCTTCGTCCGACACCTCGGTGATCGGCTTGTGCGGACGGATGGCCACATTCGACACCAGGATGTCGATCTTGCCCAGCCGGTCGATGCCCTCGGATACCATGCGGCGCACCGAGTCCGCGTCGCCAACGTCGCAGACCGCCGACACCGTCCGGGCGCCCAGCTCGCGGCACTGCGCCGCCACCTCGTCCAGCTCCTTCGCGCTCTGTCGCGTATTCAGCACCAGGTCGGCGCCCTCGCGCGCGAAGGTGAGCGCAATCTCCCGTCCTATGTTGCGGCTGGCGCCGGTCACAAGCGCCGCCTTCCCTTCCAATCGCATATTGCCATCCCTTGATTTAGAATAGGGTTCACTTGTACGGGCCGCCTCTCGCGGGCGCCCTTCGACGGAGGCGATTATGACATACCAGCCGTCTAAGGTGGGATTCGTGCAATTTACCCATCGGGATGAGCAGGGTTTCGTAGACTATTGGGGCGTACTCACCGTCGAATTCGGGGAGGAAGGCGGGCAATGGGTGGGTATTTGCCGGGAACTAGGCACCGCAATGCAAGCCGATACCTTGGATGAAATCGAGTTTGCTCTGAGAGAGGCCATAGACTTGCAACTGAACGAGATGGCGCGGCTTACTGACATTCGAGAGTATCTCATTGAGAATCAGGTCAACTTCGGGCCAATTTCAATGACACAAGATACCGGCTTCGCCGTGGCTGACAGTGTGTTGACTGCATGAGCATCACGGGGCATGAACTTATGGCCCTGCTTGAGAAAGATGGGTGGATTCCAGGGGGAATGCGCACCCACGGAGTGTTCTATTCCAAGCTGTTTCCGGGCGAAGCTCGTCCCCGTTCAACGATTGTACCCAACATATCTGTGCCGTTGCAGCGATCAACTCTGGGGGCCATTCTTAGCGTAAAGCAGACTGGGTTGGGGCGAACCGGACTGCAAGCACTGATCGATTCCAACTAGAACTCAATCTTCAAGCACAATTCGCCCTAACAGCGCAACACATAAATCACCAATCGAGGAGGCGTATCCATGAAGTGGTGCCGATACACCGCGAACGGTTCAACCAGCTACGGCATTATCGAGGGCGATACGGTGCACGAGGTCTCCGGCAGCCCATTTGACGAACACTCCCGTACGGGCGCGTCCCACGCTCTCAGCGCGGTGCAGCTCGAGGTCCCGGTGATACCGCCCACCTTCTACGCCGCCGGCATCAACTACCCTGAGCATGTGACCTGGGCCGCCCACATGCGAGGACAGGAGCCGGACCTCCCCAAGAAAGCCGACGTGGGCTACCGCGCCAACAACGCCCTGGTCCCCCACGGCCACGACATCGTCGTCCCCGCCGACGCCACCGAGCAGTTGCAGTACGAGGGCGAGCTGGTGGTGGTCATCGGCAAGGAGTGCGGCCCGGCCAGCACCGGCCCGGTCAGCGAGACCGACGCGCTGGACTACGTGTTCGGCTACACCATCGGCAACGATGTCAGCGAACGCACCTGGCAGCGCGGCGACCGCACCATGTGGCGGGCCAAGAACACCGACACCTTCAAGCCCATGGGCCCGTGGATCGTTACCGGCCTCAACCCCGACGACCTGCACGTGGTCATCCGCGTCAACGACCGCGTGGTCGGCGAGTACGACGTCGCGACCGCCCTGTTCGGCGTCCGGACCTACATCAGCGAGATGAGCAAGTACCTCACATTGGTCCCGGGCGATGTGCTGTGGATGGGCACCGAGGGCGCCACCGAGAACATGAAGGACGGCGACCTCTGCGAGATCGATGTCAGCGACATCGGCACCCTCAGCAACCGGGTCAAGTGGCTGAAGTAACCAGGTCTCAAGGCGAAAAGACCGCGGATGGGGGTTGACTCCCTACTCCGCGGTCTATCTGCAAACCTTACGAACTTGAGGCTTTGTAATGGGCTTCATACACGTCAATGTGGGGCTGGCAAAGCCCTTTGAAACCGAGCCGGCCGAGATGGTGCGGGTGATGGTGGATACAGGCGCCATCATCAGCGTGTTCCCTACCGGACTCCTCGAACGGCTGGGAATTCAGCGCGTCGGGCAGCAGCGGTTCCGGGGATTCGGCGGTTCGGTGGTCCGGTCCGTGGGTGGTGTTGCCATGACCCATGGAGACGTAACCAGCGTCGTTCCGGTCGCCTTCGGCGATGAAGACGACACGGCCACTATGGGTGTCACGGCCCTGGAGACCTTGGGTTACGAAGTTGACCCGGTGCGCGGCGAACTGCACCGCGTGGAAATGCTGCTATAGCCGCGCAGCCCGTAATCTGCTTGGAAATCCAGGGCTTCATTCCGCCGAGAACCCCGTTTCCGCCGCCCACGCCTGCAAGCCCCGGCGGAAGGCCAGCCCGCCCATAGGCATGGCCACGCACTGTAGCGCCTCCAGCACCTCGGTCGGCGTGGCTCCCTCCCGCAGCGCCACCCGGATGTGGGCGCCTATCTGGTCCACGTCGGCCCGCAGCGCCGCCTCCACCGCCACTTGCAGCAGCTCCTTGGTCTTGCGGTCCAGCGTCCGCTCCCCGGTGTAGGTTGCTTCGATGAAGGCGTTGTACTTCTCCACCCACGCCGGATCGGCCTTGGCCATGATGCCGTGCATCTCCAGCGTGTATCCCCGGCTCTCGGCGATTCCGGCCAGCACATCCTGTTGCTCTTCCGATGCCATGTCCATCTCCTGACTTGTAGTTTGATCGTCATTCCTGGGCCGGTTGCCCGTCATTCCGGCGAAAGCCGGAATGACGGTATTGTTTACCGACTCATTCGAGCATTGGTAATTTTCCCCTCACCCTCAAGGGAGAGGGTGAAACAAAATACCCTGCTAAAGCTCGTAGTGCCTGCGGGCGGCAGCCTGCATTGGATTGTTCTGCTGGAACAGGTCTGGGTGCGCCCCTCTTGCCAGCGCCAGGTAGTAGGTGAAGAACTGGAGCGGCAGGACGTACACCATGGGACTCCAGATCTCTGCCACAACCGGCAGGGTGAAGCGCTCGGTGCAAAGGTCCGAAAGCAGCATGTCGCCCTCCTGCACCAACCCCCAGACCGGCGCTCCCACGGCGGTGGACGCCCGCGCCACGTTCATCGCCCGCTCGTACCCGGGACCGGGCGGCGCTACGATGGTGACCATGGCCTTTGAATCAACGGAACAGAACGGACCGTGCAGCAGCTGCTCGATCTGCAGGCCCTCGCTGTCGCAGGCGCTGGTCTCCTTGATCTTCAGCGCCACCTCGTACGCCGACGCCGTGTTCGGCCCCCAGCCGACGCAGATGAACCGTTGCCGGCTCTGGAACCGCCGGGCGGCGCGCTGCAACTCCGCCAAGCGGGTGGTCACCTGCTCCATCGCCGCCGGAATCTCCTCCAGGCGGGCGCGAAGCTGCGCCACATCGCCGCTCTCGTCGGTCCATCCGCCCATCGCCGAAGACAGCATTCCAAGCACCATCAGGCCGGACGTGTAGCTGACGGTGAAGGCTGCCGAGCGCTCCGGCGGCACCGTCTGCAACTGGACATCGGCGGCGGCTATACGTGGGCCCGGATCGGTGGAGGTGATGGCGATGGTGTAAGCCCCGCTGCTCTTGGCCATTTCCAGCGCCAGGAAGGAGTAGGTCTTCGTACCACGGTGGCTGATGACGATTACCCCGTCGTCGCTGCTCAGGGGAGGCGGATAAGCGCAGAACTCGAAGGAGTGCCACACCTCGATGATCGGGCCGGTTCCCGAGAACTTCCGGAACCAGTGGCCCGCCACCAGCGCGGCGTGCCACGAGGTCCCGATGCCCACGACATAAAGTCGCCGTTTCCTCGCCAGCTCCGCCGCAACCGGCTGGACACTGTTGGCGTGCTTGGCCAGCATATCCTCCATCGCCCCGGGCTGCTGCATTATGGCCTCGTACATCAGGTACGGGTGGCCCTGTCTCACGTCCTGCTGCTGTGTCATCTCTCCACCCCCCGCAGATTTCCCCCTCTCTCTCCCGCAGAGGGAAAGGGTGAGCGCATTCTCATCCCGACTCTTAAAGACGGAATTTTAGCGGAAATTTCGCCGCTGACCAGCCCCGCGTTGGGGAGGCCGGTTCCCGCCGTGTTAAAATCCGCCTGCATGTCAGCCGGACGATTCCCCTTGCCTGCATTGACTGATCACTCCGGCGGCGAACCGGAGGAGGTAGCGGCGATGACTCAGTTCTCCCCACAGCACTTCGAGCGCATGGACGAGGAGGACGACCGCCTTTTCTACCTGCAAGCGCGCAAGGTCGTGCACATCGACGACGGCGCCATTGTCGCCGTGGGCCGCCTCTTCCGTGAACTCATCCCTCCCGGCTCCGTGGTGCTCGACCTGATGAGCAGCTGGCGTTCCCACTGGCCCGCCGGGCACCCGAAGGCACGAATGGTGGGCCTGGGCCTGAACCGGGAGGAGATGGAGGACAACCCGGACCTTGACGAGGTTGTCGTCCACGACGTCAACCGCAATCTCGAGCTTCCCTTCGACGATGAAACATTCGATGCGGTGGTGATCACCGTCTCGGCCCAGTATCTCACCCACCCCGTCGACACGTTCAGCGAGGTCAGCCGAATCCTCAGGCCGGGCGGCATGTTCATCGTCAGCTTCTCCAATCGCATGTTCGCCACCAAGGCCGTCTACATCTGGCGCGCCTCCAGCGACCGTGGGCGCGTCGATCTCGTCGGCACCTACATGGAGGACGCCGGCGGCTTCGAGGACATCCAGGGCGTCTTCGCCAACCCCCAGGACAGCCCGCCCGGCGATCCCCTGTTCGCCGTTCACAGCCGGAAGGCCGTCCCCGGCTCCACCAACCCCACCTTCCGCCCACCGCCGGGAGAGAGTTAGATCGGGGCCTGCCCCGCCTCCTTCCTCCCCGGCGGAACTGCGGCCAGCACCATCAGGGCCGCCAGCCCGACCGCCGACCCGAAGATGACGAAGGGCGCCCGATAACCTCCGCTGGCGTCGAACATGAAACCCGACACCACCGGCCCGATGGCCTGCCCGCCGATCTGCGCCGGCAGCGTCAGCCCGCGGATGGCTCCCAGGTGCATCCGGCCGTAGTAGTCCGCCCATGCCAGACGCAGCATGGTGTGCAGCCCTCCCACACCTGCGCCGAAGAGGAAACCGTAGGCGATGCCCCAACCCAGCTGGTGGGTAAAGCTGATGCCGAACACGCCTCCGGCGCACCATCCCGCAGAGATTGCCAGCATCACCCGCACCGGCAGGCGCCGGCCCACTCCCGACCAGACCACTCCTCCCGGGATCTGTCCCAGCGCGAAGGCCGTGGCCACCAGCGCCGCCTGCCCGTGGGACACCCCGGCGTCGACGTAGTGAGCGGTCTGGTGCAGGCTCACGCCCGCCTGGGCCATGAATCCTACCATCGAGAAGAAGGCCAGTATCCAGAAGGCCGGAGTGCGCAGCGCCTCGCGTACGGTGTAGTCGGCGTCACGCCAGGTCGAGTCCCCGGCGGGTTGGGTCGATTTCGGGTTGGACTCGGAAGTCCGTTCCTGCTCGCCAGTGGGGGCGGGGTCGGCGTCCAGGCCCATGTCCTCGGGGCGCCGGGCCATCAGTAGCAGCGGAGGGAGCACACCTGTCGCCACGGTGAACACTCCCAGGGTCACCCACGCCGAACGCCAGCCCCAAGTGTCAATGAATATGGCGGCGGCAAGAGGCAGCAGGCCCAGTCCCACACCCTGAACGGCTCCGAACCACGCCAGGGCCATCGGCCTGCGCCGTATGAACCAGTTGCTGATGGCCGTGGTCGTGCCCAGCTCCAAGGGACTGGAGAAAACCGCCCTCCCCGGCACGTATATGGCATAGAACGACCAGGCTTGCGACACCACCGCCAGCAGCAGGGCGCAGGCCCCGACCACAGCCGAGCACCCGGCCAGGACCACGCCGGACCCGTAACGGTCGATCAGCCGTCCGGCAAAGGGCGACATAACGAGACCGAAGACCGCTCCCAGGCTCACCGCCCCAGAGAACAGGCCCCTGGACCAGCCGAACTCTTCGGTCATCGGGATCACGAAAACCGAGAGCACCGCTACCGACGCCACCGGCCGCGCTCCGAAGCTGGGGAGATTCGCCAGCGCGAAGATCACCCACCCGTAGTACACGGGCAGCCGCCCCGCCAGTCGTTCCCGAACAGTGCTGCCGCTGAACAATTGCCCCACCCGGCTCCGTAGTCCCGAATCGGCGTAGTTTAACACCGCGAGTCAGCGCAACCACGTTTGCCGGGTCGCCGCCCAGGGCAATCGCGTCTTAACGGACGGAGGCTCCATCAAACGTCATTCCGGCGAAAGCCGGAATCCAGAAAACGCCAGGCACAGAGAACGCCGTCAGAGGACAACAGCTCTGGATTCCGGCTTTCGCCGGAATGACGTACTGTTTACCAATTCATTCACCTATCAGTAATTGCGGGCCCACTTCGACGATGCCGTTGAGTGGCTCAAGCTGATGCGGAGTCGGCAACTGCCGAGGTGCTATACTTGTCGCCAAAAGCAATCAGGCAGAAGAATGGCCCGCACGTTCCGGCTGGCGCTGGCCCAGATCAACCTCACCGTCGGAGACATACCCGGCAACACCTCCAGGATGCTGGAATGCCTGCGTCAGGCCCGCGAAGTCGGCGCAGACCTCCTCGCCTTCCCGGAACTGGCTACGACCGGCTATCCTCCCGAAGACCTGCTCTTCAAGAATTCCTTCATCGACGCCAACCTCGAGGCCATGCGGCAGGTAGTAGCCGAGTCTCACGGCATCGCGGTCGTCCTCGGCTACGTTCAACCCCGCGAGTCCGGCATCGCAAACTCCGCCGCCGTGGGCTACGACGGACAGCTCGTTGACACCTACGACAAGATATTCCTGCCCAACTACGGCGTCTTCGACGAGGAGCGCTACTTCGTAAAGGGCAATGTCTGTCCCGTTTATGAGATCGGCGGCGTACACGTCGGCGTGAACGTGTGCGAAGACATCTGGTTCGCCGAAGGCCCCTCGGCGGTGCAAAGGCGGGCGGGCGCGGATCTCATCGTCAACATCAATGCCTCCCCCTTCCATGCCGGCAAGAGCGCCTACCGGCGGGATGGCATCGTCGGCAGCCGGGCGACGGAGAATGGGCTGTTCGTAGCCTACCTGAACACCGTCGGCGGGCAGGACGAGCTGGTCTTCGACGGCAACAGCATGGTCTGCGACCCGTGGGGTGGAGTCGTGGCCCGTGGACCGGCATTCCGGGAGTCAATGGTCTTTGTCGACATCGACGCCGATGCCGTCCCTCCCCTTGCGGAAACTCCCTCTCCCCCCGGGGGAGGGTTGGGGTGGGGGCGTTCCCCCCTCGCTTCCGTCGGCGCGCCGACGGTGGTCCAGGTGTCCGGCTACCAGGTCGACCGGAAGCGCCCAATCCTTCCATCGCTTCAGCCGCTGGAAGAGGTCAGCGAGATAGAGGAGATATACCGCGCCCTGGTGCTGGGCACCCGCGACTACCTTTACAAGACCGGCTTCAGCAAGGCAATCGTCGGCCTCTCCGGCGGGATCGATTCCGCGCTGACCGCCGTGGTCGCCGCCGACGCCTTGGGATCGGAGAATGTGCTGGGAATCACCATGCCCTCCCGCTACTCCTCCGGCGGAAGCATAGACGACTCCGCGGAACTGTCCCGCAAACTGGGCATCGACTTCTGGGAGATTCCCATAGAACCGGCCCATACCGCCTTCACGGAGATGCTGGAGGAGCGCTTCGCAGGCGCCCCGCCCAACGTGGCCGAGGAAAACGTCCAGGCCCGCATCCGCGGCAACGTGCTTATGACCGTCTCCAACAAGTTCGGCTGGATCGTCCTGACCACCGGCAACAAGTCGGAGATGGCCATGGGCTACGCCACGCTCTACGGCGACATGGCGGGCGGCTTCGCGGTGCTTAAGGACGTCCACAAGATGACGGTCTACGCACTCAGCCGCTGGCGCAACAGCCACGGCGGGCTGTTCGGCAACCCGGACGGCGTGATACCCCAGGCCATCATCGACAAGCCCCCCAGCGCCGAGCTACGCGAGGGGCAACTGGACGAGGACAGCCTTCCGCCCTACGACATTCTGGACCCGGTGATCCAGGCCTACGTCGAGGACGACCGCAGCTACTCCGAGATGGTGGACATGGGCTTCGACCCGTCCGTGGTGCGCCAGGTGATCACCGCCGTGGACCGCAACGAGTACAAGCGTCGGCAGGCCCCTCCCGGCGTCAAGATCACCCCTCGCGCCTTCGGACGCGACCGCCGCCTGCCCATCGTCAACCGCTACCGCCAGGTGTGACGCCGCCTGCCGTAGAATATTCACGATTGAGAGTTTGCTGCCCACATCAGTTCACCCAGGTAACCGGGCTAGGCAACCTGGCTAGGTAACCGGGCTAGGTAACCTGGCTAGGTAACCGGGCTAGGTAACCGGGATGGAGGCCCGCTATGACGATGCAAGTCTGCGAGTACCTGGCGACGGCCCAGGAACTGCTGGAGGCCGCTGACCGTCGTTATGCCGCCGGCGACCGGATCGGCGCGTCGGAAGACCTGTGGCAGGCCGCCGTCCACGCCATCCAGGCCGGCGCACGGCATCACGGCTGGGACTGCGACGGCAGCTTTAAGGCGCTGGTGCTGACCGCCGAGCGGCTGGCCGTCGAGCATAACAACGACCTGATAGGCTCGGCCTTCGCCGTTTCGACCAACTTCCGCGACAACTGCAACGAGAAAAGTGCTCTCTACGGCTATATGGAAGACTTCGACTTCCAATTCAGCCGCCCCACAGTGTCGAATCTGCTCTACCGTGTCCAGCAGGCACTGGCCCTAGAGTAGCCGAAAAGAGAGCCCAATGGATGCCCGCGAACACGCCGACGAAGCGCAGGAATTTCTGGCAGAAGCCGACCGCAAGTTTGCCGAGGGCCGCACTATTCAGGCGTCCGAAATGCTGTGGGGCGCAGCGGCCCACATGATAATTGCCGTGTCGCAACAGCGCGGTCTGCCCTACCGCAATCACAACGCGATGAAAAATGCGTCCAGGATACTGGCCGCGGAACAAGGCAATCCTGCGATAGAAGAAGATTTCGAGCTGGCGGAGAAGTTTCACCGCAACTTCTACCACAACGACATGGAGGAATATCTGATAAATGCCAGCCGTCCCAGGGTGCGCCGCTTGGTCGAGACTCTGCGGGCGCTGCCGGGGTCGGCCTAACACCTTCGGCGTGAGGGGGCCAGTGCTACGGCCCCTTCACCAGGCTGTATACTGCCAGCCCTCCCTGGCACAGGAACATCAGTATGATCCCGGCCTGCGGGAAGACAAACCGCCCTGCGATCAGGTGCTCGCTGCTGGTGACGCTTCCCGAGAACAGCACAATCAGCAGCGGAAGAAGCGCAGCCGCCGCGTTCGACTTGACCGGGTGCCTGCCTCTCCAGGTCTTGGCGAACACGTAGACCGATAGCCCCGCGACAATTACCGGCACGAAGAACAGCGAGAAGGCCCCGGGCACGCTCTCCTTGGTCATCTCCCAGCGCTCGGTGCCGGTGGCAAGGAAGTACGCGATCAGCTCTGCCCCGCTGAGGGACGACTCGGCTCCGTCCAGGTACACCCAGGGCATCATCATGCTGGCGATCGCCACGACGGCCAGCAGGTTGCGCCACAGGTAGGTGTTGCGGAAGAAGCTTCGCAGCGCGTCCGAGATTCTTTGTCTGGCTGCCACTTGCCGCCTTCCCTTGAACCCGGCCTACTGGTCGGCCTTGGGGCCGAAGACCTCGTAGATCCGGTCGGTCTCCCGCTCGAAGGTTGCCAGTTCGTCGTGAAGAGCGGTGAGCGCCACGGGCATCCGGTGGAAGCCCTCGTAGACCGAGGCGAAGGTGGCCGACAGTTCCAGCTTCGTGATGCGGATGTTCATGTCGTCCAGGTTGGTCTTGATGGTCTGCGCCTGGGACAGGACCGTCCGGGCCTGACCCATCCACCTCACCAGTTGCTCGCGTTCCAGCGCGTCGACCTGCTCCATCCTGGCCCGTATCTCCGGGTTGCTGATGTTGCGGGTCAGGCGCTCCTGCACCTCCAGGTAATCGGTCCCCATGTCCTCCGCGTATTCCACCCGGTGCTTGAACCGCTTGAATTCCTCCGCGGCCCTGGCGTATCGGGGGTCCCAGACCGACTTGAGCCGGTTCACGGCCTGTATGTACTCGGTGCTGCCCGGCTCCAGTTCCTGCTGGGCCCTGTTCAGCAGTTCCATGGCATCCTTGACGGCGTGTTCTGCCGGGGTCAGCGTGGCTTCTGGAGTCGGAGTGGGTTCATCCCCGCCGCTTTCGTCCTCGGACTCATCGTTCCCGCCTCCCGCGAGGGCGGAAAAGAGGGAGACCGGCGGGGGTATGACCTCGCTGTACGAATCGCTGAGGGACTCGGCTTTGGACTGGGTGCGGTCGGCGGCTTCCACGAGACGGGTGGCCTCGTTGTCTCCTCCGTCGGTGAACACCGCACTCCCCAGGGGCCATGCGACTCCGATGATGGCCACCATAGCCGCCACAAGCAGGGCGAATCTCAACATACCTGATCTCCTTCAGGAGATTTCGTTCCTGCGGGTCGCGCTGCTTTCAGTCCCCTGTAGCTGCAGATTCACCGGCCTGAGACGCCGGCAGTTCGGAACGGGGCTCGGACTTCGGCCGGCCCTGCAGGAACGATATTGTCATTGATGCGATCACCAGGGTTACCAGTCCGTAGAACGCGTAGCGCATCCCCACGGCGAACGCGCCGCGCACTCCCTCGACCGCGTCGTTGCGCACCGCTTCCAGGCTGGGTTCAAACCCCAGGGATCCCATGGTGACCGTCACGATGGTGGTGGCGATGGCCAGGCTGATCACGTTGGCGGAGTTGCGCACCAGGTTCAGGAAGCCCGATACCACGCCGTAGCTCTCCCGGCCCACAGCGCTGAGAACCGAGCTGGAGTTGGGTGAATAGAACATTCCCATGCCGCCGTTGACCAGGATCAGGCCCGGGATCACCTCGTACAGGTGGGAGGTCTCGGTCACCCGGCTCAGAATTATCAACCCCATGGTTGAAGACACCATGCCCCCCACGGTGAACCAGCGCCACCCGAACTTGTCCGACAGCGTGCCGCTGACCGAGCCCATGATCGCCATCACCAGCGCTCCCGGCATTACGACCAGTCCCGCGATCTTTGGGCTGAATCCGAGCACGTTCTGAATGTAGAACGGCATCAGGAACAACACCGCCGACTGGCCCAGGAATGTCAGAAACGCCGCCGACACGCCGCAGGAGAACACCCGGTCCTTGAAGAAACGCAGGTTGAACATCGGCGCGGGCGTTCGTAGCTCCCACCAGATAAAGCCTGCGAACAGGCTGGCGGAGAGTACGAACGCGGCCAGTATCGGGACCGACATCCAGCCCCTGCTGACCGCCAGGGTGAGCCCCAGCAGCAGCGCAACCAGCACGCCGGTCGAGAGGACCGCCCCCGTCCAGTCGAAGCTGCTGTCCCGTGAGGCCCGCTCCGACTCCCAATGGCGCAGCACGAACAGGGTTGCGATAATTCCCAGCAGGCCCAGCGGGATGTTCAGGAAGAAGACCGCCCGCCAGTGCACGAGATCGACGATAAACCCGCCGATAGCGGGGCCGACGACCGCTCCTACGCCCACGGTGGTCATCAGGAGACCGATGGCGCGGCCGCGTTCCGTGGGCGGGAACACCGAGGTCATGATCGCCATCCCTGTGCCCTGGGTCATTGCTGCGCCCACGCCCTGGAAGATGCGCGCCAGGAGGAGCGAGGCCAGGTTGGGTGCAAGTCCCGCCCCGGCGGCGCCAAGCATCAGGAGGATGCTGCCGAGGATGTACACCCGCTTCTGGCCGATCATGTCGGCCAGCCGCCCCATGGGCAGGAGCAGCGCGCTGATGGTCAACGCGAATCCGATGACCACCCACTGCACGCTGGGCAGCTCAATGACAAGGTCTTCCGCAATGGAAGGCAGCGCCACTATGACGCTGCCGTGGTCAACGACCGAGGCAAAAAGCCCGATCGCCAACGCTCCAAAAACCAGGTACTTGTTGCCGCTCTGATTCACTATTGCGAGGGCATAAAACGGTCCCGGGGCAGCGCGAGCCCGGCGTCAATATCCCAATCTCCTATCTTCCCATTATACTTTATTTCGGACTCTAAGGCTTTGGGCCAAATCTTTATCCGAATTTGTGATACTGCTCGAAAATACCGGAGGTGAAATCGTGGCGAGAATTCCAACAGCCAGCAGAGACACCGTGCCCCAGGACCAGGCGGGAGCTTTCGACGAGTACGTGGCCGCGCGCGGCAGCATCCCGGAGACAGGACCTCTGTCCGTCATGCTGCACGTGCCGGAGCTGATTCAGCGCAGCGAGCACCTGCGCGCCTACCTGCGCGGCGACGAGTCCAGCCTCCCCGCCAACATCCGCGAGCTGGGGATGCTCGTGGCCGCCCGCGAGATGGACTGCCAGTTTATCTGGAACGCCCACGCCGCCTTCGGCCGCCAGTCGGGCCTGAGCGACGACCTCGTGGACAGCCTGCGGGACAAGAGGGAACTGAGCGGACTCTCCGAGGCGGAATCGGCGGTTATCGACTACGGCCGCGAGTTCTTCCGCACCCACAAAGTCAGTCAGGAGACCTTCGAAAGGGCCATGGCCCAGTTCGGTACCCGCGGGCTGGTGGAGTTGACCACGCTGATGGGGTACTACGCCTGCCTGGCCTTCAACATCAACGCCTTCGAGGTGGGCCTGCCCGCCGGCATCACCGAGCCGCCCCTGCCGGTGTAGCAAGATAGCCGGGTCGGCTACCCGGCTTCGACAGCGTAGAACGCAACCCGTTTCTCAGTGTACCCTCCCATCGACGCAACCACTCGGTAGGTGCCGAACTTGGGCAGGGCCCAACGGTTGTTGACCACCGCAGTGGCCCGGAACGACTGGCCCTGGGTGGCGTTAACCGGCCGGCCCACGTTCACGGTGGCCTCAACCTGGGGGAGCACGGGGCTGCCGTCTTCGTCTTCCAGCCTGATCTCTAGGCGGTGAGGCTCGTTGGTCAGGTTCCAGGGCACCAGGACGCCCACCACGATGGTCAAAGGGACCGGCGCGGTTATGTCCCTGATGTGGCGCCGGTCCCACGCGCCGCCCATCATGTATAGCTTGCCGTTCAGCACCTCGGCGCGATCGGCAAGCAGCAGAAAGTCGACTTCAACCCTTTCAATCCCGGCTTCCATGCGACTTGCGCTCTCCCTGTCAGTGGTACTGAAGTCCGCACACTTACAACGGAAAGACCGTAGGCGGGAGGCGAAACGCCGCAGATCACAGCACTGCCTCGGCGATTTCCTCGATCTCGGCGATTGCGGCGTCGCCCTCGGTGTTGTTCAGCCAGATCGTGATGCGGTCGGCGCCTGCGTCGGTCAGTTCCTCGATTTCCTCGCGGGTGCGGAACTGGTTGCCGGTTCCGAAGGCCATCACGTCGATGGACCTGGGGTCCCGCCCGGCCGATTCCGCCAGTTCGTCCAGCGTGGCGCGCCCCGCCCGGATCTCAGCCGGGGAGGTACGATTGGGCATCCACCCGTCGCCGTAGGCCACCACGCGCCGGAACACGTTGCGCGCCTTGCCGCCCAGGTACACCGGCGGATGGGGACTCTGGACGGGCTTGGGTATCGACTTTACCGGCGGGAAGTCGTAGTAGGTCCCGTGGTACTCGGCCTCGTCCTGCGTCCAGAGTTGCTTCATGGCCTCGATGGACTCACGGGTCTGGGACCACCGATGGTCGAAGTCGCCGCCCATGATCTCCGTTTCCTCCCGGAGCCAGCCGGCGCCGATCCCGAAGATGAAGCGGCCGTTGGAGTACCGGTCCAGGGTGGCGATCTCCTTGGCCAGCAGCAGCGGGTTGCGCTCGGGCACCAGGCAGATGCCGGTGCCCAGCTTGATCGTTGTCGTTACCGCCGACGCCCGGGCCAGGGCCACGAACGGGTCGACGATGCGCCCGTACTCTTCCGGGATGATGCCGTCAGGCGAGCCGGCGTAAGGCGATGTTGTCCTGACCGGAAGAATCGCGTGTTCCGGCACCCAGAACGACTCGAAACCCAGCTCCTCGGCCCGCTTCGCCAGGAGCGCCGGATCGGCGGAGCTGTCTACTTCAAAGGAGAAAATCCCTACCTTGCTGCTGGACTCGCTCATGGCACCTCCCGGCGTCGTACAATGGTAGTTGGAGCACCCCGGCTGGAACCCGGCGAGTGTAGCAACGGCCGCTTTCCGCCGTCAAACGGTCGTACACCGGCTCCGGTTCCAGCAGAAGCAGGCGAGGTACGGGCATCACACTGTCGGCATTTGGGCCGAGAGGGGATGGAATTTTGGTCGGGAAACAAATAAAATCGCAACAATCATTTCGCAATGGACATGGACAAGAAGAGCGGACCAGCCACTTGAAACCCTCCCTTCCTCTAAGCAGTCTGTGGTCGAATTCAGCTCGCGGGGGTATGGACCTTGGGGTAGCGACTACTGAGGGAATAGACAGGCTTCTGAACGAGGTATCGTCCTATCTGCCTGAAGACGCCGCCGCGCTGATAGAGGACGCATACCGCTTTGCCGACCAGTGCCACGACGGCCAGTTGCGTAAGTCCGGTGAGCCCTACATCGCCCATCCCCTTGAGATCGCCTACTTTCTTTCATCCGAGCTTCGCCTCGATGAGCAGACCATCGCCGCCTCTCTCCTCCACGACGTAGTAGAGGACTGCGAGGTAGAGCTCGATGAGCTTACCGAGCGGTTCGGCCCCGAAATATCCAGGCTGGTCGACGGCGTCACCAAGCTGACCCGCCTCGACAGCCGCATTCACGACCCCCTCGGCTTCCTGCCCGACGGTTCCGACGACCCCGACAGCCTCTATGCCGAAAGCCTCCGCAAGATGCTGGTGGCTATGGCCGAGGACATCCGCGTCGTGCTCATCAAGCTGGCCGACCGCCTGCACAACATGAGGACGCTTGACCCGCTCCCGCCCGACAAGCAGCGCAGGATTGCCCAGGAAACGCTGGACATCTATTCTCCGTTGGCTCACCGCCTCGGCATCTGGGAAGTCAAGTGGCAGCTGGAAGACCTGGCGTTCCGCTACTTGGATATCGACAAGTACCGGGAGATTTCCCGGCTGCTCGCCGCCCGCCGGGTCGAGCGGGAAGAGTACATCGCCAGGGTTTCCGATTCACTGCGGGATCACCTGGAGGACTCCGGGATCAAGGCCGATGTTTCCGGGCGGCCCAAGAACATTTATAGCACCTACCGCAAGATCCAGAAGTACGAGTCCCAGGGCAAGCAGATCAGCGACATCTACGACCTGTTCGCCCTGCGAATCCTGGTGGACAAGGAAATCGACTGCTACCGGGCCCTTGGGGCGGTGCACCAGCTCTGGCACCCCATCCCCGGCCTGATCGACGACTACATCGCCAACCCCAAGGAGAACATGTACCAGGCCCTCCACACCACCGTGATCAGCGAGGGCGGCTCCCACCTCGAGGTGCAGATCAAGACCTACGAGCACCACGAGACCGCCGAGTACGGCGTCGCCGCGCACTGGCGGTACAAGGAAGGCAGTTCCAGCGACAGGCGCTTCGAGGAGAAAATGAGCGGCCTGCGTCAACTGCTGGAGTGGCAGCGGGATGTGACCAGCACCACCGAGTTCATCGAGTCGGTCAAGGAAGACATCTTCCGGGACCAGGTCTTCGTCTACACGCCGAAGGGCCGCATCATAGAACTGACCGCCGGTTCGACGCCCATCGACTTCGCCTACAAGATTCACACCGAGTTGGGCCATCGTTGCGTCGGGGCCAAGGTCAACGGAAAGCTGGTGTCGCTGGACACCGCCCTGCAGAATGGCGACACCGTCGAGATCATGAGCACCAGGTCGAACCGCGGGCCCAGCCTGGACTGGCTCAACCCCAACCGCGGCTACATCCGCTCCGCCAACGCCCGCCAGAGCATCCGCCAGTGGTTTCGTCGCCAGGAACGGGGCGCAAACATACAGCGGGGCCGCGAGCTGCTGCGCCGCGAGACCCGCCGCCTGAACCAGAAGTTCGACGACAACGAAGTGCTCTCGCTGTTCAAGTACGACACCATGGACGACCTGCTGGCGAACCTTGGTTCCGGCGGGGTCAGCCAGAGCCACCTGGCCCAGAAGCTGGCCGAAGCCAGGCAGGAGCCGGAGCACCCGCTGACGGTCAAGCGGCCCGATCTGCCCCTGTCCAGCCCGACCTCCGGCATCACCGTGCAGGGCACCGGCGACCTTCTCACCCGCATGGGCCGGTGCTGCAACCCCATCCCCGGCGACGACATCGTGGGTTTCATAACCCGTTCCAGGGGCGTGACCGTACACAAGCAGGACTGTCCCAGCATCAGGAACGAAGACGAGCCGGAGCGATTCGTCCAGGTGGACTGGGGCAAGGTCAAGGAGATTCATCCGGTGCGCGTGACCATGCTGGCCTACGACCGGGTGGGCCTCCTCCGCGACCTCACCCAGAACGTGTCCGAGGAGGGCGTCAACATCTCCGACGTGATTACCTCCCGTCAGCCCAACGGAACGGTCAAGATGACCTTCAACGTGTACACCACCGGCCTGGAGCAGCTGAACAAGCTCTTCTCTAAGCTGGAGGGCGTACGGAACTGCATTTCCGTCCATCGGGAGAGGTCGGTGAGCGGAGCGGCTGTCTGACAAATCCCATCGCAGGCAATATACTTCGACCCGGTAATGCTGAGAGCGCAGAGAAGCACCGAAACTCTGCGCTCTCTTCGCTAAATCCGTAATCAAGAGGAGAATGAAATGCCAGAGCGAGAACCGATTATCCCTCCCGGAGTTGCGCCCAACCCCAACCTGTCCCCCGGCATCAAGCTGGGCAATATGCTGTATGTGTCGGGCAACGTGGGCACCGACGCCAACGGCAACCTCGCCGAGGGCTGCGAGGCCCAGTCCCGCCAGGTGATGGCCAACATCCGCGCCATCGTCGAGGCCGCCGGCGGCCGCATGGAGGACGTCTGCAAGATCACCTGCTTCCTGACCAACATGGCCGACTACGCCGACTATGCCAAGGTGAGACTGGAAACCTGGCCCGAAAACCCGCCCGCCAGCTCCACCGTCGGTGTCTCCGCCCTGGTCCGCCCGGAAATGGTGGTCGAGGTCGAGGCCATCGTCAAGCTCCCCGACTAACCGGGAATTAAACACAGAGACCACAGAGGACACCGAGAAAGCAATAAATAAACTCTGCGCTCTCTGTGTCCTCTGTGTTTAATGAATTGCAAGGAGGAAACTATGTCGGTTGAAGACAAGCTGCGCGAGATGGACCTGTCGTTGAGCGAACCGAACGCCCCGGTGGCCAACTTCGTGCCCGCCGTGCGGGTCGGCAGCCTGCTGTTCGTCGCCGGACACATCGGCTTCATGCCCGACGGCTCCATCCTTCATCCGGGCAAGGTGGGCCGCGATGTCACCGAGGAACAGGCTTACGAGTCGGCCCGCCAGGCCATGCTCAACTGCCTGGCTGCCATCAAGGCCGAAACCGGCAGCCTGGACCGGGTGAAGCGCATCGTGAAGCTGCTGGTGATGGTCAACGCCGACCCCGAATACGAGCGGCACTTCGCGGTGGGCAACGGAGCCTCCGACCTTCTCGTTAGCCTCTACGGCGACCAGGGCCGCCACGCCCGCTCCGCCGTCGGCATGGTCGGCCTGCCGCTAAGGGCCCCCGTGGAGGTCGAGATGGTCGTGGAGGTGGGGTAGGGGATTTGGTGACAGTTGGCGGTGGTCAAACGATGGTGGGTCCGTTACCATCGCAGCCTGTGAACCCCATGGAGATACGGAGGCTGCGATGGGCCTGAGCGTAGGCGTGGTGAGCATTGACTACCTTGACGAACCGCAACCGCCGGTGTCGGACTTCCTCAAGGACTTGGCGATGGATCCCGACCTCGGGATGGAAGGCGACCATTGGGGTGGCGGTTGGAACGAAAACACATTCGTGGAGTTCGAGCAAGCAACCCTGATGGAACGCGCCGATAACTGGTGCACCGAAAGAGGAATCGGCGCTAGTAGACAGGCCGAGCTGTCAGCTTGGATTTCCAGCCTTCCAGACCGGAACGGCTACGTGATGTTGCATCTTACTTTCTAATTATGAGCAGTTCAGGCCAGATCAAATTGCAGGAAATTTAAACATGCCATCAGCTCTGCCAGAACAAATATGTATAACAGATTCAGCGATTTATCGGGGGGACTGCATTGATCTGATACCGCTATTGCCGGATGCAAGTATTGATATTGTCGTGACCAGCCCGCCCTATTGGGGACAGCGGGAATCATTGGGAATTGGGACTGAAGAGGACCCTAGAGAATACATTGCGTTCTTGTCGGAGGTTTTCGCTGAAATTCTGCCCAAGCTAAAGCCATACGGCATAGTTTGGCTTAACCTGGGGGATGCCTACAATACTCCGGTAAATTGGGGTCCAAAGGATTACAGGTATAGCTCGTTGGGAGCTGACCGCAACGGGTTCAAGCCTGACAACGCAGCGTATACCAAGCCTAGATTTCAGCGTAAGGCCTTTGTCGATAAGTCCACTGGATGGCTGCAGTACGGAAACCTCTTGATGTTGCCGCAACGCTTGTTAATTGCACTTTCCGAATCTGGTTATTTGTACCGTGGTGAAGTGATTTGGGCTAAGAAAAATCCCATGCCGGAGGGTCGATGCCGCCGCCCTCACCGCAAGCATGAGTCGATTTACCTGCTGGCCCGCGATGAGCAACACCGGTTTCGCACTTCGCCACCAGTGTCCAGTATCTGGGAATTTGCCAACGAAACCATAGCGGGCCTGCAACACAGATCGCGATTTCCGACAGAACTGCCCAGGCGCTGCATAGCAGCCTATGGTCAATGCGGAGACGGCATAGTGGTGCTGGACCCATTTTCCGGTTCAGGATCAACCGGAATTGCTGCGCTACAACTTGGATGCACCTACGTGGGTTTCGAGATTGACCCGGAGCAAGTTGCTGAGTCGCAGCGCCGTCTATACAAAGCGGCAAGTGATACTGCTATCCAGCATCAAATGGATACTGTTAGTCCAGACGATGCCGCAAAGCCTGAACGAGAAACTGCGAAAAACTGTCGTCTGGATCTGTAAAATCACACACGAATATCTGAGCTGCCAATTCTTCGCGCTGTAGAGTAGGTTCCGTGTTTCGGTTGTATGAAAAGCACGCTGAAAAGTGGCCATGCTCTTCGAAATCGCGCCGCTTGTCGTTTATCTCATCGACATCGGCTTTGCCAAATTCACCTTGATTATCGGGGCGTACTCCGGGAAAACTCTTGACATCCATTGTCCAAAATATCGAAATGTAGCCTTGTTCTATCAAAGCCTGGCTCATCGGCACGTCATCCGTTCGCCTTTCGGCAAGGCTTGCTTTTACGTGAACGGCTCCTAACAGTTGCTCGCTATTTCCGGAACCAAACGTGACGAGTACGTCTGCTTTATCGGGTACAATGCGAGGGTCGCCAAGCGACCCCAAGAGAGCGATCTTCTCTCTCTTATTCGCTACTTTGACGGTAAGTCCGTTCTGCAGTAGAAAATGTCGGTAATGGCCTACCAAGACCCGTTCTAATGCCCACCCACTAGTACGTTTCCAGCTCTGTTCTAAGTTGAGACGTGCATTTGCCTCCGGGTGATTCGATCGGTCACAGTACGCTCGATTGGCTATAAAAGTCCATATATCTGAAGGGTTGGCCGTAGGCCACAACCGCACTGCACGCCGGAATGTGTTTGCCACAGCGTCCGTCTTGGTATCATCAGATGACAAACCGTCCTGCAGTACTTTCAGTACATCGTGAAATTCGCCAATTGTAGCCTCTTCCAAGAGATATTCAGCGTCATGCTGGTCGTATCTAAACCGAATCGACAGTCCATCCTGGACAGAGTGAGCTGTCATCCTATCCGAATTATCAGAGATGCCTACCGGGCTCGTATAGCCTTCGAACAAACGCCCTGGCCCTACTCTCAAAGCCGATGCTAACTGTATAATCGCAGTCAAAGTTGGATTTCGTTCGCCTCGCTCGATGCCTCCAACATAGGACCTGTCCAATCCCGATGCTTCGCCAAGCTCCTCTTGAGTTATTCCTAGAGCTTCACGAATCCGCCGGACGTTACTACCAAACAGCCGTTTTGCGGAATCAACCATGGCGGATATTGTGTTACCGCCAAGGCGACAAATCTACGGACTAATCGTACCATTGCACCAGAAGTGTTAAGTGGGAAGCCCCCTAGTCGTCCACCAGCGTGCGCGACACGTCCACCGTCGCGTAGGACCAGGCGATGCGGAACGGGCCGTCGCCGGTGTTGATCCCCTCACCTTCGCCTGTCTGCGCCGCGCCGTCCCTTGTAGACATCACCCCGGTTGTTGGCGTCGTAAAAATATATTTCCCTATCGTCCTCAATGATATCGAATTTGATTCGGTAGGTACCCTCGTCCCATCGATGGCTACAAAACCAGGGGGCTTTTAGATGGTCAATGTGCGTGCCCATCCGAGGACTTGCCTGTATTTGACTAACAATGCTATCCCACTTATCCGCTAGGTCGGGATGAGTTCGCAGGAATTTTCTGACGGCGCGGTGGATGGTTATTCTGTAATCAGGGATAGACATACTGGCTTTCAGGATTCGACTCTTCGCCTCGAAGCAATTCTGGAGACGTTTCGGCCTGCGGCTACTGTCTCTTCCGCCGTCGCAATCCAACTGTTGAGGAGCTTGGCGTACTCCAAGCGGTCAAGATTTCCTTTGGCGTGTTCAATTCCGCCGTTGACGATTTCCGTCGCCATCTCGCGGAGCGTGGCGACGCGCAGCACGGAGCAAAGCTCCTCTACTTCTCCTTGTTCAGGGAACTTTTCAAGCTGTCCAGTCAATTCCGCATCGCGGAGTTGCTTGTTCTTGGCCTGCTTCAAAACCAGCCTCCTTAATAGTAATTCAGCCAGACTTTGATGCCGACTGCGAAAATTATCACGACTAGGCAGACGGCAATGGGTCGATTGACACCGCAGTGGCGGCATCATAGCGCCCCCTAGTCGTCCACCAGCGTGCGCGACACGTCCACCGTCGCGTAGGACCAGGCGATGCGGAACGGGCCGTCGCCGGTGTTGATCAGCCGGTGGTGCGTGCCGGGCGTGATGAAGGCGGCGTCGCCCACGCCCACCTGGTTCTCGACTCCGTTGATCATCAGGATTCCGTTGCCCTCGATTACGATCACCGACTCCTCGGCGTTGTGGTAGTGGGTCGTGTTCGACCGGCCGGGATCGAAGCTGGTGATCCCGCTGGAAATCTCGGTCGCCCCGAATCCCTTGGTGATGTGGCTGGCGACGGTCACGCCCTCGGCGCGCTGCAACTGCTCAACCTCGTGGGCCCTTATAACTCGCGGCTCCGGCATGGTTCTCCTCCTTAAAAAAGTTTTTCAACGCAGAGGGCGCAGAGGTTACGCAGAGGACGCAGACTTTTTTCTATAACTTTGTGCCCTCTGCACGTTCTCTGCGTTTAATCTCCGGTTACTCTTGTTCGAGGAATCGGCGTACCCAGTCGGCGTGTGGCTGGCGGTCCTTCATGTTGTACAGGATGACGGCGTTGCGCACCGAGTCGGCCTGGAAGAAGCGCTCGTACAGTATCTGCCTGGCCCCGAAGGCGCTGCATGACATGTCCCACGCCAGCCGGAACAGCCGCACGCGGTCGCGGGCCGAGGCGGCGTCGGTCTCCAGGTAGCGGTTGATCTCCTCGGCCAGCGGGCCCTCCAGGTCAGCCTCGGTGGGCAGCGCCATCAGGCTGCTGGAACCTAGCAGGTGGATGATCTCCCCCATCCGAGGGTACATGCGGATGAACAGGTTGCGAGCGGCTTGCAGGGGCAGCTCCGCCGGCGCCATCACCCCCCACTGGTCCACCTCGGCGTCGGCTTCGGCGGCTCGCAGGCAGGCCTTGGTGACCTCCAGGTTCTCGACGATCTCGGCGATCATCTGCTGCACCTGCTGCTGTCCCGACGACCCTAGCGTCTCAGTCATCAGCGTGGCCAGCCCCAGCACGAACTCGCACTTGGCCACGTTCTTTGTGACCACCTGGTGGCCCGAGTGCAGGTGCCGGTTGGTGGCCAGTTGCAAGTTGTTGCACAGCTCCACGTCGCCGAGCAGGAAGACCCGCTCCCACGGCACGAATACGTGGTCGAAGAAGGCCACCGCGTCAAGCTCTTCGAACCGGGACCCCAGCGGGTGGTCGAAGTGCGAGCGCTCGAAGTCGAAGCTCTCCCGGCACTGGTAGCGAAGCCCCGGAGTGTTGTTGGCCACGGCGAAGGCGAAGGCGTACGGTTCCGGCGCCTGCCCCGGCAACTGGTGCGAGGTGGTGGGGTACAGCGCGATCTCCTCGGACAGCGGGGCCAGGGTCGCCAGCACCCGCGCGCCGTGCACGTAGATTCCCGCGTCGGTCTCCTTCTCCACCCGCAGGGCGATGTCGGTGCGGTCCTCCAGGGGCGTGGAGCCGGGGGTGCGGCTGCGTTGGAGGTTGAGCAGCGTGTGGGTCAGCACCAGGTCGTTCTCCCGCACGTGCTCGTAGTACCAGTTGATATTGTTCTTGAATTCCGGGCGGTTCTGCGCGAAATAGTCGCCTGCCGCGGCCATCGCCATGATGTTCACGTTCATGAAGTCGGGACTGCGGCCCATCATGCCGAAGGTGGCCCGGGCCCAGTGCCGCATCATCACCCGGCGGGCGTCCAGGTCCTCCTTTGTTCGAGGCATGATGAACGAGGTGCCCACGCGGTCTCCGGTTGTCGGCGACTCGTAGGTCATCTCGTCCTGGATGGCCGGGTCGTGCTGCATGTCGTACATCCGGGCCAGCGTCTCCACGCCCCCCCGCAACGCCGGGTGAGTGGTGACATCCTTGACCCGTTCGCCGTGAAGGTAGACCTCCGGCCCGTTCTCCTTCAGGTTCGCTATGTACTCCGCCCCGGTTCTCGCTGGCATGGCGCGACTCCTGCGTCAGTGTGCCTTGTCGTTTCGGGAATGGTATCACGCTGTCCTTGAGGCGTCATTGCCTGATGGTTCGACAGGCTCACCATTTCATCCTGAGCCTGTTTACTGATACGTGAATGGATTAGTAAACAATATCGTCATTCCGGCGAAAGCCGGAATCCAGAGATGTTGTCCTCCGGCTACGCTCTCTGTGCCTGGCGGTTTCTGGATTCCGGCTTTCGCCGGAATGACGGGTAACTGGCCTGGAATGTTTACCAATTCATTCACGTATCAATAACTCATCCTGAGCCTGTCGAAGGATTCATGGATTGCCATGATCCGCCGGGTTGGAATCAGGGCAATCACCACAATCCCATAAATCACAGTTCAGACTATGGTACGATGCAGCCGTGGTTCGACAAGCTCACCATTTCATCCTGAGCCTGTCGAAGGAGATTGAACGATGTATGTGATTATCGCGCCCATCCAGATCAAGCCGGGGTGCAAGGAACAGTTCATGGAGGCCATCGTCCCTGACGCTATCGGGTCGGTTAACGACGAGCCGGGCTGTCGCCGCTTCGACGTCATACAGGACGCCGGCGACGAGAACCGCGTCTGGCTGTACGAGGTCTACGACGACGAGGCCGCCTTCCAGGCCCATACCCAGGCGCCCCACTTCATCAAGTTCCGCGACGCCACCGCCGACATACGCGTCGAGGGCATCCAGGGCGCGGCCCGGGGCAGCACCAACATCTGGCCCACCGACGCCGAGTGGAAGTAGCCTGCTTCTTCCCTCTCCCTATGGGAGAGGGTTAGGGTGAGGGCACTCGAAGGAGAAGAACTATGTACGTCATCATCGCGCCGATTCAGATCAAAGAGGGATGCAAGGACGAGTTCCTGAAGGCCCTGCTGCCCAACGCCCAGGCCGCCGCCAACACGGAGCCCGGCTGCCTGCGCTTCGACGTGATCCAGGACGCCGGCGACCCCAACCGGGTGTGGGTCTACGAGATCTACGTGGACGAGGACGCATTCCACGCCCACCAGGCGGCGGAACACTACCTGAAGGCCATTGAAACCATGGGTCCGATGAGGGCCGACCCGGTGCTTCAGGGCGCGGCCCGCGGCAGCACCAACGTCTGGCCCCCCGACGCCGAGTGGAAGTAAAAGGAACGCCCCCACCCTAACCCTACCCCGGAGGGAGAGGGAACTTTATTTTTTGAGGGAGGTGGATGATGGCAAAGGAAGTACTTGTAAGCGACGCCGTGGCCAGGCCCGCTGGCATCATGTCCCAGGGCATCGCTGTCCCGGCAGGACGCATGGTGTTCGCATCCGGCCAGGTGGCCCGAGGCGTTGACGGCCAGCTCGTCGGTCGCGGCGACATTCGCGCCCAGACGCGCAAGACCTTGGAGAACCTCCAGGCCGTGCTGGCCGAGGGCGGGGCGACCATGGACGACGTCGTGAAAGTCACCGTGTTCGTGACCAATCTGACCGAACACTTCTCGGCCATCCACGAGGTGCGTTCCGAGTTCTTCAAGTCGGAGTATCCCGCCAGCACCCTGGTGGAAATCAGCCGCCTGGTCGACCCTGACATGCTCATCGAGATCGAGGCAATCGCAGTCGTCCAGTAAGTCGGCAGGATAGACACAAAAATGTAGGGGCGCGCAGCCGTGCGCCCCGTCTCGTTTGCTGAATAACCTCGCAGGTTAGCTGCGCTGGGCCGCGGCAGCCACGCCGTCCGGCACCAGGTCTGCCTCCCACGGGCCGGGGAAGTTGCCCTGGGGGCGGTCGCCGCTCATGAACAGGTTGTCCTGGCGGTGCCACTCCTCGCGCGGGGTCTCGTAGTAGACCTCGATGCCGTTGCCGTCCGGGTCCTTGATGTAGATGCCCAGCGACAGGCCGTGGTCCGACACCCGCTGGATGGGCCAGTTCTTTTCCTTAAGATTGTTGTAAAAGTCGGACAGGTCCTCGAGGCTGCCCATCCGCCAGGCCATGTGGTTGAGCCCCACCTGTCCGGCGCGAGGGCCTTCGGCGCTTTCGCCCACTTCCATCAGCGCGATCTCGTGGGACTGGTTCAGGTCGGCCGACATGAAGGCGGCGCGCCCTTCCTTGAAGTCGTAGGTGTGCAGCCCGAGGACAGACTCGTACCAGTCGCGGGCGTCCGCCGCGTTCCGCACATATATGTTCACATGTCCCAGGTAACTCGGCGTGAAACCCATTGTGCGCCTCCCGTATTGATGGCTGATTGTAGTCGCAAAACTACCACAACCCGCCCAAATCCTGCAACAGGAGTGCCGGCCCCGGGCAGCGTTCCGAATTAGATGGTCGGGTATGGAACCTCAGCCGGAGAGAAGCAGTTGGCGGGAAGGCGTCGGCACCGGCGCGATGCTACAATAATTGGGCAGCTTTCCGAAGTTGCCCATGTTTCGAGGGCCGTTAGCTCAGTCGGCAGAGCACCGGACTTTTAATCCGGGTGTCGTGGGTTCGACCCCCACACGGCCCACTTGCTACAGGACAGTTGGCAGGTTCGTTCAGGCCATGTTTGGCTCCGCGTGTTGGCGATCTGAGCAATGAGGGAGCCAATGTCCGATAAGTGGCGTTCCACGACGCCTATGTTCAATCCTCTCGCGACTTCTTCATCCGAATCGTAGGCGATTGCCTCAACGTCTATCACCTGACCGGCGAGTTGACTATCGATAACCCTGAACCCCTGACGTTCCAGTGCACTGCGCATCCACATTCCAAGGGGCCTTCGGCAATCAGCGGGTAGTTCGTCGGCTGACAAATCAGTTCGGGCCCCCGCTCCTCGAACCACTTTGCATCGGCCTCCACGTAATGATCGCCTGCCGCCGCATATTCACACCCTTGACGGTCAGACCCTCGCTGGACTCTTCCAGCAATTCATCTGCCGCCGCTAGCAATCTTTCGTCTGCATCGGCGCCTTCCTCCACACCCAGCATTCGTCGAAGTTTCTCCAGCGCTGAACTGCGGTCTGTGTCCAATTCCGGAATTTCAGGACTGAGCATCGTCACGTCGGGGAATATATCCATCGCCCACAGGAGATTCAGCAACTCCGGGACGCCCGGCAGCAGCGTGAGTCTCTTGCCGTGCACGCGCTCGTAGAACGGAGCAATCTGCGCACTTGGTGTCTCCATCATCTCCAGGATCACCACGCGGTCCCTGGCGCGTTCTTCCAACTTCCTTACGAATGGCGCGGCTTCCACCACATGATGCAACGCCCAGGAGCAGAGGGTTACGTCCGCCGAGGGAACTTCCACCACCTCCCACCGCTCGTGGATGGCGGTCACGTTGGTAAATCCGAATTCTGCCACGCGGGTCCTTAGCAAATCCAGCGACTCGGCGGAGGGATCTATCACGGTCACCCGCTTGGCGCGCGTTGCCAGGGGCAGGGCGAAGCGGCCCGCGCCGCCGCCAACGTCCAGGACCTCGGCGCCTTCGCCCACGACTTCATAGAGGCCGTTGAGCGCGGGATCGTCGGTACGGTACGGATCCAGTGGCTCGGCGGCAAACACAGGACGACTATGACCGTTCTCCTGTCCTTCCCTGCGGATATCTGCCATATCCCGATCAAATGCCAAGACCTGCTCGCGCCATGCTTCAATAGCTGAGTTCAATTTCGTCATCTCCTTGAGATCCTACTTGGTTGAGAGGCCGATTCCTGCCGAAAGACTCCGGCACCGGTTGGTTGTGCGCCCAGCGCGCGATCCTCCACGGGCTCAAGGCGCAGCCTCAGCCCCAAGGCGTTGGTGACCTTCAGCAGTGTCGCCAGGGTGGGGTTGCCGTCTTCTGACAGCGCCTCGTAGATGTTGCCACGGTTAAGCCCGGTGCTGCGGGCGAGGGCACTTATGTTTTGAGTCTGAGCGACTTGCTTGAGGGCAGCGCGGATCATGGCCCCATCCCCGAGGTCCTCATCCGTAGCCGCTCTGAGAAGCCCTCGGGCATCCTCCTCGGTCCTTATGTAGTCCGTTGCGTCGAGCTTTCGGTACTCCTCAGACATTAGCTCCTCCATTCTCTCGGCACGCTAGAGAGTCGCGCTTCGCAGGACCGTGTACATGACCATATTGTACGACCTATCGTACAATATCCGAAGGAGACTTGAGACATCACGTTCAGACTAAGGCCAGTGTGGGCATGGGAGACGCTTGCTGCCACCCATGTCGTCCTGTCCTAGGTCTTGGGGCGCTACCCGGTGAGCCTA
Organism: Dehalococcoidia bacterium; assembly: GCA_965220605.1. Lineage (GTDB taxonomy): Bacteria > Chloroflexota > Dehalococcoidia > Lucifugimonadales > UBA3495 > VXOI01. The sequence goes on along the minus strand of CBDCQM010000005.1, from coordinate 982,358 downwards.
TAGCCGGACCTCCCACCGAAAAGTTCGCGATACGGCACAGTCAGGCCCACCACCGGCCCGGTCGTACTGGAGTGTTAATTCCCTGTACGATGTACTAATATGTTGGCTAGGTCTATCGCATATGAACTTGCAACCCCGTCACTCCGGCGAAAGCCGGAGTCCAGAATGTGCGAGATGCCGGATTTTCGGATGTAAACTGCCTGGTTCGGCTACTGGATTCCGGCTTTCGCCGGAATGACGGGCATTAACCAGCTCATATGCGATTGCCCTGGCATGTTGGACGGTATGCCTGCCCGAATGATAGGCGTTGCGGAGAGGGATTCGCTGCACGTCGAAGCCCCTTCGCGAAGGAATTGCTCAAGTAAGAGTTCAACAGGGAACAGGGGCAATAGGAAGAGGCCGGTTGGGTCTCACCTTCCCGGCAGTTGCCGACAACTGCTAATTTCCTTTCAAGCCTGAACGGTTGCTACAGGAACCGCCGACAGTGTTCAACCTTGCCGAAGAATTGCTGCTCCTCGTTATGGATGAAGACAACGGCGAGGCTACCAGCGTCCCGGCGCGCACGCTGGGTTATGCCCTGGCCGGAGCAGCGCTGCTGGAACTGGCTCTGCAGGGCCGTATTGATACCGGCCTTGAAACCCTGGAAGTGACCGACCCCACCCCGCTGAACGACAACTTGCTGGACCCGGTTCTGTCCGACATCGTGGAGGTGTCGAGGGAAGGTCGCCGCAATCCTGAATTCTGGGTCCGGCGGGTGGCCGAACGGTCGGATGAACTGCGCTCGCTTGCGCTGGAACGCCTGGCGGAGGCCGGCGTAGTTGAGGCAGACGACACTGGATTTTTCTCCCTGTCGCGCCTGGTGGCCCGGTCCCGTCGCTACCCTACAACCGGAGGCGAGCACGAACAGGAAGTGTGGCTCCGGGTATTGCACGCCATCTTCAGCGACGATATCCCCGACACCCGGGATATAGTCATCATCAGTCTGGCCAATGCCTGCGACCTGTTCCGGCAGATGCTGCCGCCTGACGAGTATGCCGAAGCCCGCGAGCGGATTGAGCTGATTTCCCGTCTCGAATTGTTGAGCCGGTCGGTCATTGACGGGATCCGCAACCTGACGCTGGCCGAAGCCTATGCCCGGCGCAGGGGCGTACGGGAAAAAGGCGGCGGCTGGCCCCGGGCATCGGGGCACTTGCCCATCTTTGGCCATGTGCTACAGTTCCGCGATACCATCAATGGATTTCTGACGGAACAGTATCGGAAACTGGGGCCGGTATTTGAGATATCGCTTCTGGGCAGGAAGTGGCTGGTGCTGGCGGGGCCGGAAGCCAACAGCTTCTTGATGCGGGAAGGTAAAGATTATCTGCATACCGACCATGTGGCGTGGCAGGGATTTGCCCAGCAATTCGGCGGCACGAGGGCCCTCGCCGGGATGGATGGCGCAGAGCACCTTCGACTGCGGCGCACCATGCGCGAAGGCTATTCGCGCAGGCAACTTCTGAAAAACCTGCCCCAGGCCGTGGACATCGTGGACCACGAGATGCGGGAATGGTCCAACACCCGTCCGGTTTCGGTTTTTCCATCCGTACAGCGCATGGTAGTGAACCAACTTGGATCGTTGATGTCCGGCTCATCCCCGCGGGAATACATAGACGATATACTGACCTTCATCCACGCGCTGGAAATGGTCTATATGGCCAGACTATACCCGAAGTTCATGGCGCATACGCCAAGGGTACGGCGCGCCCGCCGCCGTATCGAAGGGCTCTTCGAGAGTGTGCTGGCGGCCCACGAACCGTCGCTGCGCGCAGGGGAAACTCCCAACCTTTCGGACACTCTGACGGAAATGCGGCGCTCGTCGCCGGACTTCATTACGGATAAGAACCTCTTCGTTGACTCCATGGGACCCTTCCTCGCCGGGGCGGACACTTCATCCGCAGCGACTTCCTTCATGCTCTACTCGCTGCTGAAACACCCCGACGTGCTGGAGCAGGTGCGCGAGGAGGCCGATCGGCTGTTTGCCGGCGGCGAGCCGACGGCGGACGGCATAAACGATATGCCGGTCACCCAGCGGGCCATCATGGAAACCCTGCGGCTGCATCCCATTGTGCCGGTAATGGTGCGAACGGTGGCGAACTCTTTCGAATTCGCCGGATACTGGATTCCCGCCGGTACGTCCGTGTGGGTGGCCATGCCGGTGTCGCATCACCTGCCGGAGATCTACCCGGACCCGCAGCGATTCGACATTGACCGCTTCCTGCCGGACCGCCGGGAGCACGGCCAGCCCGGGGCGTACGCGCCCTTCGGCTTCGGGCCGCACAGCTGCCTGGGACAAGGGGCGGCGCAGTTGCAGATGTCACTCATCACGGCGACGGTCCTGCACCGTGCGGAAATTGCGCTGGACCCGCCCGACTACCAATTGAAACTGCATTCCATTCCCGTACCCACTCCGAATCGAAGCTTCAAAATCCGGCTGACGCGATGGCGGCAATAGGGAGGGAAGGATCATTAAAGACGCGCCTCAACCCGCTCCACGCTACCATGACCTGGACGCCCTGCGCGCCGTGGCCACCCTGCTCGGCATCGCGCTGCACGCAGCCTTCTTCGTACTGCCCGAACTGATTTACCCCTGGCCGGTGCATGACACCTCGGTCGGCGACGACCCGACCTATCACATAATTCTCGACATCACCCACGGCCTGCGGACCCCGGTATTCTATTTGCTCAGCGGCCTGTTCACCGTGTTGCTGTGGGAACGCCGGGGGCTGCACGCCCTGGGGATGCAGCGGCTCAAGCGCATAGGGCTTCCGCTGGCCGTCGGATGCTTCACTATCATACCGCTCACCGCCGTGGCCATGGCCTTTACATCAGGCCGGGAGCATCCCTATGACTTCCCGTTCTGGGTGCTGCCGATACTCTGGATATTCGCCACGATGCACCTGTGGTTCCTCTGGAACCTGCTACTGATGGTTGGCGCATTCATTATCATGGCCAAGATGGGCGTGGAGTTCCGCAACCCGAAAGTCTGGCTGCTGGTCATTCCCATATCGGCGGTGGCCGCCCTGCTGATGCAGGAGCCGATCTTCGGGGCGGATTCCCTGCAGAGCGTGCTGCCCAAGCCGGCCACTTTCATCTTCTACTCCTGCTTCTTCTTTTTCGGAGCGTTCTTCTACCAGCAGGGCGTCGCGGTGCGCCGCTGGTGGACAATCGCCTTGCTGCCCGCCGCAATCACCTTCTGCATCGGCTTCCTCCTGCTCCGGGAGTATGCTGCGGAGGCCAATCCCTTTACTCACGGCGAATTGCCCGAACACGTATGGATGTTCAGCAACATGCTGACGGCGGTGAGCGCCCTGGCGGAAACGGCCTTTGCCTGGCTGACCTGCTTCGGCATGATGGGGCTGTTCCGTTGGCTGCTTTCCAGCCCCAGCTTCACGGTGCGATACCTCTCCGACGCCAGCTACTGGATGTACCTGGGGCACCTGCCGCTGGTGGTTGTGGCTCATTGGGTTCTCGTGGACTGGCCCATCAGCTACCACTTGAAGTACATCCTGGCCTGCGCCAGCGTAACCGCGGTGCTGCTGATAACCTACCAGTTGTTCATTCGATACACGTTCATCGGCAATGTTCTGAACGGCCCGCGCACTCGCCGCCAGCGTACCGTCCGGCCTGCTGCGCCGGCCAGCGCGTAATCGGTCCGTAGCTCAAAGGCGGTATGGGGTGCTTACAGCACCGCCGCAACTTGCGGGCAGTTTTCCGGGTCCGCCTCAACGATCGTGTTCATTGTTTCCTGAATTTGAGCATCGGGACTGAAAGCATTTGAGTTAACAATATTGTGATTGGCTGCACTATTTTGACAGCGCTTACTACACGGGCGGATCATGGACACGGGAGGTGAACTATGCAGTATGTGGTAAGCGAACAGGCGTCAACCAATTCGGCCATGGTGCACCGTTGCGACTGCAGGAAGGCGCAATCCCAAGAACGCCGCGCTCTGGACATCCGTATCCATGGACCATTCAGCACGGGGGAGCAGGCCAGGACCGCCGCCGTGAGGACCGGCAGGAAAACCGTGGGGTTCTGCCTCAGCTGCAGGCCCTGAATGTACCCCCGGCAGATTTCAGTGGAAGGCCCCGCAACTGCTGCGGGGCCTTTTCGGTCTCCCTGGCATGGCCATGACCCGGACACCGGCGGCGCACTGGTGAACCCCGGCCGGTGAGGAAACGGAGACGAATGGCCGTCGGGGTTTTCGGTCTGCTCCACCCGGGCAGTGGCCACCTCCCCCTTTCAGGGGAAAGGGGCATCAGGGGTACGGAACAGGTCAGTCGCGGAGGCTGCGGCCCGTGAGGTTCAGGAAGACCTGCTCCAGTGTGACCTGCTCGGGATCGCCGATTCCCGACTTGAGACCCGTCGGCGTGTCCAGCGCAATGAGTCGGCCGTGGTCCATCACGCCGATGCTGTCGCACAGCCGGTCGGCCTCCTCCATGTAGTGCGTGGTGTAGAGCAAGGTCATGCCCTCGTCCCGGAGCTGGAGGATCGTATCGAAGATGTGATTGCGGGACTGCGGGTCTACCCCCACGGTGGGTTCGTCCAGGAAGAGGAGCTGCGGCCTGTTCATCAGGGCCACCGCGAGGTTGACGCGCCGCTTCATGCCGCCGGAGAACTTCCGCACGGCGTCCGACGCGCGGTCGAGCAGTCCGACGAACTCCAGGTTCTCGGCGGCGGCATCCTTCGCCTGCCGGGCGCCGAGCCCCGCCATCCGTCCGAAGAAGACGAGGTTGTCCCTGGCCGACAACTCTTCGTAGAGAGCAAGCTCCTGGGGGCAGACGCCGATCATCTTCCGCACCTCGTCCGCCTCCCGCAGCACTGAGCGGGCGCCGATGGTCACGTCGCCTGCGTCGGGCGCAAGCACGGTGGAGAGCATCCTGATCGTGGTCGTCTTGCCCGCTCCGTTGGGGCCCAGAAGCCCGAATATCTCCTGCCGTCCGATGGAGAAGGAGACATCATAGACTGCCGGCGCGCCGTCAAAGCTCTTGCTGAGGCCCGAGGCGGTGAGGAAGCCGTTGTCATCGCAGGTGAGATGGGTCGTGGGCTTGGTGGTAGCCATCGTTTGCCCACTATACCACGCTGGCTTGGTGTGGTTATTACCTTGTCGCGCACCTCTAATGACTACTTGTAACCCCCACGGCAATGCGAGCGCGGTTGCCGCTCAGCCCGCATTCCGCCCGAAGCGCAAGAGGGCGGCATAGATGACAGGCCAGGGGAGGGCATCGCCGACGCCCTCCCCTTTTTCGTCGCGGCGCGGTCCCGGGGCGCCCATCGGCGCGGCTGCCGTCAGTTCGCGGGCGTCGTGGCCTGGCGCAGCACGGAGTATTTGCCCTCCCCGTTGTCGTTGAGCGCGCGGACGCGGAAATAGTGGGTCGTTTCGGGATCCAGGTCGCCAATGGTCCATTCGGTCCGGTCGCCCGGGATACTCACGATGTCCAGGATGTTATCCCAGTCGTGCAGATTGTCTCCGTCGTAGTACACGTACAGCCAGTAAGTGTTGATCTCGGAGCCGTAGGAATTGGGCCTGTTCCAGGTCAGCCTGATCTGGTCTGAAGCCACCGCCCGCGCCGTCAGGCCCGGCGCAGACGGCACCCCGGCATAGGTCCTGGCATACAGGATGTTATATTCCTCCCACTCGCTCCAGCGATTGCCGCCGTTGGTCGCCCGCAGCAGGTAGTGGTAGTAATAGCCGGGGCTGACCGAGTGGGTGTAGGTCCGCGCCGACGCTCCCAGGGAGATTCCGCTGTATCCCGGCGGGTTGGCCGGTGAGTTGCTCTCCGTCACCTCGCACGGGTTATTGTCCGCGCCGTCCAGCGCCCGGCACCACAGCAGCCGGTACCCGGTGATGTCCGCACCGCCGTCGTAGCGCGGCGGTTCCCATTCGATGACGATGTGGTTCGACCCGTCGGCTTCTATCCAGTGGATCCAGGGCTCGTCCGGCGGATTGGGCGGCCTCGTCGCCGACTGCACGCCGGACCACGGCCCCTTGTCGCCCTCATTGTTAACCGCCCGCACCCGGTAGCGCAGCTTGCTCCCAGGATAGAGGTCGGTATCCTCGTAGCTGCACTTCCCGGCATCACAGCTGGCATTGGAACGCAACATGCGCCAGTCGCCGCCGTTTTCCGACCGCTCCAGCTCGTAGCTGAATGTCGCTCCGTTGCCCGACGAATCGTTCCACGTCAGCGCGACGTGATCCGCATCCTTGTCGTACCGTGCTCTGAAGCTGCTCACGGTCTTCGGCGCGGTGTCCGCCGCCGTCGTCGCCGACCCGGAATACGACCAGGGGCTCCAGCGGTTGCCGCCGTTGGTGGCGCGCACCTGGTAGTACCAGGTCTCGTTCGGTTTCAGCCCGGTATGACGCCAGGACCGCGCGGAAGCCGACAGCGTGGTCGGGCCGCGCCAGATCTGGGAGTGCTGGTCCTTGGCGTATTGCACCTGGTATTGGGTGATGCCCAGCTCGCCTTCGTACAGGAACGGATCACCCCAGGTGACCACGATGGCGTTGGGGCCGTCGGCTTCCACGCCGGTCAGCGACGGCGCAGTTGGCGGCGTCAGTTGCGTCCTTGCCGAAACCGTCCGCGACCACGCGCCGGCGCCCACGCTGTTCACCGCCCGGATGCGGTAGTAGCGCTGGGTGTTGGCCCGCAGCGAGGAGTCGGTGTAGGCGGTCGGGTCGGCCCCCGGCGTGGCCAGTTGGCTCCAGCTGTTCGCCGAGCCGTCGGACGAAGAATCGATCCGGTAGCCGGTGACGGGCTTCCCGTTGTCCTTCGGCTCGTTCCAGGTCAGCTCTATCTGGTAGTCGGACAGCGTCTTGGCCGTCAGGGTCGGCGCCTCGGGCGCGCCCGACACCGTCTGCCCCATCACCGGGTCCGACCACAGGCCCAGGCCGCTGCGGTTGCGCGCCGCCACCCGGTAGTAGCGGATCGCGCCGACTTGCAGGCCCCGGTGCTTGAAGGTCAGTTCGTCCGACACGCTGCCCGCGTTGTTCCAGTTGCTCGTCCCGTCCGCCGACCACTGCACCGTGTAGCCGGTGACGGCCGAGCCGCCCGCGTCCTCCGGCGCGTCCCACGACACGTCGATGGCGTTGTTGCCGTCGGCCTGCGTTCTCAGGTTGACCGGCGGCCCGGCGAGGCCGGCCCTCTCCGTGACGGTGCTGCGGGACCAGGGGCCCGTCGCCCCCACCATGTTCACCGCCCGCACCCGGTAGTCGCGCCGCCCGCTGGGCGCAGTATCCCCGTACTGGGTCCCGATAACCGCGTTGTGCAGCGTTCTCCAAACGCCGCCGCCCAGCCACTCCACCTCGTAATGCGAGACGGGAAGGCCGTACAGCAGCCCCACGCGCTCCCACATCACCGTGGTGGCGCCCGTCTGCGCCCTGGGGTTGGCGGGAATGCCCGGCCCGACGCCGCCGGTGCCCCGGACCGCCGTGATGGTGGCCGTGTTGTTGCCGCTGATATAGTCGTAGTAGGGAGTGGTGTGCCAGGTGTTGCCGGTGGTGCCGGTGCAGGCCGACTCGGAGGCGGCGGCCACGTCCTCCCCGCTGCTGTCAATGCAGACTTCGTAGTTTTTCGAGTTGGCGATGGTCACGCTGGCGGTGTCCCTGGCAGACGCGCTCAGGACCAGCGTTGCCCCCTCGGGCTGGCCCGATGCCTGGAGCAAGTCCGTGTGTCCCAGCTCGCCGATGTTCCAGACCCCGGTGCCGGAATTGTAGCTGCCGTGGCTGGCGTGGAGCGCTTCCGCCCCCCTGGGCAGCCCGGTCACCCGGGCGGCGGGGGCGGTGTCCGGCCCGTTGTTGAAGGCGACTATCGTCAGCGCGTTCCGGTCGGCGGGGGCGTGGGGACTGGCCCCGCCGTCCCGCACCTCCAGCTCCGCTATCGGGCCGACGTGGAAGGTGAAAGTTTCTGTGTCACAGTAAGCGGCGGTAATGCCGGAGGGAAGGTATTGGGTCGCGCAGTCCCCAGTGTTGTCGTTTTTACGATCAGCGATAGTGGTATAGTCCATTACATAGGTGCCAAGCTGCGAAAACTCGGCAAACCATAAATTTGGGCTGGTTTGGTCATCCTCTTCTCCGCCACCCTCGTACGTGGCAGTCCAACTATTGCTCGACTTCATCTGGGTGATTGCCGTACCATCGTCGAGCCTGATGTACATGTCCCCGGGAGGATTGCCTCCGTCGAGACCCTTGATCGTTACGTGCTCACCGGATATCGTGTCCCAATTGCCCAGATTGCCGTTAAAAGGGCTTCTCGTAAAGAAGATTTTGACTCCAGCCCGCGTGCCGGTGAAATTGCTATGTTTATCCGTGGCAGTTTGCCAGGAAACCGTGTTTCCATCTGTAACAGACTGCAGATCACTGCCATCCGTGTGTGAATCAAACGTTCTCCCTTGAAAATCCCGAACGTGAACCAGCAACGTTCCTTTGGCCATGATGAAGCTGGTCCCGTAGCCTACAGTTCTGTTGACCGCCCGCACCCGGACGCCGTTGGCGCTGTCGCAGGGAGCAGTATTACTGGCAAAACAATCGTACAAGGTAAAGATGTCAACGTCGCCGCTTGTGATCAGTTCCAGCGGCGGGTCTTCCAAGCATTGCTTTAGGCGGCCCAGGGCGAAAGCCGGGTTGGGCGGGGGGATGCTGTCTTCCACCCAGGCGGTGATGCACCGCTCTTTCAGCGGGATGTCGTTCAGGCCGGGATCCGAGGTCAGTTGGACCTCCATTTCAATTTCCCGTTTATTGGGTCTAGTGGTGTCCGGATCCGGGGTCACTGCATTCGGTGTCCAGGTTGCCGACTGTCTGCCTGGCTCTGTTATTTTAAATTTATCGGCGGCGGTCGGGGTCCAGTCCTGTTTGAATTTCAGTCCATCGGATAATTCCACCTGGATCTCTATTTCTCCGACGAGGTTCAGGCTGTTGGCGCCCCTCGACCCCAATTGTTGGGCAGTTAAGTCGAAGTCCACGACCTCTCCTGCATCCGGGCTTAAGTCTTCCACGGATAACAGCAGCGCCAGTAGATTGTGTCTCATGTGCTTACTTGTTGAGCCATCGGCAGGTGCATACGAATATACTTTTATGACGTTATTGGACGACAGGAAGCCCGGTTCGGGCTGATTCGAGGAGGCCGTGGCGGTTATGACTCCAACCATATCCCCGGAGCTGTTGTCGTGCTTACGCGTAGAGAATTTCAAAATCCCCGGGGTCTCGCCCGGTGCTAGGGTCCCGACCTCCCATGTAAAACTCTGGTTGGTGCTGTCCACGGTGCTCTTGTCCGTTGGGGGGGCCGGGGCTCCGCCGGGAAACGTTTCGAACGTACTCGCTTGCAAGTCCTCAAGCAGAAATGAAACGGTCACTCCGGTGGCTGTCGCGGTGCCAATATTCCGAACGGTGTATTCAACCTCAAGGGTAATTGAATATTCATAGGTCACTATCAGGTCCACGTAGTCGTACTCCGTCCCCTCCTGGGCTTGGAGCGGTGCGGAAAATACAAAAATTGCCGCGGCAGCGGCGAGCAGGCAAAGGACGAGGGCTTTCCGGCGATATGACACGCGCGCTGTGTTCATAGGACTAATCACACTTCCTAATACGTGAATGAATTGGTAAACAATACCGTCACTCCGGCGAAAGCCGGAGTCCAGGAAACGCCATGTACAGAGAGCGTAGCCGGAGGACAACGCCTCTGGATTCCGGCTTTCGCCGGAATGACGGGCATTAACCCGCTCCTATACGACTGCCATGGAAGATCCGGCAGCTCTGGATTCCGGCTCATGAGCTTGCCGAAGGGCGCCGGAATGACGAATAATTGACGCGGAATGTCTGCCAATCAATTCACGCATCAGTAGAAATCATGTCCGGGGAGGAGGTTCCCGCCCCCGAAAAGATGGGGGCGGGAACCGGATACCGGGTTGCCAGCGGCGGTTATCAGCCTTGGTACCAAGTGACTTCGGTGCTGGCGGTTATGCCGCCGGTGGGCCACTTGATATGCACCTTGTAGGTTCTGATGTCTGGGACATTTGACACCACGTCGATGTGGCAGTCAGTCGGCCTCACCATCGTAATGTCTGCCAAGACGTTGCCGTCCTGGTCCTCCCAGAGGCAGTGGTAGGGATCCCCATCGTCAACCGTCAGGTTGGCGACCTTCGCTGTAATCCTGATCGACTCAGTCTGTCTCTGAAAATCCGGATCGGCGGTTAAGCTTACCGTCGGGTGGACCGCGTCGTCCGGCGTGTCAAGCACATTGATGGTCAACGGGATCCAATGGTCGGCAGTCTTGGCCGTCTCAGTGTTGCCGTTGGCGTCCAGCCCGTCGCTGACGTGAATTCTCAGATCGAACCTTGTCTGGTCGTCGTAGTCCAGGTCAACGCCCACGAAGATTATCTGCCCGGTCCTGTCGTGGACATCGAACCACCCCGCGCAGCGACCCGTCAGCCAGTAATCCAGGGCCCGTCCGTCGGGGTTCTTGGCGGCCACCGGTTCGCCGACGTGGGTGCCGGTGGCGGCGTGCTCCACTATGGAACGCTCCACGCCCATGAAGAAGGGAGGCGTAACCACGGTGCTGTCCGTCAGCGCCACCACCGAGGCGGTGTTGTTCCCCTTGTCGTCGTCCACCGTGGAGCTGTGGATCTCCGCGTCTACGGTCAGGGACTTGGGTCCTGCGTCGTCGACGGTGGCGGTGAGGCTCTCGGTTTCCGATGCGCCGGAAGCGAGGTTTCCGACCTGCCAGGAGAGGACGCCGCACTCGTAGGTGACGCCTTCCGGAAGCGTTGCCGTTGCCGGGACGCTCAGGCCCACGGGAAGGTTGACCTCGACCACCACGCCCTCGGCGGTTCCGGGGCCGTTGTTGGCGGCGGTGACGCTGAATGACGCCGTGCCGTCGGTCACCGTGGTGCCTGCTTCGGAGGTCTCGTCGGTGTGCGTGAGGGTCACGCCCAGATCGGCCACTGGCCCCACGTGGAAGGTGTACCACTCGGTCGGGCTGGTTATGGTCGCACCCGAGTTGATGGGGGTCCAGGTCACGGGGGCGCCTGTCGGCGCGACTTGCCGCACGTATGCCTGCATATGCGCCTGCACCAGGTACTCGCCGGGCTTGGTGAAGAGGAACTGCATGGGCTTGTACTCGCCGATAGCCAGGTTGATTTCGCTCTCGGCGGCGGTGTTCAGGTTGCTCCACTTCGCCTTTGTCATAGGCGTGGTGTCCGCTGTCCGCTCTTCGAAAGCGAAGAAGTCTGCGCCTACGACGTGCACCTCCTGGGGCACCCCGGCCTCGAGCACGTGTACGGCCGAGTACAGGAACTGCACCGGATCGCCGTCGGAAACGCCGTCTTCGTTATCGTCCCTGAACCAGTCCCCATCCTTCATCAGGGCGGCGGAGAAGGCTATCTTCAGGTCTGACGTCTCGTCTGCCGTGGTGTCCGGCTCGTCAAGCCTGACCCACCAGACGGGGGTGTGGAGGAAGACGATGGGCGGGTTTGCCGCTTCGCTGTCCGGGTCCGGTCCTACGGCCGATACCGCCTGCCTCAGGAACGGATAATCGACAAGGTCGATGGTGGCGCCCGTGACTGTAGGACCATCATCGTGTTCAGGGTTGGCTTTGGGATTGTTGCTGTCGATGACTGTGGCCTTGTAGCTGTCGGGGACGGAGAAGGCGGTCTTGCTGATGTGGATGTTGGCGTCGGAGCGGGTGTACGTCGTTACCGTTTTACGATCAACTTTTTTGGTCGTCACCGTAACCGCTGGGGGGCAGAAGTTGTCGGACAGGTGCCCGACCTCGTAGTCCCAGAAGGTGTCGAAGACGGCGTAGAAGTCGGGGGCGCTGTCTTCCGTCGAGCCGCGGATAACGCTCACGGTGTTTTCGTCCGGTTGCGCCTCCTCGGAGCAGGGGTAGGGTTCGTCGTAGAAGTCTTCGTTGTCCCCGACCCTGGGGTCGACGGGGCCGCCGATGGTCTGGGCCATGGTGGGGCCGGCGGTCAGAGTCACCGCCAGCAGGACTGCCAGCAGGGCGGCCATGGCCAGCACCGCCCCGTAGAGCCTGAATTGTCTTGGGTTTGTGATATGGGTACTCATGGGGTATCTATGGTTCTCCTTGGTATGTGGATATGCGATTCAGATTTTCGCCGTTGCTTTCGCGTCGTGGTCTTCCCGTGTGCTCCTACATTGGCTCATCCCCTTCCCTTCACTGTCAGCCGTGTTTTCCGCCCTGGCCCCCGTCGGCGGCCAGGTCCGGTATCGCAATCAAGCTCTAATTGAGACTACATATCAGTTGCCTGAGGTAAAGATACCGCTTCATGGCGTACTACCTGTGTACTTCAGTCCGTTCTCAGTGGCACTCTGGTGACGGTTTTCGAGGACCGGGGACGTGTCCGCTCGATTCCCGGAGGGGGTGTTGCCGTTTGCATCCGGCCCGGCGGCGGCCTGGGTCAGTATCGCTATCAACCATTAACTGATACTATGTATCATGTCCTCTGCAAGGCAGTATATCATCGATAATATTACATTGGTGTTACTTTTCAACGAGTTTTGTGTGAGTTATTGTAACCTTACGCGAGGGCGAGCGCGTTCCCCAGCGGGAGTCCGGACCTTCCAGCAGAGCGTCTTCAACGCGGTAGCCGCTCTGGAAAATCCTGTAAGATCAGATTGGGTCTAGCAGAAGCCCGCCCCGCTCCCGCGAGGCACAGTCCTCTACGACCGCCTGCATGAACGGCAACAACTCTTGAACGAAAGCCTCCGGGGCATTGCCGGCAGGTTTTTTCTTCGAGATTGGCTGTCAAGGGCGGGGAGATTTCGGGCCATCGGGGCGGCGCAAAAGTGCACCACCAGGAGTCATTGGCCAGCTTAAATGTCCGCACCAATTGTTCAGGAGGAATGTCTCTCTGACGCCTGCAGGAAGAGCCATTGCGGGGGAAAGGGGGAGGCTTCCGGGTGAGAGCCAGCTATGCGCCGTCCGGTTCTTCTGAAGCTGGGGGCGCGGCGTTCTCCCGGCTTTCGGCCTGCGCCGGTGGCTGGCGCAGCAGGTCTTGGCAGCGGGAGAAGGTGGAGAAGAGCTGGTCGTCCAGGTCGTTGCGGTCGGTGAGAACGACTATGGTGGGGTTTTCCATAGCAGGCTCGCGGACGATGGCCCCGGCGTAGAAGGCCATGGTCAGGCTCTTGCCCGCTCCCTGGGTGTGCCAGACCACACCGATGCGGTGGTCGCCGGGGCCTGTTTCTTCTCCGGCCAGTCGCGCTTCGTCCTGCAACTCGGAAGCCCTCAATGTCTCGCCGACGGCTACCCTGACAGCATGGAACTGGTGATAGCCGGCCATTTTCTTGACCAGCTTGCCGCTGCCGTCATCGTCGAAGACGGTGAAGTCGCGGATCAAGTCCAGGAAGTGCCGGGGCTGGCAGACTCCTTCCAGCAGGACTTGCAGCTCGGTCAGACTGAGGTCGGCCAGGGTTTCGCCGGTGATGGTGCGCCACGGCTTGAACCACTCGCGGCCCGCCCCCAGGGCACCGACGCGTGCCTCCAGCCCATCGGACACTATCAGCATCTCGTTCATCGAGAACAGGGTTGGCAGGTCGGCTTGGTAGGTCTGGAGTTACTGCCAGGCTTCCCAGACGTCGGCGTTTTCGTCGGCGGGATTCTTGAGCTCGATGATTCCCAGAGGCAGGCCGTTGAGAAACAGCACGACGTCGGCCCTCCGGGTGGACCGGTTCTCTCTCACAGTGAACTGGCTGACCGCCAGCCAGTCGTTGTTGTCCGGGTTATCGAAGTCAACGGCTCGTGCGGGTTCCCCGGTGACCGTGCCGTCCGGCCTCCTGACGGAGACGGTTACGCCGTTGACCAGCATCCGGTGGAAGGAGCGGTTGCGGGTTTCCAGGGTCTGTCCCTCGGGGTTGACGAGGCTACGGAGTCCAGTTTCCTGCGCTGACGCAGGAAGGTTCGGGTTGAGATTCAGGAGAGCGTCCCGGAGCCGCCATTCCAAGACAACTTGGGTGAAGTCGGCCCGCTCCGCACCGGGGGTGTCCGGGGCGATGTCCGAGCCGCGGGCCACTCGCCAGCCGAGGCCAGCGAGCCAGGACAGGGCGGCGGACTCGACATCGGCTTCGGTGACGGTGGTCATCGGTCACTCCCGGATGCGGATGCGCGAATCTTCCACTACGCTATAGGAGCTATGCGCTCTCTGGCCAACTCGGCAGCGTAGTGAAGGGTTGCCTGCACCGCCTGCCGAGAAACCGAAGGGTAGCTTTGCATGATATCCTCGACACTCGCGCCATCAGCCAAGCTGTCGAGAATGACGGTCACCATCACGCGGGTTCCGGTGATGCACACCTTCCCGTGGCATATCGCTGGGTCAGACGATAAGTAGCGCCTCCAATCCATTATCTGCACCTTCATCTCAGGGCGTAGGTTTCTACGTCGGCTTTGGTGAGGGTGGTCATGGCGCAGTTAGGATGCGCTCCAGTTCGTCAGGGTGTGACCAGCGCGCTATTTCGGAATACCCTTCGACTAATCCAAAATCCTCAGGGCGCCAAACGTCTTCGGTGTCATCGAACAGCGACACAAACTCCAAGTTTGACTGATTCGCTTTAATGTGGCTCAAATCTACACATCCAGCCAGGACGTGCTCCGTAATCCTGCGGGCAGCTCCTCGGGAACCGGTGCTCAGAAGAAAGACCATAGATGTCCGTTTGCTGGTTTGTGTCTCGAAATCGACAGTCCAGTTCTGGGTAGAGCGGCCCTGCTTTGGCACTTGCCGCTCGAAAGGAATCTGTTTCTCGCGCAGCCACTCGTCCACTTCATCCGCAGTGGTGCGCAGTGATTGGCTTCGCAGGGTGAACCACAAGTCGGAAACCCGCACGGCGGCTTGGGCTACGCGAACCACTGCCTCTCCCAAGGTATCCTCTCTTACCTGGCGCAACACCAGTTGGTCATGGAAAAGCTCAATGCGGAGCGTCCGGCACACGTCCTGAACCAGCGTTTCCTGTCGGCCCGAGCGCCGCTGGCTGATTGATTGCAACCACAGCCAGCCCAGAGCGTCGCCGAAATCGGTGACGGTGTATCCGCTGCCGCGCTCCAGGACAAACACGTCCACCACTTCACCGTCAGGGTAAAGCATTGGGGTACGCACCCGTACTCCCTCACGCGGGGCTGGCGAGCATACAAAAAGCGGGGGTAGGGTACGTCCTACAGAAGCGCAAAGTATGTTGACGTTCATATCAGCGGCGCTCCTCGGACGGCCGCGGGTTCCCTCATGATTCCCTCGTGCCGCAGATTTATCTCGGTGCAGAATTGTTCCCACACAGCTACCGGACGGTGCCACGGCTCGGTGATGTCATCCGGCACGTATGCCCATTTGTCGCGGCTGCCGGCGACCCAATAGTTTTTATGCTTCTCCCCGACATATTCGTCGTCAGGGTTGCAATGGTCCTTACCCAGATCCAAACCGTGGATTCGGCCAGCAACTCGGTGGACGAGCGAATATGACAACTTGCCAGCGTTGGGATTATACCAACCCTTGATAAATATGGGATTTCCTGTTTCGGAATCAACGTCGATACGGAACTCTCGGGCCGGAGCGCTGGGCCGTCCTTCCCACGCGATGTCGCCAGCGATGCGCTTGGTATCGTCTCCGATAATTACCGAGTATTCCTGATCACTCAACGCCATGGTGCCTACTCCCACACCCGCAGCTCCCCCGACACCAGCCTCTGCAACAGTGTGTCTCGCTCCGCGCCGGGCGGGCCGGCAGCAATGTCCGGGCCGCGGGCCATGCTACAGCCGAGGTCGACCAGCCAAGTTAGTGCGGCCTGTTCAACGCCTGCTTCAGGGACCATACTCTCGCCTTCGCATATTACTGCGTTTCGTGATTAAGGCGGAAGGTGTGCGGTGAGTCTGTGGGAACTTCCCGCATGCGCAAGTTGTTTCTAGCGAAGAATTCGCTCAAATCTTGAAGAAACTGATGGTTCGGTTTGGGATCTATCACCCTTTGCAGTTCGCGACCTGCTTGAGTCAGGGCCACCCCTGACAGTCGGAATTCGCCGCCCAATCTGAATTCTGGGGCTGGTTCCAGTACCCAGAACCGATTCTGAAAGGCGAATGGAATGCGAAGGCCCCCTTGTTCTGGGGCTCCGATTGTGATTCCGATTGAGAGTTCATACCCGTAGTACGAATTGTACTCGGAAATGATAAGACCATATTCGTTGAGAATGTTCAGGGAATCGAAAGGTAGCCCGTATTCCTGTAAACAGTTCTGTCCTGGGTTGCCTCCCATGGATGGTACTCGAGCGTCCAGCACGAAGTCTCCGGTGGGTCGTATGGATACGCATACCGAGCAAAGTGTGTTGAACAGGCTTGCCGACCTACGGTCCAGGTTCTTCAGGATTGTGAGAGTACGTGCCGAGGTGCTTCCCGGTTTCTCGACTTCGCCGGCTAGTATCTTGGCCCAGAGTGTCCTCATTTCGTCGCTGGATACGTCTTGGACTTCTCCAAAGAAACGGGCCGTCCAGTCATGGTCAGGCTCTTGGTCCGGTACCTCCTTGTCGCCCAGTAGCTCCGCGGCCTGCCCCACAACCGAGCCAATATTATGGTGGCGCTTTTCTTCTTGAAACTGGATGCGCTGGCGGACTGTTTCAGCGATGTCTACGTCGCCTCGAACGCCAGACGCGGTCGAAACCAGAGCCTCCCGTGCTTCTGCTTGGGCCGTAGCGATGATGCGTAATGAGTCCGCTTGACCTTGCGTGGCAATCTGGAGGGCCGCCGCTTCGCGCCGCGCTCGCCAAGTCGCCAACATTGGGCCGGCTACAGCGCCAACTCCGCTGGCGGTGTAGTCCAGTAACTTTTCTAGGGCGCGAACCATCGCATTAGGATCCATGTTATCCCTCGACACCACTCGCTCTGTACTTTATCCAGGCGGGTTATAGGTAATGCTGCCCTCCCCCACCCGCAACTCCCCCGACACCAGCCGCGGCAGCAGTGCATCCCGCTGGGCGGCTAGGGCGCGGGATTCTTCGATCAAAAACTCCTGTCTCATGCGCTTTGCTTGAGCCGTCTCGCTGAATGCTGCCATAAGCTGAATAGGCGGCACAACTATTTGCGGAAAAGTCAGCGCATCGACTGGCAGCATATTGACGGTAGTGCCAGTTGCATAGCCGCTTACAGTTCCGTGCATGGCTTGGGTATTCAGCAAGTGGCACACAAAGTCATGCGATAGACCAGCGGAAGCTTGGGGACGTACTCGGTATATGTGGTGGGTGAACAACCCACGGTTTCCAAAGCGTTTTGGCACTATTGCAGCGAAACCAATCAACAACCTGTCATGCCCTTGCTCGGTGTTGGCAACTATCACATCTCCAGGTTCCGTAACGTGCCGGTCTTGGAAGTCGCCGTTGTAATACTTGATTCCATCATCCTTATAGCCGCCACCCTCGTAAATCGAGTTTAGATTGTGCATTGGCATACCGTCTGAGGACAGCCCAGACCCTTTATATGACAATCCCCTCGCCACATCGAAACAATCCCCCAGCGCCTTCACCTCCCACCCCTCCGGCACCTCCCCCAGCTCCGAGTCCGCCAGGCGGTCGGGGAACAGCGCCCACAGCTCCGGTGGCAGGTAGGGTTCCCGGCCCTCCAGCTTGGCGCGGACCGGGCCGAAGTCCACGAACCAGTCCTGGAAGACGGCGCGGGCCATGACCTCCAGGGTCTGATTCATCCGCCGGTTCAGCTCAATCTTGTCGTCCAGCGCGCCGGGTTGTCCCGCTCGATGGCGGTCATAGCCTCGTCCACCAGACGGCCGATGCTGGGCTGGCGCGCCTGGGCTTGCAGCTTCGGCCACCGGGCTTCGGGCGGCACCCAGAAGATGCTCTGGGCGCGGTACTCGTCGGGGTCCTCCGGGTCTGCGCCCTGGTCGCGCTCGGCTTCCAATTGGGCGAAGGCTTCCTCGAAGGCGTCGGAGATGTACTTCAGGAAGATGAGACCCAGGACCACGTGCCTGTACTCGGCAGCGTCCATGCTGCTCCGCAGGGCATCGGCCATCCGCCAAAGCTCGGCTTCGTAACCCGTGAAGGCGTACTGCTGGCCGGTTCGGTCTTCGCATTGGATTTGTCCCGTCTTTGCTGCGCCGTGGTCATTACTATTCACCTATGTGTCCGGCCTTGGAACACTGCTCGTCAACTTCTTGAACATATTCTTGCCGCCCGGAAGGTGATGGAACAACATCCGTTGGGAGCAGCCGGAGCGCAGCACGTACAGGCTGCCGTTGAGCGCTTACCGCGAGTCCACGGAGCGGGGCCTACAACCGGCTACGCTGGATACAGCAGGGACCGGTTAGACTGCTGCGGTATGGTTTTGTTCCATGCTTTCATCGTATTGGAAACACCGTATCAGTCTTCCCCGGATAGGGAGCCGGCATTCCTCGCCCGTTCCATTCGGCGGACCACGGTTCCCAGCCTTGAAGCGTTATCATCCGCGCCGACAAAATTGCGTCCCTGTTTTACGGCAGCCAAGGCGGACTCTTTCCGTCCCAGCAACAACGGGTCGCACACCAGGTCGCCGGGAACAGTGAACCGGGAGATTATCAACTCCATCCCCATGTCCAGATGGCCGCGCCGGTTTCCCTGGGCCCCCTTCATCACTGGAAAGGGCGGATATCACCC
This sequence comes from Dehalococcoidia bacterium, assembly GCA_965220605.1. Lineage (GTDB taxonomy): Bacteria > Chloroflexota > Dehalococcoidia > Lucifugimonadales > UBA3495 > VXOI01. The sequence goes on along the minus strand of CBDCQM010000005.1, from coordinate 963,697 downwards.
CGTCTCCGCCGTTCAGGCGAAACCCCGGTTTGCCGTAGACCAGCAACAACTTTTGGCCGGGGGCAGCGCCGCCCCGTGGATTCCTCCCCAAACCCGTAGCCCGGGCATGGTGAACATAATGCAGGGCGCAGACCCAGGCCAGGCCCGGATGCCGCAGACGCTCAATGAAATCCGGCAACCGCTCCGTGCCGGCCAGCACGAACAATCCCTCGGTTTTCTTCAGGGAATGGGCGGCGAAGTCGGCCAGGTCCATCAGCAATGAGCTGGCATCGGCAGGCGGAAACGTGACGATAGCGTCGACCGTTTCCGGCTCCACGAATCCTTGCAGGCCAGCCACTGCCGATTGATGGAAAACTGGCGGTACTTTATCAACCGCAACAGGGAGGGAATCCGCTGATTCGGCGCCATCCGGTAAGCCAAAGACCAGGTTCAAGGCCTGCCTGACGGTCCTTGCCTCGCGCCGCAGCGTCAGGTCCACTGCTCTACTCTGCACCGCGGCCGACTCCCTTACGGCAGCTGCCGCGTCGCTGGCAGTTATCTGCCCCGAGATGACAGCCCTCCGCAGCTCCGGTGTCGCCGGGCTATTGTGGCCCAGAACCCTTGCGGCTGTGGACACCGAGCAACGGCTGACCCTGAAGAGTCTGGCAGCCTCGTCCTGGGTCAGGAAATTGCGCAAATTTGCGCAATTATTCCCGGCGCTGCGGGGCCGCCCCACCCGGGAGATTCCGAGGCTCTGAAGGCGGCGATTGGCCGCTGCCAGGGAGCCAGGGCGCGGCGGGCGTCGTTCTTGCCGATGACGTGCGCCAGAGGGTCGGCGTCATCGGGCAGGGAGGAGAACTTTGGCTCGATGCCCAGCCGCAGGCAGGCCCGGAGCCGGTGGAAACCGTCGATCACCGCACCCCGCCACAGGGTGATTTCCTCCAGCAACCCTACTTCCCGGATGCTCTCTTCCGGCCGGGCGTATTCGTCCTCCGTCATCGGAGGGAAAATCCCTGCTAAGGAGCTGACCAGAAAGACCGCCTGTCGGTCCATGGATCACCTCCTGCCCGTAGTTTCTCCAGGATAAATGTAACCATCGAGTCCAAGCCGGTTCCCCGTTTGCACCCGGGGCGGTGTAGGGAAAGGGCATGTTTGCGGAGTTGAAACTTTGGTCTGTCAGGAACACGCTGTTGGGCAGCCCGCCCGCTAATCACGCCGGCACTGCCCGCAACCGAGATAAAGCGGGGAAGTGAACCAACTGCAATGCAGCACCGCTGATGAACCCGATCGGGACGCCGAGCAGCGGGCGGAATTCCCTGCGGAAGGGCAGGCGGACTTTCGGAGTCCGAGCTTCCGCAGGCCGTGGGGTTCGGCCACCCTCAACATCCAGCGTCTGGAAGAGATGGCGGCGCAGCGCTTCCACCTCGACCGGCGCGCCGAAAGGAGGCCGGCATTTCCCCAAGTCCGGTGGGCTGCGGCGGGCGAGATCATTTCGGCGATGAGCTGGTCAATCATCTGGCCCGCATAGCTTTGCTAGCACGATGGAACTGCTGGCCTGTGGATATGCCACGGGGCGGCGGCGATGAGTGAATTCATCGCCACGCCTCCAGGTCCTAGTAAACCAGTTCCAATTGGGTCGGTTCACGAGTGTCTGGAAGCGTGAAAATGTGCTCCTGTAGACCGTGCCTGCAATGGGGCATTTTGCTAATTTTTCTATGAGTCCCCCGGACGTAAGCAGTGCTTTACGCTATCCAATTTTCGCGTATTCCGTACTCTATTTTCATATCTTGGTACAGCCTCCACGACCCTTAACCTTTTGGGCTGCGGCGGGAGAATCCATGCTCCATCACCAAGTCCAGCCCCCGGTTACGCAGCCAAAACCTTGCGAAAAGATCGAATTGGCAAGCGAAAAGATAAAAGAGACTCCACGATCGTTAGTTGGTTGACGAATAAAGAGATTCACGAATTCATGCTCCAGTCGGCTGCTTGAATTCTCAGGCAAGGTGCATTGGCGCCACAAAGAGCCTAACGAAGTGCAGCCGTCTCGGCCAAATGCTTCCGGCTTCCAAAGAGGGATAGAACCCCCCCGAAAAAGATGCGTGCTTCCTGGGCAGTGGACAGTCTTGCGAAGACCCGAGAAGTGGTTTCGTCCAATGGGGTGGATCAGAAAATCAGAAAGAGGGCGCTCCTCGATCAAATCTGGATCGGTCCTGAATACTTCCACATCAGCCTAATTGGACGCACAGCCTCACTCCACTCGAAGTTAGACTGGCAGCGACGCTAGCTAAGGGGCCATGCCAGAGTTCGACATTCTCAAACCCATAATGTGGAAGGCGTCAAGACTGAAGGCTACTCATTGCGCGCGCTCCTCCTAACGACTTCAGTCCAGCCGGGAATGTGTACCCTCGGTATTTGCAGCGTCGGATATTCCTCCAGGTACAAATTTTGCCTCTGAATCCATTCGCCGTTCGCAAAATTGTGGGACAGGGTCCACCCTCTTAGGTGCAATGCAGCCCTTTCCCGGTTCCTCATGCGAAAAGCCCTTTTGATCTGCCGCATTATTTCTCCCTCTGACCAGTCCAGTACGCCACAATCTTCCGGGTCCGCTCGTGCGCTCACATCAGAGAGATACGGCGAAAGCCCCAGCCTATCTAAGACACGGGCGTAAATACTATTCGTCCCCACGACAAAAACTGAAGGACGTTCTGTCAAATCCAATACCTGGGTGAGAGGGCGCACAAAGTCGGCGACCACCTCTTCATTCCACTTCTCTGCGACATCGCAGGCCAAAATGTATCGGGATAATAAGGAACAAGCGAATATCGCCCGCCATTGGCGTCCATTTCGAATAGGAGAGGCCACGCTAAACAAGAAGCAGTAGTGCCAACCGCTGAATTTCAGGTCGGCCGTCAGTTGCAGAGCGTCTGTAGTGTAGTCAATCACCCAACGCCCGACCGTGTCCGGGGAAAGGGATGCATTGCCTTTCACATTTCTTTTCTTCATCTCTTCGACAATTTGTCGAAGTGAATCCCCGGCGTAGAAGCTGGAGATCGCTGCGCCGATGACCTTCGGCGAGTAGTGGCGTCCACCCACTGCTCCACCACTTCGGAATTGTTTTGCGCAACGCGGACATTGTATCTGGGAATGTATGGGACAACTTCGCTGAATCCCGACTTGTGGGCTCTTGTTCCAGTGGGTCCCACAACGGCGCTGTGGCACGCGGTTGAGGTGGAGCGTTCCGCCTTCGCCCCGAGCCAAATTGACCGCAAAGTCGGCAACTACCGTCTAGTGCAGGAGAATGGAGACACTTGGCCGCAGCTGTGGGTTGTGGGCAAGGGGATTCATGGTGAAACAGGCTCTGAGACACGACGAGGAAGCCTCCAACCGCTATGTGAACAGATGTAGTGTCTTGCCGGTGCTGGTACTACCGCACTATTTGGCTTTTCACCAAGACCTTAGTCACCTCGAAAGCGGATGGAGGGCCAGGAACGGGAAGGGCCCCATAAACTACCTGCAGGGACAGGTGGGACGGAGCGATCTCGAGGTACCCCTGAATCCCATGATAGCCGACGGATTTCCTAGGCCGCCGGCGCCGCGGCGGCACTCTTGAATCTCGCGGACCGGACGGCCCGGAGAAGTATGCACGCAGGACGAATCTCCTATGTTCAGTGAAGTGAATGATATATACATGGATGAACTACAGGCGCAGGCTGTGACAGCCCATATCGGGCCAGTAGTTATAGTTATAGAGGGAGCTCCCGGCAGCGGCAAAACTACTGCCTTGATTATGCGCGCCTTGATACTAATGAAGGACAGTGTGCCGGAAGAGTCCATTTTCCTGTTGACGCCCGGCGACGGTCGACAGGCAATGGCGGTCAAAACTGCCATTGCAAATGACGTACCACGGATAACCAATGCTATTCCGCACGAGCACGTTAGCCGCCTTAGAGTGTCGTCGTACCGTGGCTTGGCGATCTCATGGCTGAGACGCTTCGGCCCTGAGGTCTTGGGGATCCCAAGAGACTTCCGTGTGTGGAGCCGGAAGCAGGCATTATGGGCAGCATACAGGATAACTGTGAAAGACGATAGCGACGGGCACACTCTTGCGTCTGAGGTTCCCGACGTGATGCGCTGGTACCGGCTCCGGCGGTCCAGCCTCACGGAAATCGCCGTATCAGGCGTTCCTTCACACTGGAATGAGTTCTTGCAGTTGTATGAGGAGGAAAAGTGCCGCAGAGGGGTTTTGGACCAAGACGACGTGCTTGTCAAGGCCATGGAGGTTATGGAGAAGAGCCCAAGCCTGGTCGAGAGTTGGCGGAACAGTGTGAAACCTCACTTCCTCGCGGACAATTTCCATAATCTGACACAAGTGAAGTACTGCCTGCTGGAAACTATTGCAGGAATAAACTCCTCTGTCATGGTTGCGGGCGACCGTAATCAATCTGTCGGCTCTTGGTGGGGCGCCGGAATTCCTCTCGGGACGTCGTGGTGAAACTGAGTTTGGCCCTCGTCCAGGATTCCTCAGAAGTGTCCATTCACGTCGTGAATGAACTCCTCCTCTCTGCGGGCTACGCGCCACTGCTCAGCAGGGGAGAATCGGGTACATGGAACTGACGCTGGAAGAGTCCGGGTTATCTCTTTCTGGACGAACTCTTGGCCCTGCTTTTCTGCTGAACCGATATTCCGGCATTGGAGTATATCCGGCCCTGCCAAGCGTCTGCCGTGAAACTGTGGCGGAAACGACGAGTCCTGCGCATTTCGAACCGGTCCAGCGGAGAGAAGTCCTGGCTCACCTCGGCGGCCATCCGGCTGGCTATGTGGACGTATCTCTGGACCATGGACAGGGTCGTGTGTCCCAGGTTCTGCTGCAACAGGAACACGTTTCCCCCGTTGAGGAGAAACCGCGTCGCGTAGGTGTGTCGCATCAGGTGGGGGTGCAGCCTCGTGCCCCCGGCGGCTTTGGATAGCCTTTCTGTCAGGGATCGGAGAGCGTCGGGAGTCATGGCATACCCGTCTATGCACAGAAAGAAAGTGTCGGCCTCCTGCTCCTCATTTTCCATGCGGTATCGGTGAACGTAGTTGCTGAGGGCCTTCAGGCAGTTGGCGCCGAAGGCGACGATACGCTCCTTGTCTCCCTTTCCCAATACCTTCACGTACCGTCCTCTTAGGTGAACATCCTTGTACTTCAGGGTTGCGACCTCGTTGAGCCGCAGCCCGGTATCCAGCATCAGTGAATAGATGGCCGCGTTTCTAGCCCCGATGGCGGTGTTGGGATTCATGCTGGCAAAGATACGCTCTATCTCCTCGTCCGTGAGTATCTCGATCTCCTTCTGCCGCACCTTCGGAGGTTTCAGGTTTTCCAGGCGGTGGCACTCGGTGTAACCCTGCCGGTACAGCCAGTTGAAGAAAGCCCGCAGCGCCCTGACCCGGTTGTTCACCGTGTGGCTGGAGGCATCACCCCACAGGCCCTTCCTCCTCTGGAGATGAAGGACGAATAGCCGCACCTCATCCTCGCCGATATCATCCAGGCAGTTGGACATTCCCTCCTCCGCCAGCCACCCGGCGAAGATATCCAAGGTCTGGTTGTACCACTCAACCGTCCTGGGGGATTTCCCGTCTGACCTGTTGTGAACCTCGAACCGTTCCGCCAGCTTGCCGAGGTCCAACTTTTCCGTGCCAACCATCCGGCCCCGCCTAGTCGTTCTGTCAGCCATAGTACCTACTTGCCCAGATTCGGATAAGTGTCTGTCAGGCAAGCAGAGAGGTTCGGAACCCGGCGCGGTTTGTGGGCAGGCAGCGGGCCGGATATGCCTTTTGGCAATAGAAAAAGCCGCCCTTTCTGGCGACTTTCTGCGCCCCGAAGCAGCCATCTTGTAGCTGGACCGGGCTATTTCGTAGCGATTGTGGCGTCCCAGGCAGGATTCGAACCCGCGACCCGCTGCTTAGAAGGCAGCCGCTCTGTCCCCTGAGCTACTGGGACTCCCCTCCCGGGCGACGACTCGGGGACCGCATCGCCCTATGCAATCATCTTACAGGAAAGGTATTTTGCCTTGTCAACTTCTGCGAGGTTGCCTTTGTGCTCATTGGCGCGCCCTGCGTCCCAATCCGGTTCACTCCTTGTCGGCGCATTGGGTTCGCTGACGAACCACGGGTACGCCTGCGCCAAAGGATACGGTGGATGGGAACTGCCCGCTGTTGAGGAAGCAGATGATGCGGAGGCTTAGAAACTATCTCAAAAGTCCCTCCCCCCTTGAGGGGGAAGGTTAGAATAGGGGTGGACTCTGGAGGTATAAATGCGCCTGCTTCCGGGAAACACCCTCTGAGATAATTCCCAATTGAATCGCAATGCTTTGGAGGAGATGATGACGACTCTCCATTACAACAAGCTGATTTCAGCCGACTCCCATGTGATGGAACCGCCCGACCTGTGGTGGAACGCCCTGGGGCCGAAGTACGGAGACCGTACTCCGCGCCTTCTCGACGAATACAGGGGGGAGAAGGGCAGCTTCTTCTACTCAGGATATCTCGGTTCCCCGGTACAGCGCGTGCGGATACCGCTGTCCAGCCAGACCGAGGCCGCGGCCTTCGAGGCGGAGGAAATGGGACTGGGGGCGGTCGGCTACGATCCCGAGGTACGGGTCAAGTGGCAGGTGGAAGCAGGCATCGACGCCGAGATCATGAACCCCACGACCATGCTGGGAGTGATGCGCAACCCGGACGTGCCGGTGCTCCAGGCCTGCTCGGAGGTCTTCAACGACTGGATGGCCGAGTTCGCTTCCTGCGACCCGCAGCGACTCGTCGGAGTCAGCGTAATTCCGATGCACGACGTTGACTGGGCCGTTGCGGAACTGGAGAGGACGCTAAGCCAGGGCCTGAGGGGCCCGATGATCAACTGTCAGGCCCCGGAGGGCTGCCCGCCATACCGGGACCCGGTGTACGACAAGTTCTGGGCGGCTGCTGAGGAAGCGGGAGTGCCGGTCACCCTGCACATCCTCACCGGGCGCGTGGTCGACGCCCTATTCCTGGCCCGCATCGGCCAAACCCCTGAGGAGACCTCGGCCAATCCCGGTCTGTGGATCGACCTGTTCATCGAGGCCCAGACCGTTCTGGCCAACGACTTCATCTACGGGCGTATCCTGGACCGATTCCCCAGGCTCAAGGTGCTATGCAGCGAGTTCGAGGTCTCCTGGATTCCGGGGTTCATGTCCCGCTTGGACCAGATCGAGGACGTCGCGCCCCGCCTGAACCTGCCCAAACTGGAGATGAAGGCCAGCGACTACATGAGGACCCGCGTGTACCACGGGTTCATCGACGACACCGCAGCCGAATACGCCATACCCCACATCGGTGCGGACCGCGTCCTGTGGGGTTCCGACTTCCCGCACATACGTTCCATCGGCCTGGACGCCCAGTCCACGCTGTACCAGCAGCTACAGACCTTCTCCGCAGAAGAGCAGGCCAACCTAGTCGGCGGCAATGCCGTAAGGGTCTTCGACCTCGACTGACAGTGATTGCCAGGTAGGAGCAACCCTATGTAGTTGCCCCCTTCCCCTCTTCAAATCCCCTCCCCCTCAGGGGGAGGGTTAGGGTGGGGGTGAAAAGGTAGTGTGGAGAGAATGCCGAGAAAGCAACTCCCCTGTCTTTAGACGGTTTCGTAACCGCCCGCCGGTAGGAACACCGGCAGCACTACCTCCGGGTCGTCAACGGCGGGGACGAAGGTGGCCTGCACCGGCATGTCGATGTGGATGTCCTCGGGCGCTATGTGCAGGACGTTGCTGCAGATCCGCAGCCCCTCCTGCTCCTCCAGTTCGATCATGCAGATGTTGTAGGGCGCCTGCTCCTTCTCGGCGATGGCGGGGTGCACGGGATGCCGGACAATCAGGAACGAGTAGACGAAGCCGCGCCCGCTGACTCTTGCCCACTCGTATTCGAGGGACGAGCAGCCGGGGCACATGGGCATGGGCAGGTGCCGGTAGAGGCCGCACTCGGAGCACCGCTGGATGCGAAGCTCACCCTGCCGCGATCCCTCCCAGAAGCCGCGCTCGTAGTCCGGCAGGCGCTCCAGGTCGGGCAGGGGCACGCCCTCCAGCGGCGCAGTCATCGGCCGAGACTTCGATACCTGTTCGCTCTGCTGGGTCATTAGACATCCCCTAACCCCTGCGGATGATGACGGCCCCGCTCAGCTGGGCCGTGCTGCTGCACGACAGCACCCGGTTGATGGTCCTGCTGGGCGGCTGCGCCGTGGATGTGCCCCGGATGAGCCGCACCGCCTCCTGCACGTGGGTCAGCCCGTGGATGTACGCCTCGGAATGATTACCGCCGTGGGTGTTGGTGGGCAATTGTCCATCGAAGCGGATGTTCCCGCCGCCCTCCACGAAGTCCTTGGCCTCCCCGCGAGGCACGAACCCGTAGGCTTCCAGGTTGACTAGGCAGAAGGGCGTGAAGTGATCGTAGAACATGAAGGCGTCCATGTCCTTCGCTTCCAGGCGGGCGCGGCCCCAGAGGTCGCGGGCGGTGTGCTCCGACTCCGACACCGCCAGGTCCGGGCGGTAGATGATCCCGTCGTTCCGAGGGCCGGAGCCTTGGGCGGCGGCCTCCACCAGCGTCGGGGTACCGGCGTGGCGCAGTTCCCTGGCCCGCTCCCGCGTCGTCATGATCACCGCGGCCGCTCCGTCGTTCTCCTGGCAGAAGTCCAGCACGTGCAGGGGATCTGCCACCATGCGGGAGTTCTGGTGGTCGTCGATGGTGATGGGGTCGCGCCGGAGGGCCCGGGGGTTCCGCGAGGCGTGCTCGCGGAGGGTGACCGCCACCCACCCGAAATGTCGGCTGGTTGCGCCGTACAGGTGCATGTAGCGGCGCACGAACATGCCGAAATGGTGCGCGGGGGCCATGCAGCCCCAGGGTGCGGCGAAGCCCTGTGGCCCGCCGGCGATTCGTTCCGGCCCCCTGGCCCGCCCCAGCCGCACCCCTGAACGGAGGTTGGCGGCGCGGAAGCACACCACGTAGTTGGCGTAACCGGCGGCGATGGCGGCGGCGGCATGGCCGATGGTTGCGTTGCCCGCGCCCCCGCCGTACGAGACGGACTCCCAGTGCCGCAGATTCTTGATGCCGAGGGACTGGGTCAGCAGCGTCTCGTGGTTGGACTCCATGTCGTAGCGGACCAGGCCGTCGATGTCCTGGGGCGCGATGCCCGCATCGTCGCAGGCGGCCTTGATCGCCTCCGAGGCCAGCTGCACCTCGCTGCGCCCCGAGTTCCAGGAGAACTCCGTCTCGCCGATGCCGACGATGGCGGCCTTGTCCCTGATGCCGTTGGTGTCGGCGGGAATGATGGTCGGTGACACGGCCCGCTACTCCTCCTCCCAGTCCACTATCTTTCGTTGCCTGAAATCGGCGATCTGGCCGTCAGTATACCCCAGCTCTCGGAGTATGGGCCGGGTATGCTGGCCCCTGAGCGGCCCCGGCCCCGCGCTGCCCGATGTCTCCGAGAAACCGACCACCGGATTGTAGCGCCAGAACTCGCCGAAGCGCGGCGCATCCACCTGGGTCAGCAGGCCGTTCTCCCGCACATGGGGGTCTTCGTTGAAGAAGTAGTACATGCCCCGGTCCTCGGCCTTGACGCAGGCCACGTCGGCCGCGGTGAGCAACCCCTCCCAGTGCGCTGGGTCTTGAGTCGCAAACACCCGTGCCAGCTCTTCCGCCAGCTCGTCGTCGTGCCGCTCCCGTGCCTCGGAGGTGGCGAACCGGGGGTCGTCCCGCAGGTCGGGGCGATTCAGCGCCCGGCAAAGCGCCTGCCATTCGTCCTCGAAGGGACAGGCGAGGAACACCCAGCCCGTCTTCGCCCGATACAGCCGGTAGAGGGCGTGCAGGCCGTAGCCGTCGCCGTCCGGCAGCGGGCGGGGCTGCTTGCCCTCGTGCCGGTAGAAGTCGTCGATGTTCAGGTAGGCGTTGGCGTTGATCATGGTGGACTCGACGTACTGGGCCTCCCCGGTGCGCTCCCTCGCGTAGAGTCCCAGCACCAGGCCGACGGCGTTGACCATGGCGGTGCTGTGGTCGGCGGTGCCGTCGTTGGCCCGCTTGAGCTGCTTCGCCACGGCGGCAATCTCGTCGATGGACATTTCCTGCTCCGGCGGCGGGAAGCCGTCCCTTCCCATCTGGGCCACGCCGCCACCGGAAACTGCGCCTGCGATGGGCGCCATGGACGGCCGGTGGGAGTAGGGGCCGGTGGAGCCGTAGCCGCCGGCATACAGGTAGACCAGGTTGGGATTGATCTCTTTCAGCTGCTCGTAGCCGATCCCGGTGCGTTCGGGAGCGCCTGGCCTCATGCTGTGCAACAGCAGGTCGGCTTTCCCTGCCAGCTTGCCCATGATTTCCTGGCCTTCGGGGGCCTTGAGGTCGATGCAGATGCACTCCGAGCCGGCCATGGTGCGGTGGGCCGACATGGGCAGACCCGCCCGGCCCCAGTCGCCGCCGGGGGCCTCGATGCGGATCACCCTTGCGCCCAGCTCGGCCACCAGGGCGCAGCCGAGGGGGCCGTTGATCACCGTGCCCAGGTCGAGGAGCGTGACTCCTTCCAGAGCGCGAGCGGGCATTGTGCCAGCGGTGCCGTTGGCGTGGGCTTTGGCGCCGTTGTCCAGACGCGCCAGGACCTCGGCGGTATGCTGCCCCAGCGCCGGAGCAGGTCCCTGGGCGCTGGCCGGAGTGCGGCTCATGCCGACCACCGGGCCCAGTTGGCGCGTTCCCCCGACTTCCGGCGCATCCAGGTCTTGTACGTTCCCGTTGTGTACGATCTGGGGATGGTCCAGCGCCTGCTCGGAGGTGTGGTAAGGCTCGGCGGCGGCGTTGCCTTCCCTGCTGAGGAAAATGGACATCCACTCGTCCAGTGTCTTCTGCTGGACTTTCTCCAGCATGATCCGTTCCAGGACCGCGACCGCCTCCGGCTCAAGGTAGGGCGCGTTCTTCAGCTGCGGGTCTTCGTAGATGAAATCCATGTCCAGGGAGTGCATCATGGAGCGGAACAGGCGCTCGACGACATTGCCGAGCTGAATCCACCGGCCGTCCTTGGTGCGCGCGGGCAGGTAGCCGGTGGGGTTGCCGCGCCCGGTGCCCACCAACGGGTCCGGCGGGTAGCCCTCGGCGCCCTTGGCGACCATCTGGCCGTGAATCCACGACACGTGGTCGTAGGTGGTCACGGCCTTCAACATGCTGGTCTCCACCCGCTGGCCCCGGCCGGTCTTCTCCCGGAGGTAAAGGGCCGCCGTAATTCCCCGCACCAGGGCCGTTGCCGCTGCGTGGCACACTCCCTGGGTGACGACGTAGTTGGGGCCTTCGCGCGGGTTCTGGTTGGCGAACATCATCATGCGTCCGCTCTTGGCGGCGACCACGGCGTCATAGCCCTTGTAATGGGCGTAAGGCCCGGATGGCCCAAAGCTGGTCAGCGAAGCGTACACAAGCTCCGGGTGGCCGTCGCTGAGGCTGTCGTAGCCGACGCCCAGCCGCCGGGCCACGCCGGGACGGAAGTTCTCAACCGCCACGTCGGCCGTCCGGGCCAGCCGGTGGGCCTTCTCCTGCCCGTCGGCGGTTTTCAGGTCGAGGACGACGCTTTTCTTGCCGCGGTTCCACTGTATCGCCCCCGGCGAGGCCCGGAATTTCTCCCCGCCCGGCGGTTCGACCTTGATGACCTCGGCGCCGAAGTCGGACATCACCATCGTGGCGACGCCGCCAGCCCGGCCGCTGGTGAAATCGAGGACGGTGATGCCGTCAAAGACCTGTGCCATGCCGCCTCCGCTTAGAGGGTGTTTCCAAGGTTAGAGCCTGTCCTGAGCTTGCCGAAGGGATGGGGGTGAACTCCGGAGAGAAACGCATCCCCAACGCGAGAGACGCTTCCCGACGCCATGTTACGGCCTATCCGGCTCCTGCGCCATACTTTCCCGTTGTTCTGCAATTCCAGGCCCTTACCGATGGGTGAATTGATTAGTAAACATTCCGGGTCAGTAACCCGTCATTCCGGCGAAAGCCGGAATCCAGGGAGGTTGTCCTCCGGCTACGCTCTCTGTGCCTGGCGTTTTCTGGATTCCGGCTTTCGCCGGAATGACGGTATTGTTTACCAATTCATTCACGAGTCAGTAATAGGGGACTCCATCGACAATATTCGTCACCTGCGATAGCTATTACGGATTTTCAAGTAGATTCGATTGACCACGATAGCCGCAGTCCATAGAATCTCTGGCCATAGCCACCCTGAGCCTGTCGAAGGGCCGTCAGCAGGAGGGGAAATGTCCGACTTCACCCTGAAGATCGGGAACGCGGAGATAGTCGCGCTATCGGATATGAATCTGCCGTTCTCGATGCCTCTGACCCAGCTGTTCCCGGGCGCGCCAGCCGAAGCCTGGGAGCCGTACAAGGAGCGATACCCGGACGCCTTCGAGCAGGACCACATGCTCATCGAAATCGGGTGCTACCTCATCCGCTCGCAGGACAGGACCATCCTGATCGACACCGGCTACGGCGAAGGCCCCATCGAAGCCATCGGCGGCCGCCGCGGCGAGCTGATGGACGATCTGACCGGAAAGGGCGTAAGGCCGGAGGAGGTCGATACTGTCTTCATATCCCACCTGCATTCCGACCACGTGGGCTGGAACGTGGTGGGGCCGGACGACAGCCTCTCGCCCGCCTTCCCCAATGCGCGCTACGTGTGCCACCAGGCAGACCTGGACCACTTCCGCAGGGCCGACATCCAGGCCGCTTCCACGTTCCCATTCGTGGACCGTTGCGTGGAGTCCATCGCGCGCTGGGGTATGCTCGACACCCTCACCGCAGACACCGACCTCACCCCGGAGGTCAGGGCGCTGCACACCCCCGGGCACACGCCGGGGCACATGAGCATCCTGGTGGCGTCGCAGGGCGAGGAGGCGCTGATCCAGGGCGACGTGTTCGTCCACCCGGCGCAGGTCACCGAGGACGACTGGAACTGCCACTTCGACTTCGACTGGCCCGTCGCAACGGACACCCGCCGGAAGATGCTGGCCGATACCGAGGCCAAGGGGACCCGTGTTGTCTCGTGCCACTTCCCCGCCCCCGGCTTCGGGAAAGTCATCCGCAGCGAGGGCAAACGCTACTGGCAGGTGGGCTTCGACCGCTAGAGATCAGGCAACAATTTCCCACTCCCGTCCCTCAAAATCCCCTCCCCCTCAGGGGGAGGGTCAGGGTGGGGGGTGAAATCCTCGCAACTGTGATCCCTCTCCCTCCGGGGGAGACGAGTGAGAGCGCCTCCCCGTTAACGCCATGCAATCGAGAGGTTGGCCATGAACGAACAGGCAGTCCAAAAGCTCCTGGACCATGTGGACCGGGACGAAATGCTGCGCTTGGCCCAGGACCTGATCAGGATTCCCAGCTTCAAGACCGAGGAGAGCGACGTGGCCCGCTTCCTCGGTGAATACCTGTCCCAACGTGGCTACGAAGTCGATCTGCAGGAGGTCGAGCCGGGCAGGTTCCAGACCGTTGCCAGGCTCAGGGGCAGCGGCGGCGGGAAATCCCTCATGTTCAACGGCCACATCGACATCGACCCCCTGGCTATGGGCTGGAAGCGCGACCCGTGGGCGCCCAGCGTCGAAGGCGACCGGATATTCGGTGGCGGCATCCGCAACATGAAGAGCGGCGTCTCATCCATGATCACCGCCGCCGAGGCTGTCCGAAAATCGGGTACCGAGCTGCAGGGCGACCTGGTGCTGGCCTGCGTGGTCGGAGAGTTGCAGGGCGGCGTGGGAACCACCTACCTGTGCCGGAACGGGCCCCTGACCGACATGGCCGTGGTGCCGGAGCCCTTCGGGGCCAACAACGTCCTCACGGTGCACGCCGGCGTGCTGGAAATGGCCGTGCACGTGCTGGGGAACTCCCGCCACATCAGCCGCAAGGAGGAGGGCGTAGACGCCATCGCCAAGATGTGCAAGGCCGTCCCCGCCATAGACGGGGTCGAGTTCACCTACACGCCGCGGGACGACCTGCCCGGCCTGCCCAGGATCAACGTCGGCGCGATCATCGGGGGCAGAGGACGGGACTACGATCTCCGGGGGCCGAACTTCGTGTCCGACTTCTGCACCGTGCTGGTGGATGTGCGGTTCCTGCCGGGGATGACCTCCGCGTCGGTCAAGGCGGACATCGAGCGGGCCTTGGACCGCATCAAGGACGCGGACCCGGACTTCGAGTACGAAATCGAGATGCCTCCCGACCCCAAGCACCGGGTGTTCACAGTGGTCATGGAACCCTTCGACCTGCCCAAAGACGAGTACATCCTGGACTGCGTGCTGCGGCAGTACAGGACGGTCACCGGACGGGAGCCGGACGGCGTGGGCACGGTGCTGCCCGGCTCCTACACGGGAGACGACACCTGCCACCTGTGGGCGGCGGGCGTTCCATGCCTGCTCTACGGCCCGGGCGGCGGTTCGGAGTCGGAGTCCATACCGGACGAGTTCAGCCGCATCAGCGACATGGAGCAGGTGGCAAGAGTGCTTGCCCTGACAGCGCTGGATGTGTGCAACCTGCCGGGCGAGGGCTAGCAATGGGCCCGTTGGGCCAGCCTGGTGGGGGTCTCGACGATATAACCGGAGAGGTTGAGGGCCGAGTGTATCAGGCCGATGTGCGAATAGGCCTGCGGGAAATTGCCCAGCTGTCGCCCGGTGCCCTTGTCGTACATCTCGGCGAACAGGCCGAGGTGGTTGGCCTGCTTGACGATCACCTCGTGCAGATAGTCGAAGGCGCGGTCGTTCTGGCCGGTGTAGATCAGGTTTCCGATCAGCCAGAAACTGAGCAGGGTGAATGACCCCTCCGGCTGCCCCCCCAGGCCGTCGTCCGTCTCCTCGGGGAGGTAGCGCCATACCAGGGCGCCGTCGGTGAGTTCCCGTTCTATCGCGTCGACGTTCTGGCGGATGCAGGGGTGGTCTCTGGGCACCATCCCCATGAACGGGATCGCCAGGTTGGAGGCGTCCAGCGTCTCGCTGCCGTATCGTTGCCGGAAGGCCCCCTTGGACGTGCTCCAGCCCTCGTCCAGTATCTCGGTCTTGATGTTGTCGGCGGCCAGGGACCAGCGCCGGTAAAGCTGCCGGTGTCCCGTGGCGGCGGCGATGTAGGCGGCATAGTCGAGGGCGGCCCAGCACATGACCTTGGAGTACACGAAGTGCTGCTGCTCTCCGCGCACCTCCCAGACGCCGCGGTCCTTCCGCTTCCAGGTTCGCATCACGGTTTCGGCCAGCCTTTCCACCAGCTCCCAGGCCGCGTCGGGAATTGCGCCATGAAGCAGCAGCAGGGAGTGAATGGAGAGGATGACCTCCCCGAAAACGTCCATCTGCAGGTGGTCGGCAGCGGCGTTGCCGACGCGCACGGGCCTGGAGTTCTCGTATCCGCTCAGGTGGTCGAGGGTGTACTCCTTCAGGGATGACTCCGGCGCGATCCCGTAGACGATGCGCGTCCGGCGCTGGTGCAGTTGGCACTGCTCGAGAAGCCAGTTGATGTACCGGTCGGCCCCGTAGACGTCGCCAAGCCGGTAGAGCGCATCGACAGTGAAGCTGGTGTCTCGAAGCCACGAATAGCGGTAGTCCCAGTTGCGGGAACCGCCGATGGTCTCGGGCAGGCTGGCGGTCGGCGCGGCCACTATCGCTCCCGTGCGGCGGTACATCATCAGGTGCAGCACGAGGAAGGAACGTATGATGTGAGTGCGCCAGAGTCCCTCGTACTCTATTCCGGCTACGAGGGATGCCCAGTACTCCCGGGTCTGCTCCAGCTTGGCCTTTGTCTCGTACTGCTCGATGCTGACGGGCCTGCCGCTGCCGTAGGCCATCACGAAGGTGGCGGTCTCTCCCTGGGACAACTCGAAGCCGCAATCGACCCCCCGCCGGTCGCAGCCCAAGGGCACGGTGGCCAGAAGGGTCAGCGTCTGGCGTCCGCCGTGAGCCCCCACCGCGTTTCCGGTACCGCCGACAGGCCGGAATGTGGGGACCTCCTGCGCGTAGTTGTGGCGCGGCTGGAACACGCAGCGCATGGCGACCTTCCCGGAGACACACGATACGATGCGATGTATCTCCGGCGGGTTGTTGGGTTCTATGTCCGGGCTGCCGTCTTCGTCATCGTCGGGGATGGGCATGAAGTCGGTAATGGACACCACTCCGGTTTCGGTCCTGAAGGTGGTCTCCAGTATATTGTTGTCTTTCAGATATTCCTGGGTGGCGTCTGTTACGGTACCGGCGGGAGAGATGCGAAAGCGCCCGCCAATGTCCTGGTCGAGTATCGCGGCAAAAACACTGGGCGAGTCGAAGCGCGGCAGACAGCACCAGTCGATGGACCCGTCGATTCCGACGAGCGCCGCCGAAGACATGTCGCCTATAAGTCCGTATTGATACACAAAAGTCCCGAATTCGTAGTAGAAATCGCAAAGGCTACTCTATCATTGGGGTGAAACGGAATGCAACGAAAGAGAAGACGTGGGGCAGGGCAATCGCGTATGAGCGGGTTAATGTCCGTCATTCCGGCGAAAGCCGGAATCCAGTGGCCGAACCGGGCAGATTGCATCCGAAAATCAGGCAGGTTGCAGGCTCTGGACTCGCCTCACTGCCCGGCACGGTTACTTTGAGATAGCCCTGTTGAGCGGCCCGCCGTGTGAAAGATTCCGGCGTGTGTGCGATAATCAATCGGCAATCTAAAGGCAATTTGAAGAAGAGGACTCGCCATGAGCATCAGCAGCGACTGGATCGACGTTGAGAAGAAATACTACGCCCAGACCGTGCGCCGCCAGCCGGTGGTCATCGTCCGCGGCGAGGGCACCGAAGTCTGGGACGCCGACGGCAAGCAGTACCTGGACTTCGTCGCCGGCTGGGCCGTCAACCAGTTGGGCCACAGCCACCCCGCCATCACCCAGGCCATCGCCGAGCAGGCCGGCACCCTGATACAGACCTCCAACCAGTTCTACACTGTGCCCCAGCTCCAGCTCGCCGAGATGCTCATCGAGAACAGTTGCCTCGACCTGGTGTTCTTCGGCAACAGCGGCGCAGAGGCCGTCGAGGGCGCGATGAAGCTGGCCCGGCGCTACGGCAAGACGCAGCGCGATGGCGCCTACGAGATCATCACCGCCTTCAACTCCTTCCACGGACGCACCCAGGCAACCGTGGCCGCCACCGGGCAACCCCACTACCAGGAGAACTTCGCTCCCCTGTTGCCCGGCTTCGTTCACGTCGACTACAACGACGTCGAGGCCGTGATCAGCGCCACCACCGAACGCACCGCCGCGGTCATGGTGGAGCCGGTGCAGGGCGAGGCCGGGGTCATCATCCCCGACGATGACTACCTGCAGCGGCTGCGCCAGTGGTGCGACAGCCAGGGCATCCTGCTGATCCTGGACGAGGTCCAGACCGGCATGGGTCGCCTGGGCAGCCTCTTTGGATACGAGGAGTACGGCGCAGAGCCCGACGTGATGACCCTGGCCAAGGGCCTCGGCTACGGCGTGCCCATCGGCGCCTTCCTGTCCAAGGCTCACTGCCAGGCCCTGGTCCCCGGCGATCACGGCTCCACCTTCGGCGGCAACGCCCTGACCACCGCTGCGGGCTACGCCGGCACCAAGTTCCTGATCGAGAACGACATCCCTGGTCACGTGAAGGAGATGGAACCCTACCTGCTGGGCCGACTGAACGAGGTCAAGGACCGCTTCTCGTTCGTCTCCGAGGTGCGTGGCAAGGGCCTGCTGGCCGCAATGGACTTCGAGGACACGATTTCGCCCCAGGTCCTGAGCAACGCCAACGAGGCCGGTCTGCTGCTCAACGGGCCGCGGCCCAACACCGTCCGGTTCATGCCGCCGCTGACGGTCAGCCGGGAGGAAATCGACGAAGCCGCCGAGCGTCTGAGCACCGCCCTGTCCAAGATCTAGCCGGTTCTCGTTTTCCGGGGGAGTCCGATGTGGGGGCGCGCAACCGTGCGCCCCTGCAATCCGTCAGGAGTAGGCGATTTCACCCCAACTGGGGTTTCGCGGGGAAGGGTATGACCAAGCGCGAGTTCTACTTTCTGGTCGAAAGGGATGGCAATGGGGGATTTGTGGGCGACGCTGCGCGATTCTTTTCGTGCAGGAGTCGCGGCAAAACCCTAGACGAACTCATGTCGAATATGCACAAGACTATTGAGTCTTGCCTCCGAAATGACAATCAGGACAACCTTTCCGAAATCAGCGGGGTATACAAGATCCGGGTTGTTTGCGAAACCCAGGCGACGGACGGAAATTTCTACGTGTTGGTCAAGGATGATGGAGAAGGCGGATATATCGGCATAGCCCCGGAACTCAAAGGATGCTTGAGCCACGGCTTAACCCTTGAGGAATTGATGTCAAACATGGAAGAGGTTATAAGCCTGTGTCTGGAAGGTGGAGAGGAAGCCATGAATCCCTGCTTCTTCGGGGTCCAAAGGGTGGCCGTCTAACCCAATGTCCCGGATTCCAGCGCTCCGCGCTAACGAGATTGTCCGAGCTCTGCAACGTTTGGGGTTTGAGTTCGTACGTCAGAGAGGCAGCCACATCAGGCTTCGGCATCCGGATGGTCGTTTTGCCTCGGTCCCGGATCACAGCTCAAGAGAATTGCGCCGCCAATTCATCCTGGATATTCTCAAGCAGGCCGAGGTGCAAATCGGGGACTTCCTTGCAGCTCTATAACCTAACTCACCGGAGCTACTGAACTAATGCCAAACGACAGAATCGTTCTTGCGTACAGCGGCGGGCTGGACACCACTGTAGCCGTGCCGTGGCTCAAGGAGAAGTACGGCGCCGACATCGTAACTCTCACCGTTGACCTCGGCATGGTCGACCTGGATACCGTGCGTCAGCGCGCCCTCTCCATCGGCGCAGTCGAGGCGGTGATCGTTGACGGACGCCAGGCGCTGGTTGACGAGTTTCTCTACCCCAGCCTCCAGGCGGGCACGGTCTACGAGGAGCAGTACCCCCTCGCCACCGCCCTGGGCCGCCCGCTGATTGCCCGCTGCTTGGTTGAAGCGGCGCGGGAGCATGGCGCATACGCCGTGGCCCACGGCTGCACCGGGAAGGGCAACGACCAGGTGCGCATCGAGGTCGGCGTCATGGCCCTCGACCCCGGCCTCCAGGTCATCGCCCCGATCCGGGACTGGGGCATGAGCCGCGACGACGAGATCGAGTACGGCTTGGCGCGAAACCTGCCCATCAACACCCGCGCCAGCCGTTTCTCTACCGACGAGAACCTGTGGGGCCGCAGCATCGAGGCCGGCGAGCTGGAAGACCCGTGGCTGGAACCGCCCGAGGACGCCTACCTGTGGACCAGGCCGGTGACCGAGGCGCCCGATGAGCCAATGTACCTCGAAATCAGCTTCGAGCGCGGAATGCCCACAGCCGTCAACGGCGAGTCTATGGGCGGCGTCGACCTGATCGGCCACCTGAACGCCGTGGGCGGCGAGCACGGGGTTGGCCGCGTCGACCACGTGGAGAACCGCCTCGTCGGCATCAAGTCCCGGGAAATCTACGAGTGCCCTGCCGCCGTCATCCTTCACGCAGCCCACAAGGGGCTTGAGACCATGACCCTGAGCAAGGAGCAGGCCCGCACCAAGGCCCGCATCGCCCAGGAATACTCCGACGTGATCTACAACGGCCTGTGGTACACCTCCCACCGCGCCGATCTGGATGCGTACGTCCAGAGCACCCAGCGCCATGTCACCGGCGAGGTACGGCTGCGGCTGCACAAGGGTACCTGCACCGTAGTCGGCCGCCAGGCAGAGCGGGCGCTGTACAACTACGGCCTCGCCACCTACGACCGGCAGGACCAGTTCGACCACGCCGCCGCCGCCGGATTCATCGGCATCTACGGCCTGCCCGTACGCACCCAGAACCAGGCCCAGCCGGAGTAACTGCACTGCAAGTGGTTTCTTCGCATAAATCCACGAATTTCACCCTCACCCCAACCCTATCCCTCAAGGGAGAGGGGGTGACTGGATACCGGAGGATACATGACCGTCGCCACACGAATGCATGACCTGGGGACCGAGAGCGCCTTCGAGGTACTGGCCAAGGCCCGCGCCCTGGAAGCCGAGGGACGCGAAATCATCCACCTGGAGATAGGCGAGCCCGACTTCGACACGCCCCGGCACATCATCGAGGCCGGAATGGCGGCGATCAGCGACGGCTTCACCCACTACGGCCCCACCGCCGGGCTGCCGGAACTGCGCCAGGCCATCGCCAACAACAGCCGCGAAGTGCGCGGGACCAACACCGAGCCGGACAACGTGGTGGTCACGCCCGGCGCAAAGCCCATCATGTTCTACGTGCTGCTGGCTCTGGGCGAGCCGGGTGTCGAGGTCATATACCCCAACCCCGGCTTCCCGATTTACGAGTCGATGATCCGCTTCACCGGCTGCACCCCCGTGCCGATGCAGCTTCTGGAGTCCAAGAGCTACCACCCGGACCTGGACCAGCTGGCGTCCCAGATCACCGACAAGACCCGGCTCATCATCCTGAACACGCCGGAGAACCCCTGCGGCTCCGCCCTCTCGGAGGGAGAGCTGCGCACCATCGCCGACCTGGTGATGCAGCATACCAACCTGTATGTAATGGCTGACGAGATATATAAGGACATCCTCTATACCGGCGAGCACTTCAGCATCGCTTCCATACCGGGAATGGAGGAACGGACCATCATCCTCGACGGATTCTCCAAGAGCTACGCCATGACCGGCTGGCGGCTGGGCTACGGCATCATGCCCCCCGAGCTGGTGCCCCACGTGGTCCGGCTGGCGGTCAACAGCGTGTCCTGTGCTGCCACCTTCACCCAGAAGGCGGGTATCGCCGCCCTCGAAGGCCCGAAGGATCAGGTCGAAGCTATGACCGCCGAGTTCGCCGCCCGGCGCCGTCTCATCACCGACGGACTGCGCAGCATTCCGGGCATCCGCTGCCCCGAGCCGGAGGGAGCCTTCTACGCCTTCCCCAGCATCGAGGATACCGGGCTATCCAGCCGGGAGTTCGAAGACCGGGCGATGCAGGAAGCCGGGGTGGCCCTGCTCTCGGGCTCGGCATTCGGTCAATACGGCGACGGTTATGTGCGCTTGTCCTACGCGAACTCCCAGGAAAACATCAACAAGGCGATAGAAAGGCTCGGCGCTTTCGTGCGCAGCATCTGACGGCCAATTCCCTCTCCCTTCGGGAGGGGGTTGTGGTGAGGGCGCTCCGCCGAACAGCGATGACGCCGCATTACCGAATCGCGAACGGAAAAGGAGACACGAATGGCGGAATGCAAAGTAGTCCATCCCGACGGCCTGGAGGTTGAGATCCAGTCCGGCGCCATGACCCGGCTGGCCGGCGTGTCCGAGGCCCTGACCGGCTCAACCGGCATACACTTGGCCATCGCAACCATTCCGCCGCACTGCGCCTCCAGCCCGCACTATCACGTCAACTGCGAGTCCGCCATCTACGTGGTCAAGGGCCACGGGCGCTTCGTCGTGGGCGACAAGCTGGACAACCCGCTGCCCATCGCCCCTGGCGACTTCATCTACGTTCCAGCCGAGGCTGTCCACCAGCCGGTCAACGACAGCGACGAGGTCATGGAGATCATCGTGGCCCGCAACACCCCGGTGGAGATCGTTCAGGAAGTGTAGGAAGATGGGGACTTTCAGCGTTCCTCTAAGAGTGGGCGACCTGGAGAAGACCGCTTTTGCTGAAGTAGAAGCACTGGCTGACACTGGATCAGTTCACAGCTTCATACCTGAAGATGTGCTGGAAAGTGTCAATGTCCAGCCAACAGAAACTCGCGGATTTGCATTTGCGGATGACAGGATAGTCAACTTGCCTTTTGGCTATGCCACTTTTGTGTTGGAAGGGATGGAGGTAATTGCCCCCGTAATTTTCTCTGCGCCAGGGAGTAGTCCACTGCTCGGAGCCACAACTCTCGAAGCGGCGCACCTGGCTACCGACTCGGTAAACGAACGCCTGACCCCTGTATTACCGATGGCACGATTTGGCAACGGTAACGTACCTCGCTGATTTGCCCCTTGGAAAATACTCTTGTTGAGCCTCTATAGAGCATCGACTATACTGGCAACGCCTCGGCGGATGACAACAGCCGGGGCGTTCAGCGCAACCAACTCCGGAGTTACACGCCATGGACATGGGCCTGACTGAAATCCAGCAGATGTTGAAAACCAGCGCACAGGAATTCCTGTCGCGTGAGTGCCCCACCACGTTGGTGCGAGAAATGGAAGAGGACGAGCGCGGCTACCCCGACGAGCTCTGGCGGCAGATGTCCAGCCTCGGCTGGGCCGGCGTTCCATTTCCCGAGGTGTACGGCGGCACCGGCGGCGATTTCCTCGACCTCGCTGTGTTGCTGGAGGAAATGGGGCGCTCTCTCGCCCCCAGCCCGTATTTCTCCACCGTCGTGCTCGGCGGTCTCACCGTCCTTGACGCTGGAAGCGACGCCCAGAAGGACGACCTGCTGAGCCGCGTCTGCGACGGCTCGGGCCTGATGACCCTGGCCCTGACCGAGGCCTCCGCCACCTACGAGGCATGGGGCGTGGAAACCACCGCCTCCGCCGACGGCAGCGGCTATGCGCTGAACGGCGCCAAGCTCTTCGTGCCCGACGCTCACGTCGCCGATGTCATTATCGTGGCGGCCCGCACGGGCAGCGGCAGCGCCGAAGACGGCATCACGCTCTTCCTCGTACCCGCCAGGATGGAAGGGCTGTCGGTAGCGCCCATCAACACCATCGGCGACGAGCGGCAGTTCGAGGTAACGCTCGACAACGTTCGCCTGCCGGCCAGCGCCGTCCTCGGCGAGGTCAATGGCGGCTGGCCCATCGCCCAGCGCGCTCTGCAGAGGGCCATCGCCGGCCAGTGCATCCTGATGCTGGGCGGCGCCACCGCCGTGCTCGACATGACCGTCGAGTACGTCAAGCAGCGCACCCAGTTCGGGCGCGCCGTGGGCAGCTTCCAGGCTGTCCAGCACCACTGCGCGCAGATGGCCACCGACGTCGAGGGATGCCGCGGGGTCGCCTACCAGGCCGCGTGGATGCTGGCCGAGGGTATGCCCGCGGAGCGGGAAATCTCCATTGCCAAGGCGTGGATCAGCCAAGCCTACCGCCGGGTATGCGCCACTGCCCACCAGTGCCACGGCGCCATCGGCTTCACCAAGGAACACGACCTGCAACTGTACACCCGCCGGGCCAAGGTCCAGGAGCTGGGCTACGGCGACTCCAACTATCACAAGGAACTGGCGATGGCCAGCATCGCCGGCGACTAGCTGGCCAACATCGTCGAAGTATAGGCTAAGAGACTGTTCAGACATGGCGACAACCAGAGACAAATACAACGCCATGAGCCGGGACTTTATGGCTCGCGCGGAGGACTACCTGCGGCAGGGTGACCTTGTTCAGGCGTCTGAGAAGTCGTGGGGAGCGGCTGCCTGCGCTCTGAAGTCCATCGCTGAGCAGCGAGGATGGCAACACCAGTCGCATTCTTTGCTGTACGACATTTCCAACCAGGTAGTGGAAGAATTAGGCCGCCCAGACCTGCGGGACATGTTCCAGTCCGCCAAGTCCATGCACCAGAATTTCTACGAGAACTGGGAGTCGGAAGAAGGCGTCGAGTATGCAGTCGGCAGGATAAAGGAATACCTGTCTGAGCTTGAATCAGTCAGCCCTCAAATGCCTTCATCCTTCGCCGTTGAGACTCGCGCCCAGCGAAGGCGGCTGGAGCGGTTGACCGGTCAGCGTCCGCCGCACGATACCCCATCAGAAGAAGGAACGTGAACCGTCCATGACAACCGCCACCAACCCCTGCATCTTCTGCGGAATCGCCCGTGATTCCGCCAACCCGGATGTGCTCTACCGGGACGAAAGGTGCTTCGTCGTCAGGGACATCAATCCCAAGGCGCCGGTGCACCTGCTGGTCATCCCCAACATGCACATCGCATCGCTGGCCTACGTGGGGCCGGGGCAGGTGCCCATCATGGGCCACCTGTTCGTCGTCGCCGAGGAGATGGCGAGGCGCGAGAATGTAACGTTGAGCGGCTACCGGCTCACGCTGAACCAAGGGCCGGACGCCCAGCAGACAATCGCTCATCCCCACGTACACCTGATGGGCGGCAGGCAGTTGAGTGACATGGGATGACCCCCAGCCCGTTCCTTCATCCTGAGCTTGTCGAAGGAGCCAACGAGAGGTTCGCGGAGAGGTTCGCGTCGCTGCCGGACAAGCTGAAGGCCCACATCTTCCGTACGCGGGACGTGGGGCTTGAACTTGCGTCGCGCCACGGGATCGACGAGGAACGGGCCGAGCTTGCCATCCTCGGCCACGACGTGGCGCGGGCCGCCAAGAAGTCGGAGATTCTCAGGCAGGCCGAGCGCTTCGAGATGTCTGTCCTGGACATCGAGAGGAGGGCGCCGGTGACGCTTCACGGGCCGGTGGGAGCCGAGTTGCTGCGCCACGATGACGGCGTGGTCGATGAGGAGATACTGGCCGCCGTGCGATACCACACCACCGGCAGCGCCAACATGACGCCCCTGGGACTGCTGGTATTCATCGCCGACAAGCTGGAGCCGCGCAAGATAAAGTCGTACCCCTACCAGCACGAGCTGCGCCACATCGCCAACGAGAGCCTCAGCCAGGCCGTGCTGGAGTTCCTTTGCCGGGAGTCAGCCCTGCGCCTGCAACGGCGCCGTCCGGTCCACCCGTCCAGCGTCCAGGCCATCAACTCGCTGCTTCTGAAGGGCGCCCAGGCGCGAACCGCGGTCTCACAACTAACATGAAGGGAGTGTCGTGATGGAAATCAACCTCAGCCAGAGTGCCGCCGAACACATCCAGGGCAAAGGTGGCCGGATCGCGGTCGACCTGCTCCAGCACTCCTCTTGAGCCGGCTGCGCCGTTGAGGTATCGGTCGATACCAGGGTGCACCGCCGCGATCTCGCCGAGTACGAGACCCATAACTTGAATGGTGTAGATGTACTGACCCTCCCCGAGCTGTCCCGGCACGTCGTCAGTCTTCAGATCGACCTGCGTTCCTTCCTGTTCTTCCGCAACCTGAAGGCGGTAGTAGAGTTGGACAATGGCATGGTCATCGGCAAATCGCCATACGGGATGCAACAGGTGGAAGCCGAGGGCTGACGTGCGGTAGTTTCGCCGTGGATATCTCCCCCACCCTGACCCTCCCCCGCTGGGGGAGGGAACTTTTTGCCCTTCACCCGCCGAGAGCGGAGGAAGGCACTTTTGTTTCGGCTATCGCGCCTTGTACTCAGGGGACCGCTTCTCCACGAAAGAGCGGCTGGCCTCCTTGAAGTCCTCGCTCAGGTGCAGTTTCAGAGGCAGGGTTTGCATGTCGGCCTCGGCGCCGGTCTGCACCCACTGCCGCCGGGTCAGCTTCACGCCCACGCGGGCCGACAGCGGAGGCGTCTTCAGCACCTTCTCAGCCAGCCCTTCGGCAGCGGACAGGTGGAACCCGTTCGGCACCAGGCGGTTGATCAGGCCCAGGCGGTAAAGCTCCGCCGCCTCCACCGGCTCGCCGGTAATCACCATCTCGCTGGCAATTTTGGACGGCATGAAAGCGTTGACCTTCGCCCATATCCTGCCTCCTGCCAGCCCCCGCTTTGTTTCCGAGATGCCGAATTTGGCGTCCTCCGAGGCCACGATCATGTCGCACTCGGCAGCGATGACGATGCCCGCGCCCAGCGCGTAGCCGTGCACCGCAGCGATGACCGGCTTCCAGTTGACCGTGCGGCCCAGGTAGCCCTCCGGGTTGGGTCCACGCTCGCGACGAGCGCTTTCCTGCGGCGTCATCTCCACGAACCGTTGCTTGATGTCCGCTCCGGCGCAGAAAGCGCGGCCCGCGCCGTGGATTATGCCGACCCACGCCTCGTCGTCCGTGTCGAATTCCAGCAGCGCCTCGTGCAGGTCCTCCTCGAACTGCCGGTTCACGGCGTTCAGCGACTGCGGGCGGTTGAACATAATGTAGGCGATCCTGTCCTTGCGCTCATAGGTCATCGTTTCGTACTCGGTCATCAGTCCTCCGCTCCAGGAATCCCCTCCCCCTTGATGGGGGAGGGCTAGGGTGGGGGTGAGAGGGCGGGCAGAGAGAACATTGGGAAGGCAACTCACCCCTCTTGAGTCTTGAGATAGCCAACTAGAACATTTCTCTCAAATTTGCTCGAAAATGCGTTGACACTCCATGCACGCATGTTCTACATTAGGCTTAGATTGATAGAACAGGTGTTTGGGAGACCATTATGGTAACGCTGTTGGCTTCGCGCCCCGAATCAGTTCCTTCCAGTTTCGGACGGACCGCCCCGGAAGACGCCTCGGAATTCTACCATTATGAAGACAACGGGTGCGTGGTTTCCGACTCGTGCCTGGACTGCCCGCTTCCCAGGTGCAGGTACGACGACCCCGTGTGGTTTCAGCGCAACCAAAAACTGGCCAAGGACTTCCGTATGCTCCAGGTGATGCAGCAGGAATCTCTCACCATCGAGGAGACCGCGGAGCGGTTCTCGGTCACCAGGCGGACCGTCTTCCGCATTATGCAGCGCTGCCGCGAGGCCACCGTGCAGGCGGGGGGACCTGGGTGAATCAACATACTTCGCGGCCTAGCAGGTGTTCCCAAAGTTCCCTCTCCCTCTGGGAGAGGGGTAGGGTGAGGGCGTTTCCTGGAAGCAGGCGGTATATATACCCCCGGAGTCCACCCCCATCCTAGCCTTCCCCCTCAAGGGGGAAGGGACTTCGGAGACACCCACTATCCTCAAAAGAAATGAGCGCGGTGAGACAGGCTCCATCGCGCTCAAATTCGTCCGGGGGATAGTATCGGGAGTACCGGGCCTCGCTAACCGCGCGGCAACCCCAGGCCCCGGCTCGCGATGATGTTCCGCTGCACTTCGGAAGTGCCCGCCGCGATGGTGCCCGAGAAGCTCAGCATCCAGTGCTCCTGCACCCGGCCTCGCAGCGGCGCCCACTTCTCCTCCCGGCCCAGCGTTCCGTACAGTCCGAGCACGTCCATCGCCGCCTCGGTCACCCGCCGCACCGTCTCGCTGCCGAACACCTTGCTCATCGAGGCCTCGCGCGTGGGCACCAGGCCCTGTCCCTGCATGTAGGCCACGTTGTAGGCGATCAGGCGCGCCACTTCGCACTCGATGTACCGGTCCGCCATCAAGCTTCGCACCCACGGCACGTCCATGACGGCCTGGCCGTTGCGCTTCGTCTCCGTGGCGTACTCGCGAACATCGTCCAGCAGCCGTCTCGCATTGGCCGAGTAGTCGATGCCGGAGCGCTCGAAGTCCAGCAGCGTCACCGCTACGTACCAGCCCCGGTCTTCCTCGCCGACCACGTTGGCCCGGGGCACGCGGACATTGTCGAACAGCACCTGGTTGAACTCGTGCCCGCCGGCCATGTTGATGATCGGCCGGACGGTCACTCCCGGCGACTTCATGTCCACCAGCACAAAGCTGATGCCGCGGTGCTTGGGGGCGTCCGGGTCGGTCCGGGTGAGCAGCATGATCCAGTCGGCCCGGTGGGCAAGCGTCGTCCAGATCTTGCCGCCGTTGATCACCAGGTCGTCCCCGTCGCGTACGGCGCGTGTGCTCAGCGACGCCAAGTCGGAACCGGACTCCGGCTCACTGTATCCCTGGCACCACTGCACCTCGCCGCGCGCCACGGGCGGCAGGTGCGTGCGCTTCTGCTCCTCCGAGCCGTGGATCATCAGAGTCGGACCGAGCATCCGCACGCCGAAAATGTCCCGCCCCGGCGCTCGCAGGTAGGCGATCTCCTCGTTGAAGATGGCCGACTTCACCGGTGACGCGCCCTGGCCGCCGTATTCCTCGGGCCAGTGCATTGTCAGCCAGCCCCGGTCCGCCATCTTGCGGCGGATCACGCGGGTCAGGTCCCAGTCATCCTCTTCGGGATAGCGCCCGCCGCCTTCCCATGTTCCGGGAAGTTCAGTGGCGAGAAAGGTTCTCAGGTCCTGGCGGAATTGCTCGTCTTCTGGGGTGAACTTAAAGTCCAAAACAAAACTCCGTGGCGGTCTGGAGCAGAGTGGAGGGAAGTATACGGGCCGGCGTCAGCCGCCCACTGCCACGCAGGTGACCGTACGGACCACTCCGTTGACCGTATGAATGTGTCCGGTCACCAGGTCTCCGACGACCGAAATGTCATCGGCGTTGATCATGGCAATGATGTCGTAGGGGCCGGTAACCACGTCCACGGTCGCAATTCCCGGCAGGCCGGTCAGCGTAGTGGCCACCTCCCGTGTCTTGCCGACAGAGGTCTCGATCAAGAGGTACGCTTTCGTCGCCATCTCACGCCTTCCGCTACTTGCACATTCGAATTTTTCCCAAGCACGGGCAATTCTACGGCTCGCCAATTTTCGTGTCAATTACGCCATAATAGGGGCATGGCATCCGACTGTAACGACCGCATGGCCCTCCTGTCGGAGGGAGCCGAAGCGCTGGGAATCAGCCTGTCGGGAGACCAGCTCGCCCGGTTCGACCTGTACTACCGGGAACTGGCGGAGTGGAACCGGCGCGCCAACCTCACGGCCATCACGGGCCGTGAGGAAACGCAGGTGAAGCACTTTCTGGACTCCCTGACCGTCTGCCTGCCGTTTCAGGAGGGAGCGAACGGAAAACGGGAGGGCCTGACCGGGAATGAGAGGGCCATCGACATCGGCGCGGGCGCAGGATTCCCGGGTCTTCCGCTGAAGCTCGCTTTCCCCGATCTGGAACTGCATCTCGTGGAGTCGGTGGGCAAGAAGACTGCGTTCCTGGAGCACATCGTTGACGCCCTGGCGCTGCGGGGCGTGACGGTCCATACGGGCCGGGCGGAAACGCTGGCCCGACAGCCTGAGCTGCGCGAGTCCTTCGACCTGGCCTTGGTGCGTGGAGTGGCCCGGCTGTCCCTTCTGCTGGAATACGCCCTCCCTTTCTGCCGCGCAGGCGGCTTCGCCATCGCACTGAAGCACGGCGGGCTGGAGGACGAACTTGCCGGGGCGCGGTTCGCCCTGTCTGAGTTGGGCGGGTGCGAAGCCGGGGTCTACCCTGTTGCCCTGCCAGGGCTAATGGACAACCGGGTAGTGGCCGCCTTCGAGAAAACCGCGGTCACGCCGGAGCGATACCCCAGGCGCGTCGGCATCCCGGCGAAGCGTCCCCTCTAGCATTCGCTTTTCCCGTCATTCCGGCGAAAGCCGGAATCCAGAACCACGCTCTGAGTCTGCCGAAAGGCGGACAGACTCTCGCCACAAATCGCCTGGATTCCGGCTTTCGCCGGAATGACGGATTGATTTGACGACGCTAACGAGCAGCCCTCGGTGACGAAAATGACCCCGCTCGGGGGATGCGGGGTCAGGGAATCGCGCTGCCGAGTGTCGTCGGCTATTCGTGGGGCGGCGGCTCGTGGTAGTAACGGGTGTCCGGCGCACGATTGTGTATGGCCTTCGTGCCTCTCTGGAAAATGCAGGTCCTGATGTTGTTTTCCAGGTCGTCCACGTCGATGGCGCCGTAGCGGGCTACCCCAGCCTCGCTTTTAAGATAGTCCTTTACCTTCGCCAAGACTTCGTCCGACGATTCCCCCACCGCAATGAAGCGGTCCCTGGGGTCGGACAGGAAGTTGCTGACCCTGCAGTAGAATGTGTCGGGCATTTCCCTCCTCCTAAGCTGTCACAGACCGGAACCGGACCTTCACCGGCTGCCTGATAGCTCCCTGCGTAGGGTGCGTGTTAGCAGTAGATAGATACACCATCGGCGGCAAAGTTGTCAACGCGCGGGTTGTGGCTTCTCCGGGGATTGCGGGGTTCATGGGGCGAAACTATCATGGTCGAAATTTCATTCGCAAAGCTCCTCCCGGGATTCACCGTTTCGGGAGGAGCCGGGGAGACTTCAGATGTCCGTAATGGTGACCGGCGGGACCGGGTTCATCGGCAACCGCATAATCCGCAAGCTGCTGGAGCGCGGCGAGGAGGTGGTCTGCTTCGACCTCGCCCCTCCCCGCGGCAACCTCGCGCAATACCTCGATCGCATAACCATGTATCGTGGTGATGTCACCCAGTTGCCGCAGCTCATGGAGGCCATCACCGCCCACGGCGTGACCCGCATCATCCACATGGCCGCGCTCCTGCCCCCCGACACCGAGGAGCGCCCCCACTTCGCCATGCAGGTAAACATCGGCGGCACCAACAACGTCTTCGAGGCTGCCCGCTGGACCGGCATCGAGCGCGTGGTATACGCCAGCTCCATCGCCGTCTACGGCGTGCAGGACACCTTCGGCGAGCGCCCCATCAACGAGGACGACGTAAACGACCCGATCAACGTGTACGGCATGACCAAGTCGGTCAACGACTTCTCCGCCCGCCGCTACTCGGACCTCTACGGCCTCGACCTGCGGGGAATCCGAATCTGCACCGTCTTCGGCCACGGGCGCGTCACCGGCATGACCGGCATGATCGGCGGGCTGATGGTGTCCCTGCCGGCCATCGGCCAGCCCATCTCCATGCCCTTCCACGAGGACGAGCCGTCGCCCATGATCCACGCCGAGGACGCCGCAGAGATATTCGTCCGCGCCGCCCTGGCGGAGAAGCTGAACCACCGCACCTACATCAGCGGCGGCAACCTGGCCACAATCAAGGACATGGCCGACGCCGTCCGCAGCTTCATCCCCGACGCCCGGATCACCACCGGCGATCGCACCGTCCCCCACGTCTACCTGGTCGACAACAGCCGGATGCTGGCCGACATCGGCTACGAGATAGCCCCCCTGCACCGGCGTATTCTCGACCACATCAACGACGCCCGCGCCGAGGCCGACATGGAGCCGCTGGCCGGCTAGGAACTGCCTGAACAGCTCCCCAAGGGCCCACAAAACCCCGGATACAGGAGAACTGTGGAACAAATCCCCTCCTCCTTGAGGGAGAGGGAGAGGGTGAAATCTTCGCAAAAAGAAACGCTGTTATCTCCAGGGTCGCCCGCGTCGGATCGTCCGGGGGAATTGTGACTACAGGACGCGATTGCCCTGCCAAACCCCCTCTGTAACAACGCGACGATAACGGGGCGCATTGCGTCGGCGTGTGCTAGAATACCGCCATGGCGCAGCAGCAAGACAATCCAATCTACTGGGACCAGGCCGCATCGCGGTTCAACCTCACCCTGATATTCTCCCTCGTTGTCGCAGTCCTGGGCATAGTCATGACGAATCCCCTCCTGATCATCCTGGGGCTGGGAATGGCTGGCTACAGTTGGCTGACGACGCCCAGACAGTTCCTTCTATTCCGCGATTCGATGGTCGTACACTACGGAATGCCCCGCTCGCGGGTGATTTCATTCGCTGAGATTTCACACGTGGAACTCCTCGCGCTGCCTCTGGGCGAGAGGCTCCGCATTCGCATGGTCAGCGGCAGCCGCCTGATGTTGCAGATGCGCGACCCGGGGGCTTTCCGCGGCCACCTCGAGGATGCGTTGGCGCGCTATCACGGCGAGCAGACGGGCGCGGCTTACGTGGAAGGCGCGATCCTCGAGAGGGGCGGAGATCCCGAATTCATGACCGAATCCCCGGATTTCAGCGGCGCGGAATCGTCAGAGTCGTTGGAGATGGAGCCGCGACGGGAAGCCGAGTCCGATTTCTCCGCAACGCCTGAACCGCAGACCGCCGCAGCATCTGAAAGCTATAACGAGACCAGGTCGGGCAGTTATACCGAACTGGACGACGCGCCCGTCGCCGCACCGGAGACCGATCCCCGGAACATCCCGGACTCTCCCGTTACTTCGGGAAGCTACACTGAAACCCCGGAGCCCGACTATTCGGGCGAGGGACGCCCGGCTTACGGCGCCGAGATAGAGGTCGAGACCGGCGCCGGCGAAGACGACCCGCCCGAACGTCCTCGCAGCCCGTACTGACTCTCTGCCAACTTTGACGGCACACGAAGGGGCGCACAATCGTGCGCCCCTGTATCGTTTGCCCCCGCGCAGGGTTGAAGCTCAGCGGTTGGCGGCCATGCTCTGCTCAGGGTCGTATACCGGCCGCACCAGTTCGAAGGTGTCGGCGGTATGGCAGTACATGCTTCCGGCAAGGCGGCCCGTGGGCTTCATCAGGTGGTGGTTGATCCGGTGCCCGTTTATCAGCTCGTCGCGGATGTGCATTAGCACGATTGTGCCGATCACCAGTCCGTGCCCTCCGGAGCCTTCACCAATGTCGATGATCTGGTTCAGGCGGCACTCCATGTTCACCGGGGACTCCGCTACCCTCTTCGGTTTGACCAGGTCGGAGGGGACTGAGGTGAGGCCGGCGATGTCGAACTCGTCCACATCCTCGGGATACTCGGCTGCGGTCGCATTCATCGCCTCCGCGATGTCATCGACGACTATGTTCACCACGAACTCGCCGGTCTCCTCGATGTTTCGCAGGGTGTCCTTGCTCTTGTGGGGAACGCGCCGGGATGACGAAAACACCACCGTCGGGGGATCGTAGGCCACGGCGTTGAAGAACGAGTACGGCGCAAGGTTGTCGATGCCGTCCGGCGACTGGGTGGACACGAAGGCGATTGGGCGAGGCACCACAACGCCGGTCAGTACGCGATAGAAGTTCTCGAAGGTGTTGGGGTCGATTTTCAAGACGTTACCTCAACTTTGGCGAAGTTCCCTCTCCCTACGGGGGGTCAGGCCTGTCCTGAGCTTGCCGAAGGGGTGGGGGCACGGAACGAGCCTTGCCGCGAGGATTATAGCCCATCGCTGCAACCGCGAAAGTGGGGAGGAAGTGAGGAGATTGTTCCCTCCTCCTCAGAGAGTGCCTGATAAGTTCCCTCTCCCTCCGGGAGAGGGTTAGGGTGAGGGCGTTCTTCTGCTTTTTCCGTCATTCCCGCGAAAGCGGGAATCCATACGCTGTACGCTGCGGCTGGTGGTAAGCTCAAGGTGCCTCGGATTCCCCAATCATGGTAATCACTGAATCAAGGAAATCACAGTTCAGACGAAGAACGGAAAGCCCCCGTCATCACAAGGCTGCGCCGCAGTTCCCGCAGAAGACCGCACCCGGCTGCTGTTCCCAGCCACAGCGCGAGCACCCCAGCCTGGCCGCCGGTCCGACACCGCTGCCGGGGTGCTGTTCCCTGGCCTGCGGCCCCACCGGACGCTGAATCCAGTCGCCGCCAAGCCCCGGACGAAGCGGGTCCGGCCCGTAGCGATTGGGGCCGACGGTGCCAGGGCTGGTAAGCAGCCTTGTCAGGCGCGGCCCGCCTGCAAATGGAACGAACCCCAGGAACGCCAGCCTTCCCGACCTGTCCACGTCGTGAAGCCTGCGGACTGTAACGGAGCACAGGGGAGGGGCCATCACCACCATGTAGGCCACCCATACCGAGAGGAGAGTGGGAGACCAGGCGAGGCTGGCGACGAATATGGCGACAAGCAAGGCCACGAAGAAGCCGTAGAACCACCAGTATTCCGACCGGGTGGCGCGGCCCTCGAAGTTGGCGTAGTTTCGGAAGGAGCCTGTCTCAAAAGTCGGGGTGTAGACTGTGGTCAAGCCTGACGGAGGTGCCGATAAGATGCCACTTCGGGATATGGACCGAGAGCAGATGTGGCTGTTGCCGCCGTCCCTTGACGAACTGCTGCCGTTGGACCATCCGGCTCGTTTTGTCGCCGAGTTTGTCGACGCCTTGGGCAGAGAAGGTTGGGCGGAGCTGGGTGTGGAAATAGACGGGGACCCGCTGGGAGCCCCGGCCTACCATCCCAGGTCCCTGCTCTGCGTGTGGCTTTACGGGTTCATGACGGGAGTGCGCTCCTGCCGCAAGTTGGAGGCGGCCTGTCGAGACCAGATTCCGTACCTGTGGCTGACAGGATGGCAGCATCCGGACCACAACACCCTCTGGCGGTTCTACAAGGCCCATCGCCAGGAAATGCGGAGCTTGTTCAAGCGCACGGTGCGGACGGCGGTGGCGATGAAGCTGGTGGACCTGGCGGTGCAGGCGGTGGATGGCACCAAGATGGCCGCCAGCGCGTCGGTGCACCGCAGCTACGACGGGGAGAGACTGGCCCAGTTGTTAGACCGGGTGGACCGGGCGATAGCCGATCTGGAAGCCCAGAACGAAGGTGGAGAAGACGCCAGCGCCGTCAATCTGCCTGAAGAACTGGCCGACAAGGAAGCGCTGAGAGAGCGCCTGCGGCAGGCGATGGACGAGTTGGCCGGTGCAAAGAAGCCCAGGCGCATCAATCTTACGGACCAGGACGCCCGGCTGATGAAGGCCAGCTACGGCGTCGTGCCGGCCTACAACGCCCAGGCCATGGTATCTCCAGTGGAGCAGGACGGGGAACCCACGGGCATGTTGATCACCGCCGCGCACGTGGTGTCTGTGCCCAATGACAACTATCAGTTGGTGCCGATGATGGAGCGCGCTGAGGAGGCTACGGGAACCAGAACACCCATGACGCTGGCCGATGCTGGGTATTTTTCCGGGAGCGACTTGGCCGATTGCGCGGATCGTGGCCAGCAGGTGGTGGTGCCGGAGTCGCGGGAACGGTTCCTCAGAAGTCCCTATCACAAAGATCAGTTCACCTATGGAGCCTGTCTCAAAAGTCGGGGTGTAGACTGTGGTCAAGCCTGACGGAGGTGCCGATAAGATGCCACTTCGGGATATGGACCGAGAGCAGATGTGGCTGTTGCCGCCGTCCCTTGACGAACTGCTGCCGTTGGACCATCCGGCTCGTTTTGTCGCCGAGTTTGTCGACGCCTTGGGCAGAGAAGGTTGGGCGGAGCTGGGTGTGGAAATAGACGGGGACCCGCTGGGAGCCCCGGCCTACCATCCCAGGTCCCTGCTCTGCGTGTGGCTTTACGGGTTCATGACGGGAGTGCGCTCCTGCCGCAAGTTGGAGGCGGCCTGTCGAGACCAGATTCCGTACCTGTGGCTGACAGGATGGCAGCATCCGGACCACAACACCCTCTGGCGGTTCTACAAGGCCCATCGCCAGGAAATGCGGAGCTTGTTCAAGCGCACGGTGCGGACGGCGGTGGCGATGAAGCTGGTGGACCTGGCGGTGCAGGCGGTGGATGGCACCAAGATGGCCGCCAGCGCGTCGGTGCACCGCAGCTACGACGGGGAGAGACTGGCCCAGTTGTTAGACCGGGTGGACCGGGCGATAGCCGATCTGGAAGCCCAGAACGAAGGTGGAGAAGACGCCAGCGCCGTCAATCTGCCTGAAGAACTGGCCGACAAGGAAGCGCTGAGAGAGCGCCTGCGGCAGGCGATGGACGAGTTGGCCGGTGCAAAGAAGCCCAGGCGCATCAATCTTACGGACCAGGACGCCCGGCTGATGAAGGCCAGCTACGGCGTCGTGCCGGCCTACAACGCCCAGGCCATGGTATCTCCAGTGGAGCAGGACGGGGAACCCACGGGCATGTTGATCACCGCCGCGCACGTGGTGTCTGTGCCCAATGACAACTATCAGTTGGTGCCGATGATGGAGCGCGCTGAGGAGGCTACGGGAACCAGAACACCCATGACGCTGGCCGATGCTGGGTATTTTTCCGGGAGCGACTTGGCCGATTGCGCGGATCGTGGCCAGCAGGTGGTGGTGCCGGAGTCGCGGGAACGGTTCCTCAGAAGTCCCTATCACAAAGATCAGTTCACCTATGATGAACCCAGCGACAGCTTTGAATGTCCCCAGGGACAGACGCTCCACTTCATCGGCATCAGCGAAGACAAAAGAGGAGTGCCAATGAGGAAGTACCGCGCTTCCGCAGGCGTCTGCCAGCAGTGTCCAGCCTACGGGGTATGCACCAAATCCAAGCGTGGCCGTAGTCTGTGGATTGGGCCTCACGACGATGTGCTGCGCCGGCACCGGGCTTGGATGTCCACCAGCCTGGCGAAAGAGGTATATCGGCTGAGAAAGCAACTGGTCGAGCCGGTGTTCGGAATTACCAAGGAACAAATGGGAGCCCGAAGATTCCTGCTGCGGGGCCTGGTCAACGTGGCGGCTGAGTGGAATCTCTTGGCAATCGCCTTCAACCTGCGGACTCTCTGGCGCATATGGCGGGACGGGACCTTCGTACTGGCGCCTCATAGTCCCACATCGGGCCCCGTGCCCTGATTTCGGTGCGATCCCAAGACCCTCCCGGACGCGCAAAACTCATCAAGTCGTAATCTGCCGTCGAACCCGACTCTACTAGCAACGCCCGAAGGCACTCACCACTCCTTTCGGTCGAAACAGGCGTTTTCTGGGACAGGCTCCTATGATGAACCCAGCGACAGCTTTGAATGTCCCCAGGGACAGACGCTCCACTTCATCGGCATCAGCGAAGACAAAAGAGGAGTGCCAATGAGGAAGTACCGCGCTTCCGCAGGCGTCTGCCAGCAGTGTCCAGCCTACGGGGTATGCACCAAATCCAAGCGTGGCCGTAGTCTGTGGATTGGGCCTCACGACGATGTGCTGCGCCGGCACCGGGCTTGGATGTCCACCAGCCTGGCGAAAGAGGTATATCGGCTGAGAAAGCAACTGGTCGAGCCGGTGTTCGGAATTACCAAGGAACAAATGGGAGCCCGAAGATTCCTGCTGCGGGGCCTGGTCAACGTGGCGGCTGAGTGGAATCTCTTGGCAATCGCCTTCAACCTGCGGACTCTCTGGCGCATATGGCGGGACGGGACCTTCGTACTGGCGCCTCATAGTCCCACATCGGGCCCCGTGCCCTGATTTCGGTGCGATCCCAAGACCCTCCCGGACGCGCAAAACTCATCAAGTCGTAATCTGCCGTCGAACCCGACTCTACTAGCAACGCCCGAAGGCACTCACCACTCCTTTCGGTCGAAACAGGCGTTTTCTGGGACAGGCTCGAAGCCCAACAGGATCGCCTGGACCGGATTCATGACCCAAGCCCTCCCGGACAGCGATTGATGCCCTGGCCAAGGGTGCGGAAGACGTCGGGTGATCAAGCGGCAGCGGCGCCGCAGGCGGTGCAGAACCGCGCCTCGGGCTGCATCTGCATTCCGCACTGGGTGCAGAAGCGGGGTCTCTCGGACTCCTCGTCCGGCTCGTAAGGCAGGGCCGGTATGGCCCCGTAGTTGCTAACATCGTCCGGGTACGGGGTATAGAGGTCCCGCGAGGCGTAGGTGCCGCCCGGCCCGGTGAATCCGTAGCCGTCGGCGCCTGGCTGCGATGCCAGCGGGTTGGGTCCGTAACGGTTGTAGCCGGGCGTCCCCGGGAAAATGGACATTATCAACAGCACCGGCCCGCCGATGATCGTTATGGGCGGGACCAGGAGGAGAAGCCACCACGCCGAGCGGTTCATGTCGTGCAACCGCCGGACCTGCACCGAGAGCGATGGCAGGATCAGCGCCAGCCAGATGAACCAGCCTATGACGGGGATCAATCTCACCACGAACGTCAGCAGTACGAACCACCAGTATTCCGAACGGGATGCCCTCCCGTTGAAGTCCACGTACTTCTGAAAGCAGATCTTAATGGAATCGGTGAAGCTCACGTCTTTTGTCCCTCCCTCAAAATTCCCTCTCTCAAGGGAGCGGGTTAGGGTGAAGGGGAAAGCGTCACGTCAGACAGCCGCGCCGCAGGCTGTACAGAACTGTGCATCCGGCTGTCGCTCTGCGCCGCACTGCGAGCAATATAACCTCTCGCCCCCGTCCGGCATGGGTCGATGTGACGTAAGTGCGTTCAACGTAACTGGCCGCTGGCGAC
Organism: Dehalococcoidia bacterium; assembly: GCA_965220605.1. Taxonomy (GTDB): domain Bacteria; phylum Chloroflexota; class Dehalococcoidia; order Lucifugimonadales; family UBA3495; genus VXOI01. The sequence continues at coordinate 926,053 of CBDCQM010000005.1, read as the reverse complement.
TGGGCGTATGGATCGCCCGGTTCGCCGTAGCCGCCCATCCCCCCGTCCGGACGCAACGGATCAGGACCGTAGCGATTGGGGCCTATGGTTCCCGGAAAGGCGCAAAGAATCAGTATCGTAATGACTCCGGCAGCGCTGACCAATCCCCAAATAAGGAGGAATATCAGCGAGTCCCAAAAACCTCCATAGATGACATCACAAATTTCATCCCATTCCTCCCGTTCTGTCTCGCTCAGTTCCACATCATCCAGTTCGCCACAGGTATTGACTATATGCCGTACTTCCAATTCGGAGAGTCTTTGTTCCAGTTTTGATTCCAGCCTGTCTTGGATTTCGTCATCATCATCAATAGAGGCAAAGAACAGGAAAATCATGATCATGCCTACTATCCACCCCAAGATTATGACCAGGTAAATGAGCAGCCACAGGGCGGAACGGCCAGTGTCGTGGAGCCGACGCGCCGTTACCGCCAGAGAGGGCAACAACAAGATCAGGCTGTAAATCCACCCAAGGATGGGGACAATGTTCAAGACGGCCTGTGAAACGACGGAGAACAGGGCGAACCACCAGAATTCCGACCGTTGCGCTCGTCCGCTGAAGTTGATGTAGTTACGAAACACCGACGAGATTGACTGTAAGGGATTCATACTAACTTCTCACCCCCAGACGGATGCAGGGGATCAACCGCTCTTTCCAATATCCGTATGATACTATCACGGCAGACAGGTCTAATCAGTGTTTGGCAAAGAGGAAGAGACATGAAAGTCGGCGTCAGCACAGTGTTCAACAGCAACTCCGCCAACGTGGCGGGGATCGCGCAAAAGGCCGAGGAGGTCGGGTTCGACTCCTTCTGGCTGCCGGAGCATCCCGTCATACCGGTAGAGACAACTTCAAGGTACGGCGGAACCCCCGACGGGTCGATACCGCCATTCATGGCCGACATGGGCGACCCGTTCATCGGCCTGGCGATGGCGTCGGCGACGACCTCTCGCATCAAGCTGGGAACCTCCATCTGCCTGGTGCCGGAGCACAGCCCGCTGGTGCAGGCCAAGCAGATCGCGGCCCTTGACCACCACTCCGGAGGCCGGTTCATCTTCGGGATCGGCGCCGGTTGGCTCCGGGAGGAGACGGAGATCATGGGCGGGGACTTCGATCACCGCTGGACTCAGACCCGCGAGGCCATCGAGGTGATGAAGGCCCTTTGGACCCAGGACGAGGCCGAACATCACGGGCGCTACTACGACTTCCCGGCCATCAAGGTGTTCCCCAAGCCGGCGCAGAAGCCTCACCCGCCCGTGTTCCTGGGCGGCAACGCCCGCAACGTTTTCCGCCGTGTGGTGGCCTATGGCGACGGCTGGTTCCCGGTGCGCGTGTCGCCGGAGGAAGTCAAGGCAGCCCGGGCTACGCTGGACGAGCTGGCCGACTCGGCCGGCCGCGACCCCAAGAGCATCCAGATCTGCGTCTACGGCGTCTCCGACAGGGACACGATCAACCGCATGGAGGAGGCCGGAGCCGACATGGCCGTCGCGGGCCTCGGCGGAGCCGGGGACGACGCCATTCCTGCCCTGGAGAAGCTGGCTGAGGCAGTGCTGGAGTAGTGGTAACGCCGCGGTAACGGATTTCGAGATACGTAACAGCGTGTACACGGCTCATGAATTTCACAGCTTTGATGGGTCGTGCCCGGTAGACGATTTTCGGCTATCGATTCGCCGTAGTGGCGATTTGTCAGGCCTCCGTGCCATATCCAGAGCAATCGGCAGTCTGGAACAGGTGGGGCTGGGCTTATTGAATACGGCGATGATGGACAACATAGAGGGTGACCTTTACGAGTTGCGGGCAAGAAACTACCGCTTGTTCTGCTATTACGAACGGGGCCGGGACAGGTTTATCCTGCTCAACGGGTTTCGAAAAAGGACAGATAGGACACCTCCGAGAGAAATAGCGTTGGCAAAGCGCCTGGTTTCTGAATACCGTTCACTGGGAGACGGTTAGTGATGCTGACTGATTTCAGCGCACGCTTGGCAGAGGAATTGGAAGACAACGAAGAACGGATGGGGTATGGCGAGGAGGCAGCAAAAATGAGCTTCGCCATCGCTCTCACTTTCGCGCGCCAGGAGCGGGGCCTGTCGCAGCAGGAACTGGCCGACCTGCTGGGGGTCAGCAAGGCATACGTCGTCCGTCTCGAGAGCGGCGACGCCAACCCGTCCATCGCCAAGGCCGGGCGAATATTCGCCGCCCTGTGGCTCACCCCCATAGACAAGCCCTTCCCGCTGCTCAAGGGCTATGGGCCTTACGAGCCGCCGCGAGAGCGCAATTCCGAACCTTCGGCTGAGGCTGCTCACGACAAGACCACCCGGAAGGCGAAGAGGTAACTCCATGCGCATCGACGTTCACACCCACATCTGGCCGGACCGCATCGCCCCGGCGGTGCTGGAGAACATGACCAACACCTTCGGGTACCCGGCCGTCGGGATCAACACCGTTGACGGCATCAAGGAGCACATGCGGGCCTCCTGGGTAGACAAGGCCGTCGTGCTGGGCGTGGTCGAGCGCCTGGACCACCTGCCGGGCGCCAACGACTGGCTGATCAGCATCCAGGACGACATGCTGGTGCCCTTCGGGGCCATGCACCCCGACCTGGAGGACAAGCCCGCCGAGGTGCGCCGGATGCGGGAGGCGGGCATCAAGGGCTTCAAGCTGCACCCCATGGTCAACAGCTACTACCCTGACGACCCGCGCATGTTCCCCTTCTACGAAGAGATGGGCGACGACATGGTCGTCGAGATCCACTCCGGCCGGTGGGCGCACACCCAGCCCGGCGACACTGTATGGGCCGAGCCGGCCCGCATCATGAACGTGGTGCGCCAGTTCCCCAAGCTGAAGCTCATCGCCCTGCACCTGGGCGGCTTCTACATGCTGGACGAGGCGGAGCGGGAGCTGATCGGCCGGGACAACGTGCTGATCGACACCACCTGGCCCCCGGCCCTGAAAGAACTCGGCAGCGAGACGCTGGCTGGCATCGTCAGCCGTCACGGCGCCGAGAAGGTCTGCTTCGGCACCGACTTCCCGCTGGCCGACATGTCGGAAGACGCCAAGTTCATCGAGTCGCTGCCCCTGCCCGACGCAATGAAGGAGCAGATGCTCGGCGAGAACGCCCGCGAACTGATCGGTCTGTAGTAGGCTAAAGTGCTGTAAATGAAATGAGTCCCTAGCCACCTGGCCGGGGCCTCATTTTGGACTCGCCAAAGCCTCCCATAGAGTCAGATGGACCGCGCGCGAACCTGTTTCCGAATAAGGCCGTGCTCGATGGGATCCACCATCAGGCCAAATATCTCAAGGGTCGTGGCGCCGAGCAGATATTCCTCCCGTGGGCAAAAATAGACCGGGCAAGTCCACTCCTCACTGCGGCCCGCTATGCGAATCTTTGCTTCACCGACTCCCCACTCCACCTCTTCGCCGTTAGGCAACGCTATGCCGACGTGATCAATCGGGGCGATATGGAGTTCCTCGAGCCTGGCCGCTGGCAACGTCGTATGTGCGCTGCCGGTGTCGACCAGGACATCAGGGATCCTGACCATCTCGCCGCCGTCCCTGTGCCCCACCTCAATGTCGACTTGAACCATTCCCATGGTTTCCTCGTATCCAGTCCGATAATGACAGAGTGTGCGCGGGAAGTTGGACGCCTGTCAAATCCGGTGTATCTCAGCGCTAACCGTTCGCACCGCCTACCGCCCCTCCTTGATGAACTCCGCCACCCGCTCGCCGATGGTCATGGTGGTCACGTTGGTGTTGGCGCGGATGCAGTTGGGCATGATGGAGGCGTCGACGACGCGGATGTTCTCCATGCCGTGGATGCGGCCGTACTGGTCGACGACGGCCATGGGGTCGCTGGCCGGGCCCATCTTGCAGGTGCAGGAAATGTGCTGGCCGGTGGTGGCCTCGCGCATCATGTAGACATCGAGGGCCGCGTCGGTCGCCAGCTCCTCGTCCGTGGGCTCGACGCGCTCATGGACGATGTCGCTGAACGACTCGTGCTCGCCGAGACGGGCGCACAACCGCACCGCGTCGCGCAGGCGGCGGCGGTCCTCCGGGTCTTCCATGTAGTTGTAGTCGAGGAAGGGCTGCTCGTCCGGGTCGCTGGAAGTCAGCCGTAGCTGCCCGGCGCTTAGCTCCAGGTCCAGCACGCTGAGCATCCTGATGCCCAGGGCGTCCATGCGCTCGCCGCCCCGGTCGACGCGCTCAGTGGCGTAGGACTGCATGAAGATCATCATGTCGTTGCGCAGGTCGGAGCCTTCCGCCGTCCAGCGCAGGGTCATCTGCACGCGGGGAGCGAAGCCGTCCAGCGGATAATCGGGCTTCGTGCGGAAGGTGGTGTAGACCATGGGATGGTCGCGAAGGTTCTGCCCCACGCCGGGCAGGTCATGGATGATGGGAATGCCAATCTCGTTCAGGTGAGCGGCCGGACCGACGCCGGACAGCAGCAGGATGTGCGGCGAGCCTATGGCCCCGGAGGACAGGATGATCTGATCCCCCCGACGGTGAAACGCTCTCCGCCGCTCTCAACCTCGACGCCCACGGCCTTCTTGCCCTCGAACACCACGCGGCGGGTCGTGCAGTTGGCCCGGATGGTCAGGTTCAGCCTGTGCCGGGCCGGGTCCAGGTATCCGAGGGCGGTGCTCCACCGGATGCCGTTGGGGTTGTTGAAAGGCACCGGCCCGACGCCGCTGGCCTCCGGGTGGTTGTGGTCGGCGACTTCGGCAAACCCCTCGTCGCGGCAGGCGCGGAGGAAGGCGGCCTGGTCGGGCAGCAGTTCCTCGCGCTTGAAGCGGCGGGCGATGATGGGGCCGTCCGAGTTGTGGAAGTCATCGCCGGGGAAGTCGGTGTCGGTCTCGATGCGCCGCAGGAAGGGCAGCAGCTTGATGAAGCTCCACTCGTCGTTGCCCATCTCGGCCCAGGAGTCGTAGTCCTGTGGCACGCCGCGCAGGAACACTTGCCCGTTGATGGCGCTGGAGCCGCCGGTGACCTTGCCCCGCGGCACCATCATGGGCGGTGCGGTGTCGGTGGGCCTGCCCCAGAACTGCCAGTTGTGGTCGCTGGTCATCACGTCGGTGGCGGTGGCGTAGCCGAACTTCACCTCGTCGGGCAGTTGCTCGAAGTCGGGGTAGTCGCCGCCCGCCTCCAGCAGCAGCACCGACACGGACGGGTCCTCGCTGAGCCGGGATGCCATGATGGAGCCGGCGGACCCGGCGCCCACCACGATGTAGTCGTACTTCATAGCCAATCTCCTTGCCATAAGGCGCGAGTTTGACGGCGATGATACGGCGGGGGCGCAGGGTGGGGCAAGGGGGTGGGGTGGAGGGGGCTCCATAGACTCCTCCAGAGATCATAGACTAAACAGCTAGGTAGGCACTCGCAGCGCAGGGGAAACGAGGGTGTACAATGGAAGTCTAGTAAGTGTATCCTGACGACCGTTAGAGAACCGCCCAGGAGAAGGCATGGCGGACTACCTACCATTCCAAGACAAGCACTCAATTCAAGAGGCTCAGATAAGCCTGCTGTTTATCGGGTCATTCGACCAGCATACGATCGAGGTGGCTAGGGGCTTCACGCAAACGGAACTTTCCGGTGATCTCCCTCGAGTGGCGGAGGGCCGTGGAGTAGCGTTTCAGGTGGATATTACTGACCCCGCTGTACCTGCGATGCCGCAGACAATGCCTTCCGGAGTAGTGGGTTTCCGGCTCGCCCGAGTAAAGGGCGATGGACAAATAGCGCGAGTTCTTCAACTGGAGAACAACGTGCTATCGGTTAGTTTCATGGACTACGAGTCATGGGAAGCAACCGGGGAGGACGCACTCAAATACCTGCGTTCCGCTTTGATTTCATTGCCGCTGGAACAAAGCCCTATAGTTGCCTTTAGCCTTAGATTTATTGACCGTTACACATACAGTGGTGACCCCGACGACGCACGGGCGGATAAGCTCTTCGTACAAGGGAATCCTCATATCACCCCGCACACGTTCGACGCAGGTCCGATATGGCACTGCAATACGGGCTGGTTCGACGATGCAGCACATGATGACCGAGTGTTGCACAATCTGAACGTGACCAGCAGCTTGGTCGATCTTTCCTCCACTGTTACGATCGAACACCAGGCCACTAGGCATCTAAAGGTTCCGCGCCATACGTTGGCAACGCTGTTTGAGCCACCTGCTGGAGCAACAGGGTTAGTAGAGGCACTGGAAAGTCTCCATAATCAGAACAAGAGCATACTTCGCCAAGCACTGCGCTCCGAAATGCTTGCCAGAATTGGGATGACTAAATGACCATTCGCACGTTAGCCAGCAGCATTGCACTTTCGAGTGCCAGACTGGATTCGAGCAGCTTCATACGGGAACTCGTATCGCACAGATTTCTCAGTTCAGTGCCACTTGTCCAATTCCGGTGCCGCCCCGAGACACAGACAGCTCAAGTAATTACTTGGGAACCTGTGATTCTTCCATTGCTGGAGCGGCTGACCGAGTTGCGTTCGCGGCCGGAAGAGGAAAGGTGGCCAGAAGCAGACTGGCCGGTCGATGAAGCTTTCCGAGACGCCGGGAAATTTACCGAGCGACTGCCCATGCAGATGAGAGTTGCTCCGCACATTTCGCTGGCAGATGACGGGGAGGTCAACTTTACGTGGTCTCAGGGCGGGGTTTGGATTGATCTTGGCTTCTATGGAACGGGTACTTTCTCCTACTACGCTCGCGATGAGGAAGGCAAGGAGATGTTTGGAGATGACATGCCCGTGATGTCTCCTTTCCCGGATGATCTCAGGACGCTGCTTGCCGGTTAGCAACATTGCTGTGGCAGATTCCCCACCTAGACGAGAATACGACGGCAGATCCGAGGATTTCTCCAGGCACTGTTGAGCATGAGGAGAAGTTGCTTCGGGAACTGTTGAACCCCGACCATGTCGTAAACGGTAGGGTGATGTCGTCTGCTATTCCAGTGAAAGAACTAAGGATACGAGGTTTTTCCTTACACCGTCTGGAACACGTCACGCAGGAATTGGTTGAAAGCTCTATCACCTTCAAACTGGCAAGAACCTATCAAGGCCAAGCTCGAGCATCAGAAGGAGTGGCGCGTTTTACGGCTCGTGCAGTTCGAGACATTCAAGATAACGGTTGCCAAGTGTTCGTAGTAATTGATACTGCAACTTTTGAAAACCCTGGACATGCGTCGATCTTTCTCACAGATGAAGGGATGAGGGAAAGCCTAGCGAAGAAGATGAGGGGAAAACTTTTGCGGCTATTGGAGAAGCGGATGTCAGTTGCAGAGGCTTTCGCTGGTCAATAGATATGTCGATTACTTTCGGAATCACACGGGGCGGGACTGATAATGAACCGCCCTTTCCTTTTGTCGGATTCACCGTCGATTCCGCTCACGCGGTTTGACAACCCCACTCACATCGCGGCTACAATTTCGGGTAGAGAAATCAAACCTGCGAGGGTGTGCGCATGATCAAGCATTTCGGGAGCCTGTATGCGGGGCACGTGGACCTGGGGGATTTGGGGCTTGAGGCCACGGCGGTCAACGACCGGCGGTTCGACAACGACCACCTGATCACCATCTTCGACCGGTGCGAGCAGATGGCCAAGCTGATGGACCGGCTGGGGTACCACAGCTTCTGGGGGGCGGAGCACCACTTCCAGCACGAGGGCAACGAGGTCATCCCCAACCTCATAATGCTGTTCGTTCACCTGGCCAACATGACCAAGCAGCTCAAGTTCGGCTGCGGCTTCAACATCAACCCCATGTGGCATCCCCTGCGGCTGGCCGAGGACTACGCCACCGCCGATATCCTCACCGACGGGCGGGTGATCATGGGCGTGGGCCGGGGCTACCATTCGCGGGAGGTTGACACCTTCGGCGTGCCCAGCACCAACTCGGACAACGAGATGAACCGGGAGATCTTCGAGGAACAGGTCGAGATCATCATGAAGGCGTTCCACGAGGACTCCTTCTCCTACCACGGCAAGCACTACGATCTGCCGCCCGAGGTGCCGTACCGGGGCTACACGCTGAAGGAGCTGACGCTGGTGCCGCGTCCCAAGTACCAGCCTGTGGAAGTGTGGCAGCCCATGGTGTCGAGCAGTCCGCGGGCGCTGGAGTTCATGGCCAAGCACGACATCCAGGGCATCATGGGCGGCGGCGCGGTCACCGGCGGCGCAAACGACGATGTGATCAACCGCTGGACCGAGGCGGTCAACAACCACGGCCACAACGTGGAGCCGGGCGGGCGGCTGGTCATCGGGCTGCCGACCTTCATCGCCGACTCGGAGAAGGACGCCATCGAGCAGGGCCGGAAGTACCTGGAAGAGGACATGAAGATGTTCGCGCCCCTGGGATTCTTCCGGGCGTTGTCGGACTCGCAGATCGAGGCGTTGGGCGACCCCCGCCGGGCCCGTGGGGCGGGCCTGCCGACGCTGGAGGACATCGTGGAGCAGGGGGCCTGGCTGGTGGGAACCGCCGAGCAGGTCACCGAGAAGATCAAGGCCATCGAGGAGCGCTACCCCGGCCTGGAGCACATGCACGTGGGCTGCAACCGCATGGGCGCCCCGCTGGAGGTCATGCTGGAGCAGCTGCAGCGCTTCGGCGAGGAGGTCATGCCCCACTTCGACACTGAAGAGAAGCCGCTGGCTTAACCAACATCGATAGACAGGATTAACAGGATGGGAGAGGGCCGGTCCGGGACATTCCGGGCCGGCCCCTCGCGTTATACTGGGGTAAAGAGATCGCCTGGCCGGGGATTATCAATGACGATCACACGGGTGAAGCTGGAGAATTTCACGGTCTTCAAGAGCCTGGACCTGGAACCCTCGCCGGGCATCAACGTGCTGGTGGGGGCCAATGGCACAGGCAAGACGCACCTGATGAAGGTGTGCTATGCGGCGTGTGATGTCTCTTATACGGGAGATCCCTTTGCCGCAAAGTTAAGCGGGGTGTTCCTGCCGTCTGGTAGCCCGTTGGAGAGATTAGAGAGGTTAGTGAACCGTAGTAGTGGAAGCGAAACTGCGGAGGTTAGCTTATCGCGCGAAAAATCCGAATTCAGCGTACTATTGCCTTGGTATTTCTTCGGTTCAACTACAGTTAAAGACCGGTCAAAGGACTGGATTGGTTCCCTAGTAGAGTGTGTTTATATACCGACCAAGGATATGCTCGCGAATGCTCCAGGGTTCAGGTCGCTTTACGCCTCTCGGGAAGTTCATTTCGCGGAGACTTACCAAGATATATTAGACAGGGCGTTTCTTCCGGCGCTGCGGAATCCTGCTGAATTCGTGCCTGCGCGCGTGCTTGAGCAGTTGGAGGCGGAGCTCAGGGGTAAGGTGACTGTTCATGGGGAGGAGTTCTTTCTTGCCGACAAGGATGGGGAGATTGAGTTTACGCTGCTGGCGGAGGGGTTGCGAAAGCTGGGTCTGCTGTGGCTGCTGATACGGAATGGGTCGCTCAGGCCGGGGGCGGTGCTGTTCTGGGATGAGCCGGAGACGAACCTGAACCCGAAGCTGTACGGGGTGGTGATCGACGTGCTGCTGGAGCTGCAGCGGGTCGGCGTGCAGGTGTTCCTGGCGACCCACGACTATGTGATCCTGAAGGAGCTGGACCTGCAAGCGAAGGAGGGCGACAAGGTGGCCTTCCACTCGCTGTATCGGTCCGAGGAGACGGGGGAGGTCGAGTGCCGGACCGTGCGTCATTATTCCCAGATTCACCCCAATGCTATTGCCGACACATTCAGCAACCTCTATGACCGGGAGATCAGGAGGAGTCTGGCCGGACCTGTATGACAGCAGTATTCGAAGAAGGAGACCTCCAGATCACCGTCAACAATGCAGAGAATGCGTGGCGATTCGACGGACCAGGACACGGCCTGAGCCATTGCATGGGGGCTGTCGATCTAATCATCGAACAGGCTGGTCGCTATGTTTTCGTCGAATTCAAGGACCCGTTTGAGCCGGGCAGCACGGAAAGAGAACAGCAGCGATTTTTAGGGAGATTCCAGTCAGGCGGCTTGGACAACGACCTCACATAAAAGTACCGGGATTCCTACTTGTATGAATGGGCGTCCGGAAGGGCCAACAAGCCCATTCACTATGCCGTTCTCGTTGCTGCCGATGAGCTAACCGAGGAATTCTTCTTGACGAGAACGGAGGACCTGAAGCGAAAGCTGCCAGTTGATGTACCATCTTCGTGGAGCCGTTCATTTGTACAGGGATGCTCGGTATTCAATCTCCCACTATGGAACCGATATTTCCCTGACTTTCCCGTGACTCGCGTCTCCTCGCAATCCTGACGGTTTAACGTCAGCTCATCTGAAACACGGCGCCTGCGGCGGCATGTCCGGTTGACACCCTGCGTATCCCGTGGCTATATTCGGCAGTACAACCCTTTATACAGGAGACTGTTGGCTATGATGCAGACCGGGCGTGTTCGAGTTGAGGCTGGCAACGTCACCTTCGTTGTCCAGCACGAGCTTTGGGACGGGAACATCCAGGACCATTCGGATCAGGGCGTGGCGATCCTCGTCGAGGTGGGCGACGCAACCGCACTGCGGTTCAATTGCTTCGACCGCGAGAAGAGCTATGTCTACGGGCCGGGCGCCAAGGACGTCAAGTTCCGCATGGACGAGACCGTGGACGGCAACCCCATTGGCTGGTCGGTGAAGACTCTCCGCAGCAGCATCGGCATCATGCTGACCGAGGCTGGGTACGGCGAGGCCGCCAGCGGTGTGGACTTGGCCGCGGTGAACAAGGCGCTGGACGAGGTCGACGAGGTGGCGCGGTACAAGTTCGCCGCCGAGCGCAACACCGTTAAGCACAACCGGGGCACCGACGTGTTCGAAGCCGGCAACATCAAGTTCGGGCTGGAGAACCGGCGCTTGGGCTCCGGCGACGGCGGCGTGGCCATTCATGTGCTGGCCGACCTGGCGGGCAACACCGGCCGGGTGTTCACCGAGGAGACCGAGCTGCTGGCCTTCGACTGCTTCTGGGACGGGCCGCACTACCACTATGGCCCCCGCAACAAGAACCACCGCATCTACTGGGACAAGACCCTGGTGCCCGACCCCCTGGGCTGGTGCCTGGACCAGTTCAAGGGCAAGAAGCTGAAGGTGATGCTGGAGCGGGCCGGATACCCGGGCGTGGCTGCCGACCTGGACGACGATCTGATCGCGTCGGTGATCCCGGCCGTCGAGGCCAGGGCCCGCGAGATGGAGGCTGGGGGCATCCCCGCCGAGGTTACGCCGAACCTGGTGCAGTAGACTTCGTCCACTCCACCCTGGACTTAGCGGAGACGCACGGACCGCCGCAGTTATGGCCTGCGGCGGTCTTTTTGTGTCAGGAATGACGGGTTGGGGCCTGCGGCGAGCCTTGAGATAGTTTCCAAGTGGAAATGCGACAGTGGTCGGGTGAATCCGGTGGACGGAATTTCCTCACGGGTTGCGTTCATCCTTGCATAGCAGACCGCTCGCAGACCGCCCGTAGTACGCGCGAGGGATAAGGCCCGCAGATGGCGTTGGTTATCTCCCACAGCAAGCGCATGTCTGCCTGCCCGACGCGAGGCATTCGCTACGCATTTCGTAAGTATGCTCGTGTTGCGAACTTTCAAAATAAGGGTTGACACGAAATAATGTTTAATGTAAATTGCCGACTATCAAGAGACAGAGCGCACTCATAGCGGAGGCAGGCACTGTGTACGTCTGCGTGTGCAAAGGAGTCAGGCTTTCGGAGGCCGTGGAGTCGGCCAAGCGGCGGGGCTGTTCGCCTGACGCACTGACGGAAACCTTCGGATTCGACGACGGTGATGCCTGTGGCCGCTGCTTGAACAACATCGAGCGCATCACCCAGACGGTGGAGTTGAAGCTGGAAGGGCTCCTGGTCAAAGCCGCTTAAGCAGTATTCGTGATATAATATATTCAGGCGAGTGAAGAACCGCCGGTGACGCGATGCGCGCCGGCGGTGTTTTATTGACTGATAGGAGGAGACTCATTCATGCAGGCTAAGGAAGGCGTTGTTGAACGCCTCAACAACATACTCACCATCGAACTGACGGCCATCAACCAGTACTTCATCCATGCGGAGATGGCCAACAACTGGGGTTTCCCGGGCGTTGGCAAGCTGTTCCGATCCAACAGCATGTCGGAGATGGAGGACGCGCAGCACCTGATCCGGCACATCCTGTACCTGGAAGGACTGCCGAACCTGCAAAGGCTGAACGACGTGCAGGTCGGGGAGTCGATCAAGGAAGACCTCGAACTGAATCTGGCGGCGGAAAAGAATGTCGTGGAGGTACTGACGGAGGCTATCACGCACTGCGCGTCGGTTGGCGACTACACCACCCGCAGTATCCTGGAGGGGATGATTCGCGAGGAAGAGGAACACATCGACACGCTGGAGACCGAGCTGGAGGTCATCAACGCCATCGGCATCGGCCTGTACCTGAACCGGCAAATCCGGGGCGAAGACTAGGAAACTGTCTTAAGACTAAGACACCCATATAGCACCAGCCGCATTTGCGGCTTGGGCCACTGGATTCCCACTTCCGCTGGAATGACGGTTCCGGTAATCACCGGGTTCCTGGCCGGTTTTCGGGCTTCGGCCTGACACATGGAGGAAAGACAACCGGGCCTGCAGAATCGCAGGCCCGGTTTCCTGTTTGTGTGCCACTACTATGGCTGTAAGTGTCCGCACTTATCGTGCAATGGTCTGTCGGCACTTCTCCAGTGATGGCATTTACGGAGCGGTCAACTTTGAGGTAATTCGCAGTGTCCCCCGAAAGGGATCATCAAGACGGGCGCAGGGTCTGATGCGACTCGGCGGTGGAGGCGATGGCGTTCCAGTCCCAGCGCATGGGGACCATTTCGACGCGACGCCAGGTCTCGGACTGGTCGCAGTAGTGGGGGCTGCCGGGGTGGCCGGAGCTGCCCAGGGGCACCACCCAGAGGGAGTTGTCCCAGTCGGCCATGTCGTAGGAGTAGCGGGCCACGGACAGGCTGGTGACCGTGGCGAAGGTGGCGGGCGAGTAGCCGCCCTGTAGCGGAGTGTCGCCGTCCCCGCTGTGGGGAATGGCTGGCGGATCGAGCAGGCCGGCTAGGTCGGGATGGGCTGCGGAAAGCGTGTGCTTCGGGACGGCGCGGTGGACGCGGTCCCAGACCCAGGCGTCGGGATCGTCGCCCAGCCTCGTGAACAGCGTGGCGACGCCCCGGGTGAGGGCGCGGGAGATGGCGTCGGGCCAGCTTTCCCCATCGGCGAGAAGGGAGCGGTCGTCGTTCCTGATCATCTCGACCATGCGGGCCTTGAGGCGGTTGCCGAAGGAGCCGAGGCCGCGGTCGGCGGGATGCCAGGCGTCATGGGCAAGTCCGGCGGGCAGGTTCCGGTCAAAGATGTCCCTGAGCAGGGCGTCGCGCATGGCGGAGTATATGGTGGGCCCGACTCTGTTGGCGTCCATGGAGCCGTCCCATGCCAGCAAGCGGTCGCGGGCGATGGCACAAAGGGCGTTTGACGGCTCGACGGAAGGGAGGAGGGCCAGAAATGCCTGGGCGGGCTGCGAGATGCGCTGGGAGTGGACCTTTGCCATATCGGGAGCGGCTGGCTTGTCCAGGGACTTGAGGTCGTTGGTGACTCCTTTTACCCGGAACTCCGGGGTGAAGTCGACGGCGATGTAGTGGGGGTAGTCGTCGCCGACGGGCTTGTTGTTGGCGGTGGCGATGTAGCCCTCTTCCGGGTTGATGGACCGGGGCAGTTCCTCGAATGGGATGTCGCCCTGCCACTCGTGCTCGCCGGTCCAGCCGGGGACGGGGAGCCACCCGTTGACCCGGTTGCGGATGGGGATGCGGCCACGGCAGAAGTAGCCGTAGTTGCCGTCGACGTCGGCGAATACGAAGTTGTTGCATGGGTCGACCCAGCCTCGCTGGGACTCTACCAGCTCGTCGGCGCTTCGGGCGCGGAGCATCTTCCAGAGGATAGCGGGCCAGTCGGAGGCGGACTCGGTGGCGGTGTACTTGAGGGCCATGCCGGAGCCGGCCTCTGGACTGCCCGAGATTACGGGGCCGTGGTTGGTTACGACGACTCGGATGGTCTCCTCGCGGCCCGAGTTGCTGCGTACGGTCTCGTGGTGGACCTCGGCGTCGTGCCACTCGTCCTTGTGGAGGTACTGGGGTATGTCGCCGTCGCGGAGCTGCTCGATGTAGAGGTCCTGGTAGTCGGCGGCAGTGTGGGTGACGCACCAGCAGACCCACGGGTTATGGCCGAAGTGGGGGAAGGCAGGAACGCCGGGGAACGAGAGGCCGATTACGTCGAACTCGGGGCAGGCGACGCGGTTCTGGTAATAGGCGTTTGGCGTGTCGAGGGCCCGGTGTGAGTCGCCGGCGACCAGGGGCTTGCCGGTGGACGTGGAATTCCCGCCAATGGCCCAACTGTTGCTGCCGCCGTCAAGCTCGGAGAGGTGGTTGAGGGCGGCGGCGCCCTCGGCCAACTCCTTCAGGCCCTCGTCCAGCGCGCCGTCGTGAGTGGCCCCGGGTGGCAGGATGAGCAGGTGCCCAGGTTCGTATCCGGGGAAGAGCCTGCCCGCCTTTTCGGGGCCCATTCCTCGGACCATGCGAGCGCGCCAGACCTTGGACTCGAAGACGCCCATCAGGATGTGGCGCACCTTGTAGACGACAAGGCTGTGCCAGGGTTCCCAGGGCTCGGGCCGGATGCCGGCGATGGCGTACTCGGCGGGCAGCGGGTCGGGGCCGTCGATGAACGCGTTGACCCCGGCAGCATAGGCGTCGAAGACCATGCGGGTATGCTCGTCCATGACGGCGTAGTCGGCCTTCGCGCTGGCGGCGAGGCGGAAGCGACGCATGAGCTTGTCCTGCTCCAGGGCGCCGTCGCCGACGGCCTCGGCCCACCGTCCGCTGCCGCGCAGCCGGTCGTACTCCATGTGCCAGAGGCGGTCCTGGGCGGTGGCAAACCCCTGGGCGAAGAATGCGTCTTGCTCGTTTTCGGCGCGGATATAAGGGATGCCCAGTTCGTCGCGGTAGACTTCGACGCTTCCCTTCAGGCCGTCCAGTTGCAGGGTGCCGGAGAGGCTGGGAATTGCCGCCGTCAGTTCGGCAGCGCCGATTTCGCTCACGCCTACCATGCCGTTCACCTCAGTCGTGATTTCCGGGGATGATAACACGGGGCGTGATGCGGGACCGTCTGAACTGTGATTCTTCTGATTCCGGGATTGCTATGATTTTGGCTTGCTCGGGGAAGGTGGTGTCTGGCTCCGGATGACCTGAATCTCTGTTTCTCCGACTGGGATGGCCCTCGGAATTTCTCCCCCACCCTAACCCTCTCCCACAGGGAGAGGGAATAACCGAAAGGCCCGAGCGAGAGAGTGGTGAGATTTCCCAATTACGGATTCCGCGCATATAATTGACCGGTACGATTTCGAGAAATGAGCGTCTGCGGGGCAGACACACTTCCGGTGAACGGGGGGGACGTGGCTGTATTGACCATCCGGCTGGTGCCGGATCCTGTGCTCTTCAGGAAGGCGCGGAAGATCGCCAAGATCACGCCGCAGCACAAGAAGCTGGCGCTGGACATGGTGGAGACCATGACGGCGCATCACGGCGTGGGCTTGGCCGCCAACCAGGTGGGTGTGCTGGAGCGCATCTGCGTGGTGCAGACGCCTGAAATGGAAGAGGCGATGATCCTGGTGAACCCGGAGATCGTGAAGCGAGAAGGGGAGCGGGAGGTGGAAGAGGGGTGCCTGAGCGTCCCCGGTTACCGGGGGATGGTGATCCGGTCCGAGAAGATACGGGCCCGGGCGCTCAACCTGGACTCGAAGCAGTTCAAGGTGGACGCGGAAGAGCTGCTGGCGCAGGCGCTGGAGCACGAGATCGACCACCTGAACGGCATCATGTACATGGACCACCTGGTGGCCCATACCAAGCTGTACCCGGTGAAGGAAGCGGGGGAGGATGACGAGTTCGGTGCGGAGTACGAGCGAGATGACGAAGACGAAGAGGAAGGCCATGAGCATCATCCGGACCCGGGCTTCGACGAGTTGCACCGGCGGCTGCACGAGATGAGGGGAGACGGAGCTGAGTCCGGGGCAGGAACGTCCACATCGCAGTAGCGATAGTGGCCTCGGCGCTACCATTTCCCCTCACCCCTTCGACAAGCTCAGGGCAGGCTCTAACCCTCTACCTCAAGGGAGAGGGAATTTCCGGGGGTACGCTCTCGCCCCAACCCTCTTCCGTAGAGAGAAGGGAATTTTGAGATAGCTTCTATGCCTATGACTTCCGTCGCCCAAATATCGATGATTTCCGGCTTGTCCAGCTTCTTCGCGGCGCGAGATGTGGAGACGCATGTCGTCGGCGGGCTGGTGCGGGACCGGCTGATGGGGCGGGAGAACGAGACCGACATCGACCTGGCAGTGAAGGGGGATGCGGTGTCCCTGGGCAGGGAACTGGCGGATACGCTGGGAGGGTCGCTGGCGCCTCTCAGCGTGCCGCGCGGCATGATGCGGGTGGTGGTCTCCGGGGAGATCGAAGGAGAGGAAGAGGGCTGGACCATAGACCTGACAGGCTACGACGAAGACATCGAGAAAGACCTTGCCCGGCGGGATTTCACGATCAACGCCATGGCCGTTCCGCTAGGTGAATGGCAATGCGACGATTTCGGCGAGGCGCTGATCGATCCGTTCGGCGGGCGCAGCGACCTCGTCAGGAAGACTATCCGCGCTACAAACGAAGGGGTGTTCGAGGACGATCCGGGGCGACTGCTGCGGGCGGTGCGGCTGTCGGGCGAGCTGGGGATGCGGGTCGAACCAGACACGGTGCGGCTGGTTATGGCCAACGCGAAGTCGGTGCGTAATGTGTCCCCGCCGAGAGTGCGGGACGAGTTTCTGAGAATCATGCAACCGACGGGAGCGAAGGGACGGGTGGAGGCACTGGACCGGCTGGGACTGCTGGAGCATGTCATCCCGGAGTTGATGGCCACCAAGGGCGTGGAGCAGCCGAGGATGCACTACTGGGACGTGTGGGGGCACTCGCTGCACACGGTGGAGGCGGCCGAGGGAGTGACCGGCGGACACCAGAACTCTCCGGTCTACTCGTGCGTACCGTGGACCCCGGAGTCCGAGGCATACTTCGCGCAAAAGGTCAGCGATGGGCATTCCCGCCGGACCATCCTCAAGGTGGCGGCCCTGCTTCACGACATCGCCAAGCCGCAGACGAAGACGCTGGAGCCGGACGGGCGCACGCGGTTCTTCGGGCATTCGGAACAGGGCGCAGAGGTGGCGGAGCTACGCTTGGCCCGCCTCAACTTCAGCAATCGTGGAGTCGATCTGGTACGGTGGATGGTGCTGCATCATCTTCGTCCCGCAAGCATGTCGGGGAAGGAAGAATGGCCGACCAACCGGGCCATCTACCGGTACTTCAAGGACACGGGGGACGTGGCGATCGACACCCTGTACCTGGCGCTGGCGGACTATTTGGGCGCAAAAGGGCCGGAACTGGAACATCCACGGTGGCTGGAACATGCTAAAATGATTACTCACGTGCTTCAAACAGGCACGCAGGAACCGGTCGCCATAACCTCGACCCGCCTCGTCAACGGACACGACCTTATGTCCCGCTTCCAGTTGCAGCCCGGTCCGCGTATCGGCGCGCTACTGGAGGCCATCGACGAGGCCCACGCGGCGGGCGAAATCGATACCCAGGAGCAGGCGTTCATCTTGGCTGCCAACACACTTGAAGGGCAGGGATACTCCCGCGACGGATCGCGGGCCTGTTCCAGTTAACCGATGCGTTCCCGTAGCGTCCGCCTCACCTTTGTCATCCTCCTCATCCTGGGAGTCGCCATAGCGGCCCTGGGCTTCCGCGCTATCAACATCGACATCCCCGGTCTGCCCGCCCTGGAGCGTGAGGGAGCCGGCCCTCTGGGCCTGAAGCTGGGCCTGGACCTGAGCGGCGGCGGACACCTGGTCTACCAAGCGGATACGGGGACACGCATCGACGTGACCATGCTGGAGCCGACGGACCTTCGGCTCGTTGCCGAGTCCCTGCAATCCTTCCGGTTTGGCGACGACGAACTGGCGCTGGAGGACTACCAGATCATCCCAAAGGATGAGACCGTCATCGAGCGTGAGGTCTCTGCGCCGGTAGTCGTGGCAGAGGAAGAAGCGGCGGCAGAAGACGAAGAGGGAGCGCCTGCGGAGTCGGAGGGCGACGAACCGCAGCAGGAGGCCGAGCCTGAGCAACCGCCGGAAACGGAATTCGTCTTGGTGGCCACCAGGTTCCAGCTTCGGTTGCCGCTCCTGGCGACGGACGACCCGCGTCGCACGGGGCTGCGCGACTCGATGGAGGACGCGCTGGGGCAGATAGACCTGTTCCAGGTAGCGGACATCGGACATCCGACTCCAAACCAGATGGAAGGCGTGCTGGACAACATCACGCGGCGGGTCAACCGCTTCGGGACGGAAGAGCCGATCATCCAGATATTCGGCGAGGACCGGATAATCGTCCAGCTCCCGGGGGCCAGCGGCTCGACCACCGAGATCGGATTCGCGGAGCCAGTCGACGACATAGCGACGCTGATGGATGCGCTGGAAGGCGCTGGCTACTGGGACATTTCGATAGAGCGGGTGGACGACCGCACGTTCCGGGTGCTGTCGGGGACGGTTGGCTCGGAGGTGCAGGCGGCGGCTCGCAATGCGGTAGCCGATGCGATCATGCTGCCCGAGACCTTCACGGTAAACAGCGCGATCGACGAGGCGAAGGCGCTTATCGGCCAGACTGCGCTGCTGGAATTCAAGGAGCGGACCTGCGATACCATCATCTGCGCCAACTTCACCGACGCGGATCTGGGCCTCACGGGCGACGACCTGGAACGCGCCGAAGCCGCAGCCGATCCGGTCGGGGTAGGCTGGGTGGTGAACTTGCAGTTCGACGGGCGGGGCTCGGACATATTCTCCGAGCTTACCCAGCGGATAGCCAACGTGCAGACCAAGCGGATCGCGATCTTCCTGGACGACGAGGAGATCCTTGCTCCCGTGTCGCGGGCCTGGATCCGCGACGGAAGCACCCAGATAAGCGGGGACTTCACCCGGGAGGAAGCCCGGACTCTCTCGATCCAGCTGGAGTCAGGCCGCCTGCAGGTGCCGCTGAAGTTGATCCAGGAGAGCGACGTAGACCCTCACCTGGGGGTGGAGTCGCTGCGCAACAGCCTGCGGGCCGGGCTGGTCGGACTGGGACTGGTGCTGCTGTTCGTGATTGCCTACTATCGGATGGCCGGAGTTGTGGCGGCCTGCGCGCTGGTCTTCTACGCCATCATGGTGCTGGCGGTGTTCAAGCTCATTCCCATCACGCTGGAGCTGGCCCACATCGGGGGATTCATCCTGTCGGTGGGCATGGCGGTGGACGCCAACATACTGATCTTCGAAAGGATGAAGGAAGAGGTCAGAATCGGTAGGACGCTGGCTTCGTCGATGGAGGTGGGCTTCAGCAGGGCCTGGCCTGCAATCCGGGACTCGAACATTTCGACGATGATCACCTGCCTGGTTCTGCTGTGGTTCGGCGACCGGCTCGGCGGTGGTCTGGTCACCGGCGTGGCGATCAGCCTGTTCATTGGCGTGGCCGCCAGCATGTTCACCGCGGTGGTGGTGAGCCGAAACCTGCTGCAGCTGATGGCCTTTGTCGGCCTCGGCCACAAGATCGGGCTATTCACGCCGGAGGGCGCGTCCCGGGGTAGCGGCGCTGGAACGGCACAGACGACCTCGGGGCCGACGCCCGGGGCCAGGGGAGGGAACAGGTAGTGCTGGACATTGTCGGCAAGAGGGCGTGGTATTTCCTGTTCTCTGCCCTGATCATCATTCCGGGCATTCTCTCGATGCTGCTGCCTCCCGGCTGGGTTTCGCTGGGTTCGGGCCTGAGGCCGGGAATCGACTTCACCAGCGGCGCGGTCTTCAACGTCACTTTCGAGGAGGACGTGGAGCAGCAGGACATCCTCGACCGCATGGATGCCCTGGGCCACCCCGAGGCGCTGGTGCAGCAGGTGGGTATAAACAACTACTTCATCCGCACCGCAGTGCTGGAGGAAGCGGTTGGTGATGGTATCTCTGAGAGGGAGATCATCGAGCGGGACCTGGAGGAAACGCTGGGGCTGGACCGGCAGCAGATTGAGTTCGAGAGCGTTTCGCCCATCGTCGCATCGGAGACCGTGAACATCGCCTTCTACGCGCTGGCGGCGGCTTCGGTGTTCATACTGCTTTACGTCTGGTACGCCTTCCGTCGCGTGCCGCGGGCCTATCGCTACGGGGTGAGCGCTGTGCTGGCGCTGGTGCACGACGTGCTGGTGATCCTGGGCGTGTTCTCCATCCTCGGCCGGGTCATTGGGTTCGAGGTGAACTCGATGTTCATCGTGGGCCTGCTGATCGTCGCCGGTTACAGCGTCAACGACACTATCGTGGTGTTCGACCGCATCAGGGAGAACGTGCAGCGGCACCCAGACAGGGACCTGGGCGGGCTGGTGAACCTCAGCATTATGGAGACCATGGGGCGGTCGCTGAACACCAGCCTCACGACCCTGTTCGTGCTGGTCGCGATGCTGCTGATCGGAGGCCCGAGCATCCGGGAGCTGCTGCTGGTACTGGCCATCGGCGCGGTGGTGGGAACCTACAGCAGCATCTTCATCGCCAGCCAGTTCCTGGTGATGTGGGACCGGGGGGAGATCCGCAGGTTCGGGCGGGCTCGCCAGGCCGCTGCGACGGCGGCATCCTCGCTGCTGGGGCTGTTCGGCAGATAGCCTCCACAATGCCCAAGCCGGCCGGGTTGGTATAATGAGCATGGCCGGTAATGGATGACTACCGCGAGTCGATCTGGGGCATCAGCCCCAAGGATCGACGATGGTTTCAGTTTCTGACGCTCATTGGTGGTGTCTCAGGATCGGTCGTACTTATGCTTCTGGAGTGGAATTCCACCGGAAGCGGGCATACATCCAGCGAAATCGCCAGAAATATTGTCCTCGGCATTGGCGCCAGCTTCGTAGCGTCGGGCTTCATTTCTTGGGGACTCCTGCAAGCGAAGGAGTTGATCATGCCCATTGGAGACTGGATCAGGGAAGCCAACGAGAGACGCCGGCAGAGGTTGCGTCAAGAAGGGTACCTAAGAGGATACGAGGACGCGCAGCAGGGCAGGCCGCCGCGTCCGCCGGGCACATCGGAAAACGGCAGTCAACCTGGAACAGAAAGAGAAGAAAACGATCACCAGACGGATTAGTAGCCTGGCGTAAGGGCCACCCTACCCAGCACCGACCTGGAAGATACGAGATCGTAGGCCCGCTCCGCCCGCTCCAGGGGAAGCGCCTCCTGAAGAACCGGCGTTAGCTTTCCGTCGGCGGTGAGTGCGATGGCGCGTTCCAGAGTCGTCCGCGAGACGCCGGACACGCCGGTGAGGCGGGCGTCGCGGAATACGATCTCCGGGATCAGTCCGCGAAGATCGCCTTCTCCTCCAACTTCGCCTACCACGGCGAGTCGGCCGTACTGGGCCAAGGAGCGCACCGACGATCGGAGGGTCGGAGTACCGACGGTGTCGATGACGACGTCGGCCCCCTCGTCGGCGGTCAGGGCCATCACAACCTCCCAGAATTCCAGGCCGGACTCCGGGCCGGCGGTCTCGATCACGTCGTCGGCGCCCTGGTGGTAAAGGACGCTGGCTTTGCCGGACGAAGAGGTGACGGCGATGGTGCGGGCGCCGAGGGCTGCCGCAAGCTGGACGGCGTGGACACCAAGCCCTCCGCCAGCGCCGGTGACGACCACCGTGTCACCCTCGGAAGTCTGGACTGCCTGCAGAGCCTGTAGTACCACTCCGACCGGACAGGCCAGCAGCGAGGCGGTGGTCAGGTCAAGTTCGGCAGGGAGCCTCACAAGGCTGTGCTGCGAGATGGCAACGAACTCGGCGAAACCTCCGTGGCGTCCGTGGCCGATGCCCTCGCCGTCGCGGCAGCGGTGTTCCCTTCCCCCCCGACAGCGGTCGCACTGGCCGCAAGCGCTGGTCAGCAGGGATACCACTCGGTCCCCGGGCCGTACCAGGCTCACGTCTGCGCCTACTTCCTCGACGGTGCCTGCAATCTCGTGGCCCAGAACCGCACCCGGCATTACTCCCCGGCGCAGGACTCCGGTCATGACCAGCCGGTCGTGATGGCAGAAACCGCAGGCGGCGACACGCAGCAGGGCCTCGTCGGGTCCGGGGCGCGGCGCGGGCAGGTCCACCACCGACAGCCGGGGCGGATTTCCGGGAGTATCCAGCATCAGTGCGCGCATGGCTAAATATTGTAGTACGAGGCCGGTGCGCCGCCAACGGGCGGTCTCGTATAATCTGCCCAAAGGCTGGACTAATTGACTCCGAAAGCAGGAGTTTGAGATGAAAATCGGGGCGCATGTATCCACATCGGGCGGTGTGAGTAAGGCAGTGGGGCGGGGCGTTGACATCGGCTGCGAGGCGCTGCAGATATTCGGCTCTTCGCCCCAGTCCTGGGCCTTCCGCGATATTCCCGACGCTGAGATCGAAGCGTTCCGGCAGAACATGTCCGATGCCGGGATGGGGCCCGTCTTCCTGCACGCCATCTACCTGGTGAACCTGGGCACGAACAGGCCTGACGTGTTGCAGAAGGGAATCGACTCGCTGGCGGCACACCTGAGGCTGGCCGGGCGTCTGGGCGCCGACGGGCTGATCTTTCATCCCGGAAGCCACGGTGGAGCCGGATTTGAGGCCATCCTGCCGCAGGTGGCGGAGTCGATCCGCAAGGCGCTGGATGACGCTCCGGACGGGCCGCTACTGGCGGTGGAAAACATGGCTGGTATGGGCAAGCACATAGGTGCGCGCTTCGAGGAGTTGGGAGCGATACTGGACGCAGTGGACGACGAGCGGCTGAAGGTGTGCCTGGACACGCAGCACAGCTTCGCCGCAGGCTACGACCTGACCACCGGCGAGGGCATCGAGGACATGCTGGCCCAGCTTGATGCCGGCCCGGGATCGGCCAACGTGGTTGCCGTACACGCCAACGACTCCAAGCGGGTGTGCGGGTCCGGGGTGGACCGCCACGACAACATCGGCGAGGGATTCATCGGCGAGGACGGGTTCGCGGTGTTCATGGGACATCCAACCTTCGCCGAGGTGCCTTTCCTCCTTGAAGTACCGGGGTTCGAGGGGAAGGGTCCCGACCAGCGCAACGTGGACATCCTGAAGGACATCCGCCGGAGAGTGGGCGCTCCGCTGTGATACGGATGACCTACAGGGAGTTCGTGCGGCTGGTCCGGCGGGCCTACTCGCAGCTGCCGGAGGGCCTGCACCAGCGGCTGGAGAACGTGGACATCGTGGTGGAGGAATGGCCGGGGCCGGACGAGGCGGAGTTGCTGGGCGAGCACGACACGCTGTTCGGCCTGTACCAGGGATGGCCGCTCACCGAGCGGGATGGGATCGGGCCGGCGCTGCCCGACCGGATCGTGATATACCGCCAGCCGATCCTTCGCGCCTGCGAGACCCGGGCCGAGGCGGCCCGCGAGATACGAATCACTCTCTGGCACGAGGTTGGCCATTACCTGGGCATGACCGAGGACGACCTGCACCGCCTGGGCTACGGGTGACGGCGTCGGCGGGTATCGTCCGGTGAGAAGGCTGGCGTCGGGCGCCGGATGGCTGTTCGGCACCGCGCTGGGTGTCGGTCTGTTCCCGGTGGCGCCGGCGACAATGGCCAGCCTGGCCGCGCTGGCGGTGTACGCGCCGTTGCCGATGGCGGGGGACTCTCCGGGGTTTATTATCCTAGTGGCCGGCTCTCTGCTCATCGGGCCGTGGGCCTGCGGGAGCCTGGTGCGGGAGGACGACCTCGATCCAAAGCGGGCGGTGTGGGACGAGGTTGCCGGTGTGTGGCTGACCTGTTTGTTCCTGCCGAAGACGCTGCCCTGGCTGGCGGCGGCGTTTGTGGTCTTCAGGGTGCTGGACGTACTGAAGCCCTGGCCGATACGGCGTTTCGAGCGCCTGCCGGGGGGCTACGGCATCATGGCGGACGACGTGGCGGCCGGAGTAGTCGGGGCTGCGGCGCTGAACCTAGTGCGGCTGGTGTGGTGGTAGGGCGGGAATACGGGGCTGTTGCATTTGGTGGCCTACAACCGGCTATGTGGCAATATCCCGTCATTCATTGTATGTATCTTGGAGAAGCCGGAACGCGGCAGGGCGTTCCTTCCTGGGGCAGGAGATGCCGCTTCGCAGCGGGGCTGCCGCTTCATGGCGAGCTTGTCGAACCACGGGCGGACGGCCCTTCGATGAGCCTGTCTTGAGCCAGCCGAAAGGCTCAGGGCGAACGGGAGAAGCAGCCGTCACTCCAATCTTGTTGAACCACTAGAGCCCTCGCCAGCCGAACAGGTCGCGAAGCAGGGCGAAAAAACGTGAGGAGTCCACCTGGTCTGCCACGGCAACCCGGCCCGGCTCCCCTTCAACGATGGATTCGCCCCAGCGCTCACCCGGCTCGGTGCATACCGAGAGATCCAGGCGTCTCATCGTCGCCAGTCCCGGGTCCACTGCCAGCGCCACCGCCAGGGGGTCGTAAAACTCGAACCTCTGTCGGCGTTCGTCCCTGCTGAACCACCCCTGCAGTATCCGCAATGCCAGTCTTCCCAGGGAGGATTCCGCCGTCAGCCCCCGTGCCTGTTCCCGGCTGATGCCGACCTGCCGACACGCCGCCAGGTCGGCCAGGACCATCGAAGTGCCCAACCCAAGGACTTGCGAGGCCGCTAACGGGTCGCTGTGGAAGTTGAACTCCGCCTTTGGCGTCACGTTCCCTGGCGTTTCCACCGCCCCACCCATGATGACCAAGCCGGAACACTGCTCGAGAATCCCGCGTTGCCGACGTTCGAGTCGAGCGAGGTTGGTCAACGGCCCCAGGGCCACTACCATCAAGTTCCCTCGGTCTTCCGATATACGTTCTTCGAGAAAGTCGATGGCTGACCCGTCTATCGGCGAAAGCGCGGGTTCAGGGAGCCTTACCGACAGCCCGCCCGGTCCATGAAACGCCACCGACGGCTTATATCTGCCAGTCAGGGGCTGTGCCGCTCCCCTGGCCACCGGAATGTCCGTCCGTTCCGCTGCCTGCAGCAGGGCGAGGGCGTTGCGGGTGGCCCGTGCCCGTGGCACGTTCCCGCCCACCGTGGTCAGCCCGGTCGCCTCAAGCCCCGGGGCTGCCAGCGCCATCAGGATGGCTATGGCGTCGTCCACGCCGGGGTCGGTATCAATGACTACGCGAAGGGGCATGTCCTGGGCAGTGCCGATGATGTCGCTCCTTTGCCGGCCGGGCTAGTGGTTAAACTTGTTTGGATGGATGGCTACTTTTCCCGTTCGTCCTGAGCCTTTCGGCTGGCTCAAGACAGGCTTGTCGAAGGGTCGTCCGTTCGTGGTTCGACATGGTGAGCCTGTCGAACCATCACCATGAACGGACCCACGGTTTGTCCATCAATACAACGGTGATGGTCTACTAGACCGTTCGGCGGAGGGTGGAATGCCATCTGAACGGCAGGTCCTGCAGGTCCTGGTTGTAGCTGGTCAGGGCGGTTAGCGCCTGGGAAGCCGTGTGCCGAAAACGGTATCCGGTCTCGCGTTGCAGCCGGGAGGTGCTCATTATGATGGGCCAGCGGTCCAGGTTGTGCGAATGGGCTACCGACGAACCTCCCGTTAGCCGCTTCAGGGGGTAGGCGATAGACGCAGGCAGCAGCAACCGCCGGGCGCCCACCGCGCCGGAGAGCTCGCGGAGGAAAGCCACCCCGCTCCCTGCCACGTTGAATACCCCTGGAAACCTCTCTGTGATCGCCAGGCAGAGCACCCGCGCAAGGTCATCTTCGTAGACGAATTGCAGGGGAGGGTTGTGGTCGGAAAGCCCCACCCAACCGGGGAAATAGAATTCCCGCAGCTTTTCCATGTCGGTCGTTGCCCCCAGGGCAGGGCAGCTTCGCAGGATCGTTACGCTGACATCCGGGTTTTCTTCCGCGAATTCCTGGAGGGCCTGCTCGGCGCGGAGATTGTCCTGCGCGTATGGAAAACCGGGGGCCGGTCGCAATGGCGAGGCCTCGTTCAGAGGCAGGGAATTATCCGGCCGGGCGCCGTATACGGTATGGGAACTCAGGTAGACGACGTGTTCGACGCGGGCCTGCTGGCAGGACCGGAGGACGCTCCTCAACATCGCGGCGTTTCGTTCGCTCATCGCGGCTGCCTCGCGGCGGTTCAGGCCGCCCCTCCACGCGAAGGCCAGGTGGGCCAGCGTGGTAACACGCAGCCGGACGAGTTCATCGCGAATGGAGGTTGCAACATCCCGGCGGAAGACGGCGATGTTGTGGATGGGCGATCGCAGGGGGCGCGTGTCGAAGGCGACCAGCTTCCCCAATCCGGGGGTCTCTTCGAGGTGCTCCAGGAGCTTGGCGCCCATGTGCCCCGAGGAGCCGGTTACTGCAACAACCCTGGGCTGCGAGGTCATGGCAGGTACCGTTCGCAGAGGCTTGCCGCCTGGCTGTTCCCAGTCACGCGGCGGCTCAGGACGAGGCGCCGGAAATGGAGAGTGTGCTCGTCAGCCAGGCCCGGGCCGTGATGCGCGCTTTCTCCCCCGTGCTCAACGCAATGCGTCTCTCCCCCAGCACGTCGTATCCCGATTCCTCGATCCGGTCCAGCAACCGGGAGTATATGGACCCTAATACCGCCGGGCATCCCCTGTTGCGCCGTGTCAGGAACGGCAGCAGCTGGAATCCGCTCCTGAAATACCGGCGGGCCCGTTCCGCCTGGAACCGCAGCAACTCCACGAATGCCTCGTTCCTCTCAGCGTTCCGGAGATGCTCCTCAGTAAACCCGAAGCGCGCCATTTCATCCTGGGGCAGGTACACCCGGCCCATGTCCCAGTCCTCGCGCACGTCCCGCATGATGTTCGTCAGCTGCATCGCAAGGCCCAGGTCCACGGCATATTCCTTAGCCCCCTCGTCCCGGTACTGGAAGATCTGGAGGCAGACGAGCCCCACCACCGACGCCACCCGGTAGCAGTACTCCCTCAGTTCTTCAAAATTCCGGTAGCGGGTCTTGACTAGGTCGGATTCCACCCCGCGTATTATCTCGCGGAAGTAGCTCTCCGGGATCGAGTACCGGTCGGCGGTGTCGGCGAGGGCCAGAAACATGCGGGATGGCGGGCGTCCCTGGTAGGCCAGTTCGAGGCTGGCTTGCAGTTCCGCTAGGGCCGACAGTTTGTCTTCCTGCGATGCCGCCTCGTCGACGGAGTCGTCGCAGTGGCGGCAGAAGGCATAGGCTGCGCAAATCGCCTTGCGTTTCGCCCTGGGGAGGGTTACGAACGCGTAGAAGAAATTCTTGGCCTCGCGCCTCGTGACGCTGCGGCATTCGGCGTAGGCCAAATCGAGTTCCGTCTTCGATGCCGTCATACGCACCGAACAAATAGACGGGGCGCAGGAGTGTGTCGCGCCCCGCGGTCCCGGTTCAGGGTACTACTCGCCGACCACCTGGACCATCACCTGCCTGTTGCGCGGATGGTCCAGCTCAATGAAGAAAATGCTCTGGTAGGTGCCGAACTGCATCTCGCCGTTGATGATCGGCACGGTCTCGCTGGTTCCCAGCAGCAGATGCTGGAGATGCGCGTGGCCGTTCGGGGACTCGTCGGGCGTCATGTTGACCGTGCGAATCTCGAAGTCGTTGTGCCGATAGTCGGCGTGCCGGGGAGCGACCCCCTCGAGAAAGCAGGCCATGTCCTCCAGCAGCAGCGGTTCGTTCTCGTTGATCTTGACCGCCGCCGTGGTGTGTTTGGAGTACACGACCGCAAACCCGTTGTTCACCCTCGACTCGGTAACGCAGTCCGATACCCAGTCGGTGATGTCGATGAACTCCGGGGCTTCCTTGGTCTTGACACTGAGACTGAACGATTTGGCCTTCATGATTCGCGTCCTTTATCCCCGCCCTTCTCCTGCGGGATGCGTGGAGGCTGCGCCTGCGAGTCGGAACAGTTACTCCGGATTGGATTCGCCGATGGCCCGGGCGAAGCGTCCCAGCGCCAGCAGGGGCCAGTAGTTCCGGTAGAGGTGGTAATTGATCATGAATCCTGCGGGCATATCCAGGCCCTGGAAGCCGGCCTCTCCCGGCTTCAGCTGGGCGTTCGGCTTTTCTCCGATGCGATATCCCGGGAATCCCGTGCCCGTGAAGTAGGGCTCATCCCAACTGCCGTCGTCCTGCTGAATATCGAGCAGGTATTGCACGCCGCGGCAACAGGCCTCGGTGTCGGCCTCTCCCGCCGAGATCAGCGCCAGCAATGCCCACGCCGTCTGCGACGCGGTCGACGGCCCAACGCCGCGCAGTGAGTCGTCAACGTATGAACCGCAGCACTCGCCCCACCCCCCGTCTTCATTCTGGTGTTCCAGCAGCCAGTCAACCGCCCGGCGAACGTACGGCTGCCCCATGTCCTCGCCAATGGCATCCATTGCAGGGAGCACTGCGCCGGTCCCGTAGATGAAGTTGACGCCCCAGCGTCCAAACCACGGCCCCTCGGCTTCCTGTTCCTGGAGCAGGTACTGGTAGCCTCGCCGTACCGGCAAATGGTCCGTGGAGTAGCCCAGCCGCCCGTACATTTCCAGGATGTGGGCGGTGACGTCGGCGCTGGGCGGGTCCAGCGATTCGCCGAAGTCGCAGAAGGGCAACCGGGCCATGTACCAGCGGTCGTTGTCCTTGTCGAAGGCCGCCCAGCCTCCGTTGCGGGACTGCATTCCTTCGATCCACTCGACGCCGCGCCGGATGGCCTCCCTTCGCTTCGCCTCGTCGGTGCCTTCCAGTTCCGCCAGCGCCAGGGCGATTATCACCTCGGAGGAATCGTCGATATCGGGATACTTGTCGTTGTGGAACTCGAAGGCCCATCCGCCGGGAGGCGTATCCTTGGCCTTGACCTGCCAGTCGCCATCGGCAAGTATCTGGTTGTCCATGAGCCAGTGGCTCGACTTCTGCACCATCGGGTCGTTGCCAGCCACGCCGGATTCCAGCAGGGCAACCTGGGCCAGGCAGGTGTCCCATACGGGAGATATGCAAGCCTGGAGCGTGCAGGTGTCCTCGTCCTCGATGGCGAAGGAGTCGAACCCGTCGAAGCCCTTGTTCAGCGCGTCGGCGAACTCGTCGTCTCCCGCGTGGTGCAGGGCTATTAGCGAGTAGACCCAGGGCGGCTGGATTCCGCCCCATGCCCCATCCGCCTCCTGGTGGTCCAGTATCCACTGGATGGCCCGCCTTCGGGCCAGGCCCCGCAACGGCTGCATCGGCGCTTTGCGGTAAATGTTCATCAGCCGGTCTACCGTGAACAGCCCGCGGGATATCCAGTCGTCCGGCATGGTCAGGGAAAAGTCGGTGTCTTCGCGGCCGTTCGGATACAGCTCGTCGATCCGCGCCCACTCCGGGACCTCGCAGTACGGCCGTTCGGTGAGAATGATGCTCATGGGCACGATGGTCGCCCTGGCCCAGCTGGAGAACTCGTAAATGTTGAACGGAGCCCATGACGGCAGGAGAATCAGTTCCGGAGGCAGGTTGGGCGTTCCGCTCCACTCCCACTGGCCGAACAGCGCCAGCCAGATCTTGGTGAACACCCTGGCTTTTGATACGCCGCCCTTGCCGAGTATGAACTCGCGAGCCCGGGTCAACTCCGGCGAGCCGGAGGAATGCCCGGCCAGCTTCAGGGCGAAATAGCACTCTATGCTGGTGCTCACGTCGCCCGGCGCCTCGTAGTACTGTCCCCACGAACCGTCCGTCTGCTGCTTGCTCAGTATGTAGTTGGCGACCTTGCGCCACCGTTCCGGGTCCTTCCTCCCAAGAAACTGGCTGAGCATCAGGTACTCGGCTTCCATTGTCGGGTTCGATTCCAGCTCGCCCCACCAGTAGCCGTCCCGGTGCTGCGTGTCCCGGAAATACCGGTGCGAACGGCCTATGGCGTTCTTCACCTTCTCCGCCAGTCCGCCCGGTCTTATCGGCACTCTTGACTTCGAACTCATAACTTCTGCGGTCACGATCTTGTCCCATCCCTGGCGGATTCAAGGTACCCGTGATTCGTGAACCAGCCCACCGCCCGTTCCAGAGCCTCTTCCACCGGGTTCTGGGGCATTCCCAGTTCCCGTATCGCCTTTGCGCTGCTCACCCAGGCGGGCTTTTTCGAGGCCAGGACTCCCTCGACCGGGATGGAAGGTTCCCGTCGAAGCAGCCCGCCCGCGATGGCCTGTTCCGCATAGCCGGCTCCTACGACCAGCCAGTACGGCAACCGCACTCTCGGGGCCGGCAGACCCGTTATTCCGCTGAGCATCGCAAACATTTCTTTCAGAGTTACGTTCCGGTTGCCTAGTATGTAGCGTTCTCCAATTTCCCCGCGCTCCATGGCGAGTATGTGACCCTCGCTGACGTCGGCTACGTCCACCAGGTTCAGCCCGGTGCCGAGGTATGCCGGGATGCGACGCCGGAGGAAGTCCAGCACGATCCTGCCTGTCGGCGTTGGCTTCACGTCCCAGGGTCCCACCGGGGCCGTCGGGTTGACCACCACCACCGGAGCGCCGCCCCGGGCCAGCCGGAGCGCCTCCTGTTCCGCCTCGAACTTGGACTGCTTGTAGTGGCCGTGAAGCGCGTGAGGAGTGAGCGGGGTGCCCTCGTCCCCCAGGGCGTCGTCCCCGGGAAGACCGATGGTCGAAACGGTGCTGGTGTAGACGATCCGCCCCGCCCCGGCCCTCGCTGCGCATTCCAGCACGTTGACCGTGCCTTCGACGTTGGCCCTCCGGACACCCTGCGGGTTCCTGGACCAGAAGGTGTACGCCGCGGCGCAGTGGAAGACCGCCTCGCAGCCTTGGGCCGCCCGCAGGACCGACTCCCGGTCCAGGATGTCGCCCTCCACACGCTCGATGCCGGTGTCTTGTGTTGTTAACAGGCTGCTGCCCGGCCGGGCCAGCGCCCGCACCTGGTACCCGCGGCCCCACAGCTCGCGGGCCAGGTTGCCGCCGATGAACCCCGTCGCCCCAGTTACCAGGACTCTCATGACGCTCGCCCTCCTGAGCCTGTCGAGGGGCGGGGTATCGGTTCCAGGGAGCTGTTGTCAAGGCATCTCGTCATTCCTGCGAAAGCAGGAATCCAGAACTCACTGCCGTCTCAGAACGATCCAGATACATATATACCTGGATTCCTGCTTTCGCAGGAATGACGGACATGGGGCGGTTTGACGCTTGACTACTCAATTTGCCAACGCTCCCTAGTAGATGGCCTCGGCGGCGGCCTTTTCCCTGGCGCTCCTTCGCCTCTCCGCTTCAAGTTTCAGGTACGACATGGCGAACCTGGCCAGCACCGACTGGCAGAGGTCCATCTGCCCCTTCAGCTTGACCAGGGTTGGAATTCTCCACGGTTTGGCCAGTATCTCGCTGAAGACCGTGTTGCGGCCCTTGGCCAGTTTGGGGAGGTACCCCGGCAGTTGCTGCTCCGCTATGTCCAGGACCACCCTGACCGAGATAAACGGCACTTCCGCCTCCATGGCGGCGGTGGCCACGGCGTGGTCTTCCATGTTTATGCTGGCCACGCCGAACCTTTCCCCGAGTTCAAGACGCTCCTGCCTCTGGGAGACAAGGTGGTCGACCGTCAGGGAACTGCTACGGTTTACCGGCATTCTCGAGGCGACCGAGGCCGCGCCTGCCTGTTGCAGCATCCCCGGGTCCGGCCTCACCGGCCCCGCTTCCCCCACTGCCGGGTCCAGCATGTAGCTTTCCGCCAGCAGCATCTCGCCGGTCTCCATCCCCAACTGTACTGCTCCGGCTACTCCCAGCATGAGTACCCCCTGGGGCCGTCGCCTGGAGTTGTCCAGCACGGCGGCCATGGCCGGGCCGGCGCGCTCGGGCCCAACCCCGACCCGGTGGACCTCGACGGGGAACCCGACGCCCCCGGACTGCTCCAGGGCCTCGATGTCCCGCCGGAGGCCGGACAGTTCCTCTTCCATGCTTGCTACGATATAGAGCAACGCTTACCACTGATTCCTTTGATTCGTCCGATTAGCGGATTCCCTTCTCCTGACCGAGTATCCCAGTCATGGCCATCAGGCAATCACGCGAATCACAGTTCAGACAATGAGCTACGCCGCCGTGATGCCGCCCTTGTGCGCGGCCCCGGACTTGATCAAGGTGGCCCAATCCCGCGGCGACTGAACGGCGTTGAAAATAGTCGCCGACTCGAATCCGCAGTGCATCATGCAGTTGGAGCAGCGCGGGTCCTTGCCCACGCCGTAGTTTTCCCAGAGGTCCTTGTCGAATAGCTCCGATACGTGCTCCACATGCTCGTCGGCCAGCGGGTAGCACGGCTTCCGCCAGCCCATGACCGTGTACGTAGGGTTAGACCAGGCGGTGCACTGGTATTCACGGTCGCCCTTGAGGAAATTCAGATAAAGCGGGTTGTTGTAGAACTTTGCGCCGTCCGAAATCTCCGGGTCCAGCAGTTGCCGGAACATTTCGTGTGATTCCTGCCGTGTCAGGAAGATTTCCTGGTCCGGCGCGTCGATGAAGTCATACCCAGGCGAGATCATCGACCCCTCGACGCCGATGTCGCTGACCATACGGAACATTTCCGACAGGTCTTCCACATCGCTGCCACGGAACACGGTGGTGTTCGTGCATACCCGGTATCCCCGGTCGAGGGCATCGCCAATGGCTTCGACCGCCTTCTTGAAGACCCCGGCGCGGGCCACCGATTCATCGTGCTTGTCTTCCATCCCGTCCAGGTGGACCACCCAGCACAGGTACTTTGACGCCGGCACCTTGTCCATCACCCTCTGGAGCAGCAGGCCGTTGGTGCAGCAGTAGACGAAGTACTTTTCCTCCACCAGCCGGTTGATGATCTCGTGGATGCGCGGATGGATGGTCGGCTCCCCCCCTGCGATGGACACGATGGGAGCTCCCGACTCCTTGACCGCGTTGATTGCTTCGTCCACGGGCATCATCTTGTCCAGCACCGGCTTGTACTCACGGATGCGCCCGCAGCCGATGCAGGCCAGGTTGCACATCTCCAGGGGTTCCAGCATGGTGACCAGCGGGAACTTGCGCCGTCCGCGCGCTTTGTTCCTGAGTATGTACGCCGCCAGGCGGACGGATAACTCCACGGGACGTTTGGCGCGTTTCGCAGTGGTTGTCATCAATATTCCTTCAGGCCGGTCGGTTTGTGATTCCCGGTAGTTGCCAGCGGCACACTGTCCGCATTTTCAGCGTCATTGGCCTTTAGTATTCTCTTCTGGCCAGGAAGTTCACCAGTTCTTCGGACTCCGTCCTGGCCCACTCCGGGAGCGAGACCGGAGCCAGCGCTTCCAGGGCGCGGTTGGCGGCGGACTCGGTCAGCCGCTGCGACTGCTCCCTGGCCCCAACCTCGTCGAGGATGGCCAGCACCCGGTGGACGTCGTCCTCTTCCAGCTCCTGCCGGCCGTAGATGCGCTTGAGGTCGCCCAGCGCCCCGCCGCTAGCCCTTTCCAGGGCGTACACGACCGGGTAGGACTTCTTGCGGCGCCGGATGTCGTTTCCCGTGGCCTTGCCCAGGGTCTCTTCGTCGCCCCAGATTCCCAGGTAGTCGTCGCGGATCTGGAACGCTTGCCCCAGGCCCTCGCCGAAGGTCGCGAATGCCCGAACCGACTCCTCGTCGCCACCGGCCAGCAGCGCTCCCGTTTCGAGGCCGCAGCGTATCAGGGCGCCGGTCTTGCACGCGATCATGTGCAGGTATTCGTCGGCAGTGATGTTGGTTCGCCCTTCGAACTGGAGGTCAAGGCACTGCCCTTCGATCATCTCCATGTAGCTGGAGGTGAGTATCTCCGAGACTCGAAGGGCCACTGTGGGCGAAACGTCCTCTTCACTGGAACGCAGCATGGCCAGGTCGCCGGTGCAGTGCATCGCATTCCCGGCCACCAGCGCCTTCGGAATACCCCAGACGCTCCACGCGGTGGCCTGGTGCCTGCGTTCCAGGTCTTGATCCTGTATGTCGTCGTGCAACAGCGAGAAGTTGTGGATCAGCTCAAGCGCCGCCGCCGCCGGCAACGCCCGGTCATGGTACGAAGAGAGGGCTTCGCAGGCGAAGAGACACAGCGTGGGGCGCAGCGCCTTGCCCTGCGAGGACGCAGAGGAGGAAGGAGCGCCCTGCCGGTCGACCCATCCCAGGTGATAGGACAGCAACAGATGAACGTCGGCCCCGTCCGTTGGCGGCAGGGCGCGGCCGAGTTCCTCTTCGATCCAGCTCTTGTACCGGGAAAACATTCCCGGCAAGTGTGGGCCGGAACGGGCAACAGCCGGAGAGTCCGGGCTCGATTCCGATGCCATCGCCTGGGACTACCCTGCCTTCTTCTAGTTTGTGCCTTTCCGACGCCTCAACCCCACGAAATCCAGCCTGAAACCGGACTTCAAAAAGGGCAACATCGGCAGCCGATGTATGGGACAGGATGTTAGCAACGCCCCAAAACACTGTCAAGTAATAATGATTCCGGTAACCGGCAATCCGCTCTCGAGCTGCCGTCCATGATACGCCGCAATCTTTCGCCGCAAGTCTTTCCAAGTCTTTCATGGGGGATGCCGGAAAGGCAGCCATGGATCAATCCGCAGAATGCGCCGGGACAAGGTACACAAGGTACAGAGGCCGCCCTGATTCGGACAGTTCGCTGATCTTCATCGCACTTGGGTATTGCGCTTCCAGCGGGTCCGCCAGCGTCAGAAACTCGTCCATGAGAAGAAAGACCGTATCCTCGGTGAGGTCGGAAGGCCATGGCAGCCCACCTTCCCGGTTGTGTTCTTCCACGCCGTCGATCCCCCTTGTGTCCGGGAGAACAAACCGGCGCAGGCTGTTTTCGAAGGGTTGCCGTAGCGAGTAGAAGCGGACCGTCCAGTCTGTTTCCTGCTCCCGGATGAACTGGAGAGCATGGTTGTATTCGTAATTGAAGAACCACCTCACGGAATCGCTGCTCCCCCACCTTGATGCCTCTCCCAGGTTGGGGACCGTAAATATCGCCAGGAAAATCGCCGCCAGCACTGCGCCTGCGGTTGCCGCCATCCTGCGAACCGATGGCGCACCTATCCCTCGCTCACGCAATTCCTTCCGAATCCGTGCGACGGTCAGTCCGAGCACCGCATCCACGCCGACCGAAGAGATGACCACGACGAAGAAAATCCCCAGCAGGTACCGGCGGCTCTCCGCGCCCGGCACCAGGAGTATGGGCGCCGTGCCAATCAGCCATGCCGCCAGCAGCAGTTGATAACGCCTCTCCTTTACGAACAGGAAGCAGACGGCCAGTCCGGCCCAGAAAAACAGGGCGGCCACCACCGGCAGAATTGCTATGGAAGGGGGGCCATCCGTAGACCCGCCCTCGATAGGCAGATGCACCAGCAGGACGGCATCCACCACGAACCCCGGGATTTTCAGCCACGTAGAAGCCGAACTCAGCGAGACCTGGTACAGGTCGTTCAGGTTCTGACCGACGTAGCCGGAAGTGGCATAGAAGAGAAGCATCGGGGCGCCCACGACAAGGGAGACCGCAAGACACACCCACAGGTGAGGCCCCCGGCGCAGTCCCGGATTGACCAGCATGGAAACGACGATCAACCCCCAGATGCCGGTGAAATACAACAGGTATGTCTTGAACACATAGAGGCCCAGTCCCAGGACAATGCCCGCCGCTACCGCCACCCAGGTCCGCCGTGTCTGGACTGCCGCCACGATGAGCCACATCGCCGCCAGCGCTACGAAGACGCCCACTATCCCGCCGAAGGCGATCCTGCTCTGGATGATGAACCAGACTGAGATGGCGATCATTGCCGCAGATAGTATGGCCACGCGAAACGGGAACAGGCTCCGCACCAGCAGGTATCCGACCGGTACGATTGCGATTCCGGGAATGGCCGAGGCGAGGCGCATGGTGGTTACATCGGCCCCTCCGATACGGAAAATCAGCGCCATCCAGTGCGCGTAGCCTGCGGGATGCCCCAGCGTTACGCCCGTCCATATCCCGATGCTCTCGCCGCGTATGGAACGCAGGGCTTCCATGGCCATCTCGGTCTCGTCGCCGTGAATGCCGTCCGGCGCCCCCTGCAAGTCCCAGGCTCTCAGGAACGCCGCCGCCAGCGTCAGCGCCGCCACCAGTCCTATCTCGACTGTCCGAGGGATAGCCGGATCGGCGGAGGATGTAATGGTTTCCCTTGCCCGGCCTACAACCCTGGCCGCTGTCGCAGACGCTTCTCTCAGGCGGCGGGCCGGCTCATCGGGAAAGCGCCGCCGCCTGCCCGCCGGAACCGCTACCGATTCCCTTCTGCCGACGGGCAGCCGCGCCGGTTCAGCCACCTGCCGGGGTAGCAGGCGCTTGGCGAGGAACGCCTGCGTCAGCCAGGAGACCGCGGCTGCCATCGGAGCCGCAGGGGGCCGCGATGTTCCTGGAGCGACGCCTCGAGGTGCTCGAGGTGGCGGAGGTTGGCCCGGCCCTGCCGGTTCGGAGTCGTCGGACGCCGGCTCCGCCCGTGCAGGCATTTGCGGACGGGGTAATGGGCGTAATGGAGGGGATGCACTCGTGGGCCTTGGCCGGTGTGGCGGACCCTGCCTTGTGAACAGGAACCGGGCCAGCCGGTATACCCCGGACCGGAACGAACCGGGCGGCGGGAGGCGCGATTCGTCGGGAGGGCGGTCCGGTAAGGAATCCGACGCGACCGCAAGAGGCTCGCCGCACTGGTTGCAGAAGCTGTGGTCACGGGGGTTTTCCGTGGAGCAGGAGGAGCAGACTAGGCTCAAAACCTGGCATCTCGGAGACGGGCAAGCCCTTGAGATTGACGGGATCTCCCGGCAGGCGAAGACTATAGTACAATAACCCTCCGATTTGGCTGGTCGAAGTGGCCAGCCAAATCGGAGTCTGCAATCAGAAACTGTTGACACCCTCTCCAGATTGCCATATATTTCTATCTTGTAACGAATGTTACATAAGGACGGCATCCCAAGCTGGCGAAGACTGCCAGAGGGGGATGTCTCCTTGCTGTAACAGGCGAGAAAGACGCGCTTGAAGCCTGGTAACCAAGCAGAATAGGAAAAGTAGAAAAGGAGGAGCATATGGCTGACCAGGACATCGCATTGGTAGCTCACCTGATGCGTCGCGCCGGTTTCGGGGCGAGCCGGGATGAGATCGAGGCCAAGGCAGCGCGGGGCTACGACACCGTGGTCCAGGAGCTGCTCAACCCTACCGGCGGTCTCGACGATGACATCCTGATGCGCTACAACCCGGCCTATTACGAACCGGGCGCCATCGAAGTCAACACCCAGCTCTGGGTGTACAAGATGATCAACAACCCCAACCAGCTCCAGGAGAAGGTCGCCCTGTTCTGGCACATGATCTTCTGCGCAGGCCACAGCAAGATCGACTCCGGCCAGGAAATGGGCATCATGGTCAACATGTTCCGGGAGCACGGCATGGGCCGCTTCGACGACCTGCTGCTCAGGCTGTCGGAGAACCCCGGCATGATGTACTACCTGGACAACACCGAGTCCCACAAGGCCAACCTGAACGAGAACTATGGCCGTGAGCTTCTCGAGCTCTTCTCCCTCGGCGTCGGGCACGACGGCGCCTTCAACTACTCCGAGGACGATGTCAAGGTCTGCGCCCGCGCCTTTACCGGCTGGAACGTGGCCCCGGCCTACCCGCCATTCCCCCATGGCCGCAGCCCCTGGGTCTTCCGCTTTGACCCTGCCGACCACGACGACACCGAAAAGACCTTCCTGGGCGAGACCGGTCCCTGGAACGGCGACGACATTATCCGCATCATCTGCGAGCAGCCGGGAACCGCCCGCTTCCTCGCCCGCCACATGTACAACTTCTTCGTCGCCGACGAGCCGCAGATTCCCGCCTGGCGTCTGACCCCGCCGCGCGACATCGAGGCCATCAAGATCCTGGAGCAGGCCTACTTCGACTCCGGCCACTCCATTAAGGCCATGCTCGAGGCCCTGTTCACCTCCGACTTCTTCAAGGACGAGTCGGTCCGCTACCAGAAGGTGAAGAACCCCGCCGAGATGGTCATAAGCCTGATCCGCATGGTCGGCGAGCACAAGGAAATCAAGCCCGGCCTGTTCGAGTTGTCCCAGGAGCCCAAGTACATGGGCCAGGACCTGATGAACCCGCCCACGGTGGAAGGCTGGCACACCGGCCGTGAGTGGATCGACAGCGGCACGCTGGTTGAGCGCATCAACTTCGCCGCCGAGATGCTGGGCAACACCGAGCTGGAGGGCGTTCAGGGCCTGGTCAACCGCCTGATGGCCCGTGGCGACACCCTGACCCCCGAGCAGTTCGTCGAGGGGTGCCTGGACATGACCGGCCCGGTGCAGGTCACCGACGACACCCACGCCCAGCTGGTCTCCCACGCATCCCGCGAGGGCAACCTGACCCACGGGAACGACGAGGAGCGAGCCGTCTTCACCCGCCGCACCGGCGAGATGTTCCAGATGATCGCCTCCACCGCCGAGTTCCAGTTCGAGTAATCCTGGTTTGACATACCCAACTGCTCGTCCTTCGGCAAGCTCAGGATGAGCGGTTGGGCAGCCCAGTCGGCGGACGGCCATTCCCGCCGGATATGCAACGAAGGCAATTCCCGCCAATGGGCGACAAAGAGGCACCAGCCCGCTCACCCTGAGCTTGTCGAAGGACGAGCGGGTTCACGGGAACCGTAAATCACAACGCTATAAGGAGCGACAAATGGTATCGACCGCGAAAGACCCCGTCTTGGCAGTCCTTTCCCTGTCCGGCGGTAACGACGGCCTGAACACCGTCATCCCCCGCAACAACAGCTACTACCGGGACTTCCGCCCCACCATCGGCGTGCCGGAAGACCAGATCCTGCCCATCAACGACGAGTTGGGCTTCCACCCCACGATGGCTCCCCTGATGAAGTACTGGGAAGCCGGTCAGCTGGCCGTGTTCGTGGGCATCGGCTACCCCACCCCCAGCTACTCCCACTTCCGCAGCATGGATATCTGGCACACCTGCGAGCCCGAAATCATCGGCACCGAGGGCTGGCTGGGCCGCGCCGCCAAGCTGATGGACCCCAACGCCGAGAACGTGCTGACTTCCGTTAACTTCGGCCGCGGCCTGCCCCGCGCCCTGGTAATGGAAGGCGTGCCCGCCGCCTCCGTCGGCAACCTCGAGACCTACGGCCTGCTGACCGGCATCGACGGCGAGTCCCAGCGCAACGAGGCGCTGGACGTCTTCGGCCGCATGTATGCCCCCGCCATCGGCACCGGCCCGGTCATGGACTACATCCACTCCACCGGCACCGACGCTCTGAAGGGCGCCGACATCCTGGCCACCGCTCCCGACATGTACACTTCCGATGTCGAGTACTCCAACACCGTCGTCGGCCAGTACATGAAGAACATCGCCCAGACCCACCTGGCCAACTTCGGCACCCGCATCCTCTACACCACGTCGCCCTACAACGGCTTTGACTCCCACGCCAACCAGGCGCAGGCCAACGCCGCTCTGTGGACCGACGTTTCCAACACCGTCGACACCTTCTTCACCGACCTGCGGAACCACGACGCCAGCGACAATGTCACGCTGTTCCTGTTCACCGAGTTCGGCCGCCGCGTCGCCGACAACGGCTCTGGTACCGACCACGGCGCAGCCGGTGTGGCCATGGCCGTCGGCGAGCACGTGAAGGGCGGCGTCTACGGCGTCTACCCGTCCCTCGCTCCGGCAGACCAGGAAGAGGGCGGCAACCTGGCCTTCAACCTGGACTTCCGCTCCGTCTACTCCACCATTCTCGAAGACTGGTTCGGCCTCGATGCCAACCCGATCGTCAACGGCAACTTCGAGCGCGTCCCGTTCTTCAACAAGTAAGGACGCTTCTGGACACCAACAGTAGGGGCGCCCCTTGTGGGCGCCCACTGGATAGGGCAACCGCAAGGGTTGCCCCTACAACACGGGCAGTCCCGGCGCGCTTGGACTGCGCACAAAGCACGACGAGGTAAGGATATGGCAACACATTTCTTCGGTCTGAAAGACCGGACGTTTTACCATAGCCATGCCGTCGGCCGGAATGAATTTGCCGGCACCGGCTTCCGCAACCCGGTGGACATGGCGATCTCTTCCGACGGCTCGGTCTATGTCGTCAATCGCTCCTACGAGAACCGTCCGGACGGCGTCCACATGACCGTGGTCACCCTGGACGAGGAATACATCAGCGCCTTTGGCGAGTACGGCGAGGGCGACGGCCAGTTCGTCTGGCCCACCGCCGTGGCACTGGACAGCGCCGGCAACGTTTACGTCGCCGACGAGTGGCTCAACCGCATCACCAAGTTCACCGCTGACGGCGACTACGTGAGCAAGTGGGGAACCACGGGCTCCGGTGATGGGGAATTCAACGGCCCGTCCGGTCTGGCCATCGACTCCCAGAACAACATGGTCGTTGTCGACAGCAAGAACAACCGTGTCCAGAAGTACACCCTCGACGGCCAGTTCATCAGCAGCTTCGGCTCTGAGGGCAGCGGCGACGGCCAGTTCAACATGCCCTGGGGCATCGCTCTCGACAAGAATGACAACATCTACATCGCCGACTGGCGCAACGACCGCATCCAGGTCTTCAGTAGCGCCGGCGAGTGGCAGCAGTCCATCGGCGAGGCTGGCGATGGCGTCGGCCAGTTCAACCGGCCCAACGGCGTTGCCGTTGACGCCGACGGCGACATCTACGTCGCCGACTGGATGAACAACCGGGTGCAGGTCTTCGCTCCCGACGGCCGCTTCGTCACTCTGTTCCGCGGCGATGCCACCCTGTCCAAGTGGGGCAAGGACAAGCTGAATTCCAACCCCGACATGATCCGGCAGCGGAATCTCGCCTATGCCAACGACCCCAACTACGAGCAGAAGTTTGCTCACCCCTGTGGCGTCCGCGTGGACGACCAGGGCCGCATTGCGGTCATTGACCACACCCGCGGCCGCATCCAGGTCTACGTCAAGGAAGACGAGCCCGTCCTCCGCTAGACGCAGAATCCAGGCAAAGAAAAAAGGGCCGGGAATCCGGCCCTTTTCCTTTGTGACTACTACTCTTCTTCCTGGCTGGCTGACCCCCGTAGCGGGACGCGGAATATCGTTTCGCCGTCGGTTTAGTGGCGGTGCGTGCTGAGGGCGTCAATCAATCTACGGATTTCCGACATTGTTTCTGCGTGTTGAGTCTCGGATACTTCACTGGAATGCCTGATTTCTTGGGCCAGCAGTTCATCGTTTTTTTCTTGTTTACCCAGACGGTAATGAACGCTGCCTACAAAGCCCGCCACTGCTATCAGCCTGACTACCAGTGAAGCGACGATGGTGGCAGTTGGTCCACCAAACTAGGGAGAAGGCGACTCATTATCCTCCGGCCCCTTGGGCATTCCGTTGTCGATCCAGGTGATGATTTCCTCGATTTCCTCCCGGGGCATGAACGGTCCACGCAGGGGCATTCGCCCCGAGGTGCCCACACTGCGGGCGAGTGAGCGGACCAGCTGAGTCTCCCTGCCCGGTACACCCGGTTCAATGGCCCGGATTCCCGACAGTACGGACTCCTGCAACTCCTCAGGCGTCTCCCAGTAGTAGGCGTGTATGCCCGGCAAAGGATCTCTGCCCCAGCGCTCCACCCACTTCGCCATGATACCGTCGAGGAGTTCCTTGACCCTGGGCCAGTAGACTGCGTTCTCGTTGCTGGACTCGTCGCTCATCCTTGCCTATCCGAAATCAGAGTGTAGTTGCGGTTTCCTGCGACGGCCCCCGGACCCTTACGGGACGGGGGCCTACTGTGGTCAAGTCTGATTCAATCAGCCAAGATTCTCAGTTGGGGTGCTCGCTTACTGTCTCCCGCTGAAGCAGGTCGATGGCGTGCTTGAGGACCGGCTGCACCACTTCCAGGCACTCCCGCACCCCCTTGGTGCTGCCCGGCAGGGTGATGATCAGCGTGGTCCCGCGTATCCCCACCACCGACCGGCTGATCATGGCCATCGGCGTGAACTCGAGGGACTTGGCCCGCATAGCCTCGGCCATGCCGGGCACTTCCTTGTCCAGGATCGACAGGCAGGCCTCCGGAGTAACGTCGTAGCGGCCCAGGCCTGTACCCCCCGTCGTGACGATCAGGTCGACATCCGGCGAGTCCGCCCACTGCGAGAGCGTTTGCGCGATCGTTTCATGGTCATCCGGCACGATTTCCGTGCGTACGACCTCGAAGCCGTCGGCCGTCAGGATGTCCCTGATCGCCTGGCCGCTGGTGTCCTCCCGGTTGCCCTGCGCACCCGATGTGCTGACTGTCAAAACGCCCAATGTGACCATTGCGTCCTCCGCGGGAAATAATACCATAAGCGGCTAAACCCGAAAACGAGTATCCGGCGCGCGACAAAGGTTCTTCAGTTCTCCTTCCCCCTTGAAGGGGAGGGAGAAGGAACATTCAAAAGGCCCTGCCACGGGCGCGAAGCGCGTTGACAACCCTACGGCCCCGGACTATATTCATTTCGAATTTCGCCGCGAGCCCCGTCGCCGGAAGCAGCTTTTTGAGAACGGATCCCAACTGTGTCTTCTGCCAGATCGTCGCCGGTAGGTCCCCGGCGAGGTTCCGTTACCTGGACAACGACATCATTGTCATCGTGAACCGGCTGGTCCGGGACGAGCCCGATCCATGGTGGCCGCCACTGATGCTTCTGGTGATGCCAAAGGAGCACCTGTCGCAGGTGCAGATGTGGGACAGCGGCCTCCTGTCCCGCCTGGGCAGCCTTGCGGTGGACATGGGAGCGATGTACGCGCCCAATGGATTTCGCATAGTGTCCAACTTTGGCAAAGACGGAGAACAGACGCAGAGCCACGCCCACCTTCACGTGGTCGGCGGCGTTTACCTGGGCCACTACCTGGAACACGACATAGTTTACTCGGCAAATCGCAGGTAACAGCCGGCGCACCCGGTTTCCCCATCTCCGAACCTGTGCCAGAACCTAGACTACCAGAGGGAGCATTCCGACTTGGCTGAGACAGTCCTATACGAAAAACGCGACAACATCGTTGTCATGACCCTGAACCGCCCCGACGCCCTGAACTCCATCAACCGGCAGTTGCGCGGCGAGTTGGCCGACGCCATCACCGAGTTCGACAACGATCCCCAGGCATTCGTCGCCATCATCACCGGGGCCGGGCGCGCCTTCTGCGCCGGCCGCGACCTGAAGGAGCGCGCCGAGGACAACGCCGAGGGCGTGCAGGCCCGCGCCTCCCACAGCATGACGCCGGACCGCCCCTACATGTGGCCCCAGACCTGGAAACCCATGATCGCGGCGGTCAACGGCTTCGCCCTCGCCGGCGGCTGGTCCATTGCCCAGATGTGCGATCTCCGCATCGCCTCCGAGGACGCCAGGCTGGGCATAACCGAGTCCAAGTGGAGCCTCCTGCCGCCCTTCGGCACGATTCTCCCCAAGATGATCCCCATGTCGGCGGTGCTGGAGCTAGTCTTCACGGCGGCCCCGGTTACCGCCCAGCGGGCCTACGACATCGGCTTTCTCAACAAGGTCGTCCCCGCCGAGGACCTGATGGAAGAGGCCATGGCCCTCGCCCAGCAGATCGCCGAGAACGCTCCCCTGGCTGTGCAATACTTCAAGGAACTGGCCTATCGCGGGCTGAACATGTCCACCCAGGACATCTCATCCCTCACCTACCACATGTACGACCAGCTCCTGACGACGGAGGACAGCAAGGAAGGCCCCCGGGCCTTCGCCGAGAAGCGCAAGCCCAACTGGCAGGGCCGCTAGGCCATTGTCGCGTTGCTAACACGAAAAGGGCGGGAATCAACCCCGCCCTCTACCCTGTCAGTATTTGGACTGAAATCCTCAGTTTCTAGAACGAGCCCTAATCGTCTAGCTTGATGGTTCCCGTGTCTTCCAGTTCGAAGTAGATGTCCACTACCATCTCCATCTCAATCCGTAGACGGTCGGAAATGTCGTCCAGGCAAAGGTTTGGCTCTGTAGCCAGTAGTTCGACTATCTCGGCCTGGGCTTCCCCCTTAGTGACCGCTCTGTAGCAAATTTCTTTGAGGGGAGCTTCGGCGGTCGCAGCCGTTAGTTTCATCCCCAGTGCCGCGGCGATGCACGACAGGGTAGAGAGAGAAAGATCAGGA
Organism: Dehalococcoidia bacterium; assembly: GCA_965220605.1. Lineage (GTDB taxonomy): Bacteria > Chloroflexota > Dehalococcoidia > Lucifugimonadales > UBA3495 > VXOI01. The sequence continues at coordinate 881,863 of CBDCQM010000005.1, read as the reverse complement.
TCATCTGATAGCGCTTCTCTTATTTCATTACCGCTCATTCCAAAGTCATGCTGGATCTGTTTCTCAGACAGGGCACGTGCTATGTTGGATAGCACCTTTTTGACTAGCTTGCCATCCCCACTGTCCTCTTCGAGAGCGGCCTTGAAATAATGCCGGACTTCTTCTTGAGTCCCTAGGTACTCAACCGGGTCCCATCGAATAAGGGCTTCAGTCATTCCTTGCCCTCCACTCTTCAGCTAGTCGGCGAGCCCGGCGAATGTCGCGCCGCTGGCTGTCCTTGTCCCCGCCGCAAAGTAAAACCAGCGTGGAGCTCCCTTGTCTGAAGAAATAAATTCGGTATCCGGGTCCATGGTCTATCCGCATTTCGGATACTTGGCCGCCGATGTATCGGACATCACCCAAGTGTCCTATTTCAGCGTTATCGATTCGAGCGTAAATTCGAGTGATCGCAATTTGGTCTCGCAGCCTGCTGAACCAACGCGTGAACGTGGCATCCTCGATAATCTCATAAACGGGATCATTCTCAACCACACTTCAAATTCTATCCCTCTCCCGCCTCCCGCACCAGCCGTCGTATCCGGTCCGGGCTCAGCGGCAGGTCTCGTACCTGAACGCCCAGCGGGGCCAGGGCCTGGGATACGGCGTTGGCCAGCGCAGCCCCCGTGGCAACGATCCCGATTTCGCCGCCTCCCTTAACGCCCAGCGGGTTCAGGGGCGACGGCGCCAAGTCCAGCACCTTCGTCTCGAAGTCGGGAATGTCGGTGGCTGTCGGCAGCAGGTAGTCCATGAAAGTGCCCGCCAGCATCTGCCCGTTTTCGTCGTAGACCAGTTCCTCAAGCATGGTGGCGCCCACGCCCTGGGCCGCCGCTCCGGTGATCTGCCCGCCCAGCAGCAACGGGTTGATGACGTGCCCGACGTCCTCCGCGATTACATACCGGAGAATGTCCACTTCTCCGGTCTCCGCGTCCACTGCCACATGCACCGCGTGCGATCCGCAGGGGTACAGTTCCTGCGGCGACTGGAAGTAATGGCTCGCCTCCAGCCCGGCTTCGCCCAGGTTGTACCGGCTTGCCGGCGCCGCCAGGCGCAGGACCTCGGGCAGTGTGATGGTGATCCCAGTTCCGTCGGGGTCGTCTACGCGGTGGACTATGCCCCCGGACAGCGTTACCTCCGAAGGATCGACATCCAGGTACCCGGCGGCCACCGCCAGCACGCGGTCCCGCAGCTTCTGCGCTGCCCCGTAGACTGCGTTCCCAGCCAGCGTTGTTCCCCGGCTGGCGTACGTGCCACCGCCGTAGGAAGTCAGGTCGGTGCTGCCGTGGTAAACCGTGATGCTCTCCAGCGGGACGCCCAGCCCGTCGGCGCATATCTGGGCGAAGATCGTCTCGTGTCCCTGCCCCATGGTGGCGATTCCCAGGTACACCGCCACCTCGGCCTGGGGAGGCGTCTCGGCCTCTGTCTGGCCGGGGTACATCTCCATGCCTCGCTCGCCGGGCAGCGGCCCCTGGAATGGCCCGCCGGCATTAGTGATGGCGATCCTCGCGCCCTCTCCGGGGTCGCCGGTTCCCGTGCTCTTCACGAAGCAAGCCGTCCCGACCCCGTGATACTTGCCGTCGACTTCCTTTCCGATCTGCGGCCTGAGCGTTTGGTAGTCGATGTCCTCAAGGGCCTGCCGCAGCAACGCCGGGTAGTCGCCGCTGTCGTAGATGATCGAGTACGACTCGGGCCTGGTCCTTCCCAGCTCGTAGGGCATCATCTCCGGGGGGATCAGGTTCTTCAGCCGGAACTCCGTCGCGTCCATACCCAGGTCGGCAGCCACCAGGTCAAACATACGCTCGCGGAAGAAGCACGACTCGTAGCGGCCCGGCGCGCTGAACGTCCCCATTCCCACCTTGTTGGTCAGAACGCATTTGACGTCCCACTGGTAGTTGGGAATGTAATACGGCCCCGGCAGTAGGGCCGTCGTTGAGGTCGGCACCGATGCTCCGTGGGTGCGGACATAACCGCCCAACGCTCCCAATACGCGGGCCCGCATACCCAGGATCGTGCCGTCGCTTTTGACCGCCAGCTCCATCTCGCAGACATGCTCCCGCGAATGGTTGGCTGAAATGAGATGCTCGGCCCGGTCCTCGGTCCACTTCACCGGACGCCCGGTCTTCATCGCCGCGAATGGGACCAGGAAGTTTTCCGGGTAGAACTCCCCGCGCACACCGAAGCCGCCGCCCACGTCCGGCTCCACGAAGTGGATACGGTGCTCCGGCAACTGCAACAGCGACGAGAGCACTCCCCGGTTGTAGTGCGGCACCTTGGTCTCTCCCCAGACGGTCAGCTGCTCTCGCCCGGGGTCATACGACGCTGCCAGGCCCCGCGTTTCCATCGGATTGGCCGTGTGCCGGTGGCAGCGGAACTCCTCCTTCCGCACGTAGTCCGCGTCCCGGAAGGCCGCGTCGGGGTCGCCAATGGATGAGGTGTACTCGTAGGCCACGTTGGTGCCCTGTGCCTCGTGGATCACTGTCTCGCCCTTCAGGGATTCCTTCACGTCCACCAGAGCCGGCAGCGGCTCGTACTCCACCTCCACTGCCTCTGCGGCGTCCTCGGCCAGGTAGCGGCTTTCGGCAAGCACAATTGCCACCGGATCGCCCATGTAGTGCACCTTGCCGTGGGCCAGGGGGTATTGCAGGAACTTCAGGAGGTCGCTGTACGCCCGGAGCCTCACCGGAATGGGGCGTGGCTCCAGGGTGGCTGCAATGTCCTCGAAAGTGAAAACCGCCGCCACGCCGGGCATCTCCAGCGCCGCCGCACGGTCGATGGAGACGATGCGGGCATGGGCGTGGGGGCTGCGCACAATGGCCGCGTGGAGCGCATTGGGCAGCTTCACATCGTCAACGAACTGTCCCCGCCCGGTCAGGAACCGCCGGTCCTCCTTGCGCCGGATGGGTGCGCCGATATAGCTGGTAGTCATCGCATCACCACCGTGAACAGGAGTGTCAGATTGGGCGCCACTAATCGCCGTTGGCGCTGCGGATCATCTCCCACACCCGCTGCGGCCCGACCGGCGGGTGAGTGACCTCCACTCCCAGCGGGAGCAGGGCGTCCGCCACGGCGTTTCCCACAGCCGAAAAAGCGCCCACAGTACCGGCCTCCCCCACGCCCTTGACGCCGCCCTGGGTGAAAGGCGACGGCGTCTCGGTATGCAGAGTGTGAATTTCCGGCACGTCCGGCGCGGTCGGCACCAGGTAGTCCATGAGAGTGCCGGTCAGCAGTTGTCCGTCTCCGGTGTACACCAGTTCCTCGTGCAGCGCATTCCCAATGCCCTGGCTTACGCCGCCGACGACCTGCCCGTCCACGATCACGTGGTCGATGATGGTGCCGCAGTCCTCGACGCAGTAGTATTGCTCCACCTTCACGATCCCGGTCTCGGGGTCCACGCGGGTGACCGCCATGTGGGCGCCATGCCCGAAGGTCTGGTGCGGCGGGTCGAAGGTTCGGATGGATTGCAGGCCGCGCTCCACATTGTCCGGCAGGGACACGACTCGCGACGCGTCGTGTGCCGCGGCGGCCACCGCAGCGAAAGACACCGTCTTCGAAGGATCGGCGGTATCGAAAATCTGCCCGTCGGAGATCTGCAATTCTTCGTTCTCTGTTTCCAGGAAGAAACGGGCGATCTCGATTGCTTTCCGCCTGATGTCCTGGGCTGCCAGCCGGATGGCCCCGCCGGTGCTCACTGCGCTCCGGCTCACTCCCGTCCCTGAACCGAACGGTGTGGCGTCGGTATCCCCCTCGAGGATTTTCACGGTCTGATAGGGTACTCCCAGCTCTCGCGCCACCAGGAGGGCGAACACGCTGTCGTGGCTCTGGCCCGTCGACCTGGCGCTCACCGCCGCCGTCACATTGCCGGCGGCGTCCACCCTTATGTTAGCGGAGTCGAAGGCAGGCAGGCCGTAGACCCCGCGTTTGATGTAGTCCTGCGACCCGGTGCTGGAGTGCTCGACGAAGCAGCAGATTCCGATGCCCACCTGCTCGCCCCGGGCCCGCGCCTCCGCCTGGTCCTTCCTCAGTTGCTGGTAGTTGGAGACCTCCAGGAGCTTGGCCAGGGTATCCGGATAGTCTCCGCTGTCGTACAGCCGCCCGGCCGACGTGTTGAAGGGCTGGTCCTCGGGCTGGATGAAGTTCGTCATCCGCACGTCAGCCGGGTCGAGGGCGAGTTCGGCGGCCAGCATGTCCATCACCCGCTCGATGACGAACACGCCCTGTACCGTTCCGACTCCCCGGTAAGCCGCTCCGGGGCACTTGTTGGTCAGGATCCCGTAGGCGTCGCAGATGAAGTTGTCGATCCTGTAGGGACCCACGATGGACTGGCCGGTGGTCATGGGCTCGAGCCCGGCGGATGTTGGGCCGAGGGTGTGCGCCCCCTGGTCCACCAGCACCCTGGACCTGATGCCCAAGATGCGGCCGTTGTTGTCGGAAGCCACCGATACATCAACCCTCATTTCGTGGGCGTGCCCGCAGGCCATCAGGTTTTCCATCCGGTCCTCGATCCACTTCACCGGACGGTCGATCTTGCGCGACAGGAAGGACAGGATGATGCTCTCGGGATAGGCTGCACCCTTGATGCCGAATTCGCCTCCCACGTCCGGCGAGATTACCCTCACCGAATACTGGGGCAGGCGCATCACGTTGGATACCGTGGTGCGCACAAGGTGGGGCGAGCGGCACGAGGCCCACACCGTTAGCCTGTCCTGTCCCCGGTCATAGTCGGCGACGACACCCCGGGCTTCGACCGGGACGCCGGTCTGGCGAGGGAAATGAAAGGTCTTGTCCATCACAACGCTGGCCCGGCTGAAGGCGCCGTCCACATCGCCGTCCCCGTACTGGCGATAGAAAACCACGTTGTCGTCCATGCCTTCGTGGATTACCGGGGCGTCCGAGGACATGGCGTCGTCGATGCCGCCCACGACCGGCAACGGCTCGTACTCGACGACCACTGCTTCGGCCATGTCCTGCGCCGCATGGGGAGTGGTAGCGGCGACAGCGACAACGGGGTCGCCGACGAAAGTGACCTTTCCCGGCGGCATCGGGAACCGGTCGTAGTGCCGGGCGTACTCACTGGAGCCTGGCGCTGCGGGCCGCACGGGGTTCACATGAGGCAGCACTTCCTCGGGAGTAATCACGCCCACGGCCCCCGGCACCTTCATCGCCGCTTCGTAGTCGATGGACTTGATGTTGGCGTGGGCGTGTTCGCTGCGAACAAAAGCCGCGTAGCACATCCCGGGCAGCTTCACATCGTCCACGAACCGCCCGCGGCCCTGCACCATCTTCGTCAGCTCCGGGCGGGCAACCTCTTTGTGATCAGCCATCATGCGCTCCTTGCAGCGTGGTTGTGGGGTGATTCCAGTAAGGATGCCTCGGGTCAGCGCTGCCTCCTGAAGAGTCTCCAGACTTCGGTGGAGAACCCGGGCATGAGATCGCCGAGGTCGAGGGTGTCGTCTTGTCCTAGTGTTACTGCCTCTGCATTGGGCCTAAATATCCTGACCGAAACGGTATCAGGATCGAGTACCAGAGCAATTGTCGAACCGTAACAAAGCCACATCTGGGCCTTAGCCGCCATTTCAGGGTTCGAGTTGCTTGGCGATTTGACCTCCACCGCCAGGTCAGGGGCTAATTCGGGGTATCCCTGCGTTCCTTCAGGAATACGGCCATGTGCGATCCAAGCCACATCTGGTGCTCGCACCGTATCGGGAGCACTTTCCAGCCGGTAGCCTGGTTCGCACGTGCGGACGACTCCAAAGTCATTCTCGTCGGAGTAGCTAAATATCAAGTATGAAATTCGAGCTACCGTTTCGCCGTGCGGGTCACCAGTAGGCATCTTTTGAATCAGTACTCCCCTGATGAGTTCATACCGCTTGCCCTCCCCTTTCGGAAGTCGGATCAACTCATCGGCGGTCATCAGCTTCGTCTCTGTTGTCGTCATTTCCAGACTCGCTGCATCACCGCTGTTGCCTGAAAAGCCGCCAGACCGGGCAGCTGAAACCGGGCAACAGTTCGCCCAGGTCAAGAACGTCGTCCTCTCCCAGAACAACCGGCTCGCTGTTGGGCCGGTATACGGTGAGGGTAATTGGCTCAGGATCCAGTACTAGCACAATCCTGGTGCCGTAACCTATCCACATCTGGGCCCTGGCAAACATTTCGGGTCGAGAGTCGTTAGGCGACTTCACCTCGACGGCCAAATCGGGAGCGCCCTCACGGTAGCCGGGTATCGGCTCATGCGAATTCTCCGGGGAAATCCATGACACGTCAGGTGCCCGAACCGTATCCGGGCCGGACTCTAGCCGGTAGCCGATTTCTGCTCGAATCGAGCCGTAATCGTTGGCCCTGACATAGTTCGCGAATTCTGCAGCCGTCCAAGCGGCTGCGTTTCCGTGCCTGTCTCCGGCTGGCATTCGTTGTATCAGCACTCCCCTAATCAGTTCATACCGGAAGCCGTCGTCCGGCATCATCAGCAGTTCATCGGCGGTCATTAGCTTTGTCTGAGTAGTCATGGCGCTTTTCCTTCCACCTTGAATGATCCCGCCCTACACCGTGCCCGTTTTCACGATGGCCTGCACGATGGGGGCGTAGCCGGTGCAGCGGCAGATGTTCCCGGAGATCCCGGTGCGTACCTCCGCTTCGGTGGGGTTGGGATTGTCGCGGAGGAAGGCGTAGGCCGTCATCAGGAAGCCCGGCGTGCAGAATCCGCACTGGAGAGCGTGGTTATCCTGGAACTGCGCCTGTAGCGGGTGCAGCTCGTCGCCGTTGGCCAGCCCCTCCACAGTCATAAGTTCGGCGCCGTCGGCCTGTACCGCCAGCAGCAGGCACGAGCGCACCGCCTCGCCGTTCACCAGGATGGTGCAGGCGCCGCAGACGCCGTGCTCGCAGCCCAGGTGGGTGCCCGTGAGGTTCAGTTCCTGCCGGATGAAATCGGCCAGTGTCAGACGCGGCTCCACCCGCCCGGTATACTCCCTTCCATTCACCGTCATCGTGATGTCGATCATCTGCTGCGTCATTGTGCTTCCTCTCCAAAGTGTTCATGGAGGCGAAAAGTCTCAGTGCAATGCTCTTCACCCCCACCCTGGCCCTCCCCATGAGGGGGAGGGAATATAGTCAGTAACAGGGGCAAGAGTGTTGCAACCGGAATCAACCAGCGCAGGCGTCTTCCAGCGCGCGGCGGGCCATCACCGCGCTCACTTCCGTCCGGTACTCTGCCGAAGCGTGAATGTCCGAGCCGGGCATAACCGACTCCGACACAAGCGCCGCCGCCTCGCGTCGTGCGGCGTCGTCCACGACGCGGCCGACCAGCGCCTCCTCGGCTGCCGGTATCCGCGCCGGGGCGTCACCGACCGCGAACATGGTGATCCGAGCCTCCCGGCAGACGCCGTCTCCGTCGTTCCGCAACATGGCCACGGCTCCTACGAGCGCGAAGTCCCCCTCGCGTCGGCTGACTTCCCGGAAGCCCCAGCGCCAGCCGTCGCCTTGGAGCGTTGGCAGCCGGATCTCGGTCAGCAACTGCTCCGGCTCCAGCGACGTGATCAGGGGGCCGATGGCAAACTCCGAGGACGCCATCGTCTGAGTCCCACTGCTGGAGGCCAGGACGAATTCGGCGTCCAGGGCGGCGCAGATCGCCGGCAACTCGGCCGCCGGGTCGGCGTGGGCCAGGCTTCCGCCGATGGTGCCGCGGTTGCGTATCTGGAAGTGGCCGATGTGTGAGATGGCAGCGGTCATCATTGGGAAGGCGCTCCGGATGGCGTCCGACCGTTGCAGGTCCCGCTGCCTTGTCAGCGCGCCGACGGTGATTGCTCCGTTGGAGTCCGAAATGCCTGAGAGACTGCCAATCCGGTTGATGTCGACGACCACCGCAGGACGCACCAGCCGCAGGTTCATCATCGGCATCAGGCTCTGTCCGCCGGCCAGCACCTTGGCGTCCGTGCCGTGCCGGGCCAGCAACTCCAGAGCTTCGTCCAAGGTTGTTGGCGCGAAGTAGTCGAACTTGGCGGGCTTCATACTGTTTCCCTCACCCTGACCTGCTTCCTCAGCCGGAAGAGGCAACTAGTCTTGGTCCCGAAAATGTCCACTAAAGCGAAAAGGGGAGCCGCCTTGGTGACTCACCCTCTCGCGAACGTCCCTATTGTTACACAGAGCGTCTAAATCTGGTACTCCGGGCGCCGCAGCAATTGCCGCGCGATCACCAGCCGCATCACCTCGTTGGTGCCCTCGCCAATGATCATCAGCGGCGCGTCGCGGTAATAGCGCTCCACCGGCGACTCCTTGATGAAGCCGTAGCCGCCGTGGATGCGCATGGCCTCCATCGTGACCTCGCCGCACACCTCGCTGGCGAACAGCTTGGCCATCCCCGACTCCAGGTCGATGCGGCCGCCCTGGTCCTTCTTCGCCGCCGCATCGTACACCAGCAGGCGCGACGCCTGTATTTTCGTCGCCATGTCGGCCAGCTTGAGCTGGATGGCCTGGTGTTCGGCGATGGGCTTGCCGAAGGACTCCCGCTGCTGGGCGTAGCGGATGGCCGCGTTGAAAGCCGCTTGGGCCACGCCCACAGCCCGGGCAGCCACGTTGATGCGCCCCGTTTCCAGCCCGCTCATCACGTGGCCGAAGCCCACGCCCTCCTGCTCGCCGATCAGGTTGTCGGCGGGAATGGCGTAGTTGTTGAAGTTCAGTTCCACCGTGTCCAGGCCGCGGTAGCCCAGCTTGTCCAAGTCGCGGCCTACCTCGAACCCGGAACCCGGCTCGCCCCGCTCCATGACGAAAGCGCTCAGTCCGCGGTGGCGCGGCTCCATGTCGCGGTCGGTGCGAGCCAGCAGGCAGAACATGTCGCCGTAGCGGCCGTTGGTGATGAACATCTTGGAGCCGTTGATGATGTATTCCTCGCCGTCCTTGGTCGCGGTGGTCTGGAGGTTGGCCACGTCGGTGCCGCCGCCCGGCTCGGTGAGCGCCAGCCCGCCCCGCTTCTTCCCTGAGGCCAGGTCGGGCAGGAAACGCTCCTTCTGCTCCTCCGTGCCGTAGTGCGTGAGCACGTAGGTCAGGATGTGGTGGGTGCCGATGGCCCCGCTGAGGCTCATCAGCCCCATGCTCAGTTCCTCGAAGATGGCGGCGAAGGTGGTGTAGTCCAGCCCCAGCCCGCCGTACTCCTCGGGCACGGTGATGCCGAACAGCCCCAGCTCCTTCATCTGGTCGATCAGGTCGTGAGGCACCCGGTCCTCGGCGTCCAGCTCGGCGGCCACCGGCTCCACCTCGCGCCGCACGAAATCGCGCACCAGCGCAACGATCTGGGCGCGGGCTTCCGCATTGGATTCGGTTGGGGATGTTGCTGCCACGGTTTGCTCCTTTATTCTCAACACAGAGCGCCCTATTATTCCCTCCCCCTCAGGGGGAGGGTTAGAGCCTGCCCCGGGCTTTGCCGAAGGGGTGAGGGTGAATCTCCGTGCTGAATTATACTATGGCTGGTTGGCGGCGCCCGGCGTAGGATTGCCGACGGTCTGGAAGTCTCCGGTGGCGTCCGGGATGCGGGCGTAGCTTTCGCCCTCGCCGGAATCTCCCTCGTCCCAGTCAACCATAGCGACGAGAGTGCCGTCCAGCAGCCAGATGCCCAGCTCTTCATCGCCGCCCAGCTTGAACCCGGCCCAATTGTCGTTGTCTACCTCGAATTGCAGATACTCGCCCGGCTGGATTTCCGTACCGGGCGGGAAGGCGACTCGCTTGCCTGCGTCCATAAGGTCGTCCGCCACCAGAAAGGCGAACAACCCTATGGGGTCGCTCGACGTATTGTGCAGTTCGAACCAGTCCAGCGGGTCACCCTTGGCGGCCACTTCGTTGATGACCAGGCCAATGTGCGACGCAGGGGGGGCAGGCTCGTCGGGACTGTAAGTGTAGGTTCTCGACGGCTCCGTCTCAATCATGCTTCCGTAGACACCGCTGAATGTGCCCACGATGGCCGCGCCGGTTTCGGTTCCGGCTACCGACAACTCCAGCGTGCCTTCCGTGAACGGCAGGAAGAACCCCGGCTCGGTGGCGCCCGGCGCTACTGCCCAGATTCCCCCCGCGATACTGTCCTTGCCTATGGTTAGGGTGCGGCCGCCGCCCAGCAGCACCTCGGTCATCACCAACGTCATCCCCACCAGCGATCCGTCATCCTCCAAGCCCATCACGGCAATGGAGGCAAGATCCTCTACCTCCGGCATCAGCAATCTCTCATCGGGTCCAGCTTGACCGGCGATAACCCCTAGCCCCTCGGTGGATTCCTCTTCGCCGTCACTCAGCAGACGAGTAACAGTTCCCTCCGCAAAGGGATTGGCGCTCATGTTGGAACCCCAGGTAGTCTCAAACCTGACCTCAACCGTGCCGGACTCCACTTCTCCAGCCACCGGCCCCGAGTCCTCTCCGGTCGCACCGCTGAACCTCCCTGAAATGACAGCATCCGGCCCGGAGCCAGCCCGCGTCAACTCCAGGATTCCGATTGCCAGAGGTTCCACCCATTCGGGCGCGGCGGCGCCGGCTGGGATTCCCCACGCCACACCGCCAATCCGGTCCCGGCCCAGGATAAGGACGGTCCCATCAGTTAGCAAATCCTGGGGCAGAACGACGGTGACACCCTCGATTTCACCGCTCTCCGGGAGAAACATCATGACGGTAACGGACGCAATGTCGACAACTCCCGGCAGAATCGTCCGCTCCTCGGGGCTGGCCGGCCCGGCGGTTACACCCATCCCCTTGATGCGGTGGCCGGTCTGCACGCCGTCCTCGCTCAGGAGGTAGGTTACCCGTCCTTCTTCGAGGGGATTTGCGCTGGCATTTGAGCCCCAAGCCGTCTCGAAGAGGACTTCAAACCCTGAGAAATCACCCTCCGGTCCTGTGGCCGCACCCACGTACGGCTCCGGCCAGTCCGGCGGCTCCGGCGTGATGTCCGCCAGTATCTCGCCCTTCCGCTTCAGGATGAACTTGCGCACTCGTTCGGTGTCCTCCGCGGCCTTGGCTCTTTCGCCTGGCAAGGCGTGATCCTGCACTATGGCCGCCATCTCATCCACGCTGGCCAGCAGCGAATCTTCGTCCCAGGCGGCGTCCAGTATTTCCCTCAGCCGTTCGGCGTACTTCGTGCGCCACTCCGGGATGTGGTACAGGCGGTTAGGAATGGCCGAGAGCGCCAGCACCGACGGCGGCGGGTTGCTGATGTCGTCGAAGGGATTGGGGTCATCCTTCAAATGGAAAGTGTCGTCCACGCCCCACGGGATGAACACGAACTTTCCGTCCGGCTCCCGGTAAAAGTGGTAGTTGTTGCGATCGCCCGCGTAACCGTCCCAGTGGCCCACCAGCACTTCGGCAGCCCAGAAGGACAGGAAGCGGTCCAAGTCCACCCATTGGCCCAGCGCCTCCAGCCCCGCCCCCGACGGGTCCAGCAGGGCCGCTATCACGGCGTCAACGTCCGACCAGTCGTCCTCGTCCTCGTTGGTCTTCTTCTCGATAGTGCCGCGATGAGTCGGCGTGAAGTCGCTGATGGTACCCTCGTACAGGTTGCCCTCGGCGCTGTCGAAGTGCCGCGCCAGCATGGGCGCCTTGATTTCCTCCACGTGAACGTACAGCCCCAGGTTCTTCCCGTTAACTGAAACAGTGGCGAAGTTGCAGCGCGGCGCCGGCAGCCCGGATGCCGCAAACACCTGGTACGACAGGCAGGTGTTGATCATCGACGGGTCCTGGATGCTGTTGTTCAGCGTCATCCGCTGCATCACACCGTCCAGGCTCTGCCCATCCACATACTTGTCGTAACGCAGCTTGAGCGACGGCTTGGTGTCGCTCTGCGATCCCAGGAACCCCTTCTTGCGGACGCCGACCCCGGTATAAGTCTCCCCATCGGTGGTAACACCGTCAACGGATACGGTCACGGTGGCGGAGAACCAGTCGTAGATGTCGGCGAAAGGTTGGGAAAGATTGTATTTCTCGATTTCCGCCATCAGGTCCTCGAATGTCCTGGTCTGATGGCGCAATGTGTCCCAGTCCTCCTCCGCAATCTCGATGCTGACCTCCAGCACCCGCTCCATGGCGAAGTAAGCATCGCTGGGGTCAACTTCCACCGGCTCCTCGGGGGTCGGCGCCGGTGTCGGAGCTGCCGGCGTAGGTGGTAGCGTGGGCGCCGCCGTTGGTGCTGGCCTCGGTGTCGCCGGTGGTGAAGGCTCGGTTGGCGGAGCCGTCGGTGGCGCCTCGGTGCTCGGAGCAGCCGGTGCCGTGGGAGCCGGGGGTGTAGTGGGCGCGGGGTCAGGCCCACACGCAACAACAAGGAGCGCCAGCGCAACAACCGCCAGCGCTCCCACAACCAACAGGACTCGATTCATGAGCAGGACTTCTCCCTCCACAAAGGCTTTAACCCTTCGCGTCTTTGCGTCAAAAATGCAGAGGGCTAACTGTCCCGCAGCGCCGCCTGCGCCGCAGCCAGGCGGGCCACCGGAACACGGAAGGGCGAGCACGAGACGTAGTCCAGCTCCGCCTCGTGGCAGAAGGCCACGCTCTTCGGGTCGCCGCCGTGCTCGCCGCAGATGCCGATCTCCAGGTCGGGGCGCACCTTGCGGCCCGCGTTCACCGCCAGCCGCACCAACTCGCCTACCCCGTGCCGGTCGATGCTCTCGAAGGGATCAACGGGCAGCACCCCCTCGTTGATGTAGCTGCGCAGGAACTTCCCTTCTGCGTCGTCCCGGCTGAACCCGTAGGTCATCTGCGTCAGGTCGTTGGTGCCGAAGCTGAAGAACTCCGACTCCTCGGCCACCGCGCCTGCGGTCAGCGCGGCCCGGGGAGTCTCCACCATGGTTCCGAACTTGTAGTGCACCTCGACGCCCATGCGCTCCTGCACCTCGGAGGCGACGCGGGTCAGGTCCGCTCGCAGGCGGCGCATCTCCTCCACGTCCACGGTCAGCGGGATCATGATTTCCGGGTGGACTTCCACACCCTCGGAGACCAGTTGGCCTCCCGCGGTGATGATCGCCTCCATCTGCATCCGGTAGATTTCCGGGAAGGAAAGTCCCAGCCGACAGCCACGATGCCCCAGCATGGGGTTGGTCTCCCGCAGCGATTCCACCCGCTGCAGGAACGATTCCTTCTCACCGATTACCTCGGCGTCCGCGCCCGTTGCCCGGAGCGTCGCCAGCTCCGTCAGCAGCTCGTCGTACGGCGGCAGGAACTCGTGCAGCGGAGCGTCGAGCAGCCGGATGATTACCGGCTTGCGCGACATCGCCCTCAGTATGCCGCGGAAGTCGTTGGTCTGGAGCCGCTTCACCCGTTCGAGGGCCTGGTAGAAGTCGACCACGGCCGTCGGAATATCCGAAACTTCGGGGTTCATGAAGGGATTGGCCAGCGGGTCTACGTTGGTTCCTTCGTGCTTCCGCCGCCATTCCTCCGCTGCTTCCGAATTCAGAAGCATCTGCCTTACTATCGGAAGACGGTTGGGGTCCAGGAACATGTGCTCGGTCCGGCACAGCCCGATGCCCTCGGCGCCCATCACCAGCGCCTGCCTCGCGTCGGCAGGGGTGTCCGCGTTGGCCATGACTCCGAGACGCCGCGTTTCGTCGGCCCAGGAAAGCAGCTCTCTGGCTTCGGGCAGGTCCTCCAAGCGGGGATTCACCGTTGCCAGCTCGCCCGTGTAGACCCTGCCGAGGGCGCCGTCCATGCTGACCCGGTCCCCCTCCCTGAGAGTGAGGCCGTTGCCGCTCATTTCCTGCAACTCCAGGTCAACGTGCAGGTTTTCGCAACCCACGATGCAGGGCTTCCCCAGTCCGCGGGTCACCACTGCGGCGTGGCTGGTCACCCCGCCCCGGCTGGTGACCACGCCTGCCGACGCGATGATCCCGTGGATGTCGTCGGGCTTCGTCTCGGGCCGAACCAGGATCACCCGCTCTCCCCGGCGCGCCAGGTCTTCGGCCACGTCGGCGTCGAAGCACACGCGCCCCGAGGCGGCCCCCGGCGAGGCCCCGGCGCCCGTTGCCAGCAGCCGCCCCTCCAGTTCATCTCCGGTCATGTCGGTGGCGAACTGGGGCACCAGAAGCTGGGTGATCTCCTCGGGGTCCACTCGTTTCAGGGCCTGCTCCCGGTCGATCATCCCTTCCCGGACCATGTCCACTGCCGTCTTCACCGCCGACAGCGGGGTGCGCTTGGCGTTGCGAGTCTGCAGCAGGTAGAGCCGCCCTTGCTCGATGGTGAACTCCACGTCTTGGACATCGCGGTAGTGCTTCTCCAGGTTGGACGCCAGGCCCAGCAACTCCTCCGACCGCTCCGGCATGGACTTCGCCAGCGCCGACAGGGGCTCGGGAGTACGCACTCCGGCCACCACGTCCTCGCCCTGGGCGTTGCTCAGGAACTCGCCGTACACCTCCCGATTGCCGGTGGACGGGTCGCGGGTGAACAGCACGCCGGTGCCGCTGGTGGGCCCCAGGTTCCCGTACACCATGCCCATGATGGTGACGGCAGTGCCCATGTCGTGGTCGATGCCGTACTGGTTGCGGTAGACGATGGCGCGGGGGTTGTTCCAGCTTCGGAACACCGCCTCCACTGCGCCGAACAGCTGCTCCCACGGGTCGTCCGGCGGCGCCGACCCGGCGGCATCCCGGGCGATTGCCTTGAAGTCACGGGTGACTGCCTGCAACTGTCCGGCGGTCAGTTCATAGTCCAGCTCAACGCCCGCCTGCGTCTTGTGCTCGGCCAGGCACTCCTCGAAGGGTTCCGGAGCCACTTCCTGGACGACCTCGGCGTAGATCTGGATGAAACGGCGGTAGGCGTCCCACGCCGGGCGGCGGTCTCCCATCATCGCCCCCAGGCCCTCGACGATCTCGTCGTTGATGCCCAGGTTCAGGATGGTGTCCATCATCCCCGGCATGGAGATGCGGGCGCCGGACCGCACCGACACCAGCAGAGGGTTGGTAGAGGAGCCGAACTCGTGGCCGATGGACTCCTCCAGCTCGGCGACTCGCTCCCTGATGGTATTGGCCAGCCCCTCGGGCAGCGTATAGTCCCCGGCCAGGTAGTCGCGGCAGACCTGCGTGGTGATGACGAACCCCGGAGGAACCGGGAGTCCCAGCCGCGTCATCTCGCAGAGATTGCTTCCCTTGCCGCCGAGCAGGTCGCCCATTGAGGCGTCCCCCTCGCTGAACCGGTACACCATTTGCGCTGCCTGAACCTGACCAACCATGGGCAAAATCCCCTTATCCGACCTTCAATTTCCCGGCTCCCTCACGCGCACAGTTACGCCCAACATCATTAGACCCGGAAACTTGATTATACCCGACGGCGGGTGACGGGCCAAATTGCGGGTGTATTCTCAACGTGCGTTGGCACTTTAAGTCCGGCTTGTTTGAGGGGCGCATTGCTATGCGCCTATGCGCCACTACGGGTTGGCTTTGGAATCTCCCAAGCCATGTTTGAACATTGGCGGTGCTTGTCCAAGCATTTGTACGCATGTGCTAGAATGATGACCGCTGATGACTTGCACGGCGGCTAAGCCGACGGCTTAAATGAGCTGCAGCGACGATGCGGACATTTCGACGAGCTGAAGCAGATGGGTTGTTCGGTCTCCGCGACGGAGCCGTTCTTGGACTGTGAAGGAAAAGAGAAGAAATCGCATGACCAATCCCAACAACGTCCCGCAACCTATTCCCTACCAAGGGAGCAAACGCCGGATAGCGCCAGCAATCCTGCAATATTTCCCGCGAACGATGTCCCGACTCATAGAGCCGTTCGCGGGATCGTCCGCCATCTCCCTAGCAGTTGCCGCGCGCAACGACTGCGAACTATTTTGGATTAACGATGCGCACCTGCCCCTGATTCAATTGTGGGAAGAGATTATTGACCGCCCCGAATGGTTGGGGGATAAGTACGCAAGCCTTTGGAGCAGCCAGTTGAGCCAAGAGCGCCAGTTTTTTGACATAGTGCGTGACCGGTTTAACAAACAACAAGACCCTGGAGATTTCCTGTACCTGTTGGCCCGTTGCGTCAAGGCCGCTATCCGGTATAACGGAAAGGGCGAGTTCAACAACACGCCGGACAATCGCCGCAAGGGTGCGCGTCCGTCGGAAATGCGCAAGCGTATCAGACGCGCATCGGCATTGCTCCGAGGAAGGACTCGCCTTACATCTTGGGATTACAAACAAGTTCTTCAAAACTGTATGGAAGATGACCTTGTGTATATGGACCCGCCGTATCAGGGCGTATGCGGCCGACGGGACCAGAGGTACATGCCGGAGTTCGGCCATCACGAGTTTTGTGATGAACTCGCCAGCTTGAACAATAGAAACATCATGTTTGTCTTGTCTTATGACGGACACACAGGCGGAAGGGCTTACGGTGAGCCGCTGCCGGAATCTCTGAGGCTGACCCGCATTGAGGTGCCTGCCGGACGGTCGACACAGGCGACACTCCTGGGTCGAGAGGAAATGACCTACGAATCCCTATATTTGTCGTCAGCCCTTACTTTTTCTCTCGAACGCGGCTGCGACACCCTCGGGTTAATCTACGCTTACACGTAGGGCGATTGGATAGTGGCGGAAAACGAATCGTATAGACGGGAACTTCCGCCTGAGTTCCTGGAGCGGTTAAGGTCTGTCACGGCAAGACGGCCAAAGACAGTGATAGACCACATATTGGAGCACGGATTCATTACAACCGAGGAGTTGAGCGAGTTATACGGCTACGACCATCCTCCTCGCGCCGCCCGCGACGTGCGAGAGCTGGGCATTCCATTGGAAACGTTTCGCGTGACTGGAACGAGCGGCAGAAGGATTGGCGCGTACAGATTCGGCGATCCTGAGCAAGTGAGGAGCGGCAGGCTCAGCGGCAGGATGGTATGGCCTAGGGGCCTTAAAGGGACTCTGGTTCAACTCCAGAATTCCCGCTGTGGAATCTGCATAACCGAACTTGAGCCTCGGTATCTCCAAATTGACCACAGAGTGCTGTTTGAAATATCCGGTGACGCAAGCGGGCAGGCGAATTCTTCTGACTTTATGCTGTTGTGCGGTTCTTGCAATCGGGCAAAATCATGGTCTTGCGAGCATTGCAGGAATTGGACGACGGACCGCCTGGAGGAAGTATGTCGAGCTTGTTACTGGGCATCGCCCAGTGATTATGATCACGTTGCCTTGCGGCCCATGCGTCGTCTTGATTTGGCTTGGATAGGTTCAGAAGTTCCAGAGTACGATTCGTTGGTCAGCTTAGCCGAACGGGCCCAAAAAGAGCTTCCCGATTTCGTCAAAGATGTGCTGCGCAACGCTATAGACGAATTTACGTAGAACGAACCCGCATCCGAATAGGCAGAATCCCAAAATCACATTTCAGGCGGTTTCACTCTCACCATACCCCTCTCCCCGCAGGGGGAGGGATTTGGCCTCTACCTCCGCGCCACTACATCACAAGGGAGGAGACTATTGCCGCCTCCTAAATCTCCCGGAACGCAGGCTCCACGTCCTCCAGGTAGAACTTGTGCTGCCATAGCTCGTCGAGGTAGGACTGCTCCTCGTCGGTGAGGGGCGGGGTGTCGGCGGCGGACGTGTACTCCCGCAGCTCCTCCATCCTGGTGAAGTTGGGCAGCACCGACACGATTTGCGGCTTCTTCAGTACGAACTGCAATGCCGACTGCCCCAGGGTGCGCGAGTCCTCCTGCGCCAGGAACCGGACCCGGTTCACCTTGGCCAGCGCCTCCCGCATCCACTCGGCGCGGCGGAAGGCCCGGTGGTCCGACGGGTCGAACTCCGGCACCTCGGTGAACTCGCCGGTCAGCGTGTTAGAGGCGTGGGGCACCCGGGACAGCAGGCCGACCTCGCACTCCTCGGCGATGGGGAAGAAGTCGATGGCCGGCTCCATTTCCAGGATGCTGTAGATGATTTGCAGGCTGTCCACCTGCCGCTCGCGCATCGACATCTCGCCCTCTTCGAACCAGCCGATGTCCGGCCCGAGGGCGACGCCGAAGTGCCGAATCTTTCCTTCGAACTTGAGCTGCTCCAGGGTCTCGAAAAGCTCGTCCCGCTCTAGGGCCTCGACGCGGGGGTTGTGGACCTGGTAAAGGTCGATGTAGTCGGTGTCCAGCCGGCGCAGGCTCTGCTCGCAGGCGAACTTCACGAACTCCCGGTCGAACTTCTGCGGACGCTCACGGTGCCCGTCGCGGGGCGTGGGGTCGTAGATGTCGTAGCCGAACTTGGTGGCGATGACCAGGTCGTTGCGCTTGTGCCCCAGCACCTTGGCCAGGATCTCCTCCCCGAACCCGTCGCCGTAGGTGTCGGCCGTGTCGAAGAAGTTGATGCCCAGCTCAACCGCGTTCTCCAGCAGCGCGGCCCGCTCGGCGTCCTCCAGCCTGCCCCACCAGTTGGTGGCCACGGTCCACACCCCGAACCCCACCTCGGACAGGACAAGATCAGTGCGCGGCAATTGTCTGAATTTCATTGTGTGTACCCTCAATCGACTAATGAATGTTCTGAGCTGACGCTGGGTATACTTCATCTACCGATGCTGCCAGAGACTGGGCTGCGTCGATACCCTTGCTATCCTCATCCGGATGTCCGTATCCGAATATGCCGCAATGGGAGGGATCATGGGCCTGCCCGAGAAGCTGAAATAGCAGCCGGAGACCTTGCTGCTCCATGACGTGTTGACTGGCAATCCCCACGTTGAGTATAGCGAATCGACCGTTGGGGCTGACGCCGAAGCCTTTTCCCGCCAATGTCGCTCGCACGCCTTCAAGTTGTGTCGGTCTATCAGCGATATGAAAGCTCTCCAGCCAGTTAACGGAAAGGAATTGTTCTTCAGGCCTCAATAGAAAAGCGTCCCGAGTGACGATGCCATCAACTAGCCATCGGGGTCGACAATACCTTGAAACGTTATGCTCGGGGCTAAGTATCCCGGAAGTTAGCGATTGGTACGCCAAGAAAACAAACCCTCATTTACTAGAGCCCGAGCCAAGTTTGAATGAGTCGTCCTGTTATTCTGTCCGCAGTTTGCCACGAACTCGCCGGTTCTTTTGTTCGCGGTAAACATGACCTTGTCATCGTCCAAGAACCAGATGCTGGCTCCCCTCTTATCCAGGAACCACCGCCACTCCCCGACGATCCAGCCTTCCGGCGAACACGCCAAGCCGACCTTGCTGTCCGACTCGACGCTGGTAAAGAACTCGAAAAACCCCCGGGCGCTTTCGTCTGTGGCCGGGGATTCGCCGGGGTCCAGGTCCTCGTCCGACGCCAAGTAGTCCAGCCGGTCGGCCAACCCGTCCTCACCCATCTCCCGGAGAAGTATGGAAATCTCGGCTATGGTGGACGCGGATGTGAGAGCCATCCCGGTAATCACTCCTTACGTAGACTCGCCCAGCCAGCGGCCCATGCCTTCGATGAACTCGTCCCTCACCCGGCTGCTGTCTCCGCAGAACTCGCGGATCAGTTGCTCCTTGAACTCTTGCGGGTCCTGTCCGGCCGGCACCTCGTGGGCGTCGATGGGGTCGCAGGCCAGCGTCATGTTCTCGCCGGAGCGGAACTCGCGGTTCACCGGCATTCCCAGCGGCGCCGCGCTGCTTGGCCAAGTCGCATCCACCAGCGTCCAGCCCCGCTCCGTGTCGATCCACAGGAAGGTGTGCACATCCGGCACAGGTTCGTCGGCGACCAGCTTCCGCAGTTCCGCCGGGAAGTGCCCGGTGCTCTCGGACGTAAAGCGATGGGTACACATCATCACCCGCAGGTCCATCCCCATTTCACGGAAAATGTCCGCCAGCAGGTAATGCTTCCCGGAGCAGGTGCCCCGCCATTCCTCGACGATGGCTTCCGGCTTTCTGGACGAAGCCCGGCGGTAGGGCATGTCCCGCACCAGCGCGAAAGCCCGTTCCGCCGTCAGCGGCTCACCCTCTTGCAGCAGTCCGAGCTCGCGGCTCTTGCACTCCAACAACGAGTACAGGCTGGCGGTCATTGTGCCTCCTTCTGGCTATCCTGCCGCCGCAACCAGGCCCAGGCTGCCCTTGATCTCGTCCACCTGCCGCTGGAACTCGGAGTCCGACAGAACCGGCTCCAGCCGGCCCAGCGGCACGTCCGCCAGCACTTCAACCCACGAGGTGCAGCCGCCGTACTCAGGTATCCACGGTACAGTGACCGGCGCTTCCAGCCGGTACACACGCAGCAGCATCACCGATAGCGGGAGCATGGGCTTCCAGCGCAGGCGCGACTGGGCGTAGTCGGTGGTCCAGATGTAGTGCGGGGCCAGATCGTCCACCTTGCCCTGGTCTTCCAGTTCCAGGACTTCCTCCGCCCGCGCGAAGTGGGTGAAGGTGATCTGCTTGTCGTCCCGCGACCGCTCCAGCAGGTCAGCCAGCGACGGTTGGTGCTCCGGCCGGAGCAGGTCGGCCTTCTGGTGCTCGTAGGTCGGGTAGAGCAGGAACTCCCGGTGTATCACCCGGAAGTCCTTGCCGTCCTCGTGGATGCCGCCCTTGCGCAGCAGCAGGATCTGGTCACCCCGGCCGATGGCCTCGCAGGTGATTGCCCATTCCTTGAGGGCCATATGGCACTTGTCGGGAGTTGTCATAACCACAAACCTCCAAGCGCGGATCGCTCTGTTGAGAATGACCGAATGGTATCACAGCCCGTCAGTGCTGCTACTTCCCCCGGTTGCAGAACTCGGCGTAGTCGGGTACGTCCTCGCCCAGCACGTAGAACCAGAAGTAGGTGCCGGTATCGCCCATGTACTTGAACTGCTTGCGCACGTCCTTCAGCGCAGCGTAGAAGTCGGCATGGGACCGCATGTAGTTCCGTATCCCGTCGTACTCCTCGTCCAGCTCGATGAGCCGCTGCGCGTTGTGCACCGTGGCCGCGATCTTGCGCCGGTTGCGGACGATGGCTGTGTCGGCGGCCAGGGCGTCGATCTCCGGCTCACCCATCGCCGCTACCGCGGCCACGTCGAAGCCTTGGAATCCTGCCTGGAACCCCGGCCACTTGCTGTTGACCACCGCCCACGACAGCCCGCTCTGGAACACCGCCTTGGTCATCACTTCCAGGTAGTCGTTCAGGCTCTGTGGAACGATCTGGTCCGGCACTATCGGGTGCTCACGATCGGTGGTCATACAAGAGTCTCCCTGCGGTTCACCATCTTCCTGAAATTGGAGGTGGTAACCTCCGCTACTTCTTCTACCGAGACGCCCTTGACCTCCGCCAGGCACCGTGCCACCTCGGCCACGTGCCTCGGCTCGGTCCAGTTGTGGCGGTACTTCTTGAACGGCTGCGGGTAGGCGTCGGTCTCGAGCACGATGTGTTCCAGCGGGATGGCTCGGGCCGCCTCCTGCACCTCCGGCAGCCGGGTCAGCGGGCGGGCCAGCGAGATGTAGAAGCCGCAGTCGATGGCCTCCCGCGCCGTCTCTTCGTCGGCCTGGAAGTAGTGCATCGCGCCGCCCACTTCGCCAGCCAGCTCCTCTCGCAGCACTTGGAAGCAGGCCGAGTGTGCCTCCCGGGAGTGGAAGATGATGGGCAAGCCCAGGCTCTTGGCCAGCCGGATATGCTGCCGGAACACCTGGTCCTGCACCGTGTGGTCGGGCGACTCCGGCAGGTAGTCCAGCCCCACCTCGCTGATGCACACCACCTGCGGCGACTGCGCCAGCCGCTCCAGCTCCGCGTACATCGCGTCGTCCACCCGCTCCCAGGCGTTGCAGGGGTGGATGCCCACGCCGGCGCGGAAGGCATCGTAGCGCTCCGCTAGCTCGATGCAGGCCCGGGTCGACTCCAGCGTGGTACCCGCCAGCAGCACCGACGTCACGCCCGCCTCGGCAGCGCGCTCCAGGATGCCGGGCAGCTCCGCCTCGTCGTACTGGTCCAGGTGCGTGTGGCAATCGCCAAAGGTAAGCGGAGTGGTCATGGCGCGCTCCTGAGGTTGCGTATGTCTGGCTTGGATGATAGCCACGGCTGGGACGGGCGGTCAACCTAGCCCTTGGGTCCTTGGCCATGAGAAAGCCTATGGCCAACCATACGCTGCTGCTGATTACAACGATTGACTACTCCAAAAGAGGTCGGTAAGATTCACAACGTGTAGAATCGAAGGCTGAGTGATCCTCCAGATACATGGACAAGTGTGGAAATATGGAAGAATTTGCAACTATTAACAGGTATTGCTCGATAGAAGGTATCGAATGTAGCAAGGAAGTACCTTTTGCAGGACGAGACTCGTTTTTCTTTGCATATCCTTCAAGTGAGAAATGGCGCGATTTTTCTTCTCATCTAAAGGAAGAATTGGGCCAAAGTGGGATTAAAGTGGATCGTTGGGAGGACATTGTAAGGAACGACTTGCTTTTTTCTAAGGTTTGTGAGGGCATCTATGGTCATGATTTTCTGCTGGCAGAAGTAACCGAGCCTAATCCAAATGTCCTGCTTGAAGTAGGATACGCGTTGGCAGTGGGTAGGTTGCCCATTCTTTTGCTCGACAAGAACTTCACTTCATGGAACAGGACGCTTCTCATAACTTTGGAAAGCTGCTTTTATGACACAAGAGCTTCTATACACGAGTACATCTTAAACTTACTCTCGACCGATAGGTTCGCTCCTGCACATCCCAATCGCAGGTTGCCGTTTTTGGAGCAGATGGGCATTTTCAATGACGCCGAAATTCCAAATACCGTGTTCCATTTGAAGCCAAAATTGACTGCTGACTGGATCAGTAAGATCGACAGGACACTGGGAAGCAGTTTTTTTAAGCTTAGCAAGATGGACCCTAGCGACTCTGTGTACGATGAATTCTATCCACAGGCTAGAGAGATTCAAAGAGCGTCTCTAATTGTCGCGAGTCTCGTGAGTAAACAAATTAACCATTGGGAAGAACATAACGCAAATGTAGCCTTGCTAATAGGTTTCGCAATCGGTTTAGGCAAACGAGTGCTGGTATTGCAGCAAGAGCCCAAGGTTCAAATATTGGATTTGGGCAGTTTGTTCCGTCCTTTTGATTCTGAGAGTCAAGCAGTACAGATTGTCCAAGGGTGGATAGATATCCAAAAGCAGGCGTCGGCAAATGAAATCGTAGCTTCGCGTGATCGGGCCAAAGTTCAACGGCAAATTAACCAAATTCGGAATCTATATTTGGGCCACCCCGATGCGTTACAGGATACCGGTCTCCTTGAGTACTTTGTGCCTACAAAGGAATACGAAGATGCGGTGGCTGGACGGCGTTCAATATTTATAGGCAGAAGAGGATCGGGGGAAAGCGCTAATTTCCAGGCTATCAAAGACAATTTGGAAGGCAATCCGAATATATTGTCCGTAGAAATAGCTCCTGGTGATTTTGAGCTCGAGCAGATTTCAGAATATTTGGGTAGTGGAATTGGATCAACTAACCCCAAATTGGTATATCAAAACACGTGGAATTATATTCTAATAACGGAAATGCTGAAGTCATTAGCCGAACAGAGCAACTATCTCTACAGCGCTGGAAACAACCAAATTCGGCGTAATTTGCGTCAATATTACAACGATAATCGGGCGCTGTTAGAGTTGGACTTTGGGACCAGAGTAGTTTCGACTTTGCAGAATTTCACATCAAGCTTTGGTTCCAGGCAGAAGTTTCCTCAGCTTTCAATCCCCGATTGACACGCTCAGGGACTATAACATTAATCGACAACTCAAAGAGTTCACGCAGCAACAGGGAGCAATGTTTTTCATCGTGGCAGATGATTTGGATAAACATTGGAGACCAGATTCAGAACAATCTATAGAACTCTTGTTGGGGCTTATGTCTGAATCTTACAAGCTGCAAATGTTTTTTGAGGGACGCCTGAAAGTGGTTTTGTTTCTCAGAGAAGACATTTTCGAAGTATTATCGCAATACGATGAAGATTTGCCAAAACGCGACTACCTACGCATGGATTGGACGACCCGAAACCTGAAGCATCTTGTAGCAGAGAGACTTTCTGTTGGGATCGACCTAGAGAATGATGACGACGATCTCATTTGGTCAATGATATTCCCGTCTAACGTCAATGGAATGATGTCCTCAGATTACATACTTACTCATGCGCTTCCACGGCCAAGAGACGTTTTAGGGCTCTGTCAAGCCGCAATAGACCAAGCGCAGAGAAATGGGCACAGCGAAGTGCTTGAACAGGACATATTAGATGGCGAAAACTCTTTTTCGGACAATTTCGTCAGATCGATAGCAGCCGAATTCAAGGGTGTATACCCTGGACTTGAAGAAGTGTTGCTCGAATTTGCCGGGATCCCAAGTGTGGTGGATTGGGAGAAATTTTGCTATTTCGCCAACATGGCAATAGAAAGGAATTCTGTACATGTTAATGATTGGATTGGCCACTCGCAAATTGACGAATTAGCCGTTGCTGACGTGTTATTCAGAATAGGGGCAATTGGCATGGCATCGGAACATCGACCAGAACCGTATTATCGGAACGGGCGATCTTTCTCAGAGACGTGGCGATTGGTATCATCGTCTCCTATAATCTATATTCATCCAGCGTTCCACAAAGTTCTGGACGTTACATACTCTAGCGCCGTATAAGCTCTTGGTAAATTTGTTCTGAGCCTTCGTTGGCGCACCCCGTCGAATCTCGTTGACACCCCCAACACCCGCTGCTACCATAATTGTTGACCAAACGCGTCAACAATGTTAGCCTTCGCGCTGGTTGCCACAGGCGCGGCAGCCTGCGTTTCTGACGACTTCCGCACGGGACGGCTCCCGCGCGGCACTCCCTTCCTTGCAAGGAGCAGCCGATGACCACTCCCAGGGTCATATCCCGCGAAACCGCCTCCACCGAGCTTGACTCCGACTACAAGTGGGGCTTCACCATCGACATCGACTCCGACCTGGCCCCCAAGGGGCTCAGCGAGGATGTCGTCCGCCTCATCTCCGCCAAGAAAGAAGAGCCGGAGTGGTTGCTGGAGTGGCGGCTCAAGGCCTTCCGGCATTGGGAACGGCTCCAGTACCAGGAGCCGGCCTGGGCCAACATCCACCACGACCCCATCGACTACCAGGACATCTACTATTACGCGGCGCCCAACACCAAGGACGCTCCCAAGAGCCTCGATGAGGTGGACCCCGAGGTGCTGGAGGCATTCGACAAGCTGGGCATCCCCCTCCAGGAGCGGGAGCGGCTGGCCGGGGTGGCCGTGGACGCGGTGCTGGACAGCGTGTCCGTCGCCACCACCTACCAGGACATGCTGGAGAAGGAGGGAATCATCTTCTGCTCCATGAGCGAGGCGGTGAAGAATCACCCCGACCTGGTGCAGAAGTATCTTGGTTCCGTGGTGCCCTACACCGACAACTTCTTCGCCACCCTCAACTCGGCGGTGTTCAGCGACGGTTCCTTCGCCTACATCCCCAAGGGCGTGCGCTGCCCCATCGAGCTGATGACCTACTTCCGCATCAACCAGGCCGATTCCGGCCAGTTCGAACGGACGCTCATCGTCTGCGAGGAGGGCGCCTACGTCAGCTACCTGGAGGGCTGCACCGCGCCGGCCCGCAAGGCCCACCAGCTTCACGCCGCCGTGGTCGAACTGGTAGCGCTGGACGACGCCGAGATCAAGTACTCGACGCTCCAGAACTGGTTCCCCGGCGACAAGGACGGACAGGGCGGCGTCTACAACTTCGTCACCAAGCGCGGCCTGGCAAGCGGGCGCAACTCCAAGATTTCGTGGACGCAGGTGGAGACCGGCTCGGCCATCACCTGGAAGTACCCCAGCGTCATCCTGCAGGGCGACAACTCCACCGGCGAGTTCTACTCGGTAGCCTTGGTCAACCGCTACCAGCAGGCCGACACCGGCACCAAGATGATCCACCAAGGCAAGAACACCAAGAGCACCATCGTCGCCAAGGGCATATCCGCCGGGCAGGGCAACGCCACCTACCGCGGGTTGGTGAAAATTATGCCCACTGCCGACGGCGCGCGGAATTTCACCCAGTGCGACTCGCTGCTCCTCGGCGACCAGTGCGGCGCCCATACCGTGCCGTACATCGAGGTCAAGAACCCCACGGCCCAGCTTGAGCACGAGGCCACGACCAGCAAGGTAAGCGACGATCAGCTCTTCTACTGCCTGCAGCGGGGCATGTCTGCCGAGGACGCCAACTTCATGATTGTCAACGGCTTCTGCCGGGGCATCTTCCAGGAGCTCCCCTTCGAGTTCGCCATGGAAGCCTCCCAGCTCCTCAAGGTAAGCCTCGAAGGCGCCGTGGGGTAACGGAAAGAAAATCAAAAGGGGACATCAAAAGTGATCTGTACTTATCGTGCAAAAGTGGAAGAAGACGGCACTATCCGCATTTATGAAAAAGTAGAACTGCAGCCTGGACGCGAAGTTCTGGTCACGGTCCTCGACAAGCATCAGTTGCTCCCCTTGATGGGACCAAACGGCGAGATTAGATATGATGAGGAGCGCCAAAAAATCGAAGAGGCTGAGGACGAGTATTGGTCGCAGGCATTGAAAGATCTGCCATCGTTATAGCACGGTTTCCCTACTCTAATCTGTCTCGAGCGGTGAATCGCCCTACTCTTGTCATGGCCGCCGCGGGCCGTCAGGACTGGCTTTTGGGACAGATGACTACTAACGCAGACATTGACAGTCTGGCGATCGAGTTGACCAACGACAGCTTGGCCGAAGGTTTTCTTCTCACGTCGAGTTACTATCGACCCAACAAGCTGTTTACCGGCAGTGAGGAACTGATTACCAGGAGAGTGGGCAGGCTGAAACCCGAAGTATTCAACCGCCTCCTCGACGCCACAATGGACATCCTAGACCAGAACCGGATGCGACAATGACCGACAACAACCCACTGCTCTCCGTGCGGGGCCTCTGCGCCTCGGCGGGCGATCTTGAAATCCTGAACGGCGTGGACCTCGAGGTCTACGCTGGGGAAGTGCACGCCATCATGGGGCCGAACGGCTCCGGCAAGAGCACTTTCGCCAACGTGCTGGCCGGCCGCCCCGACTACAACGTCACCGCTGGTGAGGCCGTCTACGACGGCGAGGACCTGCTGTCTCTGGATCCCGAGATTCGCGCCCGCATGGGCGTGTTCTTGGCCTTCCAGTACCCTGTCGAGCTTCCCGGCGTCCGCGCCTGGCAGTTCCTCAAGGCCGGCGTCGACGCCAGGCGCGTTCATAACGGCGAGGAGGAGATGTCGGCCCGCGAGTTCCAGCGCCTTCTCGACGCCAAGGTCAAGCAGGTGGAGATCGACCCGGAGCTGGTCCGCCGCGCCGTCAACGAGGGCTTCTCCGGCGGCGAGAAGAAGCGCAACGAAATCCTGCAGATGGCCGTGCTCGAACCCCGCCTGGCCCTGCTGGACGAGACCGACTCGGGCCTCGACATCGACGCCCTGCGCATCGTCTCCGACGGCGTCAACAAGCTGCGCTCCGAAGACAACGCCATGGTGCTGGTCACCCACTACCAGCGGATGCTGGACTACGTGCGCCCCGACAAGGTGCATGTCCTCATCGACGGCCGCATCGTCCGCTCCGGCGGCCCCGAGCTGGCCCTCGATCTCGATGAAAAGGGCTACGACTGGGTCCGCGAGGAGGTCGAAGCAGGCAAGTAGTCGATTCGACTACGGCCCTCCGTCATGACCACCAGAACCATCAGCAACCACCGCTACCACGAGGACCACCTGGCCCTCGCCGCCGCCAGTCCCGGACCGGCGTGGCTCGCCGACCTGCGCGCCGCCGGTTGGCAGCGGTTCGACGAAATCGGTTTCCCCACCGCGCGGCGCGGCAACGAACGCTGGAAGTACACCGCCGTTGCCCCCATATCGCGGGTGGGGTTTGCCTATCCGCCAATCGGCACGACCGGCTCCATAGGGACGCCCCTTGCGGGCGCCCACAAGGGGCGCCCTTACATTCCAGGGGATGGCTGGGCAGTTGCGCAAAGCGCAATTCCCGACGATGAAGGGATACGCGAGCACCTGGGCAGTCTCGCCCCGATGGACGACGACGGTTTTACAGCCCTGAACACCGCGTTCCTCCGGGACGTGGCCGTTGTCCGCGTGCCCGACGGCTTGGACGAGCCATTGGCCGTCTGCGTCGACCACGGCGGCCTCCCCGCCGATGACGGCGGGCAGCAGTACGCCCGCCATCCCCGCACGCTCATCATAGCTGGCCGCAACGCAAACCTCACCGTCGTAGAGACCTACACCGGCCCGTCCGGGTCCCGCTACTTCACCAACGCAGTAACCGAGATCGTCGTGGGCGAGGGATCCCGGGTCGACCATTACCGGCTGCTGGACGAGAACCCTGCTGCTTTCCATGTCGGAACCACCCGCGTTCATCAGGGGCGCGACAGCAGCTTCAGTTCGGCGTCCTTCGCCCTCGGCACTGCCTTGGCGCGCAACGATTTTGCGGTGACATTGGACGGCCCCGGGGCCTTCTGCTCCCTCAATGGCCTGTACTACACTGGCCAGGGCCAGCACATCGACAACCTGATCAGTATCGACCACGCCCAGCCGTACTGCACCAGCCGCCTCAACTACAAGGGCATCCTCGACGGCAACTCCCGCGCCGTGTTCGGCGGAGAGGTCATGGTGCGCCGCAATGCGCAGAAGAGCGACGCACAGCAGACCGACAAGAACCTGCTGCTTTCCGAAGATGCGGAAGTCGACAGCAAGCCCAGCCTGATGATCTACGCCGACGACGTGCAGTGCAGCCACGGCGCCACCGCGGGCCAGATCGACGCCCAGACCCTGTTCTACCTGCGCAGCCGCGGCCTCGGCCTTGAGACAGCCAGCCGGATGCTGGTGCTGGCCTTTGCCCGCGAGATCGTCGACACCGTCAGGCCCGAAACCCTGCGCAACTACCTCGAGTCCCTGTTCGACCGTTCCATAGCTGTCAAGAGTCTTCCGGTCGCTTTCTTGTAGGGCTGGCCGGCAAGCTGAGGAGAGAACTCTAATGCCTTCCGGTTTCGATGCGGAAAGAGTCCGGGCCGATTTCCCGATCCTGCAACAGGTGATAAACGGCAAGCCGCTGGTGTATCTGGACAACGGAGCAACCTCCCAGAAGCCGCAGGCCGTCATTGACGAACTGGTGCGCTACTACACTACCGAGAACGCCAACGTGCATCGCGGCGTCCATACGCTGAGCCAGAACGCCACTGAGGACTACGAGGGGGCGCGAGCCAAGTTGCGCGGGCTGCTCAACGCCGCTGACGACCACGAAATAATCTACACCAGCGGCACCACCCAGAGCATCAACATTGTCGCCCAGTCCTTCGGGCGGCAGAACATCGGCCCCGGCGACGAAATCATCGTATCCAACATGGAGCATCACTCCAACATTGTCCCCTGGCAGATGCTCTGCGAAGAGAATGGGGCCGTGCTGCGGGTGGTTCCCATCGACGACGCTGGCGAGCTTCTCATGGACGAATACGAGCAGATGCTGTCGCCTCGCACCAAGCTGGTGTCCATCACCCACGTCTCCAACGCCCTGGGAACCATTCTGCCGGTGGAGCAGATCATCGGCATGGCCCATGCCCAAAGAATTCCCGTGATGCTAGACGGCGCCCAGGCCGTCCCGCACATGGCCGTCGACGTCCAGGCACTCGACTGTGATTTCTACGTCTTCTCCGGCCACAAGATTTTCGGCCCGACGGGCATCGGTGTCCTCTACGGCAAAGCCGAACTGCTCGATTCCATGCCCCCGGTGCAGGGCGGCGGCGAGATGATCAAGTCGGTGACTTTCGAGAAGACCATCTATAATGACCTGCCCTACAAGTTCGAGGCCGGCACCCCCAACATCGCCGGAGCTGTCGGCCTGGGTGCAGCGGTGGACTATGTGCAGTCCGTCGGCTACGACTCCTTCTCCGCCCACGAGGACGAGCTGCTGGAATACGGCACGAAGGCGCTGGAGTCCATCGATGGGCTGCGTATTATCGGCACGGCACCTCGCAAGGCTGGCATACTGTCGTTTGTCATGGAGAACGTCCATCCCCACGACATCGGCACCATCCTCGACGCCGAGGGCATTGCCGTGCGTACCGGGCACCATTGCGCCCAGCCGGTGATGCAGCGGTTCCAGATTCCCGCCACCGTCAGGGCTTCCCTTGCCATGTACAATACCAGGGAAGACATAGACGCTCTGGTTCGCGCCATAGACCGGGTTATCGAGGTATTTTCTTGACGGGACGAAGTCTGTTTGTGGTGAGCTTGTCGAACCATAAACGGGCTATCCTTCGACAAGCTCAGGATGAACGGGGAATAGAATGTCGGGACTCAGCGACCTCTACCAGGAAATTCTTCTCGAGCACAACAGCAAGCCACGAAACTTCCGCAAGGTCGAGGACGCCAGCGCCTCCGCCGAGGGCTACAATCCTCTCTGCGGAGACCAGATTACCCTCTACCTGAAGGTTATTGACGGCGTTGTCGAAGATGTCGGGTTCCAGGGTGTCGGCTGCGCCATCTCCCGCGCCTCCGCCTCCATGATGACCCAGAGCATCAAGGGTAAGACGCTGGAAGAGGCCACCGGCATCTTCGACGCCTTCCACGGCATGATCACCCATCCCGACGAGGAACCCGACTACGATACGTTGGGCGACCTGGAGACCCTGGCAGGCGTCAACGAGTACCCCACTCGCATCAAGTGCGCAATCCTCGCTTGGCACACCATGCGCTCCGCCCTCCAGGAGGACGGCGCCGCCGTTACGACCGAGTAGCTTATCACCTTGAAGAAACACTTCCATCAGTTGCCGGAAAGACCCCCTCGATCATTATGACCCAGCAATCCGGCCCAGCCTTCGACGGCCTCTTCGGCCAGATGATCATGGACCACTACCGCAACCCGCGGAATCGTGCCCCCCTGCCCTCGCCGACCCACAAGGCATACGAACTCAATCCCTTCTGCGGCGACCTTATAGACCTGCAGATTTGCTTCGGCGCGGACGGCGCCGTGGACAGCGTCTATGCACTTAGCGAGGGCTGCTCCATTATTCAGGCCTCCGCGTCCATGATGTCCGAAGCCATAAAGGGCCTTGACGCCGGCCGGATCGCTGCCCTCTCGTCCCGTTTTCGCGCCTTCCTCCGTGCCCGCAATGGGGAAAAGACCGAAGAGCACGCGACCCTCGGCGACCTGTACGCCCTCGGCGTGGTCCGCCAGTACCCCGTACGCATCAAGTGCGCGCTCCTTCCCTGGACGGCACTGGAAGAAGCCATCCGTTAGCGGGACAGTTTCTCGTCCGGTCCCTCGACTGCCGGGCAATACGGGGCTGTTCATGCAGTTGCAGGAACCGCGGCCGGAGGGCCCGGCACAGGACTTTGCGAATATCGGCCTGTTATTTGACACCCCATGGACAAATATATATAATCATGGGCGCAAGCCTGCTCCCCCTGTTCCCTCCCCGCACTGTTGCTCCGGCTCTCCTGAACGCGCTTGCGCCTGAAGCAGCGGTGTCCGTTCAACCGGCACTTCCACAACCTTAGCTGTGCGAGTACATGCCGACTAAGTACATCTTCGTCACCGGCGGCGTCGTGAGCTCACTGGGCAAGGGTATCTGTGTTGCTTCCGTCGGCCGCATACTGAAGAGCCGTGGCCTCAGCGTTTCGGTGCTAAAGCTCGACCCCTACCTGAATGTCGACCCCGGCACCATGTCGCCTTACCAGCACGGCGAGGTATTCGTCACTCATGACGGCGGAGAGACCGACCTTGACCTTGGGCATTACGAGCGCTTCATCGATCTCGAGCTCACCCGCAGTTCCAACCTCACCGCCGGGGACATTTACCTGAACCTCATCGCCAAGGAACGCCGCGGCGACTTCCTGGGCGGGACCATACAGTCCGTGCCTCACGTCACCAATGACATAAAGGAACGCATCCTCCGGCTCGCCGATGAGTCCGGAGCGGAGGTGATTGTCGTCGAAGTTGGCGGCACCGTGGGGGACATAGAGGGCCTGCCCTTCCTGGAGGCCATCAGGCAGATGCGCAACCAAGTCGGCAGGGACAACGTCTTCTACATCCACCTCACTCTCCTCCCCTACCTGTCCGCAGCCCAGGAACTCAAGACCAAGCCCACTCAGCACAGCGTCAAGGAACTCCGGGCAATCGGCATCCAGCCCGACGCCATCATCTGCCGCAGCGACTATCCCGTGCCCCGCGGCATCTGCGACAAGATCTCCTCCTTCTGCGATGTCCCCAGCAATGCCGTCATCCCGTTGGAGACCGTTCAGAATGTTTACAGCGTTCCGCTGGTCTTGGAGGAGGCGGGTCTGGGCGACATCATTCTCGATGCCCTCGGTCTCCGGGGCTACGACGATGGTCTCGGCGAGTGGCGGGATATGGTTGAGCGCATGGACCGGCCCAAGGATCCTCTGCCCATCGCCCTTGTCGGCAAGTACGTCGAATATCCTGATTCCTATCTCTCCGTCCGTGAAGCCCTCCGCCACGCCGGCATATCTCACACCCGCGACGTCGATCTGCAGTGGGTCCACTCCGAGGACATAGAGAAGTACGGACCCGACGACCTTTTGCGCAACGTCTCGGGAATTGTTGTCCCCGGAGGGTTCGGCACCCGCGGCGTTGAGGGCATGGTCGAGACGGTCCGCTATGCCCGGGAGCAGAAGGTGCCCTACCTGGGGCTTTGTCTTGGCCTGCAGGTGATGGTTATCGACTGGGCCCGCAACAGACTGGGTCTGGAGGGCGCCAACTCCGAGGAGCTGGAGCCGGAGACCGCGCATCCGGTTGTACACATCATGCCCGACCAGGAAGGCGTGACCATCAAGGGCGGTACCATGCGACTCGGAAGCTATCCCTGCCGCCCACAGGAGCGCACCCTGACCCACGAGGCGTATGGCGACGGCGAGGTGTTCGAGCGGCACCGGCACAGATTCGAGCTGAACAACGCCTACCGGGAGGCCCTGGAACAGTCGGGGCTTATCTGCGCCGGACTGTCCCCCGATGGACGGCTCGTTGAAGCTGGTGAGGTCCGGGAGCACCCATTCATGGTTGGGGTGCAGTACCATCCCGAGTTTCGTTCGCGGCCCAACCGGCCTCACCCCCTGTTTGTGCGTTTCATCGGAGAGGCCACCAAGACCATCCGCGAGGGCAGCCAGCCCCCCCTCCTCCACCTGGAATAGTTTTACCAACATGGATGGACAGGATTTACAGGATGGGGAGTACGCATCAGACATAGTTATCGCGGTGTACACAGAGGCTTTTTGCTGCTATTCGTGAATCCTGTTTATCCTGTGTATTCATGTGAATTGAAAGCTCCGTGGCCTCTGTCCCCTCTGTGGTTAAACAATCCCGGAACGGTGTAGAGATGAAGCTCTTCCTCGATACCGCCAACATCGAAGAAATCCGCGACGGCGCCCGCCTCGGCGTCATCAGCGGCGTTACCACCAATCCCTCCCTCGCCGCCAGCGCCGGGATCGGCGACCGCGAAGCCTACCGCTCCGCCGTCGCCGAGATCGCCGACCTCGTCGACGGCCCTATATCCGTCGAGGTGGTCTCCACCGACACCCGGGGGATGATCGACGAGGGCCGCGACATCGCCAATTGGATTCCCAATCCCTGGGTCAAGATACCCAGCACCATCGAGGGTATCGAGGCCATAGCCACCCTCAGCGCCGAGGGCATCCATGTCAACCAGACCCTCTGCTTCTCGGCCAACCAGGCTCTCCTCGGCGCCCAGGCCGGCGCCACCGTCGTCAGTCCCTTCATCGGCCGCCTCGACGATATCGGCCACGACGGCATAGCACTCATACGCGACATCGCAGCCCTCTTCCGCGACGGCGGCATCCGGACCCAGGTCATGGCCGCTAGCGTCCGCCACCCCCTCCACTGCGTGAAGGCTGCGGAGGCCGGCGCCCACATCGCCACCGTTCCCTACCGGACCCTAGTCCAGATGGCAGCCCACCCACTCACCGACGCCGGACTCGCCCGCTTCATCGCCGACTGGCAGAAGGCAGGCCAAGGATAATCATGCTAGAAGAACAGACCACCAACGCAGCACCTGAGCTCAAGCCGGACCAGAAGCAGGAAAGCGACGCCGAGCCCAGGGCCATCGAGACCCGCAAGCCTGGGTCCAGGGGCCGCGGCAGGCCGACGCGCGCCGCTGCCAACGGCGACGCTCCCGCCCAGGCCGACGCTCCGGCTCCCGCCGTGCGCGTCACCGTCGACGTCGTCGAGCTCGGCTCCAAGTCCAAGGAGGAACTCCTCGCGCTCGCGCCCTCCATAGGCCTCCCGGACTCCGGCGCCCTCGGCAACCTGCACCGAGAGGACATCCTCAGCCGCCTGTTCCAGGTCGCCTCGGCGCACCAGTCCCTCGTGGCCACCGGCATCCTCGAGATCATGGACGAGGGCTACGGCTTCCTGCGGCAGATCGCAATGCACCGCTCCGGCGACGTCTACATTTCCCAGTCCCAGATACGCCGCTTCGGCCTGCGCACCGGCGACACCGTTACCGGGCAGGTCCGACCGCCTAAGGAGGGCGAGCGCTACTTCGGCCTCGTGCGCGTCGAGCGCATCAACGGTCAGGAGACCGACAAGCTCAACGGCCGCAACCGCCCCGTCTTCGAGCACCTCACGCCCGTTTTCCCGGAGCGCCAGGTCGTCCTAGAGTCCTCCGCCAGCGAGCTGTCGACGCGCATGGTCGACCTGTTCGCGCCCATCGGCCTCGGACAGCGCGGCCTGATCGTCTCGCCCCCCAAGGCGGGCAAGACCACCATGCTGAAGCAGATCGCCCACGGCGTCGTCACCAACGCCCCCGACGCCGTTCTCATGGTCGCGCTCATCGGTGAGCGCCCCGAGGAGGTCACCGACATGCGCCGCTCCGTAAAGGGCGACGTATTCGCCTCCACGTTCGACGAGAACGTGGAGGAGCAGTGCCGCGTTGCCGAGCTCTGCCTCGACCGCGCCAAGAGACTCGTCGAGATGGGCAAGGACGTCGTCATCCTCCTCGACTCCATCACCCGTCTCACCCGTGCCTACAACCTGGCCGTCCCCACCAGCGGGCGCACCCTCAGCGGCGGCATCGACCCCATCGCACTCTACCCGCCCAAGAAGTTCTTCGGCGGCGCGCGCAACATCGAGGAGGGCGGCTCACTCACCATTATCGCCACCTGTCTCGTGGACACCGGGTCCCGAATGGACGAGGTGATCTACGAGGAATTCAAGGGCACCGGCAACATGGAGCTCCATCTCGACCGCAAGCTGGCCGAGCGGCGCTACTTCCCTGCCATCGACATCGTCCGCTCCGGCACCCGGCGCGAGGAGCTGCTCTACCCCGAGGAGACCCTCCGCCAGGTCGTCCTGCTCCGCCGCATGATCGGTATGCTCAGCGACAACGGCAGCGGCAACGCCACCGAACGCGTCCTAGACCGCCTCGCCAAGACTCCCAACAACAAGGAGTTCCTCCGCACCCTCTCCACCGCCGGCGCCGCCTGACCGCACCCGGGTTCTACCGGGAGCAGCGACTGTCAGCCGAGCGCAGCCACCCTTGGCTGACAGGTAAAATTCCCGCCGCAATCCGCCATTCCCACTCAAATCCGTTGTTCCCGAGTCCCTCCCCACCGTCATCCCTCCTGCCGCTACTCCTGCGAAAGCAGGAGCACAGGTAGTTGGCCGGAGTCCCGTTCCTCTATCCTGACTCCCGACAACCCGCAATAATCCATTGACCATAATATTGAAATAGTATAAGAAATACGACAATATGTAGCTGAATGTAAATCGGTACGACCGGACGAGGTGGGGAAGTGAGGGCGAAACTGGCTTACCGGCCGCTGGCCGCAGCAATGGCAATCCTGGCGCTGCTGATGGTGGCCGCCTCGCCGGCCCAAGAAGGTCGGCCTCCGCAGCCCCTGCTGCAGGACTTCTTCCAGGGCACTGTGACCGTCCAGGGTTCGCCCGCGCCCGTGGGCACCCAGATGGTCGCTTGCGTTGACCTGTGCGCCGACTTTCAGAGCGAAAAGGTCGCCATCGGAGCCGGGGGATCTTACTCCGATCTCGAGGTCAACCCCGGGAACTCCGGCCTGATCGGCGGCGACGTGTCCTTCTACATTCTCAACCAGCACGGCAGCATCCAGGCCGACCAGGTCGCCACATTCGCCGGGGTATATAACACCTATACCCTGGACCTGACCTTCAGCAGCCCGATACCCGACGGCTCGACGCCGACGCCCGAGCCCACCGCGACGCCCGATCCGACGCCCACTCCCGTGCCGCAGCCCACGGCGGCCCCGGAGCCGGAACCCGAGCCCACCGTCGCGCCGACGCCGGAGCCCACCGCCACACCGGAGCCTGATTCCACCCCCATACTGCCCGTAACCGGCGACCCGAACATCGCCGGCATCCCGCCGCTGGCCATTCTCGGCGGCGCAGTTCTGGCCGTCCTCGGCATTTTCGTCCTGTACCTCGCCGCCCGGCGCGCCCGCCACGTCTTCACCCTCCCTAGCCGCTGACGGACGGCTGATATAATGGAATTGTCTGATCTGCCAGGCGAGCTGGTCGAGCGCGGCATCTGGTGGCAGATAGGCGGTTTCACGGTGGTAAGCGCGGCCAGCGTCGCGTTGCTGGTGGAGTTCGATGGCTCTGGGAGCCGGGCCTTCCGGTACTTCGAGGCCGCGGTCAAGACCATGTACTGGGCCAACGTGTTCGTGCTCATTGGCCTGTTCGAGGGGGTGCGAAGGATGTTCGAGAAGGCGTCGGAGCTGCGGGCGCGCTACCGGCAACAAGCCGTAGAGAAGGCCGAGAAGCGTGGGGAGGAGCGTGGCGAGGAGAGGCAACGCGCCTTGAGACGAGAGGCCATGTGTCGCTACGGCGTCGTGGTGGACGGAGTGACAATGCTGCCTGACACGCCGGAGGTGCGAAAGTTCCTAGACGGCGAGGACGAATGACGCAATCCCTCTCCCATCAGGAGAGGGATTTTGTTTCGTAGCGCCTACCCTCGTGCCGGCGACATCACATTCACCCGCAGGTCCGACGGCAGGCTGCCCTGCGAGACCACCAGCCGGGGCTGGGGCTGCGCCTCATCGACGCCCATCCGGCGCAGGAACGGTTCCACGCCGTCCAGGGACACTCCCTCCTGGCCGTGGCTGAAGTGCATGGGCACTACGATCTTCGGGTCCAGGTCCTGCACTACCTGCAGCGCGTGGTCCATGCTCACCGTGCAGTGTCCTCCCGCCGGGATCAGCACCACGTCGACAGGTTTCAGGTCGTCCAGTTGCCGGGTCGTCAGCGGCCGCGACAGGTCTCCCAGGTGGCAGACGCTGATCTCGTCCAGCTCGATGGTGTAGGCCACGTTCCGCTGCTCATGGGGAACTCCTTCAGGCAGCGGCGTCATCACGCCGCGCACCATCGCGCCGTTGTACTCGTACTCGCCGGGGGCGCAGAACACCCGCGGGCCGCCTGCCACCGTCTCCGCCGCCGAGTGGTTCGGATGCGTGTTGCTGACCGTGACCACCGCGGCCGGGCGGCCGTCCATCCGCAGCCCCAGCGACTCCGGGAACGGGTCGGTCACCACCACCATCCCCTCCGAGTGCAGCCGGAAGGATGAATGCCCCAGCCAGACCAGGTCCATGACTCGTCTCCCTCCCTCTACGCTACAGCCAGCGGTCGCTGTACGACCCGGAACCGCCGCGGTAGCCGTAGTCGTCGTCACCGCGGAAGATGTTCACGAGGCCCCACGCCGCGGGTACCAGCATCCCCGCCAGGAACAGCTTGAGCAGGTCGCCGGCGATGAACGGGTACAGTCCCCACGCCAGGGTCTTGCCCTCCGGCGCGAACATCGACAGCTGGATCAGCCCCGGCACGTACACCAGCACGTTGCCTGCCAGCAGCACCGGCAAGGTCCACACGCTGCTGCCGAAGCCTCTCTCGCACAGGAAGCCCACCAGCCAGGCCGCGGCGATGAAACCGATGATGTACCCGCCGGAAGCCATTTGCCAGAAGAACCCGGAGCTTCCTGAACTGAACCCGAAGGCGTACTCTCCCGCAGTCGCCTGCCAGAGGTACCCGTCCGCCTCTCCGGCGTAGAAGGGAAGGAACATACCCGCGACCAGGTACAGCCCCAGGGCCGAAGCCCCGCGCCAGCTGCCCAGTGCGGCGCCGCTGACCAGCATGGCAAATGTCTGTCCGGTAACCGGCACGGGCGTGAAGGGAAGGTGGACCGACAGCCGGGCGAACAGCGCAACGAAGAGCGCGAAACCGATGATGAGGATCGCGTCCCTTGCCACCCGCCCCCTGAACTCCTCCACAGGAAGGACAACATCCGCCAGGGCCGCGACGCTTGACTGGTATTGCACAGCACACCCACCCCTAGAAACTGCCGACTGTTTGACATGACATAGACGCAGACGA
Organism: Dehalococcoidia bacterium; assembly: GCA_965220605.1. Classification (GTDB taxonomy): domain Bacteria; phylum Chloroflexota; class Dehalococcoidia; order Lucifugimonadales; family UBA3495; genus VXOI01. Next base: position 843,582 of record CBDCQM010000005.1, on the reverse strand, counting down.
GCCGGTGCCAAGAGTATAGAACCCGCCGCAATACTGGTCAACGAAATCAGCCGCTCCGGGCGCTGCTTTTCCTTCCTCAAAGTGCCTCCGAAACGGTTTGACACTCCAGCAAACGCTATGCTAATTTCGATTGAAGACCTGCCGGCCAAAGCCCGGAAATACCTGCTCTGGGGGCTGAGCCGATGCTTTCTCACCGCACTTCAACCATCCTCAACCTGCTCGTGGACGAGTACGTCCAGACGGCCACGCCGGTGGCTTCGGACGGCATCGCGCGCAGCCCTGCACTGAAAGTCAGCCCCGCCACAGTCCGAAGTGCGATGTCCCAGTTGACCGAAGCCGGATACATCTCCCGTCCGCACGTTTCGGCGGGAGGCGTTCCCTCCGATCTTGGCTATCGCCACTACGTGGAATCCCTGGGAGAACCCCGGGAGTTGCCTGGACCCCTCAGGAAGCGAGTGGACCGCTGGCTGGGCGAAGCCGAGCCCGACTCCGGCGTGTGGGCCCGGAGATGCGCTGCCGCGTTGTCGCAGCTGACGGCAAATCTGGCTATCGTCACCGAGCCGCGGTCACCCTCACCGCGCATCAAGCGGCTGCAACTGGTCTTCCTGCAGGAGTCCATTGCTCTGCTCGTCATCGTGCTGGGTGAGACCCGCTTGCTCAAGCGTCTGGTGGCGGTTGACGACTCGGTCGACCAGCGGCGCCTCGACCGGGCCAGCGGGCGGCTGAACGAGATCCTGGCCGGCCTGAATCGACAGGAGATTCACAAGCGGCAGGCGGACCTCGATCCGCTGGAGCAGCGGGTGAGGCAGGACTCGGTCGAGATGATGCTTGAAGCGGAGCAGGCCGATGTCCCTGAACATCACATCGAGGGTCTCAGCCGGGTGCTCAACCAGCCTGAGTTTGCCGCAGGAGAGCGGGCGCGGCTTCTCGTCCAGATGGTGGAGGAACGGGTGCTGCTCGAACGCATCGTTGCGGCAGCTCGCGACCCCGGGCCGCGGGTATACATCGGGGCGGAAAACCGCGAGGAATCGCTCCATCCCTTCGGGGTCATAGTCTGTCGCTATGGGCGGCCCGGCGGCGTGGGCGGCGCCATCTGCGTTGTAGGCCCAACTCGGATGGGCTACTCCATGGCCATCGCCGGGACGCGGCATCTGGCTTCCCTCATGAGCCAGATGGTGCAAACGCTGGAGGCAGGGGACGGCGCGCAGGAGTAGCCCTCGGTTTCGCGCCGGGTTCGACATAAGGATGGCGCCGCTTTGAAAGTGGCCGCCCGGTCAGCCCTTGTGACGATTGCAAAGTAATCGTGTTTGGCAGTGAGGCGAGTCCAGATCTGAGTTTTGTGTATCCTGGCCCTCTCTGCTGCAAGGATTCATCCTCACCCTCAAGGGAGAGGGGAATATGGGGCCGGTTTGGAGGCTTTGCAATCGTCCTGGGCAAACCCAGTGTGGCAACGACCGTCTGAATGACGACGTAATCACCTGGCGCGGACGCAATTGATTACATTGATTACGAGGTTGGCGGCCCGTATAATTAGCTTGTTAATTCACGGGCAAGCGGGGCCATAGCCACGGCTGTGGCCAGTGGCTCCCGGACGAGCGAAAATCTTATCGGGATGTCGGCGCAGGCTTACGCCGCGTCCGGGTCTAAGGAAGGCAGGCATGGCAGTAGACGTTTTGACCGGCACTTTTACAGTCAAGGCCGGACACGCCCAGATGCTCAAGGGCGGCGTGATCATGGACGTGGTCACCCCCGAACAGGCGCAGATTGCGGCTGAAGCCGGAGCCGTTGCGGTCATGGCCCTGGAGCGGGTCCCCGCCGACATCCGGGCCGACGGCGGCGTGGCCCGCATGACCGACCCCTCGATCATCCAGCGAATCATGGATGCCGTCACCATTCCGGTCATGGCCAAGGTTCGCATTGGCCATTTCGTCGAGGCCCAGATTCTCGAAGCTATGGGCGTCGATTACATCGACGAGTCGGAAGTGCTGACCCCTGCCGACGAGACCCACCATGTGTGGAAGCACGACTTCAAGGTCCCCTTCGTCTGTGGCTGCCGCGACCTCGGTGAGGCCCTGCGCCGGATCTCCGAAGGCGCCGCCATGATCCGCACCAAGGGCGAAGCCGGCACCGGCGACGTAGTGGAGGCCGTCAGGCACATGCGGGCGGTGCAGGACAACATCCGCAAGCTCCAGACCATGCCCGACGACGAGCTGGTGGTGGAAGCGCGTGACCTGCGCGTCTCCCTGGACCTTTTGCAGCAGACCAGGGAGGAGGCGCGTCTCCCCGTGGTCAACTTCGCCGCCGGTGGAGTTGCCACCCCCGCCGACGCCGCGCTGATGATGCAACTGGGAGCCGACGGCGTGTTCGTGGGTTCGGGCATCTTCAAGTCCGGCGACCCGGCCAGTCGCGCGTACGCCATCGTCCAGGCGGTCACCCACTACAATGATCCGCATATCCTGGCAGAGGTTTCCAAGGACCTCGGCGAGCCAATGGTCGGTCGCAACGTGCGGGAAATCCCCGAGGGGGAGCTTCTTGCTCCACGGAGCGTGTAGGGTAATTCAGCCGGGCGGACATCAGATGGGCATGTTTGAGGTAACCGTGGGTGTGGGCAGGATAGGCGCGGCTGAACTCACTCCTGTAACCGCGCTTGTGGATACGGGAGCCGCCCATTCTGTAATGCCGGAATCGCTCCTTGAAAAACACGGCATTGCTCCACTGGAATACAGGATCTTCACCATTGCGGGCGGAAGTGAAGTTGAATACGGCTACGGAATGGCCCAGTTCGGCATTGATGGAAGGGAGTTTCCCTGTCCAGTGATTTTCGGTGTTGAGGGCGAATTCCTGCTCGGCGCCACCACCCTGCAGATATTCAACCTGATGGTTGACCCTGCGGAAGAACGACTGGTAACCAAGCCACTCCGTGCCAGATCCATCTAGCAGCCAGGACTGTCTTGACCGTCCACAAAAGCGGGGCAGCGGCATAGCGAATTGAACATCGGCGTCTTGGCAGTACAAGGAGACTTCGCAGAACACATTGCCATTCTGCGAAAAATCGGCGTTGAGGCGCGGGAAGTCCGGCTGCCTGAGCAGTTGGAGGGCCTTGACGGTCTGATCATCCCCGGCGGCGAGAGCACAACCTTGAGCCGCCTCATGTCCATCTACAACCTGCGCGAGCCGGTGGCGCGCATGGCGGCGGAAGGGTGTTCTGTGTGGGGTACCTGCGCCGGCATGATCATGCTGGCGGCTGAGATCACCGAGCAGGACCCGGTTCCCCTGGGATTGATGGACATCGGCGTGCGTCGCAATGCCTTCGGCCGTCAGGTAGACAGCTTCGAGCAGTCCTTGCAGATCGACCCCCTGTCCCCCGAATCTTACCACTGCATCTTCATTCGCGCCCCTGTCGTCATTCGGGTTGGCCCTTCAGCAAAAGTTCTGGCCAGCCTCGATGATGGCCGGCCGGTAGCCGTGCAGCAGGGGAACTTGCTGGCCACTTCGTTCCACCCGGAACTGACAAGCGACACCCGTGTTCACCAGTATTTTGTCGACCTGGCGGGTGGCAATTCGAGCGCTTCGTTGTCCTGATGACCGGCGTACGACATTGTGTCCAGGTCTTCGTAGAGTACCCAAATCATCTCTTGCGGAGGAGTGATATTGGCGACGGTGCATGACGCAGTGCGGGAAGAGCTGGAGTTGGTGCTGGACGTGCTGCCGGTGCGGGTGTCCGCGGCGCTACGGCAGCGGGAAGACCTGGAAGAACTGCTGGAAGTGGTGCTGGACCTGGGACGGGGGCCGGAGGCCCGCTTCGCCAGCGGCGACGCTCCCCTCGGCGACCAAGAGGTGGACGCCGAGGACTTGCAGGGCGTCATAGACCGCCTGGGCGAGTTCGGCGACGACAACCGGGCGGGCATTGAGCGCACTCTGCATCGCATATCGGCCATCAGGAACCGCAGGGGGCGCGTTATCGGTCTGACCTGCCGCATCGGCCGCGCCGTCTTCGGCACCATAAAGATGATCGAAGACCTGGCCTTCTCAGGCAAGAATATCCTTCTGCTGGGGCGCCCCGGCGTTGGCAAGACCACCATGCTGCGCGAGACGGCCCGGGTGCTGTCCGTGGAAGCGCACAAGCGCGTGGTCATCGTTGACACTTCCAACGAAATCGCGGGAGACGGCGACGTGCCCCACCCGGCCATCGGGCGGGCGCGGCGTATGCAGGTCCGCACCCCGCTTCAGCAGCACGGCGTGATGATCGAGGCGGTGGAGAACCACATGCCCGAGACCATCGTTATCGACGAGATGGGCGCCGAGCAGGAGGCCGCCGCCGCCCGTACGATCGCCGAACGCGGCGTGCAGCTGATCGCAACGGCCCACGGCAACACCCTGGACAACCTGATCATGAACCCGACGCTCTCGGACCTCGTCGGGGGCATCCAGACCGTAACCCTTGGCGACCAGGAGGCACGTTACAGGGGCACGCAGAAGACCGTCCTGGAGCGCAAGGCCCCACCGACCTTCGACGTGGTCGTGGAAATACAGAGCTGGGAACGGCTGGCGGTGCACAACGACGTGGCCCATGTGGTCGACCAGTGGCTTCGCGGCTACCCGATCGTCCCCGAAATCCGTTGGCTGGACGAGAACGGCATCGTACAGAGGGAGGAGGAGGAGTACCGGGCCAATGACAGCGCTCCCGCTCCCTGGCAGCCCGAGGGCCGGCGCCAGACCCGCGATGGCGACACCGACCGCAGGCGCAAGTTCGACCGCAACGGCAGCCGCGCCGAGTCTCCTGCGGCTATGCCGCGTCCTATGGGCGAGATGTCGGCGGAAGAAGAGGCCATGGTCTCCGAGGTCCGCGTCTTCCTCTTCGGCGTGGGCCGGGACAAGCTGGAAGGCGCCATGGTCGAGTCGGGAACGCCGGTCCAGATCGTCAACGAACTGCGCCGCGCCGACCTGGTGCTGACCACCAAGACCCACTATCGCCGGGGGTCCCAGCTGGTCCGCATAGCGGAGGCCAATGGCAAGCCCGTCTACGTGCTCCGGAAGAACTCTCTGCCACAGCTCCAGGACTTCCTGCGCAGCGTCGTGGGACAGTGGAACCGCAACGGCGGGCGCGTTCCTGCGTCGAGTACGCACCAGGACGCTCCCAATATCGAGCGGGCCATGCAGGAGGCGGAGGAGGCGGCCAACCGGGTCCTGGGCGGCGAGAACACCGTCAAACTGTCTCCGCAGCGGTCTCACATCCGGCGCTTGCAGCACATGCTGGGACAGCGCTACAACGTCGCCTCCACCAGCCAGGGGAGGGAACCCGACCGGGCGGTGATGTTCTACCGGACTTAGCCGGCCCGACGGACACCGGCGCCCGAGGGGCCGATCGTGCAAAATTTCACTTGCGCGCCGGAACCTGAGACGCTACACTTGGGTCATCCTGAACCCCTCGGAGGACATCAATGGAAGGCAAGGTCCAGATCGAGATTACCTACTGCGTAAGTTGACAGCATCTCGGAACTGCCACGTGGATGGCAAACGAGTTCTTCCGGCACTTCGGCCCCGACGCAGCGGTGGCCATCTCCCCTCGCGGCCAGAGCATCATGGAGGTGTTCGTGGACGGCGAGCGCATCTACGACAAGAAGGGCGAGGGTAACGTCTTCCCCGATCTGGCCCGCGTACGCAAGATGCTTGCCCATGTACGCGAGAAGATCGAACAGGCCGACCTCGTAGCCGCAGACGACTAGACGATTGCGGCCCCGGCCCTCTCAATCTCGCTAGAGTTTGGCAGACCCCTCCAATTGCCGGAGGGGTCTTTCTTATTGATACCTGAGTAAGTAGCTAAACAGACCATCATTCCCGCGAAAGCCGGAATCCAGAAAACGTCAGGCATAGAGAACGTAGCCGGGGACAATATCTCTGGATTCCGGCTTCCGCCGGAATGACGGGTAACTGGCCCGGAATGTTTACCAATCGATTCACGTATCAATAATAATTCCCTCCTCCTCAAGTGGGAGGGGACTTTTGAGATAGTTACTAAAAGACCCTGCCTAGTTTTGGGGCGAAAACAGCGCGGGTGAGTCTGTGGGCGTCAGCGCGGGTTCCCCTCCAGACATCAGGGGGCCGACAACCTGCCAGATCTGCTCCTCCAGCTCCTCTATCGTCAGGCGGGCGTCCAGTGTATGCCATCCCGGGGTTGTCCTTGCCAGTTCCAGGTATCCGCGACGCACCCTCTGATGGAAGGTCATCGACTGGTCCTCGAAACGGCGGCGCTCCGCATCGTCTTCCCGTCCCGGGTCGCTGGTCTCCTCCGGCAACAGGGCCATCCGTAGCTGGGGAGAGCCGACCCGCTTCAGACCGTCCGCAGGGTCGGCGTCCAGCAGAAAGGTAACGTCGGGAGCCAGGCCGGAGGTAACATAGACGTTCAGGTAGTCGATGACATCCCGGTCGATGCCTCGCCCGAATCCCTGGTAGGCTACCGTGGAGCCTGCGTAGCGGTCGGCGATCACCGTAATTCCCTTGTTGAGAGTGGGGCTGATCTCTTCGGCAACCAGTTGCGCCCTGGCCGCCATGAAGAGCAGCAGTTCCGATTCCTGGATCAGCGGCCGCTTGCTCTTGAGATATTCCCGCAGGTAGAGACCAAGGGTTGTCGTGCCGGGCTCCCTGACCAGTACCGCCCGGTGGCGCGCCTCCGCCAGCCGGTGTTGCAGGCGTTCGGCCTGTGTGCTCTTGCCGGACCCCTCGCCACCTTCAAAGACGATGAACAGCCCCTTGGTCACTGATCCCTCAGCCATGTCGACTAGTCAAGCCTACAGACCTGAGTCCGGTGAAGGTCACGATCCGTGGAAATCAGCGGGTCGCCCCGGCCCGCAACGGACCGATGACTTCCTCGCCGAACCGGCGCAGAATGGTCTCCGGGGAGGGCCCGATTGCGGTGATGAGAAGGATATCGACGCCCGACTCGAATATGGCCTGGGTCTTGGCCCTGCATTCCTCGGGTGTTCCCACCACGGCGAAGCGTTCGGCGAAATAGTCGGTCAGCCCCAGTTCGTCGGTCAGCGTTGCGTTCCGGGTCCGGCCGACCTGCTCGTGCTCTGCGGCCTCGTACTTGCGGTGGAGGACGGACACCGCCTCGCGGTACTCCTCCGGCACGTTCTTGCCCTCCAGCGTGAAGCGGAAGGCGTGATGCCCGGAGGCGGCGAGGGCCATCTTGATATCGTCGACGGCCTCGCTGGGGTCGTCGGCGATGTTGCACTTGGCGAAGGCCCAGACTTCGGCGGAGCCTTGCTCCCGGCCCGCGGCGCGCTCGCCCTCCCGGATGCGCGCCACGGTATCCCGCAACACTTCGGGGGTCAGGCCGGTGTGGATGATGGCGGCGTCGGCGACCGACCCGGCCATGGCCAGCGTTCTTGGACCTTCGGCGGACATGGCAATGGGAACGGTTGTACCGGACCAGCGCACATGGGCGCGGTCGCCACGGTATTCCGCAGTGTCGCCGGCCAGCATTTCGCGGAGGGACTGGATGTAGTGGTGCAGCTCAGCCAGCCTCGCCGGGCGCAGCCCCAGGTTCAGGACGGCGCTGTCTCCGGTGCCGATGCCCAGGAACGCCCGGCCCTTCGACAGTTCGTTGAGGGACGCGACGGCAGAAGCTACGACTGCGGGATGGCGCGTGAGGGGGTTGCTGACCGTCGGCCCCAGCATGACCCGCTCGGTCGACATGGCCACGACGCTGAGCGTTACATACAGCTCACGGGCCAGCGACTGGGAGTCGGCTATGCCCATATAGTCGAAGCCCAACTCCTCCGCTAGGCGGGCCCCCCTGGCTACTTCCTCAAGACCGTTGGGGAACATGGTGACGCCGAATTTCATACGATGGTACCGCTCTCAGAACTTGGTCGACAATCTTGCTGCCCCGAAAGGGACGTGAGGGCTTCGGATACGAAGGTGATTGAAATACCGGGGTTGTAGCAGTTGAAGACGCTATTGCCCAGCTTCATTCAGGGAAGCTGGATCAGACTACTGGTAAACGAGCCGGGGGCCGACTGTCTTGATGTAGCCTTCGTAGTTGCGGCGGGTCTCGGAGACGGAGTCGCCGCCGAACTTCTCCATGAACGCTTCGGCCAGCACCAGCGCTACCATCGCCTCGCCGACCACGCACGCGGGCGGGGCCTGGCAGATGTCCGAGCGTTCGTAGTGGGCCTGGACCTCGTCCCCTGTGTCCAGGTCAACCGAGGGCAGCGGGTGCATCAGGGTGGCGATGGGCTTTATGGCGAACTGTGCCGTCAGGGGCATACCGTTGGTCATCCCGCCCTCGGTGCCGCCGAGGTTGTTGGTGCTGCGCTGCCAGGGGCGATCTGGGTCGGTGACCGGCTCGATAACGTCCTGCACTTCCGAGCCGCGCTTGTGCACGATGTCCCAACCGGGGCCGATGGATACGGCCTTGACGGCGTTGATCGACATCAGGGCCTGCGACACCCGCCCGTCGATCTTGCGGTCCCACGACACGTGGGAGCCGAGGCCGATGGGCACGTTCTCCGCCGTGATTTCGACAATCCCGCCGATGGTGTCGCCGGCGTCCTTGGCGGCGTCGATTTCTGCGATCATGCGCTCGGCCGCCTCCGGGTCGGCGCAGCGTACCGGCGATTCTTCCACCGCCGCCCAGTCGATCTCCGACTGCGGCTCAACCCGGACTCCGCCGATGGAGATTACGTGGCTGTGGACGGAGACGCCGAACTCCTCCAGCAGTCGCAGCGCCACCGCTCCGGCTGCGACCCGGGCGGCGGTCTCTCTGGCGCTGGCCCGCTCCAGGACGTTGCGGACGTCGTTGAAGCCGTACTTCATTGCGCCGGGAAGGTCGGCGTGACCGGGCCGAAGGCGTGTGACGCGCTGGCTACGGGGGCTCTGCGGTTCGCCTTCGATGGGCCTCACCGCCATTGCCTCTTCCCAGTTGGCCCAGTCACGGTTGTCTATCCTCATGCCAATGGGGCTGCCCAGCGTCAGCCCGTGGCGCACGCCGGAAATGATGTGCGCCCAGTCCTGCTCGATTAGCATTCGCCCACCGCGGCCATAGCCCTTCTGACGGCGCGCCAGGTGAACTCCGATAAAGTCCTCGTCGATGGGCAGCCCGGCAGGCACCCCTTCCACGATGATTACAAGGCCCTGCCCGTGGGACTCTCCGGCGGTTACAAAGCGAACCATATTCGTCCATTACTACCAAGATTAAAAACAGAGAACACAGAGGCCACAGAGATTTTCATGGATGTCCCTCTGTGCGCTCTGTGTTTATATTAGCCTCGCGCGCGCATGGCGGCGGTGGCAGCCTCCATCATGACGGCCACGGGCGCGTCGTAGCCCGTCCACATTTCGAAGGAGGCGGCGCCCTGGTATACCAGCATCTGGATGCCGCCCAGCGTGGATGCGCCCGCTCTGGCGGCCTCACGCAGCAGCGGCGTTTCCTGCGGATTATACACCAGGTCGTTTACCAGCACCGACGACGGAATGTCGGCAGCAGCAAGAGGGGCGCCGGTCTCGTCGGGCCCGTGGGACATTCCAATTGAAGTGCAGTTGACGATGAGGGCCACTTCCTTTGCGGCGTCGGGGGCCTCCGAGAGTCCACACGCTTCGGCGGCGACACCGCTGTCGATGGAGAGGGCCGCCAGGCGCTCGGCGCGCTCCACCGTGCGGTTGGCGATAAACAGCTGGGCTATTCCGGCGCGGGCAAGGGCATACACCACGCCCCGGGCGGAGCCGCCGGCGCCGAGGACCAGCACGTCTCTGCCCCTGGGTTCGAAGTCCGCGCCCTCGCGCAGCGCCCGGAGAAAGCCGATGCCGTCGGTGTTGTGGCCCGTCAGCCGTCCCTCGCGATTGACGATGGTGTTGACCGCGCCGGCGGTTGAAGCCCAGTCGTCCACTTCGTCGAGGAACGGGATGACTGCCTCCTTGTGCGGCACCGTGACGTTGATCCCCAGCGTACCGGGGGCGCGCAGACCAGCCACGAACGCTCCAACGTCGTCGGGCGCAACGTCCCACGGTTCGTAGGCGCCGTCAAAGCCGATGCTGTCCAGCGCGGCCTGCTGAAACACCGGCGATATGGAGTGGCCGATGGGGTGGCCTATGATGCCTAGTCGCTGCGGCATGGCTTTTACCGTTATCCCGTCGGGAGTTACGCAGTTGGAGATTTCACCCCGCACCCTAACCCTCCCTCTCAAGGGGGAGGGAATGGCAGGAAACTACCGCCCCAACTGCTCTAGAATTTCGTCCAGCCTTTGCTTGCGGTCGCGAAGGTCGGCGAGGCGGGCCTCCTCGTTCTCTACCACGTCGGGGCGGGCCTTTTCGCGGAAGTTGGGGTTGGAGACCAGCTTCTCCACCCGCTCCAGGTTGCGGGCGCAGTCGGCCAGCTCGGAGCGCAGGCGCTCACCCTCGGCGTCCAGGTCCACCACGCCCTCTAGGGGGAGACGCACCACGAGGGGGCTGACCACAAGCGTAACTCCGCGCACGTCTGCGCCCTGCTCGTCCTGAGCCGCCTTGCTTTCACCCTGAGCCTGTCGAAGGGCGCCGCCCTCGACTATCCGCAGTGGGTCCACGCGGGACAGGGTCCGGATGACGTCCGCCTCATCTTCGATAGCCGCCCTCTGACCATTGGCCTCGACGAGCGCTTCAAGCTGTTGTCCCGCCGGAATTCGCAACTGGGCGCGGGTGTTGCGAACGGCGCGGACCGCCTGCTGAACTAGGACAATCTCTTCCTCGGCCTCCGGGTCGACGCGCCCGCCGGATGCGGGGTAGGGAGCAACCATGATGGAATCGGGTGGTTCGACAGGCTCACCATGACCGGAGATGCTTTCTGCAGGAAGCTCCGACCTGAGCGTTTGCCAAATCTCCTCGGTTATAAAGGGCATGAAGGGATGCAGCAGGCGCAGGATGCGCTCGAGGACGTGGGCCAGCGTGGGCAGGGGTGAGGGTTCGCTGCCATTGCGGACCCGAATCTTCGCCATTTCGATGTACCAGTCGCAGTAGTCGTTCCAGATGAACTCGTGGAGCCGCTGCTGCGCGTCCCCTAGCTCGAAGCTTTCCAACGCCCGGTTCACCTCGGCTGTTACCTGATCCAGGCGGCTGACAATCCAGCGGTCTTCGCGGTGTTCAGGGGTGACGTTGCTCCATCCTTCGACAAGCTCAGGATGAGGAGAGGGGGTGTCGGGATGGCTGGACGAGGCGCCCGATAGGGTGCTGATGACGAAGCGGGAGGCGTTCCAGATCTTATTGGCGTAGTTGCGGCCCGCTTCCAGCCGGTTCTCGGTGAAGCGCAGGTCGTTGCCGGGCGCGGTGCCGGTGGTCAGGGCGAAGCGGAGGGCGTCGGTGCCGTATTTTTCCAGCAGGTCCAGCGGGTCCATGGTGTTGCCGCGGGTCTTGCTCATCTTGGCGCCGGAGCCGTCGCGGATGAGACCGTGCAGGTACACGGTGTTGAAGGGGGCTTTGCCGGTGTTCTCGATGCCCAGCATGATCATGCGGGCCACCCAGAAGAACAGGATGTCGTAGCCCGTTTCCAGCACCGTGGTCGGGTAGAAGTAATCGAAGTCGGGATTCTTCTCCGGGTCCACTTCCGGCCAGCCGAGGGTGGAATGGGGCCACAGGCCGGAGCTGAACCAGGTATCCAGCACGTCGGGGTCCTGCCGGATGTCCGTGGAGCCGCAGGCTTCGCAGGCGTCGGGGTCCTCCATGGAAACGGTCAGGTGCACACAGGACCCGCAGTACCAGACGGGAATGCGATGGCCCCACCATAGCTGGCGGCTGATGCACCAGTCGCGGATGTTCTCCAGCCAGTTCAGGTAGACGCGGGTGAAGCGCTCGGGGACGATGCGAATGTCCGGGGTTGCGTTTTCGTCATCGGGCTTCACGGCGCGGTATGCCTTGCCTGCGATGCTGTCGGGCTGCTCGTGGCTCCCCACGTTGACGAACCACTGCATACTGATGAGAGGCTCGACGACGGTGGCGCAGCGCTGGCAGTGGCCGACGGAGTGGCTGTGGGACTCGACCTTTTCCAGCACGCCCAGAGACTCAAGCTCCTCGACGACGCGGCGGCGGCACTCGAAGCGCTCCACGCCGGCGTACTTGCCGGCGACCTCGGTCATGGCGCCGTCTTCGCCGATGACGTTGGGGGCGTCGAGGCGGTGGCGCTGCCCGACCTCGAAGTCCACCGGGTCGTGGGCCGGAGTGACCTTCAGCGCCCCGGTGCCGAACTCCGGGTCTATGGCCTCGTCGCCCACCACCGGGATGGCCCGGCCCATGATGGGCAGAACGACGCTGCGGCCCCGGATGCCATCGTAGCGTGGGTCGTCGGGATGCACGGCGACGCCGGTGTCTCCCAGCATGGTCTCGGGCCGGGTGGTGGCGACCGTTACATACTTCTCCGGGTCGTCTTCCAAGGGGTAGCGGATGTGGTACAGGCGGCCGTCAACATCCTGGTAGTCCACTTCCAGGTCGGAGAGGGCGGTGGCGCAGCGCACGCAACGGTTGATGATGCGCTCATGGCGGTAGATCAGGCCCTTCTCGTAGAGGCTGACGAAGGTGGTGCGGACGGCGTGGCTGGGGCCCGGCTCAAGGGTGAACTTGTGGCGCTCCCAGTCGGCGGAGATGCCCAGCCGCCGCGACTGCTCGTGGATGATGCCGCCGGACTTTTCCACGTGCTCCCAGACGCGCCGGACGAACTCTTCACGGCCCAGCTCGTGGCGGCTGATTCCTTCGTCGGCAAGCTGGCGCTCCACGACCCACTGGGTAGCGATGCCGGCGTGGTCGGTGCCTGGCAGCCACAGCGTGGGCCTGCCGGTCATGCGGCGGTAACGGATCAGCGCGTCCTCCAGCGCCTTTTCCAGGGCGTGGCCCAGGTGCAATTCCCCCGTCACATTGGGCGGAGGCATGATGATGACGTAGGGTCGCTGCTCCGGCTGGGCGGAGGCGTGGAAGTAGCTGTTGTCCAGCCAGTCCTGGTAGATGCGCCGTTCAACGTCGGCTGCATTGTAGGCCCGTGGCATCCGGGTTGAACTGTGGGCGGAAGTCATACGCTGTCACAAGCTCCGCTGCCGGGGGCGCCGGCTTCATGTGGGGTATCCGCGGGCAGGCCGGGAGATGCCTGGAAACTGCTGCGGGTGCTGGCAGAAATATATCACCGGCCTGCGCGGGGCGTCTATCTGACCAGGCCGGGATGCGAGGAGGTCTCGCGCAGGACTTCCAAGCGCCGGATGGCTAGGCGGGTGTCCGATGCCACCCGCGCCGGGTCCCAGTAGTTCACCCGCCGCTTGTGCAGCCAGTAGGTGAACTCCTTGAGGTCGGTAAGGGTCAGGCCCTCGCGTTTGCCAAGCTTGGCTTCTGCCCGGAACTCCTCCAGGAGCTCGGTCCTGGTCCGGGTGTAGAGGTGCCGGAAGGCCTCTTCCACCAGGTCCTCGCTGTCGGAGAACCCGCGGGCCAGGTGCCGCTTGCGCGCAGTCTCTTCCGCTGCGAGTTGCAGGGCCTCTTCCAACACCACCCCGTAATGGAAATTCAGGTAGGCCCGGTACTTGCCGACCCCAAGCAGTTCGCGGAACTCTTCGTCCTCCAGGGGCATGGGCAGGACCCCGTGGAACAGCAGCAGCTCCAATCCATCCGCGGGGATCAGGTCGCCCACCTCGTCGCACAGCCTTTCGGCCAGAAGCAGCCAGTCAAAGGCCTCCCTGCCGATCATGTACTTGTAGCGACGGTTGTTGTGGGTCTCTTCCGCCAGGGTCCAGCGGCCCATGGTCTCAAGCATGGCTTCCGGCCAGGGGATGCCGGCTGCCAGTTGCCCGCGCAGCCGCCCTATCTCGTCCGATGGGGAATTCGCCTGGCCAACGTCCGCGGTCCAGCGGGCGACTTCATCTGCGGACGCAACCTGCTCGGCGATGCCTGCGGCGCCGGATGTCCGCGAGCGGGGCATCAGGACGCGGACCGGGTTGAATCGCGACCGGGCTGCGGAGCGGCGGCGGAAGCTACATACGAGTCGAACAGGCGTATGCGCTCCGGCTTGGGCGTACGAATGAAGGCGAGGAACTGCTCCCTGGGCATGGTGTTCAGGATGTGGCGCGGCTCGCACCAAGCGCGGCGCGCCACTGCCACGCCGAACCTGCCGCCCGAAAGCTGTGAGTGGTGGTGGGAATCGGTGCTGATAACCAGCGGGATTCCCAGTTCGCGGGCCCGGTAGGCGTGGGTATCCTTGAGGTCAAGCCGCTCCGGGGAGGCGTTGATCTCCAGCGCCGTTCCGGTCTGTCTCGCCGCCTGGAGCACCGCCTCGAGGTCGAAGTCGGTGGGCGGCCGCTGCCCCAGCAGCCGGGTGGACAGGTGGCCGATGATAGTGACCGAGGGGTGCTCCATGGCGCTGATGATGCGCCGGGTCATGGTCTCCCGGTCCTGGGACATTGCGTTGTGCACGGAGGCCACGACCACATCGAGTCCGGCTAGCACATCGTCCGGGAAGTCCATGCGCCCGTCCGAGCGTATGTCCACCTCCGAACCGGCCAGGATGGTCATGTCGTACCTGTCTTGCAGCCCGCGAAGTACCTCACGCTGGGCGGCAAGGCGGTCGGGCGTAAGGCCGTTGGCAACGCCAAGGCCCTGGGAGTGGTCGGTGAGCGCCATGTACTCGTAGCCCAGGGAAGCCACGGTGGCAACCATGGTCTCTATCGGGTCGTTGCCGTCGCTCCACTCGCTGTGCAGGTGCAGGTCGCCCCGCAGGTGACTTGCTTCCAGAAGTTGAGGCAGGCGGTCCTGCTGCGCAGCGTCCAGCTCCCAGATTCCTGCCCGCAGCTCGGGCGGAATCCACGGAAGCCCCAGCCGCTCGTAGAAGGAGGGTTCGTCGGGAAAAGTCTCCACTTGTCCCGACTCGATGTCGGTGATTCCGTACTCGTTGAGGGACAGGCCCATGCGATTGGCCAAATCGCGCAGCCGGATGTTGTGCTGCTGGCTGCCGGTGAAGTACTGGAGCATGGCCCCGATGGAGTCCTTCTCGCCGGTCCGTAGGTCGATCTGGATTCCCTGCCCCGCTCCATCGTGAGCCTGTCGAACGATGACGCTGGTCTTGCGCGGGCCGTTGACCAGCACCTCGCGCACCTGGGGCAACCCGGCCAGGCACCGGCCCAACTCCTCCGGCTGCGGGGTGATGGCTACCAGGTCAACGTCCCCGATGGTCTCTTCCCAGCGGCGCAGGCTCCCCGCGGGCGTGAGGAAGGAGATTTCCGGGTCGTGGTCCAGCAGCGCCGCCATCACCGACTCGGCAACGGGCAGGGCGCTGCCAATCGGAGTACGGTCCGTGCCCATGTTGCGGGAGGCCCGGATGTGGCGCAGGATGCTGTCGGCGGCTTTCTTTCCCATGCGGGGCAGCGTGGCGAGGCGGCCATCCTGGGCGGCTTGCTCAACGCCTTCCACGGTGCTGATGCCCAATTCGGTGCCGATCAGCATTGCCGTCTTTGGGCCGATCCCGGGGATGGCCAGCAGGTCCAGGGCGCCCTCGGGAAGTTCCGCCTTGACGCGCTCGTAGGTCTGGACCTGCCCCGTGTTCACCAGCTCCTGGATCTTGTCGCCGATGGCTTTGCCGATGCCCGGAATGCCGGTCAGCTTCTGTCCTTCGCTGACTGCCTGCGCCAGCGGAAAGGACAGCTCTCCGATGGTTCGGGCGGCCCGCTGGTAGGCGCGGATCTTGAAGACCGAGTCGCCCTGCATTTCGAGCATGGCGCCCAGGTTCTCGAACAGTTCCGCGATTTCCTCGTTGGTCGGCTGCAACTTTACTTATTCCCGTTTTTCCCGGTTCACTACATGGGCATCAGTCTCACTATAAAGCGTCGGGCTGGGCTTGTCGAACAGCCGTCAAGATATGGCAGCGTTCCGAATTAGGTGGTTGTCTTTAACGGAGAGTAGGGGCGAGTTTCAAACCCGCCCCTACAGGATACGCACCACCTAAATTGAAACCCTATCTCAAGATACTCACCCTCTGCCTTGAGGGAGAGGGGATCTGGCGCACGCCCTCTCAGAGAATACCAGAGAATAAACGGCCTCCATCGACCGGAGCGTCGATGGAGGCCGTCCGGTGTTGCAGCCGGAATGAGTGAATCCCAGGCGGGGCCGCGGCGCCTCTAACCGCCTAGCCGCTGCTGGGAGACCATTTGTAGACCCGCGCGAGAGTGCCGCCCATCAGCGTCGCCCGCTCTGAATCCGAGAGTTGGTCGGTTACCCGGAACGACTCGACGCCCTGTTCATAGTTAAGGAGCCTGACGGCCCGCGTCCAGTCGGTGCCCCACAGGCACCGGTCGAGTCCGTAGGCACTGAAGACCCTGCTGAGGGGCTCCCAGATGTCGGGGTACGGGAAGGGCTCGTGGGAGAGAGTGCAGGCCCCGGATATCTTGATGGCGACGTTGTCGTACTGTGCCAGGGAGATCACGTTGTCCAGGTCGGCGAAGGGTTCTGCGGGAGGGGGCGGCACGAAGGGCTGGGCCAACCCCACGTGGTCGACGATCAGCTGGGTATCGGGGTGCCGGGCGGCAAGTTCTCCCATGAGCGACAGCTTGCCGGCGCACATGACGTTCAGGGGAACGCCAGCCCTGCCCACCGCGGCGAATATGCGGTTGAGGCCCTCATGGTCGGCCTGGAAGTCCTGGGTGCCCAGCATGACACGCACGCCCACGACACCCGTTGTGCCGGTCCATTCGGCCACATCGTCCTCGATGGTAGCCGAGTCCGGGTCGAAGGGCCTGACCAGTCCGAATTTCCCGGGGTGCTGAGAGTAGACCTGAAGGGCGTAGCTGGCGTCGTAGTGATACAGGGAGTAGGGGGATATCAGGATGGCGCCATCGACGCCCACGGCGTCCATGGCCGCCACCATCTGGTCACCGGTCATTTCCTCGGGGCCTTCCAGGTGGCCGTGCCAGGGGCGCGCCGGAGTGTTTCTCTCGTAGGCGTGCACCTGGCAATCGATAACGGGCGTTGCAGTGGCCATCTTCACTCTCCTTGTCCGCTTTTATTGATACTTGAGCAAGCAGCTAAACAAACCGTCATTGCCGCGAGAGCGGGGGTTGCCTATGACCTTTTGGGCCACGTTTGATAACGAGATTCTTGGCGACGGGAATTCAACAAGGATTTCACCCCCACCAGCCCCTCAAGAAAGAGGGAACAGTCTTGCTCTCTATCTTCGAGGGAATGACGGCCCTGGTGTTCTGCGATTCTGGGATGATTACATAGTGGCGCGCCGGTGTTCAGGATGCCGGGCAGTTACTCGCTCATGCCCTTCAGAGCTTCCTGGACTTCGGCCTGCAGGGACTGGAATACCTCGCCGACGCCGCCCCTGGCGTCCACGGTCACGAAGTTGTGTTCCCTGGCCAGGTTGCGGAACTCTTCGATCAGGGCGCCCTGGTACCTGATGAAATTGTCGTACAGGTCGGGGCCACGGAGGAAGTCCTCTCCCGATTCCCAGTGGTCAAGCTGCCGGACCGACAGCACGCGGGGGAGCAGGTGCTCCACGTCAACGTCGAGATACAGCACCCGGTCGGGAACGACGGCGAATTCGAAAACGTCCTTCAGCCACTGGACGGGCACGCCGCGCACCCTGGCCCTGGCGATAATCGAGAAGATGTAGCGGTCCACCAGCGCCACCATGCCGGTGTGCAGCGCCGGCACGATGTTCTTTTCCAGCCGGTCCCAGAAGTCCGTGGCGTAGAACAGGTTAAGGGTGAGGGCGTCTAGGGTGTTTCCCCGCATGGCCCTGTCGATGCCCGCGGCGGCCAACTCCGAGCGGCGGAACCCGGTCACCAGCACGGCATAGCCCTCCGCCTCCAGCCATTCCCGCAGCATGGCGATCTGGGTGGAGCGCCCCACGCCATCGGTGCCTTCCACGACGATGAGGCGACCGGGAACGTTTCCTGCCTCAATCGTGGTCGGAGTGTGGCCGTAAAAGGTGAGTGGTCGCATCTCGCCGCTCCTGTTTGGTATGGGCGCTTGTCCAGTTGCCTAGTTCTTGTCGACCGCCTCCTGCTCGGTCAGACGGCGGCGCGGCGGTGAAGTGATGTAGCGGCCGGTCAGCCCCGCGTTGCCGAGAGCCTCGGGAACGCTCTGCCCGCGCGTCTCCATAGCCTCCTCGATCAGGGGCTCGACGTAGCGGCGGACCTGTTGCTGCTGCACGGCTATCGGGAGCGTGGCGTCAATGGTCATCAGGCCGAATTCCTCGACCATGGCGTCGTACTCATCCAGCAACTTGCCCTGGAAGATGCGGAACGACTCCTCCCTGTCGTTGGAAAAGCCCATATCCTGGCCTGCCTCGTAGAACTTGATGTCCTCACGGCCGGCGCTGACGCGGTGCATGGACACATCGAGCGGCACCTTGAAGTACAGGCCGAGGGAGGGCTGGACCGCAAAGGAATAGATCCGTCGCAGCCAGTCGCGGTCGACTCCCCGGGTCGCGTCCCTGGCGAAGGCGGTGTAGACATACCGGTCGGCAAGCACGATAGCCCCGGCCCTGAGCGCCGGCAGAATCTGGGCGTGAACCCTGCTGGCGAAGTCGGCGGCGTGAATCAGGCTGAAGGACATGGGCGTAAGCATCTCTTTGACCTTGGCCTGCTTGGTGGTCCGCTTGACGATGGGAGACGAATTCCACTCGGTGAAGACCGTCACCAGGTTTCGGCTCTTGAGCCACTTCTGCAGCAGGTCGATCTGCGTGCTCTTCCCGGACCCGTCGATCCCCTCCACGATGATTAGGGTGCCGGGGTATTCATCATCGTCAGGGTGCCGACCGTATCTTTCGCCCATGCTGTATGCGTGATTGGTCTGCAAAGTCACCATGTTGCACCTCAGGGGAAGCCCAGCTTCCCTTTTTCTTAGTCTGGCTGGCCGGAATTTCCTCGATTCTATCAGGTTGCGTACGAATTGCCAGACGAAGAGGTCAAATTGCTGGAGGATACGCCGCGAATTCTTCCCGTTTGGCGTCTTGACCCTGTGCCAGAGACTTTGCGGGTCAACGACAGCAATGAGCATCCCGGGAGTCGAAGCAAGGGCTAGGCTGCCGAATTGCGGCCACCCGTTAACGGATTTCCGGTTGCTTGGAAGAAGGAAAAAGGCTATAGTAAAGTGGTTATTCAGATACGAAACGGCGGGTGTTCCAGTACCCGCCCCTGTGGATTTGGGATCTCCCGGAGCAGTCTATGTTGACACAACAGGAGTTGGTGGACCGGATGCGGGAATGGGCCGTCAGGGTTACTCCCCAGCGGCTGGCTATCGCTGAGGTGGTGTTGAACTCCCAGGACCATCCGACTGTTCAGCAGATTTACGAAAGGGTGCGCGACCATTTCCCGTCGATGACCCTGGCCACCATCTACTCGACCCTGGGCGTCTTGCAGAAAAGTGGGCTGATCCAAGAGTTGCCCTTCCAGCGGATGTCGCGCTACGAACCCAACATGGACCCGCACGTCAATCTCGTCTGCATCGAGTGCGAGAATGTGATCGACGCGGACAATGATTCCGATGTGCACGACCTCGTGGTGGGGTTGAGGGACAAGATCGCGGACAGCTCCGATTTCGAGGTTGGGTGGCAGCGAGTGGACTTCTACGGCCTGTGTCCCCGTTGCTCGGCGGCGAAGCGCCGTGGAGAACTGGCAGAAGTCTAGCGAGATCAAAGGGGTCTTCTCGGTCATCAATAACGACCGGCCGGTGCATGACACTGGCCGGTTCCGTTTTGCATAGGCTTGGAGATGGAAGCAGCATCTGTTGCCGCAATGGCCGTTCGGAGTATCAGGCGGAGGTAGTAACGATGATCACCGGGGTCGTAGGGGTCACATTCTGGACGGATGACCTGGAAAAAATGTTCCGATTCTACAACGACGTGCTGCAACTGCCGTTGCATTCCCGCCATCCGGACTTCATCGCCTTCGAGCTGGGAGACGTGCGGTTCAACATCGGCCTCCACGACCGGGTTGCCGGGCAGTCCGGGGATCCCTACCGCTTCATGCCGCATCTCGGCGTGGACGACATCCACGCCACCGCGGCCCGGCTGGTCGAGGCAGGGGTGGAGTTCATCCGCAACCCGGAGCAGGAAAGCTGGGGCGGCTGGGTCGCCACCTTCCGGGACCCGGACGGCAATACGCTCCAACTGCTCCAGCTTGTCTGAGGGTATGCCTCTGCCCCGGAGCTGCAAGACCGGGTTCCCATGACCGAGAGACGGGCCGCCCTAATCCTTGCCGCCTGCCTGACCGGCATCGCCGTTTGTCTCGTCCTCGTTGGAGTAGTGAGCGATACTGTTTCCAGGCACGTCTTGCAGGCTGCGCCGACGGCCCTTGCCGCGGGGGCGGTGATGCGCCGGAGCGCCGCCACCACCCTATTTGCCGTCGGCGTCTGTTCCTTCTGGCTGGTGGTCACGGGGCTGGTCTGGCTTTTCCTGGCGGGACTGTCCGGAGGCGACTCCGGCAGCTACTCTGCCGGTGAAGTCTTCCTGACCGTCGGCATTGCGGTTTTCTCGGTGGCTGGCATACTCAGGGGAGCGAGGATGAACGATGGGACATCGAGTGTTGCGGCGGCGGTTATGATTACGGCGGGATTCATGGTCCAGGCAATCTTCATGGCTGCGAGCCTTCGGTTTCTGGACTGATAACTATTGCCCGGAATAATTGGCGGAGGTCTGAGCATGGTCCAACTGAGCAAGGCGGAGAGAGCGGCGCAGTTCCTGCACGAGGCGCACCGGCAGCGGCAGACCTACCAGCCGCTTCCCGACGACATCTCACCGGCCACCATCGACGAGGCATACGACATGCAGGAGGCGTTCCAGTCCCTGCTGGCCCCGGAGCGCGGAGCCATCGTCGGCTACAAGATCGCGCTGACCACGCCGGTGATGCAGCGGATGGTCGGCTTCGACGCCCCCTGCGCCGGGGCGGTCTTCGAGAGCGGAGTGCATCATTCCCCTGCGGCGCTGGCGGCCTCCGACTACGTCCGGCTCGGGGCCGAGTGCGAGGTGGCGGTCCGGTTGCAGTCGGGTCTCCCGGCCAGCGGGGCGCCCTATGACCGGAGCGGCGTTGCGGCGGCGGTAGGCGCCCTGATGCCAGCCTTCGAGATCGTGGATGACCGCGGGGCGGACTACGGCAACCTGTACTTCCTGGGTGTGGCCGCGGACAACGCCTGGAACGCGGGCGTGGTGCTGGGACCCGAGAGGGCGGACTGGCAGGGCCTGGACCTCGAAGCCTCGCGGGGAGCCATGACCATCAACGGGGAGCCGGCCGGCGAGGGGTACGGCCGGGACGTGCTGGGGCACCCGCTGGACGCGCTGGCCTGGCTGGCCAACACGCTGGCCGGGCGCGGCAAGGAGCTGCGGGCGGGTATGCTGGTGATGACCGGCAGCATCGTCAGCACCAAGTTCCTGAATGCCGGAGACCGGGCCGCGTTCACATTCGAGGGCTTGGGAGACATCAGCCTCAGTGTTGGGTGACCTTCAGGTGCTTCACTCTCCAGCCAGCACGATGGGGTCCAGGCGGCGCAGGCCGGGGATGCGGTCGTAGTCTCGATCCGCGCTTACAATGCCTTCAAGACCGTGTTCGAAGACCACGGCGGCATGGATGGCGTCGCGGGTGCTGAGGCCCTGCGTCTCTGCAAGCAGGCGCAGGGCAGTCCTGATTTCGGTTGCTGTAATGGGAATAATATCACTGTAATGGGAATAATATCAGAGAAGCGCGGCAATAAATCTTCCACTACCTGAATGCCACGGCTAACTTCACCTTGGCGGGTGTAATAGTAGAGGACTTCTTGGAGTGTCTCGGCATCTATAGCGTAGCTTTGATCTCCGGCGTTGACCTGATCTATGATAGCTCGGCATGACTCTCGATAGGGATGATCTCTGCCTTGAGAATAGATAGGGACATTCGCGTCGAGTAGAATCACTGACTCTCTTCCTGTGCTGGGCCGTAGGACTTCATCATTTTCCAGGCCCAATCTTTCGCGAGCCACTCCTTCATCTCATTCCACTCGGATTCCAAATCAAACGGCTCCTGAGATAGAATCCAGCAAATCGCCGCGTGCCGCTTGCTGGATTCCTCAGTAAGGTGGGCGCGGGACACGGTGTCATACACGATTTTCTCCACGCTCCATTTACTGCCACTGGACAGTTCCTCGAGGATTGCGAACTCTTCCTCGTCAAAGTAGATTTCCACGCGCCTCTTTTTCTCCGTCATATCGTTCCCCCGCGCCAGTCGCTGTATTCCACAGTACCAGAGCTTGCACCGCCCGGCTACACAATCAGCATGGCGTCGCCAAAGCTGTAGAAGCGGTACTGTTGGCGCACAGCTTCCGAATAGGCGGAGAGCATCATTTCACGCCCTGACACCCCCTCGTCTGCGCCGTGTCGGGCGAAGGCCGAGACCAGCATGAGCAAGGTGGAGCGCGGCAGGTGGAAGTTGGTGAGCATCGCGTCCACGGCCCTGAACTCGTGACCGGGCAGGATGTAGATGCCGGTGTTGCCTTCAACAGCCTCGAAGGCGCGGCCCTCTGCCGCAGCGTCGGCTGCGGCCTGTTCCAGCACCCGGACGCTGGTGGTGCCGACGGCGATGAGGCGTCGGCCGTCGGCCTGGGCGCGGTTCAGGGCGTCGGCGGCCACTGCGTCCAGCGAGTACCGCTCGGTGTGAATGTGATGGGCCGCCGGGTCTTCGCCCTGGACCGGGCGGAATGTGTCCAGGCCCACGTGGAGGGTGACGAAGGCCGTCTTGACCCCGGATTCCCGGATGCGGGCCAACAGTTCCGGTGTGAAGTGCAGGCCGGCGGTGGGAGCGGCGGCGCTGCCGGGCTCACGGGCGTAGACTGTCTGGTAGCGTTCCGGGTCTTCCAGGGTCTGCCGGATGTAGGGCGGCAGAGGCGTGTGGCCCATGCCTTCAATCGCCTCCTCCGAGGACAGGCTGACTGCCTTCAGGCCCTCGGGCCGGGACTCCAGTACCTCGACGGTCAGCGGCGCACCACCACCCCGACCTTCTCCCTGAGGAGGATGGGAGGACAGTCCTTCGACTGGCGGGGTGATGGTAACCGTGGTTCCCGGTCGGAGGCGGCGGCCGGGGCGGGCCATGGCCTCCCAGACGCCGTCCGCTTCCCGCCGGAGCAGCAGGAACTCGACGCGGCCGCCGTTGTCGTCTCTCGTACCGAACAGGCGGGCAGGGATGACGCGGCTCTGGTTGAACACCATCAGGTCGCCGGGGTGCAGGTACTCCAGTACGTCGGTGAATCGGCGGTGCTCCGTCCTGCCGGTGGCCCGGTCGAGCACCATCAGGCGGGAGGCATCGCGGGGTTCTACCGGCGTCTGCGCGATCAGCTCCGGCGGGAGGTCGTAGTTGAAGTCGCTGGTTCGCACGGGTTCGACGAGGCGGCCTAATGGCCGTGAATGCTGATACGGGCGGCGGCCAGGGTGTTGACCAGCAGCATCGCAATAGTCATGGGGCCCACGCCGCCGGGGACCGGGGTGATTGCGGATGCCTTGGCGGATACGGTGTCGAAGTCCACGTCGCCCTTCAGGCGGTAGCCGCGCCTGGCCGTGGGGTCGTCGACGCGGTTGATGCCCACGTCGATGACGACTGCGCCCTCCTTGACCATGTCGGCAGTGATGGTTCCGGGCTGGCCGATGGCGGCGACCAGGATGTCGGCCTTTCGAGTGACATCAGCCAGGTTGCGGGTGCGGGTGTGGCAGACGGTGACGGTGGCGTTGCCGCCGCGCCCGCGCCGCATCAGGAGTGCGGCGAGGGGCTTGCCCACGATGTCGCTGCGCCCGCAGATCACCACGTTGGCGCCGGTGGTGTCGTGGCCGTTGCGCATCAGGAGTTCCACGACCCCCGATGGTGTGCAGGGCGCGAAGTCGGGGCGGCCCTGGAGGAGCTTGCCCAGATTATACGGATGGATGCCGTCGACGTCCTTGCCTGGGTCGATGGTCTCGATTACCCGGTGCTGGTCGATGCCAGCGGGCAGAGGCAACTGTACCAGGATGCCGTGAATGCGGGGGTCCCGGTTGTAGTTGCGGACAGCTGCGAGGATTTCATCCTCCGTGGCGGTCCCCGGGATGCGCGCCGAATCGCTGAACAGGCCCGCCTGTTCGCAGGCTCGCTGCTTGTTGGCGACATAAACTGCGGAGGCCGGGTCGTCTCCCACCAGCACGACGGCCAGCCCCGGGGTCACGCCGTGCTTCTCCTGCATCTCGATGACGCCGACAGCGACCTCGGCCCGAATCTCCGCCGACAGATCGGTCCCGGACAGAATCTTCGCCGCCACTGGCCCGTCTCCTGCCGCCTTGACTTGCAGGGAATTTTAGCACGAAGGCGGTTAATCGCTCCGGCGAGGAATTAGGCGCACTGCTGTGCGCCCCTACGTGGCGAGTGCCAGCTGCATTGGAACGGCATTGATGGGACCGTGCGCTGTTGAAGATTGTCTTGTTCGGCGGCGGAGGGCGGAATTATACTGGCCTGACCTGTTGATGGGGGCGCGTCATGCGCATCTGTTCGCTTCTGCCCAGCGCCACGGAGATGGTGTATGCCCTCGGTTTGGAGGATAACCTGGTGGGCGTGTCGTACGCCTGCGACTACCCCGAGGAGGCGGCAGCGTTGCCGGTGGTCAGCCACAGCCTGCGGGATGTGAAGCACCTGGACTCCGGGGAGATCGACGCGCTGGTGCAGCAGGCGCGGGCCAACAACAACCCGATGTACTGGATCGACGAGGAACTGCTGGCCCGGCTTCGCCCCGACCTGATCATCACCCAGGAGCTTTGCGAGGTCTGCGCCATCGCCAGCGGGTCGGTGTTCGAGACGGCGGCGAAGGTGCTGGACTACCAGCCGGAGATCCTGACCATCCGTCCCAGCGGGGTCGACGACATCCTTCAAAATATCAGCAACCTGGCCAACGCTGCCGGGGTGCCGGAGCAGGGCAGGGAGTTGCGGGGGGCGCTGGATGCACGAATCAAGCGGGTAACCGAGGGCGTCCTTCGACAAGCTCAGGATGAGGGGATTGGCGGGCGGCGGGCTCAGGACGAGCGGACAGGGAGCCGACGGCCTCGCGTGGTGTGCCTGGACTGGCTGGACCCATTGCGCAACACGGGGCAGTGGCTGCCGGAAATTTCGGAGATGGCCGGAGGCGAGGAAGGACTGGCCATACCGAGGGGACACTCGCGCGAGCTGTCGTGGGAAGAAGTGCGGGAGTACGCCCCTGAGTACCTGATGATCATGCCCTGCGCCTTCGGGCCGGAGCGGTCGTGGCAGGAGGCGCAGGACAAGCTGACGGTGTTGCCGGGCTGGGAGGACCTGCCGGCAGTGCGGGACGGGAAGGCGTTCGTGTTCGACGGGCGCATACCCAGCCGCCACGGTCCGCGGGTAGTGGACGTGCTGGAGGGGCTGGCGGAGGTTCTGCACCCGGAGCGGTTCGCCGGGCTGGCACCGCCGGGCATCTTCGACCCGCGGCCGTTTGGGTGATCGGGTTAAATTCAACACAGAGCACACAGAGGACGCAGAGAATTTGATGATTATTCCGGATTCCTCTGTGCTCTTTGTGCGCTCTGTGTTTAGTCTAGCCCCGGCAAATCCGGCGTCAGTCTTCCAGCGTATAGAGAACAATGAATGCTGCGATTGAATCACTGAAAGAAGGCCAGGGGCGGACCTGGCTGATCACGGCTGTCGTGGCGGCCGTGGCTCTTGCCATTGCCGTCGGCGGTGCGCTGGCGGTGGGCAGCGGCGGCGGAATCGACCCGATCAACCTGTTCGTCGAGGGAAAGCTGTCCGGGAATTCGCAGGAATTCCTGGGCGGGCTGATCGGCGGTACTGCGCTGTTCGCCTTTGCCGCGGGCATGGCGTCGGCAGTCAATCCATGCGGCTTTGCCATGCTTCCTGCGTACCTGGGCCTGTACCTGGGCTCCAACCTGGCCGAAGAAGAGCGGCCGGGGCCCGTGGCGGCGCTTCTGCGCGGCCTCGTGGTTGGCGGCGCCGTGTCGGCGGGGTTCATCCTGCTCTTCGGCATCGTCGGCGGCGCGGTCGGGCTGTCGGCCTCGTTCATCAGCGACCTGCTGCCGTGGCTGGGGCTGATCATCGGGGCCGCGCTAGTGGGCGCAGGCGCGTGGATGGTAGCAGGTGGCAAGCTGTACACCGGAATCGCGGCCCGGGCGGCGGACCGGCTGGGCAACCCGAACACGGTGAGCATCCGCAGTTTCTTCACTTTCGGGGTGTCGTACGGCACGGCGTCGCTGAGCTGCACTCTGCCCATCTTCATCGCCGTGGTTGGGATCGGAAGCGCCACCGACTCGCTGTTGCAGGTGGTGGGCAACTTCTTCCTGTACGCCTTCGGGATGGGGCTGGTCATCATGGTGATGACCTTGGGCATGGCGATTTTCAAGGGCGCGATGGTTCGCGTGATGCGCCGGGCACTGCCGTACGTCCAGCCCATCGCCTCGGCGTTCATGGTAATTGCCGGCGGCTACATCGTCTTCTACTGGCTGACCGTTGGACGCGACAACCTGCTTTAGCCGGAAATGGCGGCACAGCGTGGCGACGGTGGCGTTGCTGGCTTCCATCGGCCTGCTGGGGCTGGCGTGCGGCTCCGACGAGTCCGAACCCGTCAGCCCTGCCACGGCGGAGCCGGTCGCAGCTACCGCGCCGGCCGCCGGTCAGCCGACTGAAACCGTCTCAACGCCCTCGCCGGCGACTTCACGGCCAGCGGCTCCGACGGAGTCTGCGGAGGAAGCGACCGCCACGCGGGCGCCGACCGACAAGCCGGTTTCCACAGCTGCGGTTCAGCCGACCGATACGGCAAGCGCGATTCCGGGAGGCCCCGCGCCGATGGTTGCGCCGGACCCAGACTTCCAGAACGAGCTGGATGCGGCCAGGTTCCGCACGGGGAACTGGCTCACGGACTTCAGCCTGCATACGGTGCCTTACGACGAGTTCCTGTCGGGCGGCGTGCCCCGGGACGGCATCCCGCCCCTGGACGATCCGCAGTTCGAGAGCATCGAGGACGCGGATACCTGGCTGGAGGATGTGCAGCCGGTGGTTGCGCTGGAGATCAACGGCGAGGCGAAGGCGTATCCGCTGGCCATCCTGACCTGGCACGAGATCGCCAACGACGAGGTCGGCGGTGTGCCGGTGTCGGTCACCTTCTGCCCGCTGTGCAACTCGGCAGTGGCCTTCGACCGGCGGGTGGGCGACGCGGTGCTGGACTTCGGCGTGTCGGGCAACCTGCGAAACAGTGACCTGGTGATGTGGGACCGCCAGACGCAGAGCTGGTGGCAACAGTTGACCGGCGAGGGAATCGTCGGGGCGTATGCGGGATACCAGCTGGACTTCGTGCCGGCGCAGCTCGTTTCGTGGGGAGACTTCAAGGCAGCCTTCCCCGGTTCGGACGTGCTGTCGAGGGACACGGGGCACAGCCGGGACTACGGGCGGAACCCCTACTACGGGTATGACCGGGTGGACCAGTCGCCTTTCCTGTTCAAGGGAGAGCCGGATGGCCGCCTGCTGCCGATGGAGCGGATTGTTGCCCTGGAGTTGGACGGGCAGCCGGTGGCGTTCCCGTTCATGGCACTGGAGCGAGAGAAGGTCGTCAACTATTCTCTCAGCGGCCGGGACCTGGTGGTGCTGTTCCAACCCGGCACCGCTTCCGCGCTGGACCAGAGCCGCATCGCCGACTCCCGGGACGTTGGGGCGACCGGCGTGTTCGACGCCAGGCTGGACGGGCAGAAGCTGACCTTCCGACTCGGGGCCGACGGGTTCACGGACAACGAGACCGGGTCCGTCTGGAACGTGCTGGGGCAAGCGGTGTCGGGGCCGATGGCTGGGAAGTCGCTGACGCCCATCGTGCACGGCAACCACTTCTGGTTCGCATGGGCGGCCTTCGCGCCGGAGACGCAGATCTACCGGGGCGAGTAGGCTCCTCTCAATCTGCTGGACACTCCCGGGATGGCCGGGTAGAATCGGCCATTACTTCCGCAATCTCCTCCATAATCTTCCCTGCGCCCCTTCCTGCGTTTGCGTGGCGAGTGTCCGATTCGGGCGCACTTGCGGCTGCGGATCGGCGGCATGGAGTTGGATTTCCGGTGAGCCAGATAGTCAGATGGTCGGATGATCCCGGCGGGCTGTCGACGGAGGACTGTGCCCGGCGGGGGATCGAGGCCGTCGCCGGGCTGGTGATCTCCAGGGATATCTTCGGCACCAACAGGTATCCCGACGCGCATTTCTGTACCTGCGCGGAGATGGACCACGAGGTAACCGGCAGCACGGGCAACTTCGACGACCACATTGGCGTGAGCTTTCGCATGGTGGAAATCAAGGACGGTACCTATCCGCTGGTGGGGCAGGAGTCGGTGAGGATGATTCTGCAGCCGGTGAGCGACGGCAAGGTCAGCGCTCACTGGCACGCCGTGGGCAGGCACTCGCCTGGTCGGCAGGCGGATGCTGCGGGCCTGCTGGCGGAGGACGCCGACGCCCGGTCTTGCGTCTGCAACCCCCTGGCCCTGGGGGAGATTCCTGAACCGGAGGAAAGGGACGACAGCCCTCCTTCGTTCCTTCTGCTAAAGGATCCCGGTGCCGGATGGCAGATCTGGCGGCGTTTCGTTCGCACGGTGGGCGGCGGCACATCCGGCGCCGAAGCTGATTACAGGGAAGAGACCTACACTATGGTGTTCCCGCTGCTCAGCGCCGAGATGAACTGGCGGTTCAGGGTCTATGAAGTCCCGGGCGGCGGAGCGAGGGTGGAAATAGATTCCGGAAGGCACAGGTAGCGCGTACAATAGCCCCAACTCCACAGCCGCAGGAGGCAGTCATGGCCAATCCCCGCGCCGAGTATTCACCCATCTTCGATCGTCCGCCGCTGCGGCTGCCCAACAACGCGAGAGTGGCGGTCTGGCCGGTGATCAACGTGGAGGAGTGGGACATCAACGAGCCGATGGCCCGAACCGTGCTGCCCACGCCGCAGGGAGTCGCTACCCTGCCGGACATTCCCAACTTCGGCTGGTTCGACTACGGCCTGCGGGTGGGGTTCTGGCGCTTCAAGCAGGTGCTGGACAAGTACGGCATCCGGGCGACGGTGAGCCTGAATGCCTCGGTGTGCCTCAGCTACCCGACGCTGGTGGACGAGTGCATGAAGTCGGGCTGGGAAATGCTGGCCCACGGATTCATCCAGCGGGTCATCAACCGGGAGCCGGACGAGCGGGCCGTCATCCGCCGCACGATCGACACCATCGCCGAGGCCACCGGCACGGCGCCGAGGGGCTGGATGGGGCCGGGGCTGGCGGAGACCTTCGACACGCCGGACGTGCTGGCCGAGGAGGGCATCGAGTACATCGCCGACTGGGTCAACGACGACCAGCCCTACGAGATGATCGTGAAGTCGGGCCGGATGGTGGCGCTGCCGTACACGGTGGAGCTGAACGACATCCCCATCTACCTCATCCAGAACCACCGCTCGCCGGAGCTGTTCGAGCGGGCCAAGGACCACTTCGACACGCTGTACCGCGAGGGGGCCGACAGCGCGCGGGTCATGTGCATCTCGACCCACCCCTACATCACCGGAGCGGCGCACCGCATCAAGTACTACGACGCGATCTTCGAGTACATCAGCCGCTTCGAGGGTGTGGTGTTCATGACCGGCAGCGAGATTCTCGATTGGTACAATGGCGAGGTGGGGAACGGCGACTGAAGGGTAGTCCGAAACGGTAACTTATGAGCACCGAAAACCAGGAACTGAACAAGCACGCGCAACTGAGCCGCTGGTGCATTCAGCAAGCTGAGGACTATCTGCGCTCGGGGAACAACATCCAGGCCTCAGAGAAAGGCTGGGGAGCGGCGGCGCAGGCCCTGAAGGCCATCGCCGAGGAACGGGGCTGGAATCACGGCGGCCACAGCCTGCTGATGGACATCGCCAAGCAGATTTCCGACGAGCAGGGCCGCATCGACATTGTTGCCTGGTTTGGTACTGCCCAGTCTTTGCACGTCAACTTTTACGAAGATTCTCTGCCTTCGGATTTCGTCGAAGCTTATCTGGATGTCGTCAAATCGCTTTTGCCGGATCTGGAGGGCATTCGCAGCGAGCGGCCGTTCGCCTCTTTCACTCCTGAGACGCGCGACGAGCGCAACCGCTGGCGGCGGCTGACGCGAGAGAGCCAGTCCTGAGCAGAGGGTACTCCTCAAGTTCCCAGGCCCACAGTTGGCGGGACTGTCCAAGTGCAGCGTGCTACGGTTCGCCGGCGATGCCGACTTGGACGATGCGCGACCGGAATATTCCAGATACCCCCACGTACTGGAAGACTGCGCCGTCAAGCTCCCGGGGCGTGGGTTCCTGCACGACCACGGTGGCCGTTCCCTCTGCGGCCGTGCCTTCGAGAAGCCGGGCGAAGGGCGACGCCTGCGTTCCTGCCTCGGGGTCGGTGGGGAAGTGGAAGTTCAACGTGGGGTGGCTTCCGTACTCTATGTTTCCCTCGGCGTCCGTCACGTAGATTTCCGAGACCTGGGTAGTCTCCGCTATGTCCAGCAGAACGGAATTGATCGTATCGGTCGATCTGCCGGCATCCACTGCGGCCGCCACATAACGGGCCACCAGCTTCGCGGCGGCGACCATCAGGCTGGTGCGGGTCTCGATCAGGCTATCGACCCTGGTGTTGTCAGGCATCTTTCGGTTGCTCCTGTTCTTGGGCAAGAAGTAACAGTGAATTCCAGCAATTAAGTGTTGGAGTCATGGTATCACGGGCCATTGCCTCGATTGCCACCCCGTTCATTCATTTGGAAGGGAGGCGCCGCTTTCGCGGAACTCGCGATGCAAGTGTGACGGGGTCTTGATGAATTCAGTAGGACAAACCCGCAACTGAGGCGCCGTTTTTGGCTAGAATGTGGGCGGCATAGGCAACAATCTTCGAGGAGCTTCCATCGCCATGAGCTACGAAGCGGGGATTATCACCACGGTTGCGGGTACGGGTGAGCGAGGATACTCAGGCGACGGTGGGCTGGCGACCGTGGCGCGGCTCAGCGAGCCGTTCATGTGCGCTTTCGACTCCATCGGAAACCTTTACATCGCCGAGGCCATGAACCACTGCATCCGCCGGGTGGAGCGCGAAACCGGCCTGATCGAAACGGTGGCCGGAACCGGGGAGATGGGCTATACGGGCGACGGCGGCCCTGCGACCGAGGCCACATTCAATCAGCCCTATTCGCTACAGGTCGACACGAACGGCGACATCTACGTGGTCGACCGGCTGAACTACGTCATTCGCAAGATTGACTTCATCACGAAGACCATCAGCACGGTAGCCGGCATGGGCGAGCCGGGGTACGGCGGCGACGGCGGGAGCGCCGCGCGGGCGCAGTTCCGCGAGCCCAACGACTGCTTCCTTGACGGGCACGGCGGCCTGTTGATCGCAGATGTCCAGGACCAGCGGATTCGCCGGCTCAATCTGTCGTCGGGCGTCATCGCCACTTTCGCGGGCAACGGCGAGAAGGAGAGGTCGGGTGACGGGCGGTTGGCGCTGGAAGCGAGCATCCTGGGCGCCAGGGCGGTGTGCATGGACCCGGCGGGCAACACCTACATCGCCGAACGCGAGGGCAACGGCATCCGCATGGTGGATGCCCGGGGGATAATGCACACGCTGGCCGGGACGGGAGAGTTCGGCTACACCGGCGACGGCGGCCCGGCGATGGAGGCCACCTGGGGCGGGCCCAAGGCCATTCGCTGCGACCGCGACGGCAACCTGCTGGTGGTCGACACGGAGAACCACGCCATACGGCGGATCGACATCTCTTCCGGCGTCGTGGACACCATCGCCGGCGGAAGGCTGGGCGGTGGCGGCGACGGGTCGCGGGCTACGGTAGCGGCGATGGACCGGCCCCACGGGTGCGACGTCGATGCCGACGGCAACATCTACATTGCCGACAGCAACAACCACCGTGTGAGGGTGGTGGGGGCAGACTAACTTCCCTCCAGATGTAGCCCCGGCTTGACCGCTCATCCTGAGCCTGTCGAAGGATGAGCGGTTTTCTTAAAGGGTGTCTAAAAAGCCCATTCCATTTGCCAATGACAGGCTGCGGGTCGCATCCATCCACTCCTGAAAATACAGGGGGACGCCCTCACCCTAACCCTCTCCCGGGCGGAGAGGGAACTTATTAGACACCCTCTTAAAGCCTTCAAATGGGGACTCGAAAGCGGTCGTCTAGTCGTCGGCTAGAACGGCTTCCAGCGGGTCGGGCTGCACGTCGCGGACGAAGACGGGCTGGCCGTTGCGGACCTCGATGGAGCGCTCGAAGCGTTCCTGGAAGGTCACATCGTCAAGGGTGCCGATGTCGCGGGTCAGGCAGCAGTACTCCAGCGAGATGCCGTTGGGGTCCTCGAAGTAGATGGACATGGCCCACTCGTGGTCCACGATGTCGGTGACCTTCACGCCCTTGCCTGCCAGCTCCTCCCGCTTGGCATTCAGCTCGTGAAGGTTCCCGGCCTCGAAGGCGAAGTGGTAGAAGACGCCGGGGATACCCAACCCCCTGTTGATGCCGGTGTCGAAGTCGCCGGGAAGTCCGGGGATGTTGTTGGGCTCCATGAAGGCGACGAGCTGGTCGCGGCCGACGTCTATGAAAGCGTGGCGGATGTTGCCTCCCTGCCTGATCTTGATGGTGTCGCAGCGCACTACCTTGAAGCCGAGAATGTTCTCGTAAAAATCCATGGTGGCGTCGAGGTCGTGGGTGGAGAGGCCAATATGGGAGAATCCCTTGTTGGACATCGGGGCACCTCCTTTCCTGTTGCGAGTTACGCAGGGGCGATTTCACCCCCACCCTAACCCTCCCCCTCAAGGGAGAGGGGATTATATGGGGAAGTCTAGCACTTGGCGGGCATGTGCTGCTGGTACCAGTCGAGGGTGTGCTTCATGACCTGGGAGAAGGCGGGTTCTTCGTAGACCTCGTAGTGGCCGACGCCCTTGAGTGTGACCAGCTTCTTGGGTTCGCCGGCGTGGGCGTACAGTTGCTCCGACTCCTCGGGCGGCACCAGGCGGTCCTGGTCGCTGGTGATGAACAGCACCGGGCGGGGGGCAATCTTGTCCACCACCCACTCGGGGTTGAAGCCCAGGGTGTCGTCGATGTACTCGACGGGGATGGTCATCACGGCGTTGGGGTTGTTGGCTCGCTGGGCGGCGGCGAGGGCGGCGGACTGACGGTCGGGCAGCAGAATCTCGCCGCGCTCCACCATCGCAGACTTGCCGGTCATCACGCGCTGGATGCGGTCGGCCTTGGAGCGGTCGAGGAGATCGAACCACTCGTCCATGCGGCGGACGCGGCTCATCCAGCGTGCGCCGTGGCCGATGCCGACGACGCTGACCACGCACTTGGCGCGCTGGTCGATGGCAGCGGTCCAGACGACCGTCGCGCCGCCGTAGCTGGTGCCGTATATGCCGATGCGGTCCTCGTCCACCTCCGGCTGCTCCCCGAGGAAGGTCATGGCCGCCTGCACGTCGCTCACGCGGCTGTGGGGAGCGAGACGGAGCGGCGAGACGCCCTCGCTCTGGCCCCAGCCCTTGTAGTCGAATGTCATCACCACATACCCGGCCTCGTTGAGCACGCGGGCGTTGTCGGGCAGGTACAGGTCCTTCACGCCGGTGTAGCCGTGGCAGAGCAGCACCGCCGCCCGCTGCTCCCCCGGAACCAGGCCGTCGGGCGTGTAGACATCGCCCTGGAGCTTGAATCCCTCGCTGTAAAACTCAACCGCTCGCTTCATCTGACGAACATCCTTTTGTCTGAACTGTGATTTGTGTGATTGTTGGATTTTCAGGATTTCCGCTGACCTTGTTGTCCCGGGTGGCGTGGCTATTCTACTCCCGTTATATAGACAGGGGCGTATATAGACAGGGGCGAAAACCCCTTACTGATGCGTGAATGAATTGGTAAACATTCCGGGCCAGTTACCCGTCATTCCGGCGAAAACCGGAATCCAGAGATGTTGTCCTCCGGCTGCGTTCTCTGTGCCCGGCGGTTTCTGGATTCCGGCTGTCGCCGGAATGACGGGTAACTGGCCCGGAATGTTTACCAATTCATTCACACATCAGTAATCCTGAAAATACAATAATCACATAAATCACAGTTCAGGCATTCGTCATCAGCCGCTCGCTTAAGTCCCACAATCCCGAGGCCAGGTCCCTATCGTAACTCAGCGAAGAGGAGGGGACAGCTTGCCGGTCGACGAAGAACTTGCCGCTCACCCCTTCTACTTCCGGAGACGATGCCAGGTAGACAAGGGTCTCCGCTCCCTGTTCGGCGGACACTCCACGGGCACCGATGAAGAAGTTTACGACCCGTCCCAGCAGGCCGTTGTTGCGGGCGATGTTGGTACGCACCAAGCCGGGATGCAGTGCGTTGACCGTTACTCCGGTGCCTTCGAGGCGACGGGCCAGTTCGTAGGTGAACAGGATGTTGCAGAGCTTGGAGCGGCCGTAGGCCCGGTAGCCACGCCCCCGCGTAACGAAGTGAAGCGGACTTGATGCTGTGCCCGGCTTTGGCAGGTCCTCCAGGGCGAATCTGCCCGGCGAGGAGTGGGAGCTGGAGGACACGTTGATGATTCGCGCGGGGGCGGAGTCGCGCATCATGTCCAGCGTGAGGAGAGTGAGCAGGAAGTAGCTCATGTGATTGAGGGCGAAGGTCATCTCCAGCCCGTCGACACTCCGGCGGTTGGACAGGAAGATGGCGCCGGCGTTGTTCAGCAAAACGTCGAGGGAGGTCAGTTGCTCCCGGACGTCCCGGGCCAGGCGTCGGACTTCTCCCTGCGACGAGAGGTCGGCCAGCAGGTAGGTGACGTTGCGGTTGCCGGTCTCCGCGATGATGCGGGTTACGGCGTCGTCGGTCTTGAAGACGTTGCGCCCGACCGCGACGACGCGGGCTCCCTGCCGGGCCAGCTCGCGGGCAGCGACGTAGCCGATGCCGTCGCTGGCGCCGGTGATCAGGCAGGTCTTTCCTTCCATCGTCTGGTCTGCGGTCTGTTCCATGTGCTGGATTTTATCGCAGACGGGAGACGGGTGGTAGAATTGGGACGCTATCGTCTGAACTGTGATTTGTTTGATTCCGGGATTGCCATGATTGTCCGAATCATGGCAGTCAATCAATCCCATAGATTGCAGTCGGACAAATCAAAGAATCGAAAGGCTCTGGGACAGCGCAGGAGAACCGTCATGAGCGGCGGGAATATTACGTTTGGTTGCAGCCTGAGCGTTGAGGACTACTGGGACGTGCCAGCGTTCGCGCGGCGGGCGGAGGAGCTGGGGTTCCAGCGGGTCACGATGGGTGAGCACATCATGGACGGGAACCCGCCGCGTCCCACGGTGCTTAACCTGCCGGCCATGGCCGCCGCAGCCGGGGCGACGGAGTATATCCGCATCATGACCGGCATCGTGATCGTGCCGCTTTACCACCCGGTAATGCTGGCCAAGATGGTGGCCAGCGTGGACCAGGTGTCGGGCGGGCGGCTGGACTTTGGAATAGGCATCAGCGGCCAGCGGGGCACCCACGTCGAGTTCGACGCGCTGGGTATATCCACCCGCACCCGTGGGCGGCGAACGGACGAGATGCTGGAAGTGATGAAACGGCTGTGGACGGAGGAGCATGTTTCGCACCACGGACGTTTCTTCGACTTCGACGATGTGACCCTGCTGCCCCAGCCGGCCCAGAAGCCGTACCCGCCGGTCTGGGTGTCGGGCCGCAGCGAGGCGGCGATGCGGCGGGCCGCACTGCACGGCGAGGGCTGGTATCCGTACCTGTTCACCAACCGGCGCATCAAGTGGAGCAACGACATGGTGCGGCAGTTCGCCGCTGAGTCGGGGCGGGAGCTGGAGGGGTTCCACTGGGGCCTGAACCAGCCGACGGCCATCTCCACCAACGGCGACGAGGCCATGGAACTGGCAGTGCGGAACGTGGGCGAGCGCTATGTGACGCCGGACCGCAGCGCGGAGGACATCGCGAGGGCGCTGTGCGTCGCCGGCACTCCCGACGACTGCGCGCGGGAGATGGAGGCGAAGGTCGAGGCGGGGGTCGAGCACGTGAACCTCGGGTTCCTCGCCTCCGACGCCGACGGACTGTACCGCCAGATGGACCTGTTCGCCGAAGAGGTGATGCCCAAGTTCACTTAATGTCTGAATCAGGATTTTCAGGATGGAAGGAATTGCAGGATTGTTGTAGCCCATACTAAAAATACTGATGGGAGTTATGTAGTTGGCGATTTCACCCCCACCCTAACCCTCCCCATCAGGGGGAGGGGACATTTGAAGTACATAAATCCTGCTAGGACTCAGACAAGTGTTGTTAGAAAGAGTAGGAGGGAGAGCCATGCCTGACTCGGTTTCGCTGAAGGTGGAGACCAACTTGCCCGCCGTGATGCGCGACGGCACCACGCTCTACGCCGACGTATACCGGCCCGATGGACCGGGGCCGTTCCCGACCATCCTGCAACGGACGCCTTACGACAAGACGGCGCCGCTGTCGGCCCAGATGATGGACCCGATGAAAACGGCCAAGGCCGGCTTCGCCCTGGTCGTCCAGGACACCCGGGGGCGCTACACCTCGGGCGGAGAGTTCTATTGCTTCGTTGACGATATCAATGACGGATACGACTCGGTCGAGTGGGCAGCATCCCAGCCATGGTCGACGGGCAAGGTGGGGATGGTGGGCACCTCCTACGTGGGCGCGACCCAATGGCTGGCCGCCATCACGGCGCCGCCCCACCTGGTTACCATTGCGCCGAATGTGACGGCCTCCAACTACCACGACGGCTGGACCTACCAGGGAGGAGCCTTCGAGCTGGGCTTCAACATGTCGTGGACGCTGTTGCAGCTCACACTGGCAAACTTCAAGACGCACTCAGGGGCCAAGAGCATACCCCAGGCCCGCCAGGCCGAGGTGCTGAAGGCCGTCGACGGCATGACCGAGTCGTTCAAGCACCTGCCGCTGAAGGACTACCCGCACCTGAACGGCGGCCTGGCCGACTACTACCTCGACTGGCTGGCGCATCCCAGCTTCGACGACTACTGGAAGAAGCTCTGCATCGAGGAACAGCACTCCAATATCAACGTGCCGGCGCTGAACATCGGCGGCTGGTACGACATCTTCCTGGGCGGCACCATCCGAAACTTCATGGGTATGCAGAAGAACGGGGCCACCGAGGAGGCCCGGCGCGGCCAGAAGCTGATCATCGGCCCTTGGCAGCACGGCTCCCGGGGCGGCAGCATGGCGGGCAGCCACTACTTCGGCGTAGGAGCCGACGCTATGGCCCTGGGCCTAGACGAGATACACCTGCGCTGGTACAGCCATTGGCTCAAGGGCGAGGACACGGGGCTGCTGGACGAGCCGCCGGTCAAGATCTTCGTCATG
Organism: Dehalococcoidia bacterium; assembly: GCA_965220605.1. Taxonomy (GTDB): domain Bacteria; phylum Chloroflexota; class Dehalococcoidia; order Lucifugimonadales; family UBA3495; genus VXOI01. Next base: position 806,254 of record CBDCQM010000005.1, on the reverse strand, counting down.
GGCGACGACGTGTGGCGTGACGAGAACGAGTGGCCGCTGGCCCGCGCCCGGAACACCAACTACTACCTGCACAGCGGCGGCAACGCCAACACGCTGCACGGCGACGGCGTGCTCAGCCCGGAGGCTCCGTCGGATGAGGCGCCGGACGTGTTCCTGTACAATCCGGCGAATCCCGTGCCGACGCGGGGCGGGCAGCTGTGCTGCAACCCCTACTTCGCGGCCAACGGCGCCTTCGACCAGAACGAGATCGAGGCGCGGCCGGACGTGCTGGTGTATTCGACGCCGGTACTGGAGCGGGATGTGGAGGTAACCGGGCCGGTCACGGTGACCCTGTGGGCTGCCACCTCGGCGACCGACACGGACTTCACGGCAAAGCTGGTGGACGTGTGCGAGGACGGTTGCGCCCGCAACCTTACCGACGGCATCATCCGGGCGCGGTACCGGGAGTCGATGTCCAGCCCGTCGCTGATCGAGCCGGGGCGGGCCTACTGCTACACCATCGACCTATGGGCGACGAGCAACGTGTTCAAGGCGGGCCACAAGATCCGGCTGGAAATCTCCAGCAGCAACTTCCCTCGCTTCGACCGCAACACCAACACCGGCGGGGTGATCGCGGCGGACACGGAGCTGAAGCCCGCAATCCAGACCATCCTGCACGACTCGGCTCACCCGTCCCATGTGACCCTGCCCATCATTCCTCGCTAGGTGACGGGGTACGGTTAAACGCAGAGAGCGCAGAGGACACAGAGAATTCAATGCAAGATAACTCCACGCTCTCTGTGTATCCTCTGCGCCCTCTGCGTTAAAAAAGGCTGGAGTGAATATGCCCCACGAATCCATCCCCGACCCTGAAGCGCCGCAAGACCCGCTGCGGGAGTGGTACGTCAACGAAATCTGGGGACGCCGCGCTACCGACGACGACGGGCTGTTCGAGGTGATGAGCTTGCAGGTGTTCCAGGCGGGACTGACCTGGAAGATGATCCTCGACAAGCGGGACGCATTCCGCAGCGCCTTTGCGGGCTGGAGGATTGACGCCGTGGCCGGCATGGGGCCGGACGACGTGGAGCGGCTGCGGCAGGACGGCGGCATCATCCGCAACCGGCTCAAGATCGAGGGGGTCATCGAGAATGCCCGCCGGGTGCAGGCCATCCGCGACGAGCACGGCGGCTTCTGCCTCTGGTTTTACGAGACCCTGGAGGGCCACGAGTACCCTCCGCTGGCCCAGGAACTGAAGCGCCGGTTCAAGTTCATGGGGCCGGAGATAGCCCGGATGTGGCTGATGGCCTCGGGCCGCATCACCCGCGAGGAGGGCGACAGGTACCGCCCGGCGCCGCGAACCGAAGCACGGGGAGGCAACTGATGTGCCGAAGCATCAAGGTCCTGCGAAACGCGGAAACACCTGCCACCGACGCTGAGATCGAGGCGGCGGCGTTGCAGTTCGTCCGCAAGATCAGCGGCTACCGCCAGCCGTCCAAGGCCAACGCCGAGGCGTTCGACGCGGCGGTGGCCGAGGTTGCGGGGGCGTCGCGACGGCTGCTGGAGTTGCTGACGGTGCGGGGGTGAAGGGCACCGTTCTGCCGTGACTGGGCCAAGCGTTCGGTCTTGGAAGCAAAGGCGGACTTCCCTGGAATGGGAGTCCGCCTTTGCTGTCATGGTGAGGGCCGTTGGCGATTTCACCCCCACCCTAACCCTCCCCCTCAGGAGGAGGGAATTGAAGGTTGGGCTTCTATGCGGCCTCGTAGGGCTGGAGCTGGATCTCCTTGAGGGCGGGGATGACCTCCTTGCCCAGCAGTTCGATAGACCTCATGCAGTCCTCGTGGGGCATGGGGCCCTCGTTGCCGTAGATCAGCAGGTAGCCGGGGTTGAGCTTCTCGACGACCCACTGCAACTGCTCGATCACGGTGTCGGGCGAGCCGACGATGATGGTGCGGTGGTCCTTCTGGAGGTCGTAGGACTGGGGATCCCCTGCGTTCCCGGCGAATGCGCCGGAGGGCCGGCTGCGCTTGATCTGGAGGGCCTGGCGGGACTGGTAGCCGGGCGGGTCCACGTGCTCGCGGGGGCCGCGCTGGCGGTGTCCCTCGGTCCAGACGAAGTTGCGTCCGATCTCATCGGCCTTCTCGTCGGTGTCGGCGACGAAGACCTTGAGCAGGTAGCCGAAGTGCTCCGGGCCGGGCTGGTAGCCCGCCTCGAGGGCGGTGTCGATGTAGATGCTCTTGAGCCATTCGGTGGTCTCCATGACCGCGCCCAGGTTCATGTACGGGTGGCCGTGCTGCGCCGCCCAGACCACGCTCTCGGGGCTGCCGGTGCCGGGGAACCAGATGTCGGGCCGGGGCTGTTGCATGGGCAGCACCCAGGGGTTGACCGCCCGGTACTGGTAGTACTTGCCCTCGTAGCGGAAGGGGCCGGGCGTGGTCCAGCACTTCACGATCAGGTCGTGGGCTTCCTCGAAACGCTCCCGGTTCTGCGTGGGGTCGATGCCCGCCTGCAGGGTCTCCACCGCGCCGCCGCGAACGAAGCCTGAGATGATCCGGCCGCCGGAGTAGCAGTCCAGCATGGCGATCTCCTCGGCCATGCGGATGGGGTCGTTGACGGCAATCACGTTGCCCAGGATGGCGATCTTGGCCTGCTTGGTTACCTTGGCGATGACCGCGGCGTCCAGGTTGACCGCGGGCTTCCCGCACCAGTAGGCGGCGTGGTGCTCGTTGGTCATGATCCCGTCGAACCCCACTTCGTCGGCCAGGGCGTACTGGTCATGGTACTCGTTGTAGAGGATATGGGCCTTGTCGGGGTCGAAGAACCTGTTGGGGAATCCCAGGCGCCCGGAGTCGAACTGCTCCAGCTGAGAGTCGTCGACGTAGCCCTGGGGCTGCTCGGAAAACCAGTAGACCTCAACCTGGTCTGTGGGGCGGGCCAGTTGTTCAACCATTTCGTCCTCCTGGGGAGCTTGTTTGGGGCGCGTATTCACCCGCACCCTGGCCCTCTCCCTTGAGGGAGAGGAGATTTTGTACGATAGGGCATTCCACGGCCATTATAGTATAGGGGAATTGTCTGAATCAGGATTTACAGGATTTTAGGATGAGCAGGATGGGGACGTGGGGATTTCACCCCCACCCTAGCCCTCCCCCTGAGGGGGAGGGGATTTTGTGTCTTGCTAGCGCACCCGCACGTACCGGGTGCCGAGGCCCCTGGAGGCGTCGGTGGCGGCTCCGCTGACGAGGTAGATGTCGCCGTGGGCGTCGGGCCAGATTTGGTGGCTGCGGGGCGTGTGCCAGCTGGCGAGCACCGCGCCGGTGTTGTCGCGGACGGTCAGCAGGCTCTCGGTGGCGTCTCCGCTCTCCCGTTCCGCGAGGTAGAACAGGCCGTCGCTGGCGATGTGCAGGTCGGTGGGGAGCTGCACGTTGGTCCACTGGCCGACGAACTCGCCCTCGGGATCGAAGACCTGGATGCGGTTGTTGTTGCGGTCGCAGACGTACAGCAGGCCGTCGGCGGCAATCCACAGGCAGTGGGGCGAACGGAAGGCCCCGGGGACGTCGCCGCCGGGAGTGCCCCATGACGCCTTGAACTGCCCGTCGGCGGCGAAGCGGTGCACGCGGCAGTTGCGGTAGCCGTCGGAGGCGTACAGGTCGCCGGAGGGCGAGGGCGACAGCCGGGTCGGGCGGTTGAACGGGCCGCCCGCCCGCAGCACGATTCCCTCGTCCTCGAAGCAGCCGGTGTCGGAGGGCCGGCCCCGGCTGCCGACCTCCAGCAGCACCTCGCCGCTCGTCGACAGCTTCATCGCCACGTGAGCGCCCCGGTCGGCCAGGTAGATCACATCGTCGGGGCCGATGTACATGGTGTGGGGCTCGACGACGTAGCCGGAGCCCCAGGAATCCAGGAAGTTGCCGTCGCGGTCGAGCACCAGCACCGGCGGGTCCTGTTGCTGCTGGCAGAGGTAGACCCGGTCCTGTGAGTCGACGACCACGCCGGTCACTACTCCGGCGCGCATCCCGTCGGGCAGGCGTCCCCAGCCCTCGTCGACCTCGAACCTGAAATCGCCGGCTTCTATCAGGGACATGGCGGTTCACCCCCTTCCGATGTAGGGCATCTTGGTGGCCATGATGGTCATGAACTGGACGTTGGTGTCTAGGGGCAGGTTGGCGATGTAGACGACCTGCTCGGCGACGTGCTGGACATCGAAGCGAGGCTCCGGGATGACATCCCCCGTGGGCTGGAGGATGCCGCGCTCCATGGGGGCGGTCATGTCGGTGGCGGCGTTGCCGATGTCGATCTGGCTGCACGCGATGTTGTACTTGCGCCCGTCGAGGGAGGTGGCCTTGGTCAGGCCCATCACGCCGTGCTTGGTGGAGGTGTAGGGCGCGCTGTTGGGCCGGGGCACATAGGCGGAGATGGAACCGTTGTTGATGATGCGTCCGCCCATGGGGTCCTGGTCCTTCATTATCCTGATGGCTTCCTGGGTGCAGAGGAATGTGCCGGTCAGGTTGGCGTTGACCACGTTCATCCACTGCTCGAAGGTCAGGTCCTCCATGTTGACGGGGGGCGACGAGGTCCCGGCGTTGTTGAAGAGCACGTCCAGCCGCCCGCCGAAGGCTTCCTTCGTGCGAGCGAACAGCTCGCCCACCGAGTCGGGTTGGCCCACGTCGGTGGCGACGGCGATGGCCCGCTCCCGGTGCTCCTCCGCCTCGGCCAGGGAGGCTTCGAGGGTCTCGATGCGGCGGCCGGCGAGGGCGACAGAGTAGCCGTCGCGGAGCAGGGCCAGCACCGATGCCCGGCCAACGCCCGAACCCGCGCCGGTCACGATGGCGACGCGTCCCAGTGAATTCATCAGCATTCCTCCTTGAGGGATCCCAGGGCTTTAGGCGCCAGTTTAACGCCGGAGGGGGTGAATGGGGAATTGTCTGAACTGTGATTTGTTTGATTACGGGATGGCCATGATTCGGAAAATCATGGTAATCCTTCAATCCCATGAATCACAGTTCAGACAATCATCTCCGGCATTGACGCGAGCCATGCCGAAGGCGTCAAGGACTTGCGTTAATCTAGCCTTGCTCTGACTCTCGACGCCACCGATCTCGTACCGCATCTGGAATTAGCCGCCGCAATCTCTGCCCGCGTTTGACCTCTGCACCTTTATCAAGAGGTGTCGCCTGGTTCAAGGAAAAAGTTGTGTCAATGACCAAACGAATAGGGAACGAAACTTCGTTCCCATTGCCGTCCCTAGCCAACACTCGCATATTCATCAAGCCTGAAACTGTCTGCCGTCCTGGGTCTTCTGTGCTATGGCTGAGAGCTTCTGCCACGAGTTCGGGAGTCTCCAGAGCGTCATCGGCGCAATGGAGTAGCAAATCTGCAAGTCCCCACGCGGAACCGATCGAAAAAACGGTTTCTTCTGGCATCAAGAAGCTTCTCCTAAACTCCGATGTCCGCCAGCTGCGCTAACGGGCACTCGTCGAGCCAATTGCCGCGCTTGCCGATGTTACCCCAGTCCAATTGTTAATCCCCTATCTTCTTGTTCAATTCATCAATGGCAGCCAAGAGCATAGTATTCACTTGGCATTGAAGCTCCATTATCTCACTGGCCTCTCTCAGTAATTTGCTTGTAGGCCCACTTCGCTCCAACATGAAATGATCCCCCGGGACTCCTCTGCCATCCTTAGAGTATTCGTCCCACTGGTTGTACCAATCCTGCCATTTCTTTACCCGCTCAGAAAACCTGTCCACAAATGGTGCGGGATCGTTAGTCATGCTTCCTCACTTCACATTCCAATTTCCGTCAGTCTCGCTACGAGGTATTCTTGTGGGCGGTTGCCCTTGATGCGGTTGCAGCTTGGGCAGAGCAGTTGCAGGTTTTCGATGTGGTCGGTGCCGCCCCGCGACTGCGGGATTACGTGATCGACCTCCATGATTCGGAAGGGGAACTCGGTGCGGCAGCCTTTGCAGACGCCTTCCTGCTGGCCGTACAGTAGGCGTTTGTTGTTGCGGTAGGGAACCGGGGCGTCGATGTCGGTGCGGCGGGGGATGTCGGTGCGCTCGGTGACATAGCCGTGGTGGAACAGGCTGCCCATCGCCTGCTGGAGCCTCATGTTCACCAGCTCGACGGCCTTCGGAGAGATGTCGATGCCGACCCACTTGCGCCCCAGCCGGTCGGCGGCGACGCAGGCGGTGGCGCAGCCGCAGAAGGGGTCAAGCACCATGTCGCCCTCGTTGCTGCTGGCCTTGATGACTCGTTCGAGGAGGGCCAGCGGCTTTTGCGTGGGGTAGCCGGTTCGTTCCTTTCCGGCAGCTATAGGTACATCATCCCAAGTATCACTAACGGGAATGCCCGGCTGTTCGTCTAAGTACCGCTTCATACGCGGAATGCCCTTGCCGCCCCTTGGAACCACAATCAAGCCATTGCGGTCCGCCTCTTCCATCCGTTCTTTTGTCCACCGCCATACCTTCGTTACGCCCTTAAATTCATAGGTCAAGTTTGGCCTGTCGGGATTTGGATTCAGCAGACTCGTCAACTGATACCTACGTCCAGTTCCGTCTTCGATTAGCTTGTATTGCTCATTGGCACGAGGATTGGGTACATATGGTGCATTCCAAGCCGTTTCGCCTTCCCTTCCATACGCAAGGATTACATCGTGATTCGACGCGAAGCGGGTGAATGCCAATCCTTTGGGATGGGAACGTCTCCAGATAATTTCATTCCGAAACATTCCAGTGCCGTAAAGGGCGTCCATGAGCAGCTTGAGGTAGTGGCTGGCGGTGGGGTCGCAGTGGAGGTAGATGCTGCCGGTGGGCTTGAGCAGGCGGCGCATTTCCATGAGGCGGACGGCCATCATGGTGAGGTACGACTGCATCCCCTTGCCGTGGGTCAGGCCCGCCGTTTGCAGCACGTGGGCCGTGGCGGGCTGCTCGTCGGCAATCAGGCCCAGCCAGGCCACGTCAAGGTCGGAGAGCGTTCAGGTGTCCTTGAACGCGGCGCCCGCCGCCGCGCTGCCCACGGGGGCGGCGTAGTTCTGGTTGGAGTTGAACGGCGGGTCGAGGTAGATGAGGTCCACCGACTCGCTGTTCATGCCCCGCATGATGTCCAGGTTGTCGCCGGTCCAGATGGTCTTGTCGGCGAAGTTGGGGGTGGGCATCTCGGCTCCGCCCGCGATCCCCGCGTGATGTGGGCAATCGCGGGATTATGAGGTTGGCCCGGATACGAGACAAAGAAATGGAGCGGAAGACGAGATTCGAACTCGCGACCCCCTCCTTGGCAAGGAGGTGCTCTACCACTGAGCCACTTCCGCTCACTGCACCGCCGCTGGCAGTGCCTGCTGCTATGTAGGAAATACCATTATAGCAAACATTCGCGGGGCCGTGGCAATACTCTCGTCGGCCCAATCAGGGCTATCGCATACGAATTTGCAACCCCGTCACTCCGGCGAAACCCTTCGGCAAGCTCAGGAGGAGTCCAGAATGTGCGGGATGCCGGATTTTCGGATGCAAACCGCCTGGTTCGGCCACTGGATTCCGGCTTTCGCCGGAATGACGGTTGACGGATGGCCAGAAGTTAAAACGCGATTGCCCTGCGTTGGCCCGGTATTCTCAACGTGTGTTGGTATTAAAAGCAGGGCCTCCGGGAGCCTCCCGTCATTCCGGCGAAAGCCGGAATCCAGACTCGCTCCATGCCACAGAATGATTTGCCTGCAGAAACCCCTGGATTCCGGCTTTCGCCGGAATGACGGACATTAACCCGCCCATATGCGATTGCCGTTCGCCTTGGCGGGCCTTTCGCGCCGGAGCCGCCGCAGGATAGAATGTACGGTAGCGCCGCATCCTGCGGAGGGATGGCCGAGAGGACGATGGCGGCGGTCTTGAAAACCGTTATGCAGGCGACTGTATCGTGGGTTCGAATCCCACTCCCTCCGCCATTACCGGCCGATGCGTCCAAGCGGCTCTTGCCCACGTCAATGCCCGACACCAGACCATTGGATATTCCTGAACATACCTCAGCTTCAATAGTTGCTTTCATAATATAGTTGTCTTCATCAATAGATGCCGCCGTCATTGTTGCTGACCTCGCCTGACAGTATTATTTCTTGCGGTCCTCCCCACTTGCTGATGCGGCACAAAGCTCCGGTATCCGTTCGGAGGGCCGTATTGTGGGCCCGGGGGTGTCCTACTCCTGCCCGGCGCTGGCGCGGCCCTTGCCGGAAGTGGAGTCCGTGGTCGCGACCATTTACCTGTCAGGCAACGTGAATGAGGCGGTTGCTTTCTTGGCGTTCTCTCGGCACTACCTTTTCGCCCCTATCCCTCCCTCATTAAAAGGGAGGGTTTTTTGAGATAGCTGCATAGAAGCCTGCGCGCCGGCGCCCCTGCCGGGGCCGGTCTCGGAACGGGTCGGCGTCATCCGGGTGCGGGATGCCTTTGGGAACGCAACCGGAAAAATCCGTGAATCTGTTACAGGAAGCCCACATGCTCTCCATGAAATATTTCAGGTTCCTGGTGATCGCAACCCTGGCTGCTTTGGCAGTCGCCCTGGCGGGGTCCCTGCCCGGCGTTTCCGCCGACGGCGGCGGGGACAAGGTCAGGGAATTCACCCAGGGTGAGGAGCAGGCTCCGCCCATCCCGGAAAAGGCCGGACTGAGCTATCCCGGCCTGGGCTCCCACCTGGACCAACTGGTGGCCAGCGTGGAAGCGGGGCAGGCCACACCCCAGGATGCCGCGTCGGATACCCCGGTGCATTCCGGGGGATCCGTAGCCGTGACCATTTACCTGTCCGGCAACGCGGCTGAGGTGGTGAGCTTTCTGGAGGACAACGGCGGCGACCCGCGCAACGTGGGCGAGGACTACATAGAAGCCTACGTGCCGGTGACCCTGCTGGGACAGGTCTCGGAACAGCCCGGGGTCACCCGGGTGCGGGAAATCGTGCCGCCCCAGCCCGCCGAGACCTTCCAGACCATCATCGGGCACGGCCCGGCGGTGCATGGCTCCCCGGCTTGGAACGCGGCGGGATACAGCGGCCAGGGCGTCAAGGTGGGGGTGATCGACGTCGGCTTCAGGGGCTTGACCGGCCTTATGGGGACCGAGCTGCCGGCAACGGTCCAGGCCAGGTGCTACACCGATATCGGAGTGTTCACCGCAAACCTGGCCGACTGTGAGGCATTCCCGGTGCGCGGTACCGCCATCATCCCGGAATGTCGCGACGCCGTTCAGCCTGGGCCCGACGATCATGGCACCATTGTTGCAGAGTCAGTCCTTGACATAGCGCCTGAGGTGGAACTCTACGTCTCCCAACCCTTTTCGGAGGCAGACCTGCAGGATGCCGCCGAGTGGATGGCATCCCAGGGCGTATCGGTTATCAATTACTCGGTGGGCTGGTTTTTCGATGGTCCCGGCGATGGCACATCTCCCTCCAGCAACAGCCCTCTGAAAACCGTGGACCAGTCGGTGGAAAGCGGAGTCATCTGGGTCAACTCAGCGGGCAATTCCGGCCAGAGAGCCTGGTTTGGCGACTACTCCAACCCCGACGGCGACAGGGCAGTCTCGTTTGGCGGCCAGAATGACGAAGTTATCGACATACCCGTCAGGCGGTGCGGGAGGTACACGGTCCAGTTGCGGTGGGAAGACACCTGGGAAGGAGCAAGCACGGACCTGAACCTTTACTTGATCAACCAATATACCGGCGCAGTCGTTTCGTTCAGCGAAGATGAACAAGCGGGGGGAAGCGGTCATGTGCCGTTCGAATCAATTTCCTATCAGAGCCCGGTTAGCAGCGACGGTTATGGCATAGTTGTCATCCACAACGGCGGCGACGCGCCGGCCTGGATCCAGGTAGTGGTCTGGGGAACCTATATCCAGCACTACACCAGGAACGGCAGCATCGGAAATCCGGCGGAAAGCGCCAACCCCGGCATGTTGGCCGTGGGCGCGGCCCCTTGGAACGACGTTCACACCATCGAGCCCTTCAGCAGCCGCGGCCCCACTCCCGACGGGCGGGTCAAGCCCGACGTCGTCGGGGCCGACTGCGGGGTAACGGCGCGAAGCCCCCTGGACGAGTACAATCGAGGCTTCTGCGGCACCAGCCAGGCGTCGCCTCACGTGGCCGGCATGGCCGCGTTGGTGCGCGATCGGTTCCCCGATTACACCCCGGCCGAGGTCGCCGACTACCTGAAAGACAACGCGGAGCAGCGTCGGAACCCGGACCCCAACTACACCTGGGGCCACGGTTTCGCCATACTCCCGCCGCCGGACGAGACGGCGCCTCCGGCTCCGGCGCCGTCCAATGTCGTCACCTGGAACCCGGCGGCGGACTTCAACACGCTGGCCCTCGCTTCCAACCGGGCGCCGCGAGCCATCTGGTCCGATGGCGAGACCATGTGGGTGACGGACGTTATTGAAGAGAAGATCTACGCCTACGATATGGCGACCAAGGCGCGGGTCTCGGACAAGGATTTCGATACCCTGCAAGACGCTGGAAACATTTTCCCGCTGGGCATCTGGTCCGATGGCGAGACAATGTGGGTTTCGGACAATCTTGAAGGGAAGCTCTACGCCTACGATATGGCGACCAAGGCGCGGGACTCCGGCAAGGACTTCGATACCCTGCAAGACGCCGGCAACGCCGGACCGTACGGCATCTGGTCCGACGGCGATACGATGTGGGTGGCGGACTGGGATGAAGAGAAAATCTACGCCTACGACATGGCCACCAAGGAGCGGGCTTCCGGCAAGGACTTCAATTTCCTCAAAGCCGCCGGGAACTTTGCCCCGGCAGGCATCTGGTCCGACGGCGAGACGATGTGGGTGGTAGACCCGGTTATAGACAAGGTCTATGCCTACGACATGGCTACCACGGCCCGGGTTCCCGGCAGGGAATTGGATGCCCTGGATGCCGCCGGCAACCTGAGGCCGAGGGGCATCTGGTCCGACGGCACGACCACCTGGGTTTCGGACTCGGAAGACGCCAAGATTTACGCCTACCATAACGAGGGGGACGCGCTGACAGCCCTCTACGACGCCGCGGGCGGGGCTGGCTGGACCGACAGCGCCAACTGGCTGACCGAGGCGCCCGTGGGCGAGTGGCACGGCGTGACCACTGACGCCGAGGGCCGCGTCTCCGGGCTGGACCTCCGGGATAACGCGCTGAGCGGCCGGATCCCGGTGGAACTGGGCAGCCTCGCAAGCCTGGAGGAACTGCGGCTCAACGACAACCTGTTGACCGGCGAGATACCCAACTCCCTCGGCCTCCTGGAGAATCTGGAGGTGCTGCACCTGGCCGGCAACCCGCTGACCGGGTGCGTGCCGACCGCCCTGATGGACGTGGCCGACAACGACTTCGACCAACTCGGGCTGGCCGTCTGCCCCACCGCCGCGGCCGACAGGTCCTTCTCCGCAACCGTCATTCCGCCGGGCGGGCAGCTGACGGTGACCGTCACAGCCGCCGATTACGGCGATGACGGGCAGGTCACGGAGACGCTGCCTCCGGGGTTCGCCTACGTATCCGGCAGTCTCCCCGACGACCGGGTCACGGTCTCCGGCGTGGCGGTCGAGGAGGTGACCTTCGCGCTGGCCGGAGAGACATCCTTCACCTACACCGCTACTGCGCCCGGCAGGGAGGCTTCCTACACCTTCTCCGGCGCCCTGACGGATTCCGACGGGAACGAGCATCCGGTGGGTGGCGCCGACGTGGTGTCGGTGTCCTTGACGGACTGGCTGCTCCTCCGGTTCGACGCCGATAACAGCGGGTCAATCGAGGCAGTCGAACTCTCTTCGGGCATCGATGAATACCTGACCGGCGGCATTGACGCAAGGCAATTGTCGGCGCTCATATACCTCTACTTCGAGGGTCCCGCCGAAACGCCGGACGCAAGCCAGACGCCATAGCCCCCGGTTCCGGCAGGTGTGGTTTAATAGCGCCGCCGCAACGCCGCAAGGAGACGCACCGATGGAAGACCGCATGGAGCGCATTGAGCTCTTGATGGAGGCCTCCGCCCACCTGAACGAGACCATGCTGCGCAACCAGGAACGGCTGCACCAGAACTACCGCCGCATCGACGAGAACAACCGTCTTATCGAAGAGGACCTGGCGGAGGCAAAAGAGCTCCTCCAGCAACTGCTCCAGGGCGTGGCTGTCATGCAGGCTGACATAATCCGCATCGACGAGACCCGTGCCTGAACGGGCGCGCGGGCGCACCCCCGCGAACCTGCTGAAATTCCGCTGAAATTCGGGTGAAAATCAGGCTTGATTCCGCGTAATTGTCTGGTAACTTTTGGTAACCTAACATCTACTGGCCCGGCGGCGGGAGCCACGGGGATTCCGACGCCCGCTGAATTGCGGGCCGATTTGGGCAATGAAGCTCCCTACGGAGCGTTCAGTCGTTGTTATAATGATCTCGGCGCCTGACCATTCCCGGCCAAGCAGGAGGACATTGCTGATGTAGAACAAGCTCCCGCGATTGCCGGGATCAGTGAGGAAGCGCAACTAGCCGGGAGGCAGAGCTGTGCTGCGGCAGAGCGGGCTTGCGTGGCCCCGCGTCCGCAGTTTGCTTGCTGAACGGTCCCAGGAGACAGCGGTCGAATGGGAACTGGCCTGAAATTTCTTTTCGAAAGAAGAGGTAACCATGAAACAAGGGACAATTCTTGGCAGCCAGGTAGGCAGATGGATACTTCTCGCCGCGTTGGTTGTCGCATTGGGAGCATTTCTGCTCACCACCCAGCCCGTCGGGGCGCAACTCACCCCTCCTCTCGCACCGACGTCCGCGACATTTGTGGATGGGACGGATGTTGTGGCCGTGGGAACGCAGACGGTTGAACTAAATTGGACGGCGCCAGCCGGCACGATTCTGGGCTATAAGATCGATCGCTCGACCGACACCGGCACGACGTGGGTAGTTGCGAACGCCAACACCAGGAACGATAACGCATACTACTCCGACACCCACAGTTCCCTGGCCGGTAAGTCAGTGCGCTACCGGGTGGCGGCTATCAACAGTGCTGGTATGGGTCCCTACCTCGTTCAAACATCAGGAGACGAGACCCTTCCGAAGGTTAGTAGGGAACCGGGTGTGCCGAGGGCGCTCAAAGCGGCCGTGTCGCCGACAACTGTTGGGTCCGTTGTTCTCTCTTGGGACGCTCCGTTGTCGCAGGGTGAGAGCGCTATCACTGCCTACATTGCTCAATGGTCAGCAGACGGGGAGCATCCTTGGGCGGTTATTACTACCTCGGGTACCGGTACCACAGTAACAGATACTGGAGTTTCTGCGGGAACTACGCGGTACTATCGGGTTGCGGCCACTAATACTCAAGGCGACGGCCCGTATTCTGCTAGCGTCAGCGCGACCGCTCGACCGGTAGGGGTGCCTGAAAAGCCGACGGGATTGACGGATGCGACGGGTGTTGTGGCGGTGGGAACGCAGACGGTTGAACTAAATTGGACGGCGCCAGCCGGCACGATTCTGGGCTACAAGATTGATCGCTCGACCGACGCCGGCGCGACGTGGGTAGTTGCGAACGCCGACACCGGGAACGATAACGCATACTACTCCGACACCCACAGTTCCCTGGCCGGTAAGTCAGTGCGCTACCGGGTGGCGGCTATCAACAGCGTTGGTATGGGTCCCTACCTCGTTCAAATATTGGCAGACGTGGCCCTTCCGAAGGCTGGTACACAGCCGGGTGCGCCGACGGGACTGACGGTGACAGGGACAAATGCCGGGACCGTTACACTCTCTTGGAACGCTCCGTCTGGGGGCGCGAGCGCGACTGGCTACGTTGCTCAATGGTCAGCAGACGGCGAGCATCCTTGGGCTGCTGTTTCTGGTACGGTTTCGGGCACTACAGTAACAGATGACATTCCTGCGGGGGCTACGCGGTACTACCGGGTCGCAGCCACTAATGCTGACGGCACCGGCCCGTATTCTGCAGTTAGTCGCGGTGTGACGGCAGGGGTGCCTGAAGCGCCGACTGGATTGACGGATGGGGCTGTTGTAGCGGTGGGAACGCAGACGGTCGAACTCAATTGGATGGCGCCAGCCGGCACGATTGTGGGCTACAAGATTGATCGCTCGACCGACGCCGGCACGACGTGGGTAGTTGCGAACGCCAACACCGGGAACAAGAACGTGTATTACTCCGACACCCACAGTTCCCTGGCCGGTAAGTCAGTGCGCTACCGGGTGGCGGCTATCAACAGCATTGGTGTGGGTCCCTACCTCGTTCAAACAGCAACAGACGTGGCCCTTCCGAAGGCTGGTACGGAACCGGGCGCGCCGACGGGACTGACGGTGACCGTGTCGCCGGCACCGAATACCACCACGCCGACAAATACCGATGTCAATCTCTCTTGGAGCGCTCCGTCGCAGGGTCAGAGCTTGATCTCTGCCTACATTGTTCAATGGTCAGCAGACGGCGAGCACCCTTGGGCTACTAGCGACATCACTCTGGGAACTCCTGGTAACAGCACAACAGCAACAGCAACTATTCCTGCGGGGGCTACGCGGTACTATCGGGTTGCGGCCACTAATACTCAAGGCAACGGCCCGTACTCTGCTGTCGTCAGCGTGACCGCTCGACCGGTAGGGGTGCCTGCCGTACCGACGGATGATGGGACGACGGCATTTTCGGATGGGTCGGCAGTTGTGGCTGTGGGAACGCAGACGGTTGAATTCTTCTGGGTGGCGCCAGCCGGCACGATTCTGGGCTACAAGATTGATCGCTCGACCGACGCCGGCGCGACGTGGGTAGTTGCGAGCGACAACACAGGGAACAAGAAAGCGTATTATTCCGACACCCACAGTTCTCTGGCAGGCAAGTCAGTGCGCTACCGGGTGGCGGCTATCAACAGCGTTGGTATGGGGCCCTACCTCATTCAAACAGCAGGAGACGAGGCCCTTCCGAAGGCTGGTACGCAGCCGGATGCGCCGACGGGACTGACGATTGTGCCGCAAAACTTCACGAGCGTTGTTCTCTTTTGGGACGCTCCGTCGCAGGGCGGGAGCGCTATCACTGGCTACGTTGCTCAATGGTCAGCAGACGGCGAGCATCCTTGGACTGTTGTTAGTACCCCGGCCGTGGCCGCCGCCACAACAGCATCTGATGCTGTTACTGCGGGGACTACGCGGTACTATCGGGTTGCAGCCACTAATGGTGACGGCACCGGCCCGTATTCTGATGTCGTCAGGCTGGGTGGTCCAGCAGACCAGATGGGGACAGTGACCCTGTCAACGCAGACTCCTTTGGTTGGCGCCGCGGTAACCGCCACCTTGGAGGACCCTGACGGCATGACCTCCAGCGAAGTCTGGAAGTGGCAGAAGTCCATGGACATGACCGATTGGATGGACGCCGCAGGAATGGGCGCCGCGACCGACATGTACACCCCGGAGACGGCGGATGTGGGCTACTACCTGCGGGCCATGGTGACCTACAACGACGAGCACCGTCCCGCCAGGGAAGCCACCAGCGACCCAACCACCAGCATGGTGGCCGCCAATAACCAGCCGACGTTCGCGGACGGCATGGGCGCCAGGGAAGTGGCGGAGAACACGGCTGCCGGTATGAATGTCGGTGCCCCAGTGATGGCCACCGACGCCGACGCCGACGACACGCTGACCTACTCCCTGGGCGGCGACGACGCCATGTACTTCACCATCGACACCAGCACGGGCCAGATAATGGTAGGCGAAGGCACCATGCTGGACTACGAGACCACGATGTCCTACATGGTGACGGTAACCGTCAATGACGGCTCCGGCGCACCCAACAGCAGCGCATCCATCGACGTGACCATCAGCGTCACCGACGTGGACGAAGGCGCAGTGAGCAGGTACGACGAGGACGATGACGGGCAGATCAGCGGAACCGAGTTGTCCATCGCCATCAGCCACTATATCAATGGCGACCTCGGCTCGGTTGAGTTGAGCGAAGTCATTGCTGCTTACATCAACGGATAACACAGCCCAACGCGGGGCGCCGGGACCTTTTCCGGCGCCCCACAGCAAACGAGAGTTGTGATTTGCCTTATGGCTTCATCCCATCGGGACAGAAAGAGGACGAGGCTTATGTGAATGAGTTTTCCGCCGAAGGGCGAAGAGTTCAATGTCCAGCACCCTCAACGAGGTTCATCAAGGAGAATTAACGAATATGAAAGCACAGCTCGGCAAGCAAACAGGCATAGCCCTGGCCTTGCTAGCCACGTTGCTGGCCACCCTCTTTGCGATGGGTGTCTACACCGTGGCACAAGCGGATGATCACAGCGCCATGAGGAGCATTACCCCGAACCCGGTGGCGCCCGGGGGCGAAATAACGGTCACCATCGAACTGGCCAATTTCGCGGCAGGCGGGGTAGTTGAGGATACCTATCCCTCGGGCTACACCTTGGCCTCTGCCGGGGATTTCACGGAACGGGGGAATACCGGGGTGTCATACCTCATTCTTGCAGCTGGACAGTCGGCGAGCGTTAGCTACACGCTTACGGCTCCCATGACACCGGGCGAGTCCGAAGCCTTCAGCGGCACATTCGCGTCCGGGGGCGACGCCCAACCCATCGAGGGCGACGACACGGTAACCGTGTCTGAGACCAGCACCGGCGGCAATGGCGGAGTTGATGGGACCATCGCGCTCAGCTCGCAGACCCCCGGGGCTGCGGTGCAGATAACCATTAGCTCCAACGCGGCAACGGCCATCGAACCCAACGAGGACATCAGGGTGGACCTGTCGGCCTTCGGTGTGCCGGATACCATCGCTGATTCCGCTATCGACATTACCAGCGGCAGCTACAAAGGCAACCCCAGCAACGTCGTGGTGAGCGGCAGCAACGTCACCATGACCGTGCCGAATGTAAGGGCTAACGGAGACCCGCAGAATAACCCGGTTAGTGGCGCCTACACCATCAGGATCAAGCAGGCGGCCGGGGTCACGAACGCGGCCTCCGGCGGCACCAAGACCGTCGAATGGCAGGAGAACTTCCCGGACGGCGACGAGAAGGAAGCGAATACCAGCATCGATCGGGTGATCAGCCTCAGCGAGACCAGCGGCACCCGCGGCACGATGATCACCGCCACCTTCAAGGGCTTCGCCAACGGATCGGCGACGGTCAACCTGAACGACGCCAAGCACGGCGAGGTAACAATCGCCGACAACACCGGGACCCTTGAGATCGACACCACTTCGTCGGCCTTCAAGGCCAACCAGGCGAACACCATCACTGCCCAGGACGCAGCGGGCAACGACCAGGACGTCTCCGGGTCGTTCACCGTCAGCCCGAAGGCAACGGTGTCTCCCGAAGAGTCCCCCGTGTCCAAGGAAGTGACCATCAACCTTTCCGACTGGCCCGCATCCAACTCGGTCACCAAGGTTACGGTCGGGGCCAGTGATGTGACCTCCAGCGCGGGAGCCGTCTCCACCAACGCTGACGGCGCTGCCGAGTTCAAGGTCATGATTCCCTCCGACGCCAACCGCGGGACTCAGACCGTCAAGGTAACCGGCACCGACCCCGACGGCGATGGCGACATGAGCGCTCCGTCGGCCACCGCCTCGCTGACAGTCGGCGTTCTTTCGCTGACCATCCAGCCGGCGATGGTCGTGCCCGGCCAGCAGATCACCATCGAAGGCAGCGGCTTCGTTGCCGGCGACAACATCAGCAGCGTCAAGATCGGAAACCAGACTGCAAACGTCAATGCCACGGCCAACTCCGCCGGCGACGTCGTGATCGCCGTTAACGTTCCCAGCGATGAGGATGACGGCATCGGCTCCGGCAAGAAGACGATCTCGGTCACAGCTACCGGGTCCGGCCGCGTGGCGGAAGGGTCGATTGAGATCCCCAAGGCCACCATCACGGTCGATCCGGAGACCAGCCGCCGCGGCACCACCGTTAACGTGAGCGGGAGCGGCTTCCCGTCCGGCGACCTGGTGCAGGTGAAGTACGAAGACGGCAACAACTTCGTAACCGTTGCTGCCGGCTCCGCGGACGCCTCCGGCGCGGTCAGCATTGACTTCGTCGTCCCCAGCTACGCAAGGATCGGCTCAACGCACGATGTAGAGGCCACCTCGGTTGGGGTCTACGCGAGCGTAACCGCCAAGGATACCCACGAGACTCCGGGCGCCATGGTGAGCCTGAGCACGGACAGCGTGTCGTCCGGTGAGATGATCACCATCAGCGGCATGAACTTCCCGGCCTTCGCCACCGTGGCAGTGATGGAAATCGGCGGCGTGGATGTCCGGCCCGTACCGGCTCCCGCGTCCTCGATAGACGGCGACTTTACGTCCAGCGTCCTGGTTCCCCAGCTCGAGCTCGGCAACCAGACCGTTACGGTCCGGGTGAGCCAGACCACCATCACCACCTTCCTGGAGATCGCTACGGCGACGGTGAGCCGCGCCCCGGCGGACCTGTTCGCGGGTCTGATCGAGGCTGATATGCTCGACCGCATCTTCCTCTATGACAACACCGACCAGTCGTGGTACCTCTACGATCCGGATCCCGGATTCGAGGCCGCCAACAGCCTGGAGGCGTTGGAGAGCGGAAACATCATCTGGATCCAGCTGAAGGGAGCTGCCGAGGTACAAGGCCAGAACCTCCTGGCAGGCTGGAGCCTGATCACCGTCCAGTAGGGCCTGGACAATCCTGGAAACTGGCGGGAAGCCGCCCCGGCGCAAACCGGGACGGCTTCCCCATCCCGACCGGGCGGGCGGACTCTCCGCCCGCCAATGCGAATGAAATGAGGAGGACGGAATGACCAAAACCAGAGTCCTGGCCCTGCTCAGCGTGATCGCCCTGCTCGCGGCCCTGCCGCTGTCGGTGGCCCTCGCGCAGCAGCCACCAGGCATCCCCAGCCTGATCCAAGGCATGGCCATGCTGGATGGCGAGACCCCGCCCGACGGCACCATGGTCGTGGCCATGGTCGAAGAGGAGGGTGAAGAGGGCGAGATGATGATGATGGAGATCGGCATGGCCGACGTCATGGCCGACGGCTCCTTCACCCTCATCGTCCCCGACTCCGGCGAAAAGATGGTCACCTTCGCGCTGTCCATGATGATGGACGGCGAGACCATGAAGTACGACGCCATGTCCGACCCCGCCGAAGTCATGACCGTTGGCGGCATGGACGCCATGGTCAACCTGGACGCTTCCACGGGCATGGTGCCGCCGACCCGGACGCCGCAGCAGGACCAGCAGGCCATGCGCGGTCCCCGCGGACTTCAGGGAGAGCCCGGTCCTCAGGGCGAGCCCGGTCCTGCCGGCCCCGCTGGCGAGGATGGCCACGACGGTCATGACGGCGCACCCGGCGCTGACGGCGCTCGCGGTCCTGCCGGTCCCGCTGGCGCTGACGGTTCCGACGGCTCCGATGGTTCCGACGGCGCAGCCGGTCCTGCCGGCCCCGCTGGTCCTGCCGGTCCCGCTGGCGCTGACGGCGCTACCGGTCCTGCCGGTCCCGCCGGCGCTGCGGGCGCGGACGGTGGGGGCGGAGCCCTCGCCATCGTGGCCCTGATCATCGCCATCGTCGGCGTGGTAGCCGCAGGCGGCGCATTCATAGCAGGCCGCCAGTCCAGCTAACCCCACGCACCCTTGGCACACCCATAGGGGCGCCCAAACGGGCGCCCCTTTAATTTGGGGAATTATGCCGGGCTGAGGGACAGGGTCTTTTACTGATAGGCGAATTGATTGGTTAACAATATGGTCATTCCGGCGAAAGCCGGAATCCAGAGATGTTGCCCTCCGGCTGCGTTCTCTGTGCCTAGGGAGTGTCGTCAAATTGAGTAACCAGACGCGCCACAGCCTTATTTCCGTCATTCCGGCGAAAGCCGGAATCCAGAAAATCCGGCTGCCGCATGACGGTTTGGCTACGGAAATCCCTGGATTCCGGCTTTCGCCGGAATGACGTGCAAGTTTGACGACACTCCCTAGCGTTTTCTGGATTCCGGCTTTTGCCGGAATGACGTGTAAGTTTGACGACACTCCCTAGCGTTTTCTGGATTCCGGCTTTCGCCGGAATGACGTGTAAGTTTGACGACACTCCCTAGCGTTTTCTGGATTCCGGCTTTCGCCGGAATGACGTGCAAGTTTGACGACACTCCCTAGCGTTTTCTGGATTCCGGCTTTCGCCGGAATGACGTGCAAGTTTGACGACACTCCCTAGCGTTTTCTGGATTCCGGCTTTCGCCGGAATGACGTGCAAGTTTGACGACACTCCCTAGCGTTTTCTGGATTCCGGCTTTTGCCGGAATGACGTGCAAGTTTGACGACACTCCCTAGCGTTTTCTGGATTCCGGCTTTCGCCGGAATGACGGCGCTTAAATGGGCCATATACGATAGCCCTGCGCTCTCACCGGATTTGCGCTGTAGCGGGTCGTCTGGCAGAATTACAGTTACTGATTCTTTCCAGGTGATGCCCGTTTGGCTAAAGGAGTGTTGGCAGATGGCTGACGAACTGCTGGACTTGCAGTCCATCCCCGACGCCCGTTATCTGATTGCCGGCTGGCGTCGCCAGTGGTCCGACGGAGGCGAGATCTCCAGCGGCCTGCCTCGTTACCTGATCGAGAAGCTCCAGGCCCGTCGTATTGGATCAATGGGGCCCGAAATCGCCAAACTCTGTTATCCGTTCCAGGTCCCGGGCACCCATGATACCTACCGGCCGCGGGTGGCCTACCGGGAAGGGCTGCCCGACACCAACATGCGGCGCGAAAACAATTTCTTCGACGCCGGAAACGGTCTGGTCATCTTTCTCGGCGAGGAGCCGTGGTTCCGGCTGGATGTGTACGCCGACGCGTTCTTCCAGGCTGTCAAGCAGCTGGGAGTCTCCCAGACCGTTGCCGTCGAAGGCTACAACGGGGCCGCGCCGCCCGATATGGAGCGGAGCGTCAGCTGCATCTACAGCCAGGCCAGCATGAAGCCCGAGATGGACAAGCTGGGCGTGCGGTTTTCAAACTACGGTTCCAATAGCAGGAATGGGCCGACGATAGGCATGGCCCTCATCACCGTCGCGCACTTCCAGCACCCGGAAGTGGAGATGTTCCGCCTTGGGGCCATGGCGCCTATGTATCCGTTCCTGACCTCCAACAATGATCCCGTGGGCATTAGCCGGGATCACCGCTCGTTCTACGACATCATGCGGCGAATCAATTCGATCTTCAGCCTGGACTTCGACTTGTCGGAACTTCGGTCGCTGGGCGAAGCCGAATCCCAGGAATTGCGGGACACGTTGGAGAAGATCGGCAGCACCAACCCGACGGCGAAGGAACTGATCGACCGCGCGCGCACCGATTTCAACTACACGCCTTTCGAACCGGCCGTGGAACTCGACCCCGCGCTGGACAACATGCTGGAAGACATCCTGCGCAATGCCTCCAGCGGCGACAGCGAGACCTAGACCAGCCCCTCGCTCACTGCCGCAGCTTCGATCAGTTCCCACCCTGTGTCTATGCCCGGCACGAAGCTGCTGCAGGCCTCGCCCTTCAGCACCGCCTCCTCAACTTCGTCGTTGCCGGTCACCGAGAGGAAAGCCTCTTCGATTTCACGGGCGAGGGACGGCTCCAGGTTTCGCTGCGCCGTGAAACAGCAGTGGCTGTACGGGGGACTGGAATAGAAAATGCGCACGTTGTCCCGCGGCAGGCTGCCGTCTTCGGCCATCGTTTCCATTGTCCGCTGGCTGACCGACCCGGCATCAAACTCGCCGGAGGCCACGCGTTCGACCACGTCGCGCTCGTCCGAACGGGTCGCCGACTGCCGCTGCTCGAAAAAGCTGGCTACGGCGAGATCGCTGCCTGGGTTGATGCCGACCTGCTTCAACAGGTAGTAAGGGACCAGCCCCGCCTGTTCCGACGCTCGCCGGCCGAAGGCGAACCGGCGTCCCTTCAGGTCCTCCACCGTTTCAATCCCGGAGCCGGTCCGGGCTATGAAATGGGTGGTGAAACCGATGTCCACGTCGCGCATGGCGATGACCTGGCACGGCTCATCGAGGAGCCGCTTGATCTTGACGTAGCCCAGAGGTCCGTTCCAGGCCAGGTCGATGTCGCCCGCGACGAATGCGTCCACCATGACGTCGTAGTCGGAGTACAGCACCCAGTCCATTTCGATGCCACGCCGACGGAACAGCTTCTCCAGACCCTGGAACACCTCGAGGTGGGCGATTGTTGCCGTGCCGCCTAACCTGACCATGCCGGGCCTCCTTTCGATGGCGCGTCTGGGACAATAATATCAGTCTTTCAACCCCTTGTCTGATGCTTGGACAAGCTCAGCATGACCGGCGGGGGCGATTCTTGTGATTGAATGATTGACGGGGCGGCCCCATCACGGTCATCATTGCAATCAGGCGAATCACAGTTCATTCCCGGATGAGGAGGGAGCTATGGGCTATAAGCCGAGACAGCTGGGGCATATCAATATCTACGTCCGGAACGCGGAGCGTTCCCGCCAGTGGTATGAAGACCTGCTGGGACTTCATACCTACGGAGTGAGGCCGGGCCGGGCTGCCTTCATGACCGCCGATATGGGCAATTCCCACGAAATCGCCCTCGTCGAGGTGGGCGAAGATGCTCCCGGCCCCCAGAAGGGGCAGGTGGGCCTCAATCACATGGCCTGGTACATGGAAAGCCTCGACGACCTCAAGGAACTCTACTACCGCATCAAGGAAAGGGACATCGCCATCGAGTCGGTCTCCGACCACGGCCACGCCGTGGGCATCTACATCCGGGACCCGGATGGAAACGGCATCGAGGTCTCCTACGAGATGCCGGCTGATGAGTGGGGCCACGAAGACGGCCGGTACATGATCGGCGCAACGGCCAAGGGCCGCCTGCCCGGGCCATGGGACGAGGAGCCGACCAGGGTTCGGTAATCCGTCTCTCATTCGTGAATGTCGGGTATACGCTTTTACATCGACCCCGAGACGGGACTGCCGCATATTTTCCGTCACGGGGTCGAAGAATCAGAAGCGATTGAAGCCTTAGGGGGTGTCGTCAAATTAACCCGTCATTCCGGCGAAAGCCGGAATCCAGAGGTTTCCGTAGCCAAACCGTCATGCGGCAGCCGGATTTTCTGGATTCCGGCTTTCGTCGGAATGACGGAAATAAGGCTGTGGTGTGTCTGGTTGCTCAATTTGACGACACTCCCTAGAAGAAGCTGCCGAAGATAGACCCGGACGAAATGACTCACGAATAGTCATAGGACAAACCGCTGCCGACAGGTATCTTCGGGTTATCTACGTGCCAGGCCCGGGAACAGGCGACGCATTCGTCATAACGGCTTACGACTTGAGCGGTACGGCTCTTGCAGCTTTCCGTCGGCGATTGAGGAGACGACGAGGACGATGAGAGATCCCAACGAATACCCTTCCGGATGGGATGCACACAGGGTCAAGGAAGTTTTGGAACACTACGAGAATCAGTCGGATGACGCCGCCGCTGAAGAGGACGAGACGGCGTTCATTACCTACGACGAGACCGTAATGGTCGTCCCCAAAGAACTGGTTCCAA
Organism: Dehalococcoidia bacterium; assembly: GCA_965220605.1. GTDB lineage: Bacteria > Chloroflexota > Dehalococcoidia > Lucifugimonadales > UBA3495 > VXOI01. The sequence continues at coordinate 782,818 of CBDCQM010000005.1, read as the reverse complement.
TGGTCAGGGCAATCATATCGAAGCCATAGCCCCATCCAGAATCTCGGCGGCCTCGTCCATCTGCGCCTCGGTGGTGGTGAAGGGTGGAACGAAGCGGAACACGGACCCGGCGCGCCGAACACTCATTATCAGGCCGTTTTCCAGGCAGCGGCGACCTATCTCCCGGCCCTGTGCGTAGGCCGGCTCGCGGGTCTCCCGATCGGTGACCAGTTCTATGCCTTGCAGCAGCCCACGTCCCCTGATGTCGCCGATGATCTCGTGGCGCGACGCCAGCCGTTCGAGGTGTTCCCGCCAGTAGTCGCCGATGCGCTGGGCTACGTCCGTCAGCATCTCCTCCAGGATGATGTCGATGCTTGCGATGGCGGCGTGGCAGGGCATTGGATCGTTGGAGTGGGAGTGCCCCACCACCAGTCCCGATTCTGACGCCTTTTCTTCGATCTCATCCGTCGTGATCGCCGCACTGATGGCTACTCCGCCACCAAAGTGCTTGGAGATCGTGAAGATGTCGGGAACGACGCCCTCCTGCTCAAATGCCCACATGGTTCCCAGCTTCGCCAGTCCTGTCTGGGCCTCGTCCACTATCAGCAGGGCGCCCCGGGCCTCGCAACGGCGTTTCAGTTCCCCCAGCCAGCCCTCCGGGAGGTCGATGACGCCCCCAGCGCTGAACAGAGGTTCCGTGATCACTGCCGCCAGCGGCCCGTCGGCCTGGGCGTCCAGCAACTCAAAACTGGTGTCGAGGCACGAGTAGTCGCACGCGGCCCGGTCTTTGCAGAACCGGCAGCGGTAGCGGTACGGGGCGATGATCGGGTAATGACCGGGGGCATAGGGGCCATAGCCTTCGTGCCAGCCGGAGAAGGTGACAGCGCGGGTGCTGTCGTTCATTCCATGGAAGCTGACCGCGGGGCTGGCTATTTCGTACCCGCCGGTGTAGCGCTTGGCGATGGCCATCGCCGCCTCGTTGGAGTCGCTGCCGGAGGTCAGGAACATCGAGCGGTTCATTCCTTGGGGAGAAATCTCCGCCAGCCGGGCGGCAAGGATGATTTCCCGGTCGTTGAACATGCTCATGTGGCTGTGGATCAGGGTTTCTCCGCTCTCGTGCAGGGCCTGCACTATGCGAGGATGGTTATGGCCCAATGCGGCGCACATCTGGCCGGAGTTGAAGTCCAGATACTCCTTGCCATTGACGTCCCTCACCACCGAGCCTCGGCCCCACACCATGATGGGGCCGGTGACTACGTTCTTGTCGATGCGGCTGCGAAAGCTGAACTTCCGGGCCAGATCCAGCAACTCGGCTTCGGACAGTTGTTGAGTCATCGTTCCTCCTTTGTCTGAACTGTGATTTTTGTGATTTATCTGATGGACATGATTTTTAGTGGACATGATTTTTAGCTGGCCTGTCATATCCATCATGGAATCAGACGAATCACGGTTCAGACTAAGCCCGCGCCTTGAATTTGGGCATCACGTCCCTGCCGAAGGCCTCCAACTGCTCGACTATGACGTTCTGCGGCGTACCGATGACCGAGCCGACGTTTATCTGGTTGAGGCCCGGGTAGGCATCCTGCACGGCCTCCAGCTTTTCTACCAGCAGTTCCGGCGGGCCGCACAGCCACGATCCTGCCTTGATGCCGTCCTCCAAGGTGGGCAATCCGGCCCCGCGTGCCCGCCGGGGATCCTCGATCGCGCGTATCTGATCTTCGGACAGGCCACGGACAAAGCCCAGCGGAGCGAACATTTTCATGTTCTCCTCAAAGAAGACACGGGCCTCTTTGATCGCCTTTTCCTCGGTCTCGGCGATGTGAATGGTATAGCCGACGGCGAGGTCCTCGCCCAGTTGGGCATCACGACCGCGGGCCCGGAGGGTATCCCGCCACTGTCGCATCACGCCCTCGGCGGCGCCGCCCGCTGCGGCTCCACCGCCCATGATGCCCTTCATGTTGTACTTGGCCATAAAATCAAAGGCCCGCTGGCTTGCGCTGACCACCGGCTGCCACGTCTCGACGGGAAGGTTGACCGGCCGGGGCACCAAGGTGAGCTCCTTGAGGGTGTAGCCTCGATATGGGACCTCAGGCGGGATCTGGAAGTACTTGCCCTGGTGCGAGAAAGACTCTTCGTGGAAGGCCTTCATTATGACTTCGACCTGTTCCTCGAACATCTCGCGGTTGGCTTCGTTGTCGCTCAGGGTGCTGGGCACTCCGAAGGTGTCTACCTCCCTGGAGTGGTAGCCTCGGCCAACACCGAAAATCACCCGGCCTCCGGTGAGGATGTCGGCCATGGCATAGTCCTCGGCCAGTCGGAGAGGGTGCCACATTGGGTTGATATTGAACCCGCAGCCGAACTTGAGGTTCTTGGTCATGTGCGCCAAGTGGACATAAAGGAGGAGCAGGTTGGGGAGGCATTCGTATCCTTCCCGCTGGAAATGGTGCTCGGCCGTCCAGAATGTGTCATAGCCCATCTCCTCCATCTTCAGCACGATCGCTTCAGTCTTGTCGAAGACACCCGCCAGCTCCTGATCGGGCAGCCATCGCTCATTGACGGGGGTTCCGTCCAGGCCGATGTTCTCCAGATCAACATGGCCCGCGAACAAGCTTCCGAATTTGGTTATCATGTCCTACCTCCATCTGAACGGTCTGGAAATCGTGCCCAATTGCCCGACAAGGCACAATACACCCCAGGGAGTGTGAGGCTGCGGGGCCAATTGTATAGGTGAAGAGTCCCTTGTCAACCTGCCATAAACACGTCACCCTCTCATGGAGCTTGCGGCGGGCTGACTTTGATAAAATGCAAACACTTGGAGTGGTCAACCCGGACGGGGAATATGGCAGCGAGACGGCCTGCTCACAAAATACTGATCGTGGACGACGAAGCCGAATCGTCCATCATGCGCGTCATTCGCCAGCGCATGGAGGAGGAGGGCTGGCGTACCATGGTGGTGCAGCCCGATCTCGGCGGCGGCTCCCTGAGCGACGAGTTCGAGGCGACCGCCTTGTGGGACATCGAGGAACTCGGCCCCGATGCGGTACTTCTGGACGTCAGGTTCGGAGACCATGCCGACGACCGATTCAAGGGCCTGGACATCCTGGTGCAGATCGTGAACCGATGGCCTCGTCTCCCGGTCCTCATGTTTACCCAGTACACCCAGGGGCCGGAACGTGAACTCGCAGCCCGCAACGCTCTGAAGTGGGACGCACCGGTCGACTTCATTGACAAGCTGGCCGGTACGGATGAGGTTGTTCTTCGATTGCGCCGACTCATGGGGGTTTCCCCGGACCGGATTACGGTGGGCGGCGGAATAGTCCTGGACACCGTTTCCGAACTGGTCCTGGTAGCGGAAGATGTCGGCAGTCGGCCTGTTAACGACATCCAGGGCATGAAGTTCGAGATTTTCAGAGAGTTGGCCACCGCCTGGTACCGCAGCCCCGGCGAATTGGTGCCTTTCTCACGCCTCGAGCGGTATTCCGAGGGTGAAGACCCAAGGGCTTCCCTAAGAGTTAGAATACGGGAGATAAAGGACTCACTGGGACGGGCGCTTGGGACGCGATTCGGTCCGGACGAATTGATCCTCAATGTGCGTGACCGGGGTTACCGCTTGTCTCCGCCCAGGGGCTGAGGCCGGCAACGAGAGGGAACTGGCATGGCGTTGGGGATCGTGAAGCGCCCGGCATCGCCCCTGTGGAAGCATTCGCGCCTTCTCCTTGCGCTCTGCGCCGCCAGCTTGACCGTGGCGTTTGCGGGGCTCGTTTGCATCATTGTGGCCCCCTTTGCCAGCCCGGAGATTTTCGACAACCTCTGGGGCGTGGAGCCTTTGACCTACATCGGGGCCCTGTTGCTCATGACGGGTTTGGGGGCAACCGGACTCGGCATGGGCGCGGCCGTGCTGAACGGCAACGCCCCGGACGAGGGTGAATGGACGCGGGAAGAGCAGAACAACCACTGGAGAGAGACCACTGAACAGTTTTTCAGGCTCTTCGACCACGATCTGGGCCGGCCACTCCGCCGTATCGCAGGAAAGCAGCGAGAGGTGCAGGCGGCCCTGGAGGCTGCGGGTGAGCAGTTCAACCCAACCGTCCAGGAGTTGATGGACGAGATCGCCCGCCAGACGCCCAACTTCCGGCTCATGCTCTCCAACATCGAAGTGCTGGTCCAGTTGGAGGCTCCGGGAGACCCTCCCTCGTCCTCTCCCGTGGAACCCTCCCAGATCGTGCGGCGTATTGCCGACCGGTACACCCCGGTGGCTGCTGAACTGAACAAGGAAATTACCTGGTGGGCGGAACCGGCCGAGTTCGGGATGGCTTCCTCCGACCCCCATGCCATTGAGCACATCGTCACCAACCTCGTCGACAACGCGGTGGCTCATGCCGAATCCCGCGTCGACGTCACTCTCACCCGCGACGACGCCAGGTTCCACATAGGAGTGTGGGATGACGGGCCGGGCATCGCGGCGCAATACCTTGAGTACGTCTTCGACCGGGGTTGGACCCCCGAAGTGGGACAGAGGGAGGAAAAGACCAGCTCAGGTCTTGGACTATTCATAGCCCGAACCCTGGCCCGCCGTTGCGGCGGGGACGTTACGGTTGAGTCGGCGCCGGAACCACAGGATGGGCACCACACTTCTTTCCTGTTGTCCCTGCCCCTGACTGGCCGGTGAACAGGGAAATAACGAACGAGGGGCCTCCGCTGACACCATCCCGCCGGTCCCGCCCATTGATGCTCCTCGTGGTGCCCCTGTTGGCGGCCGCCATCCTGGCGGTGGGCCAGTTGGGTTGCGTTACTCCGCTTCCGCGCCCGGATACTTCCCCCAGCCCGACTCCCGTTGCGGAAGTTCCCACGCTTGCCGCTCCTACGGAGGAGCCGTCCCCTGCTGCAACGCCTACGCCTGAGCCTACTGCTACAAGACAGGCAACATCCACTGTGGAGCCCACTCCGACCCTGGAATCTTCCGCCACCGGAACGCCTCCCGCCCCAACCCGACCGGCGGCAGGCCCTTCGGACAGGCCGTTTCTGCAGGTATTCGCCCCGGAAGAAGGGGCCACCGTGCCCGGAAACACCGTGGCCGTGTATGGCCAGACGGACCCGGGGAGCAGCGTTGAGGTTTCCGGCGTCGAAACCGAGGTGGACCGGCAGGGCGGGTTCAGATCCCAGGTGCCGCTGGACCCGGGTGAGAACACGATTTCCGTGGTGGCGGCCAATGGTGAAGGAGCTACAGTAAGAGTTTCCCGCCAGGTGATTTCCCTTGCTTTGCCCTTCCTTCTCCTGATCACTGAGCCGGAGAATGAAAGCGTGGTATCGAGTCCCGCTCTGCCCCTTGCCGGGCGCACCGGACCCAATGCCATCGTCAGCATCAACGGCCGGTCCGTCCCGGTCAACCGGTTTGGCTACTTCTCATCGACCCTGTTTCTGGATGAGGGTCCGAACTTGATAGACGTGGTGGCCACCAACGACGACGGTCAGACCTTGAGCACGGTTATTGCTGTGATTTATCGGCCCCCAGGTGGTTAGGGTGCGACCCGGGGCGCAGGGAGATGTAACACAACGGTAACCCGCAGAAGGATTAGGTGTATTTGGGGAACGCACCGTCCCCAGTCGATTTTGAGCAATTTCTTGAATGTGTGTACAGGGTTGAGGGTCCCCAATTATGGTCGCGTCCGCAGACTGGCCGGCTTGGCGGCTGCGACGCTGGCTGTTGTTTTCGCCGTTCTTGGCGGGGGCACGGCCTCGGCCCAGGCCGACCCGGAATGGAGGGTAACCCTTGGAGGAGAGGGGGACGACTTTGCCCACGCCGTCGCCCTTGCCGCGGACGGCGGATACGTGGTCGCGGGAGAGACACGCACATTCGGCGCGGGAGCGAAAGACGGGTGGCTCGTCAAGCTGGATGCGCAAGGGAACGAGTTATGGTCCCACACCTACGGCGGAGCAAACAACGACATCTTTTTCGACGTTCACGGGACGACCGACGGAGGGTTCGTGCTGGCCGGCGAGACCGGCTCTCCCGGTGGAGCCGCTTCCCCGGACAGCAACTTCTGGCTGATCAAGGTCGATTCCGAGGGGTTCGAGGAGTGGCAGCGCAACTACGGAGACTCCCAGGGCGCGCCTGCTGCGCCCGGACCAACGACCGGCTCCGCGAGGGCGGTGCGCCAGACCAGCGACGGGGGGTATGTCCTCGTCGGCAGGTCCACAGCCGTTACAGGCAGCTCCATCCGGGTCCTCAAGACCGATTCTGCCGGCGCCGTTCAATGGGACCGCGACCTGTCGGATTCATCCGGAGGAGTGGCCTACGACGTCACTGAGACTTCCTCCGGGAACCTTGTCATTGCGGGGAATTCGTCCACCGACGAAACAGGCAGCGATGCCCTGCTGATAAGGCTGGACTCAGGCGGAAACACCATCTGGAGCCGTACCTACGGCGGCAGCTACAACGATGAGGCCCGCTCACTGGCCGCCACTGACGATGGCGGCTTCGCCCTGGGTGGCTTCACCTGGTCCCGCGGCGCAGGGCTGTCGGATTTCTGGTTGCTGAAGACCGACAGTCAAGGGGAGCTTCAGTGGCAGCGCTCCTACGGCGGGGTACCCAGGGATGCGGCCCACTCGCTGGTGCGGACGGGGGACGGGGGATTTGCCCTTGCCGGGTGGTCCGAGTCCTTCAGCCAGGGGGACCGGTTCTGGGTCGTCAAGACTGACCCCTCCGGCCAGATGCAATGGAGCGGGGCCTACCCTGGCGCTTCCAGGGCCGCGGGACCCGGTACGGTCTCCGCGGGGGCCAGGGCGATCGTGCAGTCCCAGGATGGCGGATTCGTTGTCGCTGGATGGACCGGCGACATCCGCGGCGTCCGCGACATCATGGTTGCGAAAGCGGCGCCGATTGAATCCGGGCCCCCGGCGCAGGCCGGGGCCACCGTGGTGCTCGAGAACACCGGGAACATCAACATCACGGCTGCGGCGGTCGCTTTCGATTCAGTGTTCTTCGGCAACCCCCTCCGCTTCTGGTACAACGGCATGTTGATCGACCAGGACAACCCCCTGCCAGGCGGCGAGGCCGCATGTACCCAGCCTGCTCCCGCCCTGGCAGCCGGTTCCAGCCTGACGATGGACCAGATAGGCTCCTACGAGTTCGTCTACCTCGACTCTCTAGTCGAAAGTGGCGAGGGCAATGCCATTGAGATCGATGGCGAAGGCTATCAGTACGATCTGGATGGTCTGAGAGCCAACCTGAAGATAGTCTCGGACTCTCCCTGTGAGGCCGGCAGCCGACAGTTGCCGGAGGGTCCGCGGGCGCCACTTGGCCTGAGCGGCGACGCTTCCGACACCCGGCCGGGTTCGGTGACCCTGGAATGGGCGGACAATCCCGAGCCGGACATCTTTGGCTATTCCGTCTACTTGAGTCGCGCCAGGACAGGCCCCTTTGTTCGGCGTGCATGGCTGCTTTCCGACTCCAGCTACGCCGACCCGGGGACCACCGACGGGGCCAGTTACTACTACGCGGTGGCGGCGATAAATTCCTGGGGTCTTGAATCCCCCAAGTCCAGCGTGGTCAGGGTCGGCACGACCGACTTCACGCCTCCCGCTCCCCCGACGGGAGTGATGCTGATCGACTCGGACCGCGCTGCCGGGACTGCTCAGCTTGAGTGGACCGCAAGCCCGGACGCGGACCTGAGCGGTTACCGCGTTTACCGGCAGGACGGAGACGGCCCCCGGACCCCCGTAACCGCCCTGTTGTCCGGCACCGGATTCAAAGACCTGACCCTGCCTCCCGAAGGTATTTTCTCGTATTCCGTCACTGCCATAGACCTGTCCGGCAACGAGTCCGACTGGTCGAACATTGCTCCTGCCCAGCTTGACTTCTTCGGCGCGGTGCTCAAGATTCGGCGCAATTTCATCGATGAGGGAACGCTGGGCGTGATGACGGCCCGCGGGCTGGTGGACATGGCAGTGGTTTCCGGTACCGAGATCAGCGTTCCTGGCCGGGCCGCCTACGGCCTTCGAGACCTTGCGGTCGGTGACCACGTTGCCGTTTCGTTAAAGGAAAATATCGGCGGCACGGTAGCGAGACAGGTATACCTGGTGCCGGCCAGCACCCGCAACCGCCATTTTGTGGGAACGATCAGCGGACTCACCGCAAACGGCATCGAAATCCAGCCCCTGGATGGGAACAGCGCAACGGTCTCCTTTGGCCTGTCCGAATCAGTCGGGATAAAGTTTCACGAGGGCGGCGTGGAACTGGGCGTCGGCGACTTCGTGGTTGCATCTTACGTCTTGACTGACGAGCGGAGGGGCCCTTCACTCACGGAAATCAACGTGATTGCAGGCCCTGAGCCGGAGTCGATCACCGACCCTGTAGCCGACCCGGCCAATGTGGCCCTGGTCCGCGGAATCTTCCAGGGAATCAATCCCGAAAACGCCAACATAATACTGTCCTCGACCGAGGTCGGTCTGGACGCCAACACCAAGATGACCGCTGGAATGTCCGTGGGCGATGCCGTACTGGTGGAAGCCGAGTTGCTGCCCGACGGGTCCCTCCTGGCTCGAAAGATCGAGCATGACCAAGGTATGGGACAGGTTGCCTTTCGCACCATCATGCACGGTATCTTCCAGGGCCGCGATGCGGAAACCGGGCTTTGGACGGTCAGCTCAACGCAATTGGTGGTGGACCGGCACACTTACACGGACGGCCTTCCTAACACCGGTCAGCCGGTCAAGGTTTCCGCAATCGTCCGGGACGACGGATCGCTCTACGCCCGCGAAATCGAAAACCTACGGGAATCCGCGACGCCAGGCACGGCGCATACCGTTTTCATAGAGGGCATTTTCAGAGAAATATCCTCCCAGGGCGAGTGGAACGTGGGCGGAGTGTCCATCAGGGTCGACGCCAGCACGGTTCTTTCGGGCCGCCCGTCGGTGGGCCGGCGTGTTGCCGTAACTGCCACCGGCGGAAGGGGAGACCTGCTGGCAACCGAGGTTTCGGCTATAGCTACCGAGCAGGAGCGGTTGGTACGGGCCGTCAGCATCCGGGGTACGCTGGACCGGTGGCTCGAGGGTCAGTGGATGGTGGTGGATGGCGCGCCCGTGCTTCTGAGCGACCTGACCAAAATTGTAGGGGAAGTGTCGGTCGGGTCGACCGTGCGCGTCAGGGCGGAACTGCAGGGCAACGGGGACCTGCTGGCCCGGGAGGTGGCCCTTTCGGCGGCATACGACGAGACCCGCGAAACTCAGGCGAACCCTGTTGACATCGAGGGACGCATTGAGCTGGTCGAGGCCGACGGTACCCTGGTGGTCAACGGAATTCCCGTATCCACCACTGCTCTTACCTCAATCGATGCCTCCCTGCAAGTGGGGTCTCCGGTACAGGTTCGCGGTATCCTGCAAAGGGACGGCTCCGTGCTGGCGCGGGAAATCGTGGGATATGGACCAAGTATCACAGGAGGCACAGAAGCCAGCGTATCGGGGGTGGTGGAGAACGTCGAAACCCGTGCCGACGGAACGGTTGCGGGCTTTGTAGTTCACGGCGTTTCGGTGGCTGTCGACGCGTTGACCAGGGTGGAGATGGAGTTGGTCCCCGGCGTGGCGGTAGTGGTGCAGGCTGTGGTTGTGAACGGAGATATACTGGCGGTTACCGTAGAGCAGCTGCCCGCCGGCGGCGTGGGAGTTCTTCCCACCGTACAGATGCAGGGGACCGTCGCCCTGCCTTTCGCAGCGCCTTCGCCGTTCCCCGTCGATATTGTGGTCAACGGCATTACCGTGCGGGTCTCCCGAGACACCGAAATAGTGGGTGCGATATCCGGCGGGACCGTGGTGAAGGTCAGCGGCGCGATATCCGGCGGCGTCTTCATCGCCAGGAGGATCGAGAGCGTTCGTTCACTGGAAACAGCGGCCGAGGAGAGAGTGCACCGATTCATCCTCAGAGGTGCTGTCGAGGAGATACGGCATGATGACGAGGGCCGGGTCGAGTCGATCCTTCTGGCCGGGAACCAGATCACCATAGTCCCTCTGACCATTTTCCAGGACGAGGTGGCGGCGGGTAACACTATAATCGTCCAGGGAATAGTCAGGGATGGAGTGTTGTTTGCGGCGTTGATCAAACTCCAGTAGGCAACTAGCGGATAGGCGCGGTAGCGCCGGAGCGCCAATAATGTAGAATCTTCAACGTCAGTGCGCAATTTGCTGAAAGGTAAACGGCGTGCCTCGTTCAAATTCCCCAAACTCGCATCGGCGGTGTAAATGCTGGAACCCGAGATATTGAAGAAGGGCGACGAATCAGGAAACAGGATGGTGGTCAGGTACTCTGCGCCATCCGGGACGAGGGTGTCGGCCCTCGGTATTCCTCAAGCCTGGGAGACGCCCCTGGGGCCGACCTGGTGCTACGTGGTCGAAGGGGATTACCTGACGGTCATCGACCCCGGCTGCCACGGCTCCGAACACCTTCTGGCCGAGGGCCTGGACTACCTGGGACACTCGATGGCCGCGGTGCAACGCATCGTTGTGACCCACGGTCACATGGACCACGACGGGGGTTGCCTGAGCGTGGTGCGGGAAAGCGGAGCCGAGCTATGGGCCCACGAAATCTACGGCAGCCTGCTGCTCGAAGACCGTTGGGAAAGGGAGATGAGCTGGCGCCGGGAGGTAACCAGCTTCCAGGCCTTCGAAAACTCGGACACTGTCGAACGGGTGAAGAGGCACCACCGCCGCGCCCTCGAGCTGAACGTCGACTGCGCGGTAACGGACGGCTTGCGCTCCGATAGCTTGACCTACCTGTACACGCCCGGCCACTCGCCCGATGAGCTATGCATCCTCTTCGACAGGATCATGTTCACGGGCGATCACGTCCTGCCCCAGATCACTCCCCATCCGTCCGTCAGCCGGAGCCACTCCAGTTACCGCTCCGTTCTCCCGGAGACCTACCGGGCCGATAACCAGATCTATGGCCTGAAGGCTCTGCTGCGGTCCCTGCTGCGGGTTGCGGCCATCGGAGAAATGCGCACGGACGGAATCGACGTCCTGCCTGCCCATCGCGCCTACCATCGCGGCCAGTTCAACCTCGTCGGCCTGGAGCGCGCAACGGAGATCGTCGAACATCACGCCGCTCGCTGCCATGACCTCGTCGACATCCTGAAAGGCGGTCCCAGGGACCTGGCCTCGCTGACCCGGGACCATTTCTCACACCGCGAACTGGACGACAACAATTTCTTCCTTGCCCTGACCGAAGTAATCAGCCACGTGGAACTGCTCGTCGAAACCGGCGACGTGTCCATGGATGCAGGCCCTGGAGTGGGAGAGTTTGGCGGAACGGTGCGCTGGAACGGAACTGAACTGTTTCCGGAGTTCATAGAAGGGTTGGGAGCGGATTTCGCCCAAGTACCCGACTAGCCTCAATTGACAGGGGTAAGGCCCCGGATATAATGATTCGACTAGCAATCCGACAAGCTCAGGTCGGAGTTTGATGCCGTGTCTCCCGACGATGTGAGGCTGATAGCTGCCGTGGGCGCGATCCTGCTGGCCCTGATGGGAATGGCGGGCGGCTTGTGGTACAGGATGGGCCGATTGGAAGGCCGGCTTGACGCTCTGGCGGAATCCCAGCGGGCGGAATCGGAAGCTCGCCGTGCGGAGTCGGAAGCTCGCCGCGCCGATACTGCCCATATCGTCTCGCGCATAGACCGCCTGTTTGAGTTGCGCGGAACTGCGCCGGACTCCGGCGATGATGACTAGCAATCCGACAAGCTCAGGTCGGAGTTTGATGCCGTGTCTCCCGACGATGTGAGGCTGATAGTTGCCGTGGGCGCGATCCTGCTGGCCCTGATGGGAATGGCGGGCGGCTTGTGGTACAGGATGGGCCGATTGGAAGGCGGGCTTGACGCTCTGGCGGAATCCCAGCGGGCGGAATCGGAAGCTCGCCGCGCCGATACTGCCCATATCGTCTCGCGCATAGACCGCCTGTTTGAGTTGCGCGGAACTGCGCCGGACTCCGGCGATGATGACTAGCCGACCGGCCTTCGACAGGCTCAGGGCGGATGGACCGGTCCGGCGTATTGTATCCGGCGAAAGACCGGATGCGGATTGAATCAACCCCCGCGGAGGCCGTTTCTTATGCCCAGAAAGGAAATCATCTCAACCGACAGGATCACGGCGGGCAATGCGCCGCTCTCCCAGGCAGTGAGGCACGGGAATCTCGTCTTCGTGCAGGGTTGCACCGGCCGCCACCCCACCGACAACACCGTGGGGAAGGACATCAAGGAACAGACCCGCTATGCACTCGAGCGCATTTCGATCATCCTGGAGGCTTCCGGTTCCTCGATGGACCAGGTTCTGACCAACACCTGCTATGTTACAAACAGGGAGGACCTGCCGGGATTCAACGAGGTCTACGCCGAGTTCTTTCCGGCTGATCGTCCGGCGCGCACAACGGTCATTGTCAACTTCGGCGCGCCCGACAATCTGGTGGAAGTAACCAGCACGGCCGCCGTTCCCGACTAGCCTCGCCCTCGCCGGTTTGGCCTGATTACCCATTGAAGCAGGCTGGAAGGGATAGCTCCAATGGCAGCAAGAGCGTATATTCTGATAGAGACCAGCGTTGGGGCGGCCAGAGACGTGCTTGTGGCCCTCAGGAATATGGAGAACGTTACTGAGGCCGACATAATCACCGGCGCCTACGACCTCATCGTCCTCGCGGAAGCACAGGACATGGTGGCATTGGTGGACTTGGTAACGGCCCAGGTTCAGAGCATCAGCGGGATCGAGCGCACCATTACCTGCGTAGCCACCTAGGGCAGGAACGCCCTCACCATAACCCTCTCCCGAAGTGAGAGGGAAACCAACAGAAAGGAGAACGCCATGCTTTACCAACTGCGCACCTATACCATCAATCGCGGAATGATGGACGCCTGGGTTGAACTGTTCAATGACCAGTTGGTGGGAATACAGGCAAAGTACGGAATCACCGTAGAGGGAATGTGGGTCAACGCAGACAACAATCAGTTCATCTGGATCCGCTCCTTCCCCAGCGCGGATGAGGTGGCCTCGAGGGAAGAGGCTTTCTACTCCTCCACGGAGTGGCAGGGCGTGATGGACCATGCCCGGAGCCACATCGCCCGCCTCGAAGTTCAGGCCATGACCTCGGTGATGAAGGTTCCCGCGACTGCCTAGCCAGGCATTCCGGCGCCGCCGAGGCAAGGGCGTGTCCGCATCGCAGGATGCCGACACGCCCTATTTTTCGGTTTCCCCACGGAACACGGTATCCGTCATTCCAGGCAGGCCCAGGTTCTGGATGCGTCTGTCGCTCAGGGGAGAGGTTTCGGGTTTGTTGAACGGCTCGTCGGCGTAGAAGTGGGCCAGGTACTCGGCCAGTGCGTCCTGCTCCGTGCCGGAGGCGGCGAAGTCCGAAAGGCCGGGGTCAACCGCCTGGGGGTCGTCTATCCTTCCGTTGCCGTTGGAGTCCGGGAAGTCCGGGTTGGGAGGGTTGGGCTGCACGGCCTCGCCGGAGAGGTCAACCCGCTCGGAGTGAGGGAACGGGAACGGATACCCGGAGCCCCCGTTAGCCAGGAAATTCATCGTAGCCATTTTGATTTGACGCTCCGGGTCGCCGGACAGCCTCCCGTTCACCACCACCCGGTCAAGCACTTGCCCCTCATCGTCCACTATGGCGAGAGAGCGAATGCGCTGGCCTGAAGAGGCGCTTGGATCAAAGCTGAGTCTCATTCCGCCCACCTGGGGAAAGAGGCCGGAGGGAACTTCTCCTACCCCTTCGGCGCTGACGGTGTGCTCAATAATGCCGACCAGTTCCGTCGCAGTCAGTGGGATTATGGACATGCCGTTGTTGAAGCGAAGGGCGCCTTCGATGTCCAGCCGGGACACGTCTCCCTCGCGCTTGCCGACAACGGGATTGGCCTGCGGGGGCAGAAACCGCACATCATCCAGGGATATGGTTCCCGGTGGCTGCGCCACCAGCCCGATGCTGTCGCGGATGCCCCCGCTGTTCTTCAGGGACACCTGCGTTTCCGGGTCGAGCTGACGGGCCGTCCACAGAAAGGCGTCGGCAATCAGGTTGCCCAGGTTGGTTTCCTGGGTTCGCACGTCAACCCTCCGTCCGGCCAGATAGACGGCGGTGCGGCCCGCGATGTCGCCGTCCCGTTCCTGCAACACCGGACGCAGAGATTCTGTGATGCGGCTTACCTCCTGGATGGGCTGCCCGGCGAAGAGCTGGCCGCCCTGCAAGTCGGTGGCGTAGGCCCCGCTGACATAGGGGTTTACGGAGTCGGGGATGACTCGCCCCTCTTCGTCGAAATCCACCACCAAGCGGCCCAGATAGCGGTAGTCGGCATCGGTGTTCACCAGCAACACCGGCTCCCCGTCCGCGGATTGGTGGCTCAGCGGGTAGGTTCCTGCGGCCACGTCGCCGGGGCGAAGCCGGTCGGTGTCGTCGGCCAGCAGCGTATTGGACCCCCCGGCGACGATGATGTCCACGTCTCGAAGTTTCTCCGCCAATGACTGCTCAATTTCTATGCGCTGCATATGGCCCAGCAGGATAATCTTGTTCAGGCCCTGCGCGGTCAAGGCGTCCACCGATTCCTGGATAATGGCGGCGAGAGCCTCGAGGTCGTAGTCCGCAGGCGCGACGGTGATGCCGCCGATGCCGGTGATGGAGGGCAGGGACGGGGTGGTTGCGCCAACTATCCCGATGCGCTGGCCGCCGACGGTGACCACGGCGCTGCGGGCCAGGCTGCCGCCTACCAGGATGGCGTCCTGCCCGTCGGGAACCACCAGTTCGGCCAGGTTTTCGTCGGTGGTGAAATCCAGATTGCTGGACAGGTAAGGGAACCCGGAACCGGGATATGTTGCGCCGTCTCCAACCTCTGCCTTGACGATGGAAGCGAACTCCCAGGTGCCCCGGTCCAGTTCGTGGTTTCCCAACGCCGAAACCTGGAAGCCCATTGCATTGAGCAGAGCAACGTCCGCCCGTCCGTATCCGGCAACCCCCAGGATAGCGTCCATCGAGGGATCGCCCGCTGCGTAGTATCTCGGGCCCGGAACGAAGTTGTCGCCCGAACTCAAGACAAGGGTGTTTTGGGGATACTGTTGGCGCAGGCCGGACAGAATGGCCGAAAAGTTCTCCACGTTCTGCAACGCGCCGGCGGCTCCGTCCATATCGGCGGCGTGGAGCAGTTGCAAGGTGAAACGGCTTTCGTCCTCGCCCAAGCTGGACTTGGACAATTCCGACAAGTCGGTGTGCAGTCGCACCACGTCCTGCCGGAGAGAATCCAGCCTGGTCAGTTCCTCCGGGTTGCCTGCCCAGCAGGAAAGCAGCAAAGGCAATATGCCGGCGACAACGATAAAAGCCGCTCTGCGACAGGTTGACATCTTATTCTCCATCCACCACAGGTAAACGCCCCCTCGCCAGGGGCTATCGCATATAAAACTGCAACCCCGTCACTCCGGCGGAAGCCGGAGTCCAGTAATTGCAAGGCATTTGATCTCCGCAACGATACTGACGATTAAGGACACTGGATTCCGGCTTCTGCCGGAATGACAGCGACTAAACTGTCCATATGCGATAGCCCTGGCCCCCTCGCTGTCGTTATTTCCTTTTTCTCGCGTCGAATACGGGCAGCTAGTAGGTCAGCGCGGTGGTGGTTCCTTCGGGCAGCTCCACGTCGAGGGCCTGAAGGCAGTGGGCCAGCGTATGGTAGTAGCCGCTGACCACCAGGACGTCCACTACGCCGGCGTTGCCGACCAGGGCGCGCATGGCTTCGAAAGTCGTGTCGGAGATCCGGTGTTGCCTCAGAAGTTCCAGCACGAACTGCACAACCGTGGCGTCATCGGCTTCGAACCCGGCGGGAGCCCGGTACTCGAGGATGGCGGCGATGATGTCGTCGGATATCCCGGCCTCTCTTGCGGGACGCTGGTTGACCGTCCAGACGTAATTGCCGCAGGCTTCCCTGGCGGCGGTCAGGATGGCCAGGGCCTTGATGCGCTGCGGGAGCGGCGTCTCGTAGCGGGCATAACCGCCCAGGCCCGCCAGCGCCCCAGCGGCCTGCGGGTTGTTCAGCAGAGCAGCGTAATTTCGCGCTACCCCTCCTCGGGAGGTCTCTATTTCGTCCCAGATCGCCTGCCCGGCTGCATCCATGGCTTCACGCGCGGCAAATGGTACTCTGGTCATCGCTGTTCTCCTTCGTAAAATTCCCTCTCCCTCCACGGAGAAGGTTGGGGCGTCCTCTGAATAATATCGTAGGGGCGCACAGCTGTGCGCCCCTAGTCCGGTTGCCAGGATTCGCTTAGGGTCTAGTCGTCGGCAGCCAGTCCCGCCGGCTCGCCGTCCCTGGCCCAGAGGCTCTCAAGGATGGCGTCGGGGGACATGGGAAGCTGGTTCATTCGCACGCCGACGGCGTTGTAGATGGCATTGGCGATGGCGGCCATGGGGGGCACTATAGGCACCTCACCCACCCCACGGACGCCGTAGGGGTGTCCGGGGTTGGCTACCTCGACGATCACCGTGCCGATCATCGGCAGGTCGAGGCTGGTGGGCATCCGGTAGTCGAGGAAGGAGGAGTTCTCCATCCGGCCATCGGCGTTGAAGCGGTACTCTTCGTTCAGCGCCCAGCCGATTCCCTGTACCACGCCGCCCTGGATCTGGCCCTCTACGTAGCTGGGGTGGATGGCCTTGCCCACATCCTGGACTGCGGTGTAGTCGAGGATGGTGACCTTTCCGGTGTCGGGGTCCACTTCCACGTCCACGATGTGAGTGGCGAAGGCTCCGCCGGCGCCGCGGGGGTCTACGCTGACCTGGGCGGAGATCGGCCCGCCGGTGCGGTTCAGCTGTCCGGCAAGCTCCTTGAAGCTCAACTTGAGCTCCTGGTCGGAGGTGTGCTGGAAGACACCGTCCACCAGGTCAACATCCGCTACGTCCACGTCCCAGATGCCGGCGGCTCGCTCGATCATCTTCTGCTTGATTTCCTGGGCGCACTCGTAGGCTGCCCAGCCGGTGGCGAAGGTGGTGCGGCTGCCCCCCGTCAGGAAGGTGTATCCCACGGAGTCGGTGTCTCCCACGCTGGGGTCTACGTCCTCGGCGGGGATGCCCAGCACCTCGGCGGCCTGCATGGCGATGGAAGCGCGGGTGCCTCCAATGTCGGTGGAGCCCTCCACCAGGGAGATGGTGCCGTCGGCCTGGACGCTGATGGCGGCGCTGGACTGCAATCCGATGTTGAACCAGAACCCGGAGGCTACGCCTCGGCCGCGATTGGGGCCTTCCAGCGATCGCTGGTACTGCTCGGACTCGCGGGCGGCCTCCAACTGCTCCACGTTGCCGACCACCGGGAAGACCGGTCCGTCCACGCGCCGGGTGCCCTCCTTGGAGGCGTTCCGCAGGCGGAACTCGATGGGGTCCATACCCAGCTTTTCCGCGAGCTCGTCCACCACGGTCTCGCAGGCGAAGGCGGCGATGGGAGCGCCGGGGGCGCGATATGCGGCTACCGGAGGCTTGTTGGCCACCACGTCGTAGCCGTCCACTCGGCAGTTCTCGATGTCGTAGCAGGCGAACATGCACTGTGCGCCTGCGGTCACCGGAGAGCCGGGGAATGCGCCGGCGTCAAAGGCCAGCATGGCCTCGGCGACGACTATCTTTCCGTCGTTGGTGGCGCCCATCTTGATGTGCATGTAGGAGCCGGAGGTGGGCCCGGTGGCCTCGAAGACCTCGGCGCGGCTCATGGCCGACTTGACCGGCGCGCCGGCTTTCTTGGACAGCAGCGCGGTCAGAGGCTCCAGGTATATGGGAATCTTCCCCCCGAACCCGCCGCCGATCTCCATTGGCACCACCTTGACCTTGGAGACGGGCAGGTCCAGCACGCCTGCCAGCGCGTCTCGGGTGGTGAACGCGCCCTGCGTGCTGACCCAGATGGTCAGTTCGCCGTTGGCGTTCCAGAATGCGGCGCCGTTCTGAGGCTCGATGTAGCCCTGGTGCACCGTCGCAGTGGAGTATTCCTTCTCGACGATGATGTCGGCAGCGGCGAAACCTTGGTCCAGGTCTCCCTGCTCGTAGCGGAAGTGAGTGGCGATGTTGCTGTGCTTGTCGGTATCCTCGCCCATCTCGGTGGTGGTCTGGTCTTCGTGCAGCAGCTCGGCGTCGTCGGCCATGGCCTTTCGGACTTCGGTGGCCGCCTTCAGCACTTCGTACTCCACCTCGACCAGCGCCAGGGCCTGCTCCGCGTCGTGGGCGCTGGTAGCCGCAACGGCTGCCACGGGGTGGCCTTTGTAAAGCGCCTTGTCCTTCGCCATCACCTTCCGTGCGGCGGCGTTATCGGTGGGGATGTCCCGGCCGGTAATCACGGCGCGGACTCCCGCTGCGGCCTCGGCCTTGCTGGTGTCGATGGACTTGATGCGGGCGTGGGCATGGGGGCTGCGCAGCACTTTCGCGTATAGAACGCCGGCAGCCTCAAAGTCGGCTCCGTACTTGGCGCGTCCGGTCACCTTGTCGGTGCCGTCGTGCCGTACCGGCCGGGTTCCGACAACCTTATAGTCGGTATTGGACAGTACGATGTTGGATGCCATTAGAATCCACCTCGCGCGGAGTTTGGAAACCCGGGAATAAACTCTGAATCAGCGGATAGCCGGGTGCCCGGCAAGCCAACCGGATTGTACCACAAGCCTTTCGGAAGGGTGTTAGAATATCGCCACATGTTTTCCTGGTGGAGGGGAAGAGATGATGGATTTCAGTGAACTAAGAGACATTGATATCAGAGAAGCATGGGAGAGCGAAAACGAAGACTTCACCCCCTGGCTTTCTGACAACCTGCAACGACTCTCCAGGGTGCTGGGCGTCGCGATTGAACCCGACGAATTTGAAGTGGCGGTTGACGGTTTCAGTGCCGACATCCTGGCCAATTTCCCGGCCAACGGAAGCCGCGTCGTAATTGAAAACCAGTTGGACAACACCGACCAGAATCACCTGGGCCAGATCATGAGCCACCTGGCCCGGTTCGAGGCCCAGTCCGCCATTTGGGTGGCCAGGGAGTTTCACCCGGACCACCTGGCCGCGCTGCGCTGGCTGAACATGAACACCCCGGAGGATTTCTCATTCTTCGCCGTTCGAGTCCGCGCGGTCCGCATAGGCGAATTTCCTGCCCCGATAGCCCCCGTGTTCGAGGTGTTGGAGAAGCCTCACGATTGGGACCGCCGGATCCAGGTGCTCAATCGTACGGCCCCGGGGCAGGGCGCGCGCAACAACCGGCTGAACCGCCTCCGCCGCATACGCAACGACTTCTGGCACTCCTATTCAGACCAACACCCCGGCGATCTGCGGATCAACCAGGACCATATCCACAGCAACGTCTATCACGAAGTCGGCGGCGTGCTGGTTTCCCAGTACCTCGCACAGGGCCGGGTCGGCATTTTCCTGGTCGAGCAGAGCCGCAGATACGATAACGAGGCCAGGAAGCTGGTTTCCATATACCGCGAGGGCCTGCAACTGAACCTCGGCACTTCCGCCGAGTCCCTGAGGATTGACACCAACGACCGGGACAACTGGCCCGACATGATCGACTGGCTGCATGACAAGCTCGGTGAGTTCCGGCGCGTGATCGAGCGATACTCCTCAGGCGCGGTGGACGAAGAGCCGGAATTTGAACCTGTAGAGTTCGAGTAGGGACAGGACTTACGCACTTCAACCATTCCCTCTCCCTTGAGGGTGGGGTGAGAGTGAAATCGCCAACTGCGTAAATCCTAAATTGGGGAGAAGACCATGCAGCCATTGGCCGGCATCCGCGTCCTGGCCGTGACCGTGTACCTGGCGGGGCCGTTCGCATCCATGAGCCTGGCCCGGTTGGGCGCCGAGGTCATCAAGGTGGAAATTCCGGGCCGCGGCGACCCGGTAAGAGGCAACGGCCCTTTCGCCGGGCCCGAGGGCACCCACGCCAGCCGCAACTCCGATGAGGACATCTCCACCCGCTTCCTCAAGCGCACCCAGGGCGTGAAGAGCATAACCCTCGACCTCAAGACCGCTAGGGGCAAGGAACTGTTCCTTGAGCTGGCCAAGGAGAGCGATGTAGTCTTGGAGAACCTGGCCCCGGGCTCCCTGCGCCGCGCCGGACTCGGCTACGAGGAAGTTGCGGCCGTAAACCCCGGCATCGTCTACGCCTCCATTTCGGGCTACGGGCAGACCGGCGCATACAAAGACAAGCCGGCCCACGACCCCCAGATCCAGGGAATGAGCGGCCTGATGGACATTAACGGCGAGGAGGGCCGCCCGCCTGTAAAGGTAGGCTTCTACATAGGCGACCTGGTAACCCCGATGTTTGCCTGCTATTCGATCCTGGCAGCCCTGCGCGAAAAGGACCGCACCGGCGAGGGTCAGTATCTCGACGTTTCCATGATGGACACGCTGGTTTCCCTCATGTTCATGGAGAACCTGGAGGAAAGCATCGAACTCGGTCTGCCGCTGCGCACCGGGAACATCAGCCGCAGCGGTCCCACCGGGCTGTACAGCGCTGTGGGAGGCGACATCTCCATCACCGTTACCAGCGACGACCAGTGGCGCAGGATGTGCGACGCCCTGCAAACCCCGGAGTTGCTTGAAGACCCGCGCTTCGACACCTACGTGAAGCGTACCGACAACGTGGAAGAAGCCCGCCGGGAAATACAGGAGCGCATCGGCAAGATGACCCTGGATGCCGCCATCGAGTGCCTTGAGAAACACGATGTTCCATGCGCCCCCGTACGCACCGCCGAGCAGGTGATGAACGACAGGCACTTCTGGGAGCGGGGCATCCTCGCGCCGATGAACCACGGAGCCATGAACGAGCCGGTGGCGGGCGCGGTGGCCGCAGGTTTCCCGGTGCGCTTCTCCGGCGGAGAACTGCCCTCCCTGCCCGGCGCCCCTACCCTGGGAATGCACAACGACGAGGTATTCAGGACGATCCTGGGGCTTACCGACGAGCAGGTCGCCGAGCTCAGGTCCCAGGGCGTGGTGTAGGCTGGACGATTAAACGCTAGAGGACGCCGAGATTCTGCGGGGGACACAGAGGATTTATTTGATCTCTCTGTGCTCTCTGCGTGGCCTCTGCGTCCTTTGCGATGAAACCCCAATGGAGGAAAGCGGGTGAGATTCAAGGCCAGGCCAATCCGGACCGAGCTCTTCGTTCCGGGCAACAAGGAAGACTGGATGCGCCGGGCGCCGCGCTTCAACGCCGACGCTTATATCCTGGACCTGGAGGACTCGGTTCCGCCCGACGAGAAGCCCGCGGCCCGCGAGTCGGTCGCCGCCATGGTGCAGGAGCTGGGCGAGGCCGGGCAGACGATCGTAGTCCGGGTGAACCGGCTGGAAACGGGGTTAACCGGGGGCGACTTGGAGGCGATTGTAGGCCCCCACCTCTACTGTGTCCTTCTGCCCAAGGTCGAAGGGCCTGCCGATGTCGTCGAAGTCGACAACCTGCTCCGGCACTTCGAGCGCGAGAAAGGTCTGGAGATAGGCAGGATCTTCATCGATCCTGCCCTGGAGACGGCTTCGGGCATACGCCAGTCGTGGGAGATTGCCATCTCCTCGCCTCGCGTGGCTCACATGGGAGCCAGTGGAGGCAAGGGTGGCGACACCGCCCGTTCCATCGGCTTCCAGTGGACGCCGGAGGGCATGGAAACGCTGTTCCTGCGCTCCAAGGTGCTGGTGGACGTACGCGCCGCGGGCATCCCTTACCCCATGAGCGGCGGCTGGATGGACATTCACGACTTGGACGGCCTGCGAAGGTCGGCCCAGCAGGCCAAGCAACTGGGCTACACGGGTATGCACCTCATCCATCCCTCCCATGTGCCGGTGGTCAATGAAGTCTTCACGCCGTCGGAAGAAGAGGTCGCCCACTACAAGGGGCTGATCCAGGCGATGGAAGCGACGCGCGCCCAGGGAGGCGCGGCGGTCACCTTCGGCGGCGACATGGTGGACATCGCTCACGAGGAAACGGCGCGCGCCATGCTGGAAATCGCCCGTGAGATGGGAGTGCCGGGAGCATGAGCGCCGAAAGCAACCCGCGGTGGCTGCCCATGCAGGGCTGCGTCAATTTCCGTGATCTCGGCGGTTACCGGAATGACCAGGGAGGGACCATCCGCTGGCGTCGGCTCTTCCGTAGCGACGCTCTGCAGGAAATGACCGTCGCAGATTCCAAGCTGGCTGCGGAAGATTTGAACATCGGACTGGTGGTGGATCTTCGCAACTCCAACGAAGCCAACCGGGATGGCCTGGGACCGTTGCCGGAACTAGGAACGGATTACCGGCACTTTCCGTTTCTTGATGCCAGGGGTGAAATTCCTCCCTTCACCGGCGGAGATATAGCCGAGCGGCTTGCCGCCACATATCTCTGGATGCTGGAGAACTCCGGGGAAGGCATTGGCGCAGCCGTCGGCGCCATATCGGATTCGCTGGGCAGTGGAAGGGGGGCGGTCTTCCACTGTAGCGCCGGCAAGGACCGCACCGGGCTTCTTGCCGCCCTGATCCTCGATGTCCTGGGAGTGGACGCTGAGACCATCGAAGCCGACTACATGCTGACCGGAGAAGTGGTCGAAGGGATCGTGCGCCGCATCAAGGCGATGGAGCATAACCCGAACCCGACTGCACAGACCCTGGCGCCACAGCCACTGGCCTTCCGCAGGTTTCATGACACGCTGCAACGGGAATACGAAGGTGCAGAGTCATATTTGCGGCGGCACGGGGTCAGCGGTGATACGTTGGAGCGGCTGCGGAATGGCTTGTTGGAGTAGGTGGATGACACCCTAACCCGCTCCCTCTGGGAGATGGAACTTTATTAAGATGCTCCCCAGAGGGAGAAGGAGCGCCGATATGGCCAACTACGTCCTCGTTCACGGCTCGGCCCACGGCTCCTGGTGCTGGGAGCGCGTGACCCCTCTGCTGGAGCAGCATGGCCACAGGGTGATTGCCGTCGACCTCCCCGGCAACGGCCATGACGGCACCCCCTTGGCCGACGTCACGTTGGAGACCTACGCCGAGCACGTCTGTGGCGTCCTGGACTCGCTGGAAGGTCCTGTAGTGCTGGTGGGGCACAGCCTGGGCGGCATATCCATCAGCCGGGCCGCGGAGTTGCGTCCCGACAAGGTGGCTGTGCTGGTGTACCTCACGGCGGTCCTCCTGCCGGACGGTGCGACATTCATGGGGACGGTCTCAGAGGAGTCGGACCTGCAACGAGCCCTGGAGGAACGCCCCAGCTGGGATCTGGCCGCAGACGGCACCCATGTGCTCTACAAGATGGAGCAGACGCAGCACCGCTTCTACAACGACTGTTCGTCCGAAGACGTGGCGTGGGCGCAGTCGATGGTTGTTCCTCAGCCCGTGGGCCCGTTGGTCTCGCCCATGCGGATCACCGACGCAAATTTCGGACGTGTGCCTCGTATCTTTGTCGAGTGCTTACAGGACAACGCGGTGTCGCCGGAGTTCGCGCGCGATATGTACACCGCCATGCCCTGCGCCGAGGTCATCACCATGCCGACCGGCCATTCACCCTTCCTCTCCGCGCCGGAGGAACTGGCCGGCCACCTGCACGCCCTGGCCCGATACGCGGCCGCGGGCTGAACGGCATGACCTACGGCCTTCTTAACGGCCTGCGAGTCCTTGAGTTCGGGGAGTTCATCTCCGCCCCCTACTGTGGCAAGCTCCTGGCCGACATGGGCGCCGATGTGGTGAAGATCGAGCGTTCCGGGGTTGGCGACTGGGCCCGGGACTACGGCCCCTGGCCGGTGGTTCGACAGGCTCACCATGAACGGTCGCATCACCGGGAGCGGGGCGGCCTGTTCCTGTACCTGAACGCCGACAAGAGGGGCGTCACCCTCAACCTCGATACGCCCACCGGGCGCGAGATACTGGCAGGCATGGTCTCCCGCGCCGACGTGCTGGTGCATAACCTGCACCCAACCGAGATGGACCGGGTCGGGCTCGAGTACGATTCTCTGCGAGAACACAACAACGGTCTCGTGATGGCCTCAATCACGCCGTTCGGCCTGACCGGCCCATACCGCGATTGGAAAGCCTACGACATCAACCTGGCGGCAGGCGGGGGAATCTGCGAGGGCCTCGGCAGCCCCGACCGCGAGCCGCTGACCTTCGGCACGCCCGAAGCTGGCTACTTCGCCGGAGCCGCCGCCGCGTCGGCCATCGTTATGGCCCTGCTGGCCCGCGACAATCCGCCCTCTCTCCCGGCGGGAGAGAGTTGGAATGAGGGAGAAATCTCCGCTGCCAGCCCCGGTCAGCACATCGACATCGCCGAGATCGAGTCCATGGCTGGGCTGTACAACGGCCCCGAGGCCCTGATGGCGGTCTACCAGTGGCGAGTGACGCGCCGCACCGGGCACCATGCGCTGGACTTTCCCTACCCCAACTGCATACTGCGTTGCAAGGATGGATACATCTTTGTTGGCTCCCCGGAAGGCCGCCAGTGGCGCAGACTGCTGGAACTGATGGGCACGCCCGGGTGGTCCCAGGAGCCGCGCTTTCGCAACCGCACCGTGATGAACAACGAGTACGCCGACGAGGTGGACGGGTACGTCGAGGAGTGGCTGCTACAGCACACCAAAGCGGAACTGCTGGGGATGGCGCTGGAGCACCGTATTCCCCTGGCTCCGGTGAGGGGTTTCGACGAGGTGCGCCACGACCCCAGCCTGGCGTCCCTGTTCGTGGAGGTCGAGCGGCCCGATACTGGCCCGGTCGCCCTTCCCGGCCCACCCTATGCGCTGTCGGCCCCTGCCGCCAATCCCGATCCCGCTCTTGCCGCTAACCCTGAGCTTGCTCCTGCCGCTCATCCTGAGCCTGTCGAAGGATCGCATCCCCGTCCCGCGCCGACGATGGGCCAGCACAACAGCGAGATCTACGCCGGAGAGCTGGGCTACACCCCCGAAGAGGTGGTCCAACTCTACCGGCTGGGCATCATCTGACTAGGACGATTGCGTTATAGCTTTTGCCTGCCCATCAAATGTCATTCCGGCGAAAGCCGGAATCCATAACCCTTGATTACCGGAAAGTTGGCCTGCTCCGGGACGCTCTGGATTCCGGCTTTCGCCGGAATGACGGTCTCTTCCGGCGTGCCGGAGAGATTTCTGGCGCCAAGTAGGCGGCGATTCGGTTATAACGCGATTGCCCTGTCATCTGACGGGATAGCAGGAAAGCCGGTAAGGTATACTGAAACCCAGCCCGAAATTCTTGCGGGAAGCTCCCATTATTGTGGCAATCTTCGTGGCAGGATGTTCCCCTAATGGCTGGATACGGCTCCTACCCTGTGCAACTGGTTGGGGAGTACGAAGAGCGGGTCAACCGCGTCTTGTGGCTCATTAAATGGCTGCTGCTGATTCCGCATATCGTATTGCTGAGCCTTCTTCAGTTCCCAACGATTTTCACTGTCCCGCTCTCGTGGCTCATCATTCTTGTCATCGGCCGCAATCCTGAGTTTCTGTGGGGATACCACGCCGGCCTGCTCAGGTGGAGCTGGCGTGTCAACTATTACTCGTACGGTGTTGGCAACACCGACAGATACCCACCCTTCTCCTTCGGTTCGCGGGACGACTATCCGGCGGACCTGCTGATTGAATACCCGGAAAGGTCTTCGCGGTTGACCACCCTGTTTCGCTGGCTGCTCATTATCCCGCACTGGATAATCGTATATTTCCTGGGCATGATCACCGGCCTGCTGGTGCTGGTGGCCCTGCTGCTGGTGCTGATTACAGGCCGTTATTCCGAATCGCTGTACGACATAATCATGCGGTTGAATCTATGGCAGTACCGCGTCAGCGCATACGGCGCTCTGCTTGTAGACGAATACCCGCCTTTCAGCTTCGATTAGGTGGCGGTCCCTGAATGACGCAACACGCCAGAATCCCGCCCGGACCCCTCGATGGGTATCGCGTTCTGGACTTCGGCTGGGTGCTGGCCGGGGCGGTTCCCGGCATGATCCTGTCGGACATGGGCGCCGAGGTCATCAAGGTGGAGACCCGCCAGCGCATGGACTACATGCGTCTTGGCCGCCCCATCGTCGGCGACGAGCCCGACCCGGAACAGAACCCGATGTTCCATAACGTGAACCGGGGCAAGCGCAGCATCACCCTCAATACCACGAAGCCCGAAGCCGTGGAACTGGCACGACGGCTGGCGTCCCGGTGCGATGTGGTCATCGAGAACTTCTCGCCCGGCGTGATGCAGCGTCTGGGACTTGACTACGACACCCTGAGCCGCAATAACCCCGGGCTGGTGATGGCCTCCATCACCTCCAATGGCCAGACCGGCCCCCTGCGGGACCTGCGCGCCTACGCTCCGTCCATTGGCGCGCTGTCCGGCCTGGACAGCACTATGGGCTATGAGAGTGAAGACGGTCGGAGCGGCGGCCGTCCGCTGGGTCTCAAGCACGCCTATGCCGACCTCTGCGGCGCCCTGCACGCAGTCTTCGCCATCACGTCCGCCCTGTACCAGCGCCGCCGCACGGGGCGTGGCCGGTACATTGATCTTTCGATGCTCCGCGCCACCGTGGCCACCATGGGGGCCGGTCTCATGGAGTACGAACTCACCGGAAGGGCGCCGCGGCCTCGAGGAAACTACGACCCGGTGATGGCTCCCTACGGCAACTACCCCTGCGGCGGCGAGGACGAGTGGGTGTCCATCGCCGTCCGCACCGAGGAGGAGTGGCGGGGGCTCGTAGACGCCATGGGGCATCCTGAGTGGGCGCAGAATCCAGAGTTTGCCAGCCGATATGGCCGCCTCGGCAACAGGAGCCAGTTGGACGAGCACGTTTCAACATGGACCAGGGAGCGAACTCCCTGGGAGACGACTGAGCTGCTACAGTCTCACGGAGTCGCGGCATTCCCGGTACTCGGTGCTGAGGGCAGATTGTTCAATCCTCACTTTCAGGAGCGAGGACTGTATTCGGATATCGAACATCCCGCGCTGGGCATCGAACCGATATTCAACCTGATGTGGCAACTCAGTCGCACGCCACCCCGCATCCAGCGACACGCGCCGCTTCTCGGCGAACACAACCGGGAAGTCTTCTGCGGCCTGCTGGGCCTGGAAGAATCAGAAGTGTCCCGCCTGGAAGAAGAGCAGGTAATCTGGTAACAATCCCCTCTCCCTCTGGGAGAGGGTTAGGGTGAGGGCGTCCCCGTGAGAAGGCGCAACCCGACGGTGGAGATCAACAAATGACCAGCCAGAACGAGCGCGAGCGCGTAGTCGAGACCCTGCCGGAGGTGGAGGGCGGTATAACGCCCGAGGCCATCGCCCGCGCCAAGGCAATGATCGGTACGAGGATGCGTACCGAGAACTTCGTTCGAGACGCCTCCCTGGGGGCGCTGCTCAACTTCGTCAACGGCATCGGCGACAGCAACCCCATATTCCGCGACCAGGAATATGCCGCTTACTCCAAGTACGGCTCCGTCATCGGGCACCCGTGCGCGCCCTACATGCGCCACTGGTCGGGCCGCACCCGCTGGGGGTTGCCCGGCGTCCACGGATTCTTCGCGGGCAACGACTGGGAGAACTTCCGCAACATCCGCCCCGGCGACGCGGTCAACTGCATTGAGAGGGTGCTGGATGTCCAGGAGCGCCAGAGCCGGTACTCGGAAACGCTTGTCATCCAGTTTGTGGAGACCATCTACACCAACCAGCGGGACGAACTGGTCGCGCGGGTTGTTGGTTGGTGTACCCGCCACCAGCGCCGCGCCTCCCGGGAGCGGGGCAAGTACTCCAGCGTTCCCCGCCGCCACGAGTACACTCCCGAGGAGCTGGAGGCCATCGACCAGCAGGTGCTGGCGGAGAAGGCCAGGGGCAGCCTGCCCCGGTACTACGAGGACACCAACATCGGCGACGAGCTGGAGCCGGTGGTCCGGGGGCCGCTTTCGTTGCAGGATGTTTCGGCTTTTCTCGTGGGCACCGGACGGTCAAGCGCCCACGGCGTGCTGCTGCGGGAGGCGCTGCGGCACCCGGACCACTTCTTCCGTAATCCCGAGGCAGGAGGCGGGCTTGAGTACACCGGGATCGGCCACCTCCGCGACTCGGTAGCGGAGGCCGTGGGCGTACCCGGCGCTTACGATTACGGCCCGCAGCGCGTGTCGTGGATGGGGACGCTGGTCACCAACTGGATGGGCGACGACGCGTTCCTGAAGCGCCTCCGGGTGGAATGTCGTCGCTTCAATGTTTACGGAGATACCCAGTGGTGCAGGGGCCGCGTGATCGGCAAGCGCATCTACGACGGCGCCCCGCTGGTGGACCTTGAGATCTGGGCGGAAAACCAGCGAGGCGAGGTTACCGCCCCGGGCCAGGCAACCGTGATGCTCCCTTCCCGCGACCCTCGCGTGCCCTGGTTCACCGATGGACACGCCCTGAGCCTGCGCGAAGCGCCGCGCAGCGAGCCCATGCCGCCGATACTGCCGGAGTAGGTGTCCCATAACACGATAGGACTTACGCAGTTCAGTTATCCCCACTCTTGAGGGAGAGGGTTAGGGTGAAGGCGAAAATCTCCAGCTGCGTAACTCGTACATGAATTTACCCAAAAGTACCGGCATAGGATTGAAGCCCATGGGAAGAACTTTCGTGGAAGCTGTCATTTTTGGCCCGTCCGATACCAGGAGATACTCTTTTCTGGTGGACACTGGCGCGGCCCTGATGGGCTTGCCGATGGAGGAAATCGAAGCCCTGGGTCTGCACGTGGTGCCTGATGGACAAACCAGATTCCTGACTGCGACTGGGGTCGTTGAACTGGATACCTACTCCATAACCGGCAGGGTAATTGTTGACCGGCCCCGAGGAAATGGTTTCACCGCTATGGTTGCCCCGGCACCGATACCCTTGATTGGTTACGAGCGTCTGCAAAATATGAGGCTGCGGGTGAACTCGGTGACCGAGCAAGTGGAAGACGTGCCGGACGAAGAAGTAAATCACCCGCCATATTTTCTATGACCTTGATCGTCGAAAATCCGTCTAGAGCGCTTGACGGCCTCCGCGTCCTCGAGTTGGGAACGATGGTGGCCGCTCCTTACTGTGGCAAGCTGCTTGCGGCCCTGGGCGCGGACGTGATGAAGGTGGAGCCGCCGAAGGTAGGCGACACGTCCCGACGACGCGGGCCCTTTCCAGGTGACGCCCCTCATCCCGAACGCAGCGGGAGCTTTCTCTACCTCAACACCGGCAAGCGAGGCGTGACGCTGGACGTTGACGATCCCGAGGGTCGCGAGATCCTGGCGCGCCTGGCCGGGGAGGCGCACGTTCTCATTCACGATTCCCAGCCTGATGACGCAGCGGCCAGGGGTCTCACTCGTGAGTCCCTTGCCGGAATCAATCCGGCGCTTATCGTCGCCGCCGTCACGCCATTCGGGTCCGGCGGACCTAACGCGGGATACGCTGCCCACGACATCAACGTGTTCCACGCCGGGGGCGAAGGCAACCTCCTTCCCAACGGGCTGGCTCTCGACACTTTTCCCGACCGGGCGCCCATAACCGCCGGTGGCATGATGGCCTCCTATCAGGGAGGGTTGACCGCCGCCGTTGGCATCCTCGGAGCGGTAGTCGCCCAATGGGAAAGTGGCATCGGGCAGTCCGTCGACTCTTCGATGCAGGAGGCGCAGATGGCCATCGGCTATCTGCCGGTACAGCGTCTTGAAGCGGAAGGGTTCACGGAAACCCGTTTCTCCAGGTTCTTCCGGATGGGCGGCGTGATGCCTGCTGCGGACGGTTTTGTCGAGCTGCTGACGCTTGAGGCTCGGCAGTGGGAGAATCTGGTCCGGTTTCTCGGTGAACCGGAGTGGGCCACGCCGGAAAAGTTTCGCGATCCGGCCACCCACGGACCGGAGGTCAACGAAAAACTGCGGGAATGGATGGCAAAGCACACTCGCGAGTGGCTCTACCGTGAAGGGCAGGCACATGGAGTACCCATCGCACCCTACCTGACTCCACGGGAGGTCTTTGACAGCCCGCAGCAACGGGAACGAGACTTCTTCGTGCCGGTGAGTCACCCGGAGGCCGGAGACTTCGACTACGCGGATGTGCCGTTGCGAATGAGCGAGACCCCTCCGAAAATTCGCCGGGCGCCGTTGCTGGGGGAGCATAATGCGGAGGTATTTCATGCGCTCGGATACTCCGCCGAGGAGTTGACCGTACTGGCGCGGGCCGAAGTGATCTAGCGCAGGCGACGGGCGAGGGCTGTGGGTGAATTCCAGTTTGTACTTCCTCATCGGTTTCATCGGACTGATAATGCTGATCGAAATGGCGAACAACTTCTTCGATCACGCTTTCAACGCCTACGGGCTGGCGCCCAGGACAGTCCAGGGTCTTGCCGGTATCCCGTTGGGTCCCTTTCTTCATGGAAGTTTCGCGCATGTCCAGTCGAACTCAGTGGGTCTGTTGGCGCTGGGAACCCTGGCGGTGATGCGGAGCGGCAGCAGGTTCCCCTGGGTCTGCCTTGCCATCGTCCTTGTATCGGGTGTTGCCCTCTGGGTCGTGGGAAGGCCGGCAATCCACGTTGGGGCAAGCGGGCTGGTCTTCGGACTGTTCGGATACCTTCTTCTCAAGGGAATCCTGGACCGGAGCATCCTGTCGGTCCTGGTGGCTCTGGTCGTAGCCGCTGTGTTCGGAACGATAATACTTTCGGGTCTGCTGCCTACCGATGTTCAGGTATCCTGGGAGGGGCACCTGTGCGGGCTTGGAGCAGGGTTTGTCGCCGCGGTGGCGATTCCCAACGAGCCGAGTCCCTCACAGCGGAGTGGCGCGAGCAGGATGGCATAGAAACAGTCCCCTTAGTCCCCTCTCCCTTGAGGTGGAGGGTATAGTCCCCTTAGGGAGTGTCGTCAAATTGGGTTACCGGACACGCGACGGTCCTTTTCCCGTCATTCCGGCGAAAGCCGGAATCCAGGCTCGCTCTACGCCGCAAAATGATTTGCCTGCGGAAACCCCTGGATTCCGGCTTTCGCCGGAATGACGAGTTAATTTGACGACACCCCCTAGTAACTATCTCAAAAGCTCCCTCCCCCTTGAGGGGGAGGGTTGGGGTGGGGGTGAATCTGATGCACGGGAAAACAGAAAAGAAAGCTGCTACTGATTTTAGGGGCGGTTTCTTCGAGTTCACCACTCGGCAATATTGAGGTGCTGTAATGACCTCCAATGAATCATCCGCAACGGCAAAACCGGCTGGCCCCCTCGCTGGCGTGCGTGTTGCCGACTTTTCGGTGCACGCCGCCGGCCCCTTCGCCGGCCTGATGCTGGCCGAACTGGGCGCGCAGGTGATCAAGATCGAAAGCTCAGCGCGGCTGGACATCACCCGCCGCCCACACGCCATGTACGGCAAGCCGCCGTCCAGCTTCGAGCAGATCAACGCCAACAAGATGTCGGTGTGCCTTAACCTAAAGGAGCCCCGGGCGGTCGAGCTGGCCCTGGAACTGGTTGCCGTTGCGGAACTGGCCCTGGAGAACTTCCGGCCGGGCGTGATGCAACGCTTGGGACTCAGTTACGAAGCCATGAAGGAAGTCCGCCCCGACATCATCCTTGTTTCTCTGTCCTCCAATGGGCAGACCGGCCCGGAAAGCAGCTACGCCGGGTATGCCCCGATGTTCGCCGCGCTGGGCGGGCTGGGACACCTGACCGGATACGCCGACGGGCCTCCCGTAGAGCTACGCCACGCCATGGACCACACGGGCGGAATGCTGGCGGCCTTCGCTGCCGTTGCCGCCCTGTCGGCCCGGCAGCGCACCGGTCTCGGCCAGCACGTCGACGTGTCGGTGCGGGACCTGGCCACCTCGTTCATTGGGCCCGAACTGCTTGACGTGGCGATGAACTATCGTGAGTCGCTCCGCCAGGGAAACCGGGACCGGTCAGCCGCGCCCCAGGGGGTGTACCGCTGCAAGGGCGAGGACGAATGGATCAGTATCTCCGTTGCGTCGGAAGTGGAGTGGGCGGGCTTTGTCGCTGCAATCGACAGCCCGCCGTGGGCTACGGGCGATGAGTTTGGCGACGCTTTCCGTCGCTGGCGTAAGCACGACGAGTTGGACGCCCTTGTAGAAGCATGGACTGTTCTTCACACCGCTGCCGACGCCGCGACAAAGCTCCAGCGCCACGGCGTCCCGGCTCATCCATCCCTTTCACCCGACGCCCTGATGAGGGACCCTCACCTGCAGGAGCGTGGGGCTTTCCCGTTGGTGCGCAACACAGACACGGGGGAACAGCAGCGAGCGGTGGCGCCGCCGTGGCGATTCTCCGAAACTCCGGCCCGCATCGACAGCTGGACCCCTGAACTCGGGCAGCACAACGTCGACGTGTTTTCCGGGATCCTGGGTCTTGCGCCGGAAGAGGTGCACGATCTGGAAGAAGCTGGAATCATCTGGTGATGCCAAGCCCAATGATGCAAAATGGCGGCGTCGCGGTTATTATTGCCGCAACAAAATTGCCGAGTGAAAATCCGCAAAGAATCGATCTGTAATAGCCGCCGGAGGTAGTTATGGTCAAGAAAGGCACCGGACTCATGATTGTTTGGGCCGACATCCCGGCCGAAATGGAAGATGACTTCAATCGCTGGTACAACGAGGAGCACCTGGCGGAGTTGCTGTCGGTCCCCGGGGTGCTGAACGCCGCACGGTACGAGGCTACCAGCAGCGGCCCGAAACACATGGCCGTGTACGAACTCGAGAGCCCGGCCGTCATCGAGACGGATGCGTTCAAGAACCGCCCGAGAACGGAATGGGGCCAGAGGGTCAGCCCCAGCATCATCGGCACCAACTTCATGAACAACGTCTACGAAATGATCCATCCGGGAGCATTGACGGACGACATCGCCAACAGCGATATGGCTGCTGCTTTGCAGATCGGCCGCATGGATGTCCCAGCCGCCAACGACGCCGAGTGGAATGACTGGTACTCCGGCGTTTATGTGCCGAACTACGAGAAGGTTCCCGGATGTATCCGGGGACGCAGGTGGAAGGCCGTTCGCGGGGCGCCGTCATACGCCACCGTTTACGAGTTCGAGGACGAGAATGTGTCGCAGACCGAGGAGTGGCTGCGTCAGAGGGAAGCCCACCCCGACAACCAGCGGATGCGAGACGTCATGACCCATGCCGCCGGTTCCCCGGGCATTTGGAAGAAGACCTTCCAGCTTTAGGGAGTGTGGCATATTCCCTCCCTCTTGAAGGGAGAGGTCTCTGGATTTCCGTCCTCGCTCTGGCAGTATTGCATATCCCCTCCCCCTTGAAGGGGAGGGTTAGGGTGGGGGTGAAAAGGTAGTACAGGGAGAATGCTAGGCGCTATTGCGACGCTCCTGGAGAAGAGAAGGAATGGCGACAGGCCTTCAGCGGCAGGAAGAGGAAACTGAACAGCGGGCCTCTCGAGCGGGCAGGACCAGCCTCGTCATTGCGCTGGCGCTGGTTCTTGGACTTCTTGTTGCCGAGATCATCGCCGGCGCCCTGGCCGGCAGCCTCGCCCTTCTGGCCGACGCAGGGCACATGCTGGCGTCGGCCGCTGCCATCTCGATAGCCCTGTTCACTGCGTGGGCCGAGGGCCGGCCGGCCTCCATCGAGCGCACCTTCGGCTACCACCGGGCCGAGGTCGCCGGGGCGATGCTCAGCGCCCTGGCTCTCTGGCTGGTCGCCGCCTGGGTGCTGTTTGAAGGAATCAACCGTCTGCGCGACCGGTCGGAACTGGAGATCGAGGGCGGCGTGATGCTTGTCATCGGCATCATCGGTCTGGTGGTCAACATTGTTTCCGCCGTCATACTCCGGCTCGGCGCCCAACGCAACCAGAGGGCGGATGACGCTTTCCGCCACCTTATTTCCGACTTCATGGCGTCGGTGGGCGTGGTTGTTGCCGCGGTGCTGGTCATGTTCAACGGCTGGACGATCGCCGACCCCATCGTTTCCATAGGGATCGCCGCCCTGATTGCCGCGAGTTCGTGGCGGCTCATCCTCAAGGTTTTCTACGCCTTGATGGAAGGGACGCCGGAGCATCTGGACCTCTACCGGCTTTGCTCCGACATCGAAGATGTTCCTGGCGTGACTTTGATTCACGATGTTCACGCATGGACCATCTCGGAAGGCTATCATGCGCTGACCGCTCACATCGTAATTGAGCCGGGCTATGCAGTGCATACCGACCGGCTTCTGGTTCAAATGCGCGAGCTGGTTTACAAGAAGCATGGAGTCAGCCACCTGACCCTTCAGTTCGAGGAGTCCGCCACGGACTGCCTTGAAGACCACCACCTGGGCCACCTGGAAGCCAGGTCCCGCTGGGGCGGCTGATTCCTGCCAAAACGCCCTGGCCGCCCGGCAGATGGGGTTTCAATTTAGGCGGTGCGTATCCTGTAGGGGCGGGTTTCAAACCCGCCCCTACGCTCCGTTGAAATCAGTCCGTTAAAGGAAACCACCTAATTCGGAACGCTGCCGCCCGGCATCCCCGTATTGACAACGAAATCCGCACGTCATACACTCAAATAGCTGGGCCGGGTGTGGCGCAGTTGCTTATGGCCCGGTGGTGTAGCGGTTAACATACTGGCCTGTCACGCCAGAGATCGTGGGTTCGAATCCCATCCGGGTCGCCATTCCACAAAGGTCTGCCGTCGTTCACGCGATGGCCGGGAGTGGCGACAGGGCCATTGTAGACATGGGGACGCGCGGGTTCGACAGGGGCGTTCTGTAACGGATTGCAAGCCGAGGTGCCATCAAACCTCGTTAAACAGGTGGCGCAAAGTAACTGGCGAACGTGAATTCGCTCTAGCCGCCTAAACGCGGCTACGTCTGCTCCCAGCTATTCCCGGAGGAGGGGAGTCAGGCGCCATAAGTCCGGGATGCGGCCAATCCGACGCCGGTAAGGGCGGCCAAAGATTCACCGGCTGGGTCTCTCCAGGTTGCGTCGGCGGTGCCTGAAGAGTCCAAGATCAAACCGGCGGACAAGCTTGTAGCACATCCGGCTTATAGGTTCTTCTGGACGGGGAGTTCGACTCTCCCCCGTCTCCACCAATCTTCAAATGCAACAGGGGCGACGAAGAATCGTCGCCCGTTTTGTTTGACCGCTTTCAGAATTTCCTCCCCCTTCAAGAGTGAGGGTGAAATCGGTAACTGCCTGACTCTTATCCTGATTCCCGCTTTCGCGACCTAGTGTGTATCGTCAAATTAACCCGTCATTCCGGCGAAACCCATCGGCGAGCTCAGGAGGAATCCAGGGTTTTCCGCAGGCAAATCATTCTGCGGTATAGAGCGCGTCTGGATTCCGGCTTTCGCCGGAATGACGGGAAAAGGACCGTCGCGTGTCCGGCAACTCAATTTGACGACGCGGCCTTAGTGGCCGTGCTGGGCCAGCTCGATCAGCACCCCGCGCGCCGCCGACGGGTGCATGAAGCCGATGTCGCCGCCCATGAGACCGGTGCGCGGCACCTTGTCTATCAGGCGAACGCCAAGCTCGTCCAGCGTCTTCAGCTTGTCGGCTATCCCCTCAACCTCGAAGCAGACGTGGTGGAGTCCCTCCCCCCGGTTTGCGATGTGCGTGGAGATCAGGCTGTCGGGGCTAGTCCCTTCCAGCAACTCGAGATTGGTCTCCCCCACGGGCACAAAGCAGCCGCGCACTCCGATGTCCTCGCGGACGATGATCTGGCCGGGCTTGAATCCGAACAGGCCGCGGTAGAACTCGATGCTCTCATCCAGGCTGGATACGGCAATGCCGATGTGGTGTACCAGGTCGGTGGCAACCGGCGGGTTAGCGGAGAGTGTCATACTCCCTCCCAATTCATTAAACATGGATGGACAGGATACACAGGATATTCCGATTGGATTAAGGCCCAATCCTGTTTATCCTGTGCATCCATGTGAAATTTAGTATGTGGACTTGCGGCCCTCCAGGTTGGTGTGAATGTCCAGCAGCACGGTGCGGCCGTCGCGGTTGAGTTGCTGGGCTCGCACCAGCGCCGGGCCGACTTCCGACGGCTGGGTGACGGTGATCCCCACAGCGCCCATGCCCTCGGCGATCTTGGCGTAATCGCCGCCCATGCGGGTCAGTCCGAAAAGCTCGTTGGCCACGGGATAGCCGCCCGGGTAGGTCGCCATGCCGCCGTTGTTCAGCACGATGGTGGTGATGGGCGCGCCCGCCCGCACCGAGGTCTCGATGTCCAGGCCCGACATGCCGAAGGCGCCGTCTCCCATGAAGTTCAGGCAGAAACGGTTGGGGTCGGCCATCTTGGCCCCGATCATCAGCGGAATGCCGTAGCCCAGGTGCGTGGACTTGCCCCAGCCGATGTAGCTGTGGGGCGTGGTGGCAGTGTAGAAGGGGATGATGGAGTCCCGGGGAGCACCGGCATCGTGGGTCACCACGCTGTTCTCCCGGTCCAGGTTCTTTTCCAGCTCGTTGATTACGCGGTACGTGCCGATTGGGACTTCGTCGGTCTCTAGAAGCGGAGTCCATTCGGCCAGCCAGCCCTTGCGGATTTCAGCGATCTCCTCGGCGACTCCGTTGGCGGGCCGGCCCGCCTCTCCGACCTGACCTTTCACCTCGTCTATCAGGGCCTGCATGGTGAGCCTGGCGTCGCCGGGAAGTCCGACATCCGCGTAGAAGTCCTTGTTGATGTCCTCGATGCTCTCGACGTTGTGGATGATGACCTTGCCGTCGGGTATTGGCTGCCCGTAGCTGGTACGGGTCATGCTGGAACCCACTGCCAAGAGCACGTCCGACTCCTGGATCCACCTGCGGGCCGGCAGGGAGGTCGCGCCGCTGCCCGCGCCCAGCGACAGCGGGTGCCGTTCATCGAAGGACGACTTGCCGGGCATGGTGGTATAGACGGGAATCTGGGTGAGTTCGGCCAGTTCCCGCAGTTCCCCGGTGGCCTGGGAAAAGAGTACGCCCATCCCCGACCAGATTACCGGCTTGCGGGCGTTCAGCAACAGCCGCGCCGCTTCCGCCACGTCGCCACGCGATGGCGACTGGGGCAGACGCTTGGGCGGCTGGTAATTCAGAGCCGCGTCCGGCACTTCCTGCCCGCCCACGTCGGCGGGAATCTCCACGATCACCGGCCCGGGCCGGCCGTTGCGCAGGTGGTGGAAGGCGCGCCGCATTGTCGCCGCCACCTGCCCCGGCGCTGTGATCACCTCGGCGTGCTTCGACACCGACTGGTAGGACCGCACCGGCGAGAAGTTGGGCCGCACGGCGTACTGGCCCAACGCTGGCCCGCCCGCCAGGTACAGGATCGGGATGTTGTCGGAGAAGGCCTGGGCGATGCCGCCGTGAGAGTTCTCCGAACCGGGGCCGCCCTGGGTGATAGCCACGCCGAACTTGCGGCGGTCGTTCATCCTGCTGTAGCCGTCGGCGGCCATCAGGGCGCCGCGTTCCTGCCGGAACAGAACGGTCCGGATCCCCTCTGCCGCCACGGATTCGATCAGGTTGTTGGAAGGAAAGCAGGAAACCCATTCCACTCCCTCTGTCTTCAGGATACGGGCCACTGCATCGTTAACGTTCATATTCAGCCACTCCAACAGTTGTCGCTGCGGAGTATTCTAACACCGTTGCGTTCTGTCCCATGACCGGGCGCTTCGCTGCGACCGTCATGGGGTATACTGGGCCGCAATTTGCGCATTCCGGTATTGGAGGAACGAGATGAGCAGCCGAGAGGAACTGAGGCGGAAGGGCAACGAGATCCGGGAAAAGCTTCAGCACGGCACCTACCCGGCGCGGGAGCGTCCGAGGGCAGTGGCCAACATACCCGGTCTCAGGAACTATACCGGCGAGTCGATATTCGGAGCGGTGTGGTCCCGTCCTGGGCTGGACATCCGCTATCGGATGCTGGCCACGCTGTCCGTACTGACCTCCCTTCAGCGTCTGTCCCAGTTCCAGACCTACGTCCATAGCGCGCTGAACATGGGGATGAGCGCCGAGGAGATACAGGAGGTGCCGGTGCATTGCTCCATCTACGCCGGGTTTCCCTCGGCGGTCAACTCCCTTGAGATGGCCCACGAGGCGTTCCGCGAGCGTGGGATTGAGGTGCCGCAGACCGAGGTGCCGGAACTCAGCCTGGAGGAAATGGAGGCCCGTGGCCGGGAACTGCGGGAAAAGCTGATGGGCACCGAGGACCGGGGCGGCTATATCGGCGGCGTCGATGATCTGGCGCCGGATATGCGGCTTCTGACCTTCCAGTTTGCATTCGGAGAAATCTTCTTCCGGCCAGGTCTCGATCTGAAGTCGCGGGTGGTCTGCTCTACCGCCGCGCTGACAGCCCTCAGGGCTGAGTCCCAACTCCGCAACTTCCTGCAAGCCGGCCCTCGCGTGGGATTCTCCAAGGAGGAGATGGTGGAAGTGCTGATGCAGACGGGAGGGTACGCGGGCTTTCCCGCAGCCCTGGGGGCGATCTCCCTGGCCGCCCGGGTTTGGGAGTAACAGGTATGAGCGACTATCTGAGAGCCTGTTGACGATCTCTTCAGGATTAGCACCGCGAAGGCTAGAACCACCATTTGCAGACTGGTATTGAGCTCTCTCTCGCAGTTCTTCCAGAGGCGGCGGCACTTATCCAGCCAACCGAAAGACCGTTCCACCACCCATCGTTTCGGCAGCACCACGAAGGTATGCAGTTCCTTGCGTTTCACTACCTCCACCGAAGCTCCCAACAGGTTCTGCACCGCCGCAGCAAAAGGCTCTCCGCTGTAACCCCCGTCGACCAACACCTTCTGCACCTGGTTCAGCGTGGCCCGGCTCCGGGAAAACATCGCTAATGCCCCAGCCCGGTCGGTAACATCGGCGGTGGTCACATCAATCGCATGGGGCAATCCTTGCGTGTCCACAGCGATATGGCGCTTGACCCCGGACACCTTCTTGCCCGGGTCATAGCCCTTGCTCCCGGCACTGTCGGTGTTCCTTACGCTCTGGGTGTCCACGATGCAGAAGCTGGTCTGCTCTGTCCGACCATTGTTTTGTCGGGCCGCGCCAACCAATTTTTTTTAAGACCTGCTCCAGAATTGACTCTTTCTCCGGGCCGGGACGCTCACTCCATTGGCGGAAATACTTGTAGCAGGTACGCCAGTCGGGAAAGTCCGCAGGGAGCATCCGCCACTGACACCCGCTCTTCAGAAGGTAGAGCACCCCGCAGAAAACGTCGTACAGATCCACGGTGCGGGGCTTGGTCCGACGGCGGGCCGATTCCAAAAAGGGAAGAATCCGGGCAAATTGCTCCCGGCTGATGTCGCTGGGATAGGAATGAGACATGATCGCTCTGCCTTGGTAATGCCTCAACCTAACATA
Organism: Dehalococcoidia bacterium; assembly: GCA_965220605.1. Lineage (GTDB taxonomy): Bacteria > Chloroflexota > Dehalococcoidia > Lucifugimonadales > UBA3495 > VXOI01. Next base: position 743,634 of record CBDCQM010000005.1, on the reverse strand, counting down.
TTCCAAAGATCGTCAACAGGCTCTCAAAAGTCCCCTCCCCCTTGAGGGGGAGGGCTAGGGTGGGGGTGAAAAGCTAGTGCAGAGAAAACGCCGAGAAAGCAACTCACCTGTTTTGAGATAGTTTCTTAGTGGAATCGGGGTCCGGTTCAGCCCCGATTACGCGTTCTGGAACTGACCCGTGGCCCAGGTACGGGAGCGCGCCATTTCCCGCACAGCCTGGGGCGTGGTGATGGGGGCGAGGCAGCGTTCTCCCATGCACGCGTACAATGCCGGAGCGCGATCGATAGGGAATCCTCGCTGACTGATCTTGGCGGAGTCGCGGACTGTGTCGAGCGGCTCGACTATCCGATGCGGAGCGTAGACCCGGAGTGCGGCGCGGTGCAGACGAGACCAGGCCGGATCTGAAGAGTCGCCGACTATGACCAAGCTGACCGGCCCGTTGGTCTGCATATCCCGGGCACGACCCCAGGCCGACCCGGCCGGCAGGAACAGGATTTCCTCGTCCTCCTCCATGCGCCGGGAGTCATGGCTGCCCAGGTAGCTCCTGCCCGGCACCACGGACTCGAAAGCATCGAGGGCAGCGAAAGCCTGAGCGGCGTACGCGGTATCGCCGGTCAGGTATGCCAGGGTCTGAAGCGCCTCGGCCCATACGGCGTTATCCCTCACCGGCTGCTCCTGAGGGAGCAGCCTCGCCTCGAATGAGTGGGGCGGAGTGGTGTCATAGCACCCGCCACCGGCTGCGCCGAAGAGTCGCCGGGTAGTCGCGGCTACCGCAACGGCCCGTTCCAGCTTGTCGGGGTCTCCCGTGGACTGGTACAGGGCCAGCCAGGCGCGCAGGAACTCGACCTGGTCGGTCAGGACCGGAGAAGCGTCGCCAGGAATGCCCGCGCGGCGGCACAGTCCTCCCTCCTGGGTCCAACTGCTGTTCCACAGCCGGTCGAGGGCGTCGATGCCGAACTGCCGATATGAGCCGTTGCCCAGCACATCACTCGCCTGGATCAGGGCCTGGCAGGCCAGGGCGTTCCACCCGGCATAGAAGGTGCGGTCGATGGGAGGCGGCTCGGCGACGGCGCGGTCCTTCCAGGACTTCTGGTAGAAAGGCTCGTCGGCATCCTGGCTGGCGAAGAACAGACCGTCTCCGCGACTGTACAGGGTGCTGAGCATGTACCGGAGTATTCCCTCAACCGCCGTCCTGAAGCCCCGCCTTGCGGTGATCTGGTAACCCTCCAGGAAGGCCATGGCCAGGCTGGCGTTGGTAACCAGCATCTTCTCGTAGTGCGGCACCTTCCAGTCCCGGCTTACGGCGTAGCGAAAGAACCCCTGGTCCCTGTGGTCGTAGATTCCGTTCCACATCCCTTCCATCGTTGTATTTACCATTCTCAGAACCGAGCGGTCGCCGGTATGGCCGTAACGGGCTGAGAGAAAGCGCAGGGCCTCCCAAGGCGGCTGTTTCGGCTCTATCCCGAATCCGCCGAACTGTCCGTCGTAGAGGTCCTGGAGCCGTCCCATTACCGCATCGACGGTGGCCTCGGAAGCTGGTTGGCGAGTGGAAGCGCGCTGGGCGTCCTGTTCGGGGACGAACTCACCGGAGGATACTTGGCGCAGAAGTTCGGCCATTTCGTCGGCAGGCGTGTAGGGCCTGCCGGTGAGGAACTCACCGTAGCCCGTGAGGACGACCACCGACGGGTAAGTCCCCTGGTTGTAGCGCAGGGATATGTCGGGGCGCTGGTCCACATCGACGCGCACCGGGATGAACTGGTCGATGACCAGGTCGATGACCCTCTGGTCGGAATAAGCCTGCTCGTCCATCACATGGCACCAGTGGCACCAGGTGGCGCCCAAGGTGAGCAGGACCGGCTTGCCCTCCGTCCTGGCCGCGGCAAAAGCTTCTTCGTTCCACTCCCGCCATGGAATGGCGCTGGTCCCATGGTGCTGGCTCATCCGCTGCCCCTCAATGCCGGACGGTTAAGAAGTTATCTCAAAAGCCCTCTTCCCCTCAGTGGGAGGGTTGGGGTGGGGGTGAAAGGCTGATGCGAAGAAGTCCGCCAATTGGCCCCAAAAGTTCTTTTGAAATAGCTTCCAAGTCCTGATTTTTGGCCGATAGCACGTATTTTAGGCCCATGCGAGACCATTAGCCTAATGGACACCCAGCCACGGCACGGAAGCTGCGTATCAGTCAGCCAGCCCCAAGCTTACGAGCATGAAGGCATACTCCTCGGCCACTTCGTAAAGCCGGTCATACCTTCCCGATCTGCCGCCGTGTCCGGCCCCCATGTTGGTCTTCAGAAGCAGGGTGTTGCTGTCGGTCTTGATGGCCCGCATCTTCGCCACATACTTCGCCGGCTCCCAGTAGGTCACCCTGGGATCGTTCAGTCCTGCGGTTACCAGCATGGGCGGATAGTCCCTCGCTTCGAGCTGGTCATAGGGGGAATATGACCTTATGTATTCGAAAGACGTCTTGTCTTCGATCGGGTTACCCCACTCCGGCCACTCGATGGGAGTAAGGGGCAGGGTGTCGTCCAGCATCGTGTTCAGCGCGTCCACGAAGGGGACATGGGCTGCCACGGCGCCCCAGAGTTCAGGCGCCTGGTTCACCACAGCGCCCATCAGCTGCCCGCCTGCGCTGCCCCCGGCTATGGCGATGCGGCCCTGCGCTCCGTATCCGCGGTCGATCAGCCCTCGGGCCGCATCGACGAAGTCGTTGAAGGTGTTGGTGCGCCGGTCCAGTTTGCCTGCTTCATACCAATGATAGCCCAGGTCGTCGCCGCCCCGTATATGAGCGATAGCGACCATGAACCCGCGGTCCAACAGCGAGAGCCTGGTAGTGGAAAATGACGGCGGAAAAGCGAAGCCGTAGGCGCCGTACCCATAGAGGTATATCGGCGCGCTGCCGTCCACGGGGGTGTCCCTCCGGCGCACGACAGACACGGGCACCTGGGCGCCATCGCGGGCGGTGGCGACCACCCGTTCCGTGGTGTAGGCGGAGGGGTCGTAGCCGCTTGGGATTTGCTGCACCTTGCGGACCTCGAGCTCTTCGGCGTCTACGTGATAGTCGAACACGGTTGTCGGCGTAACCATCGACGAGTATTCGAGGCGCAGGGTACCGGTACGGAACTCCGGGTTGGTCTCAAGGCCAACAGTGTAGGCGGACTCCGGGAAGGAAATGTAGCGGGAGTTGCCGGAGCGGTCGATCAGCCGCACCTGGTCAAGGCCACCCACGCGCTCCTCCACAGCGATGAAGTCTTCAAACGCTTTGAAGTTCCTGATGTAGTATTCGTCGGATGGGTCCACCAAGGGTTCCCATGAATCTTCGGAAGGGTCGTGGGCAGGCGCCGTCGCCAGCCGAGTGTTCTTGTGGGTGTCGTTGGTGCGGATCACGAAGCGATCGCCCTGGTGGTCCACCGAATACTCGTGGCCGGTGCGGCGGGGCGAGACCAGGACCGGGGTGGAGGTGGGAGCGGACGCAGGTAGCAGCCGCACCTCGGACGTGATGTGGTCGCCGGTGCCGATGATGATGTACTCCCGGGAAGTGGAGGGAATCATTCCCACGAAAAAGCCGGGATCGGCCTCCTCGTATATGACCGGGTCATCGTCAACGGGTTGCCCTAACACATGACGGCGTATCTGCCAGGGGCGCCAGTTCTCATCGACAACGGTATACAGGAAAGAAGAGTCATCAGTCGACCAGACCAGGCTTCCCGTTGTGTTCTCGATGACCTCATCCATCAGGTCGCCGGTTTCCAGGTCCTTGATCTGCATCCTGAACCGCTCGGAACCGTCGGTGTCGGTGCTGTAACCCATGAGGCGCCCGTTGTTGCTGACCGACATGGAGCCGAGGCGGAAGTATTCGACATCGGAGGCAAGGGCCGGCTCGTCCAGGATGGTCTCTGCTCCGGCTGTCGGGCCTTCCCGCCCACCTTCGTCGCCAGCTGGCCAGCGCTGCCAGACGCGGTACTGGCTCCCCTCCCGGAAGCTCCACTGGTAGTGCCAGTCGCCACGCCTCCACGGAACGCTGGACAGGTCCGGCTGCTGCCTCGCCTTGATCTCCTCGAAGATCTCGTCCACCATCTCGCCACGAGGCGACATAAAGGCTTCGAAATAGGCGTTCTCGGCCTCGAGGTAGGCCAGGATATCGGGGTCGGCTACGTTCGGATATTGAGGGTCTCGCAGCCAGTGCCACGGGTCCTCAACCGTCACCCCGTGATGAGTAGCGCTGTGCGGCCTCTGCTGTGCCAAGGGTGGCTTGCGCTGGGAAGAGGGAGTCGTCATTTCGGAGTCCTTCAGCAGCCTGTCGGGTATAATGGCGGCAATGGAAGAATGGTCTACCCTGCAATACCTGCAGGCGGGAGCATATATCGCAATTATGCTCGCCGTCGTGGGAGTGCCGCAAATGCTGTCCGGTTACTTCGACCTCAGAGCGCGCCGACAGGCGGAAGAGCGGCAGGAGGAGCGTCGTCGTGAGGAACGCCGTCAAGATGAAGAGCGCCGCCGTGAGGAACGCCGACAGGATGAAGAGCGCCGCCGTCAGGATGCTGAGGCAACGGAGCGCCGCCACCATGAACTGATGGCCCTGATGGTCGCCGCCCTGAGCAGCGACAGAAATCAGGGCAACGGCCAGAGCGAACTCATACGAAATCTCCAGCAGACCATCGAAGAGCTGAGGGCAGAGAACGACGGGCTTCGACGGCAGAACGGCAACGGGGATTCCGACTGCTAATCCTTTCCCCGGATGGGAAATCAAGAACCGAAGGGCCTATCAGCAACCTGCCGGGTATAATTCGGGCGATGGAACAATGGTCTACCCTGCAATACCTGCAGGCGGGAGCATATATCGCAATTATGCTCGCCGTCGTGGGAGTGCCACAAATGCTGTCCAGTTACTTTGACCTCAGAGCGCGCCGGCAGGCGGAAAATCGACAGCAGGAAGAACGCCGTCAAGATGAGGAACGCCGCCGAGAGGAACGACGCCAGGATGCTGAGGCAGCGGAGCGCCGCCACCATGAGCTGATGGCCCTGATGGCCGCCGTTCTGAGCAATGACAGAAATCAGGGCAACGGCCAGAGCGAACTCATACGAAACCTCCAGCAGACCATCGAAGAACTGAGGGCAGAGAACGACAGGCTTCGACGGCAGAACGGCAACGGGGATTCCTCGCCCTGAGAACGGCGAGGACTGGTATTGCGCCAGCTACTCGACAATTCGGACGAATCGGCGGCGGCCCGCGCGTAACGCATCACCGATGCTCACATTTACATTAGCCCGGGGATCACTCCAACGTTCGATCTCCCCAGATTGACGTATTAGCTCGACCGCACCCTGAGAAATTAACCGTCTAGCCTCAGCATTGCTAGCAGCCATGCCAGTAGCCACTAGCAGTAGGTCACACCGGGCGCCAAAAGTATCTACACTGCCTCCGTCTCTAGTCGCCATTAAGGTGAGGTTGCTGCTCACACCAGCATTATCATCAGGCTGAGGTAGCCGTTCCTTCAACTGCTTTATCGAAATCTCCGGCATCTCGTCAGGCAGGCTGCGTCCCTGCACCACGCGCTCGAAGCGGGCCTGGGCAGCGTCAGCCGCAGCCGAGTCGTGGAACTGGCGAGTGATGTCCCACGCCAGCCGCTTCTTGTGATCCATTGGGTTGACCGAGTCCTGTTCCAGGTCGCGCTCCAGGTCTGAGAGTGCAGCCGACGGCAGGTCGGTCAGCAGCTCGAAGTACCGGGCAATCTGGGTGTCGTCGATGGACATTATCTTGCCATACATGTCCTCGGGAGGCTCGTCCACGGCGACATAGTTGTCCAAGCTCTTGCTCATCTTCTGGACACCGTCGGTGCCGACGAGAATGGGCATCATGAAGCACTGCTGCGGAGTCTGGCCCATCATTCCCTGTAGCTCGCGCCCGACGAGCAGGTTGAACATCTGGTCCGTGCCGCCGAATTCCACGTCCGATTCGATGACTACGGAATCGTAGGCCTGGAGCAGCGGGTAGAGCAGTTCGGTGATGGCAATGGGCCTCTGCTCGGCGTAGCGCTGGGCGAAGTCGGCACGCTGCAGGAACTGGGCCACGGTAAAGCGGCCGGTCAGGCCGATGACGTCGGCCAGGGTGAACTTTCCGAACCATTCGCTTTGCTGGACCACCTGGGTGCGGTCCTCGTCCACCACCTTGAAGAACTGCCTGAGGTAAGACTGGGCGTTCTCCATCACCTGCTCGTGGGTGAGCATGGGGCGGGTGGCCGATTGCCCGCTGGGGTCGCCGATCTGGGCAGTCCAGTCTCCGACGATGAGGATCACCTGGTGGCCAAGGTCCTGCAACTGGCGCAGTTTGCGGAGGCCGACTACGTGACCGAGGTGGATATCGGGCCGACTGGGGTCGAATCCCATCTTGAGGCGCAAAGGGCGGCCCAGTTGGAGGAGCCGCGTGAACTCTTCGCGGGAGATGATGTCGCTCACGCCCCGGTTCACGATGGTGTTCAGAGTTTCGGGGTCCAGCAATTCCTCTCCTTTTTCCAGTCGGCTCTAACCGGTCCTGGCCAACACCGTCCGGGACTCCGAAACGTCCTGGCCAATCCGCTCGATCAGGGTGTCAATGTCGGCGAAGGTCTCCTGGTTGCGCACTTTCTGGACGAATTCGACAGTAAGTTGCTGGCCGTAGAGGTCGCCGCTGAAGTCCATCACGTAGACTTCCACGAGTCTCTGGGTGAGACCGAAGGTTGGCCTTACGCCAATGGAAGTAGCCGAGACGTGTCGCTCGCCTCCGAAATGGGCCCAGGTCGCGTAGATTCCGTCTCCCGGCCAGAGGAGGCCGGGGTAGACGTCGATATTGGCTGTGGGAAAGCCCAGGGTGCGACCGCGCTGGTCACCGACCACGACCTTGCCGCTCAGGGTGTGGTTGCGGCCCAGCAGCGCACTGCCGCCGGCAACGTCCCCGGCTACGAGAGCCTCGCGAATGACCCGGCTCTTCACCGGCTGGCCGTTGACTTCGAGGGGAGGGACCGACCGGACCCAGAAACCCAGGCGCTCCCCTTCCTGCTTCATGTAGTCCAGGTCCCCTTCCCGCCCCTTGCCGAGGGCAGAGTCCGGCCCCAGAACCAGGCCCTTCATGCGCACCGGACCGGAAAGATACTCGGCGAACTCGCGGGCGGAAACCTGGGAAAGCTCCTGGGTAAATTCGAGGGGAACGACACCCTCGACTCCGGCTTCCCTGAGGAGGGCAACCTTATGGTCGGGTGTGGTAAGGTAGCTGGGGAAGGTGCCGGGCCGGAAAACGGTCACCGGGCGGTTGGAAAAGGTGAGGACGGTGGGGGAACAGTTGGAACCGGCCCAGTCTATCAGGTATTCAAGCAGATGACGGTGGCCGAGGTGCACACCGTCGAAAACGCCCACGGTGATTACCGTGTCCCTGTCAGGGGCAAAGCCGGCCAAGCTCTGGCGTAAGGTCATTGATTTTGAGATCCCCCAAATCGTCCCGGCTTGCCCAGCTTCCGACAGGTGAGACGGCGCCAGAGGCCGGGAATTTGCGGCAGTTGCATTGAACCGGAGTACGTCCGGGGCGTCCATGGCCTTACTCGGAATCGTCCCGCACCGTGCGCCGGATGTTAGCACAGCACCCTGTGAGCGTCAACTTGAATCGCCGTGAGGACGGAGCAATTTCGTTGTCGTTTGATGCCCGTCCGCTCCTGGCCTGGCTGGCAATTTTCTCGCCTACTTCTAGGAAATTTCTTAAACTTGATAAAATTTGTATCTGTTTATATATGATGAGGAAAGGTCAGCTTGTATAATTTCCTGGTGCCCCAGCAATGCGGATAGGCGGCGGGGAGGCCCGCGGCAGGCGCCTGAAGGGCGCGGCGACAGCGGGCGTTCGCCCCACCACCGAACGCGTAAGGGCGGCGATCTTTAACATTCTGGAAGAAGAGCAGTACTTCGACCGGCGCGTGCTGGACCTCTTCGCGGGGACCGGCAGCCTCGGAATCGAAGCTCTGAGCCGTGGCGCAGCCTGGGCCGACTTCGTTGAGAAAGACCGGAGACAGGCCGGGGTAGTGCGCGACAATCTGGTAAGTACCGGCTTCGGGGACATTGCCGAGGTACGGCAGGCCGACGCTGCAAGGGCGCTCCCGGCGCTACCCGGGGGCTACGGTCTGGTCATGCTGGACCCCCCGTATCGCATGGGCGCCTTCCACCAGGTTATGGAGGCAATCGGCGGCCGGCAGCGCCTGCTGACCGCCGACGGAATGGTGGTCGCGGGGCATTCGAGGCAAACGGAGCTCAGGGCGGCATACGGAACCCTGCGGCGGGTCGTATTCCGCCAGTATGGCGACAACGCGGTGTCCTTCTACCGGAATGAACCTGACGACCGGAACTAGGAAGACAGTGAAATACACTCAAAAACACGGACGGATGGCTGAACCGGCATGGTGACTGCACTCTACCCGGGTAGCTTCGACCCGGTCACCGTGGGGCACCTGGACATCGCGGCGCGAGCTTCGCGGCTGTTCGACGAGGTTGTCGTTGCAGTTTACGACACTCCATCGAAGAGTCTGCTGTTCGACACCGATGAGAGGGTCGCGCTGTTTGAAGACGCAAGTTCGCATCTGTCGAACGTGAGAGTGGTCAAGTACTCGGGACTGACGGTCCGCTTCGCGAGAGAGATAGGCGCGGGGGTAATCGTCCGGGGCCTGCGCAGCGGTTACGACTTTGAGTACGAATTCGAGATGGCCTTCATGAACAGCAAACTGGAGCCCGAAGTGGACCTGGTCTGCTTTATGACCTCACAGGACTTTGTCTTTGTGAGCGCCAGTCTTTTGAAGGAGGTTGCCAGGCTAGGCGGAGACATCAGGGAGATGGTTCCTCCCAATGTGGCGGAAGCGCTGTATTCGAAATTTGGAAATCCGGTCGAAGGGTAGTGACCGGGAGAGGGGGTTATCATAGATATCATTAACGTTATCGACAAGCTGGAGACCCTGATAGACACCAGCAAGGCAGCCCGCGCGGGCGGCCACATCCTGGTGGACCGGACCAAGGCCATGGAACTGGTCGACCAGCTTCGACTGTCCGTGCCCAAGGAAATACGGGCGGCCGAAGAAGTGCTGGCGCAGAAGGACCACATCATCAGCCTGGCCCAGACCGACGCCCGCCGCACCAAGGCCCAGGCCGAGGAAGACTACCGGGAGCGGCTGGACAAGCACGACTTGCTGCTCCAGGCGGAACAGCGGGCCATGAACATCCTTCGCGACGCCGAAGACCGCTCCCGGAGAATGGTGGAGCAGGCCGAGAACCAGGCCAACAGCAGCCGGTCCGAGGCTGACGCCTATGCGCTCCGCAGCCTGCGGACTCTGGAGCAGGAACTCACCAACGTCACTGCTGCAGTGCGCCGCGGAATCGACGTGCTTTCAGGTCCGGCCACGGCCACTCTGACCTCGCAGTACTTCAGCGAGCCGGAGCCTGTGCACTAGGAAGCCGGGACGCTCGTGCCCCTCTGCAAAAGGGGAGGACCTTGGCGCAGAGCCGGCAAATCCGGCAGTTCCCGCAGCGCCACATCCGCCGGAACAACCCAAAGGCCAACGCCATCAAGGGGCAACGGTATCACTGTTGCCCCTCCTCCTTGCCCCGGTGGAGGGCTCAGGACAGCCCCGGCGGCCCTGCCGCCGCGGCAGGGCAATCGCATAGGAGCGGGGTAATGTCCGTCATTCCGGCGAAAGCCGGAATCCAGTGGCCGAACCAGGCAGTTAGCATCCAAAAATCCGGCATCCCGCACATTCTGGACTCCGGCTTTCGCCGGAGTGACGGGGTTGCAATTCATATGCGATAGCTCTGCCGCGGCGTCGGTTCGGGTTGACATGGAATTTGGCACCGGAATACAATTTTCTCCCATCTTGGACTTGGACTTATTCGGAGGCGACGGTAATGAAACAGATGACTGTTGACAGCATCCGCGTGAGTCCGATGAATTACCAGAGGGTGGTCATTCTCAGGGAGAATGACTCCGACCGCTACCTTCCCATCTGGATTGGCCCCGCAGAGGCGGACGCGATCGCGGTGAAGCTCCAGGACCTGAGTGTTCCCCGCCCTCTGACCCACGACCTTCTCCGGGAAGTCATCGACAAGCTTGGCGGGTCCATCCGCCACATACTGGTGAATGACCTGCAGAACGATACCTTCTTCGCCACCATCACCATTGACGTAAACGGACAAAGCGAGGACATAGACTGCCGGCCCAGCGACGCCGTCGCGTTGGCGGTGCGGGCAAAAGTGCCCATATTCGCCAACGAGTCGGTGCTGGACAAGGCAGGCATTCAGCTGGACAAGGAAGGTCGCCCTGCAGGGCAGGCTGAAGAAGTGGAACCGGCGCCCGCCGAGCCACGGGGTGAGGTCAAGGAGGAGGAACTGGAGGGCATGTCCGCCTTCACCGACTTCATTGATTCTCTCGACCTCGAGGATTTCGGAAACAGGTAGTTGAGCCTGGAACGGGGCACCCCAAGAACCGGCAGTGCCAGCGTGAATCAGAAGAACCATCGGCCCCGACGCTTCCCGCCGGGGCCGCTCGCGTTTCTGCAATCGCAGGGGCTGCGCGGAAGTCCGGCCGGTGCGACTGTCGAGGATTGTCAGGTTGCCGGACCGGCTCGTCCGGGTTGGACTGGAGAGTCGCCGATTACGGAAATCGGATTGACATATCCCACGGCTGGTGATACCATCCCAGCCGTTTGAGCGGTTGTATGGATCGACGGCTCATCGCGCTGCGACTCTTGGGGCTGGGCTGGTATGTGGCCATGTGCATCGTCGTCGGCGCAGTTGGCGGAATCTGGCTGGACCGGCTTTCCGGCCTCACGCCACTCTTCACCCTGTTGGGAGTCCTAATCGGTACGGTGGCGGCATTTTACGGTCTCTACAAGATGGTGCTTCCCCTGTTTAACAACAGTTCCACAACCGGAAAATCCGATTCCGACGGAGATATTTCCCGGTGAGCAAGGGTCTGCTGCTAGGCGGCCTTCTGGTCATCGCCGCTTTGTTCATTGCCGGGCTCATCACCGGAGCCATTGGCGCAGGCTTGGTACAGGACCCGGCGGCCAAAGCAGCCGGAGAGACCGCCGAAGGTCCTTTCGTCAGCAAGCCCGCAGTACACCTTCCTCCACAGGTGGTCGCTCCCGGTGGCTCCCGCGACCACTATCTCGATTTCCTCCACGCTGAGCACACAAAGCACAAGTACGGCGAGGAGGGACTGGACGAGCACGAGAAAGAGGTGTACGAGGAAGGCCCCTTCCTGGGCACCAACTTCATCATCACCAACACCCTGCTTTCGTGCTGGATTGCCAGCGTCATCCTGGTGCTGATTTTCGTCCTCGGCGCGCGTCGCGCCAGCATGGTGCCAGGCCGCTTCCAGAACTTCTGCGAAATCGTCATCGAGGGCCTGCTGCGCTTCGTCGAAGGTACCGTGGGCCCTGCCCGCTCGCGGATGCTGCTTCCGGTGATTGCCAGCATCTTCCTTTTCGTTGTCATCAACGCCTGGATCGGGCTGCTTCCCTTCTATCCCGCGCTTGGGTTCATGACCGATGGGAAGGTCGAGATTCACCTGCTGCGCCCGGCGGGCACCGACATCAACATGCCGCTGGCGCTGGCGATCATCTCGTTTGTCTTCGTCGAGTTCCTGGGCATCAAAATGCTGGGCATCGGCTACTTCGGGAAGTTCATCCGGGTACGGAGCCTGGCGGCGGGCATGGGCGCTCTCTTCCAGTTCAGGATGCTCGATGCCTTTCAGGGCCTGCTGGACTTCTTCTTCGTGGGGCCGCTGGAGGCTTTCAGCGAATTCGTCCGCCTGATCAGCTTCACCTTCCGCCTGTTCGGCAACATGACGGCGGGAGAGATCCTGGTGCTGATGTCGGCCTTCCTGGTCCCATTCGTGGCAACGGTGGGTGTCTATGGCTTGGAGTTGCTGGTCGGCCTCATCCAGGGACTGATCTTCGCCGGTCTGACCCTGGTGTTCGCGGCCATCGCAATGACAGCTCACGAACACGAGGGACACGAGGAACACCACTAGGCAGATTCAATCACGGAATTCACCCCCACCCTAGCCCTCCCCCTGAGGGGGAGGGAACAATGGGAAGAGAGGGGATTTTCTGAGAGGGCAAACGTATGGAAGTCATAGTACTGGGAATGGTAATCGGCACGCTGGGAATTGCCGCTGCGGCACTGGGCGGGATTTTCGCTATCTACGCCTCACGACAGGACTAATTCGTTCCGCAACACTTATACTTGAGGAACTACCCAAGGAGGGGAAATGGAAATCCTTTCGGCACTGTTGAACCTACCGCTGCTGCAAATTGAAGCGGACGCAGCCAAGCTGCTGGGCGCCGGCATCGCCATCGGCCTGGGGCTTATTGGCCCCGGCATCGGCATCGGCATCCTGGGGGCGTCGGCCATGAGCGCCATCGGCCGCAACCCGGAGGCGACCGGCAACATCCAGACCAACATGATCCTGGGCATCGCCTTTGCCGAGGCGCTGGGCATTTACGCCCTGGTGGCCACGATCATGATCGGCTTCATCTTCTAGCACGGCTGAGAGCGAATTATGGAGACATTGGGAGTTCACCTCCCAAGCCTGCTGATCTACCTCGTCAATTTCCTGCTGGTCCTGGGGATCCTGTTCGCTTTTGCGTACAAACCCATACTCCGCCTCATGGACCAGCGGGCCGACCGCATTCGGGAAAGCCTGGAAGCCTCGGAGCGCGCGCGCGAACAGGCCGCCTCTTCCCAGGCGGCGGTAGAGGAACAGCTGGTCGAGGCTCGCCGGGAGGCCCAGCGCATCATGGACCTGGCCCGGGAGGCGGCAGAACGCTTCCGCGCCGAGGAAATGGAGAGGGCCCGGAATGAGGCGGAAACATTCGTCTCAAGGGCCCAGTCCGACATTCAACGGGAACGGGACGCAGCCATCGAGGAAGTCCGGGCCAACTTCAGCGACCTCGCGCTGACAGCAGCCGAAAGGGTTATGCGCCGCTCCCTCGACCGGCAGGCCCACGAGGACCTGATCGCCCAGGTGCTGGAAGAAGGCGAAACCCTGCGCCGGGGTTAGCGGCTCATAGTTCCCCTTCTCCCCATGAGGGAGGGTTGCTAATAGTTCCCTCTCCTCATGGGAGAGGGTTAGGGTGAGGGCATCAATGCCACAGAGGGTGTCAGGCAGGCGGTACGGTCAGGCGGTCTTTGAACTCGCCCAGGAACAGGGCGAGGCCGACCAGTGGGGCCAGGATATGGCCCTGGTGGCCGAGGCGTTTGACGATGCCGGCTTCTGCGCGCTTCTCAGTCACGCCGGAGTATCCGCTGAAGACAAGCAGCACGCGGTTGAATCGGTGCTCGGCGGCGTCAATCCGATGGTCCGCAACATGGTCAACCTCCTGGTCGCTAGGGGGCTGGTCGACGCGGTGGGAGAAGCCTGCAACGAGTTCTCGGAGTTGCTGGACCGCCAGGAGGGGCGTCAGAGGGTGGAAGTCACAACGGCGGTGCCGCTTGAGGAGGCCGAGCTGGAGCGCATAACCGCTTTCGTGGCCGACCTGATCGGCCGGGAAGTGGTGGTGACCGCCCGCGTGGACGACGCCATACTCGGCGGCCTGATCATCCAGATCGGCGACCGTCTGCTGGACGGTAGCGCACGGTCGAGGCTGAATGGACTGAGGGAGCAGTTGATCATCAGTTCCCGTTAAGGCCCGTGAATCAAGGGCGGGAAAACCTCCGTCCGCATACTGAAGGCAACAGGGATAACAAGTCGGGGGCGAGGGAACAGGTCGTCTCCGAATTTGCTAATAGCACCAAATCACCGGGCAAGGAGAACCCGCAATGGCAACCAGGGGACAGGACATAGTATCGCTGATCAAGCGCCAAATCGAAGAATTCGGCGGCGACCTGACCCTGGTGGACGTCGGCACTGTGGTCCAGGTCGGCGACGGCATCGCCAGCATTCAGGGCCTGCAGGGAGTGCGCTCCAACGAGTTGCTTGATTTCGGGAACGACATCCTGGGATTGGCGCTCAACCTGGAGGCGGACCTGGTGGGCGCCGCGATCCTGGGTGATCCGAACGCTGTGAAGGAAGGGGACCGGGTGCGTTCGACCGGGCGCATCATTGAAGTGCCGGTGGGCGACGGGCTGATCGGCCGCGTTGTCGACCCGCTGGGCCGGCCCCTCGACGGCAGGGGCGCAGTCAACACCAGCGGAACACGCTCCGCCGAAACCGTGGCCCCCAACGTGGTGGTCCGCCAGTCGGTGGACACCCCGGTGCAGACCGGCATCAAGGCCATTGACTCGATGATCCCCATCGGGCGCGGCCAGCGGGAACTGATCATCGGCGACCGCTCCACCGGGAAGACCGCCATCGCCGTGGACTCCATCATTAACCAGAAGGGCGGCGACCTGATCTGCATCTACGTCGCCATCGGGCAGAAGCAGGGCAAGGTGGCCCAGGTGGTGGGATCGCTGGAAGAAGCGGACGCCATGGGGCATACCATCGTGGTCACTGCCGGCGCCTCGGACTCCGCCCCGCTGCAGTACCTGGCCCCCTACGCCGGTTGCGCCATGGCGGAAGAGTTCATGGACCAGGGCAAGGACGTGCTCATCGTCTACGATGACCTGACCAAGCACGCCTGGGCCTACCGCCAGATGTCGCTGCTGCTGCGCCGCCCTGCCGGGCGCGAAGCCTACCCCGGCGACGTTTTCTACCTGCACAGCCGGTTGCTGGAGCGGTCCGCCAGGCTGGACGAAGAGCACGGCGGCGGGTCCATCACGGCGCTGCCGATCATCGAAACGCAGGCGGGCGACGTGTCGGCCTACATTCCCACTAACGTCATTTCCATCACCGACGGGCAGATATACCTGGAGCCGGAGTTGTTCAACGCGGGTATCCGTCCCGCGGTGAACGTTGGTCTCTCGGTGTCCCGGGTGGGCGGCGCGGCCCAGACCCGTGCCATCCGAAAGGTGGCGGGCAGGCTGCGTCTCGACCTGGCTCAGTACCGCGAGCTGGCCACCTTCGCCCAGTTCGGAACGGCCGACCTGGATGCCACCACCCGTGCCCAGCTGGCGCGAGGGCAGCTGGCCACCGAGGTGCTGAAGCAGGCTCAGTACGTGCCTTTGTCCCTGGAACAGGAGGTCGTGATCCTCTTCGCCGTCAACTCGGGCGCCATGGAGGACGTGCCTCTGGATCGCACCGCAGAGTTCGAGGACGGCTTGCTTCGCCACGTGTCCAGCAGCCACCCGGACATCCTGGAGAGTATCCGGGAAACGAATGACATCACCGATGAGACCGACGGGAAGCTGAACCAGGTGATTGCCGACTACAAGTCGACCTTCGGCATCTAACAGGGTGTCCTCCCAAGTTCTCTCTCCCTCCGGGAGAGGGTTAGGGTGAGGGCGTCCTCAAACCGGCCATACCATCAAGGACTATTCGACAGGATAGACAGAGACAATGCCCAGCGTCAGAGACATACGCCGCCGCATCAGGAGCGTGGAAAACACCGGAAAGGTGACCAACGCCATGTCGTTGATCGCTGCGTCCAAGATGCGGCGCGCCCAGAACTCGGTATTGCAGGGCCGTCCCTACGCTGAGAAGATCCAGGAAGTCATCGCCCACCTGGCCGCGCAACCGACGGATGACGTGTCGGCTTCACAGCCGCTCCTGCAGGTGAGGCCGGTGGAGAACGTCTCCCTACTGGTGATCAGCCCGGACAGGGGTCTCTGCGGAGGAATGCACGCCAATCTCAACCGCAGGGTGGGCCAGTTCATACTGGAGCAGCAGGTTCCCGTTCAGGTCACCGCCGTGGGAAGGAAGGGACGGGATTTCATGGTGCGTTCCGGCAGCGACCTGCGCGCTGTTTTCACCGACCTGGGTGAGACGCCGACGGTGCTGGACACGGTGGCCATATCCGATCTGCTGGTAGACGCCTATGCGGAGCGGCAGGCCGATGAGGTGTACGTAGGGTATACCCGTTTCAACTCCACCCTGTCCCAGACGCCCGTAGTGGAAAAGCTGCTGCCCATAACGCCCTCGGAACTGACGGGGGCGGAACGGGTGGGTTACATCTACGAACCCGATAACCTCGTGGTGCTCCGCAGCCTGCTTCCCCGATTTGTCGAGATGCAGATGTATCATGCCCTGCTGGAGTCGATTGCCAGCGAGCAGTCGGCGCGCATGGTCGCCATGCGGAACGCCACCGACAACGCCAAGCAGCTCGGCGAAGACCTGACCCTGGTGATGAACAAGCTGCGCCAGGAGAGCATCACCAACGAGCTCCTCGACCTCGTGGGCGGCATGGCCGTCCTGGAGGGGTAGCCGTGGGCATTATCATCAAGGAATACACCGTTACGGGACCTCGCGCCAGCGATACGGTCAGATCCCTGTACGATACAGGGGCTGGGGCATCCTTTGTTCGGCGGGACATTGCCGAAATCCTGGGCGACACCTTGATGACCGCGACTCCGATACGCTTTATGTTTGCCGACGCCAGTGAGGGGTTCACGGTAGACCAGATCATTAACCTGGATGTTGCCGTAGACGGCACTACCCTGAACCATGCCTTCTACGTAGCAGACGACCTGGCCGAGGAGCTGGTCATCGGCGCGGACATGATGCAACGGTTCAAGATTACTCTGGATATGGATAACGAGGCAGTGAGCATCGACCCTCGCGCGCTCTATTTGCGGGCATAGTTCCTGCCCCATAGCACTCATCCCGGTCTCAGGAGAAAGTGATGGCTACCGGCAGAATCGTACAGGTAATCGGCACCGTTGTTGACATCGAGTTCCCTGCTGACGAATTGCCGAACCTCTTTGACGCAGTGGAAGTGGACAACAACGGCGAACGGCTGGTGCTGGAAGTGCAGCAGCACATTGGCAACAACTGGGTGCGCTGCCTGGCCCTGGGGGCCACCGACGGGCTGGCAAGGGGCGTTGAGGTCAACGACACCGGCGAACGCGTTTCCGTGCCGGTTGGTCCGGAGACCTTGGGACGGCTGTTTGACGTAACCGGGACTCCCCTGGACAACCTGGGGCCGGTCGAGACTCCGCTGCGGTGGCCCATCCACCGGGACCCGCCCACCTTCGATGACCAGAGCCCTTCGATCGAGATTCTGGAGACCGGCATCAAGGTGTTCGACCTGATAACCCCCTTCATGAAGGGCGGCAAGATTGGGGCTTACGGCGGCGCCGGCGTGGGCAAGACCGTCATCATCCAGGAACTGATCCGTAACATCGGCGCGGTGCACCAGGGCGTGTCGGTCTTCGCCGGAGTGGGCGAGCGCTCCCGCGAGGGCAACGACCTCTGGCACGAAATGCAGGACTCAGGCGTGCTTTCCAGTACGGTGCTCGTCTTCGGGCAAATGAACGAGTCCCCCGGCGTTCGGGCCCGCATCGGTCTCACCGGACTGACCATGAGCGAATACTTCCGCGACGAGCAGAACCAGGACGTGCTGCTGTTCGTCGACAACATCTACCGCTACATCCTGGCAGGCATGGAAGTGTCCGCGCTGCTGGGCCGGATGCCGTCGGCGGTGGGCTACCAGCCGACCCTCTCCACCGAAATGGGCGCCCTGCAGGAGAGAATCACATCCACCCGCGGCGGGTCCATCACCTCCTTCCAGGCCATCTACGTGCCCGCGGACGACTACACCGACCCCGGTATTGTCACCACCTTCGGTCACCTGGACGGCGTTGTGTCGCTGGAGCGTTCGCTGGCCGCGCAGGCGCTCTACCCCGCGGTGGACCCCCTCGCCAGCTACTCCCGTATCCTGGAGCCGCGGATCGTCGGCGAGGAGCACTACCGGCTGGCCCGCGGCGTTCAGCAGGTGTTGCAGCGGTATCGTGAGTTGCAGGACATCATCGCCATTCTGGGAATCGAAGAGCTGTCCGAGGAAGACAAGCTGACGGTGTTCCGGGCCCGCAAGATTCAGCGGTTCCTGACTCAGCCGTTCTTCGTCGCCGAAACCTTTACCAGCCAGCCAGGCAAGTACGTGCCTTTGCGAGAGACTGTCCGGGGCTTCCAGGAAATCCTGGACGGCCAGCACGACGACCTCCCCGAGCAGGCCTTCTACATGGTGGGCACAATCGACGAGGCGATTGAGAAGGCAGAGGGAATCCGCGCACAGGGGTAGGCCGCCATGCCGATGATGCTGGAAATAACCACCGCTGAACGGCAGGTCTACGGCGAGGAAGTGGACATGCTGATCGCCCCCGGCGTCGATGGTCAGCTGGGGATCCTGCCGCGACACGCGCCGCTGATGACCATGCTGCAGCCCGGAGAATTGACCATCCGCAAGGGCGGCTCGGACACCTACTTTGCCGTGACGGGCGGGTTCATGGAAGTGCTCGGCGACCGGGTCATAATCCTGGCTGATGCCTGCGAGCGCTCGGAGGAAATCAACGAGGAAAGGGCGCAGGAAGCGATGCGCCGCGCACAGGAGCGGATCGCCAGCAGGCCGACCGAGATGCAAATGGAACGGGCCCTTGCGTCACTGCGGAGGGCCCAGGCGCGCCTGGACACCGTCCGTCGACGCCGCCCGCGCGCAGGCAGCGGGCAGTTGCCTCCTACCGTGAGCAGCGGCTAGTGGCCATCCGTGCTCCTGCACATCCGTAACGAAGAAAGGCCCAGCCGCATGGCTGGGCCACTGCTTTCGGAGGTAAGTGGTCGATCAGTCCTCGTTGGCGCTGTTGATGTAGTAGGTCATTGACTGGAGGGAGAGTACCGGGTCGATGTTCCGGATTCTCACGCCCTCCCGGACATGGGGAATTATGGGGGCATAGTTCAGGATGGCCCGGATGCCACAGGCCACCAGCTGGTCTACGACCTCCTGGGTGTGAGAGACCGGCACGGCCACGATGGCGATGCTTATTTTCCGTTCCGTGACGACCTTCCTCAGGTCGTCGAGCGAGTGGACGGTCAACCCGCCTACGTCCTCGCCGATAACATCCTGGTTAACGTCGAACGCCGCCACGAGGTGAAAGCCGTCGGGAGTGAACCCCGGATAGTTGACGATGGCGCGTCCCAGCCGGCCCACCCCGACTACGGCGACGTTCCAGTAGGCGTTGACACCCAGTATCTGACGAAGGCGGTCGAGGAGGTCGTGCACGCTGTATCCCCGCCCCTGCTTGCCAAAGCGTCCGAAGTAGCTGAGGTCCTTGCGGATCTGGGCCGGGGTTACCTGTAGTTTCTCGCCCAATTGCTGGGAACTCACCACCATGATACCGTCTTCCATCAGGCGGTTGAGGATTCGCAGGTACTGGGGCAAACGGCTAACGACTACTTCCGGGACTTCGGAACGTGGCACTTCCGCGGCAAACGGGTCGCCGGTCATAGCTTCAAACGTCCTCGGTTTCTGGTATGCACAGCGACTTCACGGAAGTCGCGCTCGTTTCCTGGTGGAGCAAACGGAGTTTGCTCCAAATATAGCACACAATCGAAACTACATTGGTGCGTACAATCCTCCATCTACTCAAGGCATTCGGAGGTATGAGATTGCACGTAGGAGTTTGCAGACTGACGTTTCACCTGCACGAGGTCTCAAGTCTCAAGGAGAAGCGGCAGATTTCGCGTTCTTTGTCCGACAGGATACGCAACAGGTTCAATGTGGCGGTGGCGGAGGTCGGGGACGCTGATCTACGTCAGCGCCTTACGCTGGGAGTCAGTTGCATCAGCAACGAACGGGGCCACGCGGATGCCATGCTGTCAAGCGTGCTCAACTTTGTCGAGGACTTTCGGCACGACATGGAATTGCTGGACGTTCAGAGCGAGATCATCAGCGGAGTGTAGCCGCGAGCAACGTCTCCTGTGGCCAGCCCGTCCCTGAACTCCACCAAGGCGCTGGCCAATGCTTCCTCGGCGACGTGCTGGACGTTGTTGTGGGAAGCGCCCGTGAGGGTTACGAAGCGCTTGGGACGGTTCGCCGCCTGGTAGAGCTTCATCCCCTGCTCGTGGGGCACGATCTCATCAAGCTCGGCATGGAGGACCAGCAAGGGAGTCTTCACTCGTGGTATGCGCTTCAGGGAGTTGTAGTGTCCCCTGACCATCCATCCTGCCAGCGGGATGGGAAGCGTCATCTTGGCCATGTCCTGAATTGACGAGAATGGCCCGATGAGGGCCATCCCGAAGGGAGAATGAGCCACGGCCAGCTCGATTGCCACCGCTGCGCCGAGGGAGTGTCCGAAGTAGACGATGCGCCCCGGATTGACTCCGGGGCGGCGTTTCAGGTAGTCGAGAGCGGCGCGGGCGTCCAGATAGGTACCGCGCTCGGTGGGCTTACCTTCGCTCCGTCCATAGCCCCTGTAGTCGAAGATAAACTGGTGGACACCCAGGAGGTTGCGGGCCCGCTCGAGCTGGCCGACCCGGGTTCCGACATTGCCGCCGTTGCCGTGAAACCACAGCCAGGTCTGCGTATACCTTCCCGCCCATCCGGGAGCGGGCAGGAACCAGCCGTGTATGGTCAGCCCGTCCGCAGTCTCCAGGAAGACATCTTCGTATTCTATGCCCACGTCTTTCGGAGTACCGGATATATCCGACTCTGGGAAGAATAAGAAACGCTTTTCGGCCAAAGACCAGATCATTTTCGCCGGTTACTACCTATGAAGAAACGACCGACTCACCCCTGGTCTTCATCAGCTCCAGCAGGCGTGAGGAGAAATCGCGTTTCGTAAGCACGGCGTCGCAGCCCAGCGACCGGGCCTTCCGCAAGGTCTCGGCGTCGCCGTGGGGGCCGTAGGCGATCAGCGGCGTCATGCCCCCGGTTCCGTCCGTCCGCTTCAGTGCCTCGGAGAGGACGGCTACGCCCTCGGTCCACGCTTCCTCCTCCGTTTCCAGGTCAATGAGAGCAAGGGCGATGTCCCGACCCGCTGTAGACCTCAGCAGTCCTGAGGCGGAATTGCCGTAGACCGCTTCCAGACCCGAGCGAATAGCAGCGGACTCGATGCGAGGAATGAAGAATAGATTGCCGGTCAGCACCAATGCCACAGAGGCAATTTCCTGTTCTTCCGAAGGCGTGGTCATATCAGCGCCCCGGCGGCGTACCGAAAGGCACGGCCATCTGGGATTGCGGGTAGGAGGCCTGTTCCTGGCGGATGGTCTCAAGCCGGTCCACGATATCGCGCCTCTCGGGGCGCTCGGCCCCGCAACTAGGGCACCACAACAGGGCCCTGGAGGAGAGCATCATGTTGTCCTTCTTCACCGTGATCGTCTCGATTTCGGTGGAGCAGACGCTGCACCGGCGGACGATCGTCACCTGGTCGATTGGCGACATCTCTTCTCCTTCTTCTCGCTAACCCTTGTGCCCCAGCGGATGCACAGCCTTGATAAGGATACGGCTTGGAACGATTCCGGGTCAGGCTTCCAGGCTTTCCGACAGCAATTCCAGGACGTCTTTGGATTCCTTCTCCCCATCAAGGCCCTTGGACTGAATTCCTTCCGTCATCATCTGGAGGCAGAAGGGGCAGGAAACGCCGACCGTCTGCGCCTGCGTCTCGATGAAGTGGTCCGTGCGGGCGTGGTTCACACGCTGCCCCTGGCTCTCCTCGATCCACATGTGGCCGCCGCCTGCTCCGCAGCAGAACCCACGCTGGCGGCAGCGGCCCTCCATCTCCACCAACTTGAGACCCGGTATGGCTCTCGCGACGTTCCTCGGTTCATCATACACGCCGTTGTGGCGGCCCAGGAAGCATGAGTCGTGATAGGCCACGGTGACGTCCATCATCTTCACCGGCCTGATCCTGCCCTCCTTGATCAGGCCGTCAACGAACTGGCTGTAGTGCAGGACTTCGAAATCCCCGCCCAGTTGCGGGTACTCGTTCTTGATGGTGTTGAAGCAGTGGGGGCAGATGGTCACCACCCTCTTCACGTTGTAGCTGTTGAGCGTCTCGATGTTCTGGGCCGCCATGATCTGGAACAGGTATTCGTTGCCCATTCGCCGTGCCGGGTCGCCGGTGCAGGTTTCCTCGTCGCCGAGGATGGCGAAGTCGACCTTCGCCGACTTCAGCACCTTGACCATGGACCGGGCGACGGCCTGGCTGCGCTGCTCCAGAGCCGGGGTGCAGCCCACCCAGAACAAGACCTCCGCGTCCGGCTTTTCGGCAAGCGTCGGCACCTCCAGCCCCTCGGCCCAGTCGGTGCGGGAGAACTGCGTGCCCCGCCACGGGTGACCGCGCTGCTCCAGGCTGATCAGGGCGTTCATGGCTGTCTCGGGAGCGTTGGACTCCTCAAGCACCATGTAGCGCCTCATGTCCATGATCGTGGGGACGTGCTCCACCGTAACCGGGCACTCCTCCATGCAGGCGCCGCAGTTCAGGCAGTCCCAGATCGCGGTCTCGGGGATGGCGTTGTTCAGGATGGGAGACGGCTCGGTATGTTCAGGGTCCCTCGGTCCCTGGTGTCCGATCTCGATCATGTGGTCTTTCAGGTTCTCGACGATGTGCATCGGGGAGAGGAGCTTGCCCGTTATGTTGGCCGGGCATACGTCGGAGCAGCGGCCGCACACGGCGCAGGCGTACCCGTCCAGCAACTGCTTCCAGGTGAAGTCCTGCACCCTTGACGCCCCGAAACGCTCGGCGTTTTCCAGATCCATCGCCGGGAGGGCGCCCCGGGAGTCGAGCGTGCGGAAGAAGGCGTTGATTGGCGCCGCAACCATGTGCATGTGCTTGGAGAAGGGGATGTATACGGTGAAGAACAGGATGATGGCGAAGTGGACCCACCAGAACAGGCCCTGCAGCACGCTGGCCGTCGACTCGCTGATGCCGGCGTCGACGAACAGCCTTCCGAGTGCGCCGCCAATGATAACGTCCGCTTCCGGCCCGGTGCCGCCCTCGGCCACGTAGAAGCTGTGGGTCAGGATGGTGGAGGCCATCAGCCCCGCGATCATGCCGACGATGATGATCGCGTCGGGGTTGCGGGTCAGGTCGAAGCTCAACCTGCGCGGCCTGACCACCCAGCGTCGCACTGCCGCCCAGATGAGCACCACCAGCAGGATTGTCGCCAGGATGTCCAGGTAGCTGCTGTATACTCTGGCCCCGGTTTCGGTGAGCAGCCATTCGGGGAACGGCTTCCATGCCGCTGCAGCGAATATGAAGATGGCATAGGACAGCATGAAGGTGAGGAAGCCCCAGAAGATCGAGGCGTGGCCCAGGCCGGCCCAGTCGCCGAAGGGCACGCGCTGTAGCACCTTCTTCTGGCCGAGCACGATTGCCATCGCGCCCGACAGCCGTTCCCAGGGCCGGTCGAACCTGTACTCGGACCTGCCCTGCAGCACCAGCCTGAATACCCGCTGGTATATCGCGTAGCCGCCAGCGGCTGCCGCCAGCACAAAGAGTACGTAAACGCCAACCCAAATGGGGATGGGGCCAATGTCTCCGGGTGGGACCACGTTTACACCTGCCGTAATTTTGAGGTGGGGCCGACACAGGCCATGCGCAGACTATTGCTCCGACTGCCGCAGCCGCAGCTGCTCTTCCAACTCGCTGATGCGCGCCCGTTCTGCTTGCAATTTGGCCCGTTCCGATTCTAATTCGGCCCGAGCCCGTTCCTGCTCCGCCTGGCGCAGGGCTCTCTCTTGCCGCAAGTTCCTCAGGTAAGTTTCAGTTGCAGGATCGTAGAAGAGCAGCACTCCCGCATCCCAGCACAGGTAAATTCCCAGAACCGGGCTGTATCCTTTCAGAACGCCATCGGGTTCGGTGGTCAGCTCCAGGGGCCTGTATTCGCCGTCAGCAAGCAGTTCGCCGGACAAGGGCTGCCCGTACAAGTCGCCGCCAGTGGGGTCGAACCGCCAGTATTCCGGGATGCCGATTTGGGCATAGATTCGCCGTTTCCTTTCGCCGTTTCCTGACGATGTCGTTTTCGCTGGTGCTTTCCGAACCGACTTCCAACGCAAAGTCCGGCGGCTTGCCCACTTCCCAAGGCAAGTACATCTTCCGTCGCCGGATAGCGCGTACGTCCACCCCGAAGGCCAAGTAGCAATCCGGCTGCACCCGCACGTTCAGGTTGTTGCGGTCGTAGCAAAGGATGGTGTTGCTGCTCAGAAAGTTGTCCGGGCTGCGGTCGGACTCGGTGCAGTGGTCGGCCAGCACGTGCATGAAATCCCGCAGTATGGGATCTTGTTCCATAGCGTCAGGCAACGGCTCCGGTTCGTCCGGGTCGTATTCCAAACCGGCGTAGTCAATGTCCGTAATGTAATGGTAGGTCAGCCTTTCACCTGACTTGGGCGTCTTGGTGGTCATTGCGAGCCTCCGGCGCGTCCTACAGGTCCGCAACCCGCGGGATGACCTCGCGGCCCAGCAACTCGATCTGCTTCAGCACCTGCTCCTGGGGCATACCGGGCCATTGCATCCGGAAGATCATCATGTTGATGCCCAGCTCATCCCGGTAGCGCTTCAGTTCCGACACCACGTCGTCCGGTGAGCCCAGCAGGAAGCGGTCTTTGGCCAGGTCCTGGTAGGGGACGCTGAACGATTCCTCGCCGGGCAGGGCCTTGTCCTGCCCCCACGAAGCATAGGCGGCGTACTTGCCCTCCAGGTACGGCTGGCTCTCGATGTAGGCCGTCTCCCGGTCGGAGGCAACGTACATCTCTCGCATCATGGGCAGGTCGGCGGGCACGTCGTTTCCGTACGATTCCAGTGCCGCGGTGTACCGCGTCCACTGGTCGGCCACCATGGGCACCGTGGCGTGGGGGTTGATCAGCCACGGGTAGCCCCAGCGCGCAGCCCTCCGGATGGCAACGTCGTTGTTGGCCGCTACCCAGATGGGCGGGTGGGGCTGCTGTACCGGGCGGGTGATGAGCTGGGTCTTCGGGATGGTGTAGTACTTACCCTCGTACTCCAGCTCGTCCTCGGTCCAGAGCCGCTTGATGATGTCCAGCGATTCGTTCATGCGGCCGACGCGCTCCTCGCGCTTGACGCCGAAGGCCGTGTACTCCTCGTCCCTGTACCCTAGCCCGATACCAAAGACGAACCGGCCGCCGGTGATGCAGTCCAGCGTTGCGATGCTCTCCGCAAGCTCCACGGGACTGTGCAGCGGCAACAGCAGCACGGTGGCGGCCACCTGCATGTCGCCCGATTCGGCAGCGAGCCGGGAAAGCAAAGGAAACACCGTGCTCATCTGGTACGGCGCCGCCAGGTAATGCTGCCCGGTGGCTATCAGGCTGAACCCCGCATCCCGGGCCGCGGCCACCTGCTCCACGCTGTCCTGTATCTTTTCCGGCATGGACTCGCCGGGCAGGTACTGGTTGGTAACGAAGAATCCCAGTTTCACGATTGCTCCTCTTCCGCAACAGAAAACAGCCCCCTGTTCGGGGCCTCACGTCAGCCTCGTATTGTATAACAGAACCATGAGGCGATGCAGGCGTTTATGTCTCGCCTGCATCCTCCGACGTTTACCATTAACCGAGAGGGGGATATACTTTTTCAGGGGCGGACTACCGCTGCACTGACCATAGACAGGTGAATCATGGCAGGCTGGAAGGACAAATATACGGTTCCAATAGACCACTTGATTTACGTAAAGGTGGAGCGCATTGCCCGCATCAAGGGAATGTCCATCGGGGAATGGGTCAATGAGTCTCTGCGAAAGGCCGTGGTTGAGGCCCCGGAGGCAGCCGAGGCCATGCGGCAGGCGATCTACGAGGCCGGTAAAGTAAACGCCCCCACCGCTGATATTGAGCAGATGCTTCGGGAAATCGAGTTGGGCTACCTTGACAACGGATATTTCGAAGATTGATATTCGTAGATTCCAACGTGCCAAAGTATATTGTGGGCGCCCCTCACCCGAACAGAGATCGTGCCGCGTACGCAATTGACCGGCTCAAGGCAGTACACGAGGCACTCGTCACTGATGTAGAGGTTTATCAGGAAATCCTCCACAGATTTTCATCTATCGGGAGGCACGATGCCATCGGCGAGGCGTTCACAACTCTTGACGACATCGTAGTGCAAGTTCTTTCCTATGGCATGAGTGAGCTACACGAGGCGAGGGACATCGTTCTGTCATTTCCGGGTGTCTCAGCCAGGGACGCCCTGCACGCTGCGATGATGCAGTCTGCTGGAATTACCCAAATTCTGAGCTATGATCGTGGCTTCGACTCCATCCCGGGGATCCAACGCCTGGAATGACAGTCCACTTTCAGATTCGAGGACGACGACAATGAAAATCGCAAGGTTCCAGCACAACGGCCACACTGCCCACGGCGTCGTCGAGGGCGACGAGATCGTCGAGGTCGATGGCGACATATTCTCCGATTTCAAGGCCAGCGGCGAGCGACGCAAGCTGGAGGACGTGAAGATCCTCGCGCCCACCGACCCCAAGGAGATCTGGGGGCCCGGCCTGAACTTCGCCAACCACCTGGAGTTCGCCGCCGGCGTGCTGGGCGACGAGGACCCGCACATCCCGGAGCACCCCGAACCGTGGATCAAGGCGCGCAACTCGCTGACCGGCACCGGCGAGACCATCATCCTGCCCCACGACACCGCCGGGGAGGTCCACTACGAGGGTGAGGCGGTGGCGGTCATAGGGAAGCCATGCCGCCGGGTCAGCCCGCAGGAAGCGGGCAGCTACATCTTCGGCTACACCTGCGGCAACGACGTGTCGGAGCGCGCCTGGCAAAAGGACGACTGGACCTTCTGGCGGGCCAAGGGCGCGGATACCTTCGCCCCGGTCGGCCCGTGGATCGAGACGGATATCAACCCGCAGGCTCTGGAAATGATCGTCCGGCTCAACGGCGAGGAGGTGCAGCACGGCTACACCGAGGAGATGCTGTTCACTTTCGCCGAGATAGTCAGCTACATCAGCCAGCAGATCACGCTGCAGCCGGGGGACCTGATATTCTCCGGCTCGACCGGAGTCACCATCGGGCTGAACGACGGCGACCTGGTGGAGGTGGAGATACCGGGAATCGGGGTACTCAGCAACCCGGTCGTTCGGGAAAAGGCGTAGCCCCTGATTTAGAAGCTGACCACAGCGCGGGCGCGGGCGACGGGTTCTCCCCTGTCGTTGTCCACGGCAACGGCGCATTCCACCACCCGCTGCCCGCCATCGGTCCGCTTGTCCACCACCGAGCCGGACATGCTGATGGTGTCGTTGGCGACGACTTCGTTCAGGTGTTCAATATCCACGCTGCTGCCTTCGGAGTCCAGCCGCTCCCGGGGGAAGCCCTTGCTGAGCAACTCGAGGATGTACGAAGCCACGGTCTGCCGCGGGAGCGTGGTCGCTCCTTCGGTGTCCTCTTCATCCTGCTCGCCGTGCAGGGCGGCGTAGCGATTGATGGACTCCGCCGTTTCCCACTTGATAAGCACGGGCAGAGTGTCCCCCACCGTTACGGCGTCGAAGTCCACCGTCATCGCCCACAGCCTGGCCATGCGTACTGCCTCCCGGAACCTGGTTCCCTACCCGGAAGGCTAACATCGCATTCCCAAAGCGGCAATGAAACTGGAATCGGACCTTCCTTTTGGGGTAACCTGTTTCGCGGCTTTACAGTCCATATCAATCGCTTTGAGGAAGAACAGATGGCGGATTCGGAGAGGGAAGAACCGTACAGCAGGGCGATGGTGGTCATGGCCCACGCCGACGACATGGAGTGGACCTGCGCCGCCACCCTGGCCAAGCTGTGCGCCGAGGGCTGGGAGGTAGTGCTGGTGCTGTGCACCGACGGCTCGAAGGGCAGCGACGACCCGGAAATGACCGCCGAACGGCTGGCGCAGATTCGCGCGGAAGAGCAGAAGGAGTCGGCCGGGGTGCTGGGACTGAAGGACGTGGTGTTCCTGGGCTACCCCGACTCCTACCTGGAACCCACCCTGCAGTTGCGGAAGGACATTGCGCGGGAAATTCGCCGCCACCGCCCGCACGTCGTCATCACCGAACCGCCCACCCGCGATATCGACAGCCGCTACTACGGCAGCCACCCGGACCACCTCGCCACCGGCGAGGCGACGCTGGCCGCCGTGTTCCCCACCGCCCGCGACCGCCTCACCTTCCCGGAGCTGCTGGAAGAGGGACTTGAGCCGCACAAGGTACGCGAGGTCTGGATAGTCGGCGGCCTCGAGGGTTCGGACCACTTCGTTGACGTGGATGGCTACATCGAAACCGCTGTGGAAGCTCTCAAAGCCCACAAATCCCAGGTATCCCCCGAGGCCGCCGAGAAGTACTTTCCCATGGGCCGCGCCGCAACGGCCGCCAAAGTCGGCCTCAAGTACGCCGAGGCCTTCAAGACCCTCAAGTACTATTGAGGTTCAGCAAGAATGGGGATTCCTGATCTGTGTGGCACTCCTCAGAAAAAGGCTTAGATCGGAGGGTCGAACGTCTCTACAGACACATGGACTTTGTCCGGCAATTTCCACTGAGCGGGGCTGCGCAGAAAATTGATTAACTCGAATCCCAGGACCTGCTGCTCGGCATCTCTCATTAGAATGAGGTCCTCCCCTACCTCTTCGCAGATGTCCTCAGTCAGAGGGTCTCCGAACCACACCGTCAACGTGTTCCCAGTTCGATCGTAGTAAACCTTCACTTCCTCCATGCCAATTCCCCCTTCTTGATCGCGCCTGTAGGATATACAGTGACGAGAAACCCCTCTCCATTCAGCCTCTTTGCGACGACACAAAGCCACCGGCCACGTCGCTCTGAACGATAAAACAGGAGAACAGTCGGATCGCTCCTGCTAAACCGAATCTCGTCAGGCTCGATTAGAGTCTCCGTCACTTCACTTTCCCGACCTGCCATTGTTGGCCGCTTCGCCGTAACCAATTGTCCCAATACCTGGCAGTGGTGCGAACGCTGAACACCAGAGGAGTATCAGCCAGAAGCAGTAAGTCGCCCTCCACCGTTGAACGTCCTCAACTACGCAGGCTTCCTGGCGGTTACCTTGAAGCTGGCCGTGTTGGTGTAGGTGGCCTTCTCGGACTCGTCCCAGAACTCTATACCCTCGCCGGTCACGTCGATGTCGACGAACCCAGCCCGGCGCATCCGGTCGATGTACACCTCGTGGTACTCCGCTCCGGCGGCGCAGGAAACCCAGCTGTCCGCGTCGGTAACCGCAGGGCCCTCGGGCGAGAGCGCCAGCACGTCGGAAAGGTGGATGCGACCGCCGGGAGCCAGCACTCGGAAGCTCTCGCTGAACACCGAGTCCTTGTCCGGCGACAGGCAGACCACGCAGTTGGATATGATCACGTCGTAGGAATCGCTGGGCAAGGGCATCGACTCCATTTCGCCCTGTACGAACTCCACGTTTTCCAGCCCCAGCGACGCCTTGTTCTTGCGGGCCAGCTCCAGCATTGAGGGAGTCATGTCCAGACCCGTTACGCGCCCGGTTTCCCCAACCTGCTGCGCGGCGAGGAAGCAGTCGATGCCGCCGCCGGACCCCAGGTCCAGTACCCGTTCGCCGGGTTGCAGGCCAGCCAGCGCCGTGGGGTTGCCGCAGCCGGCCGATGCCGCGACCGACTCCGCGGGCAGTCCGGCCAACTGGCCGTCGTTGTAGAGCCGCATGGCATGATCCAGGTCCTCAGGCCCGCAGCACGCTGCCGCCGACGGCCCGCACCCGCACGAATCCGTGTGCTCACCGGCGTCGTGCTCCACCACCGGGCTGAGCTCGATGACCCGCTGCGCGCGGGCGCCGTACCGTTCCTTTACCAGTTCCTTGATGTCGTTGTTGTCGATGGCCATCTGATTCTTGCCTCCACTGGAGATAGATTCATACTTGATATATCGCGGGGCGGTACTTGGGGGACGGGATGGGATTGCCCAATTCCTGTGCCGCCTCAAGCCAGGCTACTTGGGCAATTCGCACCTCTCTTAGGGCTTCTTCGGGCGTGTCGCCGAAAGCCGAGCAATACTCCAGGTCGGGTATGTCGGCGATGTAGCTCTGGTCTTCTTCGCTGTAGAAAATGTTGATGTGGTAGTCCTTCACTCCGAATCCTCCAAAGAGAGGCCATTCTGCTCAACTAACCTGAGAAATTGCCGAATCTGATACGGTTTGGCATCGCCCCTGTCCGGCTGGAGATTCACAGTCTTTGGTATGCCTTGACGCCCAAAAATGTGATGACTTCCATTGATCCGGAGGAGCCTGAATCCGAAGCCTCCAACCAAGTCAACCATTTCCAGAAAGCCGACATTGTGAACTGCGCCTCGGGTCAGGCGGGCCAAGAGTCTTCGGCGGTTCATTACTGTAAATTGTCCCACCTGTGCTTGTCATAGGCAAGGAAATGCCGCCTGCCCGCATTTGCGGTAAAATCGGGGCGTATCCTCAACTACGCGCTGGGCCTGTTGAATCAAGCCTTGGGATGGATGACCATGAAAGTCACCGGCTACCAGACCCGCATCCTGCACACTCCCGCCGACGATCCCCTGGCCAACAGCCTGCCGGACACGGGGCGTCAACGCGCCTTCGTCACTCTGGAAATGACAACCGACGAGGGGATAGACGGCGTGGGACTCACCTTCGTGCCCGCGCTGTCGGCCAGCCCGGTTGCAGGGGCGTTGCGAACTTCGGTGGACGCCCTGGCTGAGATGACCATTGGTGAAGACCCGATGGAGATCGAGGGCATCGTCGCCAGGCTCCAGGAAGCCACCTCCGGCGCCGGGCCCGGCGGACTGCTCACCATGGCCATGGCCGCCGTCGACATGGCTCTCTGGGACATTAAGGGCAAGGCCCTGAACCAGACGGTCGCGTCCCTGCTGGGCGGCTACCGCAATAGCGTCCCCACCTACGCCAGCGGCGCGCTGATGCGCCCGGTCAACGTGGAGCGCCTGGCCGAAATCGGCCCCATGCTGGTGGAGAAGGGCTTCCGGCAGATGAAGACCCAGATGGGCGCCGAGTCATCGGCCAACCGGGAAGTCGACCGAATCCGCACTCTGCGCAACGCCGTCGGCGACGACGTGGACCTGATGTGCGACATCAACCAGCTGTGGAGCGTCAACCGCGCCATCGACGTGGGCCGGCGGGTGGAGGAGTACCATCTGTACTGGCTCGAGGACGTCGTGGCCCACGACGACTACCAGGGTATGGCCAAGGTGGCCGACGCACTCTACACGCCCATCTGCTCCGGGGAGTACGTGTATGGCGTCAACCCCTTCCGCCAGCTGATCGAGAACCGCTCCGTCGACATCGTGATGATCGACCTGCTGCGGGTGGGCGGCATCACGCCCTGGCGCAAGGTGGCGGCGATGGCCGAGGCGTTCAACCTGCCCGTGGTAAGCCACCTGGTGCCGGAAATACACATCCAGCTCATGGCCTCCATTCCCAACGGCCTGACCGTGGAGTACATGCCGTGGTCGCTGCGGCTGTGGGAAGAGACCCCGGACTTCGTCGACGGCAACCTGGAAGTGCCCGACAAGCCGGGGCTGGGGCTGGCATTCGACCAGGACGCCTTGAACCACTACGCGGTGGCGTAGACAGTAACCCATGCGAAGAGTCCCCTCCCCATTGGGGTAAGGGCCTCGCCGTAGCGGTAAGTTGCCTTCGTTCCCTCCCCCTCAGGGGGAGGTTAGGGAGGGGGTGAACCCTTCGCCTACGAAATCCTAATGGGAATCACAAATCACGAACAGAGAGGAACGAAAATGGTAGCTCAACTGCGGACTTACACCATCAACCGGGGCATGATGGACTCCTGGCTCAAGGTCTTCGACGAGGAGATTCGCCCGATTCACGACAAGATAGGAATGCCCATTTCGGCCACTTTCGTCAACGCCGACCGCAACGAGTTCATCTGGATTCGCAACTTCAACAGCGCCGACGAGATTCCGGAGAAGGAAGCCGCCTATTTCGCGTCCGACGAGCGCAAGGCCCTCGGCGACAAGCCCACCAGCCACATCGCCAAAATCGAGGTCAAGGTCATCGAGACCGTGCTTGAGCCCGCCGGCGTCGCCTAACAACCGCGCCCGTTGTCAGGAATGCTCGACAAGGTACAGGCATGAGCCTCTGCTGCGGAGCAGGAACCCGGTGGCTTCTGGAACCATTCACGGCTAACGGCAGAGAATGGCGAATCTCCGGGCATTTTCGTCGGGAAAGGGCTGGAGATAGACCGGAAGTCACCTTGGATCGTATCATAGATGTGTTGGAGAACTGGGTAGTGCGATGCACGACAATGGACAAAGACAATAGAGAGGGGTTCTCGTATTGGGGATGGGTGCAAGTGAACGATAAGAGAAAACTGCTGCAAGTCGTTACTTCGCCATCGGGGGACGGGACCATCGAAAGCGCATACCTCAACAGAAAAGATTTGCGAGAATTGGCCCGGGGAAATATTCAGCACTTTAGAGACAAATGCGTTCGAGATGATATTGAAGCGAGGTAGGACATGCAGAAAGAAGCGACTAGCGTCGGCCATGTATGCGCTCCTGATGTTACCTTCCGTTTCCCGGACGGCCACACTTGGCGCTATGCGGGATGTGAGCAGGTATGGATGCACGAAGTTCCCATTGGATCGGAATGGGATGACTGTGAAGTCTGCGACGTGCTGATGGAAAAAATAGGGGAACCGCCGCTGGATGAAATACCGTTTGAAATAGTGGTGGAAAGCAGAATCTCAGGGTGATGGCATCAGAAGATTTCGGGAAAGCTGGGTGTACCGTTCCCGGCCGCCTGGCTGACGGGATAGGCGGTCAGGCGCGGAATTGCTTCCCTTGCCACCAGGAAGTAATCGCGGTCTTTTTCGATACCCACGCTGTGATAGCCGACGGCGTTGGCGGCAGCGAGAGTGGAACCTGAACCGGCGAAGGGGTCGAGGATAACGCCCTCGCCAAGAGGCAACACCGCCCGCAGGACCTGGCGCAGGAACGCCTGCGGTTTGAGGCTGGGATGCGGCGCAAGCTCCCTTTCCTGCGCTCTGGTGGGTGCGGACGGGATTACGTCGCCGAAGGGCTTGTCGGGGCTAGGTCGGCGGAAACCGCCCGTACTCCACTTTCGCAGGTTGTCCTGAACGCGCCCTTCCAACGGCTTGCGAAAGACCAGCCACGGCTCCCACATTGACCGGGGCATCACGCTGACCTCGCTGAATTCTTCGTGCGCTCCCTTGGGGCGGTCGCCGCCCCGCATGGTCATGGTCAGCCGGATTATTTCGCCGCGCCGCTCCAGTCCTGCCTGGGCCAGCGCCATAGCGACTATATGGGACACCAGCGGATTGGAAGCCACTACGACGTTGGCGCCAGGAACCAGCACGGGCATCAGCGCATCGGCCCATACCGAGAAGAAATCTCCAATTTCAGCAAGTTGCTTGTTGTCCAGCGTGGTGAAGCGGGGCAGCGGCGAGCGCGCGTTGCCGTCAAAGGACGGTGGGATTCGCCAGACTCCGCCCTTTCCGTTTCGCAGCTTGGTTTGCTGTTCCTCGGTATACTCGTAAAGGCCATAGGGCGGGTCGGTGACTACGGCGTGAATGGAGCATCCCGATTGCTCCTTGACCCAGACAAGGCAATCGCCGTGGTGCAGAACCGATTTTTGGAACGCGAAAGGCGTCTCTGGCATCAAGCTCCCTTCCGCATCTCGACGTGGAGGATGCCCGCCTCCATGAACGTGTCGCCGTGCTCGGTGTAGCCGTGGGCAGCGTAGAACGCCTTGACGTAGTCCTGGGCGTGGAGGACGATTTCGGTCGCGCCTTGGGCCTGCGCCTCTTCCTCGAGGAAGCTGAGGATGAGGCCGCCCACCCCTCTTCGGCGGTGCGGCAGGTCCACGGCCATGCGGCCGATGCGGGCTGCGCCGCCTTCCAGGTACATTCGTCCGGTGCCGATGGCTTGGCCGTCTTCGACAGCCACGGCGTGGGTGGCATGGGCGTCGTACTCGTCCAGCTCTATCTCCGGGGGTACGGACTGCTCATCAACGAAGACACGGAAACGGATTCCTACTGCCGCCTCCATGTCCGCTTCGGTCTCTACCAGTTTGATGGCTATGTTGCTCATGTTGCGATTCACGGGTCGGCAGATACCTCAACACATTTGCAGGCAACGTCCCACCCCCACCCTAACCCTCTCCCATAGGGAGAGGGAACTGATTAGAAAACGATCACGCCGCGGCCGATTTCGCCCTTATCCATGTCGTCGTAGGCTTCGTTGATCTGGTCCAGGGTGTAGCGGCGTACTACCAGGTCGTCCAGGTTCAGCTTGCCGGCGTGGTAAAGGTCGGTGAACTTGGGCATGTCCACCCGGGCGTGAGTCGAGCCGTAGTAGGTTCCGCGAACCGTCTTTTCATTCCTCACCATGTCCACCGCGTTCAGTGGCGCCTCTGCGCCGAACGGGGCGATGCCGACCAGGGTGCAGATGCCGGATTTCCCGGTCATGTCGTAGGCGTTCTTGATGGTCTGAGTGGCGCCCACGACCTCGAAGGTGAAGTCGGCTCCCTTGCCTCCCGTCAGCTCCTTGACCCGCTCCACGGGATCGACATCGGAGGCGTTGACGGTGTGGGTTGCGCCGAACCTCATGGCGAACTCCAACTGGCTCTCGCGCAGGTCGACGGCGATGATCGTGGTGGCGTTGGCCAGGGCAGCGCCCATGATCACGTTGATTCCCACGCCGCCGCATCCCACGATGGCTACGGAGCTGCCGGGAGTGACCTTGGCGCTGTTCACCACCGCGCCCACGCCGGTGGGCACGCAGCAGCCAATCAGGGCCGCCTGCGCCATGGGTGTGGGCATGTCGATGGGGACGCAGCCCATCTCGGGTATCACGGCGTACTCGGCGAAGCAGGCAACCTTGCCCATGTGGTGGATGCGCGTGTCGCCCTTGTGCAGGCGCTGGGTGCCGTCCAGCATGTTCGGCCCTGTGGACATGTGAACGTCGCACACCTGCGAGTTACCGGAAAGGCACGAGTTGCAGCGTCCGCAGGCAGTTACGAAGGACAGGATTACCTGCTGGCCGGGGCGCACCGAGGTGACGCCTGGGCCCACGGCCTCGACGGTGCCAGCCCCCTCGTGGCCCAGCACTACCGGCAGGGCAATCGGCGCGTCGCCGTGCATGAAATGGCGGTCGCTGCGGCAAATGCCCGCTGCGCCAATCTTAACCAGGACCTCTCCTTCCTTGGGGTCGTCCAGCTCCACGTCTTCAATCACCAATGGGGTCTTAGGTTCGTAAAGAACGGCTGCCTTCAATGCAATTCTCCTGGAAAGTCAGTCTCGAAACGCGACGATGAATCTGGGACAATCGCCGTCTATATTCGCCCACGGCTGGGGTACTGTCAATCGCGGGTTGACGCGCGGTGCGCCTGCGGGTATACCCTTGTTGGGCGTTGACGCAGGCCAGCGCCGACATCAACCCGACATCAACCCGGTATCAACACCAGGTATAAGCCGGAAGGAGAATCACGATGGCAGAACTCAGCCCCGCCAGGGTGCTGCAGGAACTGAAAAACAACGGCGTCACGCACGTGGTGTGGCTGCCGGACAGCGAGACAAACTTTCTCTACGTGCTGATGCGCGACGAACCGACCATCGACCTGGTGCCCGTGAGCCGGGAGGGCCATGCCTTCTCCACCGCCGCCGGGCTGTCCGCCGGGGGCAAGAAGCCCGTCATCCTGATCCAGAACACGGGGATGATGGAGTCCGGCGACTCGCTGCGCGGCTGGGCCATTGGCATGAACATACCCGTCGTGATGATGGTGGGCTACCGCGGGTGGACCCGCCACGGCGTGATAAACGATACCGCTGCCTTCTACACCGAGCGGTTCCTGCACGCCTTCAATGTGAACTATTACCTGGTCGAGTCCGATGAGGACGCCGACCGGATTTCCATCGCCTTCGCAGAGGCGGCAAGGGAGAAGCGCCCGGTAGCCGTCCTGGTGGGCGATGAGTACCACGGCTTCAACGTGAGCCGGTAACGACAGTCCCCTCCCCATTTGGGAGGGGAGGGGAGGGTTAGGGTGGGAGTGAAATCACCCAAGGAAGGAACTGGACCAAGGAAGTGACCGAAATGATGAAGACAGCCGAGATGCTGGAGGCATTCAACAAGCACCGCGGCAACGCAGTCGTGATCCCAGGCCGGGGAGGCCGGTTCTGGGTCGGCATCAGCGACCAGCCCGACCGGGACCTGCCGCTGGGCGACCCGGCCATGGGGGGCCATGCCTCCTTCGCGCTGGGCCTGGCACTGGCGCTGCCCGACGAGCGGGTGGTGCTGTTCGACTCCGAGGGCGACGTGCTGATGGGCATGGGCGCGCTGCCCACCATCGCAGACAAGGCCCCCAGCAACCTGTACCACTTCATGCTGGACAACGGAGTCTACGCCACGACCGGGGGGCAGCCCGTTCCCAACGCCGACGTGATGGCATACGACGTGGTGGCGCAGGGCTGCGGCTATCCCCGTACCTACGCCATCGACAACCTCGAGGACTTCACCAACCAGATCGAGGAAATTCTGGCCCAACCCGGCCCGGTTTTCGTTGCCCTGAAGATCGACCCCGAGATCATCAACGAGCCGATCAACGCCCGGCCCCAGTGGCAGCGCAAGACCCGCAACCAGGCCGTCGCCGACATGAAAGCAGAGCTGGGGATAGGGGACTAGCGGATCGAAACCGTTGCAGTATGCGGGGCAACCACAAGGGTTGCCCCTACCAGGAGACTATCTTCGTGCAGGGGCGCCCCTTATGGGTGCCCTTATCGGTACTACCCGCCCACGAAAGCGTCGATGAACTGCTGCACCAGCCGGCTTTCCCCTTCCGCATCAACGAGGCCCTGCTCGATGGAGGGGCCGAGTTTCAGGCGGCCGAAAATCAGCATCGAATAGGTATCAGAGGAACAGCGAAAGACCACATCAGGGTCGGAAGCAGTTGACTCCAGCTCGAACCCGGCGCCCTCCGGCGCCAGCACCACGTCAACCGACTCCGCTCCGGGGCCGCTGAGGACGAACCGGTACCGTACCGCCCGCTCTCGCGACGTGTCGGGACGAAAGGCCCGCCGCACGGCCCGGCCGGAAGCGCTGACCAGGCCGGGCAGGCTGTCCGCGATCAGGGACGCGTTAGGGTCGAAGGCCCAGTGGATGTCCCACTCGTGCATTGCCAACTCGGCTATGCGGATGTCCACCTTGGAGCGCACGGTCTCCGGCCTCAGCCGGTGATAGCAGAGCTTGTCCCAGTCGTCGGGCTGGACCAGGTCGAGGACGCGATCGAACTCCCGGTTGACGCGGGCAAACTCCGGCACCAGTCCATCGCCCAGTTTCTGCCGCAACTCCACGGCCCTGCGGTCCAGGTCGATACGGAACTGGTCCTCGCTCGGCGGAGGGTCGTCTAGGGCATCGGGAGGGGCCGAAATGTCGCCCGCCAGTCCCCGCTCGATCTGGTCGGGTATTGGGTTGCCGCGTTCGATCAGGTGACCGATCACATCGCCCACCGTCCAACCCTCGCAGGCGCTCTGCCGCGCCAGGCCGTCTGGGCCGAGAGTCCGCAGAAACTGATCGAGCCGCCTGCCTGCGTTGGCGATTTCTTCCCTTCTGGCCTCGTCGGCGTTCATATTCACTCCCAAACCGGACTGCCCATTCGCTAGCCGGTGCCCATTTGTACCACCTGCCGGACGGCGGGGCAAGGTCGCGTTGACACTGAATGATACGGCTGACTAGACTTGCGCCAGGGCAAGTCTGATTGTCAACACCAGTCCACCGCCAACTGGTATCCTGTAATGCACGAATACGGACCCTCCGGAGGTTGCTCCTTGATTTCCGACCAGGAACTGCAGAAGCTCAACGAACGCACCGCCAGCTGGCGGGAGCGCCAGGACCCGGGGGCGCAGCGGCGCCCGGAGTTCCGCACGCCCTCCCAGTTGCCCGTTGATCAGCTCTACACCGCCGCCGACACCGCCCGCGAGGGCTACATGGAATCGGTTGGGCTGCCGGGCGAGTTTCCCTACCTGCGCGGCATCCACGATTCCGGCTACCGGGGCAGGCTGTGGACCCTGCGCATGTTCGCCGGGTTCGGAAGGCCGCAGGAGACCAACGAGAGGTTCAAGTTCCTGCTGGACCAGGGGCAGACCGGACTGTCGGTGGCATTCGACATGCCCACCCTGTACGGCTACGACACCGACGACCCCCGGGCGTTCGGCGAGTTCGGCACCTGCGGTGTTGCCGTGTCGTCGCTGGCCGACATGGAGACGCTGTTCGACGGTATCCGGCTGGACCAGGTAACCACGTCGATGACCATCAACGCCCCTGCCGCCATCATCTGGGCCATGTACATCGCCCTGGCCGAGAAGCAGGGCGCGTCGCTGGACCGGATCGGCGGGACCATCCAGAACGACATTCTCAAGGAGTACATCGCCCAGAACGAGTACATCTTCCCACCGGCCCCTTCGATGCGCCTGGTGACCGACACCGTGGAGTTTGCCGCCCGCCACGTGCCCCGCTGGAACCCGATCAGCATCAGCGGGTACCACATCCGGGAGGCAGGGTCGAACGCAGTGCAGGAGCTGGCGTTCACCCTCGCCGACGGTTTCGAGTACGTCCGGCACGCCCAGGAGCGGGGACTGGACGTGGACGAGTTCGCCCCGAGGCTCAGCTTCTTCTTCAACGTGCACAACAACTTCTTCGAAGAGATCGGCAAGTTCCGTGCCGCCCGCCGTATCTGGGCACAGGAGCTGAGAGACACATTCGGCGCCACTGACTCCCGCTCCCACAAGCTGCGCTTCCATGCCCAGACGTCCGGGCAGTCGCTGACCGCGCAGCAACCGGAGAACAACGTGGTCCGGGTCTCGCTGCAGGCCCTGGCCGCCGTGCTGGGCGGCTGCCAGTCGCTGCACACCAACAGCAAAGACGAGGCATGGGCGCTGCCGTCGGAGGAAGCTGCCCTCCAGGCCCTTCGCACCCAGCAGATCATCGCCCACGAGACCGGCGTGACCGACACCGTCGACCCGTTGGGGGGGAGCTATTTCTTGGAAGTGATGACCGACCAGCTGGAGTCGGGCAGCTACGATTACTTCCGCCGAATCGAGGACGTGGGCGGCGTGATCCCCGCCCTGGAGACCGGCTTCCTGCAACGGGAGATCGCAGACGCGGCCTATATCTACCAGATGGAGGAGGACCGCAGGGAGCGCATCACCGTCGGCGTCAACGAGTACAACACCGGCGAGGAGGCCGACATCCCGCTGCTCCGGGTAGACCGCGAGGGCGAGCGTATGCAGATTGACGGCATCAATGAGGTCCGCCGCACCCGGGACAACCGCGAGGTGGCGGAGAAGCTTCGCGCCCTTGAGGCTGCGGCCCGCGGCAACGAGAACCTGATGCCGCCGCTCATCGACGCGGTCAAGTCGTACGCCACGCTGGGCGAAATGATGGACGTGTTCCGGGGGGTGTTCGGGGAGTACGAGCCGGGTTGGGCGTTCTAACCGACTCGGCCAACATCAGCCGCCGTCCGCCACAGGGGCACGGTAACCGGCACCGGCGACGGCGGTGTTTCAAGATGCAGGCAGGTTTGCTACGGCTGCCCGCCACACATCAGGGTCGCCAATGCGAACGGCCTGCGCGGTGCCGACATTCTCCAGCAGGAGGGCCAGCATAGTAAGCCGGTCCTCCTAGCTCCAAAACAATTTTCCCTCAACCATCTCGGTCTTCTCTGGGACCAGGTAATAGCGGGACAACCCCTCGGCCCCCCCAGGCCCTACCCTCAAGCCGCACGTCCCACTGAACTTCCTCGGCCATGCTTGACTCCCTAATATCGTGATGAGTTAAGGGGCAGGTTTGAGACCTGCCCCCTCGTTTGTCAATCGGATGCGGCAGCAGAGCTAGTCTTCCTCTTCCCGCATTCGCTTGGCCTCCTCGATGACCCTGGGCTCGAGGTTGGCGGGCACCGGCTCGTAATGGTCGTACTCCATTGAATATGAGCCGCGCCCCTGGGTCAGCGACCTGAGGTCCTGCGCGTATCGCAGCAACTCGGACTGCGGCACCTCGGCGTCGATGACGGTGACCCGGTCCTGGGGGTTCATGCCCAGGATGCGGCCCCGCTTCCCGTTCAGGTCGCTCATCACCTCGCCGGTATAGGCTTCGGGTACGGAGACGGACAGGCGCATCACCGGCTCGAGCAGTATGGGGCTGGCCTCGCTGACCCCCTTCTTCAGGGCCTGGATGCTGGCGATCTCGAAGGACATCCCGGAGGAGTCCACGCTGTGGAAGCTCCCGTCGTAGAGGACCGCCTTCAGGTCAACCAGGGGATAGCCTGCCAGCGCTCCCTCGTCCATGGCCTTGACCACGCCCTTCTCGACGGAGGGGATGTACTCCCTGGGAACCCGGCCGCCGACGACCTCGTTGCCGAACTCGAAGCCCTGGTCACGGTCCATGGGTTCCAGCCGGAGGAGGACATGACCGAACTGGCCGTGACCGCCGGACTGCTTCTTGTGGCGGTACTCGGTCTGGGTGGTCCGGGTGATGGTCTCCCGGTATGGCACCCGGGGGAGCTTCACCCTCAGGTCAGCGCCGAACTTTCGCTTGATCTTGTCGATGGCGACGTCGATCTGTGCCTCGCCCAGCCCGGTGATCAGGGTCTCGCTGGTGCTGGCGTTGCGGGACATCTGGAGGCTCGGGTCCTCTTCCACGATACGGCTGAGGGCCAGGGACATCTTGTCCAGATCGGCCTTGGAAGCCGGGGAAACCGCTACGCGGTAGTAGCCGACGGGCATCCTGATGGGTTCGAAGGTGACCTGGTTGTCCCTGGCGCAGAGGGTGTCGCCGGTGATGGTGGAGGACAGCTTGCCCACGGCGCCAATGTCTCCGGCAGTGACCTCGCTGAGGTTTTCCTGGTTCTTGCCCTTGGGCAGGTAGAGCTGACCGACCCGCTCGGACTGACCCTGGTTGGCGTCCCACACCTCCGAGTTGCTCTTGATGGAGCCCTGGAAGACGCGGAAC
Source organism: Dehalococcoidia bacterium (assembly GCA_965220605.1). Taxonomy (GTDB): domain Bacteria; phylum Chloroflexota; class Dehalococcoidia; order Lucifugimonadales; family UBA3495; genus VXOI01. Next base: position 702,863 of record CBDCQM010000005.1, on the reverse strand, counting down.
AGGGACAGCTTTCCGACGAAGGGATCGGCAGTGGTCTTGAACACAAAGGCGGCCAGGGGGGCGTTTGAATCAGCTTCGAAGGGCACCTCGTCGTCGGAATTGGCCCTGGTCAGCTTCGGCTTCACGCCATCGACCGGCGAGGGCAGGTAGGAACGGGTCATGGCGAGGACTTCGTCCACGCAGATGTTCGCGGTGGCCGAGGCGGCCAGAATGGGGACAAGTTCCCCCTGCAGCACGGCGCCGCGCAGGGCGGCTTCGATTTCAGCGGCAGTGAGTTCCTCGCCGCTGAGATACCGGTCCGCCAACTCGTCGTCGCTCTCGGCGGCCGCTTCGATCAGCCGCTCACGGGCGCTCTCCACCTCGTCCGCCAGGTCGGCGGGAACTTCGGCATTGGGGTCGGCCACGTTGACGACGCCCTTGAAGGAATCGGCCTGGCCGATGGCGATCTGGAAGGGGACGCACTGACGCCCGAAGGTGGCCTGGATATCGGCCACGTTACGGTCGAAATCGGCGTTTTCCCGGTCCATCTTGTTGACGACGATGAGCCGGGGCAGGCCGCCGGACTCGCACAAATTCCAGGCGCGTTCGGTTCCCACGTCGACACCGGAAGTGGCATCGACCATGAGGACCGCTCCCTCCACCACCCGGAGAGCGCCGACGACCTCGCCCTGGAAGTCGTCGTAACCGGGAGTATCCAGGAAGTTGATCTTGCAGCTCTCGGCGTTGACGGCTATCAGGGTGGTCTGGATGCTGCCGCCCCGCTTGATTTCCTCGGGCTCGTAATCGGAGACGGTGTTACCGTCCTCGATTCTGCCCTGGCGAGTCACCGCCTTGGTATTGAACAGCGCCGCCTCACAGAGCGACGTTTTGCCCGCACCGGAATGTGAAAGCAGGGCCACGTTTCTGATGTTATTTGCATCCATATAGGACGATGCTCCCCCTTGCAGAGTGTCCGGGTGTCATTCCACGACAAAATCGCAGGGACTCGTGCGGAAAACGAAAACACACGGTGTCGGCGCACAATCGCATCCGACATACACGGATGAGTAATTGTATAAGTTGACGCAATACGGCGCAACCGCGGCCTGCTCCCTCCGGAGGAGGGTTAGGGTGGGGGCGTCCCCCTCCGGCAGGCAAAGTTGCTGATGCCTGCGATTTCACCCCCACCCCTCCTGAGCCTGCCGAAGGGCCTCCCCCTGAGGGGGAAGGGGAATTTGCGGTTCCCGCCCGGCGTTGGAGAGGGGAACGATGTGTGATACATTCATCTCGCCCCTCGGCATTCCCGGCAGTGCGTTCGGGGCGTTAAATCGATAGTCAGGAGGCCCGGAGATGGCCGAAAAGATCGGATTCGTTGGACTGGGCATAATGGGAAAGCCCATGGCCCGCAACCTGCTGAAAGCGGGTTACGACCTGACCGTGTACGACATCGTTGGCGAGGCGGTTGAAGAAGTCGTGGGCGACGGAGCATCGCCGGCCTCTTCCAGCAAGGAAGTGGCGGCCGCCACCGACAAGATAATCACCATGCTGCCGGACTCCGCCGACTCCGAGAGGGCCATCCTTGGCCCCGACGGCGTGCTGGAGGGAGCATCCTCAGGCAAGACGATCATCGACATGAGTTCCATCGCACCGCTGGTCTCCCAGCGCATCGCTGCCGAGTGTGCCGCGAAAGGCGTGGAAATGCTGGACGCCCCGGTCTCCGGCGGAGAGCCCGGCGCAATCAACGCGACGCTGGCCATCATGGTGGGCGGTAAGCAGGAAATCTTCGACCAGAACTTCGACCTGCTCAAGATCATGGGCAGCAACGTGGTGCTGACCGGCGACATCGGCGCGGGCGGCGTGACCAAGCTGGCCAACCAGATCATCGTGGCAGCCAACATCGAGGCGCTGGCCGAGGCGCTGGTGCTGTCCACCAAGGCCGGCGTCGACCCGGAGAAGGTCTTCAACGCCATTCGCGGCGGCCTGGCAGGCAGCAACGTGATGGAAGCCAAGGCGCCGATGATGCTCTCCCGCAACTTCCGGGCCGGGTTCCGCGTCCGGCTGCACCAGAAGGACCTGCGCAACGTCTTGCAGACAGCCCAGGACCTGAACGTGCCCCTGCCGGTGACCGCGCTGGTCCAGCAGATGCTGGGCTCGCTGGTCAACGACGGCGAGCAGGAAGCGGACCACTCGGCGCTGCTCAAGTTCGTAGAAGACCTGTCCGGCATCGAGGTCAAGGCGGGGGGATAAGATGCTCAGGCCCAAGACCAAGTGGCGGCTGTTCCGGCGGAAGGCAGTCAGGGAAGGGGGGAATGAAATGGGGGCAATTCGCATCACCGTATCCATAAGGAACCCGGCTGACCCGGAACGGACCTGGGAAGGCGAGTTCCTGGTAGACACCGGGGCCACCGACACGCTGGTGCCCCGGCAGCACCTGGAGTCCATCGGCATAGTTCCCGAGGGACAGCGCAGTTACCGCCTGGCCGGTGGTAACGAGATTCTGATGGACATTGGCATTGCGCGAATCGAATTTATGGGGGACTTCACTGCGGGAGTCGTAGCATTCGGAGCGGAGAACGCGGAGCCTCTGCTGGGCGTCACGGCCCTCGAATCGGTGGGCGTAGAGGTTGACCCGCACAATCAAACCATTAGCAAACTCCCCGCAACCAGAATGGTGGGCTTTCGGGCAATGCCTTCACCCTAACCCCTCCCAGAAGGAGAGGGGATATACCACACACCCTTTAACATATAGGGGCGCACGGCTGTGCGCCCCTACGCTCGTATGCGGCCTTCCGCTAGTCCAGTTCCCTGAAGCGGGCGTCTCTCCAGTTGAGGGCCGCCCGCAGTCCTTTCTTGTTGGCGATGGCGTTGAACTCGTCCTGCTCCGGGCTGGTGCTGGTGTCGAAGATGGTCATCAGCTCCAGGTTCTGGGAGACGGCGTTCAGGAAGCCCATGTTCTCCAGGGCGCGGTTGACCGCCACCTTGGTCATCTTCACCCCGACCTGAGAAATAAGGCAGATCTTCCGGGCGACCCGCTCGCATTCGTCCATCAGCTGGTCGTGGGGCACCACCCGGTTGACTAGGCCGATGCGCGCAGCCTCGTGGGCGTCCACCGTATCGCCGGTCAGCAACAGCTCCTTGGCGGAGGCTAGGTTCACGCTGTATGGCGTGATCAGCAGCGGAGGCCCGAATCCGGCGCGAATCTCCGGCTCTCCCAGCACGGCCCGCTCCGAAGCGATCTTCACGTCGCATACCTGCACCAGCTCACAGGCTCCGCCCAGGGCGTAGCCGTTTACCGCGGCGATGACCGGCTTGGGGTTGTTCCAAACTTTCATGAAAGTATCGATGAGGACCTGCAGGTGTCCCCGCCAGGCATCGGGGGTGCTGTCGTGGGGACCGGGAGAACCGGGGTCCGGGTTGATGTCGAAACCCGCGGAAAAAGCCCTGCCTGCTCCCGTGATGATCGCCACGCGCACGTCGGGGTCGGCTTCCACGACCGCCAGCGCTTCCTGCAAGTCCGACAACAGGCCGGAGTTGATGGCGTTCAGCTTGTCCGGCCGGTTGAGGGTGAGATAGGCGATTGACTCCTGTCGTTCGTATAAGACGTTCTCGAATGCCACTGGTTGCGCTCCTGAATCGATACCCGTGCTGAATTCCAGGCCCCTACTGCCTGGGAGACTGGATGATGTCGATCCGCTCGATTATGACTGGTTGCAGCGGGTTGTCCCTGGGGCCGGTATTGACGCGGGAAATCGCGTCGACCACCGCCTGGCCCTCGCTGACCGTGCCGAAAATGGTGTGGTTGCCGTTGAGATGCGGCGTGGGGACCGTCGTGATGAAGAACTGGCTGCCGTTGGTGCCGGGGCCTGCGTTGGCCATCGCCAGCTTGCCCGGCGCATCGAAAACGAGTCCCGGCACTATTTCATCCTGGAAGGCGTAGCCCGGACCGCCGGTCCCGTTGCCGGTCGGGTCTCCACCCTGGATCATGAAATTCTCGATCACGCGGTGGAAAATGAGGCCGTCGTAATATCCCTGCTGGGCCAGGAAAACGAAGTTGTTGACCGTAACGGGAGTCTGGCCCGCCAGCAGCTTCACTCTGAAGTTCCCGTAGTTGGTGCGAAAGTCCGCGGCGTAATCGGACGAGGCGTCGAGCGCCATCTGCGGAGGACTGGAATAGCTGACCCGGCCGCCCGGCCTCGCCGCCGAGATCGTAGGAGTCGGCGGTTGGGTGACGGTAGGAGCCACCGGGGTACTGACCGCAACGGTAGACGCCGCCGTTTGCTCCGGGGGCTGCGTCGCCTCGGGAGTCTCGGCAGCCGGTGTCTGCAACACGCACGCCATCAGCGCCATCAAGGTCAGGAGCAGGGCAAGCATAATCGGAATTCTCATAGCACTACTTCATCTGGAAACAACATTGACTGTGGCAATTCCGCCGTCCAGCGGGGTGGAAAAACACTGTGATTCGCTGGATTACCGGATTGCCCTGATTCCCCTGCCACCCAATCACCGCCATCATTGAATCATGGAAATCCGTGGCCTAAGCGTGGTCTAAGACGGTTCCCGCCTGCTTATTCGCAGAAACCGGTCTTGCAGTTCCGAGTCTCCCTCGAATCCGCCGGCGAAGGCCGTGGTAACAAATGTTGACTGGCGGTCGTTGCGGCCCTGGACCATGGGACAGAGATAGTTGCCTTCCAGCAACACCGCCGCCCCGTAAGTACGGCCTTCCAGGACTTCGCAGATCTGTCCGGTCAGGCGTTCCTGGAGTTGGAGCCGGCGGGAAAGGGCGTCAACCAGCTTCGTTATGTCTCCAGGAGACCCTTTTTCGCTATTGGGCAGGTAACCGACGTGGGCCACTCCGAAAAACGGAAGCAGGTGATTCTCACAGGCGCTAACGTAACGAATGCCCTGCAGGACTACCATTCCATCCTCATGGGTATCGTCCGGGGCCGGGCCGTCGCCCAGCATCAAGTCGGCCAGTTCGTCCCTGTCAAATCGGTAACCGGAGAACAGTCTTTCCCAGAAATTCACCACCCGCCGCGGCATTCTCTCCAACTCCGGGCGGTTGGGGTTTTCCCCTATCTGTTGCAGGAACCTCATGACGGTCTGTTCCGCATCCTCGCTGAGCTCCGTGCCCTCCCAGGGGAAGACGATCCAGTCGGTGGACTCCTTAACTATCAGAGCTTCGACCTTGAGTCCCTGCTTCTTCCACACCTGCCTGGCGGTGCGGCCGCTGTCGATGATGTCGTCCACGGCAATGCTGGCTTCCGTCCAGTCGGCCGTAATGTCGATCCCGTGGTTGCTGCGCAGCATAGCCGCGACCACGCTGCCGCCCCGGGGAACTCCCCAGCAGCGACTGCCCTCCGGCAGCCGGGACGCCAGTCCGGCAACCAGTTCGTCGATCTCCTCCCAGGTCAGGTTTATGACTGCCATTCAGTCCTGTCCCAAATCTGCGGCGGCTGCCATGAAAACGACGGTCCGCCAATTACAACCCGCAAGAATATACCAGAAAGGGACGGCAACACAAAAGTTTGGAGAGACGACACAGGGCAATTGCATATGAGCGGGTTAATGTCGGTCATTCCGGCGAAAGCCGGAATCCAGAGATATTGTCCTCCGACTACGTTCTCTGTGCCCGGCGTTTTCTGGATTCCTCCTGAGCTTGCCGAAGGGTTTCGCCGGAATGACGGTATTGCTTACCAATTCATTCACGCATCAGTAGTTCTTCCTCTCCCACCGGAGAGTGAATCTGGCAAAACCCGTGGTTCCAGCACCGGCATCAGTCCCGGTCTTCCCGGTCCTGCCAGGGGTCGTAGGCCGCTTCCCCGCGGCGTCGAACCCGCCTGTAGACGAAGCGGATACTTATGGCCGAAACAGCCAGCAGGGCCACACCAGCCAGAATCCATACATCGAAGAACACGAAGGGCGAGGGTTCCTCTCGCTGTGGGGCGGGCGCAGGCGGCAAAGGCGTTGGCGCTACCGGGCGGCGGCGTCCCTGGCTTCCCGCCGGAGCACCTTCCGCCGGGCGGGCGTCCCTCGCCGCCGGAGTAGCTCCCGGCGGGAGCTGTCCGGTCGCCGGACCGGAATCGCCTGGAGTCCTCACCCTGTTGGGTTCGTAGGTGGGCCGGGATGCGGCGTCACTGCGCTCTTCTCGCTGCGGTCTTGCCGTGGGCGCAGGAGGAGCCGGAATGGGCTGCCCGGCCCAGCTGGCGTCCAGACCGTCTTCGTCGAATCCGTACACGGCGATCAGGGCTTCATTGATCGTCCGGCCACCTGCGATATGCCCGAGCAACGCCCTGAAATTTCCTTCCCCATACTCCTCGATCAGGTGGGCCACGACGCTTTCCGCCTTGTGATAGAACAGCGGAATCGTGGCCGGCGTCCCGGAAACGGCTTTCATCGCCTTCAGGGGAGGGGTGCGGCCGTACAGTTGGGAGCTGCTGCGCACACGGGTGTCGGGCTCCATGTAGCTGGCGAATCCCTCGCTCAGCCAGGCGACATCCTCGGTCGTCCTGTGTCCCAGCACCTCGTAATAGAGTAGGTGGGCCGACTCGTGCACTATGATCCGCCGGTCCAGTCCCTGTCCAACGAATACGCCCTGCCCGGGGAAGGCGTATCCGGCAAATGTGCCGTGGTCGGTGGTGGTCTGGCTCTGTACCGGGAACGCGGCGTTGGCGTCCGCGTAGCTGTTGTAGATCACCCCCTTGAATCCGTGAGAGTGGTCCAGTTGCAGCACATCTTCCACCCGATGCAGGTCCTCCCGGAGGTCGCGCGCAACATCCTCGACCCGTGACTGCCGGATGTCGTGGTAGACCAGTTCCAGAGGACCCACCTGCACCCTCTTCCAGTCGAAGCGCTGATCCAGGTATTCCACCTGCCGCGACTCGGTCCTGAAGACGCCGCCGTCCACATCACGAATCTCGAAGAAGTACTCCACGTCGGCGCCGGGAGCGATGTAGGTAGACTCCCTGACCGGGATGGAGCGGGTGGCGACTACCTTCGTCCCAGGGTCGAAGTCGGCGTAGGCGTAGCCCCATCTGCGCGACCCGGCGGGACGGTAGTAGACCCGTATTTCCTCTACGGCAGCTTCCGACTCGATGGTGGCGCTAACGTCAACCCCGGAGGGAAAGTTGACCTCGTGCCGCGTCTCCACGACGCGTATCTCCCCGCCGGCCGCCTGTACCGTCAGCGCGGCAAAGGCGGGAGCGGCCAGGCACAGGGCAATCAGAAGCAGCGGACCCAGTAGCGCGGCAAATAACCCCTCGGATTCCCGCAAGAGCTTCCCCTCGGCAGTATGTGATGCCCATTATACGCAGCATAAAGGCTACTCGGACTTGCCGGAAGAAGTCTCGGGCGGAGCCTGACCGCCCAGTCCGGATTGCCTTCGTTCCATCTCCAGCAGCGTTTCCTTGCGATGCAGTCCCCACCGGTACCCGGCGAGTCCGCCGTCCTTTCGCAGCGCGCGGTGGCAGGGGATGATCGGCGCCACCGGGTTCGTCGCGCACGCTCTCCCTACCGCGCGACTGGCCCTGGGATGTTCCAGTTCTTCTGCCAGCTGCTGGTACGTCCGCGTCTCCCCTGGCGGGATCGCTTGCAGTTGGCGCCAGACCCGCCATTGGAAGGCGGTGGCCACCACGTCGAGGGGCAGGTCGATTTCCGTGTTGCGGCCATCGAGGTACAGCATCAGGGATGAGACCCAGCCCTGGAGGTTGCGATACTCGCCAGTGTCGTCGTCAGGGTCCACGGGCAACAGGGAGGCAGCAGGGAATTCCTGCCGGAGCTCGTCTACCAGGGATTTGGTGTGGTCCCCCAGCTTGACCGCGCAGACCCCGCTCGCTGTTCCGGCCACCAGAAGCCCGCCCAAGGCCGAGTCTCTTACGATGTAGCAAATGGTGGTTCCCGCACCACCCTTTCGGTAAGTGGCTGGAGTCATTCCCAATTCCTCCGTTGAGTTTTCGTAAAGGCGGCTGGACGAGCCGAATCCGGCATCATAGGTCGCGTCCGACACCCTTGGACCATCCCGGACCAGGGCCTTGAAACGCTTCAGTCTGTTACCCCTGGCATATTGCGCAAGGGTGAGGCCCATCTCCTTGCGGAAGAGACCGTTCAACCTGCCGACGGACAGCCCCATAGCCTCTCCCACCTCGGCCGCTGTTGGGAGAGCGCCCTGCGTTTCGGCGTAGGAATCAACGAAGTCGCAGGCCGCTGCGACGAGGCCGGCGTCCGTTTCCGGACGGTCGGGAAGGCAGCGCAGGCAGGCGCGAAAGCCCGCCGCCCTCGCCTCTCCGGGTGTTCGGAAGAAGCTCACCTGCGACCTGTCAGGACGGCGGGCCGGGCAGGTCGGCCGACAGTATATGCGTGTGGAGCGCACCGCACACACGACGGCCCCATCAAGGTTTCGGTCTCGCGACAGGAAGGCTTGCCACAGCCGGTCTTCGTCTCCGGCATCTACCGTCTTGTCCATCAGTCTCATCTCATACTCCGTGGGCACAGAGATTTCACGGTCTTCCACGACCTCACCATTCTCGGGGGCGGACGAAGTGGGTGGAATTGACCAGGGCCAGCAGCCGGCCGTCACCGTCGGTGATGCGGGTGGAGGCGGCTACGAGAGTCCGTCCGGGATGCGGGATTGTCGACTCCGCCACCAGCAGCCCCTCGCGGATGTTGGACACAATCTGGCTGGAGATTGAGACTGCAACCGGCAGTTGCTCCGGCTCCAGTTCGCCCCTGTAGCCCGACACCGATGCCAGCGTGGCGGCCGTGTCCGCCAGGGCGATCATCACCCCCGCGTGGATGTAGTGATGGGGGGTGTAGAGGCCGGGATGCACCGGCAGTTCCACCACAGCGCGTTCCGGCCCGACTTCCAGCACCCGCATCCTGAGGCGGTGCATCAGCGTTTCTTCGCCGTACTGGGAGTTCAGCCAGTTGGCCAACTCCTGCGGCGAAAGGTCTGTGGGCCATTTCTGCATGGGTCTCCCTCGAAAGCGAGAATCGAACGCGAAATCCAGATTAGCCCACTGGCGAGGGCAATTCTATCCGTTTTCGTCCCGGAACTTGGCGAGGCAACTTCCAGGCTCAGAAAGGACAGTGTTTCACCGCCGGGATGCTAAAATACTCTATCTTCAATGACCAGTAGTTGACTGCCCGAATTGTCTCAATTCCGGGCACAGGAGAGCATCATGGACGACTTGCTCGTCATTTCCTCGGATTCCCACGTTTTCGAGCCGCCGGACCTGTGGACCAAGCGCATAGACGCCGAGTTCCGGGACCGGGCTCCCCGCATGGAGCGGGTGGGGGACTCAGACCAGCTCGTGGTCGAAAAAGACCAGGCCATCGCCGGGATCGGGCTTATCTCAAACGCCGGGGCACGCTTTGAGAATCCCGAACAGATCTCGGCCCAGGGCCTCTTCGAGGATGTCCACGTCGGCGGATACGACCCCGATCAGCACATTCGGGATATGAAGATCGACGGAGTGTCCGGCGAGTTGCTGTACCCGTCGCAGGGACTGTTTTACTTCAAGGTTGCCGACTCCCGCTTGTTGTCGGCGATATTCCGCGCCTACAACGACTGGCTTGCGGAGTTCTGCTCCGCGAACCCGGACAGACTCAAGGGAGTGGCGATGATCAACCTCGACGATGTCGCGGAGGGCGTCGCCGAACTGGAGAGATGCGCCAGGCTGGGGATGCCTGCGGCGATGATCACCGAGTACCCGCAGGAGCACCGCCGCTACGACAGCCCGGAGTACGAGCCCTTCTGGGCCGCGGCCCAGGACCTCGAGATGCCGATCAGCCTGCACACCGCCACCCGCCGGGAGGGGCGCAGCAGGGGAGCCGGCGCGACCTCGGTGCGCGACGCCAGCGGGCGGGCCACCAAGGTCTTCTATCCGGCCACCTCCATGTGCGACATCATCTTCTCCGGCGTGTTCGAGCGCTACCCGGGGTTCAAGCTGGCCATCGTCGAGTTCGAGCTTTCCTGGGTGCCCTACATCCTGGACTCCATGGACTACACCTACATCGAACGCCAGGAGGAGGCCTCCTACCGCTTCAAGGGCGATGCTCGCCCCAGCGATTTCTTTCGCAGCAACGTCTACCTCAGCTTCCAGGAGGATGCCGTCGGAATACGCCTGCGGGACATCATCGGCGTCGACCGGCTGATGTGGGGCAGCGACTATCCCCATTCCGAGTCCACCTTTCCCCGATCCCGCGAAGTCCTGAGCGAAATCCTCGAAGGCGTCCCTGCCGATGAACAGGCCAGCATCGTCGGCGGCGCCGCAGCCGAACTCTACGGCTTCGAGGTGGCGCGGGTGGCGGTGCCGATCTAAGGGTAAACCTTGCTTCGGGTCAGGAATAACCACTTTGGCACAGGAAATTCGCTGGCAGTATAGATTCCAGAACTTTTCACGGGCCTTGTCGTTACTGAATGAGGCCCTGGAGGGTGAGGTCAGTGACCTGAATGACCTGGAAAAAGAAGGGGTCATCCAGCGGTTCGAGTACACATTCGAGCTGAGTTGGAACACCCTCAAGGACCGTCTGGAATACGATGGCGTGCTTATGCAGTCAGTAACACCGCGAAGCGTAATCAGGACAGCCATCGCCACAGGCCTGGTTGCTGACGGGCAGACCTGGATGAATATGCTTGAGGACCGCAGAAACACTTCTCATCGCTACGACGCTGGATTGCTTGAGTCAGTGCTGTCCAATATTCAGAATAACTATCTCCCCATCCTCAAGACGCTGCACGGGCGTCTTTCCGAGGAGATGACGGAATGAGCAAACCAGGACTTCCTCCAGCCGTGCTTGGGCAGTTGCTCGATGTCTTCGAAGGGTATCCTGATTTGGCCTCCGTAAGGCTCTTCGGCTCCTATGCAACTGGCAAGGCCACGCCCCGGTCCGACATAGACCTCGTGACCGTCGGGATCTCCGACCGGCGGCAGGTGGGCCGCCTGGCCCTTGACCTTGAGGACCTCCCCATCCCGCAGAAGTGCGACGTTCAGGCCTACGAGAGCATCGATTACGAACCCCTGAAGCGGCATATAGACACCTGGGGCATTACGATCTACGAAAAGCCCTCCCCAAAGGAGACGCCATGAAAAGAGCATATAAAGCGATGTTGCGCGGTGACCTTGCCCAGTGGCTCAATGGCGCCCCTGAGGAAGAGGGACCGCTGCTAGTCGAAATCACTGTCACCAAGGAACTTGATCCTGACGAGGAGGCCGTATTGTCCAAACCGGTTTCCGAGCTTTTCAAGGCTCTGGCCGATATGGGTACCTTTGACGACATAGAGGACCCGGTGGCTTGGCAGCGAGAAATTCGCAAGGATCGCCCCTTACCCGGTAGGGATTAAGGGGCTGTTGGATAGCAATATCATCATCTACCCGGCCAAGCCGGGGGGCGCAGAGTTGCGATCTTTCCTGGAGGGAATCAAGCGTGACGTTTCTGTTATCAGCTACATTGAATCGTTTGGCTATCAGAACTTGACGCCGGAAGAGTTTCAGCAACTCGAGACCATATTTCTGAGAACCCGGATTCTGCCGCTAACCGATACCATTGCCGACCAGGCTATTTCCCTGCGACAGCAGCGGCGCATGGGTCTCGGAGACGCGATAATCGCCGCCACTGCAATTGTGCATTGCCTGACCCTCGTAACCCACAACACGGAGGACTTTCGCTGGATTGGAGGATTGGAACTGCCGGACCCCGTTTCAAATCTATTGTAAGGAGCCGGAACGATGCTGGATATGCTGATCAAGGGCGGACAGGTCGTTACCCCATCGGGGGTCGGTAACTGGGACGTGGGGGTGCAGGGCGAGCAGATTGTCGCCGTGGCCCTGCCCGGTGTGCTGCCGGAGGAGGGGGCCACGGTCATAGACGCTTCCGGAAAGATCGTGGTCCCGGGCGGAGTGGAGGCGCACGCGCACGCCGCTGCAAACGTGCAGCCCGGCGCGCCCGAGTCCGTGCCCGGCACGCCCAACGCCGGGCCCGCCGTCCACTCCCTGGGCGCCATCTGGGGTGGGACCACCACCGTGGTCGATTTCGCGCCGGTGCCCAGCGAAGGGGACCTCGCCGCTGGCATCCACAGCTTCATGAACGTGTGGCAGGGCAACGCCTATACCGATTACACCACCCACTGCATCTACCGTGAAGGCAATTCGCCCGACTCCATCGCCCGGTTCCACGAACTGGTCGAGGCCGGTTTCCCCAGCGTCAAGATATTCACGACGAACATTCGCCCACCGGGCGCCGAGGGGGCCAGCCTCACCCCCGTCGGAAGAATCGACACCGGCCGTCTCGGCGACCTGATGGAGCAGATGCACCGGCACGGCGGGGTGCTGGCCGTCCACGGCGAGGACGACGAACTGGTGATGTACAACTACCTGATGGCCCAGCAGCGCGGGTTGTGGGACTGGCACAACGTACACCTGATTCACTCCAAGACCGTCGAGGACCTCGCGTTTCGCCACGTGGTGAGGCTGGCCCAGCGCACGGGCGTTGGGATGTACTTCGTCCACGTAACTGCCAGCGATGGAGCGGATGTGATATCCGAGGCGCGCGCCGCCGGGATGCCGGTTTACGGGGAGGTCCTGACCCTTGCCCTTTCCTTCGAGGCGGAGCGGTACAAGGAAGCCGACGGAATGAAGTACCACACCTATCCGTCCCTCAAGTTTGAAGAGGACCGCAACGTCCTCTGGGATGGAATAATGAAGGGAGACCTTTCCTTCACCGCCACCGACAGCAGCTTCACCACCTACGTCGACAAGATCGCCGGAACCAACGTGAGGGACATTCGCGGGGGCAACGTCGGCATAGAGATACGGATGGGCGTCAACTACACTGAGGCCGTGGTCAAACGGGGAATGTCCCTGGAGCGTTTTGTCGACGTGACATCGGCAAATGCCGCCAAGTTGCTGGGGATGTACCCCCGCAAGGGCTGCATCGCCGCCGGAAGCGACGCCGACTTCGCCATCATTGACCCGTCTTTCAAGAAGGCCCTCGAACTTTCCGACCTGCACGTACGGGACTACAACCCGTGGGAGGGTTGGGACGTTGAGGGCTGGCCCACCACCGTCATCCTGCGCGGCAAGGTCATGGTCGACAACGGCCAGCTGTTGGGTGACGGCAACGACGGCCGCCTCATCCTCCGCAAGGTGGACCAGTCGGTGCTGAACCGGCCGGCTTTCTAGCTATCCCCGACCTTGCACTCCCGAAGTCAACTCGTTTGAAGGAAACCTTGATTCTCAGGGTTTCCTTCAAACTTCCTTAAAGTTCTCCCGCTAGATTGGAAACTACCGCAGGGTGGCGCCGCCCGGCGAGTTTGGGAGAAAAGGGAGCGCAGGAATGAGGAGGAAATGGATTCTGATCGGGCTGGCAGTGGTGCTGCTGGCAACGGCTCTGAGCGGGGGCGTGGCACTTGCCTGGGGCGGATCAGGCCACGGCGGGTTCTGGGGCTGGGGCCGCGGCAATCACGAAGAACGGCAGTCGGCCGTCGCCGCCAAGGTAGCGGGAATCCTTGGGACTGATGCGGAGCAGACAGCCGACGCTATCGCCCAGGCCCAGAAGGAGGTACGCGAAGAGGCTGCGGACGCCGCCCTTGAGGACTTGGCCGGCCGGGTGGCGGAAACCCTCGGCACCGACGCCACCGCAACCGCCGACGCCATCGAGAGTGTGTCGGGGGAGATGTTTAGCGAAGCCCTGGAGAGCAAACTCCAGGAAGCCATCGACGAAGGCCGCATCACCGAGGAACGGGCCCAGGAAATCCGCGACGATGCGGATTCATACACCGGATGGCGCGGCTGGGGTTACAAGGGCAGCGACTCCGAAGAATTCGCAAACCGCGTCGCCGCCGAGCTCGACGTCGAGGGCGGCGACGCGGCCGATGCCATCAAGCAGGCCCTCGCCGACATCCGCACAGAGGCCCTGGAGGCCAGGCTACAGGAGGCCATCGCCGACGGCCGCCTGACAGAAGAGGAAGCTCAGACCATCCGCGAGCAATACGAGGCCGGCGCTTGGTACAGCTTCGGCAAACACGGGCGGCACGGCGGGAAAGGCCACTGGGGGCGCGGGCATCACCGGGGTCGTGGACGCTGAGACAGTCTCACCACCACCTCAGAACCTGTCAGTGGCGGAGATTTCGCCTGACATCTATCCAACGGACGACCCAATCTTCCACGCCAACGGGCGCAGGGTGGGCGGACAGCCCTCCCGCGCCCATTTACAATACCGCCGCCATCACCCGGCAGGACTTGCCATGAATACCGAGTACAGCGAATCCGAACAAACGGTGCTGGTCGTAGATGACGACCCCAACGTTCTTCAGCTGGCCCGGCTCTACCTGGAACGGGACGGCTACGGCGTCACCACGGCCCTCGACGGCGCTGAAGGACTGGCGAAGGCGCGGGAGGAGCAGCCCGGCCTGGTGGTGCTGGACGTCATGCTGCCCGGAATGAACGGCTTGGACATTTGCCGTACCCTTCGCCGGGAATCGACCGTGCCGATCATCATGCTCACGGCCCGCGTGGAAGAGGAGGACCGGCTGGCCGGCCTTGATCTCGGCGCCGACGATTATGTCACCAAGCCCTTCAGCCCCCGGGAACTGGCCGCCCGCGTACGCGCCGTGCTCCGCCGGGCCGTCCGCGGCGACAGCGGCGAGCAGCTTGCGGCGCTGTCCGCCGGACCGCTGGAGTTGGACCTAAGGTTTCGCCGGGCAGCCTTGAGCGGATCGGAATTGCCGCTCACTCCCACCGAGTTCCGTCTCCTGGCCGTCCTGGTGCGCCACCCCGGACGCATCTTCAGCCGCGACGAGATCATCGACCGGGTCATGGGCAATGACTTCGACGGTTTCGACCGCACGGTGGACGCGCACGTTTCCAGCCTCCGGCGCAAGCTGTCCGCCGCTCCTGGGGGCAGCTCGAAGCTGATCCAGACCGTTTACGGAAGCGGCTACCGGCTGGACCCCGCCGTGGCAGCCCCCTCGTCCGGCGGGTGACACGGCGTGCCAGGCTTCGGTTCCGGTCTCTTTTCCAGCCTGCAATTCCGCTTGGCTCTGGGCTTCTTCGTGGCTCTGCTCGTTGCCTTGGTCCTGATTGGCCTTGCCGCGGGACTGGTAGCAGGAAAGCAGTCCCAGCGTTTTGAAAGCGATCGGGACTCGGCGGAGTTGGCTCGCGTTCAGCGATTCATTTCTGAGTATTACGCCAACAAAGGAGACTTCAGCGGAGATGCAGCCCCTCTTCAGTACACGGTGAGCCAAGCGGGTTCCGTCATCGGCAAGAGAATCATGGTTTTTGACGGGAAGGACAATCTGGTGGCTGACTCCCACGCATCACTAAATGAAAAATACCTGGGTGACAGGGTAAGGAGGAGCTTTTGGAAAAACGAAAAAAGATTACCCATCCGGCATGACAATGAGGAAGTGGGAGCGGTAACCATAACCTCTGTTGCACTGGCGGGGAGACTTCAACCCGACCTCGACAACCCTGTCGCAGGGCGCATTGCCAGAGAAGTGAACCGTTCCCTCTTATGGGCCGGAATCGGCGCGGCAGCCCTTGGCACCCTATTGGTATGGCTCATTTCCCGGAGAACCCTGGCTCCTCTGCAGAACCTGGGGGCCACTGCCCGGCGGCTTGGGCGCGGCGATTTTTCGCAGCGGGCTGACGATTCAGGCCCCACAGAAATCCGCGAACTCGCCCAGAGCTTCAACACAATGGCTGCCGAGCTCGAGGAAGCGGAACAGCACCGCCGCAACCTGACCGCCGACATCGCCCACGAGCTGCGCACGCCCCTGTCCAACATCCAGGGATACCTCGAGGCCATCAGGGACGGGCTTGTACAACCTACGCCTGAGACCATCGACACCATCCACGATCAGGCCATTCACCTGTCCAGGCTGGTCGAAGACCTCCGCCTCCTGGCCCGGGTCGAGTCGGGAGACCTGCATCTGGAACTCACAACCGCGTCAGCCGAGGACCTGCTGCAGTTGAGCGTCGAGGCCGTTCGTCCTCGGGCCGAGGCCAAGGGAGTTGACCTGCGCCTCGATACAAGCCCGGCTCTCCCGCCCATTCAAGTCGACTCCACCCGTCTCAGCCAGGTCATCGGCAACCTGCTGGACAACGCGATCACTCACACTCCCGCAGGCGGCAGCGTTACGGTGTCGGCCCGTGAAGCCGGCGGCGCGCTGGAAATCGCCGTGGCGGACACCGGCCCGGGCATCGCGCCCGAAGACCTGCCCCGTCTGTTCGACCGCTTCTACCGCGCGGACCCGTCACGCTCCAGAGCAACCGGCGGCACCGGCCTGGGTCTTACCATCGCCCGCCGTCTCGTGGAGGCCCACGGGGGAACGATCGAAGTCGAGAGCACCGTCGGTGAAGGCAGCAGGTTCACCGTGCGGCTTCCAGCACCGTATTTCCCCCTCCCTTGAGAGACAGCAAGGTGAGAGCTGATCGCCGTCGCTCAGGGCCGTCCGAAAGGCCGATTCTCAGCGGGGATAAGGGATTCCCCTCAGGGCAATCGCACATGAAACTACGTCCCCGTCACTCCGGCGAAAGCCGGAGTCCATAACCTATGATGTGCTTGACTTCCGTAGCCGTTCCAGCGATTCAGCCCACTGGATTCCGGCTTTCGCCGGAATGACGGTAGTTAGACCGTCCATATGCGATAGCCTTGGGATTTCCCTGAAATGCTCTTGATTTGGAGAACGAAATCGGGATAGCATCTTGCTATACCGTTGCAAGAGCCATCCGGCCTGTGGATGTTTGGCGCGAGGAGTTTCCGTGACCTTGCTATCTGAAACCCCCGCCACCAAGGGCGACATCGACGGACTCCGGGACGAGCTGCGCACCTACTATGCGTCGAAAGCTGACCTGGCCGAACTGAAAGCTGACCTGATCAGATGGATGATCGGTCTGATGGTCGGCGCGACCGCTGCTGCCACTGGCTTTGCCGTCTTGATAGAGAGAATAACGTGAGCTGCGCAGAACATCCCTGTGTTCTTGGTCTCTCCGGGATTGCCTCGCCGGAGTCTTCATGATTCCGGCGTTTCCGCTATACATTTCCTCTTGCCAAACAAATGCTGGATGCGTCTCCCAACGTGGCTGAGCCGCCTACGTCAGGCCCTTCCGGTTCGGTTCCACGCCGGAGGGGTCGTTCTTTTTCGTGGAGCAATCCCTCGTTGCGGGACCTGATTCGTCGTTGTCTGGCCGAAGTAATCGGTACCTGGTTGATGGTCTTTGCGGGCACCTCCGTGGTGGCCGCCGCAGTCCTGACGGGAGCGCAGGTCGGCCTGTGGCAGGTGGCCGTCGCCTGGGCCTTGGGCGTGTCGATGGCCATCTACCTGACGGGGGCAGTGTCGGGCGCACACCTGAATCCGGCCGTCAGCCTTGCTTTCGCCATATTCCGCCCCCGGGACTTTCCCTTGCGGCTGCTCGTGCCCTACTGGCTCTCGCAACTGGCGGGCGGCGTCCTGGCCGGTCTGAGCGTGCTGGTGCTGTACGGTTCTCTCATCCGCCACTTCGAAATACAGCACGGCATTGACCGGGGTGAGCCGGGAAGTCAGCTCTCCTCGATGCTGTTCGGCGAGTATTTCCCCAATCCCGGCATTCTCGGGACCGGAGAAACGGTAAGGGAACTCGTGTCTCCGCTGGGCGCTGCGGCCGTCGAGGCGGTCGGAACCGGCATCCTGGTAGTGATGATCTTTGCGCTGGTCGACCGCCGCAACACCTCCCTGACGGTCAAGGCCCTCGCCCCCGTGTTCATCGGCCTGACCGTCGCGCTGGTAATCAGCATGTTGGCCCCCCTGACCATGGGAGGCTGGAACCCGGCCCGCGACTTCGGCCCGCGGCTGGTGTCATTCTTCGCCGGCTGGGGCGAGATGGCCATCCCGGGGCCGTCGGGAGGTTTCTGGGCCTACATCGCGGGGCCCTTCATCGGAGCTCCCGTCGGCGCAGCCGTCTACGAATTCCTGATCCGCCCGGCCCTCCCCTCCGAAGAGGAGTCGTAGCATCCGCCCAAAGCTGCTCATCGTCGTTTTCGGCCCCGGTCGCCCGATAGCCGACGACACCCACGACCTTACAGCCTCCTCCCTCGGCTTGAATCACGGCTCAATTCCCGCCAGGGCGCATTAGCTCGCCCCGGCGGCGTGATACTCCATAATGTGGGAAACTGAACATCCAAAGCCAAGGCGTTGTGCCGGTTCGCTGCATATCAAGTTTGCGGCCTTGGCGGGTCCAAAATCGTACGAGCACGCGAGTAGCTGGAGCGGGTTTTGAATATCCACAAGGACATCCGGCTGGCGCTGGCGGCCCTGCTGGTGCTGTTCGCCGCAACTCCACTGGCTACGGCGGTCTCTCAGTTAGTGGGGTACGACAACTTTGCAGGGGAGATTGCGAGATACTTGTTCTCTGCCGTCTTCCTGCTGGCGGCGGCCGTGGGGCTGACCGTCGCCTACCACCTCTATCGCCGTGCGCAGGAAACTTACGAAGAGAGTTACGAAGACGATGAGTATGAGTATGAGGAGGAAGACGGAGACGGATACGAAGAAGGAACCTGATCTGACATCCTTGCGTTAATGGTGAGTTCCAGTACGTTCGTGGTTCGACCCTTCGACAGGCTCAGGGTGAACGGAAGAATCGGACACGCGCTGACAATCGGATGACCTCACCCTCCGGCAACAGGACGATTGCAAAGTCTCCAAACCGGCCCCATATTCCCCTCTCCCTTGAGGGAGAGGGTTAGGGTGAGGGTGAAATCCTTGCGGCAGAGAGTGCCAGGATACACAGAACCCAGGCCCTGGACTTGCCTCACTGCCCGGCACGGTTACTTTGCAACCGTCCTGCGGAGGGAGAGGGAACTATTGAGAGGCGTCCGGCCCTCGCTGTCGTTTGGCGGCCCGCGCCGGTTGCGCCGTACCGCACGCTGGTCTAGGATGCCGGAAAGACGGCGGTAGAGAGAGACCGATGCCGCACCAAGCGGAAGGCAACGCCAACAACGTCCTGGGCCACCTGCTGCGCCCCATGCTGGGCGAGGCGTGCGTGGTTTTCGAAAGCACCCGGGTGATCGCAGGCCATTCCGGCAAGCGGCCCGACATCCTGATTACCGCACCGGGCCGCTCCCCGGTGGTCATCGAGGCCGAGTACGACCCGGCCCGCACAGTGGAGCCGGAGGCCCGCGAGCGGCTGGGCATGGAGGCGGAGGGGCAGCCCCGGCCCATCGAGGCTGCCATCGCCCTGCGCTACCCGGTCGGCGTGGACGATGCCTACGACCAGCGCGTCGTCATCGCCGACGCCCTGCTGCGGTATTGCGTCTACACCGGGGACGGCGGGAGCGCTGACCGCTTTCCCGAAACGGGCTGGCTGTCGGGCGGCGTCGCAGACCTGGCCGACTTGGTGCGGCTGGTCTCCGTGCCGCAGAATGCCGTAGACCAGGCTGCCACCTACCTGGAGCAGGGCATCGATGATGCAGCCAATGTCCTCGAAGAGTTGAACCTCATCGGCCCAGCCATCAACGCCTCTATCGCCCGGCTGCTGGGAATGGACAACGTGCCCCAGACCCGCCGCATGGCCTGCGCCATCATTGCCAACGCCATGATCTTCCACGACCGCATCGCCGGGATGCACGAGGAGGTCAGCGCCCTGAACCTGGTCTGTGGCGACGGCGTTCCCGACCCCCAGGGGACAACTCTGTCCGCGTGGACCGCCATTCTCAATATCAACTACTGGCCCATCTTCGCCATCGGCAAGGATATCCTGGAGCAGTTGCCCGCCGAGTTCGCCGTGCGGATACTGCGCCGACTGCGCCTGACCGCCGCCAGCGTCAACGGCACCGGCGTAAACAACGCTCACGACCTCACGGGCCGCGTCTTCCAGCGCCTGATCTCCGACCGCAAGTACCTGGCGACCTTCTATACCCAGCCCCCTTCCGCCGCCCTGCTGGCCCGTCTCGCCGTCGCCAAGATACGCCCTCACCCTAACCCTCTCCCGGAGGGAGAGGGAACTACAAAACCCCCTCCGCCGTCCGTTCATCCTGAGCCTGTCGAAGGACGGACGGATGAGGGCGAAGGTGAGTTCGACTGGTCGGACCCCGCCGCCATCGCCAACCTCCGCATCGCCGACTTCGCCTGCGGCACGGGCGCCCTGCTGTCGGCGGTCTACGAGCAGATCGCGGCCCGTCACGAGCAGGCGGGCGGCGACGCGAAGGCCATCCACCCGGCGATGATGGAGGAGGTGCTCTACGGCTGCGACGTCATGCCCTCGGCCATCCACATCACCGGCTCCACCCTGGTCGGCATCCAGCCCGACGTAATGTACGGCCGCTCCCGCCTCTACACCATGCCCTACGGCCGCCAGGAGGACGGTACCGTAAAAATCGGCTCCTTGGAGCTGTTGCAGTCGTCGTCGGTGATGACGCTGTTCAACACCAGCGACCCGGCCATGCGCACCGGCAGCGTCGGCCAGGAGACGGCAGCGCAGATTAACGCTGAAATCCCTGATGCTGGGTTTGACTTGGTAATCATGAACCCGCCGTTTACCCGGAACACTACTCGCGAAGGTGCCACCGCCGACGCGGTTGCGGCGGCTTTCGCTGCATTTGATGCAAGCGAGGCCGACCAGCGAGACATGGCGAAGCGCATGGGTGGACTCAGGCCAGGAACCAGTTACCACGGAAACGCGGGCGTTGCGTCTGCCTTCTCTGGTCTTGCGCACAGGAAACTCAAACCGGGCGGTGTGTTGGCCCTTGTTTTGCCACTATCCGCTGCTGTCGGAATCGCCTGGCAAAATTTCAGAGAAATGGTGGCCCGCAATTACACTGAATTGGAGGTTCTAAGCATCGCCGCCAACGGCAATAATATGGCCTTCTCTTCCGATACCGGGATGGCGGAATGTTTGTTGATTGCGCGTAAGCTGAGAGACGGAGAATTTTCAACTGAACGGGTGCAATTCGCAACTTTCGTACAACGCCCTGCCAGTCTAGCGTCGGCAAGCGTCGCAGCGGGAAATTTCGAGGACAGAGGGCATACGCGGAGAATCGAGGACGGCCCTTTTGGAGGTACGCGCCTGACAATAGGCGATGAATTGGCAGGCGAAATGCTTACCGCTCCTTGTTCGGCAGATGGCGACGGGTGGGCCGCAGTCCGTGTACTGGACTATTCGCTTGCTCAAACCGCCTATGCCGTACAGCATTCACGATTGAATTTGCCTGGCATTCCAGAGATTCATGAATTGCCCATAGAGTCGCTTGGCAATATCGCCAAAATCGGGCTTTATCATCTCGATATTGTAGGAACCCCACCTAGAGGGCCATTCAATAAGATTGGGCCCAGTGCTACGGCTACATACCCTGCACTATGGAATCACGACGCAAAGAAAGAAACGCGAATAATATGCGCCCCGGATTCCCAACTGGAAGTAAGGCCGGGTATGGAAACAAAGGCGGCTACGGTTTGGGGCAACGCGAGCCGAATACATATAAACGCTGAATATACCTTTGGCGCTCAACCTCTTGCAGTTGCCTTTACTGAACGGGATTCACTGGGCGGCAGCGCATGGCCTAATGTAATCTTCAGTGATTCGAGATTTGACTACGCTTTTGCAGTTTGGAGTAACTGTACACTAGGCTTGCTTGCCTACTGGTGGCGTTCCAGCCGTCAGCAGTCCAGCAAAGCGAGGATGACTGTCCGCACCGCCGAAACCCTGCCCGTCCTCGACTTTCGCGCCCTGAGCGACGGGCAGCTTGCCGCCGCCGAGGGCATCTTCGACGAGTTCCGGGGGCTGGAGCTGATGCCCACCTACCTGGCGGACGCCGACCCCAACCGCGCGCTGCTGGACCGGCGGGTGGTCTGCGACCTGCTAGGCTTCGGCGAGGACGTGTACCGCGCCGTCCGCCGGCTGTCGGCCAAGTGGTGCGCCGAGCCGTCGGTGCACGGCGGCAAGGCCCGCCCCCGGAGCGCAGCGTACGCGGAGTGAGGGAGGCGGGCGGCGGCAAAATGTAGCACCTAGCAGTTTGACAATTGGCAAACGTATCTGGTAATTTGATGGTGTAAATCCGCGGAGTGGCTGGAGCACGTCGTCCAGTTTAGACAGGATGGACGCCAGACATAGCCGCGGATTCCCCTTTTAACGAGACAGTGAAGGGCAATGGAGCGGCTGTTTCCCAGGCCCTTTGCTGACGAGTTATCATTGGATGATCGTGCGGCAGTCCTAGCCTTGTCCGCAGGAATTTAACCAGCTCCCTCTTCGCTTGACCCCGCTTGGACTCTGGAGTGTAGAAGCCGTTATGGTCTTTCCAATCGGCTTGGACGCAGCCTAGCAGTACGTCTACCAACTGCAAGAAGACTTGGGTTTCGGACGAAGCCCTCATACAACCTGAGACTTTTTCCGCCAAACATAAAGTATCTTCAAGCTGGATGGGTGAGCTGCTAGGTTGACCCTGAAGGTCAACAATCGCAAACACCGGTCTGGTGAGCCGCTGCTCCAGGAGTTCGCGCGCCACTTCGACATAGGCCTGCCAAGGGTCATTGTTCCACAGTGAAAGGCTAAACCCCGGTTCAGTTCGATCCATCAGCAGCGCATGAAACTCCAAACAGCCCGATGCGAAATACATATTTAGCAGATCAATATAGTGCTGGAGATTATGCGAAGCAACCTCCGAAAACTTGTACTCGTGGTGTCGGGTACTCCACATCAAACGGTCAAATTCTTGAAGCGTCGGAGACCTTTCGCCCTGCTTGATTTCCTCCCTTAGCTGGGAACGCCGGGTAGCGCTGCCCGATCCATAACTGAAATGAAGACGATAGAAACTTTCCGTAACTTTCGCCGGGTCGTGAACCAAGAGCAATCCGATACCATACACTGGCTGCAATCGGACACTGTCGGTCAACACGCCGGTTTCGTCGACAAATGCAGGTAGAACGTCCATTCGGTCAAGATACCATAGCCACTAGCAAAGGGCAATGAGAATACCGCCTCAAAATACCGGAATTTGTAGCCTGCATTGTCCTTAATACAGGATTCAGTACCACCGGCTCCGGAGCGCAGTGTACGTGGAGTGAGGGGGTGCAGCCTGCGCCCCCAGGGCAATCACGTATGAGCGGGTTAATGTCCGTCATTCCGGCGAAAGCCGGAATCCAGAGATGTTGTCCTCCGGCTATCGTTCTCTGTGCCTGGCGTTTTCTGGATTCCGGCTTTCGCCGGAATGACGGTATCCTGCAACCCAATACCAACACACGCTGAGACTACTTCCTGATCCCACCCGTTGAACCGCTAGGCTGCGCGGGTTATCATGGAGTGGAGGTTCCCCGGTTATGTGCCGGGAGCTTTTTCACGAATGCGGCATCGCGATTTCAGCCGCCTCACGCGCCCGGGAGAGGGTTGAATGGCATATCTCCAGCAGCGAAGCGCCCGGCAGCCGCAGAGATGCGCGCTGGTCACCGGCGGAGCGGGCTTCATCGGCTCGCACATGGTCGACCGGCTGCTGGAAGAGGACTACCGGGTGGTCATCGTGGATGACCTCTCTTCGGGGAAGCTCAAGAACCTGAACAACCACGCCGCCTTCCACCACATGAGCATCAACCAGCCCACGTTGATGAACGTGCTGGACCGGGAAAAGCCCGACTTGGTGTTTCACATGGCGGCCCAGTCCAGCGTCTCCGTCTCCATCAAGGACCCCATCCTGGACAATGAAGTCAACGTGATGGGCACGTTGCGGCTGCTGGAAGCCGCGCGGAAAGCCGGGGTGGAGAAGATCATCTACTCGTCCACCGGCGGCGCGCTGTATGGCGACCCCGAGGTGGTGCCGTGCCCCGACGATGCCCCGGTGGCCCCGATATCCCCCTACGGCATGTCAAAGTACATGGCGGAGCAGTACCTTGAATACTATTACCGCCAGTACCGCGTGAACTACACCACCCTCCGCTATGGCAACGTGTATGGCCCGCGCCAGGACCCCGCCGGGGAAGCCGGGGTCATTGCCATCTTCATATCCGCCATGCTTGCCGGAAAGCGCCCGCGCATTTTCGGCGACGGCAACCAGGCCCGCGACTTCGTTTCGGTGGATGACGTGGTGGAGGCCAACATGGCGGCGATCTATCGCGGCCATCGCTCCGCCATGAACATATCTACCGGGGAACTGGTGAGCGTCAACCAGCTCTACGATATGTTGAAGGAGATCACCGGATTCCGGTGGGAGGCCGAGCACGGCCCGGCCAGGACCGGGGACGTGTACCGCATCAGCCTGGACTGGACCCGGGCAGCCGAGGAGTTGGGTTGGCAACCCCGGACCAGCCTCGCCGACGGGCTTGCCCGGACGGTCGAACATTATCGCAGCACCCTGGAGACGGAGGCCGTTCGTTAGGCGCCGGCTTCACGGGGCGGACGAACGGAATCGTGAGACAGGCAGTACCCGCAGTCTGAATAGGAAAGGAAGGCGACCAACATGGCGACACCCGCTACGGACTACGATGTCATTATCCTGGGAGCAGGAGCTGCCGGTCTTGCCGCTGGCCTGTACACCACCCGGGCAATGTTGAAGACGCTGATCGTCGAGCAGTTGGGGCCTGGCGGGCAGCTTCTCATCACCGACGAGATCGAGAACTACCCAGGGTTCCCCGAGGGCGTCAAGGGCCAGGAACTGGCCATGATGATGGAGCAGCAGACCAGCCGCTTCGGCGCGGAGATCGACTACGCCGAGGTGCAGGGGATCGAGAAGGCCGACGAGCCGGTCAAGACCGTGCACACTGACGACCGCACCCTCACGGCCAAGAGCCTGATCATCGCCACCGGCGGCTCCCACAACAAGCTCGGCGTTCCCGGGGAGGACGAATTTTCCGGACGCGGCGTGTCGTACTGCGCGGTCTGCGACGGCAACTTCTTCCGCGGCCAGGACGTCGTGGTCGTGGGCGGCGGTGACGCCGCCATGGACGAGGGCCACTATCTGACCGGCATCGTCAACTCCGTCACCTACATCCATCGCCGCGACGAGCTTCGCGCGGCCAGAATTTTGCAGGAACGGGCCTTCAACAACGAAAAGGTCAAGTTCCTCTGGAGCCACGTGGTCGAGGAGTTCGTGGGCAACGAGGCCCTCGAAGCCGCCCGCGTTAAGAACCTCAAGACCGAAGAGGTCTACGACTACGGCACGGCCGCGGCATTCATCTACGTTGGCTTCCACCCCAACACCGAGTACCTGAAGGGCCTGCTGGAAATGGACGCTCTCGGCCACGTGTACACCGACATCCACATGCGCACGGGCGTCTCCGGCATCTACGCCTGCGGCGATGCCAGGGCCGACTCCACCCGGCAGCTCGGCGCGGCCGTCGGCGACGGCATCACCGCCGCCCTCGCCGCCTACCACGACTTGCAGGAAGGATAGTCTCAAGCGCAAGGGCAATCGACGAGGGGCGCGCATCGAACGCGCCCCTTTTCCTTTGTGTCAGGCCAACAGTTCCCGCCCCAGCAGGAAAGTCCCACCCGTCACTACCATCGCGATGACCGCATACCGGAAGGTCTGCTCGTTGAGTCGCCCCACCAGCTTGCTGGCCAGCCAGAACCCCACAAGCACCCCGGGTATCAGCAGCCCCACGATGGTAAGAGTGCTTTGCGAATACAGGCCGGTGACGGCGTAGAGAACAACCTGCGTCATTCCCGTCACGGTGAACATGGCCGCCAGGGACGCCCTCACCGTTTGGGCCGGCCACTTCTGGGCGACGGCGTAGACTCCTCCAATCAGCCCGCCGATGGAGGTTGCCGTCACCATCAGGCAGGTTACGAATCCGAAGACCAGCCCCGAACCCGGGAAGGTCGCATAAGGGAAGCGGACTTCCCTGAGGCTCAACAAGCCCATCGCCACGATCATCACCCCGATGATCAATCGCAACAGGCTGGGCTCGGCCTGGTCCAGCAACAGCGCTCCCACCGGCGTGCCGAGCAGCCCGCCTATGATCATCCCTTTGCTGTGCCTGAGGTCCAGGTGCCTCCAGGTACTGGCGAACACCATAACCAGAACGATGACAGTGAGGGAGTTGACGATAACGATGGCGCTCTTGGGTTCGAGAAAGAGCAGCAACGGCGGCGACGAAGCCAGCCCGAATCCGAAGCTGACCGTTCCCACCACCACGGCGGCAACGGTCACCACCAGCAGTGCGACAATCAGCTCAATCGGCCCGGTCAGTTCCGTGCCCAGGAGCATGGTCAACGGAAGCGCCGCGCCGGAGAGGAGGCCTGGAGCGTCAAGACGATGCTAGACCCGGAACACGCCCGCGGCCGCGGCATGACGAAGGGTTGCGTCGACGCTCACCACGGGCGGGCCGTCCCGCCGCACCTCGATTTCCAGCAGGTTTCCGGGATTCACCGAGAAGGAGCGTTCGCCGTCCAGCGCCACGGTGGAGTGGCGCTGCTCGATGGTGACCCGCTGTCCATCGGCAAGTCGCTGCCACGACTCTATCGGAACCACCGGCACGGAACCGGGAGCGATGGGTGCCCGGACGTATACCTGCACTACACCGTCATCACCGTCTGCCCCGTCATTCCCGCGAAAGTGGGAATCCAGCGTCGTCCCGTACTCCTCACCTTCCCCTTCACCCTGAGCCTGTCGAAGGGGGGCGATCTTGTAATGCAGCCCGCCGCCGTCGGTCATCGAGACGGCCTCGAGCCGCGCTCCGATGGAAGACAGGCCGATGGACGAAGGCTCGGCGCGGGTGAGGAAGACCTCGTAGATGGTGTTCATGTCCCAGATGGCGCGGGTGGCCACGAATCGCTCCTTGGACAGGGCGACGTCGACGAGCGCGATGTCCCGGTCCTCGCCGTCCACGATCACGGTCAAGGTCTTGCTGGGTGCCGACGCCTCCTCCAGAGGGACGGCGCCCGAAGCCACCAGCCCGGCGGCCATTCCCGCGGTCGTTCCCTCGACCATCACGGGGAACACGTTGTTGGTGCCGGTGGAGATGGCCACCATGGGCAGGTCGCAGGTGCCCCTGGCCACGGCGCGGTTGGTGCCGTCGCCGCCCAGCGTGATGACGCAGCCGACGCCCTGCTCGGCCATGGCCGCGGCTGCCCGGACGGTATCGCCCTCGTTGTACAGGGCGGACATGCGCAGCAGCTCAACCTCGACGGACAAGTTCGGGTCGTCCGCAGCCCTCCGCACGAGGTGGGAACTGTCGGGCATGGCCAGCACCCGGTCGACGCCGACCGACTGAAGGCCCAGCAGGGCGCGCCTGACGATGTTCACCTTTTCCCAGTCGGGTACGACGCGCCCCTGTGCAACCAGGCGGCGTATGTCCTTGCTTGCCGCAGGGTTGGCGATTATCCCTACCAGAGCCAAAGGCTTCCTCCCGCGCCGTCGGATTGAACGGATTCCTTAACCGGGCGCTGCAAGGGCCTATTTTCAGTTAACCGGCCTCCTTTTTCAATCATCGCTACGAAACAGCCAGAGCATTTTGAATGTAACGCCATTCGCCGGCATCTACTCATCCTGAGCTTGTCGAAGGATGCCCCTTTAGGCTACCGATGGTTCGACAAGATCACCATGAGAGGAATTGCCTAAGGGGGTAGTTGTAACTTTGAAGAGGCCCTGACGAAACAGAGGCGGTTGCGCGAAGTGGCGGCAAGTGCGATTATCAGCCGCAGGGAGCACCTGACTGGAAAGCCACCCTGTACAGGAGTCGTTATGAGCAGTGATCTTTCATATATGCCCGCCACCGAGCTTGCCCAGGCCATCCGAGGCCGGCAGGTTTCGTCGGTGGAGGTGACGCAGCACTTCTACGAGCGGATCGAGAGGCTGGACTCCCGGCTGAATTCCTACCTGGCGCTGTGCCAGGACCAGGCATTGGCCGACGCCCGGGCCGCTGATGATGCCGTGGCGCGAGGCTGGGCGCTGGGCCCGCTGCATGGAGTTCCCATCTCCATCAAGGACCTGGAGATGAGCAAGGGCATCCCGACGACCCTTGGCTCCTACGTGTTCCGGGACCGTACGCCGGACATCGACTCGATCGTGGTGGAGCGGGTCAAGGCGGCCGGCGCCATCGTGCTGGGCAAGACCAACACGTCGGAGTTCGGGCAGTCAGGCACTATCGAGACCAGGGTGAGCGACCCCTGCCGGACGCCGTGGAACACCAACCACACTTCCGGAGGCTCCAGCGGCGGGGCCGGCGCGGCCCTTGCCGCCGGGCTCTGCACCCTGGCGACGGGAAGCGACGGCGGCGGCTCCATTCGCATCCCGGCCAGCTTCAACGGCGTCTTCGGCATCAAGCCGACACAGCATCGTGTGCCGCGCTACGGCGGCTACGGCCGTCCCGCTGCCAACCACTTCTCGCAGTCGGGGCCGATGAGCCGCACCGTGGCCGATACGGCCCTGCTGCTGCAGGTGCTGGCGGGGCCGGACAGTCGCGATCCCAACTCGCTCAAGGAGACCCCGCCGGACTTCAGCGCCGAGCTTGGCAGGGGCGTCGAGGGGATGCGGATCGCCTGGAGTCCCGACTTCGGATATGCCGGGGTCCATCCGGAGGTGGCGGAGGCCACGGCCCGCGCCGCCAGAGTGTTTGAGGAGCTGGGGGCCATGGTCGAAGATGCCCCGCTGCAGCTCGAAGATCCTTTTGAGTCGTTTTACGATGTATTCGCCACCGCTGCCTACACTTCGTACGGGCACCTGCTGGAGGAACACCGTGGCGACTTCAGCCAGCCTGCTCTTAACTCCATAGAGCACGGTTCCCGCGTTGACGGCGCCCGGCTCTCTCGCGCAATCCTTCACGTGGACCGGCTGGGCAGGCAGCTTGAAGACTTTTTTGATAACTACGACCTGCTTCTCTCACCGACGATGGCGACTCCATCCCTGGAAATCGGGACCCGGCCATCGGTGATCGGCGGCAAGGAGGTCAACCCGGAGTGGGGTTTCATCCCCTTCACCTACCCGATCAACATGTCAGGCCAAACCGCTTCGAGCGTCCCCTGCGGGTTCTCCTCCGACGGACTGCCCATCGGCCTGCACATCATTGGCCCACGCCGTTCCGAAGCGAGGGTGCTGCAAGCCTCCGCGGCCTACGAGGCGGCGCGCCCGTGGGCCGACAAGATCCCGCCGGGTTTCGAGTAACCCCGGGGGGCATTAATGGCGCGTGAATCAATAGCTAAACGATACCGTCGTTCCGGCGAAAGCCGGAATCCAGAAAACGCCAAGCACAGAGAATAGCCGGAGGGTAGCATCTCTGGATTCCGGCTTTCGCCGGAATGACGGGTAACTGGCCCGGAATGTTTGCTGATTCATTCACGCATCAGTAATGTGAGGTCTTCTGGAACTCTGTCCAATCGAGGCCCAGTTGCCTGATTGCAGAGCGCAAAGTTCCGATTTTCAGGTCGCGGCTGCCCCAATCCGGCAGCACCGTATCTTTTTGCGTTTCGGGATTGAACCACCTTCTGTGGGAACCGCCGCCACGCCTGGGAATCTCGCAACATCCAAGCTCTATCAGCTTGCGGGCCGCATCCCGGTATCTCACGGCACGGAGACGACGGCCTCGACCGACACGGGGCCGTTGGCGTCATCGACGTAGATGCTCGAAGGGAGCGGGCGCCCCCGGTCCTCGTAGATCTCCGCCACCGCCGCAAAGGCGTCCTCCGCGTTCGCCAAAGCTTCCGCCAGTGTATCGCCCTCGGTTATCAACTCCGGCAGCAACGGAGAGGTGACGGTGTATCCCCCCTCGGGTTGCGGCTCCAAAAGCAACGGTATTCTCGCAATCATCTTTCTCTACTCGGACCGCCCTTCAATGGTCTCTCTTCAAGAGTAGGCATCCTATCATCAAGGAGGGCCCGCCTGCCGGGCAACGGGCTACGCGGCCAGCTTCTCGCGGAGGCGTGGGAGGACTTCCTCGGAGACCCGGCGGCACTCCTCGACGTGGGGGAAGCCGGAGAGGATGAACTCCTGGAATCCCAGCCGGGCGTAGTCGTACAGGGTGTCGGCGGCCTGTTGCGGGGTGCCGACTATGGCCGTGCCGCAGTTCACGCGGACCTCCGACAGCCCGTTCCACAGGTTGGGGCCGACGCGGTGGTCCGGGGCCTCGCGGGCCTGAGCCTGCTGTCCGACCATCTGGGTGCCGACGATGGCCGACTGCCGCTGTGCCTTGACGGCGGGATCGGCGTGGGCGATGAGTTCGCTGGCGGCGTCCCAGGCCTCGGCCTCGGTGTCGCGAACTACCAGGTGGGTGCGTAGGCCCAGCTCCGGGGTGCGGCCGGCCTTGGCGAACTCTGCGGCCACGTCAAGGTTGCGCCGGGCGGTGTCTTCCAGCGGCTCGATCCACGAGAGGTGGACGTCGGCCTGACGACCCGATAGCCCGAGGGCCCGGGGCGAGGCGCCGCCGAGGTAGAAACGCGGGCTGTCGTCACCGGGCTGAGGGGCGCAGTAAGCATCGCGGAGGCGGTAGTATTCGCCGTCGAAGTCCACCGGGCCGGGTTCAGTCCACAGCTTGCGGCAGGCGGCGATGAACTCCTCGGCGCGCTCGTAGCGGGTCTCGTGGGTGCTCTCTTCGCCGACCCTTTCGAAGTCGTTCTGGATCCCGCCCGGAACGACGTTGATGTCCACGCGGCCCTTCGATATCTGGTGCAGGGCGGCGGCCATCTGGGCGAACAGGCCCAGGGCGATGAAGCCGGGCCTGACGGCGATGAGGAAACGGATCCGGCTGGTGACTGCCGCAAGGGCGGTGGCTGTGGTCCAGGTCTCGGCCAGCGGTGCGTCCTCGGCGAACAGGCCGTTGGCGAAGCGGGTCGGGATCAGCAGGGAGTAGTAGCCGCATTCCTCGGCGGTCTCAACGACCCGACGCAGGTAGTCGAAGTCGGGAGGCCGCTCGGCCCGCATGGTGCCCGCCCGGGCGCCGTCGCCGTCGATGGGTATGAACCAGCTGAATCGTACTCCGTTTGCGCCGTTAAGCATAGTTGGGCCGTCCCTCCTGAATGGATAGCTCCCAGTTCCCTCTCCCTCTGGGAGAGGGTTAGGGTGAGGGCGTAATACCGCCTACCGCGCTCGTGCCTCGACCCGGTTGGCTGCTTCCTCGCGCTGGTACCACATGATCATGACGATGCCGGCGGCGACGATGCTCATCATGTCGCCGGGCACCCACAGCATCAGCCCGCCCAATTGCTGGTCGATATGCCACTCCAAGCCGTAGGGCTGGGAAACCTCTTTATATGCCTCGTACAGATGCTCACCCGGCTGGCTGGAGAAGGTGATCGCCGCACCCAACAGGGTGTTGGGCAATACGATCAGCCCCAGGTACAGCACTCGCAGGCCGTAGTGGAGCCGGGAGCGATGAGGCGGTGGATCGATCACCACCCACCAGAACAGGAACCCGGACGCCGACATGGTCAGGTGCATCAGCGCATGGACCTCGTCGTTGCGCAGGGCCAGGTTGAATGCGCCCGGAAACTGCCAGAGATACAGGCTGCCCAGGAAGAAGAAGATGGTGAATATCGGGTTGGTCAGCAGGCCGTACAACTGCCGCACGTAGTGGTTGCGGGCCATGGGGCGGATGATGCCCTGCCGGGCCCACGGGGGCAGTCCCCGCAGCATGGGTGTGAGGGGAGCGCCCAGCAGGATGAACATCGGCGCGACCATGCGCAGCAGGAAGTGCTGGACCTGGTGGAAGGAGAGCAGGTGGTCGGAAAGCGGGTCCAGCGGCGACTGGAGGGCAAAGAAGACCAGGAACAGGCCAAAGAAGAATGATGCCTTCTGCCAGTTGTTGACCGGATGGCTGGGCCGCTCCCAATTGTTCAGGCCGTTGAGGTAGATGTAGGCCGCAAGCAGTACCAGGATGGTCGGCAGCGGGTTCCAGTTCCAGGCCGTCCAGGGCTCCTGACCCGCGTCGATTCCTCCGTGGGCCATGGCGCGGGGCGCGAGCCACAGGGCAGCCATGAGGACAGCCAAGACAACGAGTGGCCAGACCAGCCACCTGCGCCGGAGCAGGCAGGGGGCCGAATGGGGCCTCACGGCGTTTCGCCCTGAGCGGCGCGCTTGCGTCGGTAGTTGCGCCGGGCGGTGATCCAGACGTAGGCGATGCCTCCCAGGATGGCCAGGAAAACACCCGCGAACACCCAGGTGCCCTGGGTCAGCCGGTTGACCGAGGGTACCTCGAGTGTGGTCACATCTACGAAGTCGGCCCCTATGGAGGAGGAGACATCCACGCTGATGACCCACTCTCCCGTGGAGTCGAGCTTGAGGCGGACATCGTATTGCTCGGGCTGAGCGGGAGAGTTGGTTGCGATTGCCCAGCCGGGGTTGCTCTCTTCGGGATGAGAGGTTACCAGCACTACCTTGGCATCGGAAACCGGCTCGCCGGTCTCAGGGTGGGTCACAATGACGGAATACTGGGCTGAGCCTGCGCCGAGATTCAGGTTGACTGGTATGACCAGGATGTCGTGGTTGCCGACGAAGCGCAGTTCCTCGCCGCTGCCTTCCTGGGCGGAAACCGCCGAGGCCAGCAGCAACGCCAAAGCCACAAAGGCAACAGTGCCCGCAAGCAGACGCGCAGGCAACCGGCATAGGGGACTTGGATGGATCATCAGCATCGCAGTTCCAGGCTGGTTTCCGGGAAGGGCTGACAGCGGGATTTGACCCTTATTCAGTATAACGCGCCCTCAGTCGTGGCGCACCAACGGGGTCGGGCGAGGCAGCGCTCTGAATCAGGTGGTTGGCTTTAACGGACTAACTTCAACGGAGCGTAGGGGCGGGTTTCAAACCCGCCCCTACAGGATACGTACCGCCTAATTTGAAACCCTATCGTCGGGTGAGGCAGGGCCATTCGATCATTCCCGCTCTCTTGAGGTCGAGGGTTGGGGTGAAAATCTCGCTGCCTGAACCTATTGGGTTTAAGTCGACACACTTCCAACTCGATGGAGATGGCGTTGCTTCCGTCTTTCTGCGAGATAATCGAAATGCCCTGCCCCCGCCATTGCCGGAAATGCTATTGTGTGTGATGTCAACGGCGCACGAGTCGCTATCCCTGGGAAGTCCAGTATCACAATCGAGCCACCTATGTCTTCCTTGTCCAAAAAACTCCGGAGTTCAAAACTGATAGATATCGTGTTGGAAGCTTATGATGTACACAATTCGACACTGTTGGAGTTCTTGCGGTTGGTCGAGAAGAACTTCGGATGTCGCCGGGTCCTGTATCCGGGCAGTTACTTGGATATTAGACCTTCGCTGGTCTTTCCCGAAGTCTGCTACGTTGACTCGTTGAAAGGAATTGCACGGCGCCTGGCCGACCCCGAACTGTTGAAGTACATAGATGAACACAAGGGCTACCCGGAGGATTCCGTAATACGTTGCTATGAAGCCGATTACGAGACCTTCGCGGGAGAACCGGCGGGTTCCTTTGACCTGTTGATTTCTCTGAACGCAGGGTTCATTTCACAGCGTTGCCGCCGCTTCCTGAAGCACGGTGGACTGCTGCTGGCCAACAACGGCCATTACGATGCAAACCGTGCCTACGTTGACCCGGCCTATGAGTTCGTCACTGCCCTGGAGGAAGGCGCGCCAAGCTGGGAATCACTCCCAAGAAATTCTACTCCCTACTTCAGCACCCGTCTGGGCGAAGAACTAACCCTGGCGATGGTGGAATGCGACGCAATGAGGCCGCCCAGCAAAGCTAGATTTCGGCCAGCCAAGCAGTCCGATGCGTATCTGTTTCGTCTGACTGGTGTACTTGGCGGGCCTATTCCTGCCTGTGATTCCGGGGAAGTTCTCGGAGACGACAGTGTCGGCGGCTCTGGCTGATTCAGAGGATTTCTTCCGCCTAAGAAAGTCAGCCAAATCGCAGAGTTTGGAATCCAAGTCCGGGGGAGGCGACGGGTGAGAGGCCATCAACGATGCCCCTCGCGGTCTTTATCCCCTGGAGCGCTGCTGGAGTGACTGCCAGACCCGTTCGGGTTTGAGGGGGATGTCGAGTGGTGGCGCTTCTCCTGGGGAAGCTGCGGGCAGCTGGGCTAGGGCGTCGGCCACGGCGTTGACGACCGCGGGCACGGCGGCGATGGTGGGAGTCTCGCCCATTCCCTTGAGACCGAGCGGGTTGAAGGGGCTGGGCGTTTCCATGAAATTCACGCTGAAATCGGGCAGGTGCTTGGCGAGGGGCATGGCGTAGTCCATGAAACTGCCGGATAGCAGCGGGCCGCTGTCGTCCCAGACCGCTTCCTCCATCATCGCGGCGCCGATGCCCTGGGCGAGGCCCCCGTGCACCTGGCCATGCACGACCATGGGGTTTACCAGGACGCCGAAGTCGTTGACGGAGTGGAAGTCGACAAGCTGCACGTGGCCGTTGTCGGGGTCCACGGTAACCACGGCGACATTGGCGCTGAAGGGGAACGTGTAGCTGTCGGGTTCCCAGAAGACCGTGGCGTCGAGGCCCCGTTCCACGCCCTCGGGCACAGGCTGGGGCCCGAAGGACAGGGCGGCCACATCGCGCCATGAGACCTGGCGGTCGGGGATGTCCTCTGCGGAGAAGCCGCCCGGTCCCAGCTCCACGAACTCCGGCTCCGTGCGGAGGAGGGATGCCGCCAGCTTCAGAGCCTTGTCCTTGACCTGGCGGCTGGCGGTAACCACGGCGGAGCCGCCCACGACAATGGAGCGGCTGGCACGAGTGCCGGTTCCGGTGGGAATGAGGGCGGTGTCGCCGTAGATCACGGTTACGTCCTCGAGGGGCACCGCAAGCTCGTCGGCGGCAATCTGGGCGAAAGTGGTCTCGTGGCCCTGGCCGTGGTCCGATGAGCCCGTGTAGATGGTCACATGACCGGTCGAGTCGACCTGGACTGTGGCCGTCTCGTAGCCGGGGCGGACGCTGAGGTGGCCGGACGGTCCGAAGCCGGAGGCGTCCACGGTGGTGGCGATCCCGAGGCCGAGCAGCGGCCCTCCTTGAGACCGCCGACGGGCCTGCTCTTCGCGCAGACCGCCGTAGCCGGCCTGCTCCAGGGCCATGTCCATGCAGCGGATGTAGTCGCCGCTGTCGTGCAGGCGGCCGGTGGGAGTGCGGTAGGGGAAGGACCCGGTGGGGATGAGGTTGCGGCGGCGCACCTCGGCGGGGTCCATGTCCAGGGTGCGGGCAATGGCGTCCATCACCCGCTCGGCAGCGTAGGCGGTGGCGTGCTGGCCGTAGCCTCGGTAGGGGCCGACGGTCATCTTGTTGGTGTAGACGCCGAAGACCTCCCATTGCAGGTGCTCCACGGTGTAGGCCCCGGCAGCGCCGGAAGGGGTGAGTGTCTCCGCGACGCCGTGGGTGCCGCCGAAGCTGTATGCGCCGAGGTCGGTGTAGTATTTCGTCCGCAGGGCCAGCAGCCGGCCGTCGTTGCTGTAGGCGGCCTCCACATACTGGACCTCGCCGCGGCCGTGAATGGTCGAGGTGAATTCCTCCTGTCGCTCTCCGTCCCAGCGCACGGGACGGTTGAGACGGCGGGACATGGCGGCGGCAATGATTGTCTCAGGGTAGGTGTCGATCTTGGCGCCGAAGCCACCGCCGACATCGCGGGAGAGCACGCGGATCCTGTTCTCGCCGACGCCCAGCACCCCGGCAGTGGCTCGCCGTTCCATGTGGGGCGCCTGGGTGGAAAGCCAGAGGGTGAACTCTTCGACGCCGCGATCGTAGCTGGCGGTCACGGCGCGGGGTTCCATTGCATTTGGCACCAGGCGTGGCTCGACGATGCGCAGGGACAGTACGCCGTCGGCTCCGGCAAAGGCGGCGTCGGGGTCGCCGACGGTGCGGGAACTGGTGACGCAGAGGTTGGTGCCCATGTCCTCGTGCACGAGGGGGGCGCCGTCGTCCAGGGCCCGCTCGCAGTCGACCACCGCAGGCAGGGGCTCGTAGTCTACTTCGACCAGCTCCAGAGCGTCGCGGGCGATGTAGGCGTTCTCGGCGACGACGACGGCGACAGGCTCGCCCTCGTACCGTGCGACACTGTCCGCCATGGGCCATCGGCTCCTGACCTTCATGTGCTCGTGCACTCCTGCGATGGGTAGCTGGGCGGCGCAGGCGGCGTTGAATTCCGAGCCCGTTACTACGGCCAGCACGCCGGGGAGGTCCCTCGCCGCCCTGGCGTCGATGCTGCGAATGCGGGCGTGGGCGTGAGGGCTTCGCAGGACGAGCATGACCGCGGCATCGCGGGGCATGATGTCGCCGGTGTAGCGGCCCTCGCCCTGGACCAGGCGGAAGTCTTCCTTGCGGCGTACGGATGCTCCGACCATGTTGCCGTTGCTCTCTGAAGGCTCCAAGGTGCGCCTCCTGTAGGTGCTTTTTGTTGGCTGGTATTATCGCATAATAACTTATATTGCAAATTGATGGTATTGCAGCCACGAGACTTTTATAATGTGACTAAACCCCACCGCGGTACGACTGGTTCCGAAGTGGTTTGAGCTAGGGGCAGAGGGAGGCAGCATGGCAACATTTGGAGACTTGGAAAGGGCACTGGCGGACCTCTATCCCTACCGGTGGGCCATCGGCGCGGTGGTGCTGGTGCTGATCGCGGGCTTCTTCGCGTTCGCGTGGTGGCGCGGCTGGCACCTGTGGGCCTGGCGTTACCGCAAGCCGCTGGGCATCGTGTCGGCGCCGCTGCTGCTGGTGACGCTGTGGCTCGGGTGGTCGCTGGGATCGCCGCTGTTCACCAACGTGACGGTGGACGAGGCGTTCCCCTTCGCGGCGACGGCCACGGTTCCCGAGGGCATGGAGCGAGAGGAGGTTGAGGAGATCCTGTCGGGCTTCTCCAAGGTGGAAACGGAGGTGATGGAGACCATGCCGGCGCCGGCGCAGATCGACGTTTCGGCGGCCATGGCATCGGAAGAACCCGGCGCTATGGAAGAGGTGGCCGTGCTCACCCCCGCCCGCCGCGACGCCCTCGAGGAAGGGATGGCGATGGCCATGAAGGCCACTGAGTCGGGCAGCATGGAGGAGGCTACGGCCATGACCGGCGAGGCGATGGCGATGATGGAGGAGGCCATCGAGGAGTCTGAGATGGCAATGCAGCCCGCTGCTGCCAACGAGGTGCAGGCAGTGGCTATGGGCAGCTTCAAAGACGCCGACGCCTTTCACCGCGGCAGCGGCACCGCAACGATCTATCGCACGCCGGACGGGTCGGAGGTTCTGCGGCTGGAGAACCTGGAAGTCACCAACGGCCCGGCCCTGCACGTGGTGCTGTCGACGCACCCCGACCCGGAGCGGTCGCAGCAGGTAAAGCAGGAGGGGTACGTGGACCTGGGCGACCTGAAAGGGAACCGGGGCAACCAGAACTACCCGATTCCGGCCGGAGTTGATACCTCAATCCACAAGAGCGTGGTGATCTACTGCTATCCGTTCGCCGTGGTGTTCAACGTCGCGACACTGGAGGGTTAGGCGCCCTTGCCCGTGGTGGGCTGTTGGCGGATAATGCGCGAAACTATCTCGGAAGGGGCAGGAGGCGCGTAGTCATGTCGAAGGTCAACATGATCCATCACGTCAACATCCAGATCACGAACAGGGAGCGCACCCGCGAGTGGTACGAGAAGGTGCTGGGGTGCGAGTTCCTAGACCGGGGCCCGGCGCTGAACCGGCGGATGCTGCAACTCCGCATCGGCAACGGCGAGATCCACACCACCGAGGTGGATGAGGTCGTGTTCATCCCTCGCGTGCACTTCGCCGTCGAGGTGGACGACTGGGATGCGGCGCTGGCCAATCTGGACAAGCATGGCGTCTCGTACTCGCGCACCGGCGGCGGGGCGTTCATGGGCACCGGCGGTGAGGATGCCAAGCAGGGACGGCGGGAAGACACCAACGAGCACTACACCTACATCTCCGACCCAGACGGCAATCTGATCGAGCTGGTGTACCACCCGCTGGGGCTACAGAGCACCGACGGCGACGCCATTCCGCTGCACCGAGACACGGCTAACCCGAAGTGGACCCAGATACCGGGGTTCGTGGAGGAAGAGTACAAGGCGGCCGAGGTTGCGGTCTAAGCATAGCTTGGAGTGGTTTCGTTCGGTTTTGGGTTTAACAACGTTCCTTTTGGATGATGTGTTCTGTACTGTGGCTATACAACCCCCCCAACCGAACGGAACCTCCGGTTACAGCTCGTACTCCGCCTTTTCCAGCCTCTCCGTCGTCGGGTTGACCTTCAGACCATGATTTTCCAAGGTAGTGCAACCAATCAGGTACTTCTCGGTCGGCCAGAGGAACACTATGCAGGGCGTTGGAGTAAGCGAGTGCCCTGGGATTGATATGTGGACACTCCCAAGCCCCGCTTCCATAATACTGCCATCAGCTATACGCACTGGCACCTGCCCTAACATCTCCGCGTCCAGCGACTCCGCTTTGGCCGCTGGAAGCACTGTATGGGTGGCTCCGGTGTCCACCAGCACCGATTCAAATGTGGCCCTGTATTGACTGGCCGGACTATTTATTACGACGATGTCTGCAAATGTCTGTCCCAATTTCGGCCTCTGTTTGAGATTCTAATGCACCTGATGGTTCCGTTTCTAAGGTGCGCTCGCGTCCTGCAGGGCCTGCCAGACTTTTTCGGGGGTCAGGGGGGTGTCGATGTGCCTGACGCCTGCGGAGGAGAGGGCGTCCATCACGGCGTTGGCGATGGCGACCGGGGCGGCGAGCGTGGGAAGCTCGCCAACGCCCTTGACTCCCAACGCGGTGATGGGTGACGGGGTCTGGATGGCGCTGTCGAGCTCGAAGTCGGGCAGGTCGATGGACTTGGGCAGGACGTAGTCCATCAGGCTGCCGCTGAGAGGCTGGCCGCTGGAGTCGTAGACCATGCCCTCCCACAGGGCCTGGCCGATGCCCTGGGCAATGGCGCCGTGTATCTGGCCATCGTAGAGCATCGGGTTGAGCACCCTGCCGGAGTCGTGTGTCCCGGTGTACTGGAGAATCTTGATGACGCCGTTCTCCCGGGAGACCTCTACAACGGCAACGTGGGACCCGAAGGAGTAGGGGCTCTTGCTCAGGACGTTGGTGCCGGCGAAGTCAACGCCCGGTTCCTCTCCCGGCGGCAGCAGCTCCTCGTTGTGGGCTGCGGCGGCAAGTTGGGCGAAGGGCACGCCCTGGGACGGGTTGTTGCGGTCGATGGCGCGGCCTTCGGCGAGATCGACGTTCTCAGGAGGGCAGTTGAGCATGTGGGCGGCGACGTTCAGCAGCTTCTCGCGAGCATCCTGCACGACGTTGTAAAGCACGGTGCCGCCGGCGATGACGCCGCGGCTGGCGGATGTGCCGCCGCCGTGGGGCAGGACGGCGGAATCGCTATGCCGGACGCGAACGTCGCCGGGGGCGATTCCAAGCTCGTCGGCGACCACCTGGGCAAAGGTGGTCTCGGTGCCCTGGCCGTGGGGTGAGATGCCGGTGTGGACCTCGACGTCGCCGTCGGGTCCAATAACGCAACGGGCGTGTTCTTCGAGGAAAGTCACCTTGGCCCCTGATCCCTTCACCACCGTCGCGATGCCGACGCCGATGAGGGCGTTGTCGTCCGCCGACTGCTGCCTCGCACGTTCCCGCCACTCGTCGTAGCCGGCAAGTTCGAGGGAGCGCTCGAAGACGGCGGCATACTCGCCGGAGTCGTAGGTGATGCCGGTGGGAGTGTCGTAGGGGAAGGCGTCGGGTGGGATGAAGTTGCGGCGGCGCACCTCGGCGGGGTCGAGGCCGAGTTCCTGCGCCACCAGGTCGACGGCGCGCTCCATGCAGAAGGCCGCCTCCGGGCCGCCCGCGCCGCGATAGGCGCCGGTAACGGGCTTGTTCGTGGCAACGCCGATGACCTCCACCGACATGGCCGGCGTCCGGTACGGGCCGGTGAGGCGATGGCTGGTCAGGATCGGCACCGTGGGGGTGGACATAAAGAAGTAGGCGCCGAGGTCGGCAGTGACGTTGACCCGGATGCCAAGCAACTCTCCGTCGCTGTTCGCGGCTGCTTCTATGTCGATGCTGTGGCCGCGGCCGTGGAAGCAGAGCATGTTTTCCTGACGGCTTTCGACCCACTTGATTGGCCTGCCCAGCTTCATTGCCAGGTAGGGAATGGCAATCTCCTCAGGGAAGAAGCAGCCTTTTTCGCCGTACCCGCCTCCCACGTCGGGACAGACGACCCGGATCGATTCCAGGGGCCGGTCCATGAGGCGGGCCAGGTGCTCGCGGATTTCGTGGGGGTGCTGGGTGGAGTCCCACACCGTCAGGTGGTCGGCCTCCGCGTCGTACTCGGCCAACATGCCCCGGCCCTCCATGGGCGCGGGAGCAAGCCGCTGGACGTCGAACTGCTGGCGAATGACGCAGTCGGCGGAACCGAAGGCGGCGTCCAGATCGCCGCCTGCGTTGACGGTCCGCAGGACCACGTTGGTGCCCAGGTGCTCGTGGATGACCGGGGCGTTGCCCGCGAGGGCCTCTGCCGGGTCGACAACGGCGGGCAGAATCTCGTAATCGATGTTCACCAAGTCCACGGCGTCCTGGGCTGTATAGATGTCGTCGGCCAGAACGATGGCGACCGGCTGACCGGCGTAGCAGGCTTTGTCGACGGCCAAGGCCGGGTGGCGCGGCGGGTGCATCTCGTCGGCGTCGGCAGCCTCGCGGGTTGGCAGCTGCGCGATGTCCGGTACGTCGGCGGCGGTTATCACTGCGGCCACGCCGGGGAGGGCGATGGCTGCCGCTGAGTCGATGCTGCGGATGCGGGCGTGGCCGTGGGGGCTGCGGATGATCAGGGCATGGAGCAGGTCAGGCCGCTTCATGTCGTCGACGAAGGAGGACTGTCCCGTGAGCAGGCGGTGGTCTTCAAAGCGCTTGATCGACTGGCCGGTGTAGGTAGTCATCGCTGGCCTCCGAAATCGTCTGCCTTCAGCACTGGGAAATAACCGAAATAATACCACTACTCTTGTAGAATGGATTGAGGAAATGGTCAACCGGGAAACGGCAGGGTCTTGTATCTTGGGTTTGCCCGTCATTCCCGCGAAATCGAGCGATTCGGCCACCCAAATCGGAACGCTGCCGAGGTTGGACTTGGAACTTGAAGAAAGCGTGCGACGGGAGTAAAACAGGTTTAACCCGTTTCATGTCCTGTTCCCCGCCGCTCTTGCCAATCGAAGCGAATACCGAGTCGGCAAAGTAGGTACGAATGGACGCTGCCCTGGGGGTCCTGCCCTGGATACTGCCGCCGCTGCTCGGCGCAATCATCGGTTATGTGACCAACCGGATTGCGATCAAGATGCTGTTTCGGCCCTCGAATCCGAAACGGATCTTCGGCGTACGGGTCCCGCTGACCCCGGGCGTCATCCCCCGCAACCGCTTCGACCTGGCCCGCACCATCGGCCGCATGGTGTCGGAGCAACTGCTGTCGCCGCAGGCCCTCAGGGAGCAGCTGGAGAACCCCGAGTTTCGCAACAGAATCGTCGGCTGGATCGGCGAGCGCCGCCGGGCGTTGATGCAGCGGCCCCTGGGCCGGCCGGCCCAGAACAGCCAGCCGGCATCCGATACTCCCGGACCTTCGCTGCCGGAAGAGTTGCTGCAGGAACTGCTGGCCGCCTTCCTCGCGTCGCCCCAGTGCGCCCGGATGGTGCAGTCGCTGGCGGAGCAGGTTGCCACGGGCGTCGGAGGCAAGCGGATATCCGACATAACCAGCGCGGAACAGCTCTCCGACTTTGTGCACGACAACGTTCTGCCCTCGCTGCGCAACGAGGAGCTGGGCAACACGGCATCGGAGTTCGTCAGCAACTGGATCCGGGACCAGCTCAACCAGAACAAGAGGCTGAAGGAGTACCTGACGCCGGGGAACCTGGAGGCGGTGCAGGTGCTGATCCGCAACAACTTGCCCACCGCCACCTGGCTGCTGTTCAACTGGATGCGGCAGCCGGACATGTCTCAGAAGCTGGTGCAGATCGGGCAGGAGTGGGTGGAGGACACGGTCAGGCAGCAGAGCCTGCTTACCAGGGCAATCCTCAGCCTGAGCGGTAAGAAAGAGGAAGCCATCCGGGACATGCCGGTAATCGTCGGCAGGTTGATCGACGAGGCCGAGAGGTCGCTGGCCACTCCCGAGATGCAGGACCTGATCTCCGAGGCGGTGGGAGTGACCCTGGACCGCATTTCGGGCCGCAGGGTCAAGTGGCTGATAGGCCGAAACGAGCAGACGATTTACTGGATGGCCGACCGGGCGACGCGCCATGCCTTCACGGCTCTTTCCGAGACTTCCCGGGCCAGCGTGCAGGAAGCGGCTGCCAGGTTCTACGAGAAGAACTCCGGGGCAACCCTGGGGGAATTCGCGGAACGCACCCTGGGAGTGAAGACAGCGGCGGTGTCCGGCCTTACGGCCAATCTGATGATCGGATACCTCACCGCCCCGGAGACGCCCGGACGCATCAGCGGTCTTGCCCGGCGACTGGGGACGAACGGCGATGAGAACGGGGAAGCAGTCACTCTGGAATCCCTGGTCCCGCTTTCCGGGGAGATGGCGGAGCGGCTGGACGAGTACCTGGCCGACCAGCTGATCGGGTTCCTCAGCGAGCAGTTGCCGGAACTGACCCGCATTCTCAACGTCGAAGCCCTGGTCACGAATCGCATTGACTCCTTCGACGTGAAGGACGTGGAAGCGCTGGTGCTTTCCATATCGGGCCGTCACCTGCGCTGGATCAACTGGTTCGGGGCGGGACTGGGTGCAATCATCGGCCTGATACAACTGGCGGTGAATCCGCCGCTGTGACCGTCATTCGCGCTCGTTCTCGTCGATGGCATTGACAGCCAGACTCTCGAAACATAGGATTACTTCGAGTGCGGTCCGTTTGCAGTCCGCTGCATTTAGTTGGAGTCGCAGACCCCTACGCGGAGGAGGGTCTTTGATGCCTGATAAAGAACAAATAGCGTTAATGGGGCACCTGATGCGCCGTGCCGGGTTCGGCGCTTCTCACGACGAGCTGGCAGAGCGAGCCGCCAGGGGATATGAGACCACCGTGGAGGAATTGCTGCACCCTGAGCGGCATGATCCGGTGGACGACGAGTTGCTGTTCCGGTTCATGCCCGGCTACGAGGGGGCGCTTGGCCCGCCCTTGAACCAGGCCGAGTGGGTGTACCGGATGATCAACACCGACAGGCCGCTGGAAGAGAAGATGGCGCTGTTCTGGCACCAGCTCTTCGCCACGGGCAACTCGAAGGTGGACAACCCGCCGGAGCTGACCCAGCAGATCAACATGTTCAGGGAGCATGGTCTGGGGAAGTTCCGCGACCTGCTGGTGGAGCTGGCCAAGAACCCGGCCATGATCTTCTGGCTGGACAACAACGGCAACCACATGGGCGCCATCAACGAGAACTGGGGCCGGGAACTGCTGGAACTGTTCTCCATGGGAGTGGGTAACTATTCCGAGGACGACATCAAGGAAGCGTCCAGGGCGTTCACGGGCTGGACCATCGGCCCGAAGATCCCGCGGAACCCGCTGGGCCGGTTCTACTGGAACTTCGAGTACCGCCCCGAGGACCATGACGACGGTGAGAAGACGTTCCTGGGGAATACCGGCAACTTCGACGGCGACGACATCATCGACATCGTGGTCAAGCAGCCGGCGACGGCGCGGTTCCTGTCCCGCCACCTCTACAACTTCTTCGTGGCCGACGAGCCACAGGTGCCCAGCTGGAACATCACGCCTCCCAACGATCCGGACGCCATTGACGCGCTGGTCGCCACCTACAATGAGACGGACGGCGACATCCGCGCCATGCTGCGGACGTTGTTCAACTCCGACTTCTTCAAGGCGGCCCGGTATTCGCGGGTGAAGAGCCCGGCGGAGCTGGTCATCGGCACGGCCCGGCTGGCGGGCAACTACGAGGGGCCGCGGCCGGGGTTCAACCAGCTGGCCTTCGAGTGCGCCTACCAGGGGCAGGAGCTGCTGAACCCGCCGAGCGTCGAGAGCTGGCACACCGGTGCAGAGTGGATCGACGGCGGCGCGCTGGTCCGCCGGGTGAACTTCGCCGCGGGCCTGCTGGGCGACACTTCGCTGCCGGGCATCCAGTCGATCATCGCAAACCTGCGGGAGAGAGGCTCGCTGACGCCGGCACAGCTGGTGGAGTCATGCCTCGAACTGGCCGGGCCTGTTGAAGTCAGCGAAGCGACATACTCCGAACTGCTGGAACAGGCGCGGCAGGGCGGAGACCTGACCTGGGAGAGCGACGACGCCGAGAGGCGGGTGGGGCTGATGCTGGCCCTGATTGCAGCGTCCCGCGACTTCCAGTTCGCCTGAGAACCAGGCCCTCAACCGACCGTCCTTCGACAAGCTCAGGATGAGCGGTTGAG
The DNA here is from genome assembly GCA_965220605.1 of Dehalococcoidia bacterium. Classification (GTDB taxonomy): domain Bacteria; phylum Chloroflexota; class Dehalococcoidia; order Lucifugimonadales; family UBA3495; genus VXOI01. Next base: position 658,671 of record CBDCQM010000005.1, on the reverse strand, counting down.
AGTCGCATCAACCAGAGAACTTTGGCCCGACTAACCAGAGACTTTTGGCACGTTCATCCTGAGCTTGTCGAAGGAAGAACGGGCAGGCCCCATCGCACAGATAATCGGAGGAGCGTGATGGCAACGACCAAGAAGGACCCGGTGGTGGTTGTGCTGCAAATGACCGGAGCCAACGACTACCTGAACACCATCATCCCCTATACCAACGGGCACTACCGGGACGCCCGGCCCAAGGTCGGCATTCCCGAAGACCAGGTGCTGCCGATCAACGGTGAGTTGGCCTTCAACCCGCAGATGGGGCCGATCAAGAAGCTGTACGATGAGGGCAAGGTGGCCATCATCCACGGCATCGGCTACGAGAACTCTCCCCGGTCCCACTTCCGCTCGATGGACATCTGGCACACCTGTGAGCCGGACGTTGTGGGCACCGAGGGCTGGGCCGGCCGCGTCATCCGAGACCTTGACCCCAACTCCGAGAACGTACTCAAGGGAGTGAACTTCGGGCAGGGCCTGCCGCGGGCGCTCTCGCTGCGTGGCGTGCCGGTGACCTCGGTCTCCAGCCTGGAGTCCTACGGCGTGCTGTCCAGCGTTCCCGGCGTGGGCGCCGAGGCGGAACGCGACATGATCCTGGAGCGGTTCGCCCGGATGTACGCCCCGGCCGTCGGCACCGGTGCGGTCATGGACTATCTCGGCCAGACCGGCCGCGACGCGCTGCAGGGCGCCGACATCATCCGGAGCGCGCCGGAGATGTACTCGTCGACGGTGGAGTACGCGGAGACTCCCATCGCCAAGTACCTGCGCGACATCGCCCAGGTTTACCTGGCCGATCTGGGCACGCAGATGTTCTACACCCAGCACGGGAGCTTCGACAGCCACTTCAACCAGCCTCCGATGCACACCAAGCTGTGGATCGATATGTCCAGCGCCATCAGCGACTTCTTCGCCGACCTGGACGAGCACGGCGCGGGCGACAACCTGATCATGGTGCTGTTCACCGAGTTCGGGCGCCGGGTGAAGGACAACGGCACCGGCACCGACCACGGTGCGGGCGGCGCGGCCTTCGTCATCGGCAACCAGGTCAAGGGCGGCATGTACAGCGAGTACCCGTCGCTGGCCCCCGGGGACCTGCAACAGGGCGACCTGGCCCCTAACTACGACTTCCGGGGCTTCTACTCGACGATCATCGACCGCTGGCTGGGCCTGGACCCGGTGTCCATCGTCGGCGGCAAGTTCGAACAGATGGACTTCGTGTAGCCAGAGATTAAACGCAGAGTTCGCGGAGAACGCGGAGAGAACACAGAGGAACAAATCAAATAAATCTCTGCGCTCTCTGCGATAGCTCTGTGTCCTTTGCGTTTAACCAAATCTGGGGGTGAAATTGTGCTGACGACAGTGGCAGCGGGCAGGGTGTTTGACTACAGCTACTGCCTGGGTATGTACGGCATGTCGGGCCAGGGGTTCTGGACCCCGCAGGACATGGCCCTGGGTTCCAACGGAATCGTCTACGTAATCAACCGGGGCGCCGAGGAACTGGGACAGCGAATCAGCCGGGTGACCCTGGACCACCAGTTCCTGGGTCAGTTCGGAGCCTTCGGACGGGGCGACGGGCAGTTCGTGTGGCCCCGCTCAATTGCCTTGGACGGCGACAACAACGTCTTCGCCACCGACGACTTTCTGAACCGGGTCTCCATATTCGACCCCGATGGCGCTTTCGTCTCCAGCTGGGGCGAGTCCGGCAGCGGCGAGGGCCGGATGAAGGGCGCGGCGGGTATCGCGTTCGATGCCGACGGCAGCGTGGTCGTCGTGGACAGCATGAACCATCGGGTGCAGCGCTTCACCCGCGACGGCGAGTACCTGGGCGGCTTCGGCAGCCACGGCAGCGGTGATGGCGAGTTCGACATGCCCTGGGGGCTGACAATCGACCGCGAGGGCGCTATCTATGTGGCCGACTGGCGCAACAAGCGCGTGCAGAAGTTCGACTCTGACGGCAACTTCCTGTTGAAGTTCGAGGCCTCGATATCGGGAGTGGGACCGCTGGAAGGGCCGACCAGCGTGGCGGTCGATTCAGAGGGCGACGTGTATGTCACGGACTGGAGCGCACATCTCTTGCAGGTGTATGCCTCGGACGGCCGGTTTATCACCTCGCTGGTGGGGGACGCGCAGCAGCCGTCGCCCTGGACGCAGACCTACATCGACGCCAACCCGGACATCGTGAAGGCGCGGCGGCGGGTGGACCTGGAACCGGAGTGGCGCTTCCGCCGCCCGGTGGCGGTGAAGGTGGACGAGGAAGACCGCATCTTCGTGCTGGAAGCCGCAAGGCATCGGATGCAGATATACGACAAGGTCAAGGACTACGAGGAACACCCGCTGAACCTGTGAGGGGGTGAGGTTCCTGGCAGAAACAGAGGTGGCGGCGTCTCAGACGCCGCCACTTTGGCATTGGAACTCCTCCAGCTACCCGTCACTTATCAGGGACCGCAGCCTCTCTGGCGGGAGAGTTACGGCTCTATAAACTATTCCGTAATACACACATTCGCACATTGCTGTGCGAGCTCGAATTAAGTTGTCAATCTTTCAATCAGGACCGCAAAGCCTGTGGCCGCCACGGTAGCGCCTACCATCAAGCCAACCATCCACTTCACCAACCGGGCTTCGAGTTGAGCCAGGTCCTCTTTGGTGGCGTAATGCTGCATTTCGTAGCGGAAATCCTCTTTCGTTAGGTACTCACGCGATGCCATTTCAAGACCTTTCCGCCCTATCCCTCTTTCAAGCCCTGTGGTCATCAAATTAGCTGGTTCCACAGTAAGGGCGGCATGATAAACAGTCAACTCCCACCACAGTAATGTATTCCCAATGTGCCTTGGTATTAGGTCGCGGGATACCGTCATTCCTGAAATTGGGAATCCGGCCACCCCTGGAATCAGAATTTCAGCTTGGGCCAAACCCTACTGGATTCCCGCTTTCGCGGGAATGACGATTCTTGGCGCGCAGAGGATTTGAAAAATTTCTCGGCGCCATCACGTCACGCGAACCGGGTGGGGCAGAGGCTGGTTGAACAGGTACCCTTTCTCGTTGAAGGGGATTGAGTCGGGCTGTGTGTTGCCCGCCGAGTCCGTGGCGCGGGTCATGATGGTATGGTCTCCGGGGGTGGCTTCCCACGGGAACTCGAAGCGTGCCCATGAATACTGCGGCTGCGGACTTGGTAGTTCCGCTTCGTTCCAGGTCGAGCCGCCGTCCACGCTCCATTCAACCAGCGCAATGGGGCCGTGGGGAGAGTGGGCGTAGCCGTGCAGGCGGTGTGGCCCCGGCGACAACTCCGCAGGCCACGGAAGGGCCAGTGCGCTCTTGATGGTCTGGGTGGTGGCGACCTTCCCCTCCGCTTCTCCCTCCGGCGCGTAGTCGTCGCCGATCAGGACGTACGAGGTAGTATTATTTCGCGTCCAGTGAGGTTGGGATGACACGATGATTCGACCAAGCCACTTGATGCTTGTGCTGCCCACCCATCCGGGCACCAGCGCGCGGACCGGGAATCCGTGGTCCCGGGGCAGGGGTTCGCCGTTCAGGGAATAGGCCAGCAGGGTGTCGGGGTGCATCGCCTTGTCGACCGGGATGGCGCGGCGAAATCCTTCCTCCGGGGAATCGGTGTCCAAACCCACCAGCAGCACGCTGACGGCGCTATCCCTGACCCCGGCCATGTTCAGCACATCGCGCATGGCAACACCGACCCACTCGCCGTTGCCGACTCCGCCGGTCCGCCACTGGGTGCCGGATGCTGCGCGTCCCTGTACCAGGTCGAACATGGCCCGGTGGTTGCCGCCGCACTCCAGGTAGCACATCAGCACGCGGGCTGGCAGGCCCGTGATGTCGGCATAGGACAGTTCCATGGGCCCGTAGATGGCATCTCCTTCGATCCTGAGACGCCAGGTTGCAGGGTCCAGGTCCAGGCTGACCGAGTTGTTGCGGACGAAGAAGAGGTGGTTTGGGGTCAGGAGACCCTGCATGTTCTCAAGGCGGGCCTCCCAACTCTTCTCGTCGTGTACCAGGAACGATGAGGGGTCCTTCGAGATGGACCCAACCGGCGTGGAGATGGCAGGTGTAGCGACCTGTGAGTCCGGCGCTCGCGTCGCTCCCGGCATTTCGGACACCCCGCAGGCGGCCAGCACGGCGGCTGCTCCACCGGATGCCAGCAACGCCAGGAAACGGCGGCGGCCCATGCGGGACCTGGCAAAGTCCCACAGCGGGCCGTTCTCGTGAGTTCCTTCGGTCGTCATGCAGGATTCCTTCGGAAGCGGGGAATCGGAGGAATTATACGGCCATCCATTCGGTCTCCGGCAGGTGCCGCGAGGCGTGATTGACCGAGTAACGAAACTCAGCCCTTTTCTTGTTGTAGAATAGCGCGACGATATCAGACCGGAAGGGGCCATGAACGAACGACGAGAGCGGATTACGCATGTATTTGCCGGCAACCCGCTGGACCGGGGAGAGGTGGAGCGCCGGGACGAGGAGTGGCTGACGGCCCAGGCCGCCGACCCGTCGAGCCGGATTTTGCCCATGTGGCAACTGAACGTGCCGGTCTCTGCCGGGCACGAACTGACCTGGATGGGAACTGAGGAGCTGCGACGGTTGAATCTCGAACCGGAGTTGATATTCCTGGGCCTTCTGAATGGAGTGTCTCACTTCGTCGCGGATGTGTCCTCTGTGGAACGGGGCGACATCGAGCGGAATGGGCTGACCTTCGAGGATGCCCGCACCACGGCGGAGTACATGAGCGCTACCGACTCGGGGATCGTGGCCCAGGCCAGGGCGCAACTGAGCTGGCACAGCCGCCACGGGTTCTGCGCCGTCTGCGGGCTGCCGACGTCCATCGCCCGGGGCGGACAGGTGAGGCGTTGCCGCCCGAGGGAAGACGGCGGCTGCAACACGGAGCATTACCCTCGCACCGACCCGGTTGTCATAACCGTGGTGCACGACGGCGAGCGTGCCCTGCTGGGGCAGTCGCGGGGGCGGCTGGTGGCGATGCGGCGGTACTCCGCCTTGGCCGGGTTCATGGACCAGGGCGAGTCCATCGAAGAAGCCGTGGCCCGTGAAGTGATGGAGGAGGCGGGCATACAGGTGGGAGCCGTCCGTTACCACTCTTCGCAACCCTGGCCTTTCCCGTCGTCGCTGATGATCGGCTGCCACGCTGACGCGGCCACGACGGACATTCACTTCGACCCGGAAGAGATGGCGGACGTGCAGTGGTTCTCGCGGAACGAGGTGCGGCTGGCGCTGGAGGAGAGGAGCGAGGTCCTGGCCATTCCCGGTCCCACTGCCATTGCACACCACCTGATACGGGCCTGGGCCAACGGCGAGGCAGAGTAACGCCGGATTGTTCCCTCCCACTTAGAGGGAAGGTCAGGGCGGGGGCGTACTTTCAAACATAAGCAATAGCAATATGGGTAGGTTGGAGGGAAGCCATGACTCAAGCCGCTTTGAAGATCGACGCAGCCAGGTCGGCAGTCCTGATAATGGACTTCCAGCAGCGCATCGTGAACAACGTGGCATCGGAACCGGATGCCGTGGTGCGCAACGCGGCACGGGCGCTGGAAGGGGCGCGGGCAGCGGGAATCCCGGTCATCTACGTGGTGCACCGGGGAGGGCCGTTTGCCGAATATGCGCCCGATGTGGAACTGCACGACGGCGTTGCCCCTTCGGAAGGCGAGCGTATCATCACCAAGACCAAGCCGGGGCCATTCTCGACGACGGCACTGGATGTGGACCTGCGCGAGATGGGGAGGGATACGTTGATCGTCATGGGAGTGGCCACCAGCGGGTGCGTGCTGTCCTGCGTCCGGTGGGCGGTGGACGTGAACTACAGCTTCGTCGTCGTTGCCGATGCCTGCTCCGACGCCGACCCCGAGGTTCACCGGGTGCTGACCGAGAAGGTCTACCCGCGCCAGGGCACTGTGATCAGCACGGACGAGTTCCTAGCGGCGCTGTAGCCGTTTCAGCCGGTGAACTGAAAATGGGTAAGTATCTCGAAGACGCCAAGGCGATGTATAACTACGCTCGCATAGAGCTCCAGCAATGGCGAGGATCCAACGACGAAATCCTCCTGCGGGACGCCGCCGAAAAGACCTGGGGCGCGGTAACACTCGCAACCAACGACTTGCTGGAGTCCTATGACCGCCGTGTGCCTTCTGGAACAGGTGCGCGTAAGAGCGAACTGAATGCCTTGGAAAGGCGCAATCGTCGTTTTCGAGCCTTTCGAATGCTTGACAGGTTTTCAGCTATGGAAGCAACACTCCACAATGACTGCTTCTATGACGGGGAATGCCGGCTACCCCTGGTTCCCGACGTTATCGAAAACGCCAGGGAGTATCTTGACGATGTTGAGTCGCTGGTGAACCGGCAACGGGCCTGACTGCCGCGCTATAATCCCGGAGGTTTGTCAATGGGTAAGTATCTCGAAGACGCCAAGGCGATGTACAACTACGCCCGCATCGAGCTCCAGCAGTGGCAGGACACAGGCGACGAGATTCTGCTCAGAGACGCTTCCGAAAAGACTTGGGGCGCAGTGACGCTGGCGACCAACGACCTGCTGGAATCGTTTGGCCGCCGCGCTCCATCGGGAACCGGAGCACGTCAAATCGAACTCAACGCCATCGAACGCCGCGAGCGTCGTTTACGATCTTTTAGAATGTTGGCTCGATTTGCCCAAATGGAGGCCATCTTGCACAAACGCTGTTTCTATGACGGCGACTGTCGATTGCCGCTAGTTCCCGATGTCATCGAGGAGGCCAGAGAGTACCTTGACGACGTGGAATCTTTCACCGTTAGATAGGGTGTACACCTTCATGCCGTTCTTCGCACGGGTGGTATAGCCGTTTTCATAGTTGATTCCCATACACATTCAGGAGGCCGAATGAAGTACGACGTAATTGTGATTGGCGGTGGCTCCGCGGGGTCGGTTGTCGCGGCGAGACTGTCGGAGAACCCTGACCTCTCCATCCTGTTGCTGGAGGCTGGGCCGGACTATCCCGACCCGGAAAACCTGCCCGACGACATACGCCTGGGGCACACGAGGACGGCCGAGGCGCCGGACTCGAAGCACAACTGGGCGCTGACCGGCATTCTCTCGGAAGAGCAGGGGCCGGCCCATGTGGCGCAGGGCAAGGTGATAGGCGGGGGCGGCTCGATCAACGGCCAGGTCTTCCTGCGTGGGCTGCCGGAGGACTTCGACCTGTGGGTAGAGGAGGGGGCGCATGAGTGGTCGTACCTGGACGTGCTGCCCTACTACCGCAAGATGGAGACCGACCTGGACATTCAGGACGACTTCCACGGAACGGACGGGCCGCTTCCCATCAGCCGCCGCATCAATGACGGCAACTGGCCGGCTATTCAGAATGTATTTCACAGGGCGTGCCTTGAGGCGGGCCACGGCATCGCATCGGATATGAACGGTCCGGAACACCTGGGTATCGCGCCGGTGCCGATGAACAACATGAACGGCGTGCGGATGAGCACGGCGCTGACGCATCTCAGCCCGGCCCGCCATCGCCTGAACCTGACGGTGCGCGGCGATGTGTTCGTGCGGCGGATAGTCTTCGAGGCTGGTCCGGCAGGCTCACCGCGGGCCGTCGGGGTGGAGGCGGAAAGTGGCGGGGAGACCTTCGTTGTTGAGGCCGACAAGATCGTGCTGTCTGCGGGGGCGCTGAAGTCGCCCCACATCCTGATGCTGTCGGGCGTCGGCCCCCGCGACCAGTTGGAGGAGTTCGGCATCCCGGTGGTGCACGAGGCTGCCGGTGTGGGACAGAACCTCTGGAATCACGCGATTACGACGGTTTCGTACAAGGTCAAGGAGGGCACGACCCTGGCCGCCGATAACCTGGGCACTCGCATTGCCCTGCGGTACACCGCAGAGGGCTCACCCCACGTCAGCGACATGATGATGACGACCAGCTCGATGTTCAACGCGCTGACCGGGGAGACGATTGACGACGGCACCGCCCGTGTCTCATGCGTGCTGGAGTTGCCCGAAGGCTCGGGCTGGGTGCGCCTTTCCTCCGCAGACCCCACGGTGCAGCCCACCTTCAACTACCGGTACTTCGAGCATCCCGAGGACGCCCGCAGGCTGCGGGACGGCGTTCGCCTCGCCGCCGCCATGCTGGAGACCGAGGCGTACCGGGACATCAACGAGGGGCGCATTGCGCCCACGGATGAGGTCTTGAACGACGACGACAGCCTGGACCTGTGGATGAAGCGCACTGTCAGTTCGGCGCGTCATGTCTCCGGCACCTGCAAGATCGGCACCGATGATGACCCGATGGCCGTGGTCGACCAGCACTGCAAGGTGCGGGGAATCGAAGGCGTCTGGGTGGCCGACTCCTCGGTTATGCCCAAGGTGCCCCGGGCCAATACCAACGCCTCAGCGATCATGATCGGCGAGAGAGTGGCCGACTGGCTGTCGTAGTCCTGCTCTGAGCCTGTCGAAGAGTTGATAGTCGCGGTCGTCCTGGCCTTCGTGTCTGCCTTGGGGTTTGCCTCGGGCAGCGTGTTGATGCGTGTCGGCACGCAGCACGTGGCTCCTCCGGTGGCCACCTTTTACACCGTGCTCGTCGGGGCGGTGCTGATCACCAGCATCGCCTTTGCCGTCAACTTCGACGAGATCAAGACCCTGCCGCTGGAAGCCTACGGCTGGATTACACTCATGGGCATCCTGGCCTACTGCGTAGCCAGGGTGCTGCACAACACGGCCATCCGCATGGTCGGGGCGGCTCGTTCCGTCCCGATGATTTCCGTACAGCCGATACTGGCCTTCGTTATCGGTTTCTTCATCCTGGAGGAGCGGCCCGACCTGCTGGTAACGATAGGCACCCCGATCATCGTGGGCGGACTGCTCATGGTGATGCTGCCCCGGAAGCAGGAATCCACGACCATCGAAATCCGCAAGCTGGGCTACCTGCTCGCATTCGGCGGGTCGTTGGCTTTCGTGACCCGCGACGCCATCAGTCGCCACGTGCTGGGCGGCCTGGCGCTCGCCCCTCCCTTCGTGGTTTCGGGGTTCGCGCTGGTCATCGGCGGGTCCATCCTCTTCGCCTTCATCCACCGCGGCGTCATAAACAGCATACGGCGCCAGCCGATGCGCTACGTGGGCATCTGCTGCGCCGCGGGCGTGCTGCAGGGGATTGCCGTCGCCTCGCTGTTCCATGCCCTGAGCCGCGCGGATGTGACCATTGTCACCCCGATCTACGCCAGCCAGCCTATCATCGCCTTGACGCTGGCGTCGATCTTCCTGCGGCAGATGGAGTCCCTGAACTGGGTTTTGGTCGTTGGAACGGTGCTGAGCGTGGTTGGAGTAATTTTGGTAATCTTGGGGGCGACTGCTTAGAGGCTATCTCAAGGTCTGCTGCAAACTCAAAACCGTCATTCCTGCGAAAGCAGGAATCCAGTGGTCAAAGCCCCTGACCGGCTTATAAAGTCGGAACTTAGGCATTTTGAGATAGTTTCTTAAAGCTACTAATTTATGGAGGAATGAGATGTCAGTTGGCGTTATCGTGCCATTGCCGGCCTACACACTGGACCCGGCGTTCGTTGCCAGGAAGGCGGAGGACCTGGGGTTCGAGTCCATCTGGTACCACGAGCACCCGATCCTGCCTGTGAACAGCGCCTCGCCGTTCCCGGCCACCGGGGGCGAGATCCCGTGGACATACGCCCACTTCTCGGAGCCGTACATCTCGCTGGCCATGGCCGCGGCAGTCACCGAGAAGATCAAGCTGTGCACGGGGATCACGCTGGTGCCGGAGCGGAACCCGCTGATCCTGGCCAAGGAAATCTCGGTGCTGGACCGGCACAGCAACGGCCGCTTCGTCTTCGGCATCGGCGCGGGCTGGAACCGGGAGGAGACCGAGATGATGGGCGGTGACTTCGACCACCGCTGGACCCAGACCCAGGAGGCCGTGGCGGCGCTCAAGGAACTATGGACGAAGGAAGAGGCCGAGTTCCACGGTAAGTATTACGACTTTCCCCCGGTGTACATGTACCCCAAGCCTGTGCAGCAGCCCCACCCGCCGATCTTGCTGGGCGGCATGGCCCGCAACGTGTTGCAGCGGGTGGCGCGATACGGCGACGGGTGGCTGCCCAACCGGGTATCGCCGCAGCAGGTGGAGGATGGCAAGAAGGTGCTGGAAACCCTGGCGGACGAGCGTGGCCGCGATCCCCAGTCGCTGACGATCTCCGTCTTCGGGCGTGCCCCGGAGACCACGCGCCAAGAGGTGGATGACTTCCTGAACGCCGGGGCGCTCCGGGTGTGCGTATGGCCCACTCACTGCGACACGGAGCAGGAGATGGGCGACCAGCTGGAGAAGATGGCCGAGACGCTGGTGCGGTAATCGGCTCTGAGGTCAAGAGATTTTTAACGCAGAGGGCGCGGAGTTAGCGCAGAGAACGCAGAGATTAGAAATTGTCTCCGCGCCCTCTGCGTTACTCTCTGCGTCCTTTGCGTTGAAATTAGTCGAGGCACAGCACACCGCAGAACAGGTTTTCGCCGCAGCCGTCTCCGTCGCCCGGAATGGGGATGCGATCGGTCCTGAACCCGGCTTCCTCCATAAGCGACAGCCATGTGGCGATAGGGAAGAGGCCGGTGCGGTGAACATCGCGCTCGACGCGCCGGGCGCCCCGTTCGTTGATGGTGTAGGTGAAGTGGGACTCGACCACCGTGTCGGATGGGTCGGCGTCGCGGACTGTTTCCTCGGTGGTGATTTCCACTCCTTCCCGCTGGGTTGACCAGGTCAGCTTCATGCCGGGCCTGAAGGTGTCGCTGACGAGATCGGGGGCCACCAGAAGCAGCCCGCCTGGCCGGAGGTGAAATCGGGCGGTGGCGAAGGTGGCCCGCAGGTCGTCCTCCGTCAGCATGTAGGAGATGGCGTCGTGGACCAGCACGGCGTCGAAGGTACGCCCTGGCAGCCTGAATGTCCGCATGTCGCCCAGGTGGTGCTCGACCGTGGGGTTCAGACGCTTCGAGAGGTCCAGCATTCTGGGAGAAATATCGACCGCCGCGGCATCGAACTCGCCGGTCAGGTGCGAAAGGTTGTGCCCGCCGCCTACTCCCAGCTCCAGCAGGCGATGCCGGCCGGGACCCAGGTACCTGCGGATGGCCTTCTTCCAGTCCTCCGCTTCGACAGCGTAATCTTCGGGCGGGCTGATGGCTGGCCAGAGGTAGGCAAGCTCGTTGTACAGCAGTATGTCCTGCACCGGAAGGACTAGCCTCCGTCCACTTCAATGACGCAGTCGCAGATCACCGCGATGTTGCCGGGGAGCGCGGCCATGCCCGGCGCGGAGCGGGCGTGCATCCCACGCTCGCCGTAGACGGCGACGAACAGGTCGGACGCTCCGTCCACCACGGCGGCCTGTTCGGTGAAGGACGGATCGCTGTTGACCATCCCCACTACCTTCATGATGCGGGTCACGCGGTCAAGATCGCCGAGTTCGGCCTTCATGCGGGCCAGGAGGTTCAGGGCGGCCATGCGGGCCGCTTCCTGGCCCTGCTCCACTGTCAGGTCGGCGCCCAGCTTGCCGATGACGCGCTCGCCGGTGGTCATCCGGGATCCCACACCGGCCAGCCACAGGACGTTGCCGCTACGGGCGATGGGGAGGTAGTTGCCGACCGGGTCGGGCGGCGGCGGCAACTGGTAGCCCAGCGCCGCGAGTTTCTCTTCGACTGCGGTCATTGTTCGTACTCCGTCAAGATAGCCGGTTATTGCGCCGGGAGCGGAAAGGCCCTGCCTCTACCCCTGCGACTCGCGGATGCACTCTTCCAGCAGGGCGAAGGCCCGCTCGGCGAAGACCCACATGTTGCCCTCGCGGTCGGGGTCGCCGGTCTCGACGGTGATGACTTTCTCCACGGGGCCGGTCACCGCGATGCAGGCGTGGCCGTAGTTGTCGCCGTAGCGGTTGCCGGTGGGCCCGCTGGCGCCCGTCTCGGCCAGACCCCAGGTGGTGTCCAGCGACTGCCTGGTGGTGCGGGCGTTCAGCAGCGCGTAGGGTTCCGAACTGGCGCGCAGGCCCTCCATCGCTTCGTCGGGCACCAGCAGCAGGCCCTTCTGTGCGACGCGGGTGTAGATGACGCTGCCGCCGACGTAGTAGGCGGAAGCGCCGGGGATGGCGACGAGGGCTGCCGATATCAGTCCGCCGCAGGATGATTCCGCCACGCTGATGCTCTGTCCGGTCTCCTTGAGCAGCGCGCCCACCGGGGCCGCGATTTCGCTTAGTCGCGTCATTTCCTGTACCTCGATGAATTACTCAGAGAGTTGAGCGCAGCCATTATCCCCCAAATCGCCCGGTTGAGAAACGGTCTTTTTTCTATCGAGATGGTCCGACAGGGCTGCGGCTGTTTCTTCCCAGTCGTCAGCGGGCGTCTTCGCGCCCCATCCGTCGTAGTGCACGAGGTCGGACAGGGGGAGGCGGCGACGCCAGCCGGTGGTCTGGAGCAGGGGTTCCGGCGGGAATTCCACAGGGTAGCCGAGGCACAGGTAGGCGACGGGGATGACGTGAGGCGGGATGCCCAGGATGCGGCGAAGCTGAGGGAGCTTCAGAATGCTGACCCAGCCGACGCCCACGCCCTCGGCCCTTGCGGCCAGCCACAGGTTCTGAATCGCGCAGCAGGTGGAGTAGACGTCGGTTTCCGGCACGGAGTTGCGGCCCAGCACCTCCTCGCCGCGGGTGGGGTCGCAGGTGACGCAGAGGTTGACCGGCGCTTCCATTATTCCTTCGAGCTTGAGGGAGAGGTAGTTGCAGCGGCGGTCTTCGTCGAAGAACTGGGCGGCTGCCTGTCGTTCACGCTCGAACAGGTCCTTGACCTGTTCGCGTTTCTGAAAATCGCTGACGAGTATGAAATCCCAGGGCTGCATGAATCCCACCGAGGGGCCATGATGGGCGGCAGTAATGATGCGGGCCAGCGTTTCCGGGGGCAGGGGATCGCCCCGGAAGAGGCGGATGTCGCGTCTGGCGTTTATGGCCCGGTAGACTGCCCGGCGTTCTTCAGGCGAGAAATGTGCTGCGCTCATCGTCGTCGCTCCACATGGGTGGTCTTCGGGAGAAACGAGAACCCCCGTCCGGCGGCGGGACGGGGGCAAAGATGGCGCAAACACCTGCCCGCTCAATCCACGAAGCGGCCGGAGCTTGCGCGGCAGGTCTCCTGACTGATGGATCCACACCCTTCGGCGCCTTCCCGCCCATTGCCGGGCAGTGGCCGGATGCACCGTGCCGAAGGGCTCCCCAATTACAGTGGCGGGCCCGTACCGGAATCTCACCGGCTTCCCTATTCTCCCCGCAGCTTTCAAGATGAAAGAAGCGGGGCACCGCGCGCTATTCTGTTTCCACGGCCAAGGTTAGGGAAGATGCCGCGTGGTGTCAATGGACTTCGTGAAGGATAGCAGTGCAATCGCATCAGGAATGCGCCAATCGTCACTCCCGCGAAAGCGTAATGAGGATGCAATTCAATTCAAATGCGACCGTCCAGAGGAGGAGCGCTCGCCATCGCCATGGATCGGAGTAGAGTGAGCCGACAATTCGGGTTATCATGAATCTGCTTGAATCCGCAGGCAAGAAAAGGAGCGAGAAATGGCCGAGTACATTCCGTCGACGAGCGACTGGGTGAGGGAACAGGTGGAGGTCTACGAGGGCAGCGGAGGGACGGATGGCACCACGCTGCGGGACACGGGGCTGCCTGTCATCATAGTTACGAATACGGGCAACAAGACCGGCGCGATACGGAAGACGCCACTGATGCGGGTCAAGGACGGGGACAACTACGTGCTGGTGGGTTCCAAGGGAGGCGCTCCCCAGAACCCGGTTTGGGTGTACAACCTGCGGGCCAACGGCGATGTTGAGGTCCGGGACGAGACCGACGTGTACGCCATGAAGGTCCGCGAGGTGACGGACGACGCGGAGCGCGCCAGGCTGTGGGAGCTGTCGGTTGCCGCCTTCCCGCCCTACGAGGAGTACCAGGGGCGCACCAGCCGAAAGATCCCGGTGTTCGTGGCTGAGCCTGCGTAGGACCGGCCCGGTTCCAGCTACACCCGGAGACCCGAGGACGGACCTCGGGTCTCTTTCTGTTCAAGGATCAGCCCACCTTCACTCCGCTGGAGGGCCTAGCCGGGGATCATGCCGGACACGAAGCCGACCAGCGCGGTGGGGGCTTCGGTGGTGTTGGTTTCCCCTATTCCGAGCAGGGCGAACAGAATGGCGTTGATAATGAGAACGGGAATCAGGGCGATGAGCACCACGAAGAATGCGCGCCAGAGGGACTGGTAGTCCAGGCTCTCCCTGATGGCGAAGAGCATTCCCGCGAGCTGCCAGACGAACACGATGAAGCCGATGATCCCGCCGAGGATGGGAAGGAAGACCAGGACGTTGAGCAGCCCCGGAGTCTGGGCAAAGCCCGTTCCCCGCGCCACTTGTCCCCAGTCGGCTTCGGTCTGCGGTGTCTTCAGCAGGGTGGTGCCTATCAGCAGGGCGGCCAGGGCCCACATGGCCCAGGACAGGACGCCGCGAATGACACCGAAGATCACACCCCGGACGATATCGACCTCACCGGAAAGCAGTCCTCCGATTCCTCCGGCGACGGAGACCATGATCACGACGAGCAGGGCCTGCCAGGTGACGCTCCTGTTGTGCTCAACTTCCGCATAGGTTGCCGGATTCAATAGGGCAGCGCCCAGCATCCTCCCAAACATCGACTGACCTCGCAAAATGGTCTAGACCCCGTGCAGGGGTGGTACCGTGCCATTTCCGGCACGGGCAGAATAGCAAACCCCTCCAATGGTTGGTACGAGTTGAGGCATGGTTGTTTTCGCAGTTTAGCCGCGCACCGACAACGGTCATCGCCGTATACCGAACCGGATTTTGGCCAGCACCAGAGCACGAGAATCGATCCTCTCAGCGTTTGGTGGTATCCCAATCCAGTCCATTTGTGTATGGGCGCAGCCGTGCGCCCCTACGGGTGAGCTTTCGGGTAAAACCAACGCACGTTGAGAATACCCGAGAACCCCAAAGCCCATACCGGCGGTTCTCTTCTTCGCTATAATTGCGGGTTGTTGAATCAGTCCTATCGAGACTATGGAAGTCGAGGAGAACCGATGAAGTACGATGTCATTATCGTCGGAGGGGGAGCGGCGGGATCGGTGCTGGCCGGTCGGCTGTCGGAAGACCCGCGAAGGTCGGTGTTGCTGCTGGAGGCCGGCAAGGACTACCCGGACTTCGACCTGATACCGGACGAAGTGAAATACGGCCACACCAGGTACGCGGAGTCGCCGGACTCGGAGCATAACTGGGCCCTGAGAGGCATGGCCACCGAGGAGCAGGGAGAGATCCACGTGGCCCAGGGCAAGGTGATCGGCGGAGGCTCGTCCATCAACGGACAGGCGATGCAGCGGGGCCTGGCGGAAGACTACGACGACTGGGCCGCGCTGGGCAACGATCAGTGGGCATACACCAGCGTGCTGCCGTTCTTCCGCAAGATGGAGAACGACCTGGACATCCAGGATGACTTTCACGGAACGGAAGGGCCGATGCCGGTCAGGCGGCGGCAGTCCAGCGCCGAGCCTCCCATCCAGAGGGCATTCCGGGAAGCGTGCGTGCGGGAGGGGCACGCGCAGGTTGAGGATACCAACGGGGCCAACCCCGTGGGTGTGGGCGTATCCCCGACCAACAACCTGGGCGGCGTCAGGGTCAGCTCCGCGATCGCCTACCTCAGCCAGGTACGGCATCGCCTCAACCTGACCGTGCGGGGACAGGTGTATGTGCGCCGGATACTCTTCGACGACGGCAAGGCCGTGGGCGTCGAGGCAGAGAGCGGCGGGGAGGTCTTCACCGTCGAGGCCGGGAAGGTTGTGCTCAGCTCCGGGGCGCTGCGGTCTCCTCAGTTGTTGATGCTGTCGGGCATCGGCCCGAAGGACCACCTGGAAGAGATGGGGATTCCGGTCATCCGGGATGTGCCGGGGGTCGGGCAGAGCCTGTTCAACCACCTGAGCGTGCACATCAACTATAAAGTGAAGGACGGCGTGGAAGTGCCGGCGGACCTGGACGCTCCCCACTACCGGCTGATCTTCACTGCCCCGGACTCGGAGACAGCCAACGACCTGGTGCTGTCCAGCGTGAACGTGGTGGACGAGCGTGAGGAGAAAGTTGGGGGAGTCAGGACGAGCTACCGCACGGGAGACGTGCCGCCGGAGCGGGCCGGGCGCATTTCCTGCACCCTGGGCGTGCCGCGGGGATCGGGCCACGTGAGGCTGGCATCGGCGGACCCGGGCGTCCAGCCGTCGTTCAACTACCGGTACCTCCAGCATCCCGAGGACGTGCGGCGCGTGAGAGAGGGCATCCGGTTCGGCGCCAGGCTCTTGGAGTCCGACGCCTACCGGGACGTGGTGGACTTTCGAATCACGCCGACCGACGAAGAGCTGGCTGACGACGACGCCCTGGACCTCTACATGCGGCGCACCGTGGGTACGGCACGCCACGTGTCGGGCACCTGCCGGATGGGTCCGGACTCGGACCCGATGACCGTGGTGGACCAGTTCTGCCGGGTCAAGGGAGCGCGGAACCTGTGGGTGGCCGATGCCTCGGTGGTGCCGCAGCTCCTCAGGGGCGGCGGCCTGCATCCCACCGTCATCATGATCGGAGAGCGCGTCGTCAACTGGATAGCGGAGGGGTAGTTTCCAAAGGCCTTTTCCGTTCGATGCCGTCGGAAGAAGAAACCGCCTCAAGAGTCACCTGATCTTTTTGCTTCTCCCTCTCCCTTGAGGGAGATGGTTGGGGTGAGGGTGAAAAGGCGGCGCGAAGGGGACGCTGAGAAATCACTCACCCTTACTTGAGAAAGCTTCTCAGGGCTGTCTGTCGCTAGGCAGACAGCCCTTCGCATTGTTGGCTACTTGGCGGTGATTCCGCCGTCGATGATCAGCTCGATGCCCGTGATCCATGACGATTCGTCCGACGCTAGGTACAGTGCGCCGTAGGCTATGTCCCTGGAGACGCCGAGGCGGCCCAGGGGTACCTCGTCGGTGCGCTGCCGCAGTATCTCCGGGTTGTCGCTGATGCCCGAGAGCATGGGCGTGTCGACGGGGCCGGGGTGGATGGAGTTGCAGCGAATGCCCTCCGAGGCGTGCTGGATCGCGGTCGTCTTGGTGAAGGTGCGCACGGCGCCCTTGGAGGCGCTGTAGGCGCTGCCGGTCAGGGGGCGGCCCAGGATGCCGGCGATGGACGACACGTTGATGATTGAGCCGCCTCCGGCCCTCCGCATTGCGGGCAGGGCCTTGCGCGTTCCCAGGAAAACGCCCTTGGTGTTGACCGCCATGATACGGTCCCACAGCTCTTCGGTGGTGTCCTCGATGAGGTCGGCGTTGGCGATGCCCGCGTTGTTGACCAGAACGTCCAGCCTCCCGAAGCGGCCCTCGGCGGTGTGCACCGCGTCCTCCCAGTCGGCGTCGCTGGTAACGTCGAGGTGTACGTAGACAGCCTCGCCTCCCGATTCCGTTATGCGCCGTTCGACGGCCTCGCCCTCTTCGTCGAGGACATCACCGAACACGACCTTCGCGCCTTCCGCCACGAACAATTCAGTCTCCAGAGATCCCTGGCCCCTGGCGCCGCCTGATATCAATATGACCTTTCCGTCCAGCCTGCCCATGATAGCTGCTCCTTGATTTTGCAAGAGTTGGCGGTGTCATTCTACCAGCGCGGGTTAGCCCTCCGGCCCTGGGTTGGCCGGGAATCAGGAATGACGGCAATGGGTGGGCGGGATATAATCTCTGCGACTGTCAGCCCGATTGCCGCCGGTTCCGGCAAAGGGCAAAGAGAAAGGGGGACAACTCATGCCGCAGCGTACATTGTGGATGCACGGCGCCAACATGCAGGTGGAATATCCCAACCGCATCACATCGGTGAGGGCCACCGGGCCGTTCGTACGGATCGAGGGAGCGCGTGGCCAGAACACCTGGCTGCACTTCCCGGTGCCCACGCCGGCGGTGATAGACGGCTCCCGCATGAGGATAGACGGCGCCCTAGTCAGCTTCCGCACCCGCGACAATGCCTCGGTGAACGAGATCATCGTCTACGACGGCGACCAGCGCATCGTGGAGCACATGGACCAGGACCTGAGAGGGGAGCACCCCGAGTACCGCGTGGAAGTCCCCGGCAGCCCTGAAATCAACCGTGGCATCAACATCGTGCTGGGCGTTACCTTCGACAGCGTCGCGCCGGACGCGCGATCCATGCAGATTGAGGTCATCGGCGTGGGACTGGAATACACGGGGTAGCTTTCGATTCAATCGGGGCCATGACGCTTTGACGGGAACGCATTTCAGGGGCTGCCGTCAAATTGGCCCGTTATTCCCACGAAAGCCGGAATGACGAAAAAAGCCAATTGGCGACACTCCCTATGGTTCAGGAGACGCGAATGCTTTGCCGCAACTGCAACAACGAGACACTTGAGGGCGCCGCCTTCTGCACTCAATGCGGTAGTCCGATACTTGTCGATTGCCAGTCGTGTCAGGTCGGCAATCCGTGGGGCAGTGTCTACTGCTACGCCTGCGGCGCGGGCTTGCTGGCAGCGGCTGAGCAGCAGGTCGAACCTGCCGCCGGACCTCCCGAAGCCTACTGGATAGAGGAAGCCTACCGGGGAGAAGAGCCGTTTCAGACACAGGAACCTTCCCGCCCCATGCCTGCGACGGACGTTGAGCGCAGCGGGTTTTGGAACCGTTTTGTCGGATTGCTGATTGATGTCGGGATTTTGATTTTCCCGTCAATGCTGATTGCCCTGATTTTGGCGGATGAAGGCAATTTCTTCTTGTCCCTGGCATATTTCGCAGGGTTCTGGGCGATATGGGGAGCCACGCCCGGCAAGCGGCTGTTGGGAATGAGCATCGAGCGGCCCGACGGCTCGCGGATTGGGCCGGGGCGAGCCGTCGCCCGGTACTTCGCGGCGTTCTTGTCTATGGCCCTCTTTGGCGTTGGTTTCGTAATGATTGGCTTGCGAGCGGACAAGCGCGGGCTGCACGACCTGATTTGCGACACTGTGGTGGTGCAGCGGGAACCGGCGTCGGTGTCTCAGATGGTCAACGAATTCTGGAGCAGCGTTAGGAGCGTGGCCCGCTAGTCCATGAGCCAGATAATCCCGGATTGCAACCGTCTCCCGCAGGGAGACTAAATTCACCGCTCGTCCTGAGCTTGTCGAAGGGCGGGCGCACTTGCGGAGAGCTTGAATGACCGTTCACAAGAACTACATCGGCGGACAGTGGGTTGAGTCGGTATCGGGGCGTACCTACCCGGTCTACAACCCGGCACACAAGGACCAGGTAGTGGGCGAATTCCAGACTTCCAACGCCGAAGACGCTGGGAGGGCGGTGACCGCCGCGAGCGAAGCCCTGGCGGGCTGGGCCAACACGCCCGCGCCGGGCCGTGCGGCCGTGCTGTACAAGGCGCTGGAGATCATGGGACGGCGAGCGGACGAAATCGCCACGGCGATCACCACCGAGGAAGGGAAGCCCATCGCCGACGCCCGGGGCGAGGTCCGGCGCGCCATGAACATCATGGAGTATGCCGCCGGCGAGGGACGGCGCATGTTCGGCTATACCACGCCCTCCGAGCTGCCCAACACCGTGGCCTACACGATGAAGCGTCCGCTGGGCGTGGTGGGGATCATCACGCCGTGGAACTTCCCGGTGGCGATCCCGATCTGGAAGATGGCCCCGGCCCTGATCTGCGGCAACGCGCTGGTCTTCAAGCCCGCGTCGTCGACCCCGTTGTGCGCGGTGAAGCTGGCCGAGGTGTTCGAGGAGGCGGGGATGCCGCCCGGCGTGCTGAACCTCGTCACCGGCCCGGGCGGGCAGGTGGGCAACGCGCTGGTGGAGGACACGCGAGTCAACGGCATCTCGTTCACCGGGTCAACGGAGATCGGGACGGACCTGTACGCCAACAGCGCCAGGCGCCTCAAGAAGGTGCAGGCCGAGATGGGCGGAAAGAACGCCGTCATCGTGCTGCAGGACGCGGATATGGACAAGGCTCTCGGCGGCATAGTGCAGGGGGCCTTCGGCTCCACCGGCCAGCGCTGCACCGCCACCAGCCGTGTGATCGTCGAGGACTCGGTCTACGACGAGTTCATGAGCGGGCTGCTGGAGCGGACCGCCAGCCTGCGGGTCGGCGACGGAATAGACCCTGAG
This sequence comes from Dehalococcoidia bacterium, assembly GCA_965220605.1. Classification (GTDB taxonomy): domain Bacteria; phylum Chloroflexota; class Dehalococcoidia; order Lucifugimonadales; family UBA3495; genus VXOI01. The sequence continues at coordinate 638,482 of CBDCQM010000005.1, read as the reverse complement.
GTGGATGTATCGCCCCTTTGCGGGCCGGGTCAGTACGAGAAGGTCCAAGAGTACATCGGCGTGGGCACAGAGGAGGGGGCCAACCTGGCCTTCGGTGGACGCGCTCTTACCGGCGGTGAATTCGACGAGGGCTACTACGTGGAGCCGACGGTTTTCACCGACGTTTCGCCGGACATGCGCATCGCCAAGGAGGAGATCTTCGGGCCGGTGCTGACGGTGTTCAGGGCCAGGGATCTGGAGGACGCCATCAACATCTCCAACAGCGTGGAGTTCGGGCTTTCGTCGTCGGTCTACACCCGCGACATCAGCCGGGCCTTCGAGTACATCAACACGGTCGAGACCGGCATGGTGCACGTCAACGCGCCGACGCTGGGCGGCGAAGTACACCTGCCCTTCGGCGGCCTGAAGTCATCGGGCGTGGGCCAGCGTGAGCAGGGGACGGAGGCGTTCGACTTCTTCACCGAGACCATCACCGTCTACATCGATCACGGTGAGGCGGCCAGGCAGCAGGCGCGGTTCATCTAGGGGGTGTCGTCAAATTAACCCGTCATTCCGGCGAAAGCCGGAATCCAGGGGTTTCCGTAGCCAAACCATCATGCGGCAGCCGGATTTTCTGGATTCCGGCGAAAACCGGAATGACGGAAATAAGGCTGTGGTGTGTCTGGTTGCTCAATTTGACGACACTCCCTAGCGGGGTTAGGCGAATAGGCGGGCAGCCCTCCAAATAGGCTCTCCTAACCGAGGCTTCACCCCCACCCTAACCCTCCCCCTTAGGGGGAGGGGATTGTTTCAACTGCGCCTGCTCCTGAAGCTAGAGCGGCTGGCGGTGAGCGAAGCCCCGGTCGGTCTCGTGCCAGTACCCGATGCTCTCCTCGCCGCTGATCCAGCAGAGATAGACCTCGCGACCCTGCCTGATGTGAGGAAAGTCGACCAGCCCGCTGGCGATGTCTCGGACTATGATGCCCTTGGCAATGATCTCGTCGACCCTCCCTTGTATCTCCGAGCTAATGGAGTCGACCTCGGCCTGTAGGTTGTTGTACTCGTTGTACCGGTCGAATGTCCCGTTCAACCGTTGCCGCTCCCGCTGGATTGTCGATAGCCGCTCCCGCAATCCTTGCAGTCGCTGCATGAATGGGGCCAGTCCCTGGAATGTCCTTTCCAGCCAGGGCACCAGCTGATTCGCTTCTTCGAGGGAGAACAGGCGTCGCTGCATAGAACCGCCAATCGAATTCCTTATTGGTTCAGAATGTAGTCCAATAGTGGTGTGCGGCGCAATCTTCCTGCCGGCTCATTGGGAAATGGCGTACAATAGGCCAACCGAGACCGGAAATCTCCGGCAGGAGTATTCGTGATGCCGATCATTGACCATCGTCATGCGCCCGAGGTGCCGTGGCGGCCCGGCTACCGCAAGTGGGACATCACCACTCACGAGCACGGCGTTTCCACCTCCCTCAGCCTGAACTATGCCGAACCCGGCACCGGCGCTCCGCTGCACACCCACGCCATCGACGAGCTGATTCTCATCAAGTCCGGCACCCTTGAAGTGAGAATCGACGGGGAAACCCACACGGTAGGCAAGGACCACACGCTGGTGATCCCTCCGGGGGTGGAGCACGCCTTCCGGGTTGTGGGCGACGAGAACGCCGACCTGATCGTGGTCTTCCCGGATATGAACCCCTACGCCGACCACAACACCACCTATCTCGAGGGCCGGCGACCGGAGGCGTACGATGAGAGCAAGCAGTCCGCGGCGGCGGGCGACTAGGCGAGACAATTGAACGAATCAATAATCGTAACGGATGCGGCCTCCGGGGAATTGGGTCCTGCCTCAATCGATGACCCCAACTGCTTCTGTGGTGGCGAACTGGCCCTGCTGCAGGACCGCAAGTCGCGGCGCTACCTGGTCACGCTCAAGGAAGGGGACACCTTCCACAGCCACCTGGGGCGGCTGTATCACGACCAGTTGATCGGAAGCAGCGTGGGCGGCTGGTACCGGACCGACAAGGGGCATACGCTGCTGGCGGTGCGCCCAACGCTGGGTGACTATGTGCGCCAGATGCCCCGCGGCCCGCAGATCATCTACCAGAAAGACCTGGGCAACATAGTCAGCTTCGCCGACATCTTCCCCGGCGCAACCGTGATCGAAGGGGGGCTCGGCTCGGGGGCACTGACGGCCGCCCTGCTCCGCGCCGTGGGCAGCGAGGGCCGGGTGATCACCTACGAGATCGACGAATCGGTGCTGCCAAAGGCGATGCGGAACATCGGCCGGGTCATCCCGGACTCGTCGAACCTGGAAGTCAAGATAGGCAACATCTACGAAGGCGTTGAGGAGCGGGACGTCGACCGCGTGGTGCTGGACGTGCCTGAACCGTGGCAGGCGGTGGGGCACATCGCCGATGCCCTGGTCATGGGCGGGGTTATGCTCAGTTTCCTGCCCACGATCCTGCAGGTGCATCGGCTGGTGGGGGCGCTGGAGCAGGACGGCAGGTTCCAGATGATCGAGTCGATGGAGACGCTGTTGCGGACCTGGCATGTGACGGAGCGAAGCGTCCGCCCTTCGCACCGGATGGTGGCCCACAGCGGCTTCCTGACCACCGCCGTCCGTTGCCAGCCGCGGCCGGGCTGGCGGACGCCAGCCGCCGCCGACCCTGACCAGTTCCAGGAGGGAGAACCTGATGGACATGATGAACAGGGATAGCACCCTCGAATTTCTCGGCCAGCATGTGAAGACCGACATGCTGATGAAGCACCTCCTGTCGGTGGAGGCGTCGATGCGGGGTTACGCCCGCAAGTACGGCGAGGACGAAGAGCGCTGGGCCATCGCCGGGCTGCTGCACGACTTCGACTGGGAAATCTGCCCGACGCCTGAGAGCCATCCCACCTATGGGGCCGAGATACTCCGTGAAGCCGGCTACCCCGACGACATCATCCGGGCGGTGCTGACCCACGGAGAGCACACCGGCATTCCGCGCGAGTCGCTTATGGAGCACACCCTGTTCGCCGTTGACGAACTGTCGGGCTTCATCCGCGCCGTTGCCCTGGTTCGACCGAACAAGAGCCTGGACGAAGTATCTCCCCGCTCGGTGCGGCGGAAGATGAAGGACAAGGCGTTCGCCAAGGACGTGAACAGGGACGACATTCAGAAGGGAGCCGACGAGCTGGGAGTCGACCTGGACGAGCACATCTCCTTCATCGTGGAGAGCATGAAGCCGGTGTCGGTCAGGATCGGGCTGGAGGAACCTTCGGCATAGACTGTGGAAATCCCCTCTCCCTTGATGGGAGAGGGTTAGGGTGAGGGTGAATCGGCGGGCCACAAGTCGCCCCACGTCATATCGAACTCTACCTCGGCGGCTGGGTAACGCCCTGTTAACAGGTCCATGTGGGTTGAGGTCAACATCGGCGGCGGCAGGTTTGCCGCCATTTCTCTTGCCTGTTGCGACCCAGAGAAGCCCCATAGTTCGGGTTGTCCGACGTTCTTTCCCATAGCCATAACCTTGAAGTCGCCCAAGCCGCCCGGCTTGACCAACTCCCGCATACCCACCCGGTTGGCCTGCGCCTGGCGTGGGTGGCTGATGGGTCGGAGTTGCTGAAGCTCACCCACACCCAAATTGTGCAGGAACGCCGCCTGTGAGTCGTAGCCGAGCATTTCCAGCCCGGCATTGGCGCCGGCACGGGCCAGCGAGGTGAAGTCAACTTGTGCCGACATGTCCTGCTGGCCTATCCCTTCCAGGGGCCGGTCGGTCTGGACGTGGCGGTGATAGGTCGTGAGGGTCCCTCGGAACCGCTCCGTCGCTGAGTAGAGATCGTCCGCGTGCCGCCCGTAGTCGATGGCCAGGACGAATCCGCTGTCTAGGCAGGATGCCGCCTCCGACGCCCAGGGTTCCAGGGACAGGTTGATTTCGGCTGTCTGTCCTTCCTCCAGCTCGACGCCCAGGCGGTTCAGCCGTTGCTCCAGCAGCGGCGTGGAGGGATCGGCGGCCAGGGTCCGAAGGCTGACCCCGTCCAGGCCGACCACTATTTCCCGCAGGCGCCCCCCTTCCAGAGTTACCTGGTGCACAGGCATGGCGTCGTGCAGCTCGTTGGAGAGGATGCAGCCGACGATGCCCCGGAAGGGCAGGCCGGTCGCCGCCACGCGGCTGACGCCCGGCAGGTCGCGCTCGTGCCCGCTTGCTTCGCGACGGTCGACGCAGACATAGCGCAGGGCGGCGGCGAATCCGTCAGGAAGGCCGGACGCAGCGGCTACTATGTCGCGGCAGAGCAGGCCGTTCCCCGCGCCCGGCTCAAGCACGGTGAAGGGGTCCGGGCGCTCCAAAATCTGCCACATCTGGCAGAGCTGCACGGCGAGGAGTGCGCCAAAGGCCGGGTGCACCGAAGGGCTGGTGTAGAAGTCGCCGCTGGCTCCCACGTGCTCCGGGCCGGTGTAGTAGCCGCCGTCGGGGTGGTACAGGGCGACGTCCATGAACTCGGCAAAGGTGACCGGGCCTCGCTCCCGGATGCGGCGGCGTATTTCCTGCTCGGCGCTCATCACACCTGATTACGGACTCCTCAAGAGAAAAAGAAGAGGGGCCGCATTGGCGGCCCCTGACGGTCGAATCCAGTAATGTCCAGGCTAGGCCCGCTGTTCGATGGGCACGTATTCCAGGTCCATCTCGCCGGTGTACTCCAGCAGGGGGCGGATCAGGATGTTGTCCTGGTACTGCTCGACGCACTGGAGCGTCCAGCCGGGAATGCGGCCAAGGGCGAAGATGGAGATAAACAGGTCGTCGGGGATGTCCAGCAGGTAGTAGATGGCCCCGGCGAAGAAGTCCACGTTGACGCAGATGCCCCGGCTGCGGTAGGGCTGCATGGTGTTCTGTTCCAGGTGGGACAGGATCTGGAACCAGCGGGGCTCGCCCTTCTTCTCGCCCAGCGCCTGGGCGCGGTCGCGCAGGTGGCGGGCGCGGGGGTCCTCGGCGCGGTAGACCCGGTGGCCGAAGCCCATGATGCGGCCTCCGGCCTCCAGGTGATTACGGGCGTATTCCTCGGCGTTCTCGGGGTTGCCGATCTCCAGCGACATCTTCATCACTTCTTCGGCGGCCCCGCCGTGGGCCGGGCCCTTCAGCGTGCCGACGCCTGTGACGACCGCGGAGTGCAGGTCGGAGATGGTGGAGGCGGTCACCCGGGCGGCGAAGGCGGAGGCGTTGGCTCCGTGCTCGGCGTGAAGGATGAAGTCAACGTCCAGCAGGCCGGTGGTCTCCTCGTCGGGTACTTCGCCGAACATCATGTACAGGAAGTTGCCGGCGTGGTTGAGCTCGGGGTTGGGGGCGATGGGCTCCAGTCCCTGGCGCAGCCGGTGGTGGGCGGCGACGATGGTCGGCCCCTGGGCGGTCAGGCGGACGCCCTTGCGGATGGTGGCCTCGATGGAGTTGTCGGCGACCTCGTCGACATCGTAGCCGGCGAGGGCCGAGATGCCGGTGCGGAGGGCGTCCATGGGGTGGGCGTCCTTCATTACTTCCAGCACGGTGATGATGCCATCGGGGACCCGGCGGTTGGCTCGTAGCTCGGCGTCGAAGTCGGCCAGCTGCTTTGGGGTCGGGAGACTGCCATAAAGGAGAAGGTAGACCACCTCTTCGAAGGTGGATTTTTCGGCCAAGTCGTGAATGTTGTAGCCGCGGTAAAGCAGCTTGCCCACCTGTCCATCTATGAAGCTGGACTCAGTGGTGTCGAGGTAGACATCTTTGAGTCCCTTTACGATTTCGGGCATGGTCTATTCTCCTTTCGAGTCGCGCTGCCGTGGAGCCTGGGACGGCGCGCATCTACCGCGGACTGGTCGGTCGGAAGATGAGTTGAAGGGCAGTATAAAGCTGCCGAAGGCAGCTACGGAATTGCTTCGAGTCTAGCATCGGCCTATGGGGGTGTCAACCAAATCCGAGCCACGCGTGCGACTTCCCGGATGGCCTTTCCTTCCAGAGAAAGGGACACTGAGGAAGTAGCCCAACTTCGAAGGGCCGAGGGGTATGCCTTACCGGGGACGGAAAAGATTCTTGGGGTGTGGAAAAAGTAGACCTGTCATTGAATTTACCTGTCCGTTAGGGAACAACCGGCATGACCGAAATGAGCATGGAAGAGGAATACGGCCCCAAAGTGATGCCCCCGGTTCATCCGGGAGCGATCTTTGACCATGATTTCCTCACTCCAATGAATATGACTCCAGACTATCTGGCCCAAGCCATCGGAGTTGACGTTGGTCTGATTCAGGGCATTATCAACGGCGAGGAGCCTGTTGCGGCAGAGATGGCTTTACTTTTCTCGCGTTTCTTTGGCACTTCCGCGGAGCTATGGATGGGTCTGCAAAACCAATATGACTTGGATGTCGCAGAAGACCGTCTCGCTGGCAAGCTGGACGCGGTGGTAGCCTACTCGCCGGAGAGTGGCTAGGGATTCGGCGGGTTGGCTGTCCTGTTGCGCCCTTCTTTCCTGCCGAAGAAGGCCAGCACTGCGGCAATCAGTAGCAAAACCGTCGCAAGGATGTACCCGAAACTGATAAGCACTAATCCCACAATTGCTGACACTGCCATCAACAAGGCGGCAAAGCGAGGCTTGCCCATAGCCAGCGCGGCGCCAACCAGCCCGATGATTGACATTGCCATCGCCCCAACGGACATACCGATGAGTTGGTCGCCTCCGCCAAGGGCGGAATCAATGCCGCCTACAGCCAGGCCAATTATTGATCCGATGAACCCGGCAAGCGCGCCAAGAATACCGACGATTAAGGCTGCTATTCTCATCTTCAACCCCCTTTTGGAATTGATTTCACCGAGGCGTTCGCCGTGTTATGCTGGGCTCCTCCTCGGTCTCCAGCCATTCGATGACGCTGGCCATGGGTATGGCCAATTCCAGTTGTTCGGCGAACAGATTCGTACCTGTATTGATTCCGACGATGTTCGCGGTAGTGTTCAGCAGTGGGCCTCCAGAGCTCCCCGGTTCGATGTTGGCGCCATGCTCGATGAAATAGGCGTTCCGATAAGAAGCCAACCCATCTATCACGACTATGCCCTCTGTCACCACAGGGTCAGAAATCATGTCTGTTCCTTGTACTCTATGACCTCCCGGATAACCGGAGGCATAGACAACATCACCTTTGGTCCAGCTATTGCTTGAGCTCTCTGTATTGGCGATGTTCCTTTCGTACCAGCTTACAAACCACTGAAAGGCTTCTGGATCAAGACCATGTTCCAAGAATTGAGAAAACTCAAGCATTGCTACATCGAAATTTTTAGAGCCTCGGTTTTTCACCTGCTCATAGGTACACCCTTGTACCAAGGCCCAGCACACTTCGACGCTGGAATGATCCTGGACAACGTGGCTATTAGTTAGGACAACAAACGCTTCTGAGTCATCTATGCGATATAAGAAGCCGGATCCCGATCCTGTTGGTGTTCCGACGTAAACTGTTATTACGGCGGCGTTCTTCGCTATTCCCTGATATTGGGCGAAGGGATCAGGCGTAGGAGTAGGGCTAGTAGTGACGGTTGGACTAGGAACGGACATTGTCGGTGATGTAGCCACGCGAGCTTGGGCTTGCTCACCTTCCGAACTAGGCTGTTGTGGCCTGATAGTGCAATTTCGCACGACAATATCAATTATTCCGTCATTGGTCACCAGGCCGTAGATGGTTATGGTCTCTCCTTTCGCAAGCTCAAGAATGGATGACCTGCCAGACTGGTCTACTTTGCAAACTATGTTCACCCACAAGTTGCCGGTAGACAGCTTGACGTCGTACTGATTGCCTGTCTCAGTGATAGAGCTTATGGATCCTGTAATCAGCAGATATCGGTCGACGTATTTGCTCTCCCAAGAGACTTCGTTGGCCTCGTGTTGTCTTTCGAGCGCATTGGCGGTCACCCTGATGGGAGTTGGCGTTGGCCTACGGGTAGCTGTTGGCTGTCGGGTGGCCGTGGGGCCGGGTGCAACCGGCGTGTTTGCGGCGACTGGTATGGATGTCGGTCTTTCAGCGGGAGTATTGGCTCGACTACCGTTGTCATCTCCGGCAAAGACGGCGACCAGGACGATAAGCAAAATGAACAGTCCTGCCAGACTGCCTATGATGATGCCGGTCCATTTGAGTATCCGCCTGAATCTCGCCATTGAGCCCATCCCTGTCAGCACGATGCGAAGTTAAAGAGTATGCCTGCTTGACAGGAAAACTTACGGCGGCAGTAGTGTGGCAAAGGTGAAAGAGAGGCAGCGGAAGACAGGAAAGAAACTAGACACGAGGAACCCCCTTGCCGGCGTTAGGACAGGGACCACCGCCACAGCGATCTCGTCCTTGCATGAACCTTCAAGGGGGCAAGGATGCCCCTGGCCGAGGCTCGGTCAGGTTCATGCTCCGAAAAAGAGTTCTCAGATCGCTGTGGCGGGGATATTCTACCTACGGTAATGGGGAAATGCCAGTGGTGGTTGCGGGGTGAGAGGAGCAGGGGCGGGAATGACGGTCGGGCACGCGCCAGGTCTTGAGAATGTTCCTGTGGAGCGAAGGAGATACGGCGTGCGCCCAGGACAGACTGCCCGGTAGACCCTCATTGCTGAACCAAAGGGCAAACCAACGGTTAGTTCATAGTGAGTTTGTCGAACCATGCGCAGCCAGCCCGTCGACACTCCAGGGCCAGCCGACGTTTCCATGAGTCGAACCACCGGCAACCCATCGCACGTATTCGTCAGAGAACGAGTGGACGCTGCACCCCTCACCTTCGAGAGAGGGGACTTGTGGCGCGCTCCTTGGGGGCTAGAGCGGGCCCTGCGGGGGGAGTCCGAAGAGGACGCGGCCGTAGTCCTGCCCGCCTAAGTCCATGACGAGACCGTCGCGATGGGCCACGGCCTGGGCGTCGCGGTGGAAGCGCTGCAGGGGGGCCGAGTCGTGGAGGGCGTGGCCGCCGCTGATGTCGAAGAGACCGTTGACCGCTTTCAGGCATAGCTGGGTGATGAAGGCCTTGTCGCGGCGGAAGCGCGCCCGCTCCAGCATGGAGAATGGTTCGCCCGCGGCGCCCTTGCGCAGGATTTCCCGAACGTCGGCGTCCATCACTCCCTTCGCGGCGTCCACCTCGGCGGTGGCCTGGGCCAGTCGCAGGTGAATGGCGGGGGAATCGGCGGTGCGGCCAGGGCCGGAGGTGCCTTTCATGCGGGCGATGAACTCGTCGATCATGCCCTGGGCGATGCCCAGCATCGGACCAACGAGGTCCCAGCCCAGCAGGGTGGAGATGGGAACTCGGTAGCGTCCCTGGCGGTGCAGTTCCCAGGCGCGGAGGTCGCTGACGCCCGCGGCGTTGACATCCAGGACCCGGTGGCCGGGGATGAAGGCGTCGTTGAGGGCGATGTCCTTGCTGCCGCTGCCGCGCAGGCCGGACACGAACCAAGTGTCCACGATCTCGAAGTCATCGCGGGGCACCAGCACCCAGGAGCGGTCGCCGATGTTCGGCGCGCCCAGCATCACCCAGCCGGCGGCGTCGCAGCCGCTGGAGAACTCCCAGCGCCCGGAGAGGCGGTAGCCGCCGGGTATCGCCTCGCAGGTGGACCGGCCCGGGTTCAGCGAGCTGGAACAGAGGACATCGGGGCCGTTGCCGTACACCTCTTCCTGCGCCTGAATGGGCCAGTGGCCGACCAGCCAGGCATGGGCCGCCCAGAGGCCGTAGCACCACGCCGTCGATGGGCAGGCCCGCCCCAGCTCGGCGGCGACATCGAGGCACAGGCCGTAGGGTACATCAAGGCCGCCGAAGCGCTTGGGCACACCGATGCGGACCAGCCCCGACGCCAGGATGTCGGCGACGTTTTCGTCGGGGATGCGCCGCAGCTCCTCGGTGAGGGAGGCGCGTTCCTTCAGGGAAGGCAGCAGGCCGGCTGCCCGCTGCAACAGTTGCGGGGCGGGAAAGCTCTCCGCCCCGGTTTCAGTCCTGGTGGACATGGATTGCACCTTGCAGATTCCCTCTCCCTCCGGGGGAGGGTTGGGCCTGTCCTGAGCTTGTCGAAGGGGTGGGGCCTAGTCGCCGGCCACGGGGGCCCGCTCTTCGAGCCGGCGAGGGAACTGGTTGCCGAACAGGCCCTTCTCGGGGTGACGCTTCCATTCGGCCTTCGGCATCTCGTAGTAGACCTCGATCTCGTTGTCGTCGGGGTCGAGCAGGTAGACGCCCAGCGATATGCCGTGGTCGCCGATGCGCTGGATGCGGACGTTGTTCTCCACCATGCGGTCGTAGAGCTCCTGGAGGTCCTCGAAGGTCTCCATCTGCCAGGCCATGTGCGCCTGCCCTACGACGGAGTGGTCGGGACCGTCGGCGTCCATGCCGATGGCGCGGATGGCCAGCTCGTGTGACTTCTCCGTGTTGGCGGACATGAAGACAGTGCCGCTGGCGGTCTTCTCCATGATCGTCAGGCCCATCACGCGGGTGTAGAAGTCAACGGAGCGGTCGATGTCCCGTACTCGCATGACCAGGTGGCCGAGGCTCTTGGGTGTGTACGACATTTGCAAACCTCCTTGCGCTCGCTGGTTGTATTGTCTCACTTTTATGGAAGCTATATCAGAATAGAAAGTTGCTTTTTCACCCTCACCCTAACCCTCTCCCTCAAGGGAGAGGAGATTTGGTTTGTGGCGGGTTACGGCCATTCCTCCTGTTCGAGAAACCGGCGGACTTTGGCCTTGAAGGGTTCCTTGTCGTAGTTCTGAAACAGGGTGATGGAGTTTCTGACCGGGTTGCCGCCGAACATCCTCTCGTAGAGGACCTGTCGGCCGCTGAAGGCGCTGCATGACGCGTCCCACGCTAAGTGGAAGAGGCGGGCGCGGTCCCGGGCTTCGGTGGAGTCGGTAGCGAAGTACCGCTCGATTTCCGGGCCGATTTCCGACTCGAAGTCGGCCTCGGCGGGCAAGGCCATCAGGCCGCCGGTGCCGAGCATCTGGATGATCTCCACCATGCGGGGGAACATGGACCGGCCGAAGACGGTTCGCCCGGCGCGTATGGCGTTGATGTCGGGGCACATCATGCCGTACTGGTTCAGCGTGGCGTCGGCCTCGGCGGCGCGGACGCATGAACGCAGCACATCGCGGTTCGTGATGAGTTCGGAGACCTGCTCCTGGACATGCGGTATTGAGCCCGACCCGAGCGTGTCTACGAGAAGGTCGGCTAGGCCCAGGATGAACTCGGACTTGACAAGGCAGCGGTTCAGTATCTGATGGCCGGTGTGGGCGTCGGACTGCGTACCTGCGGCGTAGCCGTTGCCCAGCTCGACGTTGCCCAGCAGGAAGACCCGCTCCCAGGGCACCAGTACATCGTCGAAGAAGACCACCGAGTCCATTTCCTCGAAACGGGAACCCAGCGGGTGATTGAAGTGGGAGCGGCCGAAGTCGAAGCTCTCCCGGCATAGGAACTTGACGCCAGGGGTGTCGCAGGGGATGGAGAAGGAGAAGGTCTGCCGCTTCGCCTCGTCGTCCAGCCGGTGGCTGGCCACGGGGTAGATGGCGATCTCGTCGGAGATCGGCCCCAGGGTCGCCAGCGTCCGGCTGCCCCTGACCACGATGCCTGCGTCGGTCTCCTTGACGGTTGTCAGGGCTACGTCCTCGTGCAGGATGTCCGTGGGTCCCTGGTGGCGGCGGCGTTGCAGGTTTACCAGCGCGTGGGTGAGGGTCACATCGTTCTCGCGGATGAACTCGTGATAGTTGAGCATGTTCTTCTTGAACTCGGGCCGGTCCTGGGCGTAGTACGCCGCGGAGCCGGCCCAGGCCGAGAAGATGGAGTTCATGAAGTCCGGAGAGCGGCCCATCATGCCGCAGCTGGCCCAGGCCCAGCGGGTCATCATCTCACGGCGCCGCACAAGGTCGTCGATGGTGCGCGGGATGAGGAAGGAGAGGCCCACAGGCTCGCCCGTGGTGGGTGAGGCGAAGGTCATCTCCTCCCGCAGCGCCGGGTCGTGCTGCATGTCGTAGAGGGCGGCTACGGAGCGGACGCCGTTGCGCAGGGCAGGGTGCTCGGTGACGTCCTTGATTCGTTCGCCGTTCAGCCACACCTCCCTGGGACGTTCCTTGAGGCCGGTGATGTATTCCTGTCCGGTACGGGCTGGCATATTGCGTCACCCCCGCGTGGTGTTTGGGGAGATGCCTGTCGAGCATCGCGATTGCCGCCAATATGTACCCCCTCCCGTCCGGTGTCAACATCAGGGGGCGTATTTTCGCAACCTGCCGTTTCGTTGACACAGGTGCGAGGCAAGCCTACCATCGTGCGAAATCGTCGCAGTATCCGGAGGAATGATGGCCGATTTCAAGACCGGTTCAGTCCAGGCCAATGGCATCGACTTTCACTACCTGGAGATGGGCGAGGGGCCGCTGGCCCTGTGCCTGCACGGGTTTCCCGACCACGCCTACTCCTTCCGCCACCTGCTGCCCGACCTTGCGGAAGCAGGCTTCCGGGCGGTGGCGCCATTCATGCGGGGTTACGCTCCGACGGAGGCGCCCGCCGACGGGAACTACCGGGCCGTCCTGATGGCACGCGATGCGGTCGCGCTGGTGGACGCGCTGGGCGGCGGGGAGGGCTACCTCGTCGGCAACGACTGGGGCGCCGGTGCGGTGATGGGCGCCTCGGTGCTCGCGCCGGAGAAGGTGCATCGCCTGGTGATCATCGCCTCCGGGCGTGTCGACGAGGAGCTGGCGATGGACTACTGGTACCTCAGGGGTACGTGGCACTTCTATTTCTTCCAGATGCCCTTCGCAGAGCGGGCCGTGACCCACAACGACTACGCATACGTGGAGCAGTGGTGGCGGGACGCCTCGCCCGAGTGGGATATACCGGCCTATGCGCTGGAGAGCATCCGCGAGACCTTTCGCAAGCCCGGCGTGGTGGAGGCCGCGCTGGGGTACTACCGGGCTAGGTTCGGGCCTGCCCCGCAGGACCCGGATGTGCTGAGGGACGAGGAACGCATCAACGCCGGGCCGATCACGGTGCCCACACTGGCCCTGCACGGCACCCGCGACCGCCCCAGGCGGCTGGAGTCCTTCGAGAGCGAGCACATGGACAACTACTTCACCGGCGGGCTGGAGAAGATCATCATTCCCGGCACCGGCCACTTCATGCACCAGGAGCGGCCGGAGGAGGTCAACCCCCACATCGTGCGCTTCCTGAAGAGCTGAGTCGCAACTCCCTACTGCATCCAATCGAGCGCACATTGGTCTGTGCGCCTTCCCGAACAACTATCAGAACAATTCCCTCTCCCTTGAGGGAGAGGGCTAGGGTGAGGGTGAAAGGGTATGACCGGGAGGCCGACGGTTGGGGGGTTGCAGGTTTCAAGAAAGTTCCGAGTGTACCCGCAGGTCCGCACCCCATTAAGGCTGGCAAATGCAAACCCGTTCATCCCTTAACTCAAGGATGAACGGGTTTTCCAATCTCTCCCTGGAATAAGAAGGACTTATAGCTGCCGTCGCGTGGGGTCAGTGCGGTCGCGCAGCCAGTCGCCGGTGAGGTTACAGGACATCACCAGGAAGGTGATGGCTATGCCGGGGACGATAGGGAACCACCAGGCGCCGGGGAAGAACAGGAACTGCTGGGCGTCGCGCAGCATGTTTCCCCAGGACGGGATGGGCCGCTGAACTCCGAGGCCGAGGAAGCTCAGCGAGGCCTCGACGATCACGGCAAGCCCCACCTCCAGTGTTGCCAGCACCAGCAGGGTATTGATGATGTTGGGGAAGACGTGCCGCAGCATGATCCGAGGGCGGCTGGAGCCGGCCACATTGGCCAGCCTCACGAAGTCCATTTCCATCAGCCGGAGCACCTCACCACGGAGGACGCGGGCGAACCCCATCCAGCGCAGGAAACCGATCACGATGATCAGGTTAATGATGTTGGGTCCGAGGAGGGTTACCACGGTCAATGCGACCATCAGGTAAGGCAGGGACAGAAAGGCGTCGGTAATCTGCATCAGCAGGCGATCCACCCATCCACGGAACACCCCGGCAACGAGGGCAACAGTCGTGCCGAGCAGTGCGGCCAGCAGCACGGCGGCTGTGGCGACTCTCACGGAGCTCTGTCCGCCGTGGATCAGTCGGCTGAGTACGTCGCGCCCCTGGTTGTCGGTGCCGAGGAGATTGCTGGAGAAGGAAGGGGCGGCCAGCAGATCGGCCGGGCTGATCTCGACAGAGTTGTGGGGAGTGATCCAGCTGGCGGGGAAAATCGCTATGATCACACAGACGCAGATAAAGAACACCGATAGCTTTGGAGCGCCGCGCATCGCGTTTCTGATTGAACGGAAGCCTGCCGGAATGCGCTCCAGCAATGACGGCGCCAGCGGGGAAATTGGTCCGACAGTTTCTCGTGCTTCCATAACAGCTACTCTGCCAAGGCCCCGGACATCAGGACAGCCTTATCCGGGGGTCCAGCCATGCGTACATTACATCCACGAAGATGTTGACGAAGATAATGATGGCGGCGACGAAGAAGATGACGCCCTGCGTTACCGGGTAATCGCGGTTGATGAGGGCCTGCACCAGCAGGTGTCCGACTCCGGGCCAGCTGAAGATCGTCTCGGTCACAACCGCCCCGCCGACCAGGGCGGCGAAGTTGACGAAGAACAGGGTGAACACCGGGATGGAGGCGTTCTTGAAAGCGTGCTTCCAGATTACCATGCGGCTCGGAAGTCCCTTGGCGCGAATCATCTTGATGTAGTCCGACTCAAGCACCTCAAGCATGGTAGAGCGGACGATCCTCATGTGCGAAGCAATGAGGAAAAAGGCAAGCGACGCCGCCGGCATGATGATTGCCTTGGGCCCCAGGCGCGCGAATCCCCCGGCGCTGTCCAGCCAGCGCAGTTCCACCGAGAAGAGCAGTATCAGAAGTAGACCCACCCAGAACACCGGCATTGACTGTCCGGTGATGGCCAGTATCTTGCCCACCCTGTCCAGGATGGAATCCGGCCTGGCGGCCGAAATGGCCCCGATGGCGACTCCAATGATCATGGCGGCCGCCATGGCGACGGCAGTGAGCTGGAGGGTGGCGGGCATACGGCCCAGTACGACCTCGGTCACCGGCAGGTGGTCCCACTGCAGGGCGTAGCCCAGATCACCCTGGAAGAGATTCTTGTAGTAGATTCCCAGCTGTTCCCAGATGCTCTTGTCGAACCCGTAGGCTGCGGTGAGTTTTTCCACGTCGGCCTGGGTTGCTTCCGGCGGGAGCATGTACTCCACCGGGTTACCGCCGCCAATTCGAAGAAGGATGAAGACGGCCAAGGTGATGAGGATCATCGTTATGACCCCCGCGAAGACGCGCCGGATGATGTAGTAGGTCAAGTCGAATTACCTCTTTCTGATTACCCTGCCGCAAGTCCGCGACCCCGATTTTCCGGGGTCGCGGACATTTTCAAGACCAGAGTGAGTTAATTCTCCTGTCAAGAGTGACCTAGTCTCTCAAGAGCACCAGGTCATAGTGCTTGAAGTGGGGCGTGAACTCCACGGTGGGGTGCGTTATCACCCGGTCGGTATAGGCATTGACGAGGGACATGCCGTAGAGGGGGAAGGTCTCCTCCGTTGCGAGGACCTCGTCTTCCAGTTCGGCGAGGATCGGAGCCATGGCTTCAGGCGTTTCTGCGCCCGTGGCGTCCCAGTAGAGCTCCTCAATCCGTTCGTTGTATATGCCCACGTAGCCGCTGGTTGCGTGGTACCAGCTGATCTGCACACCGGAATGGTCCTGCCGTCCCCAGGTCTGGAGGTTCACTGGAATCTGGGAGAAGATCCCGGCGCGGAAGCCCCTGACATAGTCTGAGGGGTCGTGCTCCTGCCAGGTCATGGTCACCCCGATGTCGTTCCAGTAGCTGGAGATCGCGTCGGCCATTTCGGGTATGCCGGGACGTCCGGCGAACTGGCCAAAGTGGCCGCTCATCTCGAAGCCGTCGGCGTAACCGGCTTCCGCCAGCAACCGCATGGCTTCATCCGGGTTGTATTCGGACACGTTGTAGACCCGCTCGTCCAGCCGGGAGCCGAAGGAGCCGGCATGGTAAATGGAACCAATGGGCTTGGAGAATCCGAAGTGCGGCCCGGCAGACACAGCGGCCTTGTCGATTGCCAGGTTCAGCGCCCGCCGGACATTGGCGTCGAGAGTCGGATGATCGACGCAAACGTCAGGGGTGGTCCACTCTGGGATGTCGACGCCCCCCTCATCCTGTCGTCCGGCAGGTTTGGCTGCCTCACGCAGGTGAATGGGGCAACCGAAAGTCATGGCCAACATGCCATTGGCCTGATAGGTCTGGGTCCAGATCCCGCCGTTGCCGGGGTTCACGCCGCGGATTCCAAGGTCCTCGGACTTGTCCAGGTCCTTGGCCAGGGCCCACGGCAGGTTGTAAACGGCGTCAGCCTGCTCGCTTGCTATGAGTGCGAAACGGGCGGAAGGCTCGGAAACCACGAGGAACTCCATCTGGGCGAACTGCGGCTTGTGCCAGTGTTCGTAGTCGGCCCAGAAATCGTCCCAGCGGTTGTACAGTATCCGGTTGTTCGGCTCCCATTCGGCGATGGAGAACGGCCCGCCGCCAGCAGCGTCTTCCAAGTAGGTCTCAGGGCCCGCCAAGAGCTGGGTCGGGTTGCCGTACCAGTAGAGGTGGTAGCCGTTGCCGCCCAGGTTCCACATCCAGGTCGGCTTGCCGCCGTCGGTCTTTACAAAGACCTCGGTGGGACTCAGGACTTCAACGTCGGCGGTGAGTTCCTGGGCCTTGGCGCTGTTCCACAGGGGAGCGTCGTAACCGGCCTGCTCAACGAAATCGCCGCGGAAGCCCAGCAGGTTGGTCTTCAATGCCTCGCCGTCAGCGGGCGTACCGTCCTGAAACCGGGCGTCGGGATTGAGTTGGAAAGTCAGGCCGTCCAGGGTCTGCTCGAAGGACAACGCCCACGCGGGCGCAAGCTCGCCGTTGGGGTCCTGCATCATCAGGCGGAGATTGTAGTAGTCCCCCAGGAAGTTCACCTGCGTAGCAGCCCAGGGGTTCAGGTCGCTGCTGCCCCAGCTGTCCATGGCCACGGTGAACTTGCCCACGTCGGCAGGGACACCGTTTTCGCCAGCCTTGGGATAGGCGCTGGGCCAGGTCTTGCCGGTTTCCGCTACTGCCTCAGTGGGAGCCACGGTAGGGATCACCTGGGCGGTGGATGCGGGCCGCGGGGTGTTGGTCGGGCCAGCGGGGACAGCCGTGGCCGTTGGTGGCGCCGAGGTTGCGGTGGGCGGTACTGGTGTAGGATCTTCGCCACCACAGGCGGCCACCACGCCCACAACCAAGACCGCCAGCAACAGAGGCAAAATCATCCTGAACGCCATTCGAAGGTTCACTTTTCCCTCCTGAGAATGCCTTGAAATTGCTCTTCAAAAGGCACGCACTGCTCCGGGCCGGGGCAATTACTGACCGAAGCAGTGCGACGCTAGGCTACAACGGGACATTATTGATGTCAATAAAGCTTGTTCAAATTTTCACAAATTTAACATCACTGTAAAATTGACGAAACACAATAGCCCGAAAACTGAACCAAGTGAAGGTTTTTTTACGAATGTCGTTGCATGTGCCGACAAGCTGCGGCACCGGAGCCTGACAGAGGATCAGCCGCGGACGGTGAGCTTTCCTGCTGAATAACCGCCGTCCACGTAGATGACCTGGCCGTTGACATATTCGGCGAGGGGCGACGCCAGGAAAAGTACGGCGTTGGCTATGTCGGAGGTTCGACCGGAGCGGCCCGCCGGCACCTGGGCCAGGAAGTTGGCCCGGTATTCGTCGGAGGACTCCACGGTCGCCGGAGTCTCGGTAAAGCCAGGCCCGACGGCATTGACGGTTATGCCGTGGGGGCCCAGTTCCAGGGCCAGCACCCGCGTGAGCTGCACCACGCCTGCCTTGGCGGCGCAGTAGGCGCCCCCGGCGTAGCGGGCGTTGTTGGCCGCGGTGGAGGCGATGTTGACGATGCGGCCGCCGGCGCCCTGCTGGATCATCCTGCGGGCCGCGGCCTGGCTGCAGAGGAACTGGCCCTTGAGGTTGACGCCCAGAACCCGGTCCCAGTCATCTTCCAGCATGTCGACGATGGGGGAGTTGAAGCCGAAGCCGGCGACGTTGACCAGAATGTCCAGGGAGCCGTTCACCTGGGCTGTATCAGAGACGACGCCCGACACCTGGGCCGAGTCGGCGACATTCAGGGGACATGCCCGGGCAGATCCGCCGGTGTTCCGAATTTCCGACGCCACCCCCTCCGCGCCCTCAAGGTTGATATCGGCGATGGTGACCGCTGCGCCGTTGGCGGCGAGGGTCAGGGCGATTTCACGGCCGATGCCGGACGCGGAACCCGTTACGATGGCCGACTTGCCGGACAAGTCCATATTCCACCTCGAAGAAATTGTCTGAACTGTGATTTTTGTGATTATGGGATACGCATGATTCTCTGGAGTTTGTGCTCCTAGTCTTACCCGTCCCTAGATCACACGAATCACGGTTCAGACACTCCCGGCCGCAGGTGACGAAGCGACGGCTATCGGCGTCTGCTTGTCGATGTTCTTGATCTCGTCTGGATAGAGGTGACAGGCTACCATCCGTCCGTCGTCCGTTGGTGCGAGGCTGGGAGTCTCCTCCCGGCACTTGGCCATGGCGTAGGGACATCGGGGATGGAAGGAACACCCGCTGGGCGTTTCCAGGGCGCTGGGGACCTCGCCTACGATGGGAATAGGCCAGGCGGGAGTGGTCCCCGGAGGGGTGGCCGCCGCCACCAGAGAGGCAGTGTACGGGTGCTGTGGCTGGGAGCAGGTCAGTTCGGCGTCGCCCAGCTCCACCAGCTTGCCCAGGTACATGACGCCGATGGTGTGGCTCATGTGCTCCACCGACGCCAGGTCATGTGAGATCAGGATGTAGGAAATCCTGCGCTCGTCCTGGATGTCCTTCAGCAGGTTGAGCACCTGCGACCGGATGGAGACGTCCAGCGACGACACGGGCTCGTCGAGCACGATGAGCTCGGGGTTCAAGGTCAGGGCCCGGGCCACGCCGATGCGCTGTCGTTGGCCGCCGCTGAACTCGTGCGGGAACTGGGACTGGGCGGTTGGCTGCAGCCCGACGGAACGCAGTGCCTCCTGTACCCGTTCCCCCCTTTCTCCTGCCGGTATTCCGTGAACTTCCAGGGGCTCGCCGATGATGTGGCCCACGCGCATCCTCGGATTGAGGGCGCCGTACGGGTCCTGGAGCACGGCCTGGACGTTTCTCCGGTAGTTCCTCGTTTCCTGGGCCGACATCTCCGCCAGCGAAGCGCCCCGGTACAGTATCTCGCCTGAAGACGGGTCAAGGAGCTTCAGGATGAGGTTGGCGATGGTGCTCTTGCCGCAACCGGACTCGCCGACAAGTGCGAAGGTCTCGCCCTCGTGGATGGCGAAGGACACGTCGTCCACCGCCTTCACCACGCCGGCCACTCGGCTGTTCATCAGCCCGGTCCGGATGATGAAGTGCCTGACGGCGTTGCGCGCCTCGATGATTACGTTTTCCCCAGCCGTCGCCCGTTCTAAGGTCATCGCATCGGTCTGCATTCTTACTCCAAACGATCATGCTGAGCCTGTCGAAGAACGACGCGGCTACGCGGCGATTTCCAGGGAGCGTGCGTGGATGATATCTCTGTTCGTAACCGGTCGCGCTTGCGAAGACAACACTGTGGCGATAGCCGCCGTATCGCCGTCAAGGGTGAAGAACTCCGCCACAAAGGCTTCCCCCCCCGGATGAATATGTATGATGACTCCGACATCGCCAGCCTTCATCTTCTCTCCGTCGTCGCCGGTAACATCAGAAGTAAGCACAACTTGATTATGTTCTTTAAGCTCCACTGCTTCTCCAACTATTGCTCTGCCAGCCAACACCGGGTCCGCTGTTGATTCTGGTTGCCCGTTATGAAGATGGGAGGCGGTCCTCCTTCCCCGCAGCGGTCCATCGCCTTATCGCAGCGCGGGTGGAACGGGCATCCCGCGGGGAGGTTGCCTGCGCTGGGCGGGTCGCCCTGGATGGTGCGCAGCCGTTCCCTCTTCTCGCCCAGAATGGGCAGGGCCTCCAGCAGCGCCTCAGTGTATGGGTGGGTGGGGTTGTTGAGCACCTGGTCCTTGGGGCCGTATTCCACCACCAGCCCGCCGTAGAAGACTGCCAGATTGTCGCACAGGTTGCCCACGATGCTGATGTCGTGGGTGATGAAGATCAGCGCCATGCCGGTCTGCTGCTGCAACTCCTTCAGCAGCTCCAGGTACTGGCGCTGGGTGGTGACGTCGAGGGCCGTGGTCGGCTCGTCGGCGATGAGCAGGTCAGGGTGCGGCCCGATGGACGCGGCGCTGGAGGCGCGCTGGCGCATCCCGCCGCTCATCTCGTGGGGGTAGTTGCGGACGCGCAGGTGCGGCGCGGTGATCTTCACCATGCGCAGCAGGTCTATGCTCCGCTCCATGGCCAGCCGCCAGTTGAGGCCGGAATGGACCACCAGGGGCTCGGCGATCTGGGTGCCGATGGAGAAGACGGGATCGAGGGCCGCCATGGAGTTCTGCAGGATCATGCCCAGCCGGATGCCCCGCAGCTTTTCCATTTCCTTTTCGGACAGCTCGAGGGTGTTGACGCCCTTGAACAGCACCCTGCCGCCCACGACCTGGGCGCCCCGGGGCAGGAGGCGCAGGATGGACATGCAGGTGATGGTCTTCCCGGACCCCGACTCACCGACCAGCCCCAGGGTCTCGCCGGGCATCACGTTGAAGCTGACGCCATTTACGGCCCGTATCACGCCGCGCCGCGTGAAAAAGTGCGTCTGCAGGTCCTCAACCTGGAGAAGAGGGCCGGAGGTTTCGACAGGCTCACCCTGAGCTTGTCGAAGGTCCGTGGAAAGAGCCTGTTCCGTGGTCACTGCAAGTCTCCTGCGGGGAAATTGATCGGCGAAAATGGGCCAATAAAACAAGAAACCCGGCGCGAGAGCCTTCGGTGGGCCGGGGGTGTTGGGCAAAGTTAAGCGGCGACAGAAAAGGATGTCAAGTTTCTCGCTCCGTCCGGCTCAAGAATTAACACCAATGTAACCTCCGCTGTGGTCCGGAAGCAGTGGCGGAAGACGCGCGATGGAGATGTTTGACGTATAGACTTATATTTGAAAGGCAATTTGCCAGGGAATCGAGGACAACATGAAATACGACACTATTGTTATTGGCGCAGGATCAGGCGGCGCAGTGGTTGCAACCAGGTTGAGCGAAGACCCCGGCCGCTCCGTTCTGTTGCTTGAGGCAGGACCGGACTACCCGGACTTCGAGCATCTGCCGGAGGAGATCAAGTTTGGATACGCTTCGGGCATAGATACCGTCACGACGCACCACAACTGGGAATTCTGGGCCCGGGGCACCGATACCACCCCTCCGCTGCAGATTCCCCGGGGCAAGGTTACCGGCGGGTCCAGCGCGATCAACGGCCAGGTGTTCCTGCGCGGGGTGCCTGAAGACTACGACTCATGGGCCGCCGCAGGGAACGACCAGTGGAGCTACCAGAACCTGCTGCACTACTTCCGGCGGATGGAAACGGACACCGAGTTCGGCAGCGACGACTTCCACAACTCGGACGGCCCGATAGTATGCCGCCGGTTCAGCAGGCAGGAGTGGCGTACGGACCAGGAGGCGTTCTATGCCGCCTGCCGCAGCATTGGGATGGCCGACGTGGCCGATTTCAACCACCCCGACGCAAGCGGTGTGGGGCCGGTGCCGCTGAACAACCCCAACGGCATTCGCCTTAGCACCGCGCTCGCCTACCTGAACCTGGCGCGGCATCGGCTGAACCTGACCATACGCCCGAACTGTACCGTCCACCGCATCCTGTTCGACGGCGGTTCGGCCGGCTCGCCACGGGCCACCGGGGTGCAGGTGGAGTCGGGAGGCGAGACCTTCGCGGTGGAAGCGGACGAGATCGTTCTGAGCAGCGGGAGCATCGGTTCTCCGCACATACTGATGCTTTCCGGGGTCGGCCCGGCGCAACAGCTCGCCGACGCCGGCATCCCCCAGGTGCATGAGCTGCCCGGCGTAGGCCAGAGCCTGCGCGACCATCCCATCGTCTATGTGCCTTTCAGGACGAAGCCGGGCCATGATCTCGACGCTCACGCCCCGCGTATGCAGGTGGTCGCGCGGTTCACGTCTACGGGGTCGGCCCATCGCAACGATCTGCAAATCCTGATGAACTCGCTGATCAATCCCCGTTACCTGACCAATCCCGACGGGAGCCAGGTCAGGGGACTTGGGATGTACACCTTCATCAACCTGGAAGAGGGAGCGGGGGAGCTGCGAGTGACTTCTCCCGACCCGTACGCGCCGCCGGAAATAGACTTCAAGTTCTTCGAAAGCGAATTCGACCTCCAGCGATGCAGGGAAGTGGTGCGGATCGTCGTGGACCTGGGGCGCGATCCGGCGTTCAGCGACATCATCGAGGAGCGTATCTATCCCACCGATGAAGAAGTCGAATCCGACGACTTGCTCAACGCTTTCATACGCCGTACCGTGGTCAGCGGTCAGCACATCACCAGCAGTTGCAGGATGGGGCCGGCCTCCGACGACATGGCGGTGGTGGACCAGTTCGGGCGTGTGCACGGGCTTGAGGGTCTCCGCGTAGCCGACGCGTCGGTCATGCCCAACTGCGTGCGGGCCAACACCAACTGCACTACAATGATGATTGGCGAGCGCATCGCCGACTTCATACGGGAAGGCCAGTAGGCCAAGCCCAACTGAGAGGTAGATTACTTGGGCATCGTCAAAGTTGCTGGAGAATTAGCATCCGCCACTGGTGGATTCCAGCCGGTGGAGTTTCTTGCCGATACCGGCTCACTTTACACGCTGGTCAGTCCACTACTGGTGCAGGAGTTGGGTGTAGAGTTTGCTGCGTCAACTACGCTGGTAACGGCAAACGACTCGAAATCTGATGTTCCACTGGGGTTCGGCCGCGTCAGAGTAATGGGGAGAGAGGAACCAATCATTGTAGGGGCTATGGAAGTCCCAATGCCTCTGCTGGGTTCTACTGCCATGCAGGCCCTCGGCCTGAAGGTTAATCCCGCTGAAGAGACAGTTGAATTTGCAAGTCCTTACCCACCACTGGCCTGATCATTTGTATGATCGGAATGCCCATCGTGTTGAATAGACTGGACAAATGACTAGCAGATATTTGAACGACAGAAACGACATATTTCGCAGGCTGACAGCTTTCCTGGCGCGCGTGCTCCTGGGGCTCGGACTGGGAATCGTGCTCAGCATGGTCGGCCTGGCAATTGCTTGGGGACTGTTCGTATTCTCCAGCTCCAGCGACAGGAACGCCTTCATGGTCGTGAACATGGTGGGCGCAGGCATCGGCGCCAGCATCGGCGTCAACATCGCCTGGATCAAGCTGGACCGCCAGCAGAAGGCCGCAGTCGCGCTTACGCTCGTGCTGTGCCTGGCCGGGGGGATTGTGGGGGCGCTGCTGGGATACCAGTACGCAGCGAACCGGGAGTACGAGTGTTGCGCCGAGCCCAGGACGACTCCGTTCATCTATGCGGCATTCGGCGCAACCGTCGGCGCCAACCTGCTGATGTACCTGGTGAACGCCGCCACATCCGGCATCCGCATGATACGCGACGGCCGGCGCACCGTACCCGAACGGCCGTAGCATCCTGAGAATTACCTCCCCCTTGAGGGAGAGGGTAGGGTGAGGGGCCGGGCAAGGACGAAAGCGAAGGGGCGGGAACCGATTCCCGCCCCATTCTCGTGTCCGTAGGGGCGCCCCTCGTGAGCGCCCTATGGCCCCGTCTGGAAGGATCAGTTGATCTTGACCACCGACCCGTCCGGCTCGATTCGCAGGCCGACTATGGGGCCGACCTTCATATTGAAAGTCTCGGCGATGATGGTGTGATTGGTGTCGCCAACCCGGTTCACCCAGGCGGGCACCACGTGTTCCATCACGGCGGTGTTCAGGCTGCGGAAGGTCATCTCTTCGGAGAAAGGCACGAACTCCATCGCATCGATACCCGCGCCGCGGGGATCGTCGGAGGTGTTCTTGAGCAGCCCCATCTCGTTCTGTATGGCGGAGATGCGCAAGGCCTCCAGCTCCGACTTGGCCGCCTCCTCGAGGATGATCTGCTGTAGGTTCTCGGGGATGGAAGCCCACTTCTCCGCGTTGATCACGTTGTTGTTGGAAGGGAAGCTGACCAGCGGCCCGATGATGTAATCGGTCACTTCGTACCAGCGCTGTCCAAAACCGGCGTCCGCGCCGGTCACGCCGCAGTCCAGGATGCCGCGCTCGATGGCGGTGTAGACCTCGGCAAAGGCCAGGAACTGGGCGTCGGCGCCCATGCCCTCGATCCAGTCAGAGAGCGCTGCGCTGTGGCTGCGGGTCTTCTTACCCTCGAAGTCTGCCAGGGTCTCGATCTTCTCCCGGCAGAAGAAGAACTGGTCGTTACCGGCGTACCAGTTGTGGTTCATTATGACCCCGCCGGTTTCGGCCAGCACCAGCTCTTCGATGTCTTTGATGACGGCCTGTGTCGCCTCGAACTCCTGCTCGCGGCTGTTGTAGATGCCCCAGAGATTCTGAATCTCAATGGGGGGCATTTCGCCGCCCACATAGCCGCCGTAGATAGTGGCCGAGTCCAGGGTACCGTCTGTCACTAGGCTGAGAGTGTCAGGGCCGGCCAGCCCCAGCTCGGGAAAAGAGCTGGTGATGAACTCCACCTTCCCTTCGGTGCGCTCCAGCAGGTTGGGCGCGAAGAAGGTTTCAAGAGCCACGCATGGCAGCAGGGCGCGATTGATGCAGGCGTGCTGGATGGTGATGGTATCTCCGTCATAGGTCATGGGAGTGGGGTCCGTCAGCTTGGCCTTCTCAAGCAACTCCTCGTAGAAGGGGCTTTCGTAGATCCAGAGGTGCCGCTCCAGCGACTCGAGGGTCACGTTCCCGTCAAAGTCTCCCTGTTCTACCGATTTGGCTGGGCCGACAAGCTGGTTGATGTCGCCGACGTAGATGGCGCCCGGACCGCCGGCGTGTTCAGCCGCGTACTGTTCAAGGGCAGACATGGCTGCCGGGGCCTCGGTGGCTTCCTCCGTCATGGCTTCGGTGGGCGTTGGAGCCGTGGTTGCGGTCGGCGCCGGAGGACTGGTGGGTTCCGGCGCCGCAGTGGGTTGGGCCGCCTCGCCGCAGGCGGCCAGCGCGCTCAGTACCAGGATCAGGGCCAGTACAAGGAATAACGGTCTGCGCATGTTGGTCATCCTCCTCTCGATTGGTCGCAAATCCCCAAATGGCCAAACAAAACGTGGTGCGTTATTGAGTCCCCGGTTTCCTGTGTCCCCGGTTATCGTCAAAGACAAAACCAGTGGGTTGCGTATTCCTCCTGTTTGGCCGCTGTATCGACCTTTTGAAGATGAGGCCCACCAACCCTGGTGGACTCCGCCCCTTGCGGTTTTCGGCGGCTTCGTAGCAGCTCCGTGCCGAGGAAAATTTACTTTAGTCGAAGGGACGGCTGAATATAGCATGTAGAATTGGAAAATGTAAAATATTGAGTATTTAAATTACGTAATATGGAATGTATTGCGATGTTCAATTGCGTTTTGATGCACTGAAATGATTGTGGATGTTGATTCAACGAAATCATTTCCGATTGCTCTGGTGGAAGGGTCCTTGCCTACTGGGGATGGATCAAGGGCTTGAGGCGCGCCCCATTGGGAGCGAAACCCCCGACCCGGAGTCATCCATGATTACTCTTGAGACCGGAAGGCAAGGCATCCCGTGCTTCATCCTCAACCGGCGCGCGCCGTCCGCCGGTGTCGGGACGTTTCGGGAACACCGCAATTCATGTAAAGTGGCGGAAATGACTTCCGGCGCGAAGAGCCGGGCAATGTACCGCAAGGTACCGGGGAGGAGGAACAGGCTATGCAGTACCACATAAATCACGTCCACGTTCGAGCCCAGGACCCGCACGCTTCAGCAGCATGGTACGAGAAGTACTTCAACGCTACGAAGCTGTGGGCCCGTGAGATCATGCCCGGCACCGTGACCGTGAGCATGGAGGTCGGCGGGCCGGTGCGGCTGAACATCTCGTCGAAGCCGGCAGGCACCTCGGACGAGCGCAGCAAGGCGGAGCTGAACCGGCTTGGGCTGGAGCATTTCGGCTTCGACGTGGATGACCTGGAGTCCGAGCTTGCCCGCCTGGAGGCCGAGGGCATCCGGGTGGTGCTGCCGCTGACGGAGACCCCCACCGGCTCCCGCCTGGCCTACATCGAAGGCCCGGACGACGTGCTGATCGAGCTGGTGCAGCCTGTGCGCTAGACCCGGTCTCGGTCGCCCGGCCTCGCACAATCCAAAACCCTGGCCCTCTCCCTTGAGGGAGAAGGCCAGAGTCTGCCCCGTACTTGATACGGTGGTGAGAGTGAACGGCTCCGGTGAATTCCCGTTTGGTTAATCGGCGAACCGGGGCATAACCTCGGTGGCGAAAAGCTCCAGCGAGTCCAGGACCTTCCGGTGATCGATGCCGCCGAAGTTGACGAAGAAAATCAGGTTCTCGACGCCGGACTCGCGCAGGCGGCCAATTCCCTCGGCGATGTAATCGGTGCTGCCGAAGAGCATCACGTTATCGCACATCGCGCCGTAGTCGAAGCGGGCGTCTGGCGAGTAACGTGAGCGGTAGGCGGCATACTCCTCCGGCAGCAGATCGACCTGGTGTCCAGGCGGTGCGCTGACCTCCTGGCCGGTCCGCTTGAACCACATGAACGGTATCTCGGCCTCCCGGCGAGCCTGCTCCGTGGTGGGGGCTGCATACATGGCCCTCGCCACCACGACCCGGTCCGGGGTGAATTCCAGTTCCGCCTCGGCCAGTTGGTCCTGGTAGAAGCCGACCTGCCCGGCTACCTGATCGTACGATTCGGCCTGGCCGATTAGCAGGTTCCAGTCGTTGCGCACCACCCGGGCAACGCTGTCGGCTCCCGACGCCGCCACGTATACCGGCGGGTGGGGCCGTTGCACGGGCCTGGGTTGGACGGTCAGGTCGTTGAAGCTCCAGAACTCGCCCCGGTGGTCGAAGGGTTCGGTTGAAGTCCAGGCCCGGGTCAGCACTTCCATGGACTCCTCGAATCGGCGGCTCGCCTCGTCCATGGGAATCC
The DNA here is from genome assembly GCA_965220605.1 of Dehalococcoidia bacterium. Lineage (GTDB taxonomy): Bacteria > Chloroflexota > Dehalococcoidia > Lucifugimonadales > UBA3495 > VXOI01. The sequence continues at coordinate 611,381 of CBDCQM010000005.1, read as the reverse complement.
CCATGCGGTGGAACTCTCCCCACTGGTAGCCGCGGCCAACTCCCAGGTCCAGCCGGCCGTTGCTCAATACGTCCACGGTCGCGGTCTGCTCGGCCAGTTGCACCGGGTTGTGGAAAGGCAGCACGGTTACGGCGGTCCCCAGCCTGATGGTGTCGGTTTGGCCTGCCAGGTAGGCAAGCACGGAAAGGGTGGCCGACACTATGCCGTGGCGGGTGAAGTGGTGCTCGGTAAACCATACCGAGTCGTAGCCAAGCCGCTCCGCATGAAGTACCTGTTCCAGGGACTCGCGGTAGTAGCGTTCCTGCTCGGATGGGTCGGGCAACTGTACGGAATGAAAGAGGCCGAACTTCATCGGTTGTCCTGTCTATAAGGGAATGGAGGTCATTGGAACCAGCTTTCGCGCCACTGGGTCGGCGGTTAGCAAAAGGGAATTTAAGGCCAGACGACCCATGATGGGGTCGGCTTCTTCATCGTCAAAGGCGATGAGCGTCATCGCCGTGCGTCCATTAGCCCGTATCCAAGTGCAGGCGACGTCAACGTGTCTTATCCCGCCGTCTGCCGTTCGGAATTTGTCGGTGGAGCTGGGGGTTACTCCCAACTCCCGCAACAGCGAACCCGGCACGAACAGCATAAACCTCTCGGTGTCAACCGTTACCGACAAATCCACCCATTCCCGGCGCTCGGTGTCGCCTATGGAAATCTCGGCGCTGAAAGTTTCCATCGGCTACCTCCCGGCCACCCACTCCGCCACTCGCTCGCCGATCATGATCGCCGTGGCGTTGGTGTTGGCGCGGGTGACCTGGGGCATGATGGACGAGTCGGCGACCCAGAGGCCCTCGACGCCACGCACGCGGCACTGCTGGTCGGTGACTGCCAGCGCGTCGCCGTCGGGGCCGATGCGGCAGGTGCCCGAGACGTGGCGCGAGCTTCCCAGGGTCTGGCGAATCCAGGCGTCCAGCCTGTCGTCGCTGCCGAGGGTGTCGTCGTCGGGCGCGATTCGCCCCTCGGAGATTCCCTGGTAAGCCTCCGACTCCAGGATGCTGCAGGCCAGGCGCACGGCGTCCCTCATCCGGCGCATGTCGTTCTCGTTATGCAGGTAGCGGTAGTTGATGGACGGCTGAACGGCGGGGTCGGAGGACTGCAATCGCACCCATCCCGAACCGTCCGGCAGCTCCAGGGCGCAGGCGATGCGGGCTTGGCCGGAAGGCACCATCTCACCCGTCATCACGTTCCAGATGGCCAGGGTGTGAAGCATCACGTCATTGGGATGGGAGGGCGGTTCCGATGTGACCCGCAGCCCGAAGCGGAGCGCCTCGGCGTTGGCGGTCAGCTTGACGTCGTCCTTCACCTGGAAGGTTACCGAGCCCATTGGGTGGTTGAAGAGGTTCTGGCCCACACCGGGCGACTCCACGGCCAAAGGGACACCGTACTCCTCGAGTTGGTCGCGCGGGCCGACGCCGGACAGCATCAGGATGTGAGGAGACTTCAGCGCCCCGGCGCAGAGCACCACCCGGTCGCACTGCACGGTGAAAACCTCGCCGCCGCTCTCGGCCTCCACTCCGGCCACCCTCCAGCCGGCGTCATCCTGAGCCTGCCGTTCATCCTGAGCTTGTCGAAGGATCACCCGCCGGACGAAGACGTTGCCCCTGATCGTCAGGTTCAGGCGATGACGGGCCGGGGTCAGGTGAGTAACGTTGGTACTCATCCGCCAGGTGTTCATGTTGTTCATCGGGATGGCGCCGATGCCGCTGGAGTTCGGCCCGTTCAGGTCGTGGTTGGGGGCATGGCCCCGCTCCATGCAGGCGTCGTAGAAAGCCTTCTGCACGACCGGCCACTCCTCGTCCTCACGCCGGACGACAGGGATTGGCCCGTCGGTGCCGTGGAAGTCGTCGTGGATGTCCATGTCGGTCTCGGCCCTTCGATAGAAGGGCAAGACCTTGAGGTAGCCCCATTCTTCGTTGCCGAACGACTCCCATCGCTCAAAGTCCTCGGGCAGCCCACGCAGGTACACCTGCCCGTTGATGGAGCCTGAGCCGCCAATGACCTTGCCCTGGGCGATGTTGATTTCGCCCTGCTGGTCATTGATGACGCCGCGCAGGTTCCAGGAGATTGGAGAACCAATCGCCTCACCTTCGGAAGAGTGGCCGTTGCGCACAGGCTCCGGCAGCTGTTCCGGGTCTGGATAGTCCTGTCCCGCTTCCAGCAGGAGCACGGAACGGTGCGGGTCCTCCGACAGCCGGCTGGCCACAACCGACCCTGCGGACCCGCCGCCGACTACGATTACGTCGTACTTCATCGCCATTCCTCGCTAACTCTGCAATGTCGCGGCGATTCTACACCCTGCCGATATGTGGGGCCAGACTCGCCTGACCGAAGATCTATTGTCCCCCCTTTCCCGGCAGATTCCACTTCGATCAATAGGATAGAATTACCGGCAACGACGCACTTGTTCGGGGAGATTGAGGATGATTACCGACCTGCCGACCCTGCTTCGCTACTTCGACCGTTTCCACCAGCGGACCGTGCGGGACATCGCGGCCCTGCCGCCCGCCGCCGAGTTCTGGCGCCCGCCTCGTGGTGAGGGCGAAAAGGCATGGAGCATTGCCGAGATCGTGCATCACATCGCGGAGTCGCGCCTGTACTTCGCCAGCGCCTACTGCGGCCGCGGCTGGCTGTACGACTGGCCCGTGCCCGGCACAGAGCGCCAGTCGGGCTGGCTCCCGGCCATCGAAGCGTCGTTCGAGGAGTTTCACCGCCGCCTGGACGACAGTCCGCCGGAGTGGCTGCAGCGGCGAGTCAAGATGATCGACACCGACGGCATGTTGAGCGGCTGGCGAATCATGATGATGCTGTTCGAGCACGAGGTGCATCATCGCAGCCAGATCGATACCTACGCGGGTCTGGAGGGCTGGGACGTGCCGCACATCTACGGCCGCTCCCGCGAGAGCATCGACGACCTGCAGGAGGAGCAGAGGCGCAGGGCGGGGCTTTAAGTGATCAGAAGGGAATGCGAGGGCGGGGAACCAATCTTTCACCTGCCGGGTCAACCATATAAAGGAGAGTTTCCAGCGCCAGCGATCCCAGCAGCGGATCGGTGAATTCCTCATTGAATATTACGTGTGTCATCACTTCTCGACCGTTCAGTCGTAGCCAAGTATAAGCGACGTCTACTTCTTTCTCGGAACCGTCTGCCAGTTGTCCGATTTCCTTCATCTCCGGCGCTACACCCAGATCTCTCAGGACCGATGCGGGAACGGCAGACATAAACGTTCCTGTGTCTACTACCGCGGACAAGTCTCGCCACCTGCTGCGCTCTGTGTTGCCAACAGAAATCTGTACTCTGAAAACACTCATTGCCACTCTATCAAACCATTGTTGGCAGATTGCATCAGCAGACCCTCAACTGGCACTAGCTTTTGGTCAATGGGGTTGACTGCCATGTAGGCCTCTTCTAGGGATAAGGCTCCGAGCAAGGGTGTAGTTCCTTCTTCGTTGAACACTACTTGGGTGATGAATTCCTGACCTTCGATCCTGATGTAAGCCTGCCCTACATCCAGACTCCTGACTTCGCCCTGAGCGAAGCGAAAACTCTTTTGCATTATAGGTTCGATACCCAGTCCACTCGGCAAAGAGGAGGGCAAAGACGTTGTGGATGCGCCGGTATCAACCAACGCATCCACAGTGATCCAATTGTTTCGCCCAAGCCCGGCCAGGCCGATAGAAACGGAAAAGGTTCCCACTTTCTCTATTCAACCTCCATTTGGTACACCGGGACAAGGGTTGTTACGCGTCGATGATGCCCGCGCTGATGGCCTGGCCCCGCAGGTCGCCCTGCTGCTCCAGGTGGCTGCGGATCTGGCCCACGGCGGCCTGTAGCATCGCGGCGTCTACTGACTCGGCGGCCTCGCCGTGCTCCGCTTCGGTCAGAAGTTCCGCGGTATTCTCGCTAACCTGCTGCAGCGACCAGTCCACCTGGTCAGCCACCGCCACGATGCCCTGGGGGAAGTCGCGGTGTGAGTTGCCGGGTGAGCCGGACTTGTCATAACCGCCGCCGTGCCAGTGGCCGGGCCGGTCGTGGCAGTCGAAGCGGATGATCTCTTCGTTGCCCACGTCGATGCCGATGGTCGGGCCGCCGCACCACGATCCCCGCACGTTCAGGGCGCGCACCGGCCAGACATAGGCCATGACCTGCCCGTCCTGCGACAGCGGGATGTGGAGCTCGTTCCCCAGGTATTTTTCGCCGTTCCTCTTGGTTGCCATTGCATACACTCCGCAATTCGATTTGGTATCCAATGAATCCGAAACTACCACAGGGCTTGACTGAACACAATCTGCAGGATGTGTTCAGCTAGACTTATGGGTTGATGAGGCTGCTGCGGTTCTCGATTATGAAGGTCTCCCGCCGCGTTACGAAGTCGAGTACCACGCTCAGCAGGGCGCCGGGACGGTCGACGGCGATGGCGTGGCCCGCGTCGTAGACGTAGCTGACGCTACAGTTGGGCGCCCGCTCCTTCCAGGCGTGGCCGGCCGTGCGCGAGACTAGGCGGTCTTCCTGTCCGTACACCACTAGCGTCGCGCAATGAAGGCCCGCCAAGGAATCCGCCGCCTCGCTTTCGGTAGACGCCCACTTTCGCGCCAGACTGGCGAGCGACGCTGTGCGCTCCGGTTCGGGAGGCTTCGTACCGTCGGCTTCGGGATGGGCCAGCATTGAGACAGCGGCCCGCTCGGGAGTATCCCATTTCTCCGGCCCTGCCGAATTCCCACGCAAAGGAGAAACCAGCACCAGCGCAGCCACCCGCTCGGGATTTCGCAGAGCCAGGCGGAACGCCGCTTCGGCGCCCAGCGACGCGCCGACTATCGCAAAGGAGTGCAGCCCAACGGCGTCGGTGATTGCCGCGACTGCCTCCGCGGCGTTATCTGCTGTGGCTTGCTCTGCCGAGCCGTCCGGAGGTTCCACGCTGATGACCCTGTAACCTTGTGCTAGGCCATCGAGGAGGACGGTCGATTGCCACGGAGTCCAGTCGAGAAGCAGTACGGCGTCGCCCTGTCCTGCTTCGCTATATTGCAGTTGCAGGTCGCTTGAACTCATTTCGCTAGAACTCTTTGATCCGGGGCAGGACCTCCCGCCCGAACAGCTCGATTTCGGACATAATCTCGTTGTGGGTGAGGCTGGGCTGCTGGAAGAAGAGGTCGATCACCCCTACGCCGCAACGGTCGTGGTACGCCTTGATCTGCTCGGTGATGGAGTCCGGCCCTCCGACGAAAGTCAACGCGGGCGCTCCTCCCACAATGTCGCCGGAGGCGCTTCCGGCAAACACGTTGCTGAAGTCGATTTCCTGGCCCGTCCGCTGCGCCTGGATTACCTGGGCCACCGACGAGCGCATCGCCATTCCCCTGGCCCGCCCCTGGTCCTCCTGTCGATGGAACCACTCCCACGCCTTCTCGTCCGTCTCCGCGAGATAGATGCTGCCCCGGAATACCACCTCATCGTGCTTTGGAGTCCACTCCGACTCCTCACACCACTTGTAATACTTGTCCGTGATGGTTCCCACGTCCTCCACCGGCAGGAACGAGACCCCCAGCCCCAGATGGTGGACGGCGGCGAAGCGAACGGCGTCGTCGCTGCGGGTGGCGACGATGGCGGGCGGCAGTGGCTGCTGCACCGGGCGGGGCCAGACCGAGACCGTACGGTACTGGTAGTAGCGGCCCTCCCACCCGAAAGGGTGTGGTTCGGTCAAGGCCCGCAGGATCAGGTCCATGCTCTCCAGCATCCGGTCCCGGCCCTCGGCGGGGTTGATGTTGTAGGTCTGGTCCTCGTTGGGGGTGCCGCGCAGGAAGCCCATGACCAGACGCCCGTTGGTGAGGTTGTCGAGCAGGGCCAGCTCCTCGGCGATCCTAATGGGATTGTTAAGCGGAAGCAGGTGCCCTAGCATGGCCATTCGCGCCTTCTTGCATCGCTCGGCCACGGCAGCGGCCATCACCGACGGGGTGCCCGTCGCGATGCGTCCTGAGTAGTGGTGCTCCGAGAAGCTGATCCACTCGAAACCCATTTCCTCGGCAAACTCGCACTCCTCCATGCCGTCCTGGTACGAGAGCACCGACAGCTCAGGCTCGTTGTAGGCCGGCGGCGTGGGCCAGGTGGCCGGAAAGTCGCGGCGCTGCGCGTATCCCATCGCGCCCAGGTAGGATGCCTTCATTCTCGCTCCTGCGGGTCTGACTCGCCGGGTCTCAGAGGGTGTTTGCAAAGTGCTTGCCGAAGCCCTCTTCATCCTGAGCTTGTCGAAGGATGACATGAGTTTCGATGGCCTGCCACCCACCTAACCGTCCGTCCTTCGACAAGCTCAGGATGAACGGTTGGGCTTTGTAAACACCCTCTCAGTAACAAATACCTACAGCTCGACCAGCTCGTAGGAAAGGGTGTTGAAGTTTTCGTGCCCGTTTTCCGTGATGAGGATCATGTCCTCGATCTGATAGGAGCCGGTACTTGCCGAGTAGTAGGGCGCCTCGAGGCACAGGAGCATTCCCGGCTGCAACTCGCTGTGCTCGTTGGCGCTTATGAACGGGGGTTCCTCGACGAATGTGTCGAGGCCGATGGAATGCCCGTAGTGCCCCCGGCTGTAACCGGGAAAGCCGCTCGCCTGCATAACTTCGTCGGCGGCTCGGTAGACGGCGGATATCGGCGTGCCCGGTCGCATCACCTCGCGGGCGGCGGCGTGGGCCTCGGCCAGCGCGTCGTGCACCCGGCGCTGGCCGGCAGTGGCGCGCCCAAATGCGAAGGTGCGGCCGCAGTCGCTGTAGAACCCGCCAACTGAGACACCGCAGTCGAACTTTATAAGATCCCCGGAGTGCAGTCCGCTCCGGTCGCCGAAGCTGCTGCCGGTGCCCGCGCTGATGAACCCGTAGGCGGACTGGAACTCCCCCAGGGCCGGGTTCACCATGGCGGACTCGAGGGCGCCGGCCTGGTAGTTGTACTTGATGGCCTGGGCGCTCTGGCCTTCTTTCGCTTCCGCGATAGCGCGCTTCAAGCCTGCCTCGAACAGTTGGGCGGCGCTGCGGTGCATGGCGATTTCCTGGGGGTGCTTGATGGCCCGCAGCCCGTACAACATTCCGGTGATGTCGACGAACTGGCACTCCGGGTTGTTCTGCTGAAGACGGAAAAGCGTGTCGGCGTACACATAGCGCAGGTCGATGCCGATGGTCCCGGCGGACAGTCCCCGCTCCTCCAGCATGGCGGTGACAGCATCGTCCAGCTCGTCGGGACTCCACTGCGGCGGGCGGGAAATCTTGGCCTCACCGCCGGAAGGACCTGTAATGACGTCGAGGTCCCGGTTTTCCACCCACATCCGGTAGGTGCGTATGTCTTCGATGGAAGAGGCGGCTGCCGCAGCGCCTGCCGCGAAATCGCTGGTCATCAGCGCCGGAGGCAGGGACGGGTCGGCGGGAATCAGGGCCATGTCGGTGCCCATCAGGCGGAACGAGAGGTTGACCACCGGGCTATAGAACCCGGTGGTGTAGAAGATGTTGGCGGGGGTGGTGACCAGGCAGGCGTCAATGTCGAGGCGTTGCAGCTCTTCTCGTACCTTGCCCCGGACTTCGTCGAACATGAAGGACCTCCAGTAACACCCGCCAATTCTACACCGCTGCGAAGTGCGGTGCAGTGGAGGCCCGTATGAGAGACGGAATCCCCCTCTCTCCCTTTCGACAAGCTCAGGACGGGAGGGTTAGGGTGGGGCGTCCAGGGTCTTTCGATTCTTTGTCTGAACTGTGATTTTTCTGATTCCGGGATTGCCGTGATTTGGAAATCATGCTCATCCATCAATCACATGAATCACAGTTCAGACAATTTCGCAGAGAATCGAAAGGACTCTGCTTAAGATCGCGCCAGTCGTGGACAACTGACGGGTTCGGGATTAGTATTCCCAAATGGGTGATTGTAGCCAGCGGAGCGGCTTATGAGGTTGCCGGGCAACGCTGTTTTTTACGGATGGTGGGTGACCATCGGCTGCTCCCTGGTGGTTTTCGGCGTCGCCGGTGGGCAGTTCTCCTTTGGCGTCTTCATGAGACCCATGACGGAGGAGTTTGACTGGAGCCGCGGCACCCTGTCGGCAGCCTTCGGCGTTACCTACGTGATTTCCGGCCTGATGCGCCCGCTGGCGGGATACCTGGCGGACCGGTACAGCCCCAAGTGGGTGGCCCTTGCCGGTGTCCTGATCATGGGCTGGATGCTGGCCCTGATCTCTTCCGTCCAAGCGCTCTGGCAGCTATATATCCTGTTTGCCTTCATGAGCTTTGGCGTCACCCTGGGGACCGGGCCGATTCTGACCAAGATAGTCAGCCAGTGGTTCCTGACTCGCCGCGGTCTCACGCTGGGGCTGGTCAGCGGCGCAGGCTCCTTCGGCGCCATGATCCTGGTGCCTGCCACCTCCGCCTTTCTTGTGCTCCTGTCCTGGCGGGAAGCCTACCTGTTCCTCGCAATTCTGCTCCTGCTGGTTATTCTGCCCATCGGGATTCTGCTCATTCGAGACCGTCCGCAGGACAAGGGACTCGAGCCCTACGGCGCGGGCAGCACCGAGACGGGCGGAGGCAGGCGCCGCGGTGGAGACGTGAACTTCTCCTTCATGGAAGCGATCCGCACCTCCATGTTCCAGAAGCTGACGTTCGGGTACTTCGTTTGAGGGTACTCGATGAGCTTCGTGAATGCTCATTTTGTCACTTACGCCCAGGACCTTGGCTACTCCCCGCTGACCGCCGCCTTCATGTTCAGCATCATCGGCGCCACCTCCATTATCGGCGCCCTGTTGCTGGGGCATTATTCCGACAAGTACGGCCGCCGGGTCTGGCTCGCCGTCTCCTACCAGCTGCGCGCCCTCGGGTTCGTCGTGGTGCTCCTGTCCATGGGTATCTCCTTCCTCGGCATACCGTCGATGGGCATAGTGGCCTTAGTGGCGGGAGTCCTGCTGGTGGGCCTCTCCTGGAACGCGGTGGTCGGCATCACCGCCGCCTACACCGCCGACGGGTTCGGCACCCGGCACATGGGTAAGATATACGGCACCATGTTCGCCGTGATGCCCATTGGGTCGGGCCTGGGGTCCACCCTAGGCGGCACGCTGTTCGACATTCGCGGCACCTACGACTGGGCGATCTGGTCCAACATCGCGCTGCTGATCGCGTCGGCGCTGCTGGTGCTTTCCATCGGCGGCAAGCGCCCTCAGCCGCTGGGAGGCCCGGCCCCGGCTGCCGGCGCCGACTAGGCCGCGAAGTCCCCAGCCTTCGGACGAACTACAAGAGCCCCGGCCGTCGGTTCGGCCGGGGCTCTTGTAGTTGGGAGGGCTGTGCGGAGCAGCGGCTTTCGCCGGGTCAGTTGATCCGCTCTCCCGTGCCGTCAGGCCGTATCCTGATGCCCACGATGGGAGCGATCTTCTCGTTGAACAGGTCGATCATGGCGGGCCTGTTGGCCTCATCCTGTCGCCTTACAAAGCCGGGTATGACAAAGTCCGGGGCCACCACGTTCCTCTGGTGCTCCAGCAGTTCGGGAGTGAACTCCTGGAATACCATGCCGGCGTCTACGTTTCGGGGGATCCACACCTCGTTCCACGCTGGGGTAACTCGGAGGCCCTCCAACTCGTGCCGCGCCCCTTCCTCGACCAGGATCTGCTGTATGTCGGATGGGAGATCATTCCAGACGTGCGGGCTCATGATGATGGTATTCACTGCCTGGGTGGCAAGCGGGCCGACCATGTACGTGGTCACTTCGTACCATCGCTGGGCCACCGACGCAAACGCCACGGTAACGCCGCAGTCAAGCACGCCGCGCTCCAGGGCCGTGTATACCTCCGCGAAGGCCACGAACTGGGCGGCCGCGCCGAATCCTTCGATCCAGTCGGAGAGCGCCGATCCGTGGCTGCGCACCTTGCGTCCTTCGAAGTCGGCCAGGGATTCAATTGGTTCCTGGCAGAAGAAGAACTGGTCGGCGCCGGAAATCCACATGTGAGAGATTACCTTTCCACCCTCGCTGTTCTCTTCGAACAGGCTGTCCACCAGCGGCCCTATGGCCTCCTGGACTCCCATATAGTGCTCGTGGGTCTCGTACACTCCGAACAGGATTTGCAGCTCCGCTTCAGGCATAGCGCCCGACACGTAACTGCTGGAAATCTCCGCAAAGGACAGGCTGCCATTGGTAATCAGGTTCAGCGAGTCCGGCCCGGCGATGCCCAGCTCCGGGAATGAGGTGATGTCGATCAGCACCTTGCCGTTGGTCCGTTCCTCCACTTCCTTCCTGAAGAAGTGGTCGAACAGCTCGCAGGGAGCGACGGTCCGGTTGATGCAGGCGAACTGGATTTCGATGGGTTCGCCGTCGTAGGTCATCTCGGTGGGATTGGTGAAGTTGGCCTTGTCCACCAGATCCCTGTAGTACTGGAGCTCGAAGATGTACTTTTCGCGTTCCAGTCCTTCCAGGTTGACCATGTCGTTGGCATCGCCCAAGCCTTCGCCGGGCGCGGGCCCCACCAGTTGGGTGAGATCGCCGATGTAGAATGCGCCGGGCCCACCGGCTCGCTCGGCGGCGGCCGCGGCCAGGGCCGGGTCGACGTCTCCCTGCATGGAGGAATCATCCTCTTCCCCTCCTGAGCTTGCCGAAGGGGCGGCTTCAGTAGCCGTGGGTTGAGGAGCGGATGTCGCTGTGGGTGCTGCTGCGGGCGGTTCGGTGGAGGGAACCGCGGTCGGCTCCGCGGCACCACCGCAGGCCAGGACTATCGCCATCAAAAGGCTCAGGGCGGCAACCAAAAGGATCGAATTCTTCATTGAACACACTCCCCCAGAGTCTGGACACTTAACTGAATTTACCTGATGCTCGTCCGGTGATTTTCCTCCTGAATAAACTTCTGCGGACTATAGCAAGTTGACGAAACCTTCGCAATTAAATCCAACGAATAGATATTATGAATTAAAGCTTCTGTATTTTAGTATTCCGAATTAACTAGAGCTATTGAGTAAATAATGAGAATATAGTTCATATTACAGTGCATTTCGTAATTTTTACTTGAATGTATGGAAACCAGCAGGGCAAGAGAAAGCCCCGGCGGAGCGCGCCGGGGCTTGGGACTGTGTGCGAACGAACGGGTTTCGGCTACTGGGTTATCGGTACCCGCTCGGTGGTGCCGTCGGGGAGTACCTTGAGGCCCACTATGGGAGCTATCTTTTCGTTGAACAGGGCTATGATGTTGTCCCTGTTGTCCTCGTCCTGGCGGGCGATGAAGCCGGGCACCACGTGTTCGGTGGCGACCACGTTGCGCATGTGGTCCATCAGCGCCGGCGAGAATTCCTGGTACTCAAGGCCGGCGTCTATGTTGCGCTGGATCCAGACCTCATTCCACGCCGGGGTCACGCGGATGGCTTCCAACTCGTGGCGCGCGCCTTCCTCCATGACTATCTGCTGGATGTCGGGGGGCAGGCCCTCCCAGACCTCGCGGTTGACGATCACCGTGTTCAGCAACTGGCTTGAAAGGGGACCGACCATGTAGTCGGTGACCTCGTACCAGCGCTGTGCGTGAGCGGCGAAGGCCACGGTCACGCCGCAGTCCAGGATGCCGCGCTCAAGGGCAGTGTAGACTTCGGCGAAGGCCACGAACTGGGCGTCGGCGCCGAATCCTTCGATCCAGTCGGAGAGGGCCGAGCCGTGGCTGCGTACCTTGCGTCCCTCAAAGTCGACCAACGCCGAGATGCCCTCCTGGCAGAAGAAGAACTGGTCGCCGCCGGACACCCACATGTGGGAGATGACCTTGCCGCCGTCGGTGTTCTCCTCGAACAGCGCGTCGAGGGTCGGGCCGATGGCCTGGGTCACCTTGAACTCCACCTCGTGGTCGGGGTATACGCCGTACATGATTGCCAGCTCGGCCTCAGGCATGTGGCCGGAGACGTAGCCGCTGGTGATTTCGGCCCACGACAGGGTGCCGTTGGTGACCTGTTCCAGGGAGTCCGGGCCGGCGATTCCCAGCTCCGGGAAGGAGGTGATGGGCACCAGCACCTTGCCGTTGGTGCGGGCTTCGATCTGGGGCTTGAAGAAATTGGCCCACAGTTCGCAGGGCGCGACCGTGCGGTTGATGCAGGCGAACTGGATTTCGATGGGGTCTCCGTCGTAGGTCATTTCGGTTGGATTGGTGAAGTTTGCGACCTCCACCAGGTTCTTGTAGTAGTCCGAGTCGAAGAGGTAGCTCTCGCGCTCCAGACCGGCCAGGTTGACCTGGTCGTCAGCATCGCCCAGGCCCTCAGCGGGAGCGGGACCCACCAGGCTGCTGAAGTCCCCGTCGCCCAGGTAGAAGGCACCGGGACCGCCGGCGCGTTCCTCAGCCGCAGCCTTCAGGGCAGGGTCAACGTCGGACATCGCTGCCGGCTCTTCCTCTTCTTCCTCCATCATCGCCTCGGTGGCAGTGGGCTCCGGGGCAGCCGTGGCCGTAGGCGCAGCCGTCGTAGCTGTCGGCGGGACCGGCGTGGGTTCTGCGGCTCCACCGCAGGCAACGACAATGGCCATCAGCAATATCAGGGAACCGACTAACAGGAATGCCTTAGTCATCAAGCAAACTCTCCTGAACCACTCGTGGAAATTCTCCCATACGCACACTGTCGGGTCCCTGTTTGTCCGGTGCCGGAGGAACCAGGCTGAAAGCGCGTTGGTCAACGGGCGGCAATATAACAAAGAGGATTCGATCACGCAATCCGAACTCTTCACTCAACCTGCCGAATTGCGTAATTAGTGGCAAACATTCCATATATGATTGACTGTTTTCCGTTCACGAAAAGCAATAATGGCTCACCATTTTTTCGTAGCATGGAAAAGGCCCCGGCAATTGCCGGGGCCTCCGGTCGGACTTTTGGGATGCTGGGACTAGATTGTGATCGACCCCCGTTCCGCGTTTGTCTGCTCACTCAAGCAGGGTGATTGAACCGTCCTCCTCGATCCAGACCTTGGCCCAAGGGGAAACAATGTCGTTCCAAAGGGCGATTTCATCGGGTCCGACCCGTTTGATCCAATTGGGCAGGACGCGGCCCAGGGCCACTTCCTCGTAGACGAACTCCTTCATCTCGTCGGACCAGGGCATGAAGGTCATTCCCTGATCGACATTGACCTTCACGCCGGTCTCATTCCAGACGGCGGCCAGCCGGAGATTCTCCAATTCCATCTTCGCGCCCTCTTCGATGATGATGGCCTGGAGGTCCTCCGGGATGCGTTCCCAGGTGTCCTGGTTCATTGTCTCGAATCCCATCGGCATGGAGATGAACGGGCCGATGAGATTGTCGGTGACCTCGTACCAGCGCTGGCCGTGACCTGCGTGGGCGCCGGTTACGCCGGCGTCGAGAATGCCGCGCTCCAGGGCCGTATACACCTCGGCGAAGGCCATGAACTGCCCCTCGCCGCCCAGGCCGTTGATGGCGTCGGTCATGGTGGTGCCGTGGCTCCGGGTCTTGAGGCCTTCGAAGTCTTCTCTTTCAGCACCGCGGGTCGAGAAGAAATACTGGTCGTTGCCGCCGTACCAGATGTGATAGATCAGCTCGCCGCCGCCGGTGTTGTCGTAGATTCCCTGGTCGAGGGCTTCGAGCAGGCGGGTGTTGGCCTCGTGCTCGGACTTGAAGTCCTTCCACAGGCCCCAGACATAGATGATGTCAATGGTGGGCCAGGTGCCGCCCACATAGGCCGGCTGAATCTGGGCGAATTCGATGGTCCCCTGTTCCACCAGTTCCATCATGTCGGAGCCGGCCAGCCCCAGCTCGGGATAGCTGGAGACCTCGAAGTCCACCTGCCCATTCGTGCGGGCCTTGACGTTTTCGGCGAAATAGATTGTCTGTAGCTTGCAGGGCAGGAGGGCCCGGTTGATGCAGGCGTATTGGATGTTGAATTCCTCTCCACTGGATGTGAGCGGAGTGGGGTCGGTCAACTTGGCCTTCTCGATCAGCGAGGCATAGTAGTCGGTCTCGAAGATGTGCCGGTTCTTCTCCAGGAACTCCAGCGGCACATTACCGGTGCCGTCCCCCAAGGCTTCCTCCACGCCGCCCGGCGAAGGGCCAACGAGCCGGCTGAAGTCGCCGTCGCCGATGTAGATGGAGCCCGGACCGCCCGCCAGCTCATCGGCAATCGCCGTAAGAGCCGCGTCGGCGTCCATCATCTGGTCTTCTTCCTCTTCCTCCATCATCGCTTCGGTGGGTGTGGGTGCCGCGGTGGGCGCCTCGGTCGGCGGAGCCGTGGTCGCCGTTGGAGGGACCGCAGTCGGTTCCGCGGCACTGCCGCAGGCTACGACAAATACCATCAGCAGAATCAACGACACGCCTAACAGGATCGGTTTCGCCATCAAGTCACTCTCCTCGGTAAGGTAAATTCCCCTCATGCGACAGTTCCGGACTCCTGCTGCCGGTCTTGCTGTCCCCTGAGCTTGTCGAAGGGCGATTCAGCACCCGTCGCACGATTCGGCGGAATATACCAAAACCGATTTTGACGCGCAATGCGGAATACGAAGCAGAATTGCCGACGAAAGAGCCTGGATGACGATAGACGATAAGTCAATTACAGAAAGCCTGAAGAAAGCCAAATAATATTACTGTAATCCAACATCAGGCAAACGAATTTATGCAAAATAAAAGGGCACTGAATTTCAGTGCCCTTTTATTGCCGTCGCTTGGCGGTGCTAGTTGTCAACCAGCGAAGCCGTCCCATCGGGATTTATTATGATCCCGGCCACCGGGCCGACATTCTTGTTGAACAACTCCACCGCCTCCGTGTCATAGCCGCCCACGCGATTCACCCACTGGGGAATCACGTAGTTGAGAGCGACTTCCTCGAACAGGTGCTTCTTGATCTCATCGCTGAAGGGCGTGTAGATCATCCCTTCGTCCAGCAACTTGGGTATGCCCAGGGAAGAAAGGATGGGAGTGAACCGGAAGAACTCCAGCTCGTATATCGCGCCCTCCTCGATAAGGATCTGCCGGAAGTCCTCGGGTATCTCCCGCCACACGTCGTAGTTGAAGGTGGCGTTCTCAACCGTGAAGAGAGGCAGCGGGCCGGACATGTAGTCGGCGACCTCATACCAGCGCTGGCCGTAGGCCGCGTTGGCGCCGGTCACGCCTCCGTCCAGGATGCCCCTCTCCAGCGCGGTGTAGACCTCGGTGAAGGCCACCCACTGCGCTTCCGACCCCATGCCGTCGATCATGTCGGACAGCGCGCCGCCGAAGCTCCTGACCTTCAGGCCCTCGAAGTCCTCCAGGTTCTCGATGGGCTCCTTGCTGAAGAAGAAGATCTCGTTTTCAGGCACGCGCCAGAGCTGGTAGATGGTCACCCCGCCGCCGGTGCGTTCCTCGATCAGGCGGTCCAGGTCGGGTATGGAAGCGACGGTGGCCTTGTAGAAGGTCTCGTTGTCGGGGTACATGCCCCAGAGATACTTCATATCCATGGCCGGCAGGTCGCCCGCGGTGTACGCCGCCGGCAGTTCCGCGAAGGAAAGCGTGCCGTTCGCCAGGAGTTCGAGAACATCCGGCCCCGCAATACCCAGTTCCGGGTAGCCGATGATCTCGATCTTCAGCTGGCCGTTGGTGCGCTCCTCCACCCTTTCCGCAAACCATTCCGACAGCTTGCAGTGGGTCAGGGCCCGGTTGATGCAGGCAAACTGGTAGGTCAGGTCCAGCCCGGTGCTGGTGGCCTGCGTGGGGTTGGTGAGGTTGGCCCGTTCAACCATCAGCCGGTAGTAGTCCGAGTCAAAGACATACAGGTAGTCTTCCAGGTGATCGATCACAACCCCGTCGTATTCGCCGATGTCGTCCGCAATCGCTTCCGGTACGGGGCCGACCAGCTGGTTCAGGTCGCCCACGTAAATGGCGCCCGGCCCGCCGGCCAACCGGGCGGCGACGGCCTCGAGGTCGGAGTCCCCGCCGGTCATCGCCGGCGCCTCAGTAGCCTCTTCCTGCATTGCTGCCGTGGGCGGCTCAGTGGGCGCCGGTGCGGATGTTGCCGCAGGAGCCTCCGTCGGGGCCGGGGCCTCCGTGGGCTCGGCGGCGCTGCCGCAGGCGAGGAATACCGCCATAAAGAGGGTCAGGACTGCGGCGAGTAGTAGATATCTCATGTGCGACGCTCCTGGATGTTTTTCCCCAATCGGCAGCCAATTTCATTCAGACCTGCCGATTGCGCGGCAATATAGCAAACGAGTTTTGTGCCTGCAAGCCTGTATTAGTGAAATACTATTTGTGAAAATTATTACTAATACTGCATTTAAGCCATAATATCAACGAAAATCGTAAATCACCTCTGTGTCTCCTAATTCCGAGGCAGGACCGCCTGTAGGCACGTGGAAAACAGGGTGGCTTGGAGGGGCAGTGGAAAACCGAGATCAGCGCGCAGCCAGTGGAGAGGGGCCGGCCAGGTCGCCGGGACTGGCGGCGTTGTGGAGCGCGACCACTGAACGCGCCAGGGAATGCAGGTCGGCGATGGCCTGTGCGTCGTTCAATTGGCCGTCCTGGAAGTGGCGGGACTGCAAGTACACGATGCCGGGGACCACATGGGCGCCGAACCATGCCAGCACCGGCCGCAACTGCGTGTCGACGCTAAGGTAGTGGTGGTCGGTAGCGCCCATCACGATCAGGCCGCAGGCCTTGCCCTGCAACCCCGCGACGGGCACGTGGTCCAGCAGGTTCTTGAGCGCGCCGGTATACGAGGCCCGGAACACCGGCGTGGCTATCAGGCACATATCCGCAGCCATCACCCGGTTGACTACCGCCTCGGTATCATCGTCGTAGTCGGGCAGTGGCCGACCGTCCGCAAAGGAGATGCGGTGGTCGCCGAGGTGCAGGAGGTCGACAGTCGGGGTAGCTTCTCCCTCCAAACCGGACAGTGATGCCTCGATTGCCTGGTACAGCCGTCCGGGCCGGGTCACTGTGCCGTGAATGGCCAGCAGGGTTGCAGGCATGGCTACGTTCCTCAAATGACTGTGGATTGCGGAGGGACGCCCTCACCCTAACCCTCTCCCGGGGGGAGAGGGGACTTCGTGGGGCGCGCTTGCCTCTCGCGAGGCGGTGTAACGGTTCTCGGGCTTCGGCAGTCCGAGGTTGCCGCGCAGGGTGTCCGCCTCGTACTCGGTGCGAAACAGGCCCCGCTCCTTGAGTATGGGAAGCACCAGGTCAACGAAGTCGTTGAAGCTCTGCGGCAGGACGGCTCCGCTCAGCATGTAACCGTCACACGCCCCCGACTCGAACCACTCCTGCATCGTGTCGGCTACCTGGGTGGGGGTGCCGATGAACTGGTGCCGCCCCGTGGTCACTTGCAGCGCCACTTCCCGAAGGGTGAGTTCCTTCTCGCGGGCGGTCTTCTTGATGCTGTCGGTGGAGCTCTCCCAGCCGTTGCGGCCGTAGTCTCCCAGTTCCGGGAAGGGTGCGTCGAGGTCGTACTGCGTAAAATCCATGTCGTTGAAGTACCGGCCCAGGTAATTCAGGGCGTGATCGATTTCCACCAGGCTGGCGATCTCCCGGTACTTCTCCTCTGCTTCCTCGGGGGTGCGACCCACGATGGGAGAGCAGCCGGGGAGGATCAGGACCTCGCCGGGGTTGCGGCCAGCTTCGGCGGCGCGGCCCTTGACGTCCCTGCTGAAAGCCTCGGCGTCGGCCCGCGTGGCCTGTCCGGTGAACACGGCGTCGGCTATGGTCGCGGCGAAGCCCCGCCCTGCCTCGGAAGACCCGGCTTGGATCAGCACCGGACGTCCTTGGGGCGAGCGGGAGATGTTCAGCGGCCCCTGCACCGAGAAGAACTCACCGGCATGGTCCAGCCGGTGCATCCTGTCGGGGTCGATAAACTCGCCGCTGGCCTGGTCGCGGATGAAAGCGTCGTCCTCCCATGAGTCCCACAGCCCCTTGGCCACTTTGATGTACTCCGCAGCCATCCGGTAGCGCAGGTCGTGGGCCGGATGCTGAAGGTCCAAGTCTCTTGCCGCTCCGTCTGCTGACTTGCCGTAGTTCAGGGCGGAGCCCTCGAGGGGAGAGGTAACGACGTTCCAGCCGGCCCGTCCGTTTGAGATGTGGTCGATGGACATGAACTGCCGCGCCACGGTGAACGGGTCGCTGTAGGTTGTGGAAAGCGTGGCGGCCAACCCGATGTGGGTCGTGTCCATGGCGAGGGCGGCCAGGAGCGTCAGCGGCTCGAAGCGGTTGAGGAAGTTGGGGTGCGACTTCTCACTGATGTACAGCCCGTCGCCGAAGAAAGCAAAGTCCAGTTTCGCCTCCTCGGCCCTTCGGGTCAGGTCGCGGTAGTAATCGAGGTTGATGGCTGCATCGGTGACGGCGGTGGGATGGCGCCATGACGCCATGTTGGAGCCGGTGCCGGCCAGGAAGAATCCCAGGCGCATCATCCGCCGTTCAGCCATTTCTGTGCCTCTGCTTTTTGTCTGAATAGGGTCTTTCGATTCTTCACGCAATTGTCTGAACTGTGATTTATGGGATTATGAGATTCCCTGTTTTTTTCGACGCCCCGCTAGGGGGGTGTCGTCAAATTAACTCGTCATTCCGGCGAAAGCCAGAATCCAGGGGTTTCCGTAGGCAAATCATTTTGCGGCATAGAGCGAGTCTGGATTCCGGCTTTCGCCGGAATGACGGGAAAAGGACCGTTGCGTGTCCGGCAACTCAATTTGACGACACTCCGTAATCATGTGAATCACGAAATCAGAAAAACCATAGTTCAGACAATACGTCAGGAATCAGAAGACCCTGCCTCTATCAGCCCGCCCAGCAGTTCGAAGGAGCGCAGGCGCTTGTCGAAACTGTCGATGGCGGTCACAGCGATTATCTCGTCTGCTCCGTATTGCTGCTGGACTTCGAGCAGTTGCCGCCTTACCGAGTCGGGATTTCCATGGACTACGCCCGCCTGTCGCACCGTGATTTGGTAGGACTCGCCGGACTGCCTCCCGAACTCCCCCCCGGCTTCGACGCTGCCGACGGTCAGAGTGCGACCGCTCTCCAGGGTGATGCGCACGACCTGTATCTTTGAGGCGTGCTCGGAGGCTTCATCGTCGGTATCGGCGACAATGATGGGCAGAGCCAGCATCGTGCAGGGCCGCTCGATACTCCCTATCCCCCCGGGAGAGGGTTGGGGTGAGGGCGTCTTTGGGCTGACAAACCCCGCCTGGTAGCGCCGCACGGCCTCAGCCATCTCTTCCTCATCGTTGTTCAGAAAGAGGGCGAAGACGTAGGGCATTCCCAACTCCGCCGCCATGTCGCCGCTGGACCGGGTCGTCCCCAGCAGGAACAGTTCCGGCGGCTGCGGCGGGAGCGGGCTGGCCTGCAACCCTTGAAGCGGATGCTCCGCCTCCAGTTCGTCGTACAGAAAGCGCTTCAGCTCATCCAGCTTCTCCGACAGCGTCATCGCAGGTTCACCGGACCCACGGCGCAGAGCCGCAGTGGAGCGTGGGAGGCCGCCCGGCCCCCGTCCGATGCCCAGGTCGACGCGTCCGGGGGCGAGGGAGGCTAGGACGTTGAAGTTCTCGGCGACCTTGTAGGGGCTGTAGTGCTGCAGCATCACGCCGCCGGACCCGACCCGGATGCTCGAGGTGTGGGCCAGCAGGTGCGATACCAGCACCTCGGGGGAGGACCCCATCACGCGGCTGGAACCGTGGTGCTCGGCCACCCAGAACCGGTTATAGCCCCATTCCTCGGCCCTCTGCGCCAGCTCTATGGTGCGGCGCAGGGCGTCGACGGGCCCTTCGGACTCGTGCACCGGGCTCTGGTCCAGGATGCTCAGCTTGAAGTTCAGGTCAAGTCCCCTATGCTTCGTGGCGAGTGAGTATCACTGCGATTCTACCCTACCGGATGGTGCAAGTTACACAAGGGTGCAACCGGCTGCTAAATCCGGCATACCCTTATGCTATGATTCGCCGAAATGCAGCCCATCCTGGATATAGCCACGGGAGGGAAGAGTGATGGCACCTAGGGGCAACGAATGGCTGGCCTTGACCAGCGAAGAAACTCTGGAACCCGAACTACCCATCTGCGACCCGCACCATCATTTCTGGGTGCAACGGCCGGAGCCGGTTGACTACCAGCAGTACCTGCTGGAACACCTGGCGGCGGATATCAACAGCGGCCACAACGTGCGCTCCACCGTGTTCGTGGAAGCCCGCTCCAGCTACCGCACCGACGGGCCCGAGGAAATGCGCTCCGTGGGCGAAGTGGAGTTCGTTCAGGCCATTGCCGATGAGGGCGCGACCGGCCGGTACGGGCCGGGCAAGCCAGCTCACGGAATCGTAGGTCGCGCCGACCTGAAGCTGGGGGATGCAGTCCGTCCGGTTCTGGAGGCTTTGCAGGAAGCCAGTCCGAACCGTTTTCGGGGGATTCGCCACTCCGTCGGCTGGGACCCCAGCCCGGAGCTGGACAACCGGGAAGTCGAAGGCTGCCTGCTCCGCGACGACTACCGCGCCGGCGCCCGCGTGCTGGCCGACATGGGCCACGTCCTCGAGAACTCGCTGTACTTCCCGCAACTGGACGACCTCGCATCCTTCGCCAATGCCGTCCCGGAAGTGACCATCGTGCTGAATCACCTGGGCGGTTTCTGCCGCATCGGCCCGTACGCCGGTCGGGATGAGGAAGTGATGGCCGAGTGGCGCCGGGGCATCGCGACCGTCGCCGCCTGCCCCAACATCGTTATGAAGCTGGGCGGAATCGGAATGCCCCGCATCGGCTTCGACTGGCACGAGCGGGAAACGCCCGTCGGTTCGGAAGAAATCGCCGATTCCATCGCCCCCATCATGCACTACCTGATCGAGCAGTTCAGCCCGGCCCGGTGTATGTTCGAGAGCAACTTCCCGGTGGACAAGGTTTCTTTCTCCTACCACGTGCTGTTCAATGCCTTCAAGCGTGTGTCCGCGGGCTACTCGCCGTCCGAGCGAGCCGACATGTTTCACGACACCGCAGCCCGGGTCTACCGCCTCGATCCTTAACCGGTCACCTCTGGCGCCACGCGCGAATTCTCTCGCCCTTTGACTCCAATCCCCTCCCCCTCAGAGGGAGGGTCAGGGTGGGGGTGAACTTCTCGCAATCCCAACCAAACAAGGAGCAGACAACATGCCTGAAGTCAGACCCTTCGAGATTGCCGTTGACGACGCCGTTCTGGACGACCTGCGGCAACGGCTTGCCGACACCCGCTGGCCGGATGAGATCCCCGGCTCCGAGTGGGACTACGGCAGCAACCTGGCATACATAAAGGAACTGTGCGAGTACTGGCGCACCAGCTTCGACTGGCGCGCGCAGGAAAGGAAGCTGAACGCCTTCAACAATTGCAAGTCGGTTGTCGACGGGCTTGACATCCACTTCATCCACGAGAAGGGCAACGGACCCAACCCGATCCCGCTGGTGATCACTCACGGCTGGCCCAGCACCTTCTTCGAGATGAGTAAAATCATCCCCCTGCTCGCCGACCCCGCGGCCCACGGCGGCGACCCGGTGGACGCCTTTGATGTCGTCGCTCCGTCGCTGCCCGGATTCGGCTTCTCGCAGGCGTCCAGCGAGCGGGGTATGGAGATCGGCAGCGTTGCCGACCTCTGGGCCAGGCTGATGACCGAAAACCTGGGGTACGAAAAGTTCGTCGCTGTGGGCGGGGACATCGGCGCCGGGGTGACATCGCGGTTGGGCTATTCCCACGCCGACAAGCTGCACGGCATCCACCTAACATCGGTCACGCGGCCCAATCCCTACCTCGGGCCGGACTCGCGGCCGCTGACGGAGGCGGAGAGGGCTCACAGCGCCCAGCGGGAGCGCTGGTTCGCCGACGAGGGAGGGTACAACCACATCCAGGGCACCAAGCCCCAGACCCTGTCCTATGGCCTGAACGACTCGCCGGCGGGCGTCTGCGCCTGGATCGTCGAGAAGTGGCGCACATGGAGTGACTGCAACGGCGATGTGGAGAGCGTCTACACGAAGGACGAACTTCTCACCACCGTCACCATCTACTGGGTGACGCAGACAATCGGCTCATCGGTGCGGATGTACCGGGAGAACCAGACGCACGTGTGGGACATGGCCAAGGACGAGAAGGTCCCCGCACCGGTAGGGTTGGCCATGTTCCCCCAGGAGATCGCCCGCCCGCCCCGCGAGTGGGCCGAGCGTTCCTACAACGTGGGCCGCTGGCAGGAGATGCCACGCGGCGGACACTTCGCCGCCTTCGAGGAGCCGCAGCTCCTGGCCAACGAGGTCCGTGAGTTCTTCCGCCAGTTCCGGTAGCGGCACCTGGTCAATGTATACTACTGTGGTTGGGCCGCCATATGTATGCCCAAACCGCCTGAATGACCGACCAACGACCTGAACGGGAATCCGTCTGGAGCATCGGGCGAAAGTGGCTGCCCTGGTACCTTGTTGTTGTCTTCGCGCTGACGGTCGGTTGGACTGCCTTTGTAACATGGTTTGAGGTGAGCAGCGGAGGTCACAGCAGGCTATCCGAAATTGCCAATGCCGTAGTAAAGGGGAGCGCCCCGGCCGCTCCCCTGATACCAATTTATGCGCTTTTGGTGGTTTCGACTCTGGATTTAATGGGAGGAGCCGCAATGGTAACTTACCGCTATTTGAGCGACAAATTCCTGAAGCCGCTCCACGAGAAACTCCGTGAGGAAGGCCGCGAGAAGGGTCTCGAGGAAGGCCGTGAGGAGAATCAGCGGTTGTGGGCCGCCTGGAACCGGCGTCGTCTCGAAGCGGAGCGGAGCGACCAGCCGTTCGACGAGCCTCCACCCGGGTCTGACGGCATCCGAGAAGAAACGGTCAAGGAGTGAGCTATGCCCGTAACCAGGCTTGAAATCACTTCGCAGAAACCCTTTGCCGACGGGCAGTCCTTCGGCTCAGTCGGCTCCTACACACAGGTCGACGGGACGGCGTACTTCGCCGTGGACCCGCTACACCCGGCCAACGAGACCATCGCCGACATCAAGCTGGCGCCAAGGAACGGTCAGGGTCTGGTCGAGTTCTCGGCCGACTTCAGAGTCTTGCGCCCCGATGATCCGGCCAAGGGCAACGGGCGACTGCTGCTGGACGTTCTCAACCGCGGGAAGGCGCTGGCCCTCCGCAATATCAACAGCGCACCCGACGTTGCCCCCGACGCGCCCATGGACCCGGGCAACGGGTTCCTGATGCGCCAGGGCTACACCCTCGTATGGTGCGGTTGGCAGCATGATGTCCCCGACATGCCGGGGCTGTTGCGCATAAGCGTTCCCGAAGCGATGGAGGACGGCAAGCCCGTCTCCGGAAGGATCGTGGTCGGCTTCCAGCCCAACGCCCCCGCCGAATTCCAGTACCTCTCCGACCGGGGGCACCGGGCCTACCCGGCGAACAAGCTGGAAGACTGGGAGTCGGTGATGACCGTGCAAGACGACGAGGACGCTCGTGAGCACGTCATCCCTCGCAAGCAGTGGTGGTTTGCCAGGGTAAAGGACGGGCGACGCATCCCCGACCCGTGCTACGTTCACCTGGAGGGCGGGTTCCAGCCGGGCAAGGTGTACCAAGTCATCTACACTACTACCGGCGCGCCCGTTGCTGGTCTCGCTTTGCTCGCTACCCGGGACATCGCCTCACACTTGCGCTTCGAAACCGGGAGCGGCCTGGAACACGCCTATGCGTTCGGCGTGTCCCAGAGCGGACGGTTCCTGCGCTCCTTCCTCTACCACGGCGTGAACTACGACGAGTCTGGTCGCGTCGTGTTCGACGGCTTCATACCCCATGTGGCGGGCGGCAAGCGAGGCGAGTTCAACCAGCGCTTCGCCCAGCCATCCAGCCAGGCCACACGCAGCGTCAACAGCCTCTTCCCCTTCGCCGACCTAGCGCAGACCGACCCCGACACGGGTTTGACGGATGGTCTGCTCACCCGCCTGGCGTCTCAAGGTGAGCTGCCCAAGGTGATGTATACCTACACTTCGTCGGAGTACTGGGCCGGCCACGGCGCCCTGGTCCACACCGACCTCGAAGGTGAGAGTGACGCGGAGCCGCCGGAAGAGGTGCGGGTATACGCCTTCGCCGGTACCCAGCACGCCCTCGGCGGGCTTCCGCTCACCGACACCGATCCGGTCGATGGCTACCGGGGCGCCCACAGCTTCAACTGCCTGGACTACCGGGGGCTGTTGCGGGCGGCCTTGGTGAACCTGGACCGGTGGGTGTCCACGGGCGAGGCGGCGCCACCGAGCCGGTACCCGAGGCTCGCCGACGGTACAGCCGTTACTCCCGCTTCTGCGGCCGCCGGACTTGAGGCGGCCCCCGGAGTGAAGCTGCCGCAGCCCGTGCGAAAGTTCACCCGGCTGGACTTCGGGCCGGACCCCGGGGTGCCGACCATGGTGCCTGCGACCGTGGGACGGGACTACCCATGCCTCGTCTCCCAGGTCGATGCCGACGGCAACGAGGTGGCCGGCATACGTCTGCCCCTGGTCTCGGTGCCTCTAGCCACGCACATGGGGTGGAACCGCCGGCACGCCGACATCGGTGGCGAAGGGCAGACACTTTCCACTGGCGGCGCATCCGGCGGCACCCTGCGCGGCTCATCCATCCCTTTCGCGGCGACTCGTGAAGAACGGGACACCAGCGGCGACCCGCGCCTGTCCATCGAGGAACGCTACGCCTCAAGGGGGGCCTTTCTGGAGCAGATAGAAGAAGCCGCGAGAGAACTTGTTGCAGAGGGGTACCTGCTCGAAGAGGATGTTGCACCGCTGGTCGCGCAGGCCGCCGAGCACTACGCCGCTATGGCAGGCGCTGGGGCGGAGGCCCAACCCGTCGCCGACTAGAATTGCCGCTCCTTCCAAATATCCCCTCCCCCATCAAGAGGGAGGGTTTAGGGTGGGGGTGAAATCCCTCGCGATCCAACAAGTGCAACTCTGCGGAAAAGCAGGACAACGGAGGATGCAATGAAGTACGACGTAATCGTGATTGGCGCAGGTTCCGCCGGTGGCGCCCTTGCCACACGCCTGGCCGAGGACCCGAAGCGTTCGGTGTTGCTGCTGGAGGCCGGGCCGGACTACCTGGACCTGGAGCAGACTCCCGACGACCTTAAGTTCGGATACGCACCCAGGGCCTCGGAGATGGGGGCGCCCCACAACTGGTCGTTTACCGGCAAGGGCAGCGCAGTCCGTTCCGAGGACGTTGTTGTGCCCCGAGGGAAGGTCGTGGGCGGTACCAGCGCCATCAACGGGCAGGTCTTCCTGCGCGGGGTGCCGGAGGACTACGACAGCTGGGCCGAGTGGGGCAACGACGAGTGGTCTTTCGTGAAGTGCCTGCCCTACTTCCGCAAGCTGGAAACCGATACCGACATCGTTGATGACTTCCACGGCAACAGCGGACCGGTACCCGTCCGCCGCCACAGGCGCGAGAACTGGTTGCCCCTGCAGGAGGCCTTCCATGTCTCCTCCATCGCCGGTGGGTACGCGGAGGTCTACGACCACAACCACCCCGACTCCACGGGCGTCGGCCCGCTGCCCATGAACAACCCCAACGGCGTGCGGATGAGTACGGCCCTGACCTACATCGCCGACAACCGCCACCGTCTCAACTTCACCGTCCGGGGTAACGTGCTGGTTCGCCGCATCCTGTTCGAGAGTGGTTCGACCGGCTCACCACGGGCCGTCGGCGTGGAGGTGGAGAGCGGCGGCGAAGTGTTCACCGTGGAAGCGGAGCAGGTCGTACTCAGCGCCGGTGCCGTGGCATCGCCGCAGATACTGATGCTGTCGGGCGTCGGGCCGGCCGGGCACCTGCAGGAGATGGGGGTGCCGGTGGTCAAGGATCTGCCGGGTGTGGGCCAGAACCTTCGCGACCACCCGCTGTGCGCCGTGCGGGTCAAGACCAAGCCCGGCTTCCCGCTGGATGCCGACGCCCCGCGCATCCAGACGGTACTCCGTTATACGGCCTCAGGCTCCGACCTGCGCAACGACATGCAGATCCTTCCGTCGTCCTTCTCCACGCCGCTGGGAGGCGACCCCTACGCCGAGGAGGGCATCCGGTTCACTTGCATCCTGGAGCTGGCCAAGAGTTCGGGCGAGATCAAGCTGCGCTCAACCACGCCCGGCGACAACCCGGACATCAACTGCCGTCACCTCGAGGAGGAGGTCGACCGCCAGCGAATGCGGGAGGCCATCCGCATGTCCTTCCAGTTCATGGAGCACGAGTCCTTCAGCGACATTGTGGAGGAGGCTATCTCCCCGACAGCCGAGGAGATTAAGTCGGACGATACCCTAGACGCCTGGATGCTGGAGACCGTCGATATCGGGCAGCATTTGTCGGGGACCTGCAAGATGGGCCCCGCCAGCGACGCTATGGCGGTCGTCGACCAGTACGGCCGCGTCCACGGGGTCGAGAACCTGCGAGTGGCCGACGCCTCCGTGATGCCGGACGTGATCCGGGCCAATACCAACCTGACCACCATCATGATCGGTGAGCGGGTGGCCGACTGGATCATCCAGCAGACCGCCTAGCCCTCAGCACCCTCGGATGAATCCCCCTCCCCCTCAGGGGGAGGGCTGGGGTGGGGGTGAGAGCTAGGACGTACCCAATCCGCAAAAGTGTAGGGGCGGGTTTCAAACCCGCCCCTACACATTCTCTTGAAGATTTCAGACCTTGGCCTAGTAGTGGCGCAACTCCACCACGTTGTCGTCCGGATCGTAGATGTAGAGGGAAATGCCGTCGCCGTGGGAACCCCAGCGCTTGCCCGGACCGGCCTGGATCTCCACGCCGATGCCCTCGAAGTGGGCCTTCAGTTCCTCCATGTCGGTGTAGTCGATGACCATGCAGAAGTGGTCCTGGTTCTTGGCGTCGTCCCTGCCGTTGGGGATGCTGTCGGAAGCGAAGAAGTCGATGATGGTGTCGGCGTTCAGCCTCGCGGAGGGGAAGCGCACCTCGCCGGCGCGCCACTGCTCGACGCGTTCGGCCTTCAGCCCCAGCACCTCAGTGTAGAAGCGCAGCGATTCCTCCACATCCCTGGTGCGCAGAACGATGTGGTCCATTTCGGTGATGTTGACCAGCGGCTTGGTGACCTGCTCGAACTTGGTCTGGGTAGCCATGATCGGCCTCCTCCGTGTTAGGTTGCGCTTTATGAATTAACTGTATCTTTCCGCATTATAGATTTACGGTGTCTTCTTGTCATCCACGGCCTCCTGACTTCACAGTTGCTTTTGGTTCTCCCTCGAGGGAGAGTGAACAATCAAAAGGCCCGGCCGGAATTGGTGCTTGACAGGCACAAAAAGCCCGTGTTTACTAGTTGTCGAAGCTTGTGATTGTTCTTGGCCGCTCCGGTTCCCCCCAGGCAGGGGATAGGACGGCCGAGGTTTCCAGCGGCGAGGCCAAGGGAGAAGCTCCATGCCCACGGAACTGCTGCGGGCGGATAATCTCACCAAATATTTCCCCGTAACCAAGGGGCTGATAATGATGAAGACCGTCGGCCACGTGCAGGCGGTCGACGGGATCAATTTCACCATCAACGAGGGTGAGACCCTCGGGCTGGTTGGAGAATCGGGCTGCGGCAAGACCACCACCTCCAAGCTGGTGCTCCGTCTCGAGGATCCAACCGACGGCACCATCTTCCTCGACGGCAGGGACATCAAGGACTTTCGCGGGCCCGAACTCAAGGAGTACCGCACCCAGGTTCAGGCCGTCTTCCAGGACCCCTGGTCATCCCTGAGTCCCCGTATGCGAGTGCGCGACATAGTTTCCGAGGCACTCGTCGTCAACCGGGATGTCACCAACAAGGAACGGGACGACCGGGTTGAAGAGGTGATGACCCAGGTGGGCCTCCGAAAGGCCCAGGCGGACCTCTACCCCCATGAGTTCAGCGGCGGTCAACGCCAGCGTGTGGCGGTTGCCAGCGCACTGGCGTCCTACCCCAAGCTCATCATCCTGGACGAGCCTGTCTCGGCCCTTGACGTTTCGATTCGCGCCCAGGTTATGAACCTGCTGGTCGACCTCCAGCAGGAGACCGGCGTGGCCTACCTGCTGGTGGCGCACAACCTGGCCACGGTCAGGTATATGGCCCACACGACCGCGGTGATGTACCTCGGCCAGATTGTCGAGTACAGCCCCACCGAAGACCTGTACGAAAACCCCCTGCACCCCTATACCAAGGCCCTTTTCTCAGCGGCGCTTCCCTCCCACCCGGATGACGAACGGGAGGAGATAGTGCTGCAGGGCGAAGTGCCGTCGCCCATCAACCCCCCGGCGGGGTGCAGGTTCCATCCGAGATGTCCCTTCGCAATGGATCGCTGCTCCGTGGAGGAGCCGGTGCAGAAGGACGTCGGTGGCGGGCACCTGGTGAACTGCCACCTGTACTAGGATATTTCCTCATTATGAAAGTGTTGTTCAAAAGAAAGAAGCCTCTAACAGGTAGAGGCTCTTTTTTCTCACCGGCAATGGCTTCTCTATTCTCCCAAACATTTCAAGTTTTCCCATCCGGCCCCGATTTATTCGGGGCTATTTTTTTGCCACCGTCCGACCGGAGGGTCCCGGAAGGAACGGAGCCGAAGACTGACCGTCGGCGCCCATGCTTCGTGAGTACGCAGACGCGGAGGAAGGCGTACCGGCGCGTTCAAACCCGGGTTCAAGCCCGGTTTCAGATCAGGGATTATACCCAGCGAGGTCCCGCAGTTGACGATGGAGCCACCGGGCGGCGAAATCCCGCTCATCGCTGTCGGCCCAGTTCTACAAGCTCACCATGAGCCTGTCGAATGGCCTTCCGTAGGGAGAGGTCAACAGCCTCGCCGGGTCATATCCGGCAACGCCACAACAGTTTCCAATGAGGAAGGAGGATAAATGCGCCCCAACCTGATTCAGGTTCCCGTAAACCTAGCGGCCCTGGCTGTCCTGTTGCTGGCCGGGATGCTGGCGCTGGCCGTCGTCGCCTGTGGCGGCGAAGACCCCACGCAGGCTCCGGCGGCAACCACGCCGTCCGATTCGGGTGCAGCTCCCCAGGCAACAGCGGCTCCCTCGGGTTCACAGGCACAGCAGGCGACTACCGCCGCACCGTCCGGACAGCAGGCAACGCCTGCTTCGACCACTGCTCCTGAAAGGGTAAGCGCTCTGGAAGGAGACATTTCCATCGACGGTTCGAGCACCGTCTTCCCGATCACCGAGGCAATGGCCGAGGAGTTTGGCAACGCCACCGGCGGCAACGTAAAGATCACGGTTGGCGTTTCAGGAACCGGCGGAGGATTCAAGAAGTTCTGTGCCGGTGAGACCGTCATCTCCGACGCGTCGCGCCCCATCAAGCAAAGCGAGGTCGACCTGTGCGCTGAAAGTGGCATCGAGTATATAGAGCTGCCCGTTGCCATCGACGGTCTCAGCGTCATGGTAAACCCGGCCAACGATTTCGTCGAGTGCATGACGGTCGACGAACTGCACACTGTCTGGGCCCCGGAAGCCGAGGGCGTGGTAATGAAGTGGAGCCAAGTCCGGAATGGTTGGCCGGATGAGGACCTCCGGCTGTACGCCCCGGGCGTGGACTCCGGTACCTTCGACTACTTCACGGAGACCGTGAACGGTGAGTCCCAGGCATCTCGCGGCGACTTCCTCCCGAGCGAGGACGACAACGTGCTGGTTACCGGCATTTCCGGCGACCAGGGCGCGCTGGGCTATTTCGGATACGCCTACTACGCCGAGAACGCCGACCGGCTGAAGCTGGTGGCCGTCGACGGCGGCAGCGGCTGCATCCTGCCCACCGACGAGACCATCAACAACGGGACCTACGCTCCCCTGTCCCGGCCGCTGTTCATCTACGTGGCTGCAGACGCGCTGGACCAGGAACACATCCGGGCCTTTGTCGAGTTCTTCCTGGACAAGAACAACCGCGACCTGGTCAGCGAGACGGGTTACATCCCGTTCCCGGACACCATCTATGACCTGGCCTTGGCCAAGTTCCTGGGCGGGATGACCGGGGCGGCCTTCGGCGGCGACGCCCGGCTGCATGGTACGGTCGAGGAAGTGCTCAAGATATCCATGGGACTGATGGAAAGCTCGAGCATGGCGATGATGACGGACCTCTCCAGCCTGGAGGGAGACATCTCCATCGACGGCTCCAGCACCGTGTTCCCGATCACGGAGGCCATGGCCGAGGAATTCGGCAATGCCACCAATGGCAATGTCAAGATCACCGTCGGCGTTTCCGGCACCGGCGGCGGCTTCAAGAAGTTCTGCTCTGGAGAGACGGTGATCTCCGACGCGTCGCGGCCCATCAAGCAGTCCGAGGTCGACCTTTGCGCCGAGGGCGGCGTCGACTACATCGAACTGCCCGTGGCCATCGACGGCCTGAGCGTGATGGTCAACCCCGCCAACGACTTCGTGGAGTGCATGACGGTCGACGAACTGCACACCGTCTGGGCGCCTGAAGCCGAAAACGTGGTGACCAAGTGGAGCCAGGTACGTCCCGGCTGGCCGGAGGAGGACATCCGCCTCTACGCACCCGGCGTTGACTCCGGCACCTTCGACTACTTCACCGAGACAGTCAACGGGGAATCACAGGCTTCACGCGGCGACTTCCTGCCCAGCGAGGACGACAACGTCCTGGTGACCGGAATTGCGGGAGACCGCGGCGCTCTGGGTTACTTTGGGTACGCCTACTACGCCGAGAACGCCGACCGGCTGAAGCTGGTGGCGGTCGACGGCGGGGCCGGGTGCATCCTGCCCACGGACGAGACCATCAACAACGGCGCTTATGCTCCCTTGTCCCGTCCGCTGTTCATCTACGTGGCATCGGACGCGCTTGACCAGCCCCACGTGAAGGCCTTCGTGGAATACTACCTGGACAAGGCCAACCGGAATCTGGTCAGCGAGACCGGGTACATACCCTTCCCGGACACCGTCTACGACCTAGCTCTGGCCAAGTTCACCAACGGCACGACCGGCGCTGCGTTCGGCGGCGACGCCCGCTTGGCTGGCACCGTTGAGGAAGTGCTCCGGGCCTCTCAGTAATCCAACAGCCCTTAAAGGCAGGGCGGCTGCGGTTTAGCGGGGACCGCAGCCGCCTGCTTTTTCCTGGGACAGGGACACCTTCCGGCGACGAGTATTTCCGGGTTGCCCTGTGTCCTACGAACAGTCGCTTGGATACTGATTGCCATGATGCCGGTTTTGACGCCCGGCGTCGGCAGGGCTACACTTGCAGCCACACTCACGAATAACCTTGCGAGGACAACACAAATGAGCTTCGCCCGTCTTTACACCGGTGACGATGGAAAATCACATATCGAAGAAATGAGCCCTGAATCGCATCCGGAACTAGCCAATTTACAGTCCGCCACCGGAATAGTGTTTCGCACCGTGGAACCGGGATATTTCGTCGACTGGCATACTGCTCCCCGGCGCCAGTTTGTCATCACCCTGGAGGGTGAGGTGGAAATCGGCCTCGAAGACGGCTCGGTGCACCGGTACGGACCCGGCCACGTAACGCTGGCCGAGGACCTGACCGGCAAGGGCCACACTACCCGCGCGGTCGGCGACCGCCCTCGCGTGACTGCCACCATTCCCCTTTCCGACTAAAAGGGCAAATCACTGCAATCCTAGGGGTTGCCCCTGCGTCAATGGATTTCCGGGGCAGCCGGAGACGGTTATGCCAATCGTTGTACATGATCCCGCGCTGGAGCGGATTATCTCGACTTCCCAGGACATCAACGAGTTGGCCGCCGGGTTTGGCGGTGAGCAGGGCCCTGCCGAAGGCCCGGTCTGGTGGCAGGAAGGCGATTATCTTCTGTTCAGCGACATTCACAACAACCGGCGGATGAAGTGGGCCGAAGGAGAGGGGGTGTCGGTATTTACCGAGCCCACCAACCGCGCCAACGGCCTCACCCGCGACCCGCAGGGCCGGCTGGTCGCCTGCGAGCATGACGGCCGCCGGGTTTCCCGAGTGGAGTCGGACGGCAGCATCACGGTCGTCGCCAACAGCTTCCAGGGCAGGCCGCTGAACCGGCCCAACGACGTGGTGGTGAAGTCCGACGGCGCAATCTACTTCACCGACCCAAACGCGGGGATGCCTGTCCAGACCCAGTTCGACCTCAATTTCCCGGGCATCTATCGTGTCTCACCCGACCTGGGCACGATTACGCTGCTGGTCCGCGACTTCGTAGGTCCGAACGGGCTGGCGTTCTCGCCTGATGAGAGCGTACTGTACCTGATCGACTCGAGGCGGGGGCATCTGCGCGCCTTTGACATGCAGCCCAACGGGACCCTGGCGCTGGCCACAAGCCGCATTTTCAGCCACAACCTGGGCGAACACCCCGGGATTCCCGACGGGATGAAGGTCGATACCGAGGGCAACGTGTACGTTGGCGGGTCCGGCGGGATCTGGGTGATCGACCCGTCGGGCAAGCACCTTGGGACGATCGAGACCGGGTCGCCGATTCACACCAACATGTGCTTTGGCGGCGGGGACTGGAAGACGCTGTTCTTCACCAGCTGGGACAAGCTCTGGTCGGTGCAGGTGAACATCCCCGGCATCCCCGTGCCGACGCCCAGGCCCCAATAGTCACACGCCCGAAGTAGTGTCTCCTCTCCCTCAAGGGAGAGGGTAGGGTGAGGGTGAAATCTCGGCAGGAAGTCCCTGGACATACTAAAGCCGGCTTAACCGCAAATCTGGAGGAGCCTAGATGGAATTCGGACTGTTTATGATGCCGCTGCATCCCCCGCGGCGGTCGCCCTCCGACTCGTATGATCGCGACATCGAGCTGATTGTCCAGGCCGACAAGCTGGGTGTCAGGGAGGCGTGGATCGGGGAGCACATAACGGAGACCTGGGAGAACGCCCCGGTTCCCGAGCTGATCATTGCCCAGGCCCTGGCGCTCACCGAGAACATTATCCTGGCCACCGGCGTTACCATGATGCCCCTGCACCACCCGGTGGATACGGCGCATCGCATCGCCATGCTCGACCACATGGCCCGGGGACGATTCTACTGGGGCATCGGCCTTCGCTCCCTTCCCACCGACCTGCAGCTCTACGGGGTGGAATACGACAGCATGGACGACGTCCGGGAGCGGGGCCGCGAGGCCCTTGAGGTTGTCCTGGGCCTCTGGGAAAACGCCGAAAGCGGCAAGTTCGGCTACGAGGGAAAGCACTTCCAGGTCCACGCCCCCGAGGAAATGTCGGAGCTTGGCCGGCGCCTGTACTTCAAGCCTTACCAGGAGCCGCACCCGCCCATAGGGGTCGCGGCGTCTTCCCCCAACACCGAGACCATCCGCATGGCCGGCGAGCGGGGTTGGATCCCCATGACCAACCTGCCCAACAAGTTCGTGCCCGACCTGTGGCATTCTTGCGAGCAGGGCGCCATCAGTGCCGGTCGCGTGGCCGACCGCAGCGAACTGCGCCTTGGGCGCGACATCTATGTGGGAGAGACGCCCGAGTCAGCCCGCGAGGAAGCGCGCATCGTTCTCGGCAAGCCCTTCGAGGACCACCAGTGGAAGAACCGCCAGGCCGGAGGCATCCTCAACCAGCTCAAGAGCGACCCGAACATGGCCGACGAGGACGTGACCGTCGACTACATGATGGAGAACATCTGGATCGTCGGAGACCCGCTCGAGGTGGTTGAAAAGATCGAGCAGACCTACGAGGAAACCGGCGGCTTCGGCTGCCTGCTGGGCATCACCCAGGACCCCGACGACCACTCTTTGGTGCAGCGATCGCAGCAGTTGCTGATGGAACAGGTGGCGCCCAAAGTTTCCCACCTGAACTAGACGCAATCGACCCCTTGCCCTTTCCCTGCTATCCCCTCTACCTTGAGGGAGAGGGTGAAATTGTATAAACAAACCGCTCTTCGCAACGCAGACACCCAGCCGCCAATGGGGAAGGAAGGCTGACCGAAATGACGACCCTGAACGAGCGTTTCCAGAAAGGAATGGAAACGAGGTCCAAATTTGTTGGCGGCGGGCCGATAGGCAGCGGCTCGGTGCCAGCGTCGCAGGATGTCGCGCCCGACCTGCACCGCATCGCGATGGAGGCGCTGTTCGGCACCATCTGGCAGCGTCCCGCCCTCCCACTCTATCGCCGCGAAATGGTTACGCTCTCGGCGTTGACCGTGCTGCAGCGGGAGAATCAGCTGGTTCGGCATGTTGCGAATGCCCTGAACCTGGGGCTGACGCCGCAGCAGGTCATCGAGGTCATGATCCATGCCTCGTGGTACGGCGGCGTTCCCGCCGGGTTCACCTCCATGGGGGTGGCGAAGGGAGTCTTTGACGGACTGGGCATTGAGTTCGAGCCGCAACTGGTATTCGACCCTGAAGAGACCCCCGACGACCTGTACCGTCGCGGGGCTGCCCGCCGAGAAGAGCTGATGGGGCCTCCGACAGGCGACCGCCCGGCGCCTGTGACCCAGGCCGAGAGGGACTTCAACCGGCTCAGCACCGAGTACTACTGGGGTTCGGTGTGGAACCGGCCGGGGCTTGAATTGGCCGACCGCTCCATCTGCACCCTGGCTTGCCTTTCGGTGCTGGGACGGGAAGGGCCCCTGCGCAGCCACATCAATGGCGCACTGCATATCGGGCTGACGCCGGAGGAGATCGTGGAAGTCTTTGTCCACGCCTGCTTCTACGGGGGCATTCCTTTCACCCGCGCAGCCATCGACGCCGCCAACGAGATTTTCCGCGCCCGGGGGTTGGGCTAGGCGTATCGCCGATATCAGCGCGGTTATCCGATGGCCAGCGAATTCCAAACCGCCCAGCCGGGCGCTCCAGGCTTTTCCGTAGACTTGGAGCAGTTCCGGTTCGACTGGGCGGTTTTGCCTGCCGTCACCGAATCCCTTGCCGGCACCGGGGGAACAATCCGAAGTTGTCCGGAAGACTTCGTGGTATCGGAACTGTCTCGATTTGCACCGTCCGGGGAAGGGGAATTCGCCTACGCCTATGTCGAGAAACGCGGCCTCAACACCCACGACCTGCTGGCCACGTTGCGGGACTGTGGCGTCCCATACAACGAGGTCGGCGTTGCTGGTCTGAAGGACAAGAATGCGATAACGCGCCAGTGGCTCAGCGTGCCCGCGGCCCTGGAAAAGTGCTTCGATGCGCTGGACGATATGGACGGGGTTCGCGTCCTGGAGGTCTCCCGCCACGACCGCAGGCTGCGGCGGGGTTCCCTGGGCGGCAATCGCTTCGAAGTCCGCGTGCGGGACCCTGCGGACGGATGGAAAGAGCGAGCGGAATCCATAACCGGGCGCTTGGCTCAGGCCGGCCTGCCCAACTACTTCGGCCCGCAACGCTTCGGGAGGTTCAACAGCAACGCCATCGACGCGGTGCGGCTGCTCCAAGGCGAAAAAGTGCCCGGCGGGCGGCGGCTCAACGAGTTCTTCATATCCGCACTGCAGGCCCACCTCTTCAACTGGAACCTGAAACGGCGGATAGAGGCCGGTGTATATGACCGCGTCCTGGCTGGAGACCGGGCTAGGCGGCACGATTCCGGGGGGATGTTCATCGTAGGGGATGCGGAAGCCGAGTCGGCCAGGGCACGGAGGCTGGAAATCAGCGCCGCCCTTCCGCTGTACGGCCGGAAGGTGGCCGGGGGGCTGGAAGCGGCTGCGGCAATGGAAGAGGAAACGCTTCGGCACTTCAGCCTGAGGCGCAGCGACTTTCGACGCCTCACCCGCGGCGACTGGCGAATCAGCCGGGTGCGGCTGGAGGGCGTCAGCATCCGGGCCTGCGATGGTGGGTACACTGCGGAGTTCACCTTGCCCAACGGCTCTTACGCGACTACTTTCCTCAGGGAATTGACGAAATCAGTCGCCGATTCCCTTGCCGAGTCCA
Source organism: Dehalococcoidia bacterium (assembly GCA_965220605.1). Classification (GTDB taxonomy): domain Bacteria; phylum Chloroflexota; class Dehalococcoidia; order Lucifugimonadales; family UBA3495; genus VXOI01. The sequence goes on along the minus strand of CBDCQM010000005.1, from coordinate 575,649 downwards.
TCGAAAACGTCCGTGGCGAAGGGTAAGAGTGGTCGGCGCCCCACTCGACAATCTGCGCGGTGCTGACTCTTACGCTCACCCTGAGCCTGTCGAAGGGACGGCCGTTCGTGGTTCGACAAGCTCACCATGAACGGACGGGAACGCTACAGGTCCAGCAGCTTCACTATGTTGCCACCGAGGATGGCGTCCTTCTCGGCGTCGGTGAGCTCCGACATGTTGCGCACCCAGGCGACGGGCTCGTCGATGGCCATGTCGAAAGGCCAGTCGGTGCCGAACACCACCCGGTCGATGCCCACCATGTCGATGAGCATTCGCAAGGCATTTTCGTCGTGGGTTAGGCAGTCGTACCAGAACCTGCCCAGGTAGCGGCTGGGCGGCTGCTGTATGTTGACGCGGGCTTCCGAGCGGACCTGCCAGCCGCGGTCCATGCGCCCGGCGCCGAAGCAGGTGTAGCCGCCGCCGTGGGCGAGGCAGACCTTCAGGTCCGGGCAGGCGTCCATCACGCCGCCAAAGACGAAGGACGCGAAGGTGACGGCGCGGTCGGCCAGGTTCCCGATGGTGTTTGGCAAGTGGTAGTTGTCGCTACGCGGGCTGACAACCGTGTCCCCGGACTGGTGGATAAAGATGACGGCGCCTGAAGCCTCGGCGGCCTTCCAGAGAGGGAGGAACTTTGGGTCGTCGAAAGTTGCGCCATTGACATGGTCGCCGATCATGGCGCCTTTGAGTCCGAGCTGGCCCATGCCGTGCTCAAGTTCGGCTACGGAGGCGCTGACATCCTGCATGGGCAGGGTGGCGAAGCCGGCGAAGCGAGTTGGGTGGTCCTTGGTCAATTGCGACACGTACTCGTTGCATTCGCGGGCCATGGCGGTAACCACGGAGGCGTCGCGCTCGTAAAAGTAGAAGAAGGAGTTGGTGGAAAGGACGTGGACATCGACGCCGAACTCGTCCATCTCCTTCAGGCGCTCCTCCGGGGTCCACATGGTGCGGGGCGTGTATTCGTGGATGGGCAGCATCTCTGCCGAGGTGACGCCGTGCCAGTCCTTGCCCTCGACCATGGCCTTGACCATGCCTTCGGGGCTGATGTGCGCGTGAATGTCTACGGTTTGCATCTGATTAGGTGGCTCCTGGGTTACAGGTTTGAATCCCGGATCCTTGCTGCCAGGTAGGGGTTAGAGACCCATCAGCTTTTCCAGGTTCTTCCAGAGGATGGCTTCTTTCTCTTCGAGGGTCAGACTGGAAAGGCCCATGACCCAGCCGACGGGCCAGTCGATCATCATGTCGGCAGGCCAGTCCGTGCCGAGAACCACGCGGTCGACGCCCACGGTGTCGATGAGGTAGCGCAGGGCGGGCTCGCTGTGGGTGAGGCAGTCATAGTAGAAGCGCTTGAGGTATGTGCTGGGCGGCTGCTGGATGTTCACTCGCGCCTCGGGGCGCACCTTCCAGCCTCGATCCATTCGCCCGGCGCCGTAGCAGGTGTAGCCCCCGCCGTGGGCCAAGCAGATCTTGAGGTCGGGGCAGGCGTCCATCACGCCGCCGAAAACGAAGGTGGCGAACGTAACGGTGCGGTCGGTCAGGTTGCCGATGCTGTTGGGCAGGTGGTAGCGGTCCAGCCGCGGAGTGACGGTCGTCGGCAGGGCCTGGTGGATCAGAATGACCGCCCCCATCTGCTCGGCGGCCTTCCAGAAGGGCAGGAACCCGGGGGCGTCGAAGGTGACGCCGTTCACGTGGTCGCCAATCATGGCGCCCTTGAATCCGAGCTGGTTGACCGCGCGGTCCAGCTCTGCGATGGCCGACGGAATGTCCTGCATCGGCAGGGTCGCCAGTCCGGCCAGGCGTTCGGGGTAGTCCATGGTCATCCGGTGGACTTCGTTGTTGCAGTCGTTGGCGATGGCGACCGTCGTGGCGACTTTCTGGTCGTACTTGTAGAAGGCAACATTGGTGGACACGATCTGCACGTCGACGCCGATGGAGTCCATGTCCTCGATGCGCTGCTCGGGAGTCCAGGCATTGCGGGGGTTGTGCAGTTCGCCCTCGGCGGCGGTCATGCCGTGCCAGGCGCGGCCCTGCAGGACTTCCCGCTGGAAGCACTGGGGGGTGGAATGAGCGTGGATGTCGATGGCCCGCATTTGTTCAGCCTCGCTTGATTTGGTATCGCCGGGTTCCTATAGGTTGGGTTTCACCCCCACCCTGACCTTCCCCCTGAGGGGGAGGGAAGTTTCTGAAAGAGAGGGGATTTTAGTCTTCGACGCCGAGGAGGCGCTCCATGTTCTTCCAGAGGATTGCGTCCTTCTCGTGTTGGGTCAGGCTTTCGAGGCCGAGTACCCAGGACACCGGCCAGTCGATGGCCATGTCGGCGGGCCAGTCGGTGCCGAATACGATGCGGTCGATGCCGACGGTGTCGATCAGCATACGCAGGGCCGGTTCGCTGTGGGTCAGGCAGTCGTAGTAGAACTTGTCCAGGTAGGCGCTTGGCGGCCGGGAGATGTGCTCCCGCGCTTCGGACCGCACCTGCCAGCCGCGGTCCATGCGGCCGACGCCGAAGCAGGTGTAGCCGCCGCCGTGGGCCAGGCACACCTTGAGGTCGGGGCACTTGTCCAGCACTCCACCGAATACGAAGGAGGCGAAGGTGACCGCCCGGTCGACCAGGTTGCCGATGGTATTGGCCAGGTGGTAGCGGTTCAGCCGGGGAGTGACGAGAGTGTCGCCGCCCTGCTGATGGATGAAGATTACGGCCCCCATCTCTTCCGCTGCTTTCCATAGCGGCAGGTACTCGGGCTCGTCGTAGGTGCGGTTGTTGGCGGTGTCGTTGATCATCGCGCCGACGAAGCTGAGGTTGTTCATCACGTGGTCCAGCTCGTTGATCGCCGCGTTGACATCCTGCATGGGAATCTGGGCGAACCCCTTGAACCGGTCGGGGTAGTCGATGGTCATCTGGTGGACTTCCTCGTTGCACTCGCGGTGCATGGCGGCGATGGCCTGCGGGTCCTTGTCGTAGAAGTAGAAGGCGGCGCCGGTGGACACCACGTGCACGTCCACGCCCAGGGAGTTCATGTCGTTGAGGCGCTGCTCCGGCGTCCAGACGGCGCGAGGGGCGATGCGCATGGAGCCGGGCTGAACGCCGTGCCAGGTCTCTCCGGCTTCCATGGCCCGGATGAAGCATTGGGGTGTCAGGTGTGCGTGGATGTCGATGCTTTTCACGGTTCTCTCCGATTCAGTATTGGGCGAATGTAAGGGCGCACCGCCGTGCGCCCCTACGCGTTAAAACAATGATTTTCGCTTATGGTCTATCTGCCACGCTGCCTAGGGTCGAGGATGTCGCGGAGGGCGTCGCCGGCGAAGGCGAATCCAAGCACGGTAAGGCTGAGGGCCAGCCCGGGGAACACCAGCATCCACGGGGCAGTCCGCAGGAACTGGGCTGCCTGGCCGGTGAGCATCCCGCCCCACGACGGGGTGGGCGGCTCGATGCCAAGCCCGAGGAAGGACAGTCCGGCCTCGGTGAGGATGGCGGTTCCGAACATCGACGACATGATTATCAGGAACGGCGCCATCGAGTTGGGTGCTATGTGCCGCAGGATGACCCGCCAGTCCGAGGCGCCGATGGCGCGGGCCGACAGCACGTAGTCGGACTCGCGCAACGAGATGGTCGTGGCGCGGATCACCCGGACGCCTCGAGGCAGGATGGTGGCGGCGATGGCGATGATGAGGATCTCGGTGGACTGCTCGCCGAGAGCCGCAACGATTGCGAGAGCCAGGATCAGGTCCGGCAGGGACATCCACATGTCGATGATCCGCTGGACTACCGAATCAAGCGTGCCCATGAAGTAGCCGGAGACCAGGCCCAGCAGGGCGCCCGCGCCCGTGCCGAGCATGACCGATGCGAAGCCGACCAGGAGTGATACCCTGGCGCCGTGGACCACGCGGCTGAACACGTCGCGGCCGAACTCGTCGGTGCCGAAGAGGTGTGTGGCTCCCGGGGCGGCGCGCACGGCGTCGTAGTTCTGCACCTGGTAATCGAACGGGGCGATGAGGTTGGCGAATATGGCGATGACGGCCACGCCCAACACCACCAGCAAGCCGAGGGATCCCAGCGGCTTGGAGCGCAGGTGGCGCCAGGACATGCGGAGCAGGGTGCGCTGAACCCGCTCCGGGTATTCCGGCTGCACTGGCGCGGTGTCGAGAAATTCGGTGGGTTGTGCCATAACTCGTTGATTCGCCCTAAAGTAATGCTGTGCCGCTATGCGTAGCGGATGCGTGGGTCCAGCAGGCCGTAGAGCAGGTCAACCACCAGGTTGGCCAGCAGAACCACGACTGCTATGAACATGATGATCGCCTGGATCAGGGGCGTGTCCCTGCCGGTAACCGCCTGCACCAGTAGCTGGCCGAGGCCGGGTATCTGGAACACCTGCTCGATCACCACCTGGCCGCCGAAGAGGATTACGACCTCGAAACCGGCGAGAGTGGTTACGGGAAGCAGGGCGTTGCGCAGCACGTGGATGAACAGAATTCGAGCCCGGTGCAGTCCCTTTGCCTGGGCGGTGCGCACGTAGTCCTCGCGCAGGACCTCGAGCACGGACGACCGGGTCATCCGCAGCATCCCGGCAGAGCTTCGCGAGCCGACCACCAGCGCGGGGAAGATCATGATCTGCAGGTTGGTCCAGGGGTCCTCCCAGAGGTCCCTGTACGAAATGGGAGGCTTCCAGTCGAACACTACGGCCAGTACCACCAGCAACAGGAGTCCCAGCCAGAAGTTCGGCATGGACTCAAAAATCATGCTGAAAAAGCGCAGGCCGTAGTCGATCAGGGAATCCTGGCGAACGGCGGCGATGACACCGCAGGGTATGGCCAGGACGGTAGCGATAATTACCGCCATGATCGCCAGCTGGGCGCTGACAAGGATGCGGGGCTGCATCCTCTCCGCCACCGACTGCCGGTTGGTCAAGGACTGGCCAAGGTCGCCCGTGAGGAAGTTCATGGCCCAGTCCCGGTACTGGATGACTATGTGCCGGTCCAGTCCGAGCTGTTCCCTGACCCGCTGGATCTCCTCTTCGGTTGCGAGGTTGGCCCGGTCTTCGCCGCCCAGCACCACCGTGGTGGCGTAGTCGCCGGGGATGATGTGGAGGAGGAAGAAAATGACAATGGACACCCCGATGGCCGTCGGGATGAAAAGGAGCAGCCGACGAAAGAGGTAGCCGGTCATTCCTTCTCCTGTCGGTGTTCTTCCCGGATTCCCGTCCTTCGACGCGCTCAGGAGGGAAAGACGAGTCCGGGCCTGCGGTGGGCTGAGGTCAGCCGGGTTGCCGAAGCCCGTGTCTTGTAAGACCAGGCAGACGCCACGGGGAGTTCAAGCCCGTCCCCCCGCGGCGCCGGTTATCCCGTGATCAGAGTGTGTCGACCCGGTTGACTATAATCCGCCGGGTACGCCGGACGTCTGGCCGCTGTATCCACCCTGGTCCTTCATGCCCGGGTCCATCCACATGTGCTCCCAGCGCACGAAGGAGCTGGAGGGCTGGGGATGGTGATAGTAGCCCCGTACGTCGGGCCAGAAAGCGGCTGCTTCCTGTTCCCAGTAGAGCGGGAAGCGCCAGTACTGTTGCATGGCGTAGAGCTGCAGGTCGTCGGAGATCTGCTTGCGTTCGGCCGGGTCGATGGTGGTGGCTGCTGCGTCGAGGTAGTTCTCCATGGTCTCGTCGCAGTCGTTCGGGGGAGTCCAGTGATTGTTGGCCGAGACGCAGCGGAAGTAGTAGCCCATGCCCAGGGCGGGGTCGTCCGCCGGCATCGTGTCGTTGCGCGGCAGGATGTCGCCCCACGACCCGTCGGCGGTCTGCTTCCGGTAGGCTATGGTCTCCACCAGGTCGAAGTCGGTCTGTACGCCAAGCAGGCGTAGCTGTTCCTGGAAGAAGGTGGCGCGGGCCTGCACCTGCTCGTCGGACTCGACGGTGAAGGTGAAGGTCTGGTCGAAGGGGAAGTTCTCTTCTTCCAGAATGGCGCGGGCCTCGGCGCGGCGGGAGTCCCAGTCGCCGTCCTCAGGCGGGCACCAGCCCGGTACCGCGCAGCCGATGGACTGGTCCAGTTCCCACGAGCTTCCCGGGGACATCTGGAAGCCGGCGGCCCCGTGGCCGTCCTGGAGAATGCGGATGCCGGTGTCGCGGTCGATGCCCATCATGACGGCCTGCCGCACGCGCACGTTGTTGAACGGAGCGTTGCGGTTGTTGAGCCACAGGGTATGGTGGCCGCGGGTGGCGCGTATTACGGTCTGGATCTGGTCGTGTTCGACATAAGCGTCGTACTGGCCCCAGTTGCGTACCCAGTGCCAGTCGGTCTGGCGGGCCAGCATGGCCGCCTGCTGGGCGGATTCGTCGAGAATGCCGAAGATGGTGACCTGGTCAACGTAGGGCAGCCCGTCCTTGAAGTAGGCGGGGTTCTTGGTGAATTTCTGCTCATCAACGCCGACGCTCTGGCCGTCGTCCCAGGTGAAGGGACCGGTTCCGACGGTGATGTCCGTGAACATCGCGTCTTCGCCGTTGGCCTCGAACCAGGCCTTGTTGAACATGACCGCGGCTCGGTCGGTGAAGGCCAGCATGGCCGTGGCGTTGGGCTCGACGAAGTTCAGTTCCAGGGTGTTGTCGTCCAGGCAGGAGGAGGCGCCCATGTCCAGGAAGCCCAGCTTGCCCTGCATCTCGCTGGTGGTCAGCCCCTCGCCGGTGACCATGGTCTCGAGGGTGAAGCGGGTGTCCTCGCAGGTGAAGGGCTCGCCGTTGTGCCAGGTGATGCCCTCGTGGAAGAACAAAGTCACGCCGGTGGCGTTGTCGTGATTGGTCCAACCCCTCGCCAGGTCGGGGATGATCTTGCCGGCGTCATAGGGGTTGTCTTCCACCAGGTAGTTGTGAGTGGGGATCCGCAGGCGAGCGGTAACGCCGGAGTAGGCGCCCCAGATGTTGGCGTGATCCAGCGGGTCTTCGTAGTTGATGCGAAGGTGGCCGCCGTATATCGGCTCGCCGTAGAAATCAATATGCGGCTGCCAGTATTCGGCAAACGACGGCGCATAGGAAGGCTGCACCATCGCCGACTCGCTGGGAGCCTGGGTGGCCAGGGGCGCTGCCGTCGCCAGCGGCGCGCTCGGGGCTGCCGGAGCCTGGGTGGCGCCGGGCGCCGTAGTTGCCGCAGGGGCGGTAGTGGCGCCGGGGGCGGCGGTGGCCGCGGGGGCGGACGTGGCTGCGGGCGCCGTAGTTGCCGCCGCCGGGGCTTCGGTTGCTGCCGGTTGGGAGGTGGGAGTTGCGGCTTCTCCGCAGGCTACCGCCAGAATCGGAATCACCAGTAGCAACGTCAACAACCACACGTAACGGGGAATCTTCCAGCGGGAACCTGTCATTGGATTTCCTCCGTGAAATGATAGGAAATGATACTCCCGCCCGTCAGCGGGAGTTACGGCAGCATACTCTATATTCCGTTTTTATTGGTGTCAACAAGGGGGCCGTTGCACCGAAACGGATGTTGTGATAGGGTTTCGCTCACTTTTCGACCCCGGAGGAAACATGGCAGAGGATTCTGGAAAGTCTCAACCCAACTACGACCCATTTCCCCCAGGACAGACAACGAGATCAACGATTATTGAGATAGACGCGGAAGACATGGGGCACATGCTCCGCCGGGCCTTCACCTCTTCTCACGGTAAATTCACCATCTACTGTGATGAGCCGGAAACCATCGGCGGAAACAGCACGGCGCCTGCGCCGCTGCATTACTTCGCGGCCTCAATACTGTTTTGAGAGATGACCCAGATTGAGAGGTACTCTCAATTGATGAAGGTTGACATCACGAGCGTGAAAGCGCATGTCGCGGTGCACTTCGGGCTACAGGGGTCGGTGCTGGCTGGCACCATTCAGGCCAGCGCGCCCAAGGTGGAGACGAGCTACGAGATCGAGTCGCCTGATGAGCGGGACAAGGTAGCGGCGATGCTGCGAAACGCCCGCAACGGCTGTTGGGTGCGGGCTGCCGTCGCCAATCCTACGCCGTTCGAGGATAAGTCAACGCTGAACGGTCAGCCGATCTACTTCGACTAGCGGCTATCTTAAGCGGCGTCTCTGCACAACCTTTTCACCCCCACCCCAACCCTCCCCCTCAAGGGGGAGGGGATTTTAGAGACGGTGTCCCCTTCGACAAGCTCAGGGCAGGTTTCGGCCCTTCGGCAAGCTCAGGGGGCTACCAGCCCAGGGTTTCGGGTATCAGTAGCATGGAGATGCGGCCAACCACCGGCTCGTGCTCCATGATCATGTACTTGCCGATGGGCGTGGGGGCGACGCCCCTGTCCTCCAGCCAGCGGTCGTGGCGTTCGAGCGTGAAGCCGCGGGTGCGGGCCTCAGCCTCCGCCAGCGTGGGGCAAATCTTCTGGGTGCCGGCCACGAGGATCAGCCGCCGGGCTCCGTAGGAGTAGGCTCCGATCTGGCTTCCCGAGCTGCTGGCGACGACGATTTCGCCGGTCTCGGCAATGGCCTGTACGCTGCCGACGAAGTAGTCGGCGGTGGTCGTCTTGCGACGGAACTCACGCTGGGTCGCGGGGTCGGGCTGGGCCATCATCCGGTCGTGCAGGTTCACGTAGCGGTCGTTGCCGTGCATGTATTCGGTGTAGCCTATGGTGGCCAGCGTCTCGGAGGTGTTGACGAATACCTCGGAACCCTCCGGCACCAGTTCCTTGAGCTTCGCCAGGGCCGCTTCGCCGCTTTCCACAAGGAACGCTTCAACGTTCCGCGACGCCAGGCGGTTGATGGTTCTCTGAATCGATTCCGCGGTTGCCGGTGCCCCTTCGGCGGGCTCAGGAGGGGTGCCGGTGGACATTTCGAGGTCTCCTTCGACAGGCTCAGGATGAGTCGGTGGATGTTGATTCCGGGCGGCGCGGTCAGGCCCTGTCCTTCGACAAGCTCAGGACGGGGAGCCGGGCCTCAGGCTGGGCATCACTTCGTCCACGAACAGCCCCATGGAGCTCATCACCTGATCGGGAGTGAGATCACCCCAGGCGAAGATGGGGCAGAAGTAGTTGATTCCCGTTTCGTCGATGGCCCGCTGGACCTGGTCCCTGACCGTGGCGGGCGAACCAACGATTACGATTTCCCGCGATGACAAATCGTCGAAGTCCCTGACGAAGTTCAGAAAGTCGTAGCCGGCCTTGTCCCACAGGTAGTTGATGTTGTGGAACCAGGTCCCGTAGGCAGGCTTGGCCTCCGCTACCGCCTGCTCGTCCGTCGGCGCGATGTACATGTGGCGGACCAGTCCCAGCTTCGGAACGGCCACGTGGCTGTTCAGCCCGTCCGACATGCGCTCGGCGTTCCAGACCCGCTTGTAGAGATCGTAGTGCTCCCTGGTGGCGGCGTTGTCGGCGAAGACATGGCAGGTGTTGAAGCCGTGCTGGGCCATCCAGGGTACGGTCTCAATGTTGTTGCTGGCGTACCAGAGCGGCGGATAGGGTTTCTGTTGGGGCTTGATCCAGAGTTCCAGGTCTTCGTATTCGTAGTGTTTGCCCTTGTAATTGAACAGGCCGGTCGAAAAGCCGGCCGTGAACAGGTCCATCTGCTCGTTGAAGACTTCCCAGCTGACTTCGAGGTCGATATCGAACTTTTCCGCCTCCACCGGCGAGACCCCGCGCCCCACGCCCAGGTCCAGGCGTCCGTTGCTGAGATTGTCCAACATGCAGATTTCGTGGTACAGGCGAATGGGGTTATAAAAGGGGAGCAGGTAGACCAGGGGGCCCAGCCGCAGCCTCGAGGTGCGCTGCGCCGCTGCGGCCAGGAATACCGACGGGGACGGGGAGACGCTGAGGGGCGTCAGGTGATGCTCCGCCAGGTGGTAGCTGTGGAACCCGCTCCTGTCGCCGTATTCCAGCATTTTGAGCCGGTTCTCGAAGATTTCGTTGGGGGCGGACTTGTCCCACTCGATCCAGTCGAAAAGCCCGAACTGCAGGGTATCGTTGAGGGTAGATGCCTGGGTCATTGCTCGCCTCCAACCCCCGATAGGACTGATTTCCAAGGGAATGATACGCCCGCCGCTGTGGGCGCGCAATTCCTGGCATGTCGAGGGATGCCGTCGAATCGAAAGCAGGGGAGCCGGAATCTTTTCCGGCTCCCCTGATGCCCCTTTCCGCAGAAACGGGAGGCGAAGATCATTGCGAATGGCGGGAAAACTGTCTATCGCCTTTGGGCCGGCGCTCCCGCAACGATCATGTCGGCGAAGGCCTTGTCGATGCCCCGCGGCCATTCCCGTCCCGACGGATCGGATATGTTGATCACCAGGGGAGGACCGAGACCCTCGATCTCCATGCGCAGCACGTCGCCGTTCTGGACGGCTCCGATGTGCTGGTGATTGACGCCGGTGGCGATGACATCGCCGGGTTCGAGGGTGGTGATCTTGGACATTTCGGAGATCAGCTCGGGAATCTTGTGGGCCATATCGCTGGTCGGGAAATCGTGGCGCGCCTCGTCGTTGTTCCACAGCCGCACTTGCAGGTCCTGGGGGTCCGGGATCTCGTCGGCAGTGACCAGGGCCGGCCCCATGGGCGCGAAGGTGTCCCAGCACTTGCCGAGGAAGAAGCTGTTCCCCACGGCCCCTTGCAGTCCACGGGCCGACATGTCCAGGAAGTTGGTGTAGCCGAAGACGTAGGATAGCGCGTCCTCCTGCTCGACCTTGCTGGCCGTGCGTCCGATGACGAAGGCCAGCTCCGGCTCGTGGTGGAACACGGACGCGGGCGCCGGTGGAAGCTCGCAGGTATCGCCGCTGCCGATCACCGCGTTGGACGCCTTGAGGAAACCGTCCAGGACCGCGGGTTCACGCATCCCGAACTCCAGGTAGTTGACCGCGGCGCAGATGAGCTTTGGCGGGCGTGGCACCGGCGGGCGCAGTCGGACGTCTCCCAGGGACACGCCGTTCTTTCCAGCGACTGCGGACTCAATCCGGGGGCGCATATCGTCCCAGTTGATGATGACCTCCTCGATGAGGTCCTGCGGCCGTCGGAAGGTCATGCCTTCCACGGCGGACATGGCGTCGGTGATCCGGTCTCCATCAATGACCCCAAGTCGGAAATCGTCATACAACGCGAGTTTCATAGCTGGCCTCCTCTTCGGGTTGGGTGCCGGTCAAGTACCTGGGGAGGTAGTGTCGCATGTCGGCCGGAACCGGGCAAGCGGATGGACTCACTTGCGCCCTGAAGGAATGGCGGGTAATTTATGGTTCTGGTGAGCTTGTCGGACCATCACCATGAGCGGGATGAAGGGCGCCGGTATTCACGGGTCGCACACTGCCGCAGGTCTTCCGCGCTCCTGATACTCCTGAAAGCTCCTCTCCGCGGAAAGGGGAGGTGAAGACGGACAACATGCCTGACATCGACTACGAACTGCGCGGGCACACTGCCCACATCACAATCCGGCGACCCCAGGCGATGAACGCCCTTGGGCCGCTGCAACAAGCCGAAATCATAGCAGTCTGGGAGCGGTTCCGCGACGACGCCGAGGCGTGGGTGGCCATCATCACGGGCGAAGGCGACCGAGCCTTCTGTGCAGGCGCGGACCTCAAGACCTATACGCCGGTGCTGGGCGAGCGGGACATCTATGACCTGCGGCAGGACGCCGACCGGCCCGGCTTCGGCGGCATCACTAGGGGCCTGAATATCTGGAAACCGATCATTGCCGCCGTTAATGGCTACGCACTGGCCGGAGGTCTCGAGCTGGCCCTGGCCTGCGATATCCGGGTGGCGTCCGAGAACGCGGTCTTCGGGTGCTCTGAAGTGCAGCGGGGGTTCCACCACTGCGACGGCGGGACGGTACGGCTGCCGCTGATCGTGGGCCTGGGCAACGCGCTCAGGATGCAGTTGACCGGAGAGCACATCGGGGCCGATGAAGCGCTCAGAATCGGCTTGGTCAGCGAGGTAGTGCCGCAGGAGGAGTTGATGCCTGCCGCCGAACGGTACGCCGCTGCGATTGAGGCAAACGGTCCGCTGGGTGTGCGGTCGGCGAAGGAGTCCATGATCCGGAGCCTGGGCCGCGCTCTTGAGGATGCCCTGCGGTTTGAAAATATCCTCTTTTCCACGCTGACGCGGACGGAAGACTTCGCCGAGGGTCCCCGGGCGTTTGCCGAAAAACGGCCTCCGGTGTGGAAGGGGCGGTAGGGAAGATTGAACTATGATTTTTGTGATGGAGTGCCGTCCTTCGACAAGCTCAGGAGGATTGGGAAGCCGCTGGCGGTGGACATTGGGCCGCTGGTGGTAGACAAGGAATCAGGGCAATCAAAATAACCATTTTTAATCAGGGGTCTAATATGGTGGAATCCGACAATCGCATACCCCTCGACTGGGATGCTCTCGAGGTGGGCGAAACCTTCGAGAAGTTCGAATACACGCTGACCCAGGAGATGATCGATGAATACCGCCGGGGAGTGATGGACCCCGAGGCCGCGTTCCCCACGATCTCCCACAAGGTGGACGTGCGGCAGTTCAACGCCAGGTATTCCGACAACGGGTCGGTCAACGCCCGCTGCGCTTTCCACTGCTACAACTCCCCGGTTCCCGGGAAGAAGCTGACGGTAACCGCATGGGTTGCCGACAAGTACCTGCGTCGCGGCAAGAACTATATCGTCACCGAGGCTATTTCGGTCGACGAGGACGGCCGCCTGATAGACCGCGTAATCACCCACGAGTTGAAGCAGCCGTGGGAGGTGGGCAAGAAATGGGACGGGTAGAGCGAAGTTACTCCGAAGGCGAAACAGTGGGGCCGCTGGTCAAGGAGATTACGCAGGAAGCCATCAACCTGTTTGAGGGAAGCGCCGGGCATTCCGAAGCTTCCCAGTTCACCGACGAAGAGGCGGCCCGCGAGACGCTGGGAACGACGGGTACCGTGGCGTCGGGACGAATGTCGATCAGCTTTGCGCTGGAGCTGATGCGACGACACTTCGGCGGCGATGTATTCAACAAGACGGGCATGGTCGACCTCCGATTCATCAGGCCCGTCCGCCCAGGCGACACCATCACCTTTTCCGGCGAAGTGACCGGCGCCTCCCGCGAGGCCAACGGCCTGAAGGTGAATGTGAAGATCGAAGCACAGAACCAGAGGGGAGACACTACCGGTGTCGGCTCGGGGAGCGCCATAGTCCCCAACGCCTACCTGTCGCCGGATGAATAACTGGAAAGCCGGAGTGAACGGATATTTTCTATTGCGCCATCCGTATTGCAATGGGCGGCAAGTGCTATAATAGGGATGGTGCAAGTTAGGGTGTCCTGCTACCGGGTTGGATTCTGCCTGAGGTCAGGCTAGTGAATCCGTTACCGCTGCCTCGGATGACCTGGACTGAGCCCCGAGTGATCCGATATATCTGGAGGTTATCCGAATGGCATTGGCAGACAAGGAATTGACCTGCGTGGAGTGCGGCGGGCCGTTCATCTTCACCGTAGGAGAGCAGGAATTCTTCGCGTCCCGCGGTTATACCAACGACCCGAAGCGGTGCTCGCCGTGCCGCAGCGCGCGCAAGAGCCAGCAGCGGGTTGGCGGCATGGGCGGCGGCGGCGGCACCCGGGAGATGCACCCGGTGGTCTGCGACCAGTGCGGCGTGGACACGATGGTGCCCTTCGTCCCGCGCGGCGACCGGCCGGTGTACTGCAGCGACTGCTTCAGCACCATCCGCCGCTAGAGAGCCTGAGGTTCATAAGCAAGAGCCGCTCCAAATGGAGTGGCTTTTTTCTTTTACTGATGCGTGAATGAATTGGTAAACAATACCGTCATTCCGGCTAAAGCCGGAATCCAGAGATGTTGGCCTCCGGCTGCGATCTCTGTGCTTGGCGTTTTCTGGATTCCGGCCTTCGCCGGAATGACAAGTAATTGAAACGGAATGTTTATCAATCAATTCACACCTCAGTAAAAGCCTGAAAGCCCCTTTCCTCAGAAAGGGGAGGGGAGTCCCGATGGGGGTTAACGCATGAGCCAGGCCGTAGGTATAGTTGGTTGCGGGGCCATCGGGCGGGCCCTGTTGAGGGCCGCGGATGCGGGCGGCCTTGATGTGGAGCTGGCCGGAGTGACCAGCCGGTCCCGGGACCGCGCTGAAGAGTTCCTGGAGACGCTGAATTCTCCGCCGTCGTACCTGGAGCTTGCGGAGCTGGTGGAACGGTCGTCGCTGCTCGTCGAGACCGCGGGCGGTCATGTGGTCCCGTCACTGGCCGAGGCGGCTTTCGGGGCGGGAAAGGACCTGATGGTCATCAGTATCGGAGCACTGCTGGAGCACCCGGAGATCATTGAAGAAGCGCGTACGACGGGTTGTCGGCTGTATGCACCATCAGGGGCCATCGCCGGGCTTGATGGCATAAAATCAGCCTGCCAGGGCCGGGTGGACCGCGTTGAGATGATTTCCCGGAAACCGCTGGCAGCCCTGGAGGGCGCCCCCTTTCTGGTGGAGAACGAAATCCCGATCATGGAACTGGACGGGCCCGAGGAGGTCTTTTACGGATCGGCTCGTGAGGCGTGCCGCGGTTTTCCTTCCAACCTGAATGTTTCGGCTGCGGTGAGCTTGGCCGGTATAGGCCCGGACGCAACCGTGGTCCGCATCGTAGCTGATCCCGAACTCGACCGGAACTGCCACGATATTACGGTGGAAGGCGAGTTCGGGCTGCTGAAGGTGCACATTGAGAACATTCCGTCGGAGAACCCCAAGACCGGCAAACTCACCGCGCTATCCATCATCCGTTCGGTCAGGGATGTTGTGAATCCGGTGCGTATTGGAACATGATTCGGCCCTTCGACAAGCTCAGGACGGAGTTGGGGCGTCCCTGATGGGCGCCCACAAGGGGCGCCCCTACACCCCTGAAAGCCCTTTTCCGCAGAAAGGGGAGGTGCGCCATTTCATTTACTTTACGAAGAGGCAGGGCGGAAAGACATGGCCCTAGAAGACATAATTTCTCCCGGCGCCATTGCCAGATTGCGCCGCTACATGATGCCCGGCCTGGCAACGGGACACGCTACCTTCCACTGGATCCTCCAGAGCTTCGCCGTTGTGCTACCTGAGATCCAGTTGTTCTTCGGGCTGAACGCCGTAGGCGCTGCGGGCGTGATGTCGGCCCGCGATCTGGCGTCGGGAATCATCGCCCTGCCCGGCGGCGTGGTTGTGGATATTGTCCGGCGGCACTGGGGATTGCTGCTGGCGGGTTGCCTGGGGTTGGCTGCGCTGGGTTCACTGATAATGGGCGTTTCTCCAGTATATTGGCTGTTGCTGATCGGCATCGGCGTAGTGGCGATTTCCCATTCGGTCTGGCATCTGCCTGCGTCGGCCTCGCTGTCGCATCATTTCGCCGAGCGTCGAGGGACGGCGCTGGCGGTCCACGGAGTTGGAGGGAGTGTCGGCGATGTGGTGGGACCGCTGGCCACGGGAGGGCTGCTGGCGTATTTGGGGTACCTGGGATGGAAGGACGGGTGGAAGTTCCTGCTGAGCATATACGCCATTGCACCGTTCATCCTCGGCTTCGTGGCTCTGTGGGCCTTTCGGTATATCGGACGGGTGGACACAGGGTCGGCCGCACCGGCGGACCCTCCGACCATGGCCCGCCGTCTTGAGCTGACCCGCCAACTCCTGCGGAGTCCGGTGTTGTGGGGGCTGACCTTTGTGCGGGGACTGCGCAGTATGTGTCTCATCTCGCTGGTGACCGTACTTCCCCTTTACCTGGCAGACGAGCTGGGCATGAACACCGCAGGGCGCGGCTTTCATATTGCGCTGCTGATTGTGGTCGGGCTGGTGGCCAAATCGGGCGCGGGGTATCTCTCGGACAGGTACGGGCGCAAACAGGTGCTGGTGCCGGGCCTGCTGTGGTCGTGCTTGGTTACTCTGGCGCTGATTCCCTTCAACGACGGCATAGCTCTGACGGTTGCCATAGCGCTTCTCGGCCTGTTCCTGTACCCTGACCAACCCATCCTGACCGCGGCGGTATTCGACGTGGTGGGGCGCGAGGTCGCTTCCACCGGGCTGGGGGTGGTGGCCTGCATCGCGTTTCTGATGGGAGCGGGCTCGGCCTTGGTGGCGGGAGCGATTTACGAGACGATGGGGTTCACGGAAACGATGTATTACGTTGCCGCGCTGTTCGCGCTGGCGGCAGTGGTATTTGCAATCTTGCCGCTGTCTCGCCCTTCGACAGGCTCAGGGTGAGCAGAGACAGACAACGGGCCCGTGGCGGGGGACGCCCTCGCCCCTTCGACAAGCTCAGGACAAGCCCGGCCCTCTCCCAGAGGAAGAGGGGATTCAATTGCCGATGGGTGAATTGATTGGTAAACATTCCGGGCCAGTTACCCGTCATTCCGGCGAAAGCCGGAATCCAGGGATGTAGTCCTTCAGCTACGTTCTCTGTACCTGGTGTTTTCTGGATTCCTCCTGAGCTTGCCGAAGGGTTTCGCCGGAATGACGGTATTGTTTGCCAATGATTCATTCACGAGTCAGTAAAGGAGCCTTCAAGTGACCGAAGTCACGGGGGACGTAATCGCCGAGGCGCAGTTCGACCGGAAATTTACTTCGTGGAGCCGAATCACCATTTGCGGATACCTGTTTATCTCCGCCGTGGGGATTCTTCTGATTCCCTTCTGGTGGGCGGTCAGCTACTGGTACGGGGCGGAGTTTCTTCGCCGCGTGTCGGCCAGGCTGACGACTAATGCCTTGGAGATAAAGATAGGCGTGTTTTTCCGAAAGGAGTCCACCATACCTTTGAATCGCATCACAGACCTTCGCCTGCACGACGGTCCGGTTATGCGCCACTACGGGCTGCGTGGGCTGAAGGTGGAGACCGCCGGAATGTCGGGCCAGGATTCCGGGGCCGAAGGCAACCTCATCGGGGTGATTGACGCTGAGGGGTTCCGGAATGCCGTCCTGGCCCAGCGGCAGCGGGTTATAGAGGCGGAAACCGGACAGCAAGCGACGGTGGCCGCCACTACCGCCGCGCCAGGCAACGATACGCTTGTGGAAATCCGCGACATCCTCGCACGGATCGAATCGCATTTGGCGCGGAGAGACGATTGAGCAGGGGCGCAGACCAGACCATGCGCCCCTGAACCATCCCTCTCAAAGGAGGAGGGAATTTTATAGCTCTTCCCTAAAGCAGCTTGGCGCAGTCGTCCAGGATGGGTGTAACGGTGTCTGCGCCTTCGGAGGGGAGGCTGAAGAGCACACGGTCAACGCCGTACTCCTCCATGCGGGCGAGGGTGTCGGTGTCGGGGCGAGCGCCGAAGATGGTGATGTTGATGGAGTCGGGGTCGCGACCGATGTCCTCGGCGCGGCGCTTCAGGGTCTGAATCTTTTCGGGGAGGCTGGGGCCTTCGGCTGCACGACCGCTGATGGGCATCCAGCCGTCGCAGTACTCAAGCACGCGGTCGAAGGTGGTGGGGCCGTCACCGCCCATGAGGATGGGCGGATGTGGCTTCTGGGCGGGCTTGGGCCAAGCCCAGCACTTGTCGAAGTTGACGTATTGGCCGTGAAACTCGGGCTCGTCCTCCGTCCAGATGGCCTTCATGGCGAGGATGTTTTCGCGGAGGATGCGCCAGCGTCGCCGGTAGTTGGTGCCGTGGTCCTCCATCTCCTCGGCGTTCCAGCCGCCGCCGATGCCGAAGATAAAGCGGCCGTTGGATATGAGGTCGAGGCTGGCGACCTCCTTGGCGGTGGTGATGGGGTCCCGCTCTATCATCAGGCAGATGCCGGTTCCCAGCTTGAGGTTGGTGGTCACGGCAGCTGCCGCAGTGAGAGCGACGAAGGGGTCGTAGGTATGCCAGTACATCTGGGGCAGATCAGGTCCGCCGGGCCAGGGCGAGACGCGGCTGGCAGGGATGTGGGTGTGCTCAGGCACCCACATGGACTCGAATCCCCGTTCCTCCAGGGCCCGGGCCAGTTCGTCGGGCCGCATGGAGTAGTCGGTTACGAACATCATTGCGCCAATATCCATGGTTTTCTCCTTGGTAATTTCCTTCCTTCTATTATGCGGTGGCTATTATGTGGTGATGGTAAAGGAGTTGTGGGATTCTATTTGTGGGGCAGGGATTCGGCGAAGGTGATGCCCCGGCCGGCCCATTCGGCAAGCCCTTCGTCGGTGGCCAGCCCTTCCTGTGCCACGTGAACGAAGCTGCGCATGGGCCTCCCGGTCATGTCGAACACCCTGGCATGGGGCAGGGCAATCGCGTCATCGAAGTTCTCCTTCCCGACACGAACGATCAGGTCGCTGCCCATGATGCCGCAGGCCATGTTGCCGTTCAACATGAAGGCGAGGCCGCCGAACATCTTCTGCTCGCGGACGCCGGATCGTCCGGCCATCAGGGCGCGGACGCGGTCGGCGAGAATCTCGTCGTAGGCCAACTAGAACACCACCACCGAGCGGAGCACTTCGCCGCGCTCCATCTTTTGGAAGGACTCCTCCACGTCGCCGATGCCGATGGTCTCGGAGACGAAACGGTCCAGGTCGAGACGGCCCTGCATGTAGAGCTCGATGAACATGGGGAAGTCGCGGGTGGGCAGGCAGTCTCCGTACCAGGACGACTTCACGGCGCCGCCGCGTCCGAAGATCTCTATCATGGGAAGCTCGATCTTCATGTCCGGGCTGGGAACTCCGACGAGGACCACGGTGCCGGCGTGGTCGCGGGCATAGAAGGCCTGCTCGAAGGTGGCGGGGTTGCCGACGGCTTCGATGGCGACGTTGACGCCGTTGCCTCCGGTCAGGTTGCGGACGGCCTCCACCGGGTCGGTGTTGCGGGCGTTGACGGTGTGGGTGGCGCCGAACTCGCGGGCCCACTCCAGCTTGCGGTCGTCGATGTCGATGCCGATGATGGTGTGGGCGCCGGCCAGCTTCGAGCCTGCGATGGCTGCGTCGCCAACGCCGCCGCAGCCAAACACGGCCACTGAGTCGCCCCGGTCTACGCCGCCTGTGTTCACGGCGGCGCCCAGGCCGGCCATGATGCCGCAGCCGATGAGCCCTGCCGCGGCAGGACTGGCCTCGGCGGGCACCTTGACGGCCTGTCCGGCGGCGACGAGGGTCAGCTCGGCGAAGGCGCCGATACCCAAGGCGGGTGATAGCGGCTTGCCGTCCGGCAGGGTCATGGGCTGGGTGGCGTTGCGGCTATCGAAGCAGTACCAGGGACGGCCGCGGATGCAGGAGCGGCAGGTGCCGCAGGGCGCGCGCCAGGCCAGGATGACGAAGTCGCCGGGAGCCACATTGCCGACATCTGGGCCGACACTCTCCACTACTCCGGCAGCCTCGTGGCCCAGCAGGAAGGGGAAGTCGTCGTTGATCGCGCCCTCCCGGTAGTGCAGGTCGGTGTGGCAGACGCCGCAGGCCTGAACCCGCACGAGGGCCTCGCCGGGGCCGGGATCCGGCACGCTGATGGTGGTGAGTTTTACGGGTGCGCCTCTTGAATCAGCTATTACCGCCTGAACCTGATGGGCCATTACGCTATCCTCGAGAGTTCAAGTTGACAGTCTCAAAAATGGACTGCCGCTGAAATGGTAATTTGGGCATTCGCCTTTGTCTACCGAGATGCAGGCATCAGCCCACTGGGCCGCTAGCCGGAAAGGGAGCGTTCGATCTGGAGGGCGAAGACGATGAGGGTCTCGTCGTCGCCGTGATTTCCCATGATGGAGAGACCCACGGGTAGGCCATCCGCTTCACCAAGCGGCATGGAGAGCTGGGGCCGCCCCGTGGTTCCGCCCATGTTGGTGAGCCGGACAATGCGTACTTGCGAGGCGCGCTTGCCCGAGAGTGGCTGGTCCCGCAGCGGCGCCACCACCGGCGATGTGGGGAAGCAGAGGAAGGAGCCTGGGGGAGCCACATCGTCCAGGCGGCGCCTCACCCGGTCGCGTGTCGCTCGTGCCGCCTCCATCTGGGCCTGGGTGAACGACGTTCCCAGGGCGTACCTGTCCGCGACCATGTAGCTGAAACGGGGATTCACAGCGTCGATCCAGTCGGCCACCGAGTTCCACGCCTCGACGGACTGGAGGGTGTTCTGCTGCCAGGCCCATCCGTCCACGCCGTCGGGGGCCAACCGGACACTCTCGAATGAAGCCGCCATCCCGGCGACTCTCTCGGCCACAGGTCGGAGAGCCTCGGCGACTGCGGGGTCGCACTCGCCGAACAGGTCTTCGGCGACGACGACCCGTGGGGGCGTTGCCGGTGTGATTGGGTTGCCGAATACGGCCTCGGCGACCCGAGCGAATGTGGCGGCGTCGCGGGCGAACCAGCCGATGGTGTCGTAGCTCGGCGCTTGCATGAGAATGCCGTCGAGGGGGATGCGCCCATGGGTGGGGCGCAGGCCGTAAAGTCCGCAGAAGCTGGCGGGGATACGCACGGAGCCGCCGGTGTCGGAGCCGAGGGCGAAGTCGACCAGCCCTCCGGCCACGGCCGATGCGGAGCCGCTGGAAGAGCCGCCGGGGACGCGGTCGGGCGCCTTCGGGTTGACGGGGGTGCCGTAGTGGGCGTTCTCGCCCAGGATGCCGCGGGTAAGCTCGTCGGTGTGGGTCTTGCCGACCATCGTTGCGCCGACGTCGACGAGAGTCTGGATGATCCAGGCGGTCTTCTCCGCTGGAGGATGGGTGGCCTTCCAGTCGGGGTTGCCGCCTCCGGTTACGTGTCCGGCGACATCGAATATGTCCTTGGCGGCGAAGGTGAGGCCGGCCAGGGGGCCGCCGGGCGTGCCGTCGAGACGGGCTTCCGTGTCGGTGCAGAAGGCATCGAGGGTATCGTTTATCGGGGTTCTGCTGGAGGTCATGGCGGTTCGTCTCCGAGGGGCTGATGATGGCTGCCAGTATAGTCCAATGGCAGCTTCCCGATGCGGTATACTGTGGCGGAAGTGTCGATGGACAAACGACTTATGACATCGAAAGCGAAGTACACCTACATCCCATACAAGCCCGATGGTTCCGGCGTCTTTTACCCGGAACGGCCGGACGGTTTTCCGGACGCCATGTACCAGTTTCCCAAGCTGAATCACACCATGGAACTCCTGCTGTGGCGCTATGATGACCGCCCCGACATCCTGGTGAGCGGGAACAATGCCATTTACTACGAGCAGGGCAACCCGCGCGTGCATCGTTCCCCTGACGGGTTCATAGCCTTCGGAGTGGACCGGGATGCCATCCTGCAGGAGAACGGCTACAAGGTCTGGGAGGTGGGCAAGCCGCCCGACTGGGTGCTGGAGATCGCCTCGCCCTCGACCGCCAGGAACGATCTCACCATCAAGCGGGATATCTACGCCAGTCTTGGCATCGGCGAATACTGGCGGTTCGACGCTTCGGGTGGAGACTACTACCGTGAACCCCTAGTGGGCGAATATCTGGAGGGCGGGGAGTACCGGCGGTTTGAGATTCACACCTCCGCTGATGGAAGGGCGTGGGGGCACTCCCCGGTTTTGAATCTCGACATGTATTGGGGACCCGATTACCTGCGGTACTACGACCCTGTTGCCTGCGAATGGCTCCTTGACTGGGGGCAGCAGAATGCAGAACTTGAAGAAACGCGGCAACAGGTTCGATTGCTACAGGACCAACTGCGTCGACGCAACGGAGCTTAGCCCCCGCTGTTCCCAGGCGCCAACCATATCGCCACCGCCCACGCCGAGCGATGACGGACCCCGAACCAGTTTCGAAGACCATCCTGGAGTGATGCAATGCTTACAGCCGAACAGAATGACAGACTGACCCGCGTCGGGCCGGGAACTCCGATGGGCGAGTTGATGCGCCGGTACTGGATTCCCGTCCGGCCTACGGCGCAGCTTGTGGAAGAGGAAGTGATGGCCGTGCGGATCCTGGGCGAGGACCTGGTGCTGTTCCGGTCAGCGGACGGGCAGATGGGGCTGATCGGCGACCGGTGCCCGCACCGGATGACGGAGATGAGGTACGGGATCCCGGACGAGGGCGGCTTGCGCTGCTGCTATCACGGCTGGATGTTCAACCCGTCGGGGCAGTGCATCGAGACGCCCCTTGAGGCCGAGCACGACCCGTTCAAGGACCGGATACGTATCAAGGGATACCCGGTGCAGGAGATGGGCGGGCTGGTCTGGGCCTACATGGGACCGGAGCCGACGCCGCTGCTCCCGCCGTGGGACCTGTTCGTGATGCCCAACTCGCTGCGGCAGATCGGAATTATGAACCTGAACTGCAACTGGCTGCAGTGCCACGAGAATACCGGCGACCCGACGCACAGCGTGTACCTGCATGGGAACCTGTTTGAGTACGTGCTGCGGAAGCAGGGCAAACTGGAAGAGCGGGCTGCCGACGGGCAGATACACACTCTCTTCTCGCGCATGGACATGGGCAAGGGAATCGAGTCTCTCTATGTTCACGGGACGCGCTACGGTATGGAGAAGGGCATCAAGTACTCGAAGGCGTTAGGGGCGGAGAAAGACCATACATCGAGGCACGCGACGGTGATCTTCCCGTTCTACACGCAGACGGGCGGGCCGGGGATGGTGCGGCAGGAGTTCCAGATACGGGTGCCTGTGGACGACACCAATACCTACCACATCAACTACGGGTGTTACATGGCGCCGGAAGAGGTGCCGGCGCCGGTACAGGAGACCATCCCGTACTACGACGTGCCGCTTTTCGACGACGATGGCCGCCCCATCCTGGACTTCGTGCTGGCGCAGGACGCCCATGCCTGGATCTCGCAGGGTCCGATTACCGACCGGACGCAGGAGCACCTGGGTCGAACCGACCTGCCGATCGTTTTCATGCGGCGGCAGTTCGAGGAGCAGATGCGCATCGTGGAGGATGGCGGGGACCCGATGAACGTGTTCCGGGACTCCGATGCCATGCCGTCGCTGATTCACGGGGGACACTGGGACGAGAAGGAGGAAGAGGGCAAATCGGCGCTGACCGGCGCCGGGAGCCCCCTGTCGTCGTTTCGCTCCAACTATCACAAGGGGTACGCCATCGACGACGCCGACAGGTACGGCCCGGCCATGCCGACGGTGGTGGAGATGATGCAGCGGATCGAGGAGGCGCAGGAACAGGTTTCACGTCAATAGCAAAAGCTATACGCCGTACAGCCTGCCCGTGGCAATCTCACACGGCGTAATTCATCGTGTCAAATGTGGCCTGATGTCAGCTTGGCCACGTGAGGTCGGGCGGATACCTAATCAGGCTCCGTCGCCACATGGTGTGCCGGTCCGACCGCTACTTCCAGGCGGATTCCCTCGTGTTGCTGAATGTTGCTTATGACTTCAAACAGGTTGTGGGCTTGCGGATTGCCATTTGGTCCGAACATTCGCATTAAACTCTTTGATGGCTTGCCTGTCTGCGCGGAAAGTTCGTCAAAGCCCATGGTGGCGTTAATGTAGTTTCTTAGCACCGCCTTGCCTATCTCAACATCGCCCTCAAGGAAACATTGAATGCTTTCGGTAAGCAACGCTACCCGAAATTCCGGGTCGCGGCGAGCCCTGGTGAGAACCGTTTCCCTGAAATCTCTGGTAAGCGCCATATCATCTCTCCTGTCCTTTGCGTTGCTTATAGTCATTCCAGAGGCGGCGTGCTAACTCTATATCGGAATTTTGGCCTTGCTTTGTTCCGCCTCCCAGCAGAATTATGACAGTGCTGCCTTCTTTGCCGTAGTAAATCCTATATCCTGGACCAAAGGAGATGCGGTATTCTGAAATCCCGCCGCTTAGTCGCTTCTCATTGGAAATATTGCCCTGTTTCAAACGTTCTAAAGCTGTTGTCACCTTAACGGCTGCCTGGGAGTCCAATTCATTAAACCATTCAGCAAACGGGCTACCGCCGTCGGCGGTTTGGTACTCTTTCAGGTCTATCACTATTATACCTCTTCATGTTGGTTACGATCTTGTCAGTCATGGTTGTGCCTCCTGTTGATTTGATAACATATATGTTACCATTGATTTCATAGATGTCAACCCTTGGGCTGACGACAAGGGCGATTTTGACCTTTGCTTATGCTTTGGTTGACCACGTTCAACACGATACATATAATCCCGCGCAAGCATAATGAGGGCGTCCACCAAGCGCCCACAGGGAAACGATCAGGGCTGGAGGAGAATCATGGCGAGCACCCGCGCTCCGTTTCTTTCCACCAAATACGGTGGTTACTATCACTCCCAGGTACCTAAAGAGGATGAAGAGCTGACCCACGTCGGGCCGGGCACCCCCGCAGGCGAGTACCTGCGGCGGTTCTGGCAGCCGGTATGCTACGCCGACGAGCTGGGCGACACGCCGGTCGGGTTGAAGATACTGGGCGAAGAGCTGGTGGCGTTCCGCGACTTCAGCGGGCGGGTCGGGCTGGTTGAAGCCCACTGCCCTCATCGCGGCACTTCGCTGGAATACGGGCTGGTGTCGGAGAGGGGTATCCGCTGCTGCTACCACGGCTGGCTGTTCGACGTGGACGGGACGATCCTGGAGACGCCGGGAGAGCCGGCCGGTTCCACTTTCAAGGACCGGCTGTGTCACGGCGCCTACCCGATCCACGAATTCTGCGGGACCATCTTCGCCTACATGGGCCCGCCGGAAGAAATGCCTCCCTTCCCCATCCCGGACAGCTTCGACCGCGACGGGTACCGGCTGATGCCGGGCCAGCGCTACGACTACCCCTGCAACTACCTGCAGATCCTCGAAAATGCCATGGACCCGGTGCACACCTCGTTCCTGCACACCATCGTGAGCGGTTCGCAGTTCACCGACGAGTTCGGAGTGGTGCCCAACCTGGACTTCATGGAGACGCCCGCCGGGATCATATACATCGCCACCCGGCGCGTCGGGGACAACATCTGGGTGCGTTCGGTCGAGAACGTGCTGCCCAACCTGCAACAGGTTGCGCCCATCTGGGAGGATGGCCGGGACGTTCACGGGTTCGACGGCCCGATGATGACCCGCTGGATCGTCCCAAGGGACAACGACAGCACGATGCTCCTGGAACTCCGTCACATCTCCAACGCCGAAGAGAAGGAGCCGGCATGGTGGCTGGATCGCAGCCAGATGCTGCCCGCCCAGCTTCCCATTTCCGACGACCCGCGGGAGCAGCAGCTCCAGCCCGGCGATTATGAGGCGCAGGTCACGCAGCGGCCCATCGCCGTCCACGGCCTGGAGCATCTTGGCGCAACCGACCGGGGCATCACCATGTTCCGGCGGCAGGTACGCCGGGGCATCCGCGCAGTGCAGAACGGGGAGGACATCGGAGGCTCGCACGCCCAGTTGCAGGGCGACCACTTCTCGACCTACTGCAACGACACGGTGGTCTACGCTCCGGCAGCGGCGACACCCGAGGAGGACGAGAAGCTGATGCGGGATACGGGCCGCAGGCTGGCCGAGGAATACGTCGCCACTCGCGCCAACGGCAATGGGAAGTAGACAGGATAAAGACTGAAGCTGTCGCGGCCCCGGAGTATTCCGGGGCCGTTTTCTTTTTCGGGTGGTAGACTGGCTTTGGCCAATTCTTTTAGGAGTGAAAGTTCCTATGCGCGCTGCTGTGATCACTGAGCCGGGCGGACCCGAAGTACTCAAGGTGCGGGAGTTGCCGGACCCGGTTCCGGGTCCTGATGACGTTCTCGTCGACATCAAGGCATCGGCGCTGAACCGGGCAGACACGTTGCAGCGGCAGGGTGGCTATCCCGCTCCCCCGGGCAGCCCTGACGATATTCCAGGACTGGAATTCTCCGGGGTGGTGGCGGAGGCCGGCGCCAACGTCGCCGACCTGTCGCCCGGAGACCGGGTGTTCGGCCTGCTCGGCGGGGGCGGATATGCGTCGCGAGTTGTGACGCACTCGCGGATGTGCATGAGGATTCCCGACAACCTCGACTTCGTGCAGGCAGCGGCGGTACCCGAGGTCTTTTTCACGGCCTATGACGCGCTGTTTAATCACTGCGAGCTGTCGATGGGAGAGTCCGTGCTGATCCACGCGGCGGGCAGCGGCGTGGGCACGGCGGCTGTGCAATTGGCCCACAACGCGGGCGCCTACGTGTTCGGCACTGCGGGCAGTGCGGACAAGCTGCGGGGCGCGGCCGAGTTGGGCATGGACGTGGGCATCAACTACCGCGAGCAGGACTTCAGCGAGATAGTGCGCGAACAGACAGGAGGCGCCGGGGTCGACGTGCTGCTGGACGTCATCGGCGCCGATTACTGGGACCGCAACGTGGCGTCCCTGGCCCTGCGTGGACGGCTGGTGCTGGTCGGCACTATGGGCGGCGGTGCAGTGCAGGTCAACCTGGGCCCGGTGATGTTCAAGCGCCTTCGCGTCCACGGAACGGTGCTGCGCTCCCGGCCCATTGAGGAGAAGATCGCACTCACCAACCGGATCAAGCGCCACGTCCTGCCCCTCATCGCATCGGGGGCTATCAAGCCGGTGGTGGACAGCGTGTATCCCCTGGAGGATGCTGCCGGGGCGCACCGGCTTATGGAGGGCAACACCAATTTCGGCAAAATCATCCTTTCCATGGACTGAGGCCATTGGCACCGGGCCAGGGCAATCGCATATAGGCGGTTAATTTACCGCCATTCCGGCGAAAGCCGGAATCCAGGGATGTTGTCCTCCGGCTACTTTCTTTGTGCCTGGCGTTCTCTGGATTCCGGCTTTCGCCGGAATGACGGGTAACTGGGCCAGAATGTTTACCGATCAATTCACCCATCAGTAATATGCTTGCCCTGCCCACCGCCGGCCGGCCCTTATGGGTTTCCCGCCGGTCTGCTATCATTGGCCATCTCCAACGGAAAATGATTCTCCACAGCGAGTTCGAGGTGTGCTATGGCGAAGGATATTTCCATCCTGGTGGGTACCATTGGCGCGGGCCTCTGGGTCAGCCACGACGGCGGGCGCAACTACGGGCGAGCGGGCGGCATCTGGGGCGATATGAAGGTGTTCGGTCTCAAGGTTGATCCCACCGACCCGGCGGTGATATATGCCGGCACCGACGAGGGCATATTCCGCAGCGCCGATCGCGGCAGGGCCTTCGAGCGCCTGGACTCCCCGATGAACGACATGCACGTTTGGAACATAGCCGTCAGCCCGTCGGACCCGTCGGTCATTTTTGCCGGGACCAGTCCGTCGGCGCTGTTCCGGTCCACCGACGGCGGCTCCAGTTGGGAGCAGCTGCCCGTGGATATGGCCGAGGAATGCCCCAATGTTCGCGTTCCCCGCGTAACGGCCCTGGAGGTCGATCCCAGCAACCCCAACGTGGTGTGGGCCGGTGTGGAGGTCGACGGAGTGCGCCGCAGCCTGGACGGCGGTGATACCTGGGCGCGCATCAATGGCGGCCTTAACGACCCCGATATCCACGGGATGACCGTAAGCGCAGGCGCCGACGTTACCGTCTTTACCAGCACTCCCGGCGAGGTCTTCGCCAGCACCGACACTGGCGAGAGTTGGCAGGGTCTGGGCGTCCGCGATTCCTTCCCCCTGCGCTACTGCCGTGGCATCACGGTAAAGGCCGATGACCCCAGCACCCTGCTGGTAGCAACCGGCGATTCGCCCTTCGGCGTGACCGGAGCCGTCCAGCGCTCCACCGACCGGGGCCGGAGCTGGGAATTGCTGAAAATGCCCCAGGATCCCAACACGCCCATGTGGGCCTTTGCCACCCACGCTTCCGACCCGGACTTCATCCTCTGCTGTAGCCACTACGGCCAGATCTATGCCACCGCCGACGGCGGCGACTGGTGGGTCAAGCTCCCCCGCGAGTTCAGCGAAATTCGCGGCATGGCCTGGACGCCGAACTGAGAGCGTATGCGACGTGTTCCCTCCCTCTCAGGGGGAGGGTTAGGGTGGGGGTGAAAAGGTAGTGCGTAGAGAACGCCGGGAAAGCAACTCACCTGTTTTGAGATAGTTTCTTAGAAGGCCCCACGTTGACCGGAAAGTCGTAGCAATTGCCATAACGTGAGTCCGCCGCTAGGATAGAGCCACCATAACCTAGAGACACTCTCACCCTAGCCCTCTCCATAGGGAGAGGGAATATCGTTGTTTGGAGGCGCATCATGCCGCTGGACCCGCAGGCGCAAGCAGTAATCGACACGGTGAACTCTCTGGGGCTTCCGGCAGTCTGGGAAGTCACGCCGGAGCAGGCGCGAATCAACGCCGCAGCCCGTCCCCGTCCCGCTGGCCCCGAAGTTGCCAGGGTGGAGGACCGCAGCATACCCGGCCCCGATGGCGATGTTCCGGTCCGCATCTACACGCCGGAGGGCGACGGCCCGTTCCCGATACTGGCCTGGTATCACGGCGGCGGCTGGGTGGTCGGCGACCTGGAGTCCGCCGATCCCACGGCTCGGCATCTGTGCAAGGGCGCTGGGTGCGCGGTGGTGTCGGTGGACTACCGGCTCGCCCCCGAGACGAAGTTTCCCGGCCCGGCCGAGGACTGCTACGCCGCCACGGTGTGGGCTGTCGAGAACGCGGTCAGCTTGAACGCAGACGCGTCGCGCCTGGCCGTGGGCGGCGACAGCGCAGGCGGCAACCTGGCCGCGGCGATCTCGCTGATGGCCGCCGACCGTGGCGGGCCGTCCATCGTTCACCAACTGCTGGTCTACCCGGTTACCGAGCGCAACTACGAGACTCCTTCCTACTCCCAGAACGCCGAGGGCTTCCTGCTGGCCCGCGACGCAATGATCTGGTACTGGGACGCCTACCTGGCCAGCGAAGCAGACGCATCGAACCCCTATGCCGCGCCGATGCAGGCAGACAGCCTGTCCGGCCAGCCGTCTGCACTGGTGATAACCGCCGAGTTCGACCCGCTCAGGGACGAGGGCGAGGCCTACGGCCGCCGTCTTCAGGACGCCGGGGTTGCCACGACCATCAGTCGCTACGACGGCATGATCCACGGCTTCTTCGGCATGGTCGGCATAATGGACAAGAGCGGGCAGGTGATGGAAGAAGCGACTGCCGCCCTTCGCACCGCCTTCGCCGACGCCGCCGTTCCTGCCCCTGCCGACGACTAGGAAACCATCTCACGTGTCCCCTCCCCCTTGACGGGGGAGGGTTAGGGTGGGGGTGAAAGGGCGGCGAGCCGGTCTCGTCGAAGAGCAATTCTAACCCGGAGGAAGACTATGGCTACCGCCAATCTCGTCGAGGTTACCGTCTGGCAGGACTACACTTGACCCTTCTGCTACGTGGGCCTGGGCAGGCTCGATATTGTGGCAAAGGACCTGGACATCAGGATCGACCGCAGGCCGTTCCTTCTGCGGCCTGACTGTCCGCCGGAAGGACAGCCCCGCCGCCTGTTCGACGGTGAAACCGAGACCGAACTGGCGCCGCACATGCAGGAGCGGGCCCGGGGCGCGGGCCTGATCATGCGCCGGCCGCAGTGGTCGCCGAACACGCTGTATGTCCACGAGGCGACCCTGTACGCCAAGGAGCAGGGCCTGGACGACCGCTTCCACCACGTGGCGGCTGCGGCCTACTGGGAGGAGAGCGCCGACCTGGGGAGCCTCGAAGTGATCAGGGGGCTGGCGGAAAAAGCCGGGCTGGACTGGCCGGAGCTGGGGCCGCGCCTAGAGTCGAGACACTACCGGGACCAGGTGGTGGAGTCGAACGAGACCGCCCGGGCCAATGGCATCGGGGGGACGCCGACCTACCTGATCGGCGGCTGGCGCAAGTTCGGAGACCTGAGCGTCGAGGAACTGAAAACAATCATTGAGGCTGTGGGCCAGTAAGCCCGCTGCGACTTTTGCATGTCTACCCAGACCAGTATTCTAATCGCCGGCGCCGGGGCATTTGGACTCTCTACCGCACTGGAGCTTCGGAGCCGGGGATATGCCGTAACGGTGGTTGACCCAGGGCCCGTGCCGCACCCGCTGGCAGCGTCCAACGACGTGAGCCGCATGGTGCGGATGGACTACGCCGACGACCGGCTATACAGCGACCTGGGGGCGGAGGCCATCGCCGAGTGGCATGTGTGGAACGACCGGGCGGGCCGCCTGCTCTACCACGAGGACGGGTTCCTGGTGCTGACCAGCCAGCCGCTGGAACCGGGAGCGGTCGAGAGGCAGTCGTACGATCTGCTCACTGCCGCTGGGTGGCCGCTGGAACGGGTGGACTCGGAGGCGGTGTCGGAGCGGTTCCCGCTCTGGAACTCGGAACACTACATCGACGGATACTTCAACCCCCGAGGCGGCTGGGCAGAGGCCGGGGAAACGGTGACGTTCATGGCGGCGGAAGCGGCCAAGGCGGGGATTAAAGTGCGGGCGGGTTTCCAGGCAAAGTCGGTGGCGGTGGAGTCGGGGAGGGCTGTCGGTCTCCGGGCTGCCGATGGAGAAGAGGTGCGCGCAGACGTCGTGGTGGTGGCCTCCGGTGTTTGGACGCCGCGACTGGTGCCGGAGATGGCGGACATGATGTCGCCGGTGGCTCAGACACTGGTGTACCTGCGTCCGAGCATTCCCGACAAGTTCAGGCCGCCGCACTTTCCACCCTGGGGAGCGGACATACCGCGTACCGGGTGGTACGGTTTTCCTGCCAACTCGGAAGGGGTGGTGAAGCTGGCGAACCACGGACCGGGACGACTGGCCGACGCCGACGATCCCCGGGACGCCGACCCGGCGGTGGTGGAATACAGCCAGCGGTTCCTGTCCCACTCGGTGCCGGAGCTGGCGTCCGAGCCCCTGGCCGGAAGCCGTGCCTGCTTCTACAACGATACCTGGGACGGGGACTTCTACATCACGCCGCACCCGGAGACCAGGGGGCTGTTCATCTCCACCGGCGGCAGCGGGCACGCGTTCAAGTTCACGCCGATGCTGGGCAAGATCACCGCAGACGTGGTGGAGGGGAAGCCGAACCCTTACGCCGAGCGGTTTGCCTGGAGGCCGCGAGGCGAGGTTACGAAGGAACTGACCCGGTTCCACGGGGAGTAGTGGGCCAAGAATCCCTCCAAATGAGCTAAGGGCCGAATTTACTTTGGCCCTTTTTTGTCGGTAGGACTGGTATTTACACTCCTCAAGGATTCGAGAGGACGCCCTCACCCTAACCCTCTCCCTCCGGGAGAGGGAACAACTACTGACGCGCGAATCAACAGCTAGACTTCGACTGATCCAATCGTCATTCCCGCGAAAGCGGGAATCTATACTCCTCTACAGGGAAGGAAGGTACTGGCTTACCGGATGCCCTGGATCCCGTCTGCGCGGGAATGACGGTTTTGCCCTAATGAATCAGTCTACCCCCAACTGGGCTCTGGCTCGAATTTCTTGAGCTCCGGCAGGACCTCGGAGGCGAACAGGCGCATACTGGCTTCCGCCTCATCGTAGGGCATACCGCCGTAGCTGAAGGCGGCGACGAGGGAGTCGGTGCCGGTGTAGCCATAGATGTCCATGACCTTCTGGTAGCACTGCTCCGGGGTGCCGGTGACCTGCAAGTTTACGAAGAAGTCCACCACGTCCTGGTCGCCGTAGGTGTTGATCTTGTCGGTGAAGCCGCCGTAGTACTCGTAGCCGCGGGTGGTCTTCAGGTGGTCGCTGCGGAACTCGTAGTGCTTCATCACCGATTCCCAGTATCCGCCCACATACTTGCGGGACATTTCCGCAGCCTTTTCCTCGTCGTTGTCGCAGTAGGCGAAGGTGACGACCACGGGGGCGGGCGGCTCGCCCTCGTTGACTTCCTGGTAGGTAGCACGGTAGGAGGCCAGCTCGTTCTGCACGTCGTTCCAGGGCTTCTGCGGGATGATCAGGACGCCCACCCCCAGCCGGGCCAGCACGATGCTGGACTCGGGGGAGATGGCGGCGGCATAGGTGCGGCCTTCGAAGGTCTTGAACGGGTTGGGGCGAATCTCCACCCGCGGCTGTCGCACAAACTCGCCCTCGAACTCGGCGAAACCCTCCTCCAGGGCATTGACCAGCATTTCGGCGGACTCGTTGAACCGGGTCCGCGACTGGTTCATGTCCAGCCGGAATCCCTGGTATTCCACCCTCGCCAGCCCACGTCCGACGCCGACGACCACGCGCCCGTCGCTCAGATTGTCCAGCATCACGAACTCTTCGGCCACCCTCACCGGGTCATGCCAGGGCAGCACGACCACCATCGACCCCAGCTTGGCGCGCTCAGTGCGGCCCGCCATGTAGGACAGGAACTGCAACACGTCCGGGCACATGGTGTAGTCGGTGAAGTGGTGCTCCACGCCCCAGATGGACTCGTATCCCAGCGGCTCGGCGAGATCAGCCAGCCGCAGCTCATTGCGGTAGACCTCGTAGTCGGTCAATCGCTTGTCGGGGTTCTGGAACACTGTGGACATACCTACATGCATGGCTGACCGTCCTTTAGGAAAATGTAACTATTCCGAAAATGCCCTTCCAAAAAAGGTGAGGATAATTTTCACCGCAAGCCCCAATTTTCCTTAGCTTATGATACAGGAATCCGACTCTTGATACAGAGGTCCCAGTTACCCATCCAGCGGCAAAGCCCTCTACGGTTCTGCGGACGACTTTCGCATTGACACTTCGCTAAGCAGGTTTGTACCATAAAAACATCGAGTGATAGCAAGTATGTTTAAGGCTCCGGGAGAATAAGGCGATGAAAGGAACAGCTACCTGCTACGCTTGGGGGCACGAAGGAGAATGGCAAGCGCTCTGCGTTGACTTTGACCTCGTTGCTCACGGTAAGAGCTTTGAGGAAGTTAGAAACGAGATTCAGGACGCTATAGAAACCTACATCTCTTACGTCTCCGAATTGCCTGAACCGGACCGGACTAGACTTTTGAGCCGTAAGGCCCCTCTTGGCCTGCGTTTGAAGCTGGAGTTCCTATACAGGGTTTACGGTCTTCTGAATCTCTTGTGTGTTAGACCTGCCCATCGCTACGACACCTTCCAGCCTACGGTTGCGTGGAACACTGCTCAGTGAAGTATCGGGAGGTCTTGCAGATACTGAGAAACAACGAATTCTCTTATAAGCGGGATGGGAAAGGGAAACATACAATCTGGGAAGGTAAACACAGCGGTAGGACTTGGGTAGTGACTTTGTCCTATGACCAAGAGGGCAATGATGTACCGAAAGGCACACTGGATAACATAAGGCGGCAGTCGGGACTCCCGAAGAAACTGTTCCGGAAGTAGCTGATTGCCTGAACTCAAAGGCCCCGCTCAGTCTGAGGCCTTTTCTATTTCAGTGTCTAAAATTGGACATAATTTTCTTTTACTCAGCCCCCGGCAGGTTCCCCTCGACATCCACGCGGAGCTCGTTTTCGAGGCGCTCCCGGACGCTTTCGCTGAGGACGCCGCACTTGAACAGGTTGTTCACAAGGGTGTTGTGCATCTCGCGCTTGAACAGCTGCCGGAACAGGATGAAGTCGCTGCTCTGTGCCCTGTCGCGTCGCATCTGGCGAATCTCGTCGATCTCGTGGTTGTTGAAGCCCATGTCGAGGTAGGCTTCCCTGGGGAATCCGCCGGTAAGGGTGTTGCGGAGGAAATGGATGGTGAAGTCCTCCATCTCCTCCCGTTCCTTCGGGGAAAGTTGCTGCACCTGCTCGGGCAGGCTGAGCATCCCGAACCCCATGTGGCGGGACTCGTCTCGCAGGATGAGCTTGCAGCCCTCGCGCAGCAGGTCGTCCTTGGCGGTCTCGGCCAGCATCTTGAACAGGGCAACGGCGAAGGTCTCGCCTACCAGCTGTAGGCCAATGACCTTGATGTACCAGCGGGGGTCGCTGAGTATGTAGTCGAAAAGCTCGCGGCCCACGTCCGACTGCTCGTAGACCTGGCCCACCCGACCGTGCAGGTAGCGCTGGAAGAACTCGGTGTGTCGTGCCTCGTCTATCACCTGTGTGGACATAAAGAACTTGGTGTCGGAGTCGGGCAGGACGTTGGCCAGCTGCGAGCAGACCAGCACGGCGGCGTGCTCACCGTGGAACAACTGGCTGAGCCGCCAGGCAGAGAACAGGCGGTTCATCTCCTGCTTTTCCTTGGCGTTCATCTTGTGCCAGTAGGGGGAGTCGTAGATGTCGATCAGCTCGTCAGCCACGAATCCCTGTTCCAGGTCCACCGGCCTGGCCCAGTCGATGTAGGTGGAGGCGTTCCACTGGTCCCGCTTGGCGTTCTCGTAGAGCCGGCGCAGGTCGTCCTTCTGCACCTCCTGGTCGTGCAGGAAGATGACATCGTACTCGGAGTGGACTACGTGGGAATTCTCAGGCGCTGTGACCATAGAACAACCTCCCCTCGGTCTGGGGAATTTGATTTATTATCATATCCGTATTATGTTCGCCTTGTAAACCGAAAATCCCTATTATCAATCGTCTTGTCCAAGGGCCGGAATAGCCCAATATGCCGTCTGAACCAGCTAAAAGGAGGCGGAGGCGATGAACTGGCGGGAGATGGTGTCCGACAAGCTGATGAGCCCTGCGGACGCGGTGCAGGCGGTGAAGTCGGGGGACACGGTGGCAATCGCGGCCATCAATTGCACACCCTACACGCTTTGCCAGGCGCTGTACGACCGTCGCGCCGAGCTGAACGAAGTCCGGGTAGACCACCCGGCGCCGCTCTTCCCCTGGGTGCAGCCGGGTGATGAGGGTCCCTTCACCCTGCACGACCTCTACGCCACCCCGGCCGACCGGGCGGCGGCAAACGCGGGCGAGGTCGAATACCGCCCCGTGGCTCGCTGGAGGTCGGACATTCCTCCCGACGGGTTCGTGGCGCGGCCGGATGTTTACATGCTGCCGGTGTCGCCCCCCGACCGGCACGGGTATTGCAGCTTCGGGCCCGGGGTGTTCTTCTCGCCTTCCTACTGCCGCAGCGCGGGCACAGTGATAGCGGAGGTGCATGAGAATTTCATCCGTACCGGCGGCGACAACTATGTTCATGTGTCGCAGCTGGACCGGCTGTGCGAGGCGGCAGCGCCATCGGGAGCGCTCCCCGTTGCGCCGAGGTCGGACGAGGAAAACCTGGTCACCGAAATTATCGGCACGCTGGTCTCGGCCGAGTTAATCAACGACCGGGACACTATACAGATCGGCATTGGCACCATCGCCTCGGCCATGGGAGCGTTTCTCGGAGAGAAGCAGGACCTTGGGATACAAACGGAAATCATCACGGGCGGAATTGCCGAGTTGGTGCGGGATGGCGTCGTGACCGGCAAGTACAAGACCCGGCACCAGGGCAAGGTGGTGGCCAGCATCGCGCTGGTGCCCGAGGAAGAACTGGCCATCATCGACGGGAATCCGGCGTTCGAGTTGTACGAGTTCGGATACATCGACGATGTGCGATACCTCCTGCAACAGGACAACCTGGTGGCGATCAACAACGCGCTCCAGATCGACCTGACGGGACAGGTGGCGGCGGAGACGATAGGCAGCATGATCTGGAGCGGGGTCGGCGGACAGACGGCCTTTTCCATCGCCGCCAACTATTCCAGGGGAGGGCGTTCCATCTCGGTACTGCCCTCAACCAGCCTGGTGGAGGGCGAGAGGGTGTCGCGCATCGTGCCGACGCTGCCGGGAGGCGCGGCGGTGACGATTCCGCGCACGCTGGTGGACTACGTGGTCACGGAACACGGCATCGCCTACCTGCGAGGGAAGTCCCTGCGGGAGCGGGCGCAGGAGCTGATTGCCATTGCGCACCCAGACTTTCATTCCGAACTGCGGCATGAGGCCAACAGGGTGTTCAAAGTGGCGGTATGAGCGGTTGGTCTGCCCCTGGATGGCGAGAGAAGCAGCCTTATCCGGGCATTTCCGGAAGCGGCCAAACTTGCCCGAAAGGGCCGCTCATAGTAAATTTAGGACAATCCGGCAAGGTTCGCGAGGATTCAACAAATGACAAGCAACAAACGCGAAAAGGGACTGATCGTAATACAACTCAGCGGCGGGAACGACGGCCTGAACACCGTCGTGCCGTACGGCAGCGGCGAGTACTACGATTCCCGCTCCACGGTGCACATCCCGCAGGACAGGGTACTGCCGCTGAATGACGAAATCGGGTTCAACCCAAGCATGGCGCCGATCAAGGCGCTGTGGGACGAAGGGAAGGTGGCGGTGATCCAGGGTATCGGTTACGAGAACCCGAACCGCTCCCACTTCCGCTCCATGGACATCTGGCACACTGCCGAGCCCGACGCCATCGGGACCGAGGGCTGGCTGGGCCGGGCCGTTCGCGAGATGGACCCGCAGGGCGATAACGTGCTGACGGCGGTGAACTTCGGGCGCGGGCTGCCCCGGGCGCTAGGGTGCCCCGGCGTTTCCGTGGCTTCGGTTGGAGACCTGGAGACCTACGGTCTCTTCCCCGACATCGAGGACGAAGAGCTTCGCATGTTCACCCTGGAGGCGTTCTCACGGATGTACGGCAACGTGGCCGGGCGCGACCCGGTGATGTCGCTGCTGAGCAAGACCGGGCAGGACGCCTATGTGGGCGCGGACATCCTGCGCACCGCCCCTGAGCAGTATTCCTCCACGGTGGAATACCGCGCTGACTCGCTCTCGAAGAACGTGAAAAGCATCGCGCAGGTGTTCCTGGCCAACCTCGGCACCAAGGTCTACTACACGCAGCACGGCAGCTTCGACACGCACTCCGGCGAGCTGCCGACGCACGCTCAGCTGTGGGACGACGTGGCCGGTTCGGTGGGCAGCCTGATGGAGGACCTGAAGGCGCACGGCCGGGAGGACGACGCAGCAGTGCTGATCTTCTCGGAGTTCGGGCGCCGGATCAGGGACAACGGCACCGGCAGCGACCACGGCTCCGGCGGCGTCGCTTTCCTGATCGGCGGATCGGTGATCGGCGGCCTCTACGGCGAATATCCCTCGCTGCACGAGGCTGAGCAGCTGAACGGCGACCTCCGCCCCAACAACGACTTCCGCTCGACATACTCGGCCATCCTCGACAAGTGGATGGGGCTGGACCCCGATCCCATCGTAAACGGCCAGTTCGAGCAGTTGGACCTTTTCCGCAATTAACCGCAGAGGCAAATTAACAAACAACTAGGAGATGTCAACGCCTGACCCGGAACGCCGGGTCTCTATCTGGACGGTACCCGATCAATGGCGCAAGGCTGTATTTCGCCATCTTTTCGATACAGACTGTTGTCCTGCTGGGATTGGCAGTATGGTATGAGACAGCCGTCGTGACCAAGGACAGCTGGGCGGAAACGTTATTCGCCATAGGCAGCGACGCGGGGCCGGGCATTGCAGTAATTGCGGCAGAAAGCGTCATACTCACGGAGGTGTACTTCGTGGTCATATTTGATGGACTAATAGAACGTCGCCGAAGGAGACAGATGGAACGGGAGGCGGAACGAGAAGCTGAAGGCGAAGCACGGGCCCACGAAAGGTGGCAGGCTTGGAACCAGCGGAGGCTGGATGCCGAAGCCGCTGGACAGCCGTTTGATGAGCCGCCTCCATCTCTGGAGCGAAACGGAAAAAGTCACGCTTCCCAATACTAGGACATTGTTCATCATCCACCCTTTTTGCGGGCGAAAAATCCTTGAGCACGAGGTCTGAAATGAACGACAGCAACATTGCCCTGATGGCCCACCTGATGCGGCGGGCCGGGTTTGGCGCCAACCGCGACGAGCTGGAGCGCTGCATGGAACAGGGCTACGAGGCCACCGTGGAGGAGCTGCTGGACACCTCCAATGCCAACCCCATGCCCGACGACCTGATACGCCGTTACCACGTTGAGCAGTCGGAGCTGCGGGACCTGGCCGGGTCGGCCGCCTATTGGATGTACAAGATGATCTCTACGGAGAGTCCGCTGGAAGAGAAAATGGCCCTGTTCTGGCACGGGCTGTTCGCCACTGGCTACACCAAGCTGAACCAGGCCCGGTCGCAGCTTAACCAGGTGGAAATGTTCCGTCGCAATGGGCTGGGCGCGTTCGATGAGATGCTTCTGGAAATATCCAGGGACCCGGCGATGCTGGTGTGGCTGGACAACCAGGACAACCACGGCGACGCGATCAACGAAAACTATGGCCGTGAGCTGCTGGAACTCTTCTCAATGGGCATCGGCAACTATAACGAGGACGACATCAAGGAGTGCGCCCGGGCGTTTACCGGGTGGACGCTGGGCAACGCCGAGTACATGTCCGTCCGGGCCTACAAGGACTCGATCTGGCCCTATGGCCGGATCGCGTGGCACTTCGATTACCGTGAAGAAGACCACGACGACGGGGAGAAGACCTTCCTCGGAGAGACCGGCAACTTCAACGGAGAGGACATCATCCGCATCATTGCGAAGCAGGACGCCACCGCGGAGTTCATCTGCACGAGGCTGTTCCAGTTCTTCGCTGCGGACGAAGTGGACGAGCAGGGCGCCCGGTGCATTGCGGCGATGAAGGAGACCTACTTCGAGTCGGGCTACCAGATCAAGGACGTGCTGCGGACCCTGTTCAACTCCGAGTACTTCAAGTCCGGCGACGCGCGGTTCGCCCGGGTCAAGGGGCCGGTGGAGATGGTTGTAGGGGCCGTCCGGATGGCCGGCAGCCACCAGACCCCCGAGCTGGGAATCGAGCGGGTGTCGAACAACATGTTGTACATGGGCCAGGGACTGTTGCAGCCGCCCACGGTCGAGGGCTGGCACGAGGGCATCGAATGGATTGACAGCGGCTCGCTGGTGGAGCGCGTGAATTTCGCGGCCAAGGAGCTGTCCGATGTCAGCAGCCCCGGCGTACGGGCGATCATCGACAGGCTCGCCGCGACTGGCAGCGGTGTGCTGTCGCCCGCCGAATTCGCCGACGGCTGCGTGGACCTGCTGGGTCCCATCGCCGTGAGCGAGGACACGCGGGAAGTGCTGGTAAACTACGCCGCGCGCCAGGGCGACCTGGATCTGCGGGACCGGGAGCCGGGCGACGAGTCGGAGCAGCGTGTGGGCAATATGCTGCGCTTGATTGCAGCCACCCGCGAATTTCAACTGGCGTAACAAGATCAGACCAGATTCAGCCCTCCCTCGCAACGGGGGAGGGCTTTTTGCGAGGACAAGTGACCACGCAGACGCAGTCGTCCAGCATAACGCTGGCCTATCTGAAGACAATCGGCATTGTGAACAACGGCCTGAACGGCCGGGGCTTTGCCAATCCCTATGACCTGGCCGTCGGCAGGGACGGGCGGATCTTCGTGCTCAACCGTTGCGACCCGGCCCGAGCGTCCGCCATCCGGGTGGGTGTGCTGACTCTCGACGAAGATTACCTGTACGAGTTCGGAGACGGGGCGGGCAACGGCGATACGCAGTTCCGCTGGCCGGTGTGCATGGCATTTGACAGCCAAGACAATCTGTACATCACCGACGAGATGCACCACCGGGTAACCGTCTTCGACGCCGACGGCAATTTCCTTCGCAAGTGGGGCAGCCAGGGCAGCGGCGACGGGGAGTTGAACGGGCCTGCGGGCATTGCCGTTGGGTCGGACGACTCAGTGTATGTTGTCGAGCAGCACAACGCGCGGGTGCAGAAATTCACCTCCGACGGCCAGTTCTTGGGCAAGTGGGGCTCGCAAGGAAGCGGGACTTCGCAGTTCAACCTGCCTTGGGGAGCCGCCACCGATTCCGCAGGCAACGTCTATGTCGCGGACTGGCGCAATGACCGGGTGCAAAAATTCTCGGCAGACGGCGAGTTTCTGGCCGCCTTCGGTTCAACCGGCGACGGCGAAGGACAGTTCCAGCGGCCGACGAGCGTAGCGGTAGATGACGAGGGCTTCATCTACATAGCGGACTGGGGAAACGAGCGGGTGCAGGTGCTGGACGCTAATGGCGACTTCCGGGTACTGCTGCGCGGCGAGGCCACGGAGTCCAAGTGGGCCATGGAATACTTGGCAGTGAACCCGGAGGAAAAGGCGGAGCGAGACCGGTCCGACCTGATGCCCAAGCTGCCGCCGCACCTGAACACGCCGTACCATATATCGTCGCAGACGGAGCCGTACTTCTGGGGGCCGGTGGCGGTGTCGCTGGACCGGGAAGGTCGTCTTTACGTGGTGGAGACCAACCGGCATCGCTTCCAGGTTTACCAGAAACGGTAGTCAGTACCGCACAGCCTGGACTGTGATGGAGACGACGAAAAGGGGCGCACGGCTGTGCGCCCCTACTGTTTGGAAGGGATCGGTGTCGCTTGGCTTGTTACGGCGTAGCGGAGAAGCCGGCGCCTTCGATTCCGGCGCGTGAGGCGTCTTCATCTTCCTGGGCGGTGCCGCCGCTGCCGCCTACGGCGCCCACCAGCACGCCGTCCCTGAACACCGGCAGGGCGCCCTGGCCGGGAATCATGTGGCCGCCTTCCATCGCCATGAGGCCGCGGAAGACCGGGGCAAGCGCGTTCTCGGTCAGCTCGCCGCTGGCGCGTCCGAAGCAGGATGCCGCAACCGCCTTGGCGCGGGAGATTGGCGGAGTGCGCCACGAAGCCCCGTCGGTCCGCATCATTGTAATCAGGTCGCCCCGAGGGTCCACCACCGAGATGCTCATGTTGACTCCCATCTCGAGCACCTTGGCCTTGGCGCCAGCCAGTATGGCCTCTGCTTCCTCAAGAGTGAGGGTAGGTGTGTTTCTGGGCATAGTAACCTCCGATTTCACTGCCGGAATTTGGCCGTCCGTATTGTAGGACACAAACGCTCCGATAGGAACAAAGAAGGGATTTTGCAAAACGGAGCAGGCTCAGGTGGTCAAGCCACGAGGTTGGGGAATACGCGCTGGTGATGGATCGCTGCTTTCGCAGGGATGACGGGTTGGGTCCCTGGCGATAGGCACACGCACCTGAAGGCGAATGAAGTGTGTGGGAATAAGCCGGAGCCGTGGGTCTTTAGCCATCGGGGGACGCCCTAACCCTCTTCCTCCGAGAGAGGGAACATGGAGCAGACCCGCTCAGGGCTGCCAGTGTTACGTGTGAAGGTGGAAGGATTCCCTAATCTCCTCATGGAAGGAGGGGGAACATGCCGCACTCCCTCTACGGTTCCCATAGTTCCGTATGCGGGTAGAAGGACTGCCAGCCGAACCAGTAGGCGTCGCGGGAGGGCAGTCTGGCCAGTGCCATGCCGGGGTCGTCAATGTTCACTAGGACGTCTTCTGCGATCCGCCAGAGCTGGCCGCTTTCGTCGCGGAGCTGGCCGTCCGGGGCCGCCTCGAAGTGCAGGCCCTGGCGATCGAAGGCCCGGATGCCGGCGCCTTGCACGGCTACGATGGCGACGTCCTGGCTGCCGACTCTATCGTTCAATATGCCCGCCTGCATCAAGTCGGGGCGCGCGTAGGCCCGCGCGGCGTCTCCGAATACCAGGCCGAATACTTGCTCCTTGATGGGCAGACCTTCCCTGATGCCCGCCACGGGGAACATGGTGCCGGGGTCGGTGCGGTAGGAGAAGTAAATGGAGTCCATGTCCCACTCCGGGCGGTAGAAGTCTGGGGGATAAACACCGGTGTCGTTGCTGATGACGGTGGTGTCGGGGTGTTCCTCCAGCCACTCTCCCCAGGTGGTCAGGACGTTTGGCAGGACCTTGAGCCTGATGCCGCTGCCGGCGAGAGGGCCAACCACGGGCACGCCGATAAACTGGTTCCAGAGGGTCTCGGTGGCGCGGTCATACATCAGCTTGTTGCTGCGATAGAGCATTCCTGATGTTCCGAACTCCGTCGGCTTCCCGTTGATCTCGGTGGAATACACGATTCCAGAACCGCAAAGGGTTCAATAGGCAAGTGCGAACTGCACCCCTCCCACGATGTCGTTGGCCATCTCGTGGGGGTTCAGCACCCGTAACGGGTAGGCGCGGTGCTCGCCGTTGATCGACACGCCGAAGACGCGGTCGCCCGTTTCCAGATAGGTCGCTTCTTCCGGAGTGATGTGGGGCGGGAATTGCAGGTCCGGAATGCCATCCCTTCGAACTCCGCCCCAGACGATCTCCTCCAGGCGGATCGTGGTAGGCACGCCGGGGTACATGAACTCGCCCATAGGTTCGTCGATGATGCTGAAGAGTTGCCCTTTCCACCCGTCGTAACCGGGAGGAGGGGAGACTTCCGGGTTTTCCGCCAGCCACCTGACCCAGTATGCCCAGTTGTCCTCACCGGGCGGGACGATGGCAAAGCTGCCTTCCGGTATCCTGTCGCGGATGCGTACGATGAAGGACGCCAGGGTGAGACGGGCCTCTTCGTTTTGCTGGAACCGCATGAACTCAAGGATCACGGGGATGAAGGCGGGGTTGTGGGAGTAGGCCATTTTCCGGCCAATGTAGGCCAGGGAATGATCGAAGGTAGCGAACATCAGCTCGGTAGGATCGTCAGGCAGGTGGGCCAGATCGTCTGCGTTCAGAGGCGTGGGCGGAGCAGGATAGACCGGGGCCGCGGTGGGATCGGCGGGCATCTCCGTCGGGGCATCGGTTGCCGGGGCCCCGGTGGGCTGCCTCTCCGTCGTGTCCTGCGCGGGGATTGGCGTGGCAGTCGGCGCCGGGTTGATGGCGAAGGGCAGTGTCGGCGTGGGCTCCGAGCCGCAGGCCGAGAACGACGCGGCGATCAGGCCGGCCAGGAGCAGAACGGACCAGAGGGAAACGCGATTCACTGAGTCTCCCTGAAGAGCTCGCGTCCTATGAGTATCCGGCGAATTTCGCTGGTGCCGGCACCGATCTCGTACAGCTTGGCGTCTCGAAGCAGACGCCCCACGGGGAACTCGTTGGTGTAGCCGTTGCCGCCCAGGGTCTGGATAGCCTGCAGGGCCATCCGGGTGGCCTGCTCGGCGGAGAACAGGAGGCAGCCTGCGGCGTCCTTGCGTGAGATAAGCCCCCGGTCGGCGGCACGGGCGACGGCGTAGGCGTAGGACTGGCAGGCGGATAGGGAGGTGTACATGTCGGCCAGCTTGGCCTGGATGAGCTGGAACTCCCCAATGGGCTGGCCGAACTGCTCACGCTGGTGTACATAAGGCACCACGGCGTCAAGGCAGGACTGCATGATGCCCAGCGGTCCTCCGGTCAATACCAGGCGCTCGAAATCGAGGCCGCTCATCAGAACGGCGACGCCGCGGCCCTCTTCCCCCAGAACATTCTCTTCCGGCACCTCGCAGTCCTCGAAGACCAGTTCGCTGGTGCTGGAGCCGCGCATTCCCAGCTTGTCCAGCTTGGGCGACGGGTCGAAGCCGTCGAAGCCGCGCTCAATGAGGAAGGCCGTGATGCCCCGGGAGCCGGCGTCGGGATCGGTCTTGGCGTAGACGACGAGGGTGTCGGCTTCAGGGCCGTTGGTGATCCACATCTTGCTGCCGTTCAGGATGTAGCGGTCGCCGCGCTTTTCGGCGCGCAGCTTCATGCTGACCACGTCGGAGCCGGCGTCGGGCTCGCTCATGGCGAGGGCGCCCACGTGCTCGCCGGAAATCAGCGGCGGCAGGTAGCGTCGCTTCTGGTCGTCCGTGCCGTTGCGGAAGATCTGGTTGACGCACAGGTTGGAGTGAGCCCCGTACGAGAGGCCGACGCTGGCGGAGCCGCGTGAGACCTCTTCCATGACGACGGTGTGGGCCAGGTAGCCCAGGCCGGCCCCGCCGTACTCTTCCGAGACCGTTATGCCGTGCAGGCCGAGGTCTCCCAGCATGGGCCAGAGGTCCCTGGGAAACTCGTTGGTCCGGTCGATCTCATCGGCGCGTGGAGCGATCTCGGCGCTGGTGAACTGGTGCACGGTATCGCGCACGATGTCGACCGTCTCGCCGAGATCGTGGTTCAGCGTGGCCCAGGGAGTGCGCCGTGATGTCATTGGGGAGTCCTGCCGAAGAGTGGAATCAGGCGTTGAAATCAGATCGTGCGCCGGTCGATGATGCGCCGTGCCTTGAACTGTGTACGCTCGAACTCCCCGGCCGGTTTCAGTTCCACCGCGACGCCGACGCCAAGGGCCCGGCGCAGAGCGCTGGTGATCTCTTCCTGTACCGGCTCCAGGGCCGAGGGATCGGTCTCCCGCCTGGCGAAAACCTCGCTCAGGACTTCGGTCTGCACCGTGAGGCGGTCCATCTCGCCACGCTCACGTTCGAGGAGCAGCCGGAACTCGCCGCCGAAGACGTCCATGCTGCGCAGGATGTCCTCGATACGGGATGGAAAGACGTTCTGGCCGCGAACGATGATCATGTCGTCGGCCCGGCCGTAGATGCCGCGGGTCAGGGTAGGGTAGGTGCGCCCGCAGGGACAGTCGATCATCTCCCACTGTGCGATGTCGCCGGACCAGTAACGGATCATCGGCTGGGAGGTACGCTCGGTGTGGGAGTAAACCGGCACTCCCTCAGCGCCCATGGGCAGGTTCCGGCGGGTTTCCGGGTCGACCAGCTCGGTATAGACAATGTCTTGCCAGAGGTGCATTCCCCCGTCCAGGTGGCGGCAGCCGGAGTTGCTCATCCAGGGGGTCATCTCGGCCATGCTGCCCTGGTCCACAACGTAGCAGCCGAAGGTGTCCTCGATGAGCTTGCGCGTGGCGGGGACACTGGCGCCGGGTTCCCCTGAGAAGAACATGAACCGGAAGCCGAAATCTTCGAGGGGGTCAAGTCCCATCTGGCGGGCGGTCTCGGCGAGGTAGAGGGCGTATGACGGGGTGCCGTACAGGGCAGAGGGCTTGACCATTGCGCACCACTCGGCGGCCCGTTCGGTCTGGCCTGGGGCGC
This sequence comes from Dehalococcoidia bacterium, assembly GCA_965220605.1. GTDB lineage: Bacteria > Chloroflexota > Dehalococcoidia > Lucifugimonadales > UBA3495 > VXOI01. The sequence goes on along the minus strand of CBDCQM010000005.1, from coordinate 531,209 downwards.
CGCTGCCGAACGGAAAGCAGGTGGCGCCGAGCCGTTCGGCCCCGACAAGCGCTCCCCAGCTGCCGACATACAGGCTGAAGACGGCGGCGACCATCACCATGTCGTCGGGACGGAGCCCGGCGCCCCACAGGATGCGGGCGTGGGCTTCGGCGATGCGGTCCCAGTCGTCGCGGCCGATGCCGAACACCGTCGGGCGGCCGGTGGTGCCGGAGGTGCCGTGTACACGGAAGACATCGGATGGCGGGATGCACAGGAAACGGCCATAGGGCGGGTGTTCCTCCTGTTCACGCCGTATTTCCTCCTTGGTCAGGATGGGCAGCTGCGCGAACTCTTCCAGGCTGGCCAGGTTTTCAGGGTCCACCGGGGCATCCGCGTAGAATTCGCGGTAGAAGCCGGAGTTCCGGTAGACGTATCGCACCTGTTCCTTGAGCTTGGCCAGGATCACTTCGTCACGCTGCTCAGGCGGCATGGTCTCCAGTTCGGGAGACCAATGCTCCTGCGATGCGGGCGGCAGGTACTCGCCGGGATAGGTGGGCGGCCAGGCAGATGTGGTAGTCACGGACGCCTGCCTAGCGGTTCCGCGAGACGTTGTTGAATATGAAGTCGATCATCTCCGACGTGAAGCTCCCGACAGGGAAGACGCCGTGGACGCCCATTTCCCGCAGGGGTTCCACGTCGTCCTCGGGGATGGTGCCGCCGACGAGAAGGAGGACGTCTCCCAACAATCCGCGGTCATCCAGGGCCTTTGTCAGACGGGGCATGAGGCGCATGTGAGCGCCGGAGAGGATGCTTACCCCCACAACGTCTGCGTCCTCCTGCAGGGCGGTCTGGGCCACCTGGTCGGCAGTGACCCGCATACCCATGTAGACGACCTCGATGCCGGCGTCGCGCATGGCCCGCGCGATGACCTTGACGCCACGGTCGTGGCCGTCCAGCCCAAGCTTGGCCAGAAGGACCCTGGGGGGCGTTGTCTGGTTAAGGTTACTCAATATATGTCGCCTTTTTCCAGGTTGCCAAGCCTGTGTGCGGCATCAGATTTTGCGGAACTCCCAGTCTCCGCTCTCCGTCACCACCAGTGTTCTGCCGTGGGCCCTGGCGATGGCGTGGTGGCTGGATGAAAGAGTAGCCGGAGTATGAGCGAATATCACCGTTGTATCTCTGCGGCCAGAGTGACCGAGGTACTCCTCGGCCACTCTTAACGCCTCATCAATGAAAGACGGAGAGATACCATGGGTGCCGGAAAAATCCAAGCATAGGGGGTGATGCGTTTCTTCCGAAAGAGAGGGCTTGATGCGTCTTGCGGACTGGCGGGATGTCAAGACAGGTTTGCGCAAAACATCGAACACTTTAACGCCTTTCATTTTCTGCCTGCTCAGGTTGGAATCGAGATGTATACCATTGTACCGGGAAACAATTTCGTACTGGTAATGCGAGTTGTTAACTTTTCGCCTTTGCTGATAATTCCGTTTCCAGAATGGATAATGAGCTGCCTCCCAGGAATCCGCATTTTTTCAACGGTTTCGTAGAGGCCGATGCCGCGATACGAATCCTGAGTTCCGCTGACCAATTCCTCAGTGGCCCGCTCCATGGCTGCCCATTCGTAGTCGACAAATTCTCGATGCTGGGGATTACGAAGGAGAGAATCCTGAATACCAATACCCCCGTCGGCCACTGCACATACAAACCGGTTGTCATTCTCTTTGTCAAATTGTACCAATCCAAAGGCCCCTATATCCGATACTGAGTGTTCAGCCGCGTTGTTCGCCAACTCTGAAAATGTCTCGTAAAGTACGTCGTAGATGGTGACAGGGCCTTGCCTCGATTCACTGAGGGAATAATGAATTTGATTAGTCAAATCCTCAGCCTCAGTCGTGCTGTTGAATCGGGTTAATGGCAGCACAATGTCTATGAGGTAAAGCGTGCTACTATCGGTGGACTCTATCGTTACCCTCTCTGCGTCAAGGATACGGTACAGCCCTACATCCCTCAGATACGACGACATTCCGGTATCCCTAGGCGCCAGAAGTGAACATTCGCTGCCTCGTCGCTGGGCCAGCAAGAGGTAGACCACGCACCACAGCACGGCGGGCGAGTGAATACGGGCGCACTCCCTCAAATCGACAATCACCTCTGGCTCGTGGAATGATTCAGATCGAGGGTCTGACCTATTGAACCTTGCCGGGATGCTACGGGCGTCTCTGAAATTTTGATTGGGCACTATTTCCATATAGATAGCAACCTGATTAGAAGAAACGCGCCCTAATACGCGGAGTAAGTATCAATCTGACTCATTTCTTCTCTTGGCTAGAACACCCCCGGGTCGACGTACTCGCCGTAGACTTCCCGGAAGGTGTCGAGGATCTCGCCCTCGGTCGCCATGGCTTGGACGGCCTCGAGGGTGGCGGGCATGAGGTTGGCGTCGTCCATTGCGGACTGCTTCAGGGCTGAGAGAGCGCCGCGGACTTCGGCGGCGCTGCGACCGCTCCGGGCCTCGGCGAGGCGGGCCTTTTGCCACTCCTCCTCTTCGGGGTCGAACTGGAAGAGCTCCAGCTTCTGTTGGGTCTCGGACTGGTACTGGTTGAGACCGACGATGACCTGCCGGCCAGACTCGATGCGCTGCTGGTACTCGTAGGCCGACCTGGCGATCTCGCGCTCGATGTAGCCGTTGCCGATGGCCTGCAGGATGCCGTCGCGCATGGAGCCGTTGCCCATCTCGTCGATGCGCTCGATGTATTCCATTGCGGCGTTCTCGATGTCGTTGGTCAGGGACTCAACGAACAGCGAGCCTCCCAGCGGATCGGCCGTGGCGGCGGCGCCGGACTCGTGGGCTATGATCAACTGGGTTGCCAGGGACATCCGCATGGCGTCTTCGGACGGGATGTCGTAGGCCTCGTCGTATCCGCTGACATGCAGGGACTGAGTCCCGCCCAAAACCGCGGCCAGGGCCTGGAGTGTCCCGCGGGCGATGTTGTTCTGGGCATCCTGCCGCATGAGGGTGGAGCCGAGGGTCTGGGTGTGGAAGCGCATTCGCATGGACTCGGAACGGGCGGCGCCGTAGCGGTCCTTCATCAGCCGGGCCCACATCCGGCGGGCGGCGCGGAACTTGGCGATCTCCTCGAAGATGTCGTTGTGGACGCCGAAGAAGAAGGACAGGCGGGGAGCGAAGCTGTCCACCGGCATATTGCGGGCGAGGGCCGACTCCACGTAAGCCATCCCCTGGGCGATGGTGAACGCGAGTTCCTGCACTGCGTCGGAACCGCTTTCCCTTGTGTGGTAGCCCGAAATGGATATGGTGTACCAGTTGGGGACATGGGAGGTGCAGAATTCGACGATGTCGGTGGTGAGCTTGAGGGAAGGTCCAGGCCCCAGGGCGAAGGTCTTCTGGCCGTGGAACTCCTTCAGAGAGTCGTTCTGAACGGTGCCGCGCAGGGCTGACCAGTCGACGCCGCGCTCCCGGGCAACCGCCAGGAACATGCTGAGCAGCACGATGGACGGGTGGTTGATGGTAAGGGACACGCTGACCTGGTCCAAGGGTATCTCGTGGAAAAGGTCGTTCATGTCCCGAACGGTGTCGATGGCGACGCCAAGTCGGCCGACCTCGCCCTCGGCCAGCTCGTGGTCCGAGTCGTAGCCGGTGAGGGTCGGGTGGTCGAAGTCGGTGCTGATGCCGGTCTGGCCGTGCTCCAGAAGGAAGCGGTAGCGTTCGTTGGTGGCCTGGGCGGTGCCGAACCCGGCGATCTGGCGGCGTGTCCAGAGACGGCCGCGGTACATGTCCGGGTACGGCCCACGGGTGAAGGGAAATTCGCCGGGACGGCCGAGGTCACGGTCGTAGTCGATAACAGCCGAAGATTCGGGGCCATAGACCGGCTTGACGTCAAGGCCGGATAGAGTTCGGTATTCGGGTTGTCGGGGGTTGGAGCCCGTGCTCATTTCCCTTCCTCGGTCTTCAGTTGAATTTTTTCGCCGGGTGGGCTTGCTTTGCTTAGCGGTTCACCCCCACCTCGTCCCTCCCCCTCAAGGGGGAGGGCACTATGAAACGGGGAGCGGGTGGTGTGGCTTAACCGACGCGGACGTACTTGTCGATGCTCTTCTCGGCGGTGAGGGCTAGGTAGAGGTCGCCGTGGGCGTCAACCCAGGAGCCGTGAGCCGAACGGCCAGGGAAGCGTTCCAGGACATTGCCCTCGCCGTCGAGGACGCTGATCTGGGGCGGCTTGCCGTCCTCAGGCCGCTCGCTGGTGTAGAAGATGCCCTCGCTGTCCTGGGAAATATCCAGCGGCCGCTGCATATCGGTCCACATGGTGATGTACTCACCGTCGGGGGAGAAGACCTGCACGCGGCTGTTTTCCCGGTCGCAGAGGTAGATGCGCCCGTCCTGGCCGACGATGAGGCTGTGGGGCAGGTGGAACTCGTTGGGGCCTCCCTTGCCCGGCTCTCCCCACGACGAGATCAGCTCGCCGGCGGCGCTGAAACGATGGACGCGGGCGTTGCGGTAGCCGTCGGAGACATACAGGTCGCCGCTGGGCGACGGCACCAGCTCGGTCAGGTAGTTGAACGGCCCAGCGGAGCGGGGGCAGACCTCGCCCGCCACCTCGCAGCCGGTGTCGGAGTAAACGCCGGGGGTGCCGATGGTCAGCAGGGGAGTGCCGTCCAGGCTGCACTTCTGGGCGATGCTGCCCTCGCGGTCGGTCAGGTAAACGATGTCGTCGGCAATGTATATGCCGTGGGGGTTCTCGTATCGCCCGCTGCCCCAGGAGCTCAGATAGTTGCCGTCGCGGTCGAACACAACGACCGGAGGGTCGGCGCGATGAAAGGCGTAGACCCGGTCCTGGGAGTCGGTGGCCACGGCGCTGACATTCCCGAAGGTGATGTTGTCCGGAAGACGCGCCCAGTCTTCGATTACCTCGTAGGTGTACTTGCCGCTTCCTACAGTAGCCAAAGCAAGTTCCTCCTCGTGCACAGTTCTTTTGGCGGAGAGCCGCCGTCAACATACTACCATAGCCGCGGGCCGACCAATGCCGGCGGCTACGAGCGGCCGTTGTAGAGGTAGTGGGGGCCGTCGGCGGGTATGGCCCAGTCGTCGTAGAATTGTTCGATGTAGGGCAGGAGCCGCGCCCCCATCTGCCGTGTGGCCAATGTCTCCGGTTCGATGGGCCGGGCCAACTGTTCGCGAAGCTCGGCGGTGATCGCTTCTTCGTCGGCGATGGCCGCCCTGCCTTCCCTGAGAACCACCTCGCCGTTGATGACGACCGTGTCCACGTGGGCGGACTTGCCGCGGTAGACCACGGCGTTCACTGCGTCGGCAGCGGAGTCGCCGGTGCCCTCGAAGTAGGGGGCGGTCATCGCGTCCCAGTCCAGCAGGACCAGGTCGGCGTAACGGCCGGGCTCCAGCACGCCGATTCGACCGTCGAACCCTGTGGGTCGCGCGGCGTTGGCCGTGGTCAGGCGCAGGGCTTGGTGGGAGTTAAGCGCGGGACGGTCCAGGCCGGGCTGGCGGTGCAGCTTCGAGGCCAGGCGCATCTCCTGGAGCATGTCGTCGTCGTCGTTGATGGCGGTGCTGTCGGTGCCCATCGCCACGTTGACGCCGCCGGCCAGCATGGCGTTGACCGGCGCGATGCCGTTCTTCAGCCGCAGGTTGGAGCTGGGATTGTGGCAGACGGTTGTACCGGCATCGGCCAGCAGCTCGATATCATTGTCCGTCAGCCAGACCGAGTGGGCGCAGGACAGCTCGGGACCGAGGAAGCCCAAGTCGGCCAGGTGGGCGACGGGAGTCTTGCCCCAGGTGCGGATGCCGAACTCCTTCTGGTACCAGCTTTCCACCAGGTGCATGTGTACCGCGGCGCCGTATTGTGCGGCAAGCTCCTTGGTGCGGAAGAAGAACGCGTCGGAGGCCCACTGGACGTTGCTGGGACTGAGCAGCAGGGAGACGAGGCCGCCGGAGGACTCAGGTCCGTGGCTCTCGCGGAAGGACTCGAAGAAGGAAAAGTAGTCGTCCTCGGACATATCCGTGGCGCCCACGTATTGCCGGACCGCGCCTGCCAGGTCGGCGGGCAGGCTGGAAAGGAAGGCCTCGTCGTCGTGGTACACGACCCGGTTCTGGCCGCGGTAGTAGACGGAGAAGGCGGTGCGCATTCCTGCGCCGCCGAATCCCCGGAGGACCTCGTCACATTCCTCGACCATCCCGGATGTGGGAGTGCGGGGATGGTTGTACATCACCGTCGTGGTGCCGGACTTGAGCATCTGGATGGCGGTGTAGAGCGTGATCAACCGCCAGTCGATGGGGCGCCGCCCCCAGCCCTCCACGATCCAGGTCTCCAGGCACCCATCCACCGTGCCCATCTGGAAGGTGGAAACGCCCCGGCCGTGGTGATGGGCGTTGGTCATTCCAGGCATTACCAGGAAACGTGGGCCGCCGATGACCTCGTCCACGGGTCTGTCCTTCAGTTCGTCGTAGGCGTCGACGGCTTCGATGACCCCGTCGCGCTGTAGCACGGCTCCGTCGGTGATTACGCGGCTCTCAGAGGGGCCGGTCCCGGCCTCGCATATAACGTATCTCCCTCGGATCAGCGAAGTCGCCATTGTGACCTCCGGCGGGGATGATTGGGCCTATGATAGGGCTGATGGTTCCGCTGTCAAGGCGGCCGGTGGTCTATAATGCGGCGAAAATTCAACCGTACGGAAGAGTTACCGGAGGGCTGAAATGGCGGGACTGGAAGGCAAGGTGGCGCTGGTTACCGGCGCCGGCGGAATGCGGGGTGTTGGACGCGCCACGGTGCTCAAGCTGGCCGGGCAGGGCGCGGACATCGCCCTGACCGACGTTCACCGGGAGACGGAGGACCTGCCGCCCGCCGAGGTGCGCAACAGCTGGCGGGGCATCGACGCCGTTAGGGAAGAGGTCGAGGCCGCGGGGGTGCGGGCGTTCCCCGCCTACTGCGACCTTGGGGATGCCGCGCAGATCGAACGGATGGTGGACCAGGTGATGGACCACTACGGCCGGATTGACATACTGGTCAACAATGCCCGGGCCATCATCGGGAGGGACAAGGTTCCCGTCACCGAGTTGGAGCAGGAGGTCTGGGAGCACTTCCTCCGCATCAACACCACTGCCCCGTACCTGCTGACGAAGGAAGTCGGCAGGCGGATGATCGAGGCGGGCAACGGTGGCCGCATCATCAACATCGCGTCGAACGCATCGAAGCAGGCGAGCGCCACGGGAGCGGCCTACAGTGCCTCGAAGTTCGCAGTGCTTGGGCTGACGCAGGCTTCGGCGCTGGACCTGGCGCCATACGGGATTACGGTGAACGCCGTCTGCCCGGGACCGATCAACACCGACAGGATGAGCTACTGGGAGCGGGACCAAGCCGCTGAGAGGGGAATCTCGCAGGAGGAGTTCCGCGGCCAGATCGTGCAGGCTGGGGCGCAGGCCAGCCCGCTGGGACGCATAGCCGAGCCCGAGGATGTTGCCAACGTGGTGGCGTTCCTGGCCGGCGACGACGCGTCGTTTGTGACCGGGCAAGCCTACAACGTCAACGGCGGCCTGCTGTTCCACTAGGCGTCTTCGGGGCCGAAGACCGCCTTGCGTAGCGTGTCGTTGAGTTTGATATGCCAACTCTGCCCTGCTTCGTCCAGGAAGTGCTGGAGCAGGTCGTTATCTATTTTGACCGTGGTGTAGCTTTTGCCGGAAGGATTCTCCCTGCACTTCCTGCGCAGAGAATTCTCGACCAGGTCGGGTACTACCTCAAGGGCAGGATGCATTCGTGCGAAATCCTCGGCGGTCAATTCCCTTGTATCCGGATCCCTGGCGATGCCGACTCTGATGGCGATGTCCTCTCCATATTTGGCTTCCACTTGATTGAAAGTCATATCGGTTCCGGCGATTTCGTCGATCTGGTCCTGTGTCAATTCGACTTTGGCCTCTCCCGGAAGGATGGTGCCTGGTTTAAGAGGAGGCATAATCTCTAACCTCTTGTCTGGTCGCTTTCCTCAGACTGATAATCCGGTATGTTTCCCCTTGAATTGTGTAGACAACGAAATAGGGAGTTAGTCCAATGTACCCCACTGCGCTCCATCGAGGCTCAGGATAGTAGTCGTCAAATTCAGACGTGGCCGAGTCCCAATCAAAGCGTTCCATCTCCCGGAAGTCAATCTTGTGCTTTTCCAGATTGGAAATCCGCTTCGCTTCGTCCCAGTTGTAGTCCACTTCTCCATAGTACAGGCTGGTAGGGTCTGCTAACAATTCCAGGTGCCCGTTGGGCTGCCTTCCTTCAGCAGACCGCGGCTCCAAGCGGGGTGCGGCGTCCCCTGAACAGCGGCTCCCGGACGACCAGCGTCATGGCCGTGGCAGCGAGGGATAGAGCCAGCATCAGGACGAAGGCCGCGTCGTAAGCTCCGGTCAGGTCGTAGATCCAGCCGCCGGCCAGTGCGCCGAGACCTCCCATGATCTGGTGGATCATGGACACGGTTCCCGTCAGTGTGCCCAGCCGGTGTGGGCCATAGATGTTGCTGAGGAAGACCACGGTCAGCGGCGCGGTCATCAGGAAGGTGAAGCCGTAGAGCAGGCCGAACGCCATTATTGCCGGCGTGTTCTGCGCCAGCAGTATCAGCGCGAAGATGCCGATTCGCATGACGAAGCACACTGCAGTGGGGCGGGAAGCTCCAAGCGCGTCGGCCATCAGCCCCGCAACCAGCACTCCCACCAGCCCCATAACGCCCATCCAGGCTAGCAGGTTTCCGGCCAGCACATCTCCCACCCCCTGGTCCTGGGCAAAGGCCACGACATGAGTGGCGACGAAGAAGTCCTGAAAGCCGCAGATGGTGTAGATGCCCACCAGCAGCAGGAAGGGCTTGGAGGAGAGCGCCTGCCGCAAGGTCAGCGGCTGGACTTCCGGATCAGACCCCGACTCAGGCAGGGTGTCATCGTCGGCGCTGGGCGCAGCGTGAGCCTCGGGTGGTGGTCCCGGCCGGACCACCAGCAAGACCAGGGGCAGGAGAATCGCGATGTTGACCACGGCGAGCACGGTGTAGGCGGACTGCCAGCCCAGTGCTGCCAGTGCAGATGCGAGAGCGGCGACAATAACGAGCTGCCCGATGGCGTTGCCGGATACCGCAATGCTGGTGGCGGCGCCGCGGCGTTCGATGAACCACTGGCTGACCATCACCACGACCGGGGCGATGGAAGTGGCGGAGTTGCCCAGCGCGTAGACCACCCCGTAGACGAGGAACACCTGCCAGGAGTAGTGGACCTGCCCCATCAGTGCTAGACCGGCAGCGCCGATCACCACGCCAATGGCCACCGTGCCCCGCAGGCTCCAGCGATCGACCAGCCGGCCCACGAAAGGCATCGCGATCGCCGAGACGACCATGAACATGGTGACCGCCAGCGACAGCGTGGAGCGGCTGACCCCAAGGTCCTCGGACATTGGCTTCAGCATAAGCCCGAAGGCGAAACGGGACCCGCCGCTGAAGAACAGGATCATGAATCCCGCACCGAGGATCAACCAGCTGTAGTCGGGTCGTCTCATAGGCGGTCTCGTCTCTGTCGCCCGTTCTCAGCAATATGCGCAGGGGCGCACAGCCGTGCGCCCCTGCATTCTAAAATTCGGAACCGGACAGGTTCTCCAAGCGGACGGGACGGGTCGATCACCTGCCCGATGCGATCATCTTCTAACGACGGGGGACTATCAGAACAGGCCCTTCACGGTGCTGATTACGCGCTCCTCGTTGGGGAGGTAGATGTTCTCCAGGGCGCGGCTGTAGGGAACGGGGGTATGGGGCGCGGTCACGCGGGACGGCGGGGCGTCGAGGTAGTCGAAGCCCTCCTCGGCGACCCGGGCGCAGATCTCGGAGGCTAGGCTGCAGACCGGTGTGTCCTCGTCCACCACCACCAGCCGGTGGGTCTTGCGGACGGACTCCAGCACGTGGTCGTAGTCGATGGGAGAAATGCTCAGCAGGTCGACGACCTCGGCGTTGATGCCCTCCTTGGCCAGCTCCTCGGCGGCGTTGTTGGCGGTCCAGGTCATCTTGGACAGGCCCACCAGGGTTACGTCGGTGCCTTCGCGGACGGTGCGAGCTTTGCCGATCGGCCAGGTGTAAGGTTCTTCGGGAACCGGGCCGCGGTTGGTGTACAGGCCCTTGTGCTCGAAGAACACGACAGGATCATCATCGCGGATCGCGGATATCAGCAACCCCTTGGCTGTATAGGGGTCCGAGGGAATCACCCCCTTCAGGCCCGGAATGTGGCTGAAGATGGAGTAGTAAGACTCCGAGTGCTGGGCGGCGCTGCCGAATCCGGCGCCGATGCGGGTGAGCATTACGAAGGGGACCTTGACCTGGCCGCCGAACATGTAGCGCATCTTGGCGGCGTTGTTCAGCATCTGGTCCATGCAGACACCGATGAAGTCGACGAACATCAGCTCGGCAATGGCTCTCGTGCCTGTGGATGCGGCGCCGATGGCGGTGCCGACGAAGGCGGCCTCAGACAATGGCGTGTCGAGCACCCTCTGATTGCCGAATTGCTGGATCAGTCCGACGGTGGTTCGGAATGGGCCACCCCAGGCGTCGACAATGCCAAGATGCTCGCGGCCCGCGCCCCCGGCGATCTCTTCGCCCATGATGATGACGGTCTCGTCGCGCTCCATCTCTTGGCGGATGGCCTCGTTGATTGCTTCGCGTACTTGCAGTTCCCTGGTGGTGGCGGTGGCTGTCGTCATCGCTCGCTCCTGTTTGGTGGTTGGCGGGGAGGGAATCACCCCCACCCTATCCCTCCCCCTTAGGGGGAGGGGACTCTTGCTCCGAGTTTCCTGTTAGACGGGCATGTTGGCGCCGCGGCGCATCATGTCCACGGGGTAGTCGACGTAAACATCGTCGTAGAGCTCGTGGGGTTCCGGCAGCGGGCTCTGGTCGGCGAAGGTTACCGCTTCCTCCATCAGCACGCCGACCTCGGCGTCGATGGCGTCAAGTTCCTCGGCGGTGATTTCGCCCTGGGGGATGACGGTCTCCCGGAAGAGCTTGAGGGGGTCGCGGCCCCGCCAGTGGTCTTCCTCCTCCTGGGTGCGGTAGGAGAGCGGGTTGTCGAAGACGGTGTGGCCGTAGTAGCGATAGGTGCGGCATTCCAGCAGCGACGGGCCGTCGCCGGCGCGGGCGCGGGCCACTGCCTCGCGGGCGGCGTCGAAGACTGCGAAGACATCCATGCCGTCAACGTGGATGCCGGGCATGTCGTAGCCGGCGGCGCGGTCGGAGACGCGGCTGGTGGACAGCGCGTATTCGACGGGCGTGGACTCGGCGTAGCCGTTGTTCTCGCAGCAGAAGATCACCGGGAGTTTCCAGACGGAGGCCAAGTTCATGCACTCGTGGAGCACGCCCTGGTTGGCGCCGCCGTCGCCGAAGAAGGCCACCGCGACCCGCTGATTGTTGTACTGGAGCTTGGAGGTAAGGGCCGCGCCGACTGCGAGAGGCACACTGCCGGCGACTATCCCGTTGGTGCCGAGCATCCCCTTGCTCATGTCGGCGATGTGCATCGACCCGCCCTTGCCCTTGTTGGGGCCGGTGGCGCGGCCGAACAGCTCGGCCATCATGCCCTTCGGGTCGACGCCCTTGGCGATGCAGTGGCCGTGGCCGCGGTGGGTGCTGCCGATGTAGTCGTCGTCGTTGAGGTTGGCGCAGACGCCGGTGGGCACGGCTTCCTGTCCGGCGGACGAATGCACGGAGGCGGACATGCCGCGCTGGCCGGTTTCCGGGATGCCGCGTTCTTCGAAGTCGCGGATGGTCTTCATGGTTCGATAGAGCTTCAACAGGGTGGCGCGGTCGAGGTCCATATTCCCCCCGAAAGGCGAGATTGAATCAGGTTACGACCAGATTGGAATGAGGCCGAATTTTCCCAATACTAGCATGAGGGCAAGTGATGTCAATAGAAACGACTCCGGGTCATTGACGGGCAGTGGTCGAAGGAGACTACTGGGAGGCGAATGTGACGGTCAACGGTTCCCCGGCTTTTGAGTCCAGAACGGCGGCAGCGTTCCCATTGGCAACGGCAACCTCCAGGTAGCTGTGGCTGCCGAACAGGGCGACCAGCGTGCCGGGGGCGTTGCCGTCGTGGAATGTACGGTTCAGGCGCCGGATGCTGCGGCCTCGGATGCGTACCTCGGCAACCCGCCTACCCTCGAGCAGGGTTGCGGGTATGTTGCTGATCAGGTTGCCGTAGGTGTCGCAATAAATGATCTCGCCGCTCACGCCTTCCTGAGTGATGCGGGGTTGTGGGAGGGGCAGCCACTCCAGCTCATGCGTGCGCTCACCCATTGACTCCGCAGGGACGCCCCGGGAGAGGTGGGCCGCAACCGGGGTGAAGATGTCGCGGCCATGGAAGGTGCTGCTGACCGGATGCACCCAGTAGTCCGGGTTTGTGATGTGGTAGGCACGGACTGTGCCGGGCAGAGCCACCGATTTGTCGTTTGTGCTGGTGGGAGGGTCCGCCAGGTACCCTGAGAGGACTCGGCTCAGGAGGCCGTTGTCGGGAGCCACGAATGAGCCGTGCGGAGTCTTCAGCAGGATGGGACGGCGGCCGGTGCCCACTCCGGGGTCGACGACGGCGACATGGATGGCGTCGGACGGGAAGTAGCGGTAGCTCACTCCGAGGACGAACGCCCCCTGGCGGATGTCCTGTGGGGTTACCTGATGGGTGAGATCGACGAAGCGGAGGCCGGGGTTGATGCCCAAGGCCACACCCTTCATGACACCGGCGTAGGAGTCGGACAGGCCGAAATCGGTGGTGAAAACCAGGAGAGGAGCGGTCATAACGCAACGGAACGCCGCAAAGTCCCCTCTCCTTCTGGGAGAGGGCTAGGGTGAGGGCGTCTACGCGGGAATCACAGCCGGACCACGATTATCGAGATCACCAGAAAGACAACCGACAGGATGATGGTCAGCTGGAAGAGGGTCTTCTCAGCCCCACGCCTGGTGCGCACGGTGGATTGCGCGGCGCCGAACAGCCCGCCGCTCCCCTCCTTGACCTGGGCGAGAATGATCAGCACCAGTATCACCGATACCAGCAGCTGGACTATGAGAATTGCTGTATCCATCTAAGCTCTCTTCTCCAACGGGGATGCCCTCACTCCTTCGGCTAGCTGCTCAATACCACTTCACCCCCACCCTAACCCTCCCCCTCAAGGGGAGGGGACTCTTGAGGGGGCTAGGCAGGCTCGCCTCTGGCTTCTTCCAATGCGGCGGTGACCAGCTGGTTTACCACGTCGGGCTTCGCTTGCCCCTTCGCCAGCTTCATGACCTGGCCTACCAGGAACTTGGCCGCCGATTCCTTGCCCCCCAGGTAGTCGGTAACGGCGCGAGGGTTGGCTTCGAGGGCCTCGATCACCAGGGGTTCCACGGCCGAAGTATCGCTGATCTGGGTGTAGCCGCGCTCTTCGACGATGCGCCGGGGAGAAGCGCTAGTGCCGTAGGCCTCCTCCAGCACGGTCTTGGCCATGGTCACGCTGATGGTCCCATCGCCGACCAGTCCTATCAACTCTACCAGATGTTCGGGAGATACAGGAGAGTCTGATATGTCGCTATTCTCAGCATTCAGCAGCCCGGAGAGGTCCCCGAGCATCCAGTTGCTGACCTGCTTGGCGTGGGAGTCTCGCACGGCCCCGTTCAATCCAGGGATTCTTGTAGCGGTCTCGAAGTAGTCGGCCATCGCCTTGCTGGTGGTCAGCAGACGGGCATCGTATTCGGGCAGGCCATATTCCTGCTGGAAGCGGGCGCAACGCTCCGGCGCCAATTCGGGAAGTCGTTCCCGGAGCTGGTCAACCCACTCGGGGGCGATGTCCAAGGGAGGCAGGTCAGGCTCCGGGAAGTAACGGTAGTCGTGGGCCTCCTCCTTGCTGCGCTGGGACACGGTCACGGCCCGTTCTTCCAGCCAGCCGCGCGTCTCCTGGACTACCCGGTCCCCGGCCTCGACCACGCGCTGCTGGCGCTGCGCTTCGTAGGTCAGGGCCTGGTACACCGACCGGAAGCTGTTCATGTTCTTTATCTCGGTGCGAGTGCCGAACTCGTCGCTGCCCGCCGGGCGGATGCTGATATTGGCGTCGCACCGGAAGCTGCCGTCCTGCATATTGCCGGTGGAGACGCCGAGATACTGGAGCAGGGAGTGCAGCGTCATCAGGTAGGAGCGCGCCTCCTCCGGCGAGCGCATGTCCGGCTCGCTCACCACTTCCATCAGCGGCACGCCGGAGCGGTTGACGTCGACCAGGCTGTAGCCCCCGTCGTCCCCCGGGAAGTGCTGCATCTTGGCCACGTCTTCTTCTAGGTGGACTCGGGTAACTCCGATGGCCTTGGCCCCTCCGTTGGTCTCGATCTGCAGGTGGCCGTCGATGGCGATGGGAAGGTCGTATTGGGATATCTGGTAACCCTTCATCAGGTCGGGATACGGGTAGTTCTTGCGGTCGAACTTGGTCAGCCGGGGGATGTCGCAGTTGAGGGCCAGACCGGTCATGATGGTGTACTCGACGGCCCGCCTGTTGATCACGGGCAGGGCGCCCGGCAGCCCGAGACAAACCGGGCACACGCGGCTGTTGACCGGAGCGTCCTGGTAGTCGGCCCGGCAGGAGCAGAACATCTTGCTCTGCGTCTGGAGCTGCACGTGGACTTCCAGTCCGATTACCGTTTCGTATTCCATTTCAGGCTATGTCCCTCTTGCTTGTGGCCTCAGGTGGCCGCGACCGGGCTGTTGGACTCCAGGAACTCGATGATCCACTGCCGTACCACGTCCGGTGTCTGACCTTCGAGGGGAACATCATGGTACATGGAACCCTCCAGGCACTCCTGGAGGTAGCGGGCGGCGCTGGTGGCGTGGGACGCGTCGGCGCCGGGAATTATCACCGAGGGCGTACGGAGGGCCATCAGTTCCACGGGGTCCGGGCCCGTGGCCGTGTCGCGGTCGAACAGCGCCTGGCCCATCAGCGCCACCATCGCCAGGTACCTGTCCAGGCTCTGACCGGCAAAGCTGTCGGCGAAGTCCTCGTCGGCGCATATTGTGGAAGCCCAAGGCCCGGCCTTGGGTTCAGCCCAGAAGCTGCCGCCCTGCCTGGCCAGGTCAACGACTGCGGTGAGTCCCCTCTCTTTCACGAAATCCACATGCGCCTGGAATCGGTCGAGGCCATTGCGGCGCCACCGGACACCGCCAACCGGCCAGTGGAGCACGAGACCGAGGGTGGTCTCGGGGTAGGCGACGGCGAAAGCCGTGGCGGTGGAGCAGCCCATACATCCGCCCATAACGAATGCCTGCGGAATACCCAGTACGTCCAGGAGTCCCTTGGCCTCGTGGGCGTAGGTGACCCAGGATACGCGCTCAACCTTGCCGCCGGACAGACCGGCCTCACGGCGATCATAGGCGATGCAGGAGTAGCGGCTGGTCAGGGTCTCAAGGGGTCTCAGATCAGCCCAGATTCCGGAAGTCGTCCATTTTTCGATGGTTGAGTCGAATCCACCGGGTGCCATCATCAGCAAGGGGGCGCCGGAGCCGCGGACTTCGTAGCGGACGTTGATCCCGTTGATGTCTGCATAGGGCATACCGCCTCCTTACTTTTCCGGTCCGCGACGGACGTACACTGACAGACCTCTCCCTCCTCCCCTGCCCTGTACCAAACGGCGGGTTGCCGCCGGACTGAGGTGTTCAGTCACTCAACCCGCTGGATCGCAGCATCGCCTGCGTCGTCGATCCTATGTCCGCAGGCGTGGGAATGATCGTGGCGCCGGCTTCCCGGAACGCACGGACCTTGGCCTCGGCGGTTGCGCTCTCTCCGGTGATGATGGCGCCGGCGTGGCCCATGCGCTTTCCTGGCGGCGCAGACGCTCCTACTACCAGCGCTGAGATGGGCTTGGTGAACTCCTTGCCGATATAGGCGGCGGCGTCCTGCTCCATGCTCCCGCCGATCTCGCCGATCAGCACCACGGCATCGGTATCGTCGTCGTCCTGGAAGAGGCGAAGCACTTCAACGAAGCTGGTCCCGATGATGGGGTCTCCGCCAATGCCCACGCAGGTAGATTGCCCGATGCCGAGCCCCGTCAGTTGGCCCACAGCCTCGTAGGTGAGGGTACCGCTGCGGGAGACGATGCCGACCCGGCCCGGGAGGTGGATCGCCCCGGGCATGATGCCCACCTTGCAACGGGCGCCGGGGTTGATCAGACCGGGGCAGTTGGGACCGATCAGCCTGACCGGGCTCTGCTCCAGGTAGCGCGCCACGCGAACCATGTCCAGCGCGGGCACTCCCTCCGTGATGCAGGCGATGAGAGGAACTCCGGCGTCTGCCGATTCGACGATGGCGTCGGCGGCAAAGGGAGGAGGCACAAAGATGAGGGCCATGTTGGCGCCGGTCTCGGCGACCGCCTCTTCCACGGAGTTGAAGACCGGGACCTTGTCCTCAAACAGGGTGCCGCCGCGGCCAGGGGTCACCCCAGCCACTACGTTTGCGCCGTAGGCCATGCAGTTGCGGGCGTGGAAGCTGCCCTCCCGCCCGGTGATGCCCTGCACCATTACGCGTGTATTTTCGTCGACCAGGATGCCCATTAAGGGAAACTCCAAGTTACGGGATTGCTTGCGGGTTGCGCAGGCTATTTTGATGGCTGATTTGTTATCAGAACCTGGCGACTCTCAGAAATTCAGTAGGCAGGATAATAGCTATTCCTTGGAAAGGGTTGAGCGTCAGGAGGTCCTGGTCTCCAGATACGACATAGTCGGCGTTGTCATTGACGGCCAGTTCCAGAATTTTATCATCCTTAGGGTCTCGGCAAACCTGGACAAGTTCCGTGACTTCAATAAACTGAGATTGGGTCAATAGTGCTTCCAGAAATTCGTAGCGTTCTTCTCGAGTGACATAACTATCGAACTGAGGCCGGTAAAGCACATCCCTCAGTTCTATGGCCAACTCTTCGGAAAGCAGTAGCGTTGCTTGCCTCCAAGCGTGATTAAGCGCCCGGCCCGGAACGGAGTCGCCAAACAAAAGCGCACTGACCATGACGTTCGTGTCAAAAACACAACGAGGCACTATTCGTCAAGAATGGATTTCAGGATTTCGGGAGTCAATCCTCTCCGTTGCGCGTTGACGCTAATCTCTTGCATTATCTCTCCCAGGGGTCTTCCGCCCACCGCCGCTTCACGCAGGCGCAGGCTTACCAGCAGGTCCAGTTTCCGGCGTTCGGAATCGGTGACCGAACGATAGAAATCGGCAACCTCGGAATCCACTGAAACGGTTATCTGCTCTGCCATTGTCGCTTCTCCGTGTTGTTCGGCAATCATTTTCTTAAGCACCGTTACCCTGGCAGCCAAGTATTCATCCGTGGCTGCCAAATCTACCCCGCGTGCTTGATGGCGTCGGCGGCTTCCGATAGGGTCTCGGCGAAGACCACCGGCAGGCCGGACTCGCCGAGGATGCGCTTGCCGTCGTCCACGTTGGTGCCGAGCATTCGGACGACAATCGGCAGGTTTGAGCCGGTGTTGCGGTAGGCCTGCACGATCCCCTCGGCAGCGATGTCGCAACGCAGGATGCCGCCGAAGATGTTCACCAGCACCCGGCGCACCTTGCTGTCGGAAAGGATGATGCCGACGGCGCTGGCTACCTTCTCAACGCTGGCGCCGCCGCCCACGTCGAGGAAGTTGGCAGGCTCCGCTCCAGCCGCCGAAGTCACGTCCAGCGTGGCCATCGCGAGTCCGGCGCCGTTGACCAGGCAACCAACGTCGCCATCGAGGTTCACGTAGGCAATGTCGAGATCGGCGGCCCGGGCTTCCAGTTCGTCCTCCTGCGAAACATCCCGAAGTTCGCGCAGGGATGAACGACGGAACAGGGAGTCGTCGTCGACATTGATCTTGGCGTCCAGGGCCAAAAGTCCGCCGTCGCCGGTGACGATCAGGGGATTGACCTCCACGAGGGTGCAGTCGTTTTCCACGAACACCCGGTAGAGGGAATCCAGCACTCCGGGCGCGGCGGATGCGGCCGGGGCTTCGAGGCCCAGGGCCCGGGCGATGCGGCGGGACTGGAAAGGCATGAGCCCCAGAACGGGGTCGATGGGTTCGGTGTGGATGCTGTCCGGGTCCGTTGCGGCCACTTCCTCGATGTCCATGCCGCCGGAGGCGCAGACCAGCATCACGGGCCGGCGTTCCACCCGGTCCACGGTGATGGCGATGTACATTTCCTTGGCTATATCGGCCAGTTCCTCAACCAGCACCTGGTTGACGGGCACGCCCTCCGGGCCAGTCTGGTTGGTGACGAGGTTGGCCGATAGCATCGACTCTGCCGCGGTTCGGGCTTCGTCGGGGGACTGGGCCACCCTGACGCCGCCGGACTTGCCACGTCCCCCCGCGTGGACCTGGGCCTTGATGACCGCCCTGCCGCCGAAGGCTTCGGTCGCGCTTCCGGCTGCCGCGGCGGTGTCGGCTACGGTTCCCTTCGGTACGGCGATGCCGTACCGGGCGAATATCTCCTTGGCCTGATATTCGTGAATCTTCATTCAGGATCCCGGCGGAACAGTCTTATATCCAGAATCTGGAAGGCCGCCACTGATTTCGTTGACCTTTAAGAATGTAGGCGATTTTTCAGTGCCAGTCAACGACGGGAGCAGCAGCCCGCACGGGGCTCCGGTGGACAAGCGGCGGGCGCCAAAGCATAATCCCGACGCATCCCAATGAAGAAAGCGCCGGACGCCACGGCGCAGGAGGGAGTATGGTGCGCTACAACAAGGTGATAGAACTGCTGGAGCAGGGGAAGCCTGTGTTCTGCTCGGGCCTCGTCTGGAATGGGAACCTGGACGACCTGGCGTTCATCGCCGACTCCGACTACGACATGACCATCATCGAGATGGAGCACCAGGACTTCAGCTTCGACAAGCTGCGGATGTCCTTGCAGTTCCTGATGTCGCGCAAGAAGATCGCGGAAGGAGGATCGCTGCAGGCCGACCCTGCGCCATTCGTCCGGGTGCCGCCCAATTTCCGCGAGCGCAACCAGTGGGTGCTGAAGCAGGCGCTGGACACGGGGGTCTACGGCTTGGTGCTGCCCCATCTCAATACCGTCGAAGATGCCCAGGCCGCGGTGGTAGCGGCGCGTTACCCGCAGGTGCCGGGGTCGGCGGACTTCGAGCCGGAGGGAGAGCGAGGCTGGTGGTACCGGATCGCGCCGCGCTACTGGGGCCTGACTCCGGCGGAGTATTACGATGCCGCCGACCTGTGGCCGCTGGACCCGGACGGCAACATGCTGCTCATCGGCATCGTGGAGGAGCCTCACGGGGTGGAGAATCTTAAGGATATACTCCGGGAGGTCAAGGGAATCGGCGCCATCTGGGCCGGGCCCGGGGACATGTCGGTGGCGATGGGCCACAAGGGCAACGCCGGGCACCCGGAGGTGCAGGCGAACCTGCTGCGGATTCTGGAGACCTGCAAGGACGCGGGGGTGCCCTGCGCTACCGGCGCCACCGCAGCGGAAGTGCCGATGCGGCTGGAACAGGGATTCAGCATCATTATCACCTCCCCTGAGAAGACCACGCACGGGCTCGAGGAGGGGCGACGCCTGGCCGGGCGTTAGTCAAGGGTTTGCGGTAAAGGGATTCGAAATGAACCGGGGCAGGCTTCAAGCCTGCCCCGGTTCATTTGATTGCTGTTCCCTACGACCTCCGGGACGCTAATTTCCGGCGGGAAGCTGTACGTCTCCCGAGCTCTGGAGGAAGCGGAAGAGGTCGGAATCGGATGACAGTATCATGGTGGACTGGGTGCTCAGGAATTGCCGGTAGGCATCCAGGCTGCGCCGGAAGGTAAAGAAGTCGGGGTCCCGGTTGAGGGCGTCGGCCAGTATGGCGATTGCTTCGGCCTCGCCTTCACCACGGAGGCGGTTGGCGTCGCGCTCGGCTCCGGCGATGATGATTTCCACCTCACGGTCGGCGGCTGCGCGGCGGCTGCGGGCCTCCTCCTCACCTTCGGCGCGCAACCGGCGGGCGATCTTCTCGCGGTCGGAGCGCATACGCTCGAAGATGCGGCCTGCAACCTCACCGGGGAAGTCGGCGCGCTTGATGCGGACGTCGATCATTTCCACGCCGAAGGTCGGATTCTCCTGGGCCAGGTCATCCTTAACCCCGGCCAGAACCTGTTCGAGGATTTCGGTGCGGGTGTTGGTCGGCCTGACCAGTGAGTTGCCCTCGTCGTCCGTAATGGGGTTGCCGTCGGCGTCCAGCTCGACGTCGCCGCCGATGATTTCCTCACGGCTGCGCTCGGCCACCTCGGCGCGCAGGGCGGCGTTGATCCTCTGTCCAAGCACCTGGGAGCCGTTTTCCTGGGTCCGCAGGGTGATCAGGAAGTTCCGCGGATCGATGATACGGTACCGGGCGTATACGTCGATTTCCAGGATGTTGATGTCCTTGTCCAGGAAGCGGTCAGGCGGAGCGTCGATTCGCAGAACGCGGCGGTCGAAGCTGACCACCCGGTCGACCCCGAAGGGGGCCTTGATGTACAGGCCGGGAGAGGTCTGAATGGCCCGGACATCACCAAACCGGGTGACGACCACCTGCTCGGTCTCGTCCACCACGTACAGCGCGGTAAAGAGCGTTATCACGATTATCAGGATTGCGATGCCCGCGATTACCAGTTTTGTCATCGGGACCCCTTAATAGACTTCCGTCGAATGAATGCTGTCGGCCGGAGGGTTTCTCAGCCCGAGCTGCCCGCGCCTATGGGCTGGGGCTGGGGCCGACGGGCACCGGCACCAGACCTTCCTGTCCGCCCAGAATCAGCACGGACTCGGCTTCCGGCGAAACGATAATCTTGTTTACGGACGGCAGGATTTCCTCCATGGCTTCCAGGTACAAGCGTTCCTGGGTGACCTGACTTGTCGCGGGGACTGTGAAGGTCTCGCGGTTGAGGTACTGGACCGTGAAGGACGCACCCGGCACCAGCGTCTCTCCCTGCTGGATCCGAAGGGTCAGAATGTTGGTTTCAGGCGTGAAGTCCTGCACCGAAATGTCCAATCCCCTGGTGTTCCCGCCGTCAGGTCCATCGGCTATCGTGAAGTCGCTGGCGGTGATGCCGGTGGCCATATCATCGTCCCCGTCCCGGTTGTCGGCGTCCAGAGCGATGTTCCTGAGGCGCACGCTGAGAGACCCGGAGGTCGCAAACGGCGGTACTACAAGATCCTCGTTGGCCAGGTAGGCGACCCTGAACTCGGTGCCGACTTCGGGCGGAGAGTGCTGACCGTCTACCGACACCGTGAAGCCGCAAAGCTGGGTGGCGTCGGTGGACTCAACCTGGCTCGCCGTGAAGGCGCAGGCCGGAGCGCCCAGCGCCAACAGGTTGGAAATCAACAGGTCCGGGCCATCGCCTTCGCGGTCCCGGGCATCGATGATGGTAACGTCCTCGATACCGATGCCGGTGGAGGGGTTGTTGTCGCCATCGGAGTTGTCGGTGTCCTGAAGGGTGTTGGCTAGCCTCACCGACCTATCCGAGTACTGCTGGAGGATGGACAGGAACTGGTCGGCTTCACCTTGCGCCCGCTCGATACGGGCCTGCTTGAATGCCTGTGCGGGCTGGATGATCTGCTCCGCGCGACCACGGGCCTCGGGAATAACCTGGTTCTCGTAGGCCTGGGCGAGGTTGGTGGCGGTCACCTTGTCCTGCCGGGCCTGAAGCACGTCATTGAAGGCGGCGCGGACATCTTCCGGCGCTTCGACCTTCTGAAGTTCAACGGATACCACGTTGATGCCGGTCTCATAGCTGTCGATGATCTCCTGCAGCTTGTCCCTGGTGGAGTTCTGCAGGTCAACGCGCTGCTCGGCCAGAACCTCGGCGATTGAGCGCTGGCCGACTACCAGGCGGAGCGCCGCTTCGGTGGCGTCCTTCAGCGTACGCCCATCGGGTCGCCCGGCCTCGATAGTTCGGTCCGGCCCCGCTTCCTCGCCGGGATCGTCGACTCGGAAGAGGAAGTGGGTCAGGTTCTTGATGTTGTATTGGACGACCATCTGCACGTCGATGATGTTCAGGTCGCCGCTGATCATCTGGGCCTCGACCGGTACGGGGGTAATGGAGCCGCCCTCCCCGCCGCGGAATCCCAGTTCCAGGCGGCGAATCTCCTCGGTCTGGACCACATCGCGCCGGCCCACCGGCGACGGCCACCACCAGTGCAGGCCCGTCTCGGTGACCGTGCTGGGCTGGGCGGCGCCGAACAGACGAAGAGCCGCCTGTTCACCGGGGCTGATGGTGTAGATCCCTGTGGCGGCCCAGATGATGATTATGAGTCCGGCAATCAGCACTACTGCCAGCCCCACGCCGCCGCCGCCCAGGCGGTTGGAAATCCGGCCCAGCGTGTCGCGGAAACCCTGCAACAACTGGTCGAAATTCATTTCGGGTTGCCGGGGGGGTTGTCCTCCGGGTTGGTACATGCTCGACAATTCCTCATTGCGCCGGTTCGCCCGGCGCATGGCCTGCCTAAGATAATAACACCGCCCAAAACATACGACCATAACGCTGGGACGGATTCGGAGTTATAATGGCGCTCCAATCGCTCAATATCGTTTACAAACGGAACGAAAGCAGGGCTTCGGACGGCCCGAACCGGAAGTGGGGGAGGTTGAATATGACCACGCTCGTCGGCCTGGAATTCAAACCCAGCGAGGACATGATCCGCATTCAGGCGGTGTGCGAACACCAGAGGGGACTGTTGTACGTGGTGCCGGCCGAGCGAAGCTGGGTCTGCGCGCCGGAATCCATGCCGGCCCACGCGCTGGCCGGTTTCTTTCGCGAGCTGGCCGCGCTCAAAAGCCCGGCGGTTGAGGACCTGATGAAGCAATGGGGCTTGTATTTCCGGCAGCTCCCCGCGCCGCCCGAAGATGAGGCGTAGAGAGAGCGAACTCGAGCGACATAAAGCAGGGGCGGGACCAATTCCCGCCCCTGTCCTTTCCCGGAAACCGGAGAGCCTGCGTTCGGCACTTTCTCGCGCGCTAGGCCTCGGGGTCGCTGCTGGATGACAGAGTGGGCGCCGGTCGCGGCTGGATTGTCGGCTGCGGCCGCGGCGCGCTGTAGGGCGGCGTGTCCGGCGGAACCGCCGGGATTCCCCCGGGTTCCGTGCCGGGGTTCTCCTCGTTGAACAGGTGGTTCAGCGCCTCTCCCGAGACCGTCTCGTGCTCTATCAGGTATTCGGCCAGGCGCACCAGCTTGGGTTTATGGGTGATCAGGAGCTCGTTGGCCTGCTGGTAGGCGCGGCTGATGAGCAACTTCACTTCTTCGTCGATCTCTTCGGCAACCTTGTCGCCGTAGTCCCGTTCCTCGCTGATCTCCCTGCCCAGGAAGACCATCTCTTCGCGCTTGCCGAAGGTGCGGGGACCGAGGGCGCTGCTCATGCCATAGCGCTTGATCATGCCAAGGGCAATCTTGGTGGCCCGTTCGATGTCGTTGCTGGCGCCGGTGGTGACCTCGTCGAAGATCTGCTCTTCGGCCACGCGCCCGCCCATGGTGACCGCCATCATGTCGCTGAACTGGTTCTTGGTCCAGAGGTAGCGGTCTTCCTCGGGAAGCAGTGAGGTGTGGCCGCCCATCGCGCCTCGGGACACGATGGAGATCTTGTGCACGCGATCGGCGTGGGGCAGCGCCCACGCAACGAGGGCATGTCCGGCCTCGTGGTAGGCCGTCATCTCCTTTTCGCGTCGGCTGATGAGACGGCTCTTGCGTTCCGGGCCGGCGATGATTCGGTCAACGGCTTCTTCAAACTCCGTCATGAAGATGGACTTCTTGTTGCCCCGCGCTGCCAGGATGGCGGCTTCATTGACGAGGTTGGAGAGGTCGGCCCCACTGAATCCGGGCGTCTCTTTGGCCACGGTGTCCAGGGTGACCTCGGGAGCCAACGGTTTGCCGGAGGCGTGTACCCGCAGGATGGCCTTGCGGCCCTCCAGGTCGGGCAGGTCCAGGGTGACGCGCCGGTCGAAGCGGCCGGGGCGGAGCAATGCCGGATCGAGGATGTCGGGCCGGTTGGTGGCGGCGACCACGATGATGTTGGTGTTGGTCTCGAAGCCGTCCATCTCCACCAGGATCTGGTTGAGGGTCTGCTCACGTTCGTCGTGCCCGCCGCCCAGTCCGGCGCCGCGGTGGCGGCCGACGGCGTCGATCTCGTCGACGAATACGATGCAGGGCGCGTTGCGCTTGGCCTGCTCGAACAGGTCGCGAACGCGGGCGGCGCCCACGCCCACGAACATTTCCACGAATTCGGAGCCGCTTATGTGGAAGAAGGGCACTCCAGCCTCACCGGCTACGGCCCGGGCGAGGAGCGTCTTGCCCGTGCCCGGCGGGCCCACGAGCAGCACGCCCTTGGGGATGCGAGCGCCGAGAGACAGGAATCGCTCGGGGAACTTGAGGAACTCGACGATTTCCTGGAGCTCGGTCTTTGCTTCCTCCACACCGGCCACGTCGGCGAAAGTGACGGTTGGCCGGTTGAAGGGCATCATCCGGGCGCGGCTGCGTCCGAAGCTCAGGGTCTGGTTGTTGCTGCCCTGGGCCTGGCGCATCATGAACAGGATCAGACCGCCGAAGAAGATCAGGGGCAGGAAGTTCAACAGCAGGCCGAAGAAGCTGGACAGGCCGCTGGACCCCTTGGGGTAGATCTCGACGCCGGGTTCCCCTATCTCCACGCCGCTTTCGAGCAACAGTGAGGTGATGCTGTCGCCCTTCTCCAGCTTGCTCTCGAACGGCTCACCGGAATTCGGGTAGACGGTCAGTTTTTCGCCGTTTACCTCAATCCGCTCCAGCTGGTTGTTCTTGGCCATGGAGATGACCTTGCTAACCGGCCGTTCGTCACTGCTTCCGAAGCTGGGCAATAAAGTGTAGAAGATGACAATCACGCCGATGATGATCATCAGGTATACGAAGCTATTGCGGAGCCACCGGTTGCTGCCCATATAGCCACCCTGCCGGCGGGCGTCTGCCTGCCGTTTCGAGCATTCCTTCTAACCTTCTAATATTAAGCCAAGCCGTGCCCAAAATGCAAAAGCAAAGCTATTGAAAACGGCGCCCCAAATTGGCATGTTCACGATGCCTGCGTGAACCCGGCGAGGGCACTGGCTGGATTCCCGCGAAGGCGGGAATCACGGGTCTGGGTTGAAGCGAAACGCCTCAAGGCTGCCTTGCAGGACAGGGCCTCTTCAAAGTTCAGGGAAATTCGTTGATGGCGGGCCCTGAGCCTGTCGAAGGGTCGAACCATCGACGGGTTCTAGCAACCCGTCCTTCGACAAGCTCAGGATGAACGTGCGCCTGATGAACGTGCGCCTATGGAAGAAGTTTCTTTGTATTCATCCTGGCCTGCAGGATGCCATTGGTGCGTCATTTCGCCCGATTGCGATACAATTCCATCGTAGTTCGGGCAAACGTGAAATCCGGTGAAAAGTTTCAGATAGCAGGAGTAGGAAGATGGCGGATTACGCGCATCCGGAGTCCCTGGTGAGCACAGACTGGGTTGCGGAACATGGCAATGACGGGAACGTCAGGCTGGTCGAGGTTGACGTCGACACTTCAGCCTACGAGCAGGGCCACATAGCCGGAGCGGTGGGCTGGAACTGGCAGTCACAACTGCAGCAACCGGTGCGTCGTGATCTCGCCTCAAAGGAAGAAATCGAGCAGTTGCTGGGCGGTTCCGGCATCGGAAACGACACGACGGTCATCCTCTACGGGGACAACAACAACTGGTTTGCCGCGTGGGCGTTCTGGCAACTGAAATACTACGGCCACACCGACGTGCGGATCATGAACGGCGGGCGCGCCAAATGGGAGGCCGAGGGACGCCCACTGACCACCGACGTTCCCTCGTACCTTGCTGTTTCCTACGCCGCTTCGGAGGGGGACGAGAGCATCAGGGCATACAGGGACGAGGTGCTGGCGAAGGTGAACGCAGGCAGCGTGGCGCTGGTGGATGTGCGCTCCCCTGCCGAGTTCAGCGGCGAACTGCTGGCCCCGGCCAACCTGCCGCAGGAGGGATCACAGCGAGGCGGCCACATACCCGGAGCGTCCAACATACCCTGGGGTCAGGCGGTCGCCGAGGACGGCGCCTTCAAGTCTGCGGACGACCTCCGGGCCCTGTACGGCGGCAACGGAATTGACGGCAGCCGGGAAACCATCGCCTATTGCAGGATCGGTGAACGTTCTTCGCATACGTGGTTTGTGCTGACCCAGCTTCTGGGCATGGAAAACGTGCGCAACTACGACGGCTCCTGGACCGAGTGGGGCAGCATAGTAGGCGCGCCAATAGAAAGGTGATGCCGCCACGGACAATTGCACGGAGATTACGAAAAGTTGGGCAGACCTCAGGTCTGCCCAACTTTTCGTAATGATTGCGGGAAAAGTGGCAAAATCAACAAAAAATCCGATACAAACTGTTGCAACAACGAATACAGAAGAGTAAGGTAACGGATTGTTAACATGATTGAAATATATGTGTAACAAGTCGGAAATCCGCCCGTAACACCCAAGGCATACATTCTCTGGCGGAATAATCCCATGCGCCCAGTATCAAGATAAAAAGGAGAGAGGAGATGTTGGCTGAAACGGCTCCATATTCCAGGAACGCAGCGCTGTTGCGGCGATTTCTGCCCTACGCAATCGCAGGTCTGTTTGCAGCGGCGTTGCTGGCCGGCTACAACCTTGCCTTCGCACAGGACATAACTTCGGACGCCGACAAGCTTGACCAGGGGTCCAATGTAATCTGGATGGTCGGGGCATTCCTTGTATTCTTCATGCAGGCCGGTTTCGCCTTCCTGGGCGCAGGTCTGATACGAAGTAAGAATGTCACCAACTACATGACCAAGAGCTTCATGGACTTCGCGATGGCGTCCATTTCTTTCTGGGCTTTTGGTTTCGCCCTCATGTGGGGCACGTCTGCTGCGGGCATTGCCGGAACGACCAACTTCTTCCTGACCGATCCCGCGGACGGGCAGACGTATGTTGACTGGGTGTTCCAGATGGTGTTCGCAGGTACTGCCGCCACCATCGTGGCTGGGGCAGTGGCCGAGCGCACGAAGACCCAGGCCTACCTGGCCTACAGCTTCATCATCGGCGCCATCATCTACCCGCTCTACGGCCACTGGGTCTGGGGCGGAGGCTGGCTCGGCTCTCTGGACGCCATCGGCCTCCCGGCTGCGGCCGACTACGCAGGCTCGGGCGTGGTGCACGCCGTGGGCGGCTTCATCGCGCTGGCAGGCGCTGCCGTGGTGGGCGCTCGGACCGGGAAGTTCAACTCCGACGGGTCTCCCAACCAGATTGCGGGCCATAATGTTCCCTACGTCATCATCGGGACCTTCATCCTCTTCTTCGGATGGTTCGGGTTCAACATCAACACTGGCGACTCCATGGGCTTGAACGCGGTCAACACTCTCCTTGCGGGCGCTACCGGCTCGGTTGTTGCTCTCTACATCCAGCTGATACGGACGGGCCAGGCCGACATCCTGATGGCCTGTAACGGCGCCCTGGCCGGACTGGTGGGCGTCACTGCTCCCGTGGCATTCGTGGAACCGTGGTCGGCGGTGGTAATCGGCGCGATAGCCGCACCCATCATGATGGGGTCGGTGTGGTTCATCGAGAACGTGCTGAAAATTGACGACCCGGTGGGCGCGATTTCGGTGCACGGCACCTGCGGGCTGTGGGGTATCCTGGCTGTTGGAATCTTCGCCAATGGCAACAACGGAGTGGAAGGCCTGGTTGCCGGTGAAGGACTCCAGATCGTGTCCCAGCTGATCAGCATGGGCGTGGTCTTGGGCTGGGCCCTCGTCACCGGTTTCGCCATGTTCCTGCTGCTGAAGTACAGCATGGGCGTTCGGGCCACCCGTCAGGAGGAAGAACAGGGCATGGACCTGGCCGAACACAACCTCCCCGCCTACGACTACTAGGCAGCACTGCTTCGGTTAGGGCACCGTGAGGGCCGGGAGTCATCCCGGCCCTTCCTTTTTTCGCCGGGTCAATTCCGGCCTGTTACAAACAGTTAACCTCTGCGAAAAGGAGGTGTAACAACTGTCTCCGATACTGTGGGTATTGAATTGACGCCTTAGTTGAGGAGGCAGGAAATATGATTGCACTAGCCGCCGCCGGCGCCTTCCTGGGACTGTTCACTCTGTGGGTTGTGGCGCCCCGGAAATTTCTTCGCAGCAAGTAGCCATAGCCGCGCACTGCACGTCTGCCCAGCGTGCCGTGCGACTCACCTCCCCGTCGCCCCGTGCCGGTATGACGCTCCCTGCATGGGGCGATTCTCTTTTCCCTGCATTCCCGGAAGGCTTCTGAAGGGAATGCAGGTCTTGGTGGAAAGGGATGGACTTAACAAAAATTTAACATCGTAAGTGGGTCCACAGGCGCATCGATATGATAATCTGGGCCCAAGGAGAGCGGAAGGGAGCCGGGAATGATTGCCATTGTCGCTGCTGGCGCGTTTGTATTGTTGTTTGTTGCCTGGGTCGTTCTGCCGCGCAAGTTCCTGAAGAACAAGTAAGTCCGCCATCGAGCCGACCGCCACGCAGGGCGGCTCGGGAATCTTGAGACCTTACTCCGCGCAATGATCAGCGCGGAGTTTTCTTTTAGGGGCCTTCCGGCATTTTCGGACGGCTCGGCCAATAGCTCGAGCGGCATGACCCTGTAACAAACATTTAACATCCATGTAAAAGGGGCGTAACAACCTGGGCGGATACTAGGGTCAGAACGATTTCGGAGGACTTCCCAGAATGATCGCGATTGTTGCAGCCGGAGCCTTTGTCGGACTCTTCGCCCTCTGGGTGGTTCTTCCCAAGAAGTTGCTCCGCAAGTAGACCCTCAAGGCCCTCAGGGGGCCGACAACCATCGTCCAACCACCGCTCCATCCCGAATCAGGGGTGGAGCGATGTTTTTCCCTGATATCGCCTGTAACAAACATTTAACATCCATGTAAAAGGGGCGTAACAACCTGGGCGGATACTAGGGTCAGAACGATTTCGGAGGACTTCCCAGAATGATCGCAATCGCCGCAGCCGGAGCCTTTGTCGGACTCTTCGCCCTCTGGGTGGTTCTTCCCAAGAAGCTGCTACGCAAGTAGATCGCAGAACAAGCCCGGGACAGCGCGGGCATCGCAGTCAGTGAACACTTCGCTCCGCGCCAATTGAAAGCGCGGAGCGTACCATTTTCCGGGGATCGCTCCGAGTGAATGGAATCACCAAACGAATGCAGTGGATGCACCCGAGGCAGGGATACGGAAAAGAACAGAACCAGGTGAGGTCCCTATCGTTAACCCATTCCTGGGAAATCGTTGCAAGCAAGCAAACAAGTTCAGTTATAATCGATAGGAAAATCTCCAAGGAGAGGGTTGATATATGAGCTACAAGGCGGAATACATCTGGATTGACGGGCAGCAGCCAACGGCCAAGCTGCGCTCCAAGGGCAAGATCGTTCCGGACGGGGAAGCTCCGCCGGTCTGGGGCTTCGACGGGTCCAGCACCAACCAGGCCCCCGGCGAAAACTCGGACTGTGTGCTCAACCCGGTCCTGACGGTTCCCGACCCGGTCCGGGGCGGCAACAACAAGCTGGTGATGTGCGAAGTGCTGCTCACGGACATGAGTCCCCACCCGTCCAACACCCGGGCCGGCTGCGCCGCCGCCGCGGAACAGTACGCGGCGCTTGACTGGTGGTTCGGGATCGAGCAGGAGTACACCTTCTTCGACGGCATCAAGCCCCTGGGCTGGCCGGACAACGGGTTCCCCGCCCCCCAGGGCGGCTACTACTGCGGCGTAGGTTCCGACGAGGTCTTCGGCAGGCCCGTGGTCGAAAAGCACATGGACGCCTGCATGGAAGCCGGCCTGGCAATTTCCGGCATCAATGGCGAGGTCATGCCGGCACAGTGGGAGTTCCAGATCGGCCCCATCGGCGCGCCGACGGTCGGCGACCATCTCTGGATTGCCCGCTGGCTGCTTTACCGGATCGGCGAGGACGTCGAGACCGTCGACGGCCGCAAGGGAATCAGCGCGACCCTCGACCCCAAGCCGGTCAAGGGAGACTGGAACGGCGCCGGCGCCCACACCAACTTCTCCACCAACCGGATGCGCGAGGACTACGACGCCTGCGTCGCTGCGGCAGAGGCCCTGCAAGGACGGCACGATCTGCACATCGCCAACTACGGGCACCGGATCGAGGAGCGTCTGACCGGCCTGCACGAGACCTGCTCCTACCGGGAGTTCCGCTACGGCGTGTCGGACCGGGGAGCTTCGGTCCGGATTCCCTGGCAGGTTGCCCGGGACCGCAAGGGCTACATCGAAGACCGCCGCCCCAACGCCAACTGCGACCCCTACACGGTGACCAGGCTCATCATGGAGACGGTCGGAGCCGCCGCCACCGCCTGACCAACGGTTCCCAAGCCCACGCTTACAGGCTCTGCACAATCGGAGCCAGGCTATGAGCAGACCCGCAGCGCCGCATCACCCGATGCGGCGCTTGCTTTTGAGTCCTGTTAGGGGTTACGCAGTTGGGGATTTCTCCCCCACCCTAACCCTCCCCCGCTAGGGGAGGGGATAGTTGTACTGCTTAAGTCCTATCCCGTTACCTGGCCTGCCGAAGAGTTAGGGAAACGGTACGACGGCGCCCGTGCGCATGGACTCATAGCAGGCCCGCACCAGGGCGACGTCCCGTGTGCCTTCTTCGCCGGTCATCGACGGAGAGCGGCCCTCGCGGATGCTGCTCGTGAATTCGCGGACCATGCCGGCGAGGCCGCCCCGGTCGTTGGCCAGCGCCCTCCGGCTGCGCCCCGACCCGTCGATGGTGTCGATCCAGTCGCCGCCCAGCTCGAAGGCGATGCTGGCTTTTGATCCCGACACCGTGACCCAAGGCCGGGGATTGTGAGGGCCAACGCTCCACGAGTGGTTGATCACTCCGACCATGCCGCTGGCGTACCTGAGCATCGCCACCACCCCGTCCTCCGCGGCCAGCCCGGGCTGGGCCGAAGGCACTTCGGCGGCGTAGACTTCGGCCGGGTCGCCCGCCAGGTAGGCCAGCAGGCTCGCCTTGTGGATGCCGCCGTCGATCAGCACGCCGCCCCCGTTCAGCTCCGCGTCGTTGCGCCATTCCACCGGCTGGAACGGAAAGTCCTCCTGCAACTGGACCAGGCGCAGGGTACCGAGGTCGCCGCGTTCCACCATCTCCTTGGCGGCCTGCACCGGCGGCATGAAGCGGTAGTTCTCGGCGACCATCAGCGTTATCCCCGTGCCGGACGCAACGTCAACGATGGCTCGAGCTTCGTCGGCGGTACGGGCGAGCGGCTTTTCCAGCAGGATGTGCTTGCCGGCCTCCGCTGCCCGTGTGGCGTGTTCCAAGTGAAGGTGGTGGGGGGTGCAGATGTATACGGCTTCCACTCGCGGGTCATACACCGCGCTTTCGTAGGAACCGAAGCTGTCGGCCCCGTGGAACTCCGCTGAGAATGCCGCCGCCCTAGCGTCGTCACGGCTGGCGAAGTACAGGTCGATGTTGCCGAGTTCACCCTGGATTGCGGCGGCAAAGGTCCTGGCGAACCCTCCGCAGCCGATGACACACAGGCCCAGTTTCATGTGATCCTCCAGTCTGGCACACTCAACAGGGTATGCCCCCTTCGGCAAGCTCAGGACAGGCTCTAGCCCTCCCCCCAAGAGGGATGGAATTCTAAAACCGTCGCTTATTCTGCCTCAACCAGCCGGAGGTTGTAAGATGCCCCCATGCGGCTGGAGGGGGCCATTGACTGGATGACGGCGACGACGCGCCTGGCGTTCGCGTCGGGTTCCAACCGGAATTCGCTCCGGTTGGACTCGTCCAGCGGGACCTGCAAGACGCGGTTAGGGGCGCCGTCGTTTCCCTCATAGACAACCTGGACCATAAAGTCCTGGCGCACATGGTTATTGGTCCAGGCAAAGCCGTTCGGGACCCACTCGGGCGTCAATTCCGAGCCTCCACCGGGGCCCGACACCCGCAGGTGCCTGAGGCACAGGCCGTGGTCGTTTATGGCGGCGTCAGTGATGTACTGGAATCGTACCTGAATCTCCTGTCCGGCCCATCTGTCCAGCGGCACCGACTCGTCTTGCCATCCGTTGCTGTTGCCGGTGTACCCGGGGCCGAAGGATACTTGCAGCGGGTCCTCGCCGCTGGTCAGCGGTGTTTCAAGAATCGTCCAAGTCTCGCCTCCGTCCTCGGAAATCTCAAGGTAGGCGAAGTCCCAATCCTCTTCTATGGAGAACCAGATTTCGTAATCCAGGGTGGCGCTCCCGGCCTGGCGAAGGTCAACGCGAGTGGTGAGGGTCGAGTCTATGACGTCGCCACTGTTGCTCCACCAGCACCCTTCTCCAACGTCTATCGGAAGGAGCGGCGCTGTCGCATCACCACTGAACATCAGCGTGGCGGGATCGGACGGGTTGCCCAAACGAATGTACTCGATTGCGTACTGTGGTATGGAGGAATTCATGCCCTCTCCAGCCTTCAGGTGCCGGTATAAGGGAAACGATGCAGGCAGCCCCGAGTATCCGTAGCGCCCCTGGTCCTCGCTCAGGAGATTGGCGACAGCCCAATCGCGGAAGATTTCGGAAAAACGGGTGTCGTACCCGGCGGCCTCCAGGAACGAGTCTATGCCCCCGATTCCGTCGCCAGGCTCCGAGAGCAGGGGGCGCAGGTCTTCACGCCCGCCGTAGTGCTCGGTGAGGTAGTGCATGAACAGGGAGGCGGCGCCATAGTTCTCGGCCCCGCCAATGTCTCCAGCCGGCCAGATGGTCAGGGAGGTCGGGCCGGCGCGGCGAAAAGCCAGGGCGGAAAGGTCGGAGCGTCCTGCGATGGTTACAGCCAGTTCGGAGAGGCCCTCGTTGACCCAGGTATCCTCCGTTCTGTCAGCGTTCCAGTGGATGGCGTGCTGGAGCTCGTGGGCCAGGACCTGGGCATATATGTCCGTGCCGACGGGCAGGTATCTCGAGTTGATGTATATTGATTCCCGTTCGTTGCTCACCGGACGCAGCGCCTTCGGATACTCGTCCGCCGCGCTGTAGTACCCGCCCACGCCCTTCAGGCTGGCGTTGATGATATACAGGTGAGGGTCTCCGTCTACTCCTGGCTTCCACTCGTTGCCGAACGCCCCGGTTACGAGGGGATAGATGGTCTCCTCGAACTCAACCGCCGATTTCTCGAGGTCTTCCTGCCTTACCTCCAGCCCGTCTTCGATCAGCCAGTAGGCGTTGGGGGTTACGAGGCGAAGTTCAAAGTCGCTTTCGTACAGCTTGGAGCCTTCGAGGTCCACCAGCTTGAGCGTCTCCCGGTGGCCTACGTGCAGCGGGCCGGAATCATCCCACACGGTCGGGCTGAGGTCACCCAATTCAGGCAGAAGCTCGCGGGCCAGTCGGAAAAAGTCCCTGTCCGGCGGGACCGGGAAGCCGACCGCAGGCGTCAACCCCGGCGCCTGTGGCGGCACGGGGGTGGCGATGGCCTCAGAGGGAGGACTCGCTGCCGCAGTCTGCGTCGTGGCGCTGGTTGCCGGCATGACGGGTGTTGAGATCGCGGGCGTGAAAGCCGATGGCGTTGGAAGCTCCTCCGAATCCTCCTGCTGAGGCGACCGGTCAGCGCAAGAGACCGCGCCCGCCATCGACAGGGCGACCGCGAGGATGATCAGCGCAAAAGCAGCGACTTTTTTGTCGGTGGGGGAGACTCTCATTTTTTCCCGGCGAATCCGGCGAGACAAGCCCGTGCGGCTCTGGCATCATAATACTAGCTTGTGGGTATTACGGCTGCGGGGGCGAGCCGGACTTGCGGGGGCGACGCGATGTCCTATGACGTAAACAGGTTGCGCGGCACTCACCCTCCGGCATGTACCTGTGTCGAATGTACCCAGCGGCGGCGAAGAAGAGGAGGCGGGAGAAGAACGCCGGGCGGTGGAGGCCGCCGTTTCGGATGCCTTCCGCTGCTCTTGGGCGTGGCCGTTGTCGGTATGGCCGCAGCGGCGCTTGCTGCGGCCCTATGATGCGGCCGGGGGCGCCCTCACCCTAACCCTCTCCCGGAGGGAGAGGGAACTGGGTCTGGTTGAACCGGTTCATGGCCACGTCGATGTTCTCTTCCAGCAGGCAACGGATTGCGGCGGCGGAACGGTCCACGGCGGCCGAGATCGCTTCCGATTCATCCTCGGCGAACTTCCCCAAGACGTAGTCCCTGGCTTCCATGCTGGGGCCGGGGGCGCCGATGCCGATACGGAGCCTGGGGAAGTTCACTCCTCCGACTGCGCTGATGATGGACCGGATGCCGTTGTGTCCGGCGTCGCTTCCTGCGGCCCTGATGCGGATGCGGCCAACGGGAAGGGCCATCTCGTCGTAGATGATCAGCAGGTTGGAGCCGTTGCCGCCGAACCGGGCAAGAAGGTATTCCACGGCCTCGCCGCTGTTGTTCATGAAGGTTCGCGGCTTGGCGAGAACCACTCGCCTGCCCGCAAAATAACCGGAGCCGAGAACTGCCTTGGGACGCCGCTCGGACACCGGTATCCCCAGCTGATGGGCGGCGAGGTCAAGCACCCTCCAGCCGATGTTGTGGCGGGTGTCGGCGAACCGGGGGCCGGGATTGCCGAGCCCCACTATGATGCTGGTTTCAGACAACGCTGTCCTGTTACGCCCCGGCCAGCGCTTCGCCGGGTGAATTGA
This sequence comes from Dehalococcoidia bacterium, assembly GCA_965220605.1. GTDB lineage: Bacteria > Chloroflexota > Dehalococcoidia > Lucifugimonadales > UBA3495 > VXOI01. The sequence goes on along the minus strand of CBDCQM010000005.1, from coordinate 496,583 downwards.
GCAGGCGGAGGAAGGCATCCTCATCCAGTACCGGGATGCCCAACTGCTCGGCCCTGGCGACCTTCGATCCCGGCGAGTCTCCCGCGACTAAGTAGCTGGTCTTCCTGGACACCGAAGAGGTCACCTTTCCTCCCAGGCATTTGATTCGTCCTTCCGCTTCGCTGCGGGAGAATGCGGACAGGGTCCCGGTCACCACGAAGGTCAAGCCCCCGAAGGGAGCGAACTCCCCCAAACTCGCCGCAGCCGCAGGCAGGGAGTCCTGCTCCAGGCGCACCCCGGCGTCCTTCAGCTTGCCGACCAGCGTGCGGTTGGCCGGAGCCTGGAACCAGGCCACGATGCTCTCGGCGATTTTCGGGCCGATCCCGTCGATTTCGGTCAGGTCTTCCTCGGCAACGGCAGCCAGATCGTCGATGGTGGCGTAGTTGGCGGAGAGAAGGTCGGCTACCTCGGAGCCCACGTGGGTGATCCCGAGGGCAAAGAGCATCCTGGGGAGCGGCCGGGTCTTGCTGGATTCGATATTGGCCATAATGCGCGTAGCCAGCTTGTCTCCCATGCGCTCAAGGCCCAGCAGCTTTTCCTTCTCCAGACTGTAGAGGTCGGCCAGGTCGGAGACCATGCCCTGTTCGATGAGGATGCCGCACCACCGCTCGCCGAGGCCGTCGATATCGGCTGCGCCCTTGCTGACGAAGTGCTTGAGCAGCTCGAAGAACTGGGCGGGGCAGGATGAATTCGGGCAGCGATGCATTGCGTCGTCTTCGTTCTTCACCACGGAGGTGCCGCACTGCGGGCAGAATTCCGGCATCCGGAAGACACACTCGCTTCCGGTGCGTTGAGCCAGTACGGGGCCCACAACCTGGGGAATGACGTCGCCGGCGCGCTCGACGATCACGGTGTCGCCGATTCGGATGTCCTTCCGGTGAATGTCCTCCTCGTTGTGCAGGGAGGCGTGCTGGACGGTGGCGCCGCTGACCACAACCGGCTCGAGGACGGCGAAGGGGTTGAGGCTGCCGGTGCGGCCGACGTTGATGCCGATTTCGAGAAGCCTGGTGGTGGCCCGCTCGGCGGGGAACTTGTAGGCGATGGCCCAGCGCGGCTCGCGACCGACCACGCCCAGTTGACCCTGCATGACCAGGGAGGATACCTTGACGACCACTCCGTCGGCCTCGTATGGCAGGCCGTGACGGCGTTCAAGCCAGGAATGGTAGAAGTCCATCACTTCATCAAGGGTACTGCAACGCCGGTTCTCGGGGTTGATGCGGAAGCCCAGTTCCTGGAGCCACGTCAGGGCGTCCCAGTGATCGCCGGGCATTCCCGGCGCCTGGGGGGTCGCCCAGCGAGTAGACCCAGATCTGCATATTGCGGGATGCGGTTACCTTGGGGTCGAGTTGCCTGATGGTGCCTGCGCCGGTGTTGCGAGGATTGGCGTACAGTTGCTCGCCGCGCTCCTCCCGTTCCCGGTTCAGGCGGCGGAACTCCTCGATGGGCAGATATACCTCGCCGCGCACTTCCAGTACCGGCGGTACGGAGCCTTCCAGCGTCAGGGGTATGGTGCGTATGGTTCGCAGGTTGCGGGTCACATCCTCCCCGGTGGTGCCGTTGCCCCTTGTAGCGCCCTGGACCAGGACGCCGTTTTCGTAGGTAAGGCTGACGGCCAACCCGTCGATCTTTAGCTCGCACACCATCTCGAAGGAAGCCCCGTCCAGGAGCCCGGTCACCCGCCGGTGCCAGGCAGCCAACTCGTCGGCATCGAAGGCGTTGCCGAGGCTGAGCATGGGACGGGCATGTTGCACCTCGGTGAAGGCCGGAGAAGGGTCGCCGCCAACGCGCTGAGTGGGGGAGTCGGGGGTCAGCAGCTCGGGGTGGTTGGCCTCGATGGTCTGGAGTTCCCTGAATAGGGCGTCATATTCTCCGTCGCTGATTTCCGGGGCGTCCAGAGTGTAGTAGCGGTGGTTGTGGTAGTTGAGCTCGCGCCTCAACTCTGCGGCGCGATCAGCGGGCGTCATATCGGCCATCTCTGACTGTCCCCCGGCCAGCGTGTTGTAGCTACATTATTGCATTCGCAACACGCCACAGCATCATCCTGGGACGCCGCGAAAAGGGTTTCTGCGAACGAATCCGGGCGACTTTCGAGAAACGCCCTCACTCCCTCGACAAGCTCGGGACAGGCTCTAACCCTCTCCCAGAGGGAGAGGGAACTCTGGAAATACCCGATTAGACGACCCTACTGCCTGGCGGGGGCCTCTTCCGCGGGTATGCGGGTGGGCTGCGAGGGCGCCGCGGCCGGCGTCAGCCTGCGCCACGGCAGACGGCGGCGTTTCCCTCGATGTCGGCGGTAGGTGGCGGCGACTGCGTTGGCGAGCTTTGCCGAATCGTGCCTGGCCGTGGCCGACTCGTCGATTACGTCCGCCTCGGTGAGAAGGGCCCGGTCCTGCCAGGGGTGGAGGACCCGTATGAAATCCAGCCCTGCCGGGGTGGGGCCGTCGGGGATGCTGCTGTTGGCGACGACGGCGTGGACCGCATCCTCGCCGAGGTAGTGCCGCACTTCGTCCAGGTGGTCCTGCACGGAGAAGCCCTCGGTCTGGCGGGGCTCCTCGGCCACGTTGCACACGTACACCTTGAGCGCTTTCGATTCGACCACGGCCTGGGCGATGCCCGGGATGAGCAGGTTGGGGACGATGCTGGTGTACAGGCTGCCTGGACCGATGATGATCAGGTCCGCTTCCTGCAGCGCGGCCAGGGCCTCCGGGTGGGCCGGCGGACATGGTGGAGAAAGCGACAGGGACTGGAGCCTGCCGGAAGCCGAGGCGACGTTGCTTTCGCCCACAAGGGTCTCCCCCGCCTCGGTCGTGGCAATCAGTGTAACGTCCGTTACGGTGGACGGAGTGACCCGGCCCCGGATGGCCAGCAGTTCGCCGGCAATCTCCACTGCGCGGTAGAAGTCTCCGCCAATCTCGGTAAGGGCTGCGATCAGTATGTTGCCGAAGCTGTGCCCGTCCAGTTGGCCGTCCGATGAGAAGCGATGGTCCATCAACTGCTGCATTACGGCCTCGGAATCGGCCAGCGCGACCAGGCAGTTGCGGATGTCGCCGGGCGGCTGGATGCCCAACTCGTTGCGCAGGCGTCCCGAGCTGCCGCCGTCGTCGGCCATCGTCACGATGGCGGTGATGTTGTGGGAGTAGTGCTTGATGCCGCGGATGAGGCTGGGCAGCCCGCTGCCGCCGCCGATGACGGTGATGCGCGGCCCTGACCCCAGGATGCGCTCCACGTAGAGAGACTGGAAGAAGTTGCGGCGCCCGGGCCGGCGCGAGAGGCGGTTGAGGGTGAACGTCAGTCCAAGCACCGCAACCAGGGCACCGAAGGCGCCCAGGCCAAGGAAAATGGCTCCGCGAACGATGGGAGGCTCGCCGCCCAGGAAAATACGGTCGAAGAAGGAGCCAACGGCCGGTCCGGCGGAAACGCTAAGGACAAGCATCGCGCCGATGGCGATGACCAGGATGCCAAGCGCCCCCACCACCAACCATCGCCTGACCGCCAGCCCTGGAGCCAGCAACAACAGCAGGGAGCGGTTTAAGCGGGAGTTCTCGAGGGGAGTGCGAGGCTTATTCAAAACAGGCCGGAATCCGGTCGCCGAGCGGCAGGTTCTTTCGATTCTCTATGACAACCTGTCTGGTCCGTTCATGGTGAACTTGTCGAACCACGAACGGACGACCCTTCGACAAGCTCAGGGTGAGAGAAAGAATCAACTCTATACTGATAATCGAAAGACCCTGGCCGAGCGGGCCGAGGTCTGGAACGAGCTTCAATCGGGTGAGATTATACCACCTCGGTCTGCCTGGGGACGGGCCTGAAATCTCGCCTCTGTTGGCGCCCGGTGGATGCGTAGCGAATCGCTACCGAGCGCCGCACATGCCGAGTTGACAGCGGTTGCCGTCAGCTCACGGAGACTCTTTTGCCTTCGTCCGACGACCGTTGAAGCAGGTCCAGAAACCTGTGGCGCGACACCGCCGTCTCGAAGTCGGGCTGAGGGGCCTCTCCGCCTCCAATGGCGTCGCCGATGATCCGGTAGAGCTGGGCGACATTGTAGGGCTCGCCCTGGGGTACGGTGTCCGGAGCCTGGCACAGGCGCGAAGGCGCCTCCAGGGGTTCCAGGGACTTTCCACCGCTCTTGGCCCCGAGGAGCTGGACGTTGCCGTACTGCACCATCTCCAGGGACGTGGCCGACAGGGTGCCCTCGGTGCCGTAGACCTCCATGCGCCAGCCGCTGCCGTTCCACGGAATGGTGGCAATGTGGGCCGAGGCGGCTGCGCCGTTCTCCAGCACGCCGCTGACGGTCACGTTGTCCGGGGCGTCTACCGGCACTTCGTTCCCGTCTGTAGTCTTCCACTGGCCAAGCTGCACGCTGACCTGCGCGGTGAGCTCGCGAAATTCGCCCACGCAATGGCAGAAGATGTCGAGGGCGTGGCCGGAGGCGATGGTCAGGCTGTTGGCCCCGTTGGCGCGGTCGGCCATCCAAGCGCGGTCGGCGCCGCGCTGCAACAGGCCGGGAAGGAACATGGTCATGTTACAGGCCAGCATTTCCCCCACGTACCCCTCAGCCACCAGTTCCCTGAGGTGGAGCAGGGCGGGGCCGCCGCGAGCCTGGAGACCAATCAGCGTGTGGACTCCCTTGTCGTGGGCGAGATTGGTCAGTTCCACGGCCTCCTCGGTGTTGGCGCCAAGGGGCCACTCGCAGAAGACATGCTTTCCTGCCTGTAATCCCGCGGTCACCATCCCATGGTGAGCAGGGACGCTAACGGAAACCACCACGAGGTCGACGTCGGGGTGGTTGGCCATCTCGGTGTAATCGTGGAACGCCAGCCTGGCGCCGTAGAATGCCTTCGATTCTTCAGCGGTCTCGGGCCGGGAGGTGCAGACGGCCGTAAGCTCGAAGTCCGGCATCCCCAGCAGGGCGGGAAGGTGGGCTCGTTTGCTCCATCCATAGTTGGCGTTGGCTCCGATGATACCCACGCGTACCTTGTCGGTCATTGCATCAACTCCGGGAACTCAGGCTTGGGCCGCGGGTGCGATTCGCGTGTGCCAGGGTGTGACCTGCTCGTAGGCGTGGCCCGCGCGGAACAGCGTTTCTTCAGCGAAGGGCCTGGCCCCCAGTTGCAGACCTATGGGCAGTCCGTCGCTGGTGAAACCACCGGGGATGGACAGGGCCGGCAGGGCCGTGAGGGAGTAACAGCCGGTATACGCCCGCCGGAAGAAGAAACGGGACCTGACGTCTTGGGCGCTCTCGAACCGCGCGGTCAGTGAGGTGTGTAATGGAGCGGGGTAGGGGGACGTGGCTGAAACCAGGACGTCCACCTCGTTGAGTGCGGCCATGAATTGCCGGCGCAACAGCACCCTCGCCTTGGCGGCCCGGTTGTAGACTTTGAAAGGCACCAGGGATGCCGAGAGAAGGCGCGTGCGACTGGCCTGGTCCAGCTCATCGGCGCGGGTCCTCAGTATCTCGTCCCTCGCCCCGGCGCCCTCGGTATCGGCCACGCCGACGAAGATTGCGCCGGCCAACTCCACCAGCGGAATGGACACCTCCTTGATTTCCGCGCCAAGGCTTCGGAACACGTCCATTGCAAACTCTGTTGACACCCGCACTTCAGGGTGCATGTCGGGGCTTTCGTGAAGTTCGCGGATCAGCCCCACCCGCAGGCCCTGGATTCCGTTCCGCAGGGTGGCGGTGTAGTCGGGAACGGGCCGGGCGCTGGTGTACGGGTCTCGCTCGTCGTGTCCGGCGATAACGCCCAGCACGATGGCGCAATCCTCCACGGTCTTGGTCATGGGGGCAGCGGCGTCCATGAACCAGCACATGTGGGTCATGCCGTACCGGCTGACGCGGGTGAAGGTGGGGCGCAGACCCACCACGCCGCAATAGGCGGCGGGGCCGCGCCCCGAGCCGCCCGTGTCCTCGCCGATGGAGGCGGCGCAGAGGTGGGCCGAGAGAGCTACCCCCGACCCGCTGCTGGACTCTCCCGGGGTCCGTTCCAGGTCCCAAGGATTGGCCGGGATGCCCCAGGGCGGTTCCTGGGTCCCGCCCATGGCCAGCTCGCTGAGGTTCAGCTTGCCCAACAGGGTTGCTCCCGCATCCTTCAGCCTTTGGACGATGGTCGCGTCCTCGTTGGGGACGAAGTCCCGGTATACTTGGGAGCCGTTGCTGGTGAGGATGCCGTCGGTCCAGAACTGGTCCTTGATGGCCACCGGCACGCCCGCCAGGGCCCCCGCGTCCCCCTGGGACGATATCCGCCATTCGACCTGCTTGGCGGCGTCCATGGCCTCCTCGCGGGTCACCGTGATGTAGGCGGCCAGCCGGTCATCAAGCCGGTCGATACGGTCGAGGTACGCCTGGACTGCGTCCACGGGCGACAATTCGCCGGCCTTCACGGCTCTCGCGGTAGCTGCCGCCGACAGGAACGCGATTTCGTTGCTCTGCATCTGATTCCTCAGCAAGCTGGCTGGATCGAGGCTGCCTTATCCCTCATCCGGGAAGACACTGACAGGCTGTATGTCCGTGAGGTCGAGATCGCTCAGCCTGTCCAGTTCCTGCATCAGGCTGCCGAAGCGGTTTGCCACTTCGGTCACTTCGTCTTCCGGGATGGCTATGCCGGAAAGGCGAGCCAGTTCCCTGACTTGGTCTTCGTCGGAAATTCGCCGCTCTGCCATCTGCCTCTCCAGGACTTGCCCGGCGCTTGTTGACACCGGGGAGGTTCTACGAAGGGTATGATGCGCAATCGTAGATTCGAGGCAGCCGCGAGTCAACGCCTGAGAATACGGCTTGAGTGCTATACTGACTGAAACATTCCGGTGAAGGCAGGAGGTGGCCAGATGAAATGGGCGTCGGCCATATCTGAGCAATCCGACCTGAATGGCGCTCTTCGTGAATGCGCCGACTCCATCCGCGGCCAGCTGGGGGAGGATCCCAATCTGGCGGTTGCCTTCGTGTCTCCCCACTATCAGCCCGACTATGGGCGTGTGGGGTCGATGCTGAACGAGGTGCTGGGCACTGAGCACACCTTCGGATGCTCGGGAGGAGGCATAATCGGCGCCGGACTGGAGGTGGAGCAGCGTCCCGCCCTGTCCGTCACCGCCGCCACGCTTCCGGGCGTGAACATCGAGGCGTTCCACCTCGAGGGGGACGCGCTGCCCGACCTGGACGCAGGGCCGGACAAGTGGCGCGAACTGGTGGGAGTCCCCGAGGGACAGGAGCCGCAGTTCGTGCTGCTGGCCGACCCGTTCTCTTTCCCGGTGCAGAACCTGATCATGGGCCTGGACTTCGCATTCCCGCAGGCTGCCAAGATCGGCGGCTTGGCCAGTGGGGCGCAGCGGCCCGGAGACAACGCCCTTTTCCTGGACGGAGAGGTTCACGGCTCAGGAGCCATCGGCTTGGCGCTGCACGGCAACATCATGGTTGACACGGTAGTGGCGCAGGGATGCCGTCCCATCGGCCAGCCGATGCGCATCACCTCCAGCCATCGCAACGTGCTGGCCGAGCTGGACGGGCAGCCGCCGATGGCGGTGCTGCAGGACCTGTTCCGGGGCCTGTCCGAGCGGGACAGGCAACTGATGGGCCACTCGCTGTTCCTTGGAGTCGTGATGGACGAGTTCCTGGACTCGCCGGTACAGGGCGACTTCCTGATCCGCAACGTCGTCGGCATGGACCAGCGGACCGGGAGCCTGGCCATCGGCGAGATGCTCAAGGAAGGCCAACTGGTGCAGTTCCACCTCCGGGACGCGGAGACTTCCGCCCAGGACCTCACGTTCGTGCTGGAGCGGTACGCCGCCGACAACCGGGAGAACGAAGTTCCGGGGGCGCTGCTCTTCTCGTGCCTGGGACGCGGCGAGTACCTCTACGGGCGGCCCAACCATGATACCGACATATTTCGGGAGAAGCTGGGGCAGGTGCCGCTGGGTGGCTTTTTCTGCAACGGCGAGATCGGCCCGGTGGGCGGCACCACCTTCCTGCACGGCTACACCAGTTCCTTCGGACTGTTCCGCTCCAGAGAATAAAGTCCCCTCCCCCTCGAGGGGGAGGGTTAGGGTGGGGGTGAACTCCCCGCATCAGATTGCGCAAGTATGCCTGAATCCTCTGCGCCCTCCGCGTTATTCTCTGTGTACTCTGCGTTGAAAAATTGAGCATCAAGGTCGGGATTCCCGTCTCTCTCACCGGCCAGTTCAGCCTCCAGGGCGCCCAGACGCTGGCCGGGATCAGGGCATGGGCCGATGACGTGAACCGCAAAGGCGGTCTCGCGGTACGGGGTCGCAGTTCCTCCGTGGGGCTGGTATGTCGGGATGACGGCAGTAGCCGCGAGAGAGTGAAAGCCGTCGCCCGGCAGTTGATTCTTGGCGACCGGGTGGACCTGCTGGTCGGCCCGTATTCGGCTGTGCTCACCAACGCCGCAGCGGAGGTGGCGCAAGAGTACGGGAGACTGCTCTGGAACCAGGGCGGCGCCTCGCCGCTGGTGTACCGGAAGGGAAACCCGTGGGTTGTGGGCATCTTGACCCCTGCCGACGAGTACCTGGCCGGGCTGCTGCCTGCGGTGCGGGAGGTCTGTCCAGAGGCTGCCACGGTCGGCGTTCTGCGCGCCGCTACGGGGGCGTTTCCGCGAGACGTGGTTTCCGGCGTTCAGAGCGTAGCGGGGGAACTGGGATTCCGGGTCGTCCTTTCCATCGAGTTCGATGCCGGGGCGCAGGATTTTCGCGAGGCAGTAGGTGAAGTTTTCAGCGCGTCACCAGATGTGCTGGTCGCTGTTGGGCGCTTTCAGAACGACCTGAAGCTGGCCGAAACGCTGGCGGAATTGACTCCTTCCCTTGGATCAGTGGCGGTGGTGGCCGCCGGTGTCGACGCTTTCAGGGAACGTCTGGACGAGCAGGCTGAGAACTTCATCGGCCCCAGCCAGTGGGAACCGGAATCGGCCCGGCAGGTGGACTTCGGTCCGACTGTGGACGAGGTCCGCGAGTCCTTGCGGGAGGCAGGCCATTCCGTGATTGACTATCCGATGGCCCAAGCCTACGCTGTCGGGGTCGTGATGCAGCGGTGCATCGCCGCCTGCAGGAGCCTGGACGACGCGGAGCTCCGGAGGGTGGCGGCGGAGCTGGACTTTTCCACGTTTTACGGCAGGTTTCGCATAGACGCGGAATCGGGACGGCCAACGGGAAAGCCCGCGCTGCTTGTGCAGTGGCAGCAGGGCCGGAAGGAGATCGTGTGGCCTCCCGAGTACCGGACGGCGGTACTCTCCTACCCGTGGCGTTAATTTCAAACTCAGGCGAGGGAGACTTATGAAGCTGGATGGGCAGGTGGCCGTCATCACGGGGGCAGGACGGGGCATCGGGAGGGCGATTGCGCTTGCCTTCGCCCGGGAAGGAGCCCGCCTGGCGCTGGCGGCACGCGGCGAGGCGGAGCTGGAGCAGACGGCGGCCGCGGTTTCGGAAGTTGGCGGAGAGGCCATCGCCCTTCGGACCGACGTTACGAGCCGGATGGGTACGGAGCGGATGGCCCGCAGGACGGTCGAGCGCTTCGGACGCATCGACATCCTGGTCAACAACGCCGGAGTCTCGGGGCCGATCGGTTCGCTTCAGGACAACGACGTCGCCGAGTGGGTGGACACCATCAACGTCAACCTGACGGGAACGTTCCTGGTCTGTCGCGCCGTGGTTCCCGTCATGCTGGAACAGGGAAACGGGAAGATTATCAACCTCTCGGGTGCGGGCGTGGCCAACGCTTGGAGCAACATGTCGGCCTATTGCTCCAGCAAGGCCGCCGTGGTGCGCCTCACCGAAGTGCTGGCCCAGGAGCTTGATGGCAAAGGGATCACGGTCAATGCCCTTGGCCCGGGCTCTGTGCATACCAGCATGTGGGAGAAGATGACGGAACAGGCCGCCGACGCCGGGGCGGACTTCATTCACGAGCTGGGAACGCGGGTGCTCTCAGGAGGAGGCGCGTCAATCGACGACTGCGCGGAACTGGCCGTGTGGCTGGCATCCGAGGAGAGCGGGTCGCTGACAGGCAGGATCATCTCTGCGACGGCCGACGACTTTCGCAACCTGGGCCCGCAGATTCCCGAGATCATGGCGGGGGACGCCTACACCCTGCGGGTGGTCAAGTCGTGATATGCGTTCCCTCAGCGCAACGATAATCGTGGCGTAAGCCGGATTTCTTGGAGACCGTACCATGACGTCTGACACCAAATCACAGGATGTCCGGGAAAAGCTCCGGCAAGCCCAGCTCGCCTATGACAACGGCGACGACAAGACCTGCGCCCGTTTCCTGTGGGAAGCCACCTTCAGCAGCATCCGGCAACTGGCGGCGCGGATGGAGCGCCCTTGCGAAGACCAGGTCCAGGCCAGAGAGTTCGCCCGCTACCTGGAGCGGGAACACGGCGGCAAATTGCGCTATGCCACAAGTATGCTGGGTTTCGGCCTGGATATGCTGGACCACGCCGAGGATGGGTGGTTGTCTCAAGAACCGGAATTTGCCTGGACTTTCCCTGAGTTCCCCCTGGTCATCAGCGAAGTCACCGATATAGTAGACACTTTCATTGCCTGCGCGGAAGAAGGGAAATCCTGATGCAAACCGGGCACCATATAACAGCAGCCCGACGGTTTCTGAACGATGCTATGATGCTGGAATCCAGGGGTTCCCACATGGGAGCTGCTGAAATGGTTTGGGGCGCCGCTATACAGGCGATCGAAGCTATCGGACACATTACTTCGGGAAACGCCACGGGACACCTCAGCAGCAACGGCCGTCTCCGACTGGCCTCCTCCATAACCCGCGAAGAACTGCGTCGATACCGCCGAATCCAGAGCGATTTGCATGCTCACTTCTACCGGGGCCATCTGGCGCCGGTGGAGCGCACGGAACGAATGATACAAGGCCGTGAATACGTAACCGAACTGCTTGCTATTGCCTTGTCGTCCGCGCCGGACACGATATGATGACTTCCGCAACTTGGAGCCGAGGATGGCGGACTATGCCGTGTATGCTCCTTCCGGTAAGAGGCCTTTCATTTAAGAAGATTCTCTCTATGATTGACACTCTATCCGTATGTCTACTGTCTTGCTGGCGAAGAGCGAGTATTCGTTGGATATCGTGAGGCCCCTAGCACTGGTAGAACCCTCGTGGGTGTTGGCTCGTTTGCTGTTCACTTCGATGTCATCGCTCCGGGATTGGATGACGTATTCGCAGGTGTCATATTCAGACAGGTCGTAGTAAATGCTACGTCCTGCTTCGATGTGCTCCGTCTCATCAATGACGACGGTATTGGATCCACAGGCCAAGGCGAATTGCAACGTCGCAAGGACGACTACGGCTGTGATTAGGAACTCAAGGCTTGCAATTTCAAGCCTCTCTTCAGTTGATATTTCGGGGGTGTGAAGGCTGGTTCGCACCCCCGTCCTTAACTGTCTCCTACGCCTCCAGCTTCACGGTATTCTTGAGGACGCCGATGCCGCTGATGTCGATCTCGCAGACTGCGCCCGGAGCCATGTCCTGCGTCGAGCCGGGGGTTCCGGTGAAGATGCAGTCTCCGGCGTGCAGGGTCACGTACTTGGTGATGAACTCGATCATCGTGGGCACGTCGAAGATCAGGTCCTTGGTGCTCTGGTCCTGCTCCACGTTGCCGTTGACCCGGGTCTGCAGCCACTGGTCGGCCGGGTCGGCGTCCGTCTCGATCCAGGGGCCCATTGGCGAGAAGGTGTCGGCGGACTTGGCCCGCCACCAGTCGGAGTTGTTCTCGTTGCGGTCCTTGCGCTGCCAGTCGCGGGCGCTGACATCGTTGCCGCAGGTGTAGCCGAGGACGTGGTTCAGGGCGTCGGCCTTGCTGACATAACGGCAGGTGTCCTTGATGACCACGACCATTTCGCCCTCGGCGTCGAACCGGTTGACTTCCTTGGGGCGGATGATGGTGTCCTCGGGGCCGATTACGCTGGTGGGAGTCTTGTGGAAGATCATCGGGTACTCGGGGGCCGGCCGGTCTCCGATGTGGCTGGTGTAGTTCAGGCCCATGGCCAGGATCTTGCCCGGCGCCACGGGCGCCAGCAGCTTGACGTCGGACAGCTTGTGGACGTGGTCGGTGAGGGTGTGTTCTCCGAAGAGATCGCCCTCGATTGCGGTTACGTTGTCGCCGTCGACGACCCCGTAGTGGATAGCTCCGTGTGCTTCATAGCGAGCGATTTTCATTAAACTCTCCTAGTATTTCCTGCCATTTTCCAGTGTCAGAGTGATTCGCCGGGAATGCTGAACAATTTTAACCCTTGCCGTTTTCGTTGGCTACCGAGCGAGGGACGGAGGCAGGGCGCGGCCCTCGATTCTCCCTCTACCTCAAGGGAGAGGGAGAATCGTAAATATACATGAGTGTCAGGATTTCACCCCCACCCTAACCCTCCCCCTCAGGGGGAGGGAGAATCGAGGAATCAGCTCTCTATGACGATCTTGCCGTAAAAGTCGCGGTCGTGCATGGCCTGATGTGCGGCTCCTACATCGTCCAGCGGGAAGACGCGGCCGGGGATGCCGCGCAGGGAGCCGTTGCGCACCACCTTCATGAAGTCGGCGAAGGTGCGGTTGCTGCGGCCTCCGCTGCCCATCAGGTGCAGCGGCTTGCCCTGGAGCAGGGACAGGTTGAGACTGGCGGTGGCGCCGGAAGTGACGCCCGTAATGACCAGACGGCCTCCGGTCTTCAGGGACAGCAGGTTCTGCTCCCATACATCGGCGCCCACGCAGTCGAATACCAGATCGACGCCCTGCCCGTCGGTGAGCTCCTTTACCCGCTCGCTGAACCTGGGTGTTTCGCGGTAGTTGATGACCTCGTCTGCGCCCCATTCCTGCGCCGTCTCCAGCTTCCACTCGCTGCCCGCCGTGGTGATGACCCGCGCGCCCATCATCTTGGCGATCTGTATGGCCATGCTGCCCACGCCGCTGCCTGCCGCCTGCACCAGCACGTCGTCCCAGGGCTTGATCTGGGCCTGGGTCACCAGGCAGTGCCAGGCGGTGTGGGCCGCTATGGGCAGGGCCGCCGCTTCCGTGAAGTCCATGTCGTCCGGGATCACGTGGGCGTTGACCGCGGGGGCGGTGATGTACTCGGCATGGCCGCCGTCGAGGTCGACGCCGAGACGCTTCTGGTTGCCGCACCACTGGTCGTTGCCCATGCGGCAGTTCTCGCAGTTGGCGCAGGTCACGCGGTTGTTGAGAATCACCCGGTCGCCGACTTCCAGGGATGTATGCGCTGCCGGGCTGATGGCGGCGACCTCACCGGCGATGTCGCAGCCCATGATGCGCGGGAGCGGCCCATTGTAGGTGCGGCCCTCGCGGAGGTTGAGGTCCAGGTGGTTGAGAGCGCTTCCCCTGACGCGCAGCATTATCTCGCCGGGCCCGACCTCGGGGTCCGGGCGGTCTCCGTAGACCAGCTTGTCGGTCCCGCCGTGTTCGTTGATGTATACGGCCTTCATTCGATGTTCCTCCCAAGGTCGAGCCGGAGAGCGCTGCCGGCCCTGTTCCTCGATAATAGTAGAATGGGCAAAAGTTAGCGGAAATGATACTAATACCGCGAATGGCAGTCAAAGCTGGCAATGCCGAAATCCCCACCGCGCCGGACAGGGTAGCCTCCCTGCTGGACGAGCTGAAACGGTTTTACGATGGTTTCATCTGGGAGTCGGAACTGTGGCGGCAGGCACGCTCGCGGCGCAGTCCATATCGGACGCTGGTGCTGTTCGGGCTGAGCGCACGGACGAGGGACGCGCTGCTGGTAGCCATGTGCCGGGGATTCTTCATGCGGTACCCGGACGCCCCGTCCCTGGCTGACGGGCCGGGACTGCTGAAAGACGACGCGAAAGAACTCGTGCGGGCCGGGCAGCTTCCCATCGTCGTCTCGATGGCTGAAACCCTGGCAGCGGGAGTCCCACGCGACAAGGATTCGCTGCTTCAAATCAAGGGCGTTGGAGAGAAGATTGCGGAGTGCGTGCTGGCGTATGGTTGGGGCGAGGACGCCTTGCCCCTGGACGCCAACTGCGTTCGGGTGCTGCGGAGGGTGTTCGGCCTCGAAGGGACCAACCTGAGGCCGCTGGACCCGGCGCCGTTGCGCGAGTGGCTGAAATGCGTCTATCTTAATCACCATCAGGACTTCAGCGGACTTGCCATCGGCATGGTGGATGTTCACGAGATACTCCGCCTGCACGGGCAGGTGTGCTGCACCCGAACACCGGAGTGCTCCCGGTGCCCCGTCTCGAAATGCCAATCCCGCCGCGAACCGAGGCGCGAATCGGAATCGATTGAAGTGTCGTACAGTCTCTGGGATGACTGGAGGGAGCTGATCAATGAGCCTGTCTGAGTTCGACATTGCCGGACAGAAGATACTGGTGGCAGGCGCCGGACGGGGCATTGGAAAGGGTATAGCGCTGGCATTCGCCGGGGCAGGGGCGGATGTGGCCGTCACCAGCCTTTCCCCCGGCACGGTAGGCCAAGTGGCTGACGAAATCCGGGCGCTGGGGCGGAAAGCGTTGCCCCTGACCGGGGACGCCACCCGCGCCGCCGACATGGAGCGCATTGCGGAGGAGACTCTGCGGGAGTTCGGCCGCGTGGACACGCTGGTCAACTGCGTCGGCGATGCCATCCGCAAGCCCGTCTCTCCCCTGCCTGACGGCTCGGAAGGAATGAGCGAGGAAGAGTGGCACTTCGTGGTCGACGTGAACCTGACCGAGGCGTTTACGGGGTGCCGCGCCCTTGGTCCTCACCTGCTGGAACGAGGCAGCGGCAGCGTCATCAACATTTCGGGATTCGCCTCGTTCCGGGGCAGGGCAGGCTCCGCGGCGTACGACGCGGCGAAGGCCGGGCTCATGCGCTTCACCGAGAGCCTGGCGCAGGAGTGGGCGCCCTACGGCGTGCGCGTCAACTGCGTCGCGCCGGGATACTTTCCGGATCCGGCCCAGATGTCCGCAGAGGCTTACCAGGCCCGGCAGGACCAGGCGAAGAGGCAGGTGCCGCTGGGCCGTGTGGGCGATCTGAAGGAACCGGGCTATCTGTGCGTGTTTCTCGCCTCGCCCGCGGCGTCGTATATTACGGGCCAGACATGGGCGGTGGACGGCGGGGTGAGCATAATGTCGCCGCAGTGAGCATCTGCGGCCACAGAATTCCCAGCGACGGAGGCAACGAGCCATGATGAACTACCAGCTCCTGGTGCCGGGACTGCTGGACCGGGCCGATATCTACTTCCCGCACAAGGAAATCATCACGCGGGAAGGGGACGGCGTTCACCGCTACACCTATCGCGACCTGAAGCGCAGGGTAAACCAGTTGTGCCACGCCCTGGCGGGCCTGGGAGTGGAGAAAGGCGACCGGGTTGGCACGTTTGGCTGGAACACCTACCGGCACCTGGAAGCATACTTCGCGCCTCCATCCATGGGCGCAGTGACGCACACGACCAATATCCGACTGTCGGCCGACGACCTCACCTACATCGTGAACCACGCCGGGGACAAGGTGATGCTGGTCGACCCGGACCTGGTGCCGATCCTGGAACCGCTGGCCCCCAGCCTGGAGACCGTCGAGCATTTCGTGATAATGACCGGGGATTCCGGTTTCCAGACCTCGTTGCCGTCGGCGCACATCTACGAGGACCTGCTGGACGGTAACCCGGAAACGTTTGACCGGCCTCCTCTGGACGAAAACGACCCGGCGGGGCTGTGCTACACGTCGGCCACCACCGGGCGGCCCAAGTGCGTCACCTACACCCATCGTGCCCAGATACTCCATGCCATGATGGAGTGCTCCGCCGACTCGGCGGGGGTGCGGGAGCGGGACGTGGTGATGGCGGTGGTGCCCATGTTCCACGCCAACAGCTGGGGCGTGCCGTACTCGGCGACCATGACCGGAGCGACGCAGGTGCTGACCGGCGTGCGGCCCGACCCGGGCGCGGTCTGCCGCTTGATCAACGACCACCGGGTGTCGATCAGCCTTGGCGTTCCAACCATCTGGGTCGGGATGCTGGACTACCTCGCCCGCACCGAAGAGGAGTTCGACCTCTCCTGTCTGCGGATGGTGGTGAGCGGCGGCTCCGCTGTTCCTCGCAGCATGATCCAGGCGTTCAAGGAGCGTCTGGGCATCGAACTGGTGCAGGCTTATGGAATGACCGAGGCCACGCCCCTGGTTTCCTTCAACCGTCTGGGCAGCCACCTGGACGGCCTGGGAGACGAGGACAGACTGACGGAGCAGGGCAAGCAGGGCACGCCGGTGTACGGCATCGAGATGCGGCTGGTCGACGAGAACGGCGAAGACCTGGCATGGGACGGCGAGCAGCGCGGCGAGCTTCTGTTCCGGGGTCCGTGGATCGCCGCCGAATACTTCAACGACCCGCGCAGCGAGGAGACCTTCATCGACGGCTGGTATCACAGCGGGGACATTGCGTCGCTGGACCCGTGGGGGAACATCCAGATCGGGGACAGGGTCAAGGACATGGTGAAGAGCGGCGGCGAGTGGATCTCGTCGGTGGACCTGGAGACCGCGATCATCGCCCATCCCGGAGTGTTGGAAGCGGCGGTGATCGCCGTGCCGCACCCCACCTGGCAGGAACGCCCGATAGCCTGCGTGGTGCCTAACACGGAATACCGGGACACGCTGGAGAAGAGCGAGGTGCTGGACTTCATCCGGCCGAGGTTCGCATCGTGGTGGATCCCCGACGACGTGGTCTTCATCGATGAAATCCCCAAGACCAGCGTGGGAAAATTCGACAAGAAGGTGCTGCGAGACAGGTTCCAGGACCATCCTGCGGGCGGATAGCGCCACAGAGGAAGACTTTTCCCATCAATCCCCGGGGAGTGCCGGGCAAAACAAGGGCCCCGCATAGCTGCGGGGCCTTTTCCATTTCGCCCGAATCGCGCGGCTCATTGGAAGTCCGTCGAGGCATCTTCGGCAGCAGAAGTCCGGGTGAGCCGTTCGATCTCGGCCTGAGCCTCTTGACGTCTGCGGAATATGAAGAACACGTACGCGATGAATGCCAGGCCCGTAATCACGAACGCCGCTATGAGAAAGGGCAGGTTGGACGGAGGCAGGCCGGATTGAAGTAAGGGAATCATGCAAGCCTCCTCATGCTGCTCCGGGTGGCGTGGGTTCTAGGTGTCGGCGGATTGGCCGGCGCGCCGCAGGCTGAACCGGACCTGTCCGAGACGGTCTTCCGTGCGGAGGGTTGTCATTCTCTCCAGGACCAGCCAGACGCTCAGGAACAGGAACGCAATGAAGGAGAACATGAGCACCATGTTCATAGTGGCGCTGAGGGAACCGCTCTCGGCCAGTGGACCCACCACCTGCGGCGGGTGGATGGAGCGCCACCACTGGACGGCAAAATAGACGATGAAAGCGTCAACGGATCCTATGATGCCCACCACGGCGGAGAGGACCGCCGCCCTGGAGCGGTTGGGGGTGAAAGCCCGCACCATCAGGTAGCCGGCGTAGATGAACCACAGCACCAGGGTCAGTGTCAGGCGCGGCTCCCAGGTCCACCATACGTTCCATATCGGCTTGGCCCAGAGGACGCCGGTTACCAGGGCCAGCGACACGTACACGAAACCCACTTCGCCGGCAGCCACGGCCATATTGTCCCACCGGTTGGTGCGTGTTCGCAGGTACATCGCGCTTCCAATGAAGACGATGACGAAGGCCAGAAGGGAGAAGATGGCTATGGGGACGTGAATGTAGAGGGCGCGCTGGACGTTGCCCAGGTTGGCGTCCGTGGGGGCAACGGCGAAGATCAGATACAGGTCAACCGCCAGCAGCACGCCTGCAATAACACCTATGACATGACGTGGCGCAATCCTGCCTTGCCGCGAAGCCTGCCCGGATGGGGAGTATGCCCCACTGGTCCGGCCGGGTCCTTCTGCGTCTTCCAATTCTGTCTAATCCTCTACGATAAATGAAAAAACCAAGGGACATATTAGCAGAAAAAGTGCATCGAAAACCGCGATCAGGGGGAGCCACCGGCCAAGTCCGATGAAGGTCTGCCCGCCCACGGCAAGGGTGGAAGCCTCGACCGCGGCGAGTATTACGGGCAGGACAATGGGAAAGAAGAGTACCGGAAGCATTATTTCCCGGGAACGGGTCTGTGCCGCCAACGCTGAAAAGAGTGTTCCTATCAGGGCAAAGCCCAGGGTCGCCAGCACTATGACCAGGCCCAGCGTCCAGGAGAGAGCCGAGAACCCCAACATGACCGCGTAGGCCGGGAGTAGCGCGGCTTCCACCAGCAACATGAAAACAAGGCTCGTGGCCACCTTGGCCAGGAAGATGGCATCCCTGCTCACCGGCGAGACCAGCAAGCCTTCCAGGCCCCCGGCCTCCTGCTCCCGTGCGAAGGCGCGGTTCATGGCAAGAGTTGCCGCGAACGCGAACGCCACCCACAGAATGCCGGGAGCCAGCCTGTCGGCCTGGGAAGGGTCGGGTTCGAGAGCGAAGCTGAACACCACGACGAGCAGCAGTCCGAACACGAAAACGGAGGCTATGAGTTCCCGCGATCTCAATTCCAGCACGATGTCCTTCCAGACCATCGCGGCCAGCGGGCCCAGGAACTCTGTCACGTTGCCGCTTCCCCGGACAGGGACCGCGAGAGGGCCTCCCTCAGATGCGCCGCGCGGCCTTCCAGGATGGAAACACTTCCTTTCGCCAGTACAGCGACCCTTTGGCCCCAGTCGCAGCCCAGCTCGATGTCGTGAGTGGTCAGGACTGCGCTCCGCCCTTCTGCTGTCCATTCGTGCAGCAGGTTGCCCAGCATGAGGCGAGACTCGCGGTCCAGGCCCGTCTCCGGCTCGTCCAGCAGCAGCACGTCCGGCTGGTGCAGAATTGCGCGGGCTATGGCGGCGCGCTTCTGCATACCGTTGGACAGGGTGCGAACGCGGTGGTCGGCCCGGCCGCTGAGTCCAACGCGGTCAAGTACGGCATTGACCCGGGCTTCTCTATCCCGCAGTCCGTACAGCCGGGCGTAGTAGTGGAGGTTTTCTTTCGGGGTCAGGTCATCGTAGAGGAAGGTCCGGTGCCCAACTACGCCGATGCGTCTGCGTACCTGAGAGGTCTGGCGTCGAAGGTCCCAGCCGGCGATGCGCGCCATCCCGGAATCGGCCCGGGCGCTGGTGGACAGTATCCGAAGGAAGGTGGTCTTCCCTGCGCCGTTGGCCCCGAACAGGGACAGCGTCTCGCCCCAGGAAACGGTCAGGTCAAGGTCCCAGAGAACGGGCCAGTCGCGGTAGCTCTTCTCCAGCCCTTCAACCACAATCGCTGCGCCGGGTCTCTCGCCGCTCAAGGGCTTTCACCTTCGTTGGCAGGGCTGGAGGGATTTGTTATTATTATCACAATGTTGCCGCTGAGAGCCCGTAGCTGCGGAGATTTGATTGGAAGCTCAGAGCACAGAATTAACGGAATCGGGAATTCCTGAACCTCGTTCCAACCGCACTCGCTTCATCATCGTTGCGGTCGTGGTCGTGCTGGCGTTGGCCTTCATGATTTGGGCGGCATTCGGCGAGAATACCCGCTATTTCCTGACTGTGAGCGAGTTTAACAGCAAGACGGAGATTCACGACGGCCAGATGGTGCGGGTTTCGGGGAAGCTGGTGGAGGGGACCTTTGACCGTGCCGGGAAGTCGACCGTATCCCATTTCCGTTTGACCGACAAGGATGGCGTGAGTTCGGGTACGGCGCTGCTCGCTGCGAGATACGAAGGTGTATTGCCCGACCTGTTCTTCAACCCCCACTCCGAGATCATCCTGGAAGGCAGCTATACCAGCGACGGAGTCTTTCACGCTGACGAGATACTGGTGAAGTGCCCGTCCAAGTACCAGGACCTTGATGAGCAGCTATACGATCAACCGGACTACTCCACCTGAATTGCACCAAAAGGACAGTCAGCGCAGCCGGGACAAAGCCAGAGTCCCCGCCCATGAGCGGGGACTCTCTTTGTTTCCGGGGCCGCAGGATACCGCCCCTAGAACTCGAAGGCGGACATGAGCTCTTCCGCTGAGCGGGCGCGGGCAGTGTCCCAGATGTTCTCGACGCGCTGGCCGAGGGACGGCCGGTCTTCGTCGTTGAAGACCACTCCCACCGGGAGGCCGCCCCGCTGCAGAAGATCGTAGGCCGCGCCCTTGCTGGTCGGGTCGTGGTCATCGGGCACATCATAGAGAGTGGGTTCAATGCCCTTCCTCGGGTTCCCCTTCAGTTCCTCGAAAGTGTCGTTGTAGGTGGTGCATGGAGACTGTACATGGATGATCGAGAATCCCTGGTGCTCCATGCCCTGCTTTATCAGCCGGGACAGCGGGCGAGGCTGACCGGAGAACCCGGAAGCCACGAATGACACGCCCAGGGTAAGGTAGAGTTCCAGGGGATTGATCTGGCTCTCGATCTTTCCGTAGGGGGTCGAACTGGTGATGACGCCAAGTTTCGTGGTGGGCGAACTCTGCCCCTTGGTCAGGCCGTAGACCCCGTTGTCCATGATAACTGCGGTGATGTTGACGTTCCGTGACGCCTGGGGGCCGATATGCTCGCCGCCGATGCTGAGGAAATCGCCGTCCCCGGCAACAACCACCACGTTGAGCTCCGGGCGGGCCATCTTGACGCCCATCGCGATGGGCAGGGCACGGCCGTGGATGCCGTGCATACCGTACGGCTGATCGCCTTCGAGCAGGTGTACGAGGTTACCCGAACAGCCGATGCCGGCAACCACCACGTTGTTTTCCATAGGGAGACCGGTCTCTTCCAGACGGTCGATCATGGCGAATTCCAGCGCCCGTCGTACGCCGAAGTCGCCGCAGCCTGGGCACCATTTGAAATCGTATTCCGGGTTTTTCTTGCTCATACCGGCATGGCCTCCGTCAAACGGAAGTTGGTCATTTCTGCAATCCGTTCCACCAGCGTTCGCGCCTTGAAGGGCAGGCCGGTGTATTGGGTGATGGACTCCGCCTTGATCCCCTGACCTCTGAGGATCTGGGAGAACTGCCCCTGGTAGTTCAACTCGGGGACGATTACGAGGTCCTTCTGCTTCAACTCCTCCAGGAGCTTCGGCGGGAGTGGATTCAGGAACATGGTGTAGTACCATCCGACCGGAGCGCCCTGGCGCTTCAGGATGTCGTAGGCCTCCCGTGTGGGACCCTTGCTGCCGCCCCAGGGGAGAACGGCCACGGAGTGTTCCGCCCCTTCCCGCTCGTAGTCTTCCTCTTCCAGCAGCCTGATCTTGCTGAAGCGCCGCTGTGTCATCTGGATGTGACGCTCGGGCAGGTGAGTGGTGTCGCCGATGTCGTCGTGCTCGCTGCCGTTGGCGACGTAGGCGCCGGGATTGCCGGGAATCGGCATGGGCGAGAGTTCGAAACCGGCATACCGCTTGTAGCCGTTGTTGCCCTCGTAGACCCAGCGCTTGGCCTGCTTGACCTTGCTCAGGTCGGGTTTGGCGATGTTCTGGGCGCGTTCGGCAAGGGCCATTTCGGACATCAGGATCACCGGGCCCTGGTACTTCTCCGCCCACTCGATGGCCTTCACCGCGCCGTAGAAGCATTCCTCCACGGTCCCCACCGCGATGACAGGCATTCGCACGTCGCCGTGGGCAGGGAACATGCAACCCATCAGGTCGGACTGCTCGGTCTTCGTGGGAAGTCCCGTCGCGGGTCCTCCGCGCTGCACGTTAACCACCACCAGGGGTATCTCTGCGATCCAGCTCAACCCGAGGCCTTCACTCATCAGGGAGACGCCTGGGCCCGCAGTCGCGGTCATGGCGCGCTTTCCAGCGTAGCCGGCCCCGATGAGGGAAGTGATGGACTCGATCTCCGAGCTGACCTGGTAGGCGAACTTGTCCTTGCCGACAAGGTTGCGCTCCATGTACAGCAGGATGGGAGTCGCCGGAGAAATGGGGTAACCGACGTAGAAGTCGAGACCGCCGGCGATGGCTCCGAGGGACAGGGCCTCGTTGCCCTTGATCATCAGCTGCTGGTAGTCGGGCATATTGGCGGGAGCCAGCTCGCCGAGGCTGAAGCCGCTGAGGGCGATGTGCTCACGACCGAGACGAAGGGCCTGCAGGTTGGTGCGGATGATTTCGTCGTCGCCTTCGCGGCCGCGGTTGAAGCGCTTTTCGACGAATTCCTCGAGGTACTCGTGAGGCATGTTCACCAGGTGGGCCAACGCCCCCATGATGACCATGTTGCCCGCGCGGTTATTTCCGGTTGAGCGGGCCAGTTCTTCGATGGGGAGTCCAAATGACCGGGCATCGCCCTCCAACTCGAACTCGGTGGAGTTGAAGATAATCACGCCGTCCTCCCGTACTTCGTCGGCGTGATTGTCATAAGCTTCCTGGTTGAAGGCGACAAGGACGTCAACATCGTCGCCCGGGGCCAGGACGGGATCGACAGCGATACGGGCCTGGGTCCAGGTGGGTCCGCCCAGAATCTGCGACGGGAAGGTGGCAAAAGTAAGGGCGTGGTAGCCGACCTGCGTGGACGACTGGGCCAAGCCCTCGGCGGACGTTACAACGCCCTGTCCGCCTTCACCGGCAAAGCGGACGACGAAATCTCTCATCTCCATAGAAGGGGTCCTCCCGGCTCACTGCGAGGAGCGGAAAAGATTGGCAGACAACCGCAACTCAAGGAAAACGGGGCAAAAGGGAAAAAGAACAACGGCTTCCGGAGGAGAAAAGGGGGAATCCCGACGGCCATCGGGATGTTCAACTGAGGCGGTCATGACAGCTATCGGATTGCTTCCCCAAAGAGGCCAGGCCGCCCCCGCATCGCGGCTTGCACGGCCCAAGTCTCCACCGATTTCACTGCGGAGGTCTAAGTTAATCGACTATACACCCCGCTATTTTTCTTGTCAACGAATTCGGCTGACCGCGCCAGGGCAATCGCACATGAAACTACGTCCCCATCACTCCGGCGAAAGCCGGAGTCCATAACCTATGATGTGCTTGACTTCCGTAGCCGTTCCAGCGATTCAGCCCACTGGATTCCGGCTTTCGCCGGAATGACGGTAGTAAGACCGTCCATATGCGATAGTCCTGACGCCCGCACCAGGATGACCGCAGAGCAACCTAATTCCGTAAGCGCCTGTTCATCCTCAACTTGAGGCACCCGTTCATCCTGAGCCTGTCGAAGGACGCCCGGTCAAGCCACTGATGGCTCGACATGGTGAGCCTGTCGAACCATCACTATGAATGGCACGGGATTGATTCTGAATTTGTCCTGATCGGACACAAGCGGCTGCTTCTGGATGGAGTTGCATCCGGGCAATTTGGTCGTCGCTTAGGGAAAGCCAATCCGCGCTCCCCTGCGGTCGGACGGGTCGGACGATGGAATTCAGAGGCGCGAAGGGACGCCGGGTGGCGCCGGGCACATTGTTGGGCTTTTTGGCCCTATGCTAGAATCGGCCACATGGACGATCTGAAATACTGGTTGGCGCTCAGCTCGGTTCCGCAGTTGGGCGCTGCTCGATTCCGCAGGCTGGAGAACTACTTCGGAAACCTGGAACACGCATGGCGGGCCGGCCTATCGCAGTTGCGGGCAGCCGGTCTGGATTCCAGAACGTCCCAGGAGGTCATAGCAGCGAGGCAGCAGGCCGACCCTGACGACGTCATGGCCTCCATGGCCGGTTCCGGCGTCAGGGCAACCAACTGGAACGGTGACGATTACCCGCAGCGCCTCAAGGAAATTTCCGATCCCCCGCCCGTCCTCTATTACCTGGGCGAGATCAAGCCACAGGACGAGTGGTCGGTCGCCATGGTCGGCACCCGGAACCCGACCTCCTATGGGCGGGAGGCAGCCAATGTGCTCAGCCGGGACCTGGCGTCGGCTGGAATCACGGTAGTCAGCGGCTTGGCCCTGGGAATTGACGGAGTGGTCCACCGGGCCGCCCTGGAATGCGGAGGCCGTACAATTGCAGTGGTCGCCGGCGGGTTGGACAGCGTCTATCCCAAGGAACACTCGGCCCTCTTCCGGCAGATACAGGGCCAGGGCGCAGTCGTCAGCGAGCACCGGCTGGGCGTTAGGCCCGACGCACGGAACTTCCCTCGCCGCAACAGGCTGATCAGCGGCATCACCCTGGGAACGGTGGTGGTCGAAGCTGCCGAGGGAAGCGGGGCGCGGTGGACGCTGCAACAGGCCCTGGACCAGGACCGGGAAGTCTTCTGCGTGCCCGGTAGCATATTCTCCCCGGCCAGCAAGTACACCAACCGAATGATCAAAGAGGGGGCCAAACTTGTTGCCGACTACACGGACATTCTGGAAGAATTAAACTTGCCGTACATAGGCGAACGTCC
Organism: Dehalococcoidia bacterium; assembly: GCA_965220605.1. Taxonomy (GTDB): domain Bacteria; phylum Chloroflexota; class Dehalococcoidia; order Lucifugimonadales; family UBA3495; genus VXOI01. Next base: position 472,293 of record CBDCQM010000005.1, on the reverse strand, counting down.
GGGGAAGGACATTGAACGGCAGGACTCCCTGGAGCTTGCCGAATCCGCGCCAATCGAAGAGGAAGATGAAACCGGAGACCTGGACGAAGGGGAGGTGGCCCTGCTGGGGCGCCTGTCGGGCGATCCCGTCCACGTGGACGACCTCTGCCGGGACTCCGGAATACCCATAGCAACGATTATGAGCATGTTAACTCTGATGGAATTCAAAGGAAAAGTAACGCAGGTAGGGACTATGCATTATGTGCGGGCGTCAGCCTCGGGGGTGACGCGTGGCAACTAAGTCTGATTCGTCGAAGGCAAAGAGCGACGCCAAGAAGCGGACCACAAAATCCAGTGCCAAGGAAGAGGCTGTAGCAGGTTCCGGGGTAAAGAAGAGCACCACCAGAGCGAAAGCGGCAACCGGAAAAGGGGCGGCGTCGAAGCGGGGAAGCGCTTCCGGCCGCGCCACGGGAAAGGGAAGCCGTACTTCGGCCAAGGTCGCGCCGATTCGGACCAAGGGCAAGGACCTGGTAATAGTCGAGTCTCCTGCCAAGGCGCGCACGGTTGGGCAGATCCTGGGGGACAAGTACGTCGTTACCGCCTCGCAGGGCCACGTTCGCGACTTGCCGCAGTGGCGGTTCGGAGTGAATATCGAGCAGGACTTTGAGCCTTCCTATGAGGTCGTGAAGGACAAGAAGGACCTGGTCACCCAGTTGAAAGCAGCCGGCGACTCCGCCAACGACATCTATCTCGCGACCGACCCTGACCGGGAAGGGGAGGCCATTTCGTGGCACCTCCAGGAGGCAGCCGCGTGGGAAGACCGCCCGGCGCCCCCCAAGCGGGTTGTCTTCCACGAAATCACCAAGGACGCCGTGGAAGAGGCGTTCAGCCATCCCCGTGAAATCGACATGCAACTGGTCAACGCCCAGCAGGCGCGGCGAATCCTGGACCGGCTGGTGGGCTACCAGATCAGCCCGCTTCTCCGCAAGCGGGTGCAGCGGGGCGTGTCGGCGGGAAGGGTGCAGTCGGTGGCTCTCAGGATGGTGGTGGACCGGGAGAGGGAGATCACGGCGTTTGTTCCGGTGGAGTCCTGGACCATCGACGCCCGGCTGCGAAAGGAAGGGAACGAGACCGAATTCGCGGCCCAGTTGCATTCGGTGAAAGGCAAGCGCGGACGCATAAGCATTGCCAAGGAAGAGGAAGCCCGCAGGTACGAAGCCGAACTCGAAGGGGCCCGGTATGCGGTCTCCGAAGTGCGGAAACGGGATGTTCGACAGCGGCCGGCGGCGCCCTTCACGACGAGCACGATGCAGCAGGAAGCGGGGCGGAAGCTGCGCTTCACGGCGCAACGCACCATGTCGGTGGCCCAGCAGTTGTACGAGGGGCTGGATGTGGGAGCCGGTGGTCCCGTCGGGTTGATCACCTACATGAGGACCGACTCGACGCAGGTGGCTGCCTCCGCTGTCTCGGAGGCGCGTGAGTATATTGCCGGCCGCTACGGCAAGGAATTCCGCCCGGAGAAGCCGCGAGTCTACTCCCGGCGGTCCAAGGCGGCGCAGGAAGCCCACGAGGCAATCAGGCCCACCTCCATCCAGAGAGACCCGGCGTCATTGAAGCCGTACCTCAGTTCTGAGCAACTGCGGCTCTACACGCTGGTCTGGGAACGTATGCTGGCCAGCCAGATGGCCGACGCCGTGTCGGAAGCCACCACGGTGGACATCGACGCTGCCTGCCGGGACTCAGGGAACGTCTACAACTTCCGGGCCACCGGATCGGTGCTGAAGTTCGCGGGCTTCCGCACCGTATACCTGGAAGGGCGCGACGAGAGTTCGGACGGCGACAACGCCAGGACTCTCCCGGCGCTGGACGCCGGGGACCCCTTGACATGCGAGGGCCTGACGGCCAATCAGCACTTCACGGAACCGCCGCCCCGGTTCACGGAGGCCACGTTGATCAAGGCGATGGAGGAACGGGGCATTGGCCGCCCAAGCACCTACGCGCCTACGATCGGCACGCTGCTGGGACGGTACTACGTGGAGCGCAAACAGTCTCGACTCTTCCCAACTACCCTGGGAATTACTCTCTCCGACCTGCTGACGGAGTACTTCCCCGACGTGATGGATCTTGATTTCACCGCTGGCATGGAGGAGGACCTGGACGCGGTATCGCGGGGCGAGCGCGGCTGGGTGCCGATGCTGGGGGAGTTCTACGCCCCGTTCCGGGAAGCTCTGGACAATGCCACGGAGTCCATGCCGCGGGTGCGGCTGGAAGAGGAGACGGACGAAGTCTGCGACGACTGCGGCAAGCCCATGGTCATCAAGATCGGGCGTTTCGGGCGTTTCATGTCCTGCACGGGATACCCCGACTGCAAGGGGACCAAGCCGATCCTGAACAAGATCGGCGTGACCTGCCCGGACTGCGGGGGCGACATCGTTGAGCGGCGCGCTCGCGGGCGCGGGCGACCCTTCTGGGGTTGCTCACGCTACCCAAATTGCGAGTTCATCGTGAACCGGAAGCCGGTGCCCAATCCCTGCCCTGAGTGCGGCAAGCTGATGGTGGAGCAGAACCGCAGTACGGTCGCCTGCACCTCGTGCAGCTGGCAGGAGGCGGTGATGCAGGCTCAGGCAGGGGAGTCGACGGAAGGCAGTGAGGCCGGGGAGTTGGTGAACGTTGGCGACTAGTCCGACAGCCGGTCCCGCTGTAGATACGCCGCCGGAGAACCTGGCGGAGTTCGACTCCTACCGGGAGCGATTCCCGCTGTTCCTGCGCGGCCAGCGTGGCCTCTCCGAGAATACGGAGCGGGTCTACATGGCCGACCTGCAAGCCTTCCGCGAGTTCTTGGCCCAAGAGAACCTGGCGCTCCGGGACATGGACCGGAACACCCTGCGCGGCTATCTGGCCTGGCTGGCCACTCCCGTCCGCGAGGGCGGCAGGGGATACGAGCGGGTGAGTGTGTCCCGCAAGCTGACCGTACTACGTTCCTTCTACCTCTTCCTGGTGCAGGAGGGGATGTTCGACTCGACTCCGGTGCCCTCCGGGCGGAGTTTCCGGCTGAAGGTGACCAAGCCCCTACCGACCTTCCTGGGGCACCGGGAGGCCGACAGGCTCCTGGATGCCCCGGACGAGTCGACGACGATGGGGATTCGGGACAAGGCCCTGATGGAAATGCTGTACGGGTGCGGTATGAGGCTGGCGGAAATCCACGGGATGAACCTGGACGACATCAACTTCGGCCAGCGGTCGGTACTGGTGAGAGGGAAAGGGAACAAGGAACGGGAGACCCTGTACGGCCAACCAGCCGAAGACGCGCTGATGCACTACCTGAACGAGGCGCGTCCCCTTTTGGCCGAGGAAGCGTCACCAAGGGAAAAGACCGACGCCGTGTTTCTGAACCGGTACGGCCAGCGCCTCTCACGCAGGAGCATCGAGAACCTGGTCAAGAAGTACGGGGCACAGGCGGGAACCAGGGACGCGGTGCACCCCCACACCCTGCGCCACACTTTCGCGACGCACATGCTGGAGGGCGGCGCGGACCTGCGGGTAATTCAGGAACTCCTGGGCCACTCCAGCCCCCAGACCACGCAGATCTACACGCACATCACGAAAGCCGAGGCCCTCGAGGCGTACCTGTCGCACCATCCCCGGGCCGACGAGCCCGCGGCAGCCGGAACGTCGGTTCCGGCGGTCGATGAGGAGGAGTAGCACTCCCGTGGCGCGATTTCTTGTTCTTAACGGGCCCAATATCAACATGCTGGGCCGGCGCGACGCCGGGTACTACGGCGTCAAGACCCTGGATGAGGTGAATGCTGAAATCAGCGCCGCGGCAGAGAGACTGGGCGTTGAGGTGGAATTCTTCCAGTCCAACCACGAGGGAGCGCTAGTTGACTGCATCCAGGAGAACTGGGGGAAGGTTGACGGTCTGATAGTCAATGGTGGAGCGCTCACCCATTACGGGCTAACATTGAAGGACGCCCTCATCGATTGTCGCTTGCCTTTCATCGAGGTCCACCTGAGCAATCCCCTGGCCCGGGACTCCTGGCGACGGCACTCGGTGCTGTCGGACATAGCCCGCGGTCAAATTGCAGGCTTCGGGTGGAGAAGCTATACTGCGGCACTGGAAATACTTGCCGCTCTGGTGGAGGAAGAGTCCCAGTGATGCAATCGCGGCTGGCGACTTTCGTAGGCAAGCTGCCCGCTGAGCAAGGCATCGAAATAGGTTGTTTCGCAACACAGCGCCGACGGGCGTGGAATGACAGGCGGACTGAATGAGCATTAACTTCAGCGATCTGAACCGTGGCCTCGTAATAGAACTGGATGGGGCGCCGTGGATGGTGATGGACTACGAGCGCCACAAGATGCAGCAGAGGGCGCCTGTCACCCGGATTAAGATGAAAAACCTGCTGAGCGGCGCGGTGGTCGAGCGCACCTTCCAGCGCTACGACACGGACTTCACAATCGCCGACATCGACAACCGCCAGACGCAGTACCTCTACACCGACGGCGAGTTCTACTACTTCCTCGACCAGGAGACATTCGACCAGTACGAGCTCACGACGGAGATCCTGGGAGAGTCCCTGGGCTATCTGAAGGAGAACGCCAACGTCGAGGTGGTCTTCTACAAGGGCACGCCAATAACCGTCAATCTGCCCACCCACGTCGAACTGGAAGTCACAGAGACCCCGCCCTCATTCCGGGGCGACACCGCCCAGGGAGGCAACAAGCCGGCCACGCTGGAGACCGGGCTGCGCATCAACGTCCCCATGTTCATCACCCCGGGAACGATCGTGCGGGTGGACACGCGCACCGGGGCCTACAGCGAGCGCGTGAGCTGAGGTAGTGCCAACCTACACGGTCAGCCAGGTTGCGAGCTACATACGGAGCGAGCTGGAAGCCGACCCGCACTTGGCCGATCTGTGGATAGAGGGCGAGGTATCCAACCTGAGCATCGCCTCATCGGGACACGCCTACTTTAACCTCAAGGACCGCCAGGCAGTGTTGCAGGCGGTCATGTTTCGCAGCCAGCGGGGCATTCACCTGCTCTCCAACGGCGAGTCGGTAACCGCCCACGGCCGTATCTCCTTCTACGAACCCCGGGGAACCCTCAACATCATGGTTGACGTGGTTGCCCCGCAGGGACTGGGCGAGCTGGCCCTTGAGTTGGAACGCCTGAAGCAGAAGCTGGCGTCTGAAGGGCTGTTCGACCCCGCGCGAAAGCGGCCGTTGCCGACATTTCCCAAGGTGGTCGGGGTGGTCACCTCCCCGTCGGGGGCCGTCTTTCACGACATTCAGAACGTGCTGAGCCGCCGCTACCCCCTGGCCAGGCTCGTTCTCTCACCCACGCAGGTGCAGGGAGAAGGCGCCTCGGCCAACATCGTTTCCGCTCTGGAGTTGCTGGACCGGGACGGGGGATGCGACGTGATCATCGTCGCCCGTGGCGGGGGTTCCCTTGAAGACCTGTGGTCGTTCAACGAAGAGTCGGTCGCACGGGCCATCTACGCCTGCAGGACGCCGGTGGTCAGCGGGGTGGGACATGAGACGGACGAGACGATCGCGGACTACGTGGCGGATGTGCGGGCGCCTACACCCTCGGCTGCCGCGGAACTGATAGCGCCGGATGTGCGGGACCTCAAAGCGACGGTCTCGGCATTTCTGCAGCGCATGGACCGCAACCTCAATGGTCTGGTGCGCCAGGAAAGGCAGTCGGTTGAAAGACTGAGACGACAGATGGAGTCGGGGCTGCCGGATATCCCCACCTTGCGCCGCCGTATCGACGACCTGTCGCGAATCGCGGGTTCGTCCGTCACGTCCCTGTCCAGGCAGAAAAGGCTGGAAGTGGACGGGCTGAACCAGAGGCTTCGCGGCCTTGACCCCCGCGCGACCTTGCGGCGCGGGTTCTCGGTAGTGGAGCTGGTCTCTGTCGGGACGGCCCTCACCAGCGTGTCCCAGGCATCCGCAGGGGACGAACTGCGTATCACCGTGTCCGATGGCGAGGTACCTGCTGTGGCCGGCAGTCCGGGCGAGACCGCCGTTTCGAATCCAGCCTTCTCGTCTCCGACCAAGGGGACGAAGGAACCGATCAGGAAGAAGCGCAAGCCGAAGGCCGAACACCCCGCTGCGTCGGCACGCCTCCTGTAGCCATCCTGTTCCCGATTGTTCGCTGGTAAGGGTCGCCTCAGACCCATTCATTCGATCATCCTGGAGACTTCGTTCATGGCCTCCGACGATTCCCAAACCACTGATCCCGTCTCTGAGCAGCTGGGCTTTGAAGACGCCTTTCGCCAACTGGCGGAAATCGCCGAAACCCTGGAGGCGGGCGGGCTCACGCTGGCGGAGGCCACGGCCCGGTACGAGCAGGGGATGAAGCTGGTGCAACACTGCAACCGGCTGCTGGACACTGCCGAGCTGGAGATCACCACACTGCGGGAGAATTACCAGCGACCAGCCGGCGACGGTCGGCAGCAGAACGGAATGGAGCCGCCGGTCTTCGATGATGCCGACTACGAGGACATCGTCGAAGAGGAAGAAGAGCTGCCATTCTGATCGGAGCTGCGGCCTGGGAGTCCCGCAAACGAGGCTGAAAAATGTCGCACGATATCGGTCTCGTCAGGATTGACCTCCACGTGCACACTCGACACTCCCACGATTCGGCAGCGCCTGTCGAGTCGGTGTTGCAGCGTTGCCGGGATAACGGCCTGGGCCTGGTAGCGATCACGGACCACGATAATATCCGGGGAGGACTGGAGGCCAGGGAGCGGGCGGCAGGATTCCCCGTGATCGTGGGAGAGGAGATTAAGACGGCCCGGGGCGACATAATCGGTCTGTTCCTGGAGGAGCCGGTGCCGCCGCGCCTCTCGCCAATCGAAACGGTGAAGCGGGTCAGGGATCAGGGCGGCCTGGTGGGCGTGCCGCATCCTTTCGACCGGGTGCGCCCGACGGCGATGAAAGAGCGCGCGCTCCTGGAAATACTGCCCTGGGTGGACTTCCTGGAAGGATTCAACGCCCACACCATCCTTTCCAGGGACAACCGGAAGGGGGTCGATTTCGCTGCGGGGCACTCGCTGCCGGTGGTGGCAAGCAGCGATTCGCACTCCGCGCTGGAGCTGGGCCGCACCTACACCGAAGTTCCGGGCGAACACCTGGACGGGACTCCGGAGGGCTTGTTGCGGGCCATCAGGTCCGGTTCGTGCGTGGGTCGGCGGCCCAATCCCCTGCTGCTGATGGCCCCTGGATTTGCCAAGATCAGGAAGCTGCTGGGCTGAACATGCTGAGAATCGGGTGGTTTTCCACGGGACGGGGAGAGGGATCGCGCGGTCTTCTGCGGTTTGTGCATGAGCACCTGTCAACCGAGGACATCGACGCGCGTATCGAGTTCGTGTTCAGCAATCGTTCACCCGGAGAGGCAGAAGGCTCGGACGAGTACTTCCGGCTGGTTACAGAATACGGACTTCCCCTCATCACCCACTCGTCTGCCGAGTTTCGCCGGCGCAAGGGCGGGCGGCTTGCCGAACGACGTGAGGAGTATGACGCGGAGGTACTGGAGGCGCTGTCGGGGCGTAGCCCGGACATCTGCGTGCTGGCGGGGTACATGCTGATCGCCAGTTCCCTCCTGTGCCGTGCCTTCCCGCTGCTGAATCTGCACCCGGCGCTGCCCGACGGACCAATCGGCACCTGGCAGGAGGTGGTCTGGCAACTGATCGGTCAACGGGCATCTGGGACCGGGGCGATGATGCACCTGGCGACGGAGGAAGTAGACCGCGGCCCCCTCGTGTCGTATGTCACGGTGCCGTTGCACACGCCGGATTTGCAGCCGCTCTGGAGAAGCCTGGGAGAGCGGGATGTTGCCGAGGTTCGTGGCGAGCAGGGCGAGGACTACGAGCTGTTCCGAAGGATACGCCAGGCGCAGTACCAGCGAGAACCGTACCTGCTGCTGGAGACGCTCCGGGCGCTGAGCCGCGGAGAGGTCGCCCTGGACGTGGGCAGGCCGGGTGCAGAGGTCACGATAAGCGACCCTTCCCGTAGGGGCGGAGACTTGTACGGAGGGCTTTGCCTCGACCGGGAGATCGAGCTTGCGATGGTAAAGGACGGCCTTCTCTAGGCGGACTTTCTGATCTGCCCGGTGGCCAGCGAGACCTCATCCCCGGCCGACCCGAGGAGCCGGGGAGTGGACAGTCCTTCAATGTCCTCCCGGTCCACGACGCAGCGGGCTGCGCCGGTCAGGGAGGGCAGGTCGTACATCACGTCCAGCAGCGTGTCCTCGATGACGTAGCGCAGGCAGCGGGCGCCGGTGCGGTGTTCCAGGGCCCGCTCGGCCGCCGCCTCCAGGGCGCCGGGAGTGAACTCCAACTCCACGCCATCCATGCGGAGCAGGTGCTGGTACTGCTTTACGATGGCGTTCTTGGGCTCCACGAGGACCCTGACCAGGGAGTCGCGGTCCAGCGGGTCAAGGGAGACGGTTACCGGCAATCTTCCCACCATTTCGGGGATGAAGCCGAATTCCAGGAGGTCGTCCGGCGTAACGTTTGCCATGATGTTGCCGTCGTTTGCCTGGTCGGACCGGCCCCCGGCCAGGAAGCCCAGCCTGGATGATCCGTTGGAACTCCGCTTTTCGACGACCTGTTCCAGGCCGTCAAATGCGCCTCCGCAAATGAACAGTATGTTGCTGGTGTTGATTTGCAGAAATTCCTGGTGGGGGTGCTTGCGGCCTCCCTGGGGAGGGACGTTGGCGACGCAGCCTTCGATGATCTTGAGCAGCTCCTGCTGCACTCCTTCACCGGATACATCGCGAGTGATGGAGCGGTTCACGCCCTCCTTGCGGGCGATCTTGTCCATCTCGTCGATGTAGATGATGCCGCGCTCCGCCCGGTGAATGTCCCAGTCCGCGGCCTGGATCAGCCGGAGGAGGATGTTTTCGACGTCCTCACCGACATAGCCTGACTCGGTGAGGGAGGTTGCGTCGCAGACGGCGAAGGGGATGTCGAGAGTCCTGGCGAGGGTCTCGGCAAGGAGGGTCTTGCCGCAGCCTGTGGGGCCGATGAGAAGGATGTTTGCCTTCTGGATCTCGACTGCCGAGGAATGAAAGCCGTTGCGGATCCGCTTGTAGTGATTATAGACTGCGACGCTCAGGATTTTCTTAGCTCGGTCTTGGCCCACAACGTAGGCGTCCAGGTTGGCGTAGATTTCCCTGGGCGTCATCTGCCTGAGGGGAGGAGGCGGCGGAGGGACGACTCCATCTTCCTCTGCCACCATTTCCGCCAGGGACCGGATGCAGTCGAAACATACCGAAGCCTGCCCGAAGCTGGACAGCAGTATTTCCGATCGTGAGTGCGGCTTGTCGCAGAATGAGCACTGGGTCAGGCGCGGATTGTTACGGCCGGTAGTCAACGGTCATCTCCCCCACACGCAACTGAGCAACTCCGTTGCTCTCACAACCAAATTACCGTTTCCCTGAAACTAGTCGCCTTCCTTCTGGTCCGACTCCTCGGCCTTCTTTGCGCCGAGGATTTCGTCGATCAGGCCGTACTCGGCGGCCTGGTCTGCCGTCAGATAGTAGTCCCGGTCGGTGTCGACGGCGATCTTGTCGTAGGGCTGCCCGGTATTTTCCGCGAGCATCGTGCGCAGTTTTTCCTGTAGCCTGATGATCTCGCGGGCGGCAATTTCGATGTCCGAGGCCTGACCCTGGGCTCCGCCAAGCGGCTGGTGCATGTGGATTGTCGAGTTGGGCAGGGCGTAGCGCTTGCCCTTGGTCCCGCCGGACAGCAGCAGGGTGGCCATGCTGGCGGCCATGCCCAGGCAGATGGTGGAAACGTCTGGAGAAATCAGCTGCATGGTGTCGTAGATGGCCAGGCCGGCGCTGACGACACCCCCGGGGCTGCTGATGTACAGGTTGATGTCGCGGTCCGGGTCTTCCCGCTCCAGGAAGAGGAGCTGGGCGATGATGATGTTGGCGACCTGATCATTGATAGGAGTATTGAGAAAAACTATTCGCTCCTTGAGCAGAAGCGAGTAGATGTCAAAAGCCCTTTCACCCCGTGGGCTGGTCTCGATGACCATGGGGATAATGCTCTGCGGGACGAACAGTCCATTGTCGTGCGGGGTGTCTGGCATTGTGACAGTCTCCTTTCTGGTTCCTGCGTTGTCCGGCCACAGATTCGCGGCCGGTCCAGGCAAGTCTATTCTTCCTTCTTCTTTGAGCTGAGAATCTCGTCGATCCAGCCGTACTCCAAGGCATCCTCGGCGGTGAGGTAGAAGTCTCTGCTGGAGTCCTGGGCCACTTTATCGTAGGGCTGGCCCGTGTTTTCCGCGAGGATGGTATTCAGCTGGCGCTCCAGCCGGATGATCTCCCGGGCCGCGATCTCGATGTCGGACGCCTGGCCCTGTGCCCCTCCCATGGCCTGGTGAGTGTGGATGGTGGAGTTGGGCAGGGCGTAGCGCTTGCCCTTGGCGCCTCCGGCCAGCAGGAACGAGGCCATGCTGGCAGCCATCCCCAGACAGATGGTCGAAACGTCGGGATTGATCAATTGCATCGTGTCGTAAATCGCAAGACCGGAGCGGATCACTCCGCCGGGGCTTGTGATGTAGAGGTTGATGTCGCGGTCCGGGTCTTCGCGTTCGAGGAATAGGAGCTGGGCGATGATGGTGTTGGCAACCCGGTCGTTAATCGGAGTGTTCAGGAAGACGATTCTTTCCCTCAAGAGAAGGGAATAGATGTCGAAAGCGCGCTCACCCCTGGGGCTGGACTCGATGACGGTTGGAATAATCGCTTGGGGAACGAACAAGTCGTTCCGGGTGGGCTGGTTAGTCATCTGACTGCTCACTTTCCGTGGAAGGCTCGCCCTCGCCGGTCGCTCCCTCGGGCTCGTCGGTTGCGCCTTCGGGCTCGTCGGCGCTTTCCTCTCCTGAAATTTCGTCCGGCACCTTGTCGTCCGGGGCCTCAGCGCCGTCTTCGCCGATTGCGATTTCAACGAGCTTGGCCAGGACCTTGCGATTCATCAGGGAAGAGCGGATTGATTCGCGGGAGTCGTCGGTATTGAGCATACGCCTGAGGTTGGGAGCGGTTTCTTCGGAAGAGTTCTCCATCAGGCGGTCAATCTCGGCGTCGATCTCCGATGCCTCGATTTCGAGAGCTTCTTCCTCGGCAAGCTTGCGCATTACAAGGACGGTAGTAAGGCGGTCTTCGGCCTGGGGACGCAACTGGTCTTGGAACTCGTCCTCCGTTTGCCCAACGAAGCGTAGGTAAGTCTCCATGTCCAGCCGCTGGTTGCGAAGGGTGCGCTCGTGGTCTTCGCGGATGGACTCCATCTCGCGCTGGTAGATCAGCTCGGAGGCCTGGATGGTGGCCAGCTTCTTGACCTCTTCTAGTGCGTTGCGCTCCATTTCTCGCTGGGCAGTGGCCTCACCCTCTTCCTGAAGGCGCTGGCGGATGTGCTCGTTCAGAGTCTCCATGCTCTCGAAGCCGTCGCGAACCCCCTTGGCGAACTCGTCGTCAAGCTCCGGCAACTGCTTTTCCTTGACCGACACCACCTCCACCTGGAAGCGGCATTCCTTCCCGGCGTACGACTCTTGAGGATAGTCCTCAGGGACGGGCAGGGTGAATTCCTTGTCCTGCCCTTCAGTCATTCCTTCGAGGTACACGGAGAATCCCGGCAGAGGGAGTTCGTTGTCCAACTGGGGAATAAAGTCGACCCCTTCGTCGTCAATGGCGTCCTCGCCTGCGATGGATCCCTTCACGTTAATGGTTACCAGATCGCCGAAGGCCACGGGACGTTCAACCGGCTCCCAGGGAGCGCTCTCGTATTGCAGGCTTTCCAATACCTGGTCGACGTCTTCCTGACCGATCTCGACGGGAACCGGGGAGAGGCGAATGGAGCGGAACTCGCCAAGGTCGACCTCCGGCTCCAGAGGGACTACCGCCTTGAACGACACCGGCTCCAGGTCCAGGACCTCCAGCTGGGGTTCGGCGAAGGCGCGAATATCATGGTCCCGAAGCACCTGGTCCAGTGATTCCGGGATCATGAACTCGAGGGCTTCCTGTACCAGAGTGAGGCGGCCGAGGTGGCTTTCCACGACGGAGCGAGGGGCCTTGCCTGGGCGGAAACCGGGGATTCTAACCCTTCCAGCCAAGCGACGGTACGAGCGATTGAGGAACGGCTCTTCGTCCTCGGTATCCATAGCGATGTTGAGAGTTATCTCAGTTGAGCTGTCTGCTTCCCGCGTTACTTCCACCGATTACCCTCTACACCTGACTTAACTGGCCTGCATTCGTTGGGACACCGACGCACGCCATTCCCCAAGCAGCTCGGGGATAGCCAAAGTATAGCACAGAGGCGGTTGACGCAAAAGCAATTTTCTATAACGAGGCAGTGTTCCGGGGCGGGTCGCCGGATACTGCCCTGAATCCGGGAAGCGCACTCATTTTGGACCCTGCCCCGACAGTGCCGTGGGTCTGTGGTGGCGACGCCGCCAAGGCGGCCGATGCCTCCGGATTTTCTAAAAATCGGATTTTAATTCAAAAAATTATTAAATTTTGATTGACATTTGCATTGGGGACTTGTTAATTTCAATCATGCTTTGACCGGAGAGCGCCAATCAGGGCGCCCCGGACCTGAAATTCGAGTTCGAGGCGGCTCTGCCTGGCGCGGCGGAGGTTTGGTGGGGAAGTGGTTCTGCCAGCGAACATCGAGACATCCACGGTGCGGGGAAGCCTGCGGGGGCACATCGTGAGCCCGTCCGAAGGCGACGCCGGCATCGTGCCACCAGCGTACCATCTGCCGGTGATGGCCCAAGAGGTGGTCCTCGGTCTTGCCATGCGTCGGGGCGGGGTCTACATCGACGGAACCCTGGGTGAGGGTGGACATTCCCTGGCCCTGTTGGAAGCGGTTCCCACCGAACACGCCGCCCCGGCGATGGGAGCCGAGCATGGGTCCGCCGGGTCCGTCGGCGCGAGCCTGGTGATAGGGATAGACCTTGACGAGCGTTCCGTCTCTTCTGCTTCCAGCCGTCTGGCCGAATTTGGACCTCGGTTCCTCCCGGCAAGGGGAAACTACGCGGACATGGCCTCAATCGCTGGAGAGCACGGGGTCACCCATGTGGACGGAGTCCTGCTGGACCTGGGGTTCTCGTCGCGACAGGTTGACCGGACGGGCTACGGTCTCAGCTTCATGTCGGACGAGCCTCTGGACATGCGCTACGACGCTGGTCAGGAACTGGACGCTGCTGAGCTGGTCAACTCGGCCAGCGCGGAAGAGCTGACCGACATCTTCCGCCGCTACGGCGAGGAGTCGCGCGCCAGGGCGATAGCCCTCGCGATCGTCCGGGAAAGGGCGAGCAGGCCCATCGCTTCCACGTCAACTCTGGCGGAGTTGGTGGGACGGGTTTACGGGAGAAAGCGGGGACACCGGATTCATCCGGCGACCCGGGTATTTCAGGCCCTGCGGATTGCTGTCAACGGGGAACTGGATAATCTCACGGCAGGCCTGGAAGCCGCCGTTGCGATGCTACGGCCCGGGGGGCGGCTGGCAGTCATCAGCTATCACAGCCTGGAAGACCGCATCGTCAAGAACTTTATGGCACACCAATCCGCAGTTTGTGTCTGTCCGCCCGGTTTCCCGGAATGCGTCTGCGGGCAGAACCCGACTCTGGCGATCGTCAACCGGCGGATAATCCGGCCTTCGGGAGAAGAAGTCGCATTCAACCCTCGCAGCCGGAGCGCCCGGCTGCGTCTGGCCCGGCGAATCCAGGCCCGCAATGAACTGGAATGATCTACGTTCGGGGAAGGTGAGGACAGGATGAGAGACACGTTTTATACGGCTATTGATATAGGCACGTCGAAAGTAACCGTTCTGGTTTCGCGGGTGGGAACCGAAGGCGACCTGAAGGTCTTTGGGACCGGCGTTGTTCCCTCAGAGGGAATCCAGAAGGGGCGTGTCGAGAATTTAGAGGACGCCAGGGGATCGGTAGAGGCGGCATTCAGGGAAGCCCAGCGCTATATGGGCGAAACGGAACCGTCGGGCGTCTACGTCAGCGTCAGCGGGTCCCACATTTCCAGCCTCAATCGCAGGGAGACCCTGGACAACCAGGGAGGCGGCGAGGACATCTCGGCCAAGATGCTGGACACCATGCTCCAGAACGCCTTCCCGAAAATGGAGCGGGGGCAGCAGGTGCTTCACGTGATACCCATCGGATTCACCGTCGACGGGCTGTCCGGGGTGCGAAACCCCATCGGGATGGCCGGGAAGATGGTCGAGGTCGATGCCCATGTGGTGATGGGCGAATCGGTGGTGCTGCAGAATACCCTTAAGGCCGTGGAGTCCAAGGACGCCTTCGTCAAGAGCCTGGTGCTGCAGGGAATTGCCTCTGCCGAGGCTACCCTGACCGGAGACGAGCGGGAGATGGGCGTGGTCCTGCTGGACATAGGCGCAGGCACCACTGACCTTGTCATCTACCGCCAGGGCAACCCGTGGTATTCGACGGTGCTGCCCGTGGGCGCTCACTCGCTGACCCGGGACCTGGCTGCCGCGCTCCAGGTACCCGCGCATATCGCCGAAGAGATTAAGACCAACTCCGGCAGCGTGCATCCGGAGACAGTCCCGGCCGATGAGACGGTGGAGATTCCCGGGATGCAGAAGCACTGGCAGCGCCCGATCCCGCGCCGGGCGCTGGCCGAGCCTCTGAACGCCCGCATGGCTGAAATCCTGAAGATGGTGGTGGCCAGCATTAGGCAGTCCGGACTTCGGGACTGGCCAATCGGAGGTACGGTCATCACCGGCGGCGGATCGCAGATGGAGGGCCTGCAGGAACTGGTGGCGGAGATCATGGGAGGCCCGGTACGAATCGGCTACCCATACGGCATCTTCGGCCTGCCGTCCCAGTTGAGGAAGCCGACATTCTCGGCGGCGGTCGGTCTGCTGCTGTGGGGAATCAAGCACCAGGGGAACGCGCAGGAGCTGGACCGCGAAAACACCCGGGAGAACAGGTCAAGGCGATGGCGGCTAAAGGCACCCAGTCGCCGAAGGGCGGGTGCAGGGGCGGGTTAAACAGCCCGTCGGCGGGGTAGACCCGCACCGGATCCACATACTGGCCTGAACGGCCGAACAAATTCACGCACAGGTGGGGAGGAATCACAATGACAACTGGCAATTCGGCGGCATGGGAATCCCTGGACGAACCGGAAAACACCTTCGAGTTGGTACAGGAAGTCAACGCGGGAGCACCCTCGATCAAGGTCTTTGGCGTAGGCGGTGGCGGATCGAACGCGGTCAGCCGCATGTACAAGGACAAGCTCCCGGTGGTCGAATACTGGAGCATCAACACCGACGCACAGCACTTGTTCCGCTGCGACGTTCCGAATCGCATCGCCATCGGCGCCAACCTGACCCGCGGACTGGGCGCAGGCGCCAACCCTGACCTGGGCAGGCAGGCGGCGGAAGAGAGCCGCAACGAGATCGCGCAGGCGATGGAAGGCGCAGACCTGGTATTCGTTGCCGTTGGCATGGGCGGCGGCACCGGCACCGGCGCTTCCCCCGTGGTGGCCCAGATCGCCAAGGAATCCGGCGCCCTTACGGTGGGCGTGGTCAGCCGTCCGTTCCAGTTCGAGGCCAACACCCGGCGGAAGAACGCCGAGGAAGGTATCGCCAAGCTGAAGGACCACGTCGACACCCTGATCGTGATCCCCAACGACCGGCTGCTGCACATGCAGGACACCGAGGACGAAAACTACACCTGGGAAGACGCCCTGAAGATCGCAGACTCGGTACTGCAGCAGGGCATCCAGGCCATCGCCGAGGTCATCACGGTCCCTGGGGAGATCAACGTTGACTTCGCCGACGTTCGGACGATTCTGAGCAATGCCGGGCCGGCCTGGCTGGCCATCGGCAAGGGCAAGGGCGAGAACCGGGCGACCGACGCGGCCCGTATGGCCACCAAGAGCCCGTTGCTGGACATCACCATGGACGGCGCCCGCCGCATCCTGTTCGTGATCACTGGCGGCGCCAGCCTCACCCTGCAGGAAGTCCAGGACGCCGCGCAGGTGATCCAGGACATGTCGGACCCCGACGCCAACATCATCTTCGGCACCTGCCGGGACCCGCGCCTTGAGGACGAGGTCAAGATCACGATGGTGGCCGCCGCCTTCCCGGTGCTGGCCGAGACCCGTCAGATGCGCGAACAGGAACTGGAGCGCCTGCTGTCCGACGTGTCGCCCCTGTCTGAGGACGACTTGGACGTGCCCAGCTTCCTGCGCCGGAACTCAGGCCGCTCCCGCGGCAACTTCCGGTAGGAACTGAATCATTCGGGCGGGCCCTTGCCGGGCCTGCCCGGTCCGGATCCAGAGTAATGTTCTCGGCAACCTGAAGGACTTATCCAACATATTCCACGGTAAACAAATAGGTCGCCGGGAATCGCTGCAGGCCGTCCCATCATGGGGCGGCCTTTCCTGTTCCCTCCCCCTTGAGGGGGGCAGGGTGGGGGTGAAAAGATACTGCGGAGAGAACGTCGAGAAAGCAACTCACCTGTTTTGAGATAGTTACTAAGGAAAGCCGGTTGACGCGCAGGGCATCATCCCCTAGAATTCCGCTACCATTTGCGGTATCATTAGTTGGCAATAGCTACAAAATGATGTAGTTGGGTGCCGCAGATACGGGAGCCAACCGCTAAAGGGAGCAATTGATGCACTGCCCGTATTGCTCTCACAATGACTCAAGGGTAACCGACTCGAGGGAAACGGAAGCGGCCATCAGGCGCCGCCGGGAGTGCCTGGAATGCCGTCGGCGCTTCACCACCTACGAGAGGGTGCAGACTGCACGGTTGATGGTGTCGAAGCGGGACGGCCGGCGTGAGGAATTCAACAGAGACAAGATGATCTCCGGGCTCCGGCTGGCCTGTGCCAAGCGGCCGGTTACGGCGCGCTCGATCGAGCAGATGGTGGACGAAATCGAGTCGGAATTCCAGCAGAACGGCAGCGGTGAAGTCTCCTCCGACTCGCTGGGCACCGCCGTTATGGACCGGCTGGCGGAGTTGGACAGGGTAGCCTACATCCGGTTCGCCTCGGTGCATCGCAACTTCCAGGAGATAGAGAGTTTCGAGAACGCCGTGCGCGACCTTCGGGACGGAACGCAGCAACTGCCGCTCCTCGATATGCCGCCGACGCTCTCCAAGCCGAAGGGAAGGCGCAGGGGGGCAGGAAGGGCAACCGCCCGTTCGGGCAACGGCCCGTCTGGAGAGGCCGCGGAAACGGGCAACGCGGCTGCTGAAGAGCTGGCAAATGAAAGTCTGAGTGAGGCTGTGGGGGTGATGGGAGGCGAAAAGGAGTAATCCGGAATGGATGGCAACCTGAAAATGCCCCCAATGGCCCGAATACTCACCCTCAACACGGAGATCCACGATATGCGGAAGGAGTTGCTGCGGCAGCCCCTGGCGTCGATGCGCATCGCAGAGCTTCAGGAAGACATCGACCGCTGCCACCGGGCGAGCCTCGCTACATGCTGGCTGAGCGAAGGCTACGAGCTTGATGACGCCGGCGAAGAGTACTACTTCAACGGGTGAGCTTTGAACCCGCCTCCACCTTCCGCCGGGCCGGGTCTCTTACCGATGGGTGAATTGATTGGCGAACATTCCGGGCCAGTTACCCGTCATTCCGGCGAAAGCCGGAATCCAGGGATGTTGTCCTCGAGCTACGCTCTCTGTGCCTGGCGTTTTCTGGATTCCGGCTTTCGCCGGAATGACGATATTGTTTACCAATTCATTCACGAGTCAGTAAAAGCCCCTCTCCCTCCGTGTGAGGGTTAGGTCTGTCCTTAACTTGTCGAAGGGCTATTCCCTCAAGGGAGAGGGAGAACTAAAAGGCCCACCCCCGCCGGGTACCCCGACCTGTGGCTCGTCATTTCCCTGGCGCTCTTTTCCGCTTGACAAGGCATCGTGCTAAACCTACAATCGCGCCACAATACCTTGTATCGCAAATGCTTATCAACACAAGATATTGTGTTATGTTCACTAGGCGCTTTATTAAGTTTAGCGGGTTGCGAAATTGATCTGCTGACAGTCGCCGATTGACAATTAGCATATCTGTTCTTACACTCGGAATGCACCATTCAGAACTGTTTAGTAGAGAAGACACAATGACAGCAACGAATGACATCGCCCAAGAATCAGGCTTGAGCAATCCCAATCCGGAGAGCCGCCGGCGCATAGCCGCTGCGCTGGATGCCGCCGGATTCGCCCGGCAGGTGAACCGCCGGACCGGAGACCTGAGCCAGAATGCCGAGGTGGTGCTGCGGCGCAGGTACCTGTCCAAGGACAGGGACGGCAATGTGCTGGAGGATGCCGACGGCATGTTCCGGCGGGTGGCCAGGAACCTGTCGCAGGCGGACCTGCAGTATGGGGCCGGCGAGGACCAGAGGCGGGCCACGGAGGACAGCTTCTACAAGGCGATGCGGCGGCTGGAGTTGCTGCCCAACTCGCCTACCCTGATGAACGCCGGGCGGGAGCTGCAACAGCTCTCGGCGTGTTTCGTGTTGCCGGTCGAGGACTCGCTGGACGAGATATTCAACAAAGTTAAGCAGACGGCGCTGATCCACAAGAGCGGCGGCGGAACGGGTTTCGCCTTCAGCCGGCTGCGGCCCGAGGGCGATGTCGTGGGCTCCACCGGCGGGGTGGCCAGCGGCCCGGTGAGCTTCATCCGGGCATTCGACACCGCCACGGACGTGGTGAAGCAGGGCGGCACCCGGCGCGGCGCAAACATGGGCATCCTGGATGTGACCCACCCGGACATCATCAGGTTCATCCGCTCCAAGGAAGACGGGCAGACGCTGGTCAACTTCAACATCTCCGTGGGCGTCAACGCCGACTTCATGGAGAAGGTGAAGCGCGGAGAGGACTACGACCTGGTGAACCCGCGCACCGGCAAGGTGACCGGCCGGCAGAACGCCAGGGAGGTATTCGACCTGCTGGCGGAAATGGCCTGGAAGACCGGCGACCCTGGGCTGGTGTTCCTGGATGTGATCAACCGGGACAACCCCAACCCGCAGCTGGGGAAGATCGAGAGCACCAACCCGTGCGGTGAGCAGCCGCTGCTGCCCCATGAGTCGTGCAACCTGGCTTCCATCAACCTGGCCCGGATGGTGCGCTTCGCAGAGGGCGATGTCGAGGTTGATTGGGAGCGTCTGGAGGAGACGGTTCAGGTGGCGGTCCACATGCTGGACAACGTCATCGACATGAACGAGTACCCGATCCCGGAAATCGCCGAGATGAGCAAGAAGACCCGGCGCATCGGCCTGGGAGTGATGGGGTTTGCCGACTTCCTGGTGCAGATGGCGGTGCCGTACGACTCCCCGGAAGCGCTGGAAATCGCGGAACGGGTGATGCGCTTCATCCGGGAGCAAACGCACCGGGCCTCGGCGGAGCTGGCACAGGAGCGGGGGCCCTTCCCGGCTTGGGAGGGCAGCATCTACAACGACCAGGACGGCGGCAGGGCGCAGCTGATGCGTAACTCGGCACCGACGACCATCGCGCCCACGGGCACCATAAGCATCATCGCCGGGGCCTCCAGCGGGGTCGAGCCGCTGTTCGCGCTGGGTTACGTGCGCAACGTGATGGACAACACGCGGCTGGTGGAGAGCAACCCGTTCTTCGAGGCGGTGGCGCGATACGAGGGCTTCTACTCAGAGGAGCTGATCGAGGAGATCGCAAGGACCGGCACCCTCGAAGGGCTGAACGTGCCGCAGTGGGTCAAGGAGGTCTTCCGAACATCCCACGACATTTCGCCGGAGTGTCACGTGAGGATGCAGGGCGCGGCTCAGGCTTACACCGACAACGCGGTGTCGAAGACGATCAACTTCCCCCACACGGCCACGGTCGAGGATGTGTCTAAGGCGTACATGCTGGCCTACGAGCTGGGGTGCAAGGGCATTACGGTCTACCGGGACGGCAGCAAGGACGGGCAGGTGCTGAGCACCGGCGACTCCGGGCAGGCGGAGGAAGAGACCACATCGATGGTGCGCGCCACGCCGCGGAGTCGGCCGCAGGCGATCCAGGGAGTGACGGAGCGGGTGCGTACAGGCCACGGAAATATGTACGTTACCATCAACTTCGACGAGAACCATAGGCCGTTCGAGGTGTTCGGGAACCTGGGCAAGGCCGGCGGGTGCGACTCGGCCCAGCTGGAGGCCATATCACGGCTGGTGTCGCTGGCCCTGCGCTCCGGGATAGACCCCAGCGCCGTTCTGGAGCAGTTGCGTGGGATCACCTGCTGTCCGGCTTGGGACGACGGCACCCTGGTGCGCTCGGGGCCGGACGCGGTCGCGCTGGCGCTGGAGCGTCAGACCTACGGCAGCGACAGCCGGGCGGTTCACAACAGTCAGGCCGTGCAGATGGCATTCGCGCCGGAGGTGGTCCACAATGGTAACGGAAACGGCAATGGCCACGCCCAGGGCAACGGGAACGGCCAGCCGACCGGCAGCGTGCAGCTCACGGGCAGGCGGTGCCCGGACTGCAACACCCCGGTGGTGTACCAGGAGGGGTGCCTGATGTGCATCTCGTGCGGGTGGAACAAGTGCGAATAGCAGGGTGGTTCCACGGTTGATTGATATGGACGGAAGTGGGGGCGGGTCGGCTTGGCCCGCCCCTGCTTCCGTTCCCGATAATCCGTGAGGACAGGGGCGCCCGTGTTATAATTCGGCGACTTTACCGGGAAGGAAAATCGAGATGAGCAGCGACCGCAAGCCGGGGATTGCGATTACGATGGGAGACCCCTGCGGGATCGGGCCGGAGGTGGTCGCCAAGGCCCTGGCGGACCCCCGGGTGTATGCGTCCTGCAGGCCGTTGGTGGTGGGCAGCAGCTACGCGATGAAGCAGGCGGTGGCGCTGACGGGAGTGCCGCTGCGGGTGGGCCAGCTGGAGGATCCGGCCGCTGCGGGTCAGGACAGCGGAGTGGTGGATGTATTGGACATCGGGAACCTGAACCCGGAGGATATCACGGTCGGGGAGATCAACCCAACCTGCGGCAGGGCCGCAATGGAATGGGTGACCCGGGCCGGTGAGCTGGCGATGGCCGGAGTCGTGGACGGGTTGGCGACCGCGCCGCTGAACAAGGAGGCGGCCAGCCTCGCCGGGTACAAGTCCATCGGCCACATGGAACTGTTGCAGGAGCTTTCCGGGTCGCGCACGGTGGCCACGATGCTGATGGCCCGGAACCTGCGAGTGGTGCACCTGACGACGCACCGTTCGCTGCGCGTTGCCTGCGACTATGTGAAGAAGGACCGTATCCTCGACTACCTGCGGCTGACGCACGAGGCGTTCGTGAAGTACGGCTTCCGGGAGCCGCGCATCGCGGCTGCGGCGCTGAACCCGCACGGCAGCGACGGCGGCCTGCTCGGCAACGAGGAGGCGGAGGAGATCTCCCCGGCGGTCGAGACCGCGAAGTCCGAGGGCATCAACGCCTTCGGGCCGGTACCGGCGGATATCGTTTTCCACCACGCCGCGGAGGACCGGTACGACGCGGTGCTGGCGATGTACCACGACCAGGGACACATCCCGGTCAAGGTTTACGGATTCGAGGAAAGCATAACGGCCAACTTGGGCCTGCCCTTCGTCCGGACCTCCGTAGACCACGGTACGGCATTCGACATCGCCGGGAAGGGCGTCGCCACGCACACCAGCATGTTGGAGTCGATCCGGCTGGCGGTGGCGCTGGCGAAAGGCGACGGGCTGGCCGATTTCTAGGGCGTGTGCGACACATCCGGTGCAAGGCCAATGGAGCAGGTTGAGGATTTCTCATTGGTCGTTTACCTGAACGAATGGGGACGCCCTCGCCCTAACCCTCTCCCGGAGAGAGGGGATACGTCACACACCCTCTTTAGACCCCGCGATGGAGGCGTCAGAATATGAAGCTATCGTTTATCGGCGGCGGGAAGATGGCGGAGTCCATCGTCCACGGGGTGCTGGCGGGTAAGCTGGCTGCCCCAGCCGACATCGCCATCGGGGAGCCGGTTGCCGAGCGACGGGCCTTCCTCTCCACGGAGTTCGGAGTGTCGCCGGTGGCGGACAACCGCGAAGCGACCGCCGGGGCGGACCTGGTGGTGCTTGCGGTGAAGCCGCAGGACCTGGGGACGGTGCTGGGAGAGCTGAAAGGTTCCCTGAATGTCGGCCAGGCCGCCTTGTCCATCGTTGCCGGCGCCCGGATGGACACCCTGGCAACGGGCTTGAACCACGGGGCCGTCGTGCGGGTGATGCCGAACACGCCGGCACAGGTGGGCAGCGGGATGACGCTCTGGACCTGCTCGCCGGGCGTGGCCGACTCCCAGCGGGAAATGACGAAGGCCGTGCTTTCCAGCGTGGGCGAGGAGATCTACGTTTCCGACGAGAAATACATGGACATGGCGACGGCCCTGAGCGCCAGCGGTCCAGCGTACGTGTTCCTGTTCATCGAGGCGCTGATCGATGCCGGGGTATACGTGGGGATGCCGAGGGACATGGCCCGCACCCTGGCGCTGCAAACGGTGTTCGGGAGTACGAAGCTGGTGATGGAGACAGGGCGGCACCCGGCGGAACTCAAGGACATGGTGGTCTCTCCGGGGGGCACGACCGCGGAGGCCCTGCGGGTCCTGGAGGAGCAGGGTGTGTCGGCGGCAATCGTGGCCGCAGTGGACGCTGCGTTCAGGAAGTCCGTCCAGCTTGGACAGGGATAGAGAGAAGGGCTACTCGGCAGGACCGTCTTGCAGTTCATAGTCAGCATCATCAACCTGGTGATCTGGGTATTCACGCTTGCGATTTTCGCGAGAGTGATTCTCTCGTTCGTCGCCTATTTCGCGAAGCCGCCATATCCCTCGTGGCTGGTTTCGACGGACAGGTTTGTGAACCAGGTGACGGAGCCGGTGCTGGCTCCCATCAGGCGGATGCTGCCTTCCTTTGGCGGCCTCGACTTCAGTCCCATGGTGGTGATAATCGTGCTGATTCTGATACAGAATATACTGGCGAGGCTGGCGTGAGGTTGACCAAAGAATCAGGGCGGCATAGACTGGGCTCAGAACCACATTTCCGGTAGAACCAATGCAACAGCAAGAACTGCTCAAGGGAAACACCGATACACTGCTGCTGGCGCTCCTTCAGGCCGAGCCTATGTACGGCTACCAGATCGTGAAGGAGGTCAACCAGCGTAGCAGTGGTTACTTCGCTTTCAAGGAAGGGACGCTCTATCCGGCGCTGCACCGGCTGGAGCGGGCCAAGCTGATCGAAGGCCGCTGGGTGGACACGCCCACCAGCGTTCGGCGGCGCTACTACTTCATAACCGAGCGTGGGCGACAGGAACTCAGCGACAGGATGCGGGAGTGGCAGCGGTTCAGTCGCGCCATGGACTCGGTAATGTTGCCTGGGACCCAATAGCCAACCGTCAGGGCGTTACTATAATGCCGGGCGCAATCAACAACTACCTTAACTCCCTGGCCCGGAGACTTCACCTGGACCCGAACCGGGAACAGGAGATACTGGAAGAACTCCAGGGCCACATTGAAGACAAAGCCGCGGAGTTGGAGTCCGAGGGGGTCGATCGCGAGACCGCCCTGGCCCTGGCGGTCGAGGAGATGGGCACTCCGCGGGCCATCGCCAGCCGGATGTACGCGGTCCACAGCACGACGAGCGTGTGGCGCGACGTGGTCCTGGCGATGGTTCCCCACTTCCTTCTTGCGGCCCTGTTCGCGCTTCACCTCTGGAGCCACTATTTCCTTGTAAGTGTTGTGCTGGTGGGCATCGCCTTTGTCACCTGGCGCAACTGGCGGGCTGGAAAGCCGAGCCAGTGGTCGTACACCTGGCTCGGGTACACGCTGGCCGCCCCGGCAATCTCGTGGCTCCTCTCCCTGGTCACGCTGGCCTATGGCGGATGGACTCTGCTGACGAAGGGAGAACTTCCTTTCAACATCGCCCTGTTTTTTCTGCTGGTCGGCTACGTTCCTTTCTCAATGTGGATCGTGTTCAACGTGGTGTCGAAGATTGCCAAGCGGGACTGGCTGCTGGTATCGCTGACGGCCCTGCCCTTCCCCTTCCTCACCTCGTGGGTGCTTTTCCTGAACTGGTCGGGAGGGCTGTGGAGCGAGCACGCTGAAAGGATCCAGCAGACGGACACCGCGCGAGCCTTTATCTTCCTGGCCCTGGCGGTCACGACGGCCGTATTCCTGAAGGTTGGCCCCCGGCTGCTGAGGATCGGCCTGCTGGCGCTGATCACCTCCATTCTCATCGTCATCACCGCTCTGTCGCTGCCGGTGGACCTGGGTTTCGTGGCGGTGGGACTGATGATACTGGCGTCGGTGGCGTTCCTGCTGTCGCCGGCAGTGCTGGAAGCCCAGGCCAACCGCAGGGCGCGTCTGGGCATGGCCAGTCAGGGCGACGACACGACGAACTGGTCCTCGGACACCACCTAGTCTTTTCGCGGCCGGGTGAAGTTGCAGGCACAACCCGGACGGCCTCACCTGTCTTCCGACGTAGGACGTCTGCGGGCAGTATTGCTTGAAGATGTCCGCGCTCTCAGTGTACGTCCCGGCGACCCGCGCTTGCTGATGCTGGCGGGACTGCCCGGATCGGGAAAATCGACCTTCGCCGCTGAAGTGACATCTCGCGTACCGTTCGTAGTTCTGGAATCGGACAGGATGCGGAAGAAGCTGGTTGGGAATCCGCAGTACACTGCCGACGAGCACAGCCGCGTCTTCCGGGCCTGCCACCGGCTCATTCATGATTTCCTGGCGAATGGCTACCCGGTGCTGTTCGACGCCACCAACCTGACTGAGCGGAACCGGCGCCCGGTCTACGACATTGCCAGGAAGCTCGGCGTCCCGCTGGCCATCGCGGTATTGACTGCCTCTACGGATGTGGTTAGGGAGCGCCTCGGCGATAGGGAGGCGGGGCTTGACCCCGAGACCTGGTCCGATGCAGGCTGGGAGATTCACGCGAGGATGGCCCCGGCCTGGGTGCCGGTGAAGCGTCCACACATCATGGTCGACAGCTCCGGGGACACTACACAGGCGTTGTTGCAGGTCGTCGAGTGGGCGCGGTCCTGACCAGAGGCGGGAATGGGAGCCGACTGGCGTCAAACGGCTTGAACCGGTAATCTCACAGGTGCCAAATCACCAAACGGAAGGGCCGAAAGTATGAAAATTACCGTCGACATCGCCGACATTACGAGGGTGGAAACCCCTGCGCTGATCGTGAACCTGTTCAAGGGAGTCACCAAGCCGGGTGGCGCCACAGGGGCGGTCGACCGGGCAATGGACGGCGCTATCAGCAACCTGATCGAGGACGGTGAGATCACCGGAAAGCAGGGGGAGATGACCCTGTTGCACACCATGGGAAAGATCGGCCCTTCGCGCGTCGTCGTGGCCGGCCTGGGAGCGCAGGGCGATTTCAACACAGAGGTGGTCAGGCGCGTGTCGGCGGAGGCCGTAAGATTCCTGAGGCGCCGGGGCATCGAGGAGGCGGTCACCATCGCTCACGGCGCGGGCATCGGCGGGCTATCGCCCGGGGACGCCGGCCGAGCCATCGCCGAGGGGTCGGTCCTGGGCCTGTACCGCTTCGGCCGCTACCACACGAACGGGAACAACGAGGACTCCGAGTTCGACGAGCTGACCATCGTGGAGATGGACGCCGACCGCGCGGCAGGCGTTCGCGCCGGGGTGGCGGAGGGACAGGCGATTGCCGAGGCAACCATGATCGCCCGCAATCTGGTGAACGAACCTGCGAATGTGATGACCCCTACGGCGATGGCCGAGACGGCCCGCCGGGTGACAGAGGAGAACGGCCTGGGCTTCGAGACCATGGACAACGCCGATATGAAGGCCAGGGGGATGGGAGCCTTCATCGGCGTGGCGCAGGGCTCGGATGAGCCGGCCAGGCTGATCATCATGACCTACGAAGGAGACCCGGACAACCCAGGGAACAATCTCGGGCTGATCGGCAAGGGAATCACCTTCGATACCGGCGGCATATCGCTGAAGCCGGCCGGGGGCATGGAGTCCATGAAGGGAGACATGGCCGGCGGAGCCTCGGTCATCGCCGCCATGCAGATCATTGCCCGGATCAAGCCGCGGATCAACGTAACGGGGATGGTGGCGGCGACTGAGAACATGCCGGGCGGATCAGCGCAGAGGCCGGGAGACGTGGTTACCGCCATGAACGGGAAGACCATCGAGGTGATCAACACCGACGCCGAGGGGCGGCTGGTGCTGGCGGACACGCTATGCTTGGCCCGGGAGCGGGGGATCACGCGGCTGGTGGACATCGCGACACTCACGGGCGCGATGGTCACGACGCTGGGAAAGGCCTGCACCGGCGTGATGGGCAACGACGACGAGCTGATCGGCGATGTGATCAGCGCCGGCAAGCAGACTGGCGAGAAGTTCTGGCAGCTTCCCATGTTCGACGAGTACAAGGAGTTGATCCGCAGCGATGTGGCCGACATGAAGAACAGCGGCGGACGGCAGGCGGGGTCCATCAGCGCGGCCTTCCTGCTCAAGGAGTTCGTAGACGGCGCCGCGTGGGCCCACCTGGACATTGCCGGGACCTCCACCTCGGAGAAGGCATCGGGGTACTTGGTCAAGGGGGCCACGGGCGCTCCGGCCCGCACGCTGGCGCAGCTGGCCGTGAACCTGGCCAACGGCGAGAGGTAGCGGCCAGAGCCAGGGTATTTCGATTCTTTGTTTGAACTGTGATTTTTCTGATTCCGGGATTGCCATGATTTGGCAATTCATGCTCATCCATCAATCACATGAATCACAGTTCAGACAATTTCGCAGAGAATCAAGGGACCATGAAAGCAGCGACCGGAGCCTACCGGGGCGCCTGCGGGAATGGTGTATAATCCCGGCAATCTGGACCAATCTGCATGACAACGAAAATCCGGCGAGGGTGAAGCATGTCGAAGATCGAGGGACTGGGACACGTCGGCATTTACGCCGAGGACATCATGAAACAGCGGGACTTCTACACGCGGGTGCTGGGCCTGCAGATCGCGGACGAAGACCTGGATGGGCGGGGAATGTCCTTCCTGAGCTCCGACCCGGAACGGGAGCACCATGAATTCGTGCTGATGAAAGGCCGGGTAACTTCAGGCGACGCCAAGGTCATCCAGCAGATTTCCTTCATCGTGCCGGGCTTGGACGAGCTGAAGGAATACCACCAGCGAATCAAGGAAGAAGGCGTGGAGATTGACCGCATAGTCAGCCACGGCAACGCCTTCGGCATGTATTTCTTCGACCCGGAAGGCAACCGGATCGAGCTGTACTGCAAGACCGGATTCCCGGTACCGCAGCCGCACGGCGACCCCATCGACCTGGAAGCCTCCAACGAGGAGCTTATCGGCATCGCGCAGGCGGCGATCCCGACCAACTAAAGCCAGCGAGCCTTGCCAGAGCCAGAACCAGAAGGCCCGGGTCCGCGACCATCCGCGCGGGGCCCGGGCCTAGCCATTTCGTCGGCGCCCCGGGTTCTTCATTCCGAGGGAGTCAAGGCCATCGCAGCGTATCATGGCCAGAACGGAAGCAATCTCCTACGCGGACCTTCCACGTGCCTACCACATATTCAAGTGGCGGGTGCTGCTGGCGTTTGCGGCCTTCTACCTGTTCGCGTACCTGGGCAGGTTCAGCCTGTACCCCCTGGCGCCGCTGGTGAAGGAGGGCCTAGCCCTCAGCAATGTGGAGATCGCGATCATCTGGGCGATGCTCTTCTGGGGCTTCGCGCTGGGCGACGTGGTGCACGGGCGGATGGCGGAGGCGTTTGGGCTGCGGCTGTGGGTGATGCTGGGAGCGGTGCTGACAGCCGTTTTCAACTGGATAACCAGCTTCGCCACCTCGTCAATCGGCATGGCGATCCCCCTGGGCCTGGCGGGGTTCGCAAATGCCGCCTGCTGGGCTCCCGCCATGAGCATGATATCGCAGTGGTGGCCGCGCAGCCGCCGAGGCGTCGCCCTGGGGATCGTGGGTACGGCGTCCGGCGGGGCAATGCTCCTGATGTGGGGGCTGGCCGGCTGGGTGGGTGCGGAATGGGGCTGGAGAGCCGCGTTTCGTTACCTGCCGATCATCAGCGGCGTGCTGGGCATCGCGTTCTACCTGCTGGTGCGTGACCGTCCGGCGGACATGGGCCTGCCGGAGTACATCGAGGAGGATGAAGTATCCGCGGCGCCGGAGGCCATAGACCCGGCGCGCCTTCGAGGCTTGGGCCCGTACAAAGTGCTGATGACCGACGCCAAGTTCGTGCTGGCGTGCCACGTGAAGGGACTGGAAAATGTGGTGCGTTACGGGCTGACCACCTGGGTCGCCATCTACTACTCCGAAGTGGGCGGGTTGTCCATTGAGTCCACGGTCTTCGTAACGGTGCTGCTGCCGGTCGGGTACCTGATCGCCCCGCCGCTGGCGGGGTTCATTTCCGACCACTTCCTGAACAGCCAGCGGAGGCCCTTGGTAATCTCTTCGTGCCTGGCAAGCGCGGGGATCATCGCGGTCATCGCGCTGGTGCCGCCTTCCAACGAGATTCTGGGGGCCGCGCTGCTGTTGACGGGGGGAATCGCCATGGGCATGTCGCCGATGTCGACGGTGTCGGTGGACATGGGCGGCCGCAGGATGGCAGGCACGGCATCAGGAGTGCTGGACGCCCACGGGTACCTGTATGCCGGGGCGCAGGCCATCGTGTTCGGGGTGGTGCTGGACATGACCGGCAGCCCGTGGCCCATCGTGTTCCTGGCAATGGCGGCGACCCGCGTCGTGTCGGTTTTCATGATGAGGGTTGTGCGGGTATAGTCCGGTGGCAGACGATACGATGACGGTCTGCGGAGCCAGTGGGCAGAAAATGTCAATAGAACCTAAAGTATTGGTACTCGCGTGGTAGTTCTTCGAGTTCTCCGGAAAGGGGCCTCCTGGCTGTTCCAGTTCCTCGTTGTGGTGGGGGCGCTGCTCACGCTGTTCATCGCGATGACTCCCCAGGGGAAGGCGGGGTTCCACACCGTGCTGTTTGTCACGCAGGTGCTGGACATTGGGGTGAAGCCGCAGGCCTGGTTCACGGACCAGCCGGTCCGGCACGAGGTACACTACCAGTCCTCGGAAGGCACGACGGTGGCGGACGTTTACCGGGTGCACGACGGCAGGCCCCGTGCGGCGGTGGTGCTGTTCCTGGGAGCAAACGCGGCCGGCCGGGACGACCCGGATGTGGTGAACCTGGGCAACGCGCTGGCCAGCGCCGGGTATGTGACCATGTTCCACTGGTCGCCGACCATGGCGCTGCGGGCGAACATCGACATTGCGGAGCTGAACAACCTGGTCTGGGCATACCAGTACCTCGCTGAGCGCGAGTATGTTGCCGAGGACCGGGTTGGACTGGGCGGGTTCTGCGTGGGGGCGTCCTTCGCCCTGGTGGCGGCCGCGGACCCGAGGATCAGCGACCAGGTGCATTTCGTCAATGCCTTCGGGCCGTACTACGACGCGGGGGAACTGTTGCGTCAGGCGGCGTCGCGGAGCGTGATCTACGACGGGGAGCGTACGGCGTGGGATCCCGACCCGTTGACCCTGAAGGTGCTGGCCAACGAGCTGATCGAGACGCTGGAAGACCCGGAAGACATCGACATTCTCAGCCGCCGCTATCTGAATAACCAGACAATGACGGCGGCGGAGATTGATACCCTGTCGTCGGAGGGCCGCATAGTCAGGACCCTGCTCGATGGAACATCCCCGGAAGTGGCAGAGGTCCTGTATTCGAACCTGCCGCCCGGATTCCGGGATGATCTGGCCATCGTTTCGCCATCCACCTACGCCTCGGACATCCAGGCCAAGCTGCTGATTATGCACGACCGCCACGACCGGCTGGTACCGGCGGCGGAGTCGCGACGGCTGCTGGCGGCCATGGAGGGCCGGGGCGACGTGAGGTACACCGAGGTGCTGGCGTTCGAGCACGTGCGCCCCAGCGGCGGCGGGTTTGGCGACCTGCTGGCCGAGGCGGGCCGCCTGTTCCGGCACATGTACAGTATAATTCGCATTGCCGTGTAGACGGCAGGGACCGACCGGATTCGTCCGTATCGGATTGACAGCGGCCTGAAATCTGCTAATATCTGTTGTTGCAAGTGTTTGCAGCAACTCAGGATTGCGCTTTGCATCACGAGCAGGCTCTGGATATGTTGCGGCGCCAGGGACACAGAATCACCCCGCAAAGGGTGTTGTTGCTCTCCGTCGTTGCGGAGAATGGCGGCCACATAGGTGTCGACGAGGTCTTTCGCCAGGCCAAGGAGGCCCACAGGTACATGGACCTTGCTACCGTCTACCGCACCCTGCGTCTGTTTCGAGACGCGGGGGTCGTTACCGAGGTCGAGATCGGTGACCGCCTGCATTACGAACTCACCCTCCCATGGGAACTGCATCACCATATGGTCTGCCGCGAATGCAAGGGTGCTTATAACCTCAGTCCCCATTACCTGGAGGAGTTTCGCGAAACGCTGGTCCGTGAGTTCGGCTTTGTGCCGGATATCGAGCACTTCTCGATCACAGGCGTTTGCTCCCATTGCCAGGAACAGGCAGGTGACTGTGAAACGCAATCATGAGTTGACTCCCATTCTGAGGAGGCGACAACTCACATGTCGGCCCTACAACTCTGGCGATTTCCCCGGCTATTTTCCGGAATTTTGGTCCTGTTCCTGATCGCGACCCTCGTGGCCTGCGGCAGCGATGAAGATGAAAGCGGAAAGCTCAAGGTAGTAACGACTGTGGCGCCCATCACCAGTATCGTGGAAAACATAGGCGGCGACCGCATCCAGCTCGAGGGAGTGGTGCCTGAGGGCGTCAACTCTCACATCTTTGAACCTCAGCCCTCTCTAGCCAGGCTGATGTCCGACGCTGATCTGATCATCGCCAACGGCCTGTTCCTCGAGGAACCGACGCTGCAGTTGGCGGAAGCTAACAAGAAGGATAACACCCCCGTCCTCCTCTTGGGCGACCAGTCCATCAGCCGGGAGCAGTGGCAGTTCGACTTCAGCTTCCCCGAGTCAGAGGGACATCCCAATCCCCACCTCTGGCCCGACCCGACCCTGGGCCTGAAGTACGCCGAGCTGGCCCAGGCCCAGCTGGCGGATCTGGACCCGGACAACGCCGATTTCTACTCGGCAAATCTCGAGGCCTTCCGCGGGCGCATCAACGCCATGGACGCGGCCATCCGCACCTCGGTGGCCACCATTCCGCCGGAAAACCGGCGTCTCGTGACCTACCACGATTCCTGGGCTTACTTCGCCCTGACCTATGGAATGGAAGTCATCGGCGCGGTGCAGCCCTCCGACTTTGCGGAACCCTCAGTCCGCGAGGTCGCGGAAATCATCGACCAGGTGCGGGATCTCAACCTTCCCGCGGTATTCGGGTCCGAGGAATTTCCCAGCGATGTGCTTGAAACCATCGCTCGGGAAGGCAACACGACCTACATTGACCAGCTGGCCGACGACGATCTGCCCGGAGCACCGGGAGACCCGGACCACTCCTACCTGGGTCTGATGCGCAGCAATATGAGAATCATGATCCCCGCGCTGGGCGGCAACGCCGACGCTTTCGACGATGTGGACGTGAGCGACGTGTTCGAGGGGGAGAGCGGTGCGGTCTACCCGCAGTAGGCTAGGGATTTCAAGAGGATTGAAATTGCAGGATTTCACCTTCACCCCGTCCCTCTCCCTCAAGGGAGTGGGCGTCAGGATGAGCCGCCCCGTTGAGGAGGGGATGTAGCCATGTACCTGCATCCGAGGCTTCTGTCGCTGGCCGTCGATGTACGATGGCGCATCATCATCTCGGCGGTCGTGGGAATGCTGGCGGTGGCTGCCGGCGTGGCCCGGCTGGCCGTGGCCGCGCTGATCATCGTCGAGGTGGTGCGCGGCAACGCAACCTTCGAGTCGCTTACCTGGCCGCTGGTGGGGATGGCCGCGCTGATCGTGGCCCGGGCATACCTGCAGTATTTGCAGGAAGTGATGAGCCACCACACCGCCAGCCTGGTGAAGGTGAAGCTGCGGGAGCGGCTGTACGAGCACTCCCTGGCGCTGGGCCCCGGATTCTTCGATTCCTCTCGCACCGGCGACGCCCTGATGTCGCTGGCGGAAGGCGTGGAACGGCTGGAGGCTTTCTTCGGCCGCTACCTGCCGCAGATGATCGTGGCGGCTGTGGCCCCGGTAGTCATTTTCGTATTCATGGCGCTCATCGACTTTCGGACGGGGCTGATCTTCCTGGCCTTTGCGCTGCTGACCCTGGTGATTCCCAATTTGTTCCACCGCTGGAACCGGGAGCGCAGCATGGCGCGCCGGGACGCGTACGGCGCCCTGGGAGCGGATTTCCTGGACGCCGTGCAGGGCCTGTCGACCCTCAAGGCCTTCGGGCAGAGCCGAATGCGCGGGGAACTACTGGCGGAGAGGGCGCGGGAACTGTTCCGCACCACCATGGGAGTCCTGGCGGCCAACGCGGCGACCGGGGCGCTGACCATCTTCGGAATCACCGGCGGCGCCGCCGTGGCCCTGGGATGGGGTGCGGTGCGGGTGGCCGACGGCGACATGGAGCTGCGGGCGCTGCTCATCGTCCTGATGCTGGGGGTGGAGGTCTTCCGCCCCCTGCGGGAACTGGTACAGCTCTACCACGACGGGGTGATGGCGATGTCCTCTGCGGAAGGAATCTTCGCCATCATGGACTCGCCGGTGTCGGTCAGGGATCCTTCGGCAAGCTCAGGATCGACAAGCTCAGGAGAAGGCAGAGAGGCAGCGGCAGAACCGGCCGGAGACCTCAAGCCCGAAGTCACATTCGAGAACGTAAGCCACGCCTACAGCCAGGGACGGCGTCCCGCCCTGCACGACCTGTCGTTCACGCTGCACGAGGGCGAAACCCTGGGGCTGGTCGGGCCGAGCGGCGCGGGCAAGTCAACGATAGTCTGGCTGACCCTCCGGTTCTTCGACCCGCAGAGCGGAACGATTCGACTTGGCGGACGGGACCTGCGGGACATACCGCTGGACGACCTGCGAAAACATATTTCGGTGGTCACCCAGGACACCTATCTTTTCCACGGGACGGTGGCCGAAAACCTGCTCTTCGGAAATCCCGACGCCACCCAGCAGCAACTGGAGGATGCGGCCCGGGCGGCCAACGCCCACGACTTCATCAGCCACCTGCCGCGAGGGTACGAGACCGTGGTTGGCGAGAGGGCCGTCCGGCTCTCGGGCGGTCAGAAGCAGCGCATCGCCATTGCGCGGGCATTGCTGAAGGACGCGCCCATCCTGATCCTGGACGAAGCCCTGTCCAGCGTGGACGCGGAAAACGAGGCGCTGATCGTGCAGGCCCTGGACCGGCTGATCGAGGGCCGCACCACGCTGCGGATAGCGCACCGGCTCTCCAGCGTGGTCAGCGCGGACCGCATCCTGGTGCTGGACGAGGGTCGTCTGGTGGAAACGGGCAGCCATGCCGAGCTGGTGGCTGCGGGCGGCCTGTACGCGAACCTGATGGCCCAGCAGCAGGAACGGCTGGACTTCGTGGTGCGACCAAGGGAAGAGGCCGGGCCATCACCGGCGGCGCAACTGGACGTCAGCGCTTTCATGCCAAGCCCGGCGCACGGTGGACACGGGCACCACCACGAGGCGCCGCAGGCACACCGGGACCGGCACGAGGACGAGCACCACCACTCCTCGAATGACCATTCCGAAGGGCATCACGGGCAGGAGCATCACCGGCCCGCCGGGGCACAGGCGCACCATCGGGAACACGGTGAGCGCGGTCACACCGTTCATGCCCATGATGGGGGACACGGACATGACCACCATTCCGAAGGGCATCCACGGCACGACGGCCATCATCACGAAGAACACCGGCAGGCTGCCCATGCGCAGGACGACGGCGCGAGCCACGGCCCGCAGCCGGATGCTTCGGTATTCATGCCGCAACCGGCGCACGGTGGACACGGGCACCATCACCATGCAGCGCCTGCTGCGCAACACGCGGACGGACACGACGTCGCCCTGCGGCCGCTGGGGATCATCACCGTGTGGGCGCGATTGCTGGGGCTGGTCAAGCCGTGGCGCAACGAGCTCATCCTGACCTTCCTCCTGGGAGTGGCCCATCACGGGACGGCGATCGGCGTCGGGGTCGTTAGCGCGCTCCTAGTGGGGCAGGTGATCACCGGCGGAGACCTGACGCTGTTCCTGATCCTGCTGGGCGTCCTCACGCCGCTGGCGGCCTTCTTCATCTGGACGGAGTCGTGGGTGGCCCACGATCTGGCCTACCGGCTGCTGGCGGAAATGCGGGTGGACGTATACCGGAAGCTTGACCCGCTGGCCCCGGCCTACATGACCCGACGGCGTTCCGGAGACCTTGTCAGCGTGGTCGGCGGCGACGTTGAGACGGTGGAGTTCTTCTTCGCTCACACCATCACCCCCGCCTTCACGGCCGTGGTGGTGCCGGGGGTGGTCGTCGCCGTGCTGGCGGTGATAGCGTGGCCGATGGCGCTGGCCGTTGCGCCTTTCCTGGTGGCGGTGGCCCTCAGCCCCTTCTTCGCGCAGAGGCGCTCCGAGAGGCTGGGCGAGGAACTGAGGCACCAGTTGGGCGACGTTCACGCCCACATGGTCGACAGCATCCAGGGTATGCGGGAGATCGTCGCGTTCGGGCAGGGGCGCTCGCGGACCGGAGAGATGGTGAACAACAGCTGGCGGTTCGCCGAATTCCAACTGCGGTTCCTCAAGGAGCGGTCCTTCCAGATCGGTTTCATCGAGGCCATGACGGCCCTGGGCGGCCTGGTGGTGCTGACGGTGGGCGTCTGGCTACTGACCAGCGGCGTCATCTCGCGCCCTGAACTGATCCTGGCGGTGGTGCTGTCCGTTGCGGCATTCGCGCCCGTGTCGGACATCGCGCGGACGATGAAGCAGCTGATGGAAACGCTGGCGGCGTCACGCCGGTTGTTTGCCATCCATGACGAGCCGGTGCCTGTGGCCGACGGGCCGGGCGTTGATGTTGATGATGTTCCCTCTCCCTCCGGGGGAGGGTCAGGGGATGGGCGCTCCCCGCAAGACGGCCATCGCCCTGCGCCTTCCATCCTGTTCGAAAGCGTCGAATTCGACTACGGCCCCGGAGAACCCCAGGCTCTGAACGACGTTACCTTCGAGGTAAAGCCGGGCAACACGGTGGCGCTGGTGGGCCGGTCGGGTGCAGGCAAGACCACCTGCGCCAACCTGGCGATGCGATTCTGGGACCCGGGGCACGGGTCGGTGCAACTCAACGGGCACAACATCAAGGAATTCAAGCTGGATAACCTGCGACAGCAGATCGCCCTGGTCTCCCAGGACACCTACCTGTTCAACGCCACTATACGCGAGAACATCCTGCTGGGCCGCGTCGACGCGACCCAGGCGGAACTTGAAGAGGCCGCGCGGCAGGCCAACTGCCACGACTTCATCATGTCCTTCCCCGACGGCTACGAAACCATCGTCGGCGAGCGGGGAATGCAGCTGTCCGGCGGACAGAGGCAGCGAGTCGCCATCGCGCGGGCGCTGCTGAAAAACGCGCCTGTGCTGATACTGGACGAGGCCACCTCACACCTGGACGCGGTGAGCGAGAGCCAGCTGCGGCAGGCCCTGGAGAACCTGATGGAAGGCCGTACCACCCTGGTCATAGCCCACCGGCTTTCGACTATTCGCAACGCCGACCGGATCGTGGTGCTGGATGGTGGCGAAGCGGTGGAGCAGGGGAACCACCAGGAATTGCTGGAGCAGAACGGGCTGTACGCGCAGTTGGTGTCGGCCCAGCTGGTGGGGGCGACCAACGGCCACGACGACCACCACGCGGAAGGCGATCACCACCATGGACACGAGGCGCCGTTGCCACCGGAATGGACCGGCGCTCACGGCGGCCAGCACCACCATCACTAGCGGAGTGGCGACAGTTCGCTTTTGGAAGTGGACCAGACTTAACCGGAATTCAAGAAACGGACACACTCAAACAAAGGCGAAGCTGAATAATGCTGCACCCCCTACCGCACGAGCACCGTACCGGCACGCCGCTGGTGGAGATTAGCCGACTCTCCTGCGGCTACGAGAAGCAACGGGTACTCCAGGGCGTCAACCTGCAGATCATGCAGGGGGACTTCGTCGGGCTGCTGGGCCCAAGCGGGTCCGGCAAGACGACGCTGCTGCGGGCCTTGCTGGGCGCGGTCGACGTGTACGAGGGAGAGGTGCTGGTGGACGGCGTCAGGGCTTCGGAGAGGCGCCCCCGAATAGGGTACGTGCCGCAGCTTGAGACCATCGACTGGAACTTCCCGGTTACAGTGCGGGAGGTCGTGATGATGGGCCGGACCATGGAGAACCGCTTCTTCCCGTGGTTCCGCCGGGAGGAGAAGGAGCTTGCCGACCGGATGATGCAGCAACTGGGGATCCTGCACCTGGCCGGGCGGCACATCCGCGAGCTGTCAGGCGGACAGCAGCAGCGGGTGTTCCTAGCCCGGGCGCTGGTGAGCAGCCCGTCGCTTCTGTTGCTGGACGAGCCCACGTCCGGGGTCGACGTGAAGACCCGCGACGACGTGATGCACCTGCTCCATGATCTGAACCACGAGGGCGTGACCATCGTAATCACCACCCACGAGATCAACGCGGTGGCGGTGCACCTGCCCCGCCTGGTCTGCCTGTCGGGCCGGGTGCTTGCGGAGGGGACGCCGTACGAGGTCATCACGACCGAGGTGCTGCGACAGACATATGGCGCGGACATGCCCGTAATCCACTACGAAGGAATGCCCATAGTAGCCGAAAGCCCCCACCGCTACGGCCGCAACGGCGGCGCCAACGGCGACGGAGCAACAGCCGGGCACACCCACGCACATGCTTGATGTAATTTTCGAACCCTTCGGTTACCCCTTCATCATCCGCGGCATGATCGCCGCCATCCTGGCAGGGGCACTCTGCGGCGGCATCGGCGTCTACGTTGTGCTGAAGCGCATGGCGTACATTGGACACGGGCTGGCTCACGCCGTGCTGGGCGGCGCGGTGGTGTCGTTCGTGATGTCGTTCAACTTCCTGATCGGGTCGACGGTCTGGGGATTTCTCTGCGCCCAGCTCATCACCCTGACGACCAAGAAGCGGAAGATTGCCTACGATGCTGCCATAGGCGTAATCACGACGGCCAGCTTTGCCATCGGCATCGTGCTGATCAGCCGGTACAAGACATTCACGCGGGATTTTGAGACTGCCCTTTTCGGCAACATCGCTGCCGTCGCCCCCGGTGACCTTGTGGCCCTGGCAGCGGTTACGGGCGCCACGGCGCTGGTGCTGTTCGTAGCGTACAAGCACTTCCTGTTCACCACCTTCGACGGCGACGTGGCGCAATTCTACGGAGTGCCGACTGGGTGGGTTGAGGCCGCGTTCTCGCTGGTGCTGGCAGGGACGATCGTTGTTTCGCTCCAGGTCCTGGGGGTGCTGCTGATCGCCGGCGCTACGGTCATCCCGCCGGTATCGGCGCGGATGCTGACCGACAGTTTCCCCCGGATGCTGCTGCTGTCCGCCGGGATCGGGGCGTTATGCGGGTTCTTCGGGATCT
The DNA here is from genome assembly GCA_965220605.1 of Dehalococcoidia bacterium. GTDB lineage: Bacteria > Chloroflexota > Dehalococcoidia > Lucifugimonadales > UBA3495 > VXOI01. The sequence continues at coordinate 434,782 of CBDCQM010000005.1, read as the reverse complement.
ACCTGAGCTTCTTCGTAGACGTGTCGTCGGGGGCGACTATCGTTCTGGTCGAGGCGGCGGTGTTCGCGCTGGTGATGGCCTACACCAACCTGCGCTCCAGGCTGCTGACCGTCAGGCGCAGGGAATCCGTAGTGGCGCCGGCGGCCGCCTCATCGGAGACTGGCATCGCACCGTCCGCGGAGCCGGTAAAGACGGAGGGTGACTGACTCCGAAAAGCCCTCATGTAGGCAGCAAACTCCCTCCCCCTCAGGGGGAGGGCTGGGGTGAGGGTGAAACGCCGGAGCCTATTGAACGCCGACAATAGAACCCACGGACTTCGGACAATGCCCTGAAGCCAACAAAAACAGCCCCGGCAGTTGCGCCGGGGCTGCTGTCTTTGTACGGGTCCGGTAACTGTGAAAGGATGGCTAGGCTTCGGTCTGCTCGGTCTGGCTGCCCTTCACGGTGATGGTGATGTGGGCCATCGCGGTGTCGTCGGGAGCGCCGTGCCAGTGGTTTTCTCCAGCGGGAATGACGACGACATCGCCTTCCACGACCTCAAGGACCTCATCGTCCGTCGCTACCTTGCCCTTGCCCTCGGTGATGACCAGTATCTGGTCGCCGGAGTGAATGTGGAACTTGTTGCGGGAACCGGCGTCGAAGGCCACGATGGCGAAGTTGAAGTTACTGGAATCGTCGGGGTTCAGGATGGCCTGCCGCCAGACCTGAGAGCCGGTCATCAGGCCGCCGCTGCCCAGGGGGGCCATGTCGGCCGGAGTGCGGGGAACGTCGCCCATGGTCACTTTCTTCATCGTCTACTCTCCTGAAATGCGCTGGTGCTTGCCTTTCGTCAACTGGATTCAGGGCGTCTTGCGCCGCCGACAATCATACCGTTGCCTGCGATGGTAGTCCAGCGGGCGGGTCTGCTATCCGGCTGCGCGCATCTCTTCAAGGGACTCGGCGATGGTGCGGGCAAGGTCGCCGGGGCGGTCCGCAAACTCGGGGGTCGGGTACCACTCGTAGTCGAAGCTGTGCAGAACGTTGCCCTCGATGCTGCAACGAAGATCGGAGACGACCACGTTGAACCCCAGCTTCTTCGTAGCCTGTTCCGCCAGCATGTCGAGGACCAGGTCGGGACAGCCGAAGACCACCAAAAACCCGCCCTGGCGGCCGTCGGCGGTGGGGTCGGAAACGCGGGCGCGAAATACCGGCCCGTAGAGGTCGAGCTCAACGATCGTGTAGGCCCGCTCCGGCACGTTGTAGTCGGGCCAGCCGATGTGTATATCTCCGCCTACATCCCAATGGTGCATTATCGAATGCCCTGCGGCGACCCCTGCCTCAACCTGCGTTTACCGCCGGGTGGGCAGCCGGGTGGGCAGAGGGCACAGGGTTACCCTGCCTGAAAACGGCCTTGACTCGCCGTAGGTCTTCGATGTCGGCGGCGGGGTCGCCGTCGACCACCAGCAGATCGGCGGACTTGCCCGGCTCGATGGTGCCGGTCTCCGGCAGCACTCCCAGGGCCTCAGCCGGGTTGCGGGTACCGGCGTGGATGGCCTGCATCGGAGTCAGGCCCGCATCGCGCATGGCGATGATCTCCCCCTGGAAGTCGCCGAAGGGGTAGCTGCCCCAGCCGCAGTCGGAGCCGCCGGCCAGCCTGACGCCCGCGGAAATGAGCCTGCCGAACTGCTCCATGGCAACGCCGCCCATGCGGTTCGAGCGCTCCCACCGTTCCTGCTCGGCAGGGGTGAAGGCGCGCTGCTGGCGGACACGCTCCAGGTAGGCCCTGGAGACGCGGCCCAGGTGCATCGTTGGGTTCAGGAAGACCTGCGATTCGGCCAGGCGGTCGGCGGTCGGTTCATCGTAGCGGTAGGAACCGTCGGCATCGGCGAAGAAGCAATGGAGAATGGCGTCGACTCCGGCGTCGAGGGCGAAGTTGATGGACTCGGTGCAGCGGCAGTGGGCCAGGACCGGCCGGTTGCGCTGGTGGGCCTCATCGACTAGGACCGTCAGCTCGTCCAGCGAGAAGGACGCCCGGTACGGGTCGCTGGTCAGAGTGCTGCCCCCTGAGGCGGCGACCTTTATGAAATCGGCGCCGTCCTTGACCCTCCCCCGGACTGCGGCACGGATTCCGTCTTCGCCGTCCACCTCGCCGCCCATGAACCACAGGTGGCCCCCGGTGATGGTCAGGGGAGGGCCGGACACCATGGTCCTCGGGCCATGCAGCAGTCCCTGGGCAAGTCCGCCCTTGAGGGAGAAAGCAGTATTGTTCCAGGAACCGCAGTCGCAGAGGGTGGTCACTCCCGTGGACAGATGATCGCCGACATTTCGGGCCGAGCGGAGCAGGCGTATGTCGTCGTTGTCGTCGTTGTCGACTTCTTCCCCGGTTCGCCCGTCCCCCGGCATGTTGGTGTGGGTATGGCAGTCGAACAGTCCCGGCAGAAGCGTGGCGTCCGGAAACTCAAGCACTTCCCTGGTTGCGTCGCTCCGGGAAGCCTCCACGTCGCCTCTTCGCCCGACCCAGAGAATTCTGCCGGCTCCGATACCTACGGCCATGCCCTCCAGTGGGGCCTCGTGAACGCCGTCAATCAGTTTTCCGGGCATCAGGACCGTTATCGCACCTTCGGGTTCGCTCAACTTCCCCGTCTCCTGCTGTTCAGGGTCCAGATACAGTGGCTTCGGATTATAGCAGGGATACAGGACCGGGATGGAAAGGCGAATTGGCGCGTTTGGGCTCCGGCGCGGACCGGCTCCGGGGGCTAGCGGCGTTCCCTGAGGGTGAGAACGGCCAGGGGTATACCGGAGAGTACGATTAGCAGCAACGACGGCATGGCGGCGCGGGCAAAGAATGCCTCCGAGGCGAATGCCCATACCTGGGTTGCCAGGGTGTCGAACCCGGTCGGGCTGAGAATCAGCGTGGCTGGAAGCTCCTTCATCGTCAGCAGGAACACGAGGGACGCTCCTGCCACCACTCCGGGCCGGACGGCGGGCAGAGTAACCGAGGTGAAGGCCCCAAAGGGGGAACGGCCCAGACTGCGGGCAGCCTCCTCGACCCTGGGGTTCAGTTGCAGCAGCGACGCCCTGACCGCACCCAGGGCCGGGGAAAGGAACAGGGCCACGTATCCCAGCAGCAGGAGTGCGACGCTCTGGTAGATCACCGGCGCGTAGTTCGCCCCAAAGAATACCAGGGCCAGCGCTATGGCGATCCCAGGCAGGGCAAAGCTGACATACCCCAGCCGTTCCAGGAAGTTGCTCAGCATTCCGGGGTGGCGAACCGACAGGAGGCCGACCGGGAGCGCCGCCACGGTAGCCGCAAGCGCGGCAAGGGCAGAGATATAGACCGAATTGAGAGCAGCGGTCCAAAGCGGATCAAGTGGCTCACCGGCCAGTACGCCCCTGACGACCCAGTAGACCAGGATGCCCACCGGCAGCCCGAGGGCAAAGGTGGTAAGGGTCGCGCACATGCCGACCGCAGGCCAGCGCCACCGGCCCAGGGGTACGGTGGCTGCCGGGCGGACCGTCCCCATGGAAGTGGAGTAATAGCGGCTGCGGCCCCGGCTGAGGTACTCGGTGGTCACCAGCGCCAGAGCCAGCGCTACCAGGACGAGGGAGAGACCTGCGCCGAGGGTACGGTCGAGGGACGACTCGTACTGGCTGAATATCGCCCAGGTGAAAGTCTCATAACGCAGCAATGAGACGGCGCCGAAGTCGCTGAGGGTGTACAGCCCCACGAGGAGCGCGCCAGTGGCGATGGCGGGACGAAGAAGGGGAGTGACCACACGGAAAAAGGTGGCGACGGGGCCGAGGCCCAGTCCTCGGGCGGACTCCTCCATCGCCGGGTCCATGCGCTCGAGGGCGCCTCGGATGGTCAGGAAAACATAAGGATAGCTGAGCAGCGTCAGCGTCAGCATTGCCCCGGCGAAACCGTAGATGCTGGGCAGACGCTCGACCCCGAAGGGCCCTTCCAGCGCCTCCTGGAGCATCCCGCGGGGGCCCAGGGCGACCACCACCACGAAGCCCGCGACGTAGCTGGGGATTACCAGCGGCAGGGAGGTCAGAACCGCCCACGTCCGGCGCAACGGCAGGTCGGTGCGGGCGGTGAGCCAGGCGAGCGGCAGCGAGATGGCCACCGAGCCTGCCGACACCGTAACGACCAGGAGCAGCGTGCGTCCTAGGATCGCGGCAACTCTTTCACGAAAAAGCAGCTCCCAGAGCTCACTGCCGCCACCCAGCGAACGCACCGCGAGATACACCGGCGGAAGCAGCAGCGCGGCGCCCACCAGCAGGGCCGGCACCAGGAAAACCGGCGGAGCACTCAGGGCCGCGGAACGAAAGCGTGATTCGGTTTCTACGGGATTCAAAACCAGATCAGGCAGCCTGAATCGGTCAGGTTGCGATTATTAATTCGCTTTGGCACAGTTCGCGGATAAGTATACACAAAGGCCAATGCGATCGCATTTGGAATCATATAATCCGCAGGGCGATTGCGCCTTAAAGTCTTGAGCCCCATTAACCTGTCATCCTCGCGAAGGCAGGAATCCATACCCTTCTACGGGGAAGGAAGGTACTGGCTTACCGGATACCCGATTCCCGCGAAAGCGGGAATGACGGTCTGTTTAGCAATTTGCTCCCTCATCAGTAATAGTTCCCTCTCCCTCTGGGGAGGGTAAGGGTGGGGGCGTCTCCCTGCGGCGGGCAAAGTTGCTGATGCCTGCGATTTCACACTCACCCCAACCCTCTCCCTCAAAGGAGAGGGAGAATTGAATGAATCCTGGATGTCCTGTCGCTCGATTGACACCCATGTTCGTGGCGTCTACACTGCCCGGCGTTCGTCTCTATTGACAGACTCTTTAACCGTTGGCACTATTGGCGCATCGTGTTTCGCTAAACTGGATTCTGTATCAGTTGGAACTGATGGTAAAGGCACCGGCACTGGACTCCACAGGACTCGCAACAGCTGCGCCAATCCCCTCGGGCGGCGTTGCCCTGGAATGCGTCGATGTGGTGAAGCGGTTCGGTACAGTCGAAGCCGTGGCCGGCCTCAACCTGGCCGTTGAAAAAGGAAGCATACTGGCCCTGCTGGGGCCCAGCGGGTGCGGAAAGACGACGACCCTGCGTCTCATCGCCGGTTTCGAGCACCCGGACTCGGGCCGGATCGCCGTCGGGGGGCGGGAGGTCAGCTCACAACATGCTTCGGTCCCTCCGGAAAAGCGGCGTATCGGGATGGTCTTCCAGGAAGGAGCGTTGTTTCCCCACCTGACGGTGGAGCAGAATGTGGGATACGGCTTGCGGAAGGGCCCCGACCGCCCGGGCCGGGTGGACGATGCTCTGGACCTAGTGGGACTTTCGGAGATGCGAGCGCGGCTGCCTCACCAGCTGTCGGGAGGACAGCAGCAGAGGGTGGCGCTGGCCCGCGCCCTTGCCCCGAACCCCGATATCCTGCTGATGGATGAGCCGTTTTCCAACCTTGACGCCAAGCTGCGGGAACATCTGCAACGCGACGTAGTGGACATCCTGCACTCCAGCGGTGTTACCGCTGTGTTCGTGACCCACGACCAACAGGCGGCGCTGAGCGTTGGCGACGAGGTCGCCGTGATGAACGAGGGGACTCTGGAGCAGAGAGGGTCTCCCGCATCGCTGTTTCATGCCCCGGATTCCAGGTTCGTAGCCCAGTTTATAGGCGAAGTTGACTTCATACCCGCCCGGATCGTAGAAGGGCAACTGACCAGTGAACTGGGAGAAGTCGGCAGCAACGGCCATGCAGCGCATTACAGCCAGCGTTCATTTGAAGTGCCCCCGGACTTGAGCCATGACGCTGCCGATATCGGGGGCAGGCTGCTGGAACTGATGATTCGCCCTGACTGCATAGAGTGTTACCCTGACGAAAACGGGCAGGCGGTTGTAGCGGGCCGGGAGTTTCAGGGAGCCTTCTACCTGTATCGCCTGCTCCTGGCGTCGGGAAAGGAAGTCCGTTGCCTCCTGTCGCACATTGCCGACTTTCCGGTTGGGGAAAGGGTTTCCGTTCGTATCAGAGAAGGACACCAAGCCCGTCTCTTCATAGATGGCAGGCGCGCGGGTAGCGCTCTCACTGCGGCCCAAGGTTGACTGTCAAGCAATTCGCCTGATTCGAGCAGTCCCTGCTCTGCTATAATTTTTTCGTCGCCAGGCGCGACGGAATTATGGACAGATACGAGGGATAGAATGCCACGACCTCGAAGGGCCACAGCGACGCGGGGAGACGAGTCCAGCGACGAAGCACAGGCTGACCGACTTTCTCCAGGCACCGAGAACTACCTGCTTTGTCTGTACCGCCTATGGGAAGACGACGAGGCGCCCACGATTACGCAGTTGACGGACGCACTGCGTCGCCTGCCGTCGACGGAGGGTCTCGGCACGTCGGTCCCGTCGGTTGCGGGAATGATCCGCAGGATGGCCAGGCAGCACCTGGTTGACATCGGATCGGACAAGCGCATTCGTCTGACCAAGCTGGGCATGGAGGGCGGGGAGGATATCGCCAGGCGGCACCGCCTGGCCGAGTGGATGGTGGTGCGTTTGCTGGGAATGGAACTGCACCAGGCCCACAACGAGGCGCACCGGCTGGAGCACGGAATGTCGGCTCAGCTCATGGAGAAGCTGGTAGAGCGGCTGGACAATCCGCGACGCTCTCCCTACGGTCGGCCCATCCCGGGGACGGGAGAACCAAGGGTTCCGCCCAACTCGCTGACTCTCGACGCCGCCGCGACCGGGCGGACCTATGTGGTGGACCGCGTGCCCGAGGAGGACCCCCAGTTGCTTAAATTCCTCGCGGACTCGCAGATAGTACCGGAAAAGGAGATTACGGTGGCGGACTCGACTCCCTTCCTGGGGGTGATGGAACTGGCGACGCAGCAGGGACAGGTATCGATGGGGTTCAACGTGGCCCACCAGATCGTGGTCAGGCCGACAGAGGCCGCGGCGTAGCCCGATCGCGGCGCGTCTGACTGCGCGGCACTGCATGGGCCGTCAAGGCGTCTCACTCTGCAAGGAGTGGGACTTTTAATTGCCTGTGGCCAAGCGCTCCCGCACTTGCGCCCAGCCTTCGGACATCGGGCGGTCCGGGAAGGCGGGGGCTTCGCCGTCCTGGAAGACGCTTACCAGAACGAAGATCGGGCCTTCCTGGGTCATCGCCTCCTCGAGACCTATGAGCAATTCCTCCAGCCGATCGAAATGATAGGCGCGGGCGTAACCGGAGCTTTCCGCCATCCTGAGCAGGTCGAGGTGGTCCAGGCCCTTGATCGCCGTGCCGCCGGTTGAGGATCGCGAGGCGTCGTCAAAGACGAAGTGCACGAAGTTGCGCGGGCCGGACTCCCCTATGGTGGCCAGGCCCCCCAGGTTGGTGCGCAGGGTGGCGTCGCAGTCCAGTACCAGCACTCGTCCCGAGGGTTGCGCGAGGGCCAAGCCCAGGCCGACGGCAGGGGCCCGGTCCATGCAGTCCGTAAGGTCCAGGTCGAGGTCTCTGCGTTGGGAGACGCGGCTCCATTCACGCAGCGCCGCTGAGGTGGATACGACCATCGCGTCGCCGCGGTGGTAGTTGACCGCGCGGGCGGCCTCGGCGTAGGGGATGCCGGGGCCCGGATCAGGTTCCCTGCCGGGTCCTCCGGTCATGAGTCTGGACCCTTCCGGGAAATCGAACGGCCACTGTCGCCGTTGGCCCGGTGGCAGCCCATGTAGGATCTCCGGAAACCGACCATTGCCCACATGGCAACCAGGACTGCCGCGCCTCCGGCCACTCCAAGGAGGATATTGGACTTCTCGAAGGCCTGGAAGAGGAGCCAGAACCCCAGAAGGAAAAGGGAATATGCGAGCAGTCGCAGAATTAGTCCCCTGCCCAGCTTCACGAGGAACTCTTTTCCCAGTCCAGCAAGCAACCGGCCCAACCTCGAACGGTCTGAGTAGTAACGGACGGTATCAACTCGAAGGTATTTCCCGCCTCGTTGAAACCGACAGGGGCAGGTTCTCTACCTGCCCCGAATTTCCGGGTGAGATGGGAGCCATTGCTCCCGGGAACCGCTAGTCGCTGGCCAGGACGCCCGGCATATCCCGTATGGCCACGTGTATGGTGCGCGAAGAGCGCTGCCGGAACTGCACCGGGGTGTTCTCAATCTCCGGCTTGACGCGGAGGTGCACGAACACCGGCCCCTCGGCGGACATCACGTCGCCGATTCCGGTGGACAGGTCTTCCAGGTTGTCGAAGGAGAAGGTTGCGGCATAGCCGGCGGCCTTGGCCATGCCTTCCCAGTCGGCCCTCCCGGAGCCGGGCACGGGCTGGCCTCCGGTCACCGCGTACACGCCGTTGTCGAACACCATGTGGCAGAGGTTCTTCGGCGTCTTGTTGGCCAGGGTCACCATGGCGCCCAGGTTCATCAGCAGGCTGCCGTCGCCGTCCAGGACGATGACCTTGCGGTCCGGCTGGGCCAGCGCCAGGCCGAGGCCGACGTTGGATGCCTTGCCCATAGCGCCCGACACCGGCATGTCCAGCTGCTCCTTGGTCGTTACCGTGGGCAGGCCGAAGTGGACGTTGTTGGCGTTCATGGTGGCGATGATGACACCGTCGCCACGGTTCGCGTCGATCACCCTGACTGCTTCCTGATTGTCAATCATAAGGCTTTGTCCTCGCACTCCCCGGTGCTCCCGGGGAGGAGTGTGGTTGAGGGACTGCGGCGCTAGGCGCCGAACTCTGTGCCCACCAGCACGGCGACGGGCCGCTGCGTGCGGTCGGCTTCCTGGATGGCGATGCTGATGCGGTCGGCATCCTCGTCGGTCTCGATCAGGTAGTAATTGATGCCCCAGGTATGAAGTATGTGCTCGATGAACACCGCAGCGGAATCGGTGGTAACGCCGCGACGGGTCCATCCCCGGTACCCCACCAGCATGACCAGCGGCTGATTGATGTCCAGTCCAAGTCCGCGGATCGAATCGCCGGACTCGAAGATGCCGGTGTTCTGGATCAGAACGATGGGGCGTTTGCCGCCCACCCACAGGCCGGCGGCGATGGCCATGGTCTCGCCCTCGCGGCACACCGGCACCAGGTCCAGGGTCGGCTCGTTGGTCAGCAGCTGGTACATGAAGTTGGTCTCGCTGTCGGGCAGCCAGACCACGTGGCTGATGTTGTTCTTCTTCAGTTCCTCGACGACCGAAGAGGGATGGAGTACGACCTCGTAAGTAGTCATTCCGGCTCCTTATCCTGACCCTTAGACCTGCTCAGGGCAAGCTCAGGGCTTCGACCCGCCGCAAGGCTGAATTTCGATGCCGTCAGAGGCGGCGAGACCGGGCCATTATATTCACCGCGTCAAAATGCCGTCAAACGCGCGCCGCCGGGGCGTTCGGCCAGTCCTGCATCCAATCAGAGGGTGATGTCGAACTGTCGGCGGGAGGTGAAGAGAGGCGCCGGCGCGTTGCGCACCAGGTGGAGCGGCGCCGGGCCGGAGCCTCGCACGTAGCCGGTGATCAGGGTCCTGGCGGCCTCAACCATCACATCCGCTTCCGCCGGGGTGAGCGGATCGGGAATTGGAGTGCGCGCCTTCGGGGAGGTGAGGTAGTTGTACCAGGCATTCAGGACCTCCTGGAGGGCTACATCCTCCTCCTGGGCCCGCAGCCGCAGGGCTGCGCCGCGCTGGTAGTTTGGGAACCGTCCGAACAGCCAGTCCAGGTACAGCGGGTCGGCAGCCACCCGCTCCGGCAACTCGACCCCGCCGGCCGCCTCGACGACATAGTTCCTGTTCCCATCTTCGTCCTGCGTCTCCGTCGGCATAACTCCCGCGTTGGCAAGGTATACCGGCACCAGGATGGGCGGATGGGGTTCCAGCAACTCCTCGCCGAGGGCCAGCACGAAGGCCAGCCCGGCCAGGTTGGCGCAAAGAGGGTCCGAGGTCATCCCGAGAAACTGCCCGGAAATGTTCAGGAGCACTTCGGGAGGGACTTCTTCCTGGGCAATCTGAGCGTTGACAGCGGTGCTCACCGCCGAGGCCATGCGGCTCCCGTGGCCACAGTAGGCCGCGATGCACGACAGCTTGGGAGATTCTTCCAATCTCTCGGTTGCCTCGTCCGCTCCCGGCTCATCAGACCCTCCCTCGAACTCACTGTAAAGGTTGGAAATCAGGGAAAGCGAAGGGTTATCCAGGTCCAGGGATTCGAGGGAAGACATGAGCGTTCGAGCCGCTTCCATGGACTCCGCGTCGTCGCCGATGCCCATCGAGAGGCGGAAAAAAGGCCAGGAGAAAAAGTCCTCGCCCAGGAAGTTTCCCAGACCGGCGCCCACGAAGTAGTCGCCGCTGATCACCTCCCAGAGCTGGCGGTCGGAGGGCCGGGGGTCCAGGTAACGGTATGCGATGAGACGGCACAGCAGCGACAGGCAAGTCTGGCGGATGAATGCCGGAACGCTGTCGTCGGCGAACAGCGGCTGGCATGTCGACCACGCCCGGTAGCTATTGTCCACCGGGGCCATGGTTACCGTGTCTTCGAAAATCGATTCCAGCCGCTGAATCACCCGGCTCGCATCAAAACTTTCGGGGCCCAGCGCCGCTGCCAGGGACCGTGGGTCCGGGTTCGACGTCATGAAGACAACCTAAAACTCTGCGTTCTTGGGGGTACGGGGGAAGGGAATGACGTCTCGGATGTTTGAGACACCCGTGATGAATTGCACGGTGCGTTCGAAGCCCAGCCCGAAGCCTGCATGGGGTACGGTGCCATAGCTGCGGAGGTCGAGGTACCAGTAGTAGTCCTCCTCGTTCAGGCCGTCCTCCCGCAGTCGCCGAAGCAGGACATCGCGGCGTTCCTCGCGCTGGCTGCCGCCGATGATTTCGCCGATGCCGGGCGCCAGCACATCCATCGCCGCGACCGTCTTCCCGTCGTCGTTCAGGCGCATGTAGAAGGCCTTGATCTCTCTGGGGTAGTCGGTGACGATCACGGGCCGGCCGATGCGCTTCTCGGTGAGGTACCGCTCGTGTTCCGACTGGAGGTCCACGCCCCACGAGACAGGAAACTCAAAGGTCTCCCCCGACTCCACGAGCATGTCCACGGCCTCGGTGTAAGTGATGCGCTCGAAGCTGGAATTCACTATCCCGTCGAGCGTCGCGATGATTTCCTCGTTGTACCAGCGGTTGAAGAACTCCATGTCCTCCTCGCAGTTTTCGAGGACGTGCCGGAATATGTGCTTGAGGAAGTCCTCGGCAAGGTCGGCCAGGCCCTCAAGCTCGCAGAAAGCGACCTCCGGCTCCACCATCCAGAACTCGGCGAGATGGCGGGAAGTGTTGGAGTTCTCGGCCCTGAAAGTGGGGCCGAAGGTGTACACGTTGGAGAGGGCCATGGCGAAGATCTCCGCCTCAAGCTGCCCGCTGACGGTAAGGAAGGTGGGCTTTCCAAAGAAGTCCTCACCGATATCGACCGAACCCTCCCGCCTGGGAGGGTTGTCGAGGTCAAGGGTTGTTACCCGGAACATGGAGCCGGCTCCTTCTGCGTCGCTGGCGGTGATGATGGGCGTCTGGATGTACTGGAAGCCCCGTTCCTGGAAGAAGGAGTGAATGGCGTACGCAACGGCGTTGCGTACCCTGGCCATGGCGCCGAAGGTGTTGGTGCGGGGCCGCAGATGGGCGATCTCGCGAAGGAACTCGGGGGTGTGCCGTTTCTTCTGCAGGGGATAGGTCTCGGGGTCGGCGCCGCCGATGAGCAGCACCTGGCGGGCCTGAATCTCGTATCTCTGGCCGCGGCCCTGGGACTCCACCACGTCGCCGACCACGCTGACGCTGCAGCCCGTGGTCAGAGTGTTGGCGGTGGCGTAGTCAGGGCTGTCCTCAGCAACCACCACCTGGAGGTCCCGCAGTGTGGTGCCGTCGTTGACCTGGACGAAAGTCACCGACTTGGACGAGCGGCGAGTCTTCACCCACCCTTGAACCAGCACCTCTCCAGAGGGGTCGTCCTGGGACAGGATGCTCTTGATCGTGGTGCGTTCCATCGGACACCTCTGCTGGGTGCTGGGCCAAGCGGAGCCGGGGTCAGACCGGCCGGCCCGCTCTAGTACCGGGATTGACTGGCGTGAAAGATGCTCCCTCGATGGGGGAGGAGGCGGTTCAGCCCCTATGCCGCGCTCTCTTCCATTGGATGGGCCTCCCACTGGTCGGCCCAGCGCTGGATGGCCTCCACCACGTGCCGGAAGCCGGAACCTTTCTCCGTGAGGGCGTATTCCACCAGCACGGGCTTGGTGTCGTAGACCCGTCGCTCCACGATGCCGGACTCTTCCAGTTCCTGCAAGCGCTGGGAGAGGAGGCGGTCGCTGAGGCCCTCGACGTAGTTGGAAATGTCGCTGAAGCGGCGGGGCGCAGCCAACATGCTGCGAATTATCAGGCAGTTCCACTTCTTGCCCAGTATCTGGATGGCGCGGTCGTAACGCGGGCAGGGCTCATGGATCTTCATTGTAGTCCTGTCTCCGTTACAAAAGAATTTCGGGGATACTAGCACACTAACAAAAAATTAGCCACTATCAACCTATTGACAAAAGAATGCTTTGGTACTAACTTATTATTAGTTGCTTAACAAGCTGCCTGTCAAGCTCAAAAGTAAGCATCGAACACAAAAAGGTCGAATGACCTGAGAGGAGGCTCAAATGGCCACGTTGACACCCGACAAGGTTACCAGGAAAACCAAGGAGCAGACCAACCCCAAGAGCCACGGCGGCCGCATCGCCAGGCTGCTGGCTCAAGTATCCAGGATGTCCGAGGACTACGCCGAATACCAGATGGAGAAAGGGATCTGGAGGAAACTGGCAATTTGATCAAAGGCCTCCGGGGCGGATGATTCTTCCGCCCCGGAGGCTGGATACAGGACGGGGACCAATCCCGGTCCACACGCGCAGCACATCGGACGAACCACCCGCAAGGAGGCCCACATGGCAACTAAAGCACCGGAAAACAAACCCAGGACCGTCCCGGCGTCGAAGTCCGGTCCGGGACAGCCTGCCCAGGAGTGGGCCGCCAGCCGGATGGTCCGCCGGGTGGTCTCCTCCCCCGTCTCTCTTTACCTCTGGCTGTCGGGACCCCCGATGACCAGCAGGGACCGGATGCAGGCGGAGCTGGCGGACGCCAGGAATTCGCTGTACCGCAGGACCCTGGTGGTCTAATCGAGGTCTCAAAGACGGGAAGGTTACGGCGTCCGGCTCCAGGGCCGGACGCTTTCTTGTGCCCTACAATGCAGGCTGGTGCGTGTGCCAGTCCGTGGCCTGCTCGTAGACGTGACCAATGCGGAGCAGGGTCGGCTCCGACAGGTGGGGGCCGATCAGCTGCATCCCCACCGGCAGGCCCTCGGAGAAGCCGCAGGGGACCGACAGGCCGGGAAGACCGGCGATGTTGACGGGAAGAGTGCAGACGTCGATGAGGTACATCTGCACGGGGTCGCCGGTCTTCTCCCCCATTGGGAAGGCGACCACCGGGGAGGTTGGAGTTACCAGGGCATCCACGGTCTCGAAGACTTCGTCGAAGTCGCGGCGGATCAGCGTGCGCGCCTGCTGCGCCTTCAGGTAGTAGGCGTCGTAGTAACCCGCCGACAGGGCGAAGGTACCCAGCATTATCCGGCGGGTGACCTCCGGCCCGAACCCCTTCTCCCTGGTCTGCTCCATCGCTCCCCACATGTCCCCGGCCTGCTGCTCCGAGAAGCCGTACTTCACGCCGTCGTAGCGGGCCAGGTTGGCGGAACATTCGGAGGGGGCGATGATGTAGTAGCAGGCGAGTGCGTACTTCGTAGACGGGAGGGACACTTCCCGGACCGAAGCCCCCAGCTGTTCCAGGGTGGAAATGGCCTGTTCCACGGCGCGGCGTACCCCGTCCTCGATTCCCTCGGCGAAGTATTCTCCCGGAACGCCCAGGCGCAGTCCGGCCAGGTCGCTTGTGTTGTCCAGCCCAGCCAGGAAATCCGGCGGAGCGCCGGGCAGGGAGGTGGCGTCCCGCGGGTCGTGTCCGGCGATGGCCGACAGGCCCAGGGCGCAATCGGCGACGCTGCGGCCGATGGGGCCGATCTGGTCCAGCGACGATGCGTAGGCCACCAGGCCGTAGCGGCTGACCAGGCCGTACGACGGCTTCAGGCCGACCACGCCGCACAGGGACGCAGGCTGGCGCACGCTGCCGCCGGTATCCGACCCTAGGGCGTAGATAGTCTCTCCGGCCGCCACCGATGCCGCGGCTCCGCCGCTGCTGCCGCCCGGTACACGGCTGCTGTCCCAGGGGTTCAGCGTGGGGTGAAAGGCGGAGTTTTCGCAGGAGGAACCCATGGCGAACTCGTCCATGTTCCCCTTGCCCAGCATAACCGCCCCCTGCCGGAAGAGCCGGTCTACGGCTGTTGCGTTGTAGACCGGGACGTAGTCCTCCAGCATCCGCGAGGCGCAGGTGGTGCGGACGCCCTGGGTGCACATCACGTCCTTGATCTGCACCGGGATGCCGGTCAGCGGCGATGCCATGCCATCGGCGAGCATCCGGTCGGCAGCCTCGGCCTGCGCCAGGGCGGTCTCGGGCGTCAGGGTGATGAACGAACGCACGCGGTCCTCGACGGCTTCGATGCGTTTCAGGCAGGCGCGGGTCAACTCGACGGAACTGACTTCACGTCTCGAAAGCAGGTCGCGGGCCTGCTGGATCGTCAGCCAGTTGAGGTTGGCCAACTGCTCTACTCGTCCAGCACTGCCTTGACGCGGAAGAACTCTCCCTCACGGCGCGGCGCGTTGCTGAGGGTCTCTTCGGGCGTCAGGGAGTCCGCCGGTTCGTCTTCGCGCATCACGGCCCGCAGTTCGCCTGCGTGTCCGGTGGGTTCGACGCCAGCGGTATCCAGCTCGTTGAGCACGCCGAACTGGTCGATTATGCCGGAGAGCTGATCGACATAAACTTCCACTTCGTCTTCAGGGATTCCAATGCGGGCGAGAGAGGCGATGTGCCGGACCTGGGCGCGGTCAAGGGGCATTGCTGGACCTCGACGGGAATGCTGCAAACAATGTAACGCATCAGGGCGCGTACGAAAAGTGCGTGGGTGATGTATGATTTCCGCAATAGTTTCCCGGGTGAGCGGGGGCGGCGGCGTCCCCCGATATACTCCCCAATATACTCAAGGTTGCTGGCACCCACGATTTCACCATCGCTCCAACCCTCTTCTTCAAGTGAGCGGCAGGACTGAAGACCCCTGCAACCGGATATCGATCGACAGGAATGCTGGACACTTTCCTCAACTGGCGGCTCAGGACACCCTTCTACTATGGCTGGCTGATTCTCGGAATGTCGTCCATGGCGACCTTCGCCGCCAGCGGCGTTTCGCAGGTAGTGCTGGGCGGCATACAGGTCTACATAACGGACGACACCGGATGGGACAAGAGCACCCTGTCCTATGCCGCCACTGCGGGCACCTGGCTGTCTGGCCTGATAGCCCCGGTGATCGGGCGGCTGGCCGACCGATACGGCCCGCGCTGGCTGATGTCCACCGGCCTTCTCATCGCCGGCGTGTGCTTCCTGATACTGTCGGGTGTCAGCGCAGTCTGGCAGTTCTACGCGGCCTACGTGATTGCGCGGGCCGTTTCCAACCCCGTGCTCATCGGGCTGGTGCCCAGGACTGCGGCGGTCAACTTCTTCCGTCGTCGCCGGAACATCGCACTGGCCATGGTCTCCACTTTCCGCCCGATAGCTGGCGCAATCAACATACAACTCTTCGCGCTGATTACGCTCAGCCAAAGCTGGCGCGAGGGGTTCCGTTACCTGGGGATATTCAGCCTCGTCATGGTAATCCCGGTGATCCTGCTGATGCGGCGGAGGCCCGAAGACATCGGCCTTGCGCCGGACGGGGCAGCCGCCGCCGTCCCACCCCAACCCTCCCCCGGAGGGAGAGGGAGTTCGGCCGCTTATCCGCCATCCGAGACCAGTTGGACGGTGAGGGAAGCGGCAAGGACGCGGACTTACTGGCTGATCGTCGCTACTGCCTGCGTGGGGACCCTGGCTTCCAGCAGCGTGGGTTTCAGCATGGTGCCCTACCTGGTGGAGAGTGCGGGCCTGAGCGTGGCGGCGGCGGCGGGGGTGCTCAGCTTCGGCACGGTGCTGTCTATCGCCAACGTGGGCTGGGGAGTGCTGTCCGACCGGTTCACTCCCCGGCGTTGCCTGGTCGTTACGATGGTGGGTTCGGGGGCCCTGCTGGCCTACCTGACGACGGTGGACTCTCTGCCTGAGGCCCTTGTGTTCGCACTGGTCTGGGGGATCTTCTCCGGTGCGGTGGGGTCGATGGAGAACATGATGCTGGCGCAATACTATGGCCGGGAATCGTACGGCTCCTTGCTGGGCCTGTTCTCGCCCTTCCAGACGGCTGCGCTGGGGCTGGGGCCATCGCTGGGATCCCTGATCCGGGGACTGGCCGGCAGCTACACGATGCTGTACTTCGTGATGGTGGGGGCGTACCTGGTGTCGGCAGTCCTGCTCTACATGGCGCGGGCGCCGGTGAGGGCCCGCCCTTCGACAAGCTCAGGGTGAGGTTGGGGCAGCGGCGGGATAGGGTTTGCGCTTCTCCTCGATGCCAATAAGGAATGCTTGGCAAGTCCATTTCACCGATGAGGACAGGATACGGTAACGTCGGGCAATTCTGAGAAAACAGGGAGATGCCCTCACCCTAACCCTCTCCCGGAGGGAGAGGGGATCTCTATCCGACCCCCTCCAAGAGAGGACATCAGGAACCATTTTTCGGTCGTCCTACATCCCGCTAGCGGCTGTAGCCCGACGGTGTGGACGGCGGCAGCCATTCCTCCATGCCGTTCGTGATGTGGTCCAGCAGGAAGGCGAAGTCGTTATAGGCGTCAAGGCTCCCGAGGTTGCCGCGCAGGGCGTCTAGCTGCGACCGCAGGGACGACAGGCCGGAGTGTACCTCAGGGTATGCTCTCTCGGGGTAGTTGGGCAGGGTGCCGTACAGGTCTGCGGTCAGGGCGATGATGGCGCCGAAGTGCGCCAGCGAGCCGTCGCGCGCATCGAATCCCGCCCCCGGATCGCCTGCCAGCGTAGCCGTCTGGCTGCGAGAGTCGCCGGTGTCCGGGTCAACCCAGCGCAGCTCGACCCGGCCCAGCGGTACATAGGTAAGCGCCGAGGCGGAGTAGGTCAGCTCAAGTTCGTACAGGACGGTGGTGGCGGCGGCCGAGTAAATCTCGGCGAATTCCTTGCGGTCCTGGGTGAAGTTCTCGTCGGCAGTCACGCGGTTCTCATAGCCGATGATGCGCCACCGCTCCACTGCTCCGGCGTTCCAGGTAACCTGGGCCCTGGTCTGGTCGGCGAATGGGATTGAAAGCGCCAGCCAGTTATCCCGGCTGAAGGTGGCCTGTGCCTGCCCAGTGCTGTCGAGGTAGCGGTACCAGCCGTTGCCGTGCTGTGCCAACTGCTCCAGCAGCGGGTCGTTGTAGTTGTTGATGCCGACGCCGATGGTTATCAGCCGCAGAGGGTTGCGGGTGTCGGGGTCGTAGGCCGATTCCAGGATGGCGAACGGGTCGGTGGCATCCACGTTGGCCACGCCGTCGGACATCAGGATCACGTAGTTGTAGGCGTCGGGCCGTCGCTCCCTGGCGTCGTCGGCCAGCCTGACGCCCAGGTCCAGCCCGGCCTGCACGTTGGTGCTGCCGTGGGGCTGGAGCCAGGCTATGGAATCCCGCACTCTCCTGTCCTGCGGCGGGCTGTGCTCGACTGTATACCTGTCAATGACATTTTCGGTGAAGTGGACGACGGCGATGCGGTCATCGGGACGCAGGCTCCGGCGGATGCTCTCGGCGGCCTGGCGGGCAATGTCCACCCGGTTGCCGTCGGCCATCGAACCGGAGGCGTCGAGCACCAGGGTGACATTGAGCGGCCTGTCGTCCACCAGCTCCGGCGCCTGGAAGGCTATGCGGGCTAGGCGCTTCCCCTCGTCCAGCGGATGGGGGTACAGGTCGCCCCTGATGGCGAAGCTGTCGGTTCTCGAAGGGGAATCGTATTCGTAGTTGAAGGCGTTGAGCCATTCCTCGGCCCGCACTGAATCGGGGTGGACTTCGTAGCCCGAGCGGGCCCAGTTCAGGGCCAGCTGGAACGAGGTACGGTCGGTGTCCAGGCTGAAGGTGGATACGTTATCGTCTTCAGCAGTGACGAAGGGCTGACGCTGGTAGTCCCGGAAGGCGGTGTCCGGGGGCACGCCCCCGGCGGCGCCGGCCGGACCAGCCAGACCAGCGGGCCCTTGTGGGCTGGTAGCCTGCGTCCGTGTTGAGTGCTGGGACTGGGCGGCAGCGGCTTGCGGAACGGCTGTTGGTGCCGCTGGAGAATCCGAAGCATTCCTTATCACCTCGACCTCCCTGGTAACCTCCACCTCCCGCTCTTCCATCGCCGCTATCGCGGTGGGTGCAGGGGCCGGCGTGGCGGTCACATGGCGAACTGCGCTGACCTCGTCCTCTGAGCCTGCGGGCGTGGCCGGGGCCTGAGAGTCGGCTGAGCCGGAGTCGCCTTCTTTGTCAAGGCTCCGATGTTCGAACCGGCCAATGGTTGATTCCGGCGCCAGTGTGCTGGCTGGCAAGTTCGTCGGCAATGGTCCGCCGGTGGGGGCCTCGGTCGCCGGTACCGCGGCTATTCCGCCGGGCGATTCCCCACCGTTGTCACCCGATACGGCCCAGACCACGACGGCGATGGCTATGGCGGCAACGGCCACACCGGCGATGGCGAATCCGGGGGACAGACGGCCTTCCCTCATCGGGTTCAGGAGTCCCAGGAGGCGCGAAAAAAGGGATGGGGGCATAGGTTCCTCCAGTCGGCTTTCCAGCCACGGCCATGGGTCGTTGGGGGCTCGCAGGTCCGGCGTCTCGGCGTTGAAATGCTCGCGCAGGACGCGCTCCATTTCCGGATCAAATTCGCTGTCCGGCGATTCGTTGTAGGCCATGACTTAACCTCCCCCTGAGCCTGTCGAAGGACTGCCGGACAGTTCCGGCGAATCGATGCCGGACCCGTCGAGCCGTTCCCGAAGAACAGCCAGCGCCCGGTGCAGGCGCGACTTGACGGTGCCCTCCCGCACTCCAAGGGCGCGGGAAACTTCGGGAACCGTCAGGTCGGCGAAATAGCGAAGGGCAATCACCTGCCGGTGGTCGGGGTTAAGGCCGCTGATGGCGCGCCTGAGCTCCATCCGGCTCTCCAAGGCGTCAAGGGTGGAAGCCGGGTCGATTTCCGTAGCGGCCGGTGCTTCAGGCATGTTGCCGTCCAGGTGCACGGTTGACAGGGTGCGCCGCCGCTGCTGGGACAGGACGGCGTTGACCAGGATCCGCAGCAGCCACGGCTTGAACGGGCTGCCCTGCCGGAATCCCCTGATGCCTCGCCAGGCGGAGAGCAGGGCTTCCTGCACCTGCTCCTCGGCCACTGCACGGTTGCCGGTCATCAGCACCGCCGTGCCGAACAGCACGTCCTTGTACCGTTCGACCAGGTGGCGGAATGCTTCGCGGTCCCCGTCTTTGCAGCGCGCGATGGCTTCGTTGTCGGTCATCTGCGGCTCTCATGCTCCAGAATGCGCAGGGGCTTTTGATTGATAATATGCGTCCGTGCTGCGAATCGTTCCCTCGAATTAGCAATACAAAAAAATCGCCTGCGATTTCCCAGATGGATCGCAGGCGGCTTGACGGGGGCACCCCCACCCTAACCCTCCCCCTCAGGGGGAGGGAATGCTTTGCAGGTTGCGTCCTTCTTCAGTTCATTTCTGAGCCGCCGGAGACGCTGATGGACAGCCCGGTAACGTAGTCGGACTCCGCGGAGGAGAGGAAGGCGGCCATCCGGGCGATGTCGTCGCCCTGCGCCACCCGGCCCATGGGGACGCGGACGGCGCGGTCGGCGATCATGCCGGCCCGGTACTCCTCGCTCGACTCCCCCTCCGGCGCAAGAGCGGCGGCGATGAAGTCGACGCGCTCGGTGTCGACGAGGCCGGGGCAGATTGCGTTGACGTTGACACGGTGCTGGGCCATCTCCTGGGCCAGCGCCTGGGTGAAGCCGATAACGGCGAACTTGGAGGCGCAGTAGGCGGCGTAGCGGGCGATGCCCCGCTTGCCGGCGCCGGACGAAATGTTGATGATCTTGCCGCCGCCGCTCCGGGCCTGCATGTGCCGGGCCACGGCGCGGGAGACGAGGTAGGTGCCCCGGACATTGACGCGCATGACCTCGTCGAATGCCTCTTCCTCCAGTTCCACCACCAGCACCCGGTCCTTGCCCGGGCGGGAGCCGGCGTTGTTCACCAGGATGTCGATGCGGCCGAACTTCGCCAGGGCCTGCCCGATCATGTCGTCCACCTGGTCGGAGTCGGATACGTCGGAGAAGACTGCAAGGGACTCCCGGCCCAAGGCCTCGATCTCGGCGGCAACGCTGTTCAGGCCCTCCCAGCCCTCCTGGCGGTCCTCGGCGCGGATGGCGTCCAGGCTCGCGGGGACGTCGGTGACTACCACGTTGGCGCCCTCCGAGGCCAGACGGGTGGCGATGGCGCGACCGATGCCGTGGCGGCCGCCCGCGCCGGTTACGATCGCGATTTTTCCGTTCAGGTCATACATGACGCGCTCTCCGGTGTTGAATGAATCCGGCCACTCCCTGCTTCCAGCCAAGAGCCATGAGGAAGATGAAGGAAGCAACCAGCGCCATTATAGGACTGGGCGGCATGTTGTAGTAATAGGAAATGTAGAGACCGGCTATCACCGAGGCAATCCCGATCACCGCGCCCACCACGGCGGCTCCCCCGAAATTCCGCACCAGCAGCAGGGCGGTGGCTGCAGGAGTGATCAGCATGGAAATCACCAGGACGATGCCCACTGCGTAGAGGGTCAGGACCACCACCACCGCCAGCATTCCCAGCAGAAGGTATTCCAGCTTCTCCGTGGGCAGACCGATGACGGAGCAGCCGGTTGGGTCGAAGCTCGCATACACCAGTTCCTTGCCCAACCCGAAGATGATTGCCAGGACTGCGATCGCGAGGCCGGCCGTTACAAAAACGTCGGACCAGGACGCTCCGAGCACCTGGCCGAGCAGGATGTCTTCCAGACTGACCGGGATCCCCCTGGAAGCGGTTAGCATCACCAGCCCCAGCGCGAAGAGTCCGGCGAACACTATGCCCACGGACGTATCCTCGCCGATGCCGGCCCTCTTGATCAGGTAGCCGCTGCCGAGGGCAACCACGATGGCCATCGGAATCGCACCGGAGAAAGGACTGGCGCCCAGCAGGTAGGCTGCCACCATGCCGGGAAGCATGGAGTGGGAAATGGCGTCGCCCATGAACCCCAGCCCGCGGGTTACAACGAAGACGCCGAGGACGGGGCACATGATGCCAACGAGTACCGACACGATCAGCGCCCGCAACATGAAGGCGTACTGAAACGGCCCGGCCAGCGTTTCAGTGATGATGTCCAACGCGACGTTCCATCGTGTTGTGGTCCTGGGGCGGAATCGCTCCGGCGGGACCGTAGAGAACCGTGAGGGACTCTTGGGACAGGACTTCCTGGGGAGGTCCGTAGGCGTATACGCGACAGTTGATGCAGAGGCACTCGTCGCAGTAGTTGGTCACCAGGTTGAGGTTATGGGACGAGACCATGATGGTGTTCCCTTCGTCTCGCAGTCGCATCAGCACCGAGACCAGCGCGGCCTGCGAGGCCACGTCCACGCCCCGGAAGGGTTCGTCGAGGAGGAGCACGGTCGCCTCCTGGGCCAGGGCGCGGGCCACGGAGACGCGCTGCCGCTGGCCGCCGGACAACTCGTTGATGAGGGAGCGTCTCCGGTCCCACATGCCCACTTTTTCGAGGGCGTCCTCGACTGCCTCCCGGTCCTCGCGCCCGGGACGGCGCAGCCAGCCGATGCTCTTTACCCGGCCCAGCATAGCCACATCCCAGACTCGCATGGGGAGGCGCCAGTTCACCTGCTCGTGCTGTACCACGTAGGCGACCTTGCCTCGCACCCGGTCGATCTCCTCCCCGTGAATCAGCACCTGCCCGGATGTCGGCGGCAGCAGGCCGGTGATGACGTTGAACAGCGTGCTCTTGCCCGCGCCGTTGGGTCCCACCACTCCGGTTATGGTGCCGGATCCGACGGTGAAGCAGACGTTGTCCAGGATCTGTAGCGAACCGCGCTCCACCGACACCTCGGAAACGTCGACGGGCGCAAGGGGATGGCTGTGCGCCATGCTACTGCAGGGCCCCCACTATCACTTCGGTGTTGACTCGCATCATTTCGAGGTAGGTGTCGGAATTGCCCTCTTCCGTCAGTGAACCCGTGTGAAGCCCGCCCACGAGGGTCACTCCCGTCTCGTCGGCCACCCGCTCGGACAATCGCGCCGGAATGGCCGCCTCCGTGAATACGGCTGGAGCTCCCGCTTGCTCTATTGCCTCTATGAGCTGGACAATTTCCTGGGCCGAGGGTTCCCGTTCAGTGGATAGCGGGAACACCGTACCCACCACGTCGAACTCATACCGCCCTGCGAAATACTGGAAGCTCTCGTGCGCCGTGACGAGCAGGCGTCGTTCCTCGGGGACCGTCTGCACCTGTTCCAGTATCCAGGCATGGAGTCCGTCGAGTTCCTGGTTGTAGTCTTCGGCGTTCGCTGAGTAGATGTCGCTGCCGCCGGGATCCGCCTTTGACAGGCTCTCGGCGATCACGTCGACGGCCAGTTTGACGCGGACCGGGTCCATCCAGAAATGTGGGTCCAGAGGGCCGTGTTCGTGCGACCCCGGCCCGTGCTCGTGGGTATCCCCGCCGCCTGCGTGGCTGTGGTCGGCGCCGGTATCGCCGGATTCCAGCGGGTCCACGTACTGTCCCAATGCGACGATGCTGTCGGGATTCCTGATCGCGCGTCCCATCAGTTTCTCGAGGGACGCCTCTTCCACCGAGAGCCCGATCACCACGACCAGGTCGGCCCCCGATACGCGGGTGATGTCCTGAGCGCCCGGGCTGTAGGTGTGGGGGTCGGCGTCGGCCGGGATCAGGGCAAAGACACTCACGCGGTCCTGGCCGACGGCCTTCACCCAGTCGGCCAGGATGTTGCTGGTGGTGACCACCGACAACTCCGGCTGCGATGGGGCAGCGGACGGCTCTGTCGGCTCGGGCGCGGATGTCGGCTCCGCCCTTGCCGTCGCCGTGGGCATCGGGCCGGTGGTTGCGGGCGGCGCAGTGGCGGGCGGTGCGGTGGTCGCTGGAGGCTCCGTTGGGGATTCGCTGCCGCACGCCAGCAGCAACAGCACCAGGATGGATGCCGCGGCGACCGCCATCAGTCTGGAAGCCGTCCTCAGCATGTTTCTGCTACCGGGATCGAAGCTGTGGGTGTATGCGCGATAAACGCGATAAAGAGGTGAAGACACTCTGGTTCCCTTTTGACAATTGCTGCAATAGGTCTGTGCGCCGCCATCGGCGATACCGGCCCCCTCTGCAGGGCGGACGGCTGCGGCGGGCGAGGGATGCCCCTGTTAACCGAAAGAGACTCCTATGTTGTTACGCACACTATGATAAGTCGGTTCTAAATTGAGTGTAAAGAAACCCCAGATGCAAATGACGGGGTTGTTCGGGAATGAAGAGGTTGTTGCAGTACTTCCCTGTCCTGATAGCCCGGATCCGGTGCCCTCGCTGCGTCCTGGGAATTTGGGTTCCGGAATCTTGAACGACCTTGAAATTTCATCTGAGACCCGGTGATATAATTTTGTGTGGGCATCCAACCAGAATTTCGCCTCGTAATTCGTATGCGTTTCAGGCCAAGACCTATCCAGAGGAAGGACAATTGAACACGCTCAAGACTTTCATCCTGATGATGGTGCTGTCCATGATGCTCGTCCTGATC
Source organism: Dehalococcoidia bacterium (assembly GCA_965220605.1). Taxonomy (GTDB): domain Bacteria; phylum Chloroflexota; class Dehalococcoidia; order Lucifugimonadales; family UBA3495; genus VXOI01. The sequence continues at coordinate 410,980 of CBDCQM010000005.1, read as the reverse complement.
GGCGGAGTCGTCGGCGGGCAGGTGGGCATCGTGATCGCGCTGATTTTCGCCCTTGTCATGAACATGGGCGCCTACTGGTTCAGCGACAAGATTGCCCTCGGCATGACCAAGTCCCAGCCCATCACGGAGCAGGATGACCCCGATCTTTATGGAATCGTCAGGGAGCAGGCCAGGCTTGCTGGTCTTCCCATGCCCAAGGTCTATGAAATCTACACGGAATCGCCCAACGCCTTCGCGACCGGGCGCAGCCCCACCAACGCCGCGGTGGCGGTCACCACGGGCATTCGCCGGATTCTGAACCGGGAAGAGCTGTCGGCAGTGCTGGCCCACGAAATGGCCCATGTCGGGAATCGCGACACCCTGATCATGGCTGTCGTCGCAACTATCGCCGGAGCCATTTCCATGCTGGCGATGCTAGCCCAGTTTTCGGCCATTTTCGGGGGCCTGTTCGGTGGGCGCGACAGCCGCGACAACATCATCGGGCTGTTGATCGTAGCGATCGTCATGCCCATCGCCGCGGCTTTGGTCCGCGCCGCCGTTTCCCGAACGCGGGAGTTCCAGGCCGACGCGACCGGAGCTCATAACTGCGGCAACCCCCTGGCGCTGGCCAGCGCGCTCCAGAAGCTGGAGCGAGGTTCGGAGGTCCGTCCGATGCAGGTTGCCGAGGGCGCGTCTCACCTGTTCATCGTGCATCCCCTCAAGGGCGCCGGACTCAGCAACCTTTTCTCCACTCACCCGCCGACGGAAGAGCGTGTAAGGCGGCTGACGGAAATGCAGATCACCCCTAGGTTCTAGTCTCCGGCTGGCCGGTTTCAAGGCTAAAGGGCGGAAGTGAGGAGCAGCGGTTTTTGTCATGACGCTACTGCGGGCGCTGGCCGGGCTGGTACTGGGAATGGTGGTCTTTGCCGGTCTAATCTATTTCCTTGTTGTAGTCAATTTTTCCCAGCGTCTGGAAGACCCGGAGGTCTACAACGTCGCGATCAGCGACACCGATGCCTACAACCGGATCTACGACGAGGTGCTGGTGGACCCGGCTCTCGAGGACCAGACCGGAGACTTGCTGGGAGACCTGCAATTCCACGAGAGGGACGAGGCGGTTGAGGTGCTGAAGGGCGTAATGCCGCCCGCGTATCTCCAGGAGCAGACCGAGGACAACATCGGCCGCTTCACCGGATTCCTCAGGCATGAACTTGATGATCTTGAAGTCTTCGTAGACCTGAAGGAACCGCTGGAGCGGGTTCAGCCCGTGGTCCTGAAGAAAGCCAACGAGATTATCGATCAAGTCGAAGTGCAGCCGCCGGCATCATCGGAGTGTTCACCGGAAGCTCTGAGCAAACTGGCTGGCGCCCTGGCCGAGTTGGCGGCGCGGTTCTCTGACGGCAGGTTTCCCGAATCGACCCCTTCCCTTGAGACGCTGACCAGGGAGTGCCGTCAGCGAGGATTTGATCGCTGGTTTGATGCGTTTCTGGACGACCCGGCGATGAACTCCCAGGCAGCGCTGGTCCTAGACGCCGGCAGGGAGGAGATACGAAGCTCGTTCATCGAGGGTGACACGAGGGCATTCCTGAAGGCAGTGGGCCTCCCGCTGGTCACCTCCCTGATCGAAGATTCGGTTGCCGACGTACGCCGGGAACTGCAACGCGGCGACCGGTTTGATGTCCTGGGGTGGCTGGCTGAGGAGTCGGAAGACCTGACGAGAGACGACATTGAGGAGCAGGCCGAGGCGCTCCGGGATGTCGTCAGCGCGGCCAATGGCCCCGGCAGGATAATTTCGCTGGTGATAGTAATTGTGGGAATCCTGCTGATGGCCGCAGTGCATATCCCCAAGCCGGCCGAGGTCCTCCGCTGGCCCGGCTTGAGTTTGCTGATGGGCGGGGGAGTCTGCCTGGCAATCGGATTCGTGGTGAACTCCGCGGTCCCGGGGCAGATCGGGGAAGCAATCACCGATGTCAGCTCCTACTCGCATGACGTGCCCGTCTCGGCCGTACGCCTTGCCGGAGACCTGGCCGAGTCATTCGCGCAACAGGCCACCGCCGGCTTTATTCCCTCGGCCGTTGCCGTCATGGTGATCGGCGGCGTTCTGCTGGCGGCATCGTTCGTTGCCGAGATTCTGTGGGCTCTGCTCAGCAGGGTCCTGCCGGGGCGCGGCAACGGAGGACGGGGCCGCTAGAGACGAGGAAGCAACCCGGGCCACTGAAGTGCCTTCCCGCGGATGAGCAGGAGGGCACTTTCCAAAGCGCACAGTCAGAAAAGAGCAATCGGGTTGACCGGCGATCCGGTCACGTTCCTGAGACGCAAGGGCGCCAGGGTCAGCATGAACTCGTAACGGTTCCGCTGGGCGCAGGCCGCGGCCAATTCCTCCAGGTTGGCGTTGTCTATGAACCAAAGGCCAAGGCTCACCAGGCAGATGGTGTGCAGAGGATTCCCGATGGTCTGGTAGGGATTTGGACGGGCGTCGTTGGAGGTGTCTGTGCCCATCATGGCGATGCCCCGCTCCTTGAACCACGGCGCGCAGGCGGCTTGGTGGGCGGTCATCGGATCCGTCTGGGAGGAAGGTCCGCGCTCCAGGCGCATACGATAGTTGCCGGTGCGGGTCAGCAGGATGTCGCCTTCCTCCAGCCTCACGCCCTGGGCCTGTTCAGCCGCTTCCAGGTCTTCCGGCATCACGGGCTCCGTGGGGTCCAGCCAGTCCACGCCGCGCAGCCTTGGCAGGTCCAGGAGGACGCCGCGGGTCACTATGCCCTCGTAAGCCGCCTCGATGTTGTGGGACTGGGCGCCCTCGCGGGAGGTGATGACGCTGGAGGGGACGCCGTTGTACATCAGGCCGTTCCAAGAGTAGTGGGACATGGCGTCGATGTGGGTGATGGTCTGCCCGTGGAACACCATGCCGATGAACTCGCCCGCCCCGCGACGGGTGTAGCGACGTTCGGGCGAGTCGGTATCGCGGCCTTCCCCGCTGTCCACCATGAACCGCTGCACCTGGTAGGTGACATCCGGGGTCATTTCCGTGGTGATGGGACGGGCGCAGCTGACGGGCACGCCGTCTTTCACCAGGCCCACTGCCCGTTTCCTTTGCTCAGGGCCGATCAGGTTGAGGCAACCCAGCTGGTCGTCGGGACCCCATCTTCCCCAGTTCTTGAGCGACTCCAGCCACTCCAGCACCTGTGATTCTTCGGGGATTGCTCTTGCCATGTCGCAATTCTCCTGGGCGATCAAGTTTCCCTTGAGGATCCGAGGGACGCTCCGGCTATTTCCGGATAGCCCCTGACAAACTCCTCGGCTGTAACGGCGCGCCTTCCTTCCAGCTGCACCCGCTTCAGGGTCAGCAGTCCGCAACCTGTCATTACGTTCAGCTCTCCTGAGGGCAAGGACGTCACAACTCGTCCAGGTGGCGTGCGCGGGGGGTCGAGGTCAGGAACGGCAGACGCTTCCAGAACCTTGATCACCTTCCCTTGCCACTCGGAGTAGAGTCCGGGCCAGGGAGTGAATGCCCGGCACCTCCGCGCCAGTTCAGGCGCTGGACGGCTCCAGTCGATCAGGCCGTCGGTCCGCTCCAGCTTGCGAGTCACCGTGGCCAGGCTGTGGTCCTGGGCTTCCTCCTCCAGTTCACCCGACACCCACGCGCCGAGGTGAGTCTCCAGCAGTTGCCCTCCAAGATCGAACAGCCTATTGGTCAGCTCTCCGGCGGTCTCCGTGCCGTCGAGCGGCACTTCCGAGCGCGCGACCACCGGCCCGGTGTCCATCCCCTCGTCCAGCAGCATGAGGGAAACGCCGGTGACCTCGTCGCCCTCAAGAATCGCGGTCGCCACCGGCGACGGACCACGGTGGCGCGGCAGCAGGGAGGGATGGATGTTCAGACAGCCGCGCAAGGGCATACCCAGGACCGGCGGCGGCAGAAGCCGCCCGTAGGCCGCAACGACGATGACGTCGGGTACTAACCCCGCCAGTTGCGACTGGATGGAATCTCCACGCAGGTTCGGGGGTTGGAGCACCGGTATGCCCAGCCGGCAGGCTGCCTCCTTCACCGGCGGCGGCTCAGGCTGGCGTCCCCGGCCGCGAGGCCTGTCGGGAGGAGTGAGGGCGGCAACCAACTCTATGTCAGGCATCGAGTGCAGGCGATGAAGGACAGGAACGACCGGAGCCGGCGTTCCCATGAAGATTGCTCTAATCAAGGCGACCTGTCGTCGAAGAAGCTGCGGAAACGTCGAAAGGAGAGAAACTGGTGGTTGACACCGGCGAAAAGGGCGGGTTAGAATTCCCTAACCGCTTGGCGGAATCTTTTGAAGGAGGTGATATAGATGGAAGATAGTTTAACACGCAGGGGCGATGGTAGGCATCAGTCTGGACGCGACGAGGTGATCGTTTCGTAGCAATCCGCCACGAAATCAGAGAACCCGAACGTCGGGCCCAGGCCAATGTCTACCATCGCCCCTAGGATCCGGGAAGGTTTTTCGGGCGAGTCAAAGCCAGAGTTGGCCGGGCCCGATTTCTTTGTTTTATTTTCCCGGTCAGATGCAGAGACATTCACCGGCAATTGACGCCTCAATACGGAATTCGTACAATTGCTCCCTAGGAAAAGGTTCTAAACGCCCCCCATTTCAGGGCGCAGCGGAGATTGAATGCTAAGGATTCGGCTCAGCAGGGTTGGCAAGAAAGGCAGGCCCGCTTACAGGATCGTGGTCGCGGAGGCCAAGTCGCCGCGGGACGGCTCATACCTCGAATGGATCGGCACCTACGACCCGATGCAGGACCCGCCCGCAATTACACTCAAGCAGGACCGGGCACTGCACTGGCTTAATCTTGGCGCCAAGGCGTCCGACCCCGTGCAGCGAATCCTGGAAAAGAACGGAGTCTTGGCGCTGGTCGGCGCCCCCGCCGCCGAAGCCGAGATTGCCTCAGCCGAAGAAGCGGCCGAGGAATCCGAAGAATGAAAGAACTCATCGAATATATAGCCACCTCGCTCGCCAGTAAGCCGGAGGAGGTCCAGGTGACCGAGTCGGTGGAAGGCGGCCGCGTCGTGTTCCGGCTGCAGGTGGCCCCCGAGGACAAGGGCAAGGTTATCGGCCGCCAGGGCCGGGTTGCCCAGGCGATGCGCGTCCTCCTTCGCGTCGCTGCTGTAAAGGACGGATCCCAGGCCGTCCTGGAAATCGAGTAGTCACCCTCACCCGCCGTCAGTCTTGGCCAGTTCCCAGCGAGAACCCGACGACGATATCATCGTCGTGGCTCGCGTGATCGGCGCCCACGGACGCGACGGCGGCCTCAATATTCGGCTTCTCAGCGACCGTCCGGGGCGTTTCGACCCGGGGAGCGAACTTCTGGCCGATGGGCTCCCGCACCTCATTACAGCGTCTCGCCAGACCGGTTCGGACACTGCGCTCATCTGGCTCGACGGTGTTGTAACGCGCCGCCAGGCGACCCCCTTTGCCGGAAAATTCCTCTCCGCATCACCCGCCGACTCAAGTTCCCTGGACGAAGGGGAGTATTTCCACTACCAGCTCATCGGTATGCGCGTCCGCACCGATGAAGGCGAAGACCTGGGCGAGTTGCAGGAGATACTTGAGACGGGGAGCAACGACGTGTACATCGTCAGGGGGGCCGGCGGCGAGGTTCTGATCCCGGCAACCGCCCAAGTTGTGCAAGAGGTGGACGTGGCTGGCGGGTCGATGACGGTGCATCTCCCCGACGGACTGCGCTGACCCATTCATTTTGACCCGCGATTTTGGCCAATGCTAAAATCGCCCTCAATGAACTACTGCGGATTGGGGAGGTAGCGAGATGTCTGGTCATTCCAAATGGTCAACCATCAAGCACCAGAAAGGGGCCGCCGACGCCAAGCGCGGCGTGCTGTTCACCAAATTGAGCCGGGACATCGCGCTCGCCGTGCGGGACGGCGGCGGGGCCGACCCGGACATGAACTTCAAGCTCCGACTGGCGCTTGACCGCGCCAAGAGCAACAACATGCCCCAGGACAGCATCAACCGTGCGGTAAAGCGCGGCAGTGGTGAGGGAAGCGATGGCGAGGTCCTGGAGCAGATCACCTACGAGGGATACGGCCCTGGCGGTGGAGCCATCCTGCTCCAGGCTGTAACCACGAACCGCAATCGCACCGCGGCGGATGTTCGCTCCACCTTCAACCGGGGCGGCGGGAACCTTGGCGAGAGCGGCTGCGTGGCCTGGAACTTCGACCTGCGGGGCGTGGTGACCGTCGACATTGTGGATGAAGATGCGGCAGAAGAGCTTGGCCTGATCGCCATTGACGCGGGGGCAGAGGACATCCAGATCGACACCGGCGTGCTGGAAATATACGCGCCCGTCGAACAGCTCCAGGAAGTCCAGAAGTCGATTGAGGCTGAAAGCGTGCCCGTCCGGTCGGCGGAGATGTCCATGGTCCCAAAGACCACCATAGCTCTGGGTGACAAGGAAGCAGAACAGACCCTTCGACTACTGGACGCGCTGGAAGACCTTGACGACATCCAGAAGGCATTCACCAACGCCGACTTCCCGCCCGAGGTGCTGGAGCGCTACCAGGCCAGCTAGCATCGATCTGCCAGCCCCTGCAACTGTAAAGGCTCAGGGTAATAACTAATGTCGATGGAACAGAGGATAACTACCCTCGAAGAAGTGTCCCAGTTGGTCATTGCAGCCTTGGGACGCTCTAATGAGTCAATGCAACGGTACGAAGCTTCATCCGCTCTGCGTGATGAAGCCATGCTCCAATTGGGGGCCGCGCTGGAACAAATTCAGGAGTCGGTACGCGATTTGGCAGAGGCTGCCGCGCAGCGGGAAGAGGCTATGCAAGCTCTACTTGCATTTGTGCCGATAACTCAAGCAGAGATTGTGCGGCTGGATAGCCGGATTGACAGGCTTGAATGGGCCTAAGTCCTCCGGCTCGTTCCGGAAGCATTGTGAGCCTTGATGCGGCAGGGAGCCGAACATGACTGTACTGGCGATTGATCCCGGCACCCTGCGCATGGGCTATGGAGTGGTGCGGGAAACCTCCGGGATTGAGGCCGTCGATTTTGGGGTCGTATCTCTGCCCTCTTCCATGTCCATCGAGAGCCGCCTGTTCCAGATGCACTCCCACATCCTGAACATGATCGCCATTTTCAGGCCCGACGCTTTGGCCATCGAGGACCCTTTCGTGGGGCGGGGCGAGCGCAGCTTCCCCGGGTCGTCCCTCGCCATCGGGCAGGCCCAGGCGGCGGTGCTCATCGGCGCGGCCAGCCAGGGCGTTGAGATATTCAAGTACGCTCCGGCCCAGATCAAGCGGGCCGTAGCCGACTACGGCGCAGCAACGAAGGAACAGATCCGGGGGATCGTGGCGGCAACCCTTGGGATTTCCGGGAAACTGGAAATTGATGCCGCCGACGCCCTGGCCGTTGGACTCTGCCATCTGTCCCAGCAGCAGGCCACCGGCGTCATGCTGACGGAAATCCCTCCTGGCCATGAGCGGTAGCTCCGTCGCCCGGCGCATGCTCAATTTAACGGCTGAACCGTGATAGTCGGTCTGCGGGGAACCCTCGCCGCCATCGGCCCCGACTGGGTCCATGTCTCGGTGGGTGGCGTTACGCTGCAGGTCTGGGTTCCCGCCAACGCCATTGCGTCCCTTGGAACCGTTGGGGAGACTGTTTCCTTGCACACGCTACTGCGGATTCGCGACGAGCAGCCGGTGCTCTACGGCTTCACGGACGAGGCTTCCTCCCAGTTGTTCACCCTTCTCAACGGAGTCTCCGGTGTTGGCCCCAGGCTGGCGCTGGCGTTGCTGTCGTCCCTTGACCCGGCTTCGTTGCAGTTGGCGGTGGCCTCGGGGGATGCGTCTGCGCTGGCCGCCGCTCCTGGAGTGGGCAGACGTACCGCAAACCGCATCATCCTGGAGCTGCGCGGGAAGGTCGACGAGATCGAGGGACAGGTCATAGCTCCTGCCACAGCGGTAAATGGTGAGGTGCTGGACGCCCTGGCCGCTCTAGGGTACTCGGCATCCGAGGCCAAGGCCGCCGTCGACGCCATCCCCGATGTCGACGACCTGACCGTGGAAGAGCGCATCCGCCTGGCCCTCCAGCAGTTCGGACGACGCTGACTGCAAGGTTCCACAGGGGCCGCCGGGGTTATAATACGAGTGTTGTGACCACACGATGAAGATGGGGAGCAGCCATGACTGTCTATGCTCGGGGGAAGAAGTGGGCCGAAGCCGGGAAAGAAGTCAACGACCGGCGCAACGCAAAGCCTGAGAACCGTGCTTTCCAGTTGACTGCGGATTTCGGCATGACCGGTGACCAGCCTGCGGCAGTCGCGCGCCTCGCGGAGGCTGTCGAGAGCGGGATGCCCCGGCAGAGCCTCATGGGCGTGACCGGCAGCGGCAAGACCTTCACCATGGCCAACATCGTACAGCAGGTGCAGCGGCCCACCCTCGTGATGGCGCACAATAAGACCCTCGCCGCGCAGTTGGCATCCGAGTTCAAGGAATTTTTCCCGCACAATGCCGTGGAGTACTTCGTCTCCTACTACGACTACTACCAGCCTGAAGCCTATGTTCCGCAGTCGGACACCTACATCGAGAAGGACTCCAGCGTCAACGAGGAGCTGGACAAGCTGCGCCTTTCCGCCACCACCTCCCTGTTGACCCGTCGGGATGTGCTTATCGTAGCCTCCGTGTCCTGCATCTACGGCCTGGGTGATCCCAACGACTACTTCAACCTGGTGGCGCAGGTCAAGGTCGGGGAGGTCCGCAACCGCAACCAGCTGGTCCGCCAATTGGTGGACATGCAGTACGAGCGCAACGACCTGGAGCTTTCCCGGGCCAAGTTCCGCGTGCGCGGCGATGTGCTGGAGCTGGTGCCCGCCTACGAAGAGGCGGCCGTGCGCATCCAGTTCTTCGGCGACGAGGTGGAAAGGATCGTTCAGCTGGACCCGCTGACCGGCGAGATGTTGGCCGACCTGCCCCAGACTGCGATATACCCCGCAAACCACTTCGTCACCACGAAGGACAAGCTGGAGCTGGCGGTTGCCGGTATCCGCGAGGAACTCGAGTGGCGGTTGCGGGACCTCCGGGACTCTGGAAAGATACTGGAAGCGGCGCGCTTGGAGAGCCGCACCAACTACGACCTGGAAATGCTGCAAGAGACCGGCTTCTGTTCCGGTGTCGAGAACTACGCCCGGCACTTGTCCCAGAGGCCTGCGGGGAGCGCCCCCTGGACTCTGCTGGACTACTTCCCGGAGGACTACCTGCTCTTCGTCGACGAGTCGCACATGACCCTGCCCCAGGTGCGGGGCATGTATCACGGCGACGTATCGCGGAAGAAGACCCTGGTTGAATTCGGCTTTCGACTGCCGTCGGCGCTGGACAACCGCCCGCTCAACTTCGATGAGTACGAAGACCGCATCAACCAGGTGGTCTATGTCTCGGCCACCCCGGGGCCATTCGAGTTGCAGAACAGCCGCCAGGTGGTGGAGCAGGTCATACGCCCCACTGGGCTCCTGGACCCCACGGTGGAGGTCCTGCCTACGAGGGGGCAGATCGACGATCTGCTGTGGCGGATCAAGGAGCGAGTGCAGCGGTCCGAGAGAGTGCTGGTCACCACCCTGACCAAGCGCATGGCCGAAGAGCTGGCCGACTACCTGTCGGAGATGGGCATTCGCAACACCTACCTGCACTCCGACATCGAAACGCTGGACCGCATCGAGATCCTGCGGGACCTGCGCCTGGGAGTCTTCGACGTCATCGTGGGCATCAACTTGTTGCGCGAGGGTCTGGACCTGCCCGAGGTCAGCTTAGTCGCCATACTTGACGCCGACAAGGAGGGCTACCTGCGCTCCGACACGTCAATGATCCAGACCATCGGCCGCGCTGCCCGCCACTCCAACGGCCACGTGGTGATGTACGCCGACCGCATCACCGACTCCATGAAGCGGGCCATCGACGAGACATCCCGCCGCCGCCAGTTGCAGACCGACCACAACCAGCGCCACGGCATCGAGCCGCAGAGCATCCAGAAGGAAGTGCACGACATAACCGAGGGCATCAAGAACATCGCGGAGAACCGCGCTCGTTACAACACGGTACGCAAGGAAATGAACCGCGCCGACATGTTCAAGGTGGTAAAGGACTTGGAAGTCCAGATGAAGGACGCCGCCAAGTCCCTCCAGTTCGAGAAAGCCGCCCAGTTCCGCGACGAGATCTACGAACTGCGCCGCCTGCTGGCACTGGAAGAGAAGACCCTGGCCCCGGTGGGGGATTAGCCCCTCTACTCCTCAAGGGTCCGAATGTAGTTGACCGTGTGCCAGATCTGCTCCTCGGTCAACTGGTTCTCCTGGGGGGCCATCGCGGTGTCGGGTATTCCGTCCCTGATGAAGCGGAACAGGTCGGACTCGCTGTGTAGCGGAACGTGAATGACCAGATCGGCCGGCGGCGGCAACAGCGTCACTCCAGCCGGTCCGTCTCCCCGTCCCCCGACCCCGTGGCAGGTCTCGCAAACCTGCGCGTAGGTCGCCGCTCCCGACTCCAGAGACTCCGGTGTTGGCGGGAAGGGGTTGCGCAGCGCCTCAGTTTCCCCGATACCCAGTTGCGCGTTGAACAGCAGCATCAGGCCCGCCGCCACCCCCGCAACGCCCGGGGTCATCACCCCTGCGCCGGATCGGGAAAACCAGCCTCCCAGCGGCAGACCTGCTGCCAGGAACAGCAGCCCCAACACCAGCAGCCCGGCTCCCAGCAACAGGTACGCGGTGTCGGGAGCGGGTGATATGGCCGCACTCCCGGCGCTGCCCGAGGAAAGCACCTCGAAACGGAAGGCGGTTCGTGCGTCGAAGGCGTCCTGTCGTCTGACCACCAGCTCCGCCTGCCAGACGCCGGCGATGCTGAACTGCGCGTTCTCCCGCAGGTAGGCGCCGTCGCCCAGCGACGTAGCCGCCAGCGTGTCGTCGCCGAGGTCCGATTCCAGGAAAACGAGCCGCACCATTACTTCGTCGGCGTCGGGAACCGGTCGGCCCAGCCGGTCAGTCAGCGTCACTTTCAGATCGTTTGCCCCGATCCTGCCCGGGGTTACCTCCAGGCCGATGGTGTCTCCCGCCACCGTGTCGCTGAAGGAAAGCGACTCGCGCTGCTCCGCGAGTTCCCGGGAGGCAACCTGCCGAGCGGGTTCGAGGCTGGTGAGAAGTCCCACAGCCGCCAGTACCAGGACGGCGATCGCTGCTTCGCCTATCAGAAAGCGTCTGAGCCAGTCGCCGGAAGATGAATCCCGGCGAAGGCGTGGGCGCACCCAGACCAGGTTCAGTCCTCCGAGCAAAAGCAGCGGCAGCACCAGCGCCATCTTCGCGATCAGGGTGGCCCCGTAGGGAGTGCCCAGCGCCTCCGTTACCGTCACCTGCGCCCAGCCGCTGAATACCCCGGTGACCACGATGACCGCTACGCTCATAGCGGCAACAACCGAGAACCTGGGCACCATGTCGGCTAGAGCATCCCGTCGTTCCACATCGGGAAGTGCCCGCAGCAGGGGGACGCCGATTGCGAGGTGGAACACCGCACCTACCCAGAAGGCCGACGCAACCAGGTGGAGGAAATCGGCAGCTATGGCAAGGCCGCGGATGTCGACCGTAGCGGCTCCGTGACTGGTCAGGGTAATTGTCCAGAGCGCGGCACAGCCAAGGGCCAGGGCCAGCAGTAAAACCGCGGGCTGCCACAGCCCCGAGGCCCAACGCAGCCCGATCAGCACGAGGCCGAAGCCAATTGCCGCTGCCATCCGCCAGACCCACACCTCGCCCCATTCGGTCCCGGTCACCGTGTCCGCCAGCGGCCCCCCGAAAATGTCCCACAGAGGCACTTCGTGGGTGATGGTGGTCAGCAGGAGCAGTTGCCCGACCGAGGCCAACAGGAAAACCGTCAAAGCCAACCGGACCAGTCGGTGGGAGCGAGTCAAGAGAGCGCCACCGGCCGACCTCATGTTGTCCGCCGCTCCTACGGCGAACAGCACCGGTCTGGTTACCAGTAACTCCAGCACCAGGCCGCCCACCATGGCCAGCGCCCCCAGCAGTACCAGCCACCGCAGAAAGGGCGAGAACGGCGACTGTAGCAGCGGCTGTTCTACCACCTCAACCGGCACACCCGAAAGCGGCTGACCCACGGCGAACACGAAGGACCCGCGGACCCGGTGTCCGTCAACCGTGGAAACGTTCTTCCAGGCCACCGTGTATGTACCGTCGGGGACTGCGCCCAGACCGACGGACATGACCAGCGGGTTCAGATCGTCGACGACGCTGTTCCCCTCATCCACCTGCTGTCCCGAGGCGTCCAGCACCCGGATGCTGCTCAGCGCCGGCTCTATTGGCTCCGTGAACCAGATGATTACCTGGGACGGCGCCTCGTCCAGCTCCGAGTTTGGCGCCGGATCGGACGAGGCCAGGTTGGCGTGGGCCGATGCGTCCTGCGGCATGGCCCACCACAGTATCCCAACCAGTAGCGCGAGGAAGGTCAGCGTCGGCGCCAGCCGCCTTCTCCGGCCTTCCTTCACGAATGTGAGATGCTTTGCGATGTATCGCATTAGCGTTGGGCTGGCAGCCCGCTACGCCTGGGGCTGTCTGCTGCGGAGCGCCATGAAGATGCCGCCCGCGCCCAGTGCTGCGCCTACGATTCCGATGACCAGCGCCACGATTGCCAGCGCGTTTCCGTTGCCTCCCTGCCCGGACGACGCGGCCTCCCGGGCGGCGATGGCGGCGTCCTGGGCCTCCTGCGCCGTGCTCAATGCGCCGCGCGCTCCGCTCTCGATCTCCCGGAGTTCCGGCAACTGCACCGGGAACTGCAGATCGGCGGAACTCTGTACGTCGTCGAAGTCTCCACCGCCTCCCTGGGATACGAAGGTCTCGTCGATCGAAGTTTCCTCGATGGCGCCGAAGAACCTGAACTCGTACACCCCGGAAGCCGTGGGAATTAGTCCCGCGGAGTAGTGGCCCGGATCGTCCCAGACCGCCTGCAGGTCGAGTATGCGGGATAAGCCGCTGGAGACGTGGGTGACTTCCACCTGCAGGCTGCCCTCCAGTCCCTCCACGGGCACGGCTACGCCTTCGTGCTGGCCGGCGACGCTCGCCAGCGGCTTGCTGCCGCCCCGAGCGGGCAGGACGGAGGACTGACCGTCCTTCTCCTCCATACCGTTGCCGTCAGGTGGACCGCCGTATCCCTCGCCGCCCAGGCTCTCGGGTATGTTGACGGCGACGGTTGCCTCGACCGGCTGGCCGTTCCAGGTGTAGGCGGCGTGGTCGTTGGTGTTGAGCGTAACGCGCACCTCGTTACTGCCTGCCGCCAGTTTGCCCAACTGCATCGCGTGGCCGTAGAGTCGGCCTATCTTTATGCCGTTGACATAAACGTGGGCATGACCCTCTCCCGAAACATGGTCTGCCCCTGAGTTCTGTGGAGCGAAGGTGAAACCCTCGGTTTCAACAAAGAGGTTGCCTCCTCCCAGTGGGTCCTCTTCCACCGTCAGCGTCACGGCCATGCGGGAGTCCGCCTCCACGGCCTCCGGGCCGTGCATGTGCCCATGTGGTTCCGGCACAGTTATGGTGGTGGTGGCTTCAACAACCTGGCCGTCCCAGGTGTACTCAGGGTGGTGGTTGGCGTTGAGGGTGACCCTGATTTCGTGTTCCCCAGGCTCCACCTCGCCGAGGTAGACCCAGGGCGTGTATACCCGTGTGATCTTCACGCCGTCGACATACACGTGGGCATGTCCTTCGCCATCGACGTGACCGCCGTTGACGCTTTCGGCATCAAAGGTGAAACCCGCCGGGATCAACTGAACATTCACGCCGGAAACGGAATCAGCGAATGCTTCGACTTCCACCGACATCACCGAACCGGCAGCGACGGTATCGTGGTCGTGGCCGTGGCTGTCCGCCACCTCCGTGGCTTCAGGTGTGGAGTCGTGGTCGTGACCGTCATGGTCGTGGCCGTCGGCCACTGCCGTCGGTGCAGGTGTGGCCGTGGGGTCGTGCTCATGCTCGTGGTCGCCTGCCTCGTGGTCGTGGTCGTCCCCTTCCACGATCTTGTTCACCCGGATCGATACCGCGTTCTGGAAACCTTCGTAGGCGGGCTCGTGTTGCCACCCTACTATGAATCGGTAGTCGCCCACCGGCCGGCCCTCGTGGGCCAGGACGGCCCCGAGGGTTAGACCCAGCACGGCCAGTGAGGCCAGCATGAGCCACGCAAATTTTCGTATGCGACGTTGCATGGATACTCCTTTCAATCGCCTGGGAGAATTGCCGGCTTGGGCCCCGGGCAAGGCAAACGTGGGCCGCAGCGCCCTTGGGCTGTGCCTGCCTGGCCTCGAACAGGGGCGTGAAAGGAGCTATGCTCTTGGTGGGGGTACGGATGGAGAGATTGATGCGCCGGACAGGGCCGTAAAAGCCTCGTCACGGCCGATCGAGGGGCGGTTGCCTTCGCCGCCACCGAAACGCAACGACTGCACCGCCATCGGTATTGTAATGTCCGCCGCGTTGTGCCCTGCGCCGTCGTTGGGCATCAGGAAGACGATTCCGTCGACCTCACTCATCCCTGCCCATGAACCATCGGAGCCATATGCCCACGAGCTGTCGTGGATATGGGATTCCTGGTAGCCGTGGGGGTGGGACGAATCTGCGGAACCCAGGTAGAAATGCCGGTGCCCCGGATGCCGCTCCGCGAAGTGGTGGTCCAGCATGGGACCCAGCGACAAGAGTGCGATGGCCAGGACCAGCAGAAGACACAGCAACTGGACCGCGGCTTCTCCCAGGGAGCCAGCGATTGCACTGCCGTCCTGCATCCTGCCTTTGGTCGGCGAGGTCACGGAAAGGTCGGCATGACTGAAGACTTGGACAAAACAGACAGGCAGCTAGCCGGATTCGAGGAGGCGGTGCAACCGCGCCAGCAGGGCCCCGTTCTCTTCCATGCTGAAATTGTCCACCGTCGGAACCGCGTCGCCGGTGGTGCCGTCCACCGCCCCGGCGTCGATCATGCCCCGCACCATGTGCGCCTCATCATCGGCGGCGGGCAGCAGGTTCTTTCCGGCGATCAGCGATAGCGCGGCTGCCAGGCCGTAGCCGCCCCAGTTGGACACGCTCGCTATGATCAGCCGGTCGACGCGGCTCACCGCCGGGTCGTCGGGGAGGCTGTCAACGCCGGGAATGACATCGATCAGGTTGCCCATGCCGATCTCGTTGCCGCCGTCGCCGATGCCCACCGAGGGCACTCCGCCGTCGAACAGGTAGTCAAGCCGGGCGGTGTTCGGCGTGATGTCCCGGGCCCGCATATTCAGGTACTCGTCGTTGCGGTTTCGCCCGCACCGTTCGATGGATATGAGCAGCGACGGCTGGAGTTCCTCCAGCATCCGGGCGGCATGTTGCCTGCTTTCCTCGACGCCCGCGATGGGAAACTCGACGACTTCCGGGCCGTCCGCCCACTGGCGAAGCACCGGCGCGGTGCATTCGTCGGTAACGTATGTCACCTTCCGGCCCAGGCTGCCCAGCGCCTTGCCGATGGCGATGGCCCCCGGCGGCCCGTCGGTCTCCGGCTTGCCGGCCATCAGCACGTAGAAGCCGGTCGTGATGATCGTGTGGCCCGGGTGGTCGAACACGTACTGCGCCGCTTGGCGGCAAAAGTCCGTCGGTAGGTGCGGTCGCAGGGCCAGCATCCCCCGTTTGTCGAAGTCCAGGATTATGTCTTCGATGGTCTCGGCCATTTCTCTCACAGGGGCTACTCGATACTACCTTTCACCCTCACCCCAATCCTCCCTCTCAAGGGGAGGGAGTTAGTTTGTGGCGCGTCCTCTACAGCACGGCGTAATCCGCGTCGCGATGGTCGGTGATGAACATCCTGCCCGGCGCGTGTGTGATCATCAGCGGCGGCTTGCAGTTCAGCGCCACCGCCTGCGGCGTTACCCCGCAGGCCCAGAACACAGGCTCTTCATCCGGCTTGATCTCCACTGGATCGCCGAAGTCCGGCAGGTCGATGTCCCTGATCCCAATGTCCCGGGGGCTGCCGATGTGCACCGGAGCGCCGTGGGTGGCCGGGAACCGTGAGGTCACCTGCACCGCGCGTACCACCTGCTCCCGCTTCACCGGCCTCATGCTGACCACCATCGGCCCGGAGAACACCCCTGCGGGAGCCGTGTCGATATTGGTGATGTACATCGCCACGTTCCGGCCCTGCTCCTGGTGGCGCAACGGGATGCCGGCGTCAACCATCGCCTGCTCGAAGGAAAAACTGCACCCCAGCAGGAAGCTGACGAGGTCGTCCTGCCAGTAGTCCGCCACCGTGTCCACTTCGGCGGAAAGCTCGCCGTTGCGGTAGATGCGGTAACCCGCGGCGTCGGTGCGGATGTCCGCGCCGGGAGCGGTTAGGGCCGGCTCAACGCTGCCCGCCTCGATGACCTCCAGCAGGGGACAGGGTTTGGGGTTGCGCTGGCAGAACAGCAGGAAGTCGAACGCCAGGTCTCTGGGGAGAATGGCCAGGTTGGCCTGCACATGCCCTGGGGCCACGCCGGAGGTGACGCCCCGCCACTGGTTCGAGCGGATGCGGTGTCGCGCTTCCTCGGCTGCCGATGCAATGACCTGGGTACTCATTCCTGTCCCTCCGTAACAATGTCGCGAGAGGTATCGAATTGGGTGGTTTGGGTACTGAGCCCGGTGCTCAGACCATCATAGATTGTGGTACTTGAAGCGTCAAATTCGGGGTCTTCAAGTATCAGGATGATTGCAAAGTAACTCTAGCTGCCGACGTCCCTTCATCCTGAGCTTGTCGAAGGATGCCTGTTCAAGCCACCTATGGTTCGACAGTCTCACCATGAAGGGTTGCAGTGGAGTCTACAATCGTCCTGCTTCCTGCACGACCGCATACCATGCAGGGGAAGCGCCTTTTGTTATACTCTCGGTTGAAATCCGGCGCCCGGGCGCGGCCTGACTCAAAAGCGTGAAATTCCAGGAACCCGGGGCACAGGCGCGCCGACGCCGGGAGTTGGACTACACAGTTGTACGACGTTTTGGTCCTGGTTAATCACGGCGAAGGCCGCCTTCTGGCCGATGTTGTCGGGCGCGCTGGAATGAGCTGCCGGGTTGAAGACAGCAGCGACCTTCTCTGGGATGGCCAGGATTCAGGAAAGCCCGACGCCGTGCTCCTGGACCTGGCCTCGCTGGACCTCTCCGAAGCCAGGAGGGCGGTGAGCCGCTGCCGGGAACGCAAGCTGCCCGTGGTCGCCGCGCTGTCCCGTGAAGACGTTTCCGCTTACGACCCCTCGCTGAACCCCGACGAGCTTGTGATCTGTCCGGTTTCCGATGACGAATTCTCCATTCGGATGCAACAGGCGGTCTTCAGGGTCAATGGCCCTTCCGGCTCAAACACGCTGTCCATCGGCGACCTCACCATAGACCTGGAACGGTACGAGGTCTCGGTCGCCGGTCGCCGGGTCACTCTGACCTACAAGGAATTCCAACTGCTGGCCCTCCTGGCGTCCAACCCCGGACGCGTCTACACCCGTGAAGCGCTCCTGAGTCAGGTGTGGGGTTATGACTATCTTGGCGGGACCCGCACCGTTGACGTCCACGTCAGGCGCCTGCGCTCCAAGGTGGAGTCCCCGGGCCGTTCCTTTGTGGAGACTATCTGGAACGTGGGGTACCGCTTCAAGGCCCCGGGCTGATCACCGGCGGGCCGGGCATGACGGCCAGCTAGTCGGAAACGTCGGCGGCGTGCTCGATGAACCGGGCGACCTGGGCCGCGAGGGCGGAGTGTTCGGGCGCCGTGAGTTCCGGGTCGGCGTCCGAAACACGTGTGGCCAACTCCCTCGCCGACTCCAGCAGCTCCCGGTCCAGCACCTGCGCCATCTTCAGCGCGGGAAGCCCGCTCTGGCGGGTGCCGAAGAAGTCCCCCGGCCCCCTGAGTTGCAGGTCAATCTCGGCCAGCCTGAAACCGTCGTGGGTCCGCTCCATTGCATCCAGTCGATCCCGGGCGTTGTGGGTCAGCGCTTCCGACGAAAGCAGGAAACAATAGCTCCTGTGCTCACCCCGGCCAACCCTGCCCCGGAACTGGTGCAGCTGGGCCAGCCCGAAGCGTTCCGCGCCCTCGATGAGCATTATTGTGGCGTTTGGCATGTCAATGCCCACTTCCACCACGGCGGTGGTTACCAGGACGTCGAGCTGCCCGTCGCTGAAGCTGCGCAGGACGCGGTCCTTGTCGCGTGAACTCATCCTGCCGTGCAGCAGGCCCACACTGAGATCGGGAAAGACTTCCCCGGACAGCCGCTCGTACTCGTCGGTGGCAGCCCTGACCTCCAGGGTGGACGACTCTTCGATCAGCGGGCACACCACGAAGGCCTGCCTTCCTTCCTGTACCTGTTCCCGCACGAAGTCGTAGGCGCGGACCCTGTTCTCCTGTGTCACCAGCCGTGTCCGTACCATCTGACGCCCGGCGGGCAGTTCGTCGAGAGTCGATATGTCCAGGTCGCCGTAGAGCGTCAAAGACAGGGTTCTGGGTATGGGAGTGGCCGACATGAGCAGGGCATGAGGGTTTTCGCCGCCCCGCTGCCGCAGGGCGGAGCGTTGCATCACGCCGAACCTGTGCTGCTCGTCGGCAACCGCCAGGGCGAGGGAAGGGATGGACACTCCGTCTTGGATCAGCGCCTGCGTGCCGATGACCAGGTCCAGCGTGCCGTCGGCGGCCATGGCCGTCAGCGTTCGCTTCACCGAGGCCCGCACGCTTCCCGTGAGAAGCCCGACGCTCACCGGCCTTCCCAGCCCTTCCAGGTGCACGGAGAATAAGTTGTCCTCCTCTACCGGCCGGCGCAGTCCCTCCAGCAGCCGGGATGCGGACCGGAAGTGTTGCTCGGCCAGCACCTCGGTGGGCGCCATCAATGCCCCCTGGAATCCTGCGGCCACCGTCGACAGCAGCGCGGCGAGCGCCACTACCGTCTTCCCGCTGCCGACCTCTCCCTGCAGGAGTCGGTTCATCGGCGGTGCGCCCCGCTTCATGTCCCTCGCAATCTCCGAGATGCACCGGGCCTGCGCCGCGGTCAGCTCGAACGGCAGGGACTCCAGGAAGTTCTCCACCACCCCGGCTGCAGGGCTGACCGGCACGCCGCTAACCTCGGCTTGCGCCTCATGCCGGCGAGTGAGCACTGCCAGTTGCAAGGTCAGCAGTTCATCGAAGGCCAGCCGGGAGCGGGCCGCTTGCCAGGCATCCGGGCTGTCCGGGTAGTGTGCCTGGTAGATGGCCTCCCGCAGAGGCATCCTTCCTGCCACCGCGTCGGAAACAGCCATCGTGGCAGGCAAAGTCTCTTCGACGCCGCCCAGCCAGTTGTGGAGCGCATCCCATGTGAAACTGCGCATGGCTCGAGCCGCGATTCCATCGGTCAGGGGGTAGACCGGCACCAGGCGACCGGTGTGAACCCCCGGTTGGTCAGAGTCGGCGGGTTCCAGGGCCGGAGACTCGAAGGAGATCTGGCCCCGGAAAGCCCTGGCCCTGCCGCTGATCGCCACACGTGCTCCGGTTTGCAGCATTCTGGCCAGGTACCGCTGCCCAAACCAGATGGCGCGCATCGTGCCGGTCTCGTCGCCCAGGATCGCTTCCGTGTCCTGTCGGCGGCCCTTTGGTCCCTGCCTGATCACCCTGGATTCCAGCACGTTGACGATCAGGGTGCAGTCCTGGTCCGGCACAACGTCGGCTACCTGCACGACAGTCGAGAAGTCCTCGTGTCGTCGTGGGAACAGGTAGAGCAGGTCCCTTACCGTGCTGACGCCCAGACGCTTCAGGCGATCGGCTGTCTTCCCGCTGACGCCCTTTATGCTGGTTACCGGGGCATCGACGGTCTGCCCGGGAGGAGGCAGACGGAAGCTGGCCGGAGCACTGTTGGCGGGTGGAGCAATCCCCTGACCGGGACCGGGCGGAACCGGCGCATCGGCTTCCGGCCACGAGTCCTCGGTGGTACGGGAAACCACCGCCGACGGAGAGGCGCTGTTCTTCGCCTCAGCGCCCGGTTCGAGAAGTCTAAGCCATCCGCTGATCCACGACTCGCGCGACGCCCTGGGCATATCGGAGTATTGGCGGCCAAGGAGAAAAGAGGCGTCCTCGTCGCCGCTGGCCCGCGCGGCCATTTCCGTCTGCCACTGCTGCCGGAATTTGTCCAGCCCGCCGGACACCGCCCTGTCGGCATAGCCACGGCTGGCTTCCAGTTCCGCGATCTTGCGGAAGACAGCAGCGAAATCCGGCTTTTCTTGTCCTGGCCTGGTCATCGCTTAGGGACCCGGCCGCGAATGTATGGAGGGACGATGGTGAATGTATGAAAGGGGACGGTGGTCAACGAAGAGGCTACCCCTCGTCCGAGCTTCCCTGGGTAACGGCCACGCCCAGCGCGTTGGGGCCCAGGTACGTTCCCAGCACCGGGCCGAAGCGGGATTCGATCAGGTGCTCGGGGTCGACCAGCTCGGCCAGTTCGGCCCGGAGGGCGAGAGCCTGGACCCTGTCGGTGCTGTAGCTGACGTTGACCTGGCGTACCGGAGCGAGTTCCCGGGCAATCTCGATAATGCGGTTCTTGGCCCGCTCCAGGCTACGGGGCCGCTCGACGGGATGCACTTCGCCGTCCCGGATGGTGAGGATGGGTTTTACTTTCAACATCCCCCCGAGGAAAGCCTGGGCCTTCCCGATTCGTCCGCCTTTTTGCAGGTATTCAAGGGTGTCGACCAGTACGAATCCGTGGTTTCGCACCAGCGACTGCCGTACCCGGCGAGCGACTTCACGGTAGTCCGCCAGCTCGCGGGCCAACTGCGCCCCGGTCAGTACCGCCAGGGCCATGGGGGCCGAGGCCAGCTGCGAGTCGACGATCTCGATGGGCGAAGAGTCCCCCAGCGCCGCCTTGGCCTGGGTGGCTGAGTTGACGGTGCCGCTGAGCTTGGAGCTGACATGGATCGACACGATCTGATGGCCCTGGTCCAGCAGGCGGCGGTACACGTCCTGAAAGTCGGCGATGGTCGGCTGCGAAGTGGTGGGAAGGCGTTGCAAACCTTCGAGGCGGGAGTAGAAGCGGTCCGAGGTAATTTCGATCCCGTCCTTATAGGTCTCGCTGCCGATGATGACATAACAGGGAATAACGGTAATGTCGTTGGCGCTGGCCAGAGCCGGGGCCAGGTCCGCCACACTATCGGTCACTATTCGAATCGCCATTGGGCCTCCAACTCAGCGCCGGGGAAATTGTCGGCTTCCAGTTCAGGAAACGGGTCACTCAATGGATGCCAGGTAGTGGTAGTGGGGTTGGCCGCCGTAAAGCTGGTCGACCTGTAGCCCGAGGATGCTCGCCTCCAGGGCCTCAACGCATTCGTCCGCTGCGTCGGCGCTCGTGTCCGCGCCCCGGTAGACGGTCAGGATGGCGCTCGAGTCTGCTCCCGTCTGCGCTACGGCACGTTGCAGGGCGTCTTCCGCCGATTCCGCTGTCAGGACCAGTTGGTCGTCAAGCAGGGCAATAAAATCCCCGAGGGCGACCTCCACGCCGTCCACGCTGGTATCCCGCACCGCCCGGGTGATCTCGATGGTGGTCACCGTGGGCAACACTTCCTCCATCGCCGCCAGGTTCTCCTCCAGCGTCGACAGCGGGTTGTAAGCAAGCATGGCCGCCACACCCTGCGGGACACTCCGCGTGGGCACCACGTGGACGGTGGGGTCGTTGGCGGCGACCTGCTGGGCCGTAAGGACAATATTCTTGTTATTGGGCAGGAATATTGTGTGCTCTGCGCCCGCCCGCTCTACGCCCTGCATGATCTGCTGCACACTGGGATTCATGGTCTGCCCGCC
Organism: Dehalococcoidia bacterium; assembly: GCA_965220605.1. Classification (GTDB taxonomy): domain Bacteria; phylum Chloroflexota; class Dehalococcoidia; order Lucifugimonadales; family UBA3495; genus VXOI01. Next base: position 389,196 of record CBDCQM010000005.1, on the reverse strand, counting down.
CTCGATCACGAAGCCGCACCCTGACTCGGAGAACAGGCCGGCTAGGCCACGTCCGGCCGCCACCGACACTACGGTCAGCGGCGCCCCGACGCTGGGAGCCGGCGCGGCGCTGTGCCCGGCGGCCCACTCCACATTCTGCTGGTCCATGTTCTCGACCTTGACGTTTGACACGACGCCCAGCGCAACGCCATAGCTGATGGCGGCGCCGGGGTCTTCCATGTGAACATGGACGCGCACGTTCCGGGAGTCACCCACGACCACGGTGGATCTCCCCATCTCCTCACAGTAGCGCCGCACGTCCTCGGTACTGAGTCCCTCTCCGCTGATGATGAACTCGGTGCAGTAGCCCCAGGCCTCCTCGAGAGACGAATGAACGAAGCCCTGGTCCTGTGCCTGGCCGGACTCACCCAGCGAGGCCATGCTGCTGTCGATGATCGAGTTCAGCCCGGTCTCCGCGCTCACGGTCCTCGACCGCTCGGGAGCCACGGCCTCCAGCGCTCCGCCGAGGATGACGACGACGCCCAAGCCGCCGGAGTCCACGACTCCTGCTTCCTTTAGCACCGGCAACTGTTCCGGCGTGTTCTTCAGGGCCACGCACGAGGCCGCATAGGCGGTTGCCAGGACGGAAACAAAGTCGGAACCGTCCACCTCCAGCGCCGCTTCGGCGGCACAGCGGATCACCGTGAGCATGGTGCCTTCGCGGGGGGTTCCCACGGCGCCGTAGGCCGCGACCCGGGCCATGTCCAGCGCGTTGGCCAGATCGCCGGCGGAACAGGTGTCGTTGCCCTGGAGGGCGTCGCTGAAGCCCTTGAAGAACTGGGAGAGGATCACGCCGCTGTTTCCCCTGGCGCCGAAGAACGTTCCCTGCGCCAGTTCCCCCGCAACCTGCCCGGCCGTAACCTCGTCGTCATCGGGGCAGCGTTCGACCCCCGAACGCAGGGTCAGCGACATATTGGTGCCGGTGTCGCCGTCGGGGACAGGGAAAACGTTCAGTGCGTTGACCGTGTCCCGGTATTCTTCCAGTTGGTCAAACGCGAGTCGAAAAGCGCGGCGCAGCCCCTCACCCGTAATCCGGTCTGTCGCCTCTGACGTCAAGCCTGCACCTCCCACTGCACTCTTGCCGGTGTGGAGAGAACTGCCGCTATATTACCATTTCCGGGACTCCTTCTTCGACCGTGAGGTGGGAGTACCTTCTTCACTTTTTGACGGTATGTGACAAATCCCCCCTCAACCGAAGTGGGGCCGCATTGTTGACGGCGACGATTCCGGTTGACACTTACAGCGGCCTCCCATAAGATATATCGCCGAGGTTCTGATGGATTACGCGGTTTTCAAGACAGGTGGAAAGCAGTACCGGGTGCAGCCCGGCGATACCCTGGATGTGGAATTGCTGCCTGATGAGGTTGACTCTCTGGCGGAGTTCGACGAAGTGCTGGCCGTTTCCCAGGACGGTTCCCTTACCGTAGGAACGCCAAACGTCCCCGGCGCCAGGGTGCGTGCGCAGGTCAAGTCGCACTACAAGGACCGGAAGTTGATTGTCTACAAGTACAAGGCCAAGACCCGGTACCGCCGCAAGAGGGGACACAGGCAGTCGTACACCAGGGTGGTTATTCAGGACATTCTCACCAGCCAGTAGCGGTTCGGTACCGTCTGGTGAACGCAAGGCGGTAATCATGGCACATAAGAAAGCGGGCGGAAGCACCAACAACGGCAGGGACAGCAACTCCAAGCGTCTTGGCGTTAAGCGCTACGGCGGGCAGCGGGTCACCAGCGGCTCCATCCTTGTCAGGCAGAAGGGCACGCGGATACGGGCCGGCAACAACGTGGGCCTGGGTCGGGACTATACGCTCTTCGCCATGACCGACGGCGAGGTCAAGTACGAATGGGCCGCCAAGGGCCGTCGGCGGGTCAGCGTCTACCCCATGGCCCAATAGCGATCATTCGAGACCAGACCAGGAAGACCGATTATGAAGACCGACATTCACCCGCGTTTCTTCAACGCGACTGTGACCTGCTCGTGCGGACACACCTTCCAGACCGGAGCCACCAAGCCCCAGTTGCGCGTCGAGATATGCAGCCAGTGCCACCCCTTCTATACCGGTGAGCAGCGCATCGTAGACACTCAGGGCCGCATAGAGAGATTCAACAGGCGATTCAATCGCAGGTAGCGATGACGAAAAAATCGAGGGCCTGAAGCCCTCGATTTTTTGTTGCGGAAAAATTGTGCCCACATCTTCGCACTCCCGCACCAGGCCGTCCTGAACGGCTGACTTGAGAGGCAGTTTCTTGGCGAACCATCCTGCCCATTTGTATGGCGGTCAGGCCGTTATCGAAGGCGTCATGATTCGCGGCCGCGATTACTTCAGCCTCGCCGTACGCCGCGAGGACGGGAGCATAGAGGACCTTCAGGAGCGTCTCAATCCCCTGTACAACGGCAGGGTGCGCCGCTGGCCGCTGGTCCGTGGCGTCCTGGCCCTCATCGAGACCCTTGTACTCGGCATCAAGGCGCTTCAGATTTCCGCCAACATCGCCTCCGCGTCCCCCAGCCAGGAAAAGGGAGGCAGCGAGGGCATCCCCGGCTGGATGATGGCCACGACCTTGGCCTTCTCGTTGATTTTCGGTATCGGGCTGTTCTTTCTGCTCCCCCTGGGAGTCGTGCGGGTCCTGGAGCCGTCGATCGGCAGCGGCCTCCTCAGCGAGGTGGTCGAAGGCGTACTGCGGCTGGTCATCCTCGTCGGATACATCGCGGCCATCGGGAGCATGAGGGAAATTCGCCGCGTTTACGCCTACCACGGGGCGGAGCACATGACGGTCCATGCCTACGAGGCCGGTCTTCCGCTGAACGTGGACAACGTGCGCCGCTTCGGGACTCCCCACCCGCGCTGCGGTACTGCCTTCCTGCTAACCGTGGTGCTGGTGTCGGTGTTGGTGTTCATCGCCTTCGCCCTGTTGGAGTCGTCGTGGTGGTGGCGCATCGCGTCCCGCATACTGCTGCTGCCGGTAATCGCCGCGGTAAGCTACGAGGTGATCCGTTTCAGCGGGAGGCACCAGGCGGCAATGATCGGAAAGATACTCGCCGCGCCGGGCCTGTGGCTCCAGCGCCTCACCACCCGTGATCCCGACGACTCCCAGATCGAGGTCGCCATCCGGGCCATGGAGACCGCCGTGGCCGCCGATGCGTCTGCAACCGCGACCGTCACTGCCTAGCGCCGCATCCGTTTCGGGGCCCGTCCAGTAGAAATGTGAAACGCCGGGTGAGTCATCAGACCCCCCGGCGTCTCCGGCTTCTGGTTTGGGTGGCTGCCTCACCACAGATTCCAACGGGGGTTGCCCGCCGCCTGTTCCTCCAGGTAGGGAACGATCCAGTCGCGGACTTCCTCGGCGATGTAGAAGGTCGGCTCGATCAGCTCGCTCTCATCCGAAATCAGCCCTTCCTCCAGAGCCAGGGCGGAAACATCGGTACCCGGCATGATGCTGACGCCCACCCGGAGATTGGCCAGCGCCGGGTTGATGCGACGCAGGAAGTCCAGCTTGTGCTCCACGGTCTCCCGAGTTTCTCCCGGCTCGCCGAACGTGCGGGCGATGGTGTAGTGCAGTCCGCCCTCCTCGCAGAGCCGCGGCACCTCCAATTGCGCCTCCATGTGCTCTTCCAGCGACCCGGTACCGCCGTGCGGGTCACCGGTCCGGTTGCCCATCAGCACCAGCGCGCATCCCGCGTCCCGCATCAGCCTGACCAGTTCGGCGTCGCAGTTGAATGATGCCAGGCAGGTGTTCCAGCGCACTCCCATGTCCGCCTCGATCAGGGCACTGCACAGCGACTTCGCGTGGTCAAGGGGAAAGTTGAACCCGTTATCGACGAAGAAGACCTTCTTGAGCTGGTAGCGCTCCCAGATCTCCCTGACCTCGTCCACCACTTCGTCGACGGGCCGGATGACGCGGAAATCAGCGTCGCTCATGCCCGCCGTTGAAGACGGCGTGGGGTAGGAGAAGCTGCCGAGCTTGGTCAGTATCCCGACGCCGAACCCGGCGTTCCGGTACTTGTCCATCTCCAGGGATTCGAGCCGAGGCCGGCTGGCAAACGCCGAGACGCACAGGCCTTCGTTCAGCACAATATCGCCGTCCCTGGCGTACACCACTCCCGGCAGGTCGTAGACCGAACGCTCGCCGATCTCGATGCGCTCACACACTTCCGAGAAGGTCTCCCCGGCGTCCCCGGCTACGCCCAGGTCGGGCTTGAGGAATTCGTAGCACTGCTGGGGCAGCAGGCTGAAGGCCGGTCCGCCGACTATGATCGTTGCCTGGCTGTGCTCACGGATGCGGTCGATCACGTCCCTGGTGATCGGCAGCGCCCACTGGGTATTGAGATAGCTGTGGTTGCTCAGGTTCCGCAGCGAGATGCCGACCACGTGAGGCTGAAACTCGCGGACTATGCCTTCGATCTCGGCAAGGTAGTCGTCGGCAAACATCAGGTCAACGACCTTCACCTCGTGCCGGTCGTGGTCCAGGTGGCCTGCGATGTAGGCCAGGCCGATGGGCATGGGCTGGGCATTCATCCGGCTGTTCAGCCGGTCATGCCTGTTGGTGGCGACGAGCAGAATACGCATTCCAATCTCCCCCGGGCCCGGCTGTACTCCGGGCAGTTGGCCCATTATGAATTACCTCACCGAGTTTGACAAAGTCCGGCACGCTGCCGCCCAGTAAGACCCCTACTCTTTCCGGGGCAGGTCAATTGCAGAGTAATCGTGCCGGGCAGTGAGGCGAGTCCAGGGCCTGGGTTCTATGTATCCTGGCCTTCTCTGCCGCAAGGATTTCACCCTCACCCTAACCCTCTCCCTCCAAGGAGAGGGGAGATTGGGGCCGGTTTGGAGGCTTTGCAATCGTCCTGAATCGTCTTGGTGCGACTTGACAGATTATTAGTATTCCCCTTACAGTTCCCGGAACCCCAGAAAGATTGGTGAGGTTATGGTAACGACCTTCAACGAAAATATGTTTGCCCCGGAAATCATGTACGACCCCTACACCTACTATGGACAACTCCGGGACGAAGACCCTGTCCACTGGAACGAGCTGTACGAGCTCTGGGTCGTCACCAGGCACGACGACCTGGTCTGGCTGACCCGGAACCACGAGCTCTTTTCCAGCGCTGTCTGGCTCAACGATCCGCGCGGTCCCTACCCCGCCATTAACGAGTCCGACAACGAGCTGTACGAGTTCGTTCGCAACTACCAGGGCAAGCAGTTCATCCAGTACGACCGTCCCGACCACCTGGAGATGCGGAAGGTCGTTCATGCCTACTTCACCCCCAAGTCCATGGAAGAGTGGCGCCCGCTGGTCCAAAACGCCATCAACGAGCTCCTGGACGAGGCTGAACAGAAAGACGACTTCGACATGATGCGCGACCTGGCCACGCCGCTGCCGGTGCTGGTCATCGCCGAGATGATGGGCGTACCCGTGGAGGACCGACCTTACATCCGCGCCATCGCCGAGAAGCTCCTCAACATCGCCCGGGGCGAGGCCGACCGCTTGCCCAGGCTGGTCGAGGGCATGGAGGAGATGCTCGAGTACGTCAACCCCATGATCGAGGAACGCAAGGTCAAGCCTGGCGACGACTTCATTTCCATCCTGGCCGGCGGCGAGAATGCCGGGGTCTTCACCCGCGAGCAGGCCCTGGTCAACACCTCCCTGTTGCTGCTGGCCGGTCACGAGACCACGATCAATCTGATCTGCAACGGCACCCTGGCATTCATGCGGAACCGCGACCAGTGGGACATGCTGAAGGCCGATCCCCAAGGCATGATGGTGCGGGCTAACGAAGAGGCCCTGCGCTACGACTCCCCGGTGAAGTCCATCCAGCGCCTGGCCGCCCAGGACGTTGAGATGCGGGGCAAGCTGATCAAGAAGGACGACCGCATTCGCTGGTTCATCCCTTCGGCCAACCGGGACCCCAACAAGTTTGAGCGGCCCGACGAGATGGACATCAACCGCTGGCCGAACCCCCACGTATCCTTCGGCGCCGGCATCCATCACTGCCTGGGAGCCACCATCGCCCGCGTGGAAGGGCAGGAAGTCTTCCGCGAACTGGCCGAGCGCTACCCCAACATGGAACTGGGCCAGGACGAGATGGACTACGAGCCCAGCATCACCTTCCGCTCGATCAAGAATATGCCCATCATCACCAACGCCTAGCCTCCCGCCAACCCGCAGGACACAGCAAAGGCCCTCGGCGACTGTTGCCGAGGGCCTTGTTTTGGTCCTGGTTCCGCCTGAATCGAAGTCGTGAGTGAGGGCGCCTACTGCGCCCTACCAGATTGCCGAGAGGTCCAGCGCGAATCCCGGCAGCACCGGGTCGGCGGAAACGGCGGTTGGTTCTTCCAGAATCTCCACGGGCTGGCCGGGGCGGTAGATGTGCACCCTACGGGTCTGGGAGTCAATCAGCAAGCCCAAGCGAGAGCCATTTCCCATGTACTCTGCCATCTTGCGCTGGACTTCTGCCAGGCTGTCCGACTCGGAGCGCAACTCAACGACAAAGTCAGGGCAGATCTTGGCGAACCCGCGCCTGTCGGCATCGCTCAGGGCTTCCCATCGAGATAGAGGTATCCAGGATACGTCGGGAGCCCGTACCGCGCCGTTGGGCAGAGTGAAGCCGGCATTGGGGCTGAAGACCTGTCCGGTGCCGTCCTGCTTGGCCCAGATACCCACCTGCAAGGCCAGTTCGTGCTCCTGCAACCCGCCCTCAGACGCAACTGGCGGCATGATTATCAACTCCCTCTCTGCCGTAAGCTCCAGCCGAAGGTCGCTGTTGTCGGATGACAACCGAGCGAGTTGGTCTTCGGTCATTTCGAGGGCGCGGACGTTCAGGACCAGCCGGTAGGGCAGGGTTGCATCCGGCGCAACAGCAGGCGGTTTCGCAGTGGTCATACTCACATGCTCCGCGCGTTCACAGAATGGGTCAAGGGCGTTTATTGTACCGGGTCTACAAGGTTAAGCGAGCATCACGAAGACTGTCACCGGCTCCCATAGCAGTTGAGGGAGCCTACCAGATTGCCGACAGGTCCAGCGCGAATCCCGGCAGCACCGGGTCGGCGGAAACGGCGGTTGGTTCTTCCAGAATCTCCACTGGCTGGCCGGGGCGGTATACGTGTACCCGCCGGTTCTGCGGGTCGATCAACCAGCCCAGACGGACACCGTTTTCCATATACTCCGCCATCTTGCGCTGGACTTCTCTGAGGCTGTCCGATTGAGAGCGAAGCTCAATGGCGAAGTCAGGGAAAGTATGGCCGAACTTGGTCTGATCATTCCGGCTCAGAGATTCCCAGCGGGATAGTGGCATCCATGAAACGTCGGGTGCGCGCACCGCGCCATTGGGCAGTGTGTATCCGGCATTCGAGCTAAATGCGCGACCAGTGCCGTCCTGAACAGCCCAATTGCCCACTTGCCGGGCCAATTCTGTCTCTTGCCAACCACTTTCCAGGCCATTAGGCGGCATGATAACCAGCTCCCGATTTGCCGTAAGTTCGATTCGAAGGTCGCCGTTGTCGGAGCACAACTGAAGGAGCTGATCCTCGGTCATTTCCAGGGCTCGGATGTTCAGGACCAAGCGGTAAGGCAGTGTTACACCCGTTTCAATTTCGGCTGGTCTGGTGGCGGTCATTCGCACACGCTCCGCTTGTTTACAGGAAAGGTGAACGGCGTTTATTTTACTCGGTCTGCCGTTGAGGACGTTTCCCAGCGAGCTACCGGCTGCCGAACTGGTTGAAAGAGCTGACCTCCTCGGCCGGCTGGCGCTGGGTCGGGCCGAAGCTGCCTCTCGGGTAGCCCAGCGGCGTCAGGCACACGGTTTCGACATGTTCCGGGATGCCCAGCCACTCCTTGATCTGCTCTTCACCCCGTATATGCACCGTCGTGATTCGTGTGCCCAGCCCCAGTGCTCGGGCCGCGAGGAACAGGTTCTGGATCGCCAGCCAGATCGACGAGGCGTATCGCCCCCGCTCGATGGGCTCGCCAGGGGTGTGGCCGGCATGACCGCGGGAGTGGTCGACACAGACAAGGATCATCGCCGGCACCTCCGGCATCGTGTGGGCCAGTTGCCGCGCCTGGCGGTACGCCGGAGGTTCGTCGGGCCTGGGTTCCGCGCCCTGCGCTCCCAGCCAGATGTCCCGGTACAGCCCACCGATCTTCTGGATCAGGTCCGGGTCGGTGATGGCGATGAAGTGCCAGGGCTGCGTGTTACCCCCGCTGGGCGCCCGGATCGCTGCGTCGATGACCTTCTCGATGTCCTCCCGCGACACCGGGTCGCGCCGGTAGCGCGTAATCTGCCGCTGGCTGTAAATGGCTTCCATCAGGCTGATGTCTTCGGCCATAACTGCCTCCTACAATGAATGTTTTAACGCAGAGGGCACGGAGAATATACAGAGGCCCCGGAGACTATGCCGGGTCAAGAACCCATCTGCGCTCTCCGCGTAAGCCTCTGCGTTCTCTGTGTTGAAAATACCCGCTAAATGGTCGGGCGGCGGGTGTGCCAGGTGGTGGCCTGCTCGTAGGCGTGGGCCACCCGGAACAGCGTTTCCTCGGCGAACGGCTCTCCGACGATCTGCAGTCCGAGGGGCAGACCGGACTCGGTAAAGCCGCAAGGAACGGAAATCGCCGGAACATTGGCCAGGTTGAATGGTCCGGTGAAGCTGATACGCGCATTCAGGCCGGCCAGAGCCATCTCCTTGCTCGGCACTCCGGGAACGCTTTCCACCGGCGGCGCGGGACCCACGCCCGACGGCAGGGCCAGCACATCCACTTCCTCCAGCGCCGACAGCACCTGCTCCCGCAACATCGCCCGCAGCTTCTGGGCCTTGTTGTAAGCCTGGGCCGGAATAACCAGGCCCGTCAGGAACCGGATCTGGTTGTTCCGGTCGAGCTGGTCGAAATTCGCCTCAAACATCCGGCGGTGTAGGTTGGACCACTCAACCCCGATGATGGTCATGCTCAGCGCACCGGCGGACGGCGCCAGCGGAATCGAAACTTCGCGGGTAGCCGCTCCCAGCTCTCGCAGCTTCTCGACGGCGGCGCTGACGGCGGAACGCATCTCCGGGTCCAGGTTCGGAGCGTTGATCCTCTCCGCCACCACGCCCACCCGCAGGCCGCTGATATCGCCGGTCAGGGCCGCACGGTAGTCGGGGACCGGAACATCCTGCGTGTACGGGTCCTTGGGGTCGTGCCCCGCGATGGCCTGGAAGGTGATGGCCGCATCCTCCACTGTGCGGGAGATGGGGCCCACAGTGTCCATCGACCACGACCCGCCCATCACGCCGTGGCGGCTGACCCGGCCGTAGGTGGGGCGCAGTCCCACGAGGCCGCTGAAGTTGGCCGGGCTGCGGATGGAGCCGCCGGTGTCCTCGCCCAGCGAGGTGGCGCACAGGAAGGCGGCGGTGGCAGCCCCCGATCCGCTGCTGGAGGTACCGGGATTGCGAGTGGTGTCCCACGGGTTGCGCGGCGTTCCGTGGGGGTGGTTGTAGATGTCGGCCATGGCAAACTCGCTCATGTTGAGCTTGCCCAGCAGCACCGCTCCCGCTTCCTTGAGCTTCGCCATGACCGTGGCATCCTCGTCAGGTACGTATTCGTTGAGAATTGAGGAGCCGCCAGTGGTGCGAATGCCGACGGTGTTGAACTGGTCCTTGACCGCCAGCGGCAACCCGTGGAGCGGGCCCCGGTAATTGCCCGCCGCGATCTCCGCCTCGGCCTGCCGGGCCGCCGCCAGCGCCTGTTCCCGGGTAATCGTGATGTACGAGTTCAGCCTGCCGTCTACTTCCGAGATGCGCTGCAGATACGCCTCCGTCGCCTGCACCGGCGAAACCTCTCTCGACTCGATGAGCCGGGCAAGTTCCGATGCGCTGAGGAAGGGAATCTCGCTGCTGTCCATGACTCACTCCGGCTACACAAGTCCCCTCTCTCTGGGAGAAGGTCAGGGTGAGGATGAGGGCGTACCCAATGCGCCGACTAGTCGTCGGGGACGGTGGCTATCAGCCGGCCACTCTCGACGGCCACGGGAAACGCGGTCATCCGGGAGTTTGGGCCGTTGATGCAGATCCCTTCCGTCTTCTCGAAGAGCCAGCCGTGGTCCGGGCACATGAAGGTCTTGCCCCAGTCGATCACCTCGCCCATTGCGTGTGGGCACACGGTCGACAATAGCTGGTAAGCGCCCTTCTTGCTCTTGGCGAGGAAGTAGGACCAGTCGCCGATATCCACCTGTGCGGGCAACTTGGTGAACGACGTTTCGGCGCCAATATCGACCTTGATTTCCTTGTAATCGGCCATAGCCGTCCCATCCTGTAGTATTCAAGGCATCGGCCGGAACAATTCAGCCGAGGCGAGGCCAGTATACCCCAAATCCGAGACGCCGGAGCCAGACAGATGAGGCTTGACTGGCACATGGAATTGCCGCAGTATTGGGCTGGACAAACGGAGAATTCATCGGAGGACGTCATGGCCGATCTGTCGAAAGAGGATATCCAGGCCCTGGGACGCGCCGTTGGCCTGGACATCCAGGAGCCAGAGCTCACGGAAGTGATGTACAGCCTTAACGCCTTGCTGGAGTCCCTCGACGCCATCAACCCGCCGGGCCTGGACGAGGTTGAGCCTCTGCCCATAATCCTGCCCCCGGCCTAGACCCGGAGACCGTCAGCTTTCCCAGAGTCAACTCGGAGGGTCTCATGGACAAGTCCGAGATACCTTTCCTATCGGCCTCTGCGCTTTCCGGCCTCATCGCCTCCCGGGAGATTTCGCCGGTTGAGGCTACGGAGGCCTACCTTGACCGCATTGATTCCCTAGATTTCAAGTTCAACGCCTACCTGACCGTCACCCGTGAGATGGCGTTGGCTGCCGCCCATGAAGCCGAACGCGAGATTGCCGCGGGCAACAACCGCGGCCCGATGCACGGTGTCCCGGTCGCCGTGAAGGACCAGTTCCTCAGCGCCGGCGTCCGCTCCACCGGCGGGTCCAGGATACTCGTCGACTACGTGCCGGACGAGGACGCGACGGTGATAGCCAACCTGAAGCGGGCGGGCGCGGTCCTGCTGGGGAAGACCAACCTCACCGAGTTCGCAATCACAGGTTTCTCACACAGGTTCAGCACGCCGCGAAACCCCTGGGACCTGAACGCCTACGCCGGCGGCTCCAGCAGCGGCTCGGGTGCTGCCACCGGCGCGTACCTGTGCGCCACCTCCCTGGGCGAGGACACCGGCGGATCCATCCGTTTTCCCGCCACCTGGTGCGGTCTTGTGGGTCTGCGCCCCACCTGGGGCCTGGTCAGCCGGTACGGTGTCATGCGGGGCGTCTGGTCCATGGACACTGTAGGCCCCATCTCCCGGACAGTGGAGGACGCCGCGATTACCCTGGGCGCTATCGCCGGACATGACCCCAGAGACTCCCATACCAGCACGGCGCCGGTGCCGGACTATCGCGCCGCGCTGGGCCAGGGCGTCGGGGGCCTGCGAATTGGCGTGGTCACCGAGCAGATGGAGTCCGACCTTGTGGACGCAGACGTGCGAAACGTCGTTGAGCGCGCCATCGCCGTCTTGGGTGAGCTGGGAGCGACGGTCGAGGAAGTGTCGCTTCCGCTTTCGACGATCGCAGGGCCGATTTCGGGAGCGCTGCTGGCGGTGGAGCCGGCCAACAACCATTCCAAGTGGGTCCATGAGAACATCGACGACTATGGACACGACGACCGGATGCTCTTGCTGACGGGCAGCGTGATGCCGGCCAACTACTACCTGAAGGCCCAGAAGATCAGGGAAATGATCCGTCGGCAGGTGTTGGAAGCCCTCGGAGGCTATGACGCACTGGTCTTCCCCACTGCAGGGCGGGGAGCGCAGCCGGTCGAGGATGATCCCCCGGTGACCAGCAAGGAGACCTCTTCTCGGCTGCCTTTCCTGTCCACCCGCCTGTTCAACCTTGCCAGTTGCCCGGCCATGTCGGTGCCCTGCGGCTTCGACGACCGCGGAATGCCCGTCGGGCTGCAGATCGGCGGCAAGCCCTTCTCTGAGGAGACATTGTTCCGAATAGGACACGCCTACGAACAGGCCACCGGCTGGCATACAAGGCGTCCGGCGGCGGTGGCGTGAGCGATTGACCGACCTGCGGGCAGTCAAGGGAGCAAATCCCACGCCAGAAAAAGGGGAGGCACCGTCAAACGGGCCTCCCCCTCTCTTTTGTAGCTGTCTGTCTGCCCACTAATCGGCGGGGTACATCTGGTCGGCGAGTGCTTCTCCCCATTCCGCGTCTGCTGGAAGAATGCAGTCAATTGCCCTGAGCCGGTAGTAGGATTCGGACAGTCCCGGCGGGTCTCCGCCGTCCGCGACGGTGTCGGTGGCCCCCATCAGCATCCTGCGGGCCACCACGATGGCCATGTCGCTGGCGGCCAGGTTCTCGGTGCTGCGGTCGACGATAGGGCCCATGCTCTCCTGGACGGCCTGGTCCTGGGTGTTGATGCCCTCAATGCCGGTGAAGGTCTCGTACTTCTGGACCTTGCGGTCGATCATCCAGTCGTTGTCGCGGTTGCGGATGGCCCGGTAGTTCGCGTCGAGATCATCGGGGCCGCGGCCAAGCTGCCGCTCGATGTCGCGGTCGGCCTCGGACAGCGGCTCGTCTCCGTAGCTGTACAGCCAGTTGAAGACCATGCAGTTGTCGTCGTCGGTTGGGACCCAGCAGTGACCGGCGATCATGGTGCGGGTGGTGCCGCCCGCCAGCCCGAACTGCTGGGGGCGCATCTGGTGGAATGGGAGCACGTAGTGGTAGGCCCGGATGAAGTTCTTGTCCTCGCCTTCCAGCTCCCGGATTCCGGCGTAACGGTAGCCGTAGTCCGTCCGGTCGACCTCCACCTTGGGCGCCTTGCCCTGCACGAAGGGAGTGTCGAATCCGATGCCGGGGCGGTTGGTGTTGGTCGTGATGCGCCGGTGCAGGATGGGTGCGTGGGCCGTGTCTATGCCGCCCTCAAGGGCCTGCAGCCAGTTGCACTCCTGGCGGTTCTTGGTGATCAGGCGGTGGCTGTCCGGCACCTGCGTCCACTCGAACCGGGGCAACGGCGGCTGGCGGTCCGCCGGGCCCATGTAGGCCCAGACCACACCGCCCATCTCTACTGCCGGGTAGGAAACAGCCTGGACCTTGGTGTGGTAGTCGCTGTCCTCCGGTTCGTTCATCATGTCCAGGCAGTTGCCTGCGATGTCGAACTTCCAGCCGTGGTAAACGCATCGCAGGCCCCCCTCCTCGTTCCGCCCAAGGAACAGGGAGGTGCGCCGATGCGGGCAGAATTCCTCGATTAGTCCGACCTGCCCCGAGGTGTCGCGGAACGCCACCAGGTCCTCGCCGAGCAGCTTCACCCGCACGGGTGGACAGTCGGGTTCAGGCAGCTCGTCGCACAGCAGCGCCGGCAGCCAGTAGCGGCGCATGGTTTCGCCCATGGGGGTGCCTTCGCCGACGCGAGTCAGCCTCTCGTTATCCAGCTTGGAAAGAACCATCAGCGGCCTCCTCTCCACACAGGTTTCTTCTTTTCAGCGGCGCCCAGGTGGATGCCGTGAATCTTCGATGATTCTAGCGGCCTTCCCCTGCCTTGTCATCTTGCGTCGCGCGCGATTGACAACGGCTGGCAGCGTTCCTAGAATCGAATGGCTTTGTTATTGATGTTTGGTCAGGGCGACAGCGGATGACGACCGTTAAACAGTTGTACGCATTGCAGGAAGTGGACCTGGACCTGGACAGGGTCTACCGCGCATTGGAACAGGTCGAAGAGGAACTGAAGACCGGGGTTTCCATAGAAACCCTCGAGTCGGCTCTGCAGGACGAGCAGGAGCGTTTACTGGAAGCCGAACTGCGGCAGAGGGACGGCCAGATGGAGTCCGAGGCGCGGCGGGAGCGGTCCGCAGTCCTGGAAACCCAGCTGTATGACGGTTCCCTGACCAACGCACGGGACCTGGAAGCTCTGCAGCAGGAGGCGGCCAATGTCCGCCACCAGCTGGAGCAGGACGAGGCCCTGTCGCTGGAACTGTCAATTCAGATAGAAGAGGCACAGTCCAAGTGCGCTGATCTGAACCAGCAACTCACTGATGTCAAGGCGCGCTGGGACGTGCAACAGGTTGAGTTGAACCAGCGGGCCACGGCTCTCCGAGCCGAGCAGGATGATTATGAGAAGCAACGGAACATGCTTGCCTCTCGATTCGATCCGGCCACCCTGCAGCGGTACGAAACCCTGCGCAAGTCCAAGGGCGGGCGGGCAGTTGCGAAAGTTGAGCGGGACCTCTGCCAGGGCTGCCGCATGTCCCTCCCGACGCAACTGCGGCAGAGGGTCAAGAGTGGACGCCAGGCGGTCAACTGCAGCAGTTGCGGACGGATGCTCTTCGTTGAGTAAAGGGCTTGGGGCAATTCGGCTGTATGGAAGGGCGCTGCACTGGCAGCGCCTTTTTTATGGAATTTGTATCGAATTTTACCCGTAAGCCGTCATTCCGGCGAAAGCCGGAATGACGAGTAGCTGGCGCGGAGTGTTTACTGATCCATTCACCCACCAGTAATAGCCGGAGTTGGCTGTTTGACCGGCTCTGTGGCCTATGCTAGATTGGCGAAGGAGGGTCACGCGGACCGGGTGGCCGCCCTGGAGGCCCTATCGGGTTTCCGGGGAGGAAAGTCCGGGCTCCTCCGGGCAGGGTGCTGGGTAACGCCCAGGCTGTCGCAAGGGATCAGTCCGGCGCGGCAGACGGAAAGTGGCACAGAAACATACCGCCCCACCGACTCGTTCGGGCCGGGGTAAGGGTGAAATCGGGCGGTAAGAGCGCCCGGCCGGCTGCGGTGACGCAGCGGCGGTCAAACCCCACCTGGAGCAAGGCCGAATAGAGGGACTATGAGCGCCCGGCTCGTCCCCGGGTTGGCTGCACGACCACGGCGGCAACGCCGTCCCGCTGCCGCGGGTCCCGGCGCAAGCTGGGAGGCTAGATAGATGGTCACCGCCCCGCTCGTCCTGAAGCTGTGGCTCATCCTGAGCCTGTCGAAGGACCTGTGGGGTACAGAACCCGGCTTACAGGTCCGCTGGGCCTCCCGCTTCTTCCATTCATCTCCCCATCTCGCAGCAGACCGCTCACACGGTTGCCGGAATTGTTATCGTTGTTTATGATAGTGGCCGTGGCCGCCTATCATTCCTCAGCCCTTGAAAAGGAGTCCTGCTGACGTGTTTCTGGATCTGCATTGCCATTCAGTATCATCCGATGACTCCCGCGCAACGGTCGATCAATACGTGAAATGGGTGCAGGTACTGCGCAAGCGGGGCTACACGGTCGACGGGATCGTGCTGACGGAGCACCGCAAGTTCGACTTCGACAAGGACTACTCCGAACTGGCAGAACAGGGTGGTCTGCTGATACTGAAGGGCTCGGAGCTGGACACACGCTTCGGCCACGTACTGGTGTACGGTGTGAGCGAGGGACTCACCCGGGACATCGACTTCGGCGACGTCAGGATGGATGCCCGCGAACTGATGAAGGCCGCCCGTCAGCACGACGCCGTAGCCATCCCGGCCCATCCGGGCAGGTTCGGCATCGGCCTGACCGAGTACATCCAGCAGGGAGAGCAGTTCCCGGACTTGGATGTCGTCGAGATTCTGAACGGCGGCAGCCGTGCCGGGGAGAACGAAAGGGCCGAGGAGTTATGCCAGCAGTTCGGGTATCTGGGAATAGGCGGCAGCGACGCTCACCTGACGAGCCACCTGGCGGCGTGCCTGACCGACTTCCGCGCTTCCATCGCCAACGAGGGCCAACTGGTTGACGCGCTCCTCAGCAGGCAGTTCCAGCCGGTGCGCCTGGAAGAAACGGCCAAAGTCGCCTCCGCCTGACCACCAGTCCAGCGTCCCATCTTCTGGTAGAGCCGGAGACACTCCGATGACAATGCAGCTGAACTACGACCGGTCGCTCCACGAAAAGGAGCACCGGGCCGGCCCATTCGAGATAACGCCGGAGATGATCCGGTCGGTGAACGTGAGCCTCGGCGAGAAAGGCGCGGCCTTCAACTCGGACGACGGCGCCAGGGAACAGGGCTTCAGAGGCATGATCGCGCCCCCGACCCTGTGCTCGATCTTCGTCCGTGAGGTGCAGCTCCCCGACATCGGATTGGACTTCGGCCGGGTACAGATGCACGCCGGACAGCGGGTGCAGCCCATCGCTCCCGTCTACGCGGGCGACTCGATTTCCGCGTCTTCGCACCTGAAGGAAGTCTACGCGAAGACCGGCCGCTCCGGCACCATGGTGTTCGTCGTGTGGGAGACCACCTTCCGAAACCAGGACGGCGAAGTGGTAGCCGAGGTTCAAGAGTCTTTCGCCAGGCGGGAGTGATTTCAAAGAAAATTCCCCTCCCCCGTCAAGAGGGAGGGTTAGGGTGGTGGTGAAAAGGTAGTGCGGAGAGAACGCTGAGAAAGCACCTCAATCGTTTTCAGATAGTTTCTAAAGAGACAGGCGAGAGAAGAATTGCCTTACTTTGAAGATGTAGAACTTGGGGACCAGATCGGCCCCGTCGAAACCGTCGCCACCGATGAAGGAGTGGCAGGCTTTTGCGACGTGTGGTCTCCCCCAAGCCCCAACCGCTTCACCGATGTCGAGACGGCGAAGGCATCGGGAATGGCCGGGCCTATCGTCCCAGGCATCATGGCGATGGCGATGATGGCGCAGTTGCTGACCGACTGGGCCGGCCCCGACGCCATCCGAGACCTGGACGTGGTGTTTCGCCAGCCTGTTCCTCACAATTCCCCGCTCACTCTGGAGGCCACCATCACCGACCTGCGGCAGGAGGACGGCCATAACGTGGCCGAGTGCGACATCCTGATGCTGGGGAGCAAGGGAGAGCGGCACGTTGGCGGCAGGGCACTGGTCTCCCTTCCCAGTCGCGAATAGCGAATTTCCGCACCACGCCCATTCGTCACCGACTCTGATTTGGGCAGGGCTGAAGCCATGCTTCATCGCCTTCGGCAGGTCAACTTCGTAATCAACGACCTGAGCGACGCAACCGGTCTGTACGACCGCTACCTGGGGATGAAGGTCGTCCACAGCCACCGCGCGCTGGATGGACAGCACGCTGTCCTGAACGCCGGGGGTGGAACTTTCGTTGGGTTGTGGCAGCCGGACCTGGCCGATGCCGAGTCGTCGGTGTTTCGCGAGAGCCGAGGCCAGGGGCCTTACGAGCTGGTCTTCGAGACCACGGACCTGGATGCGGTCGTGTCCCGCCTCTCGGCCCATGCGGTGCATACCTCAAGCGTAGCGCAGATGGACGGGTGGCGCAGCGTGGCCGTTGACCAGGCGTCCCTGAATGGGGCGAGGGTCAGGATCGTTGAAGTGTCGGGCGAAGACAATCCGTGGCCGCTTGCAGGTGCGGACCGGCGGTCTTCACCCGAGCCGGGCACCCTCCGGCTGCGGCAGATCGCCGTCCTGGTGCGCGACTTGGACAGCGCAATAGCACGCTGGGGAGAAATGTTCGACATCCAGGCGACGAAGCGATTCCAAGTCAGCTTTACCGACCTGGAAATTGCCGTGCTGCCGCTGACGGGACGCGATACCTTCATCGAGCTTGCCCGGCCCACGGGGACTGACGCCCCCTCGCAACGATTCCTGGACCGCTACGGCGAGGGCTTGTACCTCACCATCTACGAGATAGCCGACTCGCTGGCGACCGACGCCCACCTGGTGGAGCAGGGCGCGCGGTTCACCTCCTCCCGGCAGACGGCAAACTACACGAACCTCGGCTTCAACAGCATCTGGCTGCACCCGGCGGGCTTCATGGGAGCCTTCACCCAGCTTTCCCAGGTGTTTCCGGGCGACAATCCCTGGCCTCCCGCCGGTGACGACTGGTACCTCGAATAAATGCAGTCGGGACTGACCCGACTGTCGTATCGGGCGCGTTCACAGCCTTAAATTGACACTCTCAAACCGCTCGTGATATCTTTCACATAGTCCGGCGACCCATCCGCACGGGGTATTTTGATGGCTCTGAAAATCGCTGTGTTAGCCAAGCAGGTCCTTGATCCTGAGATGCCGATGGCCGCATTTCGCATCGACGGTGACGCCAGGCGCGTGGTGCCGCCGGCCAACATCCCGCCGGTGGTCAACGGGTTCGACGAAAACGCGGTTGAAGCCGCGCTGCGGATTAAGGACGAGCAGGAAGCCACGGTAACGGTCATTTCCACCGGCTCCGAATTTGCCCTTGATGTCATGAAGAAGCCGCTCTCCATGGGCGCGGACGAGCTGGTCCTGCTCCAAGACGACTCCTTTGACAACACCATCGACAGCTTTGTGACCGCCCAGCTGCTGGCGGCGGCTATCCGCAAGCTGGAAGGCTTCGACCTCATCATCTGCGGGCGGCAGGCTTCCGACTGGGACAACGCCCAGGTACCGCTGGGAGTGGCGGAGATCCTGGGGGTGTCGTGCATCTCGCTGGGAAAGAAGGTGGATGTCGTGGATGGCAAGGCCGTTGTCGAGCGGATCGTCCCCGACGGCTACCAGGTTGTTGAAGCCGAGCTGCCGGCGCTGGTTACAGTCAGCAATGAGCTGGGGCAGCCGCGCTATCCCACCCTCCGGGGCATCATGGCGGCGACGCGGAAACGGCCCACGGTCTGGAGCAAGGCCGACCTGGAGATGGACGAGTCGCAGTCCGGTTTGCGCATCGCGCTTCGCCAGCTTTTCATTCCCGTCAGCGATCAGGAATGCGAGATCGTTGAGGGCGATGACGCGGCCGAGTCGGGCCGCCTCCTGGCCCTCAAGCTGCGTGAAGCCAAGATCATCTGAGTTCACTTGTGCTTTGCCGGTCCCGCTTCAGGCTGGCGAAGTATTCTGGCGCCAACTTTCTTTGTCGAATAGTTTCGGGAGGCCGTAATGGCTGACTCCACCGGAGTTCTGGTAGTCGGGCAAACCTCTGGAGATGTCCTGGATTCCACCGCCGCCGAGTTGCTGGCCGCCGGACAGTCCGTTGCCGGGGCGCTGGGCGAGGAACTGTCCATCGCCCTGCTGGGCGACTCCGTAGACGCAGCGGGACAGCAGGCCATCGCCCATGGCGCCGACCGGGTCTATGCAGTCACAAACCCGTTGCTGGCCGAGTACCAGGCAGACCTATACCTGGCGGCGCTGGATGCCCTGTGCCGCGATGCCAACCCACGGATCGTCCTGGTGGCGCGGACTGCGGAGGGGCGTGAGTTGGCCCCTCGCCTTGCTTTCCGGCTGGGCGTCGGGCTGGCCCAGGACTGCCTGGAAGTCTCGGTCGATGAGTCCAGCAAGACGCTGCTGGCCAATCGCCCGGTGTACGGCGGCAACGCCATCGCGGTGGTCAGTTGCGAGCACACCCCCCAGATCGCAGCGATTCGCCCGAAGGCCTATGAGCCGACCGAGCCGGACTCGTCCCGCCAGGGACAGGTGGTCTCCTTCCCCGTCGAACTGGACGCTTCGCAAGTCAGGACCCGGGTTGTCGAGACCGTGAAGGAAGAATCCGAGGGCGTCAAGCTGGAAGAGGCGCGCGTCGTGGTGTCGGGCGGCCGGGGCCTGGGCGGCCCGGAACCCTTCGCTGGGCTGGAGGACCTGGCGAAGCTGCTGGGCGGCGCCGTGGGCGCATCCCGCGCCGCCGTGGACTCCGGGTGGGTGCCTGCGTCCTACCAGGTAGGACTGACCGGCAAGGCCATTACGCCCGACCTCTACATCACGGTGGCGATATCAGGAGCAAGCCAGCACATGGCCGGCTGCTCCGGCGCCAAGTGCATCGTCGCCATCAACAAGGACGCCGACGCCAATATCTTCAAGGAAGCGCGCTACGGTGTCGTCGGCGACTGGGAGACGGTGATTCCGGCGTTGACAGAGGCGGTCCGGGAACTGGTCGACAACTAGAACGCAGCCCCGTCAGGGCGAGCCTGTCCGGCGCTACGAGACGATAGGGACGCAACTATATGCGTCCCTATTTCAGTATCAAGTTGTCTATCAGTCTGATGGGGCCAAGGTGGACGGCCGTGGAGAGCATCGCTCCTGGGGCGGCAAGGTCCAGCTCCTCCAGGCGGTCCGCGGATGCCAGGCTGACATAATCAACTGCGCCCAGCAGCGGTTCGGATGCGAGGACACTGCTAACCGCGCCGCGAACGGCCCCGGCGTCCTGCTCTCCGCGCTCCCAGGCTGCCTCACCGGCTGACAGGGCTCGATACACCGCCGACGCGGCCCGCCGCTGCTCGGGGTTCAGGCGCACGTTGCGGCTGCTCATTGCCAGGCCGTCGGGTTCGCGGACTGTGGGCAGCACGACGATCTCGATGCCCATGTCCAGATCGTGGGCCAGCTTGCGCACCACGACGGTCTGCTGCCCGTCCTTCTGGCCGAAGTAGGCGCGGTCGGGCTGCACGATGCCGAAGAGCTTGGCGACGACAGTGGCCACGCCTCTGAAGTGGCCGGGCCGCGCGGCTCCTTCCAGCCGGTCACCGATGGGCCCGAGGTCCACCCAGGTGTCAAATCCCGGAGGGTAAATCTCGCTCACATCGGGCACGAAGACCAAGTCCGCACCCCTGCTCCTGAGCATCTCCAGGTCGGCTTCCAGGTCCCGGGGATATTCCGCGAAGTCTTCGCCCTCGCCGAACTGGGTCGGGTTCACGAAAATGCTGACGGCCACGGCACCCGAATCTTCGCGGGCCCGGTCTACCAGGGAGAGGTGGCCGTCGTGGAGGGCGCCCATTGTCGGCGCCAACCCGAGCGGTCGGCCAGCCGCTCGGCACGCCCGTCTCATCTCTTCCTTTGAGTTGATGACCCGCATTTGCCTCAGACCCGCCCGGCTCTTTCGGCGGTGAGTTCAGACACGGCAGGAATGCCGCCCAGTCCGGTGGCTTTGCGGACGGCGCGCAATACCGCTTGGGCCGTGGCCTCCACGGCTGCGGCGCCCAGGGCGGTCAGGTCAACCCGGGAATCCGACTCGCCGGTTGCCATGGCGAACATGGTGTCTCCATCGCGTATCGTGTGGCAGGGCCGGATGGACATTGCGAGACCGTCATGGCTTACCCGGGCCAGGTAGTTGGATTCCTCGCGGCTGAGTTTCGCGTCGGTGGCCACAACGCCGATGGTCGTGTTGACCGGGCCGGTCGGGGACGCTGGCGGGGTGCCGTCCAGAAGTATTCCAACCGGGTCGTCGAAACTCCCGTCATCGCGGCGGGGACCGGCGACGATCTGCCCGGTGGTATAGTCCCAGATGCCGCCGATGGCGTTGACGGCGACCACGGAGGCGACGGTAGCGCCGCCCGGGATGCGGACAGCGGCGGTGCCGAGTCCGCCCTTGACCGCGCGGGGAGTGCCGCCTGTCTTGGCGACGGTTGCGCCGGTTCCCACCCCCACCGTGCCTTCGGCAAGCGGCTTACTGGTCGCCGCCATGCAGGCCGCCCGGCCGTCGCTGGGTCCGGGGCGGACTCTGGAGTTCACCAGCCCCAGATCGTAGATGATGGCGGAGGACACGATGGGGACGATTACTTGTGGAGAGACCCGGAAGCCAATGCCCTGTTCCTCCAGACAGGCCATCACTCCCGAGGCGGCATCGAGGCCGAAGGCGCTCCCTCCGCTGAGTGCCACTGCGAACAGCTGGTCGACGCGGCGGGTCGGCTCCAGCAGGTTGGTCTCCCGGGTTCCGGGGGAACCACCGCGCACGTCGACCCCGCCGACTGCTCCTTTGCGGCAAAGAATCACGGTGCAGCCGGTGGCGTTTTCCAGGTCGGTATAGTGGCCGGCCTCAATGCCTGGAACCGAGGTTATCGTGTCGTTCATGCCCTTTCCGTAGGAATCGGGGTTCCGTCTCCGCAGGTCATTCCGCTCCCCTGTAGTAGCGAGGGAAGGGCGTCAGCACGACGATGACGCCGGCAAGGGCGGTGAGCGCGCCGACGAAGATGTACACGGAGCTGAAACCTCCGAAGTCGTCGATGATGGCGGGGGTGAACAGGTGGGAACCCAGGCCGACCACTCCGTTAATGCCGAACACCAAGCCGCCCACGGTCGCCTCGCTGCCGCGCTCCACTCCGTCCAGCATCGCAGCCAGCATCACCTGGTGCAGCGCGAAGCTGAACAGGCCCATGGCGGCCATCACCAGGATTATCCGCCATAGGGTGTCTCCCGCGGGCACAATCAGGAAGGGCAGAACGGCCGCCGCGGCCAGCCCGGGCACCAGTATCTGCTTGCGCCCCAGCCTGTCCGCCATCTGTCCCAGGAACGGGGATGATATGGCTCCCATCCCGGTGAGCAGGGCCATCAGGAAGCCGGTCATCGTGTAGGAGAAGCCCAGTCCGCCGTCCTCGGCGGAGTTTTCCAGGTAGAAGGGAGTCCAGTCGAACATCACGTTGTTGGCGACGCCCCGCACGGATGCCGCCACCAGCAGCGCCAGCATGGCGGGCCTGGTGAAGAACCGCAGGCCAGCCGCCCCCAGGGACCGGAGCGTGCGGGGTTCCGCCGTATTCGGCTCGCCCACTTCCCGGCCCAGGTCTCGCAGCGACCACCAGACGAACAGGGCCACCACCGCCGCCGGGATGGCGTAGAGGAACAGCACGTTCCTCCACAGCAGGAAAGACAGCAGCAGCCCGGCTATCAGCGGGCCCAGTGCATTGCCCACGGTGGAGCCGAAGCTGTGGATCGAGATGGCAAAGGCCCGGCGGTCGGTGAAGCGACGTGAGAGGGAGGCTATGGCCGGGAGGTGCCACAGGGATCCGGGGATGGAAATCAGGCCCACGCCGATAACGAGAAGGGCCATGTTGGGCGACAACCCGATGACCACGAAGGCGATGACGTTCAGCACCATGCAGGCGGTGAGCATCATGCCCCACTGGTCCCGGAACCGGTCGACCAGTACGCCCGAACCCATGCTGACCAGACCGGACCCGCTGGTGCGGATTCCCAGCAGTATCCCAGTCTGGAAGGTGCTGAGGCTCAGCGAACTGGCGATGGCCGTCAGGAAGACGGGAAAGCCCAGGTCGTAGAGGTGAGCGACGCCGTGGCCGAAACTGAGAGAGCCGAGGATGAATCCCCGGTTTTGCCGGTGCCCGCCGGATGCCTGGACCGCCTGCGCCATCGCTGCCTGCCGGTGAATAGGTGGCCGGCCGCCTCCCTGGAGGCGGAGCGTACCGGCTGATTCTATTCCCACAGGGGCAAGGGCGCAAGTTGGAACCGCCTGCGAAGACGCAGGGTAATCGCATATGAGCGGGTTAATGTCCGTCATTCCGGCGAAAGCCGGAATCCAGTGGCCGAACCAGGCAGTTTGCATCCGAAAATTCGGCATCCCGCATATTCTGGACTCCGGCTTTCGCCGGAGTGACGGGGTTGCAAATTCATATGCGATAGCCCTGGCTTGCGGAGACACGGCACGACCTTGTGCTATGCTACGGCATCGCCGAAATGGGAAAGCGGCGTCCAGGAGGAAACATGGCCTATTCGGGGTTCAATCTTGAGGGGAAGGTCGCGCTGGTAACCGGGTCGGCCCGCGGTATCGGGGCCGCAATGGCCGTTGGGCTCGCGGAGGCGGGGGCGGACGTCGCCGTTTCAGATATGGCTTCGCGGCTGGAGTTGGCCCGAGACACCCAGGCGCGCGTCGAGGCTCTGGGTGTGCGGAGCGGCACCTACGAGCTGGATGTGCTGGACATAGGCGGCATCCCCGGCGTGATACAGAGGATAATGGACGACTTCGGCAGGCTGGACATCCTGATAAACAACGCTGGCATCCGTATCCCCAAACCCGCCCTGGAGGTGACGGAGGAGGACTGGGACGCTACGGTCGACACCAACCTCAAGGGCCTGTTCTTCTGCGCCCAGGCCGCGGCCCGGCCGATGATCGCGCAGGGGTCGGGCCGGATCGTCAACATCGGGTCCCAGTTCTCCGCCGTTGGTTCCCCGGGCCGGGCGCCCTACATCGCCAGCAAGCACGGGGTGGCGGGCCTCACCCGCGCCCTTGCCGCCGAGTGGACGCCGTTCGGGGTTACGGTGAACGCCATCGGCCCCGGACCTACGGAAACGCCGGGGGTACTGGCGGCCTACAACCGCACCCCTGAAGAGTTGCAGGCTGAATACGCTGACAAGATGCCGCTGGGACGCCGGATGCAGCCCGAGGAGCTCGTGGGCGCCGCCCTGTTCCTGGCCAGCCCGGCGGCAGGGGCAACCACCGGGCACCTGCTGCTGGTGGACGGCGGCTGGACCGCGCTCTAACGATTTCACAAGGATCACAAGGACAGGAGGCAGCAAATGCCGTCTGAAGACCTGGAAAAGAGGCTACAGGCCCTCGAGGATATCGAAGCGATCAAGAAGCTGAAGCACAGGTACTGCGGGTACTGCGACGACCACTATGACGCCGATGCCCTGGCCGACCTCTTCGTCGAAGATGCAGTCTGGGACGGGAAGGAAAGGGGCCGGAACGAGGGACGCGAGGCCATCAGGGCGTTCTTCCAGAACGCGCCCAACCGCCTGCCCTTCGCTATTCACATGGTCCTGAACCCGATCATAGAAGTCGATGGTGACCGGGCAACGGGCATCTGGTACCTGTTCCAGCCGTGCACCTACGCCGAAGGCGAGAAGGCCGTATGGGGATCAGCGCGCTACGACGAGGAATACGTCCGCGTCAACGGCGAGTGGAAGTTCCAGAACCTGACGCTGACCTCTCACTTCTGGACGCCGTTCGATGGGAAGGGCTGGGTCGAGACGCAGTTCGCCTAGCGTTCAGCTAAGCTGCTCGAGCTGGGCGATGATGTCGTCGTTGTCCGCCCGGTCCGTGGTGGAGTTGCTTGCGATGTACTCCCAGCGAATGTTGCCCTCCTTGTCGATGATGAACGTCGATGGGGCGGGCAGTTCGTTCTGGAACAGGTTCCAGACGCCGTAGGTTTCAACCACCTCATGGTTGGGGTCTGACAGCACCTGGAATTCCAGGCCGATGGCCTCAATGGCCCTCTGGGCCCCTCTGAGGCTGTCGATGCTTACGGCAAGAATCTCAGCGTCCAGTCCTGAGATGGTTTCGTAGTCTTCTTGCAGCTCGACGAGCTGACTCCGGCAGAAGGTTCACCAGAACCCCCGGTAGAAGACCAGCACCACGTTCTTCTCGCCGATGTAGGAGGCGAGGCTGATGGTCTCGCCCGCCGCGTTGGGCAGCTCAAAGGTGGGCGCCATCATCGCCGCGGGCGCTGAGTCTTCCGTGCCGGTCATGTGCTCGTCAACTATCGCCCCCTGCTCCCCTTGTCCGACAGCAGGCGCAGTCGTTGCGGTGGGCGACGCGTCTGGCTGCGAGGGTGCGCCGCAGGCGGCCAGAGCGGCTATTGCCAGCGCCAGCATGGCAGCCGTTGCCAGCCGATTGAAGAGGCCACAGAGTCTTGTATGTGCCAGAGAACTCATAACTGCAACTTCCGTGAAGGACTTGGAGTCGTCAGCTCAACTTTTCCAGCTCGGCGAGTATGGCGCTGTTGGGAGTGCGGTGGTAGACCGACCCTTTGCTCTCCCAGACGATGGAGCCGTTGGTGTCCACAATGAACACGGCGGGGTTCGCGTAACCGGCCTGATTGTATACCTCGTAGGCTCTGGCTACGTCTCCTTCCCTGTTATAGAGGACCGGGAAGGGATAGTCCTGCGCCCTTGAGGCCAGGTCCGGACGCGAGAAGTCGTCTACGGCGATGGTCAGTACCTCAGCGTTCAAACCCGTGAACTTGTCGTATTCCTCTCGCAGCTGCCCGAGCTGCTGAACGCAATAGGGTCACCAGAATCCCCTGTAGAACACCAGCACCACGTTCCTGTCCCCACGGAAGGACTGCAGGCTGACCTGCTCTCCATCCGCGGCGGCGTTGGGTAGCGAAAACAGGGTGGCCGCGTTCTCCGGCGGGGCCGGCTCTTCGGTGGGAGCCGGTTCCATCGTGGGTGTCGGCGTCGGAGTCGCGGTCGGCTCCGGCATCGGAGTCGGCGTAGCAGTTGGCTCAGATGTGGCAGTCGGCGTGGGCTGAGGCGTCGGTGTATGCGGGGGAATATACGGTGTCGCCGTGGTGCCGGGAGGCATGGTCGAAATTGGCGGCGGTGTGGCTTCCTCGGTGGCCTCCGGCGTAACGGGGACTGGCGCATCGGGAGTTTCGATTCCCTGCCCGTCTGTATCCGCAACCTCGGTGGGAATGGGAGACGGAGGCACGGACCTGGGAGCAGTCGGCGGTGGTGCGGGCGTCTCCGTCGGGGCGGCCTCGCGGTCGGTTGCGGTCGGTTGCGGCGCCCGGGTTGCCTCCGGTTGTGGCGTTGCAGTAGCGGGCGGAGCGGCCTGCGTGGCCGTCGGGGGAGCTTCCACTGGCGGATCGGAGGTGGCCTGCTCACCGCCGCATCCTGCAAGAATCATGGTCCCTATTGCTATGGCCAAGGGCAATAGAAACCGCCTGTAACTGCGTGCCGCTTTCATCCGGTTCCCTTTCGGAGATTCAGGGCCTTTTCAGTGAATACGCGGCTGTATCGCAGACGGATTTCCTCATTGTTCAGGCCAGGCAGCGGACCGGCTGACCGCCGTTGAAGGCGACCATGTCGGCGACGATTGGGCCGAGGTCGAGGACTGTTCCGAGTGGCTCTCCCCGCAGTTCGGAGTAGGCCCGATGCAGGTTGCCAGCGAAACGTTCGGAGTCATGCCACCCGGCGAAGCGCCCCAGGTCGGTCTGCTGCGCGGTGTCGAGAGGGGTCATGCCGGAGTTGAAGGCGGTCTTGGCAACGTCCTGGACGAACCTGAAGTAGGCCTCGATCCCGTCCAGAACTTCAGGCCCGCATACCGGGCCGTGGCCCGGGACGATGATTTCCGCCTCGAATTGGCGCAGGCGTTCGGTGGCGACCAGAGAGCTGGCGATGGACCCCATGGCCACGAAAGGCGTACCGCCATTGAATACGAGGTCTCCGGTAAACAGCAGCTTTCTGTCCGGCAGCCACACGACAACATCGTTGGTGGTGTGGGCCGGTCCCATGTAGTGAAGCTCCAGCTTCAGGTCGTCCACGAACAGGTCGAGTCGCTCCTGGAATGTGATGAACGGCGGGGCCAGTTCCAGATCGCCCCACACCACGCCTGGAAACAGGGAGTGCAGGGTGTGAAGGCCGGTATCTATGACGGTCTGGCGACAGAGTTCATGTCCCACTATGGACGCGCCGTGCATCAGGTAATTGCCGTGGGTGTGGTCGCCGTGGTGATGGGTATTGACGAGGGTGTTGACGGGGAGGTCGGAGATTTCCCGCATGGCCCGCAGAAACGCCCGGGTGCGGGCCTCGGTGAAGCAGGTGTCGATCACCGACATCGAGTCGTGGCCGGTGATGAATCCGGCGTTGTTCAAGCCCCAAGTCCCGTCCAGCTGGATGTAAGCGTATACGCCGGGGCTGACCTCCTCCACCGTGGGCGGAGGCAACTGGTCGGCGTGCTGCGCAAGGCCAGCGTGGGTATCGTCCGGCATGGGCTTGCCTCCGAATGGCTGCAAGATCCGAGATTCAGCTCAGGATACGGCCCATCAGGTATGCGGTCAACCGCGATACCAGGGCCTTTTCAAAGTAACGCCATTCATTGGCGTCCACTCATCCTGTCCTGAGCTTGCCGAAGGGTTGTCGAAGGATGCCCGTTGAAGCCTGGAATGGTTCGACAAGCTCACCATGAACGGACTGGAGCTCACCATTAGCCGATTGGAAACGTCTCCGTCGAAAATTGAGACCCTGAACCACGATGCAGGAAAGAACTTGGCAGCGGACGATACCCGGTCTGGCAAACCCTCGGGGACGGTTGTAAGATTTTTGACGGAAGGAGTCCAATACAGGTTCGGAGATTTCGCCATGTCCTCAGTCACCCCCTACGGTTCGTGGAAGTCGCCCATAACGACCGCCCTGATCGTTTCCGGAGCAGTCGGGTTGGGCCAGATTGCCCTGGAAGGCGATGATGTTTACTGGGTGGAGATGAGGCCGTCGGAGGGCGGGCGCATGGTCATCGTACGGCGCGCTGCCGACGGTTCGACCGCGGGTGTGACGCCTGCGCCCTTCAGCGCCAGGACCCGGGTGCATGAGTATGGCGGCGGGGCATTCCTGGTGAACGAAGGTGTGGTGTTCTTCTCCAACTTCTCCGACCAGAGGATGTACCGGCAGGACCCGGGGAGCGAGCCACGCGCCATCACACCGGATGCGCCACTCCGGTATGCCGACGGGATCTTCGACGGGCAGCGAGGACGGATCGTATGCGTCCGGGAAGACCACAGCGGCGATGGCGAGCCGGTCAATGCTATCGTCGTTGTGGACGCCGAGGGAGAAGAGCCGCAGAAGGTGCTTTTTTCCGGCTCGGATTTCTGTGCCGCCCCACGTCTTAGCCCCGGCGGTACGAGACTGGCGTGGCTGGCGTGGGACCACCCGAACATGCCCTGGGACGGTACGCGGCTGCTGGTGGCGGATGTCAATGACGATGGCAGCCTAGAGGAGCCACGAGTGGTGGCGGGTGGCCCAGCGACAGGCTCAGGAGGGAACGAATCGGTGCTGCTGCCGCTCTGGTCGCCGCAGGACGAGCTGCATTTCGTGTCCGACCGCAACGGCTGGTGGAACCTGTACCGTTGGCGAAACGGCGTCGTTCAGCCCGTGCTGGAAATGGAAGCGGAGTTTGCCGGACCGCAGTGGGTATTCGACCCGGCGGCATACGGATTTCTCGGCGATGGGCGCATCGCCTGCAGATACGTCGAACAGGGCATGTGGAACATTGGGCTCATCGACCCAGAGTCCGGGCAGCTGACACGCCTGGACATGCCCTATTCCGAAATGGGGCGGGGAGAGTTGCGGGCGTCCGGCAACCGGGTGGTATTCTCAGCCGGCGCACCCGACAGGGCAATGGCCGTTCTGTCACTGGATGTGGCAAGCGGCGCCGTGGAAACGCTGCAACAAGCCCACGACCTGGAGGTCGCCCCAGCATACCTGTCGGCCCCCGAGGCAGTGGAGTTTGAAACCACCGGGGGCAATACGGCCCACGCCTTCTACTACCCGCCGCGTAATCCCGACTTCGTTGCGCCTGAGGGTGAGAAACCGCCCCTGCTGGTCAAGAGCCACGGCGGACCCACCGCAGCGGCCCAGACGGCGCTCGACCTGGGGATCCAGTTCTGGACCAGCCGTGGATTCGGCGTGGTTGACGTGAACTACGGCGGCAGTACAGGATACGGTACCGAGTACCGGCGACGTCTGAACGGCACCTGGGGCATTACGGACGTGGAAGACTGCGTGAATGCGGCGCGTTTCCTGGCGGAGAGGGGTGACGCAGACCCGGAGCGACTGGCCATCGACGGGGCAAGCGCCGGTGGGTATACGACGCTGGCTGCACTGACATTCCACGACGTGTTTAGGGCGGGGGCCAGCCTCTACGGGGTCAGCGACCTGGAGGCGTTGGCCAAGGAGACGCACAAGTTCGAGTCAAGGTACCTGGACAGCCTGGTCGGCCCCTACCCGGAGCGGCAGGACCTGTACGTTGAGCGTTCGCCGATCAATCACACCCACCTGCTGTCGTGTCCGTTGCTGCTGCTGCAGGGCCTGGAGGACGAAATAGTACCGCCGAACCAGGCGGAGATGATGTTCGAGGCGGTGAAGGCCAAGGGCCTGCCGACGGCCTACATACCGTTCGAGGGGGAGCAGCACGGATTCCGGCGGTCGGAGAACATCGAGCGGGCGCTGGAGGCGGAACTGTACTTCTACTCCCGCGTGTTCGGTTTCGAACCCGCGGATGCGATTGAGCCGGTGGAGGTCGAGAACCTGGACTAGCCGGGACCCCTGAAGTCAAATCCGCCGGAGGGTTCGACCTCGGCGGATTTTCCCGGCCATTTGGTTCGTATTCCGTGCGCTACTCGGCCGCCATCCGCGCCTTGTGGTCGCGGCGGTCGGCGCAGCTGCCGCACCAGCCGTAGAAGTCGATGCGCTGTCCCGTGAACTCGAAGTCGCTGGTGGCCTCCAACCGGGCCATCATTTCCGACACAATGTCCTTGCCTTCGTTGGAGTCCACGACCCGGCTACAGCCAACGCAGACCAGGTTGGCGTGAGGGGACAGGTTGGCGTCGTAACGGGCCTGCTTCTGGAACGGCAGCGCGCGCACCACCCCTGCCTGCTCCAGCGTTTCCAGCGTGGAGTAGACGGTGGCCAGGGTGACATAAGGGAAGAATTCCTTGACCCGCTGGTAAATTTCCTTGACCGACGGGTGGTCCCCCGAGTTGACCACGACTTCCGCGATGGCCAGTCGTTGCGGTGTCTGGCGAATCCCCAGGGCTTTGAGCTTTGAAGCCAGCTGTTCAGGTGTTGTCATTGACCTCTATCGCCGTTTAACCCCGTTTTCCGGTTTGGGGAGGATTTGAAAATAAAAGGATTGGGAAGGGAGACAACTGGTCCCCCTTCCCAATCTGCGACTCTGCGAGCCGGGAAGGGATCGGCCTAGAGGCGCCCACCGAAGAACATGGGCTGCTGCTTGCGGTAGATCTGGATGCGGTTGCGGCAGGACTCGACGGCGAAGAGGCGGTCCTGGTCGTCGACCTCAACATAGCAGACGCCCCAGAAGTCCTTCTCGCGCTCGATGCCCTGGGCGATCTCCCGCTCGTACCACATCTCCGAGTTGGCGTCGAGCTTGTCCTTGCCCCACTTGGAGATAGTGGCGTCGCCGGTGAGGGTGGAAATCAACTCACCCTCGGGGCTATAAATCCGTACCTTCTCGTTGCCCCAGTCTGCGACGTAGACCAGGCCCTGGCTGTCGGTGTCGACGCTGGTGGGGCGGTTTAGGTCGCCCTGGCCGTAGGACTGGAGGAACCGGCCGTCGGCAGTGAACTTCTGGATGCGGTCGTTGCGCCAGTCGGCGATGAAGATGTTGCCTTCGCCGTCGATGGAGATGCCCCAGGGAAGGCCCAGTTCGCCCTCGCCGGCGCCCTCGCTTCCGAACTTGCCCAGGAATTGGCCGTCGGGGGTAAACTTCTGGACCCGGTGGTTCTTGCTGTCGACGATGAACAGGTTGTCGTCGGCGTCGAAGGCCATGCCCGAGGGGCCGTCGATCTCGCCGTCCCCGCTGCCCTTGGCGCCCCACTTGCCGACCCACTCGCCGTCGCGATCGAACATCGAGATACGGTTCAGCCATTCGTCGGCGATGTAGACGTTGCCCTTGCTGTCGATGGCGACGGAGGTGGGCCAGATCAGCGATCCGTCGTTCTCGTTCTCCTCGGTCTCGCCGGCGGTGTGGACGCCGCGGGCGAACTCGCCGACATAGTCCTCATCGACGGTGCAGATGGTGATGCGCTTCCCGTCGGGGCGGTACTCGTAGGAGCGGTTGACGACGTACATGCTGTCGTCCTCGCCCCGTGCCATGGCAACAGGGTTGCGGAAGCCGGGGCCGGAGAACTCGCCGCGCCCGATGGTATGGCTGTACTGGAAGGTTATCCCGATAGTCTGTGTAGCCATCGTTACCTCGCTTGATTGGTGTGTCGCCTGTCGTCTAAATGCCTCTCCCTCGCATTTCACCCCCACCCCAGCCCTCCCCCTCAAGGGGGAGGGAACTGAAAGTCTCACCCTCACCTAAGGGGGAGGAAATGGGCTCGGGTTCATCCCGTCCTGACCCTTTCGTTGTAGGGGTGTAGGGGCGCACTGCTGTGCACCCCTATGCGGGCTCGTAGAGAATCTAGGAGGCGATGAAGTCCATCTGCTCGAAGGTCCCGCCGACGATCGGCTTGGCGTCCAGGCCCATCCACTGCTCAAGGAGAGTGGAGTAGAGGCCGCGGAAGTCGTTGTTGAAGTGCAGGTCGCCTTCCAGCAGCTTCTCTGGGGCCATCGAGGGGTACTCGCCGTACAGGCCGCCCTTGACGTGATCGCCGACGACGAAGGCGACGCCGCCGGAGCCGTGGTCGGTGCCGGAGCCGTTGTCATGAACGCGGCGGCCGAACTCGGTGAATACCAGGAGGACGACGTTGTCGCTGGCTGCTTTATCGCTGATGTCCTGGTAGAAATTGGAGACGGCGCGGGAGGTGTCGGTCCACAGCTTGGCATGGGCGCTCAGCTCACCGGCGTGGGTGTCGAAGCTGTTGTAGGGCGCGGTGGTGTAGAGGAAGCGGGTGCCCAGGTTGGCCAGGTGAACCATCGCGATGTTGCGCATGTACTGGGCCACCGAGTCGTTGCCGTACTCCACGCTGGAGGAGTACATCTCGGGGGCCGTCGCCAGGATGTCGGCGCCCTTCAGCGCGTCCATGCCGGTGTGGGACAGGTAGTCGACCACTGCGCCGCGTCCCACGGCGGGGGAGTACATGCGGGAGAACAGGTCGAGGGCCTCGTCGCGTTCTTCTTCCTCGATGCCGGTCAGCACGCCGTAGGTCTCCAGGTTGCCGACGGAGGCAACGGGCACCTGCGGAGCGGCCATGGAGCGGGGCAGGCCACGGCCGAAGTTCACGCCGGTCAGCACGTTCTCGGAGTTGGGGTCGATATCGCGGATGGCTCGGCCGATCCAGCCCTCGGTCCCGACCTTGTCCGGCTCGCAGGTGTGCCAGATGTCCATGGAGCGGAAGTGGGAGCGATTGGGGTTGGGGTAGCCGATGCCCTGGATGACCGCGACCTTGCCTTGGTCGTACAGGTCCTTCAGGGGACCCATGGCCGGGTTGAAGCCGACGTAGTCGTTCAGCCGCAGGACCTGCTCTTCGGACACGCGCACCGTCGGGCGGTTGTCGGCGTAGAGCGGGTCGCCGTAGGGAATCAGGGTGTTGACGGCGTCGTTGCCGCCCGAAAGCTGCAGGACCACCAGAACGGGGTCTTTCTTGGTTGAAGTCATTGTCTGGCCACTCCTTTGTCTAATTCCCTCTCCCCATGGGGGAGGGTTGGGGTGGGGGCATCTTCTTGCGTCTATTCGGCGGTAGTGCCGCCATCAATGACCAGCTCGGAGCCGGTCACAAAGGACGATTCGTTGGAAGCCAGGTAGATCACCCCGTAGGCGATGTCCTCCGGCGTGCCCACCCGCTTCAGGGGGAGGCGGCGCATTCGGGCCTCCCAGCGGTCGGGGTCGGAAAAGGTGTCCCGGATCATCTCCGTGTCGATGGGTCCGGGATGCACGGAGTTGCAACGGATGTTGTCGCCGGCGTACTGGATGGCGGTGGACTTGGTGAGCAGCCGAGCGGCGCCCTTGGTGGCGGTGTAGCTGGAGGAACCCTCGGGGCTTCCGACCAGCCCGGCGGTGGACGAGATGTTGACGATGGAACCGCCGCCGGCCTCGCGAATGGCGGGAATGGCGGCCTTGGTGCCAAGGAACACGCCCTTGGCGTTGATGTCCATTATCCGGTCCCAGTCCTCAACCGTGGTGTCCTCGATCCCCTTGCGGATGAGGATTCCGGCATTGTTGACCAGGGTGTCCAGGTGTCCGTAGGCGGATACTGCGGTGGACACCGCTGCGTTCCAGTCATCCTCGCTGGTGACGTCTAGGTGGACGTAAGTTACGTCCAGCCCGGCTTCGGCCAGCTCGGCCTCAACCTGCTTTCCCTGGTCGTCGAGAATGTCGCCAATGACCACCCTGGCGCCTTCCTGGGCCATCATGCGGGCTTCTACGGCCCCCTGGCCCCTCGCGCCGCCGCTGATCAGTACGACCTTGCCATCCAGTCTGCCCATGCTTCACCTGACGATTGAGAGTTGGATGGGTTCACCCCCACCCTAACCCTCCCCCTCAAGGGAGAGGGGATTTTGACTGTTTACGCGAACTGGAATTCCTGGGTGGCCACGATGAGCTGGAGGGTCTGACCGACGCGGCGGGCGTAGTCTTCGGTGCCGGTCTGCAGTGCTCCGCCCTTCTCGATGTGGTCAACCAGGTAGTCGCGGGTCTCGTCGGGCAGCTGGTAGGAACCAACCATGTCGAGACAGCGATCTACGAAGGCTTGCGGCTCCGTGATGCCCTCGGCGCTCAGGCGGTCGACGATGGCGCGGACGCCGGGCAGGTCGGTGTTGCCGACCTGGTCGGCGGCGAAGTTGATGCGCTCCACCAGCGTGCCGCTGTCGATCCACTCGGCGCCGGTGTGCCAGCCCTCGACCGTCGGCGGGTTCAGCAGGTCCTGGCCCATGTAGCGGATTTCCATGGCGATGGGATGCAGGCCGGGCTTCGGATGCGTGAAGTCCTGCACCAGGCGCATGGTTCCGGCCACGGTCTCGGCGGGGCTCTTCACCTTGGCGAACCGGGCGTTCTTGAAGAACTCCGAGTTGAACAACGTCCGCAGCATGGCGGTCAGGTTGTAGTTGGACTCGAAGTAGACGTCTTCCAGCATCTTGATGGCTTCGGGGTCCCGCGGCGGGGTCTCCTGCCAAGCGGGGACCTGCGGCTCGTCGGCCACGAAGAAGTTGTACAGATGCCGGGCAACAAACCGGGCGGTCGCAGGCTGGCGGGCAATGATGTCGATGATCTCTTCGCCGTTGAAGTTGCCGGTCTCGCCGAGGAAGGTCTTCTCGTCCTCGTCGTGGTCGGCGGGGTTGAAGACGAACTGGGAGGCGTAACGGCCATACGGATAGCGCGGGATGGCGTTGGTGATGGTCCAGCCGGTGAAGGCGCGGGCCGCTTCCTTGACGTCATCCTCGGAGTAGTTGGCGTGCCCGTCCATGCCGACGCCCATTGAGAACAGTTCCAGGAGCTCGCGGCCCCAGTTCTCGTTGATGGCGTCCTTGTGGCTCATGCAGTTGTCCAGGTAGAACACCATGGCCGGGTCGCGGGATAGTTCCAGCAGCAGGTCGTGCATACTGCCCATGCCCAAGGCGCGGAACATGTCCAGCTGGTCCTGGATCTGGCGGCCATGCTCGCACTTGGAGTTGCCGGTGCAGAAGATGCCGTGCCAGAACAGGGTCATCTTTTCCTGGAGCGGGCGCTGGGTGTTGATCATCCGGTAGGTCAGATACGCCTGGTTGACTTCAAGAGCGTTCATCTCCTTCCAGTCGACGAAATAGCGCTCGAGAAGCGGCTTGTCCAGGTCCGGCTGTTCCAGCGGCGAGAGGAGTTCTTCGACGGTGGCCTCGTAGCCCTGGGCGGCCCGCCGTTCGACCTCCTCATAGGTTGCGCCAAACCCGGCGCGGCGCATGAGATGAGCCATAAGCTCAATATCTTGGTTGGCCATGAATGCCTCTCCTGCCAGTGTGTTTTTTGGCCAGTGCAAACAAACGGTTGATCAGGGGCGACTCCTTCCGCAGCCGAAGGCAGGAATCCCCATCTGAGCCGGATTATAAGGATTCAAAGGTGAGATTGTCTATGTGCCAACATCAACGGAAGGACGACGGCGATCCATACGTGATTGTGATTCAACGATATAAGAACACTAATTACATAACCATATTCGTAAACCATCTATTAGCTGCCCATGATAACTATATTATACTAATATACTCCCGAATTATATGTGCAATAGGTAAGACAATTTACATGGGAAGCGGAATACGTCGAGCGGTGCTCTGATGAGGCAGGGAAATGGTCCAGAACTCCACTTCATGGAACGGAGATGCCACGCCATGCGGAAGTTCTGATTTCTGGGTCTGACGGTCCTGCTTGTGATGATGCTGGCTGCTTGTTGAGCGGTGGAGCCTCCCTCGGCGCCGACGGCGCCGACCACTGCGGTGCCCCGACTCGGTCGCCGCCTACGGATACCCCGGTGGCGATGGAAGAAGAGGAGCCGAATTCCGAACTGGGCGGACCGGGTGGGTCTGGACTCGCCTGGATCAACATTTTCAACGAGAAGTTTCGCCCCATAGTCGGATACGAAATCCTGGGGGACGGAACGGTAGTCCAGGCGCCCAAGGAGCGGTAACGCCAGGCTTGCCGATCGGCCAGAAAGAAAAGCCGGAGCGTCTGTCTCCGGCCTTTCCGTTGTCGAGTCGAGCGGTTGGACGGCGCTAGTTTCGCCCGAAGCGGCGGCGGTGCTGGCGAAGGGCGCAATCGTTCATAATGACGGGGATCCCGGCTGCCTCGGCCTTGGCCTTGGCCTCCTCGTTGATCACGCCGTCCTGCATCCAGATGTACTTGGCGCCAACCTCGATAGCTTCATCCACCACGGGCATGACCTGGTCGGACCGGCGGAATACGTCCACCATGTCTATCGGTTCGGGGACCGACTTCAGGTCGGGGTAGCTCTTTTCCCCCAGGGCTTCCTCTATAACCGGGTTTACCGGGATTATGCGATATCCCTGGCCCTGCAGGTAGCTGGCCACCCGGTGGCTGTCCCGGTCGGGATTGTTCGAGAGGCCGACCACCGCGATGGTCTTGCTGTTTCTGAGTTGCTCGTCGACGAGGTCGATAAAACCGCTGGACATGACGCCCTCCCTTGGAACTGAAACGATTTCTGCGGATGGACAGGAGGTCCGTTCCGCAATGCCGGTGCCTCTATTCTATTCCCAGGTCTTGCTGTTGATGTACCGCCAGGCGGCGGTGGCGGCGGTAGCGCCGTCGCCGGCGGCGGAAACCAGTTGCGACGAAGAGAACTGCCGGATGTCGCCCACGGCATAGACGCCGGGCAACGCGGTCTCCATGGAGACGTTGACCGGGACGTGCCCGCCGCCGTCGGTTTCCAGAAGGCCGCCGACTATACTCGAATTGGGAGAAAGGCCGATATAGACGAACAGTCCGGAAAGCTCGACGGCCTCCTGGGCGCCGGTCGCCAGGTTGGTAGTGCGAACCCCTGAGACGGTGTCTTCACCCAGCACTTCGTCAACGACCGTGTTCCAGAGGACCTCGACCTTGGATTCGGCCATGACCCGTTCCACCAGCACCTGCTGCGCGCGCAACTCACCGCGGCGGTGGAAGAGCAGCACCCGGTCGGCGTACTGGGCCAGCACCAGGGCCTCGTCCGCGGCCGAGTCGCCGCCGCCGACCACGCCCACGACCTCGCCCCCGTAGAGAGGGCCGTCGCAGGTGGCGCACTGGGAAACTCCCCGGCCCATGAACTCCTCCTCCCCTGGGATTCCCAGCAGCCGCAGGGTGGAGCCGGCAGCGACAATCACCGCTTTGGCCTGAATGTCCCCAGCGTCCGAGCTGACGACTCGATAGTCGCCCTGCTCTGCGATTCCCGACACCTCGCCCATGACGAACTCGGCGCCGGCGTTCATCGTCTGCTCCTGGGTCATGGCGGCTAGGTCGGCGCCCATGACGCCTTCCGGGAAGCCGGGAAAGTTCTCCACTTTTTCAATGTTGATGATGGAGGCGCCGCCCATCATTCGTTCGATGATCGCGGTGCGCAATCCGTAGCGGGCGGTGTACAGCCCGGCGGTCATTCCTGCCAGGCCGCCGCCGATTATTGCAACGTCGTAGTCCCCTGCCATTCGATACGCCCCATTTTCCGATTGCCTGGAATTATACACCCGGCGAGAACCGGGACCGCCGTGTGGCGCTAGATGGTTTCCAGCGCTTCCAGAAAATTCACGGTGATGGCGGCGCAATCGGAGGGCTTTTCCATCTGTAGAAAATGGGTAGTTTCCGGCAGGAAGTCGTAGTCCAGCCCGATTAGCTCCCGGAGGTCCATGCTTGGCATGAAGGAATAGGGCTCCGTGGGGTCGGTGCCGATGGCCTTTACCGGGCAGGATATCTTCTGCAGGTTGACCCTCATTGCCCAGCCAAACAGGTACTCGTAGACCTGGGCCTCGTATTCCTTCGGGCAGCATAGATCATAGCCTGATCCGCCTTCGGCGAGGCGCAGGGTGGTCTCGGCCATGAGCTCGGGCACCCCTGGAAGAAGCCGGCGGTGGTTCAGGGACCGATACAGGCGCGAGGCGAACTCCTCCCGAGTATTGAAGTGTTCGCGCCTTCGGCGGGCGATGAAGCTCATCTCTTCACCCATCTCCGCCAGGTCCTCGGGCTTCCCTCCCGGCGGCCGAATGGGAGGATCGAACAACACCAGGCTCGCGAAGCCCTTCCACTGTTCTTCGTGCAGGAGCGCCACCAACGCTGAAAGGGAATGGAAGACTCCAATTACGGGGCGTTCGCCGAAGTTCTCACCAATGGCCCTGAGAATTTGCTCGCAGTCCCGGACGAAGGTGGGGATGTTCTGCGACCTTGGTGGCCCAGGGGGGTTCCAGCCGTGGCTGCGCAGATCGAAGACAAACAGGTCGAATCTGTCTTGGAGAAGGGACCAGTAGGGGTAATAAGTGTCTATCGACAGCCCGCAACCGTGGCTGAGCAGCATTCTGGGGCCGTCCGGGTTGCCATGTCTGCGAACATAGACGAGAGCCCCGTCGTCCATGAAAACTTCCAGTACCGCCTGCGCTTCAGGCAGTTCCCAAGTGCCGCTCATGGACCCTGTCCGTCTCCAAACCTGAAATCCAACCGGCCTTGTCGGATTTCCCGGGAACTAATGGCAGAACTGCTCAGGCCACTGCTTTTCAATGTTATAGCCTATAGTGGGCAGGATTTTATCAGAGTGATTATTAGCGTCAAGTTTCAGACTGATTTCGTAGCCCCGCCCTCTCCGCTGGCCTGTTGACGGGCCAAGTCGCGAAGGCTGGAGACCCTCGCGGATTAACGAGTAGCGGGCAG
The DNA here is from genome assembly GCA_965220605.1 of Dehalococcoidia bacterium. Classification (GTDB taxonomy): domain Bacteria; phylum Chloroflexota; class Dehalococcoidia; order Lucifugimonadales; family UBA3495; genus VXOI01. Next base: position 350,709 of record CBDCQM010000005.1, on the reverse strand, counting down.
AGCGCAACTGATTTGCTAAAATTATATCCTTCGGGAAGCAGCTTTTTCGTTATCGCGGCGCCCTTACTCCCCGGTTCTTCGTTGACAGTCTTGCGGGGCCGACCGTAGACTTGATTTGAAGTTATGTACGAATCTCATGGTTATTGATAGCTTTAATCTATCGTTTTGCTTGGAGAAAAAGATGCCTTCTTTAGTTGACCTGGACCCGGAAGTTGCCGCAGCCCTGGAGGGTGAAGACCGCAGGCAGCGCGAGTCCATCGTACTCATCGCCTCCGAGAATTACGCCAGCAAGGCAGTACTGGCGTCGGGTTCAAGCGTTATCAGCAACAAGTACGCCGAGGGCTACCCGGGACGCCGGTACTATGGCGGGTGTGAGTATGCGGATGTGGTGGAAAGCCTCGCCATAGAAAGGGCCAAGGATCTCTTTGGGGCGGAGCACGTCAATGTGCAGCCGCACAGCGGGGCACAAGCGAACATGGCGGTCTACTTCGCGCTCCTTGAGCCGGGCGATACCGTGATGGGGATGCAGCTGGACCACGGCGGGCACCTCACCCACGGCGCGAAGGTGAACTTCTCCGGGAAACTGTACAACTTCGTCTCGTACGGCGTGGATGCCGAGTCGGAGACCATTGACTTTGATTCCGTGGAGAAGCTGGCCCAGGAACACAAACCGAAGATCATAGTGGCCGGGTACAGCGCTTACCCCAGGACCATCGACTTTCCCCGCTTCCGGGCCATCGCGGACAGCGTTGGGGCGTACCTGATGGTGGATATGGCGCACATTTCGGGCCTGATCGCCGGCGGGGCGCATCCGTCTCCGTTCCCCCACGCACAGATAGTGACTTCGACCACCCAGAAGAGCCTTCGCGGGCCCCGGGGCGGCTTCATCATGTGCACCGGGGAGCTGGCCAAGGACATAGACTTCGCCGTGTTTCCTGTGATGCAGGGCGGGCCCATGATGCACACCATAGCAGGGAAGGCGGTGTGCTTCGGCCAGGCGCTCAAGCCGGAGTTTGCACAGTATGCCCACCAGGTGGTTGAGAACTGCCAGGTGCTGGCCACCGGGCTGTCCGAGGCTGGGATGCGCCTGGTCTCCGGCGGCACCGACAACCACCTCCTACTGGTGGACGTCACGCCCCTCGGCATCACCGGCCGGCAGGCTGAGCAGGCCCTGGACGCAGTGGGCATCATCGCCAACAAGAACGCCATCCCATTCGACCAGCGTCCTCCGCGGGTTACCAGCGGGCTGCGTCTTGGGACGCCGGCGATCACCAGCCGCGGCATGAGGACGGCGGAATCGGGCCGGGTGGCGTCGATGGTTGCGCGCGTGCTGACCAACATAAACGACGAACAGGCGCACCGCGAGGTGGCCGACGAAGTGCGCGAACTGACCGCCGGATTCCCGGTGCCGGGCATCGACGACTAGTTGAGCGCCGAATGGGCTGATGCTATAATCGACGGACTATCTGAGCCTGAAGGGGAACCTTTGCGTCACTACGAACTAGTTGTCGTTCTCAGCCCGATGATCAGCCCCGACGAAGCCGGGCAGGCATGGGAGCGAATCAAGGGCTTTATCACCAACCGCGAAGCAGAAATCGTACACGAGGAACGCTGGGGAACCAGGCGTCTGGCCTACCCCGTCAAAAAGGGGCAGTACCAGTTCCTCGAAGGTAATTATCACCTCACGCGGTTTGCCACGGAGCAGACCTTCAACCGCGATCTCGAAAACTACCTCAAGCTGGACGATAACGTCCTGAGATCGCTGGTGACCGCCACGGTATCAGAGGAAGAGTTGGCTGCCCACGCCGCACAGACCCGGGCCCCGCGGCCGCCGCGGCCACCTGCCGGAGCCCCGCCCCAGGGCGCCCCTCCGGGAGCACCCCAAGCCCCCGCGCAGCCACCGGCCGAGGGCGGAGCCGCCGCCCCTGCTGCGGTTGCCGAGGCGCCCCAGCCAGCCGCGGAGGAGCCGGCAGCGGCTGCAGATCCCGCGCCTGCCCCCGCGCCCGCTGCAGAACCGGAACCCGAACAGCCAGCTGAGTAGCGGAGTCCGCCGTGAACAAGATCATTGTCATCGGCCACTTGGGCAGTGACCCGGAGATGCGCTACACGCCTAATGGCCAGTCGGTCACCAATTTTAATGTTGCTTCCAGCCGTCGCTATCGGACTGCGGATGGAGAGCAGCGAGAAGAAACCGAGTGGTTCCGGGTTAGTGCTTTTGGCCGTCTAGCCGATGTTTGCAACCAGTATTTGGCCAAGGGTCGGCAGGTATACGTCGAGGGCCGCCTCCGCGGACGTAGTTACACAGACCGAGACGGTCAGCCTCGTTATTCGCTGGAAGTCAATGCCAACGAGGTGCAATTCCTTGGGGGCCGTGGCGACAACGAATACGGTGGCGGTGGATATGGCGACCGCGACAGCTACGGCGGAGGTCGGGAAATGGCCGACGCAGGCGGGCCGCCGCCCTATGATGAAACTGACGACCTGCCTTTCTAACACAAATATTGCGGTGCAATTGGCTGCCCAAATCTGAGGGACTGGAAATTCAATGACTACCGAAGCCACGAACAGGCCGCCCGATGGACCCCAAGGCGCACGGCCCCCGGGACCCCCGGGTGGGCGACCACCGGGAGGTCCGGGAGGCGGCAGGCCGGGCGGAAGGCCCGGGGGACGGCCTCGCGGGCGTTTCGTTCCCCGCCGCAGAGTCTGCACCTTCTGTGTCGAGCACATCAAGCTCATCGACTACAAGGATATCGACAAGATCCGGCGCTTCGTGTCGGACCGCGCGAAGATCGAGCCGCGCCGCCGTACCGGGGTCTGCGCAAAGCACCAGCGGGCGTTGCGCATCGCCATCCAGCGAGCCAGGCATATTGCCCTGATCCCGTTCGTGGCGCACCACTCCTTCCCCAGCGTACGCCGCTGACATCGCCGCCGCTTTACCGCTTGAGGATGGGTTCTGGAAAGGCCGCAATTAGCTTCGCCGGCGGTGCGGGGATGCGGCAATGGCGTTAGCCAGGCTCACTGGCCGTTTCGGTGGCCCGCAAGATAGAGCAAGCCGCCGTCGCCAGGCCCGCGCAGGCGGAGGGGGCGAGCCGGATGCAGAAGCTCCGAGCCCTGGGGAGAGACAGGAACGTCGGCGACGCTTCTTCTCGGTGGGCATCGGAGTTTTCCTGTTACTGGTAATATTCGGGGTGGTGGCCTTTGGTTACTTCTATGAATTCTACCGGCCCCCGCGCGTATGGGCCGGAAGCGTCAACAATGTTGAATTCACCATGGGCGACCTTGTACAACGGATTCGCGTGTTGCAGGGGGTAAACCGCTACCAGGGAGGCCGGGTGGACCTGAGCCGGGTGCCCTTCGAGTATTTGCAGGAACTTGTGAACGTGGAGATTCTGCGCCAGCAGGCGCCTTCTCTGGGTGTCCAGCCCAGTGAAGAGGCCATTGAGGAGGCATTGCGCCGCCAGTTTCAGCCCGACGCACCGGAGGGCCAGGAAGTAGACCCCGGTCAGTTGGACCGGGAGTTTCGCAACAACTACCAGACCTTCCTTACCGCGACCGGTCTTACGGATTCGGAGTACCGGGTAATCGTGGAAGAAGACCTGACCGAGTTCGGCCTCTTCCTGAAGCTGGGACAGGAAGTCGAAGAGTCCCTGGAGCACGTTGAAGTGCGCTGGATACGGCTTCCCATAGACCCGAACGAAGCAGGGGCGAGCGGCCTGCAGCCGGACCAGGTTGCACAGAGGCTGGAGGTGGAACCGTTCGATGTGGTGGCTCGGGAGGTCTCCCGCCCGGCGGGTTACTCCGACGCTTCCGGAAACGTGGGATGGGTGCCCAGGGGAGCCTTCCCCAACCTTGACCCGCTGCTCTTCGGCGATGAAGAACGGGGAACCGTTGCCCTGGTGCCCGGTGAGACCAGCAGTCCCTTCTATGCCAGGGACGGCATCTTCATCGTGCAGATGTTGTCCGGGCCGGCGGAGAGAGAAGTTCAAGAGCATATGCGCTTCAAGCTGGCCCAAGAATCGACCCAGGCCTGGAAGGACGACGCCCTGCAGGAAGGCACCTCCAACGGAACGGTGAAGATGCAATTCAACAGCAGGCTGTATGACTGGGTGGCCGACCAGGTGGCCGTGACGGCCCCTCGCGTCCCGGCTCCCGGCCAGCCGGCGCGGTGAGGGACCCGCCTGTGAGCAACGGCACTGAAATTAACGTTGGCCTGATGGGACTTGGCGTAGTGGGCGGAGGCGTCGCCTCAGCCTTGCTGCAGGACCCGTCTCCCGTCGCTGCCCGTGTCGGCGTCCCTGTCAATCTGCGGCGGGTCCTTGTCCGCGACCGCAGCCGTCCTCGTGATGTCGAGATTCCTGAGGGTATGCTGACAACGAACGCAGAGGATATTCTCGACGACCCGGAGATCGACGTTCTTGTAGAGGTCATGGGAGGCTCCGAACCCGCGGCCGCCTATTTCAAGCGCGCTCTTTCTTCGGGAAAGCATATAGTAACCGCGAACAAGGAAGTGATGGCCAAGGAAGGGGCCGACCTGATGGCCCTGGCCCGCGCCAACCACGTCAGCCTGCTGTTTGAGGCCAGCGTCGGAGGCGGTATCCCCATCGTCGGTTGCTTGATGAATGAGCTGGCCGCCAACGAGGTCAGGTCCATCCGCACAATCATCAACGGCACCACGAATTATATTCTCACCCGGATGGCCCACCAGCGGACCGCGTTCGCCGATGCCCTGTCCGAAGCCCAGGGGTTGGGCTACGCCGAAGCCGATCCGACCAACGACGTGGAAGGTATCGACGCGGCCTACAAGCTGACCGTGCTGGCTACGCTGGCCTATGGCTGTCGCTTTAGCCCGGACGATGTATTCCGGCAGGGTATCTCGGCCCTGGAGCCACAGGACTTCCGCTATGCGGAAGAGTTCGGATACTCCATCAAGTCTCTTGCTATAGCCGACCAGGACGGTGACGAGGTGCTGCTGCGGGTCTTTCCGGCGCTGGTCCCGTTCGACAATATGCTCGCCAACGTCAATGGCGTGTACAATGCGGTGGAGGTCAACGGCAGTCTCTGTGGACAGGTGCTGTTCCATGGGATGGGCGCGGGCCGCGGCCCGACCACCAGCGCAGTTTTGGGAGACCTGGTTGAGACCGCCCGCCTGGTGCGGGACAATGCCGTACCCGGAGGGCCACGGGAGCTGTCGCAACGCCTCGGGGTGCGCTCCATAGATGCGCTGCAAACACGGTACTACATAAGGCTGATAGTCGCCGACCGGGCAGGTGTCCTGGCCCAGATCGCCAGGGCGCTGGGCGACGAGGATATCAGCATCGCGTCGGTATTGCAGAAAGACGCCGACGCGGAGACCCAAAGCGCGGAAATCGTAATCATGACCCACCCGGCGAGGGAATCGTCGGTACAGCAGGCGCTGCTGGCGATAGGACGCCTCGGCCCAGTGCGCCGCGTGGGCAACATGCTCCGGATCGAGGAGTAGGGTGCGTCTGGTGGAAGTCCAGCCGTTCCAGCAGTTAGTGGCCGTCGCCGGAGGAAGATGGGCGCAGGAGTTCTGAAAACCTACCGGGACCTGCTTCCGGTCACCGATGCCACGCCCATGATCACCCTGGGCGAGGGGGATACCCCCTTGGTGAAGTCGAACCGGATGGCGGCGGAACTGGGCTGTCCTGAACTGTACTTCAAGCTGGAGGGATGCAACCCCACCGGCTCGTTCAAGGACAGGGGGATGGTAATGGCGATCGCCAAGGCCCTGGAGGAAGGCAGCCGGGCCATCATGTGCGCCTCCACGGGCAATACCAGCGCCTCGGCTGCGGCATTCGGCGCCTACAGCGGGCTGCCGGCGCTTGTGATAATCCCGCGGGGCGAAGTGGCGATGGGCAAGCTGGCCCAGGCCATGGCCTACGGCGCCAAGATCATCATGGTCAACGGCAATTTCGACACGGCCCTGGAACTGGTTCGCACCTTCACCAGCAAGCACGAAGTTACCCTGGTCAACTCGGTGAACCCGTACCGTCTGGAAGGACAGAAGACCGCTGCATTCGAGATCGTCGACAGTCTCGGGGATGCGCCGGACTATCTCTTCATCCCGGTGGGCAACGCGGGAAACATCACGGCCTACTGGCGGGGATTTCGGGAGTATCACGAGCTGGGACGCAGCCGGACACTTCCGAAGATGATGGGATTCCAGGCCGAGGGCGCCGCGCCCATAGTTCGGGGCGAGCCGGTGGCCAATCCCCAAACCATTGCTTCGGCAATACGAATCGGCAACCCGGCGAGCTGGAAGGGCGCCTTAGAAGCCAGGGACCAGTCGGGCGGAACGATAGACATGGTTTCCGATGATGAAATCCTTGAGGGATACCGGCTTCTGGCGTCGCAGGAGGGAATATTCTGCGAACCTGCGTCGGCGGCATCCTTCGCAGGACTGGTCAAGCTCCACAAGCGCGGCCTGGATCTGTCCAACCGCAGGGTGGTCTGCATCTTTACCGGGACCGGTCTGAAGGACCCGGACCTGGCGGTCACCAGCGTTGCGCCGCAGACCATCGTGGTCGAACCAACTCTCGAGGCAGTGGAAGCGGTCGCCCTGGCTTAGAAACTATCTCAGGAACATGACGTCCTGACGGAATATATTCCGTGGCGGTTATTGGGCTGTTGCTAAGTCGCAAGCAGGAAATGGAAGGGTTCCGGGGGAATCACGGTCGAATTTAACCGGATACAGCAGGCGGTAGCCGACATCCTGGAGGCCATCGGCGAGGACCCGGGCAGGGAGGGCTTGGAACGGACTCCGACCAGGGTGGCCAGGATGTACGAGTCCCTCTTTGCCGGAGTAGGTGCCCGTGCCGAGGACGCCATCGACGCGGTCTTCGAGACCGGCGGCGGCGACCCGGTCGCCGTGAACGGGTTGCAGTTCTACTCCGTTTGTGAGCACCACCTGATGCCCTTCTTTGGTGAAGCCAGCATCGGTTATGTGCCAGGGAACCGCATCGCCGGGGTGAGCAAGCTGGGCCGGGCGCTGGAGGTTGCTGCGGCGCGTCCCCAGGTGCAGGAGAGGCTTACGGCCGAGGTGGCGGATGCCATCTACAACGTACTGCAGCCCGAAATTGTGATCGTCGAACTGGAAGCTGAACACCTTTGCATGTCCATGCGCGGAATCCGTAAGCCGGGTGCCCGCATGATGACCAGCGCAGAAAGAGGGAAGTCAACATCAAAGGAAAGCAGGGAAGCATTATTGAACCTCATTCGCAGCAAGTAGCCGTGTCCGTCCGTCCCATCACTTCATTCCGGGAATCGCAGGAGGAGTGGGATTTCGTGTTGCGCGATTCCCCGGTCGCCAGCATATTCCTGTCTCCGCAGTGGCAGGAGGTCTGGTGGGAAAACTTCGGGAACGGCAGGGAGATGGCAGGCTTCGCCGTGCCCTCGGACAAAGGCGGAGTGCAGGCGCTGGCTTCACTCGCCCGGACCGACCGGGCCATCGGGTTTGTCGGAGCGCCCGACACCTTCGACTACAACGACTTCCTGGTACGTCCGGGGTTTGAGGATGCTTTCTATCCGAAGCTGCTCGATGTCATCGGGGAGTGGGACTGGAGCGAGCTTCGTCTTGAGTCCCTGATCGAACACTCCCCCACTCTGTCGCTCCTGCCGGACCTGGCCCGCGACCGTGGATACTGCGTAGAGGTCGAGTACGAGGACGTCACATCAGGCATCGCCCTCCCGGGTGACTGGGACGAATACCTCGGCCTGCTCAGCAAAAAGGACCGGCACGAACTTCGCCGGAAGCTTCGTCGCCTGGAATCACAGACCGACTGGCGTTGGTACTGCCTGACCTCGCCGGACGAAGTCATGGGCGCCTTCGACGAGTTCCTTTCGCTGATGCGGATGAGCCGCGCCGATAAGGAAGAGTATATGACCCCGGACAGGGAGCGGTTCTTCCGGGCGCTGGCTGTTCGAATGGCGGAGCTTGATCAAATTCGGCTCTTCTTCATGGAAATAGAGGGAGAAAAAGCGGCGGCCAGCCTCTGCTTTGACTACGGTGAAGCGCGCCTGTTGTACAATAGCGGCTACAACCCCGGCCTTTCGTATTACAGCGTCGGGCTGTTGCTCCATGCTATGAGCTTGAGGGACGCAATCGAGCGGGGCCTTGCGTATTTCGACTTTCTGCGCGGCCCCGAACCTTACAAGGCGCACCTCGGCGGACTACAGAAGAGCCTCTACACAATGGTGGTGAAAAGACCTTGAGCCTTGAGCGAGCCGCGTTCATTGCCTTCCATGCCTGCCCCCTGGCCGCCCCCGGACAGGGCAAGTCGGGGGGTATGAATGTTTACGTCCGGGAGCTCTCGCGGGCAATGGGCGAGTCCGGCATTCCGGTTGATATCTTTACCAGGAAGCATGACGAGGCCGGGAACTCGGTGGAGTGGATAACCCCCAACGTGCGAGTAATCCATCTCCCGGGCGGCCCGCTGGGGGCGGGGGTCGGCGAACTCTACGGGCACCTGCCGGGATTCCTAGAGAGCGTCCGGTCGTTCCGCGAGGCCGAGGGCATCGACTACGACGTTGTCCACTCCCACTACTGGCTGTCCGCATGGATCGGGCAGCGGCTGGCGCAGGGAATGGGCATACCCCACGTTGTCACCTTCCATACCCTGGCGCTCATAAAGATGCAGTCCCGTGCCGGAGAGTCGGAGCCCGCGGAGCGTGAGGCTGTGGAACGGGACGCGATGCTCACGGCGGACCGCATCATCGCCTTCAGCGGGCATGAGCGGGATGCCATGGCCCGTCTCTATGGCGCTGACCCGTTGAAGGTGATGCTGGCTCCCTGTGGCGTCGACCTGGCCAAGTTCAAGCCGCTGGACCAGAAGGAAGCCAGGCGGCGCCTGGGACTTAACGGCGAGAAGGTGTTGCTCTACGTGGGCAGGGTGGAGCCGCTGAAGGGTTTGGACCTGCTGGTGGAAGCCGCGGCTCAAATGGAAGCGGGAGACGAGAACGTCCGCATGATGGTGGTGGGCGGAGGCGGCCCCGGGGAGCCCGAAACCGACCGGGTGCGGCGTCTGGCCGAGGAGCGGCAGGTGGACGGGCTGATTGATTTCGTCGGTCGCGTCGACCACGACGAACTGCCGCTGTACTACAACGCGGCCGACGTGTGCGTCGTTCCGTCCTACTACGAAAGCTTCGGCCTCGTGGCCCTGGAATCGATGGCCTGCGGCACGCCGGTAGTGGCGACGAGAGTGGGAGGGCTTCCCACCATCGTGCATCACGGTCACACCGGGTTCCTGAAGTCCTGGCGATGCCCCGAGGCCTTCGCCAACTCAGTGGAGATGATTTTTGCCAGCGCCGGTCTCCAGGAAAGCATGGGAGCGGCGGCCCGGCGCAGGGCTGAACTGATGGGCTGGAGCAACGTCGCCCTGATGATCTCCGAAGAGTACCGGGCGCTCGCCGGCCGGGACAGTTGACTATCCCAGGCAGGGTTCTGCCTCCTCCCAGTCTCCGTCCGTAGAACTGGAACACTCCGGGAGCGGCGGTCAGCCCAGGGACTCCTGCCCCGGATCGCGGCCCTTTCGACCACGGCATTATCTATCCGTTATTGGCAAACGGTTTGACTCTGCCCAATGCGCACCCGGCGCAACCCGGGTCCAATGGAACAGGTCCCCCTCAGCCGTCGCTCCTGCGCCGGGCCCTGAGGCGGATGATTAGCCATTTCCAGCGCACGCTGGCAGCCGGGATACTGGTGATGCTCCCGATCGGCATTACCGCCCTGGTCCTGAAGTTCGTTTTCGATCTTCTCACCCCGATTCTCCAGCCCCTCACGGACCTGCTTCCGGGTCCGGACGTCCACGGCACCGGGCTCGTCGCGCTCTTGCTGCTCATCTACGTCGTTGGGCTGGTGGCCGCCTTCGTGGTGGGCCGACGCCTGATTGCCCTGGCCCACAGGGCCATGGAGGTGATCCCGGTCGTAAAGAGCATTTACAGCACCACGCGGACCGCGGTGGACCTGATCTCCAACAGCGGCCGGGCGAATGGCGCGACTCAGGCTGACCGGTACAGCGGCGTGGTCCTGGTGGAGTTCCCCCGGCCCGGGATTCGGTCCATAGGACTGATCACTTCCCAGATGTACGATGCCGAAGGACAGGAAGTGCTTTCGGTGTATGTTCCCACGACACCCATTCCCTCGTCGGGGTTCCTGGTCATCGTACCTTCCAGCCAGGTCACGCATCTTGATATGTCCGTAGACGAGGCGATGAGCGTGGTGGTCTCGGGTGGGATACTCTCGGAAAGGATGTTCAGCCGCTCAGGGTTTGAGGCGCGCTCCAGGGATGATACGAACGATTAGTGGAATCATTGATTGGGCCTGGCGGATGGCGCCCCCAGGTGCGTACTGAGAAGGATTTCTGTAGCCAACAGGGCGCTTCAGGCGACGCATGGGCTTCGGGCCAGGAAGCAATACCCGGATGTTTATCAAGAACGGAGGTCTCAGAATATGGATGATACGCCGCAGCGAGTTCTGGTGATAATCCCGCATCCCAACGACGCCGAGTTCTGGTGCGGGGGCAGCATAGCCCAGTGGGTGGGCGAAGGGGCCACGGTGCGCTATGTGGTCTGCACCAATGGAGAGAAGGGAACGGTAGATCCCGGCGTTGCTCCCGCGGATCTGGCTGAGATCCGGAAGGGAGAGCAGGCGGAGGCGGCCCGCGAGTTGGGAGTGCAGGAACTGGTATCACTGGGTCTGGCTGACGGCGGGCTGGAAGACACGGACGACTTCCGCCGGGAATTGGTGCGGCAGATTCGCCAGGTGCGGCCGGATGTGGTCGTGTGCCCCGAGCCGTACCGGAAGAACCTGGCGTGGCACCGGGACAGCCGCATCGCTGGACAGGTCACCCTCGACGCGGTGTTTCCGTGCGCGCGGGACCATCTTCACTTCGAGGAACTGTGGAGGGACGAGGGCCTGGAGCCGCACAAGACCGGGACGGTGCTGTTCTGGGGAACCGAGACTCCCAACGCATTCGTGGGCATATCCGAGTCCGTCGACTCGAAGATCCGCGCAGTGAAGGCAGGCAGGACCCGGCTGTCGGGTCGCTCGGACGAAGATGTGGTGACTTTCATCCGGCAGCAGGCAGAGGAGGGAGCGGGCGACAGCGGAGCCGACTACGGAGAGGCTTTCCGCAGGCTCAACTTCCGGACCTAGCTGCATCAGCGACGCCAGCGCTCCGGCTGCTGCCTAGAGGGGCGATCCTCCGTTCGCGAGCATGGCCTCCCTCAGCAGCGGGAGCTGCGGGGCTCCGTAGGAAAGCAGACGGTCGTGGAAGCTCTTCAGCGAGTATCCGCCGTTCTGTTCCTTCCGGTAGTCCTCCCTCAGCTTCAGGATCATCAGTTTGCCCAGGGTGTAGTTTAGATAGCCCGGGTCGAATGTGCCCCTGAGGGCCTCCCTTCTTGACGGGAGTTCCGCCATGAAGGAGTTGTCCATGAAGAATCGCGTCGCCTCTTCGACCGTCATGTCTCCCGTGTGCATGGCGATGGAGCACATGTAACGGCAGTTCCTCACCAGCGCCTCGAGCAGTTGCGTCAGGAGCAACTCGGGCCTGTCTTTCCCGTACTCCGTCTCCAGCATCATCTGCTCGGTGTAGTGGGCCCACCCCTCGCTGAACGCATAGGAGGTGGCGGCGCGGTTCACCAGCGGCAACGGCCTGCCGTAGCGGTTGTGCAGGTTGTGGACGAAGTGGCCCGGGTATACTTCGTGAATCGAGATGATTCTCAGGGTGTTGTAGTCAAACTTGGACAGCCACTCGTCGGCCTGCTCCAGCGTCCAGTGTTCCTCCACCGGGGTCACGTAGTAGAAGGACTCGGTGGCCCTGGTTTCCAGGGCGCCCGCGCTGTCCATGGCCGCGAAGGCGTAGCGCATGTAGGCGGGCGTTTCCGTTACCTGGCACCGGTCTTCGGAAGGCAGGGTGATGATGTCGTGGTCGACCAGCGCCTGCCGGATGTCCTCCAGCAATTCGAGCGTGTCCGGGATCAGTCGTTCGGCGGTCGGGTGATCCCGGCTGATGTCGGCGACGATGGACTGCACCGGCCTGCTCGGCGCTATTCTCGCGGCAACCTCGTTCAGCAGCTCCAGGTTCCGTTCCAGGTTGGCCTGCCCCACGGCCGTAATCCGGTCCAGCGGCAGGTCCAGGGCCTCCCCGGTCTCCAGCATTCGGGAGTACAGCCGGCTGCCGATGGCGAAGGCCTGTTCGCTGGCACGGGCGCGGTCCCGCAGTTTGCCGACGAAGCCGTCAAGGGCGTTCGCAGCAACGTCGATGGCGGTAGTGAAGTTCTTGGCAATCGCTTCATCGCTGACTGCGGAGGCGAACCCGGCTAGGTCGGTGCGGTAGAAACTGGACATCCCGCCGTAGCTCTCCACGCTCATGTCCACCATGTGGGGCGACAGGTCATCGCGAAGGGCAGCATCCAGCACCTGGAGGAATTCGGGCACCTGGCGCAGTGCGGCTGTTGCCGACCTGAGCCTGTCCTCGACGGGGGCATAGTCACGGCGCACGTAGCCGCCCATGTTCAGGAAGCCTGCCTGACGCATGGGGTTGTTTTCCAGCGGGCGCATTTCCTCGAACGTAAACAGTTCGCGCCGCAGGAAAAGCTCCAGCATCCTGTACGTGAGCCGCTCTTCCGGACCCAGGGATGCGGCGTCCAGAGTGGCAAGGTCCGATAGGCCCCGGCGGATTTCTTCCGTCCGTCTGCTCAGGCTGGCAGGCGAAAGGTCGGCAAGCTGTCCGTCGTACTCGTGGCGGCCAATACGGGAACCTGCGGTTGGGTAGAAATCCCAGTGTTCCCTGATCAGCCGCTCCGAGAGCGTTGCCAGTTGGGGAGAGCCGTGTGGACCGTTTTCTGCGTCCCGCTGTGTCATGTATGGCCTTTCCTGCAATCCGAATGCGTTTAGTAAAGCGTATCTATGTCGCGCCGAAAACCCGTCAGCCGGACGGTTACCGGCAAGGGCGGCCCGTGGCCGGACCGCCCGCGTGAATCACTAAAATCCGGGAGCCAGGGTACCCTGGGGTCTACAATACTTCGCTGATCTGGTACTGCGGCGAAATGTCTGTGTAATTCTTGATGTCGCCCAGGATTTCCCGGCCGTGGGTCTTGAAACCCTCATGCACTTCGTCGGTGGTGTTGAAGTACAGGGTAGCCATGGCCGTGAAGGGCGCGGGAGCATTGGGGTCGGCTGCCGACACGCCCTTCTCCAGTTCACTGCGGGTCAGGCCCATCGGGTCGAGAAGGCGATGGACGATCTCCATGTGGGTTCCGGCCCAGTAGTCGAAATCGAATTTCTTGCCCTCTTCGTTGGGGTAGAGAACGGTTACCTTGATCATTTTCAGTCTCTCTCCTTGCCGGTTGGCGAGTGCGGCAGGGCCGCCTGTTACCGGAAATGCCGGTCAATCGGCGAAATCCCTGGCGGGGCCAGTGTACATGGCCCGCTTTCCCGATGGCAACGCTGCCAGTGCTGACCTCAACCTGCCGTTTGCTACAATGCCCCTGCCTGGGACTTGGTGAATGAAGGACTTCAATTTGCTTTCAAGTAACGCTTCCCGCCTGCTGAACCGGCTCCTGCTGGGGGCGCTCGCGATCCTGATTCCGGCGCTTGCGATTGCGTGCGCCGAGAGCGAACAGCCGGAACCGGACCATAGCGCCGATGACCTCGCCTTGGTCTGGGAGGCGTGGGGCGCCCTAGAGGAGAACTACGTGGCCCCCCACGAGTTCGACGAACCCAGCGTGGCAGGGGGCGCTATCGAACGTCTGATGGAACTGGGGGACATAGACCCCTACCCGTTCCTTACCGATCTGGGGCGAATGAGGGGACAGGTGCCGGAAATTGTCCCACCATCACTGGTCGACGTGTGGAGAGCGACGCAGATCTATCGCCGGGACAACCCGGACGTAGAGTCGGATGAGCTCTCACAGGTACTCTTGCGGGGACTGATGAACGGGCTGCCTGAATCCGGCGCGTCATACCTGACGGCGGAGCAGCTGCCCGAGGCCCGGGAAACGCTGGAACGCAGCATCGAGGGGTCGTACCTCGGAATCGGCGCCAGGGTGGTGGCCGAGAACAACCAGATCTTCCTGTTCCCATTCGATGACTCTCCGGCCCAGAAGGCTGGCATCGAACCAGGCGATGCCCTGCTGGCAGTCGAAGGGGTGCCCATCGGAGATGCGACTCCTTCCGAGGTGGGCGAAAGAATCAGGGGAGAAGAGGGCACCAAGGTTCTGCTACAACTGGGGAGAGTAAACGAGCCCGAGCCCGTGGAGATGGAGGTATTTCGCGGGAATGTGGAATTGCCGACAATCGGCACCCAACTGTTGCAGGGAGGCATAGGCTACCTGCGCGTCTACCAGTTCCGGGACAACACGGGGCAGCAGGTGTTCGACGCGCTGGAGCGCCTGAACCAGGTTGACATGCTCGCATTGATTCTCGATCTCCGGCGGAACCCCGGCGGCTCACCGGATGCGGCGGCCGAGGTGGCCGGCCACTTCTTGCCCCCGGGAGGCCTGTTCAGGAGCGTTGAGACGAGACAGGGGGAGCATACCGAACACCGTTTTCCTGAAGACGACGCCAGGCTTTCGATAGAAGACCTTCTGATCGCGGTGATGGTGGATGGCCAGACCATTGGAGAGGCGGAGGCGGTGGCGGCCGCCCTGCAGGAGGCGGGCCGCGCCACAGTCGTGGGAGTTCCCACCTTCGGCGAGGGTTCGGACTACAGCTTTGTCGAGCTCAGCGATGAGTCCGCGCTGTACATCCCCACCTCCCGGTGGTATACGGCCGGCGGGGCCTGGGTGGGCGAAAAATCGGTCCAGCCGGACATCCCGGTGGATTACGAGGAAGTGCCCACCGGCATGGGAGGCGAGCGGCAGTTCAATGCGGCCTATGACCACCTCGATGGCCAGCTTCCCCTGTTCCGGTAGCCCTCAAAGTAACTTCATTAGCCGAAATCTATTCATCCTGAGCTTGTCGAAGGATGCCCCGTCAAGCCGCCGATGGTTCGACATGGTGATAGTTCGACAAGCTCACCATGTTGAACCATCACCATGAGAGGAGTCGTGGGAGGGGATAGTAGTGACTTTGAAAAGGCCCTATGAAAAGGACTGGCCGGCTTCCTGCCGGAATATGGGAAAGGCCCGCGCCGCCGGGATTGGCGGGCGGGCCCTTTCGATGCAAGGTTCCCTGGAGGTTATCGGGAGGCACACCGCGATCAGGCTGCCTGCACTTCCTCCTGGCAACGCAGGCAAACGTAGGAGCTTCGATCTTCCGGGATGCTGTCCACGTTTACGTTGCGCCGCCGGTTGCACACTGAGCAGGTCACCGATTCGGTCGCCGGTGGCGGCGGAGGGGCGGCGGCTTCGACCGTTGCCGTCCCCCGGAATCCCTGGTAGTCCGGGTTTGCTTCCTTCAGCCTCAAGAATCGTTCCCGGTCTTTCCGGCCCATGAAACACCTCCGGTCGGGAGGAATGCTGCTAGCGGACCTCTACGACTGCCCCGGCCTCTTCCAGCTTCTCCTTTACGGAGTCAGCCTCGTCGCGGGGCACTGCCTCCTTGACGGCGGCAGGAGCGGATTCCACCAGCTCCTTGGCCTCGCGCAGGCCGAGGGATGTAACCTCGCGGACGGCCTTGATGACGTTGATCTTGTTGGGGCCGATCTCGCGGATGTGGACCTCGAACTCGGTCTTTTCCTCCTCGGCGGCTGCGGCGGGAGCGTCGCCGCCGGCGGGAGCGGCGGCCACGGCCACCGGCGCGGCGGCGGTCACACCGAACTCGTCCTCCAGCGACTTGACCAGGTCGGCCAGGTCAACCACGTTCATTTCCTTGATGGCGCTGATGATTTCATCCTTCGTGAGTGCCATTGTCAGTCCTCGCAGTCTGAATTTGGTGTCGACGTATCTAGGCTTCTTCCAGCTGGCTCATCCGGGCCCGAAGCACGTTGTCCAGGCCCTGGACCGGCCCGTTCAGGGCGCCGACGAGGCGGGACAGGGGGGCCTGCATCTGGGCCAGCAGGGTGGCCAGCATCACCGGCTTGGGTGGCAGCGTCGCCAGTCGGGTGACCCCTTCCGGCCCCATCGGCGCGCCGTCGCCCAGCACGGCTCCCCGGATGGAGAATGTGTTGGCGTTGACGCGCGCGTAGTCGGCCATGGTCTTGGCGGCAGCGGCCGGATCGTCGTACCCGAAGGCCACGGCCGTGGGACCCTGTACGATGTCTCTGACCTGCGGCTTACCCGCCTCCTCGGCGGCCAGGTACATCAGCGTGTTCTTCACCACGGTGAAGTCGATGCCGCCGGCGCGCATTGCACGGCGCAGTTCGGTCATCTGGTTTACCGAAGTCCGGGTGTAATCGGCGCCGAAGGCTATGGTGCAGCGCTCCAGTTGCTCCTTCAGTTCCTGGACCCGGTCCATTTTCTCCTGAGTCGGCAAATTCCACCTCCTTTGCGAGTTCGCAAAAGAAAAGCCCTGCGCGGGCCATAAGACGCGGCGCAGGGCAACATTACCCTGATTGGTTATCGTCGCGCCTCGGCGGGCGGTTAACCCATTATCCCCAAGGGACCCGCTGTCTTTGGCGTGGGCTCTTCAATTGTTGTCAAACGAGTGTAACAGGCTAGTCTTCGGGGCGCAACGCCTGCAGGGCGACGAGGTCGACCGGCACGCTCGGGCCCATGCTGGATGAAAGGTAAGCCGAGCGGAAGTACTGGCCCTTCAGCGCCGCCGGGCGGTCCCTGGTGATGGCGTCGGTCAGGGCGGCGAGGTTGCCCTGGAGCATTTCGGTCTCGAAGCTGATCTTGCCGATGGCGCAATGGATGATCGCCGTGCGGTCCGTGCGATACTCGGTGCGGCCGCCCTTGGCTTCCTGGATCGCGCGCGGCAAGTCCTGGGGTTGCACCATGGTTCCGGAGCGGGGATTGGGCATCAGTCCCCGGCGCCCGAGGATGCGGCCCAGCTTGCCGATCTTCGGCATGACCTGTGGGGTGGCGAGTCCGACGTCGAAGTCGACCCACCCGCCCTCGATGCGTTCGATTAGATCGTCCTCGCCCACGTAGTCTGCGCCAGCCTGGCGGGCAATCTCGCTGCCGTCGGGGCCGGTGAAAACCAGCACCCGGATGGTCTTGCCGATTCCGTGCGGCAGGCCGACGACGCCGCGGACCATCTGGTCGGCGTGGCGAGGGTCGACGTTGGTCCTTAGATGGAATTCCACCGTTTCGTCGAACTTGGCGGTGGACAGTTCCTTGAGCAGGTCGATTGCTTCAGCGGGGCCGTAGAGCCTGTCCGGCTCGACGCGTTCCGCCACGGTGCTGTACCGGCGGCTGCGGCTGGGCATTGCTTACTCCCCCGACACCTGGATGCCCATGCTTCGGGCGGTGCCTTCAATGATTGACATTGCTTCTTCCACGCTGCCTGCGTTCAGGTCCGCCAGCTTGGTCTGGGCTATTTCCCTCAGAGCGCCTCTGCTGATGCTGCCAACCTGGCCCTCCCGGAAATCCGAGGCCCCCTTCTCCACGCCCGCGGCCTTCCGAAGGAGCTCGGAGGCTGGCGGCGTCCGCGTGACGAAGGTGAACGACCGGTCCTCGTACACCGTCAGGTGCACGGGTACGATGGTGCCTGCATCGTTGGCCGTCCGGGCGTTGTATTCCTTGACAAAGCCCATGATGTTGACGCCGTGCTGACCGAGGGCCGGGCCTACGGGCGGGGCAGGGGTTGCCTTTCCGGCCTCCAGTTGCAGCTTGATGATTGCGCGGATTTTCTTCGCCACTTGGGACTCCTGATGGTGTCAGCCGCCTCACCCGGACAGGGCGGCCGGCTTGGGCTATCGGTTAGATTCTCTCTACCTGCAGGAAATCCAGCTCCACAGGTGTTTCTCGGCCGAAGAAGGATACCAGCACCCGTACCTTGCCTTTGCCCTCATCGACGTCGTTTATGGCGCCGATGAAGTCGACGAACGGGCCCTCGGTGATTCGGACCGTCTCGCCGCGCTCCAGGGCGATCTTGACCCGGGCCGAGTCGGATTCAACCTGTCGCAGGATATCCTCGATCTGCTTGTCTTCCAAGGGCACGGGCTTCGGCCTGCTGTCCCGTTCGTCCTCGGTGGAGACGAAGCCGGTAACTCCCGGCGTGTTGCGGACGGCGTACCAACTCTCGTCGTCCATGGCCATCCGGACGAGGATGTATCCAGGGAAGAGCTTCTTGCGCTCCGAGCGGCGCTTGCCGTCCTTGAAGACGACCTCTTCCTCGGTCGGGACCAACACCTGCTTGATGCGGTCTTCCATGTCGAGGCTGTTGATTCGCAGGTTGAGATTCTTCTCCACCAGGTCTTCCTGGCCGGAGTAGGTGTGCACGATGTACCAGCGCAGGTCTTCGGCCTGCGTTCCGGCATCGGATATGTCGTTGGCGTTCGTCATACGAACCTTCCCGACTGATGAATCCCGCCCCCAGCCCTATTGGCAGGCCGGGGGCGGGTTGAGTTCACTCTCAGAAGGAGGGACCGGCTTGCCTAGAGACCGAAAATCACCCGGTCGAACAACTCTGCAAATACCCGGTCCAGGCCTCCCAGGAAGAAGCCTGCGGCCACTGCCAGGACGATGACCACCATGGTCAGGCGGGCCGTCTCCTCCCGGCTGGGCCAGACGCATTTCCGCAGTTCCTCGTACGTCTCCCGAAGGAACTGTACGGGCGTAATCCGCCCGCCCCCCGTGGGGGCGAGGATTCGCTGGGCGCGCGACGATCCGGCCCTCGCCACCTGACTACCTCACTTCGCGGTGAACGCGGTGGCTGCGGCAGCGGGAGCAGTACTTCTTCAGCTCCAGCCGCTGGGGGTCGTTGCGCCGGTTCTTCATCGACGTGTAGTTGCGTTCCCGGCAGTCACCACACTGAAGTGTGATGATCTGCCGGATGTCTGCGGTCTTGCGGGCCATTCTAGTCCACCACCTCGGTGATCACGCCCGAACCCACCGTGCGGCCGCCCTCGCGGATGGCGAAACGCATCCCGCTCTCCAGGGGCACCGGGGAGATCAATTCGATGTCCATCTGGACGTTGTCGCCAGGCATCACCATCTCCACGCCTTCCGGCAGTCCGATGGAGCCGGTGATGTCGCTGGTGCGGATGTAGAACTGGGGCTTGTAGCCGGTGAAGAACGGGGTATGTCGCCCGCCCTCCTCGCGGCTCAGAACATACACCTCGGCCTTGGCCTTGGTGTATGGGCGCATGGAACCGGGCTTGACCAGCACCTGCCCGCGCTCCACCTCGTCGCGGTCAACGCCGCGGAGCAGCACGCCCACGGCGTCGCCGGCCTGAGAGACGTCGAGAGACTTGTGGAACATCTCGAGACCGGTGGCCACGGTGGCCCTGGTGTCGCCGAAGCGGATGATTTCCACCGGCTCGCCGACCTTGATGGTCCCGCGCTCGACACGGCCGGTTACGACGGTGCCGCGGCCCTTGATGCCGAAGACGTCTTCGATGGGCATCAGGAAGGGAAGGTCGGTCGCCCGAGGGGGCACCGGGATCCAGTCGTCCATGGCGGTGACGAGTTCGACTATGCCCTGCTCGTACTCGGGGTCGCCCTCGAGGGCCTTGAGGCCACTGACGCGCACGATGGGCGTGTCGTCGCCAGGGAAGTCGTAGCGGTTGAGCAGGTCGCGAATCTCGAGCTCCACCAGTTCCAGGAGTTCCTCGTCATCCATCATGTCGACCTTGTTCAGGGCGACCAGGATGCGGGGCACTTCCACCTGGCGGGCCAGGAGGATGTGCTCACGGGTCTGGGGCATCGGCCCGTCGGGAGCGCTGACCACCAGCACCGCGCCATCCATCTGGGCCGCGCCTGTGATCATGTTCTTGATGTAGTCGGCGTGTCCGGGACAGTCCACGTGAGCGTAGTGGCGCTGTTCCGTTTCGTACTCCACGTGAGCGATGGCGATGGTCACGCCGCGGGCCTTTTCCTCCGGGGCGTTGTCAATGGAGTCCATGTCCAGGTACCTGGCCTGGCCCCGGTCCGCCAGTACCTTGGTGATGGCTGAAGTCAGGGTGGTCTTCCCGTGGTCCACGTGCCCGATGGTTCCGACGTTCACGTGATCCTTCGACCGGTCGAACTGCTGTCTGGCCATGTTGTGCCGTGTCCTCCTTAATCAATCCCCTACAACAAATGCGGACGAAATTCTGGAGCCCAGAGGCGGGATTGAACCGCCGACCCCGTTCTTACCAAGAACGTGCTCTACCGCTGAGCTATCTGGGCATGGTTCCTTGGGTTGTGAATCCCGAGATGTGAGCGGAACCCTCCAGTTTCGGCGATCCTGCTCACGATTCCGGACTATATGGTGGAGGGGGCAGGATTCGAACCTGCGAAGCCCTTCCGGACGCCAGATTTACAGTCTGGTGGCTTTAACCACTCACCCACCCCTCCATACAGCGAGGGCCTATCCATATTCGCACACAATCCTCTGGCGACGCAATCCGCCGCGCGCCGGAGATCCCACCGGCCTTCGAGGCGATTATGAGCGATTGGAGCCCCAGAGGGGATTCGAACCCCTAACCTGTCGATTACAAATCGACTGCGCTTCCATTGCGCCACAGGGGCTTCAACGAACCCGTTTGGAACCGGCCCCCGTAACCGGCAGGCGCCCAAAGCCTTGGCAAGACACTACAAAATAGCCCCACGTCAGCGGGGCTATTCGCTTGCCGGCAACTCATGAAGGCCCAGCCGGAAAACAGAAATCATTATATTTCCTATTTGTAGTCAAGTCAAACAACTATCGTCGCATTTCGTGACATTCGGCAGCCCGATCCCCGCCCGCACCGCGGTCGGGTTGACTGCCAGGGGGGTGTAACATACACTGCCCGCGCTGCTAGGAGTGAAAATGTTCCCCGTTCCCTTACGGTCAAAGCAGGACGAAGGGCCGGGCCAGGTGTTTCAGCCCAGATGGACCTCAAGGACTACATTCGAGACATTCCGGATTTCCCTGAGCCGGGAATTCTTTTCCGCGACATAACACCTTTGCTGGCGTCGCCCAAGGCCTTCGATCACACCATCCACCAGCTGATTGAACACTGCGGGAAAACCGACTTCGATACGGTGGTTGCGATTGAGTCCCGCGGGTTCATATTCGGGGCCCCGATGGCCAGGGAGATGGGAAAGCCACTGGTGCCGGTCCGGAAGGCGGGCAAGCTTCCGTCCATCACCCATTCGGTAGAGTACGACCTGGAATACGGGTCGAACGTATTGGAGATTCACACGGACGGCATTTCTCCGGGGCAGAGGGCACTGATTATCGATGACCTGCTGGCCATCGGCGGGACACTTTCCGCAGCGTCGCGCCTTGTCGAATCCTGCGGTGGGGTGGTCGCCCGGCTGGCCGTGGTTATCGAGCTTGAATTCCTGAATGGACGCAGCCGGCTCGGAGGCCGGGACGTGGTGTCCCTCGTCCAGTATTAACCGACGCTTTGTCTGAATCAGGATTTACGCGGTTCAGATATTCTCTCCCTCTTGAGGGGAGGGTTAGGGTGGGGGTGAAATCGCCAACTGCCTAACTCCTGTCCTGATAGACAAATTATCGAGGAGGCCCGAAATGGCAGGGCAGATCACGATTGGCAACGTAGATATCGTCGCCGTGCTGGACATGGTGCCGCCGCCGCGAGACCCGTGGATGATGTTCCCCACCACCGCAGAGCCTGACTGGGCCGACCACCAGCACGCCCTGGAGTGCGGGCAGTTACAGTTGTACTACCTGCACTTCTTCCTCCGGTCCGAGGGCAAGACCATCATGGTGGACACCGGCATGGGTCCCGGCCCGCACCCTGAGCGCGGCAACCGCACCGGCGACCTGGTGAACCAGCTCAAGCTGAAAGGCGTCAACCCGGAAGACATCGATGTAGTCGCGCACACTCACCTGCACGGCGACCACGTGGGCTGGAACGTGGACTACACGGGGGAGATCCCGGCGCCTACCTTCCCCAAGGCCAGGTACCTGGTGCCTCGGCTGGACTGGGAATACTTCACCAAGCCGGACGTGATAGGCAGCGCACCACAGGTCACCAACAGCGTCGTACCGCTGGAGGGCATGGGCGCAATGGATCTGGTCGACGACGAGCACACCATCACCGGCGAAGTGAAGATGCTGACCGCCTCCGGCCACACCCCGGGGCACATGGTCATCGATATCACCTCCAACGGCGAGCGGGCCATGGTGGTCGGCGACCTGCTGCACAGCAAGGTACAGGTGGAGCGCCCCGACTGGACCGCCGGCGTCGACACCGACAAGGAAGCCAGCCAGCGCAACCGCGAGCGTGTCCTTGACGTGGCCGAAGCCGAGAACGTGGTGATTGCCGCCGGCCACTTCCACCCTGACGACCACATCGGACGGGTCATAAGGAAGGAAGGCCGCCGCTACTGGCAGATCCTCTAACGCGCCAATAACGCGCCAAAATTCCCTCTCCCAGAGGGAGAGGGCTAGAGCCTGTCCTGAGCTTGTCGAAGGGGTGAGGGCGTTGCCGTGACCACTGAAAACTACGAAGAAGAAGACCCGTACCTGCGTCCCTACCAGCCCGGCCTCGATGACGAACTGGAAGAGGATGACGAGGACGACGAAGACGAAGACCTTGTAACCGACCTAGACGAGGCCGCGGCCGATTTCCGTATGCGCTACTACGGGCCGGACAACAACCCCCAGCCACCGGCGGCGATGGCGGAACTGGCCCCCGACGTTATGCGGCTCGTTGATGCCGTGGTCTACGGCGAGATATACAACCGCCCCGCGGTCGACCTGCGGACCCGCAGCCTCTGCACCATCGCGGCGCTGGTGGTCCTGGGGCATAGCCCGCAGATGATCAAGCGCCACATCACCGGCGCCCTGCACATCGGCGTGACGGAAGAGGAAATCTCCGAGATCATCGCGCAGATGGTGTTCTACGGTGGTATGCCTGCCGCGGTCAATGCGTTCCGCATCGCCAAGGAGACTTTCGACGAGCAGGCGGCCCGTGGTTCGACAGGCTCACCGCCAACAGAAAGGCCCGGCGGTTCCACTCGTCCTGAGCGCGTCGAAGGACGGCCCACCCCCAGCGGGTATGCGCCGCCATACCGCCGGGAAAACGTCGGAAACTACGGCCCCGGCGACCTGTCGGACGATGAGCAGCCCAGGGTCCGCCTCAGGGAGCAGTCGCGGCCGGATGACCGAGGCCCGCAACCCGGATACGACCGGGGAGGTCGAGGCCCGGCGCCCGGCGACCGCGGGCAGCGGCCCGCGTACGACCGGGGACAAAGAGGTCCCGGCCCTGGCGACCGGGGACAACGAAGCTCTGGCCCTGGCGACCGGGGACAACGAGACAGGAGAGAAGGCGATGAAACTAGGGTTCATCGGAACCGGCAATATGGGCAATCCGATGGCCGCCAATCTGATCAAGGCCGGCCACCAGCTAACCGTTCACGACCTGCGTCGCGAGGCCGCAACCAACCTGCTGGAGATGGGCGCCGAGTGGGCGGACAGCCCCAAAGAGGCCGTCCCGGGCAACGACGCGGTCCTAACCAGTCTGCCCGTCCCCAGGGACGTCGAGGCGGTAATAGCGGGCGAGGACGGGGTCCTGGAGGGCGCCGGTAGCGGCACGGTCATCTTCGATCTCTCGACCAACTCGCCCACGGTAGTCCGGCGTTTGCACGAAACCTGCGCCGAGCGCGGCGTGACCCTGCTGGACTCGCCGGTCAGCGGCGGCACCTACGGTGCGGCTGCGGGGACACTGGCGGTGATGGTCGGCGGCGACAAGGCCACCTTCGACCGCTTCGAGTCCACCCTGGGCGCAATCGGGAGCCATGTGGTCTACTGCGGCGACATCGGCGCAGGCTCGGTCTGCAAGATCTGCAACAACCTGATGAGCATGGGCATCGGCGTCCTCCTGTCCGAGGCGCTGACCCTGGGCGTCAAGGCGGGCGTCGACCTGGCCACGCTGGCCGATGTCATCGCCCACAGTTCCGGTAGTTCCCGGCGTCTGACCGAGAAGTTCGCCCGGTTCCTCTTCCAGGGCAACTTCGAGCCGGGATTCGCCACCGCCCTGGCCGCCAAGGACGTGAGGCTGGCCACGGATCTGGGCCGCGAATACGGCGTGCCCATGGACCTCTCCAACCTGGTCGACCAGCGTCACGTGGAGGCCATGTTCCGCGGCTTCGGCCCGGAAGACTCCGACGCCGTGGCCAAGATCCAGGAAGAAAAGGCCGGCGTGCAGCTCCGCCTGAACGTATAGAAGAATAAAAATCTTTGCGTCTTTGCGCCTTTGCGTCAAATTCAGAAAGCAAAGTTTGGATGGCATCTGATATGAACCGTTCCGACATCATTGAGACCAGCGACACCATTGAGATCATTGAGGAGTGCTACCGGCTGGGCTGGAGCGACGGCCTGCCTGTTGTGCCGCCGGTGGAATACAAGGTGCGGGAGATGCTGGAGTTGTCCGGCATGACCGGGGAAGAGGAGATCATCACCTTCGAAATGCGCCGCCGGGTGTTGACCGCCGAGAACGCCGCCGCCAACGCCGTGATGGCCGGCTGCCTGCCGGAGTACTTCCCGGTCCTGACCACCGCCCTGCGTACGCTGGACGAAGAGAAGAACTACGTCAACATGGCGGCTTCATCCACCAGTTCCCCCGCCATCCTGATGATAGTCAACGGCCCGATCCGGCACAC
The DNA here is from genome assembly GCA_965220605.1 of Dehalococcoidia bacterium. Lineage (GTDB taxonomy): Bacteria > Chloroflexota > Dehalococcoidia > Lucifugimonadales > UBA3495 > VXOI01. The sequence goes on along the minus strand of CBDCQM010000005.1, from coordinate 326,043 downwards.
GTTGGAGATGAACGCCAAGGACGGCATCTTCGGCCCCGGCAACCGGGCCAACGCCTGCCTGGGCCGTGCCGTGCGGTTGTGCTTCATGAACGGCTTCGAGGCCCGGCCGGGAATCCTGGACCGGGGAACCCTCGGCAATCCCAGCAAGTACACCCTGACGTTTGCCGAAAATGAGGAGGACTCGCCCTGGGAGCCACTGCACGTCAGTCGCGGCTTCCAGGCCGGAGACAGCACGGTCACCATAGCCGTGGCCTACAACCCCATCACCGTCAACAACGCCTACGGGCACACCGGCGAGACCATCCTGGCATCTGTGGCCGACACCCTGCGGAGCGCGGCGCTCGCCTGGCGGTTCCCGGCGCAGTGGGCGCTGGTGTTCGGGCCGGAGCACGCCATCACCCTGGGCAATGACGGCTGGACGCGCCGGGGCATCCAGGAGTACCTGATGGAGCACGCGGCCCGGCCGCAATCGGAGCTCATTCGTTTGGGAGTGGCCCAGGGGCCCGAGCGGGAAGGCGACGACCAGATCCTCCGCCGTTGCTCCCGGGAGCCTGACGACATCATCATCGTTATGGGCGGCGGCACCGGCGGCCGCAACAGCGCCATCATCGACACCACCAACTACCAGATCCGCACTCGCAAGATTGAAGTGGCGGGTTATTAGCCACGGGACTTGAAAAATCCGGCGGGTTGTTGTTCACTGCCTGTCAGGAAAGATGCTCCCACGAGGAGGACGTTATGGCGGATACAGTGACGGTCAGGAACGTCAGGTTGGTGAATCCCGCAGGACTGGAATTGCCGGTCGGGGACTTCCGCCTGAACGATAGGCCAAATACCCTGGAAGGGAAGACCCTCGGACTGCTTGAAAACTCCAAGGCCAACTCCGACAAGGTGCTGAACGAGCTGGGGCGTATGCTCCAGGAAAAGTACGGGCTGAAGGAGGTCCGGATGTTCAACAAGCATTCGGCATCTCTGCCCACCAAGCCGGAAGTCGTCGAGGACATGCTGAACGGCGTGGACGTGCTGATCACCGGGGTGGGTGATTGAGGGTCCTGCAGTTCGTGCAGTGTGCACGACGGGATCGAAATGGAGCGCCTGGGTCTTCCCACCGCCTCCATCATCACCCATGTCTTCAACAACACGGCCAAGGCCATGACCCGCATGATGGGGGTGCCGGAGTACGAGTACGCCGTCGCGCCGCACCCGCTGTCCAGCCTGACCGACGACGAGTGCCGCGAGCGGGCGGAGGCCCTGCTCCCCGACGTGGAGCGCATCCTGTTGGGAAGCGTGGCCCGCGTCGAATAGCGGTACCCAGGCCGGGAACGGATTAGACCATTGAGAGGCGGGTTGAATCCCCGCCTCTTTTCGTTGGCGCAGGGTTTTTGGGAAGTTCCCTCTCCCTCCGGGGGAGGGTTAGGGTGGGGGCGTGCCCCGGTCCTTTTCGTGGCCGCTGGTGGCCGGGAATTCACCCTCACCCCAACCCTCTCCCTCAAGGGAGAGGGAGAATTAAAAGGCCCTTGCGATTCTGCGTGACAATTGAATCTGAGTCTGCGTCTATGCTAGTATCAACCTGATTGTAATATCTTTCACGAACATGACGGCGTAGATGGCAGAGCGTCCTTGAAACAGGGCCGCGCTTGCCGTAATTTCTGCCCAGGAGTCCGATCGATGGATGGTCTGGAACAGCGGATAGACCGGGCCGTCCGTAGTCAGACTCAGCCAACAGTTACTATCCTCTCTTCCCTCCTTGCAGTGGAGGATGAGCTTCACTATATCCCCCGGGAAGCGGTGGAAAGGGTCGCGGAATTCACCGGCGCGACGGTCAACGATGTCTGGGCCGTCGCTTCCTTTTACCCCAACTTCCGGTTCGAGCCTCCGGCGGCCCGCCAGGTCGAGGTCTGCTGGGGGGCTTCGTGCCACCTTATGGGCGCCATGGCCGTGGTGGAGGCCGTCCTCGAAGCAGCGGGACTGGAGGAAGAAGGGGAGCGCCCGGACCACAGCCTGTCGGTGCGGTTGAACACCTGCCTGGGGGCGTGCTCCCAGGCCCCGGTAATGTCCGTCGACCACCACCTTGAAGGGCGGATCAAGCCCGGGTCCGCTGCCAAGCGCGTATCCAAACTTCTGAATGCGGAAGCCGTAGAGATACATGCCCGCTAGCTACGAACAATTGGAGGCCGAGGCGCTCACTCGCTGGGAGGCGGATGCCGCGCACCCTTGGCTACGGGTCGGTACGGCGCTGTGCGGCCTGGCCGCGGGGGCCGACGCAGTAGTCGCTTCGCTGCGGGAGGCCGTGCAGAACCAGGGAGTGGACGCCCGCGTTTCCGAGGTCGGGTGTTTCGGGCTCTGCTACGCCGAGCCGCTGCTCGACGTTCAGTTGCCCGGCGGTCCCAGGGTCTTTTACGGCAACTTCGACCCAGAGCGAGCCGCCGAGGTCGTCAGGTCCCATGTCGTGGGCGGGCAACCGCTGGAAGAACTGGCCCTGGGTTACCTGGCTCCTGATGATGCGGGAGACGACTTTGAGCCGCCAGTCGGCCTGAGGGACCTGGCGCTCCATCCCATGCGGGTCTGGGAAAACCGGATCGCGCTTCGGAATGCGGGAAACATCGATCCATTCGACATCTACCAGTACATCGCCACCGGCGGTTACCGGGCGCTGAACCGCGCCCTCCTGGAAATGACGCCCGAGGACGCCCTGCAACAGGTCAACGACTCCGGCCTTCGGGGAAGGGGCGGAGCGGCGTTTCCCACGGCCACCAAGTGGCGCTTCCTGGCTGGCAATCCCTCCCGGGACAAGTACGTTCTCTGCAACTGCGAGGAGGGCGATCCGGGCGCATTCAACGACAAGGCCATCCTGGAAAGCGACCCTCACACCCTGGTCGAAGGCGTCATCCTATGCGGCTATGCCACCGGCGCGAGGAAGGGCTACATCTTCATCCGGCACGGGCATGACGGGCCTATCGACCGGTGCCGCGCCGCGGTACAGCAGGCATACGAACTGGGACTGTTGGGGGAGAATATCTTCGGCTCCGACTTCAGCTTCGATATCGAAGTTGCGCTGACCGGCGACTCGTACGTGGCCGGCGAAGAAAGCGCGCTGATGGAAGCCATCGAAGGAAAGAGGGCCATGCCCCGTTTCCGGCCTCCGTTTCCGGCGCAGTTCGGCCTCTTCGGTAGGCCCACCAACATCAACAACGTGAAGACTCTGTCGTATGTCCCGGAGATCATGTCGAAGGGCGGAGAATGGTTTGCCGGTATCGGACATGAGCGCAGCACCGGCACGGCCATTCTCTGTCTGTCGGGTTCGCTGAACTACACCGGCATGATGGAAGTCCCTCTCGGGATCAACCTGAAGGACGTGCTGTACGAGGCTGCCGGGGGCATCCGCGACGGGAAGCAGCTGAAACTCCTGCAGACCGGCGGCCCGTTGGGCGGCGTGCTCGGCGCCGACAACGTCGACATCGTGCTTGACTTCGAGGTGCTACGGAACGCCGGGGCCATACTGGGGTCCGGCGGAGTCATCGCCGCTGACGAGGACACCTGCGTCGTTGACCTGACCCGTTCGCTGGTGGCCTTCTGCCAGTACGAGTCGTGCGGCAAGTGCTTCCCCTGCCGAATGGGCATGAGCCACCTGCTGGAAGTCCTGGAGCGCATCTGCGACCTGAAGGGTGAGCCGGAAGACCTTGACCTCATGCGCAGCACCGGGGAGAACATGCAGGCGGGCTCGCTGTGCGGACACGGGCAGTTGGGATTCAACCCGGTGTCTTCCGCACTCAGGTACTTCCCGGGAGAGTTCGAGGCGCACATCCTGGAGCACACCTGCCCCACCGGAGTGTGCCAGCGCCCGCGCTTCTCGCCCGTACGGTCCCGGCGATAGATTCACGGACAGCAGCGGGAGCAGTCAGGGGAAATGCCCGACGACATAACGATCAGCATAGACGGGGTGGAAGTAACGACCCAGCCGGGAAAGATGGTGCTGGAGGCGGCAATCGACGCCGGCATCTATGTACCTTACCTGTGCTACCACCCCGGCATGAAGCCCTACGCCGCCTGCCGGATGTGCGTCATCGAAGTCGAGGGGCAGCGCGGATACCCCGCAGCCTGCACCCTGCCCGTCGCCGACGGCATGGTGGTGCATAACCAGATACCAGCGGTTGACCAGCTCCGCCGGTCCGTGATGGAGATGCTGATCGCCGAGCATCCCAATGGCTGCCTGACCTGCCATCGCATCGACATCTGCGGGCCCAACGACGTTTGCCTGAGGCACGTGTCGGTCAACGACCGGTGCGTGACCTGTCCGAAGAACGAGCGGTGTGAGCTGAAGGACACGGTGCGGTACCTGGGCATGAACCTGGAGTCGCCGCTGGGCTACAAGTACCGCAACATCCCGCTGGAAGTGTCCGACCCATTCTACGACCGGGACTATAACCTGTGCATCGTGTGCGGACGGTGCGTGCGGGCCTGCGATGAGCTCCGAGGCGACGACGCCATTGGCTTCACCGAGCGCGGCGGACTGGCCCTTGTGGGAACTTCGTTCGGCACCTCGCTGCTTGAGTCGGGTTGCGAGTTCTGCGGCGCCTGCATCGATGTTTGCCCCGTGGGCGCCCTTGTGGAGCGGGACCACAAGTGGGAAAAGGCCCGGCGGGTCGAACGCTCCATCTGCCCCCACTGCCCGGTCGGGTGCCAGCTGAACCTGGAGTTCAACGGCCCTTCGACAGGCTCAGGGGGCGAGTTGATCCGTGCCGTGCCGGAACTCAATTCACCGGCAAACCAGGGACAGGCTTGCTTCAGGGGCAAGTTCGGCCTCGAGTTCGTCAACGACTCCAGCAGGCTCACAGCACCTCTCATCCGGCGGGCCGGAGTGCTGGAGGAGACGACCTGGGACGAGGCGCTGGACTATGTCGCCGAACGGCTGGGCCAGGTCAGCGGAGGCGAGTTCGGCCTCATCACCTCTCCCACCAGCACCAACGAAGAGCACTACCTCGCCCAGAAGTTCGCCCGCGTCGTGATGGGATCGAACAACGTTGACCAGTCATCCAACACCAGTCCTGAGCTGGTCCTGGGACTGGAGTCTTCCCTGGGCATTGCGGCCTGCACCAACTCCATCTGGGACCTGGAGCAGGCGAGCTGCATCCTGGCCTTCAACGCCAACGCAACAGAGGAGCACAACGTCGTTGCGGTCCCGGTCAAGCGGGCGGCGCGGAAGAATACAAAGCTGGTGGTAATCGACGCCCGGGAAGTAGAGCTCACCCGCTACGCCCACCTGTGGCTCCGGCCGCTTCCAGGCACCGAGCTGACGTTGCTGGCCGGGATTCTGCGCAGCATCGTTGACCAGGGCCTGGAGCGCGAGGAGTGGCTGGAAGGGAACTGCGAGAGCCCCGCGACGCTGCGCTACACACTGCGTTCCCGAGAAATGGAGGAGATTTCCGACATAACCCAGGTGTCTGCGGATGACATCGCCGAGGCGGCGCGCCTCTTTGCCCAGGCGTCCGAAGGCGCAGTCATATACGGTCTCGACAACATACCCGCGGCCTTGGAGAGGGACTGCGTGCTGTCGCTGGCCAACTTGGTGCTGCTTACCGGCAACCTGGGCAGGCCCGGGTCTGGCCTGTACCCCATGCGCCGCGGCGCAAACGAGCAGGGGGCGTGGGACGTGGGTTGCCTGCCCGACCGCCTCCCCGGATACGGACGAATTGACGACCACGCGGACAGGGAGAGAGTCGAACGCGCCTGGGGAATCTCGATTCCCCAGGAACCCGGGCTGGGCCTGGCGGGTATGATCGACTCGGCCCGGAACGGAGCCCTCAAGGCCGCGATCGTCATCGGAAACAGCTCCAACTTCTCCAACGGCCGGCTCGGCGATGTCCTCGAGGCCCTGGCGGGTCTGGACCTGCTGGTGGTGCAGGACACCTTCCTTACTCCACTGGCCCAGCGAGCGGATGTGGTGTTGCCGCGGGTGACCTTCGCCGAGAAGGATGGCACATACACAAACCTGGAGCGGCGCGTGCAACGGATCAGGCCGGCGCTGGCCAGGGAAGACGGCTCGCGACCAGAGAGTTGGGTGTTCAGCCAGTTGGGCCTTCGCCTGAAGCCCGACACCTTTCCCGCCATGACACCTTCAGAGGTGATGGACGAGATCGCGCAGGTGGCCCCGATCTACGGAGGGATCTCCCACCGCCGCCTGGAGAGCGAGGGGTCGCTGGTTTTGCGAACGCAGCTGGAAAGCCCTCAGCCCACGCAGGTGCTGTATGCCAGCCGGCAGCATCGCGGCCTGCAATGGCCCTGTCCCACCGTCGGCCACCCGGGCACACCCACGCTGTACGCTGACGGATTCGGCGAAAGGAAGGCGATACCCTTCTCGCCTTCGTTCTTTTCCTCCGCGCCGGAGCCTCCCCAGGACTTCCCGCTGTGGTTCGCCCCAGGGCGAGTGCTGTTGCAGCAGCACCGGGAGATGGAAGTCCTGAAAGGCAAGCGAAATCGTATCAACCGTGAGGAATGGATCGAGGTCAATCCGGAAGACGCCACGGACTTGGGTGTGGCCGAAGGGGACAAGATCAGGATCGAGACGGAGGCTGAGAGGGTGCCGGGAGTGGTCCGCATCGACCCGCGTATACCCAGGGGCATGGTGGCGTCGACCGGCCTGTTCGGGCAGCTTGCCATAGATATGCAGGCCAGCGAAGAATTTGAGCCGGCAACGATGCTTGGCGGACTGGATGTACGTCCGGCTCGGGTGATCAGGATCGAGTGGGACTAGCCCCCCTCGGTCCGCAGGGCGGCCGAGCCAAGACTGAAACCAAGTGGAAGCAAATGCTGGAAGGAGGAGGGAGAGGCTATGGTAGAGTCAGCAGCAACGGACAGAGCACGGGAAGTCGACCTGACTCCGAATCCTGCCTTCCCCAAAGCGCGCCTCGTGGAGCGCATTGACATCACCGATGACCTGATGGTCCTGAAGCTGGAGCCTGAAGAGGGTGGGTCCTTCAATTTCAAGCCCGGCCAGTACTGTACGCTGGGCCTCGGCCCCATCGAACGAGCCTATTCCATTGCTTCGGCCCCCCACGAGAAGACGATAGAGGTATTCGTGGAGCTGGTCCCCGACGGCGAGTTGACGCCGCTCATGTGGAATCTCCAGCCCGGCGACTGCATGTCCATCCGGCCTCGCGCCAAGGGCATCTTCACCCTGGACCAGAAGGCCCACCACCATTTCATGCTCTCCACCGTCACCGGTGTCTCGCCATCGGTGAGCATGGTGCGGGACTACCTGCACAATAACGGCGAGGGGCATGTCTTCTACATCCTGCTTGGCGCCAGCTACCAGGATGAGCTCACCTACGACGAGGAGTTCAGGGAACTTGCGGAGAAGCACCCGGACGTGGTGAAGTTCGTGCCCACGGTGAGCAGGCCCGACGACGAACGTAACAGGGACTGGGAAGGCGCAGCCGGCAGGGTCAATGCCATCGCCGAGGAGTACCTGGAGAGGTTCAATCTCCCCAAGGACGACACCCTGGTCTATGCCTGTGGCCATCCCGGCATGATTGAGGATATGAAGGCCAAGCTGCCTCCCCAGGGCTGGCGCTTCAAGGAAGAGCGTTTCTGGAAGGAGTGACGGCTACTTGATATAACGCCCGGCCATGCCCTCTCCCGCATTGGAGAGGGCTATTTCTTAAAGCGGTCATCCGCCGCTCCCCTTCACTTGATATAGAATGGTCTCACCCACCTGGGCGAACGGGAATGCCTGTGACACCGATCCGCCGCCAGTACCTCAAGATCAAGGAAGCTTATCGCGATTCCATCGTCCTGTTCCGCATGGGCGACTTCTATGAGACCTTCGATGACGACGCTCAACTGGTAGCCCGGGAACTGGAGATCACGCTGACCAGCCGCAACCTCGGCAAGAACCTGCGGGTGCCGATGGCCGGGGTACCGGCCCATTCCGTCGACTCCTACCTGGCCCGCCTCGTGAAGAAAGGGCACCAGGTTGCCGTGTGCGAGCAGCTGAGCGACCCCGCCACCTCAAAGGGTCTGGTGGACCGCGATGTGGTGCGGGTGGTCACACCCGGCACCGTCTTCGAGGATTCGCTCCTGGACCAGCGCGCCAACAACTACCTGGCTGCGGTCGCCGTAGCCGGGGAACAGGCCGGGCTGGCCTACGCCGACATAACGACCGGCGAGTTCGCCGCCACCGAGCTGCCCCTGGCGCAACTGCCGCTGGAGCTGGGACGAGTGAGTCCGGCCGAGTTGCTGGTTACAGACGCTTGCTCGGATTTGATCGGAATGCCGGATTCGCCGTGGACGGCGACCGTGCTCGAAGACTCGGCCTTCGAGCACGCACGGGCCGAATCCGCCCTCCTCTCGTGGTTCAGAATCCACACTCTCGAATCTTTCGGTTGCGAGGGGTTGCCCCTGGCAGTCGCCGCGGCAGGCGCCGTAGTCGGCTACCTGGAGCGCACCCATAAGTCAACCAGGGTCCAATTGAATAACCTGTCGGCATATTCCGCCCGGCAGTACATGGCGCTGGACGCCCGCGCGCGTCGCAACCTCGAACTTTTCGAGGGCGGGCGCGGGGAAGTGCGAGAGCTGTCGGTGCTGGCCGCAATCGACCGGACGCGCACGGTGATGGGGTCGCGGTTGCTTCGGCGTTGGCTGGGACAGCCGCTGCTGGACCTTGATGCCCTGCAACGGCGCCTTGACGCAGTTGATTGCTTTCATGGCGACGGGCTGACAAGAGGAGCGGCGGCTACGGCCCTGGCCGGAATCCCCGACCTCGAGCGCATCATAGGACGTGTGGCAGCCGGGTCCGTCTCGCCCCGGGAACTGCTGGCCCTGAAGGCCGGACTCGAAGCGCTGCCGGAACTGAAGGAACGGGTCGCCGACCTGGGACCGGTCATGGAATGGCTCCACCGAGAGCTTGTGCCGGCTCCTGAGATCGTGGCCCTGATCGAGGCGGCGATCGATCCCGAGCCTTCGGGAAGCGTTGGCGAGGGAAACGTCATCCGCCGGGGCTTCTCCGAGACCATCGACGCGCTCAAGGACGCAAGCGTGGACGCCCGCCAGTACATTGCAGGGCTGGAACGGAAGGAGCGGGAGCGGACCGGGATTCGCTCCCTGAAGGTGGGATACAACCAGGTCTTTGGCTACTACATCGAGGTGTCTAAATCCCAGGCCGACGGGTTGCCCGACGACTACATCCGTCGGCAGACCCTCACCAACGCCGAGCGGTACATCGTGCCCGAGCTCAAGGAGTACGAGTCCAGGGTGCTCAACGCCCGGGAGCAGATGGCCGGCGAAGAAGAGGCAGTCTACCGGCGGGTCTGTTCCCAGATTGCGGAATCGTCTGCTCACGTCAGCCGCGCCGCCGCTGTCGTAGCGCAGGTCGACGTTTTCTGCGGATTGGCCCAGGCGGCGGTGGACAACGGGTATGTAAGGCCAGCGGTAGACGACGGCCCGGAGATACGCATCAAGGAAGGAAGGCACCCCGTCGTCGAGCGGGTCCTGCCCTATGGCGAGTATGTCCCCAATGACGTTGAGCTGTCCGGGGAATCCAGGGTGCTGGTATTGACCGGCCCCAACATGGCGGGGAAGTCCACCTACATACGGCAGGTGGCCCTGATAACGCTGCTGGCCCAGGTCGGCAGCTTCGTCCCTGCGGCGCAGGCCCGCATCGGATTGGTGGACCGCATCTTCACCAGGGTCGGCCTGCAGGATGACCTCGCTACAGGGCAGTCCACCTTCATGGTCGAGATGGTGGAGACTGCGGCGATCCTGAACCAGGCCACGCCGCGATCACTGGTGATCCTTGACGAGATCGGTCGCGGCACCAGCACCTACGATGGGCTGTCCATCGCCCGCTCCGTGATTGAACACCTGCACAATGACCCCAGGCTGGGGTGCAAGACGCTGTTCGCCACCCACTACCACGAGCTAACCCAGCTGGCGTCGTCCCTGCCGGGCGTGCGGAACTTCAGCGTGGCCGTGACCGAGGAAGGCAACGACGTCGTATTCCTGCACCGCATCGTGCCCGGCGGGGCCGACAAGAGCTACGGCGTGCATGTTGCTAGGCTGGCTGGGCTGCCCCAGGGCGTGATCAACCGGGCCTGGGAAGTGCTCACGGACCTGGAGTCCCAGGGCAACTCGACCCGCAGGCGCCGGACCAGCTCGGCCCCGTCCCAGCAACTGGCGCTGTTCGCTCCCGGCCCGGACCTGGCCGACGCGGTGCGTGCCCTTGATGTCCCCAACATGACCCCTCTCGAAGCTCTGAACAAGCTGTACGAACTACAGGAGCAGGCCAACTCCCTGCCCTGAGATGCGACAATCTCGATGCCTGACGTCATTTGACTGGGTGGCCGCTCAGTATAAAATGAACGCCCGAACCCATTTCTCCCAATCCGCATACTCCGCTGAGGTTGTGATGAGCCAGCCGGTCAATTTCTACTGGTGGCCCCGTTGATCCACGTGTCGGAAGGCAAGAGAGTTGCTCTTGCAGAATGAACTGGTCCTCGAAGAGAGGGACTATTTCAAGGAACCGCTCAACGAGGATGAGGTCCGCGAAATGGCTGCCCTCGCGGGGATCGACCAGATCTTCGCCCGCCGCAGTCCCAGCCTCAAGCAGATGGGCCTGGCGGGGCAGGAGCTTTCCGAGGATGAAATGGTCCGCCTGATGCTCCAGGAGCCCAAGCTGGTGAGAAGGCCGATGATGCGGGTCGGCGATCAGATCTTCGTCGGCGGGGGCGCGGCCGTTCTCGAATCCGTTGTCGCAGCCGCCACGTAGGCCGGAGGTCTCCCGGGACCCGGCATCACCGGCTGGCGGACAGGGCCTCTTGATTCTCCCTCTCCATTGAGGGAGAGGGAACTTTTGAAAGACTCTCAGCTTACTGGATGACCCCGTCGCCGTCGTTATTGCGCGGATGTTATATACTTGGAAAGTCCCCCAGCTCGGCGGTCATTTTCTTTCGTCGCCAGTCGGGGAAAGCACGAAAGGAAAGGACCAAAGACTGGCGATGAAGATCTTTTTCGACGTTGACTACACGATCCTGGGACTGGACAACAGCTTACGACCGCAGACCAAGGAGACTTTCCAGGCTCTGCTGGACGAGAACCATCAGATCTACATCTGGTCGGGGATGGGAGAAAGGTGGGAGGTCATCGAGAAGCACCAGCTGGAACCCTACGTGAGCGGGGTCTACGAGAAGCCCACGCATCACTTTCACGAACGGTTGGAGGAGTTGGGCGTGCCCTTCGAGCCGGAATTCGTGATCGACGATTACCCCGAGGTGGTGGCGGCGTTCGGCGGCGTGTGGGTGCCCCCCTACTTCTTCAAGCGCTCTCCCGATCGGGAAATGGAGCGGGTCTACCGCATCGTGCAGGACTTCGCGGCCACCGGTACTTCGGAGGACAAGCAGTACCGGGCCAAGGGCACTATAGTTCCCCTCTTCTAGCAGGTTTAGATGCCGATTGAGGTGCTTCCACCGGACCTGGCTGCGCGCATAGCTGCCGGCGAGGTGGTCGAACGGCCGGTGTCGGTCGTCAAGGAGTTGCTGGAAAACTCCGTTGACGCCGGGGCTTCGCAGATTACGGTCGAGGTCCAGGGCGGAGGCGTCCAGCTGATCCGGGTCATCGACGATGGCGAGGGTATCCCCGCCGATGAGGTCCTGCTGGCCTTTCACCGCCACGCCACCAGCAAGCTCAACTCCCCCGAGCAGCTGGACTGCATCGCGACCATGGGCTTCCGGGGAGAGGCCCTGCCGAGCATTGCGGCCGTTTCCTGCGTAGTATTGCAGAGCCGCACCAATGACCAGACGGCCGGCCAACGCCTGACGCTCCAGTGGGGCGAGCCTGTGGACTCGGGCAGCCAGGGAAGCGCGCCGGGCACGCTGATTGAGGTGTCCGAACTCTTCGGCAACCAGCCGGCCCGCCGCAAGTTCCTGCGTTCCCCGCAGGCCGAGACCGCCCGGATACAGGAACTGGTGAGCCGCTACGCGCTCGCGTTCCCCGAAATCCGGTTCCGCCTGGTCAACGATGGCCGCGTGTCCCTGAACACACCAGGCAACGGACAGCCGCGGGAAGCCCTCCTGGCGGTCTACGGCTCCCAGGTGGCATCGAACATGCTGGAGGTCAGCGCCGAGGATCCGGAGTCGGGGTACGCTGTTGAAGGATTCGCCGCCGCCCCCAGCGTCAGCCGCGCCAACCGCACCTACCTAACCTTCTTCGTAAACCGCCGACTGATCCAGAGCCGGATGCTCTCCTTCGCCGTCGAAGAGGCTTACGCCGGGCTGTTGCAGGTCAGACGCTACCCGGTCGCCGCGATCAACATTGTCCTGCCCTACGGCGATGTTGACGTGAATTCGCATCCGGCGAAGCGCGAGGTGCGCTTTCACCACGAGAACCGCATCTTCTCGCTGGTCCAGAGGGCCGTGAGGGGCGCCCTGGTTGCCGAGGCGCCCGTCCCGGCATTTGACCAGCCCTCAATGGGGCAGGCAGGCTTCAGTGCTTTCAGTCGCCGCCCTTCCGCTGGCAGGCGAGACCCAGGGACGGGCGCGCCCCGGTACGCCGATGCCTCCGCCACGCCCCATCCTCAGCAATCCCCCGGGTACGGCACCGGGGAGGCCCTGTCCCTGCTGGGAAGGCCAGCCGTTCCTCTCAAGGTGGTGGGCCAGTTGCAACAGACCTACGTGGTGGCTGAAGGGCCGGAGGGTATGTACCTGGTGGACCAGCACGCAGCCCACGAACGGGTTCTCTTCGACCGTATCATCAAGCGCAGAGGGCAACTGGACGCAGCGTCCCAGCCCCTGCTGTCTCCGGTGAGCGTTGAGCTCACCCCGTCTCACGCCACGACTCTGGAGGACAACCTCGAGGCCATCGCCGCTTACGGGTTCCAGCTGGAGACCTTCGGCGAGCGCACGTACCTGCTGCGGGCAGTGCCTTCCGTTCTGACGGCTGAGGAGCCGGGCAAGGCATTGATCGACATTCTCGACCTAGCAACCCTGGAGGGACTGACGCGGCAGAAGGAAGACATCATGGCGGCCTCAATCGCCTGCCACGCCGCCATACGCGCGGGCCGGCCGATGACCGTAGACGAGATGCGGGCGCTGCTGGAGCAACTCGAGGCCACGCCCAACCCGCACACCTGCCCCCACGGCCGGCCGACTATGGTGCACTTCAGCTCCCACCACGTGGAGCGGGAGTTCGGTCGCCGCTAGTGGATCAGCCTATTGGGCTTGGTGGCTGCTTCTCCCGTTCACCCTGAGCCTGTCGAAGGGCCGCCCGTTCATGTTTCGACAAGCTCACCACGAACGGACTCCGAGGCTGTCCGTCATAAGCATCAGTGATGGTCTGTTAAGACACCAGTTGCCAGTAGCGGCGGCCCTCGGTGCGGACGACGCGGCCGAAGCCCCCGTGGTGGCAGATGGCGATGATCGCGTCCTCGGACTCTGCCCTCTCGATCATTGCGGTACGGGTGGCGATGCCCAGGTCTCCATCCATGTCGAAGCTGAACTTCCAGTCCGTCTCGGTCACCTGGGTGGGACCGTGGAATACGTCGCCCATGATGTAGGCGCGTTCCCTGCCTGAGACGACCGCCAGGCTCATCGACCCGGGCGTGTGCCCCGGCGTATGGATGGCGGTGATCTCGCCGGTGAGGCCGCGCTCGCCGTCCAACAGGTCCAGCACTCCCAGGTGCTGCAACGGCCCGAGGGCCAGGTCCCAGTGAGGAGGGAACAGCTCCATGACCTCGGGCTGCTGGAACGCCTCCCAGTCGGCGCGGTGGGCAACATAACGGGCGTTCGGGAAGGTTGCGCGAGGGGCTGCCCCGGGTTCGTGGGTGACGTTCCACCCCACATGGTCGAAGTGCAGGTGGCTGAAGAACACAGTGTCGATCTCGCCGGGTGCAACACCGGCTGCCTCCAGTTCCTGCAGAAGCCGGCCCTCTGCGCCGCCGACCATGGCCTCGATGGAGTTGGGGTTGGTGGCCGCTCCGCCCAGGCCGGTGTCCACCAGGATGGTCTGACCCTCGGAGCGGATCAGGTAGCACTCGAAATGGGCCAGCAGGTGGTCCCCGCTGAACCCGGAGGGGTAGCGCTCCTGGTAGGGCGCCCAGGCATCTGCGGGCACTTCGGGGAAGACATCGCTGAGGGGCAGGGTTGCCTCGTTGTCGTTCAGGGAGAGGATTTCCACGTTTCCGACGGTTAGCCTGGCTTCCGGCATGACTAGTCCTCCTCAAACTGACTGCTAAGAAACTATCTCAAAACCAAAGGCGCGTTTGCCGGATGCACTCAGCGGGGACTCTGCACTAACTTTTCACCCCCACCCTAACCCTCCCCCTCAAGGAGGAGGGGACTTTTAGGATAGCTGCTAAAAGCAATGGCCCGCCATCAGGCCGGGCCATTGTCGGGAACGCAGGGTGGAAATCGGTCAACCGATATTGGAGCGCCGGGGGTCCTGGCGGGGGTCAACTGCCGGGTGGAAGATGGAGTCCTCGCCGGGAAACTCCGTGTCCCTGGCCGAGGCGCCGCTGTTGGAGCTGCTGCTCCGTCCAACCGACAACGCGCCGGCTGCCACGGCCAGCGCTGCCGCTCCGATGCCGAGCTTGGCCAGGAAGCTGCGGCGGGACTCGCCGGACTTCTTGATGTTCTGTTCCGCAGGATTCAGATCGGACGCCACACTTTGCTCCCGCCCGCATTGGGCCTTGGAATCAAACTACCGTAGATTGTACCCGACGAGCCGACAATTGCAACAACGCTAGACGGTTCCAGGCTCCGTATCATCCATCACCATGCGGGCTACCTGCCGGCCCATGCGGATGGAATAGTTGGTGCCGCGGTCTTCGGGAAAGATCTGGGTGGTGTTCGCCAGGTAGAGGCCGTCGACCGGGGTGCGATGGGGAGGAATGCGCCGACTGTAGTTGCGGCCAATTATCGGCTGGGCCCCGTCGACACGGTGGTGATGGTACCCCTGCACCCAGGACCGGTCGAAGTCCGGGTTGAGCTTGCGCAGGTGCGGGACGAACAGGTCGAGCAACTCGTCCGGCTCCATCTTGTACAGGTCGCTCTCCCGGTCGGGGTAGTTGCTGATGTATACGATGTGCTTCCCGCCGTACAGGGACCGGTCGATCATATTGGTGTGCTCGATGATGCCGACAAAGGGCATCTCCCCGTCCGTGTCGGGGTCGGGGGCTATGTTGATCCAGTACTTGGCGGTCAGGGGCCGGTCCAGCTCCAGGATCAGCAGCACCGCCGAGAGGTAGCTGACGCCGGTTAGCATCTCCTGGTAGTCGTCGGGCATCGGCGGCACGAGCCGGGTGAAAACGTAGGACGGCGTGGTGGCGATGACGGCATCGAAGTCCCGTTGCTCCGCCTCGCCGTCGCGGCTGAACTGCACCTTCAGGCCGGTGGCGCGGTTCTCCTCAATGACAACCTGGCTGACAAACGCGGAGGTGTGAATGCCGCCCCCCTGCTCGCGGATGCGGTCTGCGAGGATGTCGATGACCTCGCCGAAGCTGCCCATCGGATAGCCAAGCCTCTCCTTCTGCAGCGACTTGCCCCGGGAAGCGACCCTGAGACGCACCTTGCCCCAGAGCCAGGTCATGCTTACCTGGTTGTAGTGGTCGCCGAACTTGCCTCGCAGCAGAGGCTCGAACAGCACTTCGTAGGCCTTGCGTCCCATGTGCCGGGAAAGCCAATCCCTGGCGGTGATGTCCTCGAAGCGGCTGTAGTCCGCGGTGCGCTGCAGTCGAAGGGTCCACAGTCCCACCCGGAAGCGGTCCCACAGCGACAGGGGCTTGAAGCGCAGCAGGTCCACCGGTGTCGAGAAGTCCCAGATTCTGCCGTCGTGAAACAGGCCAACCTTCGATTCCAGCCAGGCCAGCTTGTCGCCGAGGCCCAGCTCGTGGATCAGCTCGGTGATGGCGGTGTCGCTGACGAACAGGTGGTGATAGCCACGCTCCAGTTGACCGCCGCCTACCGGGAAGGTGGAGGCCTGGCCGCCGAGGAAGGGGGCGACCTCGAAGACCTCGGCGTAGTGCCCCTGCGCCGTCAGATCGTATGCCGCCGCAAGGCCGGCCACCCCTCCGCCGATGATGCCCACCCTCAAGGCGTCACCCCCGCCTGTTCTGAGCCCGTCGAAGGATTGGCGGCCGTCGGCTCCAGCTCTTCGTCGGGGTTGCGGGCAAGCTGGCGCAGGTTGAGGTTCTGCTTCCAGAGAATGGTCAGACCCACGATATTGACCGGCAGCCAGAGGGCCACGAGATGTACGACCAGGGCGTAGTCGACAGCAACGCCAACGCCGATTCCCAGGGCAACCAGGGTCTGTTGGGCAACGACCTCAAACGGGCCGATCCCACCGATGGCGCTGGGGACGCCGGTAGCCAGGTTCGATGTGGCTGTGAGCAGGGCTATGGCCAGCACATAGACGCCGAATGAATCGAAATGAGAGCCCAGATCGAAGCAGTAGGAGACGAGGAAGTAGACCACGAACTCGCAGAACCAGATGGGAATGGAAAGGACGATCAGCGCGATGTGCTTGCGCGGCGAGTCCAGGATGCTAAGCGCCGCGGCGAATGAGATGTAGAACCGCAGGGCGAGAACAGCCAGCCTGCCGGGCAGGAGCGATAGCAGCCTCTGCACCAGGTCCGAGAAGCCTTGCCACGCGGCCAGGAGTGTGAACAGGAGCAGGAATCCGCCGAACACCAGCAGCACCACGGCTGCCAGGATCGTGGCGGTGCCCTGCGAGACCCCCGCAGTCCAGTCGAACTGGCCCAGCAGCAGCAACCACGGGACTGTCAGTGCCACCAGCGCAATCAGCGTTAGCCCGTCGAAGACTCTCTCGACGGCCACGCTTCCGAGGGCGGAGCTGGCGCTGAAGTTCTCCTTCCGGGCAAGGTAGTAGGAGCGGACCAGCTCTCCGAGGCGCATGGGGAGGAGGTTGTTGGCAGCGTAGCCGATGACTACCACCGGGTAGAGCCGCCTGACAGGGAAGTCCCGCAGGGGGTTCAGCAGGAACTGCCACCGCATGGCCCGAAACCAGACTCCCACGAAGTACACGGCAACTGCCGGAATCAGGTACAGGTAGTTTGCTTCAGCCAGCTCGTCGATCAGGCCGGAAGGGTCATCGATGCGGTATACCTGCCACACGAGAAAGAGCAGCAATACAACGCTTACCGCGACGCCGATCCAGAGATGCCACCTGCCGGCCAACAACGCTCGCAATTCCTCCAAGAATCCGATTTCGATATTCGTTAGGGTAAAGACTCGATTCGACGGGCCTCAAGTATAGTGTCTGGGCCGAGGCGCCTCAAGGCAGGTAGGCGTAGTATTCCGACCGGTACCACGGGTCATCCAGCTTGCGGTAGATCAGGTAGTCCAGCACCTCGGCCCATGACTGTCGGCTTGAGACCGAGTCACGGAAGAACCCGAAGTCCTTGACCAGTTGCGTGTGCATCGCCTCTTCCTCCCGGTTCTCGTCCGGGCGCCGGTAGGACTCCGGGAACCAGAGCAGTTCCTTGAAGGGGCCGTCCTTGCGGTAGGACTCCCGCACGTCGCCATCGCTGCCGACGTGCGAGTCCTTGACGATGAGACCGGCGGCGTTCCCGAAGCTGAAGCTGCCATCCTCCAGCAGGCTGTTTTCGAGGACGATGCAAGCGGAGTTTTCCTCCTCAGCGGCCTCGAAGCAATGGAAGTTGAGGCGGCCCTCGCCAACATCGTTGCGTACGTACCACTGGAGAGGATACCAGACGTCGTAGTCGACCTTGACCGGGCTCCGCCCCTCGGATAGCGGGTACACGCTCGTTTCCAGGGTCCGGTATGTCTCCTTGATGTCCGCCGAGCCCTGGGCGTAGACCAGCACTTCCACGTTGGAGTCGTCGTAGGTGTAGGCTGCCCGAAACGCTCCCCACGTGCCGAACGCCAGCAGGAGGGCGGCCAGGCCCAACCCCGCCGCCGGTGCGGCGCGGTGGGCGCCGGACAGGCGGAATATGAAGGCGGCGACGAAGGCGGCTGCCATCGTGGAGGCCAACAGAAGCCAGTGTTCGAGGGCAAGGTGGCGGTCCGGGTCGATGAACTGCAGGAACAGGTACACCGCGGCGACGATTATGAGAGGGCACAGCCCCAACAGCGCGCCGGCCATGATCCAGCCGCCACGCTCCCGGATGTCCTTCCAGCCGACTCGCGCTGACAGTTCTCCGAGGTATTTCGCGGCCACGAGTATGAAGGGCGTGGTGATGTTTACGAGCAGCCAGGGCATCTTTTCCGTCGCGACCGTGTAGGCGGCGAGGGAGAGGACGGCCCACAGGGCCAGCCCCAGCCCGAGCACGTCCTGCCGCTTGAAGAAGTAGATGATCCCGGCGATTCCGAAAACCAGGGGCAGGATTTCGTACACCGACAGGCCGACGAAGTAGTAGTACCACGGCTGGTTGCCCCGCGCCACGTCCTGCTGTGCGATCCAGTAGCCCATTCCCTGCCAGGAGCCGGTGAAGAT
Organism: Dehalococcoidia bacterium; assembly: GCA_965220605.1. Lineage (GTDB taxonomy): Bacteria > Chloroflexota > Dehalococcoidia > Lucifugimonadales > UBA3495 > VXOI01. The sequence goes on along the minus strand of CBDCQM010000005.1, from coordinate 307,584 downwards.
GCCGGCCAGGTTGGTGAACAGGGTGGTGTAGAGAGCAGCCCATATCAGGTAGAAGACGGCGGCGCAGATCAGCCACGCGCGTCCCAGCCACCAGATTCCCAGCGCAGCGGAAATGACGAGGGTGCCCAGCAGCATCACCCCGGCGGCGACGTAGTTGACCGGAATGCCCTCCCCCACGGCTCCGATGGACATGCTGCCGCCGGGAAGTACAGCGTCGACAATGTCCGGGACATCCAGGACGGAAGTGAACAGCAGACAGTAAAGCGCGGTAGTGAGAGCCGGGACCAATGCAAGCAGCGAAGCCCTCCCCACGGGGTACCGGCTCCAGAAAAGGGCGCCGACCGCAATGGCAAGCGCTCCGAGGGAGATGGTCCAGTCGGCTGCCCGCAGGACGCTGCTGGAGGGATCAACGCCTGAGTAGGGGCGGAAAAGCACCCAGGCGGTGGCAAAGGCGAACAAGAGTGGCGCGCCAATCAGACCGGCTACTCTCTCCGGGCTGAGCGGCCCGCGGCTGAGCATCCAGAGCAGGAACGCGGCGGCCAGAACAGCGGCGGCTGCATGTAAGACCCACGGTGCATCAAAAACCGGAAATAGAAGCGTGCTCCCTTCCCACGCCGGGGCGCCCGTCATCCCCGAGGAGCCGTCGGCGTTGGCGACGTTGTTGCCGGTGAGAGGGTCCGGATTGGCCAGGGTGAGGCCCAGCAGACCCTGGAACAGCCCGATGATCGCCGACCACTGCGGCAGGGTGATCGTCACCAGCAACAGGAGCAGCGCGGTGGGGCTTCCCTCCCGCTTCAGTTGCCGTTGCCCTCGTGCCCAGGCCAGCAGGTCGGGCAGCGCGGCAAGAAAGACGATCAGGCCGAAGATGCCCGCCAGCAGGTAGGCGGTCTCCTTGGTGGCAAACATCAGGGCCAGGATTGCGGAGGCCAGGTACAGGTTGAGCCGGTGTCCGCTGTCCAAGTACCGCCACATCAGCGTGAACAGGGAGAAGGCCCAGAACATCATGATGATGTCGTTGCGCCCGAACCGGCTGAAATACAGCAGCGCCGGTGAGAGCGCCAGCATCACGGCGGCGATGAGTGCTCCGCGCCATCCAATCTGATCGCGCAGGAAATACGGCAGCCCGACCAGAGCAGTGCCGAAGAGGGCATAGCCGAGCCGGGAAGTAAAGTCGGTGTCGCCGAAGATCGTGAAGATGACGGCTGTCATCTCGATCTGGAACGGCCCGTGCATCCATGCGGAGTGGACGTAGTCGGTGCCGAAAATCCACGGCCACCCCAGCAGTCCGCCGGCGCTGTTGGCCAGCTTCCATCCGTAGTGCAGGTGGATGGCCTCGTCGTAGTGCATGGGGCGCCCGCTGAGCTCGAACAGCCGCAGCCCAAGAGCCACCACCATTACGGCGAGAAACGCGCCCTCCAGCCATCCCCATCTCCGAAAACTGGATTGCGGCTGAGACGGGGCTTCATCGGAAGAGCCGATTGACCGGGAATCCGTGGACTCCTCGGCGGTCTCTTCCAGGAAATCAGGGTTTTCTGTTTCAGACTGGGTCATAGGCCGGGGTCATCCCAAACTTCGTAGACCACTACGTCATCCTGCTGGAAAGCGGTTTTCAGGAAGCCGTCGTATTCCGGCAGAGCCGATACTTCGTACCGCTCCCGCTCACGGCTGCCCAGGTAAACGTAACGCACCCCGTAGTGGTTCAGCAATCGGAGAGCCTTGACTGGGTCCTGACCAGAGTAGATGGCGTTGATGTCCTCTTCCCGTCCGGCGAAGGGATCGGAAGAACCGCGCCACTGGACCTCGTGCCCCTTCCAGCCCAAGACGGTGGGCAGGCCGGTGCTGGCCGAGATGAATCCGAAGCGGGAGTAATCGTCGCCCACCGCTTCCACGATGCGCCCTGGCTCGGCTTCATCCCTCAGCCACCTGATGGCCTCATACTCGCCCGGCTCCTGGGATTCGAGAAATGCGATCCCGTCCAGTGTACGCCCCTCGGGAGCAGGCCCGTAGGCTCCGCCCCGTTCGAGGGTTGCGCCCAGGGTGTAGTAGAAGGACGCGCCAAGCAGGAGCACAACGACAGTCGCTCCGGCGTAAGTTCCGGCCAAACGAAGACCGGCTATTGCTGGGGCGCCGCCCCTGAAGCGAGGCAGGGCTGACCCCAGGGAATACAGCGCGTACGAGGACGTGATTCCCAGCAGGAGCCAGGCTTGGTAGTAGGTCTTGAAGACGGTATTCATCCGTCTCCAGGCGCCACCGAAGGAGTCCACTATGTGGAACAGCTCGGAGGTCATTATCAGAAAGAAACCGAGCGCCATCATCAGCAGAACGAAGGGAATGGCAGTATCTCCACCCCGACGCGCCAGGTGCGCGGCGCAGTATGCGGCAGCCGATACGACGATTCCCGCCGGGGCGGCAAGAGTCAGCCGCCGCCCCAAGTCGGCCAGCGCCGGCCCCGCGCCGTCGGTGACTATGGTGAGCAGGAACGCGGTGGCCGTCCATACGCCTAGGGGGACGAAACCCAGCAGCAGGGCCACCACAGCTAGGGAGGTGTCGTTCGGGCCGGGCACCCTGGCCCTGGCGACCAGCTTTGCCAACAGCGCGAGAGACAGCAGCAGGAACATTCCCAGGACCAGGAACAGGTGGAATGGACTGGTGGCGACGTCCCGCAGGGGCAGCGCCCCGGACGTCTGGCCGCTGAACGTCCCGTAGACGGGAGCAAAGAGCGCCACCGCCAGGACGAAGATTGCCAGGAACACGGCGGCCGCCGCGCTGGAAGCCTGCGGCAGCGAACCGGGATAGTCCCTGCAGCCCTTGAGAATCAGGGCCGCGGCGAGGAGCGCGAGAAACGTAGGGAAGTCCCAGAAGTTGATGAAAGCCAGCGCGCCTCCCGACAACGCGACGGCTGCCGTCGCAAACGGGTGGCGCAAAACGCTCGAAGCCTCAAGGCGTTCAGGCGAGTTGTACAGGTTCAGAATCGCCCCCACGCCGAGCAACAGAAAGGGTATTGCCAGCACGTGGGCGTGAAGGTCTCCCAACAGGAAACTGAAAGCCGGAAATTCGGTGATGGTGTAATCGAGGACTACGCCGTCCTGGACGGTGCCGATGACCCGGGTGCTGCGGAACCACCACCAGAAGTCTTCGGGAAACGCGCCCGCCCCGGCGGATGCCGCGTTCAGCCCGTTGATGGATACCGAGTCCCAGAAGCCTTCGCCGCCCCAGCCACGGAGACGGACGAACTCAAGTCCTCCCACCAGGTTTCCTGCTAGCAGCACCAGCAGCGGAGCCGCCGCTCCCACGCCAACTGCCCACCGGACTCCCCCGCCCGACAGCCTGACAAGGTTGTACGCCAACCCGAAGCATACGGCACCGGCCAGTGCGGGCAGCGTCGCCACGGCCAAGTTGTAGCCGACGGACGTGGCCACCCCGCTCATCTTGGATAATGAAGCCATGATGATGTGCCCGAAGTAGTAGTAGCTGATGGAATGGCCGGAGAGCCAGGCGTCCTCAGCGGGGAAGAACCGAGTTTGGTGGGCTGCATTGAGCAGCATGAGGTCCATCGGCTTTTCTGTGTGGGTGATTCCGGGGGAACCTGAAACCACGAGCGCCCAGACCACGAACATCAGAAGAAAGACGATCTCGGACACCAGCAGCACATGCCAGTTTTGCCTGAGGAATCCCCGCAGTTCGTCCCACTTCTGCGACACCAGCCATACCGAGCCGGCCCCGATGCACAGGACAATCGCCCACAGTGTCAGCGGCGTGTTGGGCAGAAGGCGGACCAGTCCCAGAACCCATAGCAGGTAGCAGACCGACAGGAGAATTGCGGGCTTTGCCAGCGTGATGCCCCTGTCCGGCAGGAACCTGAAAATGTAGTAGACCCAAGGCAACGCCGCCGCGCCCAGCACTTCAATGGTGAGGAACCAGACTATGGCGTCGGCCATGGCTCACCGGGTGCGCAGTCGGAGAATGCCCGCGGAGGCGGACTAGGGCACAGGGGCGAGGAGAGCGTCAACGAAGTCGCCGGCATCGAAGGGCGCCATATCGGACAGCCCCTCTCCCGTGCCTATAAAGAGTATGGGCACCTGGAGTTCCTGCTTGATGGCGAGTACGATACCGCCACGGGCCGTTCCGTCCAGCTTGGCGAGGAATATGCCGGTGCAGTCGACTGCCTCGCGGAAGGATTTCGCCTGCGCCAGCCCGTTGTGGCCGGTGGTAGCGTCGAGGGTGAGTATCACCTCGTGCGGGGCGGACGGATCGAGGCGCTGGATAACCCGGTGAATCTTGCGCAGCTCTTCCATTAGGTTCGACTTGGTGTGCAGGCGACCGGCCGTGTCGATGATCAGGACATCCGCGCCGCGAGCCTTGCTGGCCTGGTAGGCGTCGAAGGCCACGGCTCCGGGGTCCGCGCCGGCGGTGTGGCGGATGACGTCCACCCCGACTCGCTCCCCGAGGATTTCCAGCTGTTCCGCCGCTGCTGCGCGGAAGGTGTCTGCGGCGCCCAGCATCACCTTGCGCCCCGACTGTGAGAAGTGATGGGCCAGCTTGCCGATGCTGGTGGTCTTCCCCACGCCGTTGACGCCGACCATAAGGATTACGTATGGAGACGAGGACTCAATCCCCTCATCGGCCGCCGGATCATTCCGGTCTGAGGAGAGGTCTTCAGTGAGAGCCTGCTTCAAAGCGGAGGTTACAGCGTCCGGGGAGTCCAGCGTCCCCGACCGCACCTGCTCCCTGAGAGAGTCAATAATTCTGAGCGAGGTTTCGACCCCGACATCGGAAGATATCAGGATTTCCTCGATCTCCTCCCATACCGATTCGTCCAGCCTCGGAGAACGCAGGAGACCCACGATGCGGCCAAACCAGCGCTCGCGGCTGGGTTTGACGGCCTGCTCTGTGGCCTTGACATCTTCCTGGCGATTGCGTCGAAACAGGCGAAGCATGGTCCTCCGGGGTTTCGTTTCAGACCCGTTGAAGTGATTGCAGGGCCGCGGTCGCTGCTGCGCTCTCGGCCTCCGATTTTCTGCCGCCACAGCCCGTGCCGATAACCTCGTCATCGACGAAGGCTTCCACGGTGAATGTGGGGTTATGGTCGGGCCCCTCGCGATGAACAAGGCGGTATTGCGGGGTTGGCCTTCCCTGCCCTTGAAGGAGCTCCTGGAGCCGGGACTTGGGGTTTTCGGGCGGAGGACCGCCCCGGGTGATATCGGCCAGTTCCTGGGCCATGTGCCTAGCGATAAAATCGCGGGCGGCATCCATGCCCCGGTCGAGGTAGATGGCGGCGATGTTGGCCTCGAAGACCGCCGCCAGAACGGAATCCTGGTCGCGCCCACCCGAATCTTCAACGCCCCGACCGACGCGAATCAAGTCGCCGAGTCCAAGCCTTCGCGCCACTCGCGCCAGCACCTCGCCCCGTACCAGGGATGAGCGGCTCTTGGTGAGCTGGCCCTCGTCGGCGTCCGGGAAGTGGCTGTACAGGTAGTCGGATATGGTCAGTTCGAGTACGGCGTCGCCGAGGAATTCCAGGCGCTCGTAGGACTCGGTAGCGTCGAGTTCGTGCTCGTTGCAGTACGAACGGTGGGTCAGAGCCAGCCGAAAAAGATTGGGGTCCCTGAATTGGGACCCCAGCAGCGGTTCGTTGCTGTTGCTACGGTCGCCCATCGACCGGTCCAGGCGTGGCCTAGATGACACCGTGAGGCCACGGGGGCTGTGGCCGCTTGAACTCGCCGACGTGGACGAATTCGCTCATCGACTTCATCAGGTTGTCGTATATCTCCACGGACTGCTCATCCGGCGGGATGAACATCTTGAGGAAGGCGAAGTTGCCGTTGTCGAAGACGAAGGTTGGCACGCCAAAGGCGCCGTACTCGTCCACGGCCTTGGTGTGGCTCTCCGCCAACTCGTTGAGCAGGTCGGGGTCGGCGATGTCTTCGCGGAAGCGGGCCATGTCGATGCCGGCGGCGTCGCCAGCGGCGTCGATGACGGCCTGGTCGTTGAGGTCCGCCTTGTCCTCGTGCCTGGCCTTGAGCAGCGCCATGAAGTAGGCTTCGAAAGCCTCTGTGCCCTGGCGCTTGACGGCCAAGCCAGCCTTATGGGCCAGGAGCATGGGGTCTGCGCCGGTGATTACATCGGGCCTCTCCCACACATTGTCGCCGTCCTTGTTGTTGACCTGTGAGAGGGAGAAGGGTTGCCAGTCAACCTCAATTGGCTGCCCGGTCTGTTCCCGTACCTTTGCCAACCACATGTTGGCATTGTAGACGAAGGGTCAACGAAAATCGTAATAGGTGGTGAACTCAGCCTCGGCCATCTCATGCCTCCCGCTGGTTTTGGTGTTCCCGGACCGGGCAATTTCCGGTCGGTAATCCTGGATAGGATTGTAGCCACGCACCGTGGGATTGTCAAAATCCGGCCGCGATGTGAGTTGCGCCGAGAGTAACCCGTTGCACCAAGGAATTTGCTGTCCGCGTGCTATAATTTTCTTCCCTGAAGCATGTGAGCCTCGATTCTGCTCCCCTCAACTTCGTAGGAACCTTCCACTCCTTTGAATGTTCGCAGCAACATGTCGCTGACCTCCCTTGCCGCCTGCCTTGACGACGGGCGGCGAAACGCGCTGGAGGCCGTCCGGCAACTGGCGACGGAGGCGGACCTGCATGTCTTTCTGGTGGGAGGGCCGGTCCGAGACGCGCTGCTGGACATGCCGGTGCTGGACCTGGACTTCTCGGTAGTTGGCGATGCCACGGCCTTCGCGAGTCTCCTGGCAAAGCAGGTGAATGGCCGCCTCACGGTACACCCGCGGTTCGGTACTGCCACGGTGGACGCGACAGGATGCCGCATCGACCTGGTAACGGCCCGAAGCGAGACATACGATAGTCCCGGCGCCTTGCCAAGAGTAAGGCGGGGAAGTCTGGCCGATGATCTCGCGCGGCGCGACTTCACCATCAACGCCATGGCCTTCCCTGTTTCCGCTGACAGCGGCGGCGTGATTGACCCGTTTGGCGGGTCGGCAGACCTGGAAAGCGGGATTATCAGGACCCTCCATAACCGCAGCTTCGAAGACGACCCCACTCGCATGGTGCGGGCCGTACGATATGAGCAGCGGTTCGACTTTCGTATCGAGTCCGGCACGCTGGATTCGCTGGCGTCCGCCCTGGCCTCCGGTCACATGCGGCGCGTGAGCGGAGACCGTTGGCGACACGAAATCGAGAGGGTCCTGGAGGAACGGCGTCCCGGCTCTCCCCTCGCACGCGCCATGGAACTCGGGCTGCTGGCGGGGATTCACCCGGCCCTCGCCCGGGATGACGGCTTGAGACGGCTGGCCTCCCTTCCGGGAGAATCGGTCGGCGCTGACGACTGGCTGGCTGGCCTCTTTGCGCCGGTCAGCGAAGCAGAGGGCGAAGGGGTGATCGAAAGATTCAACCTTGCGGGGAGTCGGGCGGCCATTGCCCGTGATACTATCTCGTTAAGGGGTTTGGAGTGCGACATCCTGGGAGCGGAAAAGGCATCCCGGTTGGCAAGGATACTCGACGGCATGAGGACCGAAGCCGTGTCGGCATGGGCGAAGCTGACCGGGGACCCCGAGGTCGCTGCTGCCCTGGAACGGTTCCTCCTGGAGTTGCGCGGGGCAAGAACTGCGCTCACGGGAAAGGAATTGCTGGAGATGGGAGTCCCGCAGGGACCGGTAGTGGGAGAGATCCTTGCGCGGCTCGGCGAAGCGAGGCTGGACGGTCTGATAAACGGTGAGGAGGAGGAACGCGCCCTGGCGCTCTCGCTGGTGAGCGAACGCCGGGCCAGCGTTGCGAATCCTGGTTGAAAGGCACGGTGGAAAGGCACGGATTATGGCCGAGGCACCTATGGAACAGGGCGAACTGGAATCCTGCGTCATTTGCGGGGAGGCACTCGACGGCTTCAATGAGACTTCCTGCCAGATGTGTGGCGGGAAGTTTCACCAGCCATGGAGCCAGGATTCGTCGGTGCCACAGTGCGGGCGCATCGGCAGCCATGAAGATGCGCTGGCGATTGTGTTCCTCTGCGACGACTGCTTTTACGGGCGGAGACCCTGACAGACCGGAAAGCCCGGCCAATTTTCACGACGATTTGCTGGATGCGCTCAGGAGGCTGCGACTCATGCAAGCGGTGTACATCGAGGCTCATGGCGGGCCGGAGGTCCTGACTCTCGGCGAACGGCCGGAGCCGGAGGCCGGGCCGGGGAATGTGAAGGTGCGGGTCCGGGCTACCGCCCTGAACCGCCTGGACCTCTACACGAGGGCCGGAGACCGGGGCCTCGAACGGCAGTTCCCTCCGCCCCTGATACTCGGCGGAGATTGTGCCGGCGAGGTCGCAGCAGTGGGGGCAGGAGTTTCCGGACTCAAGGAGGGCGACCGGGTGGTGATCAATCCCCGGCTCTCGTGCCAGCAGTGCGCCGCCTGCCTGTCCGGGCAGGATGATCTCTGTCGCAGGTCGCAGTTCCTCGGCAGTGCAGTGGACGGAAGCTACGCAGAGTACCTGAGCGTACCCGCTGCCAACGCCCATGCCGTAACGGACGGAGTCGGCTACGAACAGGCCGCTGCAATTCCCACGACCTACCTGCCGGTCTGGAACATGCTGGTGCGCCGTCTGCAACTGAAGCCCTGGCAGACGGTGCTGGTGCTGTCGGCGTCCGCAGGGGTCGGGACCGCGGCCATCCAGATGGCGAAGGACGTTATCGGGGCCCGAGTCATCGCTACCACCAGCACCGCAGAGAAGGCGGCGAAGGCGAAGGAACTGGGCGCCGACGAGGTGATCAACTACACGGAAGAGGACATCCGCCAGCGGGTGCGGGAGATCACCGGCGGAGCCGGGGTCGACTGCGTGGTAGACCACGTTGGCGCCGACTTCTTCGGACCGGCTTTCGCCTCGCTCCGGCCCGGAGGCCGGTATGGAATCTGCGGCGCAACGACGGGCCTGCGCGCCGAACTCCATCTGGGACTGCTGTTCAGCCAGCAGAAAGAAGTATACGGCGTATACATGGGCACCAAGGAGGACATGCGTCAGATCGTGGAGATGCTGAACCGGGGCGCAGTCCGTCCGGTTGTCGACCGCGCTTTCCCGCTCTCGGATGCAGCCGCAGCCCATGAGGCAATGGAGGCCACGAGCTTCTTCGGCAAGCTGCTGCTGACCCAGTCCTGACCTCCGGGTTCGACGCGCTCGCCCTGAGCCTGTCGAAGAGTTGCCTGGGTGGTTTTAAGTTGGCTTACAGGGCCTCGCCGCTCAGGCGGCAATCGTCCGCAGCGGGAGTTGCGCGCCGGAAGACCCGTGGGCGTCCGGGTGGTGTCGGTCCAGGACGGCGACTCCCTCATCGTCCGTCTGGGCACGAATAGAGGCGCTGAGGAAGCACGGGTCAGGCTCTACGCGATAGACGCCCCGGAATCGGACCAGGATTTCGGACGGGAAGCACGGGACTATCTGAGGCGCTTGGTCCAGAACCGGGATGACCTGATGCTGGAGCCTGTGGACACCGACCAGTACGGAAGGCTGGTCGGTGTCCTGTATTACCGGACAGTGGGGCGCCGGCACTCGGTCAACCGTCTCATGGTGGAGCAGGGGCTGGCCTGGTGGTACCGCCGGTTCGGCGGGCACGGTCTCGGGCTGGAGCAGGCGGAGCGGGAGGCCCGGCGCAGGCGGCGCGGGTTGTGGGCCTCGGCCGGGCAGGTGGCGCCGTGGGAGCACCGGAGGGCGCAGAAGGAACGGGCGACAGGCGGCGGCTGCCTCAGGTGGGTTCTGCCGGCGGCAGTGATTGGCGCCGCCGTCCTGGCGATTGCGATGTGCGGGGAATTCGCCTGACTGCCCCTGGTTATCCTGGCTTCCGGTCTCTCAGACGGCGGCCGTGGAACAGGTACTGATTGGCGTACCCGGCGTATTGCCCGAAGTAGTCCTGCGCCCATTGGAGAAGGACACGGTTGGTCGGGGTTTTCTGTCCCGGGAAGTACCAGTCCGCCAGGGCGCGGCGCACCCACACGTCGATGGGGAAGGCCTGCATCTTTTCCAGGGACATCAGCGCGATGCAGTCGGCGATCTTGTCGCCGATTCCTCTAAGCCCCATCAATTCGGCCTTGGCTTCGTCGTAGGGTGCTCGAACCAGGTAGTCCAGGTCCAGGCTGCCTTCGGCGACCGCGATGGCGGCCCGATGCACGTAGGGCGCCCTGAAACCCAGCTTGAGCCTTCGCAACTCCATTTCCCCTGCTTCGGCCAGGTCGATGGGAGTAGGGAAAGTGCTGCGACGGTGGCCGTCCAGGCTTACTTCATTGCCGAAGGCATCCGAGAGCCGTTCCATGTTGAGGTGGATGGTCTCGATGTTCGAGTTTGCGGAGCAGATGTAGGCTACAAGGCACTCCCAGGGTTCCTGGCGCAGCACCCGGAGTCCCGGGTAGCGCTCGACCTGTGCGGCGACGTTGGGGTCGCTGGTGATATCGGCGTAGATGTCGTCCAGCCGGTCGTCCAGCCGCAGGTAACTTCGGATGGCGGGTTCAAGGCTTTCCGGGCGCGCGGGGCCGCTGCTCAGGTCAATCTTGCGGTCCTGCTGGCGCAGCAGCACTAGATTGCCCCGGAGGACTCCGCTGTACCATTCGCCCTCGCGCTTCCAGCGGTGGGCCTGCCCGCCGAGAAGGCTGGCCTCGAGGTCCAGAGGCTCGTTAACGACGAGTTCCACGGCGTCCTTGTCCTTGCTCCAGCCAGCGTTCCGCCAATTCCCCAACGTTGGCAGTGAGGCAGGGCGTCATGGTGCAGGGAGGCATGGATTCGCGGAATGCCGGTCCGTAGCCGTGGGTGGCAATCCTGGAATCCAGCACGACAATGGTGCCCCGGTCCTCCTTGTTGCGAATGAGCCTCCCGATGCCCTGCCTGAAGCGCAGCACGGCGTTCGGTATCTGGTACTGGTTGAACGGGTCGTCGTACAGGCCGGAGCGGGACTGCACGATTGGGTCGCTGGGGACCTGGAACGGCAGGCGGGTGATGACCAGGGCCTTCAGCAGTCCCGACGGCATGTCGACCCCCTCCCAGAAGCTGGCCGTTCCCAGGAGCACGCTGTTCGGCTCCTCAGCGTATGCGGACATCAGGTACGGGGCCGATCCGTCGACTCCCTGGGCCAGCACCGGGATGCCGTGGGGTTCCAGCATCGGGCGCAGCCGCTGGGCCACGGCGCGCAGCGACGAGTGGGAGGTGAACAGGGCCATCGTCCTTCCCTGCAACCGCTGGCCCAGCTGGGCCAGGACCTCGGCGGTGGCGGGCACGTAGCCGTTGGCGTTGGGCTGGGGCATGTCTTCGGGGATCAGGGCCTGCGCCGCCCTCTGGTAGTTGAACGGCGAGCCCACCAGGACTTCCTCGGCCTCTTCTCCGACACCGACGCGGCGCCTCAGGTACTCGAAGCTGCCGCTGGCGCTCAGGGTCGCGCTGGTCAGCACCACGCAGTCCTTCTGCTCGAACAGCTTCTCCGCCAGGAGAGCGCTGACATCGAGGGGAGCGGCATGAAGCGAAATGCTGGCCTGCTGAGGGTTGACGTTGACCCAGTGAATGACGGACTCGTCCTCCCTGTTCAGGATCGACTCCAGCTTCGAGGCGAGCTCCGAGAGGTTGTCAGCCAGCGAGGCGGTCTCCACCACCAGGGCCTGCTGGTCCGGCGCGGCTGACAGGGAAGTCGCATCCAGAAAGTTGCGAAGGTTCTTGAGCGGCAGGGCGTACTGGTCGAACCGCGTGTTCAGGTTCTCCCAGGCGAGGTGAAGCTCACCCCAGGCGGACGTGCCTCGTATTTCGGGAGTGATCAACATCTGGTTCTGGTCGCCTTGCTGCTGCCCGCGGCCGCGTCGCTGTCCGGAGTGAAGCAGCTCAATCCCGGCGATCAGCCGCTCCCACCCCTCGCGGAGGCGCGGCGCCTCGGTCTCCAGCGTAGCGAGTATGCCCAGTCCGGTGTCGAGAGACGCGGTGTCGGGAGGGGCTGCCGTCAGAACCTGCCTCACGGCGGCGGTCAGGCGCCCGGCAGGTTCCATCGCCCGTTCCAGGTCGGAGTGGGACAGCTCAAACCCGAATTGGCTGGTGGCGGCTTCCTCCAGGTGATGCGCCTCGTCGATGATCACATGCTGGTAGTCGGGAATCAGGCCACCCCCGATGGCCAGGTCGGTCATCAGGAGAGCGTGGTTGACCACGATGATGTGGGCCTGCTCGGCCCTTTGTCGCGCCGCGCGCAGGAAACAGGTTGAGCCGTCGCGCATATCCAGGCAGAAGCCCCCTTCTCCTGCCGATATGTGGCTCCAGGTTACGGCGTCGCGGCCCAGCAGATTGATCTCGCCCCTGTCTCCCGACGAGGTATCCTGCAGCCAGAGGGAGGTTTTAGCCAGCAGCTTGGCGTCGTCCACCGTCAGCGAGTCGCTGCGTGAGAGCTGCTGCCAGCGGCGCAGGCAGAGGTAGTTGGCCCGGCCCTTCAGGGGGGCGACCCTGAGGTCCCCGGCTTCGAGCATCCCCGAGGCCTCGAGAACGCTCTGAAGAGCCGGAATGTCCTTCGTGATGATCTGTTCCTGGAGGTTGATGGTGTTGGTGGAAACGACAACCCGCTGTCCTTGGGATACCGCGAACAGGGCAGCCGGCAGCAGGTAGGCCAGTGATTTTCCGACCCCGGTTCCGCCTTCGATGACGAGGTGCCGCTGGTTGTAGAAGGCAGCGGCCACCGCGTCGAGCATCTCCTCCTGCTGGGGGCGGTGCTCGAACCCAGCGAATGCCCTGGCGAAGGGGCCATCCGGTCCCAGCATTCCGTGAATCTGCTCGGTCCCTTCGACAAGCTCAGGGTGAGCCTGTCGAACCCTCTCGGCTGGCCGGCGCTTCTCGGGCGGTTCTATCCTCCGGGCCAGGAGCTCGAGGTTCAGCCCCGACGGTCCCACCGAGGCCGGGGGTTCGACCGGCTCACCCTGAGCTTGTCGAAGGGCGGCCAGCCCAGAGAGGGCCGGGTACAGCGCCCAGTTGCTGCGCCGGGCGAGATCGGACATATAGGACAGCAGGCCGCCATCCTGTTCCGCAGCGAGGCGGAGCAGGCGTATGAACAACTCCTTGCCGCCGATCGCATCGTCGAGGGCGCGGTGGTTCCGTATCTCGACGCCGAAGTGGCCGGCCAGGTGCTTCAGGGAGTAGCGGCGTGAGCGGGGCAGGAAGACCGTGGCGAGGTCCATGGTGTCGTAGGCCGGGCTTGCCAGGGACAGGCCGTGGGTTGCCAGGAAGCGCAGGTCGAACTGCACGTTGTGCCCCACAACCGGGTGGTGCCCCAGGAAGCCGGCGACCTCGGCGGAGATGCTGGAGAAGGAGGGCGCTCGCTCTACCTGCCGAGGATGAATCCCGGTCAGCCGCTGAATGTGGTCGGGGATAGGCCGGCCCGGATTGACGAAAGTCTCGAAGGTATCAAGTACTTCGTCGCCGCGAAAGCGTACTGCGCCTATCTCAAGGATCGTGTCGCGGTCTGCGTCGAGCCCGGTCGTCTCCAGGTCCAGGGAGACATATACCTGCTCGAGCGGGGAAATCACCCGGTCGGTCATCCTGAGCTTGTCGAAGGAGGCCATTACACTCCCGTTTCCGCCCTGCCCTGGGGCGACGCGACACAAAGTGTAGCACGGGGCTGGCAGGGATTCGACGGGAAAATGTCGGCAAAAGCCCCAACCTTCCCCCCTCAAGGGAGAGGGTTAGATCCCGCCCCGTACTTGATACGGGGGTGAGGGTGAAATCCTTAAAACGAAATGGTCGCCGGGTCAGACGGAGTAGCGCCTGATGGCCCCGTTGCGGAGACCCACGACGGGGTGGTACTGCCCGGAGTGGAGGGCCTTGAGGAACTCGGCCTCGGTGGTGATTTCGTCGTGGAACTCGGTAACGAACTTGCCGAGGCCATGGAGGGAATGGGCGTCGCTGCCCCCGGTGACCGGCAGGTGGAGCAACTCAGCAACCTTGACGGCGAAATCGTTCTCTCGGTCGATGGTGCCGCCGTTGGCGACTTCGACGGCATCGGCCAGCTTGAACACCGGATGGTCCAGGGCATCCTCGGGGGTCTCAGGCAGCTCGTCGGGCACCGACTGGTAGATCAGCGCACGGGAGCGGTTGCCGTTGCCGCTCAACACCCCCCGGAAGGGGTGAGCGGTGATGACGAATCCCCCGGCGGCCGTCGCGGTCTTGCGCAGCTCGGCGGCCTTGTTGAAACCGGACTGGTACCGGTCGAGGCCGAAGGCCAGCATGTGGCCCATGTCGGTCTCGACCTCCATGGCGCGGATGAGGACGACGCTGTGGAGGGCGGCGAACTTCTGGAATTCGTGGCGGTCCCATGGCCCGGCGTGCTCGGTGATGCACAGGCCGCGCAACCCGAGGCGGTCGGCCTCCAGCACCATGTCTTCGGGGGTGAGGCTGCTGTCGCTGCTGCCCTTGGTGGTGTGTATGTGCAGGTCGAAAAGTCGGGCCATTGACCGATTGCACCTCGTAAGGAGTTGCCTAGAGTCTATGGTGCGCGACGATTTCCGTCAACTTGCCGGACGGGCCGCTTGCATGGAGCTTCACGAGACATACCCAATCCTCATGGCTTCTTCCAGTTCGGGGAAGCGGGAAAGGGGAAGCACCTCGCCGGTCTCCTCATAGTGGCCGACCAGTTCCCGGAAAGTGTCCGGGACGCGGCGGGAGGTCCTGGTGGCTGCGTCGTAGCCGACATAGACCGCGTCAATGGCGGTGAGCAGGGTCTCGGGACCGGGGCGGTACAACTCCATCCGCATATCCATGCTGGAGTTGCCAATCCGGGCTACGTTTACGTACGCCTCCACCATCTCGTCGACCAGGGCAGGGGACCGGAACTCGATGGTGGTCTTGACCACGGCCAGGTCGAAATACCCTGACCGGGGCAGGTGGTAGATGCCGATGCCCAGGTTGCGCCAGTACTCGGCGGTGGAAAGCTCCAGGTACCCCAGATAGGCGCCGTTGAACACGATGCCCTGGGCGTCGCACTCCATCCAGCGAACCCGAAACTCGGTTTTGAATCTGAAGTCGGCCTTGGGCATATTTTTCACAAATCCCCTCTCCCTCTGGGAGAAGGTTAGAGCTTGTCGAAGGGGTTAGGGCGCTTCTTCGTACCCCAGGGTCGCCAGGTACCGGCGGTCGTCGTCGGTTAGCGGGGCGGTGCGGAGAAGGTCCGGGCGGCGGGCCAGGGTACGCTCCAGGGACTTGCGTCGCCGCCAGCGGTCGATCTCGGCGTGGTGCCCGGACAGCAGGACCTCGGGGGCCGCCATTCCGCGGAACTCGGCGGGCCGGGTGTAGAGCGGGTGCTGCAACAGGCCGGTGGTGATGGAGTCGCCGGCGACGCTCTCCGGGGAGCCGACCACGCCGGGGAGCAGCCTGGTGACGGCGTCGATGATGATCATGGCAGGGAGTTCGCCGCCGGTGAGGACATAGTCCCCAATGCTGACCTGTCGGGTGGAAAGGCCCTCGGCGATTCGCTCGTCCACGCCGGCGTAGTGGCCGCAGACCAGCGCGATAGCCGGTGCCTGCGCGAGTTCTTCCACCAGCTTCTGGGTCAGTAGCTCACCCTGGGGAGTGGTCAATATGACCGGAATCTGCGCCCGTTCCTCATTGCTGTAACCCGACAGGACGGACTCGGCAGCCTCGAAAACCGGCTCCGGCTTCATCACCATGCCGTGCCCACCGCCGAACTGGTAGTCGTCGGCGGTGCCGTGGGCGTCGTGGGTGTAGTCGCGGATGTCCGTGACCTCGATTGAGACCTGGCCCCGCTCCACTGCCCTGGCGACAATGCTGAACACCAGGCTTGAAGACGCCTCCGCTCCGCTCCGGCTTGGTGGCTGGCCGAAGACTTCCGGGAACAGGGTCAGGACGTGGAATCGCATCTGGCTGGCAGCGCCGCTTCAGTCGGCCGCAACCGGCGCCGCAGCGGGAACGCGGTCGATATAGGCGACCCCCGCGCGCATCACCATCTTGATGGCTTCCCTGTCGCGGAGCACGCCGATGCTCCTAAGAGGGTCGCCGTCGACGGCGAGGAGGTCGGCCTGCTTGCCCTTCTCGACGGTGCCGATCTCGCTGCCCAGACCTATGCACTCCGCCGCCCAGCCGGTGGCGGTCTGGATGGCCTGCATGGAGGTAAGGCCGCGTTCGACCATCAGCTCGATCTCGCGCGCGTTGTCGCCGTGGACGAAGCCGCCCGCGTCGGTGCCTGCGGTGATCTTGGCGCCGGCCTCCACGGCCCGGTGCAGACTTTCCTGGTGTATGTGCATCAGCTCCTCGGCCCTGGCCTTGATGTGGGGGGCGCTGATGGTGGAGTGGAACTCGTAGACCTCGAATGTGGGAGTGAAGAAGGTGTTGTTGTCGGCCATCATCTTCAACAGGTCCGGTTCCTCCGACAGGTAGCAGCCGTGCTCGACGGAACCGACACCTGCCCGGATGCACATACCCAGGCCGGGGCCGCCGAGGGCGTGGCACATGGTCAGCTTGCCGAGATTGGTGGCCTCGTCAACCAGCGCCTTCACCTCGTCGGGGCCGAAGGCGATGTCCTTGGGGCCGTGGCCCTGCCGGGAGCTGGCGCCGCCGGTGGTGGCGAACTTGATCACGTCGGCGCCCACGCGGACCATCTCTCGGACCATGGAGCGCACGGCCTCGGGGCCGTTGGCCACGCCGACGGGGCGCATCGGATCGGTGGCGTAGGCGGTGCGGTGTCCCGAGGGCGCAACCCGGTCGCCGATGCCTCCGGTGGGCGAGATGATGGATACGGCGCAGACGAGGCGGGGCCCCTGGATCAACCCCTCGGACACGGCCTGCTTGAACCCGGCGTCCAGGCCGCCCGCGTCGCGGATGGTGGTGTATCCCGCCGCCAGCGAGTCCTCTATGGCCCGGGCCGTCTTGAGGTGGGCTAGGGAGGCCGGCTCTTCAATCTCCCAGCGGGACAGGAGGCTGTAGTTCTTGTCGGCCAGGTGGTCGTGGGTGTCGATCAGTCCGGGCAGGAGGGTAAGCCCGGAGAGGTCCACCACGTCGGCGCCGGGCGGAATGTCGACGGCGCCCCGCGCTCCCACGGCAAGTATGCGGTCGGCCTCGACCAGGACCACGGAATCCTGCAGGACCGGCCCCCCGGTGCCGTCGATCAGGGTTGCCCCTACTAACGCTTTCATGGCCTTGCCTCCGCCCCCCGGTTCAAACACAGGGCAAACACGGGGGGATTGGTATGTTGTTACTGATACTGCCCGCCCAATGCTAGGCAGGGGCGGCGCGGGCTGTCAAGGCAATCCGAAGACGCCGTTGGACGCGCTCGTGGCGACTGCATCTTGCGATTGCGATGGCTATAATTCCAGCTACGTGAGCGATGAGCCGGAGGTGGAGATGGCGGGTAGAGCGTTGGGGATGGCAGTCGCGCTGGTGCTTGCTCTGGCACTGGGAATCGCCACGGTGTCCTGCATGAGCATTGGAGGCTCGGACCGGCCCATCGTCTATGTGTCGGAAGATGAGGGCAACCCTGACGTCCATGCTATCGACCCGGAGTCCGGTGAATCCTCGGTCATAAAGCGCGGACCGCCCGTGGAAACAAGACCCGTGTGGGCTCCGAGCGGCGAGTTGGTCGCGCTGGTGGTAGATGGCGGCAACGGTCGCGACGTGGTCGTCGTGGAAGCGGATGGTCAAGGTGGCGTCGTAACGCTTTCGCCTGATGGCTCCGGTTCGGAGACCAACGAGGGTTCTCCACGTTGGAACAGCGAAGGCGACACGGTGGCCTATGTCTCCGAGCAAAACGGAGAGACCGATGTCTACGTGTCTTCTTCTGATGGGGAAATGCAGACCCGGGTAACGTCCGGCGAAGGCAGCGAACTGCTTGGCGACTGGTCGCCCGACGGTCAGTGGCTCGTCTTCTCCAGGGAAGGGTCGGACGATGTGCAGGGCCTTTGGCTGCGCAACCCCGCGGGCGTCAACCTGCTGCGCCTCACCGAAGGAGCGGACACCGACCCGGTCTGGTCGCCTGACGGGGATGTAATCGCCTTTGTACGCGACGACCTGGGCAACCGCGACATCTATGCCGTTGCGCCCGAAGACGGAGAGGACTGGCGCGGCAAGCTGGTGGAGGAGCGCTGGCTCAACTCGCCGGAAGAGGAACACTCCCCTGCCTGGTCGCCTGATGGAGACACCCTGGTGTTCGTCACCACCAGGGACGGCAACGCCGAGATCTACACGGCGGAGTTCGACGATGAGGACCCGCCGCTTCGGCTCACCATCAACGAGGCGTCGGACACCGAGCCGGTGTGGTCACCCGACGGCGACCGGATCGCTTTCGTCAGCGATCTCTTCGGAGAGAGCGAAATACTGGTCATGGACAAAGACGGCGCAAACCAGCAGCGTCTCACCCACAATGACGTGAGGGACTACTCCCCGGACTGGTAGCCACCCCCTCGCGGCCGGTGCTAGACTGCCTGAAATCGCCATGCCCCTGTGGTTCCCCTCTCCCTCCGGGGGAGGGCCAGGGTGGGGGTGAAACCCTCCCCAGTCAAACAGGATGCAGAAGAGGGACAGCGGAGCACTATGGAATACAGTGAAATAGCCCCCATCTTGGGGCAGCTCTGGTCTCCCATCGCGGCAGTCTCAAGCCACTGGGACGAGCAAGACAACGCCCAGCTTTGCGTCTCCATCGGCGGGGCATCCATCGTCGCGGAAAGACCCCGCGTCGTGGTGCAGATCTACAAGACCAACCACAGCCACGGCATGATTTCGGCCAGCGGGGCTTTCGCCCTGAACTTTCCCCGCGCCGGTCAGCTGGAATGGGTCCGCGACTTCGGGCTGGTTTCGGGGCGGGACAGCGACAAGCTCGCGGGCATCGAATTCTCCCGTGGCGAAACAGGCAGTCCCCTGTTCGCGGACTGCTGGGGGTGGCTGGACTGCCGCGTGGTAAACGCCATGGACGGGGGCGACATGACCTGCTTCCTCGCCGAGGTGGTGGACGGGCGCACCATAGGCCCCGGCCAGCCGCTCTGGTGGCGGGATGCGCGTCAGCGCATTCCCGAGGAGTGGATGAAGGCATACGGCGAGAAGCAGTCCGGCGAGGTCGCCTATTCACGGGACCACATGGACGAGATTGACCTCTCTCCGTGGACCGGGCCGAAGGGACAGCCTGTCAGATAGCCGAATCTCAGGAAGGGTACCGCGCTAATGCTGGATACTATCCGACCGCAAATCGAGCAACTCCACGCTACGCCGCACAAGACGGTGTTGGCGGTCTCCGGCGCCGGCACCCAGGCGGTGGCGTGGCTGCTCGGCGTGAGCGGGGCGTCGCGAACGATCCTGGAGGTTGTCGTGCCCTACGGGCGCCTGTCGATGCAGGAGTTCCTCGGGTTCGAGCCGGCGCAGTCAGCGGCGGCGGAAACGGCGCGGCGGATGGCAAGGCGCTCGTGGGAGAAGGCAAAGAGGCAACTGGAAGACGACTCACCCGCCGTGGGGCTGGCCTGCGCCGCCACCATCGCCACCGACCGCCCCAAGCGCGGCGACCATCGCGCTTTCGTGTCCGCGTGGGACGACTCCGCCACTGCCACTTGGTCATTGACTTTCCACAAGGGGCTGCGCGACCGCGCCGGTGAAGAAGAGGTGGTCAGTCGGCTCATAGTGCAGGCGCTGTCGGAGTTTTCGGGACTTGACCCTGTTCCCTCTCCCTCCGAGGGAGGGTTAGGGTGGGGGCGTACCCTCGGCCTGACGCCTGGGGACGTTCTGGCCGTGGAACGGACGGAACATCCCGAACCGCTGGAGCAGTTGCTGGCCGGGGAAGTCGGCTGGGTCGTCCGCCGCCCCGGTGGCGGGATGGAGGTCGAGGGCGAGGTGCCGCAGGTAATCCTGCCCGGCTCTTTCAACCCCCTCCATGAGGGGCACCGGGAGATGATGGCGGCTGCCCTTCGACAGGCTCAGGACAAGCTCCTTCATCCTGAGCCTGTCGAAGGAGCGTACGAGCTATCGGTGACCAACGTAGACAAACCGGCGTTGCAGAAGGCGGAGATACAGGGGCGCCTTTCGCAGTTCGGCCCGGACGACACCGTGGTGCTGACCCGGGCGGAGACGTTTTACAAGAAGGCCAGGCTGTTCACAGGCAGGACCTTCGTGCTGGGATGGGACACGGCGATAAGGCTGGTGGCCCCGCGCTACTACGGCGGCGACTCAGAGATGATGCTGGCCCTAGCCGAGATAATGGCCGGGGGTACCCGCTTCCTCGTGGCCGGAAGGGCGGACGGAGACGCCTTCCGTACGCTCGCGGACGTTGCCGTACCCGACGGCTTCGCCCCGATGTTCGCCGGCCTCACCGAGGGCGAGTTCCGGCGCGATGTTTCGTCGACGGACTTGCGTGAGCGCCAATAAATCCCTCTCCCTTGAGGGAGAAGGCTAAGGGTGAGGGTGTAGCCAGCAGACAGCTTTCCCCAAGAAGTTATAGATCAACTGAAACACTATGTGTACCGTCTGATTGACCCTGATTGACCCACGCAACGGCGAAACTTTCTACGTGGGCAAAGGGCAGCGAAACAGGGTATTTTCCCACGCAAACGGCCTAGTCGACGGCGAGGAAGGGGAAGTATCAGATCCGAAGCTACAACGCATCAGGGACATCAGGGCGACTGGGCTGGAAGTGGGTAATTCAGATTTCGATGGCAACTTTCCCAGTCCGTTCATGGTGAGTCCTGAGCCTGTCGAAGGGTCGAATCACGAACGGACGGCCCTTCGACAAGCTCAGGATGAGCGGAAGACTCAGCCCAACGCAGATAATCGAAGGGCCGCAAACAAGCGCTCTCCAAATTGACACTCGAATCGGGCCAGTGCTATATTCGCCTGCGCCCGTAATCAAGGCCATCAAATCAATCACACGAATCACAGTTTAGACAGACTTCAATGCTGCTTCAGGTTTTCAACCCCGAAATTTTCACCGAGAACTGGACCGCGGTGGCCGTATCGGCATTCATCGCCGCTGTTGCCATTATCGGCATGTTCACCGCCTCGCAGCTGCTGTCCGCCCGTCGCCGCTCCGAGACCAAGCTGACCACCTACGAGTGCGGCATACCGGCAACCCCCTACATCTGGTCCAACATCAACGTCCGCTTCTACGTGTTTGCCATCCTGTTTCTCATATTCGATGTTGAAGCGGTGTTCCTCTTTCCCTGGGCGGTGATCTTCCTGCAGGACCAGGTGACCTCGCTGCCCTTCTACGCCATGATGCTGTTCCTTGCCGTGCTGGGATTCGCCATCGTTTACGCATGGCGTAAGGGAGTGCTCGAATGGCAGAAATAGCGCGCCCTCACTTTAACCCTTCCGCCCCATCCCTCATTCCCGCGCAGGCGGGAATCCAGATAGAGCTGGGTACGGGCAACCGGCCCGGTCAGAACCTCCTGAACGAAAAGCTGGGAGGCGTTACCCCCAGCGTTATCACCACGACCACCGACCAGTTGTTCGCCATGGCCCGCAAGTCGTCCCTCTGGACGCTCAGCTTCGGCCTGGCCTGCTGCGCCATCGAGATGATTTCCACCTACATGGCCCACCACGATTTTGACCGCTTTGGCGTAGTTACCTGGCCATCCCCGAGGCAGTCGGACGTGATGATCGTGGCCGGCACCGTGGTCAAGAAGATGGCGGAGCCGATCCGCCTGCTGTACGAGCAGATGCCGGAGCCCAAGTGGGTCATCGCCATGGGCAGTTGCGCCACCAACGGGGGGCCGTACTACCGCTCCTACTCGGTGGTTATGGGCGTAGACCACATTATCCCGGTTGACGTTTACGTGCCCGGATGTCCGCCTCGACCGGAGGCGCTCCTGTACGGCATCCTGAAGCTACAGGAAAAAATCATGCAGGACGCCGGGGTTCGACAAGCTCACCCTGAGCCTGTCGAAGGGACAGAGTGACGCAAGCTGGTTCCGCGCCGGAGGGGGAGGTTCGACAAGCTCACCCTGAGCCTGTCGAAGGGACTCTCCCGGAGGGAGAGGGGACTTTGGAAGAGGAACCGGAACCCGAAGGGCCGGACCTCAGTTCCCTTGACGCCGCGGCCCGGGAGTCGCTGCACGACGCTATGACTGCGCTCGCCGATTACCAGCCGGAACCCGGAACCCTGAACGACCTCCCGCAACTTACCGTGGACCGTCAGCACCTGCTCGATGTCTGCCGCGTTATGAAAGAGGATGAGCGCATAGGAGCCAAGATGCTCCTCTGCCTTGCCGCCGTGGATTACACCCCCTCCTTCGGCGCCGCCGGCCACGGCAGGCGACCGGCTGCCCGCGGCTCTGAAGAAGAAGACCACGAGCCCGAACCCGAGCCTGTTGGCAGGTTGGAGGTGGTCTACTTTCTCCAGTCCCTGGAACCGGAACGCACGCTGGTCCTGAAGACCAAGGCTCCGTACGATGACCCGGTGGTACCCTCGGTAACTTCGGTCTGGCGGGCGGCGGACTGGTACGAACGTGAAGCTCACGACATGTACGGCGTGTCCTTCGACGGGCATCCCGACCTGTCGCCCCTTCTGCTTTATGACGACTTTGAGGGCTATCCCGGCCGCAAAGACTTTCCATTTTACGAGTATCGCGAGTTCTAGCGAGAACTCTCACCCAGCATCATGAACCAATTGGAGCGGTTGACGCTAACGGCGCAGGTGGGTTGGGAGGACGCCCGATTTATAGCCCGGGTGGAAGGACTCGATGTTACGGGCGAAGGAGACTCGCCTGAAAAAGCGCAGGAAGAACTCGTCCAGGCGATGCTGACCTGGATTTCGAATCAGGACTGCACCGAAGGGATGGCGGATGCCCTGTCCGGAGCGGGATATCCGGCCATAAGCGACGAAACGGAACTGGAACTGGAGTTTGCCGACCTCCCGGTGCCATCCGGCAGCCGGCCTTTCAGCCCGGAGGCCGACCATTCCATTGATGAAAATGGCGAGAATGACTGACAATCTCGAAAGGGAGACCGGGGACGGAGAAATCGAAGGGCCCTCCATAGACAGGGTTGTCTACCAGATCGAGGAATCGAAGGCCGGAAGCGGGTACCAGGCCCACTGCCCGGAACTGCTCATAGTGGCGTTTGGAGATACCGCCGAGGAGGCGAGGGATGCCCTGCGGCAGCAGGTAGCCGAATACCTGGAAGACTGCGATAATCTGGGCGCGCTGGACGAGGCCCTGATCGAAGCGGGATTCTACTACGAGCCGGAAACCGAAATCTGGATCAGCAGCGCCGTCAAACCTGTGGAAGGACCCGACATAGTAATCCTGTAAGGCTGCAGGAAACGGGTGATTGCTCCGAATTGTCCTGATGCTTTCAAACAAGACAGAGGAATGGTAGAAACTTCCAGCAACATAGCAGACAGTCCATCGGTGCCCGGCAGGGCCGAGGCCGAGCAGTTGGAGATGCTGCTGAACATGGGGCCGCAGCACCCGTCAACGCACGGGGTGTTCCGCATGGTCCTGTGGGTCGACGGCGAGAAGATTGTGGACATCGTTCCGCACATCGGCTATCTCCACCGTGGTTCGGAGAAGTTGAGCGAGGGGGAGCAGTACCACCAGGTAATCACGCTGTTCGACCGGCTGGACTACATCGCCAACTTCAACAACGAGCACGTCTACGTCCGCGCGGTCGAGAAACTGATGGGCCTGGAGGTCCCGGAACGCGCGGAATACACCCGGATCATCCTCTGCGAGTTGAACCGCGTCGCCAGCCACATGCTGTTCATCGCCACTATGGGCCTCGATGCCGGAGCGATGACCCCTTCCATGTTCTGCTTCCGGGGCCGGGAGCGAATCCAGGCTCTTTTCGAGCACGTATCCGGCGCCCGCATGATGCACAACTACCTCCGTGTGGGCGGCCTCAAGGAGGATGTGCCCGAGGACTTCATTCCTCGGATCCGGGAGCTTCTGCCGCTGATTCGCGAGGACCTGGAAGAGTCGGACAAGCTGCTGAGCTTCAACGAGATTTTCCTGGCGCGCCTGAAGGACATCTCGCCAGTGACTCCCGAGGACGCCATTGACTTCGGCCTCACCGGCCCCTGCCTGAGGGCATCGGGGGTCGACTACGACGTGCGGAAGGCGGCGCCGTACTCGATATACGACCGCTTCGACTTCGATGTTCCGATAGGTCTGGACGGGGACTGCTGGGACCGTTACTACCTGCGGGTGCAGGAGTGCTATGAGTCGCTGGCAATAGTCGAGCAGGCCCTGGAGCAGTGGAGGGAGAGGTGGCCGGACAACAGCGCCGTCCCTATGACCGACATAAACTCCGCGCCCGGCGGCAGCCGCAGGCTCCTGCGCCCTCCCGCCGGCGAGGTGTACGTCCGGGCCGAGAACCCGAGGGGGGAGATCGGAGTATACCTGGTCAGCGACGGAAGCGACCGGCCCTACCGCCTCAAGGTTCGGCCTCCATCATTCTGCAACCTCTCGGCGATTCGTCACATGCTCATCGACACCTGGGTAGCCGACTCGGTGGTGATCCTGGGGTCGCTGGACATCGTGATGGGCGAGGTTGACCGCTGATGTCCGTACTGAACGGAATTGAGGGACCGCAGCTGCTGTTCATCTCATGGGCCGACTTCGGCTGGATAGCGCTGGGCCTGTTCCTCCTGTTCAACGCCCTGTCCATCATCGTGCTGTCCCTGACCTGGTTGGAGCGCAAGGCGCTGGGGCGGCTGCAACGAAGGCTGGGCCCAACCCGCACCGGGCCGATGGGCCTGATGCAGCCGATTGCGGATGCCATCAAGCTGGTAATCAAGGAAGATATTGTCCCTACGTCCTCGGAGAAGGCCATCTTCTGGGGCGCGCCGATCATCGTAACTCTTTCGGCGTTCATGATCTGGGTGACCATCCCCGGCGCCCCTGCGGCCGTAATCAAGAACCTGGAGCTGGGCCTCTTCTACATCATCGCGTTTTCCGTAGTCGGCATCCTGGGGCTGGTGCTGGCGGGCTGGGGCTCGGCCAACAAGTACGGCACCTTGGGAGGACTGCGGGCGGCGGCGCAACTGGTGAGCTACGAAATTCCGATCATCATGGTGGCGGTTTCCGTGGCCATGCTGGCACAGTCGCTGGACCTGCGGGTAATCGTCGAACAGCAGAGCAGCTACCCGTTCGTGCTGGTGCAGCCGCTTGGCCTGGTGGTGTTCTTCATCGCCGGACTGGCCGAGGTTGGCCGGACCCCATTCGATATCTACTTCGCCGAGTCCGAGATCGTGGGCGGCCCGTTCGTTGAGTACAGTGGCGCCCACTGGTCGCTGTTTTTCCTGGCCGAGTACATCAACACCTTCGCCATCGCCGCACTGACGGTGATCCTGTTCTTCGGGGGCTGGCTGGGCCCGGGCCTTTCGGGATGGTGGTCGGTCATCTGGTTCCTTTTCAAGGTGTACCTGGTCATTCTGGTGATATTCTGGATACGCGGCACCTTCCCGCGCCTGCGCATCGATCAGCTGATGGCGTTTGCGTGGAAGGTGGTGGTGCCCCTGTCCTTCCTGACCGTGGTAATGACGGCGATCTACCAGTTCTATGGCTGGCCGGCATGGTCCCTCACGCTCATGTCGCTCGCCGGGCTGATCTGGGTGGGATATGCCATCTATCGCAGGATGGCGGGTCCTGCAAGCCGGGTCGCGCAGGTACGGGCGCGACAGGAGGCGCTGATGGCCTCCCGCCGTCGCGCCACCCGGTCAACGCCGGAAGGTGCAGTCCAAGGGAGGAGGAGCTAGTAGCCATGCTGAACAGCGTTAAAGGCATGTTCCTGACCCTGATATCCTCGGCCAAGGGGTTGAAGGAGCCGGTCACCCGGCAGTACCCGTCCACCGGCAACCTGTTGAAACGGGAAGAGGCGCCAACGCCGGTGCAGGACCGCTTCATGGGTTTCCCGGCCCTCACCTGGGACGAGGAAATCGACGAGCCCTACTGCACAAGCTGTATGGTCTGCATCCGCCACTGCCCCACCCAGTGCATGTCGGCCACGATGCAGGACAACCCCCTGCACGCCGAGGGCAAGAGTTCCCGCCGCAAGATCGTCGAGAGCTTCGAGATCAACCTGAACCGCTGTATACTTTGCGGCATCTGCGTCGAGTGGTGTAACTTCGACGCCATCGTCATGTCCCACGAGCACGAGATGAGCACCTACGTCCGCAACGGTGACCGCGTCGACCTTCCGGCCCTGCTAGAGATCGGCTACAAACACCAGAAAGAGACCGGCTGGATCCCGCCCACGAAGCGGGCCAAGCCCGAGGCCGCATCTACGGCAGGCGGGAGCTAGCAGACCTTGATCGTCTTCCGGGCATTTTCCTTCCATTCCGCATCAGTGATGGTGCAGCCCGGCTGTCTGGGGATTTCTCCGTTCATCGGGATAGTGGTCCGCTAGATGTCCTTGGCACTCTTCATCGTATTGGCCGTCTTCACCCTCGGCGGGGGCCTTGCCGTGGTGGCAACCCGCAACGTGGTGCAGGCGGCGCTGGCGCTGCTGGTGTCCCTCGTTGCCGTGGCGGGGATATACCTGGTCCTTTACGCCGAGTTCCTGGCGCTGGTGCAGGTGCTGATCTACGGCGGCGCAATCGTGATCGTGCTGATCTTTGCCATCATGCTGACCCGCAACGCCGAATACCCGCGCACGTCCGACAACCGCCAGTGGCCCCTGGCCGCGCTGGCAGCCCTGGGCTTGCTGGCAGTGCTGGTCCCTGCGTTTCTGATCAATGCCGTCCGCGGCACCACGCCGAGCAATGCCGCTTTCACCGACATCGGCAAGTCCCTTTTCACCACCTGGGCGGTGCCCTTTGAGGTCGCCTCGCTGGTGTTGCTTGTCGCACTGATAGGCGCCATCATCATCGCCCGCTCCGGGCCGGGAGAGAACTAGGCAGTGGTTGACCTCGTCTGGTTCCAGCTCCTGAGCGCCGCTCTGTTCGTGATCGGACTGTACGGCGTGCTGGCCCGCAGAAGCGCCGTGCTGATCCTCATGTCCATCGAGCTGATGCTGAATGCCGTCAATATCAACCTGATCGCGGCGGCGGCCCACATGGAGGGAACGAACCCGTTCGCCAACTTCGACGGGCAGCTGATTGCGATCTTCATCATCACCGTCGCTGCGGCCGAGGTGGGCCTGGCGCTCGCCATAGTGCTGCGAATGTACCGGAACCGCTCCACGGTAAACGTGGACGAAATCAACCTGATGAAGTGGTAACGACACCCTTGCGAATTTCCTCGCGTTTCACCCCCACCCTAACCCTCCCCACTCAGGGGGAGGGGGCTTATGGGGACGCCTAGCTGATGCAGTGGGCCTGGCTCATCCCTGTGTTCAGCTTTGCGGCTGCCCCGATCATCGTCCTCATCGGCGACCGGCTGCCCGGCAAGGGTGCGGTGCTTTCCATCGCCGCCATCGCCGCCGGCTTCGTCTTCTTCTGGATCGCCCTGTTCGGATGGATGGGAGCGTCGGAGGGTACCGAGCACTGCTACATCGCAATCGGCACCGAGGCGCTCACCTGCAACTACGACCGGACCTGGTTCAACGCCGGACTACCCGGCCTGCCCGGCAGCGTGGAGCTGACCTGGGGCTTCTTCGTCGATCCGGTGACCATCGCCATGCTGGGCCTGGTGACCTTCGTGGCGCTTATGGTGCAGATCTACTCCCTCGGCTATATGCACGGCGACCCGCGCATCAACTGGTACTTCGCAGTCCATGCTCTGTTCGCCGCATCGATGCTGACCATCATCCTGTCCGACAGCTTCCTTTTGCTGTACGTGGCGTGGGAGCTGGTGGGCGTCTGCTCCTACCTGCTCATCGGGTTCTGGCACGAGCGTCCGGCGGCGCGTGAGGCGGCCAAGAAGGCATTCATCGTCACCCGCATCGGCGATGTGGGCCTGCTGATCGGCATCCTGCTGCTCTGGCACCACGTCGGCAGCTTCGGCATCACCGACGCATTCCAGGCCGTGCAGGATGGCGCCCTGAGCGAAGGCGTGACCATCGCTGCCTCGCTGCTGCTGTTCCTCGGAGCGATGGGCAAGTCGGCGCAGATTCCCTTCCACGTCTGGCTGCCCGACGCGATGGAAGGCCCGACGCCGGTCAGCGCCCTGATTCACGCGGCAACGATGGTGGTGGCTGGCGTGTTCCTGGTGGCCCGCGCATACCCGCTGTTCGAAGCCTACGACGCCATACCCCTGCTGGTGGTGGCGATAGTGGGACTGGTGACCGCGCTGGTAACCGCCACCATCGCGCTGGTGGCCACCGACATCAAGCGGATCCTGGCCTACTCCACCGTGAGTCACCTGGGCCTGATGATGCTGTCGCTGGGGGCATTCGGCTATACTGCCGCAATTTTCCACCTGCTGGCCCACGGGTTCGCCAAGGCGCTGCTGTTCCTCGGGTCGGGCAGCGTGATTCACAGCACGGAAAAGCAGGAGATCTCGGAACTGGGCGGGCTGCGCCGGGTGATGCCGATCACCACCATCGTGTTCGCCATCGGAGCGGCATCCCTGGGGGGAATCCCGATCCTGGCCGGCTTCTGGAGCAAGGATGAGATACTGCAGGCCGTCAGCCACGGCCGCAATCCCGCATTCATTGTCTTCGCCCTGATTACGGCGCTGCTGAGCGCGCTGTACATGGGTCGGGCGCTGTTCGTGACCTTCTTCGGCCGGTTGCCCCACGAGCTTGAGCACACCCACGAGTCGCCGCCGGTCATGACCGTGCCGCTGATGCTGCTGGCTATCCTGGCCATCGGGTTCGGGTTCATCAGCTTCAACTGGCCCGGCTCGTTCGGCGGGTTCGGCTACTTCGTGTTCAACCACAAGCCCCACGGGTTTGAGTTCACCTGGTGGATCGGAATTCTCTCAGCAGTTATGGCGGTCGGCGCTTTTGTGTTGACCTATCTCATTTACGAGAAGGGAAGCATATCGCTCGACTCGACCAGGCAGCGGTTTGCTTCCATCCTGCGGGTGGTGGAGAACAAGTACTACTTCGACGAAATCTACCAGTGGACCATCGACCGGATAGTCTTGGTGGTTGCCAATTTCGTCGGCTTCTTCGACCGGGCGATCGTCAACGACGTGGGAATCAACGGCCCGGCGGACGTGGTGCGCTGGGCGGGAATCAAGCTGAGGCTGCACGTTACCGGTCACCTGTACAGCTACGCCCTGGCAATGGTGCTGGGCACGGTCGGTCTGGGAATCTTCTGGTGGCTCTATACCTCGTGAATAAATTCGTCTTGGCTGATGTAACGAGAGGCAGCGGCGTGGTGCAAGGCTGATGGCCAACTTCGACCAGGTAGCGCTGCTTCTGCTGATATTGGTCCCCCTGGCCGGGGCCGGGCTGACCATGTTCATGCCCGGAGACCGGCCCAAGGACAGCTGGTACTTTGCGCTGTTTGTCGGGGCGATCTCGCTGGTCCTGTCGCTGATTGTATTTGCCCGCTACGACTACAACGCGGGCGGCTTCCAGTTCACGCGGGTCTACGAGTGGCTGCCCGGGCCGATGGACATCAGCCTCTCCCTGGGTATCGACGGTATCTCGGCGCCGCTGATCGTCCTGAACGGCATCGTTCTCATGGGCGGGGTGATAATCTCCCGGAACATCACCTATCGGACTCGCGAGTTCTTCGTACTTCTCCTCGCCCTGGCCGCAGGCGTGTATGGCGTGTTCGCGGTGCAGGACCTGTTCTTCCTGTTCTTCTTCTACGAACTGGCCGTGCTGCCCATGTACCTTCTGATCGGAGTCTGGGGCAGCAGCAGCCGGTTCAGCGACTTCATTCGCACCAAGGAATACGGTGCGATGAAGCTGATCCTGTTCCTGGTGGCCGGGAGCATCCTGATCTGGGTCGGGATACTGGCAGTCTACGTCGAAGCGTCAGGTCAGGGCGACGGCACCTTCTCGCTGCAAAGGCTGTCCGACATGGCGGCGAGCGGCCAATTCGACAGCAACTTCCAGAAGCTGGTGTTCCCGCTGTTCATGGTCGGCTTCGGTTCGCTGGCGGGCCTATGGCCCTTCCACACCTGGTCTCCCGACGGCCACGTGGCGGCGCCCACGGCGGTGTCCATGCTTCACGCCGGGGTGCTGATGAAGCTGGGCGCCTACGGCATCATCCGCGTCGGCATATTCCTGCTGCCGGAGGGGGCGGACTGGTGGATGCCGGTGCTGATCGCGCTGGGGACGGTCAACGTGCTCTATGGCGCGATGTCGGCAATGTCGCAGCAGGACCTGAAATACATCATCGGGTACTCCAGCGTCAGCCACATGGGCTATGTCCTCATGGGCATCGCCACTCTTGACCGCATCGGCATGGGCGGCGCGGTGTTGCAGATGTTCTCCCACGGAATCATGACCGCCCTCATGTTCACGCTGGTTGGAGCGATCTACGACCGCACCCACACCCGTGATATCAACGTGCTGAACGGGCTGTTCGGGCGGATGGGGGTGACCTGCTTCTTCTTCGCCATCGCGGGACTGTGTTCGCTCGGCCTGCCGGGGATGAGCGGGTTCATCGCGGAGTTCATGGTGTTCACCGGCGCATTCCGTACCCACCTGTGGGCGGCCGTGCTAGCCGTGATCGGAGCCGCCCTGACCGCGGTCTACATCCTGCGCCTGCTGGCGCGCACCTTCTTTGGCGAGCCGGATGTCCGCTGGTCTGGTCTGTCCGACGCCGGAGTGATGGAAAAATCGGTGGCGGGGGCATTTGTCCTGGTAATCATATTTGTGGGAATCTGGCCCGAGCCCGTGATGCGGGTCATCAACGTCAGCGTCCCAACGATTCCTGGAGTCTAGGCGGCCGTGTCTCTCACCTCAAACCTCGACCTGCTGACGCCGGAGTTCGCCCTGGCGGGCCTGGCCTTCCTGGTCTTTGCGGTCGATCTGGTGCTGCCGGAAGGCCGCAAGAACCTGTTGGGCTGGCTCTCCATCGCAGGGCTGCTGGCGCTGATCGCCGTCTCGGTGATCATGCTCTGGGGCGTGGAGGAGACGCTGTACAACGGCCTGCTTGCCGTCGACGACTTCTCCCTGTGGTTCAAGGTGCTGTTCATGGGCATCGGGGTGTTCATCATCCTGAGTTCCATGGACTTCGTGAACGACCACCTGGACCATAAGGGCGAGTTCTACGGCATCGTGCTGTTCTCGATCCTGGGCATGAACATCATGGCGCAGTCGCGGGAGCTGCTGACGGCCTACATCGCACTGGAGCTGCTCAGCTTCAGCCTGTACGTGCTGGCCGCCTACGCCCGGAACAGCGCGAAGTCGAATGAGGGCGGGCTGAAGTACATCATCATCGGCGCGTTCAGCTCGGCCGTGCTGCTCTATGGCGTGAGCATGGTCTACGCAGTGCTGGGGGTGACCAAGTTCGAGGCCATAGCCGCCGGGCTTGCGACGGCGTCCGAGGTCAGCCCGTCGCTCTGGGTGGGCGTCGCGCTCATCCTGGTAGGGCTGGGCTTCAAGGTGGCTGCGGTACCCTTCCACATGTGGGCGCCGGACGTGTACGAGGGCGCGCCCTACCCCATCACCGCATACCTGTCCATCGGGTCCAAGGCGGCGGCCTTCGCGCTGGTGCTGCGCCTGGCGGCCGAGGGTTTCGTTCCCGTGGGCGACCGCTGGGAGCAGTGGCAGTTGATCCTGGCGGTTCTTGCGGCAGTAACGATGATGGTCGGCAACCTGGTGGCGCTGGCCCAGCGCAACCTGAAGCGATTACTGGCCTACTCCAGCATCGGCCACAGCGGGTTCATCCTGGCCGGCATAGCCGCGCTGTCGCTGGACTCAAACCTGCCGTCCAACGGCGTAATGCTGTACCTCGTGGGCTATTCGGTCACCAACTTCGTGGTATTCGGCGGACTCATCTCCTTCTTCAACATGACCGGCAAGGAAATGATGAGCGACCTCGCCGGTCTCGGGGGCACCCAGCCGTTCCTGGCGGCTTCCATCGCCATCGGCATGTTCTCGCTGGCGGGCCTCCCGATCTTCGCCGGGTTCGCCATCAAGTTCTACCTGTTTACGGCGGTGGCCGACGAGGGATTCCTCTGGCTGGCGGGCCTGGCAGTGTTCTTCAGCCTGGTTTCGTTGTACTACTACCTTCAGGTCATCCGGCAGATGTACATAGAACCGGCCGAAGGCGAACCGGCCTACGGGCACGGCTACGGCTACGAGCACATCGACGCCGCCCACGAAGGTGAAGAGGAGCACGGCGAGGATGAACACCCGGAGCCGGCCAGCCGGTATGGGTCCGCCATGTTCGAGGCGTTTCCCGCGCTGGGCCGCCGGCCTTCCATAACCATCTTGGCGGTGCTTGGAGCAGGCCTTCTGGCAGTGTTCTGGATCGGCGTGTATCCTGCTCCGCTTATCGACACCATTGACGCCGCCAGCAGCGCGATCCTAACCCCCTGATTCTTCTGACTGGTACGGTGGCTGCAATTCTCTTCATCCCCAGTCCTGTCCATCCTATGACCACGTGAATCACAGTTCAGATAAGGGCCGCCATGATTATCGCCGTAATCGGTAGCAGCAACCCCCCGAACCCGGAACTGATCAAGCTGGGCGAAGGGGTAGGCAAGGAACTTGCCAAGCGCGGGGTGACCGTGGTCTGCGGAGGGCTGAGCGGCGTCATGGAGGCTGTCTGCCGGGGCGCCAAGTCCGAGGGCGGACAGACCATCGGCATTCTGCCGGGCCGGGTGCCCACGGACGCCAACGAGTACGTCGACATTCCCATCGTCACAACCATGGGCTACTCGAGGAATATCATCGTGGTGCATACCGGGGCTGCCTGCATCGCAGTCGGCGGGGCATTCGGCACCCTGTGCGAGATCGCCTACGCGCTGGATGCCCGCATCCCGGTCGTAGGGCTGAACACCTGGCCGCTGACCGCCACCGGCGAGGGTACCCCCATCCACGACCGGATCATTCCCGCCGACAGCCCCGTCGACGCGGTGGAGAAGGCCATCGCAGCCGTGCAGTCCCGCGGCTGAGGGAAATCGTCCCCAGGGTTTCTTCCCGGAGTCAGTGAATTCGAGAGAAGGGAAACGGCATGAGCAGCGATACCAGCGGCATTGTTATCGAGTCTGTTCTCGGAAGGGAAGTGCTGGACTCCCGCGGTAACCCTACCGTTGAGGCCGAGGTCCGCCTGTCCAACGGCATTACAGGCCGCGCGCTCGTACCCTCGGGAGCGAGCACAGGAAGCCACGAGGCGGTTGAGCTGCGGGACAGGGACGCATCCCGCTACAACGGGAACGGGGTGTTGCAGGCAGTCTCCAACGTCAACACGGTGCTTGGGGGTTACCTGGTCCGGCGCTCGCCGTTCTTCCAGGAGTCCCTCGATCAATTCATGGTCGGGCTGGATCATACCGAGAACAAAGGTGAACTGGGCGCCAACGCCATCCTGGCGGTGTCGCTGGCGGTGGCCCACGCCGCTGCCGCTGCCAGAGAGATGAGCCTCTGGCGGTACGTGGCCGACGGCGGTCCCGTGACCCTGCCCGTCCCGATGTTCAACATCCTGAACGGCGGCCGTCATGCCTCCGATTCGGCTGATATCCAGGAATTCATAGTGCTGCCGGTGGGAGTTGAGACATTCTCCGATGCCCTCCGCGCCGGCGCCGAGATTTACCAGTCCCTCCGCTTCCTGCTGCGCGCCGGCGGCCACAGCCTGAACGTGGGCGACGAAGGTGGATTTGCGCCGTCGCTTCCTTCCAACAAGGACGCGCTGGAACTTGTGCTGATGGCTGTCGAGAACGCCGGTTATGCGCCGGGCCGGGAGGTTTACCTTGGCTTGGACGTGGCGGCAACCGAGCTGTATGACCCGTCCGTGGACAAGTATGCGCTGACGCGGGAGGGCGTCACCCTGGACTCCCGCGAGTTGATCGATCTGTACGAAAGCTGGGTGTCCCAGTACCCCATCCTCAGCATTGAAGATGGGCTGTCCGAGGACGACTGGAAGGGTTGGAGCTCAATGCGGGACCGGCTGGGCTCGACGGTGCAGTTGGTGGGCGATGACCTGCTGGTGACGAATATAGCCCGGATCAACCGCAGCATCGGGGAGAAGGCCAGCAACGCGGTCCTGCTCAAACTCAATCAGATCGGCACGCTAACCGAGACACGGCAGGCACTAAACACGGCTCGCGATGCCGGCTGGGGCGCGGTGATGAGTCACCGGTCCGGCGAGACCGAAGACACCACCATCGCCGACTTGGCCGTGGGCTGGGACGTGCGCCAGATCAAGACCGGCGCCCCCGCGCGCTCCGAGCGGGTCGCCAAGTATAACCGCCTGCTGCGCATCGAGTCCGAGCTGGGCGAAGACGCAGTCTACGCGGGGACGACGGCTTTCGATTACCTGGGGCGGGCGCTGTGATAGGATAAATTGCGGTTGGATTCACCGGAGCGGCCGGGAGTTGTGGCCGGCGGGGTATTTTACGCCCACACGCCTCATTTTCTTTTTAGCCGGGAAGAAAATCATACCGAGGCTACCGACGAACGCATCGTGGCCGTCTTGGAAGAACCGGAAATCACAGGTCCGGATGAAGGCAACAGACGAGTATTTTGGGGGCAAATACGTGACCTTGGCGTGGAGCCGTGGTGGTTGAAGGTAGTCGTGGCAGACAATCCCACTGGCCCTGCGATACTTTCCGCTTATCATCCAACTGAAGATGAGGAGTGACTCTATGGCAGTTGGAAACCTGGAAATAGATTACGTTTGGAAGGGGGACATGCTCTGCCTGTGGAACGACCTTCGGGGAGCGACAACAGGCTATGACATAACCACCATGACCATCCTGACTGCATTTCATAGCCGTGACGGAGACCGTGAGTGCAGAGGGTTCTATCTGTATGACGGCGCCAAGATGCTTCTCCCTGTCCTGAAGGGGGGTGAACTTGGGGGAGAGCTACACCAGGGCGAGTTGTCGGCGTCCTATTCCTGCGAATCTGATACTTTGATGCTAATCAGCAACCGGCATACGGTGGTACGCAGTTACTCGATAGCCGAAGGTTTGACGGCCCATTGTACGGAACGCGGCTGGGCCGTTGGGTTCACCCTGGAGCGCGCCGCCGAACTGCTGCTGCCGCACCTCGAAACTTGGCGTCCCTGGACCGACGAGGAGACGGCGCAGATTCAGAAGCAGACGGCTGAACGCGAGGCAGCCATGCGGGAACGTATGTACCTGGGTTCATAGTGTAGAATGCTTTAAGTCTCGAACGCATGAGGTTGAATATGGTCACTCGAATAGGAATCAACGGCTTTGGACGGATCGGAAGACTGGTGCTCCGGGCCAACCAGGAACGAAATGAAGGGAAGGTCGAGGTTGCTGCGGTCAACGACCTGACCGACGCCGAGACCAACGCCCACCTGCTCAAGTGGGATACCAGCTACGGCGGTTACCCCGGCAAAGTCGAAGCCAACAACGGCGATCTGGTGGTTGATGGCCGCGCCATCAAGGTATTCTCCGAGCGCGACCCATCGGCGATCCCTTGGGGCGAGATGGGCGTCGACCTGGTTGTCGAGTCCACCGGCATCTTTACCGACGCCGAGAAGGCTGGGGGGCACCTGACCGGCGGAGCCAAGAAGGTGATCATCTCCGCTCCGGCCCGCGGCGAGGACCTGACGCTGGTGATGGGCGTCAACGATCACCTGTACGATCCTGCCAACCACACCATCGTTTCCAACGCCTCCTGCACCACCAACTGCTTTGCGCCGATGGTCAAGGTGCTGCACGACCAGTTCGTGGTGGAGCACGGGCTGATGTCCACCATCCACTCCTACACCAACGACCAGGCCATCCTCGACCAGCGCCACAGCGACCTGCGCCGGGCCCGGGCCGCGGCCATGAACATCATTCCCACGAGCACCGGCGCCGCCCGCGCCGTGGGCTTGGTGCTGCCGGAACTCAATGGCAAGCTGCATGGCATGGCCTTCCGGGTGCCCACCGCCACCGGCTCGATCACCGATTTCACCGCCCAAGTGGCCCACGACGTGTCCGTAGCCGACGTCAACGCTGCGTTCCAGAAGGCCGCGGAGAACGAGCTCAAGGGAGTCCTTGAGTATTGTGACGAACCGCTGGTCAGCTCCGATTTCCGGGGCAATCCGCACAGCTGCATCTTCGACGCCCTGTCCACCATCGTCATGGAGGGCCGGATGGTGAAGATCATGGGCTGGTACGACAACGAGTGGGGCTACTCCTGCCGAACCGCCGACCTCGCTGCCATGATGAGCGAGAAAGGCATCTAGTTCCCTCTCCCCCGGGGAGAGTGTTCATCTACTCCCCTCTCTATCTGGGAGAGGGTTAGGGTGAGGGCGCACCCAAGGATAGACTTTCCTAGTGGCCCCGATGCTCCCATCCGCCAACCTCAGGCAATGCTTGACTCTGAACGGCCGGGTTTCCTGGCCGTTCTTCGTGTTGGCGGCCATCGTCGCCGTTGCGCTGGCGCTGCGCTTGCACGGCATCGACTGGGACGGCGGGTTTGCCTACCACCCCGACGAGCGCGATATATACATGCGGTCCGACTGCATGTACCAACTGCTCACTGACTCGCCCCACGCTTCCACCTGCGGGTACGTAGCCGACAACCCCCAGGCCGAGCCGGGCCTGGGAGGCCTTCGGCACTTCTTCGACGCCAAACGCAGCCCGCTGAATCCCCACTGGTTCCCCCTTGGCAGCATTCTCATCTACCTGATGGTGTTCGTCCGGTCGGTGGTGGAGCTGTTCACCGACGTGGGTGGGCTGGACATGCGGTTTGCGGGACGCACGCTCTCCGCCCTTGCCGACGTCGGGTCGGTCGTGATGGTGTTCCTGCTGGGCCGCAGGATGTATGGCCGGAACGTTGGTCTGCTTGCCGCCGGTCTTACCGCGCTGGCGGTGGTACACGTACAGCACAGCCACTTCTACCGCCCCGAGACCTTTACCGTCCTGTTGACCCTGGCCAGCATCTGGGCCACGCTGCGCATGGTCGAGAAGCGCAGGCTGCGCGACTCCGTGCTGCTGGGCGTGATCCTGGGGCTGGCCCTTGCCCCCAAGGTGAACGTGCTGCCGCTGCTGGCGCCCCTCGCCCTCGGCTACGGCTACCGCATTCTCGACGAAGCGGAAGGCCGTTGGGACGAGATCACGCCGGAGATGATCGCGAGGGTGGCGAGCCATGCCGTTGTCGGCGCCCTGGTGGCGCTTGGCGTCTTCTTCGTCACGACGCCATACGCCTTCATCGACATCGGGGCCTTCGTCAGCGATGTGATGCTGCAGACCAGGATGGCCCGCAACGCCGGCCTGTTCCCGTTCACCGTGCAATATGTGGACACCCCTGCGTTCATGTACCAGATGCGACAGACCATCGTGTGGGGGCTGGGTGTGCCCCTGGGCGTGGTCGCATGGCTGGCGATACCATTCACCGTGGTCGTCGCTGCCATTGACCGGAGGCGCCTGCGGGCCGACCTGGTCCTGCTGGTCTGGGTCGTACCGAGCCTGCTGTTCCTCGAGAGCTTCGAGGTGAGGTTCCTGCGCTATCTCTTTCCCTTGATGCCGGTGATGGTCCTGCTGGCGTCAAGGATGATGCTGTGGAACCTGGAGCGAGTGGGTAACCCCTTCCGGCGTCTCATGGATGCAGCCGGGGAGGTCTTCGCGGGCCTCGGGCGGCGCAGGTTGTCCCTGCCTGCCGCCAATACCGCGCTGTTTATGACACTGATAATCGGCCTGCCGGCATTTGTTGTCGCAAGTACGGCCTTTTACTCATTGGCCTTTCAGCGGGTCTATGCCAGCGAGCACCCCGCGACCCAGGCATCCCGCTGGATACTGGAGGAGGTGCCCCGATCTTCCCGACTGGTGTTCGACAACCACTGGGACGAATTTCTTCCCGGGCTATACGATTACAGATCCTGGCAGTTCCCGCTGTACGAGCGCGACTCACAGAACAAGATGAGGGAACTGGCGAGAAACCTCGCCCGCTCCGACTACGTCCTCTTCTACAGCGCCCGCCCTTACGCCAGCGCCGCCAGGGACCCCGAGAGATTCCCGTACAGCAACAACTACTACCGTCTGCTGTTCGGCGGCGAGCTTGGCTACAGGCTGCACCGCGAGTTCACCAACTACCCTTCGCTGGGAGGAGTGGTCTTTCGGGATGAGGCGCTTCGGCAGTCCGGACTGCACAGCCCGGCTCCGGAGGTCGTAACACAGGACGCGGGCTTCACCCTCAACTTCGGATATGCCGACGACAACGTGTCGGGCTACGATCATCCCAGGGTCCTGGTCTTTCGCAATGCAGAGCGCTTCAGCGAGCAGACCCTGCGCTCCAGGCTGGCGCCGCCGGTCAGGCCCGGCACGCAGGAGGATGCAACCGCCCTGATGCTGGCGCCGGAAGCCCTGGAGAAGCAGCGTTCTGGTGGCGCCTTCTCCGACATCGTCAACCGGGACGGCTGGACGAACGCCGTACCGGTCCTGTCCTGGCTGCTGGTCGTGGAGCTGATATTCTTGCTCACGCTTCCACTGGCCTTCTTCCTCTTTCGCCCGCTTTCCGACCGGGGATTTCTGCTGGCACGGGTCCTGGGGCTGCTGGCCGTAAGCTGGGCGGCATGGATGGCCGTCTCGCTGGGCTGGCTGGACTTCTCCCGGGGCGCGGTATACGTGGCTATGGGAGCCGTCGCCGTCCTGTCGGGGACGGTATTGTGGTTCAAGCATAGGGAAATCCGGGACTTCGTTCGGCAGCGATGGCGGTTCCTGCTGTTCTGCGAGGGACTGTTCCTGGTGGCGTTCCTGGCCTTCGTCGCGGTGCGGTACCTCAACCCGGACCTCTGGCACCCGTACCGCGGCGGCGAGAAGCCGATGGAGCTTGCCTACTTCACGGCGGTCTTTCGCTCGACGACGCTGCCGCCCTTCGACCCCTGGTTCGCAGGCGGCTACCTGAACTACTACTACTGGGGCTACTTTGTCATAGCCTGCGTCAACCGGGTGGCTGCCATCCTTCCGACCACGGCCTTCAACCTGGCCGTACCCTTGTTCTTCGCCCTCACCGTCACAGCCGCCTTCTCGCTGGGTTACAACCTTGCGGCCGGGGTTAAGCACTCAGGGGAGCGACGCAGCGCCGGCGGCGGGGCGGTTGCCGGGTTTCTCTCCTCCAACGGAGGGAAGCTGGCGCCCCCGGTTGCCTGCGGCATCGTCGCAGCCGCATTTACCGCGGTTCTTGGCAACCTTGATGGAATCGTGCAGATCCTCCAGGGCGTCTGGACCGTCCTGGCGCAGGATGGCGTATGGCCGGGCTTTGACTTCTGGCGCAGCAGCCGGATGATCCCGCCCCTGGACGGCTTCGAGCCTTCCCGGCTGGCCTTCTGGATGCCGGAGCATATTGCCGGGGACGCCGGGGCATCCTGGCACATTACGGAATTTCCATTCTTTACGTTCCTGTTTGCCGACCTGCACGCGCACATGATGGTGATTCCGTTCACGTTGTTGGCGCTTGGCCTCGGGCTGGCACTGGTGGCCGGGCTGCGCTATGGAGGCGTGAGGTGGGCTGCGGCGAATGGAGTCGCGCTTGCGCTTGCGCTGGGTGCGCTGTGGGCCATCAACAGCTGGGACTATCCTTCCTATGCCATCCTGATTCTGGGGCTTGTGGGTGTGGCCGCGCTCTTCTCCCGCGCATCACCTGGACGGAAGCTCCGGGCGTTTGTCGCGCTGGGCGCCGGAGTCCTGTTCCTGAGCGTTCTCCTGTTCTGGCCGTTCCACCAGTACTACGAGACTTTCAACAATGGCCTGGACCCGTCGCGTTGGCGCACCCCCGTCGATCGCTTCCTGGGAATACACGGACTTTTCCTGTTCATAATCGTGACCTACCTGCTGGCAAGGACCTGGCGTGACCTGAGGGCACTGGTCCGGACGTCCTGGGCCAGCGAGGAATCGCCCGCCGGCATGGGATGGCTCAGGCTGGCAGTGGCGAGCCTGGTCCTGGCAGGTCTGTTCATGGCGGTCACGGGGTACTGGAATGCAGTGCTTGTCGCCGCCTTCCTGGCGCTCGTTGTCGTTGCGGGGTGGCGCGTCATCCAGGTTCCTGGTCCCTCCCGGCCGTATGAAGCCTTCGTGATGGCAATCTTGGCGATGGCGGCGTTCATTGTGATTGGTGTCGACTTCGTAACCGTCGAGGGCGATATCGGGCGGATGAACACCCTGTTCAAGTACTATCTCGAAGTTTGGGTGTTCCTGGCAATTGCCGCCGCCTACGCGCTGTGGAGGCTGCTCCCGGTGAGCCTCCCCCTGGATGCCCTGAAGCGTCCGGGGGTGGCAACGGCATGGCTGGCCGTGTTGCTCTTGTTGCTGGGATCATCCCTCATCTACACCTTCCTGGGCGCGAGAGACAGGATCGGGGACCGCTTTCTCGACCTTCCCGGGACGCTGGACGGCACGGCCTACATGGCCGGAGCCCAGCACTGGGAGCGGGGCGAGTACTTTCCGCTCAAGTGGGACCTTCAGGCCATTGAGTGGTTGCAGGAAAATGCGGAAGGCTCCCCAGTGGTGATGGAAGCTCACATGGAGCAGTACCGCTGGGGAGGAAGAATCGCCAACTACACCGGGCTGCCAACGATACTGGGATGGCCCTGGCACCAGATACAGCAGCGGTACGGCTACCGGGACCAGGTGGGTGTGCGTGCCGACCACGTTCGCCAGGCCTATGAGACCACCGACGTTGACCTTGCGATGGGCCTCATGGAGCGTTACGACGTGAGTTTTGTAGTGGTAGGGGACCTTGAACGCCTGAACTACAACGAGCGAGGACTGGCAAAGTTCGATGAGATGGCCGAAGTCGGCCTACTGAGCAAAGTATACGCCAACGAAAAGACCGCAATTTTTGCGTCTAATTTCCATAAAGAAGAATATTGACATAATTCTTATACTTGTCTAAAATCTCTAACGGAG
The DNA here is from genome assembly GCA_965220605.1 of Dehalococcoidia bacterium. GTDB lineage: Bacteria > Chloroflexota > Dehalococcoidia > Lucifugimonadales > UBA3495 > VXOI01. The sequence continues at coordinate 266,779 of CBDCQM010000005.1, read as the reverse complement.
ATTAACAATCTTGCTGTCTCGCAACACGGGGCAGTCCATGCACGACGGTCGGGGGTTTCAGTGCCCAGGGCATCTGCTTCCGCCGGTGGGAGCGTTCCATCGGCGGCTGGACACGGAATCCGGCCTACCGGCCCTCCTTGAGTGTTCCAGCCTTTGGGGTAGTGTGGCGTTTCGGGCGCGCGGGAACTCGCAAGAGGAGGGCCGGTTTTTTCTTTCTGAATTGCACGAAGTCAAAGTAGCGTTGGAGAGCTCTCGGCTTGACCCTTTCACCCTCCACCCCCCTTCGGCAAGCTCGGGACGCGCCTAGCCATCCCCAGGAAGACCCTCGTCATTCCGGTGAAAGCCGGAATGACGGGCTGATTTGACTACACTCCCTAGCCTTGCTCCGTCCACTTGGGGTAGGAACCCATCACCCGTAACAGGCTCACCCTCCTGCTGATGGCGTCTATCGCCTGCCCAAGCAGCTGGTCCTCCCGGTGACCGTCGCAGTCTACAAAGAACACATACTGCCCCAGGGACCGCTTGGTCGGGCGAGACTCGATCTTGGCCAGATTGATGTCGCGCCGGGCGAACTCGCCCATAACCCCGTAGAGTTGCCCGGGGGCGTCCTGGTCGAAGGTGAAAAACAGGGAGGTCTTGTCGTTCCCGGTCGGCAGGTGATCGGACTTGGCAAGGACCACAAAGCGGGTGGCGTTGGCCACAACGTCCTGTATCCCTGAAGCCAGGATTTCCGCCCCATACAGTTCCGCGGACCGCCTCGGCGCGATGGCAGCCGAGGGCACGCCGCTGTCCATGGCCTCCTCTACGGCCTGAGCGGTGCTCAGGGAGGCGGAGCGGGCGGCGCTGGCGAAGTTGCGTTCCAGGTACTCCCGGCACTGGGCGAGCGCCTGGGGGTGGGAATAAACGACCTGCACCTCGTCCACCCTCGTCCCGGGCTTCCCCATCAGGTAGTGCTCGATGGGAATGACGATCTCGTTGCGGATGTAGATGGAGGCTTCGCTCACCAGCAGGTCAAGGGTGAAGTTGACCGAACCTTCGATGCTGTTCTCGATTGGGGCAACTCCCTGACCGGTCTCTCCCGAGGCCACTGCCATGCCGACGGCGGTGATATTGGGGAAGGGCCGAAGCTCGGCTTCCGGATCATAAAGGAGCGCGGCCTCCTCGGTATATGTGCCCGACGGACCCAGGAACGCCAGCGTACGGGCCAATTTCAGACCCCCGTCAGGATATCGTAGAGTAGTTGTTCGTCGCCCGCCGAGGTAACGGCTATCAACTCGTCCTCAGCTTCCACCAGGGCCTGCGGGTTGGGGAGACTGGCCTGCCCCCTCTTGACTATCAGAGAGATAAAGCTGTCGGGGGGCAACTGTACTTCATCGATGCGCTTGCCCACAATATCGGCGCCGGGAGGGACCGACACGCACACCAGTTCCCGGCCCGGCTGACGCAATGCCATCAGGTGCCGGAGCGGCTGCCCCGGCACGCCTGCCTCGAGTGCGCTCAGCGCCAGGTGAATCCAGTTAACGACCACGTCGACGCCCAGTTCCTCGAAGATGGGCTCGTTCTTGGGGTCCTTCACGATCGTTACCGTTCTGGGGGTCCTGAAGGAGTACTGGACGATCTGGCAGATGACCAGGTTCGTAGCGTCGACGCCCGTCAGGGCGACCACGGCGTCGGCCCTGGCTACGCCCGCCCGGCGGAGCACTTCGACATCCGATCCGTCTCCCAGCAGCGCGATAATGCCCAGGTTCTCAGTGAGCACCTGGTACCGCTCAGGCTCCCGCTCGATCACGGCCACCTCGTGGCCACTGGCCGACAGCGCCCTGGAGAGATAGAAACCGAGCTCGCTGCATCCGACGATTACGAAGTACATAACCTCTTCTGCCTCCCGGCCGTGGGTGTTGAGCCCGGAAAGCAGCTATTGTGACTCGATCGCGTGTCGAATGTCCTGGAGAATTCCCACGGAGTAGCTTAACACGTTCAACCCCTGAGAGGCGTAGAGGACCTGAAGCTGGGGATTTTCGACATGGCAGACGACCGTGGGGACGCGGAACATCTTTTCCGCAATCTGGGCCGCAAGCAGGTTCTCATGATCGTCGGTGGAGAGGGCAAGAAAAGCTTCCGTCTGGCTGATTCCTGCCTCCATGAAGTAGTCGTGCATGACCGGCTCAGCGAGGAGCACGGCCCTTACGCCCTCGATGTTGCTCAACCTCTCCAACTGGCTTCGTTCATCACCAAGGACCGTGATCTGCGAACCACCGCGCGAGGCCATTTCGCGTACTGCTCCCGAAGCAAGCTCTCCGCAACCGTACACCAGGACGCGCATTCCTTATCAGATGCCCGAAGTGGCGGACACTGGTACAGGCTCGCGCCACAGAAGAACCTGGCACGAGGCGTGCTGGAAGATATACGAGCCTGTATTTCCCAGGTCTGACTGGCCCAGGCTCCGGTGGTACGAGATGCCGACGATTATCAAGTCCGATTGTTCGATCTCGGCCTCTCTCACCACTGCGGCTCCCGCCTGCCTGGAGCGAAGACAGCGGGCCTGGAGGGCGCGAAACCCCTCTTCCCTCGCTATGGCTTCGTACTTTTCGAGGAGCTTTTCAGCCCTGTCAATGTCCTCGGCCACCTCATCTTCCAGCGACAGCGAGAGAGGCACTTCGATGACGTGGACCGCGTGAAGCGCCGCCTTGGCATCCTGCGCCATGTGGCAAGCCCACCGGAACGCGCGCTGGCTGTGGGTCGAGTCGTTAATCGGGATGAGGATCCTTTTCGCGTCGAGGGACATTATAAATTGTCTCCAGCGGAATTCAGGAACCGAAGCTTAATCAGAATCCGCCTGTCCAGCCGCAATTATACGGGCTGATGTTCGCCATAGCCAGACTCGGCCCGCCTATTTTCCACCTTGGTTATTACGGGCTTATTACGACAAATGCCTGTGGCCGGTCGATTGAAGGAAGTCGGTTAAAGGCGACAAATCACAACAACGAAGCGCGAAAGGGAAGTCCTGTTTTCGCCTGAGGGGAAGGGCGGGTTAAGTTCTGCTGCCCTGGAGAGTACCTGATGCCGGTGCCCCCCGCCTGCCGCGAGCCGCTTCGTCCGCTTCCGCCAGGCGGCGGGCAATGTCGGGAAGTCGGCTGATCTGCTCGCTGCTGGCTGCGAGTATCAATACATCCCCAGGCTGCATCACCTCGTCTCTGGCCGGGTGCAGAAGGGAGGTCCTTCCGCGCCTGATGGCCAGCACTGCCATGCCGTGGCGGTCTCCGGCGCCGGACAATTCCGCCTCTTCCAGTGTGTGGTTCAGCATTCCTTCGGGCGGCCTGATCTTGCTGACCCCGTAGTCGGCAAGAATCGGCATGTAGTCCAGGAGCTCGCGAGTGAACTCCAGGCGGGCAACTCGCCGGGCGTTTTCCGCTTCCGGGAAGAGAACACGGTCCGCGCCGATGCGCTCCAGGGTCTCGCCGTGGAGGTCGTTGGCGGCGCGGGCAATGATCATCGGCACACCGAGACTCTTGAGAAGCACGGTCATGCCGACGCTGGCCTGGATGTTGTCGCTGCCCAGGGCCACTATGACGACATCGTAGTCGGGGATGTCGAGTTCTTTCAGGACCGATTCGTTGGTGGCATCGGCACGGACCGCGTAGGTGACGCGGCCCAGTTGCTCCTGGATCTTGGCCTCGTCGATGTCGATTGCCAGGACGTCGTGTCCGCTCTGGTACAGTTCGTTCGCCACGGTCGAACCGAACCGGCCCATCCCGATGACGCATACCTGCTTCTTCACTTGCCGTCTCCAATGGCGTCTCAGCCTATTCTAACGGGTTCCTGGGCGTAGCGGTACACTTCCACCTCGTCTTCGCGGGGCGCCAGGGCCAGCGCCAGCACCAGCGGCCCCAGCCTGCCGACGAACATGGCTGCCATGAATATCGACTGGGCCGCAAGACCAAGAGACGGGACGATACCGGTGGTTGCCCCCACGGTGCCCAGTGCAGAGACCACGTCGAAGAGCAGGTGCAGGAACGGCGCCTCGCGCTCGATTTCGATCAGGGCCATGATTATCACGAAGATTAGAGCCAGTCCCAGGACGGCCACCGCCAGCGCCCGGTGGAGCTGGGGCGGCGGAATCTCGCGTCCGAAGGCTTCGGCATGTGAACGGCTGCGCAGGGAGGAGACCACGGCGGCCACGATCAGCGCGAAGGTCACCACCTTGATCCCGCCAGCCACGGATCCCGGGGCCCCGCCGATGAACATGAAGGCCGTATAGGTCATCTTTGTGACGTCGGCCACCTGGCTGAAGTCGATGGTGCTGAATCCGGCGGTCCGTCCGCTGACCGAGAGGAACACGGAGTTGACCCCTTTGTCCAGCCAGCTCAGGTTCCCCATGGTCTCGGGATTCACGAACTCGGTCATGCCCAGGATGGCAATACCCAGGGCCCAGAGGCCCACGCTGGTTACCACCACCAGCTTGGTGTCCAGCGAAAAACGGGAGAACCGGCGCTGCCGCCAGACATCCACCATGGTCACCCATCCGACCCCGCCAAGGGCGATCATGATGGTCATGGTGATCAGCACCGTGTGGTTCGAGACGAACCTGGCGGCGTTGCCCTGAACGGCCTCAGGGATGATGTTGAACCCGGCGTTGTTGAAAGACGACACCGAGAGAAACAGCGAGTACCAGTACGCCTTACCTCCTCCTACGCCGTCCAGCCCGTTGATTTGGGTGAAGTAGATCAGCGACCCGACCAGGTATATCAGGAGAACGATGATAATCACCCGGTTGCCGAAAGAGCGAATGGCGCTCATTTGCTTTACGCCTGCGGCGTCGCTCATGAGTCCGCGGGTCAGCGCCCGTTGCTGGATTGTGGTCCGGTCGCCCAGTATCAGGAGAAGGAACGTGCTGATGACCATGAACCCGAGCCCGCCCACCAGCATGAGGAGGAATATCACCGCGTGGCCGAACGGCGCCCAGTAGTCCGGCGTGCTGACCACCGTGTGGCCGGTTACCGTAACCGCTGAAATTGAGGTGAAATAGGCTATTTGAAGAGGGGCTGATTCCCCAGACTCAGCGGCGATCGGAAGCGTCAGGAGGCCGGCGCCCGCGGACATCAAGAGAACGAAGGCAGCCACCAACAGGCTTGTCACACCGACCAGGCGGCGGGGTCGGCGCAGCGTTTCTACGAGCCTGATCGTAGACGGGACATCCTTGCGGCGCGGAAGACGGATAATCGCGTCTATGGGCCGCAGCCTCCGGTTGGGTGTCAATTCATTGCGCTCCGGTATCGGTCTGTGGGGCGTACTTATCGGCGGCTATCGTTTCCGACTGGACGGCTTGTGGCGCGCAGACTTGCGGGGCTGAATCGAGAATCCGGGCTTGCTGATTCTAGCCGGGGGCGACGATGCCCGGCGCAAATTGAAGTGGTCTCAAAAAATTCTAGGATTGGCTACCGACAGTGTCAATTGCGAGTTGGCGCCGTTCTTGTTGCGGCGTCTCCATTGTGCCCTTTCTTCGGGGATTGGAATAGTGGCTTGCTGATATAATCTAGACGCGCAGCCGTTTCGAGGTGACAGTTCAATGACGACCAGTCCCAGACAGGTGGAATCGGGCTATGACCCGGTAGAGATAGACAGGAAATGGCAGGACCGTTGGGAACGGGACGAGCTCCACAAGGTGCCGGACTACGATCCCCGGCCCAAGTGGTTCGAGATGACCATGTACCCCTACCCCTCGGGCGACCTGCACATCGGCCACTGGTACGCCATGGCCCCCTCCGACGTTCACGCCCGCTTCCGCAGGATGCAGGGCTACAACGTTCTCCATCCAATCGGCTTCGACGCCTTCGGGCTGCCCGCCGAGAATGCTGCCATCAGCAGGGGCATTCACCCCTACGAATGGACCATGGACAACATCGAGAACATGCGTCGGCAGCTCCGGTCCATCGGCGCGATCTACGACTGGGACCGCGAGGTAGTCTGTTGCGACCCCGAGTACTACAAGTGGAACCAGTGGTTCTTCATCAAGCTCTACGAGCAGGGCCTGGCCTACCGTGCCAACGCTCCCGTAGTCTGGTGCCCTTCCTGCGTGACGGTGCTCGCAAACGAGCAGGTGCTCAACGGCGCCTGCGAACGCTGCGGCGCCATGGTAACCCGGAGGGACCTGGAGCAATGGTTCTTCCGCATCACCGACTACGCCGACCGCCTGCTGGACTTCGGCGGCCTGGAGGAGTGGCCGGACAAGATCCTGACCATGCAGAACAACTGGATAGGCAAGAGCACCGGCGTCGAGATCAGCTTCGACATCGGCTCGTTGGGAATCGAGGAGCGGGAAATCCGCACCTTCACCACCCGCATTGACACCATTTTCGGCGTCACCTTCCTAGTGCTTGCCCCGGAGCACCCGCTGGTTGAGCAGATAACAGTTCCGGGACGCAAGGCCGAGGTTGAGGAGTACATAGCCCAGGCCCGGCGGACCTCCGAAATCGACCGCCTTTCGGCTGACAAGGAGAAAACAGGAGTATTCACCGGCGCCTACGCCTTCAACCGCCTGAACTGGGAACGAATTCCGATATTCATCAGCGACTACGTCCTGATGACCTACGGCACGGGCGCGGTTATGGGCGTTCCGGCACATGACGAACGGGACTTCCAGTTCGCCCGCAAGTACCGCCTGCCCATTCGCCAGGTCATCGCCCCCATCAGCTGGGACGGCAGCGACCTCAGTGAGGCTTATCTCGGCGACGGCTTCATGACCAACTCCGGCGCTTACGACGGGATGACCAACGAGGAAGGGGTTGAGGCAATCTCCGACGACGTGGAAAGGAACGGGTGGGGCAAGCGCGCCGTGTCCTTCCGCATACGCGATTGGCTCATATCCCGGCAGCGGTACTGGGGTACGCCCATTCCGATGATCTACTGCGACGGTTGCGGCGTCCTGCCGGTCCGGGAGGAGGACCTTCCCGTGCTGTTGCCCCAGGACGCGGAGTTCAAGCCCAGCGGCGAGTCCCCCTTGGCCGCCAACGCTGGCTTCGTCAACACTTCCTGCTACCAGTGCGGCGGCCCGGCCCGGCGAGAGACGGACACCATGGACACCTTCATGGACTCGTCCTGGTACATGATGCGCTACCTCAGCCCCCATTATTCGGATGGCCCGGTGGACCCCGAGGTCGCCAGAACCTGGCTGCCTGTCGATCAGTACACCGGCGGGGCCGAGCACGCGGTGATGCACCTGCTCTACTCGCGGTTCTTCATCAAGGCCCTGCACGACATGGGCATGGTCGACTTCGAGGAGCCCTTCCTCCGCTTGTTCAACCAAGGCGTGATCCTGGGCCAGGACCACGAGAAGATGAGCAAGAGCCGGGGCAACGTAGTCAATCCTGACGACGTGGTTGGAGTGCTGGGGGCCGACGCGGTGCGCTGCTTCCTCATGTTCATCGGGCCCTGGGACCACGGCGGCCCCTGGAGCGCCGAGGGCATCAACGGCGTGGCCCGCTGGCTCAACCGCGTCTGGGACATTGCTAGCCGGGACCCCCAGGCGCTGGATGATTCCGACGGGTCGGCGTCCCGGGACACCCGCAGGTTGCTTCACCAGACCGTCCGGAAGTGCTACGGCGACCTGGACCGGTTCAAGTTCAACACGGCCATCGCTTCAATGATGGAGCTTACCAATCACCTCAACCGGGTGTGGGCCGAGAGCAGCGTCGACCCGGACACCTGGCGGGAGTGCGTGGAGAAACTGCTGCTCATGCTGGCGCCCATGGCCCCCCACATGACCGAGGAATTGTGGGAGCGGACAGGCCACGAGTACAGCATCCACCAGCAGGAATTTCCCGGTTGGGACGAGGAACTGGCAGCCGACGAGGTATTCACCCTCGTCGTGCAGGTCAATGGCAAGGTGCGGGACAAGCTGGAGGTGCCGGTTGGCATCCCCGAGGCGGAGGCCCAGGAGCTGGCGCTTGCCAGCCCGCGCGTACAGGGGTTCCTCGACGGGAAGTCCGTGAACAAGACGGTCTACGTGCCCGGCCGTCTGGTGAACGTAGTGGTGCAGTAGGTGGGAAAGTGTCGGAAGTCGGATGTTTCTACGGCGTGGGTGTGGGTCCGGGCGATCCGGAACTCCTGACGGTCAGGGCCCAGCGGCTACTTGGAGAAGTGGGGGTCATCTGCTACACCCAGCTGGACAACGGCGCTCCAAGCTACGCCCTGGACGTGGTGAAGGAACTGGTGTCGGCGGACGCCCAGATGCTGCCGATCACCATTCCTTCCGATGATTCCCCGGTCAGCCACGAGACATGGCACGAGGCATCGGAACGCATCGGCGCCAAGCTGCGTGAAGGGATGGACGTAGCGTTCATTACCGAGGGCGACCCGATGCTCTATAGCGAATTCCCGCACCTTATCGAGCATGTGCAGGACGAACAGCCGGAGGGGCTGGCTGTCGAGGTCATCCCGGGAGTGCCGTCGGTTACGGCCGCCGCCGCCAGTTCCGGCGTCCCGCTGGTCAGCCAGGGCCAGCGCCTCGCCATTCTGCCGGCAGTGTACGGCATAGACGACCTCCGGGAGGCGATCACCAACTACGACACCATCGTGCTGATGGAAATCGATCATAACCTGATTCGAAATCTTGCAAACCTCGAGAACCTGGGACTGGCAGGACATGCCATATACGTCCGCCAGGCGAGCACCGCCAGCGAGCGCGTCATTCACGACATCAGCAAGGTTACGCCCGAAGACCTGGACTACTTCTCCCTGCTGATTATCAAGCGGTAAGTCCGTACCTCGTTCTTGAGATTTTGATTCACTATACGCGGGATCGTCCTGGTCGCCTTGTCTCCCTTGACCAAGCTATTTGGGTGGTCAATAATCCGCTCGGAGTAGAGGTTCAGGAAGACGGCCGTACAAGATAATGGGCCTTCGTGGCGGAGCTTTCCTGCTATGTTCGTGTCGTTGTCGACACTGACGGCGAAGAGATAGTTACGGCCTTCATTGATGGCCGATTTCGACCGTAGTCCTCTGGCCGGTGAGCTGTGCAAGTATGAGAAAGCCTACGATGACCAAGTTGATATTCTGACCATTGACTTTGAGATCAAGAGAATCTGCGTTTCGGAGGAGATACTGCCGGGGGTAATAGCCGACTTTGGTGTGGACGGTAAATTGGTGGGTTTCGAGATCATGGACGCCAGTAAATTTACTGACCTTTCTAAGAGCCTGTTGACGATCTCTTCAGGATTAGCACCGCGAAGGCGAGAACCACCATTTGCAGACTGGTATTGAGCTCTCTCTCGCAGTTCTTCCAGAGGCGGCGGCACTTATCCAGCCAACCGAAAGACCGTTCCACCACCCATCGTTTCGGCAGCACCACAAAGGTATGCAGTTCCTTGCGTTTCACTACCTCCACCGAAGCTCCCAACAGGTTCTGCACCGCCGCAGCAAAAGGCTCTCCGCTGTAACCCCCGTCGACCAACACCTTCTGCACCTGGTTCAGCGTGGCCCGGCTCCGGGAAAACATCGCTAATGCCCCAGCCCGGTCGGTAACATCGGCGGTGGTCACATCAATCGCATGGGGCAATCCTTGCGTGTCCACAGCGATATGGCGCTTGACCCCGGACACCTTCTTGCCCGGGTCATAGCCCTTGCTCCCGGCACTGTCGGTGTTCCTTACGCTCTGGGTGTCCACGATGCAGAAGCTGGTCTGCTCTGTCCGACCATTGTTTTGTCGGGCCGCGCCAACCAATTTTTTTTAAGACCTGCTCCAGAATTGACTCTTTCTCCGGGCCGGGACGCTCACTCCATTGGCGGAAATACTTGTAGCAGGTACGCCAGTCGGGAAAGTCCGCAGGGAGCATCCGCCACTGACACCCGCTCTTCAGAAGGTAGAGCACCCCGCAGAAAACGTCGTACAGATCCACGGTGCGGGGCTTGGTCCGACGGCGGGCCGATTCCAAAAAGAGCCTGTCTCAAAAGTCGGGGTGTAGACTGTGGTCAAGCCTGACGGAGGTGCCGATAAGATGCCACTTCGGGATATGGACCGAGAGCAGATGTGGCTGTTGCCGCCGTCCCTTGACGAACTGCTGCCGTTGGACCATCCGGCTCGTTTTGTCGCCGAGTTTGTCGACGCCTTGGGCAGAGAAGGTTGGGCGGAGCTGGGTGTGGAAATAGACGGGGACCCGCTGGGAGCCCCGGCCTACCATCCCAGGTCCCTGCTCTGCGTGTGGCTTTACGGGTTCATGACGGGAGTGCGCTCCTGCCGCAAGTTGGAGGCGGCCTGTCGAGACCAGATTCCGTACCTGTGGCTGACAGGATGGCAGCATCCGGACCACAACACCCTCTGGCGGTTCTACAAGGCCCATCGCCAGGAAATGCGGAGCTTGTTCAAGCGCACGGTGCGGACGGCGGTGGCGATGAAGCTGGTGGACCTGGCGGTGCAGGCGGTGGATGGCACCAAGATGGCCGCCAGCGCGTCGGTGCACCGCAGCTACGACGGGGAGAGACTGGCCCAGTTGTTAGACCGGGTGGACCGGGCGATAGCCGATCTGGAAGCCCAGAACGAAGGTGGAGAAGACGCCAGCGCCGTCAATCTGCCTGAAGAACTGGCCGACAAGGAAGCGCTGAGAGAGCGCCTGCGGCAGGCGATGGACGAGTTGGCCGGTGCAAAGAAGCCCAGGCGCATCAATCTTACGGACCAGGACGCCCGGCTGATGAAGGCCAGCTACGGCGTCGTGCCGGCCTACAACGCCCAGGCCATGGTATCTCCAGTGGAGCAGGACGGGGAACCCACGGGCATGTTGATCACCGCCGCGCACGTGGTGTCTGTGCCCAATGACAACTATCAGTTGGTGCCGATGATGGAGCGCGCTGAGGAGGCTACGGGAACCAGAACACCCATGACGCTGGCCGATGCTGGGTATTTTTCCGGGAGCGACTTGGCCGATTGCGCGGATCGTGGCCAGCAGGTGGTGGTGCCGGAGTCGCGGGAACGGTTCCTCAGAAGTCCCTATCACAAAGATCAGTTCACCTATGATGAACCCAGCGACAGCTTTGAATGTCCCCAGGGACAGACGCTCCACTTCATCGGCATCAGCGAAGACAAAAGAGGAGTGCCAATGAGGAAGTACCGCGCTTCCGCAGGCGTCTGCCAGCAGTGTCCAGCCTACGGGGTATGCACCAAATCCAAGCGTGGCCGTAGTCTGTGGATTGGGCCTCACGACGATGTGCTGCGCCGGCACCGGGCTTGGATGTCCACCAGCCTGGCGAAAGAGGTATATCGGCTGAGAAAGCAACTGGTCGAGCCGGTGTTCGGAATTACCAAGGAACAAATGGGAGCCCGAAGATTCCTGCTGCGGGGCCTGGTCAACGTGGCGGCTGAGTGGAATCTCTTGGCAATCGCCTTCAACCTGCGGACTCTCTGGCGCATATGGCGGGACGGGACCTTCGTACTGGCGCCTCATAGTCCCACATCGGGCCCCGTGCCCTGATTTCGGTGCGATCCCAAGACCCTCCCGGACGCGCAAAACTCATCAAGTCGTAATCTGCCGTCGAACCCGACTCTACTAGCAACGCCCGAAGGCACTCACCACTCCTTTCGGTCGAAACAGGCGTTTTCTGGGACAGGCTCAAAAGGGAAGAATCCGGGCAAATTGCTCCCGGCTGATGTCGCTGGGATAGGAATGAGACATGATCGCTCTGCCTTGGTAATGCCTCAACCTAACATATTCCAAAGATCGTCAACAGGCTCTAAGGTCATGGTATATATGTCAAAGTGGGGTGATGAAGAGAGACTGGTTGATGCTGAAGGGGAGCTTTCGGTAACCCCTCGTTTCAAGAAATCCATTCCGGCAGGAGACTAACAATGACCACGACGATGCAACCCACGGATGTTATGGTGACCTGCAACGGCATGAACTTCCACTACCTGGACTGGGGCAACGAGGGGGCGCCGGTGATGCTGCTCCTTCATGGGCTTCGCGGCCATTGCCACTCATGGGACGACGTCGCGGCCCGGTTCTGCGGTGACTACCACGTCATGGCCCTGGACCAGAGGGGACGCGGCGAGACCGACTGGGCACCGCGCGGCGACTACTCTACCGACGCTTTCGTAGCCGACATCGAAGAGTTCTGCTACACCCTGGGCATCGAGAGGATGACTCTCGTGGGCCACTCCATGGGCGGGCGCAACAGCATGGCATTCGCCGGTCGAAACGCCGCGATGCTGGAGAAGCTGGTCATCGTCGACATCGGCCCGGACATCCAGCCGGAAGGCTCCGCCAGAATTACGGAGGAACTGGTCAATGTGCCCCAGGAGTTCGACTCCTACGACTCACAGTTCGAATACATGAACCAGCAGAACCGCTTCGCCTCCGAACCCGTGTTGCGGCGCAGGCTCAGGTACGCCTCAAAGGATCTGCCCAACGGCAAGATAGGCTGGTGCTACGACCCGGAGATCAGGGCCCAGCGGCGCGACGGCACCGGCGCCCCGCCTCCCGACCTTTGGGTCCCGCTGGCCAACATCACCTGCCCCACCCTCATCGTGCGAGGCACCGAGACCGACACGATCAGCCTGGGTGTGGCCGAGCGCATGGTGGACGCCCTGCCGGACGGGAAGCTGGTGCATGTGGATAACGCCGCCCACATGGTCTTCGAGGACAATCCCGAAGGGTTCAACGCGGCCCTCGCAGAATTCCTGGGCTAGAGAGGTAGCATGGCCACCGGACAGAGGCCCGAGTCGATAACCGACCTGATCAAGGTACTGCGGATAAGCGACATCCCCAGGCCGGCCGGCGATACCGGCGAGGGCATCAAGTTCCTCACCAACCGTGGGGAACTCAAGGGAATAATTCACAAGGCCGAGAACAGCAGCCAGGCGGTGGTGTGGGTCTGCGGCGCCCGGGGCGGTTTCGGCGGCCCCGGCCCGGGCACCTACGCGCGCCTGTCCGAGCAGTTGACCGGGCAGGGCATCACTTCACTCCGGCTGGACTACCGTTTCCCCAACGACCTGATGGAGTGCGTGCTGGACCTGCTCGTCGGTGTGGGCTATCTCAAGGAAAACGGCTGCGGACCGGTGGTCGTGGTTGGACACTCCTTCGGTGGGGCGGTGGTCATCGCCGCCGGCGCTACCAGCGACCACATAAAGGGCGTCGTCTCGCTGTCGCCCCAGACCTACGGGGCCGGCATGGCTGGCCAGCTCGCTCCTCGCAAGCTGCTGGTGGCCCACGGCAAGGCCGACACCCGTCTCCCCTTCTCCTGCGCCCTCCAGATTTACGAATGGGCCAAGGAACCGAAGGAAGTGGTACTGTTCGAGGGAGCCGAGCACCGGCTGGAAGAGTGTCGTGATGAGCTGGAAACCCTGCTCTCGACGTGGATCCCGGCCACACTGGATCAAGAGATAGAAATTCCGGTGGTCCTATAGACCACTCAACTGCGAATCCGGAGAGGCGTTCAATAGTCTGACACGCAACAAAATCTGCTCATAACCTGGGTCAGGAGGCGATCATGCTGGACTTGATCATCAAAGGCGGTACCGTGGTTACGCCCGCAGGGGCTGGACTGATGGACGTTGGCATCCAGGGAGAGCAGATAGCGGCGGTCGCCTCTCCCGGAGCGCTGGATGACATAGGCGCCGGTGAGACCATAGACGCCACCGGCATGATCGTCCTTCCTGGAGGCATAGAGCCGCACGCCCACATCAACGTCCCGGTACCCGACTACTGGGCCGGCGGAGACACCGGCATCTACACCCAGCCGCCCGAGGCCGCCAGCCGCGCCGCCGCTTTCGGGGGCGTCACCACCTACGTTGACTTCGCCGGCGCCCTGCCGTTGACTCCCGGCGCCGAACCGCCCTCGGACCCGATAGCGGGCCAGATTGAAGTGCGCCGCGACATCTTCCGCGGCCACTCCTTCATCGACTACACCTTCCACTACATCCTGGCCGGGGCCATCCCGCCGGTGACCCTGGGTGAGATCGGCGAGGCGATCCAGTCGGGAGTGGCCAGCTTCAAGATATTCACGACCTTCCACGCCCGCGTCCCCACGGGCCACCTGTGGGAAATCTTCCAGGAAGTCGGGAAGCACGGCGGCATCATGGCGGTCCACGCCGAGGAGGACGACATCGTCACCTACATGGAGGACAAGCTGGAGCGGGAGGGTCGCGACCACGGCTCCAACCTCCACCTGGCCCACAACAATATCTCGGAGGACATCTCCTTTCGGAAAGTGACCAGGCTGGCCGAGAGCACCGAGACGGGGATCTACTTCGTCCACACCACGGCCAAGGAAGGGGTGAACGCCATCGCCGAGGCCCGGGCCAAGCAGCTGCCGGTCTACGGAGAGGCCCTGCACAACTACCTGGAGTTCACCTGCGACGACTATCTGAAGCCCGACGGCCTGGCCATCCACACCTACCCGGCCATCAAGTTCTCCGACGACCGCGACGCCCTGCAGCAGGGCCTGGTCGACGGCCCGATCTGCACCACCGCCACCGACGAGTGGACCACCTACAAGAACGTCAAGCTGGCTGGCGACACCATCCGCACTCTCTGCGGCGGCCACAACGGCATCGAGACCCGGATGCCCGTGACCTACACCAAGCTGGTGGCTCCCGGCCGCATCGGGCTGGAGCGCTTCGCGGCCATCACGTCCACCAACGCCGCCAAGATCCTGGGCATGTACCCGCAGAAGGGCGCCATCGCCGTGGGCAGTGACGCCGACATAGTCATCTTCGACCCCAACCTCAAGAAGACTATAACGGTGGACGAGCTTCACGCCGAGTCGGACTACTCGATCTGGGACGGCTTCGAGTGCGAGGGCTACCCGGTCATGACCATCCTTCGGGGCAAGGTGATCATCCGCGACGGCCAACTGCTCGGCAGCTCCGACGACGGCCGCTGGCTCTCCCGCCGCGTCGCTCCAAGCGTGATCACGCAGACGTCGGTGTAGTTTGGGAACCGTTAATCTGACCAGGACCGAGTTATGCAGGTTTGTCCCGCGACGAGACAAGCGGAGGGTGTCGGGATGGCTATATTCTCTTTCGTTGCTGAGGATTTGATCCTTGATAAGGCTACTGAAAAGTCTTTCGAGCGCGGCAAAGAATACTACTATTCCGGCATGGTGGAGTCGGTAGTCCAGCGTGGGAACAGGCTGTTTGCCGAAGTGCTGGGAAGCGAAGAAGACCCCTACCATGTCGGCATTGCGTTTCAAGAGGGTGACTGCGACGCATCTTGTACTTGCCCGTATGACTGGGGTGGCTATTGCAAACATATCGTCGCTGTGCTCCTGACGTGGATTCACGACAGAGACTTGATAGCCGCCCGCGCTCCTATAGAAGAACTGCTGGACAAGCTTGATGGGAACAAGCTAAAGGACCTTATCCTGCGAATGGTCGAATGCGACCCTGGGCTATCCGAAACGATTGACGAATTTTGCCATAAAGCCGTGCCAGTAAGCTAACAAGCAAATCCGGCAACATTCGAGTCAGCAAAGGGGGCAGGCTCTTGGCCTGCCCCGGGTTGTTAATCGTCTGAAGTGAGGGTCTGCCTGAGTAACGCCGTGTTTCACCGCAGCAGCGGCGCGACCTCAGCGCTGATGTGCTCGATCTGCGCCGGATCGGGCCAGGTGGGGCCGACCATCACCGTCTGGGCGCCGGCGTCGATATACGCTTGTAGCTTGGCGGCGCAGTCTTCGGGGCGTCCGAAGGCGCAAACGTTCTCTACGTCGTACTGCGGGCCGTAGTAGGCGTGGGTGAACTCCTCGAGGGCACGCTTGGCCCGTTCCCGGTCGGTATCGACGTAGGTGTAGATGAGCTTGGCAGATTGCAGCGTGTCGGGGTCCTTGCCTGCGGCTCCAGCGTAGTCCCGCACCTTGCCCCAGGCCGCGGCGAACACCTCCGGGCTGGCTGCGCCCCCGGCCACCCAGCCGTCGGTCTGCTCGGCGGCGCGCTGCAGAGCGGTGTCGGCTGATCCGCCGATGATTACGGGAATGGAGGGCTGCTGCACCGGCTTGGGGTCGATGTTCACGCTGTCCATCGAGAAGTAGCGTCCGTGGTGAGTGACATCCCGCTCGCTCCACAGGCGTCGCATCACCTCCAGCCCCTCGTTGAAGCGACTCACCCGACGGCGCACATCCACGCCAAGGGGACCGAACTCGTTGTCCCGCCCGCCCAGCGAGATGCCCAGTGTCAGCCGTCCTCCGGACAGATAGTCCAGCGTGGAAGTGGTCTTGGCCGCCAGGATCGGGTTGCGGAGCACGAACAGCAGCACCGCCGTTCCGAGACGGACGCGCTTGGTGACAGTGGCGGCGACGGTCAGCAGGGCCATCGGGTCGATGATGTGGTTGGGGTGGAAGATGCGGTCGATGACCCACAGCGAGTCGTAGCCAAGCTCCTCCGCCCGCTGGAAGAAGGACGAAAACTCCGAGATGGTCGGTGGAGTCCCACCGAACCCGCCGGGCACCAGGATGCCGAGTTTCGCATTCGTTGCCATGAGGAGACCTCTCTTGCCTCAAAGTTCGGTTTCGTAAACTATCTTCCCATCCCGCTCGGTAAGCACCGAGCCGGTCAGCGCGATGGCCACGCGCCGCGCGTTCGTGGTGGCTCGGTCCAGCGCCGCACGGATGCCAGGGTCATTGGGACTTTCTCCGCTAGCCCAGGATTGCGACACGTTGACCAACGGTTCGTATACACGGGCAAGGTTTCTCAACCCGGAATGGAACCGCCTCCTGATTGCATCCTCTGGAATATGGTGCCCGCCCATGGCCACTCGTTGCCTGACCCGCGCAATTGCGATCTCAGGCGAGGACAACTTCAGGAAGTACAGTTCTACGGTATAGCCCTGCGTTTGCCATTGCGGGATCATGCGGGCGTAGCCCCTTCCGCTCAGCGTGGTCTCGAATGCGAAGCTCTCGCCCCTGCGAACGCAGGCGTCAATCATCTCCAGCATCATCCGCCCGGCCCGAAAGGCTGCCCGCTCCGGCTGCAAGGGATCCAGTCCCGCTGCAATCAGGTCGGCGTTAATGAAGGTGAGGATTCCAGCCTCGTTGGGCAGGAATTCTCTGGCGAGAGTGGTCTTTCCAGCGCCATTGGGCCCGGCGATGATGATTATGCGCTTTTCCGGTAGTGGATTCATAGGCGATGCCAGAGGTTACACTGCTCCACTGTCCCGCAGCGCCGCCACCTCCGCGCAGCTGTAGCCGAGCAGGCCGGTCAACACTGCGTCGGTGTCCTGGCCCAGCGTGGGCGGCGGGGCGAAGGCGTCTGGGCTGCCGGACTTGATGGGGTTGCCGGCGGTGCGGTACGGCCCGGCGACGGGGTGGTCGATCTCCACCACCATGTCCCGCAGCAGCACCTGCGGGTCGGCAAGGGCCTCCCCGATGTCGTTGACCGGGCCGCCGGGAACATCCCACTTCAGCAGCCGCTCCTCCCATTCCTGGCGCGGCATGGTCGCAAAGCCAACGGTCAGCGCTTCTTCCAGCGCGTCGCGGTTCTCGATTCGCGCGGGAGCCGTCGTGAACCGTTCGTCCTTATCCATACCGTGAAGCGCATCAACCTCGCCGGACATCATCCGCAGGGTCTTCATGGCGAATTCCTGGCTGGCGCAGTGGACTTGCAGGTACTTTCCGTCGGCGCAGCGGTAGGCGCCCACCGGCAGGTTCGACGGGTGCCCGGAACCGATGGGTTGCGGCACTTCACCGGACACGAGGTAGAACTGTCCCAGGTGTGCCTGGAGCGCTATCTGCACGTCCAGCAGCGAGATGTCCAGCCGGCGGCCCTCGCCGGTCACCCTGCGTCCGTAGAGCGCGGAGGCGATGCTGAGCGCCGCCACGTAGCCGCCGACCATGTCGCCCACCGGGAAGCCCATGAACACCGGCGGCTGACCGGGGTTGCCGGTCACGCTCATGCCGCCGCCCATAGCCTGCACGATTCCGTCGAAGCCGGGCCGCTCGCGATACGGCCCCTCCTGTCCAAAAGCCGATAGTGAGCAGGCGATGACGGAGGGATTGATCGCTTTCAGGGAGTCGTAGTCCAACCCCAGCCGCTCCAGCACCGATGGCCGGAAAGCATCGAACACCACGTCGGATACCGCAACGAGCCGGTGGAGCACACCGCGGCCCTTGGGCGTCCGAAGGTCGATGGTTACGCTCTTCTTGTTGCGATTGAAATTCAGGTAGTAGGCGCTCTCCCCGCCGAGGAAGTGAGGCCCGATGCGCCGGGACATGTCGCCAACGCCCGGCTGCTCGATCTTGATGATCTCCGCACCGAGATCTCCCAGAGTTCGCGCCGCCACCGGGCCGGCAATTGCCTGCGACATCTCGAGGATGCGGACGCCTTGCAGCGGCGGAGTCATGGCGTTTTACCGTCGAGGGACGCCCTCACCCTAACCTTGACCTTCCCCCGGAGGGAGAGGGGACTTTTCTGTGGAGAGAAGGGCCGCAAGCTGCCGCAGGTCTTCCATTTCATCCAGCGCTTCAATTGCGGCGATGATTTCCTGCTGGCGTTCGGCGCCGATGACCGGGGCGGTCAGTACCAGGAACTTCTCCCTCATCTCGTCCCACGACAGCGCGTTTTCCGGGTCGCCCTTGGGGTAGCGGATATCGCTGCGCAGCCTGCGTCCGTCGGACGTGGCGACCTCAGCCCAAGCCCTGAACTCCTTCGGGAAGTGGGCGTCCAGCTCCGGGTCGGTCACGCACTTGACCTGCCGCATGATGCGCTGGACTTCCGGCCGGTCGGGCACCCCTTCGGCGTATTCCTGCAGCGATGCCCGCCCGTACGCCAGGGCTACCGCGGCGCCGAAGGGCATTGAGAACTGCATGTCCACCACGGTTTTCGGGTCTGCCTTGTCTTGCTCCGGCGAGGCGACTAGCTTGAAGCCGCCGCTCAGGATGCCGACCGTGACATCCTCTACGTCATCAGCCTCCAGACCGTGGGTGTTCCTGATGTCGATCAGGCAGTCGATGGGCCCCTGCTTGTAGCGGCAGCAGGCGTGTGGCTTGATGCCAGTTCGCGTGATCAGGTACTCGTCGCCCAGGTCCTGCAGCACCAGCGAGTAGTCCGGGTTGCCGGAATACGCTTGCAGGAAACCGTCGCGGCCTTCGAGGATGGTGGTCGGACCGGTGTAGCCGGACCGGGCCAGCAGCGCGGCCCACGAACCGCTGTGAGAAGCCCAGCCCGGGTGCAGCCGTTTCGTCCACGCCCCCTGCGCCAGGTACTCCATGCTGCCCGCCGTCTGGCTCCCCGCTATGCCCAGCGCATGTATGAAGTCGTCTCCCTGAAGCCCCAGCAGCCGACCGGCCACCACCGCCGCACCGAAGGCCCCGCAGGTTCCGGTGGGGTGGAAGCCTCGGCCGTAATGCTCGGCAGGCTGCAGCGCGCGGCCCAGCCTCACGATCACGTCGTAGCCTGCTACAACTGCGGCGATGAAGTCCTTGCCCGACACATGGGCAAGGTCGGCCATCGACAGGGCCGTCGGAAAGGCCACCACGCCGGGATGCAGCGACGCCTCGTTGTTCACATCGTCCATCTCGATGCTGTGGAAGGCGATTCCGTTGGCCATGGAGGCATACTCGGGCAGCACCCGGTGCGGCGTGCCAACGATGGCCGATGGGCCGGGACGCCCCAGGCGGTTCAGCGCGTCGACAGCGGTCTTGGCTGAGTCGGTGGTAGAGCCGTTCAGCGTCACTGCCGCGAAGTCGAGGCACAGGTACTTCGCCCAGTCGATCACCTCGGGCGACAGGTCTTCGTACTCCAGCTCACGGGCGAAGTTGCCCAGCGCGCGAGTTATGCCGGTCTCGTTGTTGTTCTGGACCATTAGGATTGGCCTCCGCAGGTGTTTTACGAATGATTCGGAGTCAATTCTGACAAATCTCGCTCAACCTTGATGGTATAGGGCTTCGAAGGCCACGGAGGGCGCCCCATCTCGTAGAGCGTGTGCAAGATGCCGAGACTCTTAATTACCTTGGTGGGAGTGATGTCTAAGTCTTCCAGTTCTTCTCGGACTATTTCCTGGACTTCACTAATGCCGTCAAAGCGGATCTTAACTCTGTCCCGCCCTAATTCTGCGACCCATGCTTTGCCGTGATATTTTGTCGAATCTATCGGCTGTTCTCTTTTGAGCAGGCTCTCAAGTTCTCGAGCCAAATGGAACCACCGGAAAACCGGCCCGTCCAGCTTGTCGATATGCGGGCGCAGATGTTTAAGGTCGAGTCGCTCTGATGCGTCCAGCACCTCTATGCCCTCCAATCGGTGGTCAGGGTTGAGGTCAACTACCAACCAAAAGTCTACTTCTTCAACAAGAACGCTTTCCATGTGGTTCCGTTTGTCTACCAGATAGATGTACGCTGCATCCGCCTCTGAATCATAGGTGATTTTCATATTTCGCCTTCCCAAAATCCGAAGCGGGTCTTTACCGTGACCGAGACTGCGATTCCCGCATCAATAGCATACACTACAGAGATTTCTTTGTGGCGATAGCGTTTTCCATTGTGTTCATATCCCTCGGTCAGAACTCTCCTGGCCATCCATCGCCCAAAACGGGCAGGGGTGACTGTGCCTGTCCGGATAACAAACCTAACTTCCTCCTCGTTTGTTCCCCTTTCATCCAGGTTGTCTTTTGTGTGCTGGTCGACGCGGATTTCAAGCTCCAACATTGCGTCCTACAACCCCGACTCGTAGAGGAAGTCGCCGGTCGGGTAGTTGTTGAGCAGGTGGCGGGCGATCACCAGCCGCTGGATCTCGTTGGTGCCTTCGCCGATCATCATCAGCGGCGCGTCGCGGAAGTGGCGCTCAACCGGCAGGTCCTGGGTGTAGCCGTAACCGCCGTGGATGCGCATGGCGTCGGTGGCTACCTGCATACACATCTCGCTGGCGAACAGCTTGGCCATCCCCGCCTCCATGTCGGCCCGCTCGCCACGGTCCTTCTTCTCGGCGGCGTGCAGTACCATCAGGTGCGCGGCCTGGATGTTGGTGGCCATGTTGGCCAGCATGATCTGGACGCTCTGGTGCTCGCCGATGGGCTTGCCGAAGGTCTCCCGCTGCTTGGCATACCGTGTGGACTCCTCCAGCGCGGCCCGGGCCACGCCGAGGCAGCGGGCGGCGACGTTTATCCTGCCCAGCTCCAGCCCGCTCATGATCTGGTAGAAGCCCTTGCCCTCCTCGCCGCCGACAAGGTTCCCGCCCGATACGCGGTAGTCTTCGAAGGCAAGCTCGCTGGTATCCACGCCCTTGTAGCCCAGCTTCGGGATGTCTCGCACCACGTTGAATCCCGGCCCCTTCTCGGCGATGAAGATGCTGATGCCGCGCCGGGGCGGGTCTGCCGACGGGTCGGTCTTGGTGACCAGAGCGAAGGTGTTGCCGTGGCGCCCGTTAGTTATCAGGCTCTTGGAGCCGTTGATCAGGTAGTCGTCGCCGTCGCGTACCGCCCGGGTCTCGATGGCCTGCACGTCGCTGCCCGCGTTGGGCTCGGTGATGCAGATGCCGCCGCGTTTCTCGCCGGTGGCCATCAGCGGGAGGAATCGTTCCTTCTGTTCCGTCGTCCCGTGGGTGGAGACCATGTAGGCCATTATCAGGTGGGAATTCAGGATGCCGCTGAGGCTCATCCAGCCCCGGCAGATTTCCTCGATGACCAGCGCGTAGGAGGCCACGTCCAGCTCCAGTCCGCCGTACTCCTCGGGGATGACCGCGCCGAACAGGCCCAGCTCCTTCATCCGCTCCACCAGTTCGAAGGGGTACTCGTCGGCATGTTCCATGTCCTGCGCGACGGGTTGTACCTCCCGCCGGACGAATTCCCGGATGGTGGCAACCATGCCTCGTTGCGCTTCGGTCAGTTGCGGCAAAATCGTTCCTCGCTCCGTGTCTGAAGGGTGCGGCAATTCTAGCACGCGGCGCTTTTCGTCAGGTTTGACACCCTATCTGGAGCACACTAAACTCGCCTCTAACTTCGCGGCCCAGCAGGTTTCGACGGGGGATCCTCTCCCCAGGAACGGCCGCGACCGCGATCGTCCCAAAATCGTCTAATTTCGTGAGGTTCAGTTATGCCAGACAAGCCGGAATACCTTGAACTGCTCAACGACATTCGCCTCCAGGAGTATCGTGCCGGAATCTGGATCAAGGCCTGGGCCGACAAGACCGAGCACCCCGGGCTGAAGAATTGCCTGTCCATAGTGGCCGAGCGGGAGACCAGCCACGGCGACATTTTCGACCGGCGCATCCGCGAGTTGGGCGGCACCCCGGAGGACAGGGACGACGAGATGTTCCACGAGCGAATGCGGGTGGTCGAGTCGGATATGACCGACGCGGAAAAGATCGCCGCGATTCGGGAGTTCCAGACTCGCATGACCCTGCCGACGGTTCGAATGCGGTACGAGGAGGCGGCCCAGGACGAGTCCGTGGACCAGCTTACCCGCTCCCTTATCAAGTGGTTCACCGAGGTCGAGGACGACTCCGGCGCATCAATGCGCGCCGTTTACGCCGAGATCGAGGCGGGGAGCTAGAGAGCCTATAAGCTATCTCAAGAGTTCCCTCCCCCTCGAGGAGGAGGGTTAGGGTGGGGGTGAAGGTATTACAGTGAGAACACTGAAAAAGCACCTCACTTGTTTTGGGGTAGTTTCTTAGGGCAGCCCGAATTTTGGGCTGCCCGATGATGAGCTTTCGACGCTGCGTCCTTTCTTCGCGAAAGCCAGCTCCGACTTCCACCAAGGAGATAACCACATGGCAACCCTCGATGTTCTCACCTACGGCTTTGCGCTGAACACCGATCAGGGGTCCTTCGGCTATTCGACCAACTCGCTGCTGCGGACGGGAAGCCACAATATCCTGATCGACACCGGCCCTTCCTCCCGCCGCCCGTTCCTGTACCGGGCGCTCACCAACATCGGCCTGACCACCGACGATATCGACATCGTGATCCTCACCCACATGCACTGGGACCATTGCCAGAACACCGACCTGTTCCGCAACGCCCGGGTGCTGGTGAACCCCGTCGAGATCGACTATGCCCGCAACCCCAACAGCTGGGACCTGGCCGTGGCCGCAGGCATGGCCGACATGATGCGGAACATGAGGGTTGAGGTCGTTTCCGAGGGCGACACCATCGTCGACGGCGTAACCGTGCTGGAAACGCCCGGACATACCAAGGGCCACATGAGCGTGCTGGCCGAGGTGGACGGCGAAAATGTGCTGATCGCCGGGGACGCCATGCCTGAGAGCGGCACGGTGGCGCGGGGCATCCCCTACAACATTTTCTGGGACACTGAAGACGCCCACGCCAGCGTTGAGAAGATGGTTGCTTCGTCCAATGTCTTCTACCCTGGCCACGACCGGCCTTTCCGTGTCGAGGGGGACGAGATCGCCTACCTGCACGGGCCCGCCAACATCGAAGTAATGAACAGCACTGAAGGAGGCGGGACCGCATCGCTCACCTTCACCGTGAGCGCGGCCCGCACGGTCAACATCGACATGGTCCAGAAGCCCAGGGAGTAGAAAAAGGCATGGTCAACGGCAGCAGCGAGCGAGACATCCGGCAGGCCCTGGACGCGCTGGCGCAGGCCCGCCCCGGGTTTTGGACCCGCACAGCCTGTGGGGTGACCCGTTCGCTGACGCCGGTCCCGGCGCTGCTGGACCGGAACGCCTACTCTGACGGGACCAGCCGCATCAGGGTCCTCCTGGTCGGTGGCCTGTCTGGCCGTCCGTCCGACGTTGACATGGCCCTCCACGCCCTCGAGCTGTACGCGGGCGGAGGCGACGGCCTGGCTCTGCGCATTGGCCTCAGCGCTATCCCCTGCGGTAACCCGGACGGCCTCCGCCTGGGCCTTGGGCCGGAGAACGGCGCGGGCGGCAATCCTTCAGAGGGCTATCCGCCGGTCGGCAACTTCTACTTTGACGAACAGAACCCGGAAAAGCGCTACCTCTGGCGCTGGATCTGCTTCCAGGCCCCCGACGTCGTCCTGGCCGTGCGGTCGGGAACCGGGTCCGTTCAGTGGGAGTGCAACGCGGCTGCCCGCCGATTCGCGCCCGCACTGGCCGCCCGCGAGCTTGAGCGGGACACGTTGCTGGGAGCTCTTGGGGATGGATACCCCGAAGGACTGGGGGTCATTCCTGCCGTCCGTCTTACCGCCTCGGACGACCAGCTGCCTCGCGAGATCAGCCGCCTGTTCGGCGTCCTGCAGCAGCCTGGAATGGCCGGGAAATCCGCCGCTCGCCAGACACTGGACGGCCGCCGCCAGCGTAGCCCGGTGGAGATCGCCAGGATTCTGGCAGCGGCCTACGGGCACTCGTTCGACCCGATCGTCTACACACAGGGCGTCCCTATCAGCGGCCGCCTCCGGCTGGCGGCGTTGGACCCTGAGGGCGAAGATCCGGCTTCTGAAATCGCAGAACTTCTCAAGCCCTTCGTCGAAGGCGGATTGTCCGATGGCCTGGCGCCCTCGGCCCTGGCCTCGGTGGTCTGGGGCGACGAGCTCAGCCAGGCAACCGGCGATCCCCGCTACTCCTCCTTGATCGTTGAAGCTGCGGACCGTTTCCGGACGGGTGTTTCAGGCGAGGCTCCTTCCCCGTGCGACCCCGACTTCCGCACCGAAGACATGTTCATGGCCGGCGCCCTCCTGGGGCGCGCTTACAGCCAGACCGGCCAGGACCGGTATGCCGACCTGCTGGCGCAGTTCCTGCTGGACGGCAACATACAGCAGGATAATGGTTTGTTCTGGCACTGCCGTTCCGCGCCATTCTACTGGGGCCGGGGCAATGGATTCGCTGCGCTGGGCCTCACCGAGACGCTCACCTATCTCAACGATGATCACTCGGACCGTGCAGACATAATGGACATGTACCTGGACTTGCTGGATTCGCTGATCGAACTCCAGCGTCCGTCGGGGATGTTGCCGCAGGTGCTTGACTTCCCCGGCTCATACGACGAGTTCACTGCGACCTGCATGATGGGCTACTCCATCGCCCGAGGTCTTCGCCGCGGATGGCTCGGCGAGGACTACCGGCCGGCTCTCGACTTGGCCTGGCAGGGGGTCTCGGAGCGCATCGACGACGTGGGCAACGTGGTCGATGCCTGCGCCAGCACCGGCGTCCAGCAGAACGTCCGCGATTACCTGGACCGTCCCGCCATCTACGGCTTCGACGACCGCAGCGGAGGCATGGCCCTCTGGTTCGCCGTAGAGATGGAGCGGCTGGCCAGGGGCACCTGAACTCCAGACTTTACCAGGTTGGCAAACTGTCGTCGCATTGGTCTAGAATCAAGCTGACTGAACAAAGTCTGTGAGGAACTACTGATTTGACGCAGCCCAATGTCTCCGAGCCCAATGACCCTGTGGCGATTGAGGATTACCGACGGCAAGCTCGCGAATTCTTGACCAGGGCCCGTCAGTATCTGGCGCAGGATGATCTGCACCAGGCCTCGGAAAAGGGCTGGGGCGCTGCGGCGTGGATGGTCAAAGCCGTGGCGGTGGCCCAAGGGTCCGAGTACAGGCAGCACGCGCAGTTCGGTGTCGTGATGTACAACGCCAGCTTACTGCTGAACGACAGTAGCCTGACGCTGTTGGGTGATGCTGCTGAGGGCCTGCACAGAAACTATTACACCCGGAAGCGCTTTCTGATACCGGAAGCTATCGCCCGCAACCTTGACCGTATGGCCGAGTTGCTCGATGCCTTGGAACCTCTGGCAGCCACTGGCAATCCGTAGTTGAACGACAGACATTTCTCAAAAAGACAGACAGAGGAGGGAACCAGCATGGCCACGATCACAGGCGCAAACGTCGTGCTCTCCAACGAGGAATTCAACGTCGTCGGCACCCGGCCCATCCGCCAGGACGGGCCGGAGAAAGTTACGGGCCGGGCCCGTTACGGCGCCGACATCAACCTGCCGGGCCTGCTGCACGCCCGCGTGCTCCGCAGCCCCCACGCCCACGCCCGGATCAAGTCCATCGACACCAGCAAAGCCGAGGCGATGGAGGGGGTTCGCGGCGTTGTGACCTCCGCCGACCTGCCGCAGCCGCGCGGGCGCATCAGCGACCAGACCGAAGCGGCCATGGTCAACCCCAAGTTCCTCAGCAACAACTGTCTCGCCGCCGAGAAGGCGCTGTACAGGGGCCATGCCGTCGCCGCCGTGGCTGCCACCAGCGCACACGTCGCCGAGAAGGCTCTCGAACTCATCGAGGTCGAGTACGAGGTCCTGGACTCCGTGACCGATGTCCTCGCGGCCATGCAACCCAACGCGCCGGTACTCCACGAACGCCTGGCCACCATTTCCAATCCCGCCATGCGGACCGGCGGCCTGCGCGATGACGATGATTCCGAAGTCAGCACGAACATCGCCAACCACTTCCTCTTCGAGATGGGCGACATCGAGCAGGGGTTCAAGGACGCCGATGTCATCGTCGAGCGGGAATTCCGTACCCAGTCGGTCCACCAGGGATACATCGAGCCGCACACCGCCACGGTGAACTGGGGCCCCGACGGCGACATCACCGTCTGGAGCAGCAGTCAAGGCCACTTCAACGTACGTGATCAGGTCGCGCTGGTCTGCGGTGTGCCCATCTCGCGGATCAAGGCCATTCCGATGGAGATCGGCGGGGGCTTCGGTGGCAAGACCCTGGTATACCTCGAGCCGGTGGCCGCCATCCTCTCGAAAAAGACCGGACACCCGGTAAAGCTGAGCATGAGCCGCTCCGAGGTGTTCCAGGGCTCCGGCCCCACCGCCGGATCGTGGATGCGCTGCAAGGTCGGTGCCACAAACGACGGGCGCATCACCGCCGTCGACGCTTCCATGGCCTACGAGGCCGGCGCCTATCCCGGCTCACCCATCAACCCCGGCGTGCAGTGCATGACCGGCCCCTACGACATCGCGAACGGACGGCTCGAAGGCTTCGACGTAGTGAACAACAAGCCCAAGACTGCCGCCTACCGCGCGCCCGGCGCTCCGGCCGCCGCTTTCGCCATCGAGACCGTGCTGGACGAGATCTGCGAGAAAATAGGGATGGACGCGCTGGAATTCCGACTGCTCAACGGGTCCAAGGAGGGCACCCGCCGCCTCACCGGCCCTGTGTTCGGCAAGATCGGGAATATCGAGACGCTGCAGGCGTCAAAAGATCACGAGCACTGGAGCGCGCCGCTGGAGAGGGACACTGGCAGGGGCACCTTCAGGGGCCGAGGTGTCGCTGCGGGGTACTGGTTCAACGCCAGCGGCCCCTCCAGCGCCGTCGCCAGCGTCAACCCCGACGGTACCGTCAGCCTCGTCGAGGGATCGCCCGATATAGGCGGCTCCCGCGCGGCGGTGTCAATGCAGCTTGCCGAGGTCCTGGGCATCGCGGCCGAGGATGTGCGCCCAGCGGTCGGCGACACCGACTCCGTGGGGTACACCTCGATGACCGGCGGCAGCGGCGTTGCTTTCAAGACCGGCTGGGCCTGCTACGAGGCCGCGCTGGACATTCGTAACCAGTTGGTCGAAAGGGCCGCCCGCATCTGGGACGTCGACCCCAGCCTGGTCGAGTACAAGGACGGCGGCGCATCCCACACCTCCGACCCGGAGCTGCGCCTGTCGTTCAGCGAGCTGGCCGCTCGCCAGAACGCCACCGGCGGGCCGGTGGTTGGGCGCGGCAACGTCGCCCCCACCGGCGTCGGCGGAGCCTTCGCCGTCCATATCGCCGACGTGGAGGTCGACCCCGACACCGGCAAGGTCGACGTAATCCGCTTCACAGCCCTGCAGGACGCCGGCAAGGCCATCCACCCCAGCTATGTGGAGGGCCAGATCCAGGGCGGAGCAGTACAGGGCATCGGCTGGGCGCTGAACGAGGAGTACGTCTTCGACGACAGCGGAAGTATGCTCAACCCGACCTTCCTGGACTACCGTATGCCCACCAGCCTCGACCTCCCGATGATCGACACGGTGGTCGTGGAAGTCGCTAACCCGGGCCATCCCTACGGCGTGCGCGGCGTGGGGGAGGTGCCCATCGTTCCTCCCATGGCCGCAATCGCCAATGCCATACACGACGCCGTGGGCGTGCGCATGGACCGTCTGCCCATGTCCCCCGGCGCTGTACTGGAAGCGCTGTGGGAGAAGAACGGCTCGTAAGTTTCCAAAGACGATTTGATGGCAAATGTAGGGGCGCACTGCAGTGCGCCCTTATGTGTGCTCGGGAATCTTCCATTGGGAGCAGAAATATGGTCTCGCGGGATGTCCCTGAATTCCTGGCGTTGGAATACCTCAAGGGCATGGACCCGACTTTGGTCTATATCGCCTCGCCGTACGCCCATCCCTCCCCGGAGGTGAGGGAGGCCCGGCTGGAGGCCGTTCGCCATGTCTGCGGCAGGATGGTCAACGAAGGAAAGATCGTGATGTCGCCCCTCGTGTACCTGGGGGAGTTGGCATACAGGGGCATCCACCCTCCCCAGGGCTGGTACGCCTTCGACCTCCAGTTGCTGGCACGCTGCGACGAACTCCTCGTCCTGCAACTCCCCGGCTGGGAGGACAGCAAAGGCGTCCTCGTCGAAATCGCCGGCGCCCAGACGAAGGGGATGCCCGTCCGCCTCATGTCCCTCGAGGAAGCGGAGCTGCCGCCGGAGATTCTGGAAAGGATGTTTGAGAGGAATTAGGGGTGTGTGAAAATCACCGCCCGAGTATGGCTGGCTATGTCAATCAATTAGACCAGAAGTTCCCGCCCGTATCCTGGATAGGGCGTCTTATTGCCACTGCCGCATCGTATAGAGAAGTCTTGCTACCACTGAGTAGCCGTGCCCCGCTGTTGACGATGCTGGAGCCTACTCTATCCCTCAGTTTCTCTGCATCTGTCACCGACAGTCCGCGTAGTTCCGCGATTTCGCAGAGCCGCTCCTCCACCTTGATTTCCCGCCCTTGCACTATGGAATTGCCTACTACCACCACCGCCGTTCCGCCTGGTTTCAGGAATTTACCAAGGAGACCACAAAACCTGTCCAGGTCGTTCATATACGCCGTTACGTAGTTTGCCCACCCGTTGCCGCCGTAGACGCCGCGGTCATTGTTTATCAGGCGAATCTCCGCAATTTCCTCCTCCAGACGGGGCAGGTCGGGTTCGAGGGCTATGGCGTCGTCACCCCTTACGGTCTGCCAATACTTGCCGAAGTTGCCTGTTTCCAATCTCTTCAACTCCGACGGCGACTGGACGAGGCCACTCCAGAACAGTTGCGGGCGGCTGTTCCGCACATAATGATAGTTGTTCATATAAGGCGGTGAAGTGACCGCCAGGTCAATGGAAGAACCTGCTATGCAAGTCGTAGAGTCGAAAAAAGAACACTCGTGGACCCTCCAATCCGGCTGGTACGACATTCCCGCCCATTCTCTCTGAAATTCCGCGATGTCTTCCGCCATGTCGCGCAGTTTGGCCGCCAGAACTTGACCTACGTCGGCGTCGTTCACCAGTGATTTACCGGCAGCGGGCCGGGTACCTAAGGAAGGTTCGTAAGTGTAGTTGGAAAAGTCCACCATCACGGACGCAAAAGCTACAGAGAAGATATCTTTGCTCCCCGGCGGCAATTCGCCCATATAGTCCAGCGTAAACAGCACCTTGCGCTCCACCGCTGGAGAGAAGAAGGGAATGCGGCTCTTGAACCCGGCAGGCGGCGAGCTACTAGGCTCACGGCCAGCAGTTCCACTAATAAAACTTTCGTACTGTCTTATCCTTTCATTGAGTTCCCTCAGGCAAATGTCTGCTGCACTCAGCTTAACCCGGCATACCAGAGCGGCGAAGGGGTTAATTTCGAATCCGATGCTGTTCAGTCCAAGACGGCTGGCTTCGACAAGGGTAGTACCAACCCCTGCGAACGGGTCCATGACGGTGAATTTCGCTTTCCCAGGCTCGAACGCAGGCAAATTACGCAGAATGGCGCTGCGAGCGAATTCACCTGAAAACCCGGCGATCCATCTGGCCCAGCGGTGCATCGCCAGCGACTTATTGCGTTCCGCCGACGCTTCCCCGTAACCGCCTGCCAGCCCTGTTTCCGAGAGATTCCTTTGCATGTGCGCGCCTTCGTCAGCCTTTCCTCACCCTGTTCCCTTCGGTCATCATATAGCATCGTTCTGGAAAGGCAACGAGCAACTGTCGGCAAATGCCGCCACATTGAGACTGAGCGCGCCATGCAGACCTACGCGGGTCAGGTGATGCCCAACCTGAAACAATAGGCCCGCTCGTCAACAGAGCGGGCCGGAATGTAGAGGCCGAATGCCGCTAGGAGCAGACTAGCCGAAGAACTCCCGCAGATGCGAGACCAGTTCGACGGGCTTGTCCACGTCGGAGCGGTGCCCGCAGTTCTCCAAGGTCACCAGCCGGGAGCCGGCAATTGAGGCGTTGTAGACCTCGGCCGCGCTGGGAGGAACGACCTCGTCGTTGAGTCCCCAGACGATCAGCGACGGCAAATTCTTCAGGCGGCCCAGGCGGTGCGGCAGGCTGCGGTCGTGCATGTACGGCCGCCAAGTAAGGCGGCAGGCCTCTTCCCGCGCCGTCTCCCACGCCTCCACCTGTTCCGGCGTCGGTTCGTCGGGGCACACTGCCTGGTACTGTGCCGCCGCGGTGTCATGGACTCCGGCCGTGATGAACTCCTTGGACACTATCAGGAACATATCCAGGATTTCGCCGGTCGGGGGCAGAATCCCTGCCGGTGCGGCCAGCGCCATCTTGTTGAAGGCCTGGGGATTCTGGGTAGCCATTTCCGCTGCGATCCAGCCCCCGAGGGAGAAGCCGACCACGTTCGGGTTGGACAGTCCCATGTCCTCCAATGCCCAGAGCAACCAGGTTGAAATGTCCCTGACGTTCATCACCCAGTCCAGCCGGTCGGTTACGCCGAAGCCGGGAAGGGAGGGTGCATACACCGTGTAATTCCTGGCCAGCTCTTCATGGACTTGCAGCCAGCCCGGCTGCCCCAGCTCATCATGAAGGATCAGCAACGGGTCGCCGCTACCGCCCTTCAGCACCTGCATTTCCGCTCCCGCCACCGCTATTGTTTCTTCGGTTATGGATGCCGAGGTAGTCATCTGGTCTCTCCTTCATTGGGCCGCGCCCCTGGTAAAAGGACCTGTCTGGAAGCGGGGCCGCTGTGATTGTCCAAGCGACCGACAGTATTGTCAACCGGAATGGTCCGGCTCTCGATGTATGGCGTGAGATTCTTCCGCGTTCGCCCGGAGTTTGTCATAGGAGTACCCGGATGGCAAAATGACGGGCAGTTCCAATACAGGACTGAAGACTTTAATCTATGAAGGGCAGGAGCGAATCATGCCTCCAATTCGTGCCAACCGGGCGAAGGAAAAGCTACAGCGAGGAGAGGTGGTAACCACCATTTCCGGACTGCAGGACAGCGACATTATTGACTTTCTCGGGCCGTTGGGATTCGACGCCGCGTGGATCGAGTGCGAGCACGGCCCGGTCGACTGGGATGCCCTCGGCGATATGACCCGTGCCTGCGACCTCTGGGGAATGACCTCCATCACCCGGGTGAACGCCAACGACCCGGGCCTCATCACCCGCACCCTGGACCGGGGCAGCATGGGCATCGTCGTGCCCCATGTCAGCACCGCCGAAGCCGCGGAGCAGGCCGCCCTGTCGGCCAAGTACGCCCCCATCGGCTACCGCGGCATGTTCGGCGGGCGCCAGTCCTTCGGCGTTTCCGACTACTTCCACACCGCCAACGACCAGACGATGGTCGTGGTGCTCCTGGAAGAGGCCGAGGCGCTGGATAACATCGATGAGATTCTGAAGGTCGATAATATCGACGTGTTCTTCGTGGCCCCGTCCGACCTCGCGCAGACCATGGGGCATATCGGGAATGTTGAGCACCCCGATGTGCAGTCCGCCATCGAGACCGCAATCGGCAAGATCGTCGACGCCGGTCGCACTCCCGGGACCCTTGCCAACGACGCCAACATCGAAAAATTCAAGGCGATGGGCGTCAAGTTCCTGATGACCTCGTGGAACGCCTGGGTGGTGCGAGGGGCCGGCGAGTTTCTGCAGAAGGCCTCAGCATAGGGCGAAAGTTTCGAGGGTCTTTGCCCCACTGTTGACCCCGACGGCGTCACGGCTCGGCTGGTGGGATTGCTGCAGGCTCCTGCTGGTCTTCCCCGGCCGAAATCTCGGCGGTCCGGGTGGCCCTGACCGGCAGCAATGCGATTGCCCCAACCACGAACAGGGCAGCGCATCCGCCAATCAGAGTCTTGTAGCCCAGGTCCTCCGCCGTGTGGTTCAGCAGGTCGATTCCCGGGCCGAACAGCCTGGGAATCGCCGCCCCCCCGATGGTCGACAGGTTCACTATGCCTATGTGGGTGCCGGCGTGCTGTTCGTCCCCCATCTCATTGGCCAGGGCCCAGCTGGCGCTCAGCATGGCGCCCGACGAGGCGCCGATGATGCTGGCGTTGATGAGCAGGCCGCTGGTGCTGTCCGTCGTCAGCAGCCAGGCGGTGCTCACCGCTCCGGCCACGGCGCCGGCGATCACCACCGGCTTGCGGCCGACCCTGTCGGAGACCCTGCCGGCCACATACACCGCGATGGCAAGTGACCCGCCTATCGCCGGGATCATCTGGCTCAGCGTCTGGGCCGGGTTTTCGGCTTCAACCACGTCCCTGAGGAAAAACAGGCCGTAGGTGGGGAACGAGTAGATCGCCGTCATCATGAGTAGCCTGGAAGCCAGGAAAAGGCCCATCTGGGGGTTGAGCACCCGGGAGGCTTCGCTTTCGGTCCTGCGGGTCGGCCTGGCCCGGCGCCGCGGGTCTCGCGCCAGTACCGTTGAGCAGGTGATGCCGACCGTTACCAGCAACGTCGTCACCAGCAGCGCCAGGATCGCCCATTCCCAGTTGACATATACATGGACGGGGCCAATGTCGGCTTCCGCAGCTTGTCCTATCAGCGCCGCGCTGGCCGTGATGAGCGCCAGGCCCCCGACCGCATCAAGTAGTATCTTGAGAGAAGAGGCCAAGCCGACGCGGGTCCGCGGCACGAGGTCCCGGATCAAGGCCATGCCTGGCCCGTAGGCAACGTTGAGGTTGGCTTGAATGAACATCCAGGCGGCGAAGAGGGTCACGAAATTGGGAGCAAGCAGTGTCAATACGAGGCTGGCGCAAACCACCACCGTCCCCCCCACGATATACGGCACCCTGCGTCCGAGGGGAGAACGGGTCCGGTCGCTCAGACTTCCGATCAGCGGCTGCACCAGCGCGGCAACCAGCAGTCCGCCCATGCCCAGCGCCGCCAGGTAGGAGTTCTTCAGACTCTCCGGGGCCAGAGACAGTACGATGATCGGCAGCACTGCCGTATCCATCGCGAGGACGAAACCGGTCAGGCCGAAACTGAACGCGTTGAGGCGGATCAGCGCGAGGCTGCTCCAACTGGTATTGGCCGGAGTGCGGGACATCTATGGCGTGGTCCGAAATGGGCTGCGATACATGGGGACGAAAGAGTGAGAAGAGGGTTGGGAAAGACGGCCAGGCGCAAGCAATTGGCGCGGGAACGTTCCGCTTGTGTCGGTTACTGCAACACTATGATACAACAATGGCGTACCCTGCTATTCGAGACTTCCCTGCGCGAGATGATCGATTGAAGATCTGTTGTCTACTTCCCAGTGGCGCCGAGATCCTATGGGCGCTGGGACTGGGGGAAAACGTGATCGGCGTGAGCGACCTCTGCGACTACCCGCCGGAAATCCTAGAAACGAAGCCCGTGGTAAGCCGCAGCAAGGTAGACCCGTCGGTCATGAGCAGCGAAGAAGTGGAAGCGGCCCTCCACGACTTGCTCAGCCGCGGTGAAAGTCCCTATGAGCTGGACTATGAATGGCTGGCGCGGGAGCTGCCCGACATCATCTTCACCCAGGACCTGTGCCACGTCTGCGAAATCGATGCCGGTGAGGTGAACCTGGCTGTCAAGGGAATGTCGGTCCAGCCAAGAATCGTCGTACTTCAGCCCCGCACCTTCGACGACATCATGGACTCCATAATCGAGGTAGGAGACGTTTGCGGCGTTCCAGGCAGAGCGATGGAACTTGTTCAGTCCCTTCGCAAGCGCGCTGATTCGGTCGTTTCCAAAACCGGGTCGGTCGCTTCCCGTCCCTCCGTCTTCTCCCTCGAGGGCATCAACCCGCTGGTGGTGGGCGGCCACTGGATTCCCGATCTGTTGCAGATGGCCGGCGGCTCCGTAACAGGACTGGAGCCCGGTTGCAGCGCACGCCGTCTAGATTGGCGGGAGGTGGTGGAAGCGGCCCCCGACAAGCTCTTCGTTGACCTCTGCTCTTCGGATGTGGGCCGCCATTTGCGTGAAGTGCCCTGGCTTGCTGCCCAGGAGGGATGGCGCGACCTTCCCGCAGTGGCTTCAGGAGAGGTCTACCTGATTGACCACACCTACTTCAGCTGCCCGGGCCCCAGGGTCGTGGATGGGCTGGAGATACTGGCGCAATTGACCCACCCGGAGAGTTTTGCCGACAAGATTCCGCCGGGAACGGTGGTCAAGCTGGACCCGGAAGCCGCCCGCAACGCTCCCGCCGCGCAAATCGCCGGATGCTTTCTGCCGTTTACCGGGTATTGAGGCGCTGATCCCAGACAATTGGGATAGTAGCGAAACCGATTGATTGCGTATTATAATGGCGGCGAATTGACGGTCGGCAGACCGGCGTGACTACAGGCTTTTCGCGGGAAGACCCTTCTCGGGCGAGTGGCTTCTCCGAATGTCCAATCTTGGGGTGTATATGGCTTCGTTCGACAAAAACGAATTTCGTTCGGCGCTCTCCGAGTTCGCCACCGGCGTAACCGTTATCACCACGCTGGACGATGAAGGCAAACCCCACACCATGACCGCCAACTCCTTCACCTCGGTATGTCTCGATCCCCCCATCGTTCTGGTCTGCGTTGCCCACGGGACCCACACCTACGGATTCCTGGAAGAACGACAGCGATTCGGCGTTAACTTTCTTTGCGAGAGCCAGGAAGACGTCGGCGCTTACTTTGCCAAGAAACCCCAGGACAGGACAGGCGGAGTCGATTACAGCTTCTCCGAATCGGAGAACGGAGTTCCGGTTCTGGACGGGTCGGCGATTTTCCTCGATTGCGACGTGGTTGGCTCGCATGTATATGGCGACCACACGGTCTATATGGGCGAAGTCAAGGAGATCCGGCGCAATGAGTACGATAACCCGTTGATGTTCTACCGGAGCCGTTGGTATCACCCCCACCGGAGTTGACCTTGGCATCGGCCCTACGGAGACGAAAAGAAGAGCGCAGGCATCACGGCCTGCGCTCCTTGCGTTTCCGGTTTGACGCTCCGTCTAGACTGAACGCTTGCCGCTAGTCTTGAAGGAAGCGAGGAATCCCTCAATCTCCTCGTTGACCTTCTGATATTTCTCCAACTGTACGAAGTGGGTTCCACTGGGGATGATGGCTTCGCTGGCGCCTTCAATACTATTTGTCAGGAAATCGGAATACTTGACTGGCGTCATCACGTCATCGCTGCCGCAGATCACGTGGGTAGGCAGCTTGATATCCCCAACCTGGCCCATAATGTCGAAGTTGTCGCAAGCGGTGAGGTCGTTGAGCTCCACCTCCGGTCCGACTTCGGCGGCTCGTTGCCTGATTACCGGAAGCACTTCGGAATTCACGCCGTTGTAGTATTCCAGGTGACCCTCCAGCCACGGAAGGTTGTCCTCGCCCGGCTCCCGGCAACGCTGGAGGTACTGAGAGTGTACGCGCAGCCGCGCGCCGGTCCCGATAAGGACCAAGCCCTTCAGTTCTTCCGGGTACTTCAGGCCGTACGTCATGGCGATGGCGCCGCCCATGGAGTGCCCGCACAGAATGATGTTCTTGTAGCGTCGCGCCCGGATGAAGCCGCGAACCCACTCAACATAACCGTCTACGCTGTCGCACGGCTTCCCGTCGGGATGCCCCGGAAGGTCGATGGCTTTTGCGCTGCGAAAGTGCCGGAGTTGGTAGTAGAAGGATAGGCTGGAACAACCTGCACCGTGCAGGAAGACTAGTTTCATCCCCAATTTGCTGTCTCTCCTAATCAAGTTGGATGATAGTATGTTGCCAACAGTATTAAAGCCGCCGAGCATTGTACACAAGACGATGATATTTTTCAAGCAGTTCTACGCGATACGTCAAAATGCTAAGCGGAATTCGAAAAAGCATCACCAACGCCGGATATTTGTAATTTTCGTAAGCTATCAAAAGAAAAGGGCGGGTTCCGGCCCGCCCTGAGATTTGTCTTCACTCTACTGGCATTCGTCGATGCTATTCGGGATCTCCGTCCTCTCCACCCTCGTCGAGTTCTGGGCCATGTCCGTTTGTCTGCGCGTTGCGGTTCCTGCCGTTGGCGCTCCGATGTCCGTTGGTGATCAGGCCGCCGCCGTTCCGGTCCGTCTCCTGGAAGATGGCTATGGAGGCGACAAAATCGTCCTCCTCCCGCTCCTTCCAGAGGATGACCCCCTGAGCAATTCTGCCGGTTTCCCTCACATCGTCGATGCTGATTCGCACCACCTGGGCCTTGGAGGAGATGATCAGCATTTCCTGGTTCTCAGGGTCGGTGACAATCCTCGCGGCCGCCAGTGGACCGGCCTTCTCGGTAAGCTGGAAAGTGCGCACTCCCTGGCCGCCGCGTCCCTTCCTGGAGTAGCTTGAGGTGGAAGTCATCTTTCCGTAGCCGCCCTGGCTGACCACCAGGAGATGGCTGTTCGGCGTTACCACACCCATCGCAACCACCTCGTCTTCGCCCACCAGCCTGATCCCCCGGACGCCGCCGGCGGTCCTGCTGCGGGGTGTCAGGTCGTCGATCGCGAACCGGATGGCCTGGCCGTTCTGGGTCACCATCATGGCGTCCTTGGCGTCGCCTATCTGGGCAACGGACACCAGCTCGTCTTCCTGCGCCAGGTTCATTACGATAAGGCCCGAAGGGCGAATGTTGGTCAATTCGCCTGTCTTGAGAGACTTTATCTGCCCCTGCTTCGTTGCCAGCAGCAGCGGGTACTCGTCCTTTGGGTTGTCGATGAGCAGCATCGCCTGGACCTGCTCGTTCCGTTGCAAGGGCAACAGATTCGACAGCAGCACCCCCCTGGACGTGCGCGACGCGTCTCCGGGAATCTGGTACGCGCGAAGCGGGTAGACCCGCCCGCGATTCGTGAAGAAGAACACTGTGCTGTGGGTATCGACCACCAGGAGGTCCAGTATCGCGTCTCCCTCGCGGGTGGTCATGCCCCTGACGCCCTTCCCCCCGCGGTTCTGCTGCCGGAAAGTGTTCGGCGGCACGCGCTTGATGTATCCCCGCTGGCTCAGCGTTATGATCACGTCTTCCTGCGGGATCAGCGACTCCGGGGTTTCCTCGCCCACCTCTTCCACCTCGATGGTGGTGCGGCGCGGGTTGTTGCGGTTGAAGGTCGACTTGAGGTCACGGGTCTCCTGCTTGATTTCGGCAAGGATCTTGGCCGGGTCGGCCAGCAGGGCCTCAAGCTCTGCGATCTTCTGCTGAAGTTCCTCGTGCTCGTTCTGCAGCCGTTCCCGCTCGAGCGCGGCGAGGCGGCGCAACTGCATGTCCAAGATCGCCTGGGCCTGCGCTTCGGACAGGTCGAGTTCCTGCATGAGGTTGTTGCGGGATTCCTCGACATCCGCCGAATTGCGGATGATTTCGATCACTTCGTCAATGCGGTCCAGGGCCAGGAGCAGCCCCTGCACGATGTGGTCCCGGTCCCGGGCCCGCTGCAACTGGTAC
Organism: Dehalococcoidia bacterium; assembly: GCA_965220605.1. Classification (GTDB taxonomy): domain Bacteria; phylum Chloroflexota; class Dehalococcoidia; order Lucifugimonadales; family UBA3495; genus VXOI01. Next base: position 229,108 of record CBDCQM010000005.1, on the reverse strand, counting down.
TCGGAACGGCGGCGGATGACCTCTTCCCGGTGCCTGATAAAGAGTTCCAGGCAACGCCGAAGAGGCAACACCTGCGGCTGGCCGTCCACCAGGGCCAGCATGATGGAGTTGAAAGACGACCGCAGCGCCGTCTGGCGGAGCAGATTGTTCAGCACGACCCGCGGCTGAGCGTCCCGGCGGAGCTCGATGACGATTCGCATTCCCCTCCGGTCGGATTCGTCGCGAATGTCGGAGATTCCGTCGATCTTCCGCTCCCGGGCCAGCGCCGCGATGCGCTCGATCAGGGTGGCCTTGTTCACCTGGTAGGGGAGGGAGGTTACGATTATCTGCTCCCGGTTGTTGCGCGTCTCCTCGAACTCGGTCTCGGCCTCCATGATGATGCGCCCGCGGCCCGTCGTGTAGGTGTCGACTATCCCCTTCCGCCCCCGAATCTTGGCGCCCGTCGGGAAGTCGGGACCGGTTACGCGACGCATCAGCTGCTCGGTGGTGGCCTCCGGATGGTCGATCAGGTGGACCAGGGCATCGCACACCTCTCCGAGGTTGTGCGGAGGGATGTTGGTGGCCATGCCTACCGCGATGCCCGACGCCCCGTTTACCAGCATGTTCGGCAGGCGGGCCGGCAGCACCGTGGGCTCGGTCAGCGAGTCGTCGAAGTTGGGGGCGAAATCAACCGTGTTCTGGTCAATGTCCGACAGCAGCTCTTCGGAAATAGGGGCGAGTCTAGCCTCCGTATAACGCATGGCTGCGGGGGGGTCGCCATCGATGCTGCCGAAGTTGCCCTGACCCGCGATGAGCGGGTAACGCATCGAGAAGTCCTGGGCCAGCCTCACCAGCGCGTCATAGACCGACCCTTCGCCGTGGGGGTGGAATTTGCCCAGCACCTCACCGGCGATTCGAGCGCTCTTGCGGAACTGTGACCCGGGCCTGATGCCCATGTCGTGCATCGCGTAGAGGATCCGCCTCTGCACCGGTTTCAGTCCGTCCCGGACATCGGGGAGCGCCCGCGCCACGATCACGCTCATGGCGTAGGTCAGGTACGAAGTCCGCATCTCTTCGGCAATGCGAATAGGCTGCTCTCCTGGTGGCACCGGGGCGGTTGTTACCATAGGTCGCTTCTCCTTGGTTCAGGGTCGGCAATCGGGTGCTAATGGAATAGCCCGGCACTCCGCGGGCCGGCCCGGCATCCTGTGAAGGGTTCCCGGGAACGTCGCCTGCACGACTGATTGAAATGCCCCTACGCCATTTGCGGGCAGGCAAAGCGCTCCGCCCGGTCGTGCAGTCCGGCAAAGAGGTTGACGAAGAGTCTGGGGACCTCGTCCTTCCTTTCCGGGTGGCACTGCAACCCTATCACCCAGCTATGCTCGGGGCTCTCCAGTCCCTCGACCAGGCCGTCTTCCACGGAGTAGGCGGTACTCATCAGGCGAGGGGCTCTCTGGGCTTCCATCAATCCCTGGTGGTGGTAGCTGTTGACTCGGAAGAACCCGGCTGAGCCAACGATGGCGGCTGTCTTTGCCCCGGGAGCCACGTAGATCTGGTGGGAGGCGTGCTCGCCGTCGTCCGAGTCGCCTTCACTGCGATGGCCGGGCAGGTCCTGGATCAACCTGCCGCCAAAGGCCACGTTCAACACCTGCATCCCGCGGCAGATGGCCAGGATGGGCATGTCGACGGACAATGCGTATTCCAGCGCCCTGAATTCCAGATCGTCAAGCTCGGGCTTGAGCTTGAGTCCGGCGCCGGGGTCCGGCTCCTGTCCGTACCGGCCGGGGTGGACATCAGGACCGCCGGACAGCAACAATCCACCCACTCCCTGCAACATCTCGGCGGCGGAAAGATCAATGTGGGTTTTCGGAAGGAGTAGCCGCGTTTCCGAACCCGCGGACTGCATTGCGTCGACGTAACGCAACGAGTTCCGGGTGCTTCCCGACGTAATTGCAACTATTGCCATACGACATAAAATTATACTAGATTCAGGAAAATTCTGGGAGTGCTCCCGTGGGCGATTCCGTCCATTTCTGTAGCAGGCGGGCCGTTTGACCCCAAATTCGATTGCCCGCAATTCTCACCAGGAAGGAGAGGGGACTTTTAGAGGATCTTGCGGTAATTCCGGTTTGCCGAGGCCACTGCTGTTTTGTTAAGCTAGTCTTGATAATACCTATGAAATCTGCCGGGCCGGAATTGCAATGAAAGAAGTCATACAGGGTGCAGTCGAAACTCTGCGGGATGGTAAGCCGTGCGTACTGGCTACCGTGGTGCGGACCAAGGGATCGACACCGCAGAAGGCCGGCGCCATGCTTCTGGTCCGCGACGACGGAAGCGGTCTAGGGACGCTGGGCGGCGGTTGCGTGGAAGGGGACATCTGGTTCGCCGCCAAGGAGATGCTGCGCGAGGGTGGAGGTCCTGAATTCAAGGACTACTACCTGAACGAAGACATCGCGGCCCGGGACGGCCTGGTCTGCGGCGGCACCATGTACTTTTATCTCGAGCCGTTGCGTCAACTCGACGACTTCCTTCCTCTCGGCGATGAGATTCTGGAAGCCTACGACGGCGGCGAGCCGGTGGGCCTGGCCACTGTGGTAAACAGCCCCCGGCGCCCTGAACTGCTCGGGGCCAAGCTCCTGCTTCGCGCCGACGGGACTGTGTCCGGCACCCTCGGCTCCGCGGCGCTGGACGAGCCGGCGCTGGAAACGGCCCATCGCATCGCCCAGGTTGGGAACACCGAGTCCATCTCCACGGAAGATGGCACCGAGATCTTCGTTGAGGGATTCACGACGCCCCCGACGCTGGTCATGGTCGGCGGCGGCCATGTGGGCAAGGCAACGGCCGACCTGGCGAACAACCTGGGCTATCGCGTCTACCTGGTTGACGACCGCCCCGAATTCAGCAACGAAGAGCGGTTTCCCTACGCCGAGGAAACGGTCGTTACCCCCTACGACCAGTGGTCCGACCACCTCAGCATCAACGTCAACAGCTACGTCGTCGTCGCCACTCGCGGCCACCGCTACGACGACATGGCCCTTGAGTCGGCCCTGAAGACCCGTGCCCGCTACATCGGCCTCCTCGGCAGCCGGCGCAAGACCCTGATGATCTACCGTCGCCTGATGGAGCAGGGCATTACCAAGGACCGGATCAAGGAAGTGTATGCCCCCGTTGGCCTGAACATTGGCGCCCTCACGCCCGAAGAAATCGCCGTCAGCATCATGTCCGAGATCATCATGGTACGCCGAGGCGGAGACGGCGGGCGGATGGCCATGGGCGACTGGTACATCGACCGCGCTGCCAGCATCGTCGAGCGCGCGGTCGAGGTCTAGGGCCAGCCATGCCGGCAGCCTGGGCCATCCTGCTGGCCGCAGGCGAGTCCAGCCGCATGGGCCAATTGAAGGCCCTCCTCCCCTGGCGCGGGAAGACCCTGCTGGAGCACCAGATCGACGCCCTGCTCGAAGGAGGCGCGGACCGGGTGGTAGTGGTGCTCGGCCACCGGGCGGACGAGTTGCGTCCGTTGTTGGAAGGCAGGAGCGGCGCGGCCTGGGTTCTCAATCCCGACTACCTGCAGGGCAAGACCACTTCCATCAAGGCTGGTCTGTCTGCAATCGACAGTGCCGAGGTTGATGTCGTATTGCTGCTCAATGTTGACCAGCCGCGATCTTCTGCCGACGTCTCGGCAGTCCTGGCTGCACACCGGAAGAGCCAATGCGAAGTGACGGTTCCTGAATATCGCGGGAAGGGCGGCCACCCCATCGCACTCTCCGCGTCGCTTCTCCCCGAGTTGCTTCGGATAGACGAGGAGAGCCAAGGTATCAAGGCCGTCGTCCGCACGAGGGCCGAGTCAGTCCAACGCCTGCCCTTGGACAACCCGGAAATACTGCTCGACCTCAACACCCCCGAACAGTACCGGGCCGCGGTGGAATCGGCGGGAGCCTAGTCCGATAACCGTAATTCCCGCGAAACCCTTCGGCGAGTTCAGGAGGAATCCAGCAGCACGGGAAGCAAAGCGTCTTGATGCGTGCAACGCGAGGCCGTGTCGAGATGGCTTCCCAGCGCTAGACGAGCCGCCTTCCTCCCGGCATCAGGGCCGAAACCGCGAAGCCGAAGAAGTACAGCCCCGCAGCCAGGTAGAAGGCGGAAGCCCAGCCTGCGTAGTCGGCCAGCACGCCGGCCGCGATGGAGGCCATTGCCCCGAAGAAGGCGTTGCTCCCCCACATCAGCCCTATGAACGAGCCTTCCAGTCCCTTCCCTTCAGCCACGTCGATAGCGGCGGCCTGCGTCAGCGAATTCACCGTGAAGATGAACACCCCGAACAGGAATACCATGACGGTCATCGCCCAGCTATCGCCAAGCATCACAATCGCCAGCGTGATCACGCCCGTGGCAACCATCACCAGCATCGTGATGGGCTTACGCCCTATGCGGTCGGACAGCGCCCCGAACAGGGGGCCGGTGATGATGCCGGGAACGGCGAACAGGGCCACGTGGAAACCGACCCAGAAATCGCTGAAGCCCAGGTCGTTCGACAGGTAGAGGGGAATCACCCAGAGCAGGGACCGGTCTCCCATTCCCCTCACCGCCGACACCGTGAAGATGCTCCACATCCCGGTGCCGCGGAACGAGTCGACCATACTCCTGAGTTGCGTCTTGATCTTTTCCTTGTAGTCAACGCCCGGAAGGGGCGGCCCGTCCACATGCCGGAGCAGCAGGAAGATTGCCGTAGCCAGGATGAGCATAATCGGGGCGCCGCCTCCCACGATCCAGCGCCAGCCGATGACGGCCAGCAGTGCGCTCACAATCAGCGGCCCGATCCAGTCGCCCACGTTCCCCGTCGAGCGGTGCATCGAGATGAACAGCCCCCGCCGGGCGGGGAAACGCTGCGCCAGCAGCCCCAGCGCGGGCGGGTGCCACATGGCGGTGCCGGCCGAAGCGACGGCCAGGGCTACCAGCACCTGCCAGTACGCCGGCGAGATTGAAACGAGGAAGTACCCGACCCCGATCAGGGCCAGGCTTGCGGTTAGGACCTGGGCCCGACGGTGCTGGAACACGTCGACGAAGAAGCCGCCGGTCATGCTGGTGGCGCCGCCGGCCAGCTGCCGCACGCCATCCAGCAGGCCCGCCTGGATCGGATTAAGCCCCAGGCTCACGTAGATGGCTGTAATCAGCACCAGAAATCCGCGCCCGTACATGTGCTCCAGAGTGTGGGCGCCGATGACGGTGGTCGCCATGATAGGGTCTTTGGTGCGCTTCTGCCCGTGTCCCGCCGGGGATTCCCCGCCCGCTGCTATCTGTGCCAAGGGCTGTTTTCCTGCGCCGGTTCCCAGGCAGCAGCATTGGCTGCCCGGAAAGAGCCTTTCAGTATTCGAATTCGCGAATTATACACCGAATCAGTATTCGTAAAAGGCCTGCTGCAACCAGTCCCGCTTGGTGCTGACCGTCAGGGCCAGCATGAGAAGGATACGGGCCTTTTGCGGCATCAGGTTGTCGGAGACGATGAAGCCCTGCTCCTCCTTGCGGGGCGTCATCACCACCCGCCCGGCGGTCGAACGGGATGCCAGCACCACCGGAATGCCGTCCTCAACCGCCCGGGCCGCTGCCGCGACGAAGGCCGGAGGGAAAGTCCCGCCGCCGAATCCCGCGACCACAATGCCGTCGGGGCGCATCTGACGCACCGCGTCGATGATCGCGCCGTCCGCTCCGGCGTACGAGTAGACTATCTCCACCCTCGGCATATCGCTCCGGCCTTCCACGTTGAACGGCGTGGCGGTCGTATGCTTCCGTACAGGAGCACGGTAAAAGACGACCTGCCCGTCGGAATCGGAGTATCCCAGGAACCCCAGCTCGTTGGGCCGGAATGTTTCAACCCTGAAGGTATTTGCCTTGGACACGTCGCGGCCTGAGTGAATCTCGTTGTTGAGGACGGTGAGGAGGCCCATGCCGCCCGCGTGGGGCGCCGCCGCGATGCGAACTGCGTCCATGAGATTGGCGTCGGCGTCCGTGCCGATGGAGGTCGGTGGGCGCATCGCGCCTGTGATGACGACCGGCTTGTCCGTCTTGACCGCCAGGTGCAGGAAGTAGGCGGTTTCCTCAAGGGTGGCCGTGCCGTGGGTTACGGCTATTCCGGTGAGAGCCGGGTTGTCGCGAAGCATGGCATTAATCTTGGTGGTAAGCGCGATCCAGTCCGCCGGCCCGATGGCCGTGCTTCCGACGCTGACGAGGTCTTCCGAGGTTATCGACGCCAGGTCGTTGATCTCGGGAACGCGCTCCAGGGACTGCGCGATTGTCAGGTGGTCGCCGATTTCCGGGTAGAGAATGTAGTCGAGCCGGTCCGGGCCGATTCCGGCGATGCTGCCGCCGGTGCCGATTACGTGTACCTGGGGCTTGGCTGCGGTCATGAGTAGCCGCCTCCTCATCTTGGGCTTTTGGCGTGTTGCCGCCCCGCTTCCTTCCGGGTTACCCTTCCGGGTCCCAAGGTTGGGCGGTTGCTATAATACCCCGGATGCTTGAGCTATGCAGGCGTCGGGACTCACTGCGCCGCCGTAGGAGCACCACTTGCGGTCCCTGTTGGTGTCGGACATTCACTCCAACCTGGAGGCCCTGGAGGCCGTTTTGGCGGATGCCGGATGGCGGGGCGGATTCGACCGTATATGGTGCCTGGGAGACATGGTTGGTTATGGCCCCGACCCGTCCGCCTGCATCGGCCGCCTTCGCGAGTTCGACCTCGCCGCCGTCGCGGGCAACCACGACTACGCGGCGTCGGGACTGATCGATGCCGCCGATTTCAATGGCGCTGCCTTCACCGCAATCCGCTGGACTGCCGGACGACTTAGCCCCGACGAAGTGCGGTTTCTGTCGGGCCTGCCGACCACCTGCGTGGAACCGCCGTTTACCCTTGTCCACGGCAGCCTTCGCGCTCCCATCGTCGAGTATCTGCTCCACCCGACGCAGGCCATCGCCACCTTCGAGTTGCTCCAAACCGAGTTTTGCGCGGTCGGCCACTCCCACTATCCATTCATCTGCCGGGAGAACGGCGGCATCCCCATGTTCCTGCCTCTGCCGGAAGCCGGGTCCGCTCCACTTGCCGACGGCAGGTGTATCGTCAATCCCGGAAGCGTCGGCCAGCCCAGGGACCGGGACCGCCGCGCCAGCTACGCGGTCTTCGACAGCGACGCAAACTCGGTGGAGCACTACAGGGTCGAGTACGACATACCAGCCACTCAGAGAAAAATGCGGGTCGCAGGACTCCCCGAATACCTGATCGACCGCCTGGGCCGCGGGGTATAGCCCGGTAGCCGCATTTGACACCGCTGCGCACTACTTGATAGATTTGATTGTAGTGGCCCGCTAGCTCAACTGGCAGAGCAACGGACTCTTAATCCGTAGGTTCTCGGTTCGACCCCGAGGCGGGTCACCAACTGTGTTGGAACTCACGCCCTTCCCTCAAGGAAGGGCTTTCGTTCGTCTTGCGATTGGGACTTGTGAAGGGTTGCGTGCCGGTCTAAATTACCCAGTACACCCGCTGCGCCAGGCAACCGGCGGGCCAGTATTGAACGTAAGGAAAGGAGAAACGCAATGGCCGCTACGGATACGACCATCTTTGCGCTGCAACGCAACTGGGGCATGGTGTCCAGCGCCGTCGATGGCGTGGACGACGCCACGCTGGCCAGTATGCCCAACGACCAGTCCAACCCGATGAACTGGCTCGTCTGGCACATGACCCGCGTCGCCGACCGGTTTATCCACAGCCGCTTCCAGGATACCGCCCAGGTCTGGAACAGCGGAGGCTGGCACGAGAAATTCGGCATGGACGCCGACCCCGACGAGTTCGGCATGGGCTGGAGCGCCCAGCAGGTAGCCGACTGGCCCGCGCCTTCCCGCGAGGTGCTGATGGGCTACTACGACGCAGTCAACAATGCCGCGAGGGATTACATCTCGGGATTGGACGCCGCGGGCCTGGAGCGGGAGGTACCTGCGCCCGGAGGCGCGACCATGACCGTCGGAGACGCCCTCGGCATCCTGGTCTGGGACAACATCGTCCACGGTGGACAGATCGCATACCTTCGGGGTTATTTCGAAGGCCTGGGCTGGCACCGCTGACACACCACCATATTGCCTGGGACGGCAGGCCAGGGCAATCGAATATGAGCGGGTTAATGTCCGTCATTCCGGCGAAAGCCGGAATCCAGTGGCCGAACCAGGCAATTTGCATCCGAAAATCCGGCATTCCGCACATTCTGGACTCCGGCTTTCGCCGGAGTGACGGGGTCGAAAATTCATATGCGATAGCCCTGGACGGCAGGCGCCGGGAGTTGAAATCCTCTCTCCCGGCCCTATTTCCTCTCCCTGGTGCTGCGCTTCCCCTTGCGCCTCGACGCCATTTCAGCCCTCGATGCCTCGTAGAATGCGATGTAGTCGCTGGACGGGGTGAGGGCGATTGCTTCGCCGATCAGGTCCAGCGGCAGGTCCGCCACGCTCTTGAATCGGACGCACGCCTTGCCCATGTCCAGCTTCTTTCCCGCTGCCTCGAAGCCTTCCTCGAACCACCGCTGTGATTCCTCGCTGGCGTACAGGTTCATCAGGTACAGCGACATGTGCCGCTTCTGGGACGCCAGCGCGGCATACATCAGCGGGTGGCCGTTATAGGTTTCCGGGTAGGTCTCCAGTGGTATGACGTAAGAGATCATCCCGAAGTCCATCTGCTCCGCGTAGCCTTCGGGCAGGTGCCGCAGGATCAGCTCGCGCATCCGGGCGATCTGCTCTGCCCGGTCTTCCGGCAGGGAGGCGATGTACTCGTCCGGGGTCTCCGGCGCATCAGCTCGGTTCATCTTCGATTCTCCTGGAGTTGGGCAAGCTGGCGGCTGGCTGCAAGCGCCGACAGGATGCATCAAAGCATACCTTCACCCGTGGACATTTTGAATGCCGGTTCGCGCTCGGATTCGGGTATTTTCGTGATATGAATACTGGAACAATCACGACGCCGCTATTAAACTCTTATGTCAAGAGTGTGGGATGTGGGAAGCGGCTATGCGCCCCGGCGCCCGCCGGCAGTGCGGACTCTTCCACAGACCCAACCGAGGCCTCCTGCCGCATTCAATCCGGTCGCCGGACTGGTTGAATCGGTGATGGCCACATCAAGGTAGTGGAGAATCTTGTCCATGAAGCTGACGCGAACCAGAATACTCCTGCTAATCGCAGTAACCGCCCTGTTCGTGAGTATCCCGGCCATCGTTTCTGCCCAGGAGCTTCCGCATATAGTTAAAGGCAGGGCGTACGTCAACAGGCAGCCCGCGCCGGTGGGTATTCCCATTGAAGCCTTTATCGGAGGCACCAAGATAGGAGAAGTAAACACAATTGCCGGCGGTAACTTTGTGTTGGTAATTCCGCCTCCGACTCGAGGTGGTTCCTACGCAAACCAGACGATATCGTTCAAAATAAATGGAGCAGATGCGGAGGAAACGGCAACGTGGACTTCGGGGACTGACACGAACACGAACTTAAACACGGCGGGCCCTGGCGCATCTCGACCCACCTCGACCCCGCGTCCTACCGCGCGTCCTCGCACTACGACATCGACCGGCCCCCGGGGCCCCGCAGGCCCTGCCGGTCCCACAGGCCCTGAAGGTCCACCGGGCGATCCGGGCCCCGCAGGTGAAACAGGCCCTGAAGGTCCCGCAGGACCGGCTGGTCCGCAGGGGCCGAAGGGCGATCAGGGGCCGGTGGGCCCGCCGGGACAAACCGGCCCGCAGGGTCCTGAGGGACCTCGCGGAAACACCGGCTCCCAAGGTAATGTGGGACAGACCGGGCCACAGGGTGTGGTCGGGCCGTCCGGCGCCACCGGAGTCCAGGGACCTGCAGGCCCGCCCGGGAGTTCCGGCAACTTCCTGATCGCCATCATTGCCCTGGTGGTGGCGTTACTGGCCCTGCTGGTTGCCATCGGCAGATGGATCTGGGAGCTCCAGACCGGCTAGGCCAGTCCGTCCCGTCAGGTACACCGGGGGACCCGGCAACGGGTCTTCCGGTTGCGATATCACGTTATTCGAAGCGGCCAGTCCCATGTTATGATTCCAGAGTCATGGGGCTGGCCCCCTCTGTTGCGCCTCCGGGCGCTGACTTTTCATTTCCGTGGGGAAGTGTCGAAATTGGTAGACGAGCATGACTTAGGATCATGTGCTGCAAAGCGTGGGAGTTCGAGTCTCCCCTTCCCCACCAATCGCCCCGGCTCAGGCTGGTCGCCTGCACCCGGTATGGCCTCCCGGCGGCTGTTCCAGACCCATTTCCTTTTTCTCTGAGATCGTTTTGTGGGAAGCAACTGAAGACGTACTCGAATCCATAGCCATCGGAGCCGGCATATTGGGCACCGGTGGAGGCGGCAATCCCTACATCGGGCAGCTGAGGGCGAAACAGGCCATCAGGCAGTGGGGGCCGGTCAACGTCCTCAGCCCGGACGAGCTACCGGAAGACGCCAGGGTCGTCTGTGTCGGGGGCATCGGCGCGCCCACCGTCGGCATTGAAAAGGTGCGGGACCTCCAGTCTTACCACGCTCTCCGCGCCATTGAGGACTTCACGGGAGAGCAGGCCACGGCTCTCATCTCCAACGAGATCGGCGGCAGCAACTCTGTGGAGCCTCTCATACCCGCGGCCATGACAGGTCTCCCGGTGGTCGATGCCGACGGCATGGGCCGCGCCTTCCCCGAGTTCCAGATGAAGACCTTCTTCGTTTATGGCGTGCCCTGCTGCCCCATGGCCATCGCCGACGAGAAAGGCAACTCGGTTGTCATAAAGGAGACCATCGACCCCCGGTGGGCAGAACGGCTGGCCCGGTCGCTGACTGTCCAGATGGGGTGCGTGGCATGTTATGCCGTGGCGCCGATGAGCGCGTCCCAAGTTCGCGATACCGCAGTGCCGCATACCCTTTCCCTGGCCAGGGACCTCGGCGACGCAGTCAAGAGGGCCGGCTCCGAAGGAACGGATCCGCTGGCGGCCATTCTGGACACCTGCCCCGGCAAAGTACTGTTTGGAGGAAAGGTCGTCGACCTGGAGCGGCGGACTACCGCCGGATTCGCCCGGGGCACTCTCACCATCGAAGGGCTGGAGTCCAATGCGGGCGAGACGATGGTGATCGAGTTCCAGAATGAAAACCTCATCGCCCGCCGGGACGGCGTTATCGTGTGCACTGTGCCCGACCTGATCTGCGCCGTCGCTACGGACGTTGGAGAGCCGGTGACGACGGAGATGATGCGCTATGGGCTACGGGTGACCATCCTGGGTTTTCCGGCTCCGAGACTCTGGACCACTCCCGAGGGTCTCGCCGTGGCTGGCCCGGAAGCGTTTGGTTATTCCACCGAATACACCCCGCTGGCGATCTGACGGCGGAACAATGTTTGTAGGGGTAGACGTCGGAGGAACAAACACGGACGCCGTCCTGATGGACGGCAGCGAGCTGGCGGGAGCAGTCAAAGTGCCCACGACGGCCGACGTAACCTCGGGAATCATCGCCTCGCTGGCCGAGTTGCTCACGCACCTCCCGACGCATGGGCAGGTCAACGCCGTCATGGTGGGGACCACGCACTTCACCAACGCCCTGCTCGAGCGACGCAACCTGGCCCCGACGGCGGTAATGCGTTTGGCCCTTCCTGCCACCCAGCTTCTGCCTCCCATGATCGACTGGCCGGAGGAATTGAGGCAGGCTATCGGCGGAGAGGCGCGCATGGTCCGGGGAGGGCATGAGTTTGACGGCCGCGAGATTTCGTCACTTGACCGGAAGGCCATCAGGGATACCGTCGGAGACCTGCGTCAACAGGGGATACGGGCCCTCGCTATCTCGGGAGTTTTCTCGCCCGTAGACGGCTCGCACGAACAGGAAGCTGCCGCAATTGTGCAGGAAGAGGCCCCGGAGATGCGCGTCTGCCTGTCCCACGAAAATGGAAGAATGGGACTATTGGAGCGGGAGAACGCCGCCGCTCTCAACGCGTGCTTGGGGGAAATGGCAGCCCAGACCCTACGCTCGATAGAGGGGGCACTGTCATCTTTGGGGATCGTTGCGCCCCTCTATATGAGCCAGAACGACGGCACGCTGATGGATGCGGAGTTTGCCGGGAAATTCCCTGTTCTGACCATTTCATCAGGACCCACGAACAGCATGAGGGGCGCGGCCTGGCTCTCAGGGGTTACCGATGGCATCGTCGTCGACGTGTGTGGCACCTCAACAGACGTTGGAGCGCTGGTCAGAGGATTCCCAAGAGAGGCCGCCGTTGCGGTGCAGCTGGCCGGGGTGCGGACAAACTTCCGAATGCCCGACATGGTGTCTATTCCCCTGGGCGGTGGCACCGTCGTGATTCCCGAATCGATGCGCATAGGACCGGAAAGCGTCGGTTACAGGATTTCCGAAGAAGCCCTGGTCTTCGGAGGCAGCAGCCTGACCGCAACCGATCTGGCCGTGGCGGATGGACGCGCCGACGTGGGTGATCCTCGTCGTGTGGAGGGCCTGGACCGGCGCTTCGTAGGGGAAGCGATGTCTGAAATTCAGTGCCGGGTAGAAGCGGCCGTCGATAGGGTAAAGCTGAGACACGAGGAGGTCCCGGTGGTGCTTGTGGGTGGAGGGAGCGTCCTGCTGGAGAACGATCTGGCTGGCGCCTCCCGGGTGCTGCGCCCTGAACACGCCGGGGTGGCCAATGCCATCGGAGCCGCCATAGCCCAGGTGGGCGGCCAGGTCGAGAGGGTCTATTCCCTGGAGCAGACAGCGCGGGAACAGGCGATTCGGGACTGCTCTTCCGCCGCGACGGCAAGAGCGGTTGCGGCGGGAGCCGATCCCTCGACCATTGAGATCGTCGAGGTTGACGAAGTCCCGTTGGCCTATGTCCCCAGCAGCGCCACCCTGGTGCGAGTGAAGGCCGTCGGAAACCTGGCAGCGGGCGCTTAGGGGGGATTAAGAAGTCCACTTCGCTTACAAAGAGCAAGTCTCGGTGGCTCCTGTCAATCCTGATGGGTCAGGGGAGCGCCCTCACCCTAACCCTCTCCCGGAGGGAGAGGGGACTTGTTCAACACCCTTTCCGCGACTCGACCGATTGAGAGCGGGTCGGTGCGTGCCCTGTGCCGTCCCAGGGGTAAAGAGGTCCACTTGAGCAGTCGGGTTAAGCCGCGAGCCGTTAGTCACTGGCTTTCCGAGTTTTCAGCCGCCCACCTTGCCAGCGCCTTTTCAGGAGCGGCAATTTCCTCCACTGACGTGTAGTAGTAGTCCTGCCATCCGCCCTCGGGGAGACCCGTGAAGAGCATCAGGTTCAGGGGGTATTCCTCGCTGTCGGTGGCGCGGCGGAAGTCGTCCCTGAACAGGAAAGTGGGCTTGTCGAGGGCGATGGCCATTCCCAGCTCCACCATTACTCCCTCGTCCGGCGGGACGCCGTTCACAACCGCAAAGGTCGCGTCCGACTCCCTCACGTCGCTGTAGTCCTTCTGGCCTATGCGGTACGCCCAGCCCGACGCCGAAAAGTCCTCCTGGTTGTTCCTGGCGAAGGGTTCCCACACTTCCAGGCCCAGGCATTCCAAAGCCCCCACTATCGGGGGAAGGAGCAACGCCCTCTGCTGCGCGGAAAAGCCGTAGGGGTTTGCCAGGTAGATGGTCTTTGGCATAAGGCCGACGCTCCCTTGATTTGTGATTTGCCGTCCATCTGCGAATATCGGCACCGAAGTCTGTGAATTGTAGCTGGCTGCGAACCCCCCGAAGAGTCTGGTCCGCAGCAACGCGCCGGTAATTGGCAGGGATCTTCACACCCGCCCGGGCGCCTTTACGGCCAATTCACCGGAATCAGGCGGAGTCCCAAGGTTAGCGAGGGGCACGGTCTCGCTGATCGTTGAAGTTGGAGTATTGGCCTCGGATTCGGGTAACAGGCGATCAACTGGCTGAAACTCGTTGATTAGTCGGCAGGATTGCAGAAGTGTTGATTAGTCGGCAGGGCTGCAGAAGTGCGGTTGTCTATTATCGTAAATTTATTGCGACAATCCCTCTCAAATGCACTAAAATAAGCCCCGGTCAATCTGAGATGGAGCCTACTTGATTGCTTTCTGAAGCGCTGGTTCTAGTCAGCCTGCCGATGGGCTTCCCCTTTGCAGGAGAAGATGCCCACGGCCATATCAACGCTCTCCTCTTCATTGGCGCCCTGATCGTTGTGGCCAAACTGGCCGAGGGCGTTATGAGCCGCATCGGGCTCAACTCGATTGTCGCATTCACGGCAGCCGGTGTCCTGCTGGGCCCAATCACCGGCGTCGTTGAGATTACCGACCACATAAAGCTCTTCCTCGACATCGGCGTGTTTATCTTCTTCTTCCTAATTGGGTTGGACGAGATCGACATTCCCGGTTTCATGTCAACGATTCGTGGCCGTTACTTTGTTGCGGCGACCATGTCGGTACTGATCTCGATCATCGCGTCGCTCGTAGTTACCTCCGACATACTGGGCCTGGACTTCGCGTTGGGCCTGGAATTCAATCATGCGCTGTCCCTTGCAGGAATACTGTCGCTGTCCAGTCTGGGCCTAGTGGCCAAGGTCCTGGCGGACAAGGGACTGCTCAAGGAACTGATTGGACTGAGAATCTTCACAGCCGTGATCATTGCGGAAGTGATCGCCCTTCTGATTGTTGGTCTGACCATAGGCGGCGAGTCCGAGGCGGTTAGCGTTCTGGGCATTCTGCGGCTGCTGGGTCAGATCGCCGGATTCACGATCGTAATCTGGATCGTATCGGCCAAGGCTTTGCCCCGGGTGATGGCATTGCTCCAGCGATTCCTCAACGTGCCTGAGCTTTCCTACGGTCTGTTGATTGGCGGCCTCTTCCTCGTTGTGGTGGGCGCCGAAAAAATCGGACTGCACGGGTCCCTCGGGGCGCTGCTGTTTGGGGCCGCGCTCTCCGGGTTGCCCCACAGGATGCGTGAAGACATCATGCCCGGAATGCGAAGCACCGCTGAGGGCCTGTTTGTGCCCCTGTTCTTCGCTTCCGCCGGCTTGTACCTGGACTTCTCCTTTATCCATCTGCCGCCGGCCACGATTCTCGCGCTTCTGTTTATCCCGATGATAGGCAAGGTCATCGCGTCTTTCGTTGGGACATATCTCGCAAGGCTGGAAACGCCGATTGTCCTGTCGGCCGGCCTCATGGGCAAGGGAGTTGCCGAAATAGCCTTGCTGCTGGTGCTCCTGGAGACCGAAGTCATCGGCAATGATGTCTTTTCCCTGCTCGTGATAATCATGTTCGGGTACATCGTACTCATGCCTCCGGTCATTTCCACGGCGGTCAGCAGGGCGAAGATGCCGACAGCGCCGTCGCAGCCCCAGACCATGGTGCCGGCTTTTGCCCGCCATGCCCTTGCGGGCGTGATGGTGAGTTCCGTCATGGACCGCACCAGGTCTTATCCCGACCCTGATGTTACCGTCAGCTCCTTCCTGAGTGATTGGCTGGTCCCCAACCAGACGGACTACCTGATTATAGAGAGAGGCGTTCCGGTGGGTACGGTTTCGCTCACCCGCGTCAATTTCAGGCGCAGAATCTTCTTCTGGCGCAGGGGATCGTTTGGAGACACTCCTCTCAGGGACTTGATGAGAAGGGGACCGCCCCACTCAAATCCTGACGAGCCGATAGAGGACGCCCTGGAGCGAATGGCAGCCAACTCCTTGACCATCATCCCGGTGATGGACAGAAACACCGGACAGTTCCTGGGCATGGTAGACAGCCAGGAGATACTCGCACTTGTGGCCCTGATGGACGAGATCCGCGAGGAAGCGCGGCGAATGACCGCCGACCTGGCCGACTAGATCGCTGCATCCGGCGTGCGGTGGGTCAATTGGAAGAGCCCCTGCGAAACCGCAGGGGCTCTTCACCTTTATCTGCCATCGTGGCCCCGGAGGTCTATGCGGGACCGTAGCCGTCGACCTTCAGACACGCTGCCCAGTGATCCGTGCTGACTTCTCTCAGTTCCGGCGTAACCCTGGTGCAGGTGTCGTCCGCAATGGGGCACCGGGGGTGGAACACGCATCCGGAAGGCGGGTTCAGAGGGCTCGGCACTTCGCCGCTGAGCAGCACCCTTTCCCGCTGGGCGTCCAGCACCGGATCGGGAATCGGCACTGCGGACAGCAGCGCCCGGGTGTACGGGTGCACCGGGTTGCGGTAAATCTCGTTGCGCTCTGCGATTTCCACCAGGTGCCCCAGGTACATCACGCCCACACGGTCGCTGATATGGCGCACCACGGACAGATCGTGAGCGATGAACAGGTAGGTGAGGCTGAACTGTTCCTGGAGCTCTTCCAGCAGATTGATGATCTGCGCTTGAATGGATACATCCAGCGCTGAAACGGGCTCATCGGCGACGATAAATTTGGGGCTGACCGAAAGCGCCCGGGCCACACCGATGCGTTGACGCTGCCCGCCGCTGAACTCATGGGGGAAACGGTCGGCCATGTATGGGTTGAGACCCACGTTCTGGAGCAGGTCCGCCACCCGTTCCCGGTATTCTGCCCTGCCGTTTACCAAGCCGTGCACGATCAGAGGCTCGCCGATGATATTGCCGGCGGTCATTCGGGGATTGAGGGAGCTGTAAGGGTCCTGGAATATGACCTGCATCTCCCGCCGCATGGACCTCATCTGCTTTGTCCTCAGCTTGGTCAGGTCCTGGCCTTCGAAGATCACCTGGCCGTCTGTGGGCTTGTAAAGCTGAAGTATGCAACGGCCCGTGGTGGTCTTCCCGCAACCGCTCTCGCCCACCAGGCCGAGGGTTTCCCCGCGCCGAACGGAGAAAGTAACGTCGTCCACCGCCTTCACATAGGCCACGGTCCTCTGGAAGAGCATCCCTGAGGTGACAGGGAAGTACATCTTGAGGTTATTGATTTCCAGCAGGACGTCGCCATCCTGTGCCGGCGCTCCCGCTTGCGGGACGGGATCCTGAATCGTCGTCGTCATCGTCGCTAGTCTCCAGCGGGAGTTTCGGCTTCGGCGAATTCGGACCCGCCGAGGAAGTCTACGGCGCCGGGGCCCAGGTCTTCAGAGCGCCAGCAGGCCGACCAGTGGTTGGGGCTTGTTTCCTCCAGGAGCGGCATGTCCGTGGCGCACTTGTCGATTGCCCAGCGGCATCGCGCCCTGAAGGCGCATCCCTGGGGCAGGCGGACGAGGTCGGGCGGCTGCCCTTCGATGGGGTCGAGCTTCGCCCTTCTGGGCAAGTCCAGTCGCGGCACCGAACGGAGCAGCCCCACAGTGTACGGATGCCTGGGATTCGAATAAATCTCGAGGGCCGTACCCCGTTCGATGATTCTCCCGGCGTACATGATGTTCACCCGGTCCGCGTACCTTGCCACCACACCCAGGTTGTGGGTGATGACTATCAAGGCGACACCGAACTCGGTGGTCAACGATTTCATCAGCTCCAGGATCTGGGCCTGGATGGTAACGTCCAGCGCAGTTGTCGGCTCATCGGCAATGATAAGGCGAGGGCTGCAGCTCAGGGCCATGGCAATCATCACCCGTTGCCGCATTCCGCCGCTGAACTGGTGCGGGTACTGCTTGATGCGCTGCTCGGGATCGGGAATTCCTACGCGGGAGAGCAGGTTGACCCCCTCGCGCCTGGACTCCGCTTTGCCCATGCCCTTGTGAAGTTGAAGCGTCTCGGTCAGCTGCCGTTCGACGGTGAGCACCGGGTTCAACGATGTCATTGGCTCCTGAAACACCATCGACATTTTTGCGCCGCGTATATTGCGCATGTCGTCCATGTCGATCTTCAGGATGTCCTCGCCGTCCAGGTACACTTCTCCGTTTACGATCCTGCCGGGCGGGTCGGGAATCAGGCGCATGAGGGAAAGGGCGCTCACGCTCTTGCCGCAGCCGCTCTCGCCGACCAGCCCCAGCGTTTCGCCTTCCTCTAGGTCATAAGACACGCCGTCAACGGCTCTCACCACGCCGTCCATCGTGAAGAAATGCGTCTGCAAGTCCTTGACTTCAAGCAGAGTGGCCAAAAGCCCTCCTCCCGGCTACCAACGGAACCCGTCCGTAACCGTTAAGCGACGCCCGGGCAGCCTATCCCACGCGCCTTGTCTAAAAGTTACTGGATTATGAATTAAAAGGCAGTCATTTGCAATGCAAATGTTCCGAGCTCGCAGGTCAATCGCATTGGAGAAACACCAACCCGTCACTCCTGCAAAAGCAGGAGTCCAGGGCGCGAAAATCACCCCGGTTGCCGTAACGAAATTGCTGCTTTTGGACAGTGGCCCCCGCTTTCGCGGGAATGACGGGCTTAGTCCAATGCAAATGCGATTGCCTTGGCTCGTATTCGGGGATGGTGTTCGCCGTTTGTCGGGTTACTCTCTGGTCGCGCGGACGTCGGGCAATTGTCACGCGGGCTTGAGATGGCGTGTTCCGATCGGGGAAGCAATGCTATGCTAGGGCCGTACACTCGCTCGTCAAGACTGTCGGCACAGCCTTTCAGAAACCCGTAGCGCCTCCGGGCTTGGGAGATCAGGAATTTCCTGCTGCTCTCGGCACACACAAATTGGACGGAGCCACTCCGCACGTTTGGTTGGAGGCGCTTCTCAGGATCTTCAACCTTGAAAAATCAATATACACGCTGAATGACATTGTTGGAAAACGTTGAGCGCACAGGAATCGGCTCTGTTCTCAGTTGGCTTTCGCGAGACGGGTAAATCCGAATTGTCCCGGCCCCTTGTCGCAATCGAACAAGTATTGGGAGTGAAAGGTGTGGACCTCGTAGGAGTGAGTGATAGTTCCATTTGCGGTAAGGCAAGCCCTTTGTGGGTCGCCTCATGGGCCGCCACTGGAACAAACCGAGCCTCGCCGGCCGGGTTCTGCTCTTGCACTGCGTACTGCTGGGATGCTTCGTTGTCGTAGCGCTCAACAACCTCGCCTGCAATTCCACCAAAGACCCCGGCCCCAATTCCCTCCAGACAGCAGTTGCTTCCCCCAGTTCAGCCCCGGGTTCTACTCCGTTGGGGCTGCCCAATGAGGCGCCCGTAGCCGCTAGGGAATTCGCTGGCGGGAGGGTGCTGTTGGTGCCGTGGGCGGGAGTTGACGCGGACCGTGTCGGGGTGGATTTTCAGGAACTGGACCCTGAGACAATCCCCCTTCCGCCCCTCGGGTTTGCTGTTGCGGCCCCTGCCTTCAGCATAACAATTGAGGAGTCCGAGGGCCGCAAACAGGAACCTGCAATTGGATATCCCATTGCCCTGGCGGTGAGGATAGACGAAGAGAAGTACCTGAAAGGAAACTTGGATCCTCACGAGCTTGTTCCACTGCGTTATGAGGAAGCCCTGTCTTCGTGGGAAATCGTGCCTTTCTCGCTGGACTATCCGTGGTTGAGACTCGAGACTACTTCCAACAACCTGGGCATCTTTGCGCTGGCGCAAAGACAGGTTTCCGGTGACAACACAGGCTATACCCCACGTCCGCAGCCTTTGACGGACACCGCCGGGGTTGATATCGAAACCCTGGCTGAAGGGAGGCGACACCTTCTGCCTGGCGATTCGCCCATGCCGGTTTCTTTCCCGACCCAATTGCCGAGGCCGTCACCTTCTCCCGTACCTCGAGCGCTCGTCACGCCTACGCCTACGCCCACCCCTACTCCTACACCTACACCTACACCGACTCCGGCTCCTTCCGAGGGGACCAAGATAGCGTCAGAGAGCAATCCGCAGGACGGTCAAACCCCGGTGACTTCCGAACCGCCGCAACCAGCCCGTATACAAACTTCCACTGCTACCGCGACGCCTACTCCGACTCCGGCACCTGCGCCCACACCCACACCGACGCCGACTTCCAGTGAAATAGCCGATCGAGGCCATCATCTGTTTATGAATGGCAGGCAGGTACTTTCGACGGATGCCCGATTCCTCGTCCCTCTTGGAGTGGTGACGATCCACAATCTTCCAGGGACCGACGGTCGATATGAACGGGAAGCCTGGGTCGGCTTTTCAGTGGAGATTTCGGCGTTGGGTAGGATCATGCAGATCACAGGCGCTGATGACGTGACAGCTTCCTCCGGCCGTGTCCTCATGGATCGGGACCGCCATGTCTGGGTGTACATATACCCTGGCTCTGCTGCGGGCCAGACGGGTGGTGGCCAAAACGCTGGCAGTGGAACTGGCGCCACCTTACCCAATCCAACCTCTACGTTTACACCGACGTCCACGTCGACACCCGCATCGTTCCCCATATCAACACCCACACCGGCACCCATGCCGACGCCGGCATCCACGCCTGCGCCGACACCGACGCCTACGCCTACGCCTACGCCGACACCGACGCCTACGCCTACGCCTACGCCGACACCGACACCGACGCCTAAGCCGACACCCACGCCTACACCCACACCCACACCCACACCGACGCCGACACCGACGCCTACGCCGACACCGACACCGACGCCTACACTGGTACCTACACCGACGCCCACTCCTGCCGGGGGGCGAATTGTGTTTCAAAGCGACCGGGATGGTAACCGGGAAATTTACTCGATGTATACCGACGGATCTGACCAGGTGAACCTTACTCAACACTCGGCGCAGGACAAGCATCCTTCGATGGCAAGCGACGGCAACGTTGCCTTTTCTTCAAACCGGGACGCGACTGACGGAAACGAAGCTGACGGCTTCGACATTTATTTGCGCAAGGCGGACTCAAGCGTTGTCCGGCTGACCACTCACGAGGCGAAAGACAACTTTCCGGCCATTGCTCCCGGAGGGAACAAGCTGGCCTTCGTATCGGACCGAGACGGTAACTCGGAAATCTATGTCCTGAATCTCGGTAATGGGGGCCTACCAAGTGGCAGTGAGGCAAATATTTCCTCTAACTCTGCCAGCGATCTCGATCCGGCCTGGTCGGAAGACGGATGCCGCCTCGTCTTTGCCAGTGACAGAGACGGAGACTGGGACATTTACATGGGAGACCCAGACGGCTCTAACGTGGTCAATCTAACTGACAACGAATCCGACGACGAGGAAGGACACGACGAACGTTGGCCTGACTTGGCCATCTATAAGGGCAACGAGAGAGTCATCTTTGCATCGAATCGCGACGGCAATTGGGAAGTCTACTCGATGAATACCGATGCCTCGGATCTGGTGCGTGCGACCAACAATTTTGCCGAGGACTCATTTCCCGTGTGGGGTCAGTCCGGGGGAATGTTCTTATTTCATTCAAATCGGGATGGCGAATTCGACATTTTTGTCACGGACGACCCCTTCGCCGACTTGCAGAAGAACATCACTCGAAGCGGAACGGGTGAGAGCACTTCCCCCGATTGGCAGCCCCTTTCTCCTCGACACGATTGCCACCCGCTGCATCTGGTCAGGCCAACGCCGACCCCCACGCCAACGCCGACGCCGACGCCGACGCCGACCCCCACGCCAACGCCTACGCCGACACCCACACCCACCCCTACGCCTACGCCGACGCCGACTCCCACCCCGACCCCCACGCCGACGCCGACTCCCACCCCGACCCCCACGCCGACGCCGACACCGACTCCCACCCCGACTCACACGCCGACGCCGACGCCGATTCCCACACCGACTCACACGCCGACGCCGACGCCGATTCCCACACCGACTCACACGCCGACGCCGACACCCACCCCTACGCCCACACCGACGCCGACACCCGCGCTAATGCCGACACCCACA
The DNA here is from genome assembly GCA_965220605.1 of Dehalococcoidia bacterium. Taxonomy (GTDB): domain Bacteria; phylum Chloroflexota; class Dehalococcoidia; order Lucifugimonadales; family UBA3495; genus VXOI01. The sequence continues at coordinate 207,464 of CBDCQM010000005.1, read as the reverse complement.
CCGACGCCCACACCGACGCCGACACCCGCGCTAATGCCGACACCCACACCGACGCTGACACCCACCCCTACGCCCACCCCGACGCCTACGCCCACTCCCACCCCCACGCCGACGCCGACACCGACGCCCACACCCACGGCGACGCCTAACCCCCACGCCAACGCCGACTCCCACACCGACGCCTACCCCCACGCCAACGCCGACACCCACGGCGACGCCTACCCCTACGCCAACGCCGACACCCACGGCGACGCCTACCCCTACGCCAACGCCGACACCCACGCCGACACCCACGGCGACGCCTACCCCTACGCCGACGCCGACACCGACGCCCACACCCACGCCCACGCCGACGCCGACGCCCACACTGACGCCCACACCGACGCCGACGCCAACGCCGACACCCACGCCGACGCCTACGCCGCAGGCCGTTGAGCTTCCGGATTACCCCTCTGGCGGAAGGGTCGCCTTCCAGACCGACAGGGACGGGAACAGCGAGATATACGTGATGGGCTGCGATGGGTCGGGCCAGACCAACCTGACCAACAACTCCGCCGAGGACAAGCAGCCCTCATGGGCAAGCGGAGGCAAGCTGGCTTTCAGTTCCAATCGGAATGCGGCAGGGGGCTACGACATCTACCTGCTTGCGCTGTCCCCGTGGGGGGTAAACAGGCTCACCGACGATGCCGCCAACGACGAATCTCCGGCCCTTTCGCCGGACGGCGGCAAAGTCGCCTTCGTGTCATACCGCGACGACCCCAAAGGCGACATCTACGTTCTAGATATTTCGAGCGAGTCGATTACCAGGATAACCAGCAACGCCGCATCCGACCTCGACCCGGCATGGTCGCACGACGGCACGAAGCTCGCCTTCGCCAGCGACCGAGACGGCAACTTCGATATCTACAAGGTGAATGCCGACGGCACCGGGGACCCCGCGAAGGTAACGGCCGTGTCCCACAGCACAGGCGATGACCGCTGGCCTGACTTGGGGGATTATTACGGGGATGAAATCATAGCCTTCGCTTCCGACCGCGATGGTGATTGGGAGATGTTTTTCTCTGACTACGGTATAGATCTAGGGTTGGTGCAAATTACGGCCAACCAGGATGGGAAAATCGACTCGAATCCCAGTTGGGACCCGCTCGGGGAATACATGGTCATTCACTCCAACCGGGACGGCAATTTTGATGTCGCTACTATGTACACTGACGGGGAAGAATACACAAACCTGACTTCGGCAAGCACTGATACAGACTCTTCCCCGGACTGGGAGCCGGTGGATGACGGAGCATATTGCGGCGAATGACCTGTTTTCCTGAGTCGAGGAGAGGTTATATTTGAAGGGCCACATACATTACATAAACGAAAAGGTCTCTTCGGTATGACCTCAAAGCACAGAGTCCACCTTGCGGAAGGGGATATCGAATATACCGTGAAGCGCAGCCGACGCCGGAAGAAGACGGTGCAGGTAAGCATCCAGCACGGGCAGGTGGTTGTCGCAGCGCCGGTGCGCACTCCCAATCGCGAGATCCAGACCATAATCGAGAACAGGGCCGGCTGGGTTCTGGGGAAGCTGCGGGAAAGCGCCAACGAAGCTAGGCCCCTTCAGCTGGTTACGGGAGACTCCTTGCCTTACTTCGGGGCCAATTTGCCTCTGATGGTAGAAGAGACCGACGTGCCAGGCCCGGTAGCTCGGTTGGCCGAAGGTCGGATCGCGGTCACGCTGGGGCGGAGACTGCCTGATGAGGACACGAGGGAGGCGACACACGCGGCCCTGTCCGGCCTGTACAAGGAGCGCGCCGCCGAGTTCCTGGAGGATGCGGTGGCCCGATGGCTGCCGGTCATGGGGCGCTCCGAGATGCCCAGGGTTCTGGTGAGGGATCAGCGGTCCCGCTGGGGAAGTTGCAGTTCGGACGGTACGCTTCGATTCAGCTGGAGATTAGCCATGCTGGAGCCTGAGTTGATTGAGTCGGTGGTTGTGCACGAGCTCGCCCACCTGGATGTGATGAATCACTCGAAGGCTTTCTGGGATGTAGTTCTTGCGGCGATGCCGGACGCCAAGGAGCGAAGGAAACGTTTGAGGGAAGCCGGTCTCCGCCTGCCGCTGTGAGATAGCTTGGTAAAGCAAGCGTAGCTTGCCGTTCCAGAGGATATGTTGGCCTGGAATTCGTCGTTCCGGCGAAAACCGGAATCCAGTGGTGGCACTCTTCAATGTGGAACACGCGCTTCCTTCACCTTATCCGAGACCCCCTGGAGCCCAGGACGATTGCAAAGTGACCTCTTCCGTAGGCATTCGTTCATCCTGAGCTTATCGAAGGATGCCCCTTCAAGCCACCGATGGTTCGACAAGCCTGCCATGAGGTGGCGGGAAGCGACTTTGAAAAGGCCGTGGCGGTCTCCAGCGAGCCCAGCCGCTATATGCCGGTTAGCATATAATCCGCCCCCTTCAGCCAAGTGGCGCTGGGCCGGATTGAAGGCTGAACCCAAGTAGCGGAATTCCCTCGACTTGGAATAGCCCTGCGCCGGGTTACTGCGATACTTCCACCACCAGGGCGTCCAACTCCCGCAACAAGTCATCAAGAAGTTGCTGGTTTACAGCTATCAATTCGTTTTCCCTGACCTCCTTCGCCTGCCTGTTATACATCTTGTCCCAGAGGTTGTCTTCGCCCCTGCCCAACTCCAGTATTTCACCGGACAATTCTATGACCTCCGGCGCCAAGGTCTCGGCTCCGTGCAGAGACAGATACCTCAGGCTGGAAGATACTCTCTGATAAGCTGCATCGTGGTCTTCGTGCAGCAGGGCGGTGATCCGAGGGTTGCGGGTGATGCTTGCAGCCCTCATTTTGCTGACAAGCATCCGCGAGGATTCCATCAAGTTAAACAAATGGTGATACACCAAGGTGTCGTCCGCGGTCAGGCTTCCCCCGTCCATGACCATCAGGTGCAGTTGGTCGTCCATGCTGGTAACCAAGGCGGCGTCCAGGGGTTTAGTGATTTCATAGTTGAGATACCGAAAATCAGCCTGACTTTCTTGCTGCAAATGCAGAAAATCGGGCCGCCCAGCTTCGATGAGTTCGATGTTGGCAGTCAACGCGCCGACGTGTTGCCGTATTAGCGCCACCTTTTCATCGTGCCCCTTGCCGACCAGTGCGGAAAGGTCTTTCTCCAACCCTGCCTTGCTCTCTTCAAAGGATGCGGAAAGCTGAGCCAAAGCGTTTGGGGGCATGGTGTACGACGTAGGCGTCGAGGCCGAGACGGCCATGGAACTAGCGTTCCGGGAAATGCTGAAAGCGGTGGACAATACTACTTCGTTGTTCTCTGCTGCTGCGGCGCTGCCGCCCCAATTGCCTGACGAAAGCCAAACAGCTAAGACCAGCGCCGCAATCAGGGACCCGGCGGTGAGCAACAACAGCGGGTTGGAAATGAGCCTGTCTCAAAAGTCGGGGTGTAGACTGTGGTCAAGCCTGACGGAGGTGCCGATAAGATGCCACTTCGGGATATGGACCGAGAGCAGATGTGGCTGTTGCCGCCGTCCCTTGACGAACTGCTGCCGTTGGACCATCCGGCTCGTTTTGTCGCCGAGTTTGTCGACGCCTTGGGCAGAGAAGGTTGGGCGGAGCTGGGTGTGGAAATAGACGGGGACCCGCTGGGAGCCCCGGCCTACCATCCCAGGTCCCTGCTCTGCGTGTGGCTTTACGGGTTCATGACGGGAGTGCGCTCCTGCCGCAAGTTGGAGGCGGCCTGTCGAGACCAGATTCCGTACCTGTGGCTGACAGGATGGCAGCATCCGGACCACAACACCCTCTGGCGGTTCTACAAGGCCCATCGCCAGGAAATGCGGAGCTTGTTCAAGCGCACGGTGCGGACGGCGGTGGCGATGAAGCTGGTGGACCTGGCGGTGCAGGCGGTGGATGGCACCAAGATGGCCGCCAGCGCGTCGGTGCACCGCAGCTACGACGGGGAGAGACTGGCCCAGTTGTTAGACCGGGTGGACCGGGCGATAGCCGATCTGGAAGCCCAGAACGAAGGTGGAGAAGACGCCAGCGCCGTCAATCTGCCTGAAGAACTGGCCGACAAGGAAGCGCTGAGAGAGCGCCTGCGGCAGGCGATGGACGAGTTGGCCGGTGCAAAGAAGCCCAGGCGCATCAATCTTACGGACCAGGACGCCCGGCTGATGAAGGCCAGCTACGGCGTCGTGCCGGCCTACAACGCCCAGGCCATGGTATCTCCAGTGGAGCAGGACGGGGAACCCACGGGCATGTTGATCACCGCCGCGCACGTGGTGTCTGTGCCCAATGACAACTATCAGTTGGTGCCGATGATGGAGCGCGCTGAGGAGGCTACGGGAACCAGAACACCCATGACGCTGGCCGATGCTGGGTATTTTTCCGGGAGCGACTTGGCCGATTGCGCGGATCGTGGCCAGCAGGTGGTGGTGCCGGAGTCGCGGGAACGGTTCCTCAGAAGTCCCTATCACAAAGATCAGTTCACCTATGATGAACCCAGCGACAGCTTTGAATGTCCCCAGGGACAGACGCTCCACTTCATCGGCATCAGCGAAGACAAAAGAGGAGTGCCAATGAGGAAGTACCGCGCTTCCGCAGGCGTCTGCCAGCAGTGTCCAGCCTACGGGGTATGCACCAAATCCAAGCGTGGCCGTAGTCTGTGGATTGGGCCTCACGACGATGTGCTGCGCCGGCACCGGGCTTGGATGTCCACCAGCCTGGCGAAAGAGGTATATCGGCTGAGAAAGCAACTGGTCGAGCCGGTGTTCGGAATTACCAAGGAACAAATGGGAGCCCGAAGATTCCTGCTGCGGGGCCTGGTCAACGTGGCGGCTGAGTGGAATCTCTTGGCAATCGCCTTCAACCTGCGGACTCTCTGGCGCATATGGCGGGACGGGACCTTCGTACTGGCGCCTCATAGTCCCACATCGGGCCCCGTGCCCTGATTTCGGTGCGATCCCAAGACCCTCCCGGACGCGCAAAACTCATCAAGTCGTAATCTGCCGTCGAACCCGACTCTACTAGCAACGCCCGAAGGCACTCACCACTCCTTTCGGTCGAAACAGGCGTTTTCTGGGACAGGCTCAATGCGCAACCGGTTCATCAGCGTGTGCCTCCTATCTCATCAACGTGCCGGTATTTGCCATCCTCTCCCAGGACGGTCAGAAACACTGCATCCGACCCCTGATTGTCGCCGTCCGAAAACTGGAGCTGGAATCCGTTAATGTCGAACTGTCCGGTGTCATACACCGCATCCATGAAACACTGGCGGCTCAATTCCGGGCCGCACTCTTCCAGGGCCGCGATGGCCAGCCGTCCCGCCAGATAGCCTTCCAGTGAAACAAAGCCGGGAACCGCTCCGGAGTCATACTCGGCCAGCGCAGCCTGGTACGCTGCCACCACTGGGATGTTGGCATCCCCGGGCAACGGTACAACCTGCGTCACATACACTCCGGCGCCCTCCGGCCCCAACTCGGCGGCCAGGGCATTGCTTCCCACAAAGGAAACCGCCATGAAGACGGGAGAGATGTCCTCCCGAGCCAGCTCTATGGCCCTGGCGACGGGAGAGTAGGCGCCAATCATTATCAGCGCTTCAGGATCTGAGGGGACAATGCTGAGCAGCGCGGTCTTAACGGCGCTGGTGTTGCGCTGATAGTAGGCCGCAGCCACGGGTTCCAGTCCGCGGTTCCGCAGCGCCAAGCGGGCGCCCTCGAGCCCGGCCTCCCCGTAGGAGTCGTTCTGATAGAGTATCGCAACCTTGGTAATGTCCAAGTCTTCGGTTAGGCGGGCCACCATTTCCTCGGTTTCTTGGTAATAGGAAGCTCGCAGGTTCAAAACTTGACTCAACTCCGGGTCTCGTAGGAACTGGGCGCCAGTGAAAGGAGCCAGGAAGGGCACTTCGCTGAACTCAGCTGCCGGCAAGGCGGCCCGGGAGGTTGGCGTTCCTACCTCGCCTATCAGCGCGAATACTCGTTTGGCTTCGATAAGCTGCATCGTGTTGCCAAAGGCGCTGTCGGGTTCGTAAAAGTCGTCTAGCGTCTCCATCTCCAGAGTGCGGCCGTGTACGCCCCCGTGTCGATTCGCTTCATTGAACGCCGCCTCTATGCCCAACCGCATACCCAGGCCAAGCTCCGCGGCCGGGCCTGTGAACGCGGCGGACTGCCCGAAGACTACGCGGTCATCATATATGCCAGGGTCGCCACGGACGACAGCAGGCGCAACGGCCGTTACCGTAGGTTCGGGAGCTGCCGTGGGTGGTGGCTCCGTTGCAGGCGGCTGGGATGCGGGCGCAGTTGCCGTCGCCATAGGTTCGGGCGTAGCCGTGGGTAGTGGCTCCGTTGGAATCGGCTGGGATGCGGGCGCAGTTGCCGTCGCCGTGGGCGGAGCCGTTGTGGGCGCCGCCGAACTCCCGCTGTCGCCGCCAGGCGCCGGTTCTTCATCAGAGCCGCACGCGATCCCCAATGCCAAGGCCGCGAACAATACGGCAATAATTATGCTGGCCCGGACTTTCAGTAAGTCAAACAATCGTCCCTCCTCTTCCCCCTAGGGGCTGTGCCTCAAATGACAGCCGCGTTCGGGGATATCAAATGCACGCGATTAACTTCAAATGAAATGGCACGAACGCGGGGCATTTCCAGGTTCTTGAGATACTGTGTCCGCTAGTCCTGAGCCTTTCGGCTGGCTCAAGACAGGCATGTCGAAGGACGGGTTGGGAGAATCCGGTGATGGGTCGACCCTTCGGCAGGCTTGGGACTCACCACCAACGGATTCTACAGAACTTTGGAAAGCTCTGGCTGGAGCCTTCTCCGCATTCCATATCCAACTCTTGGCGTGATAACATTGGAGCGTATGGACCCGTCTCACATCAGAAACTTCTGCATCATCGCCCACATCGACCACGGCAAGTCGACGCTGGCCGACCGTTTTCTTGAGATCACCGGCACCGTCCGGCCCCAGGAGATGAAGGCGCAGTTCCTGGACCAGATGGATCTGGAGCGGGAACGGGGCATCACCATCAAGGGCAAAGCGGTGACGATGTACCACAAAGCCCAGGATGGCGAGACCTATCAGCTCAACCTCATTGATACGCCTGGTCACGTGGACTTCAGCTACGAGGTCTCCAGGGCGCTCGCCGCCTGCGAGGGGGCGCTGCTGGTGGTGGACGCAAGCCAGGGAATCGAGGCCCAGACCATCGCCAATACCCTCCTGGCCATGGGGTACGACCTGGACCTGATCCCGGTGCTAAACAAGGTCGACCTCCCCCAGGCCGAACCGGAGCGCGTAGCCGGGGAAATTGAGCAGGTCTTCGGGTTCAGGCGTGATGAAGTCCTGTTCGTATCGGCCAAGGAAGGCACCGGGGCCTCCGAAATACTGGACGCCGTGGTGGACCGCATACCGCCGCCCAAGGGAAGGCCCGAAGAGGCGTCGCGGGCACTGGTATTTGACTCCGTCTACAACCAGTACAAGGGAATCATTGCTCATATCAGGATGGAAGACGGCGCCATTTCGCGCCTTGACCGCATCCGGGTGATGTCTTCGGGGAGGACTGCGGAGATAGTCGAGGTAGGCGTGTTTTCCCCTGCTCCTACGCCCACCGACCGGCTGGAAACCGGACAGGTGGGGTACGTGGCAACGGGCTTCAAGGATGTACGGGAATGTACCGTGGGCGACACCCTCACCATTGACCGGCTGCCCGCCACCGAACCGCTGCCGGGCTACGTGCCCCTCAAGTCCATGGTCTTCGCCGGTCTCTACCCTTCCGACGGGGAACAGTACGGGAACCTCCGGGTCGCCCTCGAGAAGCTGCAACTCAACGACGCTTCGCTGACAATAGAGCCGGAGAACAGCGCGGCCCTGGGATTCGGGTTCCGGTGCGGATTCCTTGGACTCATGCACCTGGAGATAGTGCAGGAGCGGCTTGAGCGGGAGTACGACCTTGACCTGATCGTTACCGCTCCCAGCGTCGCATACCAGGTCACGCTGAACAGCGGCGAAGTCATCAAGGTGGACAGCCCGGCCAAATTGCCGTCTCCCAACGATTACACCGACATCGAGGAGCCGGTGCTTGACCTGACAATCGTTGCGCCCAGCCGGTACGTGGGAACCCTGATGGAGCTGATGCACTCCCGCCGGTCAGAATTCAAGCGGATGGAGTACATCCAGAGCGAGGGCGTTGCGTCCGAGGACAACGCCCGCGTGATGATGGAATACTCGATGCCCCTGGTGGAGATGCTGGCCGACTTCTACAACCAGCTGAAGTCGCGCACACAGGGCTATGCGTCGCTGGACTACACTTTCGTGGGGTACCGGAAGGCGCCGCTGGTCAAGGTGGACGTGCTGGTCAACCACATGCCGGTGGAGGCGCTGTCAATGATCCTTCACCGCGACCAGGCCATGAGCCAGGGTCGGCGTGTGGTGGAAAAGCTGCGCACCACCATCCCTCGTCAGCTCTTCGAAGTGCCCATACAGGCCGCTATCGGCAGTCGAATCATCGCCCGCGAAACGGTGCGCGCCATGCGCAAGGACGTCTTGGCCAAGTGCTACGGCGGCGACATCACCCGCAAGCGCAAGCTGCTGGAGCGGCAGAAGGAAGGCAAGAAGCGCCTCAAGATGGTCGGCCAGGTCGAGATACCCCAAGAAGCCTTTCTCACCCTGCTGGAGGTCGGGGGCGAGGGGTGAGGAGGCCGGATCTCGGGGCCGTGCTGTTTGAGTATCGAAGACATCCAGGATGCCATCCGCGAAGGCCGCTTCGAGGTTACCCTTCACGCGAACAGAGCGTTGCAGGACGACCACATTAGCGACGATGAGATAAATTTCAGTCTCCTGAGCGGTGTAATAATCGAAGACTACCCAGACGACAGGCCATATCCGAGTTGTCTGATTTACGGGAGAATCCACGGCGCAGACTTGGTACATAGCGTTTGAGGCTACGATGCAGATGAACGCTTGGCGATGCTAATCACGGTGTACCGCCCTGCCTCCGATGTTGGATTGACTTTCGTATCAGGAGGCCAAGACACGATGGCTCTGGGTAAATGCCCCCGATGCGGCTTTGATGATGTTATTGAAAAAAAAGTTGATGAGGTTCTGCGCGGCGGGGACGACGCGGCCGTGGTCAATGTCCCGGCTAAAGTCTGTCTCCATTGTGGAGAGCGGATTTACACCGCCGAAACCTTTTATCGCTTCGGCGCGATTCGGAAAATGCTCGCCAAGGGACAGATAGAAGGCTTCCAACCCGTGGGGCGCTATTTCCGTGTGCCGGAGGACTTTGTGGATACGGGGGCGGAGGACATTGCGAAATTCATCGCCGAATCATCCGATTCAAATCCGCCACAGGCCGACTGACGCAACTGGCTTAAAACCCCAGCGCCGTCCGCAGTTCCCCTAGCTGCTCCAAGTGTGCGCGCCAGTGGCGGTCGAAGCCCGACAGGACTCCCTCCAGCGTGCGCTCCAGGTCCTCGTTCCGGGTCCGCTGGTGCATCAAGACCCTTAGCCCCTGCAAGTCGGCGTCGCCTGCGCCCGACAGGGCCTGGTCGAACTCGCCGAAGAATGTGGCGATATCACCGACCACTTCGTCCATGTCCAAGGTTGACCGCGGTTCAGTGACATTGGTCCGGTCCGACCAGATTTCGTACTCTGCGATTTCCCCCGACACAATTTCCCGCACCACCGACGGCGTTCCGCCCGGCGGGGTGTCGATGATGTGGTACACGATCTCCCGCGCCGACCAGTCCGAATCGCTGGGCTTCCAGTCCAGGCAGTAGTTCATGCCGTCGAGAAGCTCCAGCAGGGACGTGTGGAGGGAGGTCAGATTTTCGCGTTGGCTCTGGATGGTGGTCAAGGTTACGCCCTCACCCTAACCCTCTCCCAGAGGGAGAGGGGATTATGTCATTACCCTCATTGACAGGAGAGGCAGCTAATCTATGTCGATGCCTTGCAGCAGTTGGCGGACCGCATCGCGGGTGTCCTCGCGGCGCAGAGCAAACTCGAGCGAGGCCCTGAGCAGGCCCATTGGGGTGCCGCCGTCATAGCGAATGCCCCGGAACTCGTAGGCGTACAACTCGGCGCTTTCCAGGAGAAGCAGCATCCCGTCGGTCAGCTGAATCTCGCCCTTGGCTCCCGGCGGCGTCCGGTCCAGGCAGTCGAAGATCTCCGAGGGCAGGATGTAGCGCCCCACGATGGACAGGTTCGAAGGAGCCTCTTCCCGCGGAGGCTTCTCCACCAGTCCTCTCACATGGTGCAGGCCGTCGTCCGGGGCAAGCTCGGGATGGGAGACTGGCACCGCATCGACAACGCCGTAGTTATGCACGGTCTCCCAGGGCATCGGCTCCACCGCCACAACCCCGGTCCCGGTCCGATCGTAGATGGCAGTCATCTGGGCTACCACACCGGGCTTGTGGTACACGATATCGTCTGGAAGGATGACCACGAACGGCTCGTCGCCCACGGCTTCGCGGGCTGTCAGGACGGCGTGGCCCAGGCCCAGCGCCTCCTCCTGGATTACGAAGGAGACTTTTGCCAGCCGGGATGCCTGCAGGACCTTGTCCAGCAGGTCCTGCGCCCCGCTTTCGAACAGCCGCTGCTCCAGGGACGGAGAAGGCTGGAAGTAGGAAGCGATGCCCTCCTTGCCGGGAGCAGTGACGATGATCACCTCCTCGACCCCGCCCTCGGCGGCTTCTTCGACCACGTACTGGAGCATGGGCCGGTCGAGGATGGGCAGGAGTTCCTTGGGCACCGACTTGGTAACCGGGAGGAAACGGGTACCAAGTCCGGCTGCGGGGATGACGGCTTTTTTCACGGGCATAAGCAACCACCAGGACGGTTAGACGCGGTTAGTCTAGCACGGATTTGTCTGAATCAGGATTCACAAGATTAAAGGATGAGCAGGATGGGCGTGTCCTGGGCAGGGATCGAATTGACACCGCGAACCGCTGAATCTACTATGAAATGGAGGCCGCACTAGATGGGGAGCTAGCGGTGCCCTGCACCCGCAATCCGCTACAGCGGGATCGAATTCCTCCCAGAGGCCTGCCCGTTGGGCCTATATCGCGAGCGGAGGTCGTTGAGGACCGGGTCCCACGCGACGCAGACTTGTGAACCCCGCCAGGTCCGAGAGGAAGCAACGGTAAACAGGACCCTGCGGGCGCCGTGGGAGTGCCTGGTCTGAGTCAGCCCTCGCGACACGTCCAGTTGTCAGCGTCGACGGGAGGTGCGCGGTCTCTTCCAATGCTCACTCTTCTTTCCCCAGGCCGGGCGTCCTACTTCAGATGACCTCTTCCGTAAGAAGGCGAGGCGGCCGAAAGTCGCTGGGCCAGCACTTCCTCGTCGACCGGCGCATTGTGAGCCGGATTATCGACGCCGCCGCGTTGACGCAGGACGATACCGTGGTGGAAATAGGTCCCGGTCGCGGCGTCCTGACCAGGAAGCTGGTGCAACTGGCGGGCCGTGTGGCCGCGGTCGAGTTGGACGCTGAACTGTGCGAAGGACTGCCCGAACGCCTGGGATTCCCCGACAATCTCGAATGCGTCAACGCCGACGCCCGCGACGTGGACATCCCGGCGCTCGCCCGGCGACCCTCGGCTGTGGCTCCCGCGGCCTACACAGTTATCGGGAACCTTCCCTACTACGCCGCCAACCCCATCGTACGGCGCGTCCTCGAGTCGGACCCGCCGCCTTCCCTGGCGCTGTTCATGGTGCAGAAGGAGGTTGCGGACAGCATGGCCGCCCAACCCGGGAAGATGGGCCTGTTGTCGGTCGCGACCCAGTGTTACGCCAGAGCCAGGCAGGTGTGCTCGGTGCCTCCCAATGCGTTCCGCCCGGCGCCGAAGGTGCGCTCGGCAGTGGTCCGTCTGGACCTGCTGGAATCGCCGGTCGTGGATAGGGAGCGGCGCGACGGGTTCTTCCGGGTGGTCAGGGCCGGGTTCTCCGCCCCACGCAAGCAGATTCACAACTCCCTCTGCCAGGGCCTTGCCGCACCCCCGCGAGTCTGTGAGGCGGCGCTTGAAAAGGCAGGCATCGACGGCCGGCGGCGGCCAGCGACCCTCGGCATGGAGGAATGGGCCGCACTGGCCGAGGTCTGGCGAGAGTTTCAACCGGAGGCGCAGGTCCGTGCAAGTTGAAGCACATGCCAAGCTGAACCTGGCCTTCGAGGTCCTGGGGAGGCGGCCCGACGGCTATCACGAGGTGAAAACGGTCATGCAGACCGTTGGCCTGTCCGACCTGCTTACGGTAGAGCACTGGTCATCCCTCAGGGTGGACTGCGACAGTCCGGAGTTGTCGGGGGAATCGAACCTTGTCTGGAAGGCCGCCTCGGAACTGGCCCGCAGCCGGGGCATCACACCCAGGGCCCGCATCAGCATCCGGAAGCGAATCCCGATAGCCATGGGCCTCGGTGGAGGCAGCAGCGACGCCGCTGCCGCGCTGCGCGCCCTGAACGAACTGTGGGATCTGTCGGCGACCACCGGCGAACTGGCCGAAATTGCCGCAAAGATTGGCTCCGACGTGTCGTTCTTCCTGTGGGGAGGGACGGCGCTGGCCGAAGGCAGGGGAGAGATAGTGTCGCCGTTGCCGCCGTTGCCGCCATTCAACCTCACCCTGGTCTTTCCCGACATCGCCGTCAGCGACAAGACCCGGCGGATGTACTCCCGGTTGACGCCGGCCAACTACAGCGACGGAGGAATCACCAGGCTGCTGGTGCAACTGCTCATGGGGGGCCACTTCGTTACCGAATCGATCCGAAGCTGTGTCTATAACGTATTCCAGGACATAGCAGAGTGGGAATTCCCCCTGCTGGCTGAAATGCAGAAGGCGGTCCGGGAACACGGCGGCCCGCACCTGCACCTCTGCGGAGCGGGGCCCGCCATGTTCGCCATACCTTCGAGCGAAACCGAGCACCGCGCGGTCGTGGATGCCTTGCAGCCCATGGGCGCCGGGGTATACCTTGTTACGACGATTGGAAGAACCGACCTCTCGCAGTAGTCATACCGGACCGGGGACAAGTTGATGGGCTTTGAGTGGCTGGCCAGCATCGGAATCGGAATAGACCCCAACCTGGTGAACGCCGGAGGGGTCGTTCTGTCTTGGCATGGAGTTTTCACCTTCATTGCGGTTGCCGTTGCGGTGTACCTGGTCGTGCGATGGGGGACCCGGGAGGGCATGGTCGCCGACGTTCTGTATTCCGCGTCCATGTGGGCCATCATCGGTGGGGTGATCGGCGCCAGGGTGTTGCACGTGATCGACTTCTGGGACGAGGTCTACCGGCACGACTTCGTCAGTATTTTCCAGGTCTGGCAGGGCGGTATCGCCATATTCGGCGCCATCTCCGGCGGCTTCGTGGGCGGGTCCCTGTATCTCCTGATCCGCAACTCCAACTGGTTTCTGGCCCTCTGGCGCCCCTTCTCGCCGGTATTCGGTCGACCGAACAGGGCCGACCTGCCCAGCATCGGACGGCTGGCGGATGTAACCGCCCCGGCCCTGCTGGTTGCCATGGCCATAGGGCGCATCGGCGACATCATCAACGGCGAGCACTTCGCCAAGGTTACCGACCTGCCGTGGGGCGTGGTGTACACCCATCCCGAGAGCCCAGGGTTCGGCCGGCCGGCAACTCACCCTGCGGTGGCCTACGAACTGATCTTCGACCTCGTACTGCTGGCCGCCCTGTGGCCCTTGCGGAAGCGTCTGCGGCCCAACGGCATGTTCTTCGCCCTCTATGCGGCGACCTACTCCATCGGGAGGTTCTTCATCAGCTTCCTGAGGGAGGAATACAACACCTACTTCGGCGGGCTGAATGAAGCTCAGGTGGTGGCGCTGATCGTGATCGTGATCACGGTGCCCCTCCTGATCTGGAAGGCGCAACTGGTCAATCCTACGGGCGGGAATCGAGCCAGCAGAAGGCGGAGCACCCAGAGGGCGTAAAGGGGGAGCTAGGCCGGCCGGTCGCCTGCCTCGGAAACGCGGAAGGCCGTCACGCGCAGCACCAGCGTAGACTGGTCATGCCAGTTGTCCAGCATCAGCGTGTAGGCCAGGTCCAGCCGGGCTTCTCCCGGCGATAGCCCGAGGGCATTCCACTGCTGCGCTTGGTTGAAGGCCAGTGCGGTCATTTCCCGTCCGTTCTGTTTCACGCGCAGCCTGAGGTGCTGCCGGGACTGGCCGATGATCCGGGCCTCAAGGACTGCTACGTCCAGCGAAGCGAACACGGGACGCCGGTTGCCCTTCCCGTAAGGCTCCAGGGTGGCGAGCCAGTCGTACACGTCAAAGGACAGCTCCTCCAGCGACGCCACGGCATCGATCTCCAGCACGGGAGAAAGCTCCAGGGATGCCAGGCGCTCTTCGGCGTACTGGCCCAGACGCTCGGTTACCTCGCCTATATGGCGCGTGGACACAGTGAAGCCTGCTGCCTGGGCGTGCCCTCCGAACCGCACCAACAGGGGCGACGAAGAGGCTATCGCGTCGACTATGTTGAACTCGGGGATGCTGCGGGCGGAAGCGACCGACAGGTCTCCGGCGACGGAAAGGACGGCGGCAGGCCGGTGATATCGCTCTGCCAGCCGGGACGCCACAAGGCCAGCGACGCCCTGGGGGATCGATTCGTCGGCCACCACGAGCATGGCCGGCAGGTCGGGCATCGCCTCTACACGCTCGAAGGCCAGCGCAGTGGCTTCTTCGGTGGCTGCTCGACGCTGCCGGTTCATTTCGTCCAGCTTCTCCGCCAGGTCCCATGCCTCCCCGTCGGAACGGGATGTGAGCAGGCGGAAGCTGTCCGCCGCATCGCCCATGCGGCCGGCGGCATTGAGGCGCGGGGCGACCTGGAAGGCGACCTTTTCCGAGTCCAGGTCGTCGGGGGAGAGGCGGGCGAGTTCGAAGAGCGCAAGCAGGCCGGGCCGGCGAGTGTTCCTGAGCAGCTCGACGCCTTCGGTGACGAGGTGCCGGTTCTCGTCGACCAGCGGCACCAGGTCGGCTATGCTGCCCAAGGCCGCGAGCTCGAGAAGCGAGGGGTCGTAGGGAACGCCCCAGGACCGGTGCAGTCCATCCACCACCTTCAGGGCAAGACCTGCGCCGCACAGCTCAGGGAAGGGGTAATTGCTTCCCGGCAGCCTGGCGTTGACGCAGGCAGTCGCCGCGGGAAGCCCGTCGGGAGGCAGGTGATGGTCGGTGATGATGACCTCGACACCCCTGGAAGCAGCGTAGGCCACCTCTTCAGCGTCGGTTATGCCGCAATCGACTGTCACTATCAGGGTGACGCCGCTGTCGGTCAGGAAGTCGATTGCGCCCCTTGAGAGGCCGTGGCCTTCGCCCCCGCGGAGGGGCAAATAGGGAATGGGACGCGCTCCGAGGGACCCAAGGCCCTCTGCCATGATGGCCGTGCCGGTGATTCCGTCGACGTCGAAGTCCCCGAACACGCCCACCCGCTCGCTTTCGTTGACTGCGCGGCGAAGCCGGGCCACGGCAATGTCCATGCCGGGGAGCAGGCCGGGGTCGTAAGGGAGGTGAGAAGGGTTGAGGAAGCGACTGAGACCATCCGCCGTATCGATGCCCCGGAACGCAAGCACGCGGGCAACGACAGCAGGGACGTCCCGAGGCAGGCCGGAGACATCCGGGGCGGAAGGGTATCGCCAGCGGGCCGATGGGCCTGTGCCAGCCACGACTAGGGAGCGGCGCTTGGCTTGCCGAATACCAGGACGGAGTTGTGGCCTCCGAAGCCAAAGGAGTTGCTCATAGCCACGTCAATCCGCCGGTTGACGGCCATGTTGGGTGTATAGCCCAGATCGCACTCCGGGTCAGCCTCGTCCAGGTTGATCGTAGGCGGCACGAGTCCGTCCCGCATGGCCAGAATGCAGATTGCGGCTTCCAGGGCGCCGCCTGCTCCAAGCAGATGGCCGGTCATCGACTTGCTGGAACTGATGGGAACGCGGAAGGCGTCTTCTCCGAGGGCCATCTTGATGGCCTTGGTCTCGTGCTTGTCGTTCAGGGGCGTCGACGTGCCGTGAGCGTTGATATAGCCGACCTCCGCAGCATCGATGCCCGCTTGATACAGCGCCATGCTCATGGCGTTGGCGGCGCTCTCTCCGGTAATGGACGGTTCAGTCAGGTGATGGGCGTCGGAGGTGGCGGCGTATCCCCGGAGCTCGGCCAGAGGCTCGACACTCCGGCGGGCGGCGCTTGCCTCGCTTTCCATAACGAATACCGCGGCCCCTTCGCCCATGACGAACCCGTCGCGGGAGATGTCGAAGGGCCTGCTGGCCTGCGCGGGACTGTCGTTGCGCCGCGACAGGGCCCGCAGTGCGTTGAAGCCGGCCACGGACACCGGCACCAGGGGAGCCTCGGTGCCGCCGGCGAGCACAATATCCTCGCGGCCCTGCCGCACCATTTCCCAAGCCTGGCCCATCGCGTCCGCTCCACTGGAACAGGAAGACACCAGGCAGTAGTTGGCTCCCATGGCGCCGGTTACCATCGAGACCTGGGCCGAGGCCATGTCGCCGAGCATCATGGGGATGAGAAAAGGGCTGACTCGCCTGGGGCCTCGCTCGCTCAACACCCCGAACTGCTGGGAGAGGGTGGAGATGCCGCCAATGCCGCTGCCTATGACCACCGCCACGCGATAGGGGTCCTCTCGGTGAGGCTCAAGGCCGGCCTGACTACAGGCCTGCCGGGCGGCCACTGCTGCGAACTGGGCGAACCGGTCCATACGGCGGGCATCCTTGCGGTCGAGGTAGTCTTCAGGGTCAAAGCCCTTGACCTCGGCGCCGAACCGGGTGTCGAACCCCTCGGTGTCGAATGCGGTGAGGTAATCGACCCCGGACTTCCCCTGGGAGATCCCTTCCCAGGTGGTTTCCAGGTCCAGCCCGAGGGGGCTGATTACTCCGATGCCGGTTATATAGACTCGATGAAGGCCTGTCATCCCTTCCCCAATCCCTGCTTACCGGGCTGGTGCCGCCTTTGAACAGGCGTCGGCCTGCTCCGTTAAACTGGCCGCCGAAGCCTGGCGGCCAGTCATGGTCTTCCAATTTTCCGGGCGGACAGGGCGAATCAGCCCTGCCCGGTTGCCTTCTTCCTGCCGTCGCCCTGGTCGGAGAGGGCGACGTCGATGGCGTCGGTTATTTCAGTGATGCGTCGGGAGACGTTGGCCGCGATTTCCTTCCCGTTGTTGACGCTGGGGTCGGTCAGGGTCTTCAACGATTCCGTCAGCTCGGTCAACTTGGACCCGATGCTGTCAGCGGCTTCCCGGCGTACGTTGGAAAGAGGCTGGGAAACGGCCCTGAGGGTCTCCACCAACTCACCGACCCTGCCGGAGATGTTTTCGCCGAAGTCGCGTCCGGATAGTGAGTTTGCGTCGGACAGGTCACGGAGATCGTCAGTAGCCTCGCCGATGCGTGCCGAGATGGTGTCGCTCAGTCCCTTGCTGGTTGCCGCAAGCCGCAGCTTGTAGGTACGCAGGATGCGAAACACCCGGCGGTACACGTCGTCCACTTCCTGCAGCCGGGAGGTGTACTTGTCGAAGATTTCGCGGCTTTCCTGCATCGACCACCGCTCGTCGTGGTGAACGAACTGGCGCCCGGTGTAGAGCTGGTATGGCCGCATTTCGCCTTCCTGCAGCAGATCGCCGTGCTCGTTCAGGGGCTTGAGGTCGGTCCAGTTGGAGGTGGCTGGCAACGGCGTGAGGAAGTTGGCGGTCTGATAACGGCTCACGGTCGTAACCCAGTCGGCCAGCGACATGATGCTCTCTTCCGTGTCGTACGGCAGTCCTATGATGGTCATGGCCACGACGGTGAAGCCGAGTTCGTTGATATATTCCAGGTCGCGGTGCATCTGCCCCGGTTCCTGGCGCTTGTTCACGGCCTTCAGGTTTTCCGCATTGTCGGACTCCACGCCAAGATAGAGCATCTTGACGTTGGCTTCCTGGAGGGCCTCCGCCAGTTCCGGGTCTTGTCCGATCTCGGCCCGGGCCTGGATGATCAGGTTCATGTCGTCGGTATGGCCCTTCCAGCCCTTGAGCCGCTCAAGCCGCTCGTTGCGGAACTTCACGGCGCGCAGCGGCGGGGTGTGAAGGTCGTCGGACACGAACACCTGGAAGGAACCGTTGCGGGAAGTATGAATGAGGCCATCCGCGGCCAACTGGTGCAGCTGTTCCAGCCGCTTGTATTCGACCTCCCGGGAAACCAGGCGGTAGCCGAGGAACTGCTGGATGACCTGGCAGTAGGTGCACTTCTCGGTGCAGCCCCGGATGGTCTCCATGACTGCGCCGGCCATGGGATTGGCAGGCGTGAGGTCGCGTATGGACCGGAAGTCGGGCAACTCCACAAAGTCGGGCTTCACCAGTCCCACCCGCTTCGTGTAGACGACATGGCCCTCTTCCTGGTAGCTGATGCCGGGGACCTTCGCCAGGTACTGGTTGCGGCCAGGGCCGCGATGTTCCAGGAGAACGTCGCAGAGCTGACCGATAATGTCCTCGCCCTCACGCTGGACGATAACGTCGAAGTGGCCGTAATCGAAGGCTTCCTCCGGCAGTGGACTCATCTGGGGGCCGCCGCCGATGGTGATGAGTTCGGGGTGGAATTCCTTCGCCTGGCGGGCGATCTGGTAGGCCCTCGGGGCCTCGTTGATCAGGGCGGTCAACATCAGGATGTCGACGCCTTCCAGGTCCTTCTCCGGGTCCATGAGTCCGGAGCGGTCCTCGAACCAGATTTCCCGCTCGTATACAAAGGGGCCTTCCCACTGGGCAAGAGCCGCGGAAAGGTACAGCATTCCCTGCCGGGGAATGGCGACATATTCGAAGTTTCCGCCGGCGGAGGCCGGCTGGAGCAGCATCACGCGTTTGATTCGAGACATTTTAGCCTCCCTAATACCGTTCGCTTCCCCGCGATCAGGCGAGTCGGACGCCTTGCATTCGACTTAATACGCCGGGACCGGCAACTGGCAGCATTATAACCTCGCCGCCATAGCGCAGCAGCGGAACGTCCCAGCATACATCATGGAATCAATTATACAGGATGTCATAAACGGTAGTCAGGAATTTAAGCGCATTATGGGAATCAACTTGGAAGCGATTTCCTCGAGGTGCCTTTCGCGGTCTTCGGGCGGGCATGTGATGCTGAAAACTATGTGGCGGGCGCCGGCTTCCACGTACTCACCCAGCCTTTCCGCACACTGTTCCACCGTTCCCAGCAAGCAGTAACGCCTCACTATGTTGATGAACTCCCCGCCGTAAAGGTACTGGCTGCCCAGTTGCTTGGCCGCCACCTCGGCGGCTTCCTGCTCTGTGGGGTATATGGATATGTATGGGAAGAATCCCCACTGAAAGCCTTCGAGACTGCGTCCTTCCTCGCCGGCAAATTCGTGGACCTTTTCCAGGCTGTCCCGGTATCGCGGAGGATCGAAGAAATAGGGGACCCAGCCGTCGCCGAAACGGGCGGCGCGGCGCATTGCGGCATCCCTGCGCCCGGATACCCAGATCGGCGGATTGGGCCGCTGTTTCGGCATGGGGTTGAGCAGGGCTTCGTTCAGCCGGAAATGTCGCCCGGAGAATGTCACGCGCTCACCGCTCCACAAGCGGCGCACGACCTCGAGGCACTCGTCCGTCCGGCGGCCTCGCTGGCTTACCTTGAGGCCCGCCGCTTCGAACTCAACCGGGTATTCGCCGCCGATGCCGACGCCGAGGGTCAGCCTCCCGTTGGAGGCGGCGTCCAGGGTTGCCGCAGTGCGGGCTAGGAACAACGGATGGTAGAAGGGGGCCAGCACGATGGAGGACAGCAGACGAATCGTACGGGTTGCTCCTGCCGCGACTCCCAAGACGGGGAGAGAGGCGTGGGATGGGCCGGGAGGGTCGCCGCGCATGAAGTGCTCACCGGCCGAGAAGTACTCGAACCCCATGTCTTCCATCCAGCGAGCCTGCTTCGCCGTGTCTTCGATCTCCAGAGTCAGGTTCGCGCCGAAGTGAAGCTCTTCAGACACCATCTATTCCGTCCTTCTGTATAGTGTCCCGGAAAGGATGTTGCCATAGTAACGCAGTATTGCCGGTGTTCCAATGACAAGGATTGGTTCACCCGGGCCTTTTCAAAGTAACGCCGCTCGCCGACATCTACTCATCCTGAGCTTGTCGCCTGAGCTTGTCGAAGGATGCGCCTTTAAGCTGCCGATGGTTCGACATGGTGATAGTTCGACATGCTCACCATATCGAACCATCACCATGAGAGGAATTACGGAAGGGGGTAGCGGTAACTTTGAAAAGGCCCTGATTGGTGACACCCGCTCCTTGACAATGCCGAGGTAATATCGGAATCTGAAATTAACCATATTGTGAGCTCGTGGCATGGTCTGGAGAAAACCGGGACAGGGAGGGAAGGGTACTTGCTGGTCTTGGTAACCGGGGCGACGGGATTTCTTGGTCAACGGGTGGTACCGGAATTGCTTTCCCGTAGGCATGAGGTGCGTTGCCTGGTGCATTCTCCGGGAAAAGAAAGGGTGCTGGACCAACGGGAAGTGGATGTGCACTACGGGAACATCCTCAATCCCGAGTCGCTCGGCCAGGCAATGCATGGCGTACAGGCAGTGGTGCACTTGGTGGGCATCATCCGCCCGGGACGGGCCGCGACGTTCGACATGGTGCACCGGCAGGGCACGGCAAATCTGGTTGAGGCCGCCAGGGAAAGCGGGGTTCGCGAGATTGTTCAAGTGAGCGCGTTGGGCGCTACGAACGACTCCGGGTATCCGTACCTTTATTCGAAATACCAGGGAGAGTTACGGGTCGCAAACTCCGGCCTCGCCTACACCATACTCCGGCCATCGGTTATTTTCGGCAGGGGGGACGAGTTCCTGACGGCTCTGGCGGGGTTGGTCCGGCTGGGGCCGGTCGTCCCGGTGATCGGCAGCGGCAGGAACAGGATGCAGCCGGTGGCGGTCGAAGACGTGGCGAAGTGCGTGGCGGCCTCGGTTGGCAACTCTCTGGTGAAGGGCAAAACGATCAGCCTCGGAGGTCCCGACCGCCTCAGCTACAACGATCTGCTGGGGGAAGTGGCCTATGCCATGGGGAGGAAATTGCGGCGGGTACACCTGCCCACCCCCGTCGCTTGGCCCGCGGTCGCCACGCTGCAATTCATGACGCCGCGTCCGCCGGTGACCACGGGACAGCTGCGAATGCTGGGGATCCGCAATGTCGCTGAAGGTCGCGATATGGAGCAGGTATTCGGGTTTACCCCCAAGACGTTGCGGGGTAACATTGACTATGTTAACTCGGTCAGTTTCGGCGACGCCCTCAGGATGTCGCTCGGACTGTCCATGCCGCGCCGCGGGTGAGCGGCCGAAGCAGGACCATAAGCCGGCACACGAGGAGCGGCGGATACACCGCCGGGTGCGCGTTGCAGTACGTAGAAGCCATCTCAAATCTGTTCTCATTGTTCGACACGGAACGTACGCGGGTAGATGGCCCGCGCCAGAAGGCCATCTACGATCTTCGCCGTATGGAAGGCTTCCTCGAACGGCTCGGCAACCCCCATCGCCGGGTGCCCACGGTGCACATCGCGGGTACCAAGGGGAAGGGCAGCACCGCGGCCCTCTGCGACGCCGCGTTCCATGCTGCCGGCTTGCGGACCGGTTTCTATTCGTCGCCGCACCTGCATACCTTTCGAGAGCGTGTAAGGCGCGACTGCGAGCCGGTTTCAGAGGAAGAGTTCGCAGGTCTGGTCGAAGACCTCTGGCCTGTACGGGCTGACGAGAGCGGCGATACGGTGACCCTGTTCGAGTTTCTGACAGCTATGGGTTTCCACTGCTATGACCAGGCCAGCGTCGACGTGCAGACCATCGAGGTCGGATTGGGGGGACGTCTCGACGCAACCAACGTCGTGGACGCCCAGGTCGCGGTGATAACGTCCGTGAGCATGGACCATGCCAAGATTCTCGGAGACACCATCGGCGAAATTGCGTCCGACAAGGCCGGAATAATCAAGCCCGGGTGTGTTCCCGTGATAGCACCGCAACGGGCCGAAGCCCTTTCTTCCATCCTGGAAGCCTGCAACCGGCAGGAAGTGACCCCGGTCCTGATCGGGCGTGACGTTGCCTGGGAACCGAAGGGCTCCTACCTGGGGGGGCAGACTCTGACGGTCCACGGACTGCGGGGCAGCTACGATCTGGATATCCCGCTTCCCGGCGACTACCAGATGGAGAATGCCGCGACAGCAGTGGCCGCTATAGAGGCGATCTCCAGTGCTCAGGGGTTCGCGGTTTCCTCGGATGCCATCGCAGCAGGCTTCCGAAGGGTCTCCTGGCCGTGCCGCATGGAGTTGCTCGACCGGGACCCGCTGGTGGTGGCCGACGGCGCCCACAACGACTATTCGGTAGACCGGCTGCTGGAATCACTGCCGCACTACTTCGACTACGACAAACTGGTCGTAATCGCAGGATTCTCCCGCGACAAGAACGTCGAGGCGATGGTCAACTCCCTGGCGCCGGCGGCTGACCTCGTGATTGCCACCCAGGCGCGCCATCCCCGTGCACTCCAGGTAGATGAGTTGGCGGAGATGCTGCGAGAGCGGGGAGCGACGACGGTTTCGTCGCCGACGCCGGCGGAGGCGTTGGAGCAGGGGCGGGCGGACGCCGGAAACCGGGGTATCGTCTTGGCAACCGGGTCACTGTTTCTTGCGGCAGAGGTGCGGGAGGCGGCCCTGGGAATCGAACCGGAAGTCTATCCCAACCTGATTCGGAAATCAGGATAGGAGTTGCGCCTTTCAGCTATCCCCTCTCCCTTGGAGGAGAGGGTTAGCGTGAGGGTGAAAATCTCCAACTGCGTGAGTCCTAACAGGAATGTCGGATCGTCGGGAGAGCGGATCGGAAGATGGTGCAAAACGGGACGGGGAACGGGCAGCTGGTCAGGGTGGTGGTGACCGGAATGGGCGCCATGACTCCGCTGGGGGAGTCGCCGGATGCGTTCTGGAAAAACCTTACCGATGGAAAGTCCGGTGTGGGACCAATGACCCTCTGTGATCCGGATGGCTACCCCTGCCGGATATCGGGAGAGGTTTCCGGCTTCGATCCGCAGCAGTACATTCCAGGGCGTGAGGCCCGCCGGATGGCCCGTTTTTCCCAGCTGGCGGTGGCCGCCGGATTGCAGGCTGTCGAGTCTTCCGGCTTCGACGTGTCCAGGGAAGACCCTTACCGGGTCGGGGTGATTCTGGGCAACGGCAATGGGGGCTTTCCCACGCTGGAGGAAAACTGCCGGATCCTGGCGGAACGGGGCGGGATGCGGATGTCGCCGTTTTTCTTCCCGATGATCCTGCCCAACATGGCGGCGGCAGCCGTCAGCCGCTACCTGGGAGCGCAGGGCTACAACTCCACGGCCACCACGGCGTGCGCAGCGTCGAACCAGGCGATTGGCGAGGCAATGGACGTGATCCGCCGGGGGACTGCCGACGTTGTGTTCGCGGGCGGAGCGGAGGCGGGAATCAGCCTGCTGGGGCTGTCGGGGTTCGCGGTGATGCGAGCGCTGACAACCCGCAACGAAGCGCCGGAGGAGGCAAGCCGGCCCTTCGATGCCGACCGGGACGGATTTGTGCCTTCGGAAGGGGCGGTCATCCTGGTGATGGAGCGGCTGGAACATGCCCTGGACCGGGAAGCTAACATCCTCGCCGAGGTCGCAGGTTTCGGGAGCACCAGCGACGCCGGCCACCCGGTGCAGCCCGAGGAGTCGGGGGCCAGCGCGGCCAAGGCGATGAGCCTGGCGATTACGGACGCGGGGGAGACGGTCGGTTCTGTAGATTACATAAACGCTCACGGTACATCCACTCCACTGAACGACACGCTGGAGACCGTGGCCATCAAGCGCCTGTTCGGAGATCGCGCGTACGGAATTCCGATAAGTTCAACGAAGTCGATGATCGGGCACTCCCTGGGTGCGGCAGGGGCGCTGGAGGCGGCGGCGTGCATCAAGACGATCACCGAAGGGAAAGCCCATCCCACGATCAACTACAACACCCCCGACCCGAGTTGCGACCTGGACTATGTACCCAATCAGGCTCGCGACCTCGATGCCCGGGTGGTCCTGTCCAATGCCTTCGGGTTCGGCGGACAGAACGCCTGCCTCGTGTTCCGAAAGTTCGAGAAATAATCTGTTATCCACGGCCGGGAAGGGTTGCAGGAAGAGAGAATGACCGAGCGGCTGGTTTCTGGCGCCGAACTCCAGGAAGATGCAGACGTTACCCTTCGTCCTCGCCGCATCGAGGAATTTGTCGGTCAGGCCGGAACCAAAGAGACCCTGCGAATAGCAATAGACGCCGCCAAAATCCGTGAGGAGCACCTGGACCACGCCATCATCTACGGCCCTCCCGGGCTGGGAAAGACCACGCTGTCTCACATCATCGCACACGAAATGGGTGTGCCGATAAGAGTGACCTCCGGGCCGGCCATCGAGCGGGCAGGGGACATGGCCGCGATCCTCACCAGCCTCCAGCCCCGGGAGGTGCTCTTCATTGACGAAGTTCACCGTCTGAACCGGGTGGTGGAGGAAGTGCTCTATTCCGCTATGGAGGACTTCTTCCTGTCTTGGATGGTAGGGAAAGGTCTCGCCGCCCGCAGCGTCAATCTGCGCATCAACCCCTTCACGCTGGTGGGCGCCACCACCCGCTTCTCCATGGTCAGCGCGCCTCTGCGAGACCGCTTCGGCTCGGTGTGGAGGCTGGAATATTATGACGTCGACGAGATGAACATCATTGTCGAGCGGTCTGCCCGTATTCTTGAGACGGAGTACGACTCGGACGGGGTCTCGGAAATCGCGCGGCGTTCACGAGGGACGCCCCGCGTGGCAAACAGGCTGTTGAGGCGAACGCGAGACTACGCACTGGTCAAGGCCGACAACCGTGTCACCGGCCCGGTGGCCCGGGCTGCGTTGGAACAACTGAACGTGGACCCTCTTGGGCTGGACCAGTCGGACCACCGGCTGCTGACCAGCATAATCGACAAGTTTGACGGCGGGCCGGTGGGCCTTGAGACGCTTGCTGCCGCACTGAACGAAGACTCCGACACCATCATGGACGTATGGGAACCTTACCTGCTTCAGCTTGGCTTTCTCGACAGGACGCCGAGGGGCAGGGTGGCCACCCGGCTTGCCCACGAGCACCTTGGCCGCCCATTCGTTTCGCCGGGTTTCACCGATCAGCCCAAGCTGAACGGGTTCTAGCGAAGTCCCTGTGCCGGAAACGGAGCGCGGATTGGTGCGCCAGCCGTTCTTGTTGATAGGGAAAAGGCCAGGGACTACAATAGACAGACAGGAATGATTCCGCATCGCCCCGGCTTCCGGAGCTGACTTGACCGTACGCGCTGCCTCCATTTCCCGACTTTCCAGAGGGCTGTCCAGGGCCGCATTGGGCCATCCGCTGGACGACGATGAAGCCTGGGCGCTCCTCGACGCAGACGAGGCGGCCCTGGTGGAAATGCGCGAGGCGGCAGGACTGATGAGGGACATCGGAAAGGGGCGCATGGTGTCGTTCTCTCCGAAGGTGTTTATTCCGCTGACCCACATGTGCAGGGACTTCTGCGGCTACTGCATTTTTCGCAAGACTCCTGAACAGGCTGGCGACGCCCTCTACATGACGCCGGAACAGGTGTTATCGGTGGCCAATGCGGGGCAGAAACTGGGTTGTACCGAAGCGCTCTTCACGCTGGGCGAAAGGCCCGAATTGCGGTATCCGGAGGCGAAGGAGTGGCTGACCACACGGGGATTCCAGACCACGCTGGAGTACCTGGGCCACGTGAACCGGCTGGTGGTGGAGGAGACCGCGCTGCTTCCCCATGACAATCCGGGGACCATGAGCCGGCGGGAGATGGCCGCCCTGCTGCCCTACAATCCCTCGATGGGCCTGATGCTGGAAAGCACTTCTCCCGCGCTGCACGCGCCGGGCGGCGCCCACGAGTTCGCGCCCAGCAAAAGGCCACGCGTCAGGCTGCGGACAATCGAGCTTGCCGGCGAGTTGCGCCTGCCATTTACTACTGGTATTCTCGTTGGAATCGGCGACACCAGAGAGGACCGTATCGAGTCGCTACTGGCGATTCGCGACCTGCATAAGAAGTTCGGACACGTGCAGGAAGTGATCGTCCAGAACTTCAGAGCCAAACCCGGCACGGCAATGGCGGAAGAACTGGATGCCGACACGCTGGAGTTCATGTGGTCTGTGGCAGCCGCCAGGCTGATTCTCGGACCGGAGGCCAACGTCCAGGTCCCACCCAATCTGAGCGCTGACAACTATCGAATTTACCTGGATGCCGGAATCAACGACTGGGGCGGTGTCTCACCCCTTACCATAGACTTCGTAAACCCGGAAGCCCCCTGGCCTGCACTGGCACAGCTAAAGGCGCAGACCGAGGCCGCAGGCTTCCGGCTCAGGCCCAGGCTGCCGGTATATCCCGAATATTTCCTTGACACCGGCGGATACCTGTCGGAAGGGCTTCGAGAAAAGGTTCTCGCCCTGGCCGACGGCGATGGATACGTACGAGGGGGAATCCAACGATATGTCGGGAACGACTGAACAGCCTGCTGCCGCCAGCCTGAGTGCGCTGGCGGGAACGCTGGATCCGAAGG
The DNA here is from genome assembly GCA_965220605.1 of Dehalococcoidia bacterium. Taxonomy (GTDB): domain Bacteria; phylum Chloroflexota; class Dehalococcoidia; order Lucifugimonadales; family UBA3495; genus VXOI01. The sequence continues at coordinate 180,899 of CBDCQM010000005.1, read as the reverse complement.
TAGCGTCGGTGCTGGACAGGGCGCTTGCCGGTGAGGACATCTCGCCGGAGGAAGCAACCCTGCTATTCGGCACGACCGGACCTGAGTACAACGCGACGGTCCTGGTGGCGGACGAATTGCGGCGCCGAACGGTCGGGGACGTGGTCACCTACGTGGTGAACCGGAACGTCAACTTCACCAACGTCTGCATCAAGCGGTGCGGCTTCTGCGCCTTCAGCCGCGACTTCCGCGAAGAGGAAGGGTACTTCCTGCCCATCGAGGAGATAGTGCGCCGGGCCAAGGAAGCCTGGGACTACGGCGCCACCGAGGTCTGCATCCAGGCCGGGTTGCCCCCGCAGATGGAAGGAGACCTGTACATCAGGCTCTGTGCGGCTATCAAGGAAGAACTCCCGGACATGCACATTCACGGTTTCTCGCCGGAAGAAGTGCTGTACGGTTCGATCCGGTCCAGGTGCTCCATACGTGAGTACCTTGAAGGTCTGAAGGCTGCGGGGGTGGGAAGCCTGCCGGGCACGTCGGCCGAAGTCCTGGACCAGGAGCTTCGGGACCGGATCTCCCCAGGCCGCATAACCGTGGACCAGTGGATTGAAGTGATTACGACGGCCCACGAACTGGGAATACCGACCACCTCGACAGTTATGTTCGGGCACAGGGAAACTCCTTCCCAGCTGTCGAACCACATGGCTCTGTTGCGGGGCCTGCAGCAAAAGACGGGCGGCATCACTGAATTTGTGCCCCTGAGCTTCGTTCACACCGAAGCCCCGATGTTCCTGAAGAACCTCGTCCAGAACGTCCGCCCCGGCCCTACGGGCATGGATGTGGTCAAGATGCACGCCATCGCCCGGATCATGCTGAACAACTGGATTTCGAACATTCAGGCGTCGTGGGTCAAGGAAGGCTCACGGATGTCCCAGTTGCTGCTGACGGCCGGGGTCAACGATCTGGGCGGCACGCTGATCAACGAAAGCATCTCGACTGCTGCAGGCGCGCAGCACGGGCAGCTCATGCGCCCGGCGGAGTTTCGCGGCATGATACGCGCCGCGGGGCGAGTGCCGGCGGAGAGGACGACCACCTACGGCCTGCGCCGCGTGTTCGGCGAAGCCGACGAGGAGCTGGACCCGCTCGACCTGGTCGGGGACAACGTTGAAGAGATCTTCGGCTCCTACAACAAGCTGGTCAAGCTGGACACCTACCGCTTCGAACATCCCCGTTACGCTCAGGGGGTAGGCGCCTGAGCCGGATCCCTGAAGACGCCTTCAAGCGGTAACAGCAGTTGAGCCTCTCTCGTTTCCCGCATAGTTGCCTGTACATGACGCTCCGGATGATCTTGTGACTACCACGCGAGTCCTGGCATTGGCCGGAGGTGTCGGCGGGGCAAAACTGGCGCTGGGGTTGGCCCACTGCCTGCCTCCCGGCGAGTTGGTTATCGCGGTGAACACGGGAGACGACGAGAATTTCCACGGGCTGCACGTGTCCCCCGACCTCGACACGATGATGTACACTCTTGCCGGGCTTTCAAACCCGGATACCGGCTGGGGTCTGATGGGGGATACCTTCGGGGCGTTGGATATGCTGCGGCATTACGGCGTCGACACCTGGTTCAACCTGGGGGATCGAGACCTGGCAACGCATATCCGCCGTACACAACTTCTGTCTCAGGGACTCACCCTTTCAGAAGTGACCGGGCAGCTCTGTTCCGCCCTGGGCATCAATCATGCGATCGTACCCATGAGCGATCATCCCGTGCGCACGGTACTTGAAACCGCTGAAGGGCGGTTGTCGATGCAGGAATACTTCGTGCGGGAACGCGCCCGCCCGGAAGTTACCTCCGTCGACTACATAGGAGCTGACGCAGCGTTGCCGTCCCCCGCGCTGGAAGCGGCGCTCTCGAATGCCGGGATGCTGGTCGTCTGTCCTTCAAACCCGGCGCTGAGCGTACAGCCCATTGTGCAAGTGTCTGGCATGAAGGAGCGACTGACAGAGTTTTCAGGGTTGCGCGTGGCAATAAGCCCTATCGTGGGAAACGACGCAGTCCGCGGTCCTGCCGGGCGGATCATGGCCGGCCTCGGCCAGGAGGTGTCGGTAGTCGGAGTGGCGAGGTCCTATGCGGAGTTCTGCGACGTGCTGGTGATCGATAGGCAAGATGAGGGGCTTGCTTCCGCCGTGGAAGCGTGCGGAGTGAGACCGGTGGTCGCGAATACCATTATGGAATCGCTTCAGGACCGGATCGACCTGGCGCGCGTCGTGCTGTCCCTGGGTGGAGAAAAACTCGCAGAGGTCTCCGCATAGACTGCCGGGATCATTAGCTGAAACGTGATGTCGAACCAGGAATACGAGATCATTGCCATCGTGCCGATGAAACCCCTGGCAGAAGGGAAGAGTCGGCTGGCGCAGACCCTTTCGCCGGAGGAACGGGCCAACATCAGCATCGGTATGCTTCGTCGGGTGCTGGTAGCCCTTCGCGGAGCTTCCATAGACCCGGTTTGGGTGGTGGGTGGAGACGAACGGGTGAAGAACCTGGCCCGCAACAACGGGGGGATGTGGCACGAAGAGATGGGCCGAAACCTGAACGATACGCTGGACAAGGCCATCGAGCAGGTGTTCCGCCGGGGCAAGTCGGCGCTATACATTGCCGGAGACCTTCCCTTCGTTAAGCCTTCGGACATCCATTCGTTTGTCCAGGCTTCGCGAGGGGCGGGCAACGTGACCCTTGCTCCGGCTCGACGCGACAACGGCACGAATGCCATGTTGATCCCGCATGGCGTCAAGTTCAAGCCGGAATTGGGGAGGCGGAGCTTCACCAAGCACCTGACACAGGCGGCACGGTCGGCAACCTCGGTGGCAATCGCGTACAGCCCGGGCCTGGGTTTTGACCTGGACATAGTCGACGACCTGGAGTCATACCAGCACATGGAGCCGGGCCTGATAGAGCGGCTGATGCAGGCCAGCGGCCAGGCTTTTCCGGGCCCGCAGCAATCGTAACGGTGTAGAAATGAGCGAAGAAAAACCCAAGCTCGGCGTACTTCTCCCTACAAGGGGCATTCTGCTCAGAGGCGAGCAGCCGTCAAACGCGGACCGGGTCTTCAGGATGGCGCAGAAGGTCGAAGAAGCCGGTTTGGACTCGGTATGGGTCGGCGACAGCCTGGTTGCCAAGCCCCGGCTGGAACCTCTGGCCACTCTCGGGGCCCTGGCCGCGCGAACAAGTAATGTCCGTCTCGGCACGGCTGTTTTGTTGCCCGCCCTGCGCCATCCGGTTCTGATGGCGCAGACCATGGCTACAGTCGATCTGATTTCCGGTGGACGCCTGGTCATTGGGGCGGGAGTGGGAGGCGCGTTCAACGCCGAGCAGCGGGGGGAATGGGCCGCGGCGGGCGTTGACCCCAAGCGCAGGGCCCGCAGGTTTGAGGAAATCGTAGAAGTCGCCAAGGGGCTGGGCACCGGGAAGCCGCACAGCCACGAGGGACGGCATTTCTCCCTGGATTCAGTGACCATGATCCCCGCGGCCACCCAGGCCGAGGGCATTCCCTGGCTGCTGGCGACACACCACCGCGCCCAGCAGCAGGCGCAGATCGACCGGGCCGCCCGCGTTGGGGACGGCATCATCGCGATATCGGACACGCCGGGGGAATTTGCCGAGGTCATCGCACAGGTGGACGCCAAGGCAGAGGAGTACGGGCGAAACACGAGCAACCGAGAAAACGTATTTTACCTGACCGTCAACCTCAACGAGGATGAAGCGGCGGCCAGGGAAGACGCCGAAGACTGGCTCATGCGGTACTACGGGGCGAACATCTGGGGGACCAGGTGGGGGCCGTTCGGCGGCGTCCAGAGTGTGGCTGATCGCATGGCGGAGTACGCGGAGTCCGGGGCGGATACGGTGGTGGTTCGCTTGGCCACATTCGATCCGGAGAGGCAGCTCGACACTTTTCTGGAGCGGATCGCTCCCCAGTTTGCCTAGTGCCTGGAGCCGGTGTCGCCTGTGCGCTCGACTGGCCCCACGTGAGTTTGATCCGGCCCAAAAAGTAGAGGGAAGAGGCAAGGGGAAGGAAGGAAGCGTTGGTCCCTATCGACCTGTCAGGGAAGAACGGATTGGTGCTGGGCGTCGCCAATGAGCGCAGCATAGCATGGGCCATTACCCAGGCACTCTCGAATGCCGGGGCGCGCTTGGCGCTCACCTATCAGGGGAATCGTCTCAAAGACCGTGTGGAGCGACTGGCCGCTTCACTGGATGACCCGGTCCTGCTGGCTTGCGACGCTACGGACGACGGCCAGATCGAGCAGGTATTTGCAGCCTTGGAGAAGGAATTCGGGGAAATCTCCTTTCTGATTCACAGCATTGCTTTCGCAAACCGCGAGGACCTGAGCGGTCGGTTCGTGGATACAGGCCGTGATGGATTCCGGATCGCGATGGAGGTCAGCGCCTACTCCCTGCTCCCGCTGGTACGGCATTCTGCGCCGCTCATGGCCAGCGGAGGCAGCGTCGTGGCGATGACTTTTGACGCTTCGCAACGCGTGTACCCAGGGTACAACGTGATGGGATCGGCAAAAGCCGCGCTGGAACACGCTGTCAGGCAACTGGCGGCCGAGATGGGTCCATCCCGCATCCGGGTCAATGCCATATCCGCAGGCCCGCTGGAGACGCTCGCTGCCCGGGGTATTACCGGATTTCGGGACATGCGTCATGCCCACGCGGAAAAGGCCCCGCTGCAACGGAACATCACCGCCGAAGAGGTAGCCCAGACCGCTCTCTTCCTGTGCAGCGAAATGGCGAGTGGAATTACTGGCGCCGTGATCCCGGTCGATGCCGGGTACCACATCATGGCCGTCTGAGTTTCCGGCTACATCCTAGACGGAACCCGGGTTGATACGGAAGGGGCAGGATCAAGTCCTGCCCCTGTTTTTTTCCGGCCAGCTGGACAGGGATGAATCAGGAACCGGCGTTCAGCGCCTGGACAGTGCGGTAGTCCTCTTCCGCGCGTTCGCCCCTGCCCTGCCTGGTATAGGCCTCGGCGCGGCGCTCGAATGCTTCCTTGTGCCTCGGGTCCAGCGCTATGGCCTTGGTGAACTGATCGATTGCTTCCTGCAATCTCCCTTCGCTCAGAAGGGCGGCCCCCCTGGCGGTCATGCCTTCAGCCGTCGGCGCCGGTCCCGGCTGCGGGAACCCCCAGGGCCTTGCCGGTTGTTCTTCGGCAGGTGCTGGCTCCGGCTCAGCAGGGTCGGCTTCCTGCGCCAATGCCGGCTCTGCGGCAGGTGGTTCGTATGCGGGCGGGGCTTCAGGGTCTGGAGCCTGAGCGCCATCGTCGGCAGGCGTCGGCTGCTGTTGCTCGGACACCGGCGGCGATGGGTTGGCGGGCACGTCATGCTGTGCCGGATCTGCAGGACGTTCCGCGGTAGCCGTGGACTGTGCTTGCCCCTGGTGCATTTCCGAAGCGAGAACTGTGTCGCTGTTTTCCGGGGAGTATTCCCTGGAAAGGTCCCACCCACACTTGGTGCAGAAATTCTGGCCGGGTGTGTGAGGGCTGGCGCATCGTGAGCAGCTGTTGTGTCTCGGACGAGTGTTCTGCGAAGCGGGCTTGACGAAGAACATCAGGAACAGAACAGGCGCAACTCCCAGAATGGGCAACCCTACATTGGGCCAAGGGATCCCCAGGACCAGGGCTGCGCCGCCCCAGATCCACGGGTTACGCCCTCGCGCCATAGCCAGCCGGGCTGTCCAGAAAGCGACAAAGGGAACCAGAAAGACGAGAAGAAGCTCGGTTGTTTCTAGTCCGAAGATAAGCCGTTCCTCCCTATTGCCGAGTTGTTCCAGCCGAAAGTATCGGGATTGTATCGAATTGGATGAATGGGGAGAGTCCTTCGCTCGCTAGGGACATATTGTCACCTTTGAATATACTAAAAATCAACCGAAGGGGCAACGCCGGAGCGACAGGGCAATCGCATTTTGGATAAATATCTCCCCCAGCGGGGGGAGAGAATGAAAGGGGCATAATGCGATTGCCTGACCCACGAACGAGTCAAGCATTGCCCGGCCATCCAAATCCGATATAATGGCCGGAACCAAAAAGGTGAGACGCGCAGCGTGCGGATTTGGCCCCTTCGCTGCCGCAGAGGAGGACTATGAAAATTACTCTTTCTATTCTCAAGGCGGATGTTGGGTCTATCGGCGGCCACACCAAGCCTTCCGACCGCATGATGGAATCGGTGCGCTCCGACGCGGCCGACGCGATGGCAAGCGGCCTGCTCATCGATGCCTTCGTAGGCCACACAGGCGACGACATATGCATCGTGGCGTCCCATACGAGGGGGGAGAACGATACCGACGTGCACCAGTTTGCCTGGAGCGCTTTCCTGAAGGCAACGGCGATCGCCTCGGAATACGGCCTGTACGGCGCTGGTCAGGACCTGCTCGTGGACGCGCCGTCCGGCAACATTCGCGGGGCCGGCCCGGCGGTGGCCGAGATCGAGTTCGACCACGACCCGGTGAAGACCAACTCGGTGCGGCCTGCGGAGTCCTTCATGGTGCTGGCCGCGGACAAGTGCGGCCCGGGCGCCTACAACCTGCCCATGTTCCTGGGCTTCGCCGACCCGATGTACTGCGCCGGGCTGATGCTTCCCCGTATTGGCGAGGGCTTCACTTTCAACATCATAGACATGGACAACACCGAGGGAGACAGCATCATCTCGCTGAATGCCCCGGAAGACTACTACAAGATCACGGTGCTGCTGCGCGACAACGAGCGGTTCGCGATAGACAGCATTGTGTCCCGCTACACCGGGCAGGTAGCCGCGGCAGTCTCGGCGACCCGGATGCACAATATCGCCGGCACCTACACGGGCAAGGACGACCCGGTCGCCCTGGTGCGCAACCAGGGGATTTTCCCAGCGCCGGAAGAGCTGATTTCTCCCTACGCCAAGGCCCACTACATCGGCGGCGACGCCCGGGGATCCCACGTCATGCCGTTGATGCCGGTACCGATCAACACTGCGGTCACCGGGATGTACTGCCTGCCGCTGGTCTCGTGTATCGGTTTCTCGCTGAACAAGGACGGCAAGTTCGCGGACTCCTTCGCCGACTTCTTCGACAACCAGGCGTGGGACTACGTCCGTAACCTCGCCCAGGAGAAAGGCATTTCCATGCGTTCCCAGGGATGGTCGGGCGCTGCCATGCTGCCGTACGGCGAGCTGGAGTACTCCGGCTTCCGCACCAGTATCGGCAACCTCGTGGAGCGGTTCGCATACCGCAACGGCAAGGAATCGAGCGCCATCCCGGAAAAGGCCGGAGCCGGGGACGACGACTAGACCCCCAACTCAGACAGAGGACGCAAGAGCGCCGGAACCTTTCGCTGGTTCCGGCGCTTTTTGCGTCCTGCCATGTTCGGAATCACATCATTCAGCGACTTTGATCGAGAGTTCCTCCAGCTGTGACGGCGATACCGGAGCGGGGGAGTCGAAGAGAAGATCGGTTCCGCTCTGCGTCTTTGGGAACGCAATGACGTCGCGGATGGAATTGGTTCCCGCGAGAATTGCGCACAGGCGGTCGATGCCGGGTGCAATCCCGCCGTGCGGGGGAGCGCCGTAATCGAAAGCTTCGAGAATCTGGCGGAAACGCTCGCGCACATCCTCCTTGCCGTATCCCAATATGGCAAAGATTTTCTCTTGGAGCTCCCGGCGGTGGATCCTGATGCTGCCGCTGGCAAGCTCCGAGCCGTTGCATACCAGATCGTACGCCTTTGACCGGATCGAGCCCAGATCGTCACCGTCCAGCAACGCCTCCTCGCCGTCTGCCGGGGAAGTGAACGGGTGGTGCGATGAATCCCAGCGGGAGGCGTCCTCATTCCACTCGAATAGAGGAAAGTCCGTGACGAAGGCGAAGGCCAACTCGTCGGGGTCGGCGAGTTGGAGCAACTCGGCGACGTGATTTCGCATGGCGTTCAGCCAGACGTTGACGCGAGAGGGAGGTCCTGCCATCAGCAGCACCATGTCTCCGGGACCCGCTCCCATGCGGTCGGCCAGCCGGTTGTGCCATTCGGCCGGCATACGCAGCCCGGCGGACTGCACGATCTCCTCGTCCCTCTGGCTGGCGACAGGGCCGTCGCCGCGGTACCGGACGTGGGCCAACCCGGCAGCCCCGGCTTCCCTGGCCGCGGCCTCGAGTTCCCGAACCTGGGACGTAGTGTACTTCGCAAGGCCGGGTGCAGCGAATCCCTTGATGACGCCACCCGACTCTATGGTCGACAGGAACACGCGGAAACCGGTCTCTCCAGCCAGGTCGGTAACGTCGCTCATTTCGAGTCCGAAGCGCAGGTCCGGTTTGTCGGACGCATACCGCTCCATAGCTTCCGCGTGGGTGAGCCGAGGGAATGGCTTGTGCAGTTTCTTGTGGGGGGCCACCGTTTCGATCATCCCGGTGTACAGGGCCTCGGTAAGGGAAAGGACGTCCTCTTGGTCGACGAAGCTCATTTCCAGGTCCAGCTGGGTAAACTCCGGCTGCCGGTCGGCCCGCATATCCTCGTCGCGGAAGCAGCGGGCGATCTGGAAGTACCGCTCGACGCCGGACACCATCAGCAACTGCTTGAGCTGCTGGGGAGACTGGGGCAGGGCATAGAAGCTACCCGGCTGCAGGCGGCTGGGAACGAGGAAGTCGCGAGCTCCCTCGGGGGTGCTCTTGATGAGGATAGGGGTCTCCACTTCGAGAAAGCCCTGGGAATCCAGGAAATCGCGAATGTATTTCACCACGCGGTGGCGCAGTATCAGGTTCTGCTGCATGGCAGGACGCCGCAGGTCCAGGTAGCGATAGCGCAGGCGCAGGCTCTCGTCGGCGCCTGCATCGTCGGCTATGTAGAACGGGGGAGTGAGGGAACGGTTCAACACGGAAACGGCCGAGGCCATAACCTCAATGTGCCCCGTTTCCATTACCGGGTTCTCGCTTCCCTCGGGTCGCTGCCGTACGTGTCCCTTGACTTGGACCACCCACTCCTGGCGGAGTTCCTCGGCTGTCCGGGTGGCTTCGGGAGAGAGTTCCGGATTGAACACGACCTGGACCACGCCCGAACGGTCGCGCAGGTCGAGGAAAATGATGCCGCCGTGGTCGCGGCGCCGGCCGACCCAGCCGGCCAGGGTCACCTCGGCGTCCGCGTCGGTCAGGCGCAGATCGCCGCAGTTGGAGCTACGGAGCACGCAGGGCCTCCAAATACATTCTCTTGGCCAATTCAGGTTGGGCTAGTCGCCGGGGAAAATGCGCAGGATATCCTGGAAGGGACTAGGCGGCTGATTGTCGACACCGGCCACGACTTCCCGAAGGGCATCGGGGGTGCTGACGGGCGGCAGGCACAATGTGTCCAGGCAGACATGCGCCAGCGCTGCGCTGCCGGCAGCGACCGTCTTGATTTCGAGGTTGGGACTGTCGAGCCTCGCGGCTGCCGCGATGAGGTCCCGACAGCCGGCATCATCGGGACTTCCTTCTACCGTCACTTCCACCATCGGGTTGCAGAAGAGATCGACAGTAAGCCCGAATTCTGCGGCAAACTCGCCGTGCTCGCGAAAAACCCCGGCAAAGGCGCTGAGAGTGGCCTCGCAAAGCTGGCGGTAGTCGTCGTTGCGGGTTGCCTGGTAAAGGCGCAACAGGCCCTGCACCGCGGTCATGTTTTCCGGCAACTGCTTTTCCCTTACCTGCATGTGGCCCACTGCGTCTTCATCGGCTTCAATGTCGAAGAAGCAGGCGCCTGCCTCGTCAAAGTAGCGGTCCACCAGAATGGCGGCGACATCCACCGCCCGCTCCAGGTAGCGCACTTCCGAAGTCGTGGCGTGGGCCTGCATCAGCCCGGCCAGGAACCCGGCCCAGTCTGTCATCAGAGCGGGCACGGTCGAACTTTCCCCCTTGGACCTGACCCGGTAGAAGGAGCCGCCGGCCGCCTGCGCGTCAAGCCGGTCCAGCACATCGCGGCCAATCCGATCCAGCCGCTCACCAAGAGCGCCGCCGATCTTCCAGGAGGCATCCAGCGCATTGGTAGCAGCCAGCGAGTCGAGGCTTGCATAGCAGGAGGGGTCAACGGCGGGAGGCGGTGTTTCAGCTCGCTGTTCCCGGCCCAGGGAAAAATAGTCCGAGTGAGCGCCCTGGCTGCCGTGAAAGCCGCACGCTTCGGGGTCATACAGGTGCTCGATCACGAAGGAAAAAGTGGATTCGGCCACTTCGCGGTACCTGGAGCCGGCCCCATCTTGACCGTTCTCCAGGACTATCGAGGCGTCCAGATATACCCTGGCCAGTTGGACGTTGTCCTCCAGCAGCTTCTCCCGTTGAGGCTCCGACCAGTCGCCGGTGGCGCTGTAGCGGAAGAATCCCCCGTCTACGGCGTCGTAGACGGGGGAGCCGGCCATGGAGTCAAGGGACTTGCGCAGCATGGCGGCGTAGAAGTCTTCGCCGGTGGTGCGATAGAGATGCAGAAGGAAACGGAGTATGGAAGGGTTGGTGAACTTGGGGTCGCTGCCGAATCCTCCATGGACAGCGTCGTAGGCGCCGGCGACTATGCGGGACACCCTGTCGGTAAGTGACCTATCGACCTCCGGGCCGGCCATCACGCGCCGGGCATGTTCCCGTCTCTGGTGCAGGAGATCTCTGGACTGTTCATAGAGTCGCGGCTTGTCGGCGCGATAGGCGTCCTGCAGTTCCATCAACATGGCGAGGAACTGGTCGGGAGGAAGGTATGTGGCCCCACCGATTAGCCCCCCGTGGGGGGTCAGGAATGCGGTGGTGGGCCAGCCGCCCACGTTGTAGCGCGCATTGACGTCCGGTCGGTGGTCGTTGTCGACCCGAACGGCAATGAAGTTGTCTGCCAGCAGGGACTGAACGTCGGGGTCGGAGTAAGTTGTCTCGTCCATCACATGGCACCAGTAGCACCACGACGCCGTGATGGACAGAAGAACCGGCTTGTCTTCGGACTGTGCCCGGTCAAATGTAGAACGAGCCCAAGGCAGCCATTCTATGCGATGCGCCTGATTGAAATTGGGAGAGAAACGTATGCTGCTCAATCCGCCTGTCCTGAGCCGGCTGAAAGGGCCACGCGCGGGTGTTCACCCAGGCAAATGGAGGTTGGAGGTAAGGAATATCAAGGTAGCATAGAGGTAGCCGACTTTCAATCTGGGTAGGACACCGGGGCAGGGCAATCGCATTTGGAATGGGGAGGTGGAGACTTGAAGCGGTAGTAGATAATTATGGTGCCCGTGTGCGGATGGATGTGAGGTGTAGAGGTTGTGGTGATGGAGATTCTGGTAGAGGATTTGGAGCCCTTGGAGGACCCGAGGCGCGGAAACGCGGAGCGGCATTCCTTGCACGACATCCTGGGCACGACATCCTGGTCATTGCCCTTTGCACCATACTGTGCGGCGGGGAGACCTGCACGGACATGGCCCTCTTCGGTCAGTCCAAGCGGGAGTTTCTGGAATCGTTCCTGCCGCTCAGGAATGGAATTCCCAGCCACGACACCTTTTCCAGAGTGTTTCGCCTCCTGGATCCGGAGGCCTTCCGCAGGTGGTTTCTGGGCTTCATGGGCCAGTTTGCCCAAGGCTGTGAGGGTGTGCTGGCAATTGACGGCAAGACACTGCGCCGCTCCTATGACCGGGCGGAGGGCCAGTCGCCGCTGCACCTGGTCAATGCCTGGGCTGCGGAGCAAAGGCTGGTGCTGGGCCAACTGGCCGTGGACGGAAAGTCCAATGAGATAACTGCGGTGCCCAAGCTCCTGGAGATGCTGGCCCTGCCGGGCATGGTGGTCACCGCCGATGCCATGCACTGCCAGAGGCAACTGTCCCAGCAGGTGCTGGACCAGGGAGCGGACTATGTGCTGGCCCTGAAGGACAATCAGAAATCCCTGAACGAGGATGTGCGCCTGTTTCTGGACGATCACGACACCCCCGTGGCTCAGGCCACCCAGACCAACAAGGGGCACGGGCGCATTGAGACCCGGACGGCCAGCGTAAGCGGCGACGTGGCCTGGCTGGAGGAGAGATATCAGTGGCCGGGACTGGCTGCAGTGGGCAAGATTACCGCCAGCCGACAGATCGGGGACCGCACCAGCGTGGAGAACCGGTACTACCTGCTGAGCCAGGCATTTCCCCCGGAGCGGTTCAACGCTATAGCGAGGGAACACTGGGGCATTGAAAACCGGCTGCACTGGATGCTGGACGTGGTGTTCAACGAGGATCAGGCCAGAAACCGGAAGGACAATTGTGCGGAAAACCTGGCGCTGATGCGCAAACTGGCTCTCAACCTGGCCAGGCTGGAACCATCAAAGGGATCCATGAGAGGCAAGCTAAAACGCGCCGGTTGGGACAATAATTACCTGGCCGTCCTCCTGTCCCAATTCACCAAAATCCAAATGCAATAGCCCTGGACACCGGGGTAGCGTTCCGATTTAGGTGGTTATCTTTAGCGGACCAACTTCAACGGAGCGTAGGGGTGGGTTTGAAACCCGCCCCTACAGGATATGTACCATTTAATTTGGAACGCTGCCGGGCACCGGCGGGGCCTTTTACTGATGCGTGAATGAATTGGTAAACAATACCGTCATTCCGGCGAAAGCCGGAATCCAGAGATGTTGGCCTCCGGCTGTGTTCTCTGTGCTTGGCGTTTTCTGGATTCCGGCTTTCGCCGGAATGACGAGTAACTGACACGGAATGTTTATCAATCAATTCACACCTTAGTAGTTCTCCCTCCCCCTTGAGGGGCATTCCGTGTTTCAGGAGCTTGGCTTCCAAAAGGGGAACGCCCTCACCCTGACCCTCTCCCGGAGGGAGAGGGAATCTCTCCTCCAAGCGTCTTTTTTTCATGGCGATGACGGGTAATGGCCTTGGTGAGTTCTGAGGTGATTTCCTGGTCGCCCCGACGACAGCGTTGTCTCCGGGTCGATCGGGCAAGAATGAACTCAGGCGGTTGCCATGACCTCGTTCTGGAGCCGGAAATTGGCGTGAGGAATCGGAACGGACAGTAAAGTTCTCGCCTTTTCGAGGGTACTGGAGGATGAGACGTCCCTCGAGGCCGGAGTGAGGACCACGAACTCTCCACCCTCCATGGCGGCGATCGGAACGCCGTTCCGAAAGGCGATGCGATTGCCCGGAACGGACGGCACTCTTGGGCCGGGAGTGAGAACGCTGGCCAGATTCAAGGGATCACAGGCCGAGACTATCACGATTCGGTCGTCGGGTTCCCGGTTGCGCCATCGTCGAAGGGCGTCGGCGGCCTCCGGCAGCGCGAACTGCTCGCCAATGAATCCGGCTACGAACCTGCCGCCCCGTATTTCCCCTCGGGCTTCGAGCCGCCGCAGCACCCGGGCCATGTCGCGCCAACGGACTGCGAGGGAGTCGCGGGCCAGCAGTTCGGGGAAGAGTATCCCATAGCGAAGCAACAGTTGCCGAGCCACAGCCTCAGTGCGGTCTTCAACGGGGTCGGGCGCTTCAAGCAGCGACCACCGGCTGAAGCTGCGGCGCGGCCTTACAGCCCTTGCTGCACCGGACGAACGACGTGGGCGCTTGGCGCCCCTCAGCCTCTGCCGCATGGCCTCCAGCCCGTCGGTAGTGACGATGCCGGATGCAGCCAACGACCATAGAGCCTCTTCGACGTCGCTGGGCAGGCGCTTCGTGGCAGACGCTATGTCGGAGAGGAAGGAGGCTCCCCTGCCATGAAGGTACTCCAGGGTCTCCTGCGCTGCGCCGGCGAGTCCGTCCGTGGCCGGAGGCTCTTCCGGCAACAGCCAGTCCAGAGACTCGCGCAGTCCCATGGCTACGGGAGTGGAGCGACCGAAGGCAGCCCGCCCGCCGCCCGTGCCGTTGTAGCCAAACGCCTGTTGAGAAGGGAGTCGAGGAGAAAAGCGTCCCCACACCACCTCGCCGCTCATGCAGAGCCGGTCCAGCATCAGGCCGCTGTATTCGGTGATCCGGTTTCCCAGAACTTCCTCTTCGATAACCCCGGCGGCCGTTTCGAACCCCTGTAGTTTTTCGATGACCGCCAGTAGGCCGCCTTCCCCGTGGACCTTCGCTTCAGGCATTACATGCTGCCAGTCCAGCAGGAAGCGGATGAAGGTGGCGGATGAGACGGGCTTCACCTGGCTGCGCAACGAATCTATGGTTGACCGGTGGATGCGGGCCAAAATGCGGCGGTCGCAGAACTCGTCGCTCCCCGAGCCGCTGCGGTAGCTTCCGCGCAGCACGATGCCCTCGTTTTCCAGTTGCGCCAGAGCATAGGCTACGTCGTCCGCAGGAAGGGCCAGCGTCTCCGACAATTCAGCGGCAGTAAAGGGCCCGATGGAGTCCACCCACCCGCGAACGAGGGCGAGAATTGCCTCTTCCCTGCTTCCCTGAAATGCGCCGCTGGCAAAGAGCGGCAGGGATGGTCCCGGGGCCGGAGAGGCCAAAATATCGTCATAGGCGGCTCGGACGAGGTCCAGGCGCTCGGCGGCAACCCATGCGTCAATAGCAGGTGCTTGGCCTTCGGTGGACTTTGCGGTGACCCGGTAAACCCGGCCGGCGGCGCCCAACTCAGCCAGCCAGTTCCTGATCGGCAGGGCCTCCATTGACGGTCTGCCTACTCCCTCGACGCCTTCCGGGAGGACGCCGAGCGTCAGCAGCGCGTCGTGCAGTTCGTCTTCGTCCCTGATGCGCGGCCAGGCGTTTTCCGATTCCTGACGGATGGCTTCCGGGTCGAGGCTGGCCAGGTCGCGTGAGTCCTCGGGAAGGGCGCGCCGGAGGGATACTGCCCGAGCACGCCGCTCCTCCAGTGGCGCGTCGTCGAGGAAGGCATACGGCATGGCGTTGAGAATCTGATGGGAGAATACCGAGGGCTGCACGGTCTCCCGGCCGTGTATCTCTATCTGCCCGGACTCGATGCCTGCCAGAAGATCACGGCACCCCTCCAGGTCCGAGGCCTCGGTGAGACAGTCCCGCATGGTCTCGAACACCAGCGGATGGTCGGGTACTTCGATGTCGCCGGGAGGCGCGTTGTCCTGGCAGGCAACCTGGGCGGGGAAGACCGCGGCCAGAAGGTCGTCGGAGCGCATCCGCTGGAGGGGCGGCGGCACCTTCTTGCCGCCGGTGTGGCGCAGAATGGCCAGCGCGCGCGTGGAGTTCCAGCGCCACCGGGTGCCAAATATGGGCGCCTGGAGGATCGCCTGGGTGAGCACTTCCTCGATCGTGCCGGACTTGAGGTAGGTGAACACGTCCCCCACCGGCATGGAGAGGCCGGGGCCGAGCGAGAAATTGAGTCCGTCGTCGGTGGCCACCGCCTGCAGCTCGAAGTCGAAGGAGCGGCATATCTTCTTGCGCAGCGCCATGCCCCAGGCCCGGTTGATCCGGGCGCCAAAGGGGGCGTGGATCACCAGTTGCATTCCACCGCTGTCGTCGAAGAAGCGTTCGGCAATGACCCGGTTCTTCGAGGGTGTCAGCCCCAGGACCCGCTTTCCCTCCTCGATATAGGCAACCAGCTGTCGGCCCGCTTCTAGGTCAACGCCCGACTCGGATACAACCCACTCCTGGGCGGCAGCGGAGTCAGGAAGCAGCTCGTCGATCCCTTCCCTGATTTCCGTAACCTCGTCGGAGAGCTCGGTAGTCCGCCCCGGAGCTTCCCCGAGCCAGAAGGGTATGGTGGGCGGCTGGCCGTGGGCGTCCTCCACCCGAACGCGGCCGCTCTCGACCCTCCGAATCTTCCAGGCGGTATTGCCCAGCAGGAATACGTCGCCCTTCAGGCTTTCAATGGCGAAGTCCTCGTTGACGGTGCCGACGAAGGTGTCCTCCGGCTCGGCGATTACATCGTAGTCGGCATTCTCCGGAATGGCCCCGCCGCTGGTCATGGCGGCAAGGGGAGCCCCGCGCCGTCCTTTCACCGTGCCGTTGACCCGGTCCCGGTGAAGGTATGCGGCTCCTCTGCCAAGTCGTCGAGCGAAACCCTCAGACAGCATTTCGACTGCCTGGTCGAACTTGTCCCGAGGCAGGTCTCGATAGGGGTAGGCGCGGCGGAAGAGGGTATAGAGGTCGTCTTCCGGCCAGTCCTCCTGGGCGCAGGAAGCCACTATCTGCTGGGCCAGAACATCCACAGGCCACTCCGGTATGGAGAGGGTGTCCAGGTTGCCGCGGCGAATCGCCCGGGACAGCGCGATACACTCGGTCAGCTCATCGCGGGTCAGAGGGAACAGCCGGCCCTTGGGGGTGCCGCCCACCGAGTGACCGGACCGGCCAATCCGTTGCAGCAGTATGCTGATGGAACGGGGAGAACCTATCTGGCAGGCAAGGTCCACGTCGCCGATATCGATGCCCAGCTCCAGGGATGCGGTGGCGACGCACACCTTGACCTGCCCGGTCTTCAGCTTCTGCTCGGCGTCCAGCCTGGTTTCCCGGGACAGGCTGCCGTGGTGGGCAACGACCGCCTCTTCGCCGAGGCGGGCGCTCAATTGATGGGATACCCGCTCCACGAGGCGGCGGGTGTTGACGAACACCAACGTCGTATCGTGCGCCTTTACCAGCTCGGAGATGGCGTCCAGGGTTTCGCCCCAGAGTTCGTGGGACGCTATCGGGCCCAGTTCCTGCTCCGGGAGTTGGAGGGCCAGGTCGATCTTGCGGGCGTGCCCGGTGTCCACGATGGTGCAGTCGGGGACTCCGTCAGGGCTGATCGATTCGTTCCCGACGAGATACCGGGCCACCTCTTCTATGGGTCTCTGGGTGGCCGACAGACCTATGCGAACCACCGGATTCTCCGAAAGGGCGCAGAGCCGTTCCACTGAGAGCGAGAGATGAGACCCGCGCTTGTCGTCGGCTACGGCGTGAATTTCGTCGAGAATGAGAGTCCTGACACCCTTCAGCCCGCGCCTGCCGCTGGCCGAGGTGAGCAGTATGTACAGTGACTCCGGGGTGGTGATGAGGATATGCGGGGGGTTCTTCGCCATCTTCTGGCGTTCCGACTGCGGAGTGTCGCCGGTGCGGAGACCAATGCGTATTTCGGGGAAAGTTCCTTCTCCCAACAACATCCCCTCTCCCCACGCCCCCGGGAGAGGGCCAGAGTGAGGGCGTCCTTCAACTTGCCGCCGCGCCGCCAGTTCGGCGATCTCCTGCAACGGCATAGCCAGGTTCTTCTGGATGTCGTTGGAGAGCGCCTTGAGGGGGGAGACGTACACGACCTGCGTGGTGTCGGGAAGCTCTCCCTCGAGGCCCTGCCGCACCAACCCGTCGATGCAGGTCAGGAAGGCGGCGAGGGTCTTCCCGGAGCCGGTGGGGGCCGCGATAAGCGTGTGCCGGCCCTCGCCGATGGCAGCCCAGCCCTCGGCCTGCGCCCCGGTGGGTTGATGGAAGCGGTCCTCGAACCACTCGCGGACTATGGGGTGAAAGTGGGCAGTGGACACTCGGATATACTCCCTCTCCCTCCAGGGGAGGGTTGGGGTGGGGGCGTCTCCTGAAATCGTTGCCCGTATTCTCCCCGTACGCCGCAGCGGGCGCAAGGCGCAGGCGTCACCAGATTTGACGGCATGGGAGATGCGCCGTAGCATTGGCGGCGGCGGGCATCATGCGGCCGCCGAACCTCTTACTATTTACTATGCGAGGCCCCAATGACTCAGTTGTCCAGTGAGCAGTTGCCAGCGGGCGGGCCGGCAAGAGGCTCAACCCTGGAAGCGAGACAGAATCCCTTTGGCGGCATGGTTATCGCTCCCGGTGAATTGCCTCCCGATGCGGGTGAATTCGCCCAGAGGCTCGAGGCATCCCTGAAGCAGTGGACCGCCGACGGCATCAGGGCGGCGTGGCTGGAAGTGCCCATCGAAAAGTCCGCCCTAATTCCCGAAGCGGTCAACCAGGGATTCATCTTCCACCACAGCAGCGAAGATTACCTCATGCTCACGACCATCCTCCAGGAAGGCGCTTGGCTCCCCCACTTCGCCACGCACTTCATTGGCATTGGCGGGGTCGTGCTGACACCGGAGCGGGAACTGCTGGTGGTAAGGGAAATCTACGGCGTGGCCGGCCGGCCACCCACGCTCAAGCTGCCCGGCGGGGCTCTGCATCCGGGAGAGAACCTAGCCGAGGCCGTGGAGCGGGAGGTACTGGAAGAGACGGGGGTGGAGGCGGAGTTCCAGACAATCGCCTGCTTCCGGCATTGGCACGGATACCGATACGGGAAGTCCGATATCTACTTTGTCGGACGCCTTCGCCCATTGAGCCGCGAAATCACCATGCAGGCGGATGAAATCCAGGAGTGTCTCTGGCTGCCGGTGGACGAATTCCTGGAGCGCGAGGACATCAGCAACTTCAACAAGCAGATCGTCAGGGCCGCGTTGGAGTCCGAGGGAGTGGTGCAGTCGTTCATTCCCGGGTTCGGCGGGCCCGACACCCGAGAGTACTTCATGCCGCCACACCTGGTTAACGGGGAGGGGGTCTGGGAGTATCCGGGACGAGACGCGGTGGTGGACGTACAATAGCGGGGAACATAGCGTGTGCCAAATCCCCTCTCCTTCCGGGAGAGGGCTAGGGTGAGGTCGTCCCCCGGCGCGTTTGAATTCGAGAGTTGCAGGAGCCGAGATGGTCAACCAGCAGAGTGCGGTCAACACCGAACAAGGGAATGTCACGCAGCAGTCCACGGGGCGGCCCGTCATCAGGTCAACGCAGGGAGTGATCTCCAGCGGCCACTACCTGACCTCAATGGCCGGAATGCGGATGCTGCTGACCGGCGGCAACGCCTTCGACGCATTGGTGGCGGCAGGGTTCGCCGCGGCGGTCGTGGAACCAATCGCATCGTATTCCCTTGCCGCCGAAGGCGTATTCATGCTCTACGACGCGGGAAGCGGGGAGCTGCTGTCCCTCAGCGGGCAGGGGACCGCGCCGGGGAAGGCGACGCCCGAGTTCTACAAATCCCAGGGACTGGAGCGCATTCCCACGGGTCCGGGGCACCAGCAGTCGCACCTGTCCTTCACCTTGCCCGGCGTGGTGGACGCGTTCATATCCCTAGTGGAGCGCTACGGGACCAAGAGCATCGACGAGATACTGGCCCCGGCCATCGCCTATGCCTCCGACGGTATTCCCAACTACGAGTACATGATTGACAGGCTGGACTCGGCGGCTACGGCGCAGCAGTTCGACCTGTACGGCCCCGGCGGGTGGGACGTGTTCTACCACAACCGCCAACTGCCTGCCGCCGGAACGCTGTTGCGACAGCCGGGACTGGCCAACACGCTCCGGGCCATGACGCCTGGGTCGGGCAACGGCCATTCGCTGTCCAGGGTTGAGGGCCTGCGGAAAGCCCGTGACGTCTTCTACCGCGGCCCGGTCGCCCAGCAGATCGCCGACTCGGTGGCCCGCGTCGGCGGCATCATGTCGATGGACGATCTGGCGGCGTACAAGTCGCAGTTCGATGCGCCGGTCAAGACCACCTTCCACGGCTACGAGATATACGGCCAGAACACCTGGACTCAAGGCCCTGTCCTGATGCAGACCTTGAACATGCTGGAGAACTTCGACCTCAAGTCGATGGGCCACAACACCCCGGCCTACATCCACACCGTTTCCGAGGCGATCAAGCTGTCCTTCGGCGACCGTGAGGCGCACTATGGCGACCCCGAGTTCTCGACCATTCCCATAGACGGCCTGTTGTCGAAGGAGTACGCCGCCGAACGCGCCCGGCTGATCGACCTGGAGACCGCCTACCCGGCCCAGCCGGAAGCGGGAGACCCCTGGAGGTACTCCAGCAAGTCGCGGGGCAGCAACGGCGCCCGCGGCAACGGCCTGCCGGACCCGTCCAACCCGGAGACGGCGGACGCGTCGGCGCGGGAGGGAACCACTCACGTTTCGGCCATGGACCAGTACGGCAACATGGTGTGCGGCACCATCAGCGGAGGGGCCTTCGCCAAGTCGGTATTCTTCCCGGAACTGGGCTGTGCTCTCAGCACCCGGATCGAGATGTTCAACTGCGAGGATGGGCACCCCAACGTGGTGGAGCCGGGGAAGCGGCCCCGAACCACGCTGGTCAACTACATCATCTGCAAGGACGGCCAGCCGGTGATGACCGTCGGGTGCCCCGGCGGAGACAACCAGGCCCAGGCCAACGTGCAGCTGATGTTGAACGTGATCCTGTTCGGGATGGACCCGCAGCAGGCCGTGGAATCGCCCCGGTTCGCCACGCAGAGCAACGTCAACTCCTTCTACCCTCATGTCTACCACCCGGGACGACTTGACCTGGAGCACGCCATCCCGGAGACCACAGCGGAGGAACTGAGGGCTCGCGGGCACAGGATCGCGCGGGCGGTGGACTGCGGCATGGGCGCCACCGTGTCGGTCCGCGACCCTGAGACGGGCTACCTGAGCACCGGCGCCGACCCGCGTAGGGCCTGCTACGCAATGGGCCTGTAATGCGAAGCCTCTGACAGCAGTGCGGCGAGGCCACATTTGCGCTTGGAGCCACGGAGGGGCGGACGAAGGTACTGCCCCTTCTTCTTTGCAGATTTCGGTCAGCTTTCTGATCCGGCCTATTTCGTATTAACCTCATTCATAGTTTCCTCAAACGGTTGACTATAATCGTAATGCTGAGTCTGGATGGGCAAAGATTCCAGGGCACGGAGGAAAAGGTAGATGCGTGCAGGACTGGTCGCCGGGTCGATAGCCGCGATCATCGCAGTGCTGGTGTCGCTCCCGTTGCATTCCCCGGTTGACAGCGCGTTCAACAGCGCGACGGTGGCGGTGGCGTGCCTGGTGCTGGGCGCGATCGCCGGGGTGCTGTGGAACCGGATGGGCGAGCGGCCGCTGGTGGTGAACGGGGTGCTGGTTGTCCTGTTCGTATTGGTGCTTGTCGTTGCGTTCGTGGGGAACAGCTTCCTGGACAGGTTCTTCTCGTTCGTGCTTCCGCTTGCGGCCATCGCCTTCGTGGCGTGCATCGCGTTTACGCCGCTGCTGGCGTCGTACTTCAGCCGTCCCGACCTGGGCTGGAAGGGCTGGACGCCCGTTGTGCCGGTGGTCATTGCGCTGGTGCTGGGGTTCGCGCTGGTAACCCAGGGCGACGCCGAGAGCGGAGAGCTGTCGCTGCCGGCGCCGCCGTCGGCGGCTCCCGCGACGACGGCGCCGAAAGCGACCGAAGCGCCCGCGACGGCAACTTTAGTGGCGGCGGGCAGAATTCAGACGCAGACGCACGCTCCCACTCCCACCGAGGAACCTATATCCGAGCCAGGGCCGATGGCCGGCGGTCAATACGTTATCGGAGAGGGGTCGGAGATCACCTTCACGGTTGAGGAAGAGCTGGGCCGTGCTCCGGTCCGCTTCGACGCGGTGATATCGAGCAGGGGGCTCAGCGGCGTCGCCGACCTGGACGGTGAGCAGTCGGTGGTGACGCTGGACCTGCACTCGTTGTCCAGCGACCAGCAGTTCCGGGACCGGTACATCCAGACCAGGCTGTTCCCGGACACTCCGGAGGCCGTGGTCACGGTGGACCAGTTGCCGGACCTGCCACAGAGTTTCCTCGACGGTGAGGAGACCGTCGGGCAGTTGGAGGGGTCGCTCCAGATCGGCGAGACCGTGACGCCGCTGGTGTTCGATGTTACGGCCCGCAAGGACGGGGATGTCATCAACATCCTGGGCACGACGACCTTCACCTGGGAGCAGTTGGGCCTGGCAAAGCCCACGGCCCGGTCGGTGGTCTACCTGGCCGACGAGGTCAGGGTGCAGGTGCTCTTGGTGGCGAGAGGGCAGTAGTAGACCGTCACTTTTGTATTGATGGGCAACCCGGGAGTCCGTTCATGGTGAGCTTGTCGAACCACGGGCGGCTAGCCCTTCGACAGGCCTGTCTTGAGCTTGCCGAAAGGCTCAGGGCGAACGGAAGGAATAGCCATCAATCCAAATGGGTTGACCCAGTAGGAGAGGCTCTGCACACCACCATTTTACCCCCACCCTAACCCTCCCCCTCAGGGGGAGGGGACTTTGGGGATAGTTGCTGGACCGTCAGGCGTCGATGGTTACCGTCTGTCTCGTTTCCGACGATTGGCGGATGGCGTCGACGAGGTGGTGGAGCTCAACGGCGGTGTCGAAGTCGGGCATCCGCTCGCCCTGGCCTCGGATGGACTCGCCGAACATGTAGTAGAGCTGTCCGACGTTGTAGGGCGCGCCTTGAGGCATCCCCTCGAGGACGAAGTGGTGCTGGCCGGAGATAGATAGCTCCTCCAGCTCGTCGCTGCCGCGGGCGCCCTGGAGGCGCACCGGGCCGAGCTGCGGGGAATCCTCGGAGTCGGCGATGAGGGTGCCCTCGCGGCCGTACACCTCCAGGCGGTAGCCGCTGCCGGCCCAGGGGATGCTGGCCACGTGGGCGGAGACGACGGCGCCGTCGGCCAAGCGGCCGTTGATCAGGATATTGTCGGGAGAGGTGACGTCGAGGTACTGGTCGGTGTCGGTCTCGTACCACTGATCGGCCTGGGTGGAGACGACGGCGGACACCTCGGCGAAGTCGCCGACGACGAAGCGCATGGCGTCGACGGAGTGGCCGGTGGCGATGGTCAGGGTGTTTGCGCCCAGCTCCACGTCGCGCTGCCAGGTGCGGCCGGAGGGACGAGCCAGCACGCCGCCTCGTATGAGGGTCATGGAGCAGGCCATGATCTCGCCGACATAGCCCTGCTCGACCAGTTGCTTCATCTGCAGGACGGCGGGGGCGGCGCGGGCCTGGAGTCCGACGACGGCCTTGACTCCCTTGTCGCGGGCGAGGCCGGCCAGTTCCTCGGCCTCCCCGGTGGTGCGGCCCAGGGGCCACTCGGTGAAGACGTGCTTGCCGGCGTTCAGGGCGTCCTTCGTGATCTGGTAGTGGGCCGGCACCCGCAGCACCACGGCCACGGCGTCGATGTCGGGGTGTGCCAGCATGTCCTCGTAGTTGTCGAAGGCCATCACCGCGCCGTACTGGCGCTGGGACTCCTCGGCGGTCTCCATACGGGTGGTACAGACGCCGGTGAGCTCGTACTCCGGGCTGGCGGCGATGGCGGGCAGGTGGGAGCGATGTGCCCAGCCCACTGTGGGGCTGGCGCCGATGATGCCGAGACGTATCTTTCCGGCCATGTCATGCCTCCGAGTCGGTGTTGCGCCGCCGGAGCGGCGGCAGCAGGATTGGGGCGATTATACAGGTTGTCTCAAATATAGTAGCGATTGACACTAATAGTGACTCGCGCTATTATCAGTGAGTGATCAAGAGCTACCGGGACAGGGACACCCAGGCCGTGGCAGAGCGCAGACGCGTGCGAAGATTCTCTGAATCGCTACAGCGCAGAGCCCAGATAAAGCTGATGCTGATTAACAACTCCAAGAACCTGAATGATCTGCGGACACCTCCCGGGAATCGCCTTGAGGCTCTGTCTGGGGACCGGGCAGGACAACACAGCGTCCGAATCAACGACCAGTGGCGGGTCTGCTTCACATGGATCGATGGAGACGCCTACGAAGTGGAGATTGTTGACTACCACTAGCCGTTATGCCGTATGGACGGAGGAAATCATGACTACGGAAGCGACGACCAACACCGAGAAGTTGCCGCCCATCCATCCCGGAGAGATATTGGACGAAGAATTCCTGCGCCCCATGAATATCACGCAGTACCGCCTGGCCAAATCCATCGGGGTGGATGCGCGGCGGATTCACGCGATCGTCAACGGGGAGCGGGGCATATCGGCGGAGACTGCGCTGCTGTTCTCGCGGTTCTTCGGGAACTCCGCCGGGTTCTGGATGGGGCTGCAGAGCCAGTACGACCTCGAGGTGGCAGAGGAGCGGTTGGGAGAGCGGCTGAGTGCGGTGATGGGGTACACAGTGTGAAGAGGCAGACTTCTCGAGAGTAGCCTAAAGCTGACTACCCCTCCCCCATCGCCGCGAGACGCGCCTCCAGCTCCTCGGGCGTTACGTCCTCGACGTGGGTGGCTATGGACCAGTGGTTGCCGTAGGGGTCGGTGATGCGGGCGAGGCGGTCGCCGTAGAACATGTCGGAAGGCTCGTCGTCAGAGGTGGCGCCAGCGGCTAGGGCCCGGGCGTAGACGGCGTCCATGTCGTCGACGTAGAGGTGGATCAGGCTGGCGGTGGGCGGAAACGCGGGCGGCATGGCGTCGGCGAGCATCATCACCGCGCCGTCGATCTCGACCTCGGCGTGGCCGACGCCTCCCTGGGGCATGGGGACGCGCAGGCGCTCTACGGCCCCGAAGGCGTTGACGAGGAAGTCGATGAATCCGGCGGCGTTTTCGACGATCAGGTAGGGTGTGATGGCGGTGTAGCCGTCGGGGATGGGCTTGACTTCGGGCATGTCGGCTCCTGGCAGGTGGGAAGTGTGGGTGCCGCTACAGGGCGATGGGATGGTACAGGACGGGCAAGTCGGGTTCAAGGCGCCGTTTGGGACAGGGGTTGCTGTCGCACCGTCCTTCGACAGGCTCAGGACGAACGGCTTGAGGTCGATTGCGAGGAGGGGACGTCCTTACCCTAACCCTCTCCCGGAGGGAGAGGGAACAATTCTCGGACCCAGCCGTAAAGCATGAACGGGTTGATTTCGCGGTGACAGACTGCTAGAGTTGTGCCAGTAATTCAGAGACACGCCGGGAGGACGGAGAAATGCGCCGAATCATTATTCCACTGGTATTCGTTGCGCTGCTGACGATTGCTGCCGTTATTCCGGTGGCCGCCGACGGCGGGAACGCCGCGCCGAAGCACGACGGAATCGGCTGCGATTACGGCAGTTCCCTTTAGAGCGACCGGACCCCTTCACCACGCGGCATCGTAAGAAACAGGCCCCCGTCTAACGGGGGCCTTTCCTTTTGTGTTCGTGGACCCGCCCGTGGGCTAGAGCTGGGGGAGGTAACGGCTGATTTCGTAGTTGGTTACCTGGGAGCAGTATTCGTCCCACTCCTTCCGCTTGTTCTGGATGAAGCTGGGAAAGATGTGAGGGCCGAGGGCCTCGCGGAGCACATCGCTGTCCTCGGCCAGGGCGATGGCGTGACCGAGGCTGGTGGGCAGTGAGCGGACGCCGAGGGCCTGGCGCTGCTCCTCGCTCATGGCGGAGGCGTTGGCGGACATAGGAGGCGGGGCCGGGTAGTCCTCCTCGATGCCCTTCATGCCGGCGGCCAGCATCACGCTGAAGGCCAGGTACGGATTGCAGGCCGGGTCGGGAGCGCGGTACTCGATCCGCGTGGAGCTCTCGTAGCCCGGCTTGTAGGCGGGCACGCGGACGAGGTCGGCGCGGTTCACGTGGGACCACGAGACATAGACCGGGGCCTCGTATCCGGGGACGAGACGCTTGTAGGAGTTCACCCACTGGTTGGTGACCAGGGTGATCTCGGGGGCGTGGCGGAGCAGGCCGGCGATGAACTTGCGGCCTACCTCGGACAGGTAGTGATCGTCGTCTTCGTCGAAGAATGCGTTGTGCTCGCCGCGAAAGAGAGACTGGTGAATGTGCATCCCGGAGCCGTTGACGCCGGGAATGGGCTTGGGCATGAAGGTGGCATAGACCCCTCGCTGCTGGGCAAGCTCCTTGATTGCGAGGCGGGCGGTCATCACGCTGTCCGCCATCGCGAGGGCGTCGGTGTACTGCAGATCGATCTCGTGCTGGCTGGGGGCGGCCTCGTGGTGCGAGTACTTGACCGGAACGTCCATCTCGGCCAGGTTCAGCACCGTGTCGCGGCGGAGGTCGCTGGAGGGCTGGCTGGAAAGCTGGTCGAAGTAGCCGCCGTGGTCGAGGGGCGCCGGGTCGTCGGGAGACTTGAGGTAGAAATACTCCAGCTCGGTGCCGACATAGTAGGTATAGCCCATGCGGGCGAGGCGCTCCAGGTTGCGCTTCAGGATGGCGCGGGAATCGCCGTCGAAGGAGTCGCCGCCGGGGCGCTGGATGTCGCAGAACATGCGGGCGACGGCGTTCTGCTGGGGGCGCCAGGGCAGGAGGGCGAAGGTGTTGGGGTCGGGAAAGGCCCGCATGTCGCTTTCGTCGGAGCGGGCGTAGCTCTCGATGGCTGAGCCGTCGAATCCGACACCTTCCTCGATGGCGTCGCGAAGGTCGGCGGCGTTGATTGCGAAGCCCTTCAGGTTGCCGAGGATGTCGGGAAACCAGAGGCGGACGAACTTTACGTCGGCGTCCTCCGCTGTCTGAAGAACATAGTCGCGCGCGTCCGCGTCAATATGCGTTCGGGTTGCCATAGGCGCCTCCTGAGCGGCTGGGGAAGGTGCGTTGCGAACATTATAGGCGCATTGGCAATTGGGGGTGAACCGGCGGCTCTGACGGGAAGTTTGCAGGGTGCAGCACGAATCCGGGGCCTGAGCAGCGCCGTATTAGCGGCATGGTCAAAGGGAGAATGCAGTCGAAGTGAAGTGGCGCGCCTGGCAGGACTCGAACCCGCAACCCCTGGGTCCGAAGCCCAGTGCTCTATCCATTGAGCTACAGGCGCTGGTGGTTAGGGGAATGCACCGGAGAGGTTGGGGCGAGCGACGGGGTTCGAACCCGTGATCTCCTGTGCCACAGACAGGCGCCTTGACCACTCGGCTACGCTCGCCACGCACTTCCATGCTAACAAATAGCGGATTCGGTTACAAGCGGACAGAGCGCGACGCCGGCTGCAATACTCCCTCTCCTGACTCTCCGCTTTCTCGGGGGTGATGGTCCGGTGCCGGTGGAAAACGCTAAAACCGTCGCTTCCAGGGATATTGAGGGACGATCTGGCTCATATCGCTCCAAGTTAGGGTGAGGAAGGGTAAGATAGCCACCTCAAGGGAAAGCGGAGCGCATTGAAACCTGCAAGAAGTGAATCCTAAAATACCGGTGTACTATCGTGAAAAACTGCGCCCGCTGCATGGGGCGCTCAAGGACTGAGGCAATGAAGGAAATCTTGGTCAACAGGTGGATTGCCATTGTCGTGGCTATGGCCGCGCTGCTGGCGCTTGCGGCCTGCGGAGGGGACTCGGCAGCGCCGACGACTGCTCCCGATCCCACAGCGGCCCCGACCGAGGCGCCCGCGGCGGCCGTGCAGCAGGATGAGGCGCAGCCATCAGGCGATGGTGGCGGCGGAGCAGGGGACACCACCAAGCTGGTGCAGCTTTTCGTCGATCCGCCGACACTTGACCCCCATGTGACCACGGACGCGACCTCCGCCAGAATCATCGTCGAGGTGTTCGGCGGGCTGGTGACCATCGATCCCAACCTGGACATTGTCCCCGACCTGGCTGAGACCTGGGACGTGAGCGGCGACGGAACGGTCTACACTTTCCACCTGCGGCCCGATGCGCAGTTCCATGACGGCAAGCCCGTGACGGCGCGGGACGTCCAGTGGTCCCTGGAACGGGTGACGAACCCGCTGACGGAGTCGCCAGTGGTGGACCAATACTTGGGGGACATCGTAGGCGTGAAGGAAAAGGTGGCCGGAGACGCCACCACGATTTCCGGGGTCAGGGTCATCGACGAGCACACCCTTGAGATCAGGATCGACGAGGCGAAGTCGTATTTCCTGGCAAAGCTGACCTATCCGACAGGGTTCGTGCTGGACCAGGAGAATGTTGAGGCGAACCCGCGCACCTGGTTCCGCGAGCCCAATGGCACCGGACCTTTCCGGCTGCAGGAGTACCGGGTGGGCGAGACCCTGGTGCTGGGACGCAACGAGCACTACCATCTGGGAGCGCCGAAGCTGGAGGAGGTGGAATTCATTCTCAGCGGCGGGACCTCGATGCTGATGTACGAGAACGACGAGATCCACGTGGCCGGCGTGGGGCTGGCCGACTTGGACCGCTTGGACGACCCCAGCAACGAGCTGTACCCGGAGCTGAAGACGGCGCCGGCTTCGTTCAGCGTCAACTACATCGGCCTGAATGTTAACGAGCCGCCGCTGGACGATGTGAAGGTGCGCCAGGCGTTGAACTTCGCCATCGACAAAGAAGAGATAGCCAGCATCGTACTCGGCGATCTCGTGAAGCCGGCGGACGGCATCCTGCCTCCCAACTTCCCGGGCTACGACGAGGCGGTACGAGGATACGAATACGACCCGGTGAAGGCCCAGCAACTGCTGGAAGAGTCCAAGTATGGAGAGGACCTGGATAACATTCCGCCAATCACGATCACGACGCCAGGCAGCTTCGGAGCAAACGTCAGCCTCGACATGGAAGTGATTCTGCAGATGTGGGAGCAGAACCTGGGGATCACTGCGGAGTTCCAGCAGACCGAGTTCGCCACTTTCCTGAAGGACCTGCACAAGGGTCGGTTCCAGATGTTCGACATCGGGTGGATCGCGGACTATCCTGACCCGGAAAACTTCCTGGACATTCTGTTCCACAGCGAGAGCACGAACAATCATACCCACTACAGTAACCCGGAAGTCGACGAACTGCTGATGAAGGCCCGGGTGGAGACGGACACGGAAGCCCGGTACGCCCTCTACAACCAGGCCGAGCAGATGATCATTGACGACGCTCCGTGGGTGCCTCTGTGGTTCGACGGCGAAAGCAAGCTGCTGGTGAAGCCCAACGTCCACGACTACCTGCTGCCGCCGCTGATCATCCCGCGCTACCGGTTCATATACCTGACGGAGGAATAGCCTCCCGATTGAGAAATAAGGAAGTAACGGGGGACTATTGACCGGCTACCTTCTGCGCCGACTGCTGTGGCTACCCGTGATCCTGTTCACGGTGTCGTTCGTGACTTTCGTGCTGGGAAGGTACGGGCCGGGTGATCCGGTGCAGGTGTTGATGGGCCAGCACTCCAACCCGGCGGTGGTCGAGCGCATCAGGGAGCAACGGGGACTGAACGACAACATCTTCGTCCAGTATGGGCGGTACATCGGCAACGTGGCCCGCGGCGACTTCGGCGAGAGCTTCAAGTACCGGGGCCGCACGGTCACCGAGTTGCTCAAGGCGAAGATGTGGGTCTCGGCGCAGCTCAACATCGCAGCGATGATCCTCTCCGTCGGGCTGGGTGTGCCCATCGGGCTGTTCGCGGCGCTGCGGCAGGGATCCCTGTGGGACACCGCGGCAGTGATGATGACACTGTCGTGGCAGTCGGTGCCTGTCTTCCTGACGGCGCCCGGTCTGCTCTGGGTGTTCGCCTGGAAGCTGGACCTGCTGCCGACGCACGGGTGGGACGGGTTCTTTTCGACCAGCATCATCCTGCCGGCGGTGGCCATGGGGGTACCGGGTGTGGCGATAGTCACCCGCCTGACCCGGGCCAGCACGCTGGAGGTGATAAGCCTCGACTACGTGCGGACGGCCCGCGCCAAGGGGCTGTCGGAGATGGTGGTGCAGCGGCGGCACATCCTGAGGAACGCCATGATTCCGGTGGTCACATCCCTGGGACTGTCGCTGGCGGGGATTGCGTTCACCTCTTTCATCGTGGAGCGGTTCTTCGGGATACCGGGCGTTGGCAACCTGCTGATCGAGTCGATATTCGCGAGGGACTATCCCATCATCGACGGCGTGCTGCTGATCGGCACCACGATGTTCGTATTGGTCAATCTGATCATCGACCTGATCTACCCGGTTTTGGACCCCAGGATCAGGTTGGGGCAGGGCAATGTTGCGTAGTGAGGCCGGCGTTGGGCTGGAGGAGCTTGAGCCGCGCCGGGGGCGCAACTACCTGACCATCTCCCTGCGCCGCCTGCTTTCCAACCGGGTGGGCGTTATCTGCCTGACCATAATCGTCCTCATGTACGGTGGCGGACTCCTTGCGCCGGTGGTCACCCCTTACGGGTACAACGAGCAGAACCTGGAGATAGTCAAGCAGTCGCCGAGCTTCGCCCACCCCTTCGGCACCGACCGGCTGGGGCGGGACAACCTGACACGGGTGATATACGGACTGCGGACCACTGTCATTCTGACCATCGTAACGCTGACCACAGGGACACTGGCGCTGGGGATCACGCTGGGGCTGGTGGCAGGCTACTTCGGCAGGATGACCGACACGATAATCATGCGGGTGGGAGAGATCACCACCTCGTTCCCGGACATATTCCTGGTGCTGATCATCGTGCTGACGGTGCGTCCTCCGATGGTGGAATGGCTGAGGGGCATGGAGAACACGCTAGGGGTGGACTTCATTCACCTGGGCATCGCGGACTATTTCGCGCTGTCCCTGGGGTTGGCGCTGTTCTCGTGGTTCGGGATGGCCCGGCTGGTGCGAGGACAGGTGCTGCAAGCGCGGGAAGAGCAATACGTGGACGCCGCCCGGGCGGCCGGATGCAGCACACCACGGCTGCTATTCCGGCACATTTTGCCCAACGTGTCGGGGCCGATAATCGTGCTGGTTTCGGCGGGACTGGGCTCGATTGCCGGGGCCGAGGTGTTCCTCAGCTTCCTGGGCATAGGGATTCAGCCACCGGTGCCGAGCCTGGGGCTGATGATCTACGAGAACGGCAGCCTCTCGGTGCTCAGGACCACGCCGCACCTGCTGATGTTCCCGATTGCTACGCTCGCGTTGCTGCTGTTCACTTTCAGCCTGCTGGGCGACGCGGTGAACGACGCATTCAATCCGCGAACGCGGTAGGAAAGGATCAGGACATCCCCTTAGAGCCTGTTGACGATCTTTGGAATATGTTAGGTTGAGGCATTACCAAGGCAGAGCGATCATGTCTCATTCCTATCCCAGCGACATCAGCCGGGAGCAATTTGCCCGGATTCTTCCCTTTTGAGCCTGTCTCAAAAGTCGGGGTGTAGACTGTGGTCAAGCCTGACGGAGGTGCCGATAAGATGCCACTTCGGGATATGGACCGAGAGCAGATGTGGCTGTTGCCGCCGTCCCTTGACGAACTGCTGCCGTTGGACCATCCGGCTCGTTTTGTCGCCGAGTTTGTCGACGCCTTGGGCAGAGAAGGTTGGGCGGAGCTGGGTGTGGAAATAGACGGGGACCCGCTGGGAGCCCCGGCCTACCATCCCAGGTCCCTGCTCTGCGTGTGGCTTTACGGGTTCATGACGGGAGTGCGCTCCTGCCGCAAGTTGGAGGCGGCCTGTCGAGACCAGATTCCGTACCTGTGGCTGACAGGATGGCAGCATCCGGACCACAACACCCTCTGGCGGTTCTACAAGGCCCATCGCCAGGAAATGCGGAGCTTGTTCAAGCGCACGGTGCGGACGGCGGTGGCGATGAAGCTGGTGGACCTGGCGGTGCAGGCGGTGGATGGCACCAAGATGGCCGCCAGCGCGTCGGTGCACCGCAGCTACGACGGGGAGAGACTGGCCCAGTTGTTAGACCGGGTGGACCGGGCGATAGCCGATCTGGAAGCCCAGAACGAAGGTGGAGAAGACGCCAGCGCCGTCAATCTGCCTGAAGAACTGGCCGACAAGGAAGCGCTGAGAGAGCGCCTGCGGCAGGCGATGGACGAGTTGGCCGGTGCAAAGAAGCCCAGGCGCATCAATCTTACGGACCAGGACGCCCGGCTGATGAAGGCCAGCTACGGCGTCGTGCCGGCCTACAACGCCCAGGCCATGGTATCTCCAGTGGAGCAGGACGGGGAACCCACGGGCATGTTGATCACCGCCGCGCACGTGGTGTCTGTGCCCAATGACAACTATCAGTTGGTGCCGATGATGGAGCGCGCTGAGGAGGCTACGGGAACCAGAACACCCATGACGCTGGCCGATGCTGGGTATTTTTCCGGGAGCGACTTGGCCGATTGCGCGGATCGTGGCCAGCAGGTGGTGGTGCCGGAGTCGCGGGAACGGTTCCTCAGAAGTCCCTATCACAAAGATCAGTTCACCTATGATGAACCCAGCGACAGCTTTGAATGTCCCCAGGGACAGACGCTCCACTTCATCGGCATCAGCGAAGACAAAAGAGGAGTGCCAATGAGGAAGTACCGCGCTTCCGCAGGCGTCTGCCAGCAGTGTCCAGCCTACGGGGTATGCACCAAATCCAAGCGTGGCCGTAGTCTGTGGATTGGGCCTCACGACGATGTGCTGCGCCGGCACCGGGCTTGGATGTCCACCAGCCTGGCGAAAGAGGTATATCGGCTGAGAAAGCAACTGGTCGAGCCGGTGTTCGGAATTACCAAGGAACAAATGGGAGCCCGAAGATTCCTGCTGCGGGGCCTGGTCAACGTGGCGGCTGAGTGGAATCTCTTGGCAATCGCCTTCAACCTGCGGACTCTCTGGCGCATATGGCGGGACGGGACCTTCGTACTGGCGCCTCATAGTCCCACATCGGGCCCCGTGCCCTGATTTCGGTGCGATCCCAAGACCCTCCCGGACGCGCAAAACTCATCAAGTCGTAATCTGCCGTCGAACCCGACTCTACTAGCAACGCCCGAAGGCACTCACCACTCCTTTCGGTCGAAACAGGCGTTTTCTGGGACAGGCTCTTTTTGGAATCGGCCCGCCGTCGGACCAAGCCCCGCACCGTGGATCTGTACGACGTTTTCTGCGGGGTGCTCTACCTTCTGAAGAGCGGGTGTCAGTGGCGGATGCTCCCTGCGGACTTTCCCGACTGGCGTACCTGCTACAAGTATTTCCGCCAATGGAGTGAGCGTCCCGGCCCGGAGAAAGAGTCAATTCTGGAGCAGGTCTTAAAAAAAATTGGTTGGCGCGGCCCGACAAAACAATGGTCGGACAGAGCAGACCAGCTTCTGCATCGTGGACACCCAGAGCGTAAGGAACACCGACAGTGCCGGGAGCAAGGGCTATGACCCGGGCAAGAAGGTGTCCGGGGTCAAGCGCCATATCGCTGTGGACACGCAAGGATTGCCCCATGCGATTGATGTGACCACCGCCGATGTTACCGACCGGGCTGGGGCATTAGCGATGTTTTCCCGGAGCCGGGCCACG
The DNA here is from genome assembly GCA_965220605.1 of Dehalococcoidia bacterium. Classification (GTDB taxonomy): domain Bacteria; phylum Chloroflexota; class Dehalococcoidia; order Lucifugimonadales; family UBA3495; genus VXOI01. The sequence continues at coordinate 148,163 of CBDCQM010000005.1, read as the reverse complement.
CTGAACCAGGTGCAGAAGGTGTTGGTCGACGGGGGTTACAGCGGAGAGCCTTTTGCTGCGGCGGTGCAGAACCTGTTGGGAGCTTCGGTGGAGGTAGTGAAACGCAAGGAACTGCATACCTTTGTGGTGCTGCCGAAACGATGGGTGGTGGAACGGTCTTTCGGTTGGCTGGATAAGTGCCGCCGCCTCTGGAAGAACTGCGAGAGAGAGCTCAATACCAGTCTGCAAATGGTGGTTCTCGCCTTCGCGGTGCTAATCCTGAAGAGATCGTCAACAGGCTCTTAGAAGCTATCTCAAAAGTCCCTTTCCCCTCAGGGGGAGGGGAGGGTAGGGGTGAAAAGGTAGTGCGGAGAGAACGCCGGGAAAGCAACTCACCTGTTTTGAGATAGTTTCTTAATCTTCCCGGCCAGTCTTCCTGAACCTTCGCAGGAAGGGGATGCCGGCGAGGGTGAATGGGGCAGCCAACAGGCCAAGCATTCCCAGTCCGACTGAGGAGCCGCCCGGAGGCGGTGCGGAGCAGGGTGACGAAGAGCCGCCCGGCTCCTCTTCCTGGGGCGCGACCGTTGCCTGGGGCTGAGACTCCGCTTCTTCCGCCTCAGACTCATTGACGGCAGAAGGGTCGGTGGATTCTGCCTCAGGCTGTTCCTGTTCGGACTCGGAAGTGGCTGCGTCCTGTTCGACGTTCTCCTCGTCGACGGGTGCCGCCTGGCTTTGTGCTGCTTCTTCCCGGCTTCGCAGTTGCTCGGGAGAAGGAAGGGGTTCGAGGCCCAGCGAGCGGCGCCAGGCGCTGTCCATGCCGTACTGGTCTACGCCGTAGACTCGCATCAGGGCGGTGTCGATGTCCCTGCTGTGCCGCAGCGCTTCGAAGAGGGCTTTTATCCTGTCCTCACCCCAGCGGCGGACCATGAATTCAACGACGGACTTGCCCTGCCCATAGGCGATGAGGATGTCTTCCGGTTCGCCGCTGAAGGTCTGCTGGTACCAGAGGGGCCGTATTCGGCGGGTGTAGATGCCGTAACGCAGCGCGGCGTCGTACTCGTCGGTCTTGTCGATGTTGCCGTACTCCGCGAGGCCCTCGTTCAGCCACGTGGGCACGAGGGCTGAAGAGCCGCCGGCGGCCTCAGCGACGAGGAGGTGGACGAACTCGTGGGACACGGTGCCGGTGACTGTGGGATCGAAGGCGTGGATCAGCAGCACCCTCTCGTCGCTGAAGGCCATCCCCTGGGCCTGAAGGTCCTGGGACACGGCCGATGAGCGGAATGGAAGGGCGACCACCATGTGGCGGTAGTTGTTGTAGGAAACGATGCGAAGCGGGTCGGTGGGCGCAATGCCCAGCACACTCACCATGTTGTCCATGGTCTCCCTGGCCGCCTCGAGGATGATGCGGGCGCGTTCTTCGACGAACTCGCCATAGTAGTAAACCGTGATCAGGTCGTCGCCCAATGTCAGCCACTCGAAGCGGCTGTCCTCGTATACGAAGTCGGTCCTTTCGGTGCGTACAACGCCGCCGGTCTTGTCGCGAATCTCGAAATGGTAGCTGATCTTGGTCCCCGGCGGGAAATAGTCGCCACCACCGCCGGTAACGGGCAGCAGGGTCTCGCCGCTCACCATCTCGCCCGGCTCCACCTCGATGCTGCGGTAGGAGCTGCGGCCGGACTGGTCGGCCTTCTTAATGAAGACGCGCACCTCGTCGATTACACCCGCGCTCTCGGCCTCCACTGAGAAGAGGATGCCGTCAGGAAACTGGCTTACGGCGGTGGCCTCCACCACCTCGATATCCCCCTCGTCCGCGAGGGCGAGAGACGACGCGGTCAAGGCAAGCAGGGCCAGGACCAGCGGTATCGCGATGAAGCGCAGTCGAATTGTCATGCGTGTTCCTCTGTGTGAGTTTACTACATTCCGGTCTGGGCGGAATTCGCCGAGCTGGCGGCGCCATCCTTAAACTTGACTGGCATTTGGGCGTTGCCTACAATCGATGGCTGGAAATCGTAGCTGATTCGAGTGCGAAGGGTTGTCGTGAAGGACTCCTTTTCACACCCGGTACTTTCAAAAATCAAGTTGGTGCAGGCAGATGGCAGTAAGAGTCGGCCGGGTATTGCAACTCAGTTTCGAGCCGTTCTACATCGACATGGAGCGTCGAGGGTTGGAACTGGTGGACGTCCCCCTGAACCGGGTGGCTGAAGCGATCAGGGAAGGGGAGATAGACGGCGGCCCGGTGCCACTCACCGACAGTTTCGGCATGGACGGCGACGCTTCGCCGGTCGCCGGATTTTGCCTGGCTTCGGCCGCCCGGTCGGGAAGTAACCTGCTCTACTCCCGGGTGCCGATCGAGGAACTGGACGGAGGCCGGGTCGCGCTTGCCGATGTCGATCCCACCACGGTCCAGTTGTTGCAGGTGCTCCTGGCGGAGAAGTACAAGCTGGGCGCTCCTGCATTGGTGCAGACTGCCGACGAGCACGACGCGCTGGTCATATCGGGAGACGCCGCTCTGCGCCGCCGCCGCGGGATGCGGGGCTACGGGCACCGTTACGATCTCGGGGAGGAATGGAACCAACTCACCGACCTGCCGTTTGTGTTTTCGCGCTGGATGCGGCGCAATGACATGGAGCACCGGGACGCCATGGTGCTGGAGGACACGCTGTACGTGGGCCTGGAGGAGGGCGTGGACAGCCTGTTCCATCTCTCCGAACCACGCGAGAACCTGCTGATGCTGGCCCGTGACGTGATGGAGTACATCATCGGGTACCGGTACTTCGTGGGCCTTTCCGAGCAAAAGTCGATCAACCTTTTTCGCAGCTACCGAGACCAGGTGGCTGCCGCCTAGTCTGAATTGCCATTTGCCTGATTCAGGGATTTACAGGATGGGAAATCCTTCAATCCTGGCTAGAGTCGTGCAATCGGAGATTTCACCCCCACCCTAACTCTCCCCCTCAAGGAGGAAGGGATGGCAGGAACCGGGAGGGCCAAGACGTGGTCAAGGTTGTCGATAACTGTTACGAAGCCACGGGCAGGCCCGGTTTCATCTGCGACTTCTCTCCTCCGCGCTCCGGCAGCCTCAGCGAGGTGCGGCGCGCGGATATTCCCGCCGACTTCATCTCCGTAGCCTACAACCCCGGCAGGGCAGTGCGCGCGAACTCAGCGATGATGGCAGCCGCCATCCGCCGCGAAACAGGCAAGGAGACGGTCTTCACTATTGCCACCAGGGACATGAACCGGCTGGCGTTGCAGTCGCTGCTGCTGGGTGCGCAGATGCTGGGACTGGAGAACCTGGTGGTGGTGCAGGGTGACCAGTTCAACGACCGGGACAGGGCCCTGCTGTCGGTGAACGGCTACCGCCCCACCGAGCTCATCGCGGCCATACGCTCCATGAGCGAGGGCGTGGATTTTCGCGGCTCCAACTTGTGTGAGCCGACCAACTTCTGCGTCGGCGCTACTTTCGACCTGGGACGAGACTTGGAGGAGGAAGCAGGTCTGGCCTTGCGGAAGGTGGAGGCCGGAGCAGATTTCTTAATGTCCCAGCCGATCTTCGATCCCGACGACGCGCGCCGGTTCCGGGAAAGCTGTGAGCGCCAGAGCGGCGAGGCGCTGTCGCTGCCCGTGTTCTGGGGGTTGCAGATTTTGGAGCAGGACGGCGTACTGTTCAGCAGCGTCCCGGACGGTGTGCGGGCCGAGCTGGAGGCGGGCCGTTCAGGCGTCGAGATTGCCCTGGAGCTGTACGGCAGGTTCCAGGGGGCCGGCCTGCACAATGTGTACCTTGTGCCGCCGATCCGCCGGGGCGGCGCGCGCGACTACGACGCGGCGCGGGAGTTTTTGGGGCGGGTGGGTCGCCAATGAGCTTGGCATATTACTGAGTAGATTCTTCGCGAGAGGGGCGCACGGCTGTGCGCCCCTACGATTTCGTCGGGCCGTTGAACTACTCTACGGGCTCCACGGCACCGGGGCGAGGCTGTCGAGGGGATCGGTCACTACGTCGACGACGGCGGGCCGCCCCGACGCAAACGCTTGCTCGAGGGCGCTCTGGATGTCGCCGGGATGCTCGACGCGGATGCCGAAGCAGCCGATGGACTCGGCGACGCGGGCGAAGTTGGTGTCGGTGAAGCTCCACAACTCCTCGGGGTGGCCGCCCTCCATGCCCGCGTAGGCCCGCTCGTCGCCGCGCTGGTCCTGGCTGAGCGCGCTGTTGTTGTTGATGACGGTGACGACGTTGATGTTGTTGCGTACCGCCGTTTCCAGCTCGGCGATGTGGTACCAGAACCCGCCGTCGCCGCTGAAGCACAGCACGGGGCGGTCCGGGAGGGCGCACTTGGCGCCCATCGCCGCCGACAGGCCCCAGCCGAGGGAGCCGGCGCAGCGGATGTATTCCTGGGTCGGGTGGTTGAAGTCGATCATGCTCCCGGTCCAGATGCCGGCGTGTCCCGTGTCGGCGACCAGCATGGCGTCCGAGGGCAGGAACTGGGTGATCTCGTTGCAGAGGCGCTCGGGGATGATCGGGATGGCCTCGGAGTTGGCCCGGGGGGCCACGTCGTCGCGCCATTCCTGCACCAGTTGCTGGGCGCGGCCGGTCCAGTCGGCGCGGCCGCCGATGGGTTCGAGGGCCTCGATCATGCGCCGTAGCGTGGCTTTGGCGTCGCCGTGCATCGCCACTTCCGCCGGATAGGTGCGCCCCAGCTCGCGGGGGTCGATGTCCAACTGTATCACGGGCGTTCCGGGTGAGGGGACGCGCCATTCGTTGGTGACCTGGCTGCCGGTGTGGCTGCCGATGTAGAAGACCAGGTCGGCCTCGCTGACCACACGGTTGGCGCACCAGCGGGAGTAGGAGCCGACGACTCCGACGGACAGCGGGTGATTGTCGGTGATGGCGCCCTTGGCGTTCAGGGAAGTTGCCACAGGTATCTGAAGCATCTCAGCCAGCTCCACGACCTCCTGCTGGGCGCCGGAGGAAGTGACGCCGCCGCCGGCCACGATGACAGGCCGCTGGGCCGAGGTAAGGGCGCGGGCCGCTGCGCGGACGCTCTCGGGATCGGCTTCGGGGCGGAAGGCTGGGCGCTGGGCGAAGGTGGCCTCGAACATCACCTCTAGGTCGGCCTCGGCCTCGGTAGCGAAATCCCCGCTCATGCCCTGGATGTCAAGATGGACGGGCGCAGGCGCGCCGGTGGTGGCCTCCCTAAAGGCTTGGCGCAACAGGTGGGGCAGCTGCTCGGCATTGTCGACGACTGCGCTGAACTTGGTGACCGATGCAAACGGCTTGGAGTGCTCGATCTCCTGGTAGGCGTTCTTGTACTGCTCGTCGCTGCGCTTGTGGCCCGTCAGCGCGATGACCGGCGAGAGGCCGAGGTAGGCGTCCTGCAGGCCGGCGGCAAGGTTGGCGGCGCCGACGGACTGGGCCATGCAGACGCCGGGCTTGCCGGAGGCGCGGGCGTAGCCGTCGGCCATGTAGGCTGCGGCCTTCTCGCCGTGGGTGATCACGCGCTTGATACCGATGAGGTCCATCTCAGCGAGGGCGCGGCGGAGGATGGCGGGTACGAGGAACACATGGGTCACGCCGTAGGCCTTGAGGGTGTCGGCCATGAATTTTGCGCCGGTCATTCTCGGCATAGGTATTTCTCCCTAACTGGCCCCTCTACTGCGAACGAGGGGGAATTGTGCCGGGATTATACCCAAGCCCACGGCGGCGCACAAAAAGACCCGGCCAAGCTATGGCCGGGTTCAATTGCGGCAGATTCGAGTAGATCTTAGATTGCGCGCGACCGGAACGTTCTGGGTACCAACTCTTGACCCACGGGATCGACCATTAACCTGAAGGTCTCCAAGGTTGTGGCCCCTACCAGATACTGCTCTTCAGGCCCGATTATGACTGGACAGTGGAAAGTCCGCTCGTCGATTGAGATTCTGGCCATGGCAAATCCCAACTCATGAACGCTTCCATCGGCGAATTCCCACTGGTCAAATTCCAGTGGCTCAATATGGAGCCTGGTCATCAGAGACTCGGGGAGTATGGTGTTGGCTGCCCCGGTGTCGACTAGGACGTTGCGAACCGGGGTAAGGTCGCCGCCCGACGGGTGCCCTACGGCGATATCTATGTAAACGGCTCCCATGGAAATGCTCCCAACGTGAAAGAGAAGTTCAGGTGCGGCGGTTGGATTTCTTCCCGCCGCTACTTGTTTCTCAGTTTACCACCACTGGGGCTAGATGCCGCGCTCGTCGAAGACTTCCTTGGCGACGCGGGCGGCGTTGGCCGAAACGGGCCAGCCGCCGTAGAAGGCCATGTGGCAGATTATCTCGGATATCTCGTCCCGGGTCACGCCGTTGTCCAGGGCGCGGCCGATGTGGCCGCGAAGCTGGTCGGTGCGGTAGAGGGCGATGAGGCTGGCGACGGTGATGAGGCTGCGGTCGCGCTTGGACAGGCCCGGGCGCTCCCAGACATCTCCGAACAGGACTTCGGCGCTCAGTTCCGCCAGCTTGGGAGAGACCTCGGCGATGATGCTGCGTGCGGTGGTCATGGTAGTACTCCTTCAGGTTGCAGGATTGGGATTGCTGCGGATTAACAGGAAGGGCGCACAGCTGTGCGCCCCTACACCTGGTCTCTTCGGGAAGGTGTTCAGGTTGAGATTCCCGGGCCCCAGGTATGGCCGAACTCCGCGCGTTCGACCCGGTGCCCGGTGAAGTCGGCAGCCTTGATTCCGGCCAGCCAGAGGGCGGCGTCGCGGATGGTCTCCGGCTGGTCCATGGGGATATGCTCGGTGCCGGGCCAGTGGCCGCGACGGTTCATCCAGGTGTCGACCTTGCCGGGACTGAGAACATTGACGGCAATGTCGTGCTCGCGCACCTCCTCAGCCAGGCTGGTGTAGGCGCGGTCAAGAGCGGCCTTGGTCATGGAGTAGCCAACGCGGCCCGGGCGGTAGCCGGTGGAGGCGCCGGAGGTGATGCAGTAGATTGAGCCGCCGCTCTTCTGGGCGATCATTGCAGGGAGAGCGTACTTGCAGAGCAGGATAGGGCCGCGGACATTGGTGGCTAGAGCGCGGTTCAGCAGGTCTTCGTCCAGCTCGGTCACCGGCGACTCGCAGTCGATGCCCGCGTTGGAGACCACTACGTCGATGCGCCCGAAGTGTTTCAGGGTCTCGTCTACCAGGTTCCGAAGGTCGTCTGCTGAGGTCACATCGCACTGCACCGGCAGGGACTCTCCGCCCGCCTCGGCGATGGCCTTTGCCGTGTCCCGGATGTCGCCGGAGGCATACCTCGGCCACTCGGACTGGGCGGAGACATCGGAAGTGGTGCGTGAGGCGACTACCACCTGCGCCCCGGCTTCGCCGTAGGCCAGGCAGATCTGTCGGCCGATTCCTCGGCTGCCGCCGGTTACTATCGCGACCTTGCCCTCAAGCGACATCAGCTTGCCGGCCGGAAGTAGGGGATGGTGATCTCGTCGCTGATGGCTTGGAAAACGACCTCGACTGCCATGCCGACCTTGATTTTTTCCGGGTCGGGATCGCACTCCACCAGGTTCGATGGCATGCGCGCCCCCTCCTCCAGCTCGACGATGATCGGCACGTAGGGCGTGCGGTCGCGGAACGGCGGGGTGGGCCCGCGGTGCACGATGGCGAAGGTGTATATCGTTCCCTTGCCGCTGCTCTTGATCCAACTGGTATCCCGTGAGAAGGAAAAGGGGCTAATGTCGCGGGGATAGAAGTAGGCGGTGCCGGTACTGTTGCAGTGCCGGAGCCACAACTCCCCTTCCTTGCATTTCTCGAAATAAAAGTCCGATTCCGGCTGCGGCGTAGGCGCCGGAATCGGGGTCGGAGTCTGTGGTTGGGTCATGTTGGCCTCTCAATGAATTCGATCGGTAAGTGGCGCTTTTTGCGCATCATCGACCGCCCAAAGAATACGCAGACGGGCCACAGGCGTCAAGGAAGGCGCGGTTGCCGCGGCCACCATGTTCCGGTATGTTCGAATATAGACTGATTCGGCGGAGGACGGCCATGCGAATCGCGGTCATGGGGGCCGGCAGCGTTGGAGGATACCTGGGCGGCATGCTGTCGCGGGGCGGGCACGATGTGTCGCTGATCGTCCGCGGCGCACACCTGGCGGCCATCCGGGAGCGCGGGCTGCGGGTGCTGCGGGACCACGAGGAGTTCACCGTGTCCTGCGCCGCGACCGACCTTCCGGCTGATGTGGGGCCTGTGGACCTGGCGCTGCTGACCACCAAGACATACCAGAACGATGTGGCGATCCCTGCTATGGCTCCGATGGTAGGGCCGGATACGACGGTGCTGTGCCTTCAGAACGGCATCGACAGCTACCTGGCGGTCGCGGAGGTCTTCGGCGAGGACAGGGTGATGGCCGGGGCAGTGTACATCGAGGCGGGAAGGGAAGGCCCGGGCGTCGTGCGGCAGGCAGGGGACGTGGTACGAGTGGTGTTTGGCGAACCGTACGGCGAGCGGAAGGACAGGGGGCCTGCAATCGAGGCGGTATTCCACGAGAGCGGGATTCCGGCCGAGTTTGCTGAGGACGTCCGCACCGGGCTGTGGTCGAAGTTCCTGTTCATCTCGACGATGGCCGGCACCACCGCGATGGCGCAGGAAAGGCTGGCTGATCTGATGCCGCGGCCGGAGTGGCGTGAGGTGGTGGTGGGATGCCTTAAGGAGATCGAGGCTGCAGGAAGGGCCAACGGGGTGAACTTCCCCCCCGACATCCACGAGACAACCCTGGCGTACATCGAGGAGAACCTTGAGGACCTGCAAGCGTCGATGCACACCGACGTGGTGGCGGGACGCCCGCTGGAGCTTGAAACATTCACCGGCGCCGTGGTACGGGCCGGACGTGCCGCCGGGGTGCCGACGCCGATCAACGACGTAATCTACGCGATGCTGAAGCCGCTGGCGGGTGGCGGGAATGCCTAACGGGATCCAAGGCATGGACGCGTAGACAGGGCGACCACAAGGGTTGCCCTTACCAAAATGGGCTGTTCATATAGGGGCATCTCTTGTGGCCCCCCTTTTGCTTCGAGTCTCAGTTCGGCAGGCCTTTTGACACAGTGGTGCGAGCCCCTTAGCATACCGGCGAGTATCAGTTGCAGCTGATTGGGCAGGAGGAATGTAATGGAAGCGAGCATGGTGTCGCACATCGCTATCTGCGTGCGGGACGTGGATCGGTCGCTGGGGTTCTACCGTGACATCCTGGGGATGACGGTGGACTTCGACCAGGTCCAGGACACGACATCGGGCGGGCTGCCCAGCATCTACAAGCACTCCCGGAACACGCGGCGGACTACGCATGTCCGGTACGGGCCGGGCAAGACGGCGCCGTCCCTCGTGCTGACCTGTCACCCGGGCGAGGACCCCGACGGAGAGCCGATCAAGCTGGACCAGGTGGGGATCAGCCACATCTCGTTCACGGTGCCGGACGTGAAGGCCCTGGCCGACGAGCTGGTCAGCAAGGGCGTAGAGTTGGCCGCGCCCCTGGAGGGCTTCACCGCGCCGGACGGGCGTGTCAGCAGCATATTCGTCTACGACCCCGACGGCATCCTGGTGCAGTTCGACGACCACGGTTAACCCTCGGCAGCAGCGCATTTCCAAAACCATCCTCTACCACAACGAACACTCCCTCCCCACAGGAGGAAGGTCAGAGTAACGAACATTCCCTCCCCCTCAGGGGGAGGGTTAGGGTGGGGGTGAGACCTGAGGAGAAACGCCGATGACAACCGCTAACGAGCAGGAAATGAGCCACGCCGACCGGCATGACCTGGACAAGCTGGCCCGCTGGAAGGCGGACCTGGACGCTTCGGCTGAAAAGAGTGGGAGCGGACTGCCCTACTGCGCCATCTTCCTGGTCGGGCCGGAGCACCGAGCTTCCCACGACATTTTCCGGCGGTACCGGTCGGCGTTCGAGGAGCTGGGAGGCGGCTTCCACAACCTGGTGATCTTCGGGCAGCACGGGGTTTCCACGACGCAGACTGCGTTCCTGGAGGAGCTGGGGCTGGAGCCGGACAGCGTTCCGGTCCTGGCAATTGCGGGGATGTCGCGGGAAGCGGATGCGGTCGGCTGCATCGAGTTGCCGAAGGGAGACTACGAGGGCGAACTGGATGACACGCAGACCTGGGGCGCGGCGCTGAAGGCCCTGGCTGGGTCCGTGTCCGAGGACACCGGCCCTTTGTTGGAAGGGATCGGCGGCGTAGAGAGCAGCGGGTTTTGCCGGGGACCGCTGGGCGAGACTGTGAACGCATTGAGCGAAGAGTTGGGGTGAATTGGGCGCACGACTGTGCGTCCCTATATTTTCTGCGTTCTTGCGATCTGCGGTGGTTTCCGAAGTACGCTGGGGCCGGACTGCCGGGCTAAACGGCGGCGGTGACGATGGCCCAGATGCCCCAACCGGCCATCAGGACGCCGGTGCCGCGGCTGACCCATTCAGGCCAGGGAGCGACCTTCTCGGCCAGGACGAAGGCGGCGAGGGCGGCGATCCAAACCAGGTTCATGATGCCCAGCACGAAGAGCAGCAGCATCAGGGCCCAGCAGCAGCCGAGGCAGTAAGCGCCGTGCTCCAGACCCATGCGCAGGGCGCCTCCGTGGCCGTCGCGCCACGAGGTCATCAGGAAGCCCATCGGCGTGCGGCACTGCTTCAGACAGGCGTATTTGAGGGGGCTCCACTGGAAGGCCGCCGCCAGGAGCAGGAGCGCTCCGCCCAGGTAGCCGCTGGTTGAGGCCCCCATCATCGAGGAGAGCAGGGAGGCCTGGTGCAGGCCCCAGTTACCTGTGGTGGCCGCGAGGGAGAAGACGCTCCACACTATGAGGTACCCGGCCAGGAACACGCCTGTCGGCACGAAGGGCGCCTCCCGCTCCCTTCGCCTGCGATTGAGGGCGGCGAACATCAGGAGCATGGGAGCGGCCGATGGCGCCATCATCGCTACCATCATGACCGCCCACATAAGGTACATTAGCCCGAAATCGGCCGCGCTCCACGACCGCATGTCGCCCATTGCCATCCCCATGCCCATCTGCATGTCGCCCATGCCCATGCCGGTCTCGGCCAGGTAGACCGTATAGGCCCAGGCGATGGCTGCAATGACTATGATGGCGGCGACAACCACCAGGCGGTCTCTCTTGAGGACCTGCTCCAGGGCCGAAGAGTCGCCGGGTGTGGCGGTTCGAGGCTGTCCGGTCATGGTCGAAATCGGTTCTCCCCAGGGGACGGTGGAGGCTGGGTTCGACTGTAACTCACAGCTTGACCCTATGTCGAGTAATGCTATAATTCACGCCGCAGGAGGTGGGCAATTTGGAAGCATTTGATTTCGTAGCTGCGAAGAGTATCGACGAAGCTGTTTCGATACTGAACGAACATGGCGACAGGGCTAGGATTATCGCCGGCGGCACCGACATTCTGGTAATGATGCGCGCCGGTCGCAGGCTGGCCGATGTGGTTATCGATGTCAAGGACATCCCTGAGCTCAACAGCATGAGCTACTCGGCAGGGGCCGGCTTGAATCTTGGCGCCGCCGTGCCCTGTTACCAGATCTACCAAGACGCGGCCATCTCGGCGGCGTATCCCGGTCTGATTGACTCCGCTTCTTTGATAGGCGGAATCCAGATCCAGGGCCGGGCCAGCATTGGCGGGAACCTGTGCAATGCCGCGCCCAGTGGAGACTCCATACCCGCGGTCATCGCCCTCGGCGGCGTCTGCAACATCGCAGGCCCCAATGGGACGCGGCAGATGGCGGCGGAGGACTTCTGCACCGCGCCGGGCCAGAACGCGCTGCAACGGGGCGAGATGCTGGTTTCCATCGACTTCCCCGCTCCCGCCGCGAACTCCGGAGCCAACTACCAGCGGTTCATCCCCCGCAACGAGATGGATATCGCGGTAGCGGGTGTCGGCAGCTCCGTTGTCCTGGACGGCTCGGGCCAGAACTTCGTGTCCGGGCGGGTGGCCCTGGCCTCCGTGGCTCCCACGCCGGTGTTCTCGCGTGCCGCAGGGGACAGCCTGGCCGGAAAGCCGGTCAACGACGAGTCCATTCGCGCTGCCTCGGAACTGGCGATGGCCGACGCCAAGCCCATCACCGACATGCGCGGCACCATCCGCCAGAGGATTCACCTGATCGGCGTGCTGACGCGCCGAACTCTTAATATCGCCGTAGAGCGGGCCAGGGGAGGCTAGAGGATGCCCGGAGTTGTTCATGTTCAGGCAAAGATAAACGGCGAGGACACCAACTTCCTGTGTGAGCCTCGTCAGAGCCTGCTGGAAGTGCTGAGGGACGTTCTCGGCATGACCGGCACCAAGGAAGGATGCAACGACGGCAACTGCGGCGCCTGCACCGTGATGCTCGACGGCCGCATCGTCGACTCCTGCCTGGTCCTAGGAGTCGAGATCGCAGGGCGCGAAGTCCAGACCATTGAGGGGATGGCTTCGCCCGGCGGACTGCACCCGCTGCAGCAGTCGTTCCTTGAGAATGCCGCACTGCAGTGCGGCATCTGCACCCCCGGCTTCCTGATGGCTTCCCGGGCCCTGCTGGACGCGGAGCCGGATGCCGACGAGGGCCGAATTCGCCACTGGCTGGCCGGAAACCTGTGCCGCTGCACCGGATACGACAAGATCGTCCGCGCTGTGTTGCAGGTGAGCACGACCTCCAACAAGTAGCCGGAAACGGTAGTTCAGGCCACCAATGTAGGGGCGGGTTTTAAACCCGCCCCTACCGATATGGAATACTAATGTAGAGGTGGATGAGAGTGACTTCTTCGAACCTGGTACTGTCCGAAGTTGAATACAACATAGTCGGGAAGCGTCCCATACGCCCCGACGGAGTTGACAAGGTAACGGGGCGCGCCCAGTACGGCGCCGACGTGAAGCTCACGGGGCTGCTTTACGGCAAGGTGCTGCGCAGCCCGCATCCCCACGCGCGGATACGCTCCATCGATACCAGCAAGGCCGAGGCGCTGCCCGGAGTCAAGGCCGTCATCACGGCGAAGGACCTGCCCTTTGCGTCGCTGAGCAGGGAGGAACTGGGCGGCGACTACGGCAGGCTCAAGTTCGCCTCCGACCACATGATGGCCAGCGACAAGGCGCTGTTCAAGGGCCATCCGGTAGCAGCCGTCGCCGCGACCAACGCCCACGTGGCCGAGTCGGCCCTGGCGCTGATCGAGGTGGACTACGAAGTGCTGGACGCGGTCGTTGAAGTGCGCGAGGCGATGAAGGATGGCGCGCCCCTGCTCCACGAGGACCTGCGGACCTCCGTCATGGGGGAGATCGCCGATAAGCCCAGCAACATAGCGGCGCATCTCAGCTACGAAAAGGGCGATGTGGCGCAGGGTTTCAGCGAGGCCGATGTGGTCATAGAGCGGGAATACAACACCGCCTCGGTGCACCAGGGCTACATCGAGCCGCACAATTCCACCGCCTTTTGGAACACCGACGGGCAGCTGAACGTGTGGACCAGCACGCAGGGAGCGTTCGCGGTCCGCGCCGCCGTGGCGGACGTGCTGCGGATGCCGGTGTCGAAGGTGAAGGTGACGCCGATGGAAATCGGCGGCGGGTTCGGCGGCAAGATCACCGCCTACCTGGACGCGGTCACCGCCGTGCTGTCGCAGAAAGCGGGAGCGCCCGTGAAGCAGTGGATGACTCGTGCCGAGGTGTTCGAGGCGTCCGGTCCCGCCCCCGGTTCCTGGATGAGGGCGAAGGTGGGAGCAAAGAACGACGGCCGCCTGACCGCAGTGGAGCTTGAGGTGGCGATGGACGCCGGGGCGTACCCGGGGTCGCCCGTGATGCAGGCGATCTCCTGCGCCTTCGCCTGCTACGACGTGGAGAACGGCAAGGTGGACGGCTACGACGTGGTGGTGAACAAGCCGAAGACCGCCGCCTACCGCGCGCCGGGTTCGCCGCAGGCCGCATTCGGCGTCGAGACTGCGATGGACGAGCTCTGCCAGCAACTCGGTATCGACCCCATCGAGTTCCGTCTCCTGAACGCCGCCAAGGAGGGCACCAGGCGCATCGAGGGCCCGGTGGCCCGAAAGGTCGGTCTAGTGGAATGCCTTGAGGCGGCCCGCGACCACGACCACTACAAAGCGCCGGTGGAAGGCGAGAACCGCGGCCGGGGAATTGCCGCGGGCTTCTGGATGAACCGGGGCTTCCAGTCTAGCTGCGTGGTGACCGTGAACTTCGACGGCACCGTGAGCCTGATAATGGGATCGGTGGACATCGGGGGTACGCGGGCCTCCATCGCGCAGCAGACCGCCGAGACCCTGGGAATCGCCTATGAAGACGTCAAGCCGACGGTGGTTGACACCGATTCCATCGGCTTCACGATGGTGACGGGCGGCAGCCGGACTTCGTTCGCCACAGGCATCGCCGCGATCGAAGCCGCAGAGTCGGTGAAGGCGCAACTTGTAGCCCGTGCCGCCAAGATCTGGGATACGGCCGAAGATGACGTGGAGTACGCCGACGGCGAGGCGCGGCACAAGTCCGACCCAGAGCTGCGGCTGGGGTTCAAAGACCTGGCGCGCCGGCTTGCCACGACCGGCGGGACGGTCGCAGGGCAGGCCAACGTGGACCCGCCCGGTGAGGGCAACTCCTACGCCGTCCACATCGCCGACGTGGAAGTCGACCCGGACACCGGAAAGACCGAGGTCACCCGGTACACGGCGATCCAGGACGTGGGCAAGGCCGTTCACCCCAGCTATGTCGAGGGCCAGATACAGGGCGGCGTGGTCCAGGGCATAGGCTGGGCGCTGAACGAGGAGTATTTCTTCGACGGCAACGGCCGGATGTCCAACCCGACCTTCCTGGACTACCGGATGCCCACCTCGCTGGACCTGCCGATGATCGACACGGTGCTGGTGGAGGTGGCCAACCCGGGGCATCCCTACGGCGTACGGGGAGTGGGCGAGGTGCCCATCGTGCCTCCCATGGCGGCCATCGCCAACGGCATCCACGAAGCGACCGGCAACAGGATGCGAAGCCTGCCCATGTCTCCGGGCAAGATCCTGGAAGCGGAGTGGGAGCAGAATGGGAGCTGACCGAGTCGGTTAAGCGCCTTCGGAATCAGGAAACAACCGCTGCCTCCCCAATAAGGGGAGGCAGTTTTGTTCATTCGGGCAACGGCCGCCAGGGTTGAATCGTTAGGCGGGTGAAGGTAATCTGAAATTTACGCAGGGCGGCACACCCGCGGGTATAGGAAGGTACGAGGGGCGTAGTGCAGTCGGTGTGCGGCCGCCCGGAAGGAGGTTGGCCGTGGCAACAGTATTCATACCAACAATGCTGCAACCGCTGACCGGCGGAGTGAAGCATACGGAATGCCAAGGACGCAACGTGCGGCAAATTGTTGACGCCCTGGAGGACCAATTTCCAGGCATCAAGGCCCGGCTGGTTGAGGATGGTGAAATTCGCTCCAGCCTGGCCGTCGACATTGATGGCGATGTGGCCCGAATGGGGATGCTGGAGAGGGTCAAGGAGGACAGCGAGATTCATTTCGTCCCTGCCATCGCCGGTGGGTAGACCCGCTGGCAATCGTTTGACTGGCCCAAACGGGGCCGCTTAAAATAACGACAGAATGTACGGAATGCGCCCGCTGAAACAACGGGCGCATTCATTCCTAGAGTGTCGTATGGGCGGTGATGGCAGATAGACAATCTTCCCGGGTGGAAACCCTGGTTTCATGCGGCGGGGTGGTGTTCCGCCAGAACGAAGGACGCCTTGAAACCGTCCTCTGCGGGCGTTCGGAGCCGGTGCGCTGGAGCCTGGCGAAAGGGACGCCCGATCCCGGTGAGACTCACGAGCAGACTGCGCTGCGCGAGGTGCGGGAGGAAACCGGGCTGGAAGTGGAACTCGACGCGCCGCTCGGCAGCATAGACTACTGGTTCGCCGACCGCGAGAACGACGTCCGGTACCACAAGACCGTCCACTTCTATCTGATGTCGCCGGTGGGTGGGCATATCGACCAGCATGATCCTGAGTTTGACGTCGTGCAGTGGTTCGACGTTGACGAAGCCCTGAAGTCGATGGCCTACGGAAACGAAGCCAGCGTTCTCCGGCGTGCCATGGATGTCATAAAGTCAAGACAAGGTCAAGGCCAAGATGGTTGAACTCCGGGGTGCGAAGATCATTCTTCGCGAAAAGCGGATCGAGGATGCGGAGAAAGACTATCGCTGGAGGAGCGACCCCGAAATTGCCCGTCTTGATGCGGCCTTCCCACTGAGTATGTCCTACGAACGGTACCTGCGGCTTTTCGAGGACCAGTTGCGTTACCCCACCCCCGGCTCCCACCACTTCGGCACCGACGCCATAGACGGCACCTACATCGGCAACTGCATGTACTACGACCTGGACAGCATCAATCTCGAGGCTGAACTGGGAATTGTTATCGGCGACCGCGACTACTGGAGCAACGCATACGGGTATGACGCGGTCACCACGCTGTTGAACCACATGTTCACGGAGCTCCGGCTGAAGCGAGTGTACCTGCACACGCTGGACTGGAACGAAAGGGCCCAGCGGTGCTTTGAGAAGTCCGGTTTCAAGCCTGTGCGGACCGTACGGCGTATGTCGCAGGACTTCATCCTGATGGAAGTGCTGCGTGAGGACTGGCTGGAGACCGGGGAGGAACGGCTGGCCGCCCGGTTCCGTGGGATGGAAACACTCCCGGAGGCAAACGGCTCCGGCACGGCTCGCGACGTTGAGCCCGAGGCGCCGGTCGCCGCTGACGAAGAACCGCCACGGCGGCGGCGCTCCGTCTTCCCTCAGTCCTGACGGAGACTAGCCCTCGTTCGCCGCCCTGATTGCGTCGGGAAGCGCGACTGCGCCAGTGTACAGGGCGCGGCCCACGATGACCCCCTCGACACCCGTGGCGACCAGTTGGCGTATGTCCCCGGCGGACGATACCCCTCCCGACGCCAGCACCGCCATGCCTGTTTCCCGTACCAGCTTCGCGTTGGTCTCGATGTCCGGGCCGGTCAGCATCCCGTCGCGAGAAATGTCGGTGTAGAGCAGACGAGCGACTCCAAGTCCGGCCATTCGGTGCGCCAGCTCAAGGGCACTGACCTCGCTGGCCTCCCGCCACCCCTGCACCGCCACCATCCCGTCGCGGGCGTCGACGGAGACGACCACTCGGTTGCTGCCGTGGGTGCGGCAGACATCCTGCACCATGCCCGGATTCCGGACTGCCGCGGTCCCGATGACCACCCGGTCGACGCCTGCTTCCAGCCAGGCTCCGGCGGTGTCGAGGGTGCGAATCCCGCCTCCGACCTGGACCGGGATGTCCAACGCGGTGACTATGGCGGAGATGATGCCGAGATGGGCGGGTTCGCCGGTGGCCGCGCCGTCGAGGTCTACGAGATGCAGGCGCGATCCGCCTTGCTCCTGCCACTGCCGGGCCATGGCGAGAGGATCGTCGGAGAATACGGTCTCGCGGCCGAAGTCGCCCTGGTGCAGCCGGACGCAACGGCCGCCCCGGAGGTCTATGGCTGGAATGACTTCCACGGACCGATTTCCTCAGCCGACCGCGGCGACCCCAGCGGCCATCGCCACGAAGTTGCGGTAGATGCGAAGGCCGACTGGCCCGCTCTTCTCCGGGTGGAACTGGGTGGCTACCACGTTGCCCCTGGCGTAAACGCTGCAGAAGGCTAGACCGTACTCGGTGGTCCCCAGTACACCGTCGGGACGGGCCGGCTGGGCATAGTAGCTGTGAACGAAGTAGAAGTAGCTGCCGGAATCGATGCCTTCCAAGGCTTGATGCTCTCCAGCCAGGGCTACGCTGTTCCAGCCCATGTGGGGGATTTTCAGGAAGGCCCCGTTTCCCGTATCGGGAAGGCGTGTGACGCTTCCCGGAACGATGCCGAGGCAGGGCGCTCCAGGCTCCTCGTCGGTCCAGTCAAGAAGCAACTGGAGGCCCAGGCAGATGCCGAGGAATGGGCGTCCGCTTTCGGCGAATTCACGGAGCGGTCCAACCAGTCCGCGCTGGTTGAGAGCGGCCATGGCGGCCGGCCCCGCGCCCACGCCGGGCAGGACGAGGGCGTCGGCGTCATCCAGGTCGGCGGGATCTCCGGTTACCAGCGGCGACACGCCGCAGGTCTCGAGCGCCCGGGATACGCTGCGAAGGTTTCCTGATTCGTAGTCGACGACGACCAGCTTCATGGCGGGCGGCCTAAGTCCGCTGCCCGGTGGCCCGCTCGATGGGCAGGTCCCGGTCCTCGTAGCGGGCGACCACGAAGAGAAGGTCCCCCAGGCGGTTGAGATAGGACACCAGCAGCCCGTTGGTGAGCAGGCCGGCCTCGCCCATGGCCACCACGCGACGCTCGGCCGTCCGTATGATGCAACGGGCCAGGTCCATCGCCGCCGAGGCGGGGGAGCCGCCGGGCAGGATGAAGACCGTGGGCATGGTCATGTCCTGCTCCAGTGAGTCGATGGCGTTCTCCAGATTCTCCACCATTTCCGGTGTGACCGGGGAGAAGTGCTGCTGGAAAAGGTCATACTTGTCGGGGTCGGTGGCCAACTCGGCTGCGACCGTAAATAGCTCGCTCTGCAGGTTTCGTAGTAACTCTTTCACCCTGTCATCGCTCGACATGGCGCGGGCCAGGCCCATGGCCGACACTGCCTCGTCGGTGATGCCGTAGGCCTCGGTGTGGGGGTTGTTCTTGGAGATGCGCCCGCCATAGAGCAGGCTGGTCTCTCCCTTGTCTCCGAACTTGGTATAGACCCGTTTCCGGTATTCCCCGGAAGTCGAAGTTGACACTGGCGTCACCCTTTCTGGCAGAGTCGAGGCGTCCCTCGGGTACTCAACGATTTTAGCACAGGGCTCCGTCTCACCCCTGGCGTCTGTTCGCCTTGCAAAGAAGGCAAAGAATTGAGGCTCAACCGATTGTGTTATCGTAGGATTGCCACTAAACTTGCGGCCCAACATCGTAAACTTGGACAGAGTCCTTGCCGGCTCCGTCGATTCGGAGGTGATTCATTATGCCGCCGGAAGTTCGCATTATCGGCGTTGAGGGAATGCCGGAGCTTGGCCCCGGAGACGACCTGGCCGGGCTGATGATGGATGCCGCCGCCGCCCAGGGTACACCCATCGAAGAAGGCGACATCCTGGTGGTTACCCAGAAGGTCGTGTCCAAGGTCGAGGGCAAGGTAATGAGCTTCGAGGGGATTGAGCCCTCGCAGCTTGCCATCACCATCACCGAGGGCCACCGCCGTGACCCGCGGCACACCGAAATGATCCTCAGGGAGGCAGTGCGAATCGTGCGGATGGACCGGGGGGTGATTATCGCCGAGACCAAGCACGGCTTCTACTGCGCCAACGCCGGGATCGACGCCTCCAACATACCTGGCAACAACACCATAGCTTTGCTGCCTGACGATTCCGACGCATCCTCCCAGGGAATCCGCGCGGCGGTGAAGGACAGGCTGGGCGTGAACGTGGCCGTCATCGTGTCGGACACCTTCGGCCGGCCGTGGCGCAACGGCGCGGCCAACATCGCCATCGGCGTGGCCGGACTGGACCCGCTGCTGGACTACGTGGGCGCGCTGGACGCCTACGGAAACGTGCTGCACACGACGCAGATCGCGGTGGCGGACGAACTGGCCGCCGCGGCGGAGCTGGTGACCGGAAAGGCCCTGGGGATACCGGTAACCATCATTCGCAACTATCCCTTCGACACGGTGGAAGGAGCCGGTATCCAGCGACTGCTCCGCACGGGGGAGCGGGACCTGTTCCGGTAAGCTGGATTGTTACAAATCCCCTCCCCCTTGAGGGGGAGGGTCAGGGTGGGGGTGAACAGGTAGTGCAATGAGAACGCCGAGAAGGCAACTCACCTGTTCTGAGATAGTTTCTTAGTCGCCTTTGGCCGAGAAGGATCAGGGCGTCGTCGTCTTCGGCAGCCACCAGTCGCGCTTGATGGCGCTGAAATCGCCCTCTAGGGTCAAGGGAAGCTGCCGCTCCTCTTCCGCGTCGGCGAAGTTGCTCACGCCGACCCCCAGCAGGCGGAAAGTGCGCCCGGTGGTCAGCTCTGCGGCCAGCAGGCGCCAGGCGAGCTCCCGGATGGGGTCAGCGTCGTTTGAAGGTTGCTGGAGGGTAGACTGGCGGCTGAAGGTGGTGAAGTCCGCCAGGCGCATCTTCACCGTTACGGTACGGCCCTGAAGGCCCTTGCGCTCCAGGCTGTCGGCCACGCCTCCTGCGAGCTCGTCCAGTACTCGATGCAGTTCCTCGGTGTCTCCGATGTCGTCCGGGAAGGTGGTCTCCGAGGAAACCGACTTGGTTACACGTTCCGTGTGCACCGGCTCGTTGTCCCGACCGACGGACCGCAGGCGGACGCTCTCGGCGCGCTGGCCGAAGGTCCTGGTGAACCACTCCGGGGACCGGGCGGCCAGGTCGCCGATGGTGTCGATGCCCTCTGAGTTCAGGCGTTCCGCCGTCTTCGGGCCGATGCCCCACAGCTTGCCAACGGCCAGCGGGGCCAGGAACCCGGCCTCATCTCCGGGCGGCACCACCACCAGCCCGTCGGGCTTCTGCAGGTCGGAGGCTATCTTCGACACATACTTGCTGGCGCTCACGCCGACGGAGACCGTGAGGCCCGTCTCGTCCTTCACCCGGCGCTTCAGTTCCAGGGCCACCCCCAACGGCCAGCGTCCCTCCGCCTCGTTCACTGCTTCGCTGATGTCTAGGTAGGCCTCGTCCAGAGACAGTGGTTCTACGATTTCGGTGAAGCCGCGAAGTATGTCCATCACCTGCCGCGACATTTCGCGGTAGCGGTTGAAGCGGGGCCGCACGATGATGCCCTGGGGACAGAGGCGCACCGCGGTCCGCATGGGCATGGCCGAGTGCACGCCGAACGGACGGGCCTCGTACGAGGCTGTGGCCACCACGCCGCGATTCTCGGGCCGTCCGCCGACCAGCACCGGCTTGCCGAGCAACTCGGGGTTGTCCAGCTGCTCGACGGTGGCGTAGAAGGCGTCAAGATCGGCGTGGATGATGTGGGCCATGCGATTTCGACCGCCGTGGCGCTTCGGGACTAATGGCTTTCGCGCAAATATCGAAGTCCCGTACTCCATTTTACCTTCAAGTCGCAAGGTGGTCAGCCGGGAGCTG
The DNA here is from genome assembly GCA_965220605.1 of Dehalococcoidia bacterium. GTDB lineage: Bacteria > Chloroflexota > Dehalococcoidia > Lucifugimonadales > UBA3495 > VXOI01. The sequence goes on along the minus strand of CBDCQM010000005.1, from coordinate 127,117 downwards.
ACACCGAGGTCAAAGGCCCGCACGCCCGGCGTGGTCAAGCTGGGCCTGCCGCGATACAATGGCCGCAGATTGGTACTGGCCGGGGGCCGTTTACGTCACTGCCGCAGGAGGCACCATGCCGACTATCCTTGAGGACTACATCGCGAAGCACCCGGGTTCGGCCCGGCGTTACGAGGAGAGCGTCACGGTCTTTCCGGGTGGGGTCACCCATGATTCACGCTACGCCACTCCCTTCCCGCTATTCATGACCCACGGGGAAGGTCCCCGCAAGTGGGATGTGGACGGAAACGAATATGTCGACTATGTCTCAGGCCATGGCGCGCTGCTGCTGGGCCACTCCCACCCCGCAATTGCCGAGGCCGTATCTCAGCAAATACTTCGCGGCACCCACCTGGGCGCTTCAACCGACGAGGAGATGCGCTGGGCGAAGGCCATCAAGGCGCTGATGCCGGCTGTCGAGAAGGTGCGCTTCAACAGTTCCGGCACCGAGGCGACGCTGATGGCGATGCGCCTGGCCCGCGCCTACACCGGCAAGAACAAGGTGATCAAGCTGCAGGACCACTTCCACGGGTGGCACGACTACGCCATGGCGGGATCCGACCGTTCCGCCCCCGGCATTCCTGATGCCAGCATGGATACGATGGTGATAGTTCCCCCCGGAGACTTGGGGGCGGTTGAGGACGCCCTGAACCGCGACGACGATATCGCCGCCCTGATCCTGGAGCCGACGGGCGCCCACATGGGGCAGATGCCCTTCGATACGCCAGTGTATCTGAAGGGCCTCCGGGAGCTCACCGCCCAGCACGAGGTGGTGCTGATCTTCGACGAGGTCGTAACCGGCTTCCGCGCCTCCCCCGGAGGAGTGCAGGTACGCTACGGAATCTCGCCGGACCTTACCACCATGGCCAAGATCGTGGCCGGCGGCCTCCCCGGTGGCGCTGTTGGCGGCAAGGCCGACATCATCGACATGATTGCCCACCGGGGCGACCCCGCTTGGGACAACGTGCGGCGCGTGTACCACCCGGGGACCTTCAATGCGAACCCGCTTTCGGCCGCAGCCGGTGCGACGGCGCTGGAAATGCTGGCGAGCCAGCCCATCAACGAGCGGGCAGACGCCATGGCGGATCGCCTGAAGGTGGGATTAAATGAGGTCCTGGGGCGTCTGGAAATCCCCGGTCACGTCCACGGTATTGCCTCGATGCTCCACGTAGTGCTGGCCGACTGCGGCCCAGATATACTCACCATCTCCCACCGCGAAATCGCCGCCGCGGCCGCCTCCCCTGCCACCACTGCCATGAAGCGCGGCCTCCAGAACCGGGGCGTGGACATCATGGGCCGCGAGACGATCCTGGTCTCTGGCGTCCACACCGAAGGGGATATTGATCAGACAATTGAGGCTTTCTCCGACACGATGGCGGCGGTGCGCGCCGAGGGGCTGATCTAGCCGATTTCGTCTATTCCCTCCCCCTTGACGGGGGAGAGTTAGGGTGGGGGTGAAAGGGTGGTGTCGAAAAGCCGGACTCTGACCTTTCCTTCTGGAATACAGCAAGAACCTGGAATACAGCAAGAACAAGGAGAAAACCAGATGCCTTCGTTTACGGACAAACTAACGGTCGGTGGCTCCGAGATGGACATGTACGCGGCGGTTCCCAGCGGAGGCGAGGCGCCGTACCCCGCCGTGGTGATCGCCTTCCACGTGGGCGGGTTGGACGAGTTCGACAAGGTGATGGCGGACCGGCTGGCCGAGGCGGGCTACGTGGCAGTGGTGCCGGACCTGTTCCACCGCTACACCGACGAGCAGCTCAACGGCCCCCGGCTGGAGCGCCTGAACTACCTGAACGACCCGGACATCATCGCCGACATGAATGCGGCGGTGGACTTCCTGGTGGCCAACCCGCACGTGGACAGCGACCGCATCGGCGTCACGGGCTTCTGTATGGGCGGGCGCGTCGCGTGGATGATGGCCGCGTCGAACCCAATCTTCAAGGCCACAGTGCCCTTCTACGGCGGCAACATCATGGGCATCTGGGGCAACGGCGAGAAGACCCCGTTCGACATGACTTCCAACATCAACTGCCCCATGCTGTTCCACTTCGGCTCCATAGACGTGAACCCGTCGCTGGAGGACAGGGACAAGCTGGAGGCGGAGCTGGACCGGTTGGGCAAGACCTTCGAGTTCCACACTTACGAGGGCGCCAATCACGCCTTCATGGACTTCAACAACCCCGACCGGCACCACCCGGAGGCCGCCGCGGCCGCATGGCCTAGGACCATCGAATTCTTCGACAAGCACCTGAAGGCCGCTACCGTAACCGCCTGATTCATTGAACCCCGCTGGCCCCTTCAAACCCGGAAGGGGCCACTTCTACGAAGAGGAGAAGCTGATGCCTAGAGTGTCATTGGACCTGGAACAGGCGGCAGACCTGGCGGTGTTGAAATCCGACGGCTGGCGTGTGGCCATGGGCGTGGTTCCTGGGGAACCCAACCAGGGCCTTGTGGCGGAAATGCGGGAAAGCCCCGCCCGGCTGCCCGACTACGACGATTCCTGGTGGGAACAGAACGCCGACATCCAGGAGCGGCGTTCCGTCGGCTTCACCTTCGCATGGTACCGATTGCGAGTGACCGTCCCGTCGACGGTCAAGGGCGAGGAGGTGGCCGGCCGCAGGATCTGGTTCGAGACCAACGTGGACAACTACGGCGAGGTCTACGTGGACGGCCACATCGACCGGAACCTTTGGGTGATCACGGGCAACAACACGCCCAAGCGTGTGCTGGTCGAAGAGAGCGCGGTGCCGGGCACGGAGCACGTGATCGCGGTGCTGGTGGGCAACGCCCCGCTGGCCGAGCCTGTCGGGACTATATTCGTACGCTACGCCACCCTGGCGGTGGAGTAGACACAACTTCCACTGGAGTGAACCATGCCCGCATCAGTGCAGACGCTCACTGTGGGTGACGCCGAGATGACGGCGTACCTGAGCAGGCCGGATGGGGATGGCCCCTTTCCGGCGATGGTCGTCATTCACCACGCCCCGGGAGTTGACCAGTTCGTCCGTGAGATTGCCGACAACCTGGCCAGGGAGGGCTACGTTGCGGCTGCCCCCGACCTGTTCCACCGGATCACCGACGAGATGGTGGAGCAGACCGGGCGAAGCAAGCGGGACCAGCTCAGCGACCCGGACATCGTCGCCGACGTGAACGCAACGGTGGATTTCCTGCAGTCCCACCCGGCCGTGGACCGGGAGCGCCTGGGGATCACAGGGTTCTGCATGGGCGGCCGGGTGGTGTGGCTGGCAGCGTGTACCAACCCCAATTTCAAGGCCGCGGCGCCGTTCTACGGGGGCAACATCCTGGTGCCGTGGGGCGCAGGAACGGTCCCGCCCTTCGACCTGGCGGAGGGGATCAACTGCCCGATGCTGTTCCACTTCGGGGAGATAGACGCCAATCCGTCCCAGGACGACATGCGCGCGCTGGACGCCGAGCTTACCCGCCTGGGCAAGGAGCACCGTTTCTTCTCCTATCCCAACGCCGACCACGCCTTTATGAACCGCTACATGCCCGCCCGCTACCACCGCACGTCGGCGGAGCTGGCCTGGGCCCGCACGCGGGAGTTCCTGGCCGAGCAGTTGCAGCCCGCCGCTGTGGGCTGAGCGCGCAATTCCCCCTCCTTCTCAGGGGAGGGTTGGGGTGGGGATGTGCCCCCGCCTTCCCAATCGATACTGGTCAGAATACCGGAGGTCCTGATGACAACGAGCCGTTCATACGCCGGTACAGTGGCGGCGCCCGAGTTTCCCGCCGGCCTGGAGTGGATCAACACCGACAGGGCGCTGACCATGGAGGAGCTGAAGGGCAAGATCGTCATCCTCGACTTCTGGACATACTGTTGAGTCAACTGTATGCACATCTTTCCGCAGTTGCGGAAACTGGAGCGCAAATACGCCAGCGAGCTGGTGGTGGTCGGGGTGCACTCGGCCAAGTTCCCGACGGAGAAGGAGACCGACAGCCTCGTCGCGGCGGTGCGGCGGTGCGAGCTGGAGCACCCGGTCATCAATGACGCGGAGTTCCAGGTCTGGCAGCAGTATTCCTGCCGCGCCTGGCCAACGCTGATGTTCATCGACCCGAGGGGCAATGTTATCGGCAAGCACGAGGGAGAGCTGACCTTCGAGCAGTTCGACACTTTGATCGGCGGCATGGTGGCCGAATTCGATGAGCTCGGCATCATGCAGCGGTCGCAGCTGCCCACGACGCCTCCGCGTGGCCCGGAAAGCGCCCTGAGCTTCCCCGGCAAGGTGCTGGCCGACGAGGCGGGCGGCAGGCTGTTCATCGCCGACACGAACCACAACCGCATCATCGTTTCGTCCTTCGACGGCGAGGTGCGGCAGATTATTGGCACCGGAGAGGAAGCGCTGGTTGACGGGCCAGTGGAACAGGCGGCCTTCAATCACCCCCAGGGGATGGCATTGGACGGCGACTTCCTCTATGTGGCCGACACCGAGAACCACGCGATCCGACGGGTTGGCCTGGCTTCAGGGCAGGTGCAGACGCTGGCCGGCACGGGTGAGCAGGGATACGACCGCACCGGGGGCCGACACGGCCTGGAAACTAGCCTCAGTTCTCCGTGGGATGTGGCGCTGCACAACGGGGTCGTCTACATCGCCATGGCGGGCATCCACCAGCTGTGGTCGCTGGACCTGGAAACCGTCATCGTCGGCCCATACGCCGGTAGTGGGCGGGAAGCGATCACCGACGGGCCGCTGGCGACTTCCGCCCTGGCCCAGCCCAGCGGCATTACCGTCGGAAGCGATGGGAACGGCGGCGAGCGGCTGTTTTTCGCCGACAGCGAGACCAGCTCCATCCGCAACTGCGACCTTGACCCCAGGGGATCGGTGCGTACCATCATCGGGCTGGGGCTGTTCGAGTTCGGCGACGTAGACGGGGATGATTTCCGGGTCAGGATGCAGCATCCCATCGGCATCACGCACCACGAGGGTGTCCTGTACGTGGCCGACACCTACAACCACAAGATCAAGCGGGTGCTGCCGAAGACCCGTTCGGCCTTCACCGTGGCCGGAGCGGGGTCCCCGGGACACGTGGACGGCCCCTTCGCCCAGGCCAGGTTCTCGGAGCCGTGCGGCCTCAGCATTGCCAACGGCAAGATGTATATCGCCGACACCAACAACCACGCCATACGTGTCGCGGACATGGACGCCGGCGAGGTCGCGACTGTGGAACTTACCGGGCTGTAGGGCCGCACCAGGCGGCTTCGCTATCGCCAATGGCGAGTCGGCTGAAGTGAGGAGAATTTCGCCGTCGATAGTGAGCAGGTCTTCCTCGTCAGGGTCTGTTGATCACCATTATCCTGTCGTTGTGGGCGAGGTCCTGCTCGGCGGTGATCTCGGCGTCGGGAAAGTGTTGCAATGCGATGGCCTCGACGGCAGGGAACTGCTCGGGGTCCAGTTCCAGTAGGATCATGCCGGGGCTGGTCAGCTTTGCAGGGGCCTGCTGGATCAGACGACGGACAAGGTCCAGGCCGTCGGAGCCGCCGTCGAGGGCTTGGACTGGTTCCCGCTGAACCTCGGGCTGTAGCGTGGGGATCCGGCCGGTGGGGATGTACGGCAGGTTGGCGACTATGAGGTTAACCGGTTCGGGCAGCGGTTCCAGCAGGTCGCCGTGGCCCAGTCTCACCCGGTCGGCAACCGCGTGTGCCCGGATGTTCCAGGCGGCGACGTCCAGCGCCGGTTCTGAAATGTCGATGGCGTAAATGCGGGCTGCGGGCAGGTGAATGGCAAGGTTGACGGCAATAGCGCCGCTGCCGGTCCCGACATCTGCGATGGTCAGCTCCCGGGTCTCCATGCCCATCAGCGCCATGAAGAGGGTGTGCTCCACCATGCCCTCCGTTTCGGGCCTGGGGATCAGCACGTCCGGGGTTACCACCACGTTGATGCCGTAGAACTCCCTGTGGCCCAGGATGTAAGCCAGGGGAATGCGCTCCAGCCTTTGGGCCATGATTCCCGCAAGCTCTTCGGCCACATTCGGAGGCACCTGGGTCTCCTGCTCGGCAAAGATGTTCTGCCGGGTCATGCGCATCACGGTCATCACCATGACCTCGGCTTCCAGGCGGGCGTCAGGAATGCCCGCAGATTCAAGAGTCTGATGGGTTTCCCGGATGGTCTCGCGGATTACTGCCATAGTCCTCTAAACCTGGGGCCTTGGTCGGCCGATTGTAGTTGAGCCATTCTCGCAGTGTGCAGTCAGTGGCGCACCGGGGTGAATACTTCGACTGTGGTTGTGCCTGAAGGATTGGTAAAGGGTTGCATCCTGCCATCAGGATACCGGCGAGCCAGCTGTTCCTGCAATGGTCCGATTTCCGGCGAGCTGGGTTCCAGGAAGATAACGCACCGCAGCGGCTGGCCCGTTAGCCCGCTGTCGGGCTTGATCTCGTTGTGATTGAGGAACCGGAAGGAAGGCCGGTCAGGGTGAAAGGAGTCCAGAACCTGATTCATCAGGCTGCCGTCACCAACCGCGGGACCCACGAAGACTGTTCCGGCAAGATCGCCATTGCAGGGTTCCGATTGTAAAGCGCCCATAGCGACGGCCTCCGGCGCATGGGGATGTACTTCAGGAGTAACCGCCCGGAATTGCCAGAGGTTCAGCAGCATTACGCAAGGCAGCAGAAGGGAGAAAACGGCCACAGTGATGACCGGTACCGGGAAAGTCTTCACTCTCTGCCGGGGAATGTGCACTGCGTCGACCATGCGGGCCGCAAATATACCCGCCAGCAGTACGAGCGGCGGAACGGCGAAGGTGAGCCGGGTGACTGCCACGTGAGGATATGGGGACAGGATTCCGGTCACCGTTACGGCTACCGCGAACCATACCAGTAGGAGCCGAAAGCGCTGTAACTTGATATGCCCGAGCGCGAAGGCTATTCCAAGCACGGCCAGCACCGCGGTTATGGGATCAAGCAACGCCCCGTAGACGTAGGTGTGAACGGTCGAACTGTAATTGAAGGCGGGTAGATTGAGTTCTATGTTGCCAAGGACTCGCGCCAGTGGTGAGCCGCTGACCACCTCCGAATAGCCGCCAACCACCTCGCTGAACATGCGGGTGAAGACCTTTTCTTTCTCCACCAGGAAGGTTGGCGCCACGGCCAGCGCAAATCCCAAGGCCAGGGGCCACATTTCCAGGATTCGACGAGGTCTGCCCTCGGTCAGCGCGAACAGGAATATGATTGGCAGTACGGCTCTCCCCGAGTAGTGAGTGTAGAAGCCCATCCCGGCTATCGCCCCTGCCAGGTAGAAGAGAAGAGGGTTGTCGCTCTTCCATCCCCACGCGAACAGGGCTATGGACCAGACTGCGACCGGCAGTGGAGAAAGGTTGCTGTACCCCGCGTGGGAGAGGGCAAGGATGTAGTGGCTGAAGGCGAACAGGGCTGCGGACAAGACTGCGGCCTTTCGACCGCCGAGGATGTATCCCAGCAGGTAGATTCCGGGAATTGTGATTGCAGCATGTAGTCCTTCGCTGAGAGTCCATCCGAAGTAGTCGGCGCCAAACACCCGCATGGATAGTGCCTGGAAGACCGAGCTCATTACCGGGTACTTGTTGTAGACCCCCTCCTGGCTGAAAGGGCGAGTGATTCCCTCATCTACGATCCGCCTGGCGTGCTCGAAGAACAGGAACTCGTCGCCTATGGCCGAGTAGTACCAGTCGCGGAGGTCGAAAAGCGCCAATCCCAGGAAGAGGGCCATCAGCACAAGAACGATCAACGCGTCGAGGCGATGGCGTTTCAGCGCTTCCGTTGCACGGTCGTGCAGGGTTAACGCGGTCGATTCCAGCCTCGGAAGGAAGGGAGCGGCAAAGGCGGCTAGGCCGAGAAGCCACGGAATCAGGAGGTAGCCGGAGTTGGAGCCCGCAGCCAGCAGGATGAGAAGAGACCCGAGAGCCAGCCCTCCGACTATGATGCCGACAACCCCGATAAAGGTGGCAGGGAAAGTGTCTCCGTTTGCCGATGGCTCATGCCGGATGAGGGTCGGCCCTTCGGTTGACGACTGCTTTGCCCGCAGACCGATCGAACCCAGAAAGAAGACCCCCGCTCCGAGAGCCAGGAGAAGCAGGTACCCTGCCGGAGCCTTCACGTTGACTTCCAGGGAGAATACGAGACCAAGCTGGGCCAGTACGACCACGGCGGCGCCGACGATTAGCAGGGCCAAATTGTAGTCGGCCAGTTTGGCGCTTAAACCGGCAAAGAAGGCCGGGCGTAAGGGGGATGATCGGAGTCCGGCCAGGGTGTGAGCCAAGCGACCTGACGCTTCAACATTGTCTGCGGGAGCCGGAGAAGGACTTGAGGCGTGGCCGCATCCAGGGGTGGCGGTATCGACGGGGAACAGTGGCCTGCCACACCGCAGGCAGGATTCGTGGAGCCTGGGGTTGACGGCGCTGCAATGAGGGCAGTCGGTGGGATTGAGCCACCGGCCGCAACCGCCACAGAACACCGCCCGGGACAGGTTGGTGAAATTGCAGGAACGGCAGACAGGGATTTCGGTCAAGGACTCAGCCGTGGCTTGAGCAAAGTCATGAGCAGCTGCGGCCAGGCGTCAGAGTCAGATGGAGGACCCGGGGGAGGCCAGGCGCTAGACGCCCGCCTCTGCCAACAGTCGTTCTTCTTCCCAGGACACGAGCCGGTTGATGACCTCGTCCCAGTAGCCGTCCATGAGCTTGGGAATGCCGTGGAAGGTCGAGTTTGCGCGATGGTCGGTCACCCGGTCCTGGGGGTAGTTGTAGGTGCGGATCTTTTCAGCGCGTTCGGCGCCCCCGACCTGGGAGCGGCGGGCCTGGCTGATCTCCGCGTCGTGGCGCTCCTGCTCGGCTTCGAACAGCTTGGCCCTCAACAAAGACATGGCCCTCTGCTTGTTCTTGTACTGGGAACGCTCGTCCTGGCATACGACAGTGACGCCCGATGGTTCGTGCACGATCCTGACGGCCGTGGCGACCTTGTTGACGTTCTGCCCGCCATGACCGCCGGCATGGAAGATGTCAATCCTGAGTTCGTTCTCGTTGATCTTGACCTCAACCTCGTCGGCCTCGGGAAGCACGGCGACGGTGGCGGTCGAAGTGTGGATGCGCCCCTGGGTCTCTGTCTCGGGCACCCGCTGCACGCGATGGACGCCGCTCTCGTACTTGAAGCGGCTGTAGGCTCCCTGGCCCTGTACCTCGAAAACAATCTTGTTGAAGCCGCCGACCTCGCTGGGGTTGGCGTCCATGACGTCAACTTCCCAGCCCCTGTTCTGGGCGTAACGGCTGTATGCGCGGTAGAGATCGCGGGCAAACAGGCCGGCCTCATTGCCGCCCGTGCCTGCTCGAATCTCGATGATCACGTCGCGCTGGTCGTTGGGGTCCTTGGGGAGCAGGGCGGTGCGTAGAGACAACGAAAGCTCTTCCAGCCGAACGCTGTTGTCCTCCAGTTCTTCCCGGGCCATCTGGGCAAGATCGGGTTCGGCGCCTTCCTGGATCAGTGCTTCCAGATCGGCGATTTCCTCGGTCAATTGCAGGAACTGCCGGGCGATGTTGACCAGGTCTTCCAGGGACGCGCGCTCTTTCGCCAGCTCCTGGATTTTCTCGAAGTTGGAAGCCACATCCGGGTCGGCCATGGAGATTTCGATGTCTTCAAAGCGGTGAATAATCGGTTCAAGTTTCTCTATCATCGAGGTCATGGCCAACCTTACCCAACAATCAATCAATGCCCTCAACGGGACCTGATGGATGATTCTTATAGAGCAATTTTATTTCTATACATAATTCTAACTCAAGCCCATGGAGATATACAGTGCTATGAGTTCGACGGAAGAGTCGCGAAAAGCTGATTTAGGCAGGAGGCTTGTCGCCCCAGTGAATACAGACCGTGCCGAAGCCAAAACGCTGATAGGAGACTCGCTCCAGACCGGAGGCACGCAGAATTGCCGCCAGGTCTTCTGCTTCGTAGAAGCGGTCTACGGACTGCGGCAGGTAGGTGTAGGCGGCCCGGTCGCGGGCAATCAACTTCCCTATCAGGGGCACCAGTCCATGAAAGTAGAGCCGGAAGAGAGTGGCCCTCAGCCCCGAATCCATGGGCGACAATTCCAGCAGTGCCACCCTGCCGCCGGGGCGGATAACTCGCGTCATCTCGCTGATGGCCACGGGCACGTCGGGCATGTTCCTGAGACTGAACCCTGCAGTGGCGCAGGAGAAGGTCGCGTCCGGGAAGGGCAGGGCAAGCGCGTCTCCGACGATCAGATTAACCCCCGCCCCCGCTCGCCGCGCCGCACGGCTTCGGGCGATGTTGATCATTTCAGGAAGGAGGTCCAGCGCGACAACGCTCCCAGCGGAAGCATGGTGAGCGAGAAGGAATGCAAGGTCTCCGGTGCCGGTCGATACGTCAAGAGCGTGCCCCTTCGATGTACTGGCAGCCAGGGCGGCTGTGCGACGCTTCCACCTCCGGTGCATACCGAAGGTCATGACGTCGTTCATCAGGTCGTAGTGCCCAGAGATGCGGGCGAAGAGGTCGGCGACGTATCGCTGTCGTTCCGCCCCGGTCAGCTCCGCCATAACAGGCGCATGTGATGCAATGTGCGGCTAAAGGGGTTCAGCATAAGGCCCAGGTTCTCAAGGGTGACTGCACCAAGAAGGGCCTGGTCGTCAGATTCCTCGCCGAGAACGACGGGCGTATACTCTTCGCCTTGGGGAAGGATGATATAGCACCTGGAAATACTGCGATCCACGGTAGTCCCATCGGCCAAGCGGAATGTTTCTTCCCGGGTTGGCTCCAAGCCCAGCGATTGCCAGACGGCGTAAGGCAACAATGTGTAGCCCGCTCCGCTATCCACCAGGAAATTGACCGTCTCTTCCTGGCCACGGGGCCCCAATACCCGGCCATCGATGAACGTGAGACCCATCAGCTGCCTTCACCGCCATACTGGAGTTCCGTCGGCAATTCCCTGTCGATTCCGAGCGACACCAGGACCTTGCTCACCACGTAGTCTACAACATCGTTGATGCCCTTTGGCTTCAGGTAGAAGGCCGGGTCTGGAGGCAGGATGACGGCTCCCATTCGGCTGAGGGTCAGCATATTCTCGAGGTGAATGCTGTGGAGGGGGGTCTCCCGGGGGACCAATACCAGCGGGCGGCGTTCCTTGAGGCAGACGTCGGCGGAGCGCAGCACCAGGTTGCTCGAGATGCCGTTGGCCAGGGAGGCGATGCTGTTCATGCTGGCCGGCACGAGGGCCATGCCTGCGGCGGGGTAGGTGCCGCTGGCGATGGGCGCTCTCAGGTCGTTGACCGGGTAGTGGACGAAGGCGGGGTGCTCCTGCCACTCCACGAGGGTCTCATTGAAGGAGCAACCCATCTCTTCCTGCCACACCATTCGGGCGGCGTTGGAACAGACCACCGCGGTGGGCAGATCCCGTCGCAGCAACTCATCCACCATGGCTCTTGCCATCAGCGAACCGCTGGCGCCGGTTATGCCGACGATCACCGGCCCGGGCATTACAGCGCCACCGCCAGGATGGTGAACACAAGCAGGGACACGGAGATGACGCTGTTGTACTGGAAAAGGGGCGAGCGCAGCTTCGAGAGGTCATCGGCCTTGACCAGGCTGTTCTCCAGGGCGAGCAGCACGACGGCTATTGCCCAGCCGATGAAATAGTACAGCCCAAGGTCCATCCAGATGCCGAGAGACAACAGGGCTGCGGCGGCCAGGAGGTGCATCGTGCGCGTTGTCCAGAGGGCCGCGCCGATACCGAACCTCTTGGCCAGGGAATTGGTGCCGTATCGCCGGTCGAACTCGTAGTCTGCGCACCCGTATACGACGTCGAACCCGCCAGCCCACATGATCACGGAGAAGGTGAGCAGCATAGGTTCCGGATCGAGCCTCCCGGTAACGGCAATCCAGGCGGCCGACGGGGAGATCGCCAGGGCACCGCCCAGGAAGAAATGGCAGGCCCACGTGAAGTATTTCGTAAAGGAATAGAAGATAACGTACAGCGCGGCCACCGGAGCCAGAATCAGCGTCAGGGTGTTCAACTGCGATGCGGCGTAGAAGAACACTCCCGTGCCGACAACCGCCAGGCCCACCACCTCGGCCGGCTTGATCAGCCCGCGGGGTATGTGCCGGTTCCTGGTCCGTGGATTGTCGGCGTCCTCCTTGCGGTGGATGAACCTGTTTGCCGACATTCCGAGGGTGCGGACTCCGGTGAGCGCGACAGTGATCCAGATGAAATCACTCCACCCTGGCCAACCGGTGCCGCCGGAATCCACCGAAGCCAGGATCATGCCCATGTAGCAGAAAGGGAGCGCGTACAGGGATTCCCATATGCGCACCACGCTGAGGTAGTAGGGCAGCCTGACTATCGGGGCGCGAATTGCGTTGCCGGTTTCCATAACCAGTCCGTAGGATGCGTGGCCTTCAGGATATCCCGTAGCTGGCCCACTTGCGATCGACCAGGCCCTTGATCTCCGAGCTCATCACAACGTCGGGCGGCCACTCCTGGGTACGTCCGCCCTCCTGTGGCAGTTTGATGGTAGCGTCGATACCAACCTTGCTGCCGAACTTCGGCGTTGGCGATGCCACGTCCAGATCGTCAATCGGGCCGGTGGTGAACACGAAGTCCTGGGCCGGGTCCATGTTGGCGGTGACGCGCCAGGCGATCTCGGAAAGGTTCTGCACATCGACGAAGTGGTCGACCACGATGATCCCCTTTACCAGGCTCATCAGTCCCAGTCCCCAGAGGCCGTGCATCACCTTGCGGGCCTGCCCGGGATATTCCTTCTTCATGGAAACGATGACAAGGTTGTGGAATATGCCCTCCGCCGGCATGTTCATGTCTACCACTTCCGGGAGAATGGTCCTGATCATGGGAAGGAACATCCGCTCAGTGACCTTGCCCATCCAGTAGTCCTCGGTGGGAGGGCGGCCGACGATTGCAGCGGGGTAGATGGGTCGGCTTCGGTGGGTGATGCAGGTCACATGAAACACGGGATACGGGTCCGGCATCGAGTAATACCCCGTGTGGTCTCCGAAGGGGCCTTCCATCCGCTGCTCGTCCAGGAGTACGTATCCTTCCAGCACAATTTCCGCCTCGGCCGGCACCATCAGGTCGCTGGTTCGAGCCTTGGCGAGGGCCACACCCTCCTCGCGCAGGAAACCCGCAACTACCATCTCGTCCAGGTCGGGAGGCAGGGGGGCTGAACCGCTCCAGATGGTCGCCGGATCTCCGCCCAGCGCAACGGCGACATCCATGCGGTCCAGGCCGAGCTGCCTCCCAATGCGCTCGTGGTGGGCGCCCACCTTGTGGGTCTGCCAGTGCATCCCGGTTGTGCGCCGGTCATACACCTGCATCCTGTAGATGCCGTAGTTCTGTACGCCGGTCTCGGGGTCTCGGGTTATCACCAACGGGAGGGTGATGTACTGGCCTCCGTCCATTGGCCAGCAGCGCAGAATCGGAAACTTGAACAGGTCGACGTCTTCGCCCTGGAGCACAACGTCCTGGCAGGGCGGGTTGGAGACGCTTCTGGGGCGGTACGATGCCAGGTTAACCAACTGGCCGAGGGTTCTCAGCTTGTTTGCAATGCCTTCCGGGGGTCCCTGCACCAGGTTGAGGACGCCCTGCACACGCGCGACCACTTCGTCCAGGTCGTCCACTCCCAAGGCCCATGCCATCCGCCGGGTTGAACCGAAGAGGTTGATGGCGACAGGAATGTCAAAGCCCTGGGGATTCTCGAACAACAGGGCCGGACCGCCCGACTTGATCACCCGGTCCGTGATCTCGGTGATTTCCAGATGCGGGTCAACAGGCGTCGAAATGCGACGCAACTCGTCCCTCTCTTCAAGGAAGGAAATGAATTCCCGGAGATCTCGGAACTTCATGGAGGGGATAACCGGCCCTTATGCTAATCCCGCGATGGGAGCCGCAGGAAGCGCGATTATACGGTCAGCCGACCGAATGCCCTGCAATTCTAGCCGGATTAAAGGAGTGGTTCAATTGAGGAGGGGACGAAGGGGAAGCCTTCCGAGGCGAAGTGAGTAGCGCCGCAGTTTATCTGCCGGGGGAAGCAGGTAGAAAACAGACACGCCTACATTCGACCGGCGCTTGGAGGGCGTCGCAACAGGCAGAGGACTGAGGGGGCCGGAAATCACGGCCCCTGATTCTTTACAGAGGACTAGAAGCCGGAGGAAGACTCGGCGCGCATCCGGCTGAAGCAATCGCTACAGTAGACCGGCCGGTCGCCGCGCGGGCGGAAGGGCACCATGGCGTCGTTGCCGCACTCTGCGCAGATGATGGGATACATTTCACGCGGGCCATCCTGGTACATGCCGCCGCCGCCGCCACCGCCACGCTGTTCGGTCCGGCGCACCGCCCGGCAACTGCGGCAGCGCTTGGGTTCGTTGCCAAACCCGCGAGCCTGAAAGAATTCCTGTTCCCCGACGGTGAAGATGAACTCGCTGCCACACTCCACGCATACCAGGGTCTTGTCCGACAATGCCACTGGGTGACCTCCTTGAGCACGTTCAGGTACAGGGCCGGTGGAGTCCGCGGCCCAGCAGGCCAGCCACCTCTTGCCGGAACGGATAACCTGGCCGGTTAACGCTGGAATACCTGCCCCGGATAACCTTCTATGTGCCTATCTCAACATTATAGCTATCCAAAGATAATATGCAACCAAAATTGGTAATCTGCGCAATTTTTGCCGTTTTTCGTAACTAAATTGTTGAATTGAGCCGAATCTATGGAAAAGCGTGGCTATGAGTGAAAATTGCTCCCGAAAGGCTCAACTCGCGGGAAGGAGGTGTGGCCTCAGTCGCTGTTTCAGTCGGCTGCTGACCTTGGGCGCGCTATTCGGACTCCTGCTGCGCGGACCCGGTTGAGTCTTCTACGAGGAAGCACGAAGAGGCCTTAAAGACAGCCCACAGTTGCTGTCCTTCTCTAATGGACATTTCGTCGAGGGAAGCCCCGGTGACATGGCAGAGAAGGGGCACACCGCAGTCCAACTCCACCGTGAAGCCCGGCGGCCTGGGCTCGATCCGGGCCACAGTTCCGGGGACGCGGTTGCGGGCGGAGGAGCCGACCGGCTCCTGGGAGGCCAGGATGATGTCGGAGGCGCGGATACCGACGGTTACCAACTGGCGCTCCGTTGTCGAAGGCGGAGATTCGTCGATCGGAGTTTCCAGAGTAAGGCCCGCCTGGGCCCCGATTCCTGATAGACGCATGGTCCCGTCCCTGGGATGTCGGGAGTCCACAGTCATTCGAAACAGGTTCTCTATGCCGACCAGGTTGGCAACGGAGGCCTGCCCCGGCTGTCCCAGCACCTCCAGCGGAGCGCCTCTGGCGACGACGTTGCCGTCTTCCATGACCTGCACCTCGTCCCCCAGGATAAGCGCCTCCTCACGGTCATGGGTCACCAGGATGACCGGTATCGGGCTGCGGGAGAGAGTCGTGCGCAGCTCCTGGCGCAGGGTTCGCCGCAGTCCGGCATCAAGGGCCGCGAACGGCTCATCCAGCAACAGCAGCCTGGGCTGAGTGGCCAGCGCCCTGGCTAGGGCCACCCGCTGCTGCTGTCCCCCGGACAGCTCCCAGGGGTAGCGGTCCTCCAGCCCCCGCAACCGGAAGGCATCCAGAAGCTCTTCGACCCGCTGACCGGGGTTGCCGCCCTGACGTGCGTCGAGACCATAGGCGATATTCCTGGCCAGGGTCAGGTGGGGGAACAGATGGTACTGCTGCGTCAGGTAGCCAATCTGCCTGCGATGCGCCGGTACCCAAACCCCTGAGGCGCTGTCGAAAACCGGCCGTCCGCCGATGTCCACCCTGCCTTCAAGGGGCCGGAGGAGACCAGCCATCGACCTTAGTGCGGTGGTCTTTCCCGAGCCGGACGGCCCGAACAGGACTAGCGTGCTGCCTGGCTCCAGGTCCCAATCCAGCCGAAGCTCGAATGCTCCCAAGCGGCAGTGCAGCCATCCGCTGGTCCCTCGTTGCGCGCTCATAGCCTGCCGCTCCAGCGACGCCTTGACGCAAAGGCGAGGGCCACGAGCGCAATGACCGAAACGACCAGCAGCAGCGCGGAGAGGGCCAGGGCACTGTCCAGACCGCGGCTCGTCTCCATGGCGGTCATGATGGCCAGCGGCATGGTCTGGGTCTCACCCATCAGGTTGCCTGCAAACATCATAGTCGCGCCGAACTCCGATAGCGCCCTGGCCCAGGACAGTCCCAGCCCCGTGATGAGGGCGGGGGCCGCCAGGGGAATCGTTATGCGCCAGAAGGTCAGTAGCGGCGAGACGCCGAGGGTCTGGGAAACATCCTCGTAGTCGCGGGCTACGGACTGGAACCCCAGCCTGGCGGAGCGTACGTAGAAAGGGGCGGCAACGAAGATCTGGGCAAATATCACGGCAGTCGTGGTGAATGATATGTCGATTCCGGAATTCTCCAGCCAGCCGCCTATTATGCCGCTGCGCCCGAAGGCCATCAGCATGGCAACCCCGGCCACTACCGGCGGCAGCACTATCGGAAGCTCCACCAGGCTGTCGACCAGCCGGGCTGCCCAGTGGTCGCTCCGCGCCAGCAGGTATGCGAAGGGCGTTCCTCCCACGACGACCACGGCTATGCTCACAACGCTGGTGACAATTGACAGCCGCAGCGCGGTGAGGGCCAGGTCTCCGGTGACCGCACTCCAGAGGTCTTCCTGCTGAAAGGCCCGCACCAAGAGAGCGATCACCGGCAGACCGATGAACAGCACGTAAAGCAGGCCGGCAGCACTCCCAAGGAGAGTTCCCTGGGTTCCCGGCTTGGCCCGACTAAGCCAGGACACTGGCGCCGCAGAGCCCGGTTGGTGAGTGATTCACGGTGGCCCGAACCCGTAGGAGGCGAGCGTTGCCTGGCCGCTGGCGGATAGAACGAACCGGATGAACATCTCTGCAAGTTCGCGGTTGCCGGAAGATTTCACCACGCCGATGGGATACAGCGCCCTGACTTCGTCCGCCGGCGGCGGTAGAGAGAGCTCCGTTACCTGACCGGCGCTCATGGCAGACAGTGCCCCGGGACGGTAGACGATTCCGGCATCGGCCTCCCCGAGAGCCACTTTCTGCTCCACGGCCTTCACGCTGGTCTCTGCTGAAACCACGTTCTCCAGGACACGATTCGCAAAGTCGTGACCCAACTCGGAATTCCCCTCCGAAAGCCGTATCAGGAGTCTTCTCGAATACTGTCCGGCAGGGACGCTTTCGTGGGCCAGCACCAGCTTCACTCCGGGGGTTGCCAAGTCGGCCAGGGTCAGGAGGCCGGACCGCTCCGCCGCTATTATGGCCATCCCGGCAGTCGCAATTGTCCTCGTTTCTCCCTCGATCAGACCTGCTTCCCCGGCCAGCGCAATCTGCATTTCATCGGCCGGCGCAAACACGTCCGCCCCGGCGCCGAGTTCGAGTTGCGACCGCAGGCGTTGGCTGCCGGCGAAGTTCAATCTTACGCTGACGCCCGGGTTTTGAGACTCAAAGTCTCTCGATATATCGCCAAATGCGTCCGTGAGCGAAGCGGCGGCGAATACGGTGATGACTTTCCCGCCGTCGTCACTGCCGCACCCCGTGGACAGGCCAAGCATGACCACCAGGGCCGCAGGAAACAGGGTTCGCAGGGCAATGTGCTTGAGGTGACCGGGCATTGGCTGCTTGTAATCGGCATGGGTGCCGCTGCTGATCGGGCGAAGCGGTAACGGGCTACAATCTAACCGCGAAAGCCACGTTTGTACAGTTGAGCTTTACCGGAAGGCTCTCTCTGCGCTGTCTTGACGGCGGGGGTTGGCTAGGTTGTAATGGGCGGCAGGAATTTGCCTGCGGAGGTTTGACATGGCGCTAGTGCGCTGCGTTACCGAAATGGGAATGGGCGTAGACGTTCACGGACGGGACTACACCACTGCCGCCCAGCGAGCCGTTTTTGACGCGATCCACCACAGCAGTCTGGGCTTCCAGAGGATGCTGGGCAAGACCGCCGACGACATGCGAGTGGACGTCACCATCGGCGTGCCGAATCCCGGTGCAGTGGACAAGGATGCCGTCCTGTCGGTGCTGCCCCACGGAACGGGCTACTGCGAGGCAGTGGCTGGAGGGCTGGAGGTCCCCAATGAACAGGGAGACGACGCTCTAGTTATTGCGAACGCCGTGGTGATCGTGAGCTTCGACGACGGCAGCTAGGCCGCTGGACGTTGCCTGCTCCGGCCAGCACTCCATCCGGGGAACTCGACCTCTCGTTTAGTCGGGTTCCCTTGATTTTTGGCGGGACTTACGCAGTAGTGAAATGCGTCGGCTCCTGCGAGAATTTCACTCCCACCCTCCTCTCAAATGGGAGGGGATCATCGAAAAGTCCTGTGCCGGTAGCGCCATACCCTTAACATCCCCGTGCTACGACGGGACGCAGGCGTCGCAGGCCGGACCGGGTAAGACCGGGCCGTTCATCCCCCTGCCAGCTTTTCTCTGGCAAGGATTCCGAGGGTGTCGAGACGATCGTGCATTCCGGGTCCGGTTGCTGTGAGCCTGACGAGGCCCCGGCCCTCAATGAAAAACACGCTGACGGCCTCGTCCGTTCCCAGCATGTGCTGGAAGACGCCGGTCGTCTCCACGCCGCCGGGATCCGTCTGTCCCTGGTTCACTAGGTCGGCCCGGATACCGTCGAGGGCGGCCAGCGACATCTCCCAGTTCTCGTAGAGGATCAGGCTCTGCACCACCCGGAAGTCAGGCCCCTGCAACTCCACCTGCGCCGATGGTCCGTCGAGGGACTGCTCCTCTGAAAGAGAAATAACGGTAACCCCGCCGCCGGGAAAGTCGGACGGAGCCATGAGAAGGTCGCGGGGTTCCCCGGAGATATCGGAGCCGCAGGCGATGAGCAGCAGGCATACAAGGAGAGACGACGCGAGCGCCGAGACCACGATCCGGGAAGCGGTCAATGCTGGTGACCGTGGCGGTGCTCCGGCGGGCCCCAGCCACCGGCGCCGGGGGTGCGGACGCTCAGCACATCACCGGCCTCTACATCGATCAGTTCCTTGCCGGCCAACTGGACCTCTTCCACGCCGCCGCGAAGCAGCACGTTCTCGCCGGGCTCGCCGTGGTGTCCGCCGTGGTATCCGGGCGGCGGGCGCCGCCGACGCTCCGACATGAGGGTGACCCTTGCCGGGGCGAGGAACTCGACCTCGCGCACCACGCCGTCGCCGCCGCGGTACTGGCCGTCGCCGCCGGAGCCGCGGCGCAAGGCATAGCGGCGAAGTCGCAGCGGGAAAGCGAACTCCATCGCCTCGATTGGAGTGTTCATCGTGTTGGTCATATGGGTCTGGATGCCCGATATGCCGTCCTTGTCGGGCCGCGCGCCCATCCCGCCGGCGATAGTCTCGTAATAGACATAGGGTTTTTCGCGCACCGGGTCGTGACCGCCGATGATCATGTTGTTCATGGTGCCCTGGCTGGCTGCCGGCACCACCCGGGGCAGAGCCTGGGCCAGTGCGCCGAAGAGCACGTCGGTGATGCGCTGGGAGGTCTCCACGTTGCCGCCGGCTACCCCACGCTGCGGCAGGGGGTTGACCAGCGTACCCTCAGGAGCGTGGATTCGCAGCGGGCGCAGGCATCCCTGGTTGGCGGGCGCCTGCTCGTGCAACAGGCAGCGTACGACGTACAGGCAGGCCGAGACCGTCACAGCCTCCGGAGCGTTGATGCAGCCTGGTCGCTGGGGTGAAGTGCCGGTGAAGTCGATATCCATCTCGTCGCCGGACACGGTGATGGTGACTGCGATGGGAACCGGCTCCTGGGTGAGGCCATCGTCATCCATGTAGTCAAGGACGCTGTATGTGCCGTCGGGGATGTCCTGGATGGTCTGGCGGGTTACGCGCTCCGAGTAGTCCAGCAGGGCCGCCATGTGCTCGGCGGTCTCCTCGACCCCATAGCGCTCGAATAGCTCGCGCATCCGCTGTTCGCCGACCCGGATGGAGGCCGTCTGGGCCGCCAGGTCGCCCTTGCGCTCGTCGGGAGTGCGGGAGTTGCGGCAGATGAGCTGGATCACGTCGTGGTTCAGCCTGCCTCCCCGGGCCAGCTTGATGGGCGGGATGATGGTGCCCTCCTGGTACAGCTCCGTGGACAGGGGCAGCGAGCCAGGAGTCATGCCGCCGACATCGGCGTGATGCCCGCGAGCGGAAACGAAGGCAGCCAGCCGCTGGCTCCCTTTCGCCCCGGCGTAGACGGGGGCGACCATCGTGATGTCGGGCAGGTGCGTTCCGCCGAGATAAGGGTCGTTCAGGATGACGATGTCGCCGGGACGGAGCTCGTTGGGAAACACCTCGAGGGCCGCACGGACCGAGG
This sequence comes from Dehalococcoidia bacterium, assembly GCA_965220605.1. GTDB lineage: Bacteria > Chloroflexota > Dehalococcoidia > Lucifugimonadales > UBA3495 > VXOI01. The sequence continues at coordinate 106,767 of CBDCQM010000005.1, read as the reverse complement.
CGGGCATGGCCCCAAGATGCACCGGCACATGGGCCGCCTGGGCTATCATGTTGCCTTCGGGGTCGAACACGGCGCAGGAGAAGTCGCGGCGCTCCTTGATGTTGGGGGAATACGAGGTCCGCTGAAGGGCGACGCCCATCTCCTCCGCCACCGACTCGAACATGTTCTTGAAGACTTCCAGGCTGACCGGGTCTACGGGCATATTCGTACCTCGTGTAGTTTCCTGGCCGCGTTCAGTTTTCCAAAGCTTCGGCAAGTATGTCGCGGGTCCCGGCGCCCTCCGACTGTACCAACTGGAAAAACTCCCTGGACATAACCTCGTGCATGTAGTCCTCGGGCAGCTTGGTAAACGGGCCGTCCCGCTCTATCTGGGTCCGATGGCGTTCCAGGGACTCTTTCTTGAGGGCAACGAATCTGCCGACATCGAGCACCGTGGTTGCCTCTTCGTCGGGAGTGCCCAGAGCCTCTGTATCGTCGGCGGAGAAGGGTGGCCTGAGGTCCAGCTCAACCATCTTGTTCCACATGCTCTGGAACAGGCTGCGCGGGAAGCAGACGTAGTACAGCAGCGGATTGCCGTTGACGCGGCACAGTTTCACGGCGGCCTCGGTGCGGCGGCAGATGGTCACATGGTCGGGATGCCCGTATCCGCCGGTGGGATCGTGGGTGATGACTACGTCGGGGCGCACCTCGCGGACAACCCTTGCCACCTGGTCCACGACCGTTTCCGCGGGGGCCCGGAACAGGCTGCGGGGATGGTCGTTGTCCTCCCAGCCCTCCATACCGGAGTCGCGATAGTTCAGGAATCTCACATCCTGGATTCCGGTCAGGTCCATGGCGGCGCGAAGTTCGCCCTGGCGGACCGAGGGCAGCGTTTCGGGGGTTGCCAGCGCCGGATCACTGATCTCGCCGACATCGCCGTTGGTGGCGCAGATCAGGGTCACCCGGTGTCCCCCGGCGACCAGTGCGGCCAGGGTGCCGCCGCAGCCGAACCCCTCGTCGTCGGGGTGGGCGAAGACTGCGAGAACCGAGAGTCGTGTAGAAGACGCGGGACTTTGGTCGGTCAACTTGGTGCACTCGCTCGATATCAGGACTTGCGTGGCAGGTGGTCCGGGATCTCCAGTTCCAGCGGCAGAGAGCCAACTCGGTCAATGTCAATGCCCACCAGCTTTCCGGTGGCGTCGAAGTCCAGCATCACCCCGTCGAAGATTTCCACGCAGTCTGCGCTGATTCCCTTGGCGACACTGATGTAAAGGGAGTCTGTCTTGGCGTAGTAGCTGAGGTCCATGTCTTGCCCCCTATGCTGTCGTGAGGAGCAGGTTGCCGTAGGAGTCGACCTCTCCCTGCCATCCGGGCGGGATGACGGTGGTGGTGTCGAGTTGCACGACCAAGGCCGGGCCGGAGATGCGGTTGCCGGTCGCAAGCAGGTCGCGCTGGTAGAGGGAAGTTTCAAGTTCTCCCTGCCTGAAGACGACGCTTACGTTGGCGATTCGGGCACCGGAAGCGTCGGCGTCGCCGGCCTGCATGGGAGGCAACTCCGGCTTGTCCACCGGCAGGTCGAGCTTGAGGCGCAGGTTGACGATCTCCACCGGCTCGCCCCGGTCGGCGTAGCCGAACCGCTGCAGGTGGGCGCGATAGAAGCTGTCGGAGATGGCCCGGGCAAGACCCTCGGATGACCTGGAAGCGCGGGACGTGGGGTAATCGACCGTCAGCTCGAAAGACTGGCCGACGTAACGTACGTCCAAGAAGCGCCGGGCCGTCATCCGTTCGGCGGGCAGCCCTTCCTCCACCATTTCTGCGCGGGCCAGGCCCTCCATGCCGTGGAACTCTTCCTCCAGGGATTCGACAAGCCCGCCCTGAGCCTGTCGAAGGGCGTCGGGGCGCAGCATGACGGTGCGCGAATAGTCCTTGACCACATCGGCGATGGCCACCCCGAGGGCCGACAGGATGCCGGGCCTGGCCGGGATCAGTACTCGCGGGATGCCCAGTTCCTGGGCAAGATCGCATCCGTGTACCGGGCCGGCTCCGCCGAAGGGCACGAGAGTGAAGCTGCGCGGGTCATGGCCCCTTTCCAGCGAAATGGCCCTGATGGCCCGTTCCATGTTGGCGTTGACCACCCGCAGGATTCCGAGGGCAGCCTCCTGCTGGCCAAGGCCGAGGGACTCCGCCAGCGAAGACATCAGGCCCTGCGCACGGGGCAGGTCGAGGGTGAGCCGCCCGCCGAGGAAGTGGTCCGGCCGCAGTCGTCCCAGGAGCAGGTTGGCGTCCGAGACGGTAAGCTGGTCTCCCCGGCCGTAGCAGGCCGGTCCGGGGTCCGCTCCGGCGGACTGCGGGCCGACGGCCAGCGCTCCGCCGGTGTCGACCCGGGCGATGGACCCGCCGCCCGCGCCAACAGTGTGAATTTCGATCATAGGGACGCTGATGGGATGGCCGCCCACATTGGAACTGCCGGTCTCCTTAATACGTCCCGGGCACAGGGAAACATCGGTGGATGTGCCGCCCATGTCCAGGGTGATGATGTCGGGATACCCAGCTTGTTCCGACACATGAAAGGCGCCCACGACCCCGCCGGCCGGACCGCTGAGTATGGTGCGGACGGGCTGTTCGGCGGCGAGCCGGGCGGTGATGCTCCCCCCCGACGACTGCATGATGCGGAGGCCCTCTCCCAGGGACTCCTCCAGCTCGCCGAGGTACCGGCTCATCACCTGGCCCACGTATGAGTTGACAATCACGGTACTGGTGCGCTCGTACTCGCGGAACTCGGGCAGGACGCGGGAGGACAGCGAAATGAACGGCGCGGGATCAAGCCGTCGCAGGGCGTCGTTGACCATTTCCTCGTGCACCGGATTCAGGAACGAGAAAAGGAAGGACACCGCCACGGCGTCAACCCCGGAGTCGGCGATCAGGGCCATCAAGGCTTCGATGGCGTCGGGCTGGAGATCATCAAGGATCGCTCCGGTGTAGTCCACCCGCTCCTGCAGGCCGAACCTCAACTCCCACGGCGCCAGCGTGGGCGTGCGGTCCTGCTCCAGGTTATAGAGTTCGGCGCGGCTTTGGCGCCCGATCTCCAGCACGTCCTCGAAGCCCATGGTTGTGACTAGGGCGGTTCGTGCGCCCTTTCCTTCCAGCAGGGCGTTGGTCGCTACGGTGGAGCCGTGGACGAAGTCTGCGGAATCGATATCGACGCCAACCTCGCCGACTCCCTGGACGATGCCTTCTGTGGGGTTTCTGGGAGTCGAGGGCAGCTTATGGACCGCCAGGCGGCCGTCCTGCAACACCGCTATGTCGGTAAAGGTGCCGCCTACGTCGATTCCAACCACGGTATGGGGCATGTGCAGAGGCCTCTCTAGTCGTCCAGGGCGATGCGCAGGCGCTTGTTGATTCGGCCTTTGCTCTCGTGGCCTACCACGCGGATGCGGCCCACCTCGGTAGTGTTGTCGACGTGGGTGCCGCCATCGGCCTGGACATCGAGACCCTGAATATCGATGGTGCGCACCTCGCGGATGTTGGCAGGGAGGAGGTTGATCTTGGTGCGAATGAGGTCGGGAATCTGCTCCGCCTCTTCCCGGGGCAGGTTTGCGGCCAGCACGCTGCGGGAGGCGGCGACTTCCTCGTTTACTTTGGCCTCGACCTCCTCGGCAAAGTCGGCCGACATTCGCTCCAGCTCGAAATCCATCCTGGCCTCGCCGGGCTGCATGTTGCCCCCGGTTACCAGCGCGCCGTAGTCGCGCCACACGACTCCGCACAGGATGTGGAGGGCGGTGTGGGTACGCATCAGCCGGTAGCGGCGTTCCCAGTCGATACGGCCGGAGACCTTGCTGCCCATCGCGGGATGGTCGCCATCAATCAGGTGCAAGAGCATCCCGCCGTCCCGCTTGACGCCGGTGACTACATAGTCGCGCCCGTCGACGCTCAGGACACCGAGGTCGCTGGGCTGCCCGCCGCCCCCGATGTAGAAGGCAGTACGGTCGAGTTCGACCCCGGCATCCGCTACGGCGGTGACGTTGGCATCGAACTCTCGCAGATAGCTGTGGTCGTGAAACAGCAGTTCAGTCATGATTTCCACTCCGAGAGCGCCGGTATTATATCAGACGTATCGTCCCGGCTTACCGAATAACGGAACAACGCGCTGGGCAGGCTACCCTGCATAATGCGGGATGTCATATAATTGCTACCCAATCGTCGGGTCTTCACCGGCTACAAGAGGTGAAGAGTTCTCCAGGGAATAGATCAGGGGCGGATGATGAAGATTTCTTGTTTGCAGGAAAATCTGAGCAGAGGCCTTTCCGTGGTTGGAAGGGCGGTGGCCAGCAGGGCCACGCTGCCGGTTACGCAGAACGTGTTGCTGAGCGCCGAACGCAACATGCTGCGGCTATCGGCCACCAACCTGGAAATCGCCATGACTACCTGGATTGGAGCCATGGTGGAAGAGGAGGGTTCCGTTACCGTCCCGGCTAGGCTTCTTACCGAGTTCGTCAATTCGCTGGGAAGCGACCGAATCGATATAGAAGTCGAACAGGGTTCGCGCCAGCTCCAGATCAAGTCCGGCCGGTCCCAGGCCAATATTCACGGGACCGACGCCTCCGAGTTCCCTCCCATCCCCACCGTCGACGATGCGATGGTGGCGCAAGCGCAGCCGTCGGCCCTGCGCACTGCTATCACGAGGGTGGCCTTTGCCGCAGCGACGGAGGAGTCCCGTCCGGTTCTTACGGGAGTTGAAGTAAAGCTCCGGGAAGGCTCCTTTACGATGGCGGCTGCCGACGGGTTCAGGCTGGCGGTCCACAACGGGGAACTGGCGCAGCCGGTCCCCGAGGAGATGAGTGTCATCATCCCCGCCCGCACCATGACCGAACTACAGCGGTTGCTGAGCGACAATTCCGAACCCGTGGAAATCATGCTTACCCCCCAGAAGGGGCAGGTGATGTTCCGGCTCCAGGGCGGCGACACCGTGGAGCTTGTGTCCCAGCTGTTGCAGGGGACCTTCCCCAACTACGACCAGCTGATCCCGCAGAACTACACGACGCGGGCCATTCTCGACTTGCAGCAGACGCTGCGGGCCACTCGTACCGCGGCCATTTTTGCCCGGGACGGTTCCAACATCGTGCGTATGCACGTCGTGCCCAGTGAGGAGGGAGACGAAGCGGCCGGCAAGCTGTTGATCTCGGCCCGGTCCGAAGAGGTGGGAGACAACGAGGACGTTGTTGACGTGGCGGAGCTTGAGGGAGAGGAAGGCAAGATAGCCTTCAACAGCCGCTACCTGCTGGACGTGCTGTCGGTGCTGGACCGCGGGCGGGTGGCAATCGAGACCACGACTTCTTCCAGCCCAGGGGTCTTCAAGCCCACTGACAGCGACGACTACGTCCATGTTGTGATGCCAATGTTCGTTCAGTGGTAGTAAATTTCGGGTCCAAAACCACCGTGACGGACACATCCTCGCGGGTCGCCTCCACCTTCAGCCCCAGGGCGGCGAACATGGCCCGCTTGCCCTCGAAGTCGAGAGCGCCCAGCCTCTCGGCCAGCTTGAGGCACTGACCGACGATGCGGCGCTCGACCTCGAGCATGTCGTCCTCGCCGTGCTGCTGCTCCTCCAAGAGAGACAACGCCCGATGTTTCTCCTCAAGAAGATTCCTGAGGGCGGCGGCGTCCGATTCAATCAGGACCTCGTCGAATGCCCCGCTGCGGTACATCGTCGAACAGCTTCCGGCTGACAATGGGAGGGGAGAACCCGGTGATCCTAATCACCTCCGACGGGTCCCGGGCAGTGACGGACCGCTTCTGTCCCTTGGAGCCGATGCAACGGTAGAGGCCGTAGTAGTCAACGCCCGCATAGGACTCGTTCTGGAGCATACGCTGAACGGTGCGGGATTCCAGAACCCCTCCTCTGGGGCCGCGAAATGCCGCGGTCCGCGAGGTCCACGCCGATGAGGTACGGACTAACGCCGTCAAAGGCCATCTGAAACATCAGCCTGACGATGGCGGCCTGTTCCTCGTTGATTGTGCGGGTCTTGGCGATGGGGTCGTAGTCATAGCCGTACATTCCGGCCCCGGTGCCGCAGGACAGCCTGCCGGACCTGGCCACGGCCTCCTTGCCCCGCATGGTGCGCTCGGCAATCTGCCTGCGCTCCTTCTGCGCGGCATAGCCCTGGACGTAGAGGACCAGACGGCCCTCCGGAGTGTCCTCCAGCTGTCCATCGACGAACTCGAGAAGCACACCCGCGTCCTGGAACTCCTGAATGAGCACCAAGAGATGCAGGGGATCCCTGGAAAGACGGTCGGAAGTGTAGACGAACACGGCATCCACCAGCCTCTGGCGAACGGCCTTGAGCATACTGTCCAGCGCGGCGCTTTCCGGGTCCTCGCCCGACCGGGTATCGGGCCAGACGAACTCGTCCTTCACGGTGTAGCCCATGCGCTCTGCCTTCGTCCGGCAGCGCTCCAGCTGTGTGGCAATAGATGTGCCGTCCCCCTGTTGGATCGTGCTGGTCCTAGCGTAATTTCCCGCTATCATATCGCCTCCAAAATCTGAAATGAATTGGAATCCGGGTGAACGGGTGAACGGAAGGCGGGCGCCGCCCACAGTGAGCGGCGCCCGGGACCGCTAGACGAGGACCAGCTCCCTCTCCTGGACCGCAGGGGCCGCGGCCACAGCGGAGCCTCCCCCAAAGGGAGGAACGGGGGGTGGTTCCCTCACCCCGGAGAGGGCGTCATGGTCATCCGGAGGTGGACCGCCGAAGTCTCCGTCCAGCAGCAAATCTTGGATGAATCGGGTCAGTCTTCCGCCGTCGGGGGCCCTGAGGATCACCACCCGGGCCCGTATGCCGTCCACCTCATACCAGCCGGTATCGTTACCGCTGTCATGCCCGGTGCCGGGGAGGTCCGCCGAAACCGGCGCAGAGGAAGTTGGCGTATCGGTGCCTGATGGGTTAGCATAGAAAAAGACCGCATCCCTGCTCGGGGGCTGGTCTAGGGGCAGGGCAGCTTTGGACGGCGGGCCCTGCTCTCTGTGCGCCGGGCACGGCGCGGGTATTGTGATGCGTGTCCATACGTGTTCCTCCTTATCAAAAGTAGATATTCCCTGCCTCAGAGTGAGGCAATGCGCCCTAACAACCTCCTTATTCCAGTATCAACCTCCAGCAGACCTGCACCGGCAGACAAGGGCGTTAGCCGGAATGCGGCCACGATGGCATCGTACAAGGCGAGCAAGCCTGCCATTGGAACTCAGCCGCAGATTAGCGGAAAGTACAACCGAGTCCCATGAGTGAAGGTTAAAACACATATAATACAAGGGTAATTTTACCATTATACGAACAAAAGGTCAATAGAAATCCGTCATAAAATCATAGGCTGGGAGACTCCACGGTGTCTTGAGGATCGGAATTTCCACAGTCATCGGCCACGGAGTCGGAGTCTGGAACATCCTCCGAACGCTCTCCCTGAAATAACAACCATTTGTACCGTCCACTCCCCGACTCGCCGACCCTCTGAAATTCGTCAGACACCCGAAGTCTCCTGCTGACATAGCTGGACACGTTTTCAGGGGTTCCTCTACAGACCCCGGTATGCCTCAGCACCTGACAAGCCATGCCAAAATCCAGCTCCCCCTCGCCCGCGGCAGCGATCACGCGGAGTCCTTTCAGTACCCTGTTATGCCCACTTGGCCTCTCAGCCAACAGAGCTGACTCGAGTCGCGCATAGGTCCCGCCGTATTCAGAAAAAGCCGGGGCCGGGCTATTCACAGGTCCGAGACCCCGTACCTGAGCAGCAAGGGAATTCTCTCGACTATCGCGCTCAATGGAAGACAGGACGCCCGGGAACAAGGATTCCGCTGCCCGCGCCGAGGCAAGCAGAGATTCCAGTAACCTTATGTACTGACGAAGCCCCTCCACTCCTTCACGGACCACCGTGTTGAGATCATCATCACCCATAGAGACCTCCACAGACATGACTTTCCCGGTACGCATTGTCACTATTCCATATCCTGTATGTATATGTCAATGGAAAACTGCAATTATTCTGGAAAACAACTTAAGGCAAGATAAAGTCTGGGGAAATTCCCTATCCGCTCCGGTCGCAAAGGGAAAATCGCGAGGGTCCGAGTTAACACATCTGCGAAAACCCTCTGAGGAAAAGGACCCACCACGGGCCGCGCCGAGATAGCCATACCGAGCGACTGCGCGAAGCTGAAGCTGAGCAGAGCCAGAGTACGGAACCTTACCCTGCCGCACCCCGACCGGAATAGACCGAAACAGACTGACCGCACTTCGTAGGGCCCGGCAACCGCAGGGCCTTTTTGTATTCGGTCCAAGCCTGCACAGCAACACCCCTCTGCCAAATCACTTAATCTATAAAGGGATTAGGAAGCAAGGAATGTCATCGTCAAACTCGGAACAAGAGAGGAGTAGGGCGGCCCAAGTGGGTTTCGTGATGCGGGCCTACCGCGAGTCCTTTCCGAGAGAAAGGGGTGGGCGCGGAATCTCCCAAGACGAATTGCTCCGCCGGATGGCCGATGCGGACCCAGGTTACGCCCGGAGGACGAGCCACGTTACTGTGTCGCGCTGGGAATCCGGCCTTACGCACCCGACGGCCCAGAGACTGGAAATCTTCGGCAGAGCGCTCAACCTCTCGGAAACTGAGATAGACGGTCTCATTCTGATGGCCGGACTGGACCCCGGCGTCCGGGATGGCAGAACACTGACCTGCCCTCACTGCGGAGCAGAGACCCGGACAGTACAAGCCGAGCACAGGCAGAGCGGTCCCGGCGGCAGCAACACAACTTCCGTAACCCGTACACGAAGGTGTCGCGGGTGCGGCGGCACCGCTGGGTCCTGCGAACGATGGTCAGACGACCCACGGGAGGCCGGCAGCCAGAGGATGCAGCAGATCCTCGACCGTATGGAAGAGGCCAACGGCCAGATGCGACAAGCCCTGCATGAGGCCAACACGCTCCACGGATTCCCAGACATCGAGGGAGAGCTGGAAGGGAATGGCGGTCCCGGCTCCGAGGAAGATGGGGCCGCTGACCAGAGCCGACACCGGGAGACGGCTACCGAAATTCACGACGGGAGAACTGGACGATCCCCAGAGTGAGCGGCTGGTTGTAACGGGACATAGTGGCCGCAATCAAGCTCAAAACCACCTTGGCCGGGAGGGGCCACTCGTAGAGAATGCGGGGAGACAAGGAATCAAGCACTGAGCCCACCGCAGCCGGGCAACTGATGACAGTTGCCCGTTGACCCTTTCCCAACAGGGCCCGGTAGACTGGAGGAAAGCCCCCTGTGTCCCCCAGCCGCCCGCCGGAGGCCTGCCTGTGGCCCAACTGCGCTCGTCAGGACCGTACATCTGGGTCACGTGGGCTGCCAAGCTGCTCACCGAGGAAAACTCCTGCGAGTGGGCGGCCTAGTTCAAGGCCCAGCATGAAAGCTGGAGTTGGCAGAAGGTCAGTTCCGGGTTTGACCAAGCGGGCTGGATGATAAAACACACCGCCCTGCTGAACCAACTCCGGGCGGAGTGGGAGGACAACGGCTATACCGTAACCACAGAAGGCCAAAACAGCTTTGCGCTCCGGGGGAGCGCAGCAACTCTGGCCGGGAAACCGGACGTCATAGCGCTGAGGAACAAAGAGGCGGTCATCATAGACGCCAAGACCGGGAAGCCCCAGCCCTCCCACAGCGCGCAGGTGATGATCTACCAATACGCCGTCCCGAAGGGCCTGGAAAGGTACAGGGGGCTGGAGTTCCGCGGGCAGCTGGCGTATACGGGCCACGCGGTCGAAATACCCCCGGAGGCCGTGGACCGAGAGTTCGTGAGGAACCTCGGCGCCCTGGTGCAGTGTCTGGGAAGGGACGCCCCTGCCCGGCGAGTGCCGGTTCTGCGACATCACAAGGGCTGACTGCCCGGAGAGAATGGAAGGGGAGCCACAGGCGGGAGTAGGGATCACGGACGACTTCTAGCCCATCGGCGGAGCCGACCGGAGAATGTAGCCGCAAGCACGGTTTCCTTACCGCTGTTTCGCGCACGACTGATGCGGACACCCAGAGAGTGGCACGGTGCCCCCGAGCAGAGGCTGGACTGTTGCAGAGCTAAGAATTCCTACCCCGAACCGGCTGCGCCCTTTGCCGGAACGCCGGGAACAGACCCAAAGAGGCTAAGGCGGAAACCCGGCCTCCAGCCTCCGTACGGAACAGTCCACGCAGCTGGCGCTGCCCGACGCTGGACTGGAAAAGCCTCTTGTGTTAAAACGCTCTCCATCCCAGCGGGAAGTATCCATAGCATTGCTCAAGACCGCAAGATTTCTGCTACTGTTCACGATTCTCTACAACGTTGCAGAAGGCACAATAGCCGTCTGGTCCGGGATCGTTGCCGGCAGCTTCGCCTTGGTCTTTTTCGGGGCCGACAGTTGCATCGAGGTGGCGGCCGCCGCCCTGGTGCTCTGGAGGGTGGGCATCACGGAAGGAGAGTATGCCGAGGCCGTGGAGCAGCGGGTAATCCGGTTCATTGGCTGGACGTTTATCGCCCTGTCGTCTGCCATCGTGTTGCAGTCAGCGTGGGCCCTTTCGCAACGAAGCGGCGCCGAGGAATCCTTGGTGGGTATCGGGCTCGCATTGGCCTCGGTCACCCTGATGCCTCTGATAGCCGTCTGGAAACTCCGCATCGCAGCCCGGGGCAATCTACAGTCCATTGCCATCGAGGCGAAGGAGACATTGGCCTGCGGGGTCCTCTCCCTGACACTGCTCATTGGACTGGTGGCCAACGCGGCGCTGGGCTGGTGGTGGCTGGACGCGGTGACGGCCCTGCTGCTGGTCCCCTGGCTACTCCGGGAGGGACTGGCGGGGATTCGCGGAAATGGACGCTCCGACGACCTGCAACTGTGCTCCTGCCGGTCCTGCCTGTTCGGCCTGAGTTCCTGTAGGGCCTCCTGCTGCGCAGCCTGAGACAGGGCGAGACCGTGTCCGTACCGGAGCCGGGGTACGGCATAGAGCTAGGGCCGGCCTACTGAACCGGGGCTACCCCGAGCGCCGTGCGCCCCGGCGGACAGGGTGTAACCGCCGGGCGCTTATAGTCGGCAGCATCGCCGTCCCATGCCCAATGCCATATAATCCACGCCATCCACCGGTTGACCTACCAGAGCCGCCAGCCCGCCGAGGTTCAGCATGACCACCCCCGACACCGCAGCCAAGCAACCGAAGACCGGAGAGCGGTTCGTCTTGCCGGACCCGCCGGAACGCGAGCTTGACGAGAAAATGAGCACCGTAGACCACCTGCATCAACCTGGGAACACTCACCACCTCGCCCAGCACTTGGGAAACCCGGAGTCCACCCTGGTCACCGCGGAGCGCTACGTCACCATGATGCCGGAGCGCCGGCTGCCCAGCGGCCGCGCCCGGCGGGTTCCCGACCTGCTCATCGCCTTTGGCGTGGACCCCGAGGCCTACCGCCTCAGCAACGGATACATCATCCAAGAGCAGGGCAAGCCGCCGGACTTCGTGCTGGAGGTGGCCTCCCGCAGCACCGGCGCCGAGGACACCGGCCCCAAACGGGCGGACTACGAGGCGCTGGGAGTGGCCGAGTACTGGCGTTTCGACGAGACGGGAGAGCACCACAAGACCAAGCTGGCTGGCGACCGGCTGGTGGATGGCCTGTACGAGCCCATCGCCATCGAGGAGTTGGCTGACGGCGTGCTGGAAGGCTACAGCGCGGCGCTGAACATCCACCTGCGTTGGGAGCAAGGACGTCTGGCATGGCACGACCCGGCGACGGGGCGGCACATCGCCACGTTCGAGGACGAGCGAGCCCGGGCTGACCGGGAGCGTGAGGCTCGGATTGAGGAGATGGAGGCCCGGGCCACTGCGGAGGCGGAGCGCAACGCCGAGCGCGAGGCGCGCCTGAGGGCCGAAGAGCGGGTGGAGAACGAACGCGAGGCCAGAAAGGCGGAGCAACGTCGTGCCGAGGCCCGGATCCGCGAGCTGGAAGCGGAGAACAGGCGGCTGCGCGGCGGGTAACTGCGAAGGACGCAATCAAGGAACTGCCGTGACCATACCGCTGCCGTCGCTTGAACCGTGTTCACCCCACCCGCACGAACAAACCAGTGAGGACTACGCCGCCGACCTCCAAAGGTGATGCAGGCACTGGAACTGATCCACGGCTAGGATGCCGGCCTATTTTGATGCCGGGTACCCATCAAACTAGACTGGAGAGTAACGGAAACATCAAGCCTATGACCTACCGTGAATCCTTGCCCGACGATTGCCCGCCGGACGATGCGGGAGAAATCGCCGCGACGAGAGTGGTCTATCGTCTGGTCCGCAACAACCCGCCCACCGATGACGACTTCCGGTCTCAGCGGGCGGAAAGGCCGGACCGGGTCTTTCGCGACGTTAGCGAGTGCTAGGCCCGCGGAGTATCGGTGTTCGACAGCCTCAACGCTGCCGAACGCCTGTCAACAAGAGGCAGGCTGCCAAGTCACCTTGAATCCTGGTGCAGGGAGCATCCTGACAACCGGCGGGCGTTCCCATCATACTTGGTGGCCGCTGGCCGAGTACGACATTTTGGCGAACTGCCACGTGATGCCGCGATGAAAACCGTCAAGATTACCGAAATTCTTGAATACTACGATGGGATACAGATTTTCGCGGCCCGCGATTCTATCGGCGGCCACTACATCGGCGACATGATTGACACGGTGGGCGACTCTGACCGCTACGCAGTAGTGGGCGTCAGTCCTGAGCGGCTGGCGGATTTCCAAGCCGGTCAGGTTGACCTGCGTACTTTGCTATTGGAATCTCCCAACGGAGAATGGTACATCACTGTACCCGGTGGCACGATTGAAGACCCGCTGGTACTGGAGCATCAGCACAAGCCTCTGTCGGAAACCGGGCACCTTCCCCAAGACGGCTACTTTCTGGAACCGGAGGAACCCCGTGACTACGAGGCCGTCAGGCGGGCGCTGGGACGCGGCAAAATCGCCACGCTCACCGGCTCGGTTGAGCAGGTCAACCGCAGCACCGGCGAGTGGGGATTGCTCACCGGTCACGGTGTGAAAACCGGCAAGACTTACCCCGGCGGCGCCGTGCTGGACGGCCTGCAAGTCGGCAAACTCTACCGTTTCCACTGCGCGGAAGTCGCCGAACTGGACCCCCTCTGGCGAGACCGGCAGGTCCTCTATCTGCAAAGCATCGAAACCGCGTAGCCTTGGAGCGCCCAACCTGTAGAGTGTGCAGGCACTGGGGCTGACTCACGTGCGATGGGAGGGTCACGGCCAGAAAGGAGCACAGAACGACGAACGATGACCGAATACTTCGCCCACTCGACTAACGAAAACCATCACAGACACAACCTAGTCGACCACCTAAAAGCGGTCGCAGAGATAGCGCGGGACTTCGCCAAACCGTTCGGTGGGGAAGAAGCCGCTTACTACGCCGGACTCTGGCATGACATCGGCAAGTTCGATCCTGAATTCCAGCGTTATCTATCGGGGGACAGGAGCCGCGGGCCGGACCACAAGGGGGCCGGCAGCAAGGTGGCTTGCCAGCATTTGGGACCTGCCGGACTGATAGTGCAGGGACACCACGGTGGCCTGAAGGCTGAAGCTGACCTGAAAGGCTGGCTGGCAGAAAAGGGAGAAACGCCAGCTGCCCTCCAGGCGCTGGAAACCGCCCGGCAGTCAATCCCCGACTTGGAACCAAAGCACCGGGTCAAAATCCCCGGTTTCGCCGCCAAGGATCGAGTCAAGGCCGAACTATGGGTCAGGATGGTTTTCTCCGCCGTGGTGGACGCCGATTTCCTAGACACTGAGTGGCACTTTAACTCTAGAAAAGCGGACGTTCGGCAGGTGTCAAGGGCGGGGAGATTTCGGGCCATCGGGGTGTCGAAGGCCAGGATAAATGTCCAGCTAAGTGTGCAGCATAAATGGCACTCTGTCATGCGGGCACTGTATCAGGTCTTGACACAGTGAGAGTCGGCCGGGACCGGGGGACCGTCGGCATCCATGTATTTCTTGACGGTGGCTCTGTGGATTCCCAATTCCCTCTGGATCGCCCGCAGCGACATCCCTTTGCGCCTAGCTTTCTGAATTGCCTTCCACCTCTCCTTCTGCAGGAAGGTGGGTTTGCGTGGCGGGACAGTTGCAGGCGTCCGGTCAGCAGCCGCGCCTGCGGCCAGACCCGCCTGATCCTCCTCATCCGCTGCTCTTGAGTCCAGTGGCTTGCGGGCCGCCTCCCAGCGCCGGTTCAATCTGTCAGACCCGGCGGGCGAGGCGAGAGGAGTGGCCGAATCTCCTTGGCCGTTGCGTAGGAATACCGGGCTGGGCGGAGCCTCCTGGGAGTTGATGATGCGTCCCTCGTGGCGCACCCTGAGCCGGCCGTCCAGTCCTTCCAGAACCTCCACGACCGCACCGGCATAGCTGGGGCGTTCCGGCTCCGGCAGCAACTGTAGCGTATGCAACTGGAACTTCACCGTATTGTCCTTGGCCACCTTCCTCCGGTGCTTGAAGCACAGGACCTGCTCCAGGGACAGTTCATGGACCAGGGGCCGGTACGCGGACTCAGGGTATTGCGGGGGAACCCGGAAGCGCCGGTTGTATCGCGGCAGAAACTGCTCCAGCACGCCATTGGCCTCGGCGATGCTGCCAGCTCCCGCCAGACGGAGTTCGGTAACCAGACGGTCCTGAAAGGTTCCGGCAGTGCGCTCCACGCGGCCCTTGGCCTGGGGCGAGAGGGCGAATATCATCTGTATCCCCAGCTCCTCCATGGCCCGGCTGAACTGGGTTGGCGCTCCGGGGGAGCCGGACCCTGGTGTATGCCTGAGACCCCGTGCCGGTCGACGTAGAGGGCCACGGGAATGCCAACGCTCTGCGCCAGATCCTGGATCAGCAGGAAATAGGTGTAGGCCTCCTCCTTCTCGCAGAACAAAGCGTTTACCACCGTGCCGGTGGCATCATCGACGGCGATCAGCAACGTGAAGGGCGGCACCTGGTCCCCCAGCCACGGGTGGTAGCTGCCGTCCACCTGGATCAGCATTCCCTCCCGGGGCATTCGCTGACGGCGCACCCGGTGCTTGGGCGGGCGTCTTCGCCGCGGACTCTTCAGGCCGGCGTTGACCAGTATGCGTCTCAGCGTGGTCCTGCCGATGTCGATCCCCTCGCGTTCGCTCAGCAACTCGCTGAGATGGGTGTGGTTGGCCTCTGCGTACCTGGTGCCAGCCAAATGGACCACATCGCAGACCACGGCTTCGGGAGTGGCATTGGGATCTCTGCGACCCCGGTGGCCGTGGGCAACTGCGGTAACTCCCCTCTCCCGGTAGGCCGCCAGCATGCGCCTGGTGTGCCGGGTGCTGACACCCATGAGCATGGCCGCCTGATCCAGCGTCATGTGCTCTGCCAGCAAGCTGTTGAGAACCTGGAGTCTCGATTGTTCTTTGGGGGTCAACGTCACATTCTCCATGAGGTGAATGTGACATTTATCCTGGCCAGTTAGCGAGGACCTTTTCGCTGGCCTTCGACACCCTTCATACTGATGACGCTCCCGCTCCAGGACCTTTTGCAGCTGGGGTTCGCCGTAGCCGCGGGAGTGCTCATCGACACGTTCATAACCCGCACCCTGATTGTGCCGTCGCTGGTGGCCCTTATCGGGCGGTGGAACTGGTGGCCCTCCCGCATGGCTTCCTGGCCTCTTGGGGATGTGGACACGGCGGACGAAATGCTGACCCGTTCTCCCGGCTTGTTGGCCCGGTGGGCCGGGCTGTTGAGTTCCGAGGAATCAGTCGTCAACGTGCTATGAATACCGTGCTCACCGGTGAGCACCCAACGGTGCGCCTATGAACTCGTACAATTTCGTTGTGGGTGGTCTTGGCGAACGCAGGCGAACCTTGGCCAGTTGAGTCGCCGCCTCATTCTCAAGTGTGTACGCCTCGTGCGCCCGTGCCTCCGACTGGAGCGACACCCGGGTCACTGGCGCTCCGCCCTGTGGGCAATGGCGTTGATCATTCCCCGGAATATCCACGTATGGAAGGGGTAGAGGGCATACCAGTAGGCCAGGCCCGGCAATCCCCTCGGCACGAACACGGCCGTCTGTTCCAGTTGCGACGTGCCGTCCGCGTTATCCCGCGACTCGAACTGGAGCCAGGCTCTCCCGGGCAGCTTCATTTCGGACCTCAGACGGACAAGCAGGCCGTCCTCTAGGGCCTCCACACGCCAGAAATCGAGAGAGTCGCCAACCCGCAGTTCATCGGGAAGGCGTCGTCCCCGCCGCAGGCCCGCCCCTCCCAGGACCCGGTCCAGCATCCCCCGCAGACGCCAGGCCCAGTTGGCGAAGTACCAGCCGTTGTCCGCGCCGATGCTGGCGCACACCTGAAAGACCCTTGCCGCCGGAGCGGATACGGTGCGTCTGCGGCGTTCCATGATCACCCCTTCCCGGGATTCCACGCTCACCAGTTCCTGGGGCGTTGTTGATCCCCCGAGAGCATCGCTCCAGGAGGTGTCTATCCTTCCTTGGTCCAAGTCCTCCAGGGCGTCCTTGATGGCCGAGGCGTAATCTCGCGGCGTGATGTTCGGGAAAAGGGCGAGCGCCAAGTCGCTGGTCACGACCACATCGTTTCGCAGGCCCTCGGCCAGGGCTGCGGCAACCGGGGCGGGAATGGGAGTCGTCCAGTGCACCCAGTAGGAGGAGAGTCTGGGCGTCAGCACCGGAACAGGCACCAGAATCCTGCGGAGCCCTCGGGCCCTGGCATAACCGAGCATCAGCCCGCGGTAGGTGGTGGCGTCCCGGCCTCCGACCTCTATGATGAGCCCCGAGCACTCCGGGACCTCAAGAACGGCGGCGAGATACTCGAGGAGGTCGCTGATGGCGATGGGCTGAATGCGGGAGTAGATCCACTTGGGACAGACCATGACCGGCAACCGTTCGGCCAGGTGGCGGATCATTTCGAAAGAGAGACTGCCCGAGCCGATAATGACGCCGGCCCGGAGTTCCGTAACCGGAACGCCGCTTTCCCGCAGCGCCAGCCCGCATTCCTGCCGGGAGCGGAGGTGGGCGGAGAGTCCGGCCTCCGGGTCTCCCAGAGCGCCCAGGTAGACGATGTGCGCGACTCCGGCATTCTTGGCGGCCTGGCTGAAGATTCGGGCGGCCTGGATGTCCAGTTGCCGGAATCCCGGCCCCGAGGAAAGGCTGTGTATCAGGTAGTATGCGGAGTCCACCCCTTCCAACGCTTCCGCCACGGCTTCCGGGTCAAGGACATCGCCAACGGCCATCTCGACTTGGTTGGCCCATGGACGGGAGAGCGCCCTGGCCCGGCTGCGCACGAAGACGCGGATATGCCGCCCTTCCTCCAGCAGGCGGGGAACAAGCCTTCCGCCGATGTATCCGGTCGCCCCGGTGACCAAGACGGTTTCTTGACCGGTCCGCATTGCTTCCCTCGGGAACTTCCTCTGCCAATAATGCACGCCTGAGTTCAAATGTTAACGGAAATCCGGGGGTGCCACTGGGTCAAGGGCATTTTTACAGATGAGCGGCATTATTGGGACGATAAGTCGCCGGACCACAAATCGACAGCCGCCTCTTGGCCGTCTGTGGCATTTGTTGTCAAAAGCCGGGGGATAGAGGCCAGGCTGTTGAGTGCAGGCGGGCAAGAGTGTCCCTTTCGCAGAATTGAAGTGAGTTGGGATTGAACAAGTGGTCAGGATACTCTCACTTCCTCCACAAGGGCGAGCAGCCTTCTTATCTACCTGTAAATCGCCACGAACTATGTACCAGTAAAGGACGAAATCGCCGAGAATTATAGACCAGTTTTTCATGGTCCTTGACCACCCTGGAGCGCCATAAAGGCGATCATTGCCGCACTTCGGTATCGAGGTGCAGCGATGGCGTACAAGGAGGTGCTCCGAGTGGAAATACAAGAGGTAATACGCCGCTGGCAGGCGGGAGGCAGTCAGCGACAGATAGGGGTGGGGACGGGATTGTCGCGGGTGAGGGTGCGCAAGTGCCTGGCCGCGGCGATGGCGGCGGGACTGGAGCAGGATGGTCCGCCTCCTGACGAGGTCCGGTTGAGCCGGTTGGCGGGCATCAGCCGGGCTGGGCCGAAGAAGGTGGAGACCCCGGTGGAAGATAGTCTGCCCCCCTGGGGAGACCAGATCTACCGGTGGCTCAGCGGAGACCGTCTGCAGGTGACCCGCATCCACGAGTTGCTGGCGGCGCGGGGCTGTGCGGTGTCGTATACGTCGCTGCGACGCTTCATCCAGAAACACAACTGGAGCAGGCGCAGCAGGACCACGGTGCGGATGGCGGTGATTCTGATCTGGGAAGCGTCCGACCGCATTTGCGGCAAACGCCTCAAGGCGGCACTACCCCACCTCGTGGACTCCATGGAGCGGCACGGTCACCTGGATCTGGACCCCGAGGTGAGATCGCGTTTGCTGACCGCCAGTGCCGCAACACTGGACCGGTTGCTGAGGCCAGTGAAGGCCCGGGTGACTGGCCGGCGCAAACGGAGGCGCAATCTGGACCGCGGCCGGCATATTCCCATTCGCACTTTCGCCGACTGGAACAGGCCTCCACCGGGTTACCTGGAGATTGACCTGGTGGCCCATTGCGGAGACAACATGGGCGGCTCCTTCGTCTACAGTCTGGTGGCGACTGACATCTGCACCGGTTGGACCGAGGCTGTGCCGCTGCTGGCCAGGGAGCAGTCGCTGGTAGTGGCTGGACTGGAGGCCATCGCGGTACAGCTGCCCTTTCCCGTCCGGGGCTTCGACTCCGACAACGACAGCGTGTTCATCAACGACACCCTCACCGAGTACTGCTCTGTCCGGGATATTGAGTTCACCCGTTCCCGGGCCTACCGGAAGAACGACCAGGCCTGGGTCGAGCAGAAGAATGGAGCGGTGATCCGCCGGTTTCTAGGACATGAGCGTTACTCGGGGCTGGTGGCGGGACAGACCATTGCCCACCTGCACCAGGCGATGCGCTTGTACGTGAATTACTTCCAGCCTTCCTTCAAGCTGGTGGAGAAAACCCGCAATGGCTCGGCGGTGATAAAGCGCTAGAGTTTCGCCAGCCACACCCTGCGATCGGGCGCTAAGACATGACGAGGTCAGCATCGAGGCGAAAACAACCCTCTCGGAACGCAGAGCAACATTGGATCCCGTGGTATTGCTCCACAGCATCAGGGAGACCCAGTCGGCCCTGGCGTCCATAGTATCTCCTGACCTCGGGTCAAATCCTCGCGTTGAGAGCTTGGAGCGCTTTCTGGCCCGGCTATCCGACCGGTGGCTGGAGGAACAGGAGAATGCCGGTCGGAAACCTGGAGTGAGGCCGCCGCGTACATGGCGGACGCGGAAGGACCCTTTCGAGGGAGTGTGGTGCAAGGTGCTGGGCTGGCTGGAGGATGACCCGGACGCGAGTGCTGTGGCGTTGCTGGAGCGATTGCAAGGAGCTGAGCCGGATCGTTTCAGCCGAGTTCACCTGAGGACGCTGCAACGGAGGGTGTAGAAATGGCGAAGCATCATGGCCAGCAAGCTGGTCTACGCGGGGTCTGGAGACGTTGGGCGAGACGCCTGCGACTTGTCGGAATTAGCCTTATCGATGGAGGAACTCAAGAGCTGATTTTCGGTAACATTTCCCAATGAGGCAACGGGACCGGCAAAAATAGTTGACGTTAAACAGCCAGGGTCTCCAACGGTGTATCCTCCGGAGCGTTGGACAGGTAGTAGCGGGGTTCACTGCCGTCCAGGTTGCGGCGGTAGACGGCCCAGTGGATTTCTCCGGGCTTCCGCTTGCTGCTGGGTCGCACTCGCTGGGCGCTGAACTGGTAGCTGCGGGCCCCTGGCTCCCCTGGGCCACCGTGATCTCCTGCCAGGCATCCTCGGGCAAGTCGGCGCTGCGCTGCTCCCCGGTGCGTTTCTGTCCGCCCACCAGCTTGGGCTTGGGAGGGCCGCCCCGTCCCCGATAGACCGGGCTGGTCCACTCAGGCTCCACCGGCCACACCATGAAGCCCGGTGGAACGTTCAGGACGTAGCCCATTCCCAGCTTTGCCAGCCCTTCCCGGAAGGACGGCGATATGCCGAAGGCGTCGTCTGCGGCGACCCAGCCAGCCTCAGGCGGCCCAACTCTACTGCCCGCTCCAGCATCTCCAACGCC
Organism: Dehalococcoidia bacterium; assembly: GCA_965220605.1. Lineage (GTDB taxonomy): Bacteria > Chloroflexota > Dehalococcoidia > Lucifugimonadales > UBA3495 > VXOI01. Next base: position 86,644 of record CBDCQM010000005.1, on the reverse strand, counting down.
AGTTCCGTCTTGGACTTGTAGCCTCGTCGCTCCTCCGGGACCCCAGCCGCCATACAACGGTCCTTGCCCGACGTCCAGTTCTCCGGCAGATAAAGGCGCTTGTCCACCAACGCCCGTCCTAATGGGCTGACAAAGGCCAGGAACATCCCCGCCTGGCAGTTGGCCACCTTCCCCAGCCGCCCACAGTACTGCCGGGCTACCCTCACCGACTTCTTCCCCTGCTTGGGAAAGTCGCTGCCGTCCACCACCCACACTGCCCCAGCATGCTCCAGCTTGGGCGCAAAGTACTCCTGCAGCCGCCCTATAACCGCCTCATCGTCCCAGGGAGAGTCGGTGAGAAACCGCTGCATCCCCCGGGCGGACTCGGGGACCGCCTCCGATAGATTCTCGGCGTTGCGCCGCTCCCCGGATTGCACCAGCAAGGCTTGCAGATAATGGCCGCTGCGCTCTCGCGTCTCCCGGCGGCCAAACAGCTCAGCGAAGTAAGCGTGAAAATCCTGAAAGGACTTGTAAACCTGCTCGAAAGCCGCCGCATCCACTTCCCCACCCCACCTGACCAAGCCTTTCTCAACTTCCCAAAGATCTAATCACGACAACTGTCGTTGTAATACTGGGGGAGGGGCAGGAATAAAAAGGGATACTGGGAGCATTTTACCGAGCGCAATGAGGGAACACGCCCAGAGCCTGCAAACCGCACAGGTCCCCCTCGAGGGAATTCTACCGAACATGCTCTCAAACGAAGAGAAGTCTGAATTCTCTCAAAACGCTCATCAGAACTCCAGGCGCGGCACGCTGCCGTGAACGCACGGCAGACGCACCAGTCCATCGCCCCACTTACGCCACCGGCCCCATCACGGTAGAATGAACGAACCACAACTGCCCACCCCAAGAGGTCCGAGATGACCATAAAACCGGGAGTACTTCCGCCGCTGCCAGACCCTCCGGAGAGGACGCCCGAGGAAATGACCAACTTCAACCACATGAACCTGACCGGCAACACCCACCACCTGGTCCACCACCTCGGCAACCCGGACACCACCCTCGTTGCCGGCGAACACTACATCAGCCTGAACCGCCCCGAAACAATGACCGGACTCCGCTACCCGGACCTGATCGTAGCCTTCGGAGTCAACCCGGCAGCCTACTACCGCAGCAACGCCTACATTGTCTCGGAACAGGGCAAGCCCCCCGACTTCGCGCTGGAAATCGCGTCTCCCAGCACCGTTGCCGAGGACACAAACAGTAAACCCGCCGACTACGCAGCACTGGGCATACCCGAGTACTGGCGCTTCAACGAATCACCAACACGGAGCAATCCGGCACTGGCCGGAGACCGGCTGGCCGGTGGGGAATACCAGCCCATTCCCATCGACATTCTCCCTGACGGGAGGCTCAGGGGCTACAGCACAATACTGAACCTGATATTGGAGTGGCGCGACGGGCAACTGAACTGGATCGACCCGGCTACCGAAGAGCACATTCCCACCTTTCAACAGGAACGGGAAGCCAGACTCCGGGAACGGGAAGCCAGACTCCAAGCCGAGGCCCGAAACCAGGAACTGGAGGCAGAAATCCGCAGGCTCAGGGAAGAATAACCCATCAGAGACGATTGCGAAATTAAGAATCCCACCGGCAGGCTACTCGCTGGGTACCCGGCTTCAAGGCAGCGGTGTTACGCGAATTTGACACAGATTAGCCCTAGCGGACGAGTAGTGTCCCGCCCGGCCGCTGACCGCTCAACCGCCGTGTAAGCCGCCTTGGTGAGGCCGCCTGATTCGGACAGTTCAAGCACACGCCCGAAGCGTCGCCGGAGTCAGGAATCCCGCTATAATCCTTTCCAACCGTAGGGAATAGAGGCAGGGAATAGAGGCCACTGTCGAGGCAAGAGGCGCAGTCCATGAAAAGAGTGGAAATAGAAATCCAAGTACCTGACTGGGTAGCCGGACAGCTCGCTGAAAAGACCGGGGAGCTCGGAATCGACGCCGCCGAACTGGTGAGCTCCCTCATCACCCGTAACATCAGCACATACGAGCCGCAGTCAGGACGCCACTTCCTGGTCCCAGACGCAATGGCGCAGGAAATGGCAGGCGAACTCTTTATGGTCGTCGCCCGCCGCGATGGACAGGTGGTCCTGGCGCCCACAAGAGAAATCCCTTTCACTGAGGCAGCAAAGCAGTTCGCGGCCAACGGCCTGACGGAGGAGCAAATCCTGGAGGTCATGAAGACCTGATGCCTCCAAGAGTGATATTCGACAACAGCGCCATCCTCAAGACTATTCGCATCAGGCACCCTGGCCCGCAGGTCCTGCGCTACGAACTCCAGGACTGCTTTCACGTCTGATTCCTCCACGGGGTGAAACCATTCCATGAAGTTGTAGATAGTAGCTCCCCCTGCCAGGTTCTCAAAGAGGGAATACGCCGGCAGCCTGGTTCCGTTGAACAGCCAGTCTCCGCCGTGCTTGCCCGGGATGCTTTCGACCCCGGGACAGGTGCTCCAGCCGATCATGGTTCCGTCTCCTCTCTGGGGATCGTGGAATCTTTCCATCAAGCTGGCGGGGCAGAACGGCTTCGTCGGCAAGTTCGGCTACCGGCTCTAGCCGGCGACGTTGCTGGCTCTGCATTTTGTCCTGCTGCCTCCGTGGGCCGCCGGGGTTTTTGAATAGAACCTGGCGGATCACGCCCTAGGTGAACCAGTGCCACGGCCTGCTTACCGCTATGGGATCGGGAGTGGGTTAGAACGAGATGACATTGGTGTCATCACCACGCGCAGCGTCGCTAGATGAGCAACTCCTTGAACATTGGGTCTTCAGGGGATACCTTCTCTTGGTATTCAAGCAGGGCTTCTTCGAATGGTATGGGATTGCATGGAGTCAGCACGACGCCGGCGGCGGGTGAGCGCCGCACGACCATGAAGTAGTTGCCGGTCAGACAGGGGGACATCTGATGTGGGACTGTGAACTCCGCACCCACACGCTGTTGAGGCGAGCGCATGTGGCTGCACAGCATGTCGATGACGAGCTCGTCAAAGGTGATCTGGCACTCGGCGAGCAATGCTTCTGCTGTTTCCTGCGCCCACGTGGGGAGTTGAGACATCTCGAAACCTGAAGCCATCGCGTCAGCCTCTGTTGATGATTGGTTTCATATTACATTTATTCCTAGCGGGCGCACAGATGCAACCGCCTGTTGAGACGACTTCGATTGTCGTGGTTAGTTGGAACGCGAGACGGCGCCTCCTCTCTGCCGGATTGCTCTCCTCTCTTCCATTCTTTCCGAAGCCGGACCCGCATTCCCCGCCTTGGGCGGAAACGGAGTGGGAATCACAGTTTCCGCCACCTTGCCGCGCGCCGTTTGCTGACGCCTGGCTGTGGCTCACAGCCCGCCTCAGGCGATAAGATGATTTGCAGCATCGGAGGCGATAGTCATGACCATGCAGAACATCCACCACTTCTTCACCCTACCTGTCGCGCGAATCCGAATCCGTCCGGATGTATGCTGCCCGGATGCTGGGCATCGAGGCGGCGGAGCAGATCGTTCCCTTTCTGGTGGACGCCCTGGAGTCGACGGATCCGCAGGTGCACCGGGAGGCGGTTAGGGCCTTGGAGGAGATCAAGGATCCTGCGGCCCTGGACGGTCTCTCCGCCGCTTTGGGCGACGATGATGAAGAAACCCGGGAGGGCGCCGCCCGTTCCTTGGGGCTGCTGAATGTCCCGGGGGTCGTGCCTGCCCTGGCGGGAGCGCTTTCCGGCCCTCGGCCGTGGTCCGTGCCGCTGCGGCGGAGGCATTGTGGCGGATGGCTGCCTCCATGTCCTGGCAAGATACGAGCGTTGACGCCAGGGAGCCAATGCTGCGGGCGTTGCTGTCTTCCGTACCGGCTCTGGTCGCAGCTCTGCAGGACGATGATGAAGATGTCAGGGTGAAGGCCGCCGGGGCGCTGGGGAGCTTCGACAGTGGGGCGGAGTCTCATCTCCTGGACGCCCTTGACCAGTCTAGTGGCCGGGTTCGCTCCCAGTTGGTGCTGGGCTTAAGGCTGAAGGCGCCGGAGTCGGTACCAATGCTGCTTGAGCTGATGGAGGATGTAGACCGCGGGGTCAGGTATGACGCCTGTAGTGCGCTGAAAGGGATGAGAGTTTCCCAGGCGGTGCCGGTCCTGATCGCTGCCTTGGACGAGTGGGACAGGAAAGTCAGGTCGGAGGTCGTCGGGGCCTTGGGCCGGCTGGGCGACCAGGAGGCGGTGCCGGCGTTGCTCTCTGTTGTCAGAGACACGAGGGGTATGAGTTTCCGGTCGGTGGGTTACGCCCTTGCGAGCTTGGAGGGCGACCAGGCGTGGGAGGGGATCGTTGAGGCCGCTGCGATGGGCTATATGTCCCTGGGTCCCGGCATAGCCCGGAGTCTGGGAGAGTCCGGATACGTTCGGGCCATGCCGAGGCTGCGTGGCTTGCTCGACGTGGACACCGGAGTCGAGTGCCGGTGCGCCGCCATGGCCCTCAAGGGGCTGGGGGACACGGTTACAGGGCCCGAGATGCTGGAGGAACTGGGAAGTGATGTCCCTTGGAGGCTGGCCCGCGCTGCCAGGTCCCTTGGCGCGCTTGGCGGGCCGGAATCGGTTGAACCCCTGATTGCGGCACTGGGGGATGACTGTGATTGCGTGAGGGAGGCTGCTGCCTTTGCTCTTGGGGAAATGGATGACAACCGGGCGGTCGGGCCTCTGCCGGCGGCGGCCTCCGACGAATCCGAGGGGGTTCGGCGGCGGGCGCATTCTTAGCTGGAGAAGCTGGGCACGGAGCGGAGACCTGTGGACGCATTTAGCTCTCCTTTGCCAGAGAGCGCGGTCAGAGAGCATCCCGGCCCGTCGGGATCCGGTCCCATGGGCAACTGCGGCAACTCCCCTCTCCCGGTAGGCCGCCAGCATGCGTCTGGCGTGCCGGGTGCTGACACCCATTAGCGTGGCCGCCTGGTCCAGCGTCATGTGCTCTGCCAATAAGCTGTTAAGAACCTGGAGTCTCGATTGTCCTTTGGGGGTCAACGTCACATTCTCCATGGGGTGAATGTGACATTGTATCCGGCCAGTTAGCGAGGATCTTTTTGCTGGCCTTCGACGCCACAGTGGTCCATGATCTCGCCGCCATTGACAACTCCGATCCGGATCTGGGGTTTCTCCCATTGACGCTGTCTCGTCCCTGGTCTTAGGGACCGGAATGCGCCTCGAGACACGACTTCCGAGCCGCTGAGCGCTGAGATAGCCGCAACAACGAACGTAGGCCCTTCCGCAGATGGCGAGGACGTTGTTGAGATGACAGTATCCGCTAGAGAGCCTGCATTATCACTTCGGGATGAATGGCGGGGCTGCCAAGGTCCGGGCAGTACATCTCTTCCAGGAGGACTACAAGCTTTGCGAAGTCGAGTTGCTCGTCGACCTGAAGCAAAATATGGCTGGGCCGATGAAATCCCGCGAGCGTTTGCTGGTGAACTGGAAGCGGGTAGAGTCCTTACGGTGGCGATCCAGTGGCTCCAGCATTGCTACTCCTCGCAAATGCTGACTACACGTCCATTTTAGCCCAGGAGCCGGTTGAACCTGCTCTTATGCCGACTCTTTCAACACTCCCTTTGCTCCGCCGTTTGCAACCACGGACGGAGACGGAGCATCAGCTATAATCCGCAGAATCCGATAGCAACTGGGGAACGGTCATGGAAATTCAAGGCGGCGTGTTCATAATCACAGGTTCAGCGACAGGGCCGGGAGCGGAGGTGGCCCGGCAACTCGCCGCAAAAGGCGGCCGCGTGGTGATCAACTACACCAGGAGCGAGGCTGAGGCCAAGGCATCGGCGGAGGCGTGCCGCGCCGCGGGCGGCGAGGCCATCCTGTGCCAGGCCGACGTGTCGGTGGATGAGGACTGCCGACGCATGGCGGCGGCCGCGCTGGACCAGTGGGGCCGGATCGACGGGCTGGTGAACAACGCCGCCACGTCGGTAATCGTGCCGCACCACAACCTCGAGGGACTGGCTTCGGAGGACTTCCGGCGCGTCCTTGATGTCAACGTGGTGGGCGCGTTCCAGATGGCGCGGGCGGTTACGCCGGCCATGCAGGAACAGGGCAAGGGCGCCATCGTCAACGTGTCGTCCGGCTCTGGGTTCAGCGGGTCGGGCAGTTCCATCGCCTACGCTGCGTCCAAGGCGGCGCTGAACGTTATGACCTACTCGCTGGCGCGCGCCCTCGCGCCGGAGATACGGGTCAACGCGGTGTGTCCGGGCGTGATGCAGACGCGGTGGTGGCGCGACGGCCTCGGCGACGGCTACGAGGCGTTCATAGACCGGTACGCGGAATCCGCCCCGCTGAAATCGGCCGGCACCACCGAGATGGTGGCAGATCCGGTGGTGTGGTTGCTGGAGGGTGCGGAACACGTTACCGGCGAGACCATCCTGGTGGACGCGGGTTCGCACTTGGGGCCGTCGCCGCGGCGGTAGGGAAACCGGGGGCATCGCCATCCCTTTTTCTCATGGGGCGTCCCTGAGAAGGCAGTGGTAAAATCCCCGGTATCCGAGAGAGCAGCACGCCGGGAGGTGAGCAATGCCCGTTATGAGCGGAGCGCAGGCGCTGGTGCGTTCCCTGTCCAGGCACGGCGTCGAGGTAATGTTCGGGCTTCCCGGCGTACAGATTATGGACGCATTCGATGCCCTTTACGACGAGCCCGGCATTCGCATGATCCTGACCCGCCACGAGCAGGCGACCACCTACATGGCCGATGGCTACGCCCGGACCACCGGCAAGCCCGGTGTCGCGCTGGTGGTGCCTGGTCCCGGGGCTCTCAACGCAACTGCGGGTCTCGGCACCGCCTATGCCACATCATCCCCGGTTCTGCTGGTGTCGGGGCAGATAGAGAGCTATAACCTCGGCCAGAACCGGGGCGCGCTCCATGAGATCGGCGAGCAGTTGGACGTCTTCAAACACCTGACCAAGTGGTGCGGCCGATCAGACAAGGTGAACGAAATCCCGGGAATGGTAGGGAAAGCTTTCCGTGAGATGTCCTCCGGCCGGCCCAGGCCGGTAGAGATAGAGATTCCCTGGGACGTCCTACCGATGACTGACCAGATCGACCTCCCGGAACCCGAAGGTCCGGGCAAGCAGCAGCCCGAGCCCGCCCTTATCAGAGAGGCAGCCCATCTGCTGGCTGGGGCCAGCCGTCCCCTGATCTGGGCCGGCGGCGGCACGAGAGAGGCTGCCGTCTCCCCGGAGCTTCTGGAGCTTGCCGAGGCCCTGAACGCCCCGGTTATCACCACGCCGGAGGGCAAGGGCGCGATCCCTGAAAACAGTCCACTGTCCTTGGGCAGTTTCTACTACGCCCACGGCCCCGGCCATATCGCCCTCCCGCAGGCCGACGTCATCCTGGCCGTCGGCAGCCGGATGCTGTTCACGCCCAACGTGCCCTGGGGAATCCAATCCCACCAGAAGGTTGTCCAGATCGACGCCGACCCCGAGGAACTTGGCCGCAATGTCCACGCCGCAGTGGGGATCTCCGCCGATGCCCGCCTGGGGATACAGGCGCTGCTGGCGGAGTTGGGCGGCAGGACACGGGCCAGCCAGTGGACCGGGACCGAGATCACGGCCATTCGCCAGCAGGCCGATGGGGAAATCCGGGAGATGGCCCCTCTCCAGGTGGAGATCATCGAGACGATACGCCGCGAACTGGACGAAGACGCCATCATGGTCGCCGGAACCACCGACATCGGTTACTGGAGTCATCTGGCTTACCCGGTGCTGGCCCCGCGTTCCTACCTCACATCCTCCTACTTCGCCACCCTGGGGTATGCCTTCCCCACGGCCCTGGGCGCCAAGGTCGGCAACCCCGGCAGGCAGGTCGTTGCCACAACGGGGGACGGCGGGTTCGGCTACGCCTCCAGTGAACTGGCCACCGCTGTCCAGGAAGGGATCAACGTGGTGACCCTAGTGTTCAACAACGAGATGCTGGGGGCGTCGCACAACGACCAGCAACAGCGTTTCGGCGGCAGGGTAATCGGCACCCGGCTCCACAACCCTGACTTTGCCCAACTGGCTGAGGCATACGGCGCCGTGGGCGTCAGGCTGGACAGCCACGAAGGCCTGGGGGACGCTCTCCGGGACGCCCTGAGGGCAGAACTCCCGGTGGTCATCGAGGTACCCATTCCCAACCTCGCGCCGCCGTTCCAGATAGCTCCCCGCGGAATGGAGAATACTGGGAGTTAGAACCAAAGCCTGACTGCTTGGCATCCTAGTCGCCGCCGGACAATGCACAGGACACATGGTCCACCGCTGTCGGAAGACCTAAAGCTGCGGGCCCTGTCAGGAACTCCTTATTCCCGATCAGCTTCAGATCACGATTCTCCCCCAGGGTGTTCGCGACGGCCAGTACTCTCCGTGGGGGATCAGAGCCTTTTCAAAGTCGTTAAGAATCCGTTGGTGGTGGCCCTGAGCTTGTCGAAGGGTCGAACCATCAGCGGATTCTGACCACCCGTCCTTCGACAAGCTCAGGACCAACGGCCTGGGGGGTGTCATCAAATTTACCCGCCATTCCCGCGAAAGCCTGTCTCGTGTCCGGCTACTCAATTTGCCAACACTCCCAGGGTAGTCGAACAACTCTCCAATCATCCAGCCATCGCGGAGTACGGAGCGGCGCCTACCCGGGCGGGTTGGCCCCGAACCACTCGGCGATCTGGGAGCCTGTCGCTGCCCACACTCCCTGTCGGCGGACCATGTGGCCCAGGGCCTCGTCCAGGAACCGGATACGGAAGGGCTGCCCGATGAGCCAGGGGTGCAGGTTGAAGGCCAGGAGCAGTCCCGAGTCCCCGGACCCCTCGTATAACCCGTCGAAGCTCTCCTGTAGCAAACGGGCGTACCGGTCGATGGGCAGCCGGCGGTCCGAGAGCGCGTTCACGTCGTCCAGTTCCCACATCAGGGGCAGGGCACACATGTCCCCGTTGGGTGTGGTCAGAGTGTAGGGCTGCTCATCGTTGACCCAGTCGCAGATGTAGCTGACCCCTGCGGCGGCCAGGATACCGGGAGTGCGTTCAGACTCGCCGTACTCGGGACCCAGCCATCCCTGGGGCGCAGCGCCGGTGCCCTGCCGGAGCGTCTCGACGCTGGAATGAACGTATTCCTCCTCGTCCTCCTCCGTCATCCGGCCCGTGATCATACGGCTGGCGGAGATCCCATGGCCGATGATCTCCGCGCCGCGCTGCCGGCAGTGCTCGATCAGGTAGGGATTGGCCTCCGCCGTCAGGGCGTCCATGGCCACGGTCGCGGGGATGCCGTGCTTTTCCATCACGTCCAGCACCCGGAATATGCCCACGCGGTGGCCATACTCGCGGTGCGTCACCCGCGCGTAGTCGGGGAAGGGCCGGTCGCCGAGACCCCCGGCGAGAGCCGTGGTGAAGCTGCCCGGCGGGGCCTCCCACTCCATCTTTTCCAGGGTGACCACCACGCAGAGGGCCACCCGGGCGCCATCGGGCCAGCGCAGCGCCCCCCGCCTGTTGATAGGCGACCATTGGTAGTGCTCGTGGTCCATTCCCGGACGGCGCTCTGCGGGCATGTTGTTCCTCTCTGCCAACTTGCGAATATTCCAGGGCTACCCAAGCGAAGAATTCACCCCCACCCTAACCATCCCCCTCAGGGGGATGGGACTTGGGCAACCCTCTCCCTCAAGGGAGAGGGGAAAGAGGCGGGTCATCTCACTCAATTGGTTTAAGGGTTGAGGCAGGCGTCTACTGCGGGCGGAATTGGGCCGCGTGAGCCACCGCGTCGTCATAGTAGTTGGCGATGTAGTACTCTGCGATCTCGTCGGCGGTAGTCTGCCAGACGCCGTCGTGGGACATGATGTAGCCCAGAAGGTCGTCCAGGTATTTGGCGCGGTGGGGCTGGCCGATGAGGTACGGGTGCAGGGCGATGCACATCACGCGACCGCTCTCGGCCCCCTCGGCGTACAGCTGGTCGAACTGGGCCTTGCAGATGCGGGCGAAATATTCGCCCTCGAAGTTGCTCCGGAACACCGGAACGTCGTTCAGCTCGATGCTGTAGGGGACTGACACCAGCTTGCCCGATTTGACCCGGATAGGCACTGGCTGGTCGTCGTGCATCCAGTCGGTGTGGTAGATCAGGCCAGCCTCGGCCATCAGGTCGGGAGTGCGGTCGGTGCCGGACACCGCCGGGCCCAGCATTCCCTTGAGCTGCTTGCCGGTATGGCGGCTCAGGGTCTCGATGTTGTCGCGGTAGAACTCCCGCTCCTCGTCCTCGGAAAGGGTGTTGAGATAGCGGGTGTTGTATATGCCGTGGCTCATGAAGTCGTAATCGCGCTCGACCATGGCCTCGCCGATTTCAGGGAAATGCTCCAGCACTGCCAGGTTCAGCGACACGCAGCACCGGATGCCGTGCTTGTCCAGCACGTCGGTCATGCGCCAGAAGCCCACGCGGTTGCCATAGTCGCGGTAGGAATACTGCTGCACGTCGGGGATGGGCACCCTGGGCCACGGGGTCCGCACCCCGTCGAAGTCCGGCAGGTACTCGTAGTGCTCAATGTTCGGGGCGATCCAGAGCGCTACCCTGGCTCCGTTGGGCCACCTGATGGGGGGCCGTTCAATGATTGGACTGTAATCAACTCGGGACGGCGCTTCGGCCTTTCCGTCTCTATTTGTACTCACGCAGGCGAACCTCCCTGCTCGGTGGTTGGGGTCAAGGGCCATTCTAACTGCAAACCCGCAATGTTTGCACGATTCAGTGGCTAGGGAGTGTCGTCAAATTGAGTTGCCGGACAAGCGACGGCCCTTTTCCCGTCATTCCGGCGAAAGCCGGAATCCAGGCTCGCTCTACGCCGCAAAATGATTTGCCTGCGGAAACCCCTGGATTCCTCCTGAGCTCGCCGAAGGGTTTCGCCGGAATGACGAGTTAATTTGACGACACCCCCTAGTGGCAGGGCCTTTTCAAAGTTCTTGAGCGCCTGTGTCCGCTCGTCCTGAGCTTGTCGAAGGACGCGTGTTTAGAATCCGTTGATGGTTCGACAGGCTCACCACCAACGGATTATCGGGAACTTTGAAAAGGCCCTGGTGGGGGATAAGCCGTGCTTGACGGCGGCAACTTGGTCTTCTGAACCGTCCGGCCACCTTCTTGACCGGTCGTTTCTTCCTGCCGCACCAACCATACAAAGGGTTACAATGACCCTTCCAGGATCCAAGCGTAGCCAGTGGGGTGCGGTGAACTTCCACGATAGAGAACGGCTCAAGTCCACAATAGGAGGAGTTGATCGTGGCCAGTGACATTAACGGAACTCCGGCTCCCATATTCGATCCTGAACGTTTAGCCGGGGCGATGGAAGCCCGTGGCGTAGATGGCCTGGTGATTACCACGCCCCTGAACGTGACGTACCTTTCGGGGCACAACCCTACGGCTCCCAAGGCCGACGAGCCGCCAGGAGTCGCTGTGGTTGTCTCGCGGCATGACTTGCAACACCCCATCCTGATCGGGCCCGACATATTCGTATCGCCCTTCCTGTATGAACCCATATGGATCGAAGACATCCGTCCCCACCGGAGCGTCCTCCTTCCGGTGGGCGCGTCCACTGACCGGTCTGAGTTTTTCCGGTTTATGCCGGCCTCCCGGCAGGACTCCGGCTGGGTGAAGAACGCCGGCGACCGGTTCGCTGGCGGCTTTACCGAGGCGATTCGTGATGCTGTTAAGGACCTGAGCCTCACCCACGGACGCATCGGCTACGATGACCTGAGAGTGGGCGCCAAGGTGGCCGGCTCCCTGGCGGACGTTTTCGACGCATACAACCTGATGATGTTCGTTCGGGAGAAGAAGAGCGCCCAGGAAATCGAATGGCTGCGGGAAGCCACCCGCGTGAACCAGGTTGCCATAGAGCGGACGGTACAGTCATGGAGCCGGGGCAAGCACTGGAAGGAGCTGGTGGATACCTATCATGCGGAGATCAGCGCGCTGGGCGGATGGGTCTACGACCCAGGCGGAGTCTTTTTCGCCAACCCGCTGGACGGCGACCCCGCCGTGCGACTGCGCGTGGACTCCGAGGACTTCGTGGTCCAGCCGGGCACCAACATCATGTTTGACTGCCATGGGACCAAGAACCAATATTGCTGGGACGGCGGTAAGACCTGGATCGTGGATGACTACGGCCCGGACATGGCCCGCCGCATCGCTCGGGCTACCACCGAAGCGATGAACGAGATTCACGATGCAATGCGCCCCGGAGTCCGGATTGCCGAACTGCAAGAAAAGAGCCGACGAACGTTTCAACGGTTGGGAGTGCCGCAACACGACTCCGTGCTCACATACTTCCATGGCCTGGGGCTGAGTCATGCGGATGTGCTGGCATTGGTGGAGGACGGCGCGGATCCCAACTGGATGTTGGAAGAGGACATGGTGATAGCTGCTCACCTTCTGTGTCCGGGCGATGAGAAAGAACGCTGCTGGATCGAGGAGGTGTTCTTGGTCAAAGAGGGAGGATCGGAGCCTCTGTTCACCTGGGGCAACGACCCGTTGACCAACGGTTAACGGAGAAATCCGCCTCCAGTGCCCGCGCTGCTCCGGCCGAGCGGCCACTTGGCCGGACAGTCATATACATCGCGCCATGCCCCACTGTCCCTGGGAGACCGGTTACAGGTAAGGACCGACAGGAACCCCTGGGAAGCGGCGACCGCCGACTCACGGCATCGTTGGATTCGGGGCCTTGAACTCAATTTGACGCCCCAATGACCCGTAAGTATCATCGCGAACAGTCCAACAGCTCAGCCAGGGAGCAGGAATTTATGGACCCACTGGAATTGGCCGAAATCGGAAGCACCGGGGTCAAGGTTTCGAGACTGGGGGTTGGCGGGGTGGCCTTGGGCCGGTCTACTACTGAAGAGGAAGCCGCCGCAACCCTGGGCAAATGCATCGAGATGGGCATCAGCTACTACGACACGGCCCCGGTATATGGTGGAGGGGTCAGCGAGCAACGTTACGGCAGGATTCTCTCTGAAGTCCCTCGTTCCAGTTTCACGATATCTACCAAGGTAGGCCGGTTATTGGAACAGGACCCGCCCGCACCGGTAGGAGCGGTGATAGGACAGGACGCGTCGAGAGATATGCCGTACATCTACGATTACGACACCGTCATGCGGGTTTTCGAGGGGAGCCTGAAACGGCTGAACCTGGACTTCGTCGACATCCTGCTGATCCACGACCCCGACAACCATTTCGACCAGGCGATGGATGGGGCCTACAAAGCCCTCACGGAGTTGCGTTCCCAAGGGGTGATTTCTGCCATAGGCGCCGGCATGAACCAGTGGCAAATGGAGGCCCGTCTGGCCCTGGAGGGTGACTTCGATTGCTTCCTGCTGGCGGGACGGTACACACTTCTTGACCATTCAGCGCTCCCTGAATTCCTGCCCCTTTGCCAGGAGAAAAACATCAGCGTAATCATTGGCGGCCCGTATAACAGCGGCATTCTGGCCTCCGATCTGACGGAGACTGCCACTTTCAACTACCTCCCGGCCTCGGCCCAGGTCCTGGAGCAGGCAAGGCTTTGCAAGGCGGTCTGCGACCGGCACGGCGTACCGCTCAAGGCCGCCGCTCTTCAGTTCGTGTTTGGCCATCCGGCCGTTGCCGCAGTGATACCGGGCCCGCGGTCTGTGGCGGAAGCGGAAGAGAATTTCCGGATGATGGCGCATCCCATCCCCGCCTCGCTGTGGGAGGAGCTACGCCACGAGGGACTCATCCCTGCGGACGCTTCCTGTCCGCAGTAGCAAAGGGAATGCCCCTGACTGGACCGGCTCCATCCGACTCTCCTGCCAGTCGCATTCTGTCGCGGAGGACAAGCTGGATACGACGGTCCCCTCCATAAAGAATACAGTTCCGGAGGCAAATCATGCCCGAAACTCCGTTGCAGATCGGGTTATTCAGCGCCCCTCAGGTGAAACGTGTCCACTACGGTGAAGGCTGTCTATCCGGTCTTCCGTCGGCGGTGGATGAGCTGGGCGGCTCCCGGGTGTTCATCATCACCGGGAACTCCCTGGTGCAGCAGGGAACCATCCTGGGGCGAATTCAGGAGTTGCTCGGCGACCGGTGCGTTGGAGTCTTCGGTGAGACGCGGCAGCACGTTCCCAGAGCCACCGTGTTGGCGGCTACCCGGGCTGCCCAGAGTGCTGAGGCAGACCTACTGATCAGCTTTGGCGGGGGCACCCCCAACGACACCGCCAAGCTGGTGGCGTTGTGCCTGGCTGAAAACGTCACCGATGAGCGCCAGCTTGATCGCTACCGTATCCGGTTCCAGTATCCGGACAAAGTGGAAATACCGGCGGCGCACAACCCCTGCCTACCCCAGATTTCGATCTCCACCACCCTGTCAGCCGGCGAGTTCAGCAACTTTGCCGGTGCCACCGACGAGGAACGCAAGGTGAAGGACCTGTACACCGGCGACGGTCTCTGGGCGTCGGCGGCGTTTCTGGACCCGGTGGTCACCACGGCGACACCGGGATGGCTCTGGGCCTCGACCGGTATCCGAGCGGTGGACCACGCCATTGAAACCGTCTGCTCCAGAATCAGCTTTCCTTTTTCCGACGGACTGTCCCTGGAGGCGCTGCGGCTCCTGCATCAACACCTGCCCCGGTCCACCAGCGACCGCAACGACCTGGAGTCGGCCGGTTACTGCCAGGTAGCCGCCTGGATGTCCATCTATGCCTTGACCAACGTCCAGGTGGGCCTGAGCCACGGCTTGGGCCATCAGCTTGGCGCCAGGAATGATGTTCCCCACGGAGTGACTTCCTGCATCATGCTGCCCCGGGTGATGGAGTTCAACCGCCCGGTGACGGCTCCGCAACAACGTCGGATCGCCGAGGCTATGGGAGTCGATACCCGGAACGCCAGCGACGACGAGGCCGCGGCGGCGGCGGTCTCGGCCCTGGAGAACTTGATCGACACTCTCGGCATTCCCCGCCGGCTCAGCGATTGGGGTGTTTCAGAGGCTGACCTGGCCCTCATTGCCCAAGACGCCCTGGAAGACCTGGTGGTCGCAACCAATCCCCGCCCCATAGCCACTCAGGAAGAGGTCGTGGAGCTGCTGCACCGGGCGCTTTAAGCGTTGCCATGGACCCGGTGGACTGCAACGCTTGGGCAAAATCCATAAAATCGCACTCGTCTTTTGGGCTTGAGGCCGGATTCCAGCACCCCTTACTGGAAAACGGCGAGGTTCTCTCAGAGCATATTTGAAAAATCCTGCCTGATAGTAGGGGAAGGCTCGAACCAACCCCATACACCAAGGCAGGAAGCCACTATTGTTGCACAAGGAGCAGGGCTACACCGGCGACATGAGCGCTCATCAGTGGGAAATCATCCGGCCCTTGCTGTCACCGCAGCGTGAAGGCCGGAGGAGTGCGGGGTTATGACGCTGGCAAGCGTGTCAAGGGACGCAAGCGGCATATTGCCGTGGACACCCTGGGCGACTTGCTGGAAGTAGTGGTTCATGCCGCTGACATTCAGGCCCCTCGGCAAGCTCAGGAGGGACGGGGCCTGGTTGTTGGGGCAGGGAATCAAGGCCGCCGTGCAACGTATTTGGGCCGATGGGGCCTATGGCGGCCGGCTGGTGGAGTGGGTCAGGGATCATCTGGAAGCCCTTCTGGAGGTGGTTCCCCGGCCATCGCAGCAAAAGGGGTTTCAAGTCCTGCCCTGCCGGTGGGTGGTGGAGCGCACCCTGGGCGCACCCTGGGGTGGCTCAACCGCTACCGCAGGCTGAACGAGGACTACAAGCGTCTGACCGAAAACAGCGAAGGCATGGTTTACATAGCCTCCATCCAGACCATGCTCGAAGCGGCTGGCTCCACGTTGCTAATTTTCAAACAAGCTCTGAGCCTCTTAACCCAGTCCGAATTGCTCCTTGGCGTTGCCGCCCATCATGCGGGCGATGACCGGGCGGTCTACGTCCGCTTGGGTCAGCGTTTCGATGGCATCCCAGGCGCTGGTGGTGTCGTGGCGGGGGTAGTGGGATGCCCAGACGATCTTCTTCTCGAACGAGTAGGGAAGCTCCTGTATCAGCCGTTCCTCCGCGTCGAAGCCCAGCATCACACGGCCTTCGTCCCACGTCTCCTCCGGTTCGGTGCTGACCGGATAGTAATGCTGGAGCGGGATCACCCGGGTCGAGGCCTCCATTTTCTCCAGCACCTCTTCCATCCAGGAGGCCTTTCCGTGGGCCATGACCACCTTCATTTCCGGAAAACGCTCCATCACAGTGTAACCGATCAGCGTGGACGCGACGAAGAGGTGGTTGTCCAGCCAGTGGGACAGTAACGGCGCGAGGGGGTGGCCAAGCGGCACCATTCCGGTGGCTGGGGATACCCGCTGGCGGTCGTCGGTGCTGCCGCCAGCGAAAGCCCCGCCACCGCCACCGCCCAGGGCGGAAGTCTGGTTGAGCCGGTCCTTGACCTTCTCGATGAAGGGGCCATGAGAGGTCCATTCGGGATTCCACAGGCCGGCGGTGGGATGCACCGCAGCGGTCAGGCCCAGACTCTCCAGCTCAGCCCATAAGGGGTCATAGTAAGGATGGGTGAAGTAGTGCCCTTCCAGGAACATGGGGCGGATGAAGGCTCCACGGAAGCACCGGATCCCGGAGACGCGGCGCAGTTCCGCCAGTGCGAAGTCCATGTTGCCGAGAGGGACCATGGCGGCGGCATAGAGGCGACCCGGAGCGGCCTGGCAGAAATCGGCGATCCAGTCGTTGTAGGCCCGGGCCAGCGCGTATGACACGTCCGGGTCCTCGACCAGGTGAAATCCCTCGGCGAACCAGGTGGGGTACAGGAAGGTCTGGTCGATGCCCATGGCGTCCATGTCCCGCAGCCTGGCCTCCGGATCGGACGCCCCCTCGCTTTCCGGGTGGCGGATGTCAGGGTCCAGGTCGCCGACGGAGTCCCAGGTCATACCCGGCTTCCAGATGGCATGGCGGGGAATGTTGGGGTTCCCGTTGTCCCGGTACACCTGCCCGTTGATCTTCAGATAGGAATCGAACCGGCCCTCCTCCCGCCAGAGGGCGTGCTTTCCCAGCGTCCGGTATTCCGGGTCCAGGTATCTCTCCCACAGTTCCCGGCGTTCCACCACATGGGAGTCGCTGTCGAAGACCTCAAAGTCCTTGCTGGTTGTCATGGTGCCCATCCCTGCCGGATTTCGGGGTTAGCGCCTTACCGACGATTCGGGTTTGAGGGCGTGCGCGATTTCCTCGTCGTCGGGCCACCAGTCGGGGCGGTGTATTTCGGTTACCCGGTCTCGGATGAACTTCTTGGGCGCCTCGATGTTATAGAGGCGGCGGGCGTTGGCGCCCAGGAACCTGGCCTGGTCCTCGATGGGCAGCTCGCACTCCTCCATGGTCTCGATGGCCCGCCAGACGTCGTCGCCGTCGTGGTGGTACACGTCGGAGGCCCAGGCCAGTATGTCGCGGTAGAAATCGGGCAGGCGGGACGGCGGCGCCTCGTCGCCCTCGAAGCCGGTGACGCAGTGCTCGAAGAACGTCTCGCTGGGCAGGCGCTTCAGCGGCGGCAGCCTTCGGTCGTTGCGGTAGAGCCGGTAGGTCTTGTCGCACTCGTCGAGCAGGAAGCTGAGCCACGTTGACGAGGCCTCGAACACGGCGGCCCTGATCCGGGGGTGCCGCTCGAAGAATCCGGACATCAGCACCATTGATACCCACAGCGCCGCCTCGGCCTGGAAATTCTGCACGTTGGACAGGAAGGTATGGGGCAGTCCTGAGGTGGAGATAGTCTTCCTGACCAGCTCGGCACCCGAATACTGGTCGGCGTATCCGGGAGGCTTCGGGAGGCCCGTGGCAGGGAAGGGGTGCATACCGTAGACCAAGCCGGTGTCCTCCAGCGCGTTCCAGACCACCTCGTACTTGGGTTGGATGGGGTAGTTGCCCATGGCGTCCATGGGCCGGATCAGGGCCACCCGGCAGCCCTTTTCGGCCACCCGGTAGACCTCTTCCACGGCGTACTGCGGGCTCTGCATGGGAATCAGGGCAGCGAAAAAGAGCCGCTCCGAGTTCTCCTGCGTGTATTCGTGGGCCCAGTCGTTGTAGGCCTTGCACATGGCTCTGGCTCCCAGAGCGTTCTGGAGCCAGGGGTAGGTGTCGATGCTGGTGGGAATGATCATCACCTGGTCGATGCCCTGAACGTCCATGTCCCGCAGACGCGGCCCGGGCTCATCGGCGCCGGGATGTGCTAGGTAGTCCGACTGCTCCTGGGTGAGAGCGGTCTCTGCGCTCAGGTTGCGCACGTTTAGCGCGCGCTGTATGTCGTGCTTCAGGCCCGGCCCGGCCAGCCTGACAATGTCGATCATGCCGGGGCCGGTCTTGGGCGTCGGGGAAAAGCTGTTTATGTCGGCCTTGCCGTTGACCAGCAACTGGTTCGTCTCGGCGTCGTACCACATCGTGGCTTTCAGCGCCTCCACCTCGTCCCTGGTCATGTTGTCGGTGGCCCGCTCCCACACTCTGGCCGGCTCCACGATGTGGGCGTCGCAGTCGAAGGTGGGAAAGTCCTTGGTCATTGGCCTGAATCTCTGGACTGGCAAGTTTGCCCCCTTTTTGGCAATCCCTTGGCCAGATTAGGTCGAATTTCAGGTTAATCTAGCAACCGGCATTCACATTGTCAACGGACTGGCAGGTTGCGTAGACAGGAATCGTAACACTAGAATCGCAACACGATCTCCTTAAACTCGATGGGAGCGATTCAACGATGGAATATCGAAGATTCGGGCCAACGGACATGACGGTTTCGGCCTTGGGATTCGGCTGCTGGGAGATGGGCGGCACCTACGGGGATGTGACTGAAAGGGAGGCAAGCGCCGCCGTGAACCGCGCCATCGACCTGGGCATCAACTGCTTCGACACGGCTCCGGCCTACGGGAACGGCGAGTCGGAGGTCCTGCTGGGGCGGGCGCTTGGTGAGAGACGAAAGGACGTGATCGTCGTCACCAAGTGTGGCGTGGGTTACACAGACCGTCCCAAAGGCCGGGACAGCCGCATGACCTCCATCTTCGCCTCCGTGGAGCAGAGCCTCCAGAACATGGCGACGGACTACATTGACGTACTGTTGATTCACTGGCCTGACGTCAACACTCCCTTCGATGAAACGATGCACGCCCTAGACAGGCTGGTAGGCGACGGCAAGGTGCGCGCCGTCGGCGTCTCCAACTTTACGCTCGACCAGATCAGGGATTGCGAGGAAACACGCAGCGTGGACATCGTGCAGTACGGCCTCAACATGTTCGACCGGCGGATGGAGCAGGAAATCTTTCCTTACTGCCTACAGAGGGGGACCGGCGTAATGGTCTACGGCCCGCTGGCCTTCGGGTTGCTGACCGGCACGCTCACGGCGGACACGGCCTTCGGCAGCAACGACTGGCGCTCCACAGGTGGACGCCCCGGTTGGAACGTGGGCGTTTTCGCCGAAGAGCATTTCCAGCGCAACCTACAGGTGGTGGAGGAGCTCAAGCCCATCGCCGCTACCCGTGGCAAGGGGATGCCCCAACTGGCGCTGCGCTGGGTACTGTCCAACCCCGCCGTGAGCTGTGCCCTTGTCGGCACCCGCACCGTACAGGAAGTAGAGGACAACGTCGCCGGGCTGGAGTGGGCGCTGTCGGGCGCGGACATGGCGCAGATAGACGACGTGTTTGCCCGCTATGGCGTGGACACCTACCCGGACATCGTCATAGACCCGCCGGAGTAGGCGACTGTCCGGCTGGCGTAGCGCATAGTTGACCTGCCCACCGAAAAGCGGTCCGGGGTCGATGTTAGGATTCTGGGCAATCATGGGGGTGAGAGATGCCCCGGAGGAAGCACACGGCGGAGGAAATCATCAACAAACTCAGGGAAGTGCAGGTGGTCATAGCCTCGGGCGGCACTGTCGCTGAGGCTGTACGCAGCATTGGCGTCTCGGAGTAGACCTTCTACCGCTGGTGCTCCGAGTATGGCGGTCTGAGGGTGGACCAGGCCCGGCGCCTGAAGCAGTTGGAGACGGAGAACAGTCGGCTCAAGCGGGCGGTGGCCGGGTTGACCCTGGACAACCAGATCCTGAAGGAGGCTGCTGAGGGGAACTTCTGAGCCCCGCCCGCCGCCGCCTCTGCGTCCGGCATGTCATGAAGAAGTTCCCAGTATCGGAGCGGCGAGTCTGCAAGGTGCTGGAGCAACCCCGATCCACCCAGCGCATGAGCCTCAGGTCCGGGATGACGAGCAGGCCCTGACCAACGATATTGTGGGGCTGGCCACCCGGTTCGGCCGGTACGGGTACCGGCGGACCACCGCCCTGTTGAGACATGCCGGTTGGGATGTGAATCACAAGCATGTGGAACGCATCCGGCGGCGGGAGGGATGGCAGCCAGAGGACGGAAAATCACCTGCACACTGCTACAATCCCAATGGTAGAATAACTCCCACAGGGCGCAACATTACTTGGAACTTTCCCGATTGCGCCGAGCGTATTTCTTGCGCTTTGGGGGCCAGCGGTCTGGGTTCGGCTCGACTACCACGGTATAACTCCAACCGGACTTGTACGTCAATGTTCGTTCAGTGGTAGAGGTCGTCGCTTTTTCAGCAGGCAGGCGTGGAGCGAAGAGCCCCCGTTAGAGACAGGGGGCTCTTCGCTTTAGTAGTATTACGGGTGGCATCGGAATTCCCTAGCGGTGGAGCGAGACATGGTACAACTGGGACTGCCTTCCGGCAATCAGGTGGAGGTACACGACCTTCTTTTCAAATTTGTGAGGGACGAGGTGGTTCCCGGCACGGGCTGGACCGCCGACGGAGTGTTCCAACTGCTGGGCGAGCTTGTAGAGGAATTCGACCCGCCCAACCGCGCCTTGCTGGAGAAGCGGGCTGGTGTGCAGCGACAGATCGACGACTACTACCGGAACAAGCGAACCTCAGGGTGGCGTCCGTCACTGGAGTCCCGGGAGCAGGACGCTGCCGATCTGGAGCAGTTCCTGATCGGGGTCGGTTACCTTCAGCCGGACCGGCCGGTCGACTTCGAAATGACCACTCCCCAGCTGGACGAGGAAATGGACCAGAACGGGCCTGAGTTGGTGACGCCGGTCTCCAACGCCAGCATGGCCGTGGGCGGAGCCAACGCCAGGTGGGGAAGCCTCTACGACGCCTATTTCCTGAGCGATGTCCACCCGGAGATTGACAGGCAGGAACATCGCCAGGCCCGATTGCGGATGGTGGTTGAGGAAACGAACGGGTTTTTCGACCAGCACATCGTCCAGTGGGAGAACGCCGGCGGAATCGGCGACATGCAGTCGTTCTCCGTGCGGGAAAGCGCCGGGGGCGGCTATGAACTGGTGGGGCACACCGCGGCCGGCGAAGCCCGGCTGAGCGATCCTTCGAAATTCTACGGCTTCAACCTGCGGCCTAATGGCGACCTGGACGAGTTCTATCTCGAGGACAACGGCCTCCGTATCCTCTTCCAGCTTTACGATGGCGGAAGGGTTGACGAGGGCAATGGCCAGTTCCGCGACCTGATTGTCGAATCGGCCGTAACAAACATAGTTGACTTCGAGGATGCCGTCGCGGTTGTTGATGCCGAGGACCTGGTGGAGTCGGTGCGGAATTACCTGGGCCTGATCCGCGGCGACCTGGTGGGCTTCGGCTCACGGGGCAACCGGAAGGAGCTGAACCCGGACCGCACCTGTACCGGAGCGGACGGACAACCACGGACTCTGAAGGCCACCAGCCTGATGTCGGTCCGCAATGTCTCCCTTCACATGTACACCGGAATCGTGAAGGTGGGCGGCGAGGAAATATCGGAGCGTATGCTCGGCCTGCTGCTGACCACGCTGATAGCCACGAGCCACGACAACGGTTCCAACGGCGAAGAGCGCCCGAATGGGCCAGGCAACCTGCCCGTCCGCGGGCCTAACAGCGCCCTGGGACTGGTCTACCAGGTCACGCCCAAGCTCCAGACAGCCGAGGAGGTGGCGGAGCAGGTCAGGCTGTTCGAGGCTATAGAGTCGCGGCTGGGACTGAATCCGGGGACGATCCTGATCGGAATTATGAACGAAGAACTGGGCATGACGCTTCAATTGTCGGAGGCTCTCCGCGCCGCCCGGAGCCGTGTCTTCTTCACCAACACTGGCTTCCTGGACCGCACCGGCTCGCAGATCCGGGCCCAGATGCACGCGGGACCGGTCGATCTGAGGGACGACCTGACCCAGGAAATTTTCAACATCAGCTACGAGCGGCACAACGTGGATGTGAGCCTGAACGCGGGGGTGCACCGTCACGGAAAGGTGGGCAAGGGAATGCAGGTGCGGAACCGCGCCATGGCGGAGATGCTGGAGCGCAAAATTGACCACCCCAGGACGGGCGGGAACACCGCCTGGGTGCCTGCTCCCTACCCGAGCGACCTGCATTCGATGCACTATCACATGATCGACGTGGACGAAGTGCAACGGGTGATGCTCGACGCGCCCGCCCTGAACATCGACCGCGTGTCCCTGCTGTCGTTCCCCCTCTTGAAGGAAGAGAAGGTGGCCGACCCGGACAGGAAGGCCGACCTGGCGCTCCGGTATGCCCACAGCATGGTCGCCTACGTGGAGCCGTGGGTACGGAGGGGCATCGGGTGCAGCGGCGTACCCAACTTCGACCAGATCGAGGAGATGAAAGACCGGGCCACCGAGCGTATCGACGGGGCAATTCTTGCCAACTGGCGCCTCCACGGGGTTATCGACCAATCGGAACTGGAGAAGGCAATCGTGGGTGCGGCGGAGGTCGTGGACCGGCAGAGCGCGGCAACTCCGGGTTATGAGCCCCTGGCAGATACGGCGGAGAAACGTGAAGCCCTGCTACGAAACCCGGCGATTGTGGCGGTGCTGGAAATTATCGACGACGCGCTTACGTCGCCAAGCGCCTACGTCGAACCTGCTCTGTTCCGCAACAGACTGGCGGTGAAAGCCGGCGGTCAATAGTTTTCGGGCTTCCCCCACGGCCTAGAGGCACAGGGACGTGAGGCCCGCCCTGTGCCAGCCTGCGCCAGTCAGACCGGCCTGAAGACCGATAGAGGCTCTCCGAGAGGAGCTGGCGCGAAGCGGCGCAATCCTCTTCAGCCCGATCATGGAGCTGATTCCCGGACCGGCCGCCGGGCCCATTGCTGAGACCGGCGGACCGGCCTGTCCGGGAGTAGCCCCCCGGGGTACCCGACCCCACGGGGCGAGGCACGCTGGAGGAGGGCGCGAACCTCGCCCCGCTCGAGAGCGTAGTGTTCCGGGCGTGCCGCCGGCACTCCGGCCTTGAAGTGGCGATCGGAGAGGGAAGCCCGGCGGCCTCGGCCCGGATGGCGCCTATGGGAGATCGGGCGGGGCGGGCCAGGCGCGCAGCCGGGAGGCTGCACCTACCCCGTCGCCGAACGCCCTGCAAGTGGGCGAGGAAATTGTGAAGTTAATGGGTTAGGCGGACGTATCGTCCGTCGTGAACCAGCGAACCATGCCGGATGCCGGGGAACGGCGCGAGACGGGATGCTCCCCCGGATGTCCTATCATCAGCATGGTCGTCATCTCCCACGATTCGTCGGCGCCCAGCAGGTCTTTCAGCCCTGGATGACGGGTCACCCCACCGGTCTCCCACGTTACCGCCAGTCCCTCGGCGGCCCCGGCCAGTGGAATGTTGTGAGCCGCGATGCAGACGGAAGCGTAGTTTTCCTTGGTGGTTTCGGCGTCCGGGCCGGGGACGGTATAGACGTACATGACCACCGGGGGTTCCAATACCTTCTGCCGGGCGGCGTCGGCGCGGCGCTGGTCGCCGGCGCGTTCAAGCTGGAACTCCGCAGCCAGTTCAGCCGCTTTCTCCCGCGCCGGGCTGCCCTGCTCCAGCACGAAGAAGCGCCATGGCTCGGTCAGGCGGTGGTTGGGCGCCCACACGGCGGCGTCCAGCATCCTCTCGATAGCCATGCGGTCAACCGGCTGCTCCGAGAATTTCCATGCGCTACGGCGGGTATAGATAGCGTGGTATACGCTCAGGGTCTCTATGGCATTGGCTGTCATGGTTTCAATCCTCCGGGCCGTATGTGATTACCCTTCTTCTCCAGGCGAATACCGGCCCCGGTAGCCATTATGGTGGCCCCTGGCCCGCCTGCGCGCGGGTGATAATTCCGGGCGGCGAAGTCCTCTCCCTCCTCAGCCAGGAGGCGGAACAGGTAATAGTGATTGACCAGTCCGATGTCAAACTCTCCGGCCGCCGCGGCTGCCACCTGCGGTGTGTTCTTGGGATAGATAGTCGTATTGTTAGCCTGTACTCCTCTCGGCCATTCGGCCGTTCTTTCTTCACCCCAAATAACGCGCATTGATGTTACCATCGTCTGAAAGGAAGCGTTGGTTGGCGCCCGGCCGACCTCCTCTACCTCTGACTGCGTTACCCCGGAGGAAGAGGCGAATTCCACTGCCGACTGCACCAACTCCTCGACTTCTTCAGATGTCAAGGCTGCCCCCGGGTCTGCTGTCCAAAGGAGTTGGTGTCGGCTGTGGTGCGGGAGGCACCTGGGTTGAAGAAGTGCCGCAAGCCGTGACGGCAATCAGCAGCGCCAGGACACGTGAGGCCATGATGATCAGCCCCAAGTTGGCTGCATGGTGGACAACTCCAGTCTTGGGATAATCCGAAAATAAAATTCTGATATCGCGCATTTAACGTTAGAGTTAAGAAATATACCGCATGTATATCAGTTATGATGAAGTATACACACAGTTATCATAGTGTCAATAGATAAATACGGAGAAAATAGATATGAAAATTGTCTGGGGCCGTATGCTTTATGGAAGGCTTGATGCTTAGGCGCCCAATTTCTGAGTGACATAATGTTCACGACATACATTGTAGCTGTTACCATTGGAAGGCCACGGGGGAATTCTGTGAATTCGAGCAAGACGCATGAGTGAATCAACCAAGGGAAACATAATCCCGGGTATGCGCTACCACGACGCTCCGGCGGCCATCGACTGGCTCAGCCGGGCGTTCGGCTTTTCGCCGCACCTGGTGGTGCCGGATGACAGGGGAGGAATCGCTCACGCGCAACTGGTCCTGGGCAACGGCATGATCATGCTGGGATCGGTCCGGCCGGAGGAGGAATACGACGGGCTGGTGAAGACTCCCCGTGAAGCCGGGACCAACACGCAGGCGCCCTACGTCTACATCGCGGAGATCGACGAGCATTACCAGCGCGCTGTGAAAGCGGGAGCGGAGGTCGTGTACGAAATAGCGGACCAGGACTACGGTGGCCGTTTGTACACTGCCAGGGACCCGGAAGGCTACCTCTGGAATTTCGGCTCCTATAATCCCTGGGGCGAGGGCGGCGAATAGCGGGGTGGAGGAATCATAATGCCGGAATTCGACCCGTGGCGACAGCTCAACATCAACGAGGCCCTGAACCTCCTGCAACCGGCGATGATCTTCACCGTTGGCGTGGCGATCTACGCGGTGCTGATTTTCAACCTGTACCGGTTCATGTCCAGAAAGGACATTTTCAACCTGGATTTCTCCAAGTATGAAGAGTCGAAGCATCCGGTACTCGCCAAGACGCTGGACTTCATCTTCTATGTGGCCAAGTACCTGCTGATATTCCCGTTGTTCGCCTTCTTCTGGTTCGGCGTCCTGGTAGTGATGGTCGCCTTCCTCTCGAAGACCAAGGAAGTTGATGACCTTCTGCTCATCGCAATGGCCGTCCTGACCTCGGTGCGGGTGACTTCCTACTACACCGAAGAACTGTCCCGGGACATCGCCAAGATGCTGCCCTTCGCCCTGCTCGGCATATTCCTGATCGATCTCAGGTACTTTGACCTGAGCACCTCGACGGAACTGCTGAACCGCGTCGGCGACGAGTGGGAGAGCATCTTCTATTACTGGGTGTTCGTGGTCGCTCTGGAACTGGTACTCCGGGTTACCGAACCCTACCTCAAGGCCCTATACAACAGCCTGAAGAGTCCTGGAAGGCGCTCGCGCGGGCAGCGGGCCACCAGCGAATCCCATGAGCCGGAAGAAAGGGACCCTGTGGAACTCCCTGTTCCGGCCGGTGGAAGAACGGAAAGGCCGGAAGAGAGGACGCGGGTGGCGCGTTCCGCTCGAGCCGGACAGGAGGCGGACTGATGCTGATAGTCGATTCTCAAATCCATATCTGGGGCAAGAACCTGCCGGCGAACCCGGCGCACCGTCAGATCACTTCATACACCGCGGAAGACGTGCTGCGGGAGATGGACGAGGCCGGAGTGGACGCTGCGGTGATCCATCCTCCGGGCTGGGACCCCGACTCGGATGAAATGGCGGTGGAGGCGGCCCGGCGGTACCCTGACCGGTTCTCCATCCTGGGCAAGTTCCCGCTGGACGACCCCGCCAGCCGAGCGCTCATCGACGGGTGGAAGCAGCAGCCGGGCATGTTGGGGCTGCGGTTCACCTTCCTGCTGCCGCACCAGCAGACCTGGCCCACGGATGGCACGATGGACTGGCTGTGGCCGGCTGCCGAGGAAGCGGACCTGCCGGTGGGCCTGGCCTGCGCCAACTTCCTGCCGGTGGTGGGACAGGTGGCGGAGAGGCACCCCAACCTGAAGCTGATCGTCGACCACATGGGCCGAGGGCAACGGGTGACCGACGACGAGGCCTTCGAGACGCTCCCCGACCTGCTGGCGCTGGCGAAGTACCCCAACGTGGCCTGCAAGGCCTCCGGGGCCCCAAGCTACTCCAGCCATCGCTACCCGTACAGCAACATCCACGACTACCTGCACCGCGTGTTCGATGCCTTCGGCCCGGACCGTACCTTCTGGGGCACGGACATCACGCGGATGCCCTGCTCGTGGAAGGAGTGCATCACCCTCTTCACGGAGGAGCTACCCTGGCTGACCGGCGAGGACCTGGAGAAGGTCATGGGGAAGTCCCTGTGCCGCTGGATCAGCTGGGACCTGCCGGGGGATGATTAAACACAGAGTGCACGGAGATAACTCAGAGGGCGCAGAGAATAATTCGAGAAAAACCCTGCGCCCTCGGTGCGTACTCCGCCCACCCTGCGTTGAAAAATCGTTCAGATTTCGACGGGGTTCCCGCTCATCATCCACTCTGCGTAGGAGCCGTCGTAGAGGCGCACGTCGTAGCCTGCCTGCTTCATGGCGAGGTAAGGCAGCGCAGCGCGCAACCCGCTGCGGCAGTAGGCAATGACCTGGTCGCCCTTGCCGATGCCCACGGACGAAAGTGCGCCGTCCAGTCGCTCCGGCTCTATGAGCAGCTTACCATCCTGACCGGCCAGCTCGCTCCAGGCCAGGTGGATGGAGTTGGGGATGTGGCCCGGGCGCTGGTCGATCTCGACCTCGCCGCGGTGCTCCTCGGCGGAGCGGGTGTCCAGCAGCTTGGCGAGGCCGGGACTTGCAGCGTCGTCCACCGACGCCCGGACGGAATCCCTGACCCTGGGAGTGAAGGATCGTGCCTCAGCCCCCACCGGGCGGTAGAGGACCTCACGGCCCTGCTCCTTCCAGGAGTCGTAGAGCAGGTCCACGATGTGGATGTCGTCGCGGCCGAGGTATTCCAGGATCCAGGCGTGCATAGCGGCGTTGCGGCCGTCCTGCCCGTCGTAGAGCACCGGAACCACGTCGTCTCCCAAGCCGGCGGCCCCGAAGACCCTGGCCATTTCCTCGGGAGGCAGGAGCCGGGCTTGGGGGTCCTGGAGTTTCTTCAGGGGGACGCTGACCGCGCCCCGCAGGTGGCCCATGAGATAACGCATGGCCGACCGGGGATCGATAATCAGATACCCCGGCCGGCCAATGTGTTCTTCAACCCAATCGGCGGAAACGAAGGTCGCCATTAGCCGATCGCTTCGAAATCGGTGTTGACCTGCGTTGGGTTGACAACCGACTGCGTGACCGGCGAACCCTCGACGGCAAGCCGCCAGATCTCGCGCAGCGTGTCCTCGTCGGCGTCGGCGCGGACATAGCACTTGGCGGAGATGTTGCCGTAGCCCGGGTTACCCTCATCCTCGACGCCGGCCCACTTTCGGATGTTGTCGAAGTAGCCCTCGACGGCGACTTCAAGGTCGTGGATGCGGACGCCCTGCTTGGTGGCGTTTACCACGAAGCCGACGGTCATGCAGCTTCCTATCGCGGAGAGCAACTGCTCATGGGCGCTTGCAGCGACGTCGGTAGCGGTGAGGTCGCCGGGTTCGTCCATGTCCACCGTGTGGTTGCGCATGAAAGCGCGAGCCTTCATGCCGCCCTGCCAGGCAACGCGGGACTTCCACGGGCCGGTTACCGCGTTGAAAACTTCGGGGTCGCGGAAGGAGTCCAGCACTTCCGCCAGCTTCTCCCTGGGAAGACCGTTCAGGTCTCGTTCCGGTTCCTGTGCCATTTCAGCGCTCCATTCATTTTCCCCTCCCTCTCAGGGGGAGGGTTAGGGTGGGGGTGTTCGAAGGGAATGGGCGCACGGCTGTGCGCCCCTACGCGGACAACTTCTAGGCGTACTCGGCCCGGAGGATGTGAGCCGCCTCGGTGATGGTCTTCATCTTCTCGATGGCCATGTCGTGGGTGTTGACGTTGCGCTCGGCGAAGGTGCCGAAGCCGCAGTCGGGGTTCAGGAAGATCTTGTCGGGGTCGAAGTACTGCAACAGCTCCTTGACCCTGGCCACAATCTGCTCGGGAGACTCGATGTCGTCGGTACGGGGGTTGACGACGCCCAGCCCGATCTCCTTCTCGTTACTGTATTCCTTGAACACGTCCATCTCGCCGGCGCGGGGAGTGGCGCACTCCAGTACCAGCCGGTCGATGTTCATTTGCACCAGGTAGGGCAGCATGGGGCCGTAGTTGCCCTGGAGCAGCACTTCTTCCTTGCGGCTCCAGTTGCCGCGGCAAACATGCACGCCGGTCTTGATGCCGTCTATGCCCTCCAGTGTCTCGTTCATCAGGCGGACGGCCATCTCCAGCTCGTCGGTCGGGTCCCGGCGGTTGGGCAGCGCAGCGCACATGAACGTCTCGGTGGTTTCCTCGCCGAACACGACCTGGGAGAGCGTGGGCTCGTCGAGCTGCACGAAGTCGCAGCCGCTATCCCGCAGGGCGATGATCTCCTCACGCAAAAGCGCCACCACATCCTTGGCCAGATCGTCGGGAGTGGGATAGGCCCTGTCGGACAGTCCCTCGAACCACGCCGAGCGGGTCAGCATGTAGGGCCCGGGAATGGGGACCATGACGGCGCGGTCGGTGTGTTCCTTCAGGAAGGCAAGCTCGTCGAGAGCCAGGCCCTGGCGCTTGGAGACGGTATCGATGGCGATGGGGCTCTTGATGGCGAAGGCCGGAACGTCCAGGGCGCGCAGCACCTCTTCCATCCGGGCACGGTCTGACGAGTAATTCAGCAGCTCCGAGACCTTCATCAGCTGCATACCGTTGAGCTTGTCAACGGCGAAGGAATAGAAGTTGTCGCGACGCTGCTCGCCGTCGCTGAGGATATCGACGCCGGCGTCTTCCTGCGCGCGGATGCAGGCGAGGACTTCATCGTTGGCGAACTTGCTGAAGTCGGCGTAGGTGGTCTCGCCGGCCTCCTTGCTGCGAAGGGCGCGGACCAGCTCGTTGGAGCGAGGCCAACTACCGACAACCGTAACCGGAAACAGGGGCATATCTGCCATTTTTTTCTCCCGGGGCCCGAGCCCCTCACGCCGGAATGCACCGGCTGCATTTGGGCAAGCCATAACCGCGATTCCGGAAGAATCGCGCTTTTGAAATGTATCGGCAGTGCCCAGCCGTGTCAACCTTGAAAGACAGGGTGGGAAAGACAGGGTGGCAGGGGATTGCCATCTGCAGCTTCAGCCGCAGATTCGTTCATGTTGAGCAAGTCGAACCGCGAACAGATCACGCTCGGCAGGCTCAGGATGAGCGGGCGCGTATAGACAAGGTTAGCATGCAATCGCCCTGGGGGCCTTGCCAGGGCCTTTTCAAAGTCACCACTACACCCTTCCGCAGTTCTTCTCGTGGTGATGGTTCGACAGGCTCACCATGTCGAACTATCGGCAGCTTAAAGGCGCATCCTTCGACAACCCTTCGGCAAGCTCAGGGCAGGATGAGTAGATGTCGGCGAGCGGCGTTACTTTGAAAAAGCCCTGGGGCCTTGCGGCAAGTATTGACTTTCCTCGTACGACTATCCTATATTCCGCAGAACCTTTTATATGGAGAAGCATGATAGTTACAAGCTAGCCCAGAACCGCAAAGAATTCATCGTATTTCGTACGATTAATGATTAGTCGGTATTGAGAATCGTAAGATCAATGTCGGCGAGCGGTCAGCGATTGAGGAAGGGTCATTCGGGAATAACGGGCGCCGGCCACCCTATCTCTGGAGGTCTTCTCGAGATGTCAAAGCTTTTCTGGAATCCGGGACTGTTGCTGTTGAGCCTGCTGGTCGTGGGGTTGCTATCCATAGCGGCCTGTGGAGGTGCAGACCAGCCCGACGAACCTGCGGCAACTACCCCGGCGGCGACCGCGGCGCCGGCAGCAACGGCAGCTCCGGCGGCGACCGAGGCCCCCGGCCAACAGCAGCAGGCAGCCAACACGCCAACTGCCGAACCTGAGCCGGCGTCGACGGCCATCGCTATGTCGACTGCCGCCCCGGACCCCACGGCGACACCGGAACCTGAAGAGAGGGCCGAGGCTATTACCTCAAACCAGGCCAAGGCGAAGCCGGATGGCAAGTACGGCGGCGTCATCGACATGCACGTCGCGGGTAACGTGGCTCACTGGAACATCATGGAGTGCGGCTCCGGCGGCACCTGCATGTCGCCCACCTCGCCTTTCTCCAACGGCTTGGTGCACTACAACGGCGAGACTCCCGAGCCGCTGGACATTCGCGGCGATCTGGCGACCGGCTGGACAGTGGACGAGGCTGGCACCACTTACCTTTTCAATCTGCCGGAAAATGCCCGCTGGCACGACGGAGTGGACATCACATCCGACGACGTGGTTTTCAGCATCAACGAAATGCTGAGGACCGACGTGCCGCGGCCCAGGTCGGGTCAGATCAGGCCATACGTAAAGTCCGCAGAGGCAATTGGGCCACACCAAGTCCAGATTGAGTTGAACTTCCCATCGTCGGCTTTCCTGGCGTTCCTCGCCACCGACTTCATGAAGATGTGGCCGAAGCACCATGTTGGCGACGATCCGGCTACCCAGAAGAACATGAGGTTGGAGGAAAATATCCTTGGTTCCGGTCCCTTCAAGATGGTGGAGCACGAAAAAGACTCGGTCTACCGGTGGGAGAGGAACGAGGACTACTTCAAGGAAGGCCTGCCGTATTTTGACGGGATGAATTACTTCATCATCAACGACCCCAGCCGCATCCTGGCGGCATATAAGGCCGAACAGGTGTTGATGACGGTATACCTGAACAGCAATATGAACGTCAGGGCCGGTCAGGAACTCCAGGAGCACCGGGAAGGCAAAGGCCGGGTGTTCTTCGCCGGACCGACGCTCTGGCACGGTATGTTGATCAACACGGAGAAAGAACCGTTCAATGATGTACGGGTGCGGCGCGCTCTCAACCTCATCCTGCATCGCCAGGCCTTTAATGAAATCTTCGGCGCCGGCGAGTACCTGATCGGCTCTCCCCTGCCCCCGGACCAGTGGTTCGGCAGGACAACCGAGGAATGGCTGGAGTGGCCCGGCCTGAGGCAGACGGACGACGGACAGAAGCACCCGGATGACATCGCCGAAGCCCAGAGGCTTCTGGCGGAAGCCGGTTACGCCGACGGGTTTGAGACTACTATCCTCGCCGCCAACTTCCTCTCCTTCCCCGACATGGCTCAGGTGGCCGCCAACCAGATGGAAAGGTGGCTCAACATCAAGGCTACGGTGCAGCCGGAGGAGCCAGCGGCTGGATACGTCCGCTACGAGGCCGGCGACTGGAGCCTGGGCTTCCACGGCAACGGGATCCTGGTCATGGACCCCGACCAGCTCATCGCAGGGAGCTATTTGAGCAAGGCCACCCGCAATTACAGCGCATGGGAGCCGGAGAAGATCCGGGAGCTGTACGACGCCCAGATCATAGAGACTGACACGGAGAAGCGGCGCCAGCTCGTCCTGGAAATGGGTGACTACCTGGCCAACGAGGACACCCACGTGGCCATCACCACCTGGGCGATGCTGGTTCCCTATGTGGACAACCGGATCAAGAACTACAACATCGCGTCCGGCTTCGCAAATCACACCAACAAGGAACACCTCTGGTACGAGGAATAGGGTTTACCGCAAGGGGGCGCAGTCGGCTGCGCCCCCTTGATTAGCTGGACACTCAGAGCGTCATTCCCGCGAAAGCGGGAATGACGGCTGGATTCACGGTTAAGAATAGATTTTGCGAATTGAATTTGTCGTTTAGGCGGAGAAGAGAATGAACCTGTACGTGGTAAAGAGGCTGCTGCTCTTTATACCTACGTTGTTGTTGGTCACAATCATAGTCTTCTCCCTCATGCGTCTGATTCCGGGGGACCCGGCCTACCTGCGCCTCATCGGAACCGATGGGGACGCGGAGTTCACCCCGGAGCAGTTGGAAGCACTGCAGGCGCAATTGGGCACCGACAAGCCGCTGGTCCAGCAGTACGTGTTCTGGATATGGGACATGCTTCGCGGCGACCTGGGCCTGTCCATGATCTACGACACGCCGATCATCGACGACATAAAGGACCGGCTCCCCATAACTATAGAGTTGACCCTGCTATCCCTGGCGCTGGCTACGGTTATAGCCGTTCCGCTGGGGGTGATTTCGGCGGTGATGCAGGATTCGCCAGCGGATTACGCGTCGAGAATCATCGCCATCTCCGGCGTCGCCATACCAAACTTCTGGCTGGCGATTTTAATAATCATCGTTCTGGTGAATGTCTTCGGGTGGCTGGCCCCGCTGGGGTACAGCAACTTATGGGAAGACCCGCTGAACAACCTGCAACAGCTCATATTCCCTGCCATCGCGCTAGGGTTCTATAACATGGCGTTAATTGCTCGTGTCACCCGCAGCTCGATGCTGGAAGTTTTCCGTGAGGACTACATCCGTACAGCTCGTTCCAAGGGGCTTAACGAGCGGGTGGTGATTATCCGTCACGCCCTGAAGAATGCCTCACTGCCGGTGCTGACCATCTCCGGTTGGCAGATAGGTCGCTTGCTCGCTGGAACTGTGGTAATCGAGCAGATTTTTCTCGTTCCCGGCATGGGTAAACTCCTGATAGACAGCATCTTTGCCCGTGACTTCACCATGATCCAGGCAATTGTGATGCTGGTGGCGACGATGGTGCTGTTGCTGAACCTGATCGTGGATCTGATGTACGGCTGGCTCGACCCCAGGATTCGCTACGCCTAACTCAATCGCCCGACGCCCCGGAGGTGGATAAGTGGCCGTTTTCCGCGCTGATGAGAGGGTAGACGCCTTGGGCGTGCCTGCGGGTATGCGCACCAAGCCTACTCCTTGGCAGAATCTGGTCAAGTTCGTCAAAGACAAACCGCTGGGCGCTTTCGGCGGGACGGTTGCAATACTCCTGATTGTCCTGGCGTTCGCGGCTCCGCTTGTTGCTACCCACGACCCGGAGTTGACCGACTACCGAGCAGTGCTGGCCCAGCCCAGCTCGGAGATGCTTCTCGGCGGAGACCAGATCGGGCGCGACGTGTTCAGTCGCCTGGTGTATGGCACTCGCATCTCCCTTCTGGTTGGTATTTTGAGCGTGCTCTTCGGTGTGACCATTGGTCTCGCCGTCGGACTGGTAAGCGGTTACTTCGGCGGCGGCGTGGACCTGGTAGTGCAACGGCTGATGGACGCCGTGATGGCCTTTCCTGCGTTGATTCTGGCGCTGTCCATCATGGCGGTGATGGGAGCGTCGATCGTGAACGTGATCATCGCACTTGCAGCGGTTTTCGTGCCGGGCGCTGCTCGCACGATAAGATCGCAGGCGCTGAGCATCAAGGAGACGGACTATATCCTTGCCGCCAGGGCGATTGGCGTTACCGACCTGCGGATAATGGTGCGGCACATGGCCCCCAACCTGGCGGCCACCTACATCGTGCTGGCGACCATCTCGCTGGGCTGGGCCATCGTCGTCGAGGCGTCGCTGAGCTTCCTCGGCGTGGGCGTGCCCCCCAACGTGCCGACCTGGGGCGGGATGCTGACCGGAGCTACCGAATTCGTCGAGACGGCATGGTGGGTAGCAGTGTTCCCCGGTCTGGCCATCGCAGTCGTGGTGTTCGCCTGGAACCTCTTGGGCGACGCGCTCCGGGATGTGCTGGACCCCAAGCTGCGGGGTTCCAGCTAGGAGCAGGCATCCTTCGACAAGCTAAGGATGAACGGGGGCGCTCGGGATGAACGGGCGCCTGTGGAAGCCCCTCTTCAGAGAGGGGCTTCGCCTTTCAGGTAGTGTGTGACAATTGCGCTTAACCCGAAAGTGATGGGGTAGGCCCGCAGAGTTTCTTTCCGACAGAGTGGGGAGACGCCCTCACCCTCTCCCGGAAGGAGAGGGAATTTACTGTACACCCTTCCAAGGATACGGCCCCTTGTTTGACAATCCATTGCTGACGGCTATAGTGAGAGGCGGTTCACGGGTGCGAATCGTAAAGATAAATTCAACCGGCCGGAGGTACGAATGACCACCACCGAGCAACGCCCCAGCAGCGATTACAAGGTCGTAGGCACGAGGCCGATACGCCACGACGGGATAGACAAGGTGACCGGGGCCGCCAAGTACGGCGCGGACATCCAGCTTGCCGGAATGCTGCACGGCAAGGTGTTGCGAAGCCCGTACGCCCACGCGCGTATTCGCAACATCGACACCAGCCGGGCGGAGGCGCTGCCGGGAGTGATGGCAGTGCTGACGGCCAAGGACTTCCCGATCATCCAGGACCAGATCATCGACCTGGCGGAGACGCAGGGCAACATCCGACTGATGGCCGAGCACGTCATGGCCAACCAGAAGGCGCTGTACCAGGGCCACGCCGTTGCCGCCGTCGCCGCCACCAGCCCGCACATCGCCGAGCAGGCCCTGGGGCTGATTGACATCGACTACGAAGTCCTGGAGCCGGTGCTGTCCCTCGAGGATGCGATGCGTCCCGACGCGCCCATCATCCATGAGACGCTGTCCACGCACTTCAAGCAGGAGCGTTTCGCTCGCGGAGAGGACACGGGAACGAGAGGCAACATCGCCAGCCACATCCAGCACAAGCTGGGCGACGTGGAGAAGGGGTTCAGGGAAGCCGACGTCGTCCTCGAGCGTGAGTACCACACCGGCACGGTGCACCAGGGATACATCGAGCCCCACGCTTCCACGGCCACCTGGTCCGGCGACGGACGGCTGACGGTGTGGACCTGCACGCAGGGCTCCTTCGCCATCCGAAGTTCCACGGCGGCCATCTGCGGGGTGCCCGAGGACATGGTCCGGGTGATCCCCACGGAGATCGGCGGCGGATTCGGCGCCAAGATCACGACCTATCTTGAGCCGTTGGCGGCCATCCTGTCGAAGAAGACGGGCCGCCCGGTCAAGCTGGTGATGAGCCGTAAGGACGTGTTCGAGGGTACGGGCCCCACCTCGGCAACTACGCTGAGGACAAAGATAGGGGCCACCAAGGACGGCAAGATCACGGCCTGCCAGTCTTGGATGGCCTTCGAAGCTGGGGCTTTCCCCGGGTCGCCTGTGGGCGGCGGAACCCTGTGCGCCACCGGGCCGTACAACATCGAGAACCTGCTGATTGACGGCTACGACGTCGTGGTGAACAAGCAGAAGGTACAGGCCTACCGGGCGCCCGGACAGCCGCAGGGAGCCTTCGCCATCGAGCCGGTAATCGACGAATTGGCCGCAGAGCTCGGGATGGACCCGATGGAGCTGCGGATCAAGAACGTGGCCAAGGAAGGGGACCGGATGCCCAACGGCGTGGCGCATCCGCGCTTCGGCGTTAGGGAAATGGAAGAGGCGATGCGGGACCACCCCCACTACAACGCCCCGCTGGGCGAGCCGAGCTCGGATTCGGCGGTGCGTGGCCGTGGCGTGGCGGTGGGCTACCGCTGGCAGGCAGGCCAGATGTCGGCGGCGACCATCATCGTCAACAGCAACGGCACCATCAACCTGGTGACCGGCTCGGTGGACATTGGCGGAACGCGCACCGCCGTAGCGATGCAGGCCGCCGAGGTGCTGGGCATCGCCGCGGAGGACGTGATCCCGACCGTCGTGGACACCGACACCATTGGCTACACCGCAGTTACCGGAGGGAGCCGTACTGCATTTGACACCGGGCTGGCGGCGATCCAGGCGGCTGAGGACGTGAAGCGGCAGATGGCCGCCCGCGCCTCGGCTATCTGGGAGGTGCAGGAAGACGACGTGGCCTTCGAGGACGGCGTCTTCATCTGCAAGGTCAACCCCGAAGACCGTTTCACCTTCAAGGAACTGGCGGGGCGCATGATGCGGACGGGTGGTGCAATAACCACGTCGGTATCGGCGGTCTCAACTGGTGTTGGCCCGATCATTGCAGGCAACATCTTTGACGTTGAGGTGGACAAGGACACGGGCAAGGTGGACATCGTCCGCTGCACCGCCTTCATGGACGTGGGCACCGCTGTTCATCCCAGCTACGTGGAAGGGCAGATGCAGGGCGGCACGGTGCAGGGAATCGGCTGGGCGCTGAACGAAGAGTACGCCTACAACGACAAGGGCGTGATGCAAAACTCCAGCTTCCTCGATTACCGGATGCCCACCAGCCTGGACGTGCCCATGATCGAAACCGTCATGCTGGAGATTCCGAATCCGAGGCACCCGTTCGGGCTTCGCGGCGTCGGAGAGGCCCCCCTCATTCCGCCCCTGCCCGCCATCGCGAACGCCGTATCCAACGCCATCGGCGTCCGCGTAAACCAGCTGCCGATCACTCCGGCGGTCGTGCTGGAGGCGCTGGAGGGCCAGGGCTAGCAGTCTACATAACGCAATCAGGCGCTATCAACAGGCCCCGCGCGTTGCGGGGCCTGTTTTTCGTTGTGAACCGCAGGCCGTATAGCCATTCTTCGATTCGACGTTGGCTAGAATAGAGTCGCCTATTTCGCCCGATCCTACATTCGCACTCTTGCGCCCGGACGGCAGCGCCCCGGGCAGCAGCCGGAAAAGCCGCCTACGACATGACCACCGCTTCCCGCTCTCCTGGCCGCTCCAGATCCATCCTGTCCGCGCTGGGCAACCCGGACTTCCGGCTGCTCTGGCTTGCCGGGGGAGCGGACAACACCGGGCGTTGGATGGAAAATGCGGTCATGGCGCTGCTGATGCTGCACATCGGCGGCTCTGCTCTGCAGGTGGCCCTGCTCTTTGCTTTCCGCTGGACTCCGATGCTCCTGTTTTCCCTTGTGTCGGGCAGGGTTGCCGACCGGGCCAACCGGCGGCTGGTGATGATCGTTGCCCGGGGAGTGTCGGTAGCCATCACCACCGTCCTGCTGGTGCTGGTTGCCAGAGATGGAATTCGCCCTGAGCACCTCTTCCTCGCGTCTCTGCTGCTGGGATGGCTGTACGTGCTTGAATTCCCCTCGAGGCGATCGTTCATCTACGAACTGGTGGGAAGCAGGGAACTGGTGGGCGCGATGTCCCTAGAGACGATCACCACCACCATCGGACGGCTGGTAGGCCCGTCCGCTGCCGGTGTGATCGTCGGGCAGCTCGGGTATACGGCCGCATTTGCGACTCTCGTATCTCTTTACAGTCTTGCCTTCGTGTTTGTCTCGCTAGTGAGGACCAGACTGCCCGCCCGCGCCACGGGCAGATTCGCGCTGTGGGAGACTGCCAAGACCGGCTTTGGTTACGCCTTCCGCAACCCGGTGGTTCGTGCGGTGCTGGCGGGAACGATCATCTTCAACGCACTGGCCTTCAGCGTGGAATCCCTGTACCCCGTGGTTGCGGTGGAACACCTGAAGGTGGGACCGGAGCTGACCGGGATTCTGATCTCCGCTCAGTCCTACGGGACGTTGGGAGCCGCAGTGGTTATCGGGATGGTCCCGAATCTGCGCTACCACGGCAGGGTTTTTTGCTTCGGCATGGCGATTCAGCTGGTCAGCCTGATCCTGTTTGCGCTGTCGCCCTGGTACCCGGTCTCCTTCGTCTTGCTGCTTGTCTCGGGCCTGGGCGCGGCCGGGTTCAGCACGATGCAGAGCACCATCATCATGATGTCGTCGCCGCCCGAGATCCGCGGCGCGGCGCTGGGCGTGCTGGGGCAGTGCATCGGCGTGGCGGCCGTGGGAGGCGTGATCGTGGGGTTCGTGGCCGACTACCTGGGCCCCCAGGCTGCGGTGGCGTTGAGCACCGGCCTGGGCCTGGCGCTGCTGGTCCCGGTAATGCTGTTCACGCCACTGGTGAAAAGCCCCATCGGCCCGGCGGAGGATTAACAATCTATGTCGAGACAGGTGGGTTGCTTTCTCACCTGTCTTCCAGCATCGGCTTTCACCCCCACCCTAACCCTCCCCCTCAGAGGGAGGGGATTTGGGGAGGAGAGCGAGAGTGTCCGGTCTGGGTTCTTCCTACAACGCGCCCTCGGACTCCAGGGAATCGAGCTCTTCGAGGGTCATACCGCCGATGGTGCAGAGGATTTCCCGGTTGTGCTGGCCGAGAGTGGGCGGAGTTTCTTCGGGGGAGTCGACGCAGGCGGTGAGGCGCACGGGAGTGCGGGGTGAGCGGAAGACGCCGCCGAGGGTGTCGCCGGTGTCGACGTACATCCTGCGGCTTTCCAGGTGCGGGCAGTGGGCCAGTTCCTCCATGGTCTGGGCCATGCCCATTGAGAATCCGAGGGACACCAACTTTTCGGCGATTTCCAGCTTGGTCAGGTTGGCGGACCATTGCTCAATGGCAGGGATGAACTCGTTGACGAAGAACTCGCCGCCCTGTTCGCCGCCCAGAAAGCGCGGGTCCGCCGCCAGATCGTCGCGGCCGATGGTCTGCCACAGGGAGCGCAGGCGCTCCTCGGAGCGGGCGCCGGCGAGAACGATGTAACCGTCCTTGGCCCGGAAGGTCACGCCCGCGGTGGCCATGCGGTCGTGGGAACGCATTGGGGCCTCGCCGGTGGCGTGGTAGTGGTTCATGTTGCTCTCGATGTGGGAGACCATGCACTCGTACATCGCCACGTCGATGTGCTGGCCGCGACCGGTCTTTCGGCGGGTCTCGAGGGCCAAGACGATGCTGAGCGCGGCCCACAGACCCGGGATGGAATCGCCGATGTTGTCGCCGACGGCCTGGGGCCGGCCGTCGGGGTCGCCGGTCATCTCCATCCACCCGGCCATGGCCTGGATGGCCATGTTGTTGGCGGGCCAGTTGGAGTAGGGGCCGGTCAGGCCCTCGCTGTCGCCGTAGCCAGTGATGCTTGCGTAGACCAGGCCGGGGTTGATCTCGCTGAGGCGGTCGTAGCCCAGCCCCAGTCGGCGGAATGCGCCGGATCCCCAGTTGTCCACGAGCACGTCGGACATGGCAACCAGCTTCTCGAAGGCCTGCTTGCAGCGGGGGTTGCGCAGGTCGATGCTGACGCTTTTCTTGTTGCGGTTGATGCCGAGGAACCGGGAGCTGATGCTGTTGCCCTCTTCGTCAGTGACGAAAGGCGTACGGCCCCGGGCGATGTCGCCGGTGCGAGGGCGCTCGATCTTGATGACCTCCGCGCCCATATCGGCGAGGATGAGAGAGCAGAACGGGCCGGCGACTATGTGGGTGGCGTCCAGCACGCGGATGCCCTCCAATGGAAGGGGCAGGCCGGTGGTCATGCTGAGCGGGAACTGCGATGGGGTGGTCATGGCTCAACTCCGGTAGGTTGGAAGAGTCCGGTATTCCGTGGTGCAAATCGTGGCCTTATGATAATGGCAATTACCGAGGAGGGGACCGAATGAAAGCGAAAGGAGTATCTCACATTGCGGTTTGCGTGGCCGACCTGGAGCGTTCACTGCATTTCTACCGCGACCTGCTGGGGCTGACGGTCAGGCTGCACACCACCCAGCAGATGGCGCGTCGTCCGGGCGCGGAGTCGGCGGAGATGTACCAGAGTCCGAGGCAGTCCCGCACCGTGGCCAACGTATACTTTGACGACCCGGACACGTCCCAGCCGTTCCTGGTATTGACATCGCACCCCGGAGACCAGGTTGGAGGCGAACCAATCAAGCTGGACCAGATCGGAATCAGCCACATCTCGTTTGGGGTGGAGAACGTCCGGGCCTACGCCGAGGAACTGGTTGCCAGGGGAGTGCCGCTGGCGGGAACGATGGCCGACTTCACCGACGACCAGGGCGTCATGCGCACTTTCTTCGTCTACGATCCCGACGGTATCCTGGTGCAGTTCGACAGGCGCCTGAGTAGCTGAAGGGTTTCTCAGAGTCCTACTTGGGACCAACGACGCATATCTCGGATGTGCTCATGGGGGACGCTGCACTACCTTTTCACCCCCACCCTACCCTCCCCCTCAAGGGGGAGGGGATTCCTGTCGTGTGGCGTAGGACGCCTTTACCACAACCCTCTCCTTCCGGGGGAGGGTTGTGGTTTCGAATCTTCCGGGAGGCGGTCACGCTTTGGGGAACCGGTAGCTGTCGAGCAGGTTGTCGACGAGGCCGGTGGCGCGGTCCCAGTTGTAGGTGCGGTAGGAGTTGTTGCGGACGACGTACCCTGCGCCGGCGTAGAATAGCTCGAACTGTATGTGCCGGGAGGCGAACTCGGAGCCGATGGCGTCCCAGGCCAGCTTGAACAGCTTGACCCGGTCCTCCGTCTCCGGCCCGACGGCGCTCTGGCTGCGGGCAATGTAGTCCGCCTCCTCCGGGTTGGTGAAGTCCTTGACCGACGAGGGAAGCATGATCGGGCTGCTGCCGGCGAGATCGCGCAGGGTGTGCATGACCTGGGGATAGAGCTCCTGGGCCATAACCTGGGCTGTGTAGAGGGGATGGCGGTCGGGGACGTAGTAGGGGCCGACGTACCTGCCCGCTGCTTCCATGCCGACGACGAGGCCCTCGATTACCCCAGCCTGCGCCGCGAGCTTGCCCAGAGTCTCAACCACCTGCGGGATGCGGGTGAGGTCGTTGGCGTCTGCGATCTTGCGGGCCAGCCCGATGAGGAAGCGCAGCTTTACCATCACCCGGACCTGGGACTGGTAGTTCTGGAAGATGTGGGTGGGGGCCTCGTGGAACTGGTCGCGGCAGAGTGCGATATCCTTGTAGACGAACACGCGGTCCCAGGGGACCTTCACTTCGTCGAAGTAGATGATTGCGTCGTTCTCGTCGAGCCGGCTGGACAGCGGGTTGTCGAACTCGCTTGGCGCCCAGGCCTCGAAGGACTTGCGGGAAAGGATCTTGAGCCCCGGCGTGCCCATGGGTACTGCTGCGGAAAATGCGTGCTTCTCTGCGCCGGGCCGCAGGGGCTGGATGGTGGTGACCAGCACCTCGTTGGCCAGGATGCTGCTGGTGCCGAGTGTCTTTGCGCCCCTGATGGTAACTCCGGACGAGTCCTCGTCGCAGATGCCGGCTACCAGGAACTCGTCGTGCTCGCCGGTCCAGCCCTGCGGGTTGGTGATCACGTAGGTAACGAACAGGTCGTTGTCCCGGACGTACCGGTAGTAGTCGGCTAGGGCCGCAGCCCTCTCCTTGCCGTGGGCCTCGAACAGGTCGAGGCGCATCATCATCCCGGCAAGGGACGAGGCTACGTGGTCGGGGGAGCGCCCGAGGTAGCCGTAGGTGCATTGCGCCCACGCCTCCATTGCCTTGCGGCGGGCGACCAGCTCGTCGTAGGACTCGGGGAGCTGCCAGCAGCGGTTGACCCTCCCGCCGCTGGTTGGAGATTCAAAGGTCATAAGGTCCAGATTCGCAGGGTCGGCCTGGAAGTCGTACAGGGAGGCGGTAGTGCGCACGGCGTTGTGGTAGGCAGGGTGGTCCACCACGTCTGTAATCAGCTCACCGTCCAGGTAGACTTGGCGACCGTCCCGAATGCTGTCCAGGTACTGCTGTCCGGTTTTTGTCATCGTTTGGCCCTTCCGGTAGGGGATTCGAAAAATAGACGCCAATGATAGCATGGGCTCTCCGGGGCCCGATACGGAGAATTGCTTTGCTATAATCAGGCGGCAGTCTGGCTACGCGGGGAGGGGTTATGCGGCTCATCTCATGGAATGTCAACGGTATTCGCGCGGTACACAAGAAGGGTCTGTTCCTGGGGTGGATCGAGGAAGAGCGCCCGGACGTGCTGTGCCTCCAGGAGACCAAGGCCCACGAGTCGCAGCTGCCCGAGGCGCTGACGAAGGTAGAAGGATACTCGTCCTGGTTTTCGACGCCGGAACGGAAGGGGTACAGCGGCGTGGCACTATACACGAAAGAGCAGCCCCGCAACGTCAGCTTCGGGCTGGGCGTTGAGCGGTTCGACAACGAGGGCCGCACGGTGGTCGCGGACTTCGACGATTTCGTGCTGCTGGGCA
The DNA here is from genome assembly GCA_965220605.1 of Dehalococcoidia bacterium. Classification (GTDB taxonomy): domain Bacteria; phylum Chloroflexota; class Dehalococcoidia; order Lucifugimonadales; family UBA3495; genus VXOI01. The sequence continues at coordinate 44,252 of CBDCQM010000005.1, read as the reverse complement.
TCTACTTCCCCAACGGCAAGCGATCGGCGGAGCGGTTGCGCTACAAGATGGAGTTCTATGATGCCTTCCTGGACTACGTGGAGAACCTGCGCCGGGAGGGCCGTAACGTGGTAGTGTGCGGCGACGTGAACACGGCGCACAAGGAGATAGACCTAGCCCGCCCCAAGGAGAACGAGAAGATTTCCGGGTTCCTGCCTGAAGAGCGGGCCTGGATGGACACCTTCCTGGAGCACGGGTACGTGGACACCTTCCGGCAGTTCAACCAGGAGCCGGGGAATTACAGCTGGTGGGACCAGATGACCCGGGCGCGGGACCGGAACGTGGGCTGGCGCATCGACTACTTCTTCACCGACGCCGACTTCGCCTCCAACCTGACTGACGGTTTCATACTGCCCGACGTGATGGGGTCGGACCACTGCCCGGTGGGCATCGAGATTTCCTGATCAAGGCGGTGCGGCCAGGGCACTTTGCTATACTGTCGGTCATCGTCAACTGCGCTGAATTTATCGTAGGAGCGTTCAGATGAAAGACTCTGTTGAGGTCTTCTTCCATTCCCAGCAACCCTACACGCACCTGGACGAGTCCGAGATCGCGCAGTACAAATCGGGGCGTCTGGACTTTCCCAACACCTACTTCGACCCAGAAAAGGCGTATCACCTCTACAACCAGTACCACGAGCAGTACGCCATGGCCGACGAGGCGGGCCTCGACGGGATCATGACCAACGAGCACCACTCGTCGTACTGGAACATGAAGCCCTCGGCCAACTTGGACGCTGCCGTGATCAGCCGTATCACCCATCGCGTGAAGATTGCCATTCTCGGCAACATCATCCCGATCAACGAGCCGGTGCGGATGGCGGAGGAGCTGGCGATGCTGGACTGCTTCTCCAACGGGCGTCTGATCTCCGGGTTCGTCCGGGGCGGCGCCGTCGAGACGCTTCAGGCAGGCATCGACCCCACCGAAAACCGGGACCGCTTCGAGGAAGCCCACGACCTGATCATCAAGTGCTGGACCCAGCCGGGGCCGTTCCGCTTCGAGGGGCGGTACTACCATCACCGCGTGGTCAACCCGTGGGTGCTGCCGGTACAGAAGCCGCACCCGCCTGTGTGGTTCCCGGGGGGCAGCAGCCCGGAGAGCGTGGTGTGGGCCGCCAGTCACCAGTATGCCTACATGAACCTGGGGGCCCTGATCGGCTTGACCAAGGAACTCAAACAGGTCTACATAGACACGGCGAGGGAAGTGGGCTTCACACCCGGGCCGGAGCACTTCGGCTACCAGGTGCGGGCGCTGGTGGCGGACACCGACGAGAAGGCGCAGGAGCTGGGTCGCGGGTTCCTCTGGGCCGGCCAGCACCGGATGCGCGGCCCAGTCGAGCACATCGACCCGCCGGGCTACCAGTCGCAGGTTGCCAGCCGGCTCGCCGCGCGGCGGATCGGCGGGGGCGGCGGCCCGCCCATGAGTTATGACGACCTGCAGGAAGTTGGCGCCATCATCGTGGGCAGTCCCGACACCGTGATCAGGCGGCTGTCGGACACCATCGGGCAACTCAACCCCGGGTACATGATCCTGATCGGAAGTGACGGCAACATCCCCCATAAGGATGTCATGAGGTCGGTGGAGCTCCTGGGCAAGGAAGTCGTACCGGCGCTGCACGAAATCCAGCTTGCGCCGTACGAATAACAGCCTCAAGGTGGTCAGAGCAGATTGGTATAATCCGTAACCGTTGGCAGGGAGAAACGAGGGGCAGATGAGCAGAGTGTCGGATGCAGCGGACGCGCTGCTTCAGCAGTTCAGAGGCAAGGAAAAGTACCTGCTTGAAGGCGACCTCCTGCCGGAGAGCATTGGTGAGGCATACCAGGTGCAGGTGGCCTACCAGGCAGCTCTGGCGGGCGAATATGGGCAAGTGGCGGGCTACAAGATCGCCTACACTACCACCGCCTTGCAGCAGTCGTCGGGCATCAGCGAGCCGGTGGCTGGAGTGATCCTGGCCAATAACGTCCGTCATTCCCCGGCGGTGCTGGACCCCGCCGACTTCCTGGAGCCGGGCATCGAGTGCGAGGTGGGCGTGCGGTTGGGAAGGGACCTGTCGGCGTCGGGAGCGCCCTATGACCGCGACGGCGTTTCGGACGCGGTGGAGGCGGTTATGACCGCCTTCGAGGTGGTGGACAACCGCCGGACGCAAGGGCAGGATACGCAGACACAGCTCCTGACGACCATCTCCTCCAACATCCTGAACGCCGGAGTGGTGCTGGGCGAACCGGTGACCGACTGGCGGGGCATACACCTGGCGGGCTGCCGGGGCTACATGAAGATCAACGGCGACCTGGTAGGCGAGGGCATGGGCTCGGACGTGATGGGACACCCGCTGGAGCCTCTGGCGTGGCTGGCCAATGCCCTGGCGGCACAGGGCCGGGAGCTTAAGGCGGGCATGATTGTGATTACGGGCAGCATCGTTTCGCCAAAGTGGCTGAAGTCGGGCGACTCGGCGCTGATCGAGATAGAGGGACTAGGACAGGCGGAATTGAGCGTTGCCTGATTCAGGGCGACGGGATATCGGGTCGCGATCAGAAACCGGGGCGGCCCGCTCTTCACGGTGAGGTTGCGCATAGTGACTATGGCGAGCGGCGCAGGAGCGCCGACTGGCGCGCGGATGGATCCAGGGGGACTGGAGCGCGTCAGAGACCTGTTTTTCGAGCAGATTGAGACCGGGCTGCACCCTGGGGCCGCGCTGGCGGTTTATCGCCACGGCGAGCTTGTCCTGGACCTGTATGGCGGACTGGCCGACAAGGAATCCGGGAGCCCGGTGGACGAGAACACGATGTTCGTGCTCTATTCGTCTACCAAGCCCGTTACCGCCGCCTGCCTGTTCATCCTGTGGGAGCGGGGCCAGCTGCGCTGGGAAGACCGGGTGGCCGACCACTGGCCGGAGTTCGCCCAGTCGGGGAAAGAAGAGGTCACCATCGCCCAGGTGCTGACCCACCGCGGCGGGTTCCCCGACAGCCCAAGCCACATGACCTGGGACCGCTGGAGCGACTGGGACGCGGCGGTTAAGGCCATGGAGGAGTTGCGTCCCGACTACCCGCCGGGACGAGTCATCGCCTATCACCCGCGCAACTTTGGCTGGGTCATAGGCGAACTGGTGCGGCGAATCGACGGACGCCCTATCAACCGTTTCGTCCGTGAGGAAATCACCCGGCCCCTGGGCATCAACGACCTGTACATCGGGCTGCCGGAGTGGCTGCTGGACCGGGTCTCGAAGCTGCACGCCATGGAGGACTGCGACCGGCGCAGCCAGGTGGAGCTCTACAACAACCCTGAGGTCCATCGCACGGTGCAGCCGTCGGGCGGGGGCATATCCACCGCCAGAGGGCTGGCCCGCTTCTTCGCCATGATGCAACTCGGAGGCACGCTGGACGGCGTAACCATCATGAGCCACGAAACGGTGGCGGAGGTCACCTCGCCGCACTCCGAGGGCATCGACCACTCGCTGAACCGCCGTGTGGTGCGCGGCATGGGGCTGTCGCTGGCGGACCCCAGGAGCGGAGCTGCGGACCAACTGGACGTGCGAACCTTCGGACACGCCGGGTCGGGAACATCGGTGGGCTGGGCCAACCCCGACAACGGGCTGGCTGTGGCCTATATCACCAATGGGTTCCGGGCCGAGATGTCAAACACCCCGAGGCTGGCAGCAATCTCCCAGGCTGTCGTGGATGCCTGCGAATAGCGTCTAATCGACCTCTTCGGAGTAGACGATCCACCAGGCCCCGTCGATCTGCCGGAACACCATCAGGACGCGCCTTGTGTCCACGGGCGTTTTCACGGATAGGTACGTCTCGTAGTCTCCCTCCGCATTGAGCGTGGGTGGAGACTCCTCGGAAACGCCCAGCTTGGCCCGGAACATCTTCATCCGCCCTATGTCCCTGCGGATTTGTTCCTCTTCGGCGGCGCGGTATGCGGGCTCCAGCATCGTAATGGCGTGGTCGACGTCGTATTCGTTGAGGGCCTCCCAGTATTGGGTGATGATCCGGCGAATGGCTTCCACTTCTTCGGCCTCCGAGGTGCCGCTCCCCGTGCCAGGGGTGGGTATCATAGTAGCAGACGTTTGGCTGGGCGCGGTCGCTGCGGCCAGCACGGTAGGCCCGGCAATCGTCATCGGGAGGGGGAAGGTGCCTGGTGAGCTGGCGTCAACCCCGGTGGCGGGAGTGCCCTGGGCCGCTGGAGTCTGCGCTGGTCCGGTTGGGATAATCGGATTCACGGGGGTAGCGGTGGGTCCTTCCGAAGCTGGTTGAACTCGTTCGCTGGCAGAGGTGGCCATTGGTGTGGGGGATGTTCCTCCTCCGCACGCCGCCATGAAGACCATTGCGGCTGTTATTCCCAGGACTAACAGTCCATTCTTCGACTTCACACTCCACCCCTGCCCATAGTCCCCGTCTACCCTGGAGGGCCTGCCGCCGAGGTCATTGCGCTGCTCCATCCTGTGCTCTATCCTGAACGCGCCGCGGGTGGCGGGACCGCCCGCAATACGCCAGGAGTAGCAGATATGGCAGGCCCGAAAGAAGCGTACACGATAGAGTTGAACCCGGACCAGATGGCATTCATCCGCCAGGCCAAGGAAAAGTACAACATCAACAGCGATGACAAGGCGATGCGGGTGGTCCTGGACTACCTGATCACCAACCCCGGCATCCAGGACACGGTGTTCTCCGAGCCCCGCTGCCTGCGCTGCGAGTAGGCTGAATGGCCTAGCCCAACTGCTGCACGGCCTCCAAGGCCAGGCGGTAGCCGTAGACGCCGCAGCCGTAGACCGCGCCTTTGCACACCGGCAGCACCTGGGACACGGTGCCCCGGGCGGTTGGGTTGGAGACATGCACCTCGTAGACCGGGAACTTGACCTGCGTGATGGCGCTCCGCAGGGGTCCGGACACGGTGGTGTAGCCCGCGGGATTGATCAGGGCGGCATCGAAGTCACGGTCGTGGGCGTCGTACAGCGCGTTCACGACCTCCCCCTCGATGTTGGAGTGGAATAGCTCCACATCGATCCCCAGTCCCTCGGCGTAGCCGAGAATCTGCTCGTCGATCTCCTCCAATGTGGCGGAGCCGAAGATCTCGACTTGGGACTTGCCGCGCATATTCATCCCTGCGCCTTGTATCACCAGAACCTTGCTCATCCTTTCCTCCTGGACCTGTAAGTTCCTGTGCTACTCGGCCCCGGGGCCGGTGTACTGCGGACCGCCGGGGACCGCCTCGTTTGGCACCTCGGTAATGTAACCGGCCAGCATGATGTCCAGCTGCAGCATCAACATCTTGCTCCACGCCGATGCGGCGCGAATCGCGAGGTCCGGGTCGTTCAGCTCCCGGCGCAGAAGGTCGGTGACCGCCGACTGTATGTAGGAAATGGTACCGACCATGAACCGGGATGGGACCGAGCCCAGATGGGAGCGGTGCAGTGGCGGGTGGCTGTGAACGATGCCCATTGCCAACACGCGGATGGGGTAGTCCTGGTCCATCTGGAAGTCGATGGATCCCCGGAGCCAGCGCATCAGGCTGTGCTTGCGGCGGGTCAGCCGTTCCTCGTTGATCTCGCCCTCTTCGTTGGCGAAGAAGCGGCGAGTCTCGGGGAAGTCGAGGAAGTTGTCATAAACTGAAGCCGTCAGCTCCTCGCCGTGCTCCAGGACGACCTCGCGGGTCGCCTGGATGAGGTCCAGACCCTCTTGGTCCAGCCCGACGAACTCGGCCAGTTCCTGCATCCGTCCGGGCCAGTCGATAACCTGCGTCATCAACAACTCCGCATCGACCCGTTCAAGCGTACTCGGGCCTGTCTGAATATACCGCCTGGAATACCGAGGGGCAACTGCGCTTGCCCTACGCCGCCTCTGGCTGCGCCAGGGGACGCCGGATAAGAGGGGTGAAGGCGATGACGGGAAGCAGCAGGGCCAGAGCGGCCAGGGCGTGCAGAGAGATGGTCTGCTGCAGCGTCAAGACGGACACTACGAAGAAGATTTCCAGCGCTCCCAGCAGATTGGCGACGCCGATGCAGAAGCTCAGCAGGCCCATCATCTGGCCGCGCATGGCCGGGGGCGACACCAGCATCATGATGCTGCTCTGCATGGTGGAAAAGCCAGCCTGCCCCAGTCCGCTTACCAGCAGCAGGGCGAAGGCCAGGACGTACCAGGACGACCAGACGTAGGCAGCCGACGCCAGCAGCACAACTATCGAGCCAAAGGCAAAGTATCTCCCATGGAAGCGCACTCCCCTGGTCGAGGCCATCATGGCCGCGCCGGCGAGATGCCCGAAGCCGTCGGCAGCCACTAGAAGGCCGACCAGGGCCTCGCCGACCATCAGCTGGTCGGTGCCGACGGCGGGGATGAACTGCTGCAGCGGGAAGGCCCAGGCGTTCATCACAATCGTGATCGACAACATGCCCACCAGGATTCCGGTCTTCCAGGCGAAGCCGAAGGCGTTGCCCATGCCGCGCCACATCGGGGGCAGGGTGGCCCGGAGGCCGGCCTCGGGGATGCGAAGCCGGGAGATGAGCCAGAGGTTGTCGGCGTGAATGAACAGCAGAAAGATGTAGGCGGCGGGATAACCGGAGAACTCGATAAGAAGCCCGCCGACCACCGGGCCGATCATCTTGCCCACGTTCTGGGCGATGACGTCCAGGGACATCGCGTTGACAATCCGGTCTCGTCCGACGATGTCGAAGATGCCGGTGCGCCGCGAGGGGTCCTCGATGGCCTTGGTGGTCCCCTGTATGAAAGCCACCACGAAGACGTGCCAGGCCTGCAGGGAGTCCAATCCGGTCAGCATCAGCGCCAGCAAGCCGGAGACTGAGACGACGTTCACTGCCTGCATCGACAGCATGACCCGCTGACGGGGAAAGCGGTCGGCAATGTAGCCGGCGATGGGGGAGACAAAAGGGCGGGGGAGGTTGTTGAAGACCCACAGCAGCATCAGGTACGAGGCCGGCGCCTCGATAACCTTGAACAGGAGCAGGCTCCATACCAGGATTTCGTTCCGGCGTCCGAACTCGGCCAGGATGCCCACGGACCAGATGATGCGGAAATCGCGCTCCCTGAGGAGCGTGATTGCGGTTCCGCGAGTTCCGGGGATTGGCCTCATGGGTTCTCCACTGCCATTCTCAGCCCGGCCGTACGGGAATCCCCGTATTCTAACGCTGTGACAAGGTGTATGCCTGACTGCTGAGGGGAGGGAATTGGCAATCGCTTCTTGACCATTTGCGTCTCAATAGGCCCGGTTCAGCTGGAAGCATCCTTCATCATTCCCGCGAAAGCGGGAATCCAGTGGTCACAATCGTTGCTATTGTTGCGGCAACTGACCTGATTATGCCTCCTAGACTCCTGCTTTCGCAGGAGTGACAGGTTTGAGATTTCCTAATGCGAAGGCCCTGCCGGAGAAGAATCCTGGTCTTGACATGGTTGCCGGAGCGTCGTAGTTTTGAGTCCTACATGGCTTGCCGATGTATGGGCCTGAATGGCTATCGTCGTACATTCAACATCTCCTCAGACTAATGGCAACCACGCGGAGAGGCCGACGTCCTGGGACTTCCCGCCGGGAATGCGCCGATGCCCCCTCATAATCGCCCACCGGGGGGACCAGGCCAACGCGCCCGAAAACACCCTTCCCGCCTTCCGTCGCGCCTATGAGTCGGGTGCGGATGGCATCGAGCTGGACGTCAGGCTAACCCGGGACGGCCACCTGGTCGTCTTCCACGACCGGGGGCTGAAACGCCTCGGCAGGCGGCGTGGCCTCGTCACCAACACGACGCTGGACGAAATGCGTGAGCTGGACGTTGGTGCCTGGTTCGATCCCGAGTACCGAGGAGAACGCCCCCCGACCCTGGACGAAGTATTTGAGCTGCTGCCTTCCGACTACTTGATCAACGTGGAGATGAAAGCGGTCATCGACGGGATGCGCACCATCGCCCACAAAGTCGCCGAGGTTGTGCGCAGGCACCAGCGGTGGGGCAGCACCCTGATCGCCAGCTTCAACCCCATTTCCCTCTGGGAGCTGCGCAAGGTCGAGCCGCGCCTCATGCGTGGCTACATCTGGTCGCGACGCCACCCTCCACCTATTCGGTCCCGCTGCTTCAGCCGCTTGGTCAGGGCAGACTGGTACGACCCGGCGAATGACAGCTACAACCCTGGCCTGATGCGAAAAATGCGCAAACGCGGGGTCCGCACTCTCGCCTGGGACGAGGACTTTGACTGTGACCTGGGCCGAATGGCCAAGGCCAGGCTGGACGCGGCGGTTACGGATGACCTGCACGGGCTGTTGCGCCAGCGCGGAGCTCTTGATATAATAGCCTTGGAGTAGTGTGCCCGATACGGCAGGCACTCCAGGACTTGAAGTGAGCGTGGGGCGCATCGGCATTCGCCGGTCCGGCTGGCCTGGAGGTACTGGGTCAAGCGGGGCCGGGTTGTTTGTGTTGCGCGGATGTCTTTAAGGAGGGCTGGCCGTGACGGTTGTAGACGACATAAAAGCCCGCCTGGACATCCTTGAGGTCGTGGGACAACGGGTCCAGTTGCAGCGTTCCGGGCGCAGCTATAAAGGCAACTGCCCGTTCCACCAGGAACGCACTCCCTCCTTTCATGTATTTCCCGACCGGCAGTCGTGGCGTTGCTTCGGGGCTTGTGCCACGGGCGGGGACGCGATCGGTTTCGTGATGCGCTCCGAGAACCTGGAGTTCGGCGAAGCGATGCGGCAGTTGGCGCGCCGGGCGGGAATCACGATCCCCGACCGGCGGGACGCCCTCCCGGACTCGCCGGCGTACCGGATCAACGAGGCGGCCTGCGCCTACTTCCAGCGGTTTCTCGCGTCCACCCAGGGGGCACAGGCGCGCTCCTACATGGAGAGCAGGGGCCTCGACCGGGCCGCCAGCGAGGCGTTCCAACTGGGGCTGGCCCCGCCGGACGGCGATTCTCTCCGGAGCTACCTGCTGCGCGAGGGGTTCGACCCGGACCAGCTGGCGGCCGCCGGGGTGGTAAGAGAAAGCGACGACGGCGAGCAGCGCGACCTGTTCCGGGACCGGCTGATGGTGCCGATCCGCGATGCCGACGGACGGCTGGCAGGGTTCGGCGGACGGGCGCTGGGCGATTTCCAGCCGAAATACCTCAACTCCCCGCAGAGCGAGGTGTTCGACAAGAGCAGGATACTGTATGCCCTCGACCGGGCCCGGGATGACATCAGGAAGAGCGGCGCAGTCATCGTAGAGGGCTACATGGATGCCATAGCCGCGCACCAGGCGGGGTTCCGCAACGTGGTGGCCTCGATGGGTACGGCGCTTACGGAGCCGCAGGTCAGCACGATAAGGAGACTGACGGGCAGCGTCACGATGGCCCTGGACCAGGACGCCGCGGGACAGCAGGCCACGCTGCGCAGCCTGGAGTCCTCCTGGCGCATCTTCCAGAGCCGGGTGGCGGGGCAGTCCGGGAGCACTACGCTGCTGCAGAGTCAGCAGAACCCGGAAATCCGTGTCGCCGCTTTGCCGGCCGGCCAGGACCCGGACGACGTCATACGCCGTTCCCCGGAGGAATGGCAGCGACTGGTGGAGAATGCCAGGCCGCTGCTCGAATTCGTCATAGCCGCTTTGTCGGGCAGCATCGATTCCTCCGCCCCGCAGGGCAAGGCGGCAGTGGCCGATCAGGTGTCCCGGCTCATTTTCGCCCTGCCGGATGCCATGCAGCAGGACCACTACTTGCAGGTGCTGGCCGATAGCTTGGAGGTGCCGCTGGACGCACTGCGGGCGAGCATCAGTCGGCCGGCGCCGGTGCGGAGAAACAGGGCGGCGGCCCCTCTCCGGCGCGAGGACGCGGGACAGGAAGCCGGACAGGTCACCGCGTCTCCGTTCGCCCGGCTCGACCACGACCCGGTGGAGGAATACTGCCTAGCGCTCCTGATGCGCTTCCCGGATCTCGGGGAGTATGCCGAGTCCCTGACCGCCGAACACTTCCGGCGCCCGGAAAACCGCGAGATATTCAGCAACCTCCCGGCGTTCGCTCCAGTCCAGGGTGACGCTACCGGATATGGGAACGCCCTGCCGGACGACGCGCCCCCGGGCGTTCGCGAGCAGGTGGAGGCGCTTCAACGCAAGTCGCTGCACCCCATGGACCTGGTGAAGCGGCGGCGGGCCATGGCGGACGTGGTGGCGCGGCTGGAAGAACGCAACCTGAGACAGCGAAAGAGGGACGAACAGGACCGCTTCGCAGATACCGCCGACGAACTTGGTGAAGAGGAACACCTGGGCGCAGTGGCCCTGAACGAGAGGCTGAGGTTGAACCTGCAGCAGCGCGCCGGGGCCCGCTCCGGCCGGTAGCCGTAGCCGGTCAGGTCGGGGTATGCCTAGCATGTATGAAGATTCAATAAGTTAGTAATTCTGCATAACTTTTCAATTTACTCGAGGAGATTGCATGGTCAGTCATCGACACGCATCCAGAGAACTGAACCCCGAGGACTTCCTGGAGAATTCCACAGAGGAATCCGAAGAACGGGACCCTATAATCGACATCTTCCGAAAGGTGGACGCGGTAAACGCGGATGGAGCGGAAGACGGCGATGAGATCGCGGTTCCCCGTCCTGCAGCCATCGCGGTAGAGGCCGAGGAGGAGCAGTGGGACGGGACGGAGACGGAAAACAGCACCGAAACGCAAAGCGAGACCGCCACGGAAAGCGAATCGGAGGCTGAGGATACGGAACGCGGGCCCGAAGCCGCCGAAACCATGGAGGTCCTGGACGACCCGGTGCGGATGTACCTCCGTGAAATAGGCCGTGTCCGGCTGCTCACCTCGGCGGACGAACGCAAGCTGGCCCGCCAGCTGGAGGGCGGCAAGCACCTGCAGGCAGTCAAGGCAGAGCTTGTTGAAGAACTGGAACAGGAGCCGCGTCCCTGGCAGATTACCGGGCGTCTCATGGACCGTATAGCCGGCAACGAGCCGCTGATCAACGCCATGGCCCGGGACTTCCAGATGCGCCAGGACACGGCCCTGTCCCAGCTGCTGGACACGCCGGAGTTGAAGGCCCTGATTGCGCCGGAGACGCCCTCGGAAGACCTGCATTCTGCGAACGGGGCGCATGAAGACGGCCGCGCGGATAGCGAAGCCGGGAATCCCACGCTATCCGAAATCCTGGAAAACCCGGAACTGGATGAAGGGCTGAAGGCCCGGCTGCGGGAAGTGCAGGAAGGCGAAGAGGAGGTGCTTCCCGCGGATGCGCGGCTGTCCGACATTCTCCAGAATCCTGAAGTGGACGGGGCGGTAAAGGCCGGCCTCCGCAATGCCTACCCGGTCGACATTGCCTGGAACGGTTCCGCTGCTGAGCCTCCGGTTGAGCCGGAAGCGGGTTCCGGGCCGGAGACCGGACAGGAGGAGCTTGCGGAATCCTTCAACCCTACCCTCTCGGAAATCCTGGACATGACCGAGCTCAGGGACGCCATTTCGCCGGAACTCAGGCAGGCTATCAAGCAGGACGTGCTGCCGTTCAACCCGGAACTGTCCCAGATCCTGGAGAACCGGGGCCAGTTGGGCGAAATCAACGGCAACCTGCTGCCGGTGAACCCGTCGCTGTCCCAGATCGTGGGCAACACCAAGCTGCGGGACTCCATCGACGCGGAAGTGTCCCAGGAAATGCTGGGCAGGCTTTCGGAGGAGCTTGATGAGCCTTCGGAGGACGTATACAAGAGGGTGATCGATCTCTCTCTCAGCTCGTGGGTGATGGCTCCGAATACCGTAGATGCGCTACAGGACATCCAGCTCACCGCGCTGGGGTCCGCCCTGGGCAATCCGGAGCACCTTGCCAGGCTGCAGCGCCTGGACCCGCTGCTCCGCCAGCACTACAACCGGGTGCAGGCCGACAGCGAGCGGGCCCAGTCGCACCTGACCGAAGCCAACCTGCGGCTGGTGGTCAGCGTGGCCAAGAAGTACATCGGGCGCGGAATGGCGCTGCTGGATATGATCCAGGAGGGCAACATCGGACTGATCCGCGCGGTGGAGAAGTTCGATTACCGCAAGGGCTACAAGTTCAGCACCTATGCTACCTGGTGGATCCGTCAGGCCATCACCCGCTCCATCGCCGACCAGGCCAGGACCATTCGGATCCCGGTCCACATGGTTGAGACGATCAACAAGCTGATGCGGCAGCACCGGCGGCTTCTCCAGGAGTACGGCCGGGAGCCGACGCCCGAAGAAATCGGCCAGGCCATGGAGATCGGGCCGGAGAAGGTGGAGGAGATCCTGAAGATTTCCCAGGAGCCGGTGTCCCTTGAAACGCCAATCGGCGAAGAAGAGGACTCGCACCTGGGCGACTTTATCGAGGACCGCAACGCGCCGGCGCCAGCCGATGCGGCATCGTTCCAACTGCTCAAGGAGCAGGTGGACGAAGTCCTGCACACCCTGACCGAAAGGGAAGCAAGGGTGCTGGTGCTGCGCTTCGGTCTTGAGGACGGCCGCAGCCGCACGCTCGAAGAAGTGGGGCGCGAGTTCGGGGTAACCAGAGAGCGAATTCGCCAGATCGAGGCGAAGGCGTTGCGAAAACTGCGACACCCGACCAGGTCCAGGAAACTTCGCGATTTTCTGGAGTAAGACCTCACAAAACCCGGTTAACCCCGGGTTTTGTGGTCTGTGAGCGACTTTGACGGAAGCGAACCAAGACGGAATCGGGTCGAGTTCCGGTAGGGCAGCGTAAGGTTAATTTGACATAATGTAAAGAAATATGTCATTATGTAACCTGAATTCGTCAAATTTACAAATACCAATGGTTGATTTAGTTGAACGAACGGTAGTCTGCACGCTATACTCGGCCCAGTCGCCAGTGAGGGAGGTGGTTCCTGTGGGTGAAATGACCGTGCCCAAGTGCCTGAAATGCAACATCGGTTACCTTGTTCCGTTGTCGGACTACGGCGGGCAAGGCGCCGCCGTGCATTTCAAAGCCTGGGTGTGCGTGAATCCACCTTGCGGATTCAACATCAAGATTCGAAACGGCGACATTTACCTGAACGAGCCGATATCGCCTGGGACGATGAACGCTCCCAGGTCTCGCTAGAGGCGAACGAACGGGTCCTGGGCAAAGGCAGAGCTTTTTCAAACGCCTCCGCCGTACTCCCTGAACGCTCCGGGGAATAGCAGCGTGGTGTGACGTGAGGTTCCCGGTCCCGGCTAACCGCCCCGCCCAAGGCGGCTGCCGGGGAACCCGGGAGGAGGGATGCTATGATAGCCGGATATGACTACCTGATCTTGCGTGGGGGAGCCCGGCGGTTCTGGTCCAGAACCAGGATCGCAGGGGCATCGCTGGTTATAGCGGGAGGACTTCTCATAGGGCTGGGAGGCGCCTATTACGGGTACGCCAACAGCGCACGGGCAGCCCTTGAAAAGTTCGAGGTCTCGAAGGTAGAGCTTGTGCCTGTATATGAGCACAAAGCCCCGGAGGCCGGGCTCGCACCCTCTTCGCTGGACTTCGTTCCCGAGGGCTCGCTCTACTCCGGGGACGCAGGAGTCATCCGGATGGAAACCGGCCCGGACCTTCCGCAAGGGTTCGCGCTGATCAACTTCGCCAGCGAGGAGAACCTGCTCACCGAGCAGCCGGCCGCCACGCGGCTCCGTATTCCGGCGGTCGGAATCGACTCAACCGTAGTTGAACTGGCTATCCGGGACTTGGGGGACCAGCTGGCCTACCAGACCCCCAACCACACTGTCGGGCACATTCCGGAAACTTACGACGCCGGCGAGAACGGTGAGGCCTGGTTCTTCGGCCACACCGAAAGCCCGATACTGGATGAGGGGTCCGTCTTCCTCAATCTGCAGCAGATTCCCGACCTGTTGAGACAGGGAAAGGACGTGCAGATCATCACCGACAACGGGACAGAGGAGTTCCTGTACCAGGTGACCGCGACACGGGTCGTCCATGAAGACGATCTTACTCTGGAATCCGGCGGCGGCCCCCAGATTCACCTGGTGTCCTGCGTGCCGCGCCTGGTCTATGATCACCGGCTGATCGTGGATGCGGAACTGATCGCCAGCAGGGCCAGAAGCACCTAGCACGGGAACCGTTGCGAGCCTTTCGGCTGCGGCCTAACCGGAATCTTCGGTTGGGCCGTTGCCTTTTCTGGCGATCTTGAGGGTACGCAGCCTTCTGCCCGCGACTGAGACTACTTCCACGCAGAGTTCGCCGTCTTCCACCACGTCGCCGACGTGAGGTATGCGTCCCAGCTGGTGGTAGACGAACCCACCGACCGTGTCGTAGTAGTCGCTGTCGATGCTGACTCCGAAGAGTGCCTTCACTTCTTCGGTGCTGAGTCCTGCATTGACCATGACGGCTCCCTCGTCGTCACGGGTGATCTCAGCCTCCCGCACACGGGAAAACTCGTCCTCTATTTCGCCGACGATCTCTTCAAGCACGTCTTCCATGGTGACGATGCCTTCCGTGCCGCCATACTCGTCAACGACGATGGCTATCTGGGTACGGCGCTCCCTGAATTCCTCCAGCAACTCATCGACTCTCTTGGTCTCCGGGACGATGAAGGCGGGGCGAGTCAGGGAGCGGACGGTGCTGCCTGTGTCGGGGTCGGCGATCGCCGCCAGCAGATCGCGTACGTAGATGATGCCGAGCACGTCGTCAATGTTGTCGACAAAAACGGGGATACGGCTGTGGCCGTATTCCACGATCGTGGCGGCAGCTTGCTGAAGCGAGACGCTGGCCTCGATGGCCACCATGTCCAGGCGGGGCACCATGACTTCCCTGACGGTCGTGTAGTCCAGCTCTATGATGGACCGGAGCATCTCCCTTTCCCGATGGTCCAAGCCGCTGAGTTCCGCTTCGGTAATCGGGGGATCCGAAGATGGAATAAGCAACCCGGCGTGATGGTCCGGGGAAATCAGGCCATCGCCGCCGTTGGTCCCGCCGCCATTTCCGGGCTGAGTTCCGTCAGGGCTGCGGCCCTTTCTGCCGTCCGGCCTGCTGTCGCCGCCGAACAAGCGTCCGAACCAGCGAAAATCAGGCATGGTGAGGGCGGGCCGAAGTTGTATGGGAAAAAGCCAAGAGGTACGTTTCCTGGCGTCCTGTGGAGTAGGGCGCCGGTTGAGAAGCGGCAGCCGAGCGGGAAGGGCGTAGCGCGGTGCGTAGACACGCCGAGGATAAACCAGGGGTTAAACCAGGAGGTGCGCTTTCTGTATCCAAACCCCAAACTCCCGAAGGACGGGGCGCTGCAGGGAACCTACGGGATTCGCAGCGACGCCCGCAGGACGGGCTATTTCAAGTTCCGTCTAATAGTAGCAGGCACCCCCACGGCCAGTCTAGCCGGTGGGATGTCCTTCGTCACTACGGCTCCGGCTCCGGTTATGGAGCCTTCACCCACCGTTACCGGTGCCACCAGCATGGTGTCGCATCCAATGAACGCGTCGTTTTCCACCACCGTGCGGTGCTTGTCCCTGCCGTCGTAATTGCAGGTGATCATACCCGCGCCGACGTTCACCCGTTCCCCGATGGTGGCGTCGCCTGCGTATCCGAAGTGGCCCATTACCGCGCCCGACCTGAACCGGCTCTCCTTGACCTCCACGTAGTTGCCGATGTGCACCCCCGACTCCAGGTAAGCGCCAGGCCGGAGGTGGCTGAACGGCCCTATGTCGGTGTCGTCCTCCATGGTAGCTTCCTCGAGGGCCGACGATGTCACCCTGCAGTTGTTCCCGATGACCGAGTCCCGGATGACGGAATTCGGCCCGATTTCGCAGTCTTCTCCTATGGAAGTTCGGCCGGTCAGCATCGTGTTGGGCAGGATGACGGTGTCCATTCCGATGATCACGTCGGCGTCGATGTAGACCGAGTCGGGGTCGATCATCGTTACGCCTTCCATCAGCCAGGATTCCCGTATGCGGTCTCCCATTGCCCTTTGCGCGTAAGCCAACTGGGCCCGGTTGTTGACGCCCCAGACCTCTTCCATCTCACCTACGAGAGTCACGGCCACCCTGGCCCCTAGACTGGCGCCAACGGATGCCAGGTCCGTGAGATAAAGCTCGCCGGATGGACGAGGAGGGACCGTAGGCAGTACCTTGCGCAGCCAGTTGGCCTCGAAGCAGTAGACGCCCGCATTGACCAGGGGAGCGAGATCGTCTTCCGTTCCGGCTGCCTCACGCGCCTCGACGATCCGGGTGATTTTTTCATCCTCAATTACCACCCTGCCCAGGTCGTTTGCTCCGTCGTTCGGAGCAGTCAGGACGGTCAACGAAGCGTCGGCCTGCAGGTGTTCGTCGAGGAGCGCGTAAATCGAGTCCATCATGACAAGGGGGGTATCGGCCCCTATGACCACGACCTGTTCTGCGTCGTCATCCAGCATGTCATAACAGGCCGCTACGGCTCCTCCGGTCCCGTCACGACGGTCCTGAACTGCGTATTCCACCTCGGAGCCCAGCGCCGCCTTTATCTCGGCTGCGTTGTCGGGTGAAACCACCACGATCACCCGCCCGGCGCCGGACGCTTTGAGGAGGCCGACGGGGTAGCGGACCATCTCCCTTCCGCAAATGCGATGGAGCGGCTTGGGAATCCGCGACCTCATGCGCTTTCCCTCTCCTGCCGCCATTACGATGCCGACAAACGCCATAACCGTTACCTCCGGCGGCCAGGCTCCCGCATAGGCCGCGAGTAGATTATAGCTACACGCGGCCGGTTCTCGCCGGGGCGCGTTGACACGGAAATGCGCCAGGGTCAAAATTGGGCCGCTCCCGTATTCACAACCGGGGAAGATTGAAATGGATCGCAACGAGTTGCCATTCCTGAGCGCGCTGGAGTTGTCGGATGCGTTCATCTCGGGGCAGGCGTCGCCGGTCGAGGCGACGGAGGCCTACCTCGCTCGAATCGAACAAGTTGACTCCTCTCTGAATTCATACATCACGGTTACCGCCGAGCAGGCCCGGGCCGAGGCGCGTCAGGCCGAGGCCGAGATCGCCGCGGGCAACCATCGCGGCCCGCTTCATGGAGTGCCCGTCGCGGTGAAGGACCAGTTCTGCACCGACGGCGTCCTCACCACTGGAGGGTCGTCCATCCTGGAAAACTATGTGCCGGATTACGACGCCACCGTCATGGCGAGGCTGAAGGAAGCAGGGGCTGTGCTGCTGGGCAAGCTCAACATGAGCGAGTTCGCTATGGGCGATGCCTTTCACCATCCCTACGGCCGGCCGCGAAACCCGTGGGACCTTTCCCGCAACCCCGGCACATCCAGCAGCGGCTCCGGCGCGGCCACCGCGGCCTTCCTTTGCGCCACGTCGCTTGGCGAGGACACGGCCGGCTCCATCCGCGGGCCTGCCGCCTTCTGCGGTCTCGTGGGCATACGACCCACCTGGGGGCTGGTCAGCCGGTACGGAATGCTTGCCTCGACCTGGTCTATGGACGCCGCTGGGCCGATTTCCCGCACGGTCAAGGACTGCGCCGTAACCCTGGCCGCCATAGCCGGTCACGACCCCAACGATGCCTACACCCGGAACGCGCCGGTGCCCGACTACCTGGACGGCATCGACGCCGGCGTTCAGGGGCTGCGGGTCGGCGTTCTCAGCGACCGGGTCAACGCGGAGGGCGTAGAGCCGGACATTCGCGACGCTGTAAACGCTGCGGTAGCTCACCTCGGCGAGCTGGGCGCAGAGGTCGAGGAGGTTTCCATTCCCCTGATCGCGCAGTCGGCAGCCATTTCCACGACCTTGATCTACACCGATGCCACCGCCGTACATCGCAAGGGACTGGAGGAGCACCCGGAGAAGTACGACCACAACAACCGGGTGCGGCTGCTGACCGGGGCGCTGATCCCGGCGCAGGCCCATCACAAGGCCAACCGGCTACGGCAGATGATGAGGGACCAGATTCTCGATGCCCTGAGCCGGGTGGACGTGCTGGTGCTTCCCACTTCCTCGGTCCAGGCTACGCCCATTCCCGCAGAGGCGGGCATGGCGAAGAACGGCAAGGAAGAATTCCTGGCGATGCTGGGCGGGAGGCGCACCTACACCACGCCTTCCAACATGGCGGGGGTGCCGGGTCTGTCGATCAACTGCGGGTTCACCGGCGACGGCCTGCCCGTCGGCCTGCAGATCATGGGCCGCCCCTACGATGAAGCCACGCTCTTCCGCGCCGCCTACGCCTACGAGCAGTCCACCGACTGGAACACACGAAGGCCGCCGGTGTGACGCCGATTAGAGGACAACATGAAGGCTTTTCAAATTGTTTGATGGTGAGTATCTGCAATGAGCTCGGATAGCTATTGGAGCCGTCACGATTTTCATGGAAAGATAGTCGGTGTGTTGCGCCGATACCCAGGCAAGTTCTTGACTGCGTATCAGTTGGCGATCGAAATAGAGCAAAACTATCGCCGTGGAGTGGACTATCCTGATTATTCCGTGGGTGGAGAGGGATCAGGGAGTGCCCAAACTTTGACGCAATACATTGCTAACCAGTTGCCCTATAGGATTGAAATCGATCCCTCCGACATTGAAATGGCACGCCTTTCCCATTCGCATATAGGCCAGATTGTTTTTAGCAACGAAGGGAAAGACATCAGAGCTTCGACAATTTCCTCTTGGGATAGTCAAGCCATCTTTAGGATCAGGGCAGCCTAATGGGTCGCCAGCAACAACTAAACTACTCTAACCCACGAGGGTGTAAGAGGAAACATAATGCCCGAACTGCATGAACTGACCGCAACACAGTTGGCCCGCGGGATACGGGCTAGGGAATTCAGCGCCGTGGATGTGGCCGAGACGCTGCTCGACCGCACGGCGTCGCTGGAGTCACTCCATGCTTGGGTCTACGTCGACCGCGAGACCGTTCTGGCCGATGCCGAGCAACGACAGCGGGAGCTGGATTCTCTGCCCAACCCCGGCCCGCTGCACGGAGTGCCGGTAGGGGTCAAAGACATCTTCTACACCGCCGGAATCCCCACCACCGCCTGCTCGAGGGTGTACGCCGACTTCGTGCCTGAGCACGACGCCGCCGTCCTGACCAGCCTCAAGCAGGCCGGCGCCATCATGATGGGGAAGACGGTCACCACCGAATTCGCCTGCCTCGATCCCTCGCAGACGCTGAACCCGTGGAACCCGGCCCACACACCCGGCGGCTCCAGCAGCGGGTCGGCGGTGTCGGTCGCGACAGGCATGTGCCCCGTGGCGCTGGGATCGCAGACGGTCGGGTCGGTGCTGAGACCGGCGTCATATAACGGTGTGGTGGGTCTCAAGCCCACCTACGGACGAGTCAGCCGTCACAACGTCGTGCCCGTCAGTTGGTCCCTGGACACCATGGGCTGGATGTCGCGCTCGGTGGAGGACGCCGCCCTGATGCTACAAGTAATGGCCGGTCCTGACGCCAACGACCCGGTCTGCGCCCGCTTCCCTGCTGCCGACTACCTATCAGGACTGGAGGACGGCGCGCCGCCCCGCATCAGCCTGGTCACCTCCTTCTTCATGGAGGAGTCCGACGAGGAGACCCAGCGGCACACCCGCGCCATGCTGCAGAAGCTGGCGGAAGCCGGGGCCACGGTGGACGAGGTGAAGCTGCCGGGCAGCTTCGGCACGGCCGTTGAAGACCAGCAGATCATCATGCGCAGCGAGGCTGCGTCCTTCCATCGGCCGATGTACGAAACCCGCGCCGAGGAATATCGCCCGCTGCTGCGCCGTCTGCTGGCCCGGGGGATGGAGACCAGCGCCGTTGAGTACTCGGGCGCGCTGGAGCGGCGCTTGCGTTTCATCACCGATATGCAGGTGCTGGCCGAAAGCGCCGACGTACTGATCACACCGACAACACCGACTCCCGCACTGGCCGACCTGAGCAACACCGGCAACACAGCCTTCCAGGGCCCGTGGACGTCATGCGGCCTGCCCACCATCACCATACCTTCGGGCCTGGCGGAGTCCGGCCTGCCCATGGGCCTGCAGATCATAGCCGCTCCATTCCGGGAGCAACGCCTTCTGGCCGCCGCCCGCTGGTGCGAGCGCGTCCTGGGCGTGCATCTGTCGCCGCCGGTTAATTAAACGCAAAGGAGTCATAAATCAGCCCAAAGTATCTTTGCGGCCTTGCGTCTTTGCGTCAAAAAGGAGGAGAGATATGCCTCAAGCCAACATTCCGTCCGAAGAGGAAGTCCTCGGCTATTTCGACAAATTCTCCAACTGGGGCCGCTGGGGCGATGATGACGAGTTGGGCGCACCCAACCTGATCACGCCGGAGAAGGTGAAGCAGGCCATTGCCACGGTGCAGGAGGGCGTCCGCATATCCATGGCCCGCACCATCAGCTTCGAGGCCACCGCCGACGCACCCAACCCGCCCGTTCACTTCATGGTCGAGAGCGGCGAGGGCTGGGCCAGCGGCCAGAAGGTCAGCAACCGCGCCTTCCCCGCAGCCACCGACTACTTCGGCATGATCTTCCACGGCTACACCGTAACCCACGTGGACAGTCTTGCTCACTTCTTCTGGAACGGGATGACCTACAACGGCAAGCCCGCTCACCTGGTCTCCACCAGCCTGGGCGCCACCTTCGGCTCGGTCGAGGAGGCCAAGGAGGGCATAATCTCCCGGGCCGTGTTGGTGGACGTGCCGATGGTCAAGGGCATCGACTGGATCGACCGCGGCGAGGGGGTGATGATCGACGATATCCTGGCCGCCGAGGAGCGATGCGGGTTCAAGGTGGAGGAGGGCGATGTGCTGCTGATACGCACCGGTCAGCTCCATCGCCGGAACGTGGAAGGCCCGTGGCCGCGAGAGGCCGGGTCAGCAGCCTGCCAGGCTTCGTGCCTGCCGCTGTTCCACGAGCGGGACATCGCCATGCTGGGCACCGACACCGGCAACGACGTGAACCCGCCCCAGTACGAGAAGGTGCCCAGCCCCATCCACCAGGTGGGCATTACCGCCATGGGAATCTGGATCCTGGACAACGCCAACCTCGAGGAGGTGGCCGTCGCCTGCCGGGAACGCAACCGATGGGAGTTCATGATCTCCATCGGCCCGCTGCGCCTGCACAATACCACCGGCTCCCCGGTCAACCCCATCGCAATTTTCTAGTGGCACCGCTCGAAGCCCCCTCCAGACACACTCCCTCCCCCTCAGGGGGAGGGCTGGGGCGGGGGTGAAATCCCGGAACAAAAGCCTTCTGCTAGGAGCGAGAATCATGCCGCATTACGTA
Source organism: Dehalococcoidia bacterium (assembly GCA_965220605.1). Taxonomy (GTDB): domain Bacteria; phylum Chloroflexota; class Dehalococcoidia; order Lucifugimonadales; family UBA3495; genus VXOI01. Next base: position 23,098 of record CBDCQM010000005.1, on the reverse strand, counting down.
TACGTCGCTGCCCAGGATGACAACAAGGTCGGCATCTTCACCATGGACGCAGACAGCGGCTCCCTGACTCACCAGTCCGATGTCGCGATGCCCGGCGGGCCGTCTCTGCTGGCCATCAGTCCCGACAAGGGGACGCTCTACGTCAGCCACCGCGAGGCGCTGCGCCTCTCCAGCCACCGCATCGACCCGGCATCGGGCGGGTTGAGCCAGACAGGCTCGGTGGACGTTGACACCTGGCCTGCGTACATTGCCACCGACCGTACGGGCGGTCACCTGTTGGTCGCCTTCTACGGCGGGGCCAAAGCCGGGGTGTACCCCATCGGCGGCGGCGGTGAACTGGGCGGACCGGCGACCGAGTCGGTAACGACTGTGGACGGCGCCCACGCCATCCTCACCGACCGCTCAAACCGCTTCGCCTACGTGCCGCACATCGCATACATCCAGGACAACGTGCTGGAGCCGCCCAAGAACATCCCCGGTCCCAACGTTATCTACCAGTTCAGGTTCGACGCGGAAGCGGGACGCCTGATCCCGAACGACCCCCTGGTGCTGGAAATGGGCGGGTTCCTGGGGCCTCGGCACTACACCTACCACCCGTCGCTGGACGTGGTCTACTTCTCCGATGAGCAGGGGAGCAGCGTTACCGCCTACAACATGGACTCGGAGGGGCGGCTGTCGGCTTTCCAGACCATCTCGACCCTGCCCGAGGGCCACACGGAACGCAACACCTGCTCCCAAATCCAGATGAACGCCGACGGCAGCCTGCTGTTCGTTCCCAACCGGGGCCATAACAGCATCGCCAGCTTCACCGTCGACGCCGAGACCGGCGCCCTGACCGCCGCTGGCCGCGCCGCAACAGAGTCCGTGCCCAGCGCCTTCAGCCTCGACCCGCAGGGCAGGTTCGTGTTCGGGGCTGGCTCCGCAACGGGCCGCCTCAGCTCTCACAGCATCGACGGCGACACCGGGGAGATGACGCCCCTCGCCACCTACGACGTGGGCGCACGGCCGATGTGGGTCCTGACCACGACGCTGGGGGAGTAAGGCAAAGTCGCGCTACACCCGCGGTAGCGTTCCGATTTAGGTGGTTATCTTTAGCGGACCAACTTCAACGGAGCGTAGGGGTGGGTTTGAAACCCGCCCCTACAGGATATGTACCATCTAATTCGGAACGCTGCCCTACACCCGCTTGACGATGTACTTGGGATCCGCTTATGGTGAGCTTGTCGAACCACGAGCGGATTCTCTCTTTCACTACCTCTAACCTTGCTCACCCATATAGAAAGGGTTGATTGAGGTATTTTGATAGCGGAAGACGTCGCCACGATTGGCCAATGCACGGGAGTCGCCTGACTTAGCTTCCCGCGATTCGGGATTAGAAAAACCCCCGCTGTCGTCAAGGTGCCATTCGCGTTTAGGATAGGTTAGCCGAGTTACTCCACGGTCCCGCATCAACTCGATCAATGGTTCGACGCTGTCTCCCATCAGCAAGTTATCGTCCCCGGCATGGGATAACAGAATTCCCCGCCTTCTTAGCTCTTCCGATGAGACTCCGATCATGAAGTCGCGAATATTCACTTCCACGAACACCTTCTTTTCAAAGGGAATTATATCCGATAGTACACACGGTTTAACGGGATGGATTTGACGTCAGTCTAACGCTCCCGGTCACTGAAATGAAGGCCGGGAGCGCGGTCATATTTTAGTAGACCGAGGCCGGATATTACCGGTTATATCCGGCGTAATGAGTGCCCTTCTGGTCTCGCTTGTTCTTCCGCACCCAATACGTGACCTCGCCGATATACGTGCCGTTCTTTCGCCATGCTTCTCCGGCACAGGTAATCGTCGCAGTACCCGGCAGAATCTCCACATCAACCGTATGGTAGTTCTCGATCTTGCTCAGGTATCTGTCGCTGTTTCCGCGGTTTTTCCATTCAACCGAGTAGACAATCTCACGGGCGTCCTTGCAGTTTGGCAGGTCGTCCACTGACTTGCGCTTCTCGTCGAAGGCTTGCTCCGCTTCCTTCGTGGGTGCCTCTGCTGTCTGCGTGGCGTTGAATGACTCGCAGGCAATCATGGCAACCAGTAGCAGTCCAGCGAGTATCGTGAATATCCGAAGTGGCATGGGGAACCCCCTTGCTGACGTTAAGGTAGGACACCTGCCAGAGTACCCAACCAGCGTTGCCGACAAGGGGGCGCGGCAATGCGCCCTACCCATAGCTAACGCCACCGGGCAACACTGGAAAAAGGTACTCTGGCAAGATTGACCGTATCACAGGTCAACAGGGGGTTCAAGCAGATTTCTCAAACTTGACTCCCGGGTTCGTAATGGGTATCATAGAGCTATCTATGTTAGTGCCCGCAGAGCCGTAATCTGCGGGCTTTTTGCGTTCATTTGCGCCGCGAAAGACTTGACTTTTTATGAGGTTTTGTGTACTATGGTGAGGAAAAGTAGATACAGAATGAGGCGAAAACCGATGGCTGGGGATAAGAAGAGGGGGCCAGGGAAAGCGTATCGCAAGGGTATGACGCTGGAGCAGCTATTCGAGAAGTTTCATGACGATGCGGCGGCGGAGAAGTGGGTCATTGAGACCCGCTGGCCTGATGGACTGCGTTGCGCCCGCTGCGACGGTGACCGCGTATCCACCTCGAAGCACCCGACCATGCCATTCTACTGTTCAGACTGCCGCAAGCGTTTTTCAGCCAAGACCGGATCGGTCATGGAGGGATCCAACCTCGGCTACCGGAAATGGGCGATAGCCATCTATATCCTGACAACGAATATCAAGGGCACCTCCAGCATGAAGCTGCACCGGGATTTGGGCATCACGCAGAAGACTGCCTGGTTCATGGCCCACCGCATCCGGGAAAACTGGGGCGCGGACGATGACTACGCGTTCGCCGGACCGGTGGAAGTCGACGAGGTCTACATCGGCGGCAAGGAGACGAACAAGCACACCGACAAGAAGCTGAGGGCTGGACGGGGAACGGTCGGCAAACAGCCGGTGGCGGGCGTCAGAGACCGCACCACTGGGCTAATCCGGACTGAGGTGGTGGAAGATACCACCAAGTCCACCCTACAGGACTTCGTAACTCGCCACACGGCGTCGAGTGCTATGGTATACACTGACGAGGCGAGGGCGTACAATGACCTTCCACGCCCTCACGAGGCGGTAAAGCACAGCGCGGGCGAATTCGTTAGAGACCAAGCCACCACGAACGGCATGGAAAGCCACTGGGCCATGATGCGGCGCAGCCTGATGGGCACGTATCACTGGGTCAGCGTAAAGCACCTGCACCGCTACAGTAACGAGTTCTCCGGTCGACACAATGACAGGCCGCTGGACACGGAAGAGCAGATGGAGTCGATGGTTCGCGGCATGCAGTGCAAGCGCCTGCGGTACGAGGACCTCATAGCGTAAGGCACTGAGGAGTCGTTATGACACCAGAAGAATGGCTTGAAGCGGCTGAAATTCTCAATGTTTCAGGTCACGAATTGCAGACAATAACGCTTTCAGATCAGAGGGTTGTTGGATTGAAGATGGAGTACATCTATATCCAAGATACAGCTCGCCATTTTTCTCATAACGATGAAAGCCCTCGTTTCTGGTCGCAGGCGTATATTCTTGACTTGGCTCAGGTTGAGGCTTTGGTTGAAAATCTTGGTCTGGCACTAGAGCGCCTCCGTAAGTTCGAATTAGGCTAGTCTTACATGGCTCTTTAGCGGATTGCAAGCCAGAGGAAAGCCCAGGAATTTGCAATCCCTGGGCTTTCATGATAAGCTACTTACTGTGCGCTTGTAGCTGTACTAGTACCAGCAGGATGCCTAGAAGCATCATATATTCAATAATCATGGTGCTCAAGTCCCTTTCACGCCTTCAATGGCGATACTCACCAAAGCAGCAAATCAATCGGACCTTTGACTTGACAACCCCATGAAGTTGAGTAACAATGTCCAACGTGTTCGATTGACCCATTATTTCTCCACCTCCGATGTGTTGCCACTGCTTCGTGGCAGACGCCGAAAAGAAAGCCCCGGACTGCAATCCGGGGGCTTTTCTAGTCAGTCGTTATTCTATGATACCACATCGGCGCAAAAACACAAGACCCAATTCGACATAATCTCTATTCAGTACGCCAATAGTTTGGGCTGGAACCTCTTCAGGTGTTCCTGCCCATTCGTTTCGCAGGCTTGCAATCCCGTAAACGCCACGCTAGGGTGGTCTGGTACAATGATGTCTAGAAGGGAGATTTAGTTATGCCTAGACAGAAGAAACCACGCGGCAGACCGTCCAAGTACACTATGCCGGATCCAATACCGGATACACCTGAAAACGTGTTGCGTGCTCAATTTCGTAAGAATCAACCCCAGAACCCCGAGGACTGGGAGTTCGTGAAGGAACACCGTCGTCGGCAAGCAGAGCAGGCAAACAACGAGTGAACCCAAAGACCGCCGGACTCAACCTCCGGCGGTCAACTTTTAGCCCGTGTACTATCGGATATAATTCCCTTCTCAAAGTCCTGTTCTTTTGAGCTTTTCTATCAGCAAATCAGAGTTTTCTGAACAATTCCCTTGACGGGTAGGAGCCAGACCTAGGTTCATCGCCCCCGACCCGGGAACGCTCGACCAGCGCCACCGACAGTCCCAGGAACCGGGCGAAGCGGACGGCGGTAAGTTCCGGCGGACCCGGCTCCAGAGATGATCAGGTAGTAACCAGCAGGGCAGGCACACTACGGGTAGTTGGGTGGCCCCTGGTTCAGGCCCGCCACCCGCTCGCACCATTGGGATGCGCCCAGCACCTGCCCTTCCTGCGCCCACGGCCCGCCGAACTGCACCGCCATCGGCATCCCCAGCTCACTGAGGCCGGTCGGCACCACCACCGTCGGGAGACCTGCCGCCGTCCACGGCACTTGGAACGCGGCGTCGCCGGTCGTGTTCAGGTCTCTCGGCGCGGGCGATGGTGTGGCAGGGGTCATCACTACATCGACCTTGCTGACCATCTCCTCCATGTCGTCGCGGAACTGTCGGCGCAGCCTTTGGGCCTTCAGGTATGTGGCGGTGGGGATGAGCATCCCCATCTCCATCCCGGCCCTGATGCGCGGCCCGTAGTCGTCGGCCCGGATGCGGTGGTTGGCTTCGTGGAAGGCTGCGCAGTCCACGTTCATCACAATGCGCTGGAAGCTGTGCACGCGGGCGAAGCTGTCGGGCAGCGGAATCTCCTCCACCTCGGCCCCTGCCTCGGCGAGCCGGTTGGCCACCGCCTCGGTGTGGGCCCAGATCTCGGGCGTGCAGTAGTCTTGGTAATACTGGCGCACCAGCCCGATTCTCGGCGGCCGGTCGTGGGCGGCCATCTGCTCACTAAAGTCGGGGACGGGCTGGCGCAGCGATCCGGGATCGTTGGCGTCCTCCCCGCTCAGCACCTCCAGCATCAGCGCGGCGTCGGCCACGGTGCGGGTCAGGATGCCCACGTGGTCCAGCGACCAGCTCACCGGCACCACGCCATAGCGGCTGATACGCCCATAGGTGGGCTTCAGGCCGACGATGCCGTTGTAGGCCGCAGGTCGGCAGGTTGACCCGCCGGTCTGCGATCCCAGGGCCGCGGGCGCCATCCGGGCGGCCACCGCCGCCGAAGAGCCGCTGCTCGACCCGCCGGGGGTGTGTTCCAGGTTCCAGGGGTTGTGCGTCGGCGACGGGTCGGAGGTAGCGAACTCGGTGGTCACCGCCTTGCCGAGAATGATGCCGCCGGCCTGCTTGATCTTGGCCACAGAGGTTGCGTCGAAGTCGGGCACGAAGTCGGCGTACACCTTCGAGCCGCACGCCGTCAGCATTCCGGCGGTGTAGAAGATGTCCTTGAGGCCGACCGGTACGCCGTGAATGGCGCCCAGCGGAGCGCCACCGGCAACCTCCGACTCACGTTGCCGGGCAGTGGCAAGCACGGCGTCGCGGTCGATGGTCACCCACGCCTGGAGGTCGCCATCCAGGGCTTCGATTCGCGCCAGCAGCGACTCCGCAAGCGCAACCGGGGACAGCGTCCCGGCACGGACCTGCGCCGCCGCTTCGACCACCGAAAGCTCATAGGGTTCAGGCATCACTAAACCTCAACTTAGCAGGATGAAAGACGGTTGCATGACCGCTCGCCCCGAACCGGTCTAAGTTCGGTGGTCCTCACCCATGCACCAGCGGCTCGAGGTCGGCGTGGGTTGAGGCCTCTTCGACATCCGCCACTTGCCGGGCCGTCGTACGTAGGTAATCCTCCAGGCCATCGGCCCGTTCCTCTCCGAACATGGCCACCGCACGCCGGCGCAATTCCTCGTAGAACCATTCCTCGCTTCTGAACTGTCCCATTTGTCCGCCCCCACATACCCAATTCGCTTGATCACTCTGTATGAAATTCTAAGGGTGCTATATTGCGCGGTCAAACGCAGCAAGCAGTTATTTGGCTGTTATAATCCCGAAAACTGTTCGTAATTGTTACTGAGACACTCAGAAGGAGGGAGTCATGCCAGACGACCTTTCCGGCATCCTGGAGTCCCCCGAGCATACCCACCTGGCCAGTGTGGGCGGCAACACCGAGGGCCCGCTGTGGCACCCGGACGGCTACCTGACATTCGTTTCCCTCACCGAAAGCCGGCTGTACCGCTGGGACGAACAGAACGGCGTCAGCGTGGTTCGGGAGGGCACCGGCGAGGGCAACGGCTGCACCTTCGACCTGGAGGGCCGCCTGATCATGTGCGAGGGGGCAGACCACCGCCGCATCACGCGCATGGACCCCGACGGCACGGTCACGCCCATCGCGGAGCGGTGGCAGGGCAAGCGGTTCCACAAGCCCAACGACGTGGTAACCCGCTCCGACGGCAGCATCTACTTCACCGACCCGTCGCTTCGCCAGGATCCCGAGCTGCGGGAGTACGACTTCGCCGGCGTGTTCCGCCTCGACCCCGACGGCGAGGTGCATCTGGCCACCGATGGCTGCGAGTACCCCAACGGCCTCGCGTTCTCGCCCGACGAGTCGGTGCTATATGTGGCCATCAGCCGGGCGACCCTTGACGATCTCGGCAAGGAGGAGCGCGACGAGTTCTGCCCGAACCGCAAGATCCGTGCCTTCGATGTGGCCGCCGACGGTTCCTTGAGCAACAACCGCGTCTTCGCCGACATGAGCTCCGCCGAGCCTGGAGTCCCCGACGGCATGAAGGTGGACACCGCGGGCCGCGTCTTCTGCACCGGCTCAGGAGGCATCTGGGTCTTCGAACCCGACGGCACCCACGTCGGCGTCATTCGCGGCCCCGAAATCCCTCGCAACATCGCCTTCGGCGGTCCCGACAACCGCACCGTCTACACCACGCCTGGAACATCTATCTACAGCTTCCGCGTTACCACGCCGGGCATTTAGACGCAAGAATCCTGCCACCGGCAAATCCCCTCCCCTTCAGGGGAGGGCCAGGGTGGGAGTGAAACTCTGTGGGCGTACCCCTCCGCTAGAGAACCTAGCCGTCACCCTGTATGATTGGGCGAAGTCCGAATCAGCAACCAGGAGAGGAATCGTGACATCCAGCAACATTGTCGGTTCCGGCGACTTCAGCTACGAGATGAACCCGGAGTGGGCCAAGCTGCCCGAGGGCTGGGAGATGCCCACTGCCGCGGTGTATGGTGACTCGCAGGATCGGGTCTATGCCTTCAACCGCGACCCGGAACATCCCGTGTGCATCTTCGACAAGGACGGCAACTTCATCTCCGCCTGGGGCGCGGGCCTCATCACCTTCGCCCACTCCATCCTGCTGGACAGCAACGACAATGTCTGGCTGGTCGACCGCAACACCCACGAGGTCCACAAGTACACCGGCGACGGCCAGCACATCATGACCATCGGCCAGAAGGGCGTGCGCTCAGACACCGGCGTCGACCCGGACGACTACAGCTCGACGGCCTTCCAGTCGGTGACCCACGGCGGCCCTCCATTCAACATGCCCGCCGGCATAGCCCTGAACGACGCGGGGGAGATTTTCATCGCCGACGGCTACGCCAACGCCCGGGTGCACAAGTTCACCCCCGACGGCCAGCTGATCAAGTCATGGGGCGAGCCCGGCGACGGCCCTGGCCAGTTCCGCCTGCCCCATGGCGTCTGGATCGACCGCCACGGGCAGGTGCTGGTGGCCGACCGCGAGAACGACCGGGTGCAGGTGTTCACCCAGGAGGGCGAGTATATCTCCACCTGGCCCAGCAAGCTCATCGGCCCTGCCCTGTTGTATGTAGACTCCGAGGACATCGCCTACATCCCGGAGCACAACGGCGGCCTGTTCAGCGTCCTGTCGCCCGACGGCGAGATCATCACGCAGTGGGGATCCGAGCTGCACCGCTCCTGCCACGGGGTGTGGGCCGACTCCAGCCGAGACCTGTACTTCGTCATGCCCGGCGAGTGGGGACGCAGCCGCCGGGTCGTGAAGTTCCACCGCCGCTAGGCGCCCCCCGGAAGACGATAGGGCGCGCGGGGCTTGCGGCCCGGACGCGCCCTTTGCTATGATAAATTTCTACTGTGGGGCTGTAGCTCACTTGGGAGAGCGCTTCAATGGCATTGAAGAGGTAGAGGGTTCGATCCCCTCCAGCTCCACCACCGTATCCAATACTGCGAACTCCGCCATTCAAGGCGATCTCAGCAGCATCCTTTCCCCCTATGGGACTGTCCTCCGGCGTGGGGATCGTGTAGATAATCGTCGCCCCGCCGGGCCGGACCAGCACCTCCTTGACGAAGGACCGCACGAAGGCTTTGGTCTCGGTCAGTTCGCTGGTCTTGAGAAACTCACTCATTTCGCTGGCGAAGGCGGCGATGACGTCGGCGCTGTCCAGCAACTCCCGCCGTTCCGCCAGCACGGCCCGAGCTTCCTCGGCGGCGGCCTCCAGTTGCTCGCGGCGGTGGCGGTGTTCGAGGATGCGCTCGGAGGCGTCGGCCATGTCTAGGTCGGTGCTTTCCACGAAGTGCCAGATGCGGTCCAGCTTCCGCTTGACATCTTCTAATTCGGCTTCGATGGTCTCCAGGTTCTGCCGCTGCTCTCGGGCCACGCCGTCCATCTCCTCGTCCAGCAGCTTCACCAGGTCGCGGATGTTGGACTCGGTGAGGATGTTCTCGCGGATGTTGGAAATGATGATGTCCTCGAAAGACCTGGCGTTGAGCCTGGGAGTGTCGCAGGTCCCGCTGCCCTGCTTGAGGATGGACTGGCAGACGTAGTAGGTGTACTTGCCGCTCTTGGCTTCGGCGGCGGTGAGGGCCTTGCCGCAGGTCTGGCACTTGGCCAGGCCGCTGAGCAGGTAGGGGCTGGCGGCGCGGCGGGGGTGGGTGACCGCCGGGGCGCGGGATTCCAGGAGTTTCCTGACCCGCTGGAACTCCTGCTGGGAGACGATGGCGGGAAAAGCGTCCTCCACCCGCACGGGCTCCTGTCCGTCCCGGGCCTTCTGGCCCCAGACCAGGGTTCCGGTGTAGGCTTCGTTGGCGAGGACCTTGTGGACGGTGGTCTTGCGCCACTGCTTGCCGTTGGGTGAGGGGATGCCCTCGGCGTTGAGAGTCTTGAGGATGTCCAGGGAGGTCCTGCCCTGGAGGGTGAGGTCGAAGATGCGGCGGACCACGGCGTCGTGGGGCGGGTTGATCTCCAGGCGGGGGCGCTTCTTGGCCCCGTCCTGAACGTAGGCCCGCTGATAACCGTAGGGGGCGCTGGCATTCATCCAGAAGCCCCGGGAGGCGGCTTCGCGCATTCCCCGCGTCACCTCTTGCGCCAGATTCTCGCTGTAAAACTCGTCCACGGACTCAATGATGGCCTCCATCAGCTTGCCGGTGGGGGTGTCGTCGGCGTGTTCGGTGATGGACACGACTCGGATGCCCTTGCGCCGCAGCATGGACTTGAAGGCGACGGCGTGCTCCCGCTTACGGGTGAACCTACTGAATTTCCAGACCAAGATTTCCTGGAAGGGAGCATCGGGCTTGGATGCCTCGTCCAGCATCTTGCGGAACTGGGGTCGGTCGGCGATCCTGCCGCTTTCGGCTTCATCGACAAACTCGCGGACCACCAGGTAGCCGTTCTTCTCCGCGTAGTCTCTCAAGGCCCGAAGCTGGGCGGCTACGGAGAGGTCCACGTCCTGGCGGTCGCTGGAGACCCGGGCGTACAGGGCCACGGGGGCCAGGTCCGTATTCTTACTCATCCCTCTGTCCTCCTTGATTATCTTCCGGTTCAGCCTGTCGGGAGCGCAGCCGTTCCAGGCGTTGTTCACGGCGCAGTTCTCTATCTTCCATGTACAGGCGGAGAGCCTCCCGCACCAGTTCGCTCATGTCGCGGCCCTCCTCGTCCTTGACCCGCTGCACCTGCTCGAACATCTCGGGGGGCAGCGAAAAGGTGATGGTCCTTGATTTCCGTTGCGGGGGCATGGTCTCTCTTTTGCCTGCTGTAATAAGCGTTTGTCTTACTATTGATTATCTGACATCCGGCCGGCCCGGTCAAGGGGCGGCGGTCACCGGCCTGGCGCCGAACCTGGGGCGATGCCGGCGGCTCCGGCCCAGGTTCGGCTCCAGGACGCTGTGATGTTCGCAGGGCACGGCGACGACAATCATCTTGGCCAGGCGTCTCTTCCACAGGACGGGCGTGGCTACAACCGCCAGGCCATCGCCCTCGGCGTACTCGGGCCTGCCGCTATGGGCGGCCCGCTCCGCCAGGGATCCGGCGGGCAGGGACTTGTGCTTCCAGGGAACGCCGCCCCGCGCGCCGCACAGCAGCGGCGAACCGCTGGGGGCGAACCCCGCCGTCCGCTTCACCACCTTCACCGTCAGGTCGTCCGGCCTTAAGTGCGCCGGCCAATGGGCCGGATCGCCCCGCTCCTTCCTTTCGTACAGGACCACCAATAGGGGCGGGTCCCGCACCAACTCGGCCAAGCGCAGGGCCGCCGAGGAATAGGCGCAGCCGAACTGTTCATGCAGGGTCGTCACGTCCAGACCGCTGGCCTGGGCGTAGGGCAGGAAGATGTCCGGCTGCATCAGCGCCGCCGCCGCAAAGCGGTCCGCCTGCCGGCAGATTGCGGGATTTGGCCCGGAGGGAGCGGGCATTTCCGGCGAGTGGATTTCGGCCATACCCTCCAGGATGATCTCGTACATCTCGTGGAGCACCGTGTGGGTCTTGGAACCCTCCGACAGGTCCTCCCGGTGATAGATGTGGTAGTGGCCCCCGGGCTGGCCGATGTGGGCGCCCTTCAGCCCCTCCATGTGCCCGTCCCGCACCGTGCCGAACCCGGCACACTCCGCCAGGGCGGTCAGCTCCTCCAGGGTGGGACGGGTTGACAGGCGGAAGTAGTCCACGAAGCGGGCGGCCATAGCTTCCTGGTCAGGGGGTTGGCCGGATAAGTCGTCGTCCAAGTCCAGCAGGTCGCGGCAGAAGCCGCCCAGGGTGTTTAGCATCATTCCAACAGCCTCTTGCCGGTGAACTTCTCGTACATCTCCACGATGAAACGCTTGGCGTTGATGGTCATGGGGCCGTCGGGCCGGGTGCCTACTCTAAAGGCCGGGTCGTCCAGCACGTAGCGGTAGGCCCGCTCCACGTCGTGGATTTCGTCGCCGTAGGGGTCGGGCGGCGGCCCGTGCCCGGCCCGACGCAGCAACTGCTCGGCGTCCACCCGGTACAACTCGGCCAGCTTGCGGACCACGGTGGGGCCGGGTTGCTTCTCCCCTCTTTCGATCTGGGAAAGGTAGGAGCCGGATACGCCGGTGCGCCGGTTCACCTCCCGCAGGCTCACCTTCCCCCTGAGCCTTTTCAGCAAGGCGCCGATGTCCTCGTAGCCCTCCGCGTCTTCCAACGGGTCGGGCGGGCCGTGCTGCTGTTGGTCAAGCTCGTCCATGATGCTCCCCTCCTTCCCCGGCTCCGGCGACGCCTCCGGGATGATTGCTATATTCCAGTGTGATTCCAGTGCACTCATTGTTACATCAGAGTAAGCACTTGGTCAATCAACCCCTGATAATGCCATCTGCTCTATTGCCCGCCCCGAAAACGCATTGCTACACTCAATCATACAGAACGGAATTTCTATACTCCTGCCAGAGTATAACCCACCGGCTCCCTACGGGCTACCCCCGTAGGTCAGGCCGGACCACTTCAAGAGAGAACAGCTTGAGCAAGAAACGCAGACTCACCGAGGACCAGGAGCGCCAGCGCATGGAAGGGCTGCGCATCCTGGCCCGCGTCATCGCCCGCCACTACCTGGCCCACCCCGAGCTGTATCCCCAGCCGGTTGATAAAGACGCCGTGGACGGCGAGACGACGGCCCATCGGGAGGCGGCGGAATGAAACGCCGCAAGCCCGCCTTCCGGGTCCGCCTGGACCAGCGCCGGGCGTGGGCCAGGATGAACGTGCTCAACTTGACCCGGAACGACCTTGCCCTGCTTATAGGTCGCACCTCGGGTTACGTCTCCCAGATGTTGAGCGGGGAACGCTGCCCCGCGCCGGAGACCCGCAAGCGCCTGATGACGGCTCTGGAAGTGACCCGCTTCGAGGAACTCTTCATCATGGAGGAGAACGTTGATTAGCAACCGCGTTAAGACCGCTCACCCCTTCATCCCGCCCGGTATCGCCCTGATGCCCGACGACTTCGCCCAGCGGCTGAAGACCATCAAGGAAATGACCGGCCTCTCCTGGGAGGGGATGGCCTCGGGCATGGGGGTGGACAGCCGCCAGCTCTGGCGCTGGCGCAAGGAGGGCGGCGAACCCAACGGCGGGGCCATGCTGGCCCTGGTGCGCCTGGCGGTGCGGGTGCCGGGCGGATTGGCGCTGCTGATCGACGAGGACGTGACCGTAATCTTCACACCGCGAAACTAGAGCAAGGAGGCAGAACCATGACAACCGAGGAATTGAACCTGATGGAGGACTACCGGCCCCCGCCCATGCCCGGGGACTTCGGGAAGCGGCTGGAGGGGCTGAAGAAGCTGACCGGCCTGCGCTGGCAGGAGTTCGCCCAGCGGCTGGGGGTGTCCGACCGGGGGGTGTTGCAGTGGCGCCGGGGCCAGTGCCAGCCCTCGCGCACCAGCTACCTGGCAATCATGGCCCTGGCCAGGGACCTGCCCGGCGGCTTCGAGCTGATGACCGGCGACGCTAACGGCGCCGAGCCTGGAGCCGGGGAACCTGTGGACCATGACTAGCAACCCGCGTCAGTGCCAGGCTGGTCTGGACCGGCGCTATCCGCCTCCTTCCCTGCCCCAGGATTTGCATATCCGGCTGGGGCGGTTGGAGGACCGGTCGGGGACCTCCCTGGAGGAAATGGCCCTGGCCGCCGGCCTGCCCGTCCACCACGCCCGGCTGTGGCGCATCGGGCGGCCTCCCAGCGAGGAGGAACTGCGGGTCATCGTCGAGTTTGCCTGCGCCGTGCCCGGCGGGGTCGCCGTGCTGCTATCGGATGCGTCGCAGCCCTGGCCGGTCAGGGAGTAGGACAATGGGGCGCCGCCAGCAGTGGGTCTATAACATTGAGCCGGAGGAGTTTCCGGCGGACTTCCCGCAGCGGTTGGATGCCTTCCGGCAGTCCGCCGGGTTCAGTTGGCGGGGTCTCTCCCGCCAGCTCAAGGTCAACTCCCGCACGGTGCGCCGCTGGAAGGCCGGGGCCGCTCCAGGGTCCGGCCATTTAGTAGCCCTGTTCGCCCTGGCGGCCGGTATGGGGCTGCTGCACCTGTTGCTGCCGGAAGTGGGGGAACCGGAGGATGGCGGTGAATCGCTGGAATAATTGACGCAAATTCTAGGTAACCAAGGGATCGTAGGACCGGACGGAATCAACCGTTCGGTCCTTTGTTAGACATTGCCTATCCTGCTTTTGCGGGTCGCCGCAGTCGTGTGGTTTCGGGTATGGGTGTCTCCCGTGGATAAGCGCCCGATGGTCAGGACCAATTAGGCAACCAATCCCATCTCGTGAAGGAATCGAGAAGGCGACTTGTGCCAACCGAAGACTTCATCCGAGTAGGTGAGAGTTAAGCTGCTCTGGACCCGGGTAATCGCCACGAAGCAGTTACGCCTTTCTTCCTGAATTTCATGGCTTTCAGGACCTTTTTTCACCGCCCAGTAACTAGGTAACTGGTCCTCCACCAATCCAACAAGGTAGACGTGGTTGAATTCGGCGCCTTTTGCCGAATGAATGGTGTAGCAGGGTACGGCATCTTTCGGCGGAATCGGAGCTTTAGAGCGGAGGTCCAAACCCTGCAAGAGTACATTCAACGTAACCTGGTCCCTGCCGAATTCTCCTTCTACTTCCTCTACTAAATCGTGCCACGTGGCTTTTTCTTCCAGAAACTCCGATTCATTGTCATTTGACTGCGGCCCTATATCCGGCAATTCTTCAAACCAATCAAAAGCAGCCCGAACGAACGTCCGAAAATCTAGTTTCTCGGAAAGCACTGGAGCAAACTCTTTCAAGAAATTCCTGGTGCCGGCGTCTAACTGCGGCCTACTCAAAGCGGTTCGTTGCCAGGTGCGAAGGTAGTCGCCGTCTGCCGCTGCTGCGTCGGATATGATGTCTCGAACCTGCAAATTTATGCCAGCAAGGTCAAAGAAAGACTTGCACACCCGGCGAAGTTGTTCACGGTCTTGTCGGGCGTTGGCCAATCTAAGGATCGAGTGCAGCCAAACCATTTGGTTGCTAAGGAATTCATCCTTCCGCAAACCGATGTAGGCATCTATCCCTTTGGCTTCCAATGCGCCTACAACTGGTTCCAAGAGCCTTCGCGTGCGGGCCAACACAACACAATCGGTCTGCCTGGCAACTCGTTTGGACCCAATGTCATTTGCGACCCAATCGGCCTCATCCTCGAAACACTCAAAGTTTTCGACCCTAATCACATTCCTACCGTCGCTGCCGGATTTGTGGGCAATCGGAGCGGCTTTGTCGAAGTCCCGCGTCAGGTTGTAGTTAATGAGGTTGTTGGCGGCTTCCACCACTTTGGGTGGGCAACGGTAATTTTCGGGAAGCTGTAGCACCGCAACCCCGAAATCCGTGAAGAGAGCCTGAAGGCGTTTTGGGTCGGCTCCGTTCCACTGGTAGATGATTTGATCATCGTCAGCGACCACAAAAAGGTTCTTGGTGGCCGGGTTGACGAGGTTAGCCAAAACGCGGTACTGAGCGAGATTGGTGTCTTGAAATTCATCGACACACACGTAAGGGTAGATACGATGAATGAGCCGCCGCACGTTAGGGTTCCCTTCGAGCAGGCCCAGGGTTTCAGCAATCAGACATCCGAAATCCAGCTGGTTGTTGTCAATCATCAACCGCCGATATGTCGCATATATGGCCGCCAGGACCTCCGCGTTGTCAACATTGCGACTGCCCAGTTCCGCCAATGCGTTGTCTGTGGCGACACAGTTGTCCAGCAGCCGGTTTATCGCTGGCAATAGTTGCTCACCTCTGTACGAGACCTCGGGGTAGTCGGTCCGCACTTCTTCGATAGCTTCGTCCAGAACGGCCTCTCTGTCGACGGTCTGGGGCAGGATGGTGAAGTCTGGGCGCAAGCTAATGTGGTGCCCGTGTTGGCGCAGAATGTCCACGCAGAAGGAATGGAACGTGGTTAGCAGGATTCTGTTCCGGGAATTGGGGACCAGACCCTCGATCCGCGTCCTCATTTCTGACGCCGCCCGGTTGGTAAAGGTCAGGCCCAGAATCCGAAAGGGTTTTCCGGGGCTGTCTTCCACCATTCGAGCGATGCGGTAAGTCAGAACTCGCGTTTTGCCAGACCCAGGCCCAGCCAGTACCAGAAGGGGGCCATCAGTCCAATTTACGGCCTCGAACTGATTGGCATTCAGCGATGACAAATCAACCATCTCTGGCCTCCTCCGCCAAGTCCAGCGCGAATTGGATGATCTCCTTCATCTGTTGAGGGACACCATCGGGCCCACGTCTTTCCATTTCCTCGACGACCTCTACCGCGTTTCTAGGCTTAGAGTTATTGCCCTGAGCCTGAACTACCTGCGTCCAATATCCTGGATCTCCTTTCTGGGCGGTTATGTTGGGCGCCTTCTGCGGGGACACGTTCGTTTCGTAAATGTGCCCGTATCCCTCGTTGCATAGGAAAACTTCGAGGTTGCCGTGTGCCAATTGACTTATGTGGCGCGCATCTTCCCTGTCGCCGACCTGTCGCTTGGCGCCTCTCACGTATCCGTCACCTGCTGGATCATTGTCAGCGACGACAAACCACTCGATACCCATATAGTCGGCGAACTTGGTCAGAATGTCCACTGCGATTGCGATGTGCCGATGTTCTATGCAAATGACGCCCTCGTACAATAAATCTCGTTCCAGCACTCTCGCACATCCCTCAAGAACCAGACGGTCTGCTTCTCCTTCCACCAAGAGCCAACAGCGGGCAAACATGGCACTTCCCCGACTGGAACGGATGTGATGGTCTATTTTCAGAATCTGGTCCTCATTCAATACGTTCTCTTCCAGATGAAAGACCGTTATTTCGCCATCCTTTCGCCGGAGCCGGCGTAACGAGGTGATAGGACACGCGCTAATCAGGTCCCCTGAATGAGTAGCAACGATTTTCTGCCCCGGAAGCTGCTGCAACAAAGCCGCAACCGAGTGGGTGGCCGAAGGGTGTAAGTGGGCTTCGGGTTCTTCAAGGGCCAAAATGGGCGAGGTGTGTTCTCGATAAGCATCCTCCAAACGACTATGCAAGAAGGCGTCAAACAGACAAATCACCGCTAAACTTTGGGTGCCTTCACCATGCCTGCCGATGGGCAGTCGCGCCCCGGTCGTTGATGAAAGCAGCACTTGGGTGCGGGACATGATGTCGAAGACCCGACTAGGTATCGCTTCAATCCCGACTGCATCATCGCTGGCCAGGGGAACCATCTTCGCAGTGTTGCCTAGCCTCTCTTCCACTTCGCCAAATGATTCGTTAGCGTCCAGGACTCTCTGATTCAGCTCAGCAAGTTCAGATTCGAGCTCCCGCCTAACGTCGGGGTCCATTTTCAGGGAGCGAACAAAAGGGCTCCAAAACTGTCCCCTGGGTCGGAATTCTTGGGCGGAATCGCGGAGAGCCGAGAGATAAAAGACGGGCGCCAGTTGCTGCAAGGCTATCAAGTTGGCAGGGGTCCGGGCGCCAACCAGTTCATTGCCTACAAGGTCAAGAAAAGCCCATGTCGTGACGAAATCTTCCAGAAAATCGTCGTAAGAACTTCGGACGCGAAAAACTACTGCCTGCCTGCCGTCGTCGGCTGCTTGGATCGCAGTGGCCAGAGTTTGCACCACGCCGTCCGGCCACTCGTTCACGTATCTTTCGACGAAGCGTAGCGTGACCTCTATGGCTTCGCTTTCTGTGGGCTGGCTATCCCTCTCCGGAAGGTGATAGTCATACTCCGAGAAAGCGCCGCCTCTGCGCGTCAGATTGCGGCTTAGGCAAGTCTCCAGCGCCGCCAAAATCGTCGATTTGCCCGTATTGTTTTCACCTATTAATACGGTTGTCTCGTCGAGTTTAAGGATCAGGTTGCGGACGCCCCTGAAGTTGTTTATTTCAATCTGGTCTATAAACATTGTTGGCGCTTCTCAAAGGTATACGTCCGCAAGGCAATGCGACACTTGCAACCTGCCGTTCCGGTCGTATTCAAACTATTGTGGTGTATGAGCGGCCGCGCGACGGTTGCCGGGGCCCGCTGGGCTCCTTTTGAAGGGTTGTATTATTGGCGGCAGGGAGTCCGAACGCCACGGGCATGGCTGACGGCAGGCGAGTAGATTAGGCGTCGCCGGCTATTACCGTTCCCCATTCATCAACATGGCAAGGTTGCATCAGCGAACTCCAAAAGAAAAAGCGACTAGGTTCGGGACCGGTGCCCCGATAGGGAGACGCTAAACGACTCCTCCCAGACGCTTTTTCATTGTACCACTGACACTGCCACGGTCAAGTTGGATTGGCGCGGTCAATGGATCGGGTGGCTCGAACCATTCTTGTTGCCAAGGCAAAAACAGAGACCGCCCGAAAAGGCAGCCTCGACCCTGCCAGTGATGCGACAGGGGCGGTAGGTCGAAGCCTACTGTTACCCGCCACCGCCGTCAACCGTAGTTGCAGCGCTCAGGTAGGGGAAAAGGCGTGACTGGAACGGTCGGCGCTTGCTCCTTCTCACGCTTGTCGTTTACCTCCTGACCACCCCCTGTGGGTCGTTCCGGGACGCCCTCCGATTCAAGGCGCGGTCAAGGATTGTGAAGGCGCCGGAGTCGGCACCGTCGCCGGGTTCCTCCCTCCACAGCAGGGCTTCGGCCACCAGGCCGGCCACCTGGAGCAGGCAGTCGGACGCCGGACTGCGGAAGACGGGTTCTCCGATGACCCGTTCGATGGGCAGGTTGCGGGTGTGCCAGCCGTCGCCGCAGGCGCCGACGCGCACCGGGACCGGGTTGTAGCTGCGCAGCCGCTCATAGGCACGGACCACCGGCTCGTCGGGTTCCTGCCCCAAGATTGCCAAGGCGTAACCGCCGTCGCGGGCGGCGGTGGCGTTGACTCGGTTGAACAGACGGTCCAGGCTCACCTTCCGATAGGCGGGTGTCCCCTCCGTGTCCAGGCAGACGTTGATGGCGTGAATGCCGCCGGTCACCACCGCAAAGTCCTCGACGACGCGCAACCCCTGGGCCACGACCTCCGCGCCGTGCGGTGGCAAAGGTTCACCGTGGCATGCGCAACCGCAGGAATGGGCGGCAGTGATAGCGGTGGCTGGCAGGGCTCCGGGGCCAAGTTCGGCGTCGGCGGGAATTCCGCAGCGTTGCTCCAGTTGCCGCCGCCATTCGTGGACCCGGCGGTGCAGCCGGTTCCAGACCCTTTCGTCCACGCCCAGGGCGGTGCGGACGTGATGACGGCGGCCCAGGGCCTCCACGCAGTAGTACAGTCTCATCAGCATACTCTCCTTATGATGGGGTCGAATCAGCGGGGTTGAAAGGCATAGCCGGGCAGGTCGCCCCTGCGGGCAATCCATGACGGCCCCAGCGGTCCAGCGCTCGCCAACAACTCCCGGTGGGAGGCCAGCAGGGGCACCCGCACGCCGGCGCGTGCCATCTCGCGGGCCGCCACCTCCAGGAAGTGGGTCAGGGCGATGGGATCGTCGAAGACCACCAGCACCAAGGGTTGGCCGCCGTGGTCGTCGGTGGGTCTGGAAGTGGCGTAGTAGCGCAGGTAGGGAGCGACGCGGGCGGCCATAGTGGCCGGCCTGACGGCCCGGCGCTCCCACTCCAGGAAGAAGGGCCATACGTCTTTGCCCCACCTCAGCGCGCCGAAGGCGTCGGGATGGACCGAACGCAGCTTTCCCTGGTGGCGAAAGTAGCGGGACGCCCGGCGGGGCGGGTCCATCTGGACGATCTCCCGAGAGCGGGAACGGGCCTGCCGGGCCAGGATGGCGGCAAAGGCGTGGACGGCGGCGGTGTGCTCGATGTTACGCAACAGTTGACGAGTCCGGGTTCCGGCGACGCCTCGCCAGTCCAGGGGAGCGTCCGCGTCCAGGGCCATGGCGCTCCACCGCTTGCGGGCGTCGCCCACGGAGGCGCGGTCGCGGCGGGCCAGCATCACCAGCCCCCTATCGGACAGGGCCAGGCGGCGTTCACCGTCCACGTTCACGTCAACCAGCAGCCCCAACTCCGCCAATCGCCGCGTGACTTGGGACAGGCGGGACCGCTTCACCCCGAGCAACGCGCCCAGGTGTGGGGGCGACAGCCAGGGCCAGTCGGCCAGCAGGTCCACCGCCCGCTTCTCCACCGGCTTGAGCAAAGACGGCAACAGGCAGTCGGCTTGGCGGTCAAGTTCGCCGGGCATTCCCGCCTGTTGCGGTGGTTTTTGTAAGGGCCAGGTCCGGGGCGGTCCGTTGTGGGCCAGGGCCGTCGCCAGGTCCAGGGGCGCGGCAACAGAGGGGGTGCGCCAGACGGCGGCCCCTGCCCCGGCGGATGCCGCGTCGGCCTCCAGGGCCAGGAACACGGGACCGGGCAACGCCGCCGCCAGCCTGCGGGCCTGGCGCAGCCTTACCTCGTCGGGCAGCAGCATCAGGACGGCGCTGGCGGGCGTCAACTGTCCCAGCCGCCACAGGCGCTTGCCGAAAGCGGTGCGGTCGGCGACGCTGCCCTGGCGCACCACGGCCAAAGTTTTACCGTCGGGGAGGACCATCGCCGCGTCCAGGGGCATGGCCCGATACCAGCGGAACACCAGGGGCTGAGACACCTGGTTCACGGCGCAGGCCAGGCGGTAGATGACGGCCACGGCGTCCAGGCGTTCCAGCAGCCCCCGCCGCGATTGCTTGGAGACGGGCAGCAGGAACAGCGGTCCCGCCAGGGGAACGGCGTCCAGCTCGGCCAGCCGTTCCACCCCGGTGGCAGTCAAGGTGTAACGACGGGTGGGGGAAACCAGGGGCGAGGCGTGGGGGACGGCATCCACCATCCCCCGGTCTTCCAGTCTTGCCACTGCGTCGTACACCGCGCCCCGGGACCGGCCGGAGAGGGCGGCCAGTTCCAAGCGGTCCAGGAAGGGCATATCGGCCAGGCGGCGCAGGGCGTCGGCTTCGCAAGGATTGAATTTCATGGTCAGCCCTCCTCGCTGGCGGCGTTCTGCCGGTCAACCAGCAGTTGGCGGTAGGGGCTGAGGGTTGCTCCCTGGGCTTTGGGTTCGTCCTCCCTTTCATCTTCCTGCTCCGGCTTCGCCTCTGCGGCGGGCGGCTGGAAGTGCTTGCTGCGCTGGTTGTCCCGGCCCTGGCCCTTGTTGGCCTGGTTCTTTCCCTTCTCCGGCGGGACCTGGCTCTGGCGGATGCGCTCCACCTCGCGGCGGTACTCGTGGACCCGCTGGCGGCCCCGCTCCTGCTGGGCGGCGATCTCCGCCTCCGGCGTGAGGTAGGCGGTGGCGTCGGCGCGGATGCGCCGGGCCACCTCCAGGCTGCCCGGCTCGGGCCGGCGCACCATCATGGAGAAGGGCGGCATCCGCTCCGCGCCCACGGTGGCCCGGACGTAGCAGTGATGCACGTCCAGGGACACGATGTCGTCCTCGGACACCTGGTCCTTGCCCAGCTCCCACACCAGTTGCCGGGCGTCGCTGCCCGCCACCTGGAAGACGGCCAGGCAGCCCACGTTGGCCAGGATGGTGTCCCGCATGGTGCGGGAAAGGTCCTCCAGCTTGGCCAGGCTCTGGGTGGCGAGAATGAAGGACGCGCCGAACTTGCCCAGCTCGGACAACATGCTCTCGTAGTCCACGCCGGGCATGGACTGCATCTCGTCCACCACCACCAATGCGCCCCGGCGTTCCAAGAAGGCCAGGCTGCCCTGCTCCCGGATCACGGCGTCCACCAGGTTGAGCAGGGACGCTCCCACCAGGGCGGCCACGTCCCGGCCAACCGCGCCCTGGGCGGTGGAGACCAGCAGCACGCCGCCTTCCCTTATCGTCTCCCGCAGGTCGATGGTGGAGCGGGGCTGGCCGATGATGGCCCGCGCCGTCTCCGAGGAGGCGTAGTAGGAGAGGCGGGTCTGCACCGGGGCCAGGGCGTCGCCCTGGTAGTCCCGGCGCCAACTGGCGAAGATGCCGCCCCACCAGTCCAGGATGTAGGGGTCGGAGACCCGGGTGAGGACGCCGGTGCGGTAGTTGTCGTCGGACAGCAGGGGCAGGCCGTCCAGCAGGGTGAACTGCTCGTCGTCGCTGGTGGCCGGGTGGCGGTTGGCCTCGTGGAGGCTCTTGACGGTGTGCTCCAGGATGGACTGCATCCTCGGCCCCCACTGGTCCCACAGGCCGTGGGCGACGCGGACCACCGAGTCGGCGGTGCGGTCGCGGTCGGCGAAGACGCGGGTGTCCAGCAGGTTGATGCCGGGGAAGCCCCGGGGGTCGGCCAGGTCGATGAGCTTCACCCGGTCGGCGATGGCGTCGGGGACCTGCTCCAGCAGGCCGGCCACCAGGTCGGCGTGGGGGTCGATGACCACGATGGCGTCGTTGTCCCGTCCTTCGGCTTTCTCCTTGAGCTTGTGGCTGACGATGTGGTGCATCAGGGTGGACTTGCCCATGCGGGTGCGGGCCACGTAGAGGTGATGCCTTCTCAGCAGGTCCTCGGGGAAATGTATCTCCCGGGACCGGCCCGCCGTGGTGTCGCCCACCAGGGCGCCGCCCCGCACCCCTCTTGCCGACGGCAGCAGCGCCCTGGAGCCGGAGCGTTCCAGCAAAGGCGTCTCGTCCCTGGCGCCAGGCGGGTGCCACAGGGCGGCAGCCTCGCGCACCCCCAGGACGCTGCGCTTGCCGAAGAGACCGGGCCCGGCGGGATGGAGGTTCATCACGGGGACGATGGGACGCACCCGGCTCACCTTGAAGCGAGCCCCGGCGGGGTGGTCGTAGTGGCGGTAGGCGGCGGCCACCGGCTCCAGGACCTCTTTGGCCCGTTCCAACCCCGCCTTCGGGTCGCTGGCCTCGGGCAGCACGGCGATGATCTCCAGCTCGCCGTCGAAGGCGATGCGGCCTACCTTCTCCTTGATGATCAGGGGGTCGTAGACCCGGTTCCTGGCCTGCTTCCAGCGCCACCAGCCCCAGCCGGCCACGGCCAGGCCCAGGGCGGAACCTACGGCCAAGAGCGCGGCCTTCCAGATTTCGCCGCTCTGGACCCACAGGTAGCCCCGGAGCGCGGCCAGCGCCCCCACGCCCAGCACCGCCATGGTCACGCCGTCCAGTTGCAGGGGCCGGGTCTGGTAGGTGTAGGAGGGGTCGGGGCGCTGGAGGCCGGGGTTCCTGAAAGCCTTCTGCTGGTGGGCCTGGGACCAGTCGGGGCCGAGAGAGCGCAGCAGGAGGCGGGCCAGGACCCGCTCGCCGTCCTTCAGGTTGGACAATGCGCCGATGATGGCGATGAGGGGGTCGGAGCCCGGGTCCAGCAGGTCGTCGTCCCGGAAGGTGCGCAGGGGCACGTACTCCGGTCCGGAGGCCCGCAGGGTCATGCCCCACGCCTGCTCGCCCCGGTGGACGAAGATGGGGTCGTCGTCCACGGCCACCTCCTGGATGCGGGCCTGGGGGTAGTGGGCGGCCAGTTGGCCCCGCACCACCTCGCGGTCCAGGCAGCGGGCCAGCAGGGAAACGCCGTCAGGGGTTCCGGCCAGCTCCAGGGCGAAGGGTTCGGGGAC
>CBDCQM010000004.1:0-87615 GCA_965220605.1 Dehalococcoidia bacterium | reverse complement strand
CAGGCTCCAGTCCTGAGGGACGATGCTGACGTTCACGATGTGGACCTTGGCTGTGTGGTTCGTGCCCAGCGTGAACCCCGATGGCGGCGCGGTAATGGCGATGTTGAAGGTCTCGTAGTCTTCGATGGCGTCGTCCTGGGGAATAGCGATATTAAAGGTATGGCGGGTCCGGCCGGCTGGCACCGTGACCGAAATGGGGCCGGCGGCAAAGTCCGCGCCCGCCGTAGCGGTGCCGGCGGTGGTGGTGATGGAGAATGTGGCCGGGGCCGTCGTCGCCGCGTCGAAGGCCAGCGTCGGGGACAGGTTCGCGCCTTCAAGGACGTTATAGTTGGCGCGCGCGAACTGAACGGTAATGTTGCCCTGGGCGTCGGCCGCGGGAACCGGCGTCAGGAACAGGAGCGTCGCCAGGGCCGCCACAATTAACAGCAGCGCTAATGAGAAAAGACCGGCTCGCGCCGGGCGCCTGGACAAGTGTATCGACTTCATGGCTTTCCATACGTGTTATAGACATAGTCGAGCGCTATCGGTCAGGTAGGGGTTGATGCGTCGGACGGGAACGGCGCTTGACATGGTACTGGTCAGGCTCTCCTGCTCGCCTTCATGCGTATTTTCAAATTTAGACCAAAATCAACCAATAAACAAAATCCGGCGGCCAGGCGCCATTTCCGCGCTGCTGGGGCTTGTCGTCGATCTTCTGAGGACGGGGTTCCACTCCCGGCGGACTGGCGCCGGCGCGACGGTGGTGCAGTACCGCTGATACTGATGGTAAAATCACCCGGCGCTACCCGGATATTGCAACGCGAGTGGACAGGCGCCTGGAGGCAATGTCCCGATGGACACCCCGATCCGGGTATTGGGAGGTTCGCGTTCGTGACCGAACCGTACATCATGGACTACCCCGAGGCCTTTCTGCGGATTCTTCGGGCGAGGAGCGCCGCAGACTGGTGTCGTTACCTGATGCCGCACCTGAAACCCGGGCTCCGGGTCTTGGACGTAGGCTGCGGCCCGGGCTCCATATCGGTGGGCCTGGCCCAGGCGATAGCGCCGGGCGAGTTGCGGGGCATCGACATCGCGCCATCGCAGGTGGAAGAGGCCGCCCGCGCGGCCGCGGAGCGCGGGTTGAGCAACGCGGAGTTCAGCGTTGCCGACGCGACGGCTCTGCCCTTTGAGGACGGCCGGTTCGATATCGTCCATTGCAGCGACACCCTGGCCTTTGTTCCCGACGCCGAAATCGCTCTGGGTGAGATGAAGCGGGTGCTGAAGCCCGGCGGCGTCCTGGGCTGCCGGGAGATCATCATGGACGCTTTCCTGATCCATCCGGACCCGGAACCGAAGCCCCTGACCCGGGGGTATGCCGTCTTCGCCGACGTGCTCGAGGCCGACGGCGGCCACTCGCAGATGGGCAAGGAGCTGGCCGGATATATGGAGCGGGCGGGGTTCGCCGACATCCGGGTATCCGCCGCCTTCGACACCTTCTCCGGGCCGGAGCGGCTGAAGCTGGTCTATGACCTGGGGCAGGAGTGGTACTTCACGGATGACGTGGCGCTCCCGGCCACGCAGTACGGGGCGGCCAATGCCGATATGCTGGATGAAATCCGGCAGGCCAGGGACCGCTGGTACCGGTCCACCGGAGCGATGGTCGCCTTTGCCTACGGAGAGGCGCTGGCCGTCAGGCCCTGAGGTTCCGGCTAACGTTCTTCCAACGGCAGGGAGATGAGGGTGCCGTCGGTGCCCAGGGTGACCTCTCCGTCGTACACGTCCTCCACTCCCTGGAGGAAGATACGCTCCAGGGCGGCGTTGGGCAACTGCGGAGCGATGTGATAGTAGAGCAGGTGGCCGGCCCCGGCCTCGGCGGCTGACTCCGCCGCCTCCACCGGCGTGGTGTGGTAGGAGGCCACGTCCCGCGTCATCTTGGCGACCCGGCGGTTGCCGGCGGCCTCCGCGGCGTCGGCGATGCGGTTGGTCAGCTTGACGTCCAGGGCCTCGTGCACCAGCAGGTCCACGCCCCGGGACTGTTCAACCAGGTTGGCCGACTTCACCGTGTCGCCGCTGATGGACACGGAGCGCCCGCCGTAGTCGATGCGGTAGCCCACCGCTTCCGTCACCGGCCGGTGATCCACCAGGAAGGCGCTGACCCGCACCCCGTCGTCGGTTTCCAGCACCGTCCGCAGCTCGCCCTCCTCCGGCAGTGGGAAGGGAAAGGCTTCCATACCGCTGCCGCTGATCGGGTTGAAGTCTCCGCCCTGGTGAGCCTCCCGGTACCCCACGTCCGGGGCGTAGGCCCGGTTGAACCCCGCCACCACCTCCTCGACCACCGGCGGCCCGTGCACCGGCAGGGGCGTGTCGCTGCCGCTGTTCAGCCAGCGCAGCATGCTCAACTCCCCCAGACCGTCGATGTGGTCCGAGTGGGCGTGGGTCAGTAACACCGCCTCCACCCGGCCCGCGTCCACGAAGAAACGCCCCAGGTTGCGCGCCCCGTTGGTGCCGGCGTCTACCACAAAGAGATTACTTCCCGCCTGCACCGCCACGCACGGCCCGGAACGGTTGATGTCCGGTAGGGGGCTGCCGGCCCCGCACAGCATGACGTGGATGCCGTCGGGCAGGTCCGCCAGGTCGTCCCGGGTCATGGCGTCGCCCACCGCGCTTTCCAGGCCCCGGTAAACCATGCCGTCGGGAACCAGCGCGCAGCCCGCGGTCAAGACCAACAGCAGGATGCCCGCGGCAAATAACAACTTCTTCCGCACTCGGCTCATCGGCTTCACCATACCATTAGGAATTGGGGATCATCCCGGACATTTGGGGCCTCCTTCCAGTGATGGACGGCTCAGGAGCGAACGGCCAGGGCCTGCCCGAAGGCGACGGCGGCCAGGGCGCCGGGATCCTGATGCCATTCCTCCAGGCAACGCGCGACGGCCAGCTTCATCTCTTCCGACATCGCTCCGTAATCCCGGGCGGCGTCCCCAATGCCTTGGCCCAGGAACCACTGCCGGACCATGCCGTGGAAGAAATCCAGCTCCTCCGGCGTGTCATAGGTCTCGAAGGAATGGGCCACCCTGACGTCCGCGAACCCGGCCCGCTTCAGCCGACCCTTGATGTCCCGGGCAATGCCTGGCTGGCCTCCGTCCGCAGCCAACAGGTCACCGAACGCCTCAATTGACCGCCGCATCATCCCCAACTCAGGATGGGCGAAGCAGGACTCCGGCATCAGGTCCCGGCAGGCTGCCAGTCCACCCGGCCTCAGCACCCGGCGCGCCTCCGCCAGCGCGCGGTCCACGTCGCCGACGTGCAACAGCACCCCGCCGAAGTGCACCACGTCAAAGGAGCCATCCGCAAAGGGCAGCTCCAGCGCGTCGGCCACCTGAAACCTGGCGTCGTCCAGTCCCCGTTGGGCCGCCGTCTCCCGGGCCAGGTCCACCTGGGACGGCTCGATGTCAACGCCCACCAGCTCGCCCGGCGCCACCGCCTCCGCCAGCCGGGCCGACAGGAACCCCGCCCCGCAGCCCACGTCCAGCAGCCGCTGGCCGGGAATCAAATGGGGAACCAGAAAACTCATGCTGGGCTGCTGAGCCCAGCGCTCCTGCGCCTGGACGTAAACCTCGTCGTAGCCCATGGTGTACACCGCGGGCGGGACCGTATCCAACATCTCCTGCAACTCTCCTCTCTCTACCGTGCGCCCGTAGCTGACCGGCGACGGTCGCTACGTCAGCGCGGCTGCTGCGCGTTCCGGGTCATCGCCTCGATGACCCGGGTGGCCTGCGCCAGCCGTCCGCCGGGTATTCCTCGGGTCAACTCCTCATCCAGTTCCTGCAGCGGCTGGACCAGCTCCTCCGCCAGTTCCCCGCCGGCCTCGGTGGCCCGCAGCGTCACGTTCCGCCGGTCCGTCCGCGAGCGCCGCCGGGACAACAGTCCCTTCTCGTAGAGCCGCTGCACCGTCCGGCTGACCAGCGACTGCTCCAGGGTGACGTGGGGAATGACCGCCGCCGCCGTCATGGGTCCCCGCTCCAGCAGGACCAGGAGCACACGGTACTCCCCGGGCGTGACGCCAAAGGGTTCCAGGGTCTCGGCCAGCCGCCGCTCCACCAGGAAGCCCAAGTCTGATATTGACAGGTGAATCTGTATATCTCCGCCTATCGCTCACATGACGAGGCGACGGCGCGTTTACTGGATTGTTGACCGGCTCCGATTATACCGCTTTTCGCCCTGGTTGACAATTATGCGCGGCCGTTAGATAGTGAAACACTGTATGCAAAAGCATATAATGTAGTTGCTGCAATTCATCGAGCCGGGAACCGCGCTCCGTACAGGACCGTGACCTGCCCCGCCAGCGCCCCGGCGCAACGTGGCCGCATCTTCCCAGCACCCGGATGCATCGACTGGCAATGTCGGCAAAAAATCTCAGGCAATCCTGATTTGAACCCTCAAGTTTTGGTTGCCATAGCCCTGCTATCGAGGATGGAACTTGCGCCATATGAACGACCTTCCCAACTTTTTCTCGGCCCGTTTCTTCTTCAGAGGAGCGGGCGTGAACCGTCCGGTCCGGCTGATAATACTGGCCATTGCTCTGCTGGCCATCGCTGCCCTGGCCGCCACCGCTCTGGCCCTGGGTTCCAGCGGCACGGCCGAAGCCCAGACCACCTTCTATGAAATCACGGTGTCACCTTCCGCGAACGTCGAGGTGCAGGAGGGCGAAGACAGCAAGTTGGTCCTGACCCTCTCCCGCCCCACCCCTGCCATCCCTGCCAGCGCTTGGGGGTACGTGGCGGTGAAAACTATCGACGGCACCGCAGAAAAGGGCTTGGACTTCGGAGACGTCTCCCTCAGCAATTCGTCCGTGCAGGAGGGTACCACCGTCCTGGATCTGTTCCTTTTTCCTAGTGGAACTATCGAGGTGCCCGTCGAGTGGGACTACGTAGCTGATGGTAACGAGACCTTCCAGGTGAAGCTGGATATCTTCGAGCACTCGGACCCTGTATTGAATAGCCTTTACAACCTGCGCTTTCCCGACAACAAGAAGTCCCTCACCATCGACGTCACCATCACCGAGCGCGACAAGTACGCAGTAACCCTGGACCAGGGTGGCTCTGTGACTGAGGGAGAAACTGGCATCAACCGCGTGAGGACAGAGAGGTCAGGCCAGGGCACCGTCCGAGCCCGGATAGGAATTGCCGACAGCACCGCCGGTGGGTCTGACTTTGACAGGTGGTCACCGTTCAACCTGAACATCAACGCGTACAACGCGGATAACTCGCACGAGAGCGCCAGGATAACAATTGAGACCAAGGAAGACGCCCTGGTGGAATTATCCGAAACCATCATCCTGGAGCTGAGCAACCCCACGGGCAACCTGACTTTCCCCGACCTGGATGGCGACGGCAAGCCCGACGAAGCCATCTATTCGACCTGGGTCATCCAGGACAATGAGACACCCCTCTTTGCGGAGATGCCGGACGTGACGGTAACGGAGGGCGGCGAAGCCCAAGTCACCCTCACCCTGGAACGGCAGCTTCTAGCCGGGGAGGCGGTGGAATTCTACGCCAACGTGGCGGGTCATCAATTCGGGAGTCAGCAGCCGTGCGGGGTCGGAGATGACGATTACGCCCAGCCGAATCTTGACTACCGGATTGCCGAGTACACCGAGTACATGATGAGAGGCGGGGAGCAGAGTCTCACCTTTACCGTGCCCACCGCCTCCGATCCCCGGCACGAGGCTGACGAGTGCTTCTACGTCCGGGCCTTTGCCACCTCCGGCCTCAAGTTCCGCACCCAGAGCGGCCAAGTCATCCAGGGCGGTAACCGGGTCCTGTTCACCAAGGTCACCATCGAAGACGATGACCCGCAGCCGCACCTTATCTTCGGGGCGCCGGCAGTGGTGGAGCTTGACCCCGACCCCTACGCCGGCACGCGCGAGCAGGGTTACGTGCACCCTACCGCCACGCTGCGCTTCCCGGTCAGCATGAGCAATCCCAGCGGTATTGAAGTCACCGTGGACTATAAAGAGGGCAGCGATGGCGATGCCACCGTGGGAGAGGACTACACTGCCATCACTCCGGGCAAGCTGACCTTCCCGCCGGGGCTGCTGAGGCGGTATATTGACGTGGAAGTGATAGCCGACTGGCTGGAGGAGCCAGACGAGCGGGTGCACCTCGAATTCAGCAACCCGGTCAACGCCTGCCTCGTTCCGGGAGACGATTGCCAGCCGCAGAGCGGCTCCGTAACCGTCCCGGGAACAATCCTCAACGACGACCGCAACCTCAGGATTACCCTCACGCCCGACGATGACCGGGTGCGCGAGGGTGAAGCCATAAACTTCCGCGCCCGGCTCTCCCACCCCATAGATTACCAAGTGCATATTAAATCTGAATGGGGTGGCGGTACGGCGACGCAAGGCGATGACTATTTCCTTGATTTCCTTTCTATTTATCCGGAGCTAAAGATCTTTCCAGGGACGACCGAAGCCGTCCTTACAATTGCCACCCTGGACGACAATGTTTCCGGGGAAGGCGTTGAGAGCCTCACCCTGCCCAATCTACACGTACAGCTTTTCAGGAAAGATGGACGATTTCAGGAGACAGATCTTAAGTGCGCGGAAATCTTTGGCGTGGCCTGCCACTCCAGCTACGTGCCGCACGGGATTCCGACTCCCACGGCCCACATCCTCGACGGGCCGGTCATCTCCGTAACCGCTGAACGGAAGGATGTCGCCGAGGGCAACTCCGCGAATTTCACGGTGGCCCTGAGCGAGCCGGTTGCCCAGGACGTGACCTTCACCATCAAGAGCCAGGACGGTGCTGGCAAAGCCACGGGCGCCGCC
Organism: Dehalococcoidia bacterium; assembly: GCA_965220605.1. Classification (GTDB taxonomy): domain Bacteria; phylum Chloroflexota; class Dehalococcoidia; order Lucifugimonadales; family UBA3495; genus VXOI01. The sequence goes on along the minus strand of CBDCQM010000004.1, from coordinate 80,804 downwards.
GTGGCCGTGGCGGGCGCCGATTACGCTGCCCTTTCGTCTCAGCAGGTAACCATCCCTATGGGCCAGACCGATGGCGGAACCTACCCGGTCGCCGTCCTCCAGGACCAGGTCGATGAGCCGGACCAGTTCTTCAGCGTCCTGCTGGAATCGGTCACCGGCGTTACGGTGGACGTTGGGGCTGCGGTGGTCACGGTCCGCGACGACGACCCCCGCCCCGAACTGTCCATCGGCGACGCCCAGGCGGGCGAGGGCGACACGCTGGAGTTCGTCCTAGTCCTGTCCCAGGCGTCGGAGCGCGCCATCACCGCCCGTTACGTGACGGAAGACGCTACCGCCAACGAGGGGGCAGACTACCAGGGGATCGAACGGTTTGAAAGCGTCACCTTTGCCCCGGGCGAGACGCTTAAGACCATTGCGGTGATGTCCATCGAGGACAACGTTCCTGAGATCGACGAGACCTTCCGGGTGCAGTTGGTGGACGAACCGGGCGCCCGGTTCACGGACTCCACCGCCGACGGAACCATCACCGACGACGACGGAACCGTCATCTCCATCGCCGACGCCGAGCCGGTCACCGAGACGGAGGGAGCCACGCCCAGCGCCACCTTCACCATCACCATGACCCCCGCCCAGGCGGCCCCGGTCGCCGTCCAGTGGCAGACCATGGACGGCCTGGGAGCGGAACATTTCGCGGCCAAGGCCAGCGGCATGACCACAGACGGCGAGAAGGACTACACGGCGGTGACCTCAGGAACCGTCACCTTCGCTCCGGGCGAAACGGTTAAACAGGTCTCCACCACCGTGCTGGACGATACCATAGCCGAGGCGGATGAGGACTTCCGCGCCGTCATCAGCGTGTCGGATCCCAACATCATGGTGCTCCGTTCCACCGCCTACGCCACCATAGAGGACGACGACGCCTGGAACATCTGGCTCGACGAGAACAACGTAGCCTGGGTGGAAGAGGGCGACACGGACAAGCGGATTACGTTGAAGGTGCAGCGCACCAACGCCAGCGCGGAAGAGGACAAGCTGGAATCCCGATACCATACTCGTTACAGCTACATCACCTGCTTCCTTTCTGAGGTTAAGGAAGACAGATGGCCCTTCACCCGAATGTCCAATCCTTACGAGTACGTCAGCACTGCGACTGTTTCGCCGACAGAGTGGGACGTGAGGCGCTGGCACAGCGATGATACCCGGCTGAAACACCCCAGGTGCCACCTGAGGGGGAGCAACGCTTCCCTCAACGTCGATACCTTCGAGAAACTCAGCTACACCCTGCCCCTGGAATTCGAGATTCGGGGCGACTCCAATGCCGAAGAGAACGAGACCTTCACCCTCCTGCTGGAGTCATCGCTCTTCGGCCCCAACGGGACGCGCTTCGACCCGGTGTCGCGGGGATTCCAGTACCTGACCGTTACCATCGTGGACGACGACACGCCCCAGGCATCCATTAGCAGCGCGTACGTAGGGGAAGACGATGGCAACGCCGAGCTCACCCTGAGTCTGAGCATGGCCCCCACCGAGGCTCAAAAGGTGACGATATCAATGGAGGGCGGCACGGCCCAGCCCTGGGAGGACTACACGCCTCTGCTCAGTCATGAAGTGACCTTCGAAGTAGGTGAAACGACGAAGACGGTCAGCATACCCATCGTGAATGATGATATGCGTGAGGAAGATGAGGAATTCACGGTAACCCTGTCGAATGAATCGGACGGCATCAACATACACCCTGCCGGAGAGACCGCCACGGTTACCATCTCGGATGATGAAGCTGATTACCTGCCCCGGCTCACCGTTCCGGACCGGGTGGTTGACGAGGGAGACGATACCACCCTCCTCTTCAGGCTGAACCCACCGCCGCCGAACCGGTTTTGGGCGGGCAGTATCCAGTGGAACGACGATGAGAAGCCCATGTCGCTGCCAACGGCGACGGAAGGCGATGACTACGCCGAGATAACCGGGAACCAAGCGGACGCCGTCCCCGTAGGGTATCAGGGAGACACTGAATTCACCAAGACCATTAACTCTGTAGAAGACACACTGATCGAGGGCGGCGAGTACATTGGCATCTCCACTAAGTGGAACAATGCCGTCGGCAGCCCCATAGGGCTGGCGAAACCCAACGCGCTGGTCGCCATCCGGGACGACGACACCGGCTCGGTGGAGGTCGCTCCCATCGCCGCCGCCACGGCGGTGGAGAACAAGGAATGGAGCCACACCGCGGCCTTGACCGAAAGCAGCAACCCGTTGGGCGACGTTAGCTGGTCGGTGGCCGGCGACGACGCGGCCTTCTTCAGCATCGACCAGGATACCGGCATTCTGACTATGTCCGCCCGGAACTACGAGGACCCGTTGGACCAGGACGGCGACAACGTCTACGATGCCAAGGTTTTCGCCGTGGACGAGGACGGCAACGTGGACTCCGGGGACGTGCAGGTAACGGTAACCGACGTCACCTACGCGACGTTCACAGTCCAGGTAAACTTCTGCTGCCACGCTGATTTCAGCAAGCGAGTATATGGGGCCGAGGAAGGGGACGGCGTCCAGGTGTGGGTCTACCCGAGCTTCACTTCGTCCAAGCCGGTGTCGCTCAAGTGGGCCACGGCGGAGGATACCGCAGGCAGCAACCCGGCGGCCACGACCGACTACACCCCGTCCACGACTTCCACGCAACTGAGTTGGCCCGCTGGCGACGCCGGAACAACGGGAACTCCCCAGACCTTCACCATCGCCACCACGGAAGACGCCCTGTACGAGGCCGACGAAACCTTCCTGCTCAGCTTCACCGAAGGCATGGCCGGAGACACCGATGACGTGAAGTTGGTATTCGGGAGCGCGCCCCCCGGCTCGGTCCGCCAGGATGGCAACGAGGCGGACGTGACGCTGACCATTGGCAATGACGACGCGGCGGTCAACATGGTGACGCTGAGTGTCAACCCGGCGTCGGTGGGCGAAGGCGATGGCGCGACGACGGTAACCGTCACGGCGGCTCCCGTCGGCTCAACCACCTTTACCCAGGGCGGTTCGCTTACGGTGAAGGTAGGCAAGGCCGGAGACAGCGCCGCCTCCGGCGCCGACTACGCGGCGATCAATGACGTCACCATCCTCCTGGTGGCGGGAGCATCCACCGCCAGCGCCCAGTTCACCCTGACCCCCACCCAGGACAATCAGACCGAGGGCGACGAGACCATCACCGTTCACGGCGCGGCGGTCGGGCTGACCGTCGCCGACGCCAGATTGACCATCACGGACGACGACCTGCCGGTGCCGGTCCTTACCATCGGGGACGGGAACGCGGCCGCTCCGGGGAGGACGGTGACGGTGGACGAGGGAGAGGCGGCGCAGTTCACGGTGACCGCGACGCCGCTGCCCTACCGGGACGTGACCGTGCAGGTGGTAACGGGCGATGACAATTCGCTGAACGCCAACCAGGCGACGGCGAACACGGACTACACGGCGCTGGCGCAGACGGTCACCATCCCGGCCGGCTCCCCCAGCGCCACCGTCCAGGTGCAGACAACCCAGGACAATCTGACCGAAGGCGATGAGAGCTTCATAGTCTTCCTGCGCTCGCCCACCGACGCCACCATTGGAAAGCAGGGACCGGCAACAGGGATCATCACCGACGATGACATCAGCAACCCCTATGCCAGCCTGAGCGTGAGCCCGGCATCGGTGGACGAGGACGCCGGGGCAACGGCGGTGACGGTCACGGCGGCCTTCAACGGCGGGGCGGCCCTGCAAGCGAACCAGACCATAGCCGTCAAGGTGGGCCATGGCCGGGATGGCGCGGTATCGGGCACGGACTACGCGCCGGTGAGCGGCTTCGACCTCACGATACCGGCGGGTCAGAATAGCGCCCAGAAGACTTTCACGCTGACGCCGGTCCAGGACGCGCTGGACGAGGACGACGAGACGCTGACGGTGCACGGCACGTCGCCGGGTCTGACCGTTTACGGCGCCAGCGTGTCCATCACGGACGACGACGCGGAGCCGGAGCTCTTCATCCGGGACTTCAGCGCCGTCGAGGGAGACAAGGCCCATTTCAACATCACCCTCAAGCCGGTGTCGGGGCGGGACGTGACGGTGCAGTGGGTCACGGGGGACGACGACGGCCTGAACGCCAACCAGGCCACGGCAGGGGTGGACTACGAGGCGGTAACCACGGCGCAGACCGTGACCATCCCCGCCGGCTCCAGCGTCGCTCACATAGACCTGCGGATGACGCAGGACACCGTGGTCGAAGGCGACGAGACCTTCTTGGTCAGCCTGGCCTCTCCCACCAACGCCATATTGCTGAAGCCTGTGGCGAGGGCAACCATCACCGACGACGACATCAGCGATCCCTATGCGACCCTGAGCGTGAACCCGGCTTCGGTGTCGGAGTCCACTTACGAAGCCACGGTGGCGGTCACGGCGACCTTGAGCGGCGGAAAGACCTTAACGGTGGACAAGACTATCACCGTCAAGGTGGGCCTAGACAGGGACAGCGCAGTGTTGGGTGAGGACTATCCGCCGATGAACAACTTCAACCTCACCATCCCGGCCGGGCAGAATAGCGCGCAGAAGACCTTCATCTTCTGGCCGAAGGATGACTCCCTGAACGAGGATACCGAGACGATCACGATTCACGGCACGGCTCCGGAACTGACCGTCAAGAGCGCCAGCCTGTCCATCACGGACGACGACCCCCTGCCCACGCTGACCATTGGCAATACGACCATCGCCGAGGGCGGGAAGGCGTTTTTCACCGTCTTCCTCACCCCGGCGTCGGGGCGGCCGGTGACCTTTCAGTGGACCACCGGGGACGACAACGGTCTGAACGCCAACCCGGCCACCGCAGGGGCGGACTACGCGGCGGTAACGGCGGCTCAGACCGTGACCATCCCCGTCGGCAACACCTACACAGGCATTGACCTGCGGACGAAGCAGGACAGCCTGGTGGAAGGCGACGAGTCCTTCCTGGTCAACCTGGCCTCGCCCACCAACGCCGTGCTGGGCACCCCGTCGGTGGGCCGGGGAACCATCACCGACGACGACATCAGTTCGCCTTATGTCAGTCTGAGCGTGAACCCGGCGTCGGCGTCGGAGTCAACCCCGGTAGTGTCGGCGACGGTTACAGCGACACTGAGCGGGTCAGGCACGTTCCCGACGGACCAGACGATCCGCGTCAAGGTGGGCCTGGGCGGGGATAGCGCGGTGTCGGGCGAGGACTATGCGCCTGTGGACGGCTTCGACCTCACCATCCCGGCCGGGCAGTCCAGTGGGCAGAAGACCTTCATCCTGTGGCCGAAGGAGGACTCCCTGGACGAGAACACCGAGACGATCACGATTCACGGCACGGCGCCGGGGTTGACCGTCTACAAAACCAGCCTGTCCATCGTGGACGACGACCCCCTGCCCGCGCTGAGCATTGGAGACGTCAGCATCGCTGAGGGCGGGAAGGCGTTTTTCGCCATCTCCCTTACCCCGGCGTCGGGACGGGAGGTGACAGTGCAGTGGACGACGGGCGATGACAATTCGCTGAACGCCAATCCGGCCACGGCGGAGACGGACTACGAGTCAGCAACGACAGCGCAGACCCTGACCTTCCGCCCCGGCCTAACCTACCGAGGCATTGACCTGCGGACACGGCAGGACAGTCTGATTGAAGGCGACGAGACGTTCATGGTCAACCTGTCCGCGCCCACCAACGCGACACTGGGGAAGCCGTCGGCCAGGACAACCATCATTGACGATGACACAAGCGATCCCTTTGCCACTCTGAGCGTGAACCCGGCGTCGGTCGCCGAAGGGGCCGGGGCAACGACGGTGGCGGTAACTGCCACGCTGAGCGGCGGGAAGACGTTCCCAACGAACAAGACGCTCAGCGTCAAGGTGGGCCTGGGCGGGGATGGCGCCGTGTCGGGTACGGACTATGCGGCGGTGAGCAGCTTCAACCTCACCATCCCGTCGGGGCAGTCCAGCGGGCAGCACACCTTCACCCTTGCGCCCATCCAGGACGCGCTGGACGAGGAGAACGAGACGATCACGGTGCACAGCGCGTCGCCGGAACTGACCGTCAAGAGCGCTAGCCTGGCCATCACCGACGACGACGCGCTGCCGGTTCTAACCATTGGAGACGCCAACGTGTCGGAGGGCGAGACTGCAGAGTTCAAGTTGACCCTCAACCCGGTATCAGGGCGAGACGTAACGGTGCAATGGACGACGGGCGACGACCCGGTCCAGGGCGCCAACCAGGCGACGGCGGACACCGACTACACGGCGGTCACCACGGCGCAGACGGCCACCATCGCCGCCGGCTCCACCACCGCCGCCATCAAGGTTCAGACCACGCAGGACACGGCAGTGGAGAGCGACGAGACCTTCATCGTAACCTTGGCCACGCCCACCAACGCGACGCTGGGATCGCCGTCTGTGGGTACTGGAACCATCACCGACAGCGGCGCGCCGCCGGAAATCAGGATCGTCACCATCACGCCGGTGACGGGAGTGACCGTCCCTGACCCGGTCAACCCGCGGAACGTGCCGGAGAACATAGCAACGGCGCCGACGTACAATTTCGCGGTGACATTGACCGGCGCCGCTACTGCGACGGATCGCCAGGTAACGGTCACGGTTGGCCAGGACGGAGACACCGCTGTTTCGGGTACCGACTACACGGCGGTGGCTGACTTCACCATCATCATCGCGGCGGGGGATGTGAGCGGCAGCGGCCAGTTCACCTTTGACCCCATTGACGACGCGCTGGACGAGGACGACGAGCGGGTGACGGTGTCCGCCGACCTGGGTGGGCTGAGCGTGGCGGGGGCTACCCTGACAATCATTGACGACGACGCCGAGCCGGTTCTCACCATAGGAGACGCAACGGTGACCGAGGGCGGCGTGGCGCAGTTCACCGTGACCCTGGACGCCGTGTCTGGCCGGGACGTGACGGTGCAGTGGACGACGGGCGACGACCCGGCGCAAGGCGCCAATCAGGCGACGGCGGACACCGACTATACTGCGGTCACCACGGCGCAGACAGCGACCGTCGCCGCCGGTTCCACCACAACCACCATAGAGGTGCAGACCGCGCAGGACACGGCGGTGGAGAACAATGAGACCTTCATCGTTGCCCTGGCGTCGCCCACCAACGCGACGCTGGGCTCGCCGTCCACCGGGACGGCGACAATAACCGACGACGACACCGCTGCGCCCACCGCGTCGCTGAGTGTCAGCCCCGCCTCGGTGGACGAGGGCGACGGGGCGACGACGGTGACGGTCACGGCGACGCTGGACGGGTCAACGACGTTTGCCGCAGACAAGACGGTCACGTTCACGGTGGGCAAGGCCAGCGACTCCGCGGAGGCAAATACTGACTACACGACCGTGATCACCTCCAACACCATCACCATCACGGCGGGACAGTCCAGCGGGCACACGACGTTCACCCTGACGCCTACCCAGGACACAGGGAACGAGGGCGACGAGGCGATCACCCTCTCTGCCACGGCTCCCGGGTTGACCGTCTCCGACGCTGCCTTGACGATCAGGGACGATGATCAACCGAAGGGCAACGTCGGCCCACCTCCGGTGATCAGCATCGACGGGCCGGACTTGACCGAACCGGACACTTCCCAAGCGACTCAGATGTTGTTTACCGTCGCGCTGGACGAGACCAGCAGCCAAGAGATAACCGTGGCCTATGCCGATGCTGCGACGGGTACGGCGACATCGGGAATGGACTATGTGGCTATCACGGCGGGGACGCTCACCTTCGCGCCGGGGGAGACATCGAAGTCTGTGGCCGTCAACGTGATTGGTGACACGCTGGAGGAGGGCGACGAAACGATAGTGTTGCGGCTGTCGTCTCCAACCAACGCGACGCTGTCGGGGGACGGCGCAACGCTGGACGGAACCGGGAAAATCTGGGACAACGACGGCGCCTACGCTAACCGGCCGCGGGTCTCTATTTCTGCCGACTACTCTACGCTTCAGGGAGGGGATGTGTGGTTTTCGATTAGATTGTCGAAACAGCTCCACAAGGAGATACATATCCCGATCGATATCGAATACATCACCGCTGACGATGATTCAAAATGCATCAGAAACAGCATAATATGCAACTCCGTGACTCCGAACGTCCGGACTCTGGAGGAAGTGGTTCCCCACCGGACGCTACTGAGTCCGTACCCTGAGCATGGTGACGGTAATCAGAGCCCTCGCGAGATATATGCGAAGGAACCAGTGTACGGCAGCTATATCATAAATCCCGCCAGACCTTGGTACCAGACAGTGCCAGACGGCTTTACCAGGACACTGCCAGACGGCTTTATCGAGACAAGGAACACCGTCTACGTCCGGCAAGATGGCGACGGGGAAAACGAGCGTTTCCGCATCGTTTTGGATACTGATCATCCGCTTTGGCCCTCGGATCTGGTGCCGGCGGAGTATTCCGGCTATGCGGAAGTGCTGGTCATGGACCGGTTAAACTATCCAGCCGCCAGTGCCTGGTGGGCCGAGCTTTCGGCAGATGAGCGGAGGCGAATGCTCAGCGGAGGACACTTTGTCAGGAGAACCTCGCCTACTCAAACCATATCCCAGGCCATAACGTCGTCCTATGAGGGATTGAACTTTGCGTTCAAGGCCAGGGTGGGCGCATTGGCCGGTGAGCTGGCGAACGCTGAGGGGGAAAATGAACTAACCGATGCGGGCCTGCAGCCGCTGGACCTAACCTCGCCAGACAAATGGTGGGACTCGATGGACTGCCGGCTGCGCCGGGTGGCCGTTGGTGACGGCACTACTGATGACCCAACGAGTCGCTGGTGCCAGAATGAGGCGGCGGAATTGGGATCAGCCGGGATGGACAGAGCCGTGGGCATCTTCGAAGCAGTCACGTTGGAAACGGCGGACGAGCAGGGGCAACGGCAGTCGCAAGACGGCACTCTGACGGGACCGGAAATAAGCATCATCAGCTATGTCGACGTAACCGAGGGAGACCGGGCCAGCTTCACCATATTCGCCAACCCGCCACCGTTGACCGACCTGGAAGTCAGCGTGACCGTATCGACTACGGGCGACTTCGGGGTAGCTGCCGGTTCGCAGACGGTAACCATTTCTGCCCCGGGCCTGGCCTTCCTTGACTTGCCCACGACCGGCGACGACAAAGACGAAGCGGACGGGTCGGTGACGGCCACCGTGAATGCGGGCCAGGGCTACACCGTGTCAGCGACGAACGGGACGGCCACGGTCGTGGTAGCGGACGACGACGATCCGCCCCAGACCTGCACGCCGAACCTGCCTTCCGACGCGATAACGGTGTCGGAGGTGGAGACCTGGCGGGATGAATACAGCCAGGACTCGCATGTTTCCCGCTGGAACCGGGTGCTGGCGGCCCTGGGCGAGGACACCGGTGAAGCGGCGATGACCGCAGACCAGGCCCGGGAGATCAAGAGCCGTATCGACAACACCCGCTGGGACCGGACGGTCCGCACGCTGGAGGCGCTGGAGCAGTGCTCCGGTTCCACCGACACCACCACGCCAGCCACGCCGGAGGTCAGCATCACCGGCGGTGCCGGCATCACCGAGGGCGGGAACGCGACGTTCACGGTCAGCGCCAACCCGGCGCCGGCGGCGGCCCTGTCGGTCAGCGTGGGCATCACCCAGAGCGGCGACTACGGCGCGTCCACCGGCGCGCGGACGGTGAGCATCCCAACAACGGGCAGCGCAACCCTGACCGTGGCCACGGTCAACGACGCGGTGGACGAGGCCGACGGGTCGGTGACCGCCACGGTGAGCACGGGCCAGGACTACACCGTGTCGGCCACGGCGGGAGCGTCTACGGTTGCGGTGGCGGACGATGACGTGCCGGAAATCAGCATCGTTTCTAATGGAGACATCACCGAGGGCGGCAACGCCAGCTTCACCGTCAGCGCCAACCCGGCGCCGGCGTCGGCGCTGTCGGTCAGCGTGAGCGTGTCCCAGAGCGGCGACTACGGGGCCACTCCCAGCACGCAGACGGTGACCATTCCCACCGGCGGCAGTTACACGCTAACCGTCGCCACCAGCGACGACGGCGTGGACGAGGCCGACGGGTCGGTAACCGCTACCGTCAGCAGCGGCACGGGCTATACCGTGTCCGCCACGGCGGGGTCGGCAACGGTTGCGGTGGCGGACGATGATGACACCGCGCCGCAGAGCTGTACGCCGAACCTGCCCTCGGACGCCATAACGGTGTCAGAGGTCAAGACCTGGCGAGGCGAGTACAGCCAGGACTCGCATGTTTCCCGCTGGAACCGGGTGCTGGCCGCCCTGGGCGAGGACACCGGTGAAGCGGCGATGACCGCAGACCAAGCCCGGGATATCAAGAGCCGTATCGACAACACCCGCTGGGACCGGACGGTCCGCACGCTGGAGGCGCTGGAGCAGTGCAGCAACCCGCCGACAGCCACGCCGGAGATCAGCATTACCGGCGGCTCCGGGATCACGGAAGGCGGCAACGCCACCTTTACAGTAACCGCCAATCCGGCCCCAACGGCGGCCCTGTCGGTCAGCGTGTCCATAGCGCAGACGGGCGACTACGGGGTATCCACCGGCGCGCAGACGGTGAGCATACCCACCAGCGGCAGTTACACGCTTACGGTCGCTACCGTGAACGACTCGGTGGACGAAGCCGACGGTTCGGTTACCGCAACGGTGAATACCGGCACGGGTTACACCGTGGCGGCAACGGCGGGGGCGGCGACCGTTACGGTACAGGACGATGACGTGCCGGAGATCAGCATCACCGCTGGTTCCGGGGTGACCGAGGGCGGCAACGCATCCTTCACCATCAGCGCCGATCCTGCGCCGAGTTCAGCGCTGTCGGTCAGCGTGGGCATCACCCAGAGCGGCGACTACGGGGGCACTCCCAGCACGCAGACGGTAAGCATACCGACCACCGGCAGTTACACCTTGACCGTCGCCACCAGTGACGACAGCGTGGACGAAGCCGACGGGTCGGTAACGGCGACCGTCAGCAGCGGCACGGGCTACACCGTGTCCAGCACGGCGGGGTCGGCAACGGTGGCCGTGGCGGACGACGACGACCCACCGCAGACCTGCACGCCGAACCTGCCATCGGACGCCATAACGGTGTCGGAGGTGAAGACCTGGCGGGGCGAGTACAGCCAGGACTCGCACGTTTCCCGCTGGAACCGGGTGCTGGCCGCCCTGGGCGAGAAGACCGGTGAAGCGGCGATGACCGCAGACCAGGCCCGGGAGATCAAGAGCCGTATCGACAACACCCGCTGGGACCGGACGGTCCGCACGCTGGGGGCGCTGGAGCAGTGTAACAACCCGCCGGCGGCCACGCCGGAAATCAGCGTCACGGCCGGCAGTGGCATCACGGAAGGCGGCGACGCCACCTTCACGGTCAGCGCCAACCCCGCTCCAGCCGCCAACCTGGACGTCGCCGTGGCGGTCGCCCAGACGGGCGACTATGGCGCGTCCACCGGTTCGCAGACGGTGAGCATTCCCACGTCTGGCAGCGCCACCCTGATCGTCGCCACCGGCGACGACGGCGTGGACGAGTCCGACGGTTCGGTAACCGCCACGGTGAACAGCGGCCAGGGCTACACCGTGTCGGCAACGGCGGGAGCGGCCACTGTAGCGGTAGCGGACGACGACGTGCCGGAGATCAGCATCGCCGCCGGTTCGGGGATAACCGAGGGCGGCGACGCCAGCTTCACCCTGACCGCCAGTCCGGCGCCCCACGCTCCGTTGTCGGTCAGCGTGTCGGTGAGCCAGAGCGGCGACTTTGGAGTAACGCCGGGGGCGCAGACGGTGAGCATCCCCACGTCCGGCAGCGCGACGCTGACCGTCGCCACCAGCGACGACTCGGTGGACGAGGCCGACGGGTCGGTAACGGCGACCGTCAGCAGCGGCCAGGGCTATATCGTGTCCAGCACGGCCGGGTCGGCCACGGTAGCCGTGGCGGATGACGACGCTACGCTGCCGGGGACGCCGGAGATCAGCATCACCGCCGGTTCCGGGGTAACCGAGGGCGGCAACGCGACCTTCACCCTCACCGCCAGCCCGGCGCCGACCACGGCCTTGGACGTCAGCGTGGGTGTGGCGCAGACGGGCGACTACGGCGCGTCCACCGGCTCGCAGACGGTGAGCATTCCCACCAGTGGCAGTTACACGCTGACGGTCGCCACCGTGAACGACGGCGTGGACGAAGCCGACGGCTCCGTTACCGTAACCGTGGGTACCGGCCAGGGCTACACCGTGTCGGCAACAGCAGGAGCGGCTACCGTCGCGGTGGCGGACGACGACGTGCCGGAGATCAGCATCACCGGCGGTTCCGGGGTAACCGAGGGCGGCAACGCCAGCTTCACCCTGACCGCCAACCCGGCGCCCCACGCGGCCCTGTCGGTCAGCGTGTCAGTGAGCCAGAGCGGGGACTTCGGCGCAACCACCGGCTCGCAGACGGTGAGCATCCCCACCACCGGCAGCGCGACGCTGATCGTCGCCACCGGCGACGACGGCGTGGACGAGGCCGACGGGTCGGTGACCGTTACCGTGGGTACAGGCCAGGACTACACCGTGTCGGCCACCGCGGGCACGGCAACCGTTGCGGTAGCGGACGACGACGACCCGCCGCCGCCGGACGCCACGCCGTCCCTCTCGGTGTCCGACGCTTCGGCGCGGGAGGACGCGGGGGTGATGGAGTTCACCGTTTCACTGAGCGCCGCCAGCGAGAAGAAGGTGCAGGTGTATGCCGCCACCACCTCCTTCCTGCACAAGACGGCGACTAATGGCGATGACTTCGAGTGGACCCAGATCCTGCTCACCTTCGCGCCCGGGGAGACCAGCAAGACGGTCCAGGTGGTGATCCTGGATGACGACCTCAGCGAGGGGGACGAGTCCTTCGGGATGTTCCTGGCCTATTCTCCCAGCGACACTCCCATCGCAAGGGAGCATGGCGAGGGGGTCATCGTGGACGACGACTAGGGACGACGGCCAGGGTTGCCCTGGTTGACGCCGACCGAAAGTGTCGGTCATACAAAGGTTGAGACGCAACTGTCAATTGCGTCTCAACCTCTTTAGTTTGGCAGATAAGCAGGGCAACAGGCGGCGACGGGTTCACGTTGCGGGAGACGGGGGAAAGTCGCCGCGTCAGGGCGGGCGGGCTGGCCCAGGGCGCAGGCCGGCTCACGTCCACAGGCAGCTCCGGCCCTGCGCAATCGAAGGGACCCGCATGAGCGCGAGACCCCAGGAATGGTTTCGCTGCGTTGAATTACGGCGGCGCCAAGCCAGCGCCCCTTACGCCGCCAACCTGAACCTCAACGCGAAGGTTCTTGATTTTATCCAGTTTGGTGGGCCTGACTTGACGGTAGGCAGTACCATCTTCGAGATGTGGATGGGGCTGTAGGTCAGAATACTCGCTCGCAGAACCTATAGGGATTCGGATGATGGGAAAGGAAACCCAGTGGTAGTGTCTCACTTTACGTCTGAGGGTAATCACGTGGGAGGCACGCGGTATTTCAACACCGTCGATTGCATCGTGCTATCTCCGTCTCCGTTGGGAGATGTGCTCGAATTCCCGGTAGTCGCTGATGTTGCGGCAGAAGAAATATGCCGCCACCACACCGCACAGGTTGGCGGCCACCAACCCACCAAAGAATACGTTGAAATTGAGTTGCTGCAAAGAGTCGGTCACTATCAACGTCAATATGGTCCAGAGCGCGGCGACACCCAGACTCACCAGCGAGGCCTTGAACCCTTGCCCCATGCCATTGTCGGAGTTGATATTCGCCATGAAACCGCCACAGATTGCGCCAGCGATGAGTGGCAAAATCACGGGTGCCAACAGGTTGCCGACGACGACAGCGAGAAACATGACTGCGATATAGTTGCTAGAGTCATCCCAAATCATGGTTGTGATCCTTTTCAAGGGAATGCCGACCCGTTGCTGCCAATGCCGGGAAACGGTTTCTCTAACCTCCCAATCCGATCCGTACTGGTCAGCCACATGGCTATGGGTCGTCATCATAAACCAGGTAGCCATACTTCTGGGCAAGCCGTAATCACCGCGTTGAGGCGTTCCTGCATGTTCATACGGCACCTCGGTAAGTCTGGCTTGAAGTTTGGCTGTGATCGTTCCCAGTATAATCTAAGGAGGTACGCTACGCGGCGCAGGAAATGTTTCCTGCGCCGCGTAGCGTACCAGACGGGGGGATGGTCCCATGACGTCCGATACTACGGCTCGTCGCCGGATGCTCCGCTGGTGCCCCTCGAACCGGCCGGGGCTTTTTCTACCCAGGCAATGTATTCCTTGAGCACGGTGCCGTCGGACCGATTCTGAATCTGGATGACGGCTTCGCCGTTGCCACAACCCGCGAGATAGACATAGTCGTCGTCGCTCACGGTCCGGTAATCGTCCTGCTCCGCTGGGCAGTAGTAACTGGCGCCGCTCACCGCAGTGATCTCCATGCGAAGCTTGGTGTCTCCCGGATTGACGACGACCTTGACTCGGTCGCTCGAATCAACCGTGAACCGTTGCCACACCCCATCGCCCTGGAAACTGTATGTCGCCGGGTTCGGGGTGAGGCTGGGCGCCTTCGGCGCGTCGGCTGTGCTGGCCGTGAGGGTGTAGTCGCCCTTCTTTTTGGAGTAGAACGTGGTGGCCTTGACGGTGTAGAAGCCCGGATGCAGGTCGCGGATCAGGCGGGCGTCCGTCCCTGGGCCGCTGTTGTTGTCGTACGCCAGTAGGTCTCCGTCGGCGTGCGGGCCGTCGATGAGGGCTAGAAAACTGTCCTCTGAGGAGTCGAGGTCGATAGTAACCCGCCGAGTCTCCGTTAGGCGGAAGGTATAGAAATCCGCCACGCGCCCGCTCCAGCGTTTTGATTCACAATCGGTACTGGCCCAGTTCTCGCCGCTGGACGTGTAGGGGAAACTGGTGACGCCTACGGCAGGGCATGGGAACAAGATGAAGCCTTTGCCCCAAATGTTGTCGTCACCCTCAATTCCTTCATCGCGGGCCAGACTACGCAGGAAATCAGCGAGGATCTCCGGATCGTGGGTCACTCTCGAACCCCACTTGTTGAACCATCCTTGGGCCAAGGCAGCGAGTCCACCGGTATGGGCAGTGGCAGCGCTGGTGCCTCCGAAGTAGATTTTATCGCCGCATTCCGTTGCGTTAAATTTACACTCGTATTTCCACTTGGTGAATGTGCTGGCGCGGCTCCCAGCCACCGCGTCCGGTTTGATGCGAGCGGGTGTGTCCTCGGTCAGGTCCGAATAAGGGTCATAGACCGGGCCGTTGCTGCTGTAAGCGAGAATCTCATCGGATGTCTTGTTCTGTAGGTCGAGAGCGCCTATAGCCAGCAAGCCCGGATTGTTGCTTTCGGCAGGATTCACGATGCTGCGTCCACTGGTGGTATCCCGCTTCCAATCGGGGCCGTCGCCGAAGGCGTCCTTCCCGGTGAGCACCTGGAATTGCACCCAATTCGGTGCAATCGGCGTGGCGTTGCCTGTGGTGTTTACCTTTATGCGCAGGCATGCGCCCGGATCGCCTAGTGCAGTGTAGTTCGCGGTCCGGCGCACTGCGTAGTTACGGGGGAATTGCTCGGCGCTTTTGCTGTCGGTGATGGATCCGCTGGTTTGTCCCGCTGCCTGTATGTAGAAATCGAGGTCGAAAGCAGCTTTCGGCCAATCATCCGCCCACCTCATTGAATAGTAGGCTACGTTCGTTGCCAACACTGGCAGGGACTGGCAAGTTTGCAGAGACTCGCTACTGGCGGTTGGATCGAATTTGAGGTAGCCATGATAGTTGCTGTCGCTGTTGTTGATCAGCGTGGGCGTGTCCCACCACATTGTGTACCGATCCTGGTTACCGGCAGCGTTGACCCAAATTGGGCCGCCTTCATCGACCAACCAATCCACCGTAGCGAGAGGCGACGGGTAGTATCGCTCGACCGAATGCTCGTCTTTGCCAGTACTGGTCGCGTAGGTATCAGTATCGAAATACGAGCGCCCGTCTCCCGGGCCATCGTAGTGCCAACCTCCGGCATGGACAATGATATGAGCACCCATGTTATCGAGCCACCGGGCGGCGGCGTATACCTGTTGGGGGGAATTGGCTTGGGCTTTGAGGATCTTCGCACGGGGAGCCATGTCACGCACCAACTCGAAAATATTCGTTCCATGGCGCATCTTGAACAGGTCAAGGCCGAATATCGGTAGGCTGGCAACCGGTTCGCAAGGATCGTCATCATCACCGAACAGGATGGTGGCGTTAGGGATGATGCTTGTTTCGGTCGACTGACAGAAAGAGTTGCCGTCGGTGTCTTGCCAATCGTCCACCGCGTCGATGTCGCTGTCCGCTAAGTTTGACAGCTTATCGACATCGGCGAATCCCTAGTCGATGATGCCGATAGTTACGCCCAACCCCTGGTATTGGTAGTCATTGTGCCAACGATACATGCCATGGCGTTTGAGTTTCTCGGTGAGTTCGGTTCCCCAAACCGGAGCGGCTCCGGTAACTCCCTCTTCCGGTGACGCTGGCCGAACGTATCCGGGCAAATAAGGGGCCACGATAGCCTGCTCAGTTTTGCGGGCACCCTCTGACCAGCGTGATCGCGTGAGGGGAGCGCTGTGGCCTTTGATTCGGCCAGTGGTGAGTGTGAGATCGACGGTGTGGTACGCCATGAGCGGCGCGATCTTGTCGGCCGGAATCAAGAACGCAAAATTGTGCGCGTCGCCGTGAACGTCAGTCGTCGCCGGGACGTATATGTCTTGTTGGGCGGCCCAGTTTCGCACCGCAGTCGCCATTTTCGCGGTAGGCACGTGAGCCTCCACGACCACGCCATCCTCGTGAGTGAACATTGAATACTGGACGGCAGCTTCGGCCGGAACTGTGCCAGCGAGTGCCACGATGATGTCGTTCAGAGTCGCATCTATTCGCGGGTTCGTGGTCGCGGTTGGGGACTCAAGAGTCGCCCGGTAGATGTCTTCCCTCTGGATGATTGCCAGGGTTTTGCTGGTAGGCATTTCCCACACGCCGCCTGCTACGTGGGTACCTCCAGCGGACGTGATCGCATCCGAGAGGCTTACGGTTGGGGTCAGATCATCCCGTGCGTGGAGTTTCACCCGCACATCCTGGGCAACCGTTCCACCATCAGCGTGGTTTTGCAGGGTACCCCAAAGTTCGGGACCGATGTGGTTCGTGCCTGCGCCCGGATCGACGGGTGTACGGGTTTTTTCTTCCTGTGCCCCCACCGGCAGGGCAACAAGGACCACAGCGATGAGGGCGGCGAGAATTGCGATGGCCACCATCAGGGTGGCACTTCGTCTGATGCTCATTGGTTGTAAACTCCGGTTGGATAGATAGCGACAATGTTGAGAACCATCTGGTCTCTCCTCATTTGATCGAAACAAACCCGCGGGCGACAAACGCCCAGCAGACCAACTCGGCCGGGGTTTAGCCGGCCCTAACCTCCTGACAGTCAAACTCAACGAAAAACCCCGCCGCAAACGACGGGGCTGGACACGCCAAGAGCACGGGGCTACCATTGAGCCCGATGGCGGAGCGACCTTCCCCATCGACTGCGGCCTCGGTCTTGCACACCGGGGCCGTTTTGTTGGCTCGCGCAGTCTATGGACGGACCCGCCCGCTGTCAAACAATCGGGTATCGCCGTCGCCTGTCTAACTCCCATCCGAACACGTAAACTTCGCCGAAAGCGCAAAGTGTGATCCGACCATCAACGGAAGGCCAGTGCGGAAATCAGACGCGGATTCAAGAATTCGAGAGTTTGGTCCTATTTCCAGATTTGATAGACCAAACTCCCTGGGAAGAGAATAAACGCGATGGTCTTGGAACATTGACCACTGGCCGGCCGCGCCCACGTAATGGCGCGGCCCATAGACCGCCCATGAATAAGCCGACACTTCGTCATTCTGGACCCAAACGGTTCAACGCCGACACG
The DNA here is from genome assembly GCA_965220605.1 of Dehalococcoidia bacterium. GTDB lineage: Bacteria > Chloroflexota > Dehalococcoidia > Lucifugimonadales > UBA3495 > VXOI01. The sequence goes on along the minus strand of CBDCQM010000004.1, from coordinate 62,843 downwards.
TTCAAAGATTCCGAAGGCCGGTGGCGAAAGCGATCCTCGGAAACGTCCAAGGCACGACGCGGTTGGCCTCCTCACGGACCTCCTGTAAGCAACGGTCAGGCTAGTGGTACACTGGATGCGGCTTGCCCTCCGGGAAGCCGTTTCAATGCCCGGCTCCATGGAGCCACGGTCTCAACCCTGGGCGTCGAAAGCACCCTTTGGATAAGATGAGGAGCGAGATAGAGTTGTCAAACAACAATGGACACCACACCCTGCCCGCCGGTGAAGCCCGCGATGCGGTTCTGGTTACCGGAGCCGCCGGTTTCGGCGGCTCGCACTTGGCACGCAGTCTCCTGAAACTGGGATACCGGGTCACCGGCCTGGACATAGTTCCGCCCAGCCACGCCGACCTGCTGCGACGCGAAATGGACCACCCGAACTTCCGGTACCGGTGGCAGAGCCTACAGGACCTCCAGCCCGGTGACGTGGACGGGCACTCGGTGGTGGCGCACCTGGCGGCGCAGGCGGACACGCCCCTGGCCTTCGAGTCGCCCCGCTACACGGTGATGCAGAACGTCGAGGGCACCGTGGCGTTGCTGGAGGCCGTGCGCCGCAGCGGTGCGGTCGAGAAGTTCATCTACTCCGGTTCGGGCAACGAGTACGGCCGTCCGCTGAGCCTGCCCATGGACGAGACGCATCCGCTGACTCCCCACAACCCCTACGGTTTCTCCAAGGCCGCCGCCGAGCTGGCGGTGTGGTCCTGGCGCCGGGCCTACGGGGTTCCCGCCGTGGCGCTGGGCACCGGCGTGGTGATCGGTCCCCACATGCGCCGGGAGGTGTTCATCTTCAAGTGGCTGTGGAACGCCCTGCGCGGCCGGCCCATCGTGGTGGAAGGAGGCCAGCAGACCCGGGACGTATCGTATATCGACGACGTGGTGGCCGCGTGGTTGCTGGCGATCCAGGCTCCCCCCGAAGTGGTAGTGGGAGAGAAGTTCTTCGTGGGCAGCGGAGCGGAGCACACGGTGGCCGAGCTGGCCCGGTGGTGTCGGGACGCCGTGGGGTCCGAGGCGGCAATTGAGCGCGTGGGCTATCGACCCGGCGAGGAGGGCCAGCGGGAGGCTTTCAACACTGAGAAAGCCCGACGAGCGCTCGGGCACGTGCCCAGGGTATCTCCCAAGGAAGCCGTGCGCCTAACGGCGGATTGGGTGAAGACCCTGGCCGAGACCCGGCCAGAGGAAGCGGAGCCGGTCGCGATCCCGCCACAGGACCAGGCCGTCCAGGTAGTCGGGCCAGGCGAAGTCGTCAACGTTCAGTCCGTATGGTTCTGTGTAAATTCAGGGGGTAATCAGAATGAGGATTGAGGCCAAAAGTGTGCGGCTGTACGGGGAGGAGTTCCGTAGCATGCTGGAAGCACAGTACGCGGCATTTTTCACTCTAGCCGGCATCGAGTGGACGTACGAACCTATTTGGGGGGAGCATGTTATTGCTCCGAAGGGATGGTTGCCAGATTTTCTAATAGACTTCGGGTTCGGTGGTGGCGTCTGTGCGGTGGAGGTGAAGCCCCCCTTGCCCGAGGCGCTGCTACGGAACATCATGCGGAAAATCGACCGTGCGTTGCCAGTCCCGTCCTCGCCAAGGCTATCTGGTCCATGGGTGTGGATTACCAGCGGCGGATTGGGCCATTTGGGAACTGATGCAGAGGGAAACGTTGAAACTCGTGTAGGGATGGGGCGGCAGAGGAACGGCAACAATCACAAATGGGAAGATCCAGACCTTAGTCGATTGTTATGGGTGCCGGATGATAGCGAGGTCGCGCCATTCGGTTGTTCGCAAATGGGGTTTTTGTGGGAGAGGGGCGGGCAGATGGAGTTCATGGTTGATGAAGAACCTTGGGAGACCTTGTTGCCGGTCGGGAGCAAGAATTGGGGCGATTCGTGGCGCAAGGCTGTAAAAGTCGTGAGAGAAGCCGCAGAACCGTGCGCAGCACCGCCGAACCCGCGTGCATGGTTGTACGTACGAGCCTCTGACGAATGCCCTGAATGCGGCGATGATAAGACGCCGGGGTTTATGAAGTGCAGAGACTGCGCTACGAAGGAGCTGTGGGGTTTCATATGAAAACCACCCCTGAAATTACACAGAACCAAGCATTGTCATGACTATAGGACGCCCACTTTACGCCGGCTTTGTAGTGTCCTGGCTAACGATCATTTGGTGGCTGCCCCTGTTCCCAGTAGCTCTCATGGCCCCAAAATGGGCAGTCGTCCACCCGTCCCTGCCGTACATCTACGGACTCACCCTGCTTATGCTCACGTGGGTAGGATTCGTGGTGCTGCCCACAGCCGCGCGACTGAACGATATGGGCAAACCAGTATGGCTCGCGGGATTGATGATGGTTCCAATCGCGAACTTTTGCCTCGCAGTATGGGCGATGTTCGCTCCTGGAATAGACGCGAGGTGAGATTGGCATCCCGGATCGCATAATTCAAACGGATACACTACCGTCCGTATAGACTGCCCACCAGCGTCGCCAGCACCACGTCGTGGGTGACGAATACGCTGATGCCCCGCCGGGTTTCGTTACGGGGGGCGACCAGGTCCAGCAGGAGGGCGACGCCGTCGGAAGTCGATCTCATGCCCGGCAGGGGTTCCGCGCCGGCCAGCTGCCGTTCCACCACGCCCCTCGGGCCCAGGTCCAGGACGAGCGGTCCGGCCAGGTCCGGCTCGACCACGAAGGGTCCGGGGCCGCCCAGGCGCGGGTCGCACACCGGCGGTGGGCCCCAGGCGGCGCCGGCGATAAGCGCGTCGGCGGTCTGGACGCAGCGGACCAAGGGGCTGGTCTTCAGGGCCGCCAGCGGAAGCGACGCCAGTCCTCTGCCCAGCCGCCGGGCGGCAGTCCGGCCGCGGCAGGTGATCGGCGCGTCGTTGCCGTAATCATCCGAGCCGACGCGTCCCCGTTCGGCGTGGCGCAGCACCAGCGCCAACTCCCGATCCATCGGGGCAGCGCCCAGCAGCGACCGGGTGCGGCCCACGCCGTCGGCCGAGCTCACACCGCCTCGGCAACCAGCAATGAGCTGACGGTTCCCGTCGGGATCACCTCCGACAAACGGAAGCCGGCCTCCGCCAGCAGACGCTCAAAATCGGCTTTGGCGCGTTCCCGACCTCCGGTCATCACCAGCATGTTGAGGTCCAGCAGCCCGCCGGACCCCTCGTCATCGTCCAGTACCATCTCGACCACGTACAGGCGTCCTTCCTGAGGCATGGCCTCTCGGACGCGACCCAGGATGCGCCGAGCGTCGTCGTCAGGCCAGTCGTGGAGCACCCGGGCCAGCGCCACGGCATCGGAGCGCGCCGGCCACGGTCGGAAGAGGTCGCCGGCAACGAAGCGGCAGCGGTCCGCCAGGTCGGCGGGGGCAGCGTACAGACTCTCCACCTCAGGGCGGTCCAACACGGTAGCCCGCAAATCGGGGAATGCCCGCAGCAGACTGAAAGCCAGCTCGCCGGTGCTCCCGCCCGCGTCAATGACGGACTCGTGAACCCCGAAGTCCCACACCCGGCCGAGCGCGCCGTAGTCGTGCCTGGCATAGGCGGCGAAGGTCCGGTGGCAGGCGGACAGGTCTGCCGGTCGGTCCGCAAGACGGCGAAAGAAGTCGTCCGGTCCGTCTCCCGATGCCACCGTTCTGCCAGCGCGCAGCGCGTCGGCCAGCCCCCGCCAGGCTTCGTAGGACGGCCCGCCCCAGTGCCCGGCCGCCGCCGCCAGGGACAATTCGTGCCCGCCTTTCAGATGGGCTCCCTTCGCGGTGGCGTGGTAAACGCCGCCGGTGTCCCGCGCCACCAGGTCCAACTCCAGCAGCGCCCGCAGCAGCCTGGAGCCATTGGAGGGAGCCAGGCGCAGGGCCGAATCCAGGTCTGCCGCCGATGCCGGCAGGGTCTCGAACACCCCCAGCTCCACGGCGGCCCGTATCGTCTGGGTCTTCCACGCGCCCACCATGTCGCCGGACAATTCCTCGAGAGTGGTGCGGGACGGCCCCCTCAACCGGAGCAGGGTCTCGCCGTCCTCATCAATGATGATCAACGACCCGTCCAGACACTCCACCCGAGCCTGACCGTTGTAGAAGGGCTCCACGCTGCCGAAGCGCGTCTCGTAAAGCGGGAGGCCGGCAGTGTCCACGTGGTGCCAGCCCCGTCGATCCCTGGCCCGGGCGAAACCCTTGTGGAACACGTCCAGGTCGACAAACCACCTGCCGTGGAGCAGGTTGCCGTCGGCGTCGATGTGGGTGTGCTCTCCGGCCTCGTTCTGTACCACCGCCAGGCCGTCCCGGAAGTCCCCGGCGTACCGGTACCGTTCCCGGTAGGCCGGTTCCCCGTGGGAATTATTGTGAAAGTACCGGCCCGCGGAGTCCCGCACCGGACACCGCCCCTCCTGGAAGTTGCCGCACCAATCGTAACGTTCCCCGTAGAGGGCCACGCCATTGGGCAGAATATGGAACCAGCCGTTGTCCGATTGCACGGCCGCTAGGCCCTCGTAAAACCCGAAGGCGCGCCGGTAGCGCTCCGGGTACGCCGGATTGCCGTCGGGCGTGACGTGGTAGGAACCCGACCCGTCGGTTACGGGCGCCAGGCCCGGCGAATGGAACTTCAGCACCTCCCGGAACCTGGCGCGGTAGATGGGCCGTCCGTCCACGGATTTCACGTGATGGGTGCCGTCGGGCGCCGGGCGGCTGGACCTCCAGTCCTCGCTCCATCCCGAGAAGTGGTTGTAGGGACTGGTGGGGTCGTAGCGCACCCCGTCGGTCACGTGAGGAACCCGCATCGATTCCATCCCATCCTCCAGCCGTTCGACGCGTTCTCTGACCGAAGCCGACTCATCGTCGCCGATATCATCCCCGTTGGCGGCCCGGGCGTGGACCCAGACGGCGCGCCTTCGCTCCGCCCAATCCCGGCTCCACGGCCCTTTTTCCAACAGCGAGCGCAGGCTGCGGAACTCCAGGTACCACGTGGCCCGGGGCCGCGCCGAGCGGTTGGCCTCCGAGTGGTGCAGGACGTGGACGTTGTGGATCACCACGTCCCCCGCTTGCGTTTCCACCGACCGGAACTCGTCCTGGCAGTCCCGCCACAGCGCCTCCACCGCAGTCTTGGTCAAGGGACCCAACCGGTGGCTGCCCGGCAGGAAATGGACCGGATTGTCCCGGTCCCCGTTGAGGGAAATTCCCAGGCTGTGCACCGTGTCCCGGGTCGGGTCCAGTCCGATGTCCTGGTGCGCCCCCACCGCCACGCCCACCGACGGCGGCTTGACCAGCACGTCCTCCCAGGTCAACACCGAGTCGTCCCGAGGGAGCAGAGCGTCCACCACTTCCCGAATCTCCCGGCTGCCCAGCGCCGAGACGAACTCGCCGTACTTATCCAGGGGATACAGCAGCTTCACCGGCACGCCGTCGCCCGTGCGCACCAGGTCATCGGAGGCCGCGTATTCGTCCAACGACCGCAGGGACAGCATGGCCAACCTGGCCGCAACGTCGGCGTCAATCACCCCCGGCAGGTGGACGAAGCCGTCCCGCTCCAGGTCTGCTTTCCAGCTGGGTTCCGTCATCATCCCTCGCAATGCGGCCGCGGCCCTTCAACCCTTTCCGCTCCGGTCGGGCCGGGCACGGGCCTCCGCATGTTGCAACCCCGGCACAGATCATGCTCCATGTAGTTGGACCGCAGGTTCCGATAATGAGCGCCTTCCCAGATGCTGCGTAGGCTCTGGTCGCCCAAGTTGCCGAAGTCTCCCAGGCTGCGCCGCAAGACGTCCGGCGCGCAGCAGGGATTGAACCTCCCGTCCGCCGCCACCCACGCCTCCCGGCCCAGGAAGGGGCATTCCCCGCCGGGCGCCAGGTCCGTCTCGCCGTAAGCGCCCAAGGGGAAGATGTTCTCCAGCATCACCCGGCGGCCGTCGGGCAAAGGACAGCGCTCGACCGCTTCCCGCGCCGCCGCCACCGCGTCGTTCCACCGGGCGATGGCCTCCGGGCTGCGCCGCAACGATTGATCCCGCATCTCCGGCCCGTGCACCCACAGGTGATGCCCCTTCACCCGGTCCACGCCCAGTGCCGCCGCCAGCTCCACCACCGCCGGCAACTCCGCCACGTTCACCTCCATGAACGTCAGCTGGAAGGTCACCCGGCAACGGTTGCCGCCCCACTCCGCATGTTCGTCCCGCACCTCGATGAACGTCCGCACGTTGTCCACCACCCGCTCCCAGTTTGAACCCAGCATCACCCGCTCCTGGGTCTCCCGGGTCGCCCCGTTCCACGACACCTTCACGTCCGAACCCACCGGCACAATCCGCTGCGCCCAGGACCGGGCGCCCCGGCCCGGAAAGGTGCCGTTGGTGGTCAGGTTCAGCCGCACCCCGTACTCCGCGCACAGGTCAATGATCTCGTCCATGTGCCGGTAGAGCAAAGGCTCCCCCATGGTGGACGGGATGATCTCCCGGAGCCCGTTGCCCGCGGCTTCCTCCAAAACTCGTCGGATCAGGCCGATGTCCATCCGACGCTTGGGCCGGCCAGCAGCCCGCCGGTCGGACTGGGTGCTGCTGTACGGCGAGTGGTCCTCGCACATGATGCAGCGCAGGTTGCAATCGTCCGGGTTGGTGTCAAAAGTGATGCGCCAGGGGCCAGCGTAGGCGTTTCGGCTTGAAACCGGTTCCATCATGGCGACCGGAGGGCTTTCCAGGTTCATGGGGCTCCTCGTTTCGATAGCAGATTGTCGTAGATGCGTTGGATTTCCTGGGCGTGTTCCTTCATGCCGGGCACGTTGCCGCCCGACGACTGCAAATACCCACGACGACCCAATTGCCCCGCCCACCGCGGGTCGTTCACCAGGCGCTGCATCTGCCGGGCCAGCGCCGCCGGGTCCCGGTGGCGAAACAGCAGCCCGTTCTCCTCGTGGCGCACGTACTCCGCCATGCCGCCGTAATCGGCGGTGATCACCGGCACCCCGGCCTGCTGCGCCTCGTGGATCACCAGGGGAGAGTTCTCCGCCCAGATGGACGGCACCACGATGGCGTCGCAATGGTCGAACACTTCCCCAACAATATCCTGGTTGCGGTACTCCGCCATCCACTCAATCCGACCTCCCGCGTCGCCCGGCAACCCCGCCGCCATCCCTTTCAGGCCCGCCGTCTCGGCGCCGCGGTCCCTCCCCCATATTCGCAACCGGGGCTGACCGGCCAGTTCGCCAAAAGCCTGTAGCAGATGGTTCACCCCCTTGGCCGGTATGTGGGTGCCAATGTATCCGAAGGTGAAGGGCTCCCCCCTACGCCGCTCTCGACCACCCAGCCGGTCCCGGTGAAATCCGTAGTCCAGGTAAACCAGCTTGCTCTCAGGCACGCCGAAGTCGTCGCGGAACCGCCCCAGCAGGTAACGCGACGGCGCCAGGAACAGGTCCACCGCGCCGCACACCTCCTTCACGTGGGCCATCCGCCGGCCCACCCAGCCGGTCCAGTGGGACGCGTCCAGTTCGTAGGCATCCGCGTCGTTCCCGAAGTAGCGGCGGTAGCAGCGCACCGCGCACTTGCGGTCGTCCTGACCGTCGCACACGGGCCAGGGCTGCTGCCCCCCGTCTTCGTACATCTGGATGAACTGGCCCCGGGGACACATCAGCCAATAATCGTGGAGCGTGAACACCAGGGGCAGCTCCCGCTCCTTCACCGGAAACACCAGCGACGTGGAGAGGTGGTTCAGGTGGCCCACGTGAACCACGTCGGGTCGCAATTCGTCAAGCAGGCCAGCAAAGGCCAGGTCCACCGCCCGGTGGCTGTACCCGTCCCGCGCCCGGGCCATGTTTATCACGTGCAACGCAATCCTGCTATCCGCCGGGTCTGTTTCCACTTGCATCGCGTACTCGGCAAGGAAGGCGTTTTCCTGCCGGGTGAAGACGTGAACTTCGTGTTCCTCCGCCAACGCCTGGCACAATCCCTGGGTGTACACCTCCGAGCCGGCGTTATACCGCATGGGATAACCGTGGATTACTTGCAGGATTTTCATGGAAACATTGCGCTTTGCGGTGGGCAGTTGGGGTTGATTGCTCCGGTATGACCCGATCTCTTTCGGCGTCCCGTCGATGAACGGTGTCTGCCAGCGTGATTCGAGCCGCCTTGACCGAACGGTTCGCTGAACGGACTTCCATCAATCCGGATGCGGTACGTAGTATATAATAATACCGGCTCCCATCTATCGGCAAATCGTATTGCCCATCTGAACCGGAATCCGAGCGAGGACAATGCGCAGCATGGAAATCACAGTCGTCGGCGTCGGATACGTAGGTACCGTGGCGGCTGCCTGCCTGGCCGCCGCCGGACACCGCGTCGTTGGCATCGACACTGACCCGGACCGGGTGAACATGTTGCGGTCCGGAATTCTCCCCTTCTACGAGCCGGGTCTGGAGGAGATCGTCCGCTCGGCGATTGCCGACGGTTGTCTGGAGTTCGCCCACGGCGCAACGTTTGACCAACCCGTCGGAGACGTGGCCCTCATCGCCGTTGGCACTCCCCCAGCGCCCGACGGGAGCGCTGATCTGCACAGGGTCAGGTCGGCGCTTTCGTGGATCACGGCCAGGCGACGGTCCGACACGTTGGTCGTGATGAAAAGCACGGTTCCGCCCGGAACCGGCCGTCACCTGATTGAGCGCTGCCTGGCCGGAACCGACCTGCGCTACGTCGCCAACCCCGAGTTCCTGCGGCAGGGACGGGCGGTCCACGACTGGCTGCATCCGGAGCGGATCGTCATCGGCGCCGGCCCGGGCGACACCGGGTCCGTCACCGCAGTGAAATCCCTGTACGCCGGGACTCGCGCCCCCTTCGTCGTCACCGACGTCACCACCGCCGAGATGATCAAGTACGCCGCCAACGCCTTCCTGGCCACGCGCGTTTCCTTCATCAACGAAATCGCCTCCCTCTGCGACCGGGTTGGCGCGTCCGTCAACGACGTCAGCGCCGGGTTGGCCCTGGACCCGAGAACCGGCGGGCGCATGTACGCCGGCCTCGGTTACGGCGGTTCCTGCCTGCCCAAGGACGTTGGCGCTCTGCATCACCTGGGGACCGCCGGCGGCCTCGACCTGGAACTGGTGCGCGCGGTCATCAACGTCAACGACCGGCAACGACTGCTCCCGCTGTACGCCCTGCGCGACCGGTTCGGCGACCTCACCGGCGTTCCCGTTGCCGTGCTGGGCCTGGCCTTCAAGCCTGGCACCGACGACACCCGGGAAGCGCCCGCCATCGACCTGACCAGGGCTCTCGTCGCCGACGGCGCCGGCGTGGCCGCCTACGACCCCCAAGCCTCCGACAATGGGCGTGAGTGCCTGCCACCCGAAGTGCGGATTGCGGCCACGCCCCAGGACGCCGCCGTCGGCGCGCGGGCCATCGTGCTGGCCACCGAATGGGACCAGTGCGTCAACGCCGACTGGCCTGAAATCGCCCGCCTCGCGCGTCGTCCCTGTCTCCTGTTTGACGGACGCAACGCCCTGGACGCTCTCGAGATTCAGCGCCATGGCTTCCTCTACATTGGGATAGGTGAACGAGGGCACACTCAACATTCCCCGCCTCCCTCTGCCTCAGAATGACCGGATCGTCTGAAGGCTCCCTCGTTTCTTCGAGTTTGTGGAGTTCAGGAGTCGTGAACCTGGGTGTAGGGGTTGGTGGGATTATAGTCGCTGGCGGCAACCACCCCGGTCGCCGCCAGCGACATCAGCAGAAGGGCAATTGGCAGCAATGCAAAACTCCATCATTCGCCGCATTTTGGGCCGCCTGTTCAGCTAGTCTTTCTTGTCTCGCGGTATGCCCCTGACGGGGCCGCTTGCCTGGTCCCATCCTGACGTACTCCGGCGCTGCTGAGATTTGTACACCTCCCCATAGATTTCGGCCTGCCACTGTTCGATCATGGCGCCGGGCGTGGGATGGATTACCTCTCCGGTGACTCGATTGACCGCCAGGCGCGCCTGGACGGCCCCGCCGGACTGCACGGGCACCTTGTCGCCGCTCAGCGTGGACATGAGGATGATCCAGTCATCGCTGTGGTTCCAGCGCAGGTAGTGGCCGCGCGCCACCACCTCGGCCAGCTCCGGGGGCCATGCGGAGCGGTCGGGAAGATATGCGATCCAGTCCCTGCGGCCTGGGGTCATCGTGGCTGACCCGGGCTGTCGGGATGATCGCCCCGCAGTATTTGAGCGCGTCGCAACTCGATTGCGTCTTGCAACACGTCGGAGCCAAATCGCTCCAGGATGTCGATGTCTCTGCGCAGAATGGGGGCGGACACCTTGACCTTGTTCTCCGCCTGACGCAACTCCGTCAAATCGGCGCCCCTGGCGCGGGGTTTGTTTCGCCTGATGAACAGTAGCCAGAACGCGAACGCGGCAACCACGACTGCCAAACCAACCAGATACGGCATAATCGCTCCTTCGTGTAAAGGAAAATTATCCCAGAGATATTGTGAATGCAATCACCGCAGGACTCGCCAAACGCCATTTGTACCATGTGCCTGCTGGTACGATCCGTTGCGGAACTTACTCGCCATGAGACACTGCGTCCTCACGTTCGTGCCCCGGCCCGCTGGTGTGCCAATAGGCGGCCCTCACCGGTCAAACTGGCGCGGAACCGTTGACCGTTGCCGGAGTTATTGCCGACGGCCGGGATGGACTGGTACCATCGAGCCGTCTCAGTATTGGAGCATCCCAGTTCAATGACAAAGGTTCCGCGCAAGCTTACGCCGCTCACAGCGGGGGATCCTGTGTTATTTGGGCGGAATTGTATCACCCTACACCACTAACGTTTGAACAGAACGGATAAGTTCGCATGAATCCCATGACGGCTGAAATAGCAAGAGCCCGCAGGTTGGCGGCGTCGTTCATCTCTGAAGACTCAATGGCCGCATCCATGACGACGACGCTAACCGCAGCGGCTTCGTACTGGGACGAGCTCTGCAAGCGTTCTGGCGGATTTGCCGGCCTTCCAATGCGACAGCCGCCAGCCTGCATCAGCGTCGTCGACGTGCCGCCCGAAGCCTTGGAGTCGGCGCGAGAAATCGGCAGACTGGCAGCCGACCTGGATGTGCCCGAGGCCAGCTACGCCATAGGAGCGCTCTATACGGGAACAATGCCGAAGAAGCGCCGCTCGGACCTGGGGGCCTTTTACACCCCTCCGTACCTTTGCGAACGACTACTGGACATGGCTACTGAGTCCGGCGTTGACTGGCGAACCGCCAGAATCCTTGACCCCGCGTGTGGCGCCGGGGCTTTCTTGGCGCCGGTCGCCCGTCGCATGGCGCTCAGCATGGAGCGCAGCGATCCCGGGATGGTTCTTGAGAACGTGGAGCGCAGGCTGTACGGGATTGAGTTAGACCCTTTTGCGGCGTGGCTTTCGCAGATTTTCTTGGACGCAACACTGTATGACCTAGGTATATTGACTGACAAGAGACCCCAGGCACGAATTCGGGTAGGCGACGCCCTTGACGTGAATCATCAATGGAAGGCGTTTGACCTGGTGGTCGGCAACCCCCCGTATGGACGTGTCAAACTTTCTTCCCAGCAGCGCTGCCGGTACCAGCGGAGTTTGTATGGACACGCCAACCTATACGGACTATTCACCGACCGGGCGGTTCGGTTCGCTCGCTCCGGGGGAACGATTGCCTTGGTCACTCCCACCAGTTTCTTGTCGGGTGCGTATTTCAAGGCACTGCGCGGCTTGCTGGCGCAGGAAGCGCCGCCTATCAAGTTGGATTTTATTGCCGAGCGCAAGGGAGTATTTGCCGACGTGCTGCAGGAAACAGCTCTTGTCGTATATCGGCGCGGCGTTCAACCCGGTAGCGGAGAGGCGAGGTTCACATCAGTAGCTGCGAATGGGTCTATTGCATCCACTCCCCCGAGCACATTTGAACTCCCCGATAACCCCGAAAGCCCCTGGCTGATCCCTCGCACTGGCGACCAGTCGTCATTAACACACCTTGCCGTTCGCCTGAAACACCGGCTTTCCGACTACGGATACGAAGTGAGCACCGGTCCCCTGGTATGGAATCGGCATAGGAGTGCAATCAGGAATGCTCCAGGAAAAGGACGGCTGCCCCTGATTTGGGCGGAGTCGGTGCGCCCAGGTGGTATCTTCGACTTTCGCGCACAGCGACGAGACCATCAACCGTATTTTCAACCCGAGCCCGGCCAGGAGTGGCTGATTACCCGTACCCCCTGTGTGCTCCTTCAGAGGACTACGGCGAAGGAGCAGAGCCGACGCTTGGTGGCGGCGGAACTTCCCGTGGATTTCCTCGCCAACCACGACGGAGTCGTGGTCGAGAACCACCTGAACGTGATCCAGCCCAAGAACGACCCACCAACGGTATCTCCGGGTACGTTGGCGGCCTTGTTGAATAGCAGCGTGGCGGACCAGTTGTTCCGGTGCATCAACGGCAGCGTCGCCGTCTCGGCCTACGAATTGGATGCCCTGCCACTGCCCCCTCCGGAGAATGTGGAGGAGCTTGCCGAACTGGTGAGACAGGGCGCAGGTAGACACCTCATAGAACGCGAGGTGGCGCGTCTTTACGGAGAGACCGACCGATGACGACGTTGCCTCCCGTGCTTCCGGTTGATGACATCTACCAAAGGCTACAGCTCATTTTTCCCGTGGGAACGGCCAACCGCAACTACGTCACCCGAGAAATAGCGGCGAAAACGGTGTTCGTGATGCTGTACGTGGGCGCGGTTGACGCCAACGCGCGCTGGATACGCCCCGACCAAGTTACCAGGATGACCGATGCGCAGGCGGGTTTGACTGGGGATGGCGACCGGGAAACATGGCTGGTTGAGTCAATGCGGCCGGCAACCCGGGACATCGAAGGACGCTGGTACGCCGCAAACACCCGTGAGCCAATCAGGGATGAAACGCTCAGGGGAGGTCTGGTTCAGATCGGGGCAGTTGCGGAGAGACCGGGACTTGCCACCACCTCTCCGAGTCCACGCTACGCTCTGGCCGCCAGCTTCGCTGCCTTGTTTGCCCCCGCATTGGCTGAGGAGCGATTGGAGAGGTCTATTGCTGAGTGGCGTGAGGCGAACCTTTCGGCCTCCGCATTGGCGCGAACCGCAATCCTGCGTTCGGGCGTGATCGCCGACGGAACCCACGTCCTCGTATTGTTGCCCAACGGTCAGACCCGCAGCATGGCTGCCGGACCCAGTTCTGTAATCTCAAAGGCAGTTGTCGAAGAGTTCGCTCCGAGGTTCCTGGAAATTCCCGGACTCTTGTGGCTGAGCGAGAGCCGCAACAAGGTGGTTGAGCAGGACAACCAACTGGCGAGGACCCTGGGCCTGACCATCGACCCCGAACGGAACCTGCCGGACATGATCCTAGTGGACCTGGGTCCGGAACATCCATTGCTGGTATTCGTGGAGGTGGTGGCGACCGACGGCCCAATTACCGAGGCGAGGCGAACTGCACTCCTTATGATCGCTACAGAGGCCGGGTTCAGCGAGGATCAGGTAGCCTTTGTCACCGCGTATGCAGACCGTGATGATGCCTCGTTTCGACGTTCGGTGGCTGAATTGGCCTGGGGGTCATTCGCCTGGTTCATGTCAGAACCGGATCAGGTGGCATTGTGGTATTCCGGGCGCGAGTCACCGGAACGAGTCAAACTGTCAGCGCTGATCCGATTGTGAACCTAAGAATTCCCGTGCGCTTCCGGCGAAACCCTCGGTCTCAGCAGTGTAAAGGCGATGTGGGCCGGCACAAACCGTGGTTCGTCATGGTCTACACTTACCCAACCACGCATTGAAGGTAATTGCGGCAACTGTCTGATCGGGGTGAAAATCGGAGGCATGGTGAATCCAGCCCACGCCAGATATCGGAAATTACAATCCGGCGCACGTCGTGATGGAGAAGCGATCCAGGCAACCCGTCACTCGCCAAATGTGTGGCGATGGGAAAGCTCGACCAGGACGGTGAGGCACCCGTGATCAACCCTTCGGGAGAGCAACCGGACCGGACCGGTTCCTGCCTCCGCTCGTCCTGGGGATTGAGACTGTTGAACAGGCGCAAGCCAATTGCCAAGTCTCCCAGGGAACAGGGTATGGCTTGAACACGGACCCGAAACGCTCCCCGTTTCCTAGCTGACCACAGGACCTAGGGTTCCCCAAGGATACTCGCGCGCCCTTCACAAAGGCGTTTCTCGACTTTGCCTGCCTCGATGCCCGATTTGAGAGAATTGCGGAACTCCGGGTTGAAATCCGCCGCAGAGGAAAACACCCAACTTGTGCGACGAATTTCGCTTCCTTCGTTGGGGAGGGCACTTCCGTTGATGGCGATGGTCTACTGCCTACGAGCGCTAACGCACGGTCCGATTCGGTCTGCGCGATGATGGCCTGCCGGGCGACAACTCAGGTTGCGATTTGCCGCTACAACGATCGCAGAAGTTTCTGTGCTATGAAGGGCAGGACCAGAACGAGGATAGCACCGGCAACGAGAGTGACAATGAGGTAGGGGATAAACAGACCGGGATCCGTGGGATTGGCGGACATCGCCGTTGGCCAAATCACGAAAAACCAGACCACTGCGGTTGACGCCAGGAAACCGTGTAGTATCAAGAGCCACATAACTGTTCCTTCATAATACCGTCGGTATCCTGAAGCCTCGGGTAATCACACATTCATCGTATGGTCTGGACGCGTGCGTTGTCAATCGCCGCTTGCAACCCTGATCCCCACCTCTATGTCATGCTGTATTTTCAGCGGCGGCAGTGGGGTCTGCCGTTGAGTTCAGTCTCCCGCTCGAATGACGACATCGCCACAACCTCACCTCCTGTTTCGGTGAGTTTTCGGACCGGATTGAACATCAGAGCCAAGGCCATAGGGGAGTTGTCCACGTCGCAGACCACTTGGGCTTCAAAGAAGTGGTTGATGATGAACCAAGTCGCCGCGACAGCACGACGGTCATTGTGAGAACAGCGAACGCTTTCACTATGAGGACTATGAAGCGCCAGTCGTCTCTGCTCGCGAGCAGCTTATAACTCCTTGCTTATTCGGTACACCAATGTCTCTGTGACCTCACTCCAGACGGTGCCGGATCGAGAATTCGGCATCACCTTCGCCACAGCCCCACCGTCAGCGCCCGCCGCAGCCACCTGGCCCGCCGAGCTTTCCGCAACTCCCGCCGCGCCTCGACCAGCGCGTCCCGTCGCCAGTGCACGTGCTCGCGTCTGCGTGCATCGTCCAACGGGAAGGTCTCCGGCGGCAGGGTCAGGCGATACTCGCCCAGCATCCGGGCTTCCAGTTCCCACCGGCGCACGGCGGCCTGCGCCCGGTCGACGCGACTGACGCTCTCACTGACGCCCGTCCGCAACTGCCGCCACTCGGCCACCAACGGCGCCGCCGGTCCGAAGGCGTGCGCCTCGTCGGGCTGTTCCTCCAGGGTAACCACGCCGGCGACGGGCATTCCGGGCCGGCGCCGGGGCGGTTGCCAATCCAAGCCCGCCCCGTCGCCCCGCTCACGACTGCCGGCGCCATCAGCGTCGGCGTCAGCCTCCACGTCAACGACTCCGGCGGCGTCGCCCGATTGCCGGTCGTCTTCCAGCGCGGCAAGCTGGCGGGTCAGTTCCTCCAGCTGGCGATCCCGTTCATCGGCCAACTCCCGCAGCTCGGCATTCTCATCCTCCAGCTCAGCCACCCGGTGCCGCAGGGCTTCCACGTCGGCGTCCGGTGGAGCGTCGCCGACACCCTCCTCAGCCGCACCCGAGCCACGGGCACGGTGAAAATCCACCAGCGCCTGGCGCATCCGGCGGGAGACCTGCCGGGAGTCACAGCAGTAGGACAGGGTGCGGTAGTTCACCCCCAGAACCCGGGCGGCGGGCACCCGGCCCTGCTGGTCCACCAGGGCGTCCAGCAGGTCCAATAGGGCGCCGTCCGATAGGGACGCCTCCGTTTCCACGCCGGGCTCGTGTTCCACGTTAATGGCGGACTCATCATGTTCGTTCACGGGCTTCACCATCACTCGAAAACTACAATCCTGGCACTGCAATCTCTGCAATAAAGTGATTATAGAGGCGCAGTAAAATCGCTTGCTGGAAATCCCTGCGCCGCCGCCGTTTATACCCTAATCCCCGTAGGAAACACCCCCTGGATTGCAGAATGCAATCCTTCCTTTTTTCCTTACAGGGTGCGCACTGGGGGAAACCGCCGGAGAGGATTGCAGTCTGACACGTCAGGTGTTCCGGCGACCATCCCGCCGCGCCGCCGCCGGGCCACTGAAAAAGCCCCCCACCGGGCCGCCCAAAGCGCCCGGAACACCGTCGCCAAGACGGCCTTCAGCGCGCAGTTGATGACGCCGCGACCGTTGCGCCAAGGCCGGTAGGCGGGCATAATGTGTAGAACGTATGTTGCAATACCGCGTCAGCCCGCCCGCCCGCCCGCCGGGGCCACTTGGCTCCGGCGCTTGCGCCTGAAAGCCAATCAACAAAAGGAGGACTTCAGCCATGTTAGCCAACATCCTACGCAGCATATTCAAGGGCAACCCCCCGCCCGAGGTCAAGGTGCTCTCCGTCACCGCCCCACGCACCGAGGAGCGCAGCCTGTCCGGCGTCGAGAACTTCCTGCGCTCCATCGGAGCCCCCGAACCCTTCTCCCTGGAAATCGTCGGCGACGCCGCCGGCGTATCCCTGCTGACCCGCTGCCGGGAGGGTTCCCACGTCAAGCAGCAACTGGGCGCCCACCACCGCCACGCCCAGGTCAACGAGCTCTCCCCGGAGGACGACCCCCTGCGCCTGGCCGAGGGCGAACGGGCCTGGACCACCACCCTGCGGCTCCAGGGACCCGAGTACCTGCCCCTGCGCACCTTCGACGACGACCACCTGCGGGAGCCCGGCTCAGACCCCCTGATCTCCGTCATCGGCGCCCTCTCCGGCCTGGAGCCGGGAGAACGGCTGGTATCCCGCCTCAGCCTCACGTCCCTGGGGCCGGACTGGCCCCAACCCCACCAGGCCAAGCTCCACCGCAAGCAACAGGCCGAAGCCGCCCCGTCGGCCCAGATATCCCAACACCAGGCTGAGACCAGGAAGGGGGCGCATCTGATCATCCTGGCCCTGCTGGCCCTGCCCCTGCTCCAGGGCTACCTGTGGGTGCAGCGGGGCGAGACCTGGAAGGCGGTCCTGCTGGGTATTGGCGTGGCGGCGGCCATGACCGTGGCCGGCTGGGCCTGGTGGCGCATCCGGAAGGCGCTGGCGGGAAACAATCTCCACGACCCCCTCATGATCCAGGAGAAGCTCTCCCGCCTGGCCTTCCAGGCCCAACTGGAAATCATCGCCGTCCTCCCCGAGCACGGCACCGAGAATCGCGCCAAGGACCTGCTGCGCCACGCCGCCCTGGCCTACCAGGGCTACGACAACCCCGCCGGCGCCAGGTTCAAGGCCGGCAAGGTCCGCCCCGCGCTTCCCGTAACCGAGCCCACCGCCCCGGCGTCGGGGCTGCTCCGGGCCCGCAACGTCCTGGGCGCACGGGAACTGGCCGCCCTGTGGCACCCCCTGGGCGCCGGCAACCCCCTGGCCTCGGTGCAGCGCTCCGGGTCCCGGGTGCTCTACCCCTCGGCCAACGCCGACGCCCAGGGCGCCCACGTGGGCAACACCGTGGGCGGCCGGCCCCGCCCGGTGCGCTTCAACTCCCAGGTCATGGGCAGCCACCACCTCTACCTGGCCCGCACCCGCATGGGCAAGTCCACCCTGATGCGCCACGTGGTCGCCCACAGGATGGCGGAAAAGGCGGCCGGAAACAACTTCGACGCCGTAATCCTCATCGACCCCCACGCCGACTTGGTGAAGGACCTGCTGGGGCAGGTTCCCGAAGAGATCATCGACCAGGTCCACCTCATCGACCTGGCCGACCGGACCCGCGCCCCGGGCATCAACCTGCTGGACGTGAATGTGTTCCCCGACCGGGACCGAGCCGCCGACTCGGTGGTGCGCGGCGCCAGGGGAGTGTGGGAGCAGTGGGGTCCCCGGATGCAGTCCATCCTGGAGCACGTGGTCAAGACCCTCCACGAGTACAACTCCCATCCCGACACCGGCGACGACGAACAACTCACCATCCTGGACGGCTCCCGGCTCATGGCGGACCGCGAGTTCCGCCGCACCGTGCTCCGGCGGGTGAAAGACTCCTTCATCATCGAGTGGTGGGCCCACACCTACTCCGCCTGGACCCGCACCCTCCAGGCCGACTCCATCGCCCCGGTGCAGACCCGCCTGGCCTACTACGCCTCGTCGAAGAGGGCCCGAGCCATCCTGGGCCAGCGCCGCTCCACCCTGGACCTGGGACAGGTCATCGCAGAAGGCGGCGTGCTGCTGGTGTCCACCGCCCAGGGCGACGTGGGCCCGGAGGTATCGGCCCTGGTGGGAGCGTCCATCCTCAACCTGGTGGACTCGGCGGTCCGGGAGCAGGGCCGTCTGGATCCCTCCCTGCGGCGGGGCGTGCTGGTGGTGGTGGACGAAATGCAGGCACTGCCCGGCGTGGATTACGGCGGCATGCTCTCCGAACTGGGCAAGTTCGGGGCCAGCTTCATCCTGGCCACCCAGAGCCTGGCCAAGCTGGACGAAATCTCCGACTCCCTGCGGGACGCCCTGCTGGCCAACGTGGGCTGCCTGGTGGCCTTCCAGGTGTCCGCCGCCAACGCCCAGGAGCTGCTGGGAGAACTGGACCGGGAACGGGTGGGCGAAGAGGACCTGGTGTCCCTGCCCTCCCATCACTGCTACGTGCGGGCCACGGTGGACGGCCTCCGGGAACCCACCTACTACATGGAACTGCGCCCGCCCGAGCCGGGAGACCCGGCCATCGCCCAGCGGATCAGGGACGCCGCCTCCACCTACACCACCCCGGCGGAGGCCCTGGCCCTTTTGGAGGCCGAGGCCGACCTCCGGGTCCAGGACTACCGGAACCGGCTGGAACGGGAGGACGAGGACGGGGAGGACGGCGGGCAGCCCGCCGGCAAGAAGCCCGACCAGCCCGGTGGCGGGCCCGGCGCCAGTGGGAAGGCCAACGCCAATTCCAATAAGGGCAAGGGCAAGTCCAACCGCACGCGCACCCGGCGTCGGGGCGAGGGCGGCGCACGACAGGAGCCGGAGGCCGAGGCCGCGTGAAGGCCCGGGAGCAGGAAATCCTGGTCCTGCGGACCCTGGCGGCCATGCCCTTCCTGGACTGGCTGGAACTGGCCGCCGTGTCCGGACTGGCTGAATCCACCGCCCGCCGCGTGCTGGATCGGCTGATGGCGCAGGGGCTGGTCGGGTTTCTGCGCCACGCCTCCCCGCTCACCGCTGCCACCCGGCGCTGGCAGCTCACCTCCCCGGGGTTGGAACGCCTGGCGGCGGCGGAAGGCATGGACATAGCACGTCTGCTCCGCGCCCGGCCCCTATCGGCCCACTGGCAGCGCCTGCTGCTGGCCCGCCTCGACGCCGTGGCCGTCGTCCACCGGCTGGTCGCGGCGGTGGCGGCAGTCGAAGGGGACTTCCGGTTCCGCTGGTACCGCGCCCATCCCCTGGACGCCGCCATCGCCCTTGCCGGCGGCAGGACCGTCGGCGTCATCCGCCAGGGCGCCACCGCCGACCGCACCGCCTTCGCCGACCGGGTGAACTGGCTGGTCAACTCCCGAGACACCCTGCCCCGGGGACTGCTGGCTCTCTTTCCCGACGAGACGCGCTTGCGCCAATCCCGTCGTCTTTTGGCCCGATACCCCGGGCCGGTCTACCTGGCACAGGAGCAAGACGCGGCGCGTTCGGTGGCGGACGACGTTATCTGGCGCACCCCGTCGGTCTCTACTCCTCTGTCCCTGGAGGAGGCGCTGTCCAACCTGAGACCGGGCGGCGGGTTGCCGACCGAACCGCCCCTGGAAAGAACCGCTCGACCCGCTGGTATTGACACCGACATTCCCGGCGAAGACGTTCCGAACCACCTGCTGCCCCTCCTGCTCAAGCCCGCCGACAAGCGGATGCTGGACTGCCTATCCGACTGGCCCTGGGCCACCGTGGACGACCTGTGCGCCTTCCTCGACCTTTCCGATTCCCGCGTCTGGCGCGTCGCCGCCCGGCTGGAGGATCTGGGCCTGGTCGCCAGAACCGTCCTGGGCGGCCAGCGCCGCCTGGCTCTGGGCGAACGCGGCCTGTCCGTCCTGGCCCGACGAGACCGGGCCTCGGTGTCCACCGCCCTACGCCGCTGGAGCGTCCAGGACCCGGACGGCGAGCCCGCCAAAGACTGGCGGGAGGTCCCCGGCGTCCGCAGCCGTCCCCTGGCCCGCGCCGTCGAACACACCGACGGCGTGCACCGGTTTCTGGGCAACTTGCTCCGCCAGGCCAAGCAGACTTCCGGCTGCCGGGCACTCCAGGTGTCGCCGCCCCATCACTCCACCCGTTATTTCCGGCACCGGGGCCACCTCCGCTCCGTCCACCCCGACGCCTTCGGCGTGGTGCAGGTACACGACAAGACCCTCCCCTTCTTCCTGGAATGGGAACGCCGCGCCGTCCATCCCTCCACCATGGCCGCTCGCCTCGCCCCCTACCTGCGCTACTATTACTCCAACCAACCTCGGCACGACCACGGCCACCAACCCCTGGTCCTGCTGGTCTGCGACGACTTCATCGCCGAGGGCAACTTCCTCGGCGTCGCTCGTAGCGAGATGGAACGCTCCGGCGTGGACCTGCCCCTTTGGATCTCCCACACGGGGCTGCTTGAAAATGTCGGGCCTTTGGGCCCGGCTTGGCGCAGCCCCGACGTGGTGGAACCGAGCCGCGCCTTTGCTTGACGCCATCGGCCTTCGGTCCTGGTAGGCGATGTGGTATGCGTTGTGACGCCTCATATGGGGAAATTTCGTTACTCGGGAATCGGCCGGCTGGTGACTGAAAGTGGTTTGTGGGGCAACGAATCACGCCGCGGGGCTTCAAACTTTTCAGCAGGCGGTGGCAGACCGGCAGCCCCCCACAATTGGAGTGGGGACCCTCGACGAACAGAGAGAAGGAAGACGGGTGAGGTCGTTCCCTGCCCGCCTTCCCCCTCGGGATTTCCCGGTTTACCAAAGTGGAACGATGTGAAACAGCCTACGACGCTCCACGCGGATTCTCGACAGCCTCATTCCTCCGGCGGCGGCGGTACCTCATCATTGCTGGAATCGGATGTCCCGCTGGCTCCGTCAGGTGTCGGCGTCGGTGTCGGCGTCGGCTCGGAATCACCGCTGCTGCCCGAAAAACCCGACCACGGGCGTTCCGTAGACCACGACGTGTACTGGCTTTCCTTGCCTCCGCAGACGTTCTTGGCCCGATACGCGTACCATGAGTTGCCGTCAATCCCAAGATGCCACGCCGACGTTCCGGTAGCGGGTTCGTAGATCATGCGCTCGTCCGCCCATGCGTTGTTGACCCACTTCTTGATCTCGATAGTTCGCCCGGTGGAGGCAGCGCCTCCGCTGATCGGATTAGACCACGAGATATAGACGCTGGTCGCGGACCGGCGGTCGGTGTCGAAGCTGCGCAACGGGTTACACGCCTGGGACGCGGCCGCGACCACAGCCACGTCGTAGGTGCGGACCAGGCTGTCGTCCACCTCACGGCGCAACTCAATGGCGCCGGCGCCAGCGGCGCACCCTGCCAAGTATATCGAGTCGCCGTCGCTGCGGTTCTTGGTGTCATTGACCTCACCACCGCAGAGGTTGCCCGATCTACTGCTGGTGGAGATCTCCAGCCGGGCCGGGCTGGTGGGGTTGACGACAACCTTGACGTCGCCTCCTGAATCAACCTCGAACTCGTGCCACACCGACCCATCATCAGTGAAGGTAACCGTTCCCGGACCCGGATCCAATATCGCATCCCAAGTGGGGGCGTTCTTGAGCTTCAGGGTGTAACTACCCGTCTGGTTGGACGAGCGCGTGGTCACCGCTATCGTGTACGTACCTGCCGTGATGTCCCTGGTGATGTGGGCGTCGTCTGCGTCGTCACCGCCGTTGTCGTCGCGTTCCAAATAGCCGTCGCCGCCGTTGTAAGCCCCTTCGATCAGATACAGATAGGAATCAACGCTGGATTCAACGTCGATCTTGATCTTCCGGTCCACGGTCGAATGGAAAGTGTAGTAATCGACGTAAGCGCCAGAACGCCGCGTTGACTCGCAGTCCTCTGTGTTCCAGCGGGCCGACGAACTGGTGTATGGGATCGTGGTTACCGGGATGGGCCGACAGGGGAGCTTGATGAAGCCGTGGCCCCACTCGTAATTCTCGTCGGCCTTGCCGGCCTTGATTTGAACCCCCGCGTCCTTCAGGTAGCTCGCAACGTCGGCCGCGCTGTAGGGTATGCCGATTTCCTTGAAAAGCTGTACCACGAGGGCGGCCATGCCTCCGGTTTGGCCGGTGGCCGCGCTGGTGCCGCCAAAGTACAGGTCTTCGCCGCACTCGGCAGCGGTGTCGTCATCGTCACATTCGTTGTTGAATTTTGTCCAGGTGGCCGCCCCGCTGGCCGCCGTAACGTCAGGTTTGATCCGCCCCGGCGCTTCCGAGGTCAGGCTGGAGCCCTTCCGGTATACCGGCCCCTGGCTGCTGTACGGCATGAGTTCAATGCTGGAGGAGCGCATGTCGCGTGCGCCCACCGCCAGCAAGTTCGGGCTGGCGCTGCTCGCCGGGTTCACGATGCTGTGACCAGTAACGTCGTTGCCGGTGTTCCAAGACGCCTCAGTTTCGTAATCCTGGGTTATGATCTGAAACTGAATCCAGTTGGGCAGGGTCGGCAGATCGCCCTCGTCATCCCGGTTGACCCTGATTCGCAGACAGGCCGATTCGTCGTTTTCGCCCGCAATCTTCACCGTACGGCGCACCGGGTGGACGCGCGAGAGTTGCTCGTCGTACCCGTCGGCGGTGTTGGCGTAGGCGCGGTGGCCGTACTGCTGCGGGTTCACCGTCTCGTTTGACACAAAATAGTCCAGATCAACACTCGCTCCCGACGACGACCAACCGTCTGCCCAACGCAGGTTGTGGACGTAGATTTGGAGGGCATTCCACGGTATGCGCTGGCACGCTCGTTGTCCGGCGGTCTCGGTGCTGACCGCTGAAACGTCACTGTTCAACACCAAAAAATCTTTGTAGATGGTCGAGCCGCCCACGACGCTGAGACCAGTCTTCCGCATCGTTATAACTTCCATGTTGCCGGCGGCGTTGATCCAAACCGGGCCATCGTCGGTAAATTCGTCAACGGTCTTGAGCGGACTTGGCTCGTACCGGTACGGCGAATGCTCGTCGGTGTTCCAACCCGGATCGTTCTCGTTGAACGTCCAATCCGAGGCGGCGCCCAACGGCGACGTGCCGTCGCCCGGGCCGTCGTAGGCCCAACCGGCCGCGTGAACGATCACGTCAACGTTCTTCGTTTCGTCCAGCCACCGGGCGGCCTTGTACACCTGCCGGGGAGAGTTGGCTTGGGCGTAGAATAACTCAGCGCTGGGAGCCATGTCCTTGACCAACTCGGCGATGTTGACCCCGTGGTCTACCTCGATAGGGTCGGCACGCTGAATAGGCTCGCATTTTTTGGACGTAAACGACATCAAAAGCCCCAACGGCCAAGTACCTCGACGCACTGGCTGGCAGAAGGCGTTGCCGTCGGAGTTGTCGTCCTCGTCCCATATATCGAGATCGGTCAGGCCGGGGGTTTCGTTCAATCCAGAGAATCCCCAATCAATGATGCCGACCTTGATGCCGAGCGCAGTGTGCCCGTCGTCCTGCCAGGTTTTGACGCCGTGTTCGTTCAAGCGCTCCACCAACCCGTCATCCCAGACTTTTGGCAAGTCTCCATTCTGGCCCGTTGCTCCTTCCTGGTCGGTCCCTCCACTGCTTTCCGAGCCCGTTGCCCACGAGGGCACGGTCCCATTCGTAAAGAACGTGACAAGGTCGGACTCGAAAGTTCGGAACTCAGACGGCCACGTGCTACGGTCGGAGGTAAAGTCCTGACCGTCGTAGCTCTCAGCATACAGCCGGGCCGTGGTGAACGCATCGGACAGTTCCACCACCTTCGAGAGCGGCACCATCCCGACCACCACGTTGTCGCTGGTGTCGGCGCCCGATACCTCGTCTATCGGTGTGATGCCCCGGGTCGTCATCCAGGTACGCACGGCGGCCTCCTGCGACGCCGACGCAGCATCAACGAAGACCGCCACCTTCCCGTCCTTGGCAATGAACGACTTGAGCGCGGCTTGACTATCCGGAACGCCTGCCCGAAAGGAGGCCACCGCACCCTCGAGCGACCCCCACATTCGGTCGTAGGCGGAGATCGAGGCCTGTCCCGTGAGACCGGGGACTCGCTCCACGATCACCACGTCGACCCGCTGAACCACCGCTGCCAGCGCCGAAGTCGGCACGCGCCAAGCGTTGCCAGAAATGTGAGAACCTCCGGCCTCCGTAATCTGGTCCCCCAGCGACTTGGTGACGGTTATCGTGGCGTCGGTGTGAATAACGAGCTCAACGTTGGGCGGTACCTCCTCACCGGCGACATATCGGTACATCAAACCCCACGGCTCCGGGTCAATATGCCGAACCTCTGGTCCGAGAGCGATAATGGCCGGTTCAGACTCTTCCGTTTGCGCCGAGGCCCACGGGGTCCCTCCGGCCAACAGGCCGATTGATACCACGGTCGACAGCACGGCCAGCGCGGCCGCCGTCAACATGATTGGTGCCTTTTTCATTCCATCTCCTTCGTTTTGTCTTTGGCTATCGGGGTATGCCTGCATTTAGACCAGCCTACGAGTGGTGGCGGACCGCAACAGACAGCCGCACCGTCGGGAAACCGCAGTCTTCATCTTGACGGCTTGGCGTCCGTGTTTTCTAATGAACGTGAAACACTGCGAGGTGAACGATGGCCATCGATATCGGCGGAACGCCTCTGGATTGGCTTATATGGATCGGAGGCGGCCTCTTCTTGGTACCGTTTTCCACCCCGGTATTGACGAGCGCTGTCGCTGCTTGGTTATTGCGGTTGGGCATCGGTGCCCTCATATGGGGAGCACTCTTCGGGGTTGTGACGGTCCCGTTGTCGTGGGTGTCCCTTCGCCTTGGCGGATGGTACGGATGGTCGGTTGCTCTGGTCATCAGTGCCACTCTGACCGTGCTGTTCCTGTGGTGGCGAAGCCGGGCCAGGCACAACGCATAGCAGTTCTGCGAAAAGCCCCCACTCAACATTTACAGTGCCTCGGAGTTGCGCCGAAGCAACTCAGACGACATCTCTACACAAACGCACCTCCCAAAACAGGGTGACCAAAACAGCCCCGCCGCGAACGACGGGGCTGGACACGCAGAAGGCGCAGGGCTACCATTGAGCCCGATGGCGGACCACCATTCCCCATCTACCGCGGCCTCGGTGTTCGCTGCACCGGGGCCGTTTTGTTGGCCTGCGCAGTCTATGGACAGGCCCGCCCGATGTCAAACATCATGGTATCGGCGAGGTGAACCCTCTCGACGGACGAACCCGTTAATCACGCCGAAAGGAATTTCCTTTTTACCGTCGCGCGTTTCACAATATCGCGTGAATCGTTATCGCATACGAAATTTTCAAAATCGGGTGGGACAGACCAACCCCATACCGCCCCCCGGCCAGCGCGTGTTAACTACTACTATATCGTCGGCCTCTGCTCAACACCGTGTTGACGAAGGAACTCAAGGCTAATCAGGCCCGGCACGGCCCCTGGTGGCGGTCCTGCCAGCGGTACGGTGACCGCCGGACGCTTGACCTGGCAGGACCGACGTGTGATGATAGATAGTAAGACAAACCCATATAACAGCAGCCCAACGAGACACCATGCCCCCACGACGCATTTCCAGGACCATTACCTTTTCCCTGCCCCCGGAGATGTACGACCAGGTGCAGCGGGTCAAGGAATCAGAGGGCCGCGACATGAGCGAACTGGTGCGCGAGGCCCTGCGGCTGTACATGGAAGATAGGGAACTGCGTCGTGAGCAGCGCAGGCAACGCCTGCGCTCCCGACTGGCCGAATCCGATGAGAACGAACGAGGTGAAAGCAATGAGTAACGGTAACGACCTGACCCCGGCGGCCCTCTACGCCCGGGTGTCCAGCGACCGCCAGGACGTGGACCTGTCCGTCGCCGCCCAACTCCGCGCCCTCCGCGACTACGCCGAACGCAACGGCTACTCCATAGCCCGCGAGTACGTGGACGAGGCCGAGAGCGGCAGAATCGCCGATAGGCCCCAGTTCCGCCGGATGCTGGACGAGGCCAACAAGCCCAACTCACCCTTCCAGGAGATTTTGGTCTGGAAATTCTCCCGCTTCACCCGCAAGCGGGAGCACGCCGTCGCCTTCAAGTCCATGCTCCGGCGCAAGGGCATCCGCGTCGTCTCCATCACCGAGCACGCCGATGACTCACCAACCGGCAAGCTCATGGAGGCCATCATCGAAAGCGTGGACGAGTTTTATAGCGAGAATCTTGCCGAAGAGGTCTACCGGGGTATGCGCGAAGCCGCCTCCCGGGGCTTCTGGGTCGCCAGCCGGGTGCCCTACGGCTACCGGAAACTCATGGTCCAGGACGGGGCCAAGAAACGCCCCACCCTGGAACCCGACCCCGACACCGCTCCGGTGGTGCAGCGCATCTTCTCCCTGGCCGAGGCCGGACACGGCATCCTGGACATCACCCGCACCCTCAACGACGAGGGCATCGCCAACCCCACCGGCCGGCTCTGGTCCAAGAACGGCGTCCACATCATCCTGCGCAACGAGACCTATACCGGCACTCTCGTGTGGGGCGCCTCGGCGAAGCACAAGGGCGAGCCGGTGCGGGTGGAGAAGGCTTTTCCCGCCATCGTAACCAGGACCCAGTTCCGCAAGGTCAACAAGCAACTGCGCTCCCGCGCTCCCCGGCAGGCGCACCCCCGGCGCGTGGCCAGTTCCTACCTGCTCAGCGGTTTGGTCAAGTGCCGCGCCTGTAGCCGCGCCATGTCCGGCCAGGACTCCAAGAGCGGGAAGTTCGCCTACTACGTCTGCCAGTCCCTGATGAAACGGGGCCGCGGCGCCTGCGACTGCCCCAGGCTCAACGCCCGCCGGTTCGAGGACCTGGTGGTGGATCGCATCCGAGACAACATCCTCACCGAGTCCAACATCCGCGAACTGGTCAGGCTGGTGGACGAGGAGATGGACGGCATCGCCAAAGAACAGCGCCAACGGCTGGAGACCGCTGAGGCGGAGCTGGCCGACGTGAAGCGCCGGCTGGACCGGCTCTACAACCTGGCCGAAACCACCGACCTGGACGTCGACGACTTCATGCCCCGTATCCGGGAACACCGGGAACGCCAGCAGAAGCTGGAAGAAACGGCGGAGGATGCCCGGGTCATGCTCTCCCAACGGCGGGTGGTGCTGGACGACGTGAACACCATCACCGCCTACGCCCAGGACCTGAGCGGGTACCTGCGGGAAAGCGAGTTGACCGAGCGACGGGCCTTCATCGAGTCCTTCGTCAGGGAGATCATGGTGGAACCCGGCGGCGCCCTGGTGCGCTACACCATTCCCATGCCTGAGGATAGTCCCATAGGGGGAAAAGATACCGAGGAGATGGCTCTGCACTCCCCGGTACTGTCTACGGTCAAGTCTGGTGGGCCGGACTGGACGAAATCAAGAACCGGGGCCGATTCCGACGTAATCCCGTCCTGGGGCATGGGGATAGTGTACGTCAGAACCGCCTCGTCCTCAACGACCTCAATGCCCTGCACGAAGTTGCGGATGAGGGCCTTGCGCTCGGGGAAGGTCCCTTCCTGGAACAGCGCGCGGAAGTCCGCCACGTAGCCCTTGATCTCCCGGCTGGTGGGCAACTCCACCCGCCGCCGCTCCAGCCGGCCCTCGGCCTCTTCCTTCGCCGCCGTCAACTGGTCCTGCCGCGACTTCAACGCCAGGATGCGCGGCGACAACACCTCCAGCGTCAGGTCGCTGGTCTCCAGGGCCTCGTAGAGCTTCCCCATCCGGCTCTCCACGTCATTCAACTCGGCATTGATTGCCTTCAGCCGGCCGTTGACCTCGCCGGCCAGGGCGTCGATCTCCTCGGCCACCAGGGTCACCAACTCGGTGATGGTCTCCTCGGTGAGTATCCGCTCCCTGATCTTGTCGACGATATAGTCCTCGGTACGCTCCGCGTTCAGGTACCGCCCGTTGGCGCAGGTCCCCGCCCCCTCCCGCAGCAGCGTGCCGCACACGTAGTAGGCGAACCTGCCGCTCTTGGCCCCCTGCCCGCTGTAGGGCTTGCCGCACACCCCGCACCGGAGCAGCCCGCTCAGCAGGTACTGGCTGCCCGCCCGCGCCGGACGCTGCCGCTTTGGCGCCCGCTCCCGCAACCCCTGCTGCACGGCATCAAAGGTCTCACGGGACACCAGGGCGGGCCAGGCGTTCTCAACCCGCACCGGCTCACCGGCCTTCTCCTCCTTGCTGTTCAACCCCCACACCGCCGTGCCGGTGTAGGCTTCGTTGGTCAGGAGGTAGTGCAGTCCGTTCTTCTGCCACCGCTTGCCCCGGTTGGTAATGCCCCGGCCGTTCAGCTCCTTGCAGATCTCCTTCAGCCCGTTGCCCCGCCGGGAACTCTCGAAGATCTCCTTCACCACCGGCGCGGCGTCCTCGTCCACCTCCAGGGTGGGCCGGTCCTTCAACCCGTCGCTGACCTTGATGCGCTTGTACCCGTAGGGAGCGCGCGACGCCAGGAAGTAGCCCCTTGACGCTGCCTCCCGCATTCCCCGCACAACCTCTTGCGCAAGATTCTCGCTGTACCACTCGTCCACCGACTCGATGATGGCCTCCATCAGCTTGCCGGTGGGGGTGTCGTCGGCGTGCTCGGTGATGGAGACCACGCGGATGCCCTTCCGTCTCAGCATGGACTTGAAGGCCACTGCGTGCTCCCGCTTGCGGGTGAACCTCGAGAATTTCCACACCAGGATGACGCCAAAAGGGGATTGGGCCTGGCTGCCCTCGTCGATCATCTTGCGGAACTGGGGCCGGTCGGCGATGCGGCCGCTCTCCGCCTCGTCCACGTACTCCCTGGCGATGGAGTAGCCGTTCCTGTCGGCGTAGTCCCGCAATGCCCGCATCTGGGCGGCCACGGACAGGTCCACGTCCTGGCGGTCGCTGGAGACCCGGGCGTAGAGCGCGGCCGGGGTCAGGGGTACAAACTCGCGCTTGGTCATGTGTGGCTCCTTCTTGTCGTTCATCTCTGTTCCGTCTCCGGTTCGTCGGCGCTCGCCTGGCGGGAGCGCAGGCGTTCCAGGCGCTGCTCACGGCGCAGTTCCCGGTCTTCCATGTAGAGCCGCAGGGCCTCGCGCACCAGTTCGCTCATGTCGCGGCCCTCGGCTTCCTTCACCCGCTGCACCTCCTCGAACATATCGGGTGGCAAAGAGAATGTGATGGTCCTGGATTTCCGGCGTGGCGGCATGGAGTCTCGTCTTGATCATCGGCATATGTGATTGTCTTACTATTATTATCCGCCGTTCCCGCTCCGCCGTCAATGGCGGACCCTCAGCCGGCGGCGTTCCCTTCGTATCACGGACCGGCGCTTCTACCTCAGCAGCCACCAGGCCGCCAGGATGACGATGGACAGTATTGCCAGCAGGCCCAGGGCGGTGAAGCCGAAGAACCTTGCCCACCGCCGAGTCTTTTCGTGGGCCTCCTGCTCTCCAACCAGCACCTCCTCCAGCCTGCGGTACTCTTCCCGGGTGCTCCCCGTCTCGGCCCGGGCCCGGTCCTCTTCTTGCTCCAGCCGGTCGGCTTCCTCGGCCAGTTCCCCCACCGTGCGCTCCAGCCTTTCGACTTTGGCTCTGGACTGGCGCAAGAGCTCCCGGTCGCTGGGGTAGCGCGGCCCCGGCAGCTTCACGAACACCCGCCGGCCCTTCCGCTCCACCGCCACCTCGCCCTTGCGGATCATCCGGTCCAGCGTCGATAGCGAGACCTCCAGCTCCCGCGCCGCCTCCCCCTTGTCCACCCAGTGAACAGCTCCTTTGACTTCATCTGACATATGCTTCACCTCGTCTTTTGCCTGGTCATGGGCGACACGTCAGGCCATTGCACTTGGTTGGAAATCCCTCCCGTTGTTTTAGCCTGGTTTTTCAGAGTTGTAAAAATGCAATTCCTGATGGGTCAATGGGAATTGCCGCCCGTTTCCTACCTGAATTTGGCACCGGATGATGCGTCGCCGCCGCCCGGCCAACCCCGAGATCACCCCCGAAATGCACGTTTGCGCCCCCGGACACAGTGTTGGGCAGATAATGCCGTATCAGCATGACTAACGTGTCTCCGCCCGGCGCATCCGTCGCCGCAGCCCGTCCCACTCCCAGGCGCCCAGTTCCCCCAGCGTCACGGGCGGACACTCCGGTTCCCACAGAGGACGCCAGGACCTCCCCAGCAGCCCCCTATCGGACAGAACCTCCCTACTGGACACCAGGATGGGCAGCGACATGGCGGTCATGTGGGACACTGTGCTCACGTAGGTCTCGGCCACCTCCTCGGTGTCCACCAGGAACAGCGTGGTGGGGAAGGGCGGCTGGTCGCCCCGGGGCGCGTCGGAGCGGTAGTAGCGGAGGTAGGGCCTGAGCCGGGCAGCCACGCCCCTGGGGTGACGGGCGCGCAGCTCGTGCTCGAAATGGAAGGGCACGTGGAGACCATTCGTCAGCAGGTGTCCCACGGCGTCGGGGGCGATGGCGTCCTCGCCCCGGTTGAAGGCCCGGTCGGCGCGGGCGGCGGGCACCGACCATTGCAGTTCGCTGGCGGCGTCGGCCCGGGCTTCGGCGGCCAGCTCGGACAGGAACCAGGTGATGCCGTCGGCGTGGCCGGTCTGGCGTTCCCAGGTGAGGATGCGGTGTCCCCGGGGCCGGGGCCGTCCGTGATTGTCGGCGGCGGGTTCTGTGCTCCAGGTGGCCATGGTGGTGGATAGCTGGGCCCGGTCCCGTCGGGTCACGTACCCGATGCCCCGCTCCGACAGGGTGTAGCGCACGTCGCTACGCTTGCCGTGCTGCTCGATCAATCCCCAGGTGTCCGACAGGTTGCGGGTCATCTGGCTTACCCTCCCGTCGGAGACGCCCAGCCAGCGGGCCAGGTGCTGCCGGGGGATCATGGGATGGTCGGTGATCAGGTCCAGGACGCGCTTCTCGGCAGGGTTGACCCCGAAGGCAGGGGCGGCGTGGACCATGCTCTCCGGGTCGGGCAGCGACGCCCGCTTGCGTGCCGGCGCTTCGGGGTGAAACCAGTTGCCCGAGTCGGCCTGGGCGACCACCTGCTCCAGGGTTCGGTAGGTCCGGCCGAAGGTCCAGTTGGCTGATTGCCAGAGCGTGCGGTCCCACTCCTCCAGCGTGTCGCGGCGCTCCACGGCCACAAAGTAGTCCCGCAGGTCGATGTTCAGGCAGAACTCGTTGGTGAGACGCTGCTCCCAGGGACTGGGGACCAGGACCAGGACGATGCCGGGGCGGCGGGTGTAATGATACTCGGCGATGGCCCTGAGCCGGTCGTAGAGGGAGCGGCGGCGCAGCGCCAGGCCCTGACGGACCACCCCGAAGCTGCGGCCATCGTGGAGCGTGATCACCGCGTCGAACCGGCCCCGGCGTTGGAACTCCACCTGGGTGCACAGACCGTCCACGCCGGGAGACAGCGTTGCCGCCAGGCGGTACACCGAGGCCACCGCGTCCAGGCGGCGCAGCAGCAGCGCCAGCCACTCCCGGGACACCGGGTAGGCCCGCACCAAGTCCGAGGGCGCGTCGTAATCGAGTACGGCGGCGGCTTCTGCGATGCCCTGCCGGTGAGATAGTAGCGGTGGCTGGAGGGCAGATGGGCCGCGCCGTGGCTGACTGCGATTGGCGGCGCCGCTCTTCAGCAGGGCGGTGAGGGCGCGGTGGGCGGTCGCCGGCGGCTGGCCCAGGATCAGGGCCAGTTCGCCGACGTCGATGAAGGGCAGCCGGGCCAGGGCCTCCAGGATGCGCTCGCGGGACAATGCCATGCCTCCAGCGTAGCAACCCGGACCTCCGGCGCGCTACGGGCAAGTGTCAGCAATGCCGGGCGCGACCCGGTTCGCCGTCGCCGTTCGTCAGTGTTGGGGAATGAGGCAGGGCAGGCCGCGCCTCATGAGCCTGCCGATGCTCTCCGTAAGACGTCTCGGCAACCGGGCGGGTGTGAACCGCCCCGGTCGCTGACTATCGCCAGGGCCAATGTGTCCCCCACCGTTGCCGGTGAGTCGGCCGGCGGTGTACGATATGCTCCACAGAACCAGCCCTGTGCGGGAGCGCCGGATTGCCGTTACGCCAACTCGATCATGTTTCGACAAGGCAGAACGCGTTGCCGCCGATCAACCAGGTGCGAAATGACCACGCCCCACACCGCAGCCAGCAAACTGAAAGCCAGGGGCCGCTTCCGGCTGCCGGACCCGCCCGAACGCGAGCCCGACGACATGACCAGTTTCGACCGTCTCGCCGAGAACGGTAACGTCCACCACCTGAAGCAGCGCCTCATGGCCCAGCGGCCCGGCGAGGGTGATAAGATCATAGTATCCGGCGAGCACTACCTGGTGGTCCGGCCCACCCGGAACATGGCGGGCAGCCACTACCCTGACCTGCTGGTGGCCTTCGGGGTGGACCCGGCGTTGTACCGAGAGAGCAACGGGTACGTCATTTCCGAGCAAGGGAAGCCGCCGGACTTCGTGCTGGAGATAGCGTCCTACCGAACCAGGAACGTTGATACCGGGCAGAAGCGCCAGGACTACGCGGCGTTGGGGATACCGGAGTACTGGCGGTTCGATCACACTCCTGACGGCCGGTGGCATGGAACGCGGCTGGCCGGGGACCGGCTGGTGGACGACGAGTACGTTGCCATAGAGATTGAGGAACTGCCCGACGGGAGTTTGCAGGGTTACAGTCCCACGCTGGACCTGTACCTGCGGTGGGAGCGGGGCGAGTTGGCCTTCCACGACCCGGCCACGGGACTGCCCATCGCCAGCTTTGATAGCGAACGCGCGCGAGCCGACCAGGAACGCGACCGCGCCGACCGCACAGAGAGTGAACGCAACGCTGAGCGGGACCGCGCCGATGCCGCCGAGGCCCGCGTCCGGGAGCTGGAGGAGCGGCTGGGCCGCCGGGGTTCCTGACTGCGGGGTTCCTGACGCAGGGGGCCAGCCCGAGCCGCCAGGCAGTGTGGTAAATCCAGGGCCGGCCGGCATTGCGCCGGCATTGTGTCCGTTGCCGGAGAGTTGGGCCGTTTGCAGTGATACTCATTCCCCCGGCGGGGGAAATCCGTCGCTGCCCGCCTCTCCCGCGCTTGAAAAAGCGGCGGGGATTTGCGATGATTTGCCGAAAGTCGCATAGGCTCTTGAAGCTGGCGGCCCATGTGCCCGGCTGGAGAGCAACGAACGGGCCAGCCGCGAGCAGGGCCAGGCCCGTATAGGAACAGCGCGTAGAGGGATAAGACGATGAAAGCACTGATCGGCCGCGTGACATCCATGGTTACTCCCCCCCCCCCCCCCCCCGAACAGACGTTCGAGAGGCGTTCTGATGGCGCGCGCGAAGTGGCGGCTGGCGCTGGTCGTCCCTAGCGCTGCTGGCCGTCACCGTCATCACGGCCGTTGCCCTGACGCCAACCGAGCGAGCATCGGCCCAGAGTGTCCCGAACGTGTGGTGGAACGCATTAACTGCGCTGGGACCGGAGCCATCAGATTTATCACAACAGTTACAACTCCAGGTCTCCCAGAATCTCACCGCAGCCCTGACCGTCAGCTACACCATGGGCGGCACGGCGACGCCCGGGGTGGACTACACCATCGATGCCGGCAGCCCGGACTACGCGGCCCGCACCGGGACGTTCACCATTCCGGCGGGGACGGCGAGGTTCACCAGTGTTTTTTTCCCAGTTACGATCCTGGAGGACGCGGTCTCAGACAGTGGCGAGACCATCATTCTGGCCATCACCGACGGCGCCGACTACAACCTGGGCTCAGGAAGCACAGTAACGGCGACGATCGTTGAGAACTCCGGCCAGGCCGCGTTTCGGATCGGCGGCCAGCCCCAGGTGAACGGCACCCTGACGGGGCATCGGGTCTGCGACGACGCCGACGGCAACGGCACGCTCAGCTACCAGTGGCAGAGAAAGGATAGACCCGGAAGGGCTACGTTTGTCCCGATCGGCGGCGCGACTTCTCAGAGCTACACCCTGCAGCAAGCGGACGCCGGCTATTACTTGCGGCTCCGGGTCGAGTACACCGACGGAAAAAGCGTTACTACGCGGGTCTACACGCCGATAATCGGCCCCATCGGACCGGTTGTGGCGAAGAACACGGTGGGGTTCAGCCGCGACAGCTACAACGTGCGCGAGGGCGACTCGCTGCGGCCGACGCTGACCTTCAGTTCGCCCACGGCGCAAGAGCAGACCTTTGAGATTACCTTCCAGACTTGCGACGCGGACCTGCGCAAGGACATCGTCGTGGATTTCGCCGAACATAGTCCATTTGTGCGCGCCACCGATGTCTCCGCCGCGCACTCGGTGACGGTGCCGGCGGGAGTGACCAGCCACACCTTCAGCCTGCCGGTGCCGCTGGACGGCGAGATCGAAGGCTACGAGACCTTCGTCATGGGCTTCGGCGGGATGCCGAGGGGGATCACCATTGGAGACCAGAGCGACGCCACGAACCAGGGCACGTTCGCCCAGGTCCAGATCGCCGACGTCAACTTCGTCCCGGAGAACTGGCCCCTCAAGCCCTCGGGCGTGAGCGCGGGGGACCAGTTCCGGCTGCTGTTCAAGACGGAGAACGAGCGCAACGCCGAATCGGGCAACATCGGCGACTACGACACCTTCGTGCGCAACCGGATCGGGGGTACGAGCACCGGCCACGCGGACATCCGCCAGTACCAGGACACCTTCCGGGTGGTGGGCAGCACCGGTACCGTGGACGCCGCCTGGCACACCGCCACCGGCATCATGGTGTCGGGAGAGCCCAGCCACACGCCCTTCTCGCACCCCATCTACTGGATGGGCGGCCCCAAGGTCGCCGACGACTACAACGACTTCTGGGACGGCACCTGGGACGCCAACAGGCAGACCGGGCCCCACCAGCGCAACGCCCTGGGCGTCGTGACCACCAACAAGCGGGGCCCCAACACCGGCACCAAGTCGGGCACGACCCACGCCACGGCGGGGGCGAAGGCCACCTACCACCTGGGCCACTCCACCCACACGCGCTGGGGCGGCAACATGCAGAACCATAACCCCATCAACCAGGGCCAGATCCCGGTGGGCGACACCAACGTGTACCTGGGCCTGTCGGGGATCTTCCTGCCGCTGGACGTGAGCGCCGCCAATCCCCTGGTCACCATCGAAACCCGGCGGGCCCGGGTCGAAGAGGGCACGGTCATCACCTACACGCTGCGGGCGGTCCCGGCGCCGTCGTCGCCCGTGACAGTCAACCTGAAGGTGACGGAGACCACCGACGGCGGGCCCAACTTCGTCGACTCCGGGGACCAGGGCCCGAAGACAGAGACGATCCCCACCTCCGGCGTCGCCACGTTCACCGTCGAAACGGTGGACGACAACCTGGGCGAGCCCGACGGCGGGGTGACGGTCAGCATCGGGTCCGGTACGGGCTACCGGACCCTGGCCGCCTCCGATACGGTCATGACGGTCATCACCAGTTCAGACATCTCCCTCGATATCTCCGCCGGCGCGGCGCTGGGTGACGGGAGCAACGGCCCGGCGCAGACCGGCGCCAACGTGGACTTCACCTTCTCGCTCCCCAAAGCGCTGGAGGGACGTGAGCTGAGCGGCATCCGGACGCAGTTGGCCTGGGGCGGCGACGTGCTCAGCCCGCGCTCGGACCACCGCCCGGCGACGTGGGACCGGTACGTGCTCAATCCAGACTGGAAACCGGACGGGAGCGCCCGGGTGAATATCATGGGCGCCTACGTGCGTCCCTGGCTGGAGAGTTCCATCATGCCCGGCGACCGCAGCTTCAGCCGGCGCGTCCACGTCAAGAACCGGGCCGAGGCCGGCGGCGAGGTGGGCAACGGCTGGATCGCCATGCGGGTGGCGCCGGACCCCAATCCCGACGATAAGTCCAATAACTACATTGCGCATCCCGACGCCGGGTGGGCCTGCATGCCGGTGGGCGGCGGAACCTGTCCCTCCGCCTGGCCGGGCGTGCCCGCCGCCAGCATCGCTGCCCTGGACAACGGCACGGTCATGTCCGGCAACGACGCGCGTTACCGGATCACGGTCAACCCGGCGCCGCCGTCCGGCCAAACGCGGCGGGTGTACCTCAAGACGTGGGAAGTCTTCATCACCGCAAACGACCCACCCTGCGACCGATACGGCGATTTCCTTGTCCCCGATAGTAGAGGAGGCAGATACGGCGAATGGGACCCCTACAAACACTGCGACCCCCCGCTTCGCACGGGCGAGGAGAATGTGCAGCGCACGGCACACACCCACGTGGACGTGGGCTCCGGCGGGACTGCCGACATCACGCTGCCCACCGAGATTTACCGCAGCACGGAAAACATGTCGGGGCGCAACTACTGGGCGGAGGTCCAGGAGGACGTCGCCTATAGCGTCGGCGGCTCTTCGGCTGAGGTGGTGACTAAAATATTCAACCCCAATGCAGCGGCGTGCTGGTACGGCCACTCCCACCACCGGGCGCGCCTGATCACCGTCGATGGAAGCCAGGTGTACTCACCCGGGGGCATGGGGATCACCGAGTGCCTGACGGAGGAGGAGATTGATGAGTGGAGCTACGGCAACGGCTCGACCGCCGGCAGACCGACTGTCTGGACCGGCTGCAAGCCGGAGTATTCCCATTCCGATAACAGGCACCCGTACACCGATGGCAATGGCAATACCCACCACCATCACAACCACGATCCGTACATCAAGCTGGGCGACGGTTCCTGCCCTGGCGGGCAGCCGCAGCTGGATGGCGGGGGTTCGCAGGACGGGGAGCAAGACCAGCAGGATGACCCCTTCCCGGAGCCGGGAGCCATGGGCTTCTCGGACGTGACCGACAGCAGCATGACGCTGTCCTGGTCCCAGCGGGAGGTTGACCACTACCTGGTGTACTGGGCCGAGAACGTCGCGGGCGCCGAGACGCAGTCCGCCCAAGTCGACGCCGATACGCTGACCTACACCATCACCGGCCTCAAGGCCGACACGGAGTACGCGGTCATCGTCTATTCCCAGGACTACGACGAGGTGACCCCCACCGGCTACCAGCGGACCGCGGCGGCGTCCTGCACGCCGAACCTGCCCTCGGACGCCATAACGGTGTCGGAGGTGGAGACCTGGCGGGACGAATACAGCCACGACGACCACGTGTCGCGCTGGAACCGGGTGCTGGCCGCCCTGGGCGAGGACACCGGTGAGACGGCGATGACCGCAGACCAGGCCCGGGAGATCAAGAGCCGTATCGACAACACCCGCTGGGACCGCACTGTCCGCACGCTGGACGCGCTGGAGCAGTGCGCCGGTTCCACCGGCACCACCCCGGCGGCGACGCCGGAAATCAGCATCACTGGAGGCTCCGGCATCACCGAGGGTGGTGACGCCAGCTTCACCGTGACCGCCAATCCAGCGCCGGCATCCGACCTGGACGTAACCGTGGCGGTAACGCAGACGGGCGACTACGGGGTTTCCACCGGCTCGCAGACGGTGACCATCCCGACGAGCGGCAGCTACACGCTGACCATCGCCACCACCGATGACAACGTGGACGAAGCCGACGGTTCGGTAACGGCCACGGTGAACGGCGGCACGGGCTACACCGTGTCGGCAACGGCGGGTTCGGCTACGGTCGCCGTCGCTGACGACGACGCGGCGCCGCAGACCTGCACGCCGAACCTGCCTTCGGACGCCATAACGGTGTCGGAGGTGGAGACCTGGCGGGATGAGTACAGCCACGACGACCACGTGTCGCGCTGGAACCGGGTGCTGGCCGCCCTGGGCGTGGACACCGGCGAGACGGCAATGACGGCAGACGATGCGCGAACCATCAAGCAGCAGTTCGACAACACCCGCTGGGACCGGACGGTCCGCACGCTGGAGGCTATGGAGCAGTGCGCCGGTTCCACCGACACCACCCCGGCGGCGACGCCGGAAATCAGCATCGCCGCAGGAAGTGGCATCACTGAGGGCGGCGATGCCAGCTTCACCGTGACCGCCAATCCAGCGCCGGCATCCGACCTGGACGTAACCGTGGCGGTAACGCAGAGCGGCGACTACGGGGTTTCCACCGGCTCGCAGACGGTGACCATCCCGACTGGAGGCAGTTACACCCTGACCGTTGCCACGACCAACGACAACGTGGACGAGGCCGACGGGTCCGTAACCGCCACGGTGAGCGTCGGCCAGGGCTACACCGTGTCCGTCACGGCGGGGTCGGCAACGGTTGCCGTGGCGGACGACGACGTGCCGGAAATCAGCATCGTTTCTAATGGAGACATCACCGAGGGCGGCAACGCCAGCTTCACCCTCACCGCCAGCCCGGCGCCCCACGCTCCGTTGTCGGTCAGCGTGGCAATATCGCAGAGCGGCGACTTTGGAGTAACGCCGGGGGCGCAGACGGTGAGCATCCCCACGTCCGGCAGCGCCACGCTGACCATTGCTACAACGAACGACAACGTGGACGAGGCCGACGGTTCGGTGACCGTTACCGTGAACGCCGGCACAGACTACACCATGTCGGGCACGGCGGGGTCAGCCACCGTGGCGGTGGCGGACGACGACGCTGCGCTGCCGGGGACACCGGAGATCAGCATCGCCGCTGGTTCAGGGATAACCGAGGGCGGCAACGCCAGCTTCACCCTCACCGCCAGCCCGGCGCCGACCACGGCCTTGGACGTCAGCGTGGGTGTGTCCCAGAACGGCGACTTTGGGGTAGCTCCTGGTTCGCAGACGGTGAGCATCCCGACCAGCGGCAGCTACACGCTGACAGTCGCTACTGTGAATGACGGCGTGGACGAAGCCGACGGGTCGGTAACGGCTGCCGTAAGCTCAGGCCAGGGCTACACCGTGTCCACCACGGCGGGAGCGGCTACGGTGGCAGTGGCGGACGACGACGTGCCGGAGATCAGCATTGCCGGAGGTTCCGGGGTAACCGAGGGCGGCGACGCCACCTTTACCCTCACCGCCACCCCGGCGCCACATACCGCGCTTACGGTCAGCGTGTCGGTGAGCCAGAGCGGCGACTTCGGGGTAACTCCCGGCTCGCAGACGGTGAGCATCCCCACCACCGGCAGCTACACCCTGACCGTCGCCACCGTGAACGACGGCGCGGACGAAGCCGACGGCTCGGTGACCGCCACCGTGAGCGCAGGCCAGGGCTACACCGTGTCGGCCACTGCGGGCACGGCCACGGTTGCGGTAGCAGATGACGACGACCCGCCGCCGCCGGACGCCACGCCGTCCCTCTCGGTGTCCGACGGTTCGGCGCGGGAGGACGCGGGGGTGATGGAGTTCACCGTTTCACTGAGCGCCGCCAGCGACAAGAAGGTGCAGGTGCACGCCGCCACCACCTCCTTCCTGCACAAGACGGCCACCAGTGGCGATGACTTCGAGTGGACCCAGGTCCTACTCACCTTCGCACCCGGGGAGACCAGCAAGGTGGTCCAGGTGGTGATCCTGGATGACGGCATCAGCGAGGGGGACGAGTCCTTCGGGATGTTCCTGGCCTATTCTCCCAGCGACACTCCCCTCACGCGCGAGCATGGCGAGGGGGTCATCGTGGACGACGACTAGCCGACACGCTGGTAAGCAGTCGCAAGGGGGCCGCAGCTGGGCGATGCCAGCTGCGGCCCCTTGGACAGATGCACCCGCTAAGCCAGTATCCAGTTACCGAAACCAGATGTTTTCTCGCGAATATCAAGCCAATCAGATGCTGTGGGCTCCGGCTGTCACCGGAGTGACGCCATTGGAGTTTCATATGCGATTGCCTTGGTCGTTACAGCCCCCCACACACACCCTTTGAGTGGTTAATATCACCGCAACCGGGATTTACGGGATGATCAGATCAGGGCAATCGCATTTAGAATTTAGACGCCCGTCGCTCCGGCGCAAGCCGGAGTCCGGAGGCCCCCGAATGAAGAGAGCGATCGTGAAACTGCCGATTTCAGGCACTGGATACCGGCTTTCGCCGGTATGACGGTGGCCGGGAGAGCCTTATCCAAGGGCCGACAATTGAAATGCGATTGCCCTGATGATCAGAGGTGCCGGATTGGATAAGTGATGCGGCCGATTGTACGCTTTACAGCAAACCAGGCAGTGCGGCGGGGTTTGCGAACGACAAATTGATGAGTAAAATACGGAACAGCCATCCCATGCCGGTCTTGGCCCGATTTATCTTACCCTGGTTTAATCGGATACCTATTACGTTTGCCGGTTTGGCGTCATGATACACGCGAGCAACATTCCCATGGGGCAATCCAGATTTCGGGCTGTTAGATTCAGCCCTCAGCGGCTGCTGAAGCGCGGCGCTTCCTAGGTATGAGCAACTTCCGGAAGGGCTATTCTCTGATTTCCCTGGTTATGGGTTTCGTTGCGCTGGTCACGCTGGCGGCACTGCTGGTTTCCGACGCGGCCGCCAATGGCGGTGTCGGCGATGGTCTGGCGCCGCCTGAACTGCCGGGTGAAGACAACCTGGAATATCCAATTCTGGGTTCGAAATTGAGTGACTTGGCCTCGAATCACCGGGCCAGTCAGTACAATGACGGCGATGGCGCGGCTTCCTCCGGCAGTGATTCGGCCGCCAGCATGTATCGTCCCGACGGCGCCACCAATCAGACCGCGTTCATGTTCGCCTTGGCCATCACCTTTGATGGCGACGCCAAGCCGATCATCGCCGCCATTGAAGACAATGGCGGCGATGTCCGCAACGTCTTTGACGACTACATCGAAGCCTACGTGCCGGTAAGGGCGCTGGCGGCGCTGGCCCAGTCCGACGGCTTAACCTGGGCGCGGGAAGCAGCGCAGCCGATGTCCCTTAGAGGCACGGTCACTAGCGGGGGCGTGGCCACGCACCTGGCCGACGCCTGGCACGACGCCGGCATTCGTGGCCAGGGCGTCAAGGTCGGCGTGATTGACACGCGAACGACTGCCACCTCCAGAGATGGTTTCGCGGGAATGATTCAAGTGATGGGATCGGATCTGCCATGGACCGTGATCGGCCACTGCTATACCGATTTAGGTGTACCGACCGGCAACTTGGCCAACTGCGCCAACCTGCTTGGCGGCCACGGAGACGACCATGGCACCGTCGTTGCTGAGGCCATCATGGACGTGGCCCCGGACGCCAGCCTCTACATCGCCAATCCCCTAACCTGGGGCGAGTTGCGGAACTCCACGGAGTGGATGCGCAGCCAGGGCGTGCAAGTGATTGTCCATTCGGTGGCCTGGACTTACCACGGCGGCGCGGACGGCACCTCGCCGTTTCACTTTGGCCCCTTGAACACCGTCCGGTGGGCGGCCAACAACGGCATGGTCTGGGTCAACGGAGCTGGGAACAGCAACGAGGACACCTGGTACGGCGCGTTTACGGATGCCGATAACGACAATGTTCACGAATGGAGCGGCACCAACGAATACCAAACCCAAGCAATGGCTGCCGGTGACAATCTGACTGCCTTCATGCGTTGGGACGATAGCTGGGTATCAGCAAGCAAAGACCTGTCTCTGCTCTGGGTCAAGAATCCCGGCACACCGTTCGAGCAAGTCGTTGCGGAATTCAATGACACGCAGAGCGGCGGCACAGATCAGTATCCTTTTGAGGGAGGGAAGTTCACCGCCCTCACCCCTGGCAATTACGCCATCAAGGTCAAGAAGGTAAGGGGAACCACCCCCAGCTGGCTCCAGCTGGTCGTATGGAGAGGAAACCTTCCCATCCACACCAGCGGTCACAGCGTCTTGTCCCCAGCGGACAGCCCGCATCCCGGGATGTTGGCCGTAGGCGCCGCTTCCACCGGCTCCGGCCCGATTCACGCTTACAGCAGCCGCGGCCCGACCCCGGACGGCCGGATCAAGCCAGACATCGTTGGGGCGTCCGGTTATGCGGCCAGCCGCCGGTCGTCTTTTCGTGGTACCAGCGCCTCCGGTCCTCACGTAGCTGGACTAGCGGCATTAGTCATACAGCAGAATCCGGGATACACGCCGCACCAAGTTACCAGCTACCTCAAATCTCAGGCTATCCCACGCATCAGCGCCGCTCCGAACCACAACGTGCCCAACAACGTCTGGGGGTACGGATTCGCGCGGCTGCCGGCGCTTTCCTGCGCCGACAATCTCAATGGCTCCGGTTCCACGTCCGGAACCTGGACCGATAGTTGCAAGGCGGTCATCGATTCAACCAGGTACAACCGCTACTACACCATCACCGTACCGCAATCGGCTACGGTCACCATCGACCTGCAATCCAGCGTCGATGCGTACCTCTACCTGAGAAAAGGCTACAACGCCCAGTCCGGCGCGGCCCTGCACGAGGACGACAATAGCGGCGGTGGAACTAACGCCCAAATCAGCGAATCCCTCGCCGCAGGCAAATACACAATTGAGGCGACGGCCGCCTCCACCGGGCAGACCGGCGACTTCACACTGAACGTCGCCGGTTTGAAGACGATTTACGATGTCAGCATCACTGCTGGCGCCAATGTCACCGAGGGCAGCGACGCCACGTTCATGCTCACCGCCAGTCCCGCGCCAACGGCCCCCCTGGACGTCAGCGTCCGAATCTCGCAGAGCGGCGCCTTCGTCGCCAGCTCCGGAACGCAGACGGTCACTATTCCAACCTCTGGCAGTGCCACCCTCGCCGTTCCCACCGTTGGCGACAGTGTCGGCGAACCCGACGGATCGGTCACCGCCGAGCTAATCGACAGTTTGGCCTATGTCCCCTCTACCACAGCTCGGCAGGCCAAGGTGGCGGTGTCGGATGACGACCGCCCCACGATCAGCGTGACCGCGGACGGTGCTATCGTTGAGGGTGAGGATGCGTGGTTCACCTTGTCCGGTACCCGGCAGACCGCCGTGGCTGCCATCGACGTAACGGTGTCCCAGACCGGCGACTTCCTCGCGCCGACTCAGACCACAACCTTGGTCGCCGCTCTCGATTCCAACGGCGCCGGGAAATTCAAGATCAGCACCAGTAATGACCACGTTGTTGAGCCCAACGGAACCATCACCGTCACGCTGAGTAGCGGAACAGGCTACGAACTGTCGCCCACCGATAGCTCGGCCGCCCTGACGGTTTCGGACAACGACGTGGACTACTGCACCGAGGAACTGACCAAGGACGTCACTACGTCCGACGCCTGGGAAAACGACTGCCGGTCCCGCATAAACTTTAACAAGCGCAGTCGCTACTACACCTTCAACCTGGCGCAGCAGAGCGCGGTTACCGTGGACCTGCAATCCATGATGGACAGCTACCTGTACCTGCGGCAGGGGAACCAGACAAAGACGGGAGCCGCCCTGCACCAAGACGACAACAGCGGCAACGGCAATGACGCTCAAATCAGCGAAACCCTCCAGGCCGGCTGGTACACCATCGAGGCCACGACGGCCTCCCTCCACCAGACTGGCGGCTTTACTTTGGCAATCAGCGGCCTGCTTGTAACGCAACCCGCCGTTGGTCCGGAGGTCAGCATCGCCTCCGGAGGCGACGTGACGGAGGGCGGCAACGCCATGTTCGTGCTCAGCGCCAACCCCGCGCCGACGGCAGACCTGCCGGTGAGCGTGGCGGTAACCCAAAGCGGGGACTTCGGGGCTGCTCCCGGCTCCCAGACCGTAACCATCCCCACCACCGGCAGTTACACGCTGACCGTCGCCACCAGCAACGACAACGTGGGCGAAGCCGACGGCTCGGTAACCGTCACCATACACACCGGCGCCGACTACACCGTGTCGGCCACGGCAGGTGCGGCCACCGTCGCGGTGGCGGACGACGACGGTAGCTCCTGCACCAAGCAACTCAGCGCCGACGGAGCGACCAACGGTACGTGGACCACTAACTGCACGTCAACGGAAAGGCAAGGCAGCTACGCCCGTTACTTCACTTTCTCGCTCTCCCGACCGAGCACGGTCACAATTGACCTGAAATCCGCGCACATTGACAACTATCTCTACTTGCGCCAAGGCAACGACGTCAAGTCAGGAACCTACCTGCACGAGGACGACGATGGCGGCGCCAAGTACCGCAACGCCCGGATTAGCGAGTCGCTCTCTGCCGGCTGGTACACCATTGAGGCGACAACGTACTACGACCAGCACACTGGTAATTTCACTTTGGACATCAGCGGCTTGACAGCGCCGGCGGCCGTGCCGGAAGTCAGCATCACGGCTGGCACCGGCATCACCGAGGGCGGTAACGCCATGTTCACCGTGACCGCCAACCCGGCGCCGGCGTCTGCGCTGTCGGTCAGTGTGTCGGTGAACCAGAGTGGCGACTTCGGCGTGTCCCCCGGTTCGCAGACGGTGAGCATACCCACCACCGGCAGTTACACGCTGGC
The DNA here is from genome assembly GCA_965220605.1 of Dehalococcoidia bacterium. Lineage (GTDB taxonomy): Bacteria > Chloroflexota > Dehalococcoidia > Lucifugimonadales > UBA3495 > VXOI01. The sequence continues at coordinate 18,381 of CBDCQM010000004.1, read as the reverse complement.
GGTCGCTACCGTGAACGACGGCGTGGACGAGGCCAACGGCTCGGTAACGGCCACCGTGAACAACGGCACGGGCTACACCGTGTCCGCCACGGCGGGTTCGGCTACGGTTGTCGTAGCGGACGACGACGTGCCGGAAATCAGCGTCTCCGCCGGTTCCGGCATAACCGAGGGCAACAACGCCAGCTTCACCCTGACCGCCAGCCCGGCGCCGCACGCTCCGTTGTCGGTCAGTGTGTCGGTGAACCAGAGTGGCGACTTCGGCGTGTCCCCCGGTTCGCAGACGGTGAGCATACCCACCACCGGCAGTTACACGCTGACCGTCGCCACCAGCGACGACAGCGTGGACGAGGCCGACGGGTCGGTTGCCGTAACCGTGAATACCGGAAACGGCTACACCGTGTCGGCCACCGCCGGTTCAGCCAGCGTAGCAGTGGCCGACGACGATGATCCGCCGCAGGCCTGCACGCCGAACCTGCCATCCGACGCGGTAACGGTGTCGGAGGTGAAGACCTGGCGGGGCGAGTACAGCCAGGACTCGCACGTGTCCCGCTGGAACCGGGTGCTGGCGGCCCTGGGCGAGGACACCGGCGAGACGGCGATGACCGCAGACCAGGCCCGGGAGATCAAGAGCCGTATCGACAACACCCGCTGGGACCGGACGGTCCGCACCCTGGAGGCGCTGGAGCAGTGCAGCAACCCGCCGACAGCCACGCCGGAGATCAGCATTACCGGCGGCTCCGGGATCACGGAAGGCGGCAACGCCACCTTTACAGTAACCGCCAATCCGGCCCCAACGGCGGCCCTGTCGGTCAGCGTGTCCATAGCGCAGACGGGCGACTACGGCGCGTCCACTGGCTCGCAGACGGTGAGCATACCCACCAGCGGCAGTTACACGCTTACGGTCGCTACCGTGAACGACGCGGTGGACGAAACCGACGGCTCGGTGACGGCAACGGTGAACAGCGGCACGGGCTACACCGTGTCCGGCACGGCAGGTTCGGCTACGGTTGTCGTAGTTGACGACGACGTGCCGGAAGTGAGCGTCTCCGCCGGTTCCGGCATAACCGAGGGCAACAACGCCACCTTCACGCTGACCGCCAGCCCGGCGCCGCACGCTCCGTTGTCCGTCAGCGTGTCTGTAGCGCAGAGCGGCGACTTTGGCGTTGCGGCCGGCCCGCAGACGGTGAGCATCCCCACCACCGGCAGCGCGACGCTGACTGTCGCCACCAGCGACGACTCGGTGGACGAGGCCGACGGGTTGGTAACGGCGACCGTCAGCAGCGGGACGGGCTACACCGTGTCCGCCACGGCGGGGGCGGCAACGGTGGCGGTGGCCGACGATGATGACGCTGCGCCGCAGACCTGCACGCCGAACCTGCCATCGGACGCCATAACGGTGTCGGAAGTCAAGACCTGGCGGGGCGAGTACAGCCAGGACTCGCATGTTTCCCGCTGGAACCGGGTGCTGGCGGCCCTGGGCGAGGACACCGGTGAAGCGGCGATGACGGCGGACCAGGCCCGGGATATCAAGAGCCGTATCGACAACACCCGCTGGGACCGGACGGCCCGCACGCTGGAGGCGCTGGAGCAGTGCAGCAACCCGCCGACGGCTACACCGGAGATTAGCATCACCGCCGGTTCCGGCATCACCGAAGGCGGGAACGCATCGTTCACGATCACCGCCAACCCGGCTCCGGCGTCGGCGCTGTCGGTCAGCGTGGCAATATCGCAGAGCGGCGACTACGGGGTTTCATCCGGCTCACAGACGGTGAGCATTCCGACCGGCGGCAGCGCGACCCTGACCGTGGCCACCAGCGACGACGGCGTGGACGAGGCCGACGGGTCGGTAACGGCCACAGTCAGCAGCGGAACCGGCTATACCGTGTCCGCCACGGCGGGGTCGGCAACGGTGGCGGTGGCGGACGACGACGTGCCGGAGATCAGCGTTGTTTCTAATGGAGACATCACCGAGGGCGGCAACGCGACGTTCACCATCAGCGCAAACCCGGCGCCGGCGTCGGCGCTGTCGGTCAGCGTGAGCGTGTCCCAGGCCGGCGACTATGGCGTCAGCGCCGGGTCGCAAACGGTGAGCATCCCCACGTCCGGCAGCGCGACGCTGACCGTCGCCACCAGCGATGACGGGGTGGACGAGGCCGACGGCTCGGTGACGGCCACCGTGAACAGCGGCGCGGGCTACACCGTGTCGGGGACGGCCGGGTCGGCAACGGTTGCGGTGGCGGACGACGACGACCCACCGCAGACCTGCACGCCGAACCTGCCATCGGACGCGGTAACGGTGTCGGAGGTCAAGACCTGGCGAGGCGAGTACAGCCACGACGACCACGTTTCCCGCTGGAACCGGGTGCTGGCCGCCCTGGGGGAGGACACCGGTGAAGCGGCGATGACCGCAGACCAGGCCCGGGAGATCAAGAGCCGTATCGACAACTCCCGCTGGGATCGGACGGTCCGCACGCTGGAGGCGCTGGAGCAGTGCAACAACCCGCCGCCGGCCACGCCGGAGGTGAGCATCACGGCCGGGAGCGGCATCACCGAGGGCGGCAACGCGACGTTCACCCTCTCCGCCAGCCCCACGCCGAGTTCGGCCCTGTCGGTCAGCGTGAGCGTGGCGCAGACGGGCGACTTCGGCGCAACCACCGGCTCGCAGACGGTGAGCATCCCGACCAGCGGCAGCGCGACGCTGACCGTCGCCACCAGCGACGACGGCGTGGACGAGGCCGACGGCTCGGTAACGGCGACCGTCAGCAGCGGAACCGGCTACACCGTGTCGGCCACTGCGGGTTCGGCTACCGTTGCCGTGGCCGACAACGACGTGCCGGAGATCAGCATCGCCGCTGGTTCAGGGATCACCGAGGGCGGCAACGCCAGCTTCACGGTAACCGCCAGCCCGGCGCCTCACGCTCCGCTGGACGTCAGCGTGTCGGTGAGCCAGAGCGGGGACTTCGGCGTTGCGGCCGGCCCGCAGACGGTAACTATTCCCACCACCGGCAGCGCGACGCTGACGGTCGCCACCGGCGACGACAGCGTGGACGAGGCCGACGGCTCGGTAACCGCCACGGTGAGCGCCGGCCAGGGCTACACGGTGTCGGGAACGGCGGGGTCGGCTACGGTTGCGGTGGCCGATGACGATGACGCGGCGCCGCCGGCCATGCCGGAAATTAGCATCACCGCCGGGAACGGCATTACCGAGGGCGGCAACGCGACGTTCACCCTCACCGCCAGCCCGGCGCCGAGTTCGGCCCTGTCGGTCAGCGTGAGCGTGGCGCAGACGGGCGACTTCGGCGTGTCCACCGGCTCGCAGACGGTGAGCATCCCGACCAGCGGCAGTTATACCCTGACCGTTGCCACCGTGAACGACGGCGTGGACGAGGCCGACGGGTCGGTAACGGCCACGGTGAGCGCCGGCCAGGGCTATACCGTGTCCACTACGGCGGGAGCGGCTACGGTTGCCGTGGCGGACGACGACGTGCCGGAGATCAGCATTACCGCCGGTACGGGAATCACCGAGGGCGGCGACGCCAGCTTCACCCTCACCGCCAACCCGGCGCCCCACTCTCCGTTGTCCGTCAGCGTGTCGGTGAGCCAGAGCGGCGACTTCGGGGTAACGCCCGGCTCGCAGACGGTGAGCATCCCCACCACCGGCAGCGCCAGCCTCACCGTCGCCACCAGCGACGACGGCGTGGACGAGGCCGACGGCTCGGTAACGGCCACCGTGGACAGCGGCCAGGGCTACACCGTGTCGTCGACGGCGGGCACGGCCACGGTTGCGGTAGCGGACGACGACGACCCGCCGCCGCCGGACGCCACGCCGTCCCTCTCGGTATCCGACGCTTCGGCGCGGGAGGACGCGGGGGTGATGGAGTTCACCGTTTCACTGAGCGCCGCCAGCGACAAGAAGGTGCAGGTGCACGCCGCCACCACCTCCTTCCGGTACAAGACGGCGACTATTGGCGATGACTTCGAGTGGACCCAGGTCCTGCTCACCTTCGCACCCGGGGAGACCAGCAAGGTGGTCCAGGTGGTGATCCTGGATGACGACCTCAGCGAGGGGGACGAGTCCTTCGGGATGTTCCTGGCCTATTCTCCCAGCGACACTCCCATCGCAAGGGAGCATGGCGAGGGCGTCATCATCGACGACGATTAGCCGCAACGCGGATAAGCAGTCGCAAGGGGGCCGCAGCCGGCATCGACCGGCTGCGGCCCCCTATGCGTGTGAACCCTCGACCTGCCGACGATCCGACGGGACTGCGCATGCTCCAATCTTTTGGTGAAGTACAGGCTCGGAGGGGCCGCGATGAATGTCGCAACTGCTGCTACCACCGGATGCCGCCGGACCGGTTAGAGGGACGGTGTTCACTGGGCTGTGGGCCGCTGCCGTACCCGTGGGCCGGGCGGACCCGCGACGGTACCACCGGGATGACGCCTCGGGCAACCCGATACTGCCATTCGGCAGTTCGGTCAGCCGATTTCAGTCGTCTGGGAGCGACTCCGTGCGGCTAAACCCTTCTCAAAATGCCGATCACATCAGTTGCAAGCGCATTATATGCGTAATATATTAGCCGCGCTTTGGCGGGGCGTTGGGGAACGGTCGTCCGTTGACCGGCCGGTCAGCCGCGGCGCCGCTCGCGCCCTTTCCGGCGTGAAACTCACGGCAGGAGGTGGCTGATGAACCGGCATTGACAGACTTGGAGCAGGAACGCAGCAATGGGAACTCGTTCAGGCCACTCGCGTCCGGCCGGGGGTAGTCCCACAGTTCGGATGTATGAAGGAGTTGCCCAACCAGGGAAAGATTTGGAGAGGATTACCGTGAAATCAATCAGGTCAGTATTTCAGGGAGAACGGGCCAGGGGATTCACCCGGCGCTGGGTCGCCGTGGCGGCCCTCGCGGCCCTGGCGGTCGTGCTGGCGGCCGTGGGCGCCCCGACGGCTGGAGCGCAGGCGGAAGCATTGCCGACGGGCGCTGGGGAATACGGCAAAACGCATTGGACCGCCGACGCCAGGTTCGCGGAGGCGGCGGAGACGGAGCGGCGCGCGCCGTCTGCCGACGCGGCTGACAACCGGCTGGGCGAGGCTTACCGACTACAACTGATGGAAGACATCGGGAGTGGAACCTTCTGGCTAAGCTCTACGCGGGTCAACCTCACGTTCAATGGGCACCCATCAACTGACGCGGCAGCCAGGCTGTCATGCAGCATAGAGGGCAGTGAGGGCACCAGCGTAAAGATGCCCGATAATCTGGAGGGCGGATTCGTGATGAACGTCCTCACCTTGACGCCCGCCACGACCTATCAGTTCTGGATAGAGTGCGCGGAAAAGTCGGATGACGGCGCCGGCGCCGTTAGAGTGGGTCCCACCACCGAGATCACCACGTTGAAGCCAGATGCGCTCAAGGCGCGGAATGTACGGACGGAAGCTGGAGTGCATTCGATAACGATCCGGTGGAAGCTGCCCAAGGCGGCTTTTCGTTGCGACCCGTTGCTGAACAATGAACGTACGTCGGCAACGTTGCAGGAGATCACGGCTCGGAAAGGGGAATACCGGTATGAGAATCTCACTCCCGGAACCAGCTACGTGGTGCAGCTCCGGTGCGCGCTCCCATACTACTATGATTCCACGTTCTCTGACCCGCTCACGGTGACCACCAGGGAGTTGCAGTCCATAGCGGGCTTTGAAGCGACCAGAAAAGATGACGACTGGATCCGCGTCCGGTGGGACAAACTGGACGGAGCGAAGCGGTATATGGTTTCCTTCATGCCCGGAGCCAAGAAGGGAACGGCCTGCGGAACTGGCGAGGGAACCGGAGCGTGGCAACGGACCAAGCAGAAGACGAAACATCTGCAAACCGGGTTGCAGCCCGACACCCGTTACAAGGTCTGCCTGAAGGCGATTGGACCGAACGATGAGACGATGAGCCACGCGGCGAGTCTCTTCGTGCGCACCAAGCCCAGTTCTGAATGAGACATCAAGCCGGCGGCGCGATCCCCGGGGCTGGCATCGGGGGCTGGTTGCCTTGTTGCACGGCCCAGCCAGACCCCGGGGACATCTGGGTTGAACCATTGCGGGGCGCGGCGGTATCCGCCGGATGGCGGCTGGCAAATGAGAACTCCTGACCCAAAGCTGATCGTCGTCGGCAACAGATGATTGAACACCCCAGGGACCGGAAGGCCTGGTGGATGTCAGCGCGGCGCTCGCCGCGCGCCCCCCGGACGGCGGAACCGGGCCAACCGTCCCGGGGCCCGCTCCGCCACCAGGCGGTACACTCCGACCCCGTTGCCATTTGAGACGCCCTGGGCCGGTTCAATGTGCTGCGCCCGCAGCAGTAAAGTCCCTGGCGGTTGGCGGCGTTCCGGCCGGGTCCAGAGGTTTGCACTACTTGCCTGAATTGGTGTAACGTCCCAGCACAGGCCCGTCCAGGCCGTGGTGGCTTTGACGATGGCGATCAAACCGTGTTCCCACTGTGGCGAGGAAATTGAAGAGGACGCCACGGTATGCCCGCGTTGCTACACCTTCGGTCCTTTCGAGAGCTCGTTGCCAGGGCCTCCCATTGATACGATCAGACCCGTCGGAGTTCGCGGAGGCGAGGATCGGGAGGGCTGCCTCAAAGGGCTGTTCAAGGAGTTGGGCTGCCACTGCGCCATTTACTTTGGCGGCTTCGTCACCCTCGTGATAATGGTGATCATTCTCACTGTCATCGCCGCCATGTGCAGCGCCGGCACGCCACCGTAATTCGATGGCCCAGAACTTCACGTTTGGGCGATGGAAGCCACGGCAATGACCAGCCTATGGGAGTGCGGACCCATGCTTTGCCGCCTGACCGCAACTCGGCTGCGACCACCTTCGGAGTCAGCCGCCGATCGGAACGTAGGGACCGCAGAGACATCGCGCGTCTCAAGGTAGACATTGAAATGAGCCAACCAACGGTTGACCACCAATCCGCCCGGCGCCGAACCGCCATGTGGATGTTTATCGTGCTTGTCCTGGGGGTACTCGGCTGGTACTCGGCTTGGTGATCGCCCTGATCTTCGCCGTCCCCGCCCTTCCGGACAGCGAATTCGTCCGGGGCATCGTCCTCACTGCCATAGCCGGAGCGATCTCGGCCTTCCTGTCGTTCATCGGAATCATCGTGAAGGGATTGGTGGACAACCTGACCCGCGAGGAATAGACGCGACGAGAGCCGCCAGCCGTCTTATGGGCTGGCCTGATGCGCCGGTCCTGCGGGAGAGTCGTCCCTGCTCCCCGGTCTCCCTGCCGGAGCTGGTCTGGCCGGACGGTTTCCAGTTGCCTCATGGAGCAAAGCCCCCGCTAGCCTGGCGGGGGTCCTGATAGACAACGCACCTGAACCAGGAAATTTCTCGCCGCTGGACGACGGCGCTATGCCACGACTATATTGCCAGGGCGAAGGAAATGGTGAAGGTTCTTGATTTTGTCCAGTGTGGTGGGCCTGGATGGACTCGAACCAACGACCTCAGTCTTATCAGGACTGCGCTCTAACCGCCTGAGCTACAGGCCCACAGGGCTTTCCATTATACCAATCCGTTCGCCCGGCGCAATACGACGATCCGACTCTCACGCGTACCCGGTTTGGCTAGACCGGGGAATTGGCATGGATGCACAGGATGAACGGGATGGATTCTGGCTTTCGCCGGAATGACAGTTCAGGGTGGAAGGCTGCCATCCAAGGCTTGAAAAAGCCCTGCCGACTCGGCAACGAGAGCCGTCCACGCGACTACTTTATCTTCTGGTCAGGCCGCCAGCCCGCGCTCCGACAGATGCTGCAGCGTCCAACATCACGCGGCGCAGGCCGGTTTGTCCGGGATAATCGTCCTATAAATTATGGATGCTACCTGCTGGGGGTCGCGCGTACCCTGGCGGGACGCGGCACCATCGGCACTAGCCCGTCGGACGCAAAAATGGTATCGTTGCGCACACCTGTTAGAGGGAAAAACCGTCGTCCGACCGACGGAAATCCAACGTGGAGGGTTGAAATGCCTCAGATCAAACACATCGCGATTGCGACCAACGACGCGGAAAAGACTGCCAAGTTCTACCAGGAAGTGTTTGGCCTTCGCGAAGTTGCCAGGTTGCAGAGCGATAACGCCAACGGATTCATGCTCAGCGACGGGAACGTCAACATGGCCATCCTGGACTTCCAGAATGACACTGTAGCCGGAGAGCGCGGCAAGGACTGGGAGGGCATCCACCACATCGGCTTTGAGGTCGAAAGCCTTGAAGAGACCGAGGCGCGCCTGTCCGCGGCGAATTCCAAGCCCATGGACGAGGTTAACCACGCCCTTCACGCCGGAATGACCGGCCCGCGAACGCAAAACGTGGAGACCAAATACGAAGGTCCCAACGGCGAGATGATTGACGTTTCGGAAACCGGTTGGGTGGGTACGCGCGGTCTGGACTGATCCCGGCCTGTCGCAAAGGCCAGGCCCACGCATATTTTGACGCGGGCGATGCGAATGCATCGCCCAGGAGCATCGTGAATACTACACCGCGACAGCTGACTTGCTACATCAAGAAAACCCAGACTAATCCCGAAACGTGGGAGGGGTTCTGCGTCGAAGTGGATATCCCTGCCATCGGTGATACCTACGAAGAAGTCGTTGGGAAAATGCACGAGCGCCTGGGAAACTATATCGATTTCATCCATGAGCGCCAGCCCGATGACGAACAGACGTTGATGTTCCGCCCAATGCCTGGCGGCCAAGTGTGGAAGCTGAAATTTGAAGAGCGCTTCCTGCAACGCCTGCCGTTTTCCAATCGCCAGATTCGCAAGACCTATGTCAGCACTGAGAAGGGCATCCCCCCACAGCTGGATCCCACCCATACGGAATTGTGCTTCAGTTGCCGCAAATACCGCAACGTGACGCAGTTCGAGGTATTTCACGAACCCAATTCCGCCTACGTGTGGTACGACAAGACCTGCAACTTTTGCAAAGAACAGGGAGTCGCCTGAACGTCGGCGACCAAGAACGAACAAAACCGCCCCACACACCCGTGGGGCGGTTTTGTTATGGTCCTCGAGGCGTTGAACTTGCGCGATCGGAAGGATCGTGACGCCGGCCTTACGCCGGCCTGAAAACCAACCCGGGTTCGTCAGGGTCGATCTCGGTCAAGTCGATTTCCAGGGCCATACCAGTTCGGATGTTTTGCGGGTTGGACGCGTCCACGCCGGCGATGCGAGCCGAAATGCGTGGACCCTCGTCCAGCGTGACGATGCCGGTGCAGTACGGGTTGTTTCGGCCGAACCCCTTGGCTTCCAGGGATGCCGGAGCGACCGAAATGCAGGTGAACGTGCTCAGCGTGGCGCGTCCGCTGAGTTCGTGCCATTCCATGTCACGGCTGTGGCTCACCGGATCAATCGGCCGAGCCTCGGCGTAGATGTTCCCATTCTCTCGGCAACGAACGCCCATGAACCGACCTTCCTTGAGGAAGGCATAGAAGGACGCTGCATTAAACGGGCGGCTTTCGGCTTCGGTGGTCATTGGGGAGCCTCCTAACCGCGCTGGAGCACGTTGACGACGCAAGTGCCGCCGGTGCCGCCCACGTTGTGCGTCAAGCCGAACTCCAGGTCGGGATTGGTCAGCTGCCTGTCGCCGGCCTCGCCGCGAAGTTGCTTGTAAACCTCGATGACCTGCGCCACGCCGCTGGCGCCAACGGGATGGCCCTTGGCTTTCAGACCGCCGCTGGTGTTGATGGGACGGTCACCGTTGCGAGCCGTGCGACCTTCGTCCACCGCATGCGGGCCCTCGCCGGGCGCGAAGAAGCCCAGGTCCTCGCTGGCGACGATCTCAGCGATGGTGAAACAGTCGTGCACCTCAGCGACGCCAACCTGCTCAGGGCCGATGCCGGCCATCTCGTATGCCTGTGCCGACGCGATTTTCGCGGCCGACAGGGAGGTCAACTCTTCGGCGTCATGCAACGGACGGCCGGTAGCCTGGCCGATGCCGGCGATGTGCACCGGCTTGTCGGTGAACTGGTTGGCCAGTTCGCTGGCGACCAACAGGACACAGGAAGCGCCGTCGGTAATTGGCGCGCAGTCGTAGAGGCGCAGGGGCCAGGCGATCCACGGATTGGCGCGGGCGTCATTGAGGAAGTCCAGCTCGTCGTCCCAATCGGGAACGGGCTCGCCGCGCTGCTCGGCCCGGGCCTTGCGCCGGTCCATCATGTCCCGGACGGTGACCTGGAACTGGGCCTTGGGGTTCAGCTTGCCGTTCTCGTGGTTCTTGACCCCCACCTTGAGCAGGTGGTTCAGGTTGGTCTCGTAGCGGTCCATGTGCGCCTTGGCGATGGCGCCGAAGATACCGGGGAAAGTTAGGCCGGCAGGAACTTCGTACAGGCCGTCCGCGGCCGAGGCCAGCACGTCGGTGACCCCTTCCGTGGGCAGCGATGTCATCTTTTCGACGCCACCCACCAGGACCACGTCGTACATGCCGCTGGCGATGGCCATCACGCCTTCGCGCAAAGCGCTGCCGCTGCTGGCGCACGCGTTCTCGATGCGGGTGATTGGCGTGGGGGTCATGCCCAGCCAATCGGCCATGATGGGCGCCGTGTGGCCCTGGTGCTCAAACAGGTCGGCCGAGTAGTTGCCCAGATAGCCGGCCTCGATGTCCTGGGCGGATATGCCCGTGTCTATAGTCTCCTGCATATCCTGGAACGCTTCGACAAACAGGTCGCGGCTGGTCTTGTCGGGGTAGGCTCCGAACTGGGACAGGCCGGCGCCGACGATGGACACCGGGCGTGCCAGGCGACGGGAACGGGTGGTAGCCATTGGAAATTGCTCCTCACTTGCGGTTGCGGTGGCACATCCTACACCAAAAAATGCGGGCATTGCCACAGCGGTTTCCCGGCGGCGGCTCCGGGCGACCTCTAGCTCGCGGATGGACCGGCCTGATCGGCCGTCGTTGCCGATTTGCGGCCCGCAAATCGGCGATGCTATACTTTCCGCGAGATGCTGCCGGAGCGGTTTTTGCGGAAGGCGACAGACGCAGTATCGGGAGGGGCCGATGATACAAAGCGCTGTTGTGCAGCAACTTCGACAGGGAGGCGTGCGGGTCACGCCGCAGCGTTTGGCAATTGCCGAGGCCGTGCTCAACTCCACCGACCATCCCACCGTGCAGCAAATCCACGAGCGCGTCCAGCAGCACTTCCCCTCTATGACCCTGGCCACCGTTTATTCGACCCTGGGCGTGCTCTCCAAGAGCGGATTGATCCAGGAACTGCCCTTTGCCAAGCAGTCCCGCTACGAGAGTAATGTCTCCCCCCACGTCAACCTGGTGTGCATCGGATGCGGAAACATCGCCGACGCGGACGACAGCAGCGACATTATCCTCCGGCTGCGCGACCAGGTATCCACGGAAACACGGTTCCAGGTGATGTGGCAGCGGGTGGATTTCCACGGCTGGTGCCGCTCTTGCGTGCCGGCCGATGAGCCGGCCAACTCTCCCGCCGGGTAGGCCTCCTTTCGCCGTGATCACCGGCGTTGTCGGCATAACCCTGTGGACCGACGGCTTGGATCGGATGTTGCGGTTCTACCGTGACATCCTGCGTCTGCCCCTGCATTCGTTCCATGAAGATGAGGGGTTCGCCGCCTTTGAACTAGGCGATATCAGGTTCAACGTGGGGCGGCACGGTTCGATTACGGGAGCGTCCAGGGACCCCCTGCGAATCATGCCGCACCTGGGGGTCGACGACATTCACGCGGAGCACGCGCGGCTGGCTGCCGCCGGGGTGCCGTTCATCCGTGTCCCGGAGCGGGAGCACTGGGGCGGATGGGTAGCCACCTTCAGTGATCCCGACGGGAACGTGCTGCAACTCTTGCAGTTCCCCGATTAGCGTTCCCCGCGGTTCAGTCCCGTAGCTTGCGGGCCAGTTCGGCGTTTGAAGGCTCGACCAGCACAGACCCGTCGGGAAAGACGATGGTCGGGATGATGAGCCGGTTGTCGTTGACCTGCTTGACGTAGGCCTGCGCGGCCTCGTCGCCGTCCACGTTGACGTATTCGTAGGCCACCGACCGGCTGTCGAGGTAGTTCCGCGAGCGGTGGCAGTCGGGGCACCATTCGGCGCCGTAGAGCTTGATTTCGGGTGCGGCGGTGGTCATGGGATTGCCTCCCGGGATGGATTGGGGTTAATCGGCGACACGGCCGGCGCCCTCGTCCTGCTCGGTGTAGGTGGGGCGGACCAGCTCAAACACGTCGTCGGTGTGGCAGTACATGTTTCCGGCCAGGCGCCCGGTGGGTTTGAGCGCGGCGTGGTCGATTCGGAGGCCATTGGGTCCATCGTAAAGCACGTCGTCGCTGATGTGCATGCGGACGATTTCTCCGATGACGATGCCATGAGCGTGGGGTTGCTCTCCGATGTTCACGACCTGAACGAGGCGACACTCCATGTTCACCGGGGACTCCAACACGCGGGGCGCTTTCACGAGTTCGCTGGGCGCCTCGGTCAGGCCGGCGATGTCAAACTCGGACACGTCCGAAGGGTACTCGGCGGCGGTGGCGTTCATGGCGGCCGCGATATCATCCACCACCACGTTGACCACGTACTCGCCGGTCTCTTCGATGTTGGTCAGCGTGTCCTTGCGCTTGTCCTGCCAACCGGGAGCGCGACGCGACGAGGAGAAAATGACCGTGGGCGGGTTGTAGGCCATGGCGTTGAAGAAGCTGAAGGGGGCCAGGTTGACCACGCCGTCCGTGGAGACGGTTGACACGAAGGCGATGGGTCGCGGCACTACAACGCCGGTGAGGATCATGTTGAATCGTTCGAATGTCTTGGGGTCGATGAGCATTGGGGATGGCTCCTGGATGGTTTTGGCATGGGTGGACAGGGCAATTGGTTTTGCCGATTATACACATCTACACATGGCTGGATGCCGGAGGAGGTTCGACAAGTTCACCATGAGCGGATGTAATCCGACTTTGTATAGGCCCGGCCTTGGGCTGTAGGGCTTTTCTAAAATAATCGTCTGAAACGGGATTTGACCGCAGCGCCATAATGATATATAATATATAGTATCGTCATTATGCAGGGTAGAGCGGCTCAGCCGCCACCCAATCGCGACCGTGAGAGTCAGCTGACTGCGGCTCGTCGGCCCGAGGGCCGACCATCCGGTCGCCTTGCGCCGCAGGGAAAGCGGGACCTACCCGCCAGCGGTCACGCGCTTTTTGCACCCTGCCGTTCTGTTTTTGACGCTGGAGGCGCGCCGTCGCGCTTCCTCTGCGTCCTGTTATCGCTTGGGGGATCCAGGAACACCCCAATTGTGACGGGGTGTCGATAATGAAGGCTTGCGATTGTCCTGGAAGGGTTGGGGAATTGTTTTGAGAAACCGATACAGTCTCAATGCGCTCCGAGGTGATTTGTTCGGAGGTGTTACCACCGCTATGGTGATGCTGCCGATTGCGCTTGCCTACGGAGTGGCATCGGGCCTCGGACCTATTGCGGGAATGTATTGTGCGATAGCAGTAGGGTTTTTTGCCGCGGTGTTTGGCGGCACACGTTCACAGATCTCCGGTCCAACCGGACCCATGACATTGGCTACGGCAGTCATATTGACTACTCATGCGAACACTGTCGGAGAAGCTTTCACAATAGTTGTGATCGCTGGACTGATACAGATCGTATTGGGAGTAATCCGGATTGGGCAATTTGTGAGCTATGTGCCATATTCGGTTATATCCGGCTTTATGACCGGCATCGGCATCATCATCATTCTGACGCAGGTTGCTCCGTTCGTGGGCGCGCCCGTGGTAGTGGGCGGAATAGACCAGATAATTGGCTCACTGCCGGCAACGATAGCAAACTCCAACCGCCAGGCCATAATCGTTGCCGGAATTACGCTTCTGGTCGGCATTCTCTGGCCGGAGCGGCTGCGTAAGTACCTGCCGGCGCCGCTGGCGGCGATGATAGCCGGTTCCGTTCTGGCCCGGTTATGGCTGACGATTGGTCAGGAGAACACGCTGCCGTTGGCCGGCGCAGTGCCGATTGGCCTGCCGGAGTTGCAGCTGCCCGTCTTTTCCACGGACTTAGCCCATTATCTGATCCCGGCGTTGACGCTGGCGCTGATTGGTTCCGCCGACAGCCTGTTGAACGCACTGGTGGCCGACTCGATGACCAAATCGAACCACCGCCCCAACCGGGAACTGGTGGCCCAGGGAGTTGGCAATATCGCCACCGGGCTCATCGGCGGACTGCCCGGTTCGGCGAACACCGCCGCCACGGTGGTCAACATACGGTCGGGAGGCGCGCGGGTTGCCGGGGCATTTTACGCGCTGATAATACTGGGGCTGGCGTTGGGCCTGGGGCGGTTCGTTGCGGAGATTCCCCTCGCCGTTCTGGCCGGCATTCTGGTTAAAGCCGGTTGGGACATCATCGACCGGCGTCTGCTGACGCGCGCCCGTCGGATACGGCGGGAATATCTGCTGGTGATGATACTTACGGCGGCCCTGACGGTGCTCGTTGACCTGGTCGCGGCGGTAGCGGTGGGGCTGATTACTTCCGCTATGGCCGGCGCACGGCGGCGCGAAAGCCAGGAACTGGGCGGAGTAGTATCGACGCCGCTGCTGGGGTGGACGTTCCTCTATGAACCGGCGGCGGCCGGTAGCGGAAGCGTATTCACGGCGCAGGTTGGCATCGTGGCGCTGCGGGGCCGTTTTTCGGTGGCTTCTTCCCGCCGGCTGGTCAACGTCATCAGCGCCGACATTCGTTACTACGAGATAGTGATCTTTGACTTTGCCGATACCATCTATATGGACGATAGCGCGGCCCTGGCCGTGGAGCGGATGATTGACCTGGCGATACAAAAGGATACGGAGTCGGTGGTCATGGGTCTTTCCGGCCCCGTGGAGCGAAACTTGCGCGCGCTCAATACGCTGAGACGAGTTCCCCGGGAGCGCTTCGTCAACACCCTTGACGAGGCGCGGGCAGTGGTGCAGGGCATCCTCAAAAGCTGACGGCATGGGAGCAAAATCAGGGGCAGCCCCAAATTGCCGCCGTCGCCGGGTTGGGATAAAATCGCCGCCATGTTTAGCGGACCGTTGAGCGGAATCAAGGTGCTGGACCTGAGCGAGGACATCGCCGGGTCTTTTTGTGGGCGGCTTCTGGCGGACTACGGGGCGGATGTGCTCAAGGTTGAGCCCACCGGTGGATCGGCGACGCGGCGAGTGGGCCCTTACTACCACGACGACCCGCATCCCGAGAAAAGCCTCTTCTTCCTCATCCTGAATCTGAACAAGAAAGGCATCACCCTCAACCTGGAGACGGCGGCTGGGCGTCGCATCCTGGAGGAACTGGTCCCCCACATCGATCTGATCATCGAGAGCTACCGACCGGGACACCTGGACGACCTGGGCATCGGCTACGAGGCACTGTCGGCGATCAACCCCAACCTCGTGATGACCTCGATCACGCCCTTTGGTCAAACCGGTCCCTACAGCCAGTACGCCGGCGAGGAGATCGTGTCCTACGCCATGGGAATGGTGATGGGGATCAGCGGCGTGCAGGGCCGGCCGCCCCTCAAGCACGGCGGGTTCCAGGCCCAGTACCAGGGTGGCCTGTTCGGAGCCGGGGCGACGGCCATGGCCCTGTTCGCCCAGGACCGGCACGGCGTAGGCCAGCACGTGGACGTGTCCATCACCGAGTGCGTGGCGTCCACCATGATGGCGACGCAGACCATCTACCCGTTCATCGGCGGGGTGCAAGTGCGGCGGGCGCCGGGAACCATGTGGGAGAACCCCATGCCCTGCAAGGACGGCTGGATCATCGTGCAGGCCGGCGGCGGCGCGACCTGGGAGGACATCGCGGACTTCTTCCGCGCGCCCGAGTTGCTGGAGCCTCGGTTTGCCGACCGTGCGCAGCGGGTGCGCAACGGGCCGGCCATGGACCGGGTGGTGCTGGACGCCATCAAGGACCGCGAGAAGTGGGAACTGTTCCCGGCGGCGGCGGAAAAGCGCATGCTCTTCGGCCTGGTGCAGACGCCTACGGAGTTGGCCGACTGCCCGCAGCTCGAATCCCGCGAGTTCTACCGGGAGACCGAGCATCCGGTCATCGGGCGCATCAAGGTACCGGCCGAGCTGTTCCGCATGACGCCGGCCGGGTATCAGCTGCGAATGGCCGCGCCGACGCTGGGCCAGCACAACGAGGAAGTGTTCGTGGACGGTCTGGGCTACGACCGCGAGACACTGTCAGTCATGCGGCAGCTGAACGTGATCTAGGCTATGCTGGCGGCGGAGGTTTGAGATGGTTACCAAACCGCAAACCACGGGCGTGCCCCCGGTTCCGTTCACGGATGACTACGTCTGCCCCGACCCGGAACCGCGCGACATGATACAAAGCCCCACCATCAACAAGTCCGGCTACTTCGTCGCCCACCATTTTGTGGCGCGGTCGGGCACGCTGGTGCGGGCGCCCTGCGTGCTGAACTTCGACCCCTATAACATGAACAACCGGGTTGAGCCGGACCTGCTGGTGGCTTTCGACGTGGAAGCCGCGTCCATACTGCCGCGCAACGGCTACATCATCTGGGAAGTGGGCAAACCTCCTGACTTCGTGATGGAAGTGGCGTCGGAGACCACCCACCGCAGGGATACCGGGTTCAAGCGTGATTTGTACGCCAGGTTGGGCATCGCCGAGTACTGGAGGGTTGACCCCACCGGCGGCGACTTCTACGGCTACGCGCTGGCCGGCGACCGCCTGGTTGACGGCGAATATCAGGCAATTGACCTGACGACGGAAGCGGATGGGATGATATGGGCTTACAGCCCGACGCTGGACCTGTGCCCGTGCTGGCATCCGGCGTGGGACTGGGACGTTGACGACGAAACGAACCTGCGGTTCTACGACCGCAAGACGGGCCGCTACCTGTGCGACCACGTGCTGGTTGAAGAGGCTTTGGCAGCGGAACGACGGGCCAGACTGGTTGCCGAAGAGCGCGTCCGGCAATTGGAAGAGCAGATGCACCAGCAGCAGTCCTGACGAATATTGACGGTATAACTGCGGAGATACTGAACTATGGCTGCATTGCCGCTGGACGGGATACGGGTTCTCGATTCTACCTACGTCTTTGCCCTGCCCTACACCGGCGGACAATTGGCCGACTTGGGCGCCGAGGTCATCAAGATCGAGGGTCCGGGGCGACCGGACATAACGCGGGGCGGCGGGCTCTACGGGACGTTTCCGGACAACGACCCGGGCGAGGACTGGTGGAACCGTCCCTCCACCTACCAACTGCTCAATCGCGGCAAGCGCTCCATGGTGCTGGACATGGCCCAGGAGGAGGGGCGCGAGATCTTCCGCGAGCTGGTCATGGTCAGCGACGTCGTGATGGAGAACTTCACCCCCCGGGTCATGCGCCGCTGGAACCTGGACTACCCCAACCTTCGGAAACTGCGGCCCGACATCATCATGGTGTCCAACACCGGGTACGGGCACGGCGACGGGCCTTACTCGTCTTACCCGGCCCAGGCCACCACCCAGGAGGGTACTCACGGGCACTGCTGGATCACGGGGTATCCCGGTGACGAGCCGTCCAAGGCGGGGCGCTCTTTCGTGGACTTCCTTTCCACGTGGAGCGCGATGCTGGCCATCGGGTCGGCGCTGCGGTACCGCAACCGCACGGGCAAGGGCCTGTGGGTGGACATCGGCATGTACCAGGCCGGCGTGATGTTCCTGTCGGAGTACCTGATGGACGCCATCGCCAACGGACGCGAGGGCGAGCGCATCGGCAACCGCCACCCCAACCGGGCGCCTCAGGGGGCCTATCCCGCCGCCGGCGACGACGAGTGGATCACGCTATCGGTTGCGGATACCGAGCAGTGGCTGGCCCTGTGCCGGCTGATGGAGCGGGACGACCTGGCAACGGACGCGCGGTTCGCCACCCTGGCTGGCCGGCAGAAGCACCACGACGAGCTCGACGAAGCCATCGGACAGTGGACGAAGCGCCACGACAAGTACGAAATGATGCATGCCCTTCAGGCCAAAGGGATCGCCTCCGGGCCCGTGCTTAGCGGCAAGGACGTGCATTTCGACCCGCATTACCGCAGCCGCAACTTCCTGGAGCGCGTGGAGTACCCGCCGGAACGGGACATGGGCACGCGCATCATCATGGGGCGTCCGTACAAGCTGTCGAAGACGCCGCTGGAGGTGCGCGGCCCAGCTCCGAACTTCGGCCAGGACAACGTGCCGCTGCTGGAGTCGCTGTTGGGCAAGCCGGCCGAGCAGGTGTCGGCGTGGGCCGACGCCACGGTGATCACCGAGGTGCCCACCACCGGCGAGCCGTCGCCAACGCTGGACCCCGAGGAACTGGTGGAACGCCGCCAACTGGCCGAGTGGGACCCGCAGTACCGCGAGCGCCTGGGCATTTGA
>CBDCQM010000003.1:0-471959 GCA_965220605.1 Dehalococcoidia bacterium | reverse complement strand
CCCTCGCCAACAGCCTGGCCGAGCAGAAGCGGTTCACCCGCAACGTGACCGAGAAGGAGAACCTGCCCGAGACCCGTGGCGGCGAGGTGAACGGCGTAACCGTGCACAGCGTCCGGCTGCCGGGCCGCAGCGCCCACCACGAGGTCGTCTTCGGCGCCGCAGGGCAGACCGTCACCCTGCGCCACGACACCCTGGGCCGCGACTGCTACATGCCCGGCGTGGTCCGCTGCATCCGCGAAGCCGCCGCCAAGCCCGGCCTGGTCGTCGGCCTGGAGAACGTGCTCGGGTTGTGAGTTCGAGTCCCGATTACTTTGATGTCTACGAAGCACTCCCGAAAACCAATCATTGGCTGTTCGAGGCGATCAACAAGCATCCTACAGCCACGCCCGAAAGGATCATTGAAACCCTGCGTAACCCAACCCTTCCCGTTGAGGCGCAATTCAGGGGGAGGACAGGGTATTACAGATACTTCGAACAGGAAGGGATATGGTTTAGAGTTGTGCTCGATAGAGACGGCTCTTTGCGCACAGCGTTTCAAGACGACCAGACCATGCAGGAACGCGGAAAGCCATGACAGACAGGATTTCCCGAAGGGGAACGCTGAACATCAGCTACGACCCGCAGAACGACGTTTTGTGGATGGCTAACGGCAGGCCAGCCCCACGCGGCTTCGACATAGTCAAGAATAGGGTTATCGCTTTCTTCGACCACGACGGAGCAACTCCCACCGCCGTGATGGTGTTCGATGCCGCCGAATTGCTTGGCCCATTCCTGGGACCTCCGGAAGCCAAGGTGTCTGAGTCGAGCCTTGTAATTGGCGCCGAATCCAGCAGAGAAAAAGCCGAAATCGCAATTGAGCAGTTTCTCAATCCCGAAACGAGAGAATCCGACTCGCTCGTGGTTGTCCACAAGGATGCCAAGAAAGAGACTACTTTCGAGAAATTCCTCAAAGTAAACGGGTTGGACATCTACTACGACAGCTACGGCGATACGCTTGCTTTAGGGAACGGCAGACCCGCCTCTAAAGGGGGGTACGACATTTCAGAAGGGCTGATCGTCTTTTTTGAAGAAGATGGAGTTCCAGTTCTCATTGAGCTCTTCGATGCAGCCGAACTGCTGGCGCCCGTGCTGGCAGGTCAACCACATCCAAAGCCAGCCGTCTGATATAGTAGTTTGGTGAATTTCGTAATTCCCGGTTAAGGAGAAAGTGTCTCCGTGGAAGATTTGACCATTGCCGTTGTTGGCGCTACCGGAGCCGTGGGCGCAGAGTTCCTGCGCATCGTCGAGCAGCGCTATGCCAAGCCTCCTGTTCTGAGGCTGATGGCGTCCAAGCGCTCGGCCGGCAAGCGCATCACGGTCGGCGGCAAGGAGCATGTGGTCGAGGAAGCCACGGCGGATTCCTTCGCTGGCGTTGACGTCGCATTCATCTCGGCCAGCTCCGCCGTCAGCCGGGAGCTTGCGCCCCACGCCGTGGCCGCCGGGGCAGTGGTCATCGACGACGGCTCGGCCTTCCGCATGGAACCGAACGTGCCGCTGGTGGTGCCCGAGGTCAACGGCGAAGACGTGGAGTGGCACGAGGGAATCATCTCGATCCCCAACTGCTCCACCACGCCGCTGGTGATGGCCGTCCACCCGCTGCGCGAGCTCTCGCCCATCCGCCGGGTCATCGCCGACACCTACCAGTCGGTATCGGGAGCAGGCGCGTCGCTGGTGGCGGACCTCCGAGAGCAATCGGGGCGGCTGATCGATGCCGACCACGCCTCCACCGCCAGCGAGCAGGGACAGATCGCCTACAACCTGATCCCCCAGATCGACCGCTTCATGGACACCGGCTACACTTACGAGGAACAGAAGATGCGGCAGGAGTCTCAAAAGATCCTGCACGACCCGGACCTGCAGATCTCCGCCACCTGCGTCCGCGTGCCGGTTTTCGTATCCCACAGCGCGGCGGTGCACCTGGAGTTCGACCGTCCGGTGTCCGTGGGCGAGGCCCGCGAGGCGCTGTCGGGAATGCCGGGGCTGACGGTGCTGGACGACCCGGCCAGCAACGCCTATCCCATGCCGTGGGACGTTTCGGGCGAGGACGATGTGTTCGCAGGCCGTATCCGTCAGGACATCTCCAACCCCGACGGCCTAGCCATGTGGATCGTATCGGACAACCTCCGTAAGGGCGCGGCGCTCAACAGCCTGCAGATTGCAGAGGAACTCGTCGCCCGCGGCCGCCTGAAGCCGCGGCCCGCCAGTGCGCGGGCATAGCCTTCAATCCGGCTTACCGCGCGGCATCCAGTCAACGCTGTGTATTCCCTGCAGGCGTGCAGGGTTGCGAGCGTGACAGCCGCGCGTATAATGGGCGCCAACGAGAGAGTGAGATTTCCGCAGACAGCATGTATGGAGGGCAATCATGGTTGAGATAGGCAGGCTGATAACCGCAATGGTCACACCGTTCGACGCCGAGGGCAAGGTGGACTACGAACAGGCCAAGCGGCTTGCCAACGCCCTGCTCGACTCCGGCAGCGACGCCGTCATCGTTTCAGGCACGACCGGCGAGTCGCCCACCCTGAGCACCGAGGAAAAAATCCGACTCTTCGGCGAGGTCAAGGACGCCGTGGGCGACCGCGGCGCGGTCATCGCGGGCACCGGCAACTACAGCACCGCAGAGAGCATCGAGCTCAGCCAGGAGGCCGAGAAGGCCGGCGTGGACGGGATGCTGCTGGTGGTGCCTTACTACAACAAACCCCCGCAGGAAGGCCTGTACCAGCACTTCAAGGCCATCTCCGAGAGCACCAACCTGCCGGCCATCCTGTACAACGTAACCAGCCGCACCAGCCTGAACATGAGCCACGAGACCACCATCAGGCTGAGCGAACTGGAGAGGATTATCGGCATCAAGGAAGCCGGCAGCGACATGGACCAGATCACCCGCATAATCGACGGCGCCAAGCCCGGGTTCCTGGTCTGGAGCGGCAACGACAACGAGACCTACTACATCATGGCCACCGGCGGTTTCGGCGTGGTCAGCGTGGCCTCGCACCTGATCGGCAACCAGATCAAGCACATGATGGGGCTGCTGCTGGAGGGCGATGTGGAGGCGGCAGCCGCCGAGCACCGCCGGATGCTGCCCATGTTCAAGGTGCTGTTCGTCGAGTCCAACCCGATCCCGGTCAAGTACGGCGTCAACAAGGCCGGCTTCAACGTGGGCAACCCCCGCCTGCCGCTGGTCCCGGCCTCCGACAAGGCCGCCGCCGAGATCGACAAGGTGATGGCGCAGTACACCATTGATCTGCCGGTGTAATCCCCGGCTTGGGCAACCCTGACCAAATGCAACGGCCCCGCAAAATTGCGGGGCCGTTCTGCTTTCAGGCTCTTTGACTGAACTCAGATTTCGCGAGTCCCTACTCTTCGATTTCCCGGAAAGCCACCAATTCCGCTTCCGCGCGAGCTCGCTGCGGATCGGGAATCGTGTCCCCAATCACCATTGGCCAGGCATCGCAGCCCGTGACTTTGGACAAGATGGCAGCACGAGAAATTGCACGATCGATGTCGCGTTTGTTGACCGTTAGAGAAATTTCTCCCACATAGTAAACGGTAGCGCCGCCATCCTGCCCACTCATAACAGCATCGACCTGTTCGAGATCCGCCTTGTCGTCGTCTGAAATTAGACCTTCATCGACGGCCTCGGAAATCAGATCGTCAAATCCGCTGTCCCTGCCAAGAATGTTGCTGTAAAGCAGCCGGTTCCTGCGCAATCGCCTGCCGTGGCGCTGTCGAAAAGCCATACTGGCGTAGCTGGCGAAGCTCTTGCCCACGCGGCGCTCGTACTCCGCTCCTCTCAAATAGCTGATGTCGCTGGTGTTCCTAGCTATGTCCCCGCGTATCTCGGCTAGTTGCCGCTCCACGTAGGCCTCGAACCGGGCGAAGCGCTCCGGGAGCTCGATCAGCTCCTGCGTGAGCAGCAGGCGACGGACTTCGTCGCGGAAGTCCGGGTCTTCCCGGAGAAGGCGCAGCAGATCGGCGGTGGTGGGGATGGAGGTCATGGCGCCTCCTCGGCTAGAAGACGGGGCTGAGCTGTATCGTCTCGGAGCGGCTGGGGCCGGTGGATACGATCTGCACCCGGCAGCCCACCAGCTCCTCGATGCGGCGGATGTAGGCGACGGCGCTGGCTGGGAGCTGGCACAGCTTTGTGGCGCTGGCAGTGGGTTCGTTCCAGCCGGGCATCTCTTCATACACCGGCTCGCACCGCGCCAGCAGGGAGGTGTTGGCCGGGAACCGCTCCACCTTTTCGCCATCGACCGTGTAGCCGGTGCAGATCTTCACCGAGTCGAAGCCGTCCAGGATGTCCAGGCGGGTCAGCACCAGGCCGGTGAAGCCGTTGACCAACTGGCTGTACTTGGCAGCCACGCCGTCGAACCAGCCGATGCGCCGGGCCCGGCCGGTGGTGGTGCCGTACTCCTGGGCGATCTCGCGGATCTTCTCGGCGAACTCGTCTTCGATTTCCGAGGGCATGGGGCCGCCGCCAACCCGCGTGGAGTAGGCTTTGAACACGCCCAGCACTCCGGCGATCGACTGGGGGCTCAGGCCCAGGCCGGTGCACGCGCCGCCAATTGAGGGGGATGAGGAAGTGACATACGGGTATGAACCGTGGTCCAGGTCCAGCAGCGTCCCCTGCGCCCCTTCCAGCAGGACCCGCTTGCCCGAAGCCAGCCGGTCCTGCACTATCTGCTCAGTCGGGTGGGCGTAGGGGCGGAGTTGATCGGCCCACTCGCGGCACTTGGCCTTCACTTCCTCGTAGGCCAGCGGTTCCGCGCCGTGGATCCTGGTGATGATGGCGTTCTTCTGCTCCAGTACGCTCTTGAGCTTGGGGGCGAGGGTATCCCAGTCGAGCAGATCGCCGACTCGGATTCCGGCGCGGCCCGTCTTGTCGACGTACGCCGGGCCGATGCCCCGGCCGGTGGTGCCGATGGCGCTGGCGCCGCGGGCCTTCTCCTCCAGTGCATCGAGAAGGACGTGGTAGGGCATGATGACGTGGGCCCGCTCGCTGACGTGGAGCTTGCTGGTATCGATACCGCGACCCCGCAGCATCTCCATCTCGCCGGTCAGCACGTCGGGGTCAACCACCACCCCGTTGCCGATGATGCCGTCAACCTCCGGCCAGCAAATGCCGGATGGGACCAGGTGAAGCTGGAAGACACCCTCGTCGTTTACCACCGTGTGGCCCGCGTTGTTGCCACCGGCGAAACGCACGACGCTGTCCACCTGCCCGGCAAGGTAATCTATTACTTTCCCCTTGCCCTCGTCGCCCCACTGTCCTCCGATTACGGCGTATGCCGGCATCCTAAAACCGCCTTTTCGATCAAAACAAGATAGACTGCGCAATGCGCAAAACGAAGCCGTCCCCGGAACGGAGCGCGGCCGCCCGATTATATCAAATTACCCTCACCGGGGAAAGCCGGACACTGCCCATGCACTTCGCTCAAGTCTCCGCGCAAAGCTGAAATGAACACTCCGCCGCAGTCTCAGCATTCGCGCCGCGGCCCCTCAGGGAGTAGAATGTGAAGCGCAATCAACCGTAACGCACATCCTGCCGCAAGCGGGAGTAGAGCGATGACACTCAGAGACAAACTGGAAGACGACATCAGGAACTCCATGCGCCAGCGGGATCAGGCCCGGGTCGACGCACTGCGCTTCCTCAAGTTCGCCGTGCAGGCCGTGGAGAAGGAGCGGCGGGATACGCTGGACGACGAGGCGATGGTCCAGGTCGTGTCCAAGCAGGTCAACGACCGCCGGGAGAGCGTCAAGGCATTCCGAGACGGCGGCCGCACCGAGCTGGCCGACAAGGAAGCTTTCGAGCTCACCGTCCTGGAAGAGTACCTTCCGCCCCAGCTGGGCGAGGACGAAATCGTCGCCCTCATCCGCGAGGTAGTCGACGAGGTGGGCGCCACCGGCCCCCGCGACCGCGGCAAGGTCATGGGCCGCCTGATGCCCCAGGTGCGCGGCAAGGCCGACGGCGCAGAGGTCAATCGCCTCACCGGCGAGATCCTGGACTCGCTGGGATAGAGCTGTAAGTTCCCTCTCCTTCCGGGGGAGGGTTAGGGTGGGGGCGTCTGCGGTTGCGGACGCTGAAAATGTAACGATGCGATTCGGAATCCTGCAATTCCCCGGCACCTGGAGCGATGCCGATTGCCACCACGCCGTCGGTGCCGTCCTCGGACAGGAAGCCGATTACATCTGGCACAAGGATACCGGTCTGGAGGGCCTGGACTGCGTCATCCTGCCCGGCGGCTTCTCCTACGGCGACTACCTGCGGCCCGGCGCGATGGCCCGCTTCTCCCCGGTTATGGAATCGGTGCAGGCGTTCGCCCAGGCCGGCGGCACGGTCATAGGCATCTGCAACGGCTTCCAGATCCTCTGCGAGTCGGGACTGCTGCCCGGCGCGCTGCGGGCCAACCGCCAGCTCGAATTCCGCTGCCAGTGGACCAACCTGCGCGTCGAGCGTACCGACACCCGCTTCTCCTCCACCTGCGCCCGCGGGCAGATACTGCGAGTCCCTATCTCCCACGGCGAGGGCAACTACTACGCCGACGCCGGGACGCTGGACATGCTGGAAAGCGAGGGCCGGATCATCTTCCGTTACTGCGACGACTCCGGCGATGCGACGGACGAGGCCAACCCCAACGGCTCGGCCAACAACATTGCCGGCATTATCAACGAGGCGGGCAACGTGCTGGGCATGATGCCCCACCCGGAACGCTGCTGCGAGGAAATCCTGGGCGGCACCGACGGAGCGCTGATCTTCCAGTCGATCGTTGACAGCATGGCCCGGGCCTGACCTCGTAGATGGCGGCCATCGTCCTCTCCCTGTTTTCTGCTGCCAGCCTCGGCAGCGGGGCTGTGGCCGGGCGCGCCGGGATGCAGGGAGTGCACCCCATCGCGGTTATCGGGATCGCCCTTGTTGTCGGCTTTGTCGGCGTCATCATCGTCGACCTCATCCTCTACCCCTCCAGGCTGTTCCAGGTGCCGCAGGACGCGCTCCCGTGGATCGTTGCCCTGGGGCTGGTGCAGTTCGGCGTCGGACGCACCACAGCCTACACCAGCCTGAGCATCATCGGCGCATCCCGCGTGGCGCTCTTCATTTCCACCCAGGTGCCCTTCGCCGCCTTCTTCGCCGTCGCCTTCACCGGAGAGAGCCTGCATCCCCTGGTTGCCGCAGGCACGTTGGCGGTGATGGCTGGCCTGCTGCTGGCCAGCGGAGACTCCGTGACCCGAGGCTGGCGGACGGACCGCCGCTACCTTCTCGGATGCTTGTCGGGGCTGCTGGCCGGGGCCGCCACCGGCGCAAGCACCGTGCTGGCCAAGCAGACAGTGAATGAATACGACGCCCCGCTCACGATCACGGTGCTCGGCATGTTGGCCGCCATGTTGGTCGTGATACCGGCAGTGGGGCTGATCGCCGCCCGAAATCCCGCCATCCGAAGTTTCGACTGGAAGTCCATGAGCTTCGTGGGGCTCTCCGGCCTGAGCACTACGGTGTCCATCGTCGCGCAGCTCTTCGCGGTGCAGCGGGCCGACGTGGTGATCGTCGCGCCCATCCTGGCCACCTTTCCGCTGTGGACGCTGCTGCTCTCCCACATATTCATCGCCCGCCTGGAGCAGATAACGCTCCGGCTGACCATCGGCGCCATCGTGACGGTGGCCGGAGTCGCGGCAGTCGCTGTCGGTGGGCAACTGTGACAGCTTCCGAACCGGAGAGGACCTCCGACCCCGCCGGAGCACGCCTGTGACCGCCATCGGGCTTTCGATACTGGCCGCCTTTGGTTTCGGAAGCGCCTCGGTGTTCGCCCGGAGCGCCCTGCAGGGCATCACTCTTTTGCCCGCGATCTGGCTGTCGCTGGTGGTCAGCTTCCTGCTTTCCGGAGCGCTGGCGCTGGCATTCGCCTTCGAGGACCTTGACAAGCTGTCCCTGGCCGCATTCGGCTGGGTCATCGCGCTGGCGTTGATCCAGAACTTCGGCGGCAGGTCCCAGAACTACATGGCGATCAACATAATCGGAGCCTCCAGGGCCAGCCTCTTCTTCGCCACCCAGGCGCCGTTCAGCGCCCTGCTGGCTCTGGTTTTCCTGGGGGAGTCCGTCACCGTGCCGGTAGTCCTGGGGACCGTTGCAGTGGTGGCCGGACTTCTCGCCGCCAGTGGAGATTCGTTGCTGGAAGGATGGCGAACAGAGCGGAAATTCCTCCTGGGCTACCTGCTGGCGCTGTCCGCAGGGGCGGCGTACGGGAGCACCAACATCGTTTTCAAAAAGGCGGCAGAACAGCTGGACTCGCCGCTGGTGATAACCGCACTGAGCCTGCTGGTTGGCCTGGCGCTGTTGTTCCCATTCACCGCCAGGTCCGTTGGCCACGCCCCCCGGAGCATGGCCGCCAACCGGGACAGCCTGCGATTCGTCGTCCTGGCCGGACTGGCCGCGGGGGTGGGAGTCAATGCCCTCTACTTTGCCCTGCAGCGGGCCGATGTGGTAATCGTAGGCCCGATAGTCGCAGCCAATCCCTTGATCACGGTACTGCTTGCCCATCTGTTCATTTCCCGGCTCGAGCAAGTGACGCTGCGGCTGGCCGCGGGCACCGTGCTCGCGGTCGGCGGGGTGATTCTCGTGGCGTTGAGCGACCAGCTATGATCACGAAGAAACTATCTCAAAACGGTTGAATCGTGTGCCTTTTGTTCACTTTACAATCTGCACCGCTTGATTCCCGCTTTTGCGGGAATAACGGGTTTGGGCCCGCGGCCGGTTTTGAGATAGTTACGAAAGCAGGACCACGATGATCGCCATCGGACTCTCCTTCCTGGCCATCATGGGCTTCGGCAGTGCCACCATCTTCGCCCGTCTGGGGATGGCGAGGGTCGGGGCCATGCCCGTCACCCTGCTGTCGCTGGTCACGAGCTTCCTGGCCTCTGGCATCCTGGCCGCTGCCTTTGCCTACCGCGACTTCGTAACCCTGCCCTTGATCGTGCTGGCCTGGTGCCTCATGCTGGGAGCCTTCAATTTCCTGGGAGGCCGCAACCTGTCCTACCTGGCTGTCGGGCGTATCGGGGCGGCCCGCACCGGCGCCATCGTGGGGACCTCCGCGGTCTTCGCCTCCATTCTGGCCATCACCGTGACGGGCGAGCGGCCGCACTGGATCGTGCTCATGGGCACCGTGGTTGTCGTCATGGGCCTGGCTACCGCCCTCGGCCGGAACATCATCGACAGCGCGGGAGGGAGCGGCGGCACCAGCCGGGTCGCATTGATTGGCTACCTGCTGGCCTTCGGGGCCGCCTGCTGCTACGGCACCACCAACGTGGTGGTGAGAGCGCTCACCCTCGACTACACCTCGCCGCTGGTGGTCTCGACCATCAGCCTGCTTTTCGGCGTGATTCTGGTGGCGCCGGTGGCGGCAAGGCCAGCGATTGCGACCTTCCCGGAGGCCCGAAAGTCGCCAGCATTCCTGGCCTTCGCCGCGCTGTCGGGCCTGGCCGCTGCCGTTGGAGTCAACTGCACCTACTTCGCCCTGCAGCGCGCCGAGGTCGTGGTGGTCGCGCCCATCGTATCGGCCAATCCGCTGTTCACGCTGCTGCTGGCGGCCCTGTTCCTGTCGGTCCAGGAAAACGTGAACCGCTGGCTCGTCCTGGGCACCGCCATCACTGTCGGCGGCGTAGCCCTGGTCGTGCTGGGCAGCCAGCTGTGACGGGCGGCGTGTGGCCGGAATTCGTTTATTCCAATATCCTTTCCAGCAATGGGAAATAGATTACGATGCCCGCCGCCAATACAGCAGAGTAGGCATGGACAAAAACGGCATAGGCGGCCCAAACGATCCGTTCTCTCTGTCCCGCCTGAAATTCCCCAAGGAGCGCATTCAGAGCGAAAGGCACCACCGCCAAGTACGCCAGCAGACTGACTGTAGCCGAGAGCGTAGCCAGTACCGTAGTCAACGCTGGGAGGCCACCCTCCAGTTCCTTCATCGCGAATATGCCTGCGGCGGTCGCCACGGCCATAGTGGTGGCAAAAGCGACGATTCCCAAGCCGACGGAATCCCAATTCCGCACACTATTCTGCACCCTGTTCTTCTTCACTCATAGGCGCCAGCCAATAAACAAAACTCAGGATGCAATACCCCACAACGGCGCAAAATGCGGTAGGAAGTAAGGCAACACCAATTCGCCCCCAGTGCAAATCGGCATCACCGTATCCCAGCGCCCTCGGAAGCAATGATATGGTCAGAGGCACACCAAGGCCCGTGCAAGCAATGAGGATGAACTTGCGGAGGAACCTATCCGACTCAAAGGGACTCTTTGCTCGTTTTTTCATATTTTGCCGCCGCAACGCCGCCGGGCTAGCCCGAAACTCTGGGCGCTCGCCCCTTGCGGTCATTTTATCACGGGGCCTCCGGCGGGGATTTTGTTCACCACCCATGCCTGTGGCATAATCGTGCGACACGAACTGAGACTGAGAGGAGGCTCCATGCCCGGACTGATTACCACCCACAAGATCAACCATGTCACCACCATGACGAAGGACACCGCCGTAGCCATGGAGTTCTACAATAAGCTGCTGGGCATCAAGCAGATCGAGAGCCAGGTCGACAACCCCGAGATTACCTGGCTGCAGCTGGAAACCGGCATCATGGTGCACCTGATCGAGACCCAGGAGGCGCCGGCCAAGCCCGACCGGATCCACCACGCCTTCGAGGTCGAGGACTTTGAGGGCACCCGCGCCACCCTGGAGCAGAACGGCTTCGAGATCGAGCGCGAGGGCGTCCGCTACGACGGCCAGGCCTTCCTGTTCATCCACGACCCCGACGGCAACCGCGTCGAGTTCTGCACCACCTCCGGCTACGCCCCCGCTCCGCCGCGCCCAACCAGCTGCTAGACCGCCTGTTCCCGGCTTCCCTCCCCCAGCGGGGGAGGGTTAGGGTGGGGGAGAAGTGCAGGCAGGCGGCAACTCAGGGGCAGCAAGAACCCACCCTCACCCCAACCCTCTCCCTCAAGGGAGAGGGAGTTGATCTGTGGGAGGCCCGCCATGTTCGACAAGATCCAGCACATCGGGTACCTGACCTCCGACCTCGAGGCCGCCGTGGCCTGGTTCGAGCGGTCCTTCGACGCAGTCAACGCCGGGGGCGGGCCGCTGTCTCCCAGCTACGCCGTCCCCAGCGGCGGGCGCAACGCCTACCTGCGCTTCGGGCAAGCGGAGGCCGAGATCATCGAGCCCGAGGACAAGTCCGACGTCGGCAGCAAGGTCCTCGACATGCACCACGTCGGCTACGTCGTCGAGAGCATAGAGCAGGCGGCCGAGGAACTGCTCGCCCGCGGCTTCGCCTTCGGCAGCGCCGAACCCTTCGTCAACGTGTTCGGCCACCAGGTCTTCTACCTGGACGCCGAGACCACCAACGGCACGCTGGTGCACCTGACCCAGCTCGCGCCAGTTACGGAAACTCCCTCTCCCTCCGGGGGAGGGGCGGGGTGGGGGCGTGAGGTGGAACGCATCGTCCATGCCGGCTACCTGGTGCGGGACCTGGAGGCGGCCATCGACTGGTACGTGCAGCGCTTCTCCGGCACCCACGTCGGCGGGGGCGCTTCCCGCCGGGGCGGGCGCAACGCCTTCGTCAACTTCGGCCAGGTCCAGGTGGAGCTGATCGAGCCGGGCGATCCGTCCATAATCCCCGAAGGAGTCCACGAGATGGACCATGTGGGCTACGTGGTCGGCGACATCCCGACCTGTATGCCGGAGTGCCAGCACCGGGGCTTACAGTTCATCGCCGACGCCCCAGCCACCAACTCCATCGGCCAGCAGGTATTGTACTTCGACACCGACACCAGCCTCGGCTCGCGGATGCACCTCACCCGCCTCCCCGACTGAGAGAAGCTCGGCTACTGAGCCTGTCGAGAGACCAGGCAATTGTCACATTGTCTCAAAAGTCCCCTCCCCCTTGACGGGGGAGGGTTAGGGTGGGGGTGAAAACGTTGTCCACAAGAGTGATAAGGGGAGCAATCCCAGTTTTGAGATAGTTTCTGAATGGCCGCATCCCCCCGCAACATCATCCTGGTAGGCTTCATGGCCTCGGGCAAGACCAGCGTGGGCCGGGCGCTGGCGGATTCCCTGTCCCGCGCAGCTGACGCGCGCGGAGGAAGGGGCTGGACGCTCATCGACGCCGACGACGTGATCGTGAGCCGCGCCGGGAAGCCCATTCACCGCATTTTCAGCGAGGACGGCGAACCCGCTTTCCGAGAACTGGAGAGCCAGGTAATCGCCGACCTGTGCGCCGGTGAGCGGCAGGTCATAGCCTCCGGTGGCGGCGCCTTCGTCAGCCAGCGGAACCGCGAAGTCATGCTGTCGGGGGGGCGGGTCTTCTTCCTCTCCGCCAGCCCCGCCGAAATCCTGCGTCGCGTCCGGGAGGAAGACGCCGGCGGCCCCATCCGCCCCCTGCTGGCCCCTCCGGCAGGGTCGGGACAGGACTACGACCCGGAGGCGCGGATTGCCGAGTTGCTGGCGCAGCGGATGCCCACCTACGCCCAGGCCCACCACACGGTGGAGACGGACGCGCTGACGGCTGAGGGGGTGGCGGAGCGGATTGGGGGGATATGCGGGATGGGACTGCCACAGAACCCAATAGATGGAACATAATCGGAATTGTGCACTATCACTCCTAATACGGTGAGAAATTGGCGACACTCCCGCTTTGTTTCGATTGGACAGAGTACCGTATCTGGTTGGAAACAAGTTGGCATGGTAATGGCGAAGACAGGGAAGCCACCTACAACCGATGATTGGTTTTCTCTCTGGATCACTCAGGCTGGAAGCTGTGGGGTCTGTGGGAATCCACTAGCGGATTGGCAAAAACCTCGTTCGATAGCAATAGTATTAGACCACGACCACGCAACAGGATTGGTCCGCGGAATACTCTGTCAGTCCTGCAATTCGAGGCTCGGAAAGGCATTTACCCATATGCCGACTGAATTGGCAGAATCAGCTGAAAGGTATCTTGCAAACCCTCCTGCCCAACGAGGAATAGAGGGCGTTCAGTTGATCCTACTACCACACACATTAGCAACTCAAGCCCGAGGGAGGAGAGGCTATGCTACTAGCCAAAACTCAAGCTGCAAGGCCATGAAAGGTATCAATGGTAGACACCTTGATATGGTTCAGTCAGCAACGTAAGAATTAGAAGTTAACCACAATCCACAAACGGAGCGACAATCATGCCC
This sequence comes from Dehalococcoidia bacterium, assembly GCA_965220605.1. Lineage (GTDB taxonomy): Bacteria > Chloroflexota > Dehalococcoidia > Lucifugimonadales > UBA3495 > VXOI01. Next base: position 458,729 of record CBDCQM010000003.1, on the reverse strand, counting down.
GACGCAAATGCAACAGACCCCAACCTGGCCGCCACGGTGCACCACTCCGGCGGTTCGTACCCCGTGGTCGCGGGGTGGGACATTCTCGACGACCTGGGCCAGCGACTCGTCGATGTCGGCGTGAAGGGAGCGGCATACATCATCACCGACGATAACGTGATGAACCCCTACGGCCGTCGGGTCCAGCGCTCCCTGCAGGCGGCGGGAGTCCCGGCCCACTGCTTCATCATCCCCGCCGGGGAGTCCAGCAAGAGCTTCGAGCTGGCCCAGGCCATCTACCAGTGGCTGGCCGAACGCCGGGCCGAGCGGGGCCATACCATCGTCAGCGTCGGCGGCGGGGTGCCCGGCGACCTGGGCGGGTTCGTGGCCGCCACCTACCTGCGCGGCATGGCCTTCGTCCAGGTGCCCACCAGCATGGCCGCCATGGTCGACGCCTCCATCGGCGGCAAGGTGGCCATCAACCTGCCCGCCGCCAAGAACCTGGTCGGCGCCTTTTACCAGCCGAAAGGCGTGTTCGCCGACGCCTCCGCGCTGTCCACCCTGGGCAAGCGGGAGCTGGCGGAAGGGTGGGCCGAGGCCATCAAGCACGGCTTCATCCTCGACGCCGAGCTTGTGGACGTTTTCGAGGAGCACGCCGAGGCCCTGATGGACGTGGACCCGGAAATCTCCGCCGACATAATCCGCCGCAGCATGGCCATCAAGGCCGAGGTGGTCAGCCAGGACGAGCGGGAGACCCTGGGCATCCGAATCCTGCTGAACTACGGACACACCATCGGCCACGCCCTGGAGGCTTCCACGGAGTACGGCCGCTTCCTGCACGGCGAGGGCGTTTCCATCGGCATGATGGGCGCCGCCCGCATGGCCGCCGAGATGGGCCTGATGCCGACCTCCATCGTCGACCGACAGCAGCGTCTCCTCGAGCGCTTCAGCCTGCCCATCAGCGCCCCCGGCATACCCGCCGAGGATGTGCTGACCGCCATGTCCCTCGACAAGAAGGTCCAGTCCGGCACCAACCGCTGGGTCATGCTGGAGGACGTAGGCCGCTCCGTGGTCCGCCAGGACGTGCCCTGGGAGCTGGTCGAGCGCACGGTGCGGGACCTGACCGGGTAGTTCTGAACTGTGATTTATTTGATTAGCTGATGAGCATGATTAGGTCCGAGTATCAGCATTCAGAATTGACTGGCCGGGTTATCGGGTGTGCCATGACGGTCCATTCCGCTCTGGGAAACGGCTTTCAGGAGGTCGTCTACCAGAGGGCGCTGGAAGTCGAAATGGTGGAACAGCGCCTTTCTTTCAGCCGCGAACAGGAAATGCCAATCCACTATAAGGGGCGACAGATTGGTTCCCGCCGCGTGGACTTCCTGGTGGAGAATGCCGTCTGCGTGGAATTGAAAGCAATTTCCAGGTTGGAAGATATACATCTGGCACAGGCAATCAACTACCTGGAAGCATACGACCTGGAAGTAGGCTTGCTCATCAACTTCGGTGCTAGGAGCCTCGAGTTCAAACGAGTCGCCAACAGAAAGTTCAGACAAAGAAATCAAGGTAATCCAGAAATCAAATAAATCACAGTTCAGACTAATGCCCTCCCTCGCGGCGTGGCAGCGGGCCCTTGGCGCGGGCCATCATCACCAGCAGCACGATGCACATCGCGCCGCCGCTGCCCAGCAGCACCACCGACGCAACATCGGACAGCACGGCCGCTCCGGGCACGGCCTGCGAAATCTCCTCCAGCGCCACTGCGACCGCTCCGGTCATGATCAGCAGGCCGTAAAGGAACCGGATGCGCGACGCCTCAATACGCCTAGTCGCGCTGGCCCCGAGTTGCGATCCGATGGACGCCGCCGCCAGCATCAGCACCGCCATCAACGGGTCCACCCGGTCGGACAGGGCGTAGGCGAAGCTCCCCACCGACCCGGTGATGATTATCTGGAACAGGTCGGTGCCTATGGCAATGGTGGTCGGGATTCCCAGCACGAATATCAGCACGGGCATCAGGATGAACCCGCCGCCGGCCCCCAGCAGCCCGGCGATGAACCCAATGCCGAACCCAATGCCCACGGGCACGAACACCGATATGCGCTCGATCCCCGACACCGGCAAAGACACGTAGGTTGAGACGCCGCCCACGCCCGGGACAGCGATACGGCTCGGCGGTATCCGCAACGAGCGGACCCGGTGGGCGAGGGCAATCGTGGAAATGTGCTCGGGGCCTCCTCGCCTGCGACGCGTCCGCATGGGACTGGTCCGCCAGTAGTCATAGAGAATGAACAGTCCCAGCGAAGCCAGAAATCCAACATAGACATACCGGATCACCGGCCCCGCGATTCCCGCAGCCTCCAGCGATGCGTTCACCCACTCCGCCAGGAATATCGCCGGGATGGTGCCGGTGACCATCAGAGCGCCCAGCTTGAAGTCCACATTGCCCAGGTTGCGGTGCTTCAGGGTGTTGATGATCGAGGTCCCCATCACCAGCGTGAGGCCGGTCCCCACGGCGTACACCGGCGGCACTCCGAACACCAGCAGTCCTCCGGTGATCAGGAACCCGCCGCCCACGCCGAAGAAGCCGCCCAGCATCCCGACGATCAGCCCGAGAAACACCAGCAGCGCCGGGTGGATCACCACGTCGGCGTTAGGGAAGTACATCGTCGCCTTCGGCTCGCGGTCGTTCCCTGCGGAAGACGGAGGCGATGCGAAACAAACCGCCCCAGAAGGCGCTGAGCGACAGCGCTGTTGCGGCCATCACCCCAATCACGAACACCGCCCACAGCAGGGGCTGCCCGGAACTCAGACCCGTGAGAAATTCGTTCATATCTGCATTGGGCTATACTGCGAAGAGACTAGGGGATGATAAAGCAATTCCCGCCCCTGGGATAGCAGATATGTCCGATCCCGCCTTTTCCTTCCAGTTGGAGCACACCGACGGCGCTGCCCGCGCCGGCGAGATTCGCACGCCCCACGGACCGGCGCCCACGCCGCTGTTCATGCCGGTCGCGACCCAGGCCACGGTCAAAGGGCTGACGCCGGAGGAGGTCTCGCATGTAGGCGGACAGGTCGTCCTCAGCAACGCCTACCACCTGTACCTGCGCCCCGGCGTGAAGACGGTTAACGACCTCGGCAAACTGCATGGATTCATGCGCTGGAACAGCCCCATCCTCACCGACAGCGGCGGCTTCCAGGCCTTCAGCATGGGCTCTCTGCGCAAGGTCTCCGACGAGGGTATCCGCTTCCGCTCCCACCTGGACGGCAGCGAGCACCACTTCACGCCGGAACTGGCGACCATGAACCAGGTCGGCCTGGGCGCCGACATCATCATGTGCTTCGACCAGTGCATCGCCTACGGGGCCAGCGAGAAGGAGGTCCGCCAGGCCATGGAGCGCACCCACCGCTGGGCTGCCGAGTGCCACCGCATCCACCGCGACTCCGGGGCGTGGCCGGGCCAGGCTCTCTTCGGCATCGTGCAGGGCGGCACCTTCGAGCGCCTGCGGGACGAGTCATCCGAGGCCATCACGGCCATCCCTTTCGACGGGTACGCCGTGGGCGGGCTGGCCGTGGGCGAGGACAAGGAGCAGCTCTACGGTTTCACCAAGCAGGTCGCGTCCCAATTGCCGCCGGACAAGCCCCGCTACCTGATGGGCGTGGGATCTCCCGAGGACCTGGTCGAAGGCGTGGCCCGGGGCATCGACATGTTCGACTGCGCCCTGCCCACCCGCGTGGCCCGCAACGGCGCAATGTTCACTCCCGATGGCCGTATCGACGTGAAGAAGAAGCGGTTCTCCGAGCAGCACGGTCCGGTGGACGAGGAGTGCGACTGCTACGGCTGCGCCAACTACTCAGCCGCCTACGTCCACCACCTGTTCCGCGCCCGCGAAATCCTCGGCCTGCGGCTGGCATCGGCCCACAACCTGCGGTTCGTGCTGCGGCTGATGGAGCGAATCCGCGCGTCCGTCCTCGAAGACCGCTTCGAGAGCTTCAGCCGCGAGTTCCTCGGCCGTTACCGCCCCACCAACGAGGCCGCGAGGCAGGAGCACAAGCTCCGCTGGCTCCAGGAACGGGGGTGAAACCGGGGGCCAGCACGCGCCCATGCGGGCATCCGATTACGTGAGCGGTCGAATGGCGCTCGGATGAAGACAACAGAAACCCGTCCATCCTTCGACAGGCTCAGGATGAACGGGTTTCTACAGGCAAACTGGTTTCGACGGGTAACTGAGGTTCAGTCTTCTAGCAGCCGCCGGCCACGGCAGGGACGATGCTAACCTCGTCGCCGGTGCTCATCGCCGTGTCCAAGCCGTCGAGGAAGCGCACGTCCTCGCCGTTCAGGTATATGTTTACGAAGTAGCGCAGTTCGCCGTTCTCGTCAATCAGGCGGTCCTTGAAGCCGGGATATGCCCCTTCCAGCTCATCGACCATCGCCCCCAGGTTGCCGGACTGCACTTCAACCTTGTCCTGTCCGTTGGTCATCCGCCGCAGCGGGGTGGGAATGCGAACCATGACGCTCATCAGGGAAACTCCTGCCAGTGAGTTGGGGATGTATAAACGATAGGGAACATTACTCACGTCCCTTTTTCTGTGCTTGGCTGGCGTGTAATTCGGCCCGCAGTTTCTCCTGACCTTCTTTCAGTTCTCGCTGGTTCTTCAGGAGCATTTCGACAGTTGCTTCCAGCCGCCCTATGATCCGCCATAGTCTAGCCGATTCGGAAAGGGACGAATTATCTGGAATTGGCGGCGGGACTGTCCTCGTTGTCATGGTTCATCTTTCCTGTAGCCTAGCCCTGCAGCGCCGCCTCGAAGGAAGAGATTGTCGGCTTGATCGTGAGCGGGTTGACGACCTCGTCCTCGACCGCCTCCTGGGTCTTCAGGCCGTTGCCGGTGATGTAGACCACCGTCAGCTCGTCGGCTCCTATCGCTCCCTGCTCCGCCAGGTGGGCCAGGGCCGACACGGTCACGCCGCCGGCCGTCTCGGTGAAGATGCCCTCCGTCTCCGCCAGCAGCCGGATGCCACTGACGATCCGGTCCTCCGGCACCGCGTAGGCCGAGCCGCCAGAGTTGTTGATCACCCGCAACGAGTAAATCCCGTCGGCGGGGTTGCCGATGGCCAGCGACTTGGCGAGGCTGTCGGGACGCACCGGCGTGATCCGCGGCTCGTCGCTGTCCCACGCGCTCACGATGGGCGAGCAGCCCTCGGCCTGCGCCATGTGCATCCGCGTCGTCACCGCCGGGTGGTGCACCGTGTTCTGGTCCGGGCCGAAGGAACTGGCCTCGACGCCGTCCAGCATCCCCAGGCAGGCCAGCTCATTGAAACCCTTCCAAATCTTGGTGAACATGGCGCCGGAGGCCGACGGCACCACCACGTGGTCGGGAAGTCGCCAGCCCAGCTGTTCGGCCACCTCGTAGCCCAACGTCTTGCTGCCCTCGGCATAGTAGGGGCGCATGTTGATGTTCACGAACGCCCACTTGTAGTCGTCGCTGTCGGCCAGCTCGCTGCACAGGCGGTTCACCTGGTCGTAGGTGCCGTCCACCGCCACCAACGTCGGGCCGTAGATGGCCGCGCCGATGATCTTGCCTCGCTCCAGGTCGGAGGGGATGAACACGACGGCGCGCAACCCGGCCCGGGCGGCGTGGGCCGCGACGCTACAGGCCAGGTTGCCGGTGGAGGCGCAGGAAATCGTCTCGAAGCCGAACTCCACGGCCTTGGTGGCAGCCACTGAGACCACGCGGTCCTTGAAGGAGAACGACGGGTTCACGCTGTCGTTCTTGATGTACAGGTTGTTGAGCCCCAGCCGCTTGCCCAGGTTGTCGGCCTTGAGCAGCGGGGTGTAACCCGCCATGATGTCGACGCGGTTTTCGCTGTCGGCGGGAAGCAGGTCGGCGTAGCGCCAGATGCTCAACGGCCCGGCTTCGATACGGTCGCGGCTCACCACTTCCGAGATGGTGGCGTAGTCGTAGACCACTTCAAGCGGGCCGAAGCAGAAATCGCAGACGTTCAGGGGATCGGCGGGCTGCTCTCGCCCGCACTCACGGCACTTGAGACCATTAACGAAAGCCACTGCCCTTGGTTCCTCCTCTCCGGCGGGGAACCGGAGTCAGCCCCCGAGTTAAGGCTCCGCCCCACCACGGCAGGCGCAAAAAACGCCTGACACACCACGCCCCAGGCTTCAGCCGATGGTAGCAAAGCACCCTACCCTTGTCAATTGGATTGCAGGCCGGGGAAGATGCTGGGTATGCTCGTAAGGATGGTACCAGCCCATCCGGGCCAGCGGAGAGCGGGCAATGATCGACTACGACAATTTCAGGCGTGCACTGAAGAACCTGGAACTGCAGAACGCCAACCGCAAGCAGTTGCCCCTGGAACTTCCGCAGCTGATACACGAGGGGATAGACGAATCGGTCATACAGCGGTTCGAGATTTGCTACGATACCCTCTGGAAGACGCTGCGGCGCTACCTGATCGAGGAGATGGGGTTTCCCGCGGTGTCGGGATCTCCAAGGGCCATCATTCGTCTCGCAGGTGATAATGGAGTGCTGAACTCTCCGGTCGAGCGTTGGATGGAATACATAAACCTGCGCATCGGAACGGCCCACGACTACAGCGGCGAGAAGGCCAGGGCAGCCCTGGACCGGATGGACGCTTTCATCAGGGACGCGACAGACCTGTACCAGGCCATCACGGGTGATATGTGGGAATAGAACCGTCCAGCGGCGACAAAGGGGCTGTGCACCTCTCCCCCCGCCACCAGGATCTGGTGCAGAGCCTGCTGCGGGCCCACCTGCCAGGTGTCACGGTCTGGGCGTACGGTTCGCGCGTAAAGGGCAACGCCAGAAGGTATTCTGACCTCGACCTGGTGGCATTTACCACTGAAGAACAGGTCGGGCATCTTTACGAACTGCGCCACGCGTTTGAAGAAAGCGACCTTCCATTCCAGGTGGACCTGTTCGCCTGGCGAGAGATTCCCCAATCGTTCCGAACGCAGATTATGCGCGAGTATGCCGTAGTACAAGGCGGTGACGGTCCGGATGCGGAGCCGGACGGCTAACTGACGGTGTGCGTAAACATATTCCCTGCCCTGCCAGGACGATTGCGAAGCCAGCTTCAGCCCACTCATGCTGAGCTTGTCGAGCCATCGGTTGCTGGAAGCGGCATCCTTCGACAGGCTCAGGATGATGGAACACCGGCAGTTGGAGTCGCTTTGCCATCGGCCTGCTGCTCTGCATCAAGCATTTGGGCCTCCCCGTATCTGCTTCCCCGTATCTGGTGGTATAATCTGCGCGGTTTCCGGGCCGCGGGAAATCGGCCCCAGATCACCACCTCCGAGGAAAGCCTGTGGACCAGGTACGCCGGTACATAGCCTTCATCCAGGAATATTCCCTCCCCCTGATTATCGGCGTCATTGCCGGGCTGGTCTGGGCCAACATCGACTTCACGAGCTACCACGACGTCGTTGAGTTCGACTTCTGGAACTTCGGCAAGGGCCCGTTCCTGGATGACGGGGAACACCACGACCTCAACGACTTCTACATCTTCGGCAAGCATGTAACCGTCCACTTCCTGGTTAACGAAGTGTTCATGGTTTTCTTCTTCGGCATCGCCGCCAAGGAGATTACCGAGTCCATCCTGCCCGGCGGCGCGCTGAACCCCCTCCCCAAGGCCATCAACCCCATCATGGGCACCCTGGGCGGCGTGTTCGGACCCGTTGGGCTGTTCATACTACTGGCAGTCATTTTCTACGGCGGCACTGACGATCTCGGCAGAATGATGTTCCCGGCCGAGGGCGTCCTCGGCGGTTGGGCCATTCCTACCGCCACCGACATCGCCCTGGCCTGGCTGGTGGCCCGCGTGATCTTCGGGGCCCGGCACGCGGCGGTGAACTTCCTGCTGCTGCTGGCGGTGGCCGACGACGCCATCGGCCTCGTGATCATCGCAGTCTTCTACTCCTCCGACGTGCAGCCGATGTGGCTGCTACTGACAGCCGGGGGGATGGTCACGGCCTACCTGTTCCGCCGGGTGGGCATATCCTGGTGGCCAGTTTACATCCTGATCGCGGGCGGCATGAGCTGGACGGGGCTGGTCAAGACAGGTGTCGAACCGGCGCTGGCGCTGGTGTTCATCGTGCCGTTCCTGCCGGCGTTACACGTGCCGGAGCACAGCGGCGCGCATGCCGCTGACGGCGAGGGGCACGATAGCGAGTCGGAGGCTTCCCACGACCACGGCGGCGAACTGGAGGCCGCTCACGCTCACGGCGGGCACGGGCACCACATGGGAGTGCTGGAGCGGTTCGAGCATCATCTCAAGATGCCGGTGGATTTCGGCCTGTTCTTCTTCGCTTGGGCCAATGCGGGCGTCGCTTTCGGCAACATCAACGCGGTGACACTGATGATCCTGCTGTCGCTGATCGTGGGCAAGACAGTCGGGGTGTCGCTGTTCTCGTTTGCGATGTCGAAGGCCGGGTTCCCGCTGCCGGAGGGCATGGGCCTGCGGCACCTGATGGTCGCAGGCATGATTGCGGGCCTGGGGCTGACGGTGGCGCTGTTCGTGGCCAACAAGGCCTACTACGGCACCGATTTCCTGGACCCAGGCAAAATGGGCGCGGTGTTCAGCATCATCGTCGCCGCTCTCTCCTTCGCCTTCGCCCGCGCCATTGGCATACGCCGGCAGGGCGACTAGAAGGACACCGAACAAGTCGACGGGCGCGGGGGCTGGAGAGACGGCACTCTGCGCCCTTTCCTTTCGATTCCAATCGGCACATCAGGAGAACGAGACATGATCGGCGTACTCACTCACCACTGGGCCAAGGCGGACAAGATCGAGGAAGCAAAGACCCTCCTGGACGGAAACGGAGTCGCCCAGAGCAAGGCCCCCGGCTTCGGCAGCCGCCTGACCTTCATATCCATCTCAGACCCAACCAAGATCTCCACGCTGGTCACCTGGGACAGCAACGAGATATACGACGCCTGGCGCGCCAGCCCCGAGCGCGCCGTGGCCATGGCCGGCGCCGAGGAGTTGTGGGCCCAGCCCCCGCAGTCCGAGCGCTTCGACATGGTGGACTAAACAGGCACTGTTGCTGGACCGTCCCGGTTCATGATTGATCCGGGACCCAGCGTGCTAGAATCGAAAGGTCGGTTGATCCGGCAAGGCAATCAGCAGGGGATCGGCAATGGCCCTCAGAAAGTCGACAACAAAGTACAAGATGCTGCCCTACCGGAAGGGAGGGCCGATCGACTATGCCAGCCTTGAATTTGACGCCTTCGAACAGGAAGTGCCACCAGACCACATGGAACAGCGCCGGGAGATTTATGCGGTGATCAACCTGCTCACCGCCCGTTTCACGGACTTTGACCGCAGGCCGGATGTTTTCCTCGACTCCGACACCCACCTCTGTTACGACCCGACCAACCTCAACGTCCGCGTCGCCCCTGACGTGTATCTCGCCTTCGGGGTAGACGCCGAGGCAATTCGCCCCCGGCAGCTTTACCTGCCCTGGGAGGTGGGGAAGGTGCCCGACTGGGCCCTAGAAGTCGCTTCAGAGAGCACTCGCAGGGTGGACCTGGAACGAAAGCCGGGCATCTACCAGAGAATCGGGGTGCCCGAGTTCTGGCGCTTCGACCCCACCGGCGGCAGGTACTACGGCTTTCAATTGAACGGCCTTCGCTTGGTGAACGGCCAGTACCAGCCCATCGAACTGACCACCGAACCCGACGGCATCCTTAAGGGATACAGCGAGGTCATCGAACTCAGCCTCGCTTGGGACGAGGGCTGGCCCCGATTCTACGACCCGGCCACCGGCGCATATCTGGAGGAATGGCGGGATGACCGCCGCGCGCTGCGAGCCGAGCGCGAGGCACTGCAGACCGAGCAGGCGGCGCGGGCCGTAGCCGAGGCAGGGCTGGAAACGGAACGCGCAGCCCGTGCCGCCGCCGAGGAGCGCATCCGCCAGCTTGAAGAGGAACTGCGCCGACTCCGCCCCGACTGCTAGGCACACCAACGCGAGGAGCACCTGATGAGCCGCAGAAGTTTCTGGGCCTGGGGCCTGGAGCAGGACGAACCCACGGAGCAGCAGGTGCGCGAGGCCGCCGCCCGCCTCTCCCAACGCTATGGCGTTCAAGTCGAGCCGGTGATGCCCCCACGCGCCGATGACCTCCGCCTCCGTGCGCCTCGCATCTCGCCGCCCTCGTCCCTCGCCGCCATTTGCTCCACCGACGACCACGACCGGGCGGTGCATACCTACGGCCGCAGCTTTCGCGACCGCATCCGGGCCTACAACCTCCAGTTCCCCAACCCGCCGGACGTCGTCGCCCACCCAACCGCCGAGGAAGAGGTCATCGCGGTCCTGGACTGGTGTTCCTCATCCGGTCACGCCGCCATCCCCTACGGCGGGGGCAGTTCCACCGTCGCCGGCTTCGAGCCGCCCGAGGGCTACGACGGCATCGTCACCATCGACCTCTCCGCACTGGACAGGGTGCTGGAGGTGGACGACGTCTCCCGCTCGGCACGAATCCAGGCCGGGGCTTACGGCCCGGGCCTAGAAGCCCAGATCCGCCCACACGGCTTCACCCTGCGCCACTACCCGCAGAGCTTCGAGTTCTCCTCCCTGGGCGGCTGGATCGCCACCCGCTCCGGCGGGCATTACGCCACCAACCACACCCACATCGACGACTTCGTGGAGTCCGTCCGCATGGTCACCCCCGCTGGCGTGTGGGAGTCCCGCCGGCTCCCCGGCAGCGGAGCCGGCCCCAGCCCCGACCGCATGGCCATCGGCAGCGAGGGCATCCTGGGCATCATCACTGAGGCCTGGATGCGTATTCAGGGACGCCCTCAGTACAGGGCGTCCGCCGGCGTCACCTTCCCCAGCTTCATGGCCGGGTCCGAGGGTGCGCGCCGAGTGGTGCAGGCCAAGCTCTGGCCCGCCAACTGTCGCCTTCTCGACCCCGGCGAAGCGCAGACCGCCGCAGGGATGGACGGCTCCCGCGCCCTCTTGATCATAGGCTTCGAGTCCGACCAGCTGCCCCAGGACGAGAACATCCGGGCCGCCGTCGCTATTGCACGCGACGCCGGCGGCACCATCGCCGAGGAGGACATCAGGATATCCGCTCCCGGCGACAGGGACGGCGAGACCTCGGCAGGGGACACAGGGCGACAGGGCGCGGTGGGCGCGTGGCGCAACGCCTTTCTCGGCGCCCCCTACCAGCGCAACATCACGACGGGCTTGGGACTTGTCGCCGAGACGCTGGAGACCGCCATCACCTGGGAGCGCTGGCCGGCCATGGACGAGATGGTGCGCGGCGCGCTGCAGGAGACACTGGACCGGGTCTGCGGCGGCGGCTCGGTATCCTGCCGCTTTACCCACGTCTACCCCGACGGCCCGGCGCCCTACTACACTTGGGAGGGCATGGGACGCCGCGGCGCCGAACTGGAGATGTACGCCGAGATCAAGCAGGCCGCGTCGGACGCCATCATGACCGCTGGCGGAACCATCACCCACCATCACGCCGTGGGCCGCCTGCACCGCCCCTGGTACGACCAGCAGCGCCCCGAACCCTTCGCCGAGGCCCTGCGCGCCGCCAAGCGCGCCCTCGATCCCAACGGCGTCCTGAACCCCGGCCTGCTGGTGGACGCCTAGCCCGGTGAAAATCCTGTTCTTGGATGAGTCCGGCGATCATAACTTGACGGTGATCGACGCTAACTACCCCTTGTTTGTTTTGGGCGGAGTCATAGTTGACAAGGATTATGCTACGGGGCCATTGGTTGAAGCTGTTGATCAGTTCAAGTGCGAAATGTTTGGGCGAAAAGACATTGTGCTGCATACGGCGGACATTGTTCGAAACCGGAATGGGTTTGAAGGGCTGAAAGACGCAGAATTTCGCAGCCACTTTTACGATGAGTTGAACTTCTTGATGCAGAAACTGCCTTTTGAGGTTGTGGCTTGTGTCATTCGCAAGAAAGACTATTTCGAGCGGTATGGGTCTAATGCCATAGACCCATACCGGCTTGGCCTGCACGTAATGGCGGAGTTGCTTTGTGACTCCGTAAGGTCAGTGTCGGGACGTGGCACGATCATAGTGGAAAAGCGGGGGGAAGCGCTGGATCGGGATGTGGAGAACACTTGGAGGATACTCAGGGCTAGAGGTTCTCGCTATGCAAAAGCAGATGTGATCCGGGAGTCCATTGAATCCTTTGCGTTACGAGACAAGAAGGATAATATCGCGGGGTTACAGCTTGCAGACTTGGTGGTATCCCCTATTGGGCGCCACATGTTGGGCAAACCTGATAGAGACGATTGGCAAATTGTCGAAGCCAAATTCCGACGTAGCCCGGACGGGCACACGTGTAACTACGGGCTGTTTGCTTTTCCGAAACAGTAGGGCCAGCCTCCGCTACGCAGAAGCTGGCCCTATCTCTCCTACACCTGGGAGAGGCGAGTGGCTTCCGCTACGCAGTTGCCAACTCACACTTCTATCCTATGCGGGGATTGACACGCAGTCAACTCCAATCAGAATCTTCGCACCGCAGGAATCATCATGCTGCACACCCGCTTCACCGGCCCGCTCGGCCTTGAATACCCGGTTATGAACGCGCCCATGAGCAACCACAGCGGAGGGCAACTGGCGGCTGCGGTGTCGCTGGCCGGCGGCCTGGGCGCCTTCGGCGGCACCAACGACCTCGGCCCCGAATGGTTCAGGCAGCAGATCGCCCACATCCGCAGCGCCACCGGCCGGCCCTTCGGCATCGGCTTCATCACACAGCTCATCCCCTACGACGCCACCAACATCGAGATTGCCCTGGAGGAGCGGGTGCCGGTTTTCATCTTCTCCTTCGCCGACCCCGATCCCTGGGTGGGACGGGCCAAGGATGCCGGGGCTGTAACCATCTGCCAGGTCCAGTCCCTCGACTTGGCGCGGCAGGCCGTAGACGCCGGGGCGGACCTCCTGATGGCCCAGGGCAACGAGGCCGGCGGCCACACCGGCGAGACCAACCTTCTGCCCCTGCTGGTGGGCCTCGTCGAACGCTACCCCGACATTCCCGTGCTGGCCGCCGGGGGCATAACCAGCGGCCGCGCCCTGGCGGGCGCAATCGCGGCCGGAGCAGAGGGCGCTTCCCTGGGCACAGCCTTCCTCGCCACCCCGGAAGCCGTCGAGGTGCCCGACACATTCAAGGAACAGGTCGTGCAGTCCGACGGCCAGGACACGATCTTTACCCGCCTTTACGACCTGTTGGGTGCCCGCCCGTGGCCCGACCGGATCGCCGGGCGCGTATACCGCAACCGCCTGGTCCGAGAGTGGGACGGCCGCGACGCCGAGATCCTGGCCAACCGCGAGGAACTGGCCTCCGATGTCGCCGCCGCCCGCGCTACAGGCGACCCCGAGTTCTCCGCCGTGTACATGGGCCAGGGAGCAGGCCACGTCAACGCGATCCGGCCCGCCGCCGAGGTCATGCGGGACATCTGCGACACGGCGGAATCGATCCTACGCCAACTGCCCCAGCGAGTGCGCGGATGAACGGGCAGGTTCCGCCTGCCTTCTCCCGGAGATACCAATGACAGTGGGGGAGACAGCAAATACTGAGATAGTTTCTTGGGATTGACGAGGAGAAGAAACCTGGAGTTATGTATGCGGCCTCCACGGTCCGGGAGCAATCGGATCGCTGTCGTATCGGCCTCCGTCGCCCACGCTCTGGCCTGGGCCGCTTTCCTGGGGATTGTCCTGTGGCCCTGCACCTATCGAGGAGCAACCTCGGCTCCAGTGAACCCCCATGAGGCAGCAACTCCGGTAATGGAGACGGTGCAACACTGCGTTTCGTTCGTCGAGGTGAACGGCCTGGCGGTGTTGGTCCCGTTGTCGCTACCCGTGTTGCTGACGGCAGGGATTCTGTTGATTGTGTTGACCGGGAGCGAATGGCGGATCGTTAGCACAGTGGCACTGTGGTTGCTGGCGGTGTCTCTTCTGGCGTTTTGCGTCCTCGGCTCCGCGTCCATTGGTGTTTTGTATTTGCCTGCGGCCCTAGCCTCGATCGTCGCTGCCGCCTCATGCGCGAAGCGTAGGGTGAGCTAGCCCGGGGAGACCCCGCCCCAACCTTTCCCCAAAGGCAAAAGGAACTCCCGAAGAGCCTGCGCCGTCGCGCAGGGCCTTTTCAAAGTTACCACTACCCCCTTCTGCAATTCCTCTCATGGTGATGGTTCGACAGGCTCACCATGTCGAACCATCGGCAGCTTAAAGGCGCATCCTTCGACAACCCTTCGGCAAGCTCAGGACAGGATGAGTAGATGCCGGCGACCGACGTTGCTTTAGAAAGGACACTGGCCGCCCTGTAACATCGTTGAAACAAATGGGCCGCAGGAGTAAAATTACGCATTCTGCTGGCAGCCTTCCCGGCATTGGATCGATATGTTTGGTCTTGGCATGAGGCCCGAGGGCCTGGTCATCGGCAGCAGGCGCATCCATTACGCCTGGGTCATCGTTGCCGTGGCCACGGTGATGTGGATGACCAGCTCCAGTATGCGCTTCGCCATAGCTGTACTGGTGCCGGAGTTCGAAAACCTCTTCGGCTGGAGCCTCACCGTCATCACCGCCGGATTCACCATCCAGTGGCTGATGTCGGCGGCCATGAGCCCGGTTTGCGGATGGCTCAGCGACCGCTACGGCGTGCGGCGAGTGATGTGGGGCGGGGCCGTCCTGTTCATGCTCGGCATGGTGATGACCGGCATCATGAACACCTGGTGGGAATACTACCTGTACTTCGGACTGCTGCTCTCCGCCGGGATGGCCTCCTTCCAGGTGACGCTGGTCTCGGGTGTTACCCTGTGGTTTCGCAAGAACCTGGGCCTGGCCATGGGCATTCTGCAGGGCCTCCAGGGCCTTGCCACCGCCTTCCTCATCGGGCTGGTCTACCTGATGTTTGAAAATTGGGGTTGGCGGGTCACCTTCTGGGTTCCCGGAATTGCCGGAGGCATCATCCTCCTTACCCTGACCAGGTGGTTCTACAACGAGCCGGCTGACCGCGGCATCACCCAGTACGGAGCGCCCGCCGACGAACCGGTGCGCCGCCTCCAGAACAACGCGGTGGCCAAGCTGCGGACCAATGTGTTCTTCCAGCAGGTGCAGCGCACAGGGGCGTTTTGGAACCTGGCCACCATCCACGGGCTGGGGTGCGCCGGTCACAACATAATCCTGATTCTGCTGGTTGCCATCGCCATCGACGACGGCATTTCCGGTGGTATGGCGGCCACCATCTACCTGGTCCTGACTCTGGTAAGCACCGCCACGCGATTCGCCACTCCCATCCTGGCCGACCTGATAGGAAGCAAGGTCATAATGTCGGTCTGCTTCGGCCTGCAAACGCTGCCTATCCTGATACTGTTTGTGGCTGGCGACAGCGTGCTCCTCTACTTCGTGTTCGCCGTGCTCTTCGGCATCGGTATGGGGGGCGAAATGACCGCCTTCCCCATAATCAACCGACAGTACTATGCCGACGCTCCCACTGGCACCGCCTACGGCTGGCAGATGCTGGGTGCCGGCTTCGGCATGGCTCTCGGTCCGGTATCGGCCGGATTCCTCCGGGACATCACCGGCTCCTACGTCTCATCCCTCTGGCTGTCCTTCGGCCTCAGCACGCTGGCGGTATTCGCCATCATGCTGCTGCCAAGCACCAAGCGGCTCCAGTTGCCGGACTGGGAGGAAGCCCTGCCGCCCGAGGCTCGCGGCAATGTGAGCAGGACGCAGGCGCCCACCGGACCCGAGGACGCCGCACCGGCATCTCGGCCCGCTCCTGCCGCCGGAGCATCCGGGGATGGCGACGGGGACTAGCCGCTGGGGTCTTGCCCTTGAGACGTCACCCCCACCCTACCCCTCCCCCCCAGGGGGAGGGAATCACTGAAATGCCTTCTGCCGTAGTGGGGTCGTAGTTGGCAACGCTGACCATCTCGGCCACCGAGCTCGGAAGCTACGCCGGTTTCGGCTTCTGCGCCCGCTGCGCCTGGATCAGGATGCACGTGAAGCAGTTGCCGTGGCAGGGCTTCCCGGGCATATTCAGCAGCATCGACCGCTACACCAAGGGGGTCATCCTCGCCCACCTGGAACGGGAGGGGCAGCCGCCGCACTGGATGGAAGGCATCGGACAGGCCGTCGGACACCTGGACCCGCCCCACTGGTCCCGGTTCCAGGCCACCGACGAGTCCACCGGCGTCACCCTGCGGGGCGAGGCCGACGCACTCTTCCGCCTGGCCGACGGCGCCTGCGCCATCATCGACTACAAGACCTCCCGCTACAACCCCGACAACCGCAGCCAGCGCCGCGTCTACCGCGCCCAGCTCAACGCCTACGCCTGGATCGCGGCGCGGCTGGACTTCCCGCCGGTCCACCGGCTGGCCCTGGCCTACATGGAGCCGGCCACTGATGAAGAGGCCATCCGGTCTCAGAATGCGGCCGGGACCGAAGGCTTCTCCCTCTCCTTTCGGCCTCGCCTGGTCGAAGTCGACCTCGACCCGGACCGCCTGATCCCGCCTCTCCTTCGCCGGGCGGCAAGCATCCGAACCCTCGCAACTCCCCCCGAACCCCGCAGCAACTGCCGCGACTGCGCCGCGCTGGAGGGCCTGCTGGCTGCGCTGGGACATTAGCTGTCGTCTGACCATCGTGTAATAGAATCGACTGGAAGCACAGAAAAGCTGAGGGAACGTATGACAACGGCAAAGAATAAGCTGCTGACCGCCGAAGACCTGCTGCGACTTCACAGCCAAGGAGTCAAGGGGGAACTCATCGAGGGAGTGTTGCACGAAACCGTGTCAGTTGGCGAAGAACACGGCCATATTGCCGGGATATTTATAACCTTCCTCAACATCCACATTAGGCCGAAAAGACTAGGGCGAACAGGAGGCACTGACGTCGGTGTCAAGATACAGCGGGATCCGGATACCGTGCGCGAACCGGATGTCTACTATGTATCAGCGGAACGGCTGCCTCTCGACGTAAGAGTGCAGGGCTACTTGGAGGTAGTGCCGGAGTTGGTGGTCGAAATCGTCTCCCCCAGCGATTCCGACGCCGACGTCCGCGAAAAGATAGCAATGTGGCTGGAGCTGGGCGTCTCCATGGCGCTGGAAGTGCGCCCGGCGTCGCAGACCATCACAGTCCACCGCCCCGGCGTTCCCGCCTTAACGCTGACCGACGACGACGTGCTGGACGGCGGCGACGTGCTGCCGGGGTTCAGCCTGCCTCTCAGCGAGATCTTCGACCCGTAGAGCCTGTCAGCAGGCCTCACCCTCGTAGATTCCCTCGTCCACCTGCAACTGGCGCACGTAGCAGATGATGTCGTTCACATCGCTCCCCGAGAGGCCGGGGCGCGGTTCCATGTCCCCGAAGGCCCAGTGATGCTGCGGCACACCGTCGTTGACGGCGTTATGGAAGCTGAAGTCCGGGTGGTGGTTCGGGTTGTAGACGGCGTGCACCAGCGGCGGCCCCACAGTTGTTCCCTCGGCAGCTGCGCCGTGACAGGCGGCGCAGTTCTCGCCGAACAGCCTCTCGCCGTTGTCGTAAGACCCTATCCGGCTTTGCTGTGATGTGCCCCCGCTGCTGGCGGCGTCGCTTCCGCCGCAGCCGACAAGCAGGGTAACCATCGCCACGGCGGTCAGAATGCAAAACGATGCCAGCGATTTACTGGAAATTCCCAACATCATCCCCTACCAACTGCAATCAATTCTTCTAGCAACCAGATCAAGACCAACAGCGCATTTCTTGGATTAACCATGCGGTGACAGCACACGACCTCTTCACCCCCACCCTAACCCTCTCCTGGAGGGAGAGGGAACTGCGCATCCCACTATATTATCCGTTCAGGTTCTGGAGCGCCCGCGTCGCAGCGCCCGGCCGGGCAGGGCGCCGGTGTTCTCGCCGTTATCGATTACGACCTGCCCGTTGACGATCACGTAGTCGATGCCGACGGGGTACTGCTTGGGGTCTTCCTTCGTCGCCAGGGCCTTCACCGTGTTGGGGTTGAAGACAACGATGTCGGCCCTGAACCCGTCACGCAGGATGCCCCGGTCGGGGAGGCCCAGCCGCTGGGCCGGGAAGGAGGTCATCTTGCGGATGGCCTCCGGCAGCTTCAGGTGCTGCTCGGCCCGCACGAACTCTGCCAGCACGATGGGGAAGCAGCCGTAGCTCCGCGGGTTGGGATACTCACCGAACAGGATGGCGTCGCTGGCGATCATCCCCGCCGGGTGCGACACGAAAGCGTACAGCGTCTGGGCGTTGGTGCCCAGTCCCACCGTGGAGATTCCCAGATTCTCCTCCAACAGCAGATCGAACAGCGCGTCCTCGGGTTCCTGCCCGCGCATCTCGGCGATGTCGGTGATCAGCCGTCCGTCGTACTGCCTGTTCTGCGGCTGGGTGAAGTTGGTCAGCCAGTTGTTCTCCAAGCGGTCGCGGGAGAGTTCCCGCTTCATGCGTTGGCGGTCGTCCTGGTCGCGCAGGGCATCCATCAGCCGCTCCGGGCCGCCGTCCTTGGCCCAGTGGGGCAGGCCGATGGTGACTGTGGTGCCGGAGTAGGGGTAGGTGTAGCAGTCGAAGGTGACGTCCATCCCCTCATCGCGGCCCCGCTCCACGAGACCCAGGTAGTCCAGGTGACTGCCCACCATGGCGGCTCCCTGGCGGTAGTGGGTGAGATGCACCGGGCAATCGCCGAGTCGGCCTATCTGAAGCGCCTCCTCCCACGGCGCCATCAGCCCCTGGGAGCGCAGGCTGGCGCGGGTGTGAGTGTGGTAGTGGCCGCCCATCCGGGCCGTCACGCCGGCCAGCGCGCCTAGTTCCTCGGTGGAGGCGTAGGAACCGGGCGGGTAGTCCAGGCCCGTCGACAGCCCCCAAGCGCCCTCCTCCATAGCCTCGCGGGTTACGGCCTTCATGTCCTCCAGTTCGGCGGGAGTGGCCGGGCGGTCGTTCCAGCCGACGCTCCAGATGCGCACCGGCGAGTTGCCGAGGATGTAGGCCATGTTGATGGCCACGGTGTTATCGTACTTGTCCAGCAGTTGGGCCACGGTCAGCCAGTCGGCGGGCAGGGGCGGGTAGCCGTTCAGCCCCGAGTCCAGCCAGATGTAGCGCTCCAGCTCCTCGCGGGTCTTGAAGGGGGCGTGGGAAATGCCATCGATGCCCACCAGCTCCGTGGTGACGCCCTGCCGCACCTTGGGGTCGTGGTGCGGCTCGCCCAGGATGGTCAGCCCGGCGTGGGAGTGCAGGTCAACGAAGCCGGGACAGACCACGTACCCGGTGGCGTCGATGGTTCGCGTTGCCTCCAGCTCCGACACGTCGCCGCGGTGGACCGTGACCCGGTCGCCCTCCACCGCCACGGCGGCAAAGAACCCGGGGCTGCCGGTACCGTCGATTACCAGGCCGTTGGTGATGAGCAGGTCGAGCATGAGTGCCTCCCTAATTGTGGGGCAGCAGCCGGATTTCCGGCATCGGGAAGTCCCGCAGGTTGTTGGTGATCAGGGTTGCGTCGTGAGCGATGGCAACGGCGGCGATAAGCGAATCGGTGGCTGAGAGAGTTGTTCCCACCCGCGCAAACTCGTAACGATACCTTCCCGCCTCTTTGGCGATGGCAGGGGTCGTCTCGTAATATAACCACCTGTCCAACACAGGTTCATTTTCAATTCGTTCTTGCGAGCTAAACCCTGAGTAAACCTCAGCCATCCCCACGGCACACACCGCCAAACTATGCCCTTGGGCTTCCAGATTATTCAAGAACTCAACGGCTCCACGTCGCCGACGAAAATAATCAACGAGTGCGGTAGAATCAAGGAGATGATCGGTCACGCCAAATCTCCATAGAGCGCTCGTTGTCCAAGTCGCGTGAAGCCCTTACCCAGGCGTAGACCATTGCGGAAGTTTCCCAGTATGGATGGAATTCCTCGCCGGACTTTTCCTTTTCCTTTCTGATTTTTTCCGTTTCTTCCAGCTCCCTCAGCACAACGTGGACAATAAAGTGAGAGCGGCCCCTTTCGCCCACCAGTTCGTCCACACCTTGTACCAAGTAGCCCGGCAGGTTCACGGGTATCTTTCTGTATTCAAGTCCCAGCTTGCACAGAGACTCCAGTTCCGGGATATAGCGGCCTTCGATTTGCCATAGGGATTGCCCGTTATGGCCTTCGATAGAACCCTGCAAATCCTTGGACAGGCATTCACGAGAAAGTTCCCTTAACCAATCAACCCCGATGGCGTACGGATATTCCTCATCGTCCAACCTGCCCGGGGCATATTGGTAGGTGCTGGCACACAACCCTATCATAACGTCGCCGGGTTTGGGCCGGGGAACGAGTATCCAGTCTTCTGTACGTATCTCGTTAGCGAACTTCCATAATTGGTTCGCTACATTTCCAATCCTGCTCTTGTTTTCATATCCAATCGCGCGAAGAGCGTCCTTCAATTCTGACAAAGTGGCACATCGGAGATCCGGCCCGCCATTCCCCAGGTAGTCGATAGCGGCGACCCTCTCGATCCAGAATTTGCGCGCATATTTTTCCGCTTTACCTTTTATGCTTCCCTCTGCAGCGCGAATCGCCCAGACCTTCGGCCCATCAGTCATGTTCACTGCTCCCCGTATGCAGTGCGCTCATCCGGCACCCCATATAACGATTATACGCCCCGCAGCGACCGCAGCACCTTCTCCGCGGTGAGAGGGAGGCTGGGGACGGGGGCGCCGATGGCGTCGGCTACGGCGTTGGCTATGGCTGCGGCGACGGGGATGTTGGCGCTCTCGCCGATGCCCTTGCTGCGGTAGGGAGCGGGGCCGTTATTGCCTTCGACCAGCACCGTGACCAGTTCCGGGATGTCGGCAATGGTCGGAATCTTGTAATCACCGAAGCTGACCGTGGAGATGTGGCCGTCCTCGGTGTGCAGCTCCTCCATAAGCGCGTAGCCGAGCCCCTGGATCACGCCGCCTTCGACCTGGCCCTGGTGCATCAGGGGGTTCAGGATTGCGCCCACGTCGTGGGCCGACACCAGCCGCTTGACGGTGATCGCTCCGGTCTCAGGATCGACCTCGACCTCGGCAGCCTGGGCGCAGAAGGAGGTCAGGTCCGGCGGCTCCGACGCGAACTCGTACTCGGCCTCGATGGTCCCGTCGCCCACGTGGGCCACCACCTCGCCGATGTTGATGGTGCGGTAGTACGCGGGGCGAAGGTCCGACGGCCCGACCACCACCCGGCCGCTCTGGAGCGAAACGTCCTCCTCCGGCGAGTCCAGTAGCGGCGCCGCCTCGTGGATGAGCTTGCGCTTGAGTTCCCGGGCCGCGCCCACTACGGCCTGTCCGGCGGTGTAGGTCACCCGCGTGCCGCCCGACCCTGAACTGAAGGGCATCTCCGAGGTGTCCAGAAGCTCGATGTCCACTTCGTCCACCGGCACCGAGAGCTCCTGGGCCACCATCTGCCGCAGGACCGTGTGGGAGCCGGTGCCGGTGTCCCAGAAGGCCATGTGCAGAGTGGGACGGCCCGACGAATTCATGCTTATCTTTGCGGCGAACCGGCCCACTCCCTGCGACAGGTCGGTGATGGCCAGCCCCCGGCCGGTCAGCATCCTGCCGCTGACAGCTCCCCCTCCCAGAGGGAGAGGGAGAGGGTGAGGGCGCGATACATCCCACCCCACCGCATCAGCGGCGCGGCGCAGGGTCTCCTCGGCCCGGATGTCCTGCCAGACATGGCCCACCGGCGAGGCGTCACCGTTTTGCAGGAGGTTCTTCTGTCGGAACTCGTAGGGGTCAATGCCCATCTCACGGGCGATCAGGTCGGTGTGGGCCTCGACGGCGAAAACTACCTGGGGTTTGGCCGGGCTGCGCATGTGTCCCTTGGGAACATTGTTGGTGTACACCATGTAGCTGTCGATGCAGGCGTGGGGGATGCGATATACGCCGCACAGGTGATCGGCGCCCCGCAGGTAGACGGTGGGCTTGAAGGCCCCGTACCCTCCGCTGTCGAACACCACCCGCGCCTGCCGCGCCACCAGAGTGCCGTCGCGCTTCACGCCGCTTCTGATGGTCATGGTTGCCGGGTGGCGCGGGTTGGCCGCCATCAGTTCCTGGATATAGTCCATTACCATCTTGACCGGCCGGCCCGAGTGCAGGGACAGGTAGTAGCACAGCGGCGCGTCCATGAACGAGCCCTTGCCGCCGAAGTCGCCCCCGATGCTGCATGGGTGCATCACGATGCGCTCTTCGTCCATCCCCCAGACGGCAGCCAGCTGCTCCCGCAGGGCGTACGGGTCCTTGTTGTTGATCCAGATTTCTACTCGCCCACTACTCCCCCCCTCAGGAGGGGAATTGAAGGGGGGGTGTGCGCTGACCACGCAGGCGTGGGGCTCGATGTAGGCCTGGTGCATCAGCTGGGCGTTGAAGGTGTGCTCGAAGACCAGATCGGCCTCGGCAAAGCCTTCGTTCACGTCGCCCTGGCCCCATGTGATGTGGGCGAAGACGTTGTTGATGTCCGACTCGGGCTGCGGCAGACCCTCGTAGCCGGACATTCCGGGGTGAAGGGCAGGGGCGCCCGGCTCCATCGCCTCGTGGGCGTCGAAGACGGCGGACAGTTCTTCGTACTCCACGTCGATGAGCAGCAGGGCCTCCTCGGCGGCTTCCTGGGTCTCTGCGGCTACGGCCGCCACCTTCTCACCGGCAAAGCGCACCACGCCGCGGGCCAGTACGGGCATGTCCCGCAGCCGCCGGCCCACCAGCGAATCGGGCAGGTCGGCAGCGGTAATCACGGCATGAACGCCCGGCACGGCCTTCGCCGCCGACGTGTCGATGCCGACGATGCGGGCGTGCGGAAACGGTGAGCGCAGCACCTTGCCCCACAGCATCCCCGGCAGGGAAACATCGGCAGCGTACACCGACTTTCCGGTAACCTTGTCCGGCCCCTCACCCCTCACGATGGACTGTCCGATGGCGCGCGTGGCTGTTGTGGTCATGGCTCCCCCTGGGCAGGAGTAAGGAATGTGGAACTGGTGCGTTTGTCCGTTTGAATCTCGCTGTTCGTGACTTACCCGGAATTAACGCAGGATTCCGCCGGTGCCTCGCGGCAGGTCCCAGTCGTCTTCCTGGAGACCCCGGAGGTAGTCGACCTGGCCGTGGTGGTTGTTCTGGTGGACGATCATGTGGCGCAGCGCGCCCGCCACCGTCTGGCGCGGCTCGCTGGGTTCGAGATAGGCGTCGAGACCGGCATCGTCCAGCGAGGCGACGAAACGCATGGTGCGCTCGTTGACCGCTCTGAAGTATGACAGCAGCACCTCGGGCACCGGGATAGCCAGGCTGCGCAGACCCAGCCGGTCGCCGGGGTCCGGCGCGGTCACCGGCTGGCCGAATTTCTCGTGCCACCCGTCGGCGGCCCACAGGTCGGCCTCGAAGCCCTCGGCCCCGCCCGCCATGGCGGTAACGCGGCCGTCCTCGTGCCGGCCCATGTGCCAGAGGATGAAGCCGATGTTGTTGGCCGTGGGCGCCGGACGCCACAGCACCTGCTTCGCCGTCAGCCCCTCGCAGGTGGCGTGCAGCCGCAGGTGCGTCTGGGTAAGGCAATCGGCGATGAATTGTGTGGTGTTCATTGAATGCTCCGAGTGGGTCCGCTACAGTCTTTCGCCACCTAGGTTGTCCAGAAGTTGCCCATTGGGATAAAGAAACCACGCGAATGGTTTTGGAGTATTGTTGTGGAGTTCTTCGAGTTCACTACAACTGGAAACGATAAGCCTCATTTTACTTTCACGGGGTTCGTCAACACCCGTCAAGAATACTATTCCTAGACCGTTAGACATAATTCCGGGACGTTGTTGCTCCTTCCTGAATATATTCAGGTCAGTATAAGAGGGTCTGTCATCCGCGCTGCGCGTGGCAACCAAACTTCGTCGGGGACGCCTAGCCAACCTAAATCACGAAAAGAATGAGCCTGATAACCCAATCGGTTCAATTCGTACGCCACTGCCGGACTGAGGTTCTCGTCGAGCAGGAAAATCATTTGGCAGTCAGGAGTGCGAATCGTAATGCCGCCTCGACCTGGAGAGTGTCCAGATCAAAATCTTCTGCAATGGCGGTTACGGAATCTCCACCTGCAAAATACCCTTTAATGTCCAGCACCCTCAGCCTTCTACCCTTGATTGCCGGTTGGCCTCCGGCGCGATGTGGGTCCAGGGCCAGAGCGCCGTCTTTACCAAACGGGTACCAAAGCGACGCATAATCGTTTTCGTAGTCCATCTGATGCAACGTCTTGAGCACCGGCTCCGGCAGGGCGTTACTACCCTTCAACATATTCTCGTGAGCGAAGGGGAAAGGGACTTCCCATTCCGAAGACAGGGCGGCATTGTACTTTCGGACGCTGGCGAAGCTCTTGCCGGTGGCCGCCTTCAATTTTCCGGCCACCAGAATCTCGATCAATTCCAGGAAGGAGACCAGCAGAGGGTCGGGCCACCTGTCATTGTGATTTATCCATTCGGCCTTGATCTCCCGTACGCCGGACGGATAGCTGGACAGCCATCGTCGAATCTCCGTCGCAGAGACGCCGGTGATACCCTGCGCATCCTTGATTCCGTATGATGGATCAATCAGGCAGACGTCCAGCCGCTCCACCGTGTCCAGCATGGCGGCATCGGACGCGCCCTCTCCCGGGTTGGGAGAGGGCGTTTCGGGCCGGTTGTCGTCGGGGGCTTTCATGGGGGTTGCCCCTAGTAGTAGACCGCGGCGCCGGTGCCGCCGCCCGCTGCGATGAGCTCGCCGGTCACCGCCCAGGCCTTGTCCGACGCCAGGTAGCAGGTCAGGAAGCCGATCTCCGAGGCGTCCACCATGCGGCAGATGTGGTTGCCGCGGGGCGAGTCGGGCGCGAAGTCGTGGGCCTCCGCCTCCTCGGGACTGACGCCGAGCTGCGCGGCGCGGGCCTCCAGCAGGCCGGGAGTGCGCTCGGTGCGCGTGGTGCCGGGGTGGATGCAGTTGACCGTGATGCCGAAGCGCCCCATCTGGATGGCGAGAGTCTTGGTCAGGTGCACCATCGACACGTTCCGGGCCCCGCCGCTCAGGTTGCCGGCGGTCCGCCCGTTGCCGCCGCTGATGTTGATGATGCGGCCCCAGCCTTGCTCCTTCAGGTGGGGAATGGCTGCCCGTGCGCAGCGAAGAGCGCCGACGTACTTCACGTCGAAGTCGCTGATGAGGGAGTCCTCGTTGACGGTGTCGATGGGCCCGACGGCGTCCGCCGACCCGCCGGGCAGCGAGGCGCTGTTGACCAGGATGTGCAGCCCGCCCAGGCGTTGGGCGGCCTCGTTAATCGCCGAGTCCACCTGCTCGCGGCTGGTGGCGTCCATGGCGATGGGGATGATGTTCCGGCCGGTGGTCTCGGCGATCTCCTGTGCCGCCTGCTCCAGGTCGGCCATGGTGCGGGAGGCGATGGCCACATCGCAGCCCTCGCGCGCCAACTCCAGGGCGATGGCCTTGCCGATGCCCCGGCTGGCGCCCCCTACGAATGCCTTCTTGTCCGTCAGTCCGAAGTCCATAGTCGCACCTCTATTCAGTTGGGGAAATTCGATTGAGGGGCGGGAGGCGGCGGCGCGTCCGCCGGAGCCAACTCCAGCCAGTCCTCTGCGATAAGCTCCGTCGTTCCGCTGTCCAAGGCCACATAGTAGACGTTGGGAATGCCCGCCTCCAGCTCCAGCTTGGTGCCGGTCCAGTCGTCCGTCATCTGCGGGGCGATGACGCCCAGCGCGCCCTTGGTGCTCTCCGCGGGCTGGCGGTGCTTACCGCCGCCGCGCTGCCGGACAACGACGCGTTGGTCAACTTGAAAGCGGTAGGGAGATACCATAGACGCAATGCTCCTGCAAACGATAGCAGGGTCATTATAAAGGAATTCAGAGGCGTCTCCCGCGGATGCGCCGGATTGTCGAAAGGCAGGATTTCACCCTCACCCCTCCTGAGCCTCCCGAAGGGCCTCTCCCTCAAGGGAGAGGGAGCATTGAACGAGGAAGGGGGCGCTACCGCAGCGGCCGGAAGAACGCCCGAATATCCTCGGCCAGCAGTTCCGGCTGCTCCATGGCGGCGAAATGCCCGCCTCGGGGCATCTCGGTCCAGCGCTGCACGTTGTGGGTGCGTTCGGCCCACTCCCGGGGAGGGCGGTTGATCTCGACGGGGAAAAGGGCCACGGCGCAGGGAACCTCCACTCGCTCCCCGGGCTGGAAGCGCCAGTTATGCACCCGGTTCTCGAAGTAGTGCCGTACCGATGACGGGCCGCTCTGCGTCACCCAGTAGAGCATGATATTGGTCAGCAGCTCGTCGCGGGTGTAGCTGTTCTCCGGGTTTCCGGCGCAATCCGACCAGGTGCGGAACTTCTCGATGATCCATGCCGCCAGACCCACTGGCGAGTCGTTCAGGCCGAAGCCCAGCGTCTGGGGCTTGGTGCGCTGGACATGGAAGTAGCCGCCCTCGTCATCGAACCAGCGGCGGGCCTGCCGGATGAACTCCTGCTCGGCCTCCGTCAGCGGCGGGTCGGGCGCGCCGCGGAAGGCAGGTATGCCGGTCATCAGGTTGAGGTGCACACCCGACACCGACTGCGGGAAGTCGAAGCCGAGCCGCGAGCTGATCATCCCGCCCCAGTCGCCGCCCTGGGCCCCGAACCGGGCGTACCCCAGTCCCTCGGTCATCAGCGTGTGCCACATAGCGGCGATGCGGGTGTTGCTCATGCCCCGGTCGACCGGCTTGTCGGAGAAGCCGTAACCTGGCAGCGACGGCGCCACCACGTCGAAGGAGTCAGCCGGATCGCCGCCGTAGGCCGCCGGGTCGGTCAGCATGGGGATGATTCGCAGCATCTCCACCACCGACCCGGGCCAGCCGTGGGAGATGATCAGCGGGCAGGGGTCCGGCCCCCCGCCCCGCTCGTGGATGAAATGCACGCCCAGGCCGTCGAGCGTCGTCCGAAAGTGGTCGAACTGGCTGAGTGCGCGCTCCTGCGCCCGCCAGTCGTAATCAGTGCGCCAGTATTCGACCAGCTCCCGCAGGTAGGTCATGTTCGTGCCGTAGTCCCAGCCCGAGCCGGGAATCTCGTCCGGCCACCGGGTTTCCGCCAGGCGCACCGCCAGGTCGTCCAACACGGCTTGGGGAATGTCGATCACGAACGGTTGGATTTCCATGAAGAACAACCTCGGCATAAACGGGCTTCACGCGAATGTTCACCCGGTTGCGAACTGCAACGTCGGCGGGCGGCGGGCGTATCCGCCCGGGCGGCGTGGAAGGTCAGACGGAAATGCCCAGGACTTGCGCGTGCATTTCTTCCGCTTGCTGGACAAACACGGCATGGGGGTCCGGGGTGGCGATTACCGGCGTGACCTGGTCGCCGGTAGCCGCGTGGAGGATTTCAGCCCGGCGAAGGGCGCGCAAGATGTCGTCTTCGTTGGGGCCGAGGGAGACTTCCACAACCGCGTGGCGACCGCTCTGGCCATAGACGATCAGGTCGGCGCGGATCAGGTCCCTGAACTGTTCTCGGGAGATAAGGCCGGACTGGACTGCCGACTGAAGAGCCTGGTTGAAGTTAGGGTGAGCCGTGTCGAACTTGGAGAATGCCACCCTTGGCCCTTCGATTCCCAGTTCCACGCTGGCAAGCTGGACAGCGGCGTGAACGGCGTTCTGTTCGTACAGGATGCCTTCGATGTTGCCCAGTCGGCCTTCAACCCGGTTCATCCGGGTTTTCAGTTCGTCTACGTCCTCTCTGAGCAGGCTGAAGTCCTCCCTGAGCAGGCTGAAGTCCTCCCTGAGCAGGAGGAACTGGGCAGGCAGCTGCAACAGTTCCTCAGTGAGTATGTATGTCCTGAGCTGATTTCTCAGGTCGGGATTCTGCTCCAAGGCGCTGAGTATGTCCTGAAAGGTGTTGACCGGGGTAGTCATGACGATCTCTCACCATTGGTCCAATCGCTGTGGTCGTGTATTGATGTTATCACGCCGCTACGGACCAGCGGGCAACGTCTTGTGCCGTGTGATGCCGCGTACTCAGCGTGCCATCAGTCAGTCGGTAAAGCCTGAATCCCGCCGCCACTGAAGGTAGTCCTCTATGCCTGCCTTCAGGTCGTACTGCGGCTGCCACCGCAGGTCCTGCCACAGCCGGTGGCCGGACAGAGGCCCGCGGCCCGACACCGAGGCCGTTGCCCTGTCCGTGGCTTCCCGGCCTCCCGGCGCCGCCGATGGTGAGCTGCCCGGCGCCAGCTCGGCCAGCGTCTCCAGAATCTCCCGGTAGGTGATCCAGGGACCTGCGGTCAGGTTATACAGGTCGTGGGCCAGCTCCGGCGCGTCCAGCACCGCCACCAGACCCCGGGCCGTGTCCACCGAGTAGGTGTAGTCGCGCCCGTCGTCCTGGGCAAAGGAGTCCGCCTGCACCGACAGCGGTTCGCCACGGACAATCTGCCCGGTCCACTGGTACAGGGCCGACATAACGGCGCGATGCCCCGTTACCCGCTCCATCGGCCCGTAGGGAGTGCTCAGCCTCACGCTGGCTTGCGAGAAGCCGTACAGATCGCCGTAGCGCCGCGTGATCAGCTCGCCGGCGTACTTGGTGATGCCGTACATCGAGTCGGGGGCCACGGGCATGTCCTCGCTGTAGGTCTGGTCGGTGCCCGCCGCCAGCCCGTAGGCCGCGCCGGAGCTGACATACACGAAGCGCCGCACTCCGACGGTCCGCGCCAACTCCAGTACATTGGCCAGCCCGCCGACGTTGATGCCCACCACGTCCCTGGCACTGGCCACCTCCAGCGCGTGCTGGTTCACGGTGTAGGTGACCGCGTGGATGACCTTGTCGATGCTGTGGGCGCGGGCCAGGCCCTCGACAGCCTCACGGTCGCGCACGTCCCCCCGCACGAAGGTGATGCTGTCGGCCCAGTCGGAGACGAAGCTCCGCACCAGGTCGTCGGGCGCGGCGATGTCGTAGCTGACCACCTCGTGCCCCGCCCGCGCCAATTCCCGGACTATGTTTGCCCCAACGAATCCGGTGCCGCCAGTTACCAGCGTTGCCATGACCGGCCCCCTGCGTTCTGCTTGCGGTGATGGGCAATTGTAGCACCAGGTCCCTGCCCGCCTGAAAGGCAACTTGACACCGGGCAGTGCGCAGCCCTACGATTTGGAGTGAGCCCCGAACGCCCCTCTCGTTCCGGCAGGCTCACCGTGGGGACATAGCTCAATTGGGAGAGCGCGGCGTTCGCAATGCCGAGGTTGGGGGTTCGATCCCCCCTGTCTCCACCATTCTCTCTTCGTTTCTCTTGGCCTCTCGCGGGATTTCCCCCTTCTCCCCTGTTTTCCGATAACAAGCGCCTGACGCAGCTACGGGCGCAACCGCCCATCTGCTATGCTAGCCGCGCTGTTCAATCCGGTTCTCCGAAACCGGAAACTACAGGGCGAGCGGGCGAAACGCTGAACTTCGGACCGGCAGCATCGGGGCGGGCCATTCTCCCGGCGACCGATGCCATGCCGTTTCTCTCCTTGGCCGCCCAGCCCAACTCCTCCGGCGCTGCGCCGAAGCTCCTCGAAGGGGAAGACCGTTGTTCTATGGTTGGGTAATCGTCGGCCTGGCCTTGATCGTCAACAGCCTGTCCAGCGGGCCGGTGTGGAGCGGCGTCGGCGTGTGGATGAAGGCCCTGGAACTGCACTTCGGCTGGAGCCGGGCCCAGTTGTCGGGGGCGTTCTCCATGGCCCAGCTGGAAGGCAGCATCATCGGGCCCCTGATGGGGTACCTGATCGACAAGCTGGGCTCCCGCAGGATGGTCCTGATCGGGATGATCATCACCGGGCTGGGCTTTCTCCTCTTCAGCCGCACGGACAGCATCTTCCTCTTCTACCTTTCTTATGGGCTGATCATGCTGGGTACGGCAGCCGGCACCTGGCTGCCCACCATGACCGTGGTCAATCGCTGGTTCGTGCGAAGGCGAGGCATGGCCATGGCCATCGCCGCCGAGGGTTCCCCCCTGGGCGGGCTGGCGCTGGTGCCGATCCTGGCCTGGGCGATCACCCCGGGCAACTACGGCTGGAGCGTCACCGCCCAGTGGATCGGGGTCGTGTTCCTCTGCCTGGCGCTGCCGATGTCCCTGCTGATCCGGGAACGCCCGGAAGACTATGGAGTTCTTCCCGACGGGGACTCACCGGACCAGGCAGCGAACCGAACGGCCAGGCCCACCCGAAGAGCGGATTCGTCCGGCCAGTTGAACTTCACTGCACGGCAGGCCATACGGACTCCCGCCTTCTGGCTGATCACTTTCGGGCACGCCTTCTCCACCATCCTCTTCGCCACCCTGACCGTGCATCTCGTGCTCATGCTGACGGACCAGGGCCTGACCATCCAGTCGTCGTCTTACGTGTTCTCGGTAATCATGGCATCGGCCGCCATCTTCCAGTTGATCGGCGGCTATATGGGCGACAGGATGCCGATCAACATCGCCATAGCCATCTTCGGGTTCATCCAGGCGGGCGGCTTCCTCATGGCGGTGCTGGTAGACAGTTTCGCCATGGCAATGCTGTTCGCCGTGGTGTTCGGGGCAGGATTCGGAGGCCGCAACCCGCTTACCACGGCGATACGAGGGGAGTACTTCGGCAAGACCGCCTTCGCCACCATCACGGGGATATCCAGCGCACCCATGTACGTGTTCATGCTGTCTGCGCCGCTGTTCGCGGGCTTCCTGTTCGACGCGACGGAAAGCTACACCCTGGCATTCCTGATCATCGGAGGGCTGGGAATGCTGAGCGGAGTGCTGTTCTTCCTGGCAAAGAAGCCCACCTCGCTGCCGCTTGAGCGGCGACGGGCAGCCGCGCCCCGTCCCACGGGATCAAGCGCCGACTGAAGCCCTCACCTCCACGCAGTTCGACAAATCCCCTCCCCCAGCGGGGGAGGGTCAGGGTGGGGGAGAAATCCCCGCAATAGACTGGGGCGGCGGCGCTAGTGATAAGGGCACCCACAAGGGGCGCCCCTACGCGAAGGTGGTTTCATGATAGAGGCAACCCTTGTGGTTGCCCTGTGTACCCATCACTCCAAGTGCGGCAGCCTACTGGCCCTTGAACGCGGGCATCACTTCCTCGGCAAAGATGCTGAGCTGGTCCTTGAAGACCTCCAGGGGCATACCCATGACTGAGCCGATGTTGACCCGCTCAACGCCCGGATAGCCTTCTTCCGCCTTCTTCAGGGCCTCTACCGCGACTTCGGGAGTGCCGCAGATCCAGCCGCCGCCCTCGACCGCTTCCTCCAGCGTCGGCAGCTTGACGCCCCGGTTGCGGCCGCCCGCGGCCACGGCGTCGATCTGGTCCTGGCTGAGGGCCATGAGACCCAGCGGGGCAGCGAACTTCATGGCTTCTTCAAAGTAGGGCTTGGCCTTCTCGATGGCCTTCTCCTTCGATTCGGCGAGGAACATGCGGAACCCGAGGGCGGCATTCTCTCCCAGCCGGGTTTCGACGCCCTGGTCGAGCTGGGCCTGCTGGTACATTCGCATCCGCTCGCCCAGCGTCGGCTCGGGAGTGTTGGCGAGGAGCGGCTTGATGCCCATTTTCGCCATGAACTCGACTCCCCGGGGGTTGCCGCTGACGAGGGGCTGCCAGATTTCCACGGGCCGGTTGAGCGGCCTCGGCACCAGGGTCAGCTTCTCAAGCTCGTAGCCCCGGTAGGGGACGCGGGCCGGGATCTGGAAGTACTTGCCCTGATGTGAAAAAGAGTCCTCGTTGAAGGCCTTGACCATTACCGCGACCTGCTCCTCGAACAGCTCGCGGTTGGCGTCCGAGTCGCGCATCGGCGCGCCGAAGGTCTCGACCTCGCGGGTGTGGTAGCCCCGGCCAACACCGAAGATGATGCGGCCCTTGCTGAGTATGTCCGCCATCGCGAAGTCCTCGGCCAGGCGGAGGGGGTGCCACATGGGGGTGATGTTGAAGCCGCAGCCGTACTTCAGCCGTTCGGTCTGCGTCGCCAGGTACAGCCCCAGCATCAGCAGGTTGGGGATGCCCTCGTACCCTTCCGGCTGGAAGTGGTGCTCGGCCATCCAGAACTCGTCGTAACCGTTGGCCTCAAGGTGCTGGGCGATCTCAAGGGCCCAATCGTAAGTCTCGGCCAGCTTCTCGTTGGAGTACCAGCGGTCGTTGGCGGGAGTACCATCGAACCCCAGGTTATCGTCCACCACATGACCGGCGTATGATGCGGAAAAGTTCTTGAACATGCCGCCTCCTCATTTAGTTTGTGGGTGCAAAACGTAGACTTAGAATGCTATGTACTTAGCAGTCGTACTCTTCTTTATGCGCCTTAGTGCAAACCGACAACTCCCAGGTGGCGTTGGCGTCCGCGGCATAAACCCGTAGCCGGTAAGTACCGACCGGAATCGCCCAATTATCGTGAGGGTCGCCACTTCGACTAATCCTCTCTGTCCCACTCTCGTCATAAACTACCGTACAAGTACCACGGTTAGAAGACCCATCCCCTTGGTCAAGAAGACTCTCAAACGTGCCATACGAGGTGGCCTCAAGTCTCCACAATTCGTAAAAATTATTAGATTTAATGCTAAATCTGCGGCAAAAGAATCCATCACGTAGATGAAACTCATCTGTCGTCGATGATCCTTTGCCTCCGAATCTATACGATATCTCCTCGATGGTGGCGCCGTCCGACTTCCGCTTGTACATTAGCCGGCCTTGATCATCTCGAGACAATTCCACTTCTCCCGCTTCCGTACTTGTGGGTGGTACCGGAGTGGGTACAATCGTGGATGTCGCTGTTGGCGGCCCCGCCTCACAGGCGGCCATAACAATTAGAATTCCAAACAGCAAAAAAACTTGGGTAAGCATCACTACTCCCGCACTTGACTTGGCGCGGGGTTGTACAGCTCGAGGCCGATGGTGGTGGGGAAGACGCGGGCGATTTCCTCGACGGTCCACTTGCCGTCTTTCTGGATGGTCTTCACCGGCTCGGGATTGTTGAGCAGGTTCACCAGTCCCTCGGTCACATGGAAGACCTGTCCGTTGACGTGCTGGGCGTCGTCGGAAGCCAGCCAGGTGACCATTGGCGCGATGTCTTCCGCCTCGCCGCGAAGGGTGATGCTGGCGCCGGTGCTTATTCCCCTGGCCGCCCGCAGCTCGCGGGTATCGTCCGGGATGCTGCCAATCATCCTGGTGGCGGCGCTGGGCGAAATGGAGTTGGCGGTCACCCCGTAGCGCCCCATATCCCGGGCCACCACGCGGGTGAACCCGGCGATGCCGTCCTTCGCTGCTCCGTAGTTGGCTTGGCCGGAGTTGCCGTACAGCCCCGAGGTGGAGCTGAAGGTGATGATCCGACCCGACCGTTGCTGGCGGAACAGCACGCAGGCGTTCTTGACCACCGAGAAAGTGCCCTTCATGTGCACGGCAATGACGTCGTCCCACTCCTGCTCGGTCATGTTGAAGACCATGCGGTCTCGCAGGATGCCGGCAACAGTGACCACGATGTCCAGCTTGCCGAAGCTGTCGAGAGCGGTCTGCACGATCTTCTCGCCGCCCTCCATGCTGGCGACGTTCTCCGTGCACGCCACGGCCTCACCACCGGCCTCCTTGATCTCCGAGACCACAACCTCGGCGACGGACAGATCAGCCCCGGAGCCGTCGACGTTGACGCCGAGGTCGCATACCACTACCTTGGCGCCCTCCTCGGCCATCAGACGGGCCACGCCGCGCCCGATGCCGCGCCCCGCTCCGGTTACGATCGCCACCTTGTCTTTAAGCAAGTCTGCCATTGCTTACGCCTCTTCTTTGATATTCAGGGGATTCACCCCCGGCCCTTCGACAAGCTCAGGATGAGGGGACGCCCTCACCCCTTCCTCCGGGAGAGGGAATTTGTCAGGCGGTCCGCTCCCAGAGCAGGACCACGGTGAGGTCGGCTCTTGACCCCTTGATAGGGAGCGTCCGGAGTTCGAGCCGCCCGTCGTCCGTGAACTCGAACTTCCTCACCTGGCGCTCCCCGGTCCAGTTGGGGAAGAAGCTCCCTTCCACCTGGTGGAGCATCAGCCCCTCATTTTCGTCCACTCTATATGTGCCGTAGTAAGCCAGGTAGCCCTCGAAGGCCGCCCGCACTTCGTCGTCGCTCCCCTTGAGCAGATTGCCGGTGGCGAATGCCGGCCTGCCTTGTGCCATTATCTGGCCTGCGAAGCTGCCCCGCCCGTCGTAGACCAGCATCCCGGCGGGCTGCTCGCCGTAGGGGTAAGTGATGCGGCCATCCGACCAGCGTCCCTCGCAGGCGAGGAGCCGCCAGGTGCCGGTGAACTGGTCTTTTGCAGTCAAAACACTCTCGCCTAGCCGGGAAGCCTTTCCAAGATTCTCAAAGCTAAGGCGATAACACCGCCACCCAACCCCGTAGCTACGGCAGCACCAATTAAGATGGCGGCGATGAAAAGATTGCGGGCGTCCCTTCGGGCCGCTTCCACCGACTCGCGCGCTTCCCTACGCGCCAGCTCGTTCGCCTCCCGGGCTTCCTGTCGGGCGGCCTCGTGCATCTCCCGGGCTTCCTGTCGGAATGCCTCGAGCTGGCCGGCTAGCTGATCAAGGCGCGACAGGACCAATGCCAACTGCTGGGAGGTGGCCTCCTGCATGGCCTCGAGGCGGGTTATGCGTTCTTCCGGCGTTACCATTCAGTCCTTTTCACCCCTACCCTAACCATCCCCATCAGGGGGAGGGGACTGGGGGTAGAGACGCCCACACAGGTTCCCCTCCACCTACTCGCGCGGGGGCGTGGGCGGCGCCGGATTGGCGATGCCGGCGGTCAGGACATCGCGGGCCAGGGGCGCGAGGGTGTCCATGTCCCAGTGGCCCGACGGCTCGTAGATCGAGCGTTCGGGGCGCGGCTGCGACATCAGGGAGATGGTGTCGCCGTACACGAGGAACGTCTGCCCGTTCACGTTGGCCGCGTAGTCGCTGGCCAGGTAGCAGATGAAGGGAGCGATGTGGGTCGGGTCCAGTTCCGTCAGCAAGTCCTCACCCGGAATGGCGGCCACTCCGCTGCGGGCCCGTATCTCGGCGGCGCTGGAAGGAATGTCTCCAATCATCCTGGTATTGGCCCTCGGTGCGATGGCGTTGGTCGTCACTCCGTATCGGCCCATGTCCTTGGCCACAACCTTGGTGAAGCCGGCAATGCCCGACTTGGCTGCGCCGTAGTTGGCTTGGCCGGAGTTGCCGACCAGCCCCGACTCGGACGAGAAGGTGATTATGCGCCCGGAACGCTGCTGACGGAACAGGATGCAGGCGTGCTTGACCACGGTGAAGGTGCCCTTGAGGTGGACGGCGATGACGTCGTCCCATTCCTGCTCGGTCATGTTGAAGATCATCCTGTCGCGGAGGATCCCCGCGCAGGTTACGACGATGTCCAGCCGACCGAAGCTGTCCACGGCGGTCTGGATGATGCGTTCGCCGCCTTCCATCGAGGTTACCGACTCCATGCAGGGAACAGCCTCGCCGCCGGCGGCCTTGATCTCTTCGCAGACCTGGGCGGCCACCGAGTGGTCCTGCCCGCTACCGTCAACGTTAACGCCGGGGTCGACCACCACCACCTTGGCGCCCTCCGCAGCCATTTCCAGCGCAACGCCCCGGCCAATGCCCCGGCCCGACCCGGTTACGATGGCCACCTTGTCCACTAGTGAATCAACCAACGTGCTACCTCTGGGAATTTAGAATTGGGAATGTGGAATGAAGTTCAACCCCGCCCTTTCGACAAGCTCAGGATGAGCGTGGCGACAGGCCCCGGATTCCGCTTTTGCGGGAATGCCGGATGCCGTCAGCCTAGCTCTTGGGCAGGGAGACGGTGGCGCGGCCCGGCGTGGTGCGCTGGCCGTTCGCATTTTCCAGCCAGATTTCGCAGTCCACCAGGTACTCGCCTTCTTCCTCGTACTTGCTGGTAACGACGCCGCGAGCGGTGATTGGATTGCCTGGAATGTCCATCCCCCGGTACTGGCAGGAGAGCCTGCGCAGGTTTCCCTGCGGCCCCATCCAGTCGGTAACCAGGGAGCCCAGGAATGCGTTCTTCAGGGCCCCGTGGAGGATGATGTCTTCCAGTCCGGTGCCCTGGGCGAAGTCCTTGTCGTAGTGGATCTGGTAGTAGTCGCCCGAAGCGCCGGCGTACTTGACCAGTTGCTGACTGGTGGGATGGCGCACCACGGGTCCGATTTCCAGGCCCTCGTTTACCTCGTCCCACACTATCTGGTTTTCCATACTCGGCCCTCCGGGTTGTCGGAACTGTGATTTATTTGATTTTGGGATTTCGCTGATATGGGGGTGGCTAGTAGCGTATGGAGGTGCTGGTCTGGGTGGCCACCACCTGCCCGAACTGGTTGGTGTAGGTGACCACGATGGTGAAGATCAACATCAGGCCGATGCTGCCGTTGCGTTCGTTCATGTCCTCGATGCGGGAGACCGAGGTAATCTTGTCTCCCGGACGGACAGGCACGAAATATTCCCAGTCGCTGCCGCCGTCCAGGACCCTCTCGAATGGAACATCGAATGGCAGTTCGGGCCTGGCAGTTACTGCCGACCGCAGGAAGGTGGGGGGAGCGATCAGGCCGCCGAAGCGCGACTCCCGGGCGGCTACCTCGTCGTTGTACAGCGGGTTGTCGTCGCCGATGGCCTGGGCGAACTTGATGATGGCGCCCTTCTCCACTTCCATGAGCTGGGGGGCGCTCTCCTGGCCGATGGCCCGCTGGCGCATTTCTTCGGTAAGGAAAGAAGGAGCGGTGGACACTGGAGCCCTCCGTGCGGTCAACGCGACGATTTGGAATCAGGCAGCCCGATGGTGTAAACAAAGCATTAACAACCCGCGAGTCTATCCGGGCATGGCGGGGGTGTCAAGTCCGAAACCCAACCACGAAAAGGATGGATTGATACTGAACCTGTCGCACTCTTGAACATTCCGCTACATAGTTCAACAGCAGGGATAATCCCGAACTTGTCACGAGCAACGCCGGTGGCGACGAAACGGGTTGGGGCAGGAAGCGCGCCCCCACCCCTTCGGCAAGCTCAGGATGAACGGTTGGGCTTTGTAATCACCCTCCCAGGGAGAGGGGACAATTGGAAGAACCTGGTCAGGCGCCGAGACCCCGCTGCATACCCCGGAGGTATCCGGCCTGCCCCCCATGCTGGTTGACCTCCCAGATGAGCATTCGGAACATCGTAGCCAGCGTGATCTCGTTGCCCTGCCGGTTGGTCATGGTGGTGCTGGTGAGGGAATCGTCGTCTTGCTCGCCGAGAAATCCCAGGAAGTTGTCGCGGGCCGCAGTAGCGTACTGGACCAGAAGCTCCTTTTCCGGACACTGCCAGCTCCCCAGGTCTTCGGCCGAGTACCCGAAGCCGACGTCCATGGCCTCAGGGGGAAAGCCCAGGCGCGCGGCCCATTCTTCTTCGTAGAGCTGCGGCTGCTTGCGAGCCAGCGTCTGCGTCCACATGTCGAGAGCCCGCCCATAGTGCCAGACGATGAAACCGATGGAATGGCACTGGTCATTGGGCCGGTACTCGATCTCCTCCTGGGAAAGCCCGTCAAGGTAGCGCTCGAGCCACTCCCAATTGGTCTCGATGGACTCCCTGATGAACTCCTGCAATGCCATAGTGCGCTCCTCTCTCAACTCGGTTGAAACCTGGACAGGGGCTTTGGGTAGTTCCCTATCCCTCCGGGGGAAGGATAGGCTTGTCCTGAGCTTGCCGAAGGGGTGGGGGAGTACCTTCGTGGTATGCGCCCGGAAACGAATCGATACGGGATTTTACTCTCCGCCAACGACTGAACGCCAATTCCCGTGTGCTAAAATCTGGGCCGGAAAGGTCTGATCCGGAGGAGTGGTTTGGAATTCGGATTTTATCTGCCCAACAGTGGAGAGGGCGCCCAGCCCGACTCGCTGGCCGGCATTGCCGGACTGGGCGACCGGCTGGGCTTCCATTGCATGGTGGCGCCCGACCACATACTGATGCCGCGGCAGGTTGATTCGGTCTACCCGTACAGCGTCACCGGCAACATACTGGCCGGCGGCAACTCGGGCGCTGGCGAATGGCCGGAGCAGATCACGACGCTGGCCTACCTGGCCGGGGTAACCGAAAACATCCGGCTGGTCACCAGCGTGATGATCGTTCCCTACCGCAATCCCCTGCTCTGCGCCAAGATGCTGGCCACCCTGGATATGCTGTCGAAGGGCAGGCTGATCGTCGGCGCCGGGGTGGGCTGGATGGAGGAAGAGTTCGAGCTGCTGGATGCTCCGCCCTTTGCCGAGCGGGGCGCGGCCACCGACGAGTACCTGAGAGCGTTCATCGAGCTGTGGACCGCCGATAACCCCAGCTTTGAGGGCAAGCACGTCAGTTTCTCCGACATTATCTTTCTGCCCAAGCCGACGCAGAAGCCGCACCCTCCAATCTGGATCGGCGGCCAGAGCCGGGCCGCGCTGCGACGGGCGGCGCGCCTGGGCAACGCCTGGCACCCGGTGGGCGCCATCCCCGCCGCGCCGTTGGAGCCGGAAGAACTGGCGGAGAACCTTGCCTACATGCACCGCCACGCCGAGCGTGCCGGGCGCGATCCGTCGGATATCCAGGTCTCGATGAAGGCGCCGCTGTATGACGCCTCCAGCGACGAAGCGGGGAGCCGCCGCAGGTTCTCCGGGCCGCCCGAGGCGGTCTTGCAGGACATTCACGCCTACGCCGAGGTTGGCGTTACGCACCTGATATTCGACTTTCGCAGCCCACACCACGCCGAGACGGAAGAGCGAATGTCCCGCTTCGCCGAAGAGGTGATGGCGGCAGGGTAATCTGTCTGAATCAGGATTTTCAGGATTATCTTAAGATTTGCAGGATGAGATGAAAGGAATTCTGAAAATCCTGATTCAGACAACAACCAGAAGACCAACGGAGGAGATTGAGTTGGAGACATTGGACGACCGCTTCAATCGAGGAATGGAAATGCGCAGGCGTATGGCAGGTGGCAACCAGAGCCATTACAGCCTGCCGGGCATCGACCAGCTCGCGCCGGACCTGAAGCGCATCGTGGACGAGGCGCTGTGGGGATCGGTGTGGACCAGGCCGGGGCTGGACACCGAGCGCCGCTGCATGGTCACGGTCGCGGCCCTGACCGCACTGGGCCAGGAGGCGCTGCTGCGCCGCAACATCGAGCGCAGCCTCAACCTCGGTCTCAATCCCGACCAGGTCGTCGAGGTCGTGATCCAGATGCTTTTCTTGGTCGGCATTCCCTCGGTGGAATCCGCCATGAAGCTTACCAAGGACATCTTCGAGGAGCAGGGCATCGAGTACACCCCCACCTATGCCTACGACACCTCCCGCACGGTGGAGGAGCTGCACCAGAACGGCCTCCGCATCTATGACGAGCAGATGGGGGAACCTCCGCTCTACCCGGTGGACGACCCCAACTCGCTGGAAATGGAAGCACAGAAGTTCATCGAGCAATATCACTGGGGCGCCATCCACGCCCGCCCGGGGCTGGATGCCAAGAGCAGGGCGCTGTGCAGTCTCTCGGCGATGACGGTGCTGGGCCAGTACGACCGCCAGATCCGCCGACTGATCGAGGGCGCTCTCCACGTCGGCGCAACGCCCCAGGAAA
This sequence comes from Dehalococcoidia bacterium, assembly GCA_965220605.1. Lineage (GTDB taxonomy): Bacteria > Chloroflexota > Dehalococcoidia > Lucifugimonadales > UBA3495 > VXOI01. Next base: position 419,202 of record CBDCQM010000003.1, on the reverse strand, counting down.
TCATGGAAGTCTTCTTCCAGCTGATCTTCTACGGCAGCTACACCAACTCCCGCACCGCCATGCGCGTGGCCCGTTCGGTCTTCGTGGAGAAGGGCATGGCGGCCGCCGAGCACAACTGAAGCACAGGAAACCGACCTTTCACCACCCTGGCTCAAGGCACCGGGAGGCAGCATGAAACTAAAGCTCGACGCCGGCGCGGAACTATTCTACACGGTGGACGACTTCACCGACCCGTGGACCGAGCCGGACACGGTGCTGATGCACCACGGGATGGCGAAGAATCACCGGATGTGGTTCGGCTGGGTGCCCACCATCGCGCGCCACTACCGGGTCATCCGCTTCGACATGCGGGGCATGGGCCGGTCCGACGTGCCTGAGCCGGGCTACCACTGGTCGCTGGACAACTTCACCAACGACCTCGAGGAGGTCGCCGACAAGCTGGGCCTGCAGCAGTTCCACCTCATCGGCGAGACGGTGGGCGGGTCCATCTCCATGAATTACTCGACGCGGCACCAGGAGCGCCTCCGCTCCCTGACCGTCTGCACTTCCCCCACCAGCTTCGACTCCCACCACCAGGAGAGCGCGGAGCTCATCGAGCGGGAGGGCATCGAGGCCTGGGTGGACGACTCCATCGGCCGACGGCTGGACCCCGACCTCGTGCCGCCCCAATACATCCGCTGGTACGCAGACCAGATGAAGGCGACGCCGGCCCACGTGGTGCAGGGCTTCCAGTCCAACGCCGGCGGCGACCTCGGCCCCGCCCTCCGCAACGTGCAGACGCCGGTGCTGGTGCTGGCCGCAGCCAGCCTGCGGGAGGAGGTGCTGGGCGACTTCCGCGGGGCCGCCGACCTGTTCCCCAACGGCAGGAGAGTGGTGTTTCCGGGCATCACCGGCTTCGTGCAGCACATCCTCCCGACGGCCTGCGCCCGGGTCTGGCTCGACTGGGTGCGGTCCCTCTGACAACCAGCGCCTCCCCTGAGGGGAGAGTCGGAGCCGGCCCTGAACCTGCCGAGGGGGTGGGGGTGAAACCGAGGATGAGTCCGCCCAATAAACCCAGAATCATGCCCATCACCCCAATCACAGTTCAGACACCCCCGGTAGGGGCAACCCTTGTGGTCGCTCCCTCGGCCAACCCCATCCCCACGGCGCTCCCCGGGAGCCGTGCCCTGTGATCTTCTGGGGGCGCAGGGGACGCCGAGGACGCCGGGGACGAATGGCGGCGATACTGCTGTCAGGGATGCTGCTGAGGCGCCGCCAGCGGCCGCTGGACTACAACCTGATCCTGCTGCGGCTGCTGTCGGGGAGGGACCCGGAGACAGGCAATCGATGGGTGTGGCGGGATCCCGGGTTTGCCAGGCACCCGTGGGCGTTCGCGTTCCAGGCGGTGCTGGCCACGGTGGTGATGCTCGTCATCCTCGCCTTCGTTCATTCCCTCTCCTCCGCCGCCATCGCCGCCGGCTTGGCCTCCAGCGTAGTCGGCATTTTCATCGGCCCCTCCAACCGCACGGCCAGCGTCCGCTCCGTCGTCGGGGGGCACGTGCTGGCCCTGCTGCTCGGCTCGCTCTTCTCCCTCATCCTCTTCCTCGGGCCCGCGGAGGCGTTCCTGGCCGAGCGCGACCTCATGCACAACGTCTCCCTCGCCCTCGCCGTCGGCATGGCCATGCTCTTCATGGCCTTCACCAACACGGAGCACCCGCCCGCGGCCGGCACCGCCTTGGGCATGGCCAGCCGCGAGTTCGACGTGTTCATCTTCCTCAGCATCATCGGCGCCGTCGCCCTCCTCGCCGTTATGAAGCTCGCAATCCGCCCCTACCTCCAGGACCTGACCTAGGGAGTGTCGTCAAATTGAGTAACCAGACACGCCACAGCCATATTTCCGTCATTCCGGCGAAAGCCGGAATCCAGAAAATCAGGCTGTCGCATGACGATTTGGCTACGGAAATCCCTGGATTCCGGCTTTCGCCGGAATGACGTGTAAATTTGACAACACTCCCTAGCAATCACACTCGGTGGGGCAGCCCTTGCGGTTGCCCCCTACGAAGGAGCCAACGCCATGCCCGATGCCCTTGCCCGCACCTACGCCCGGTTCGTTACGAGCCTGGAATACGAGAATCTCCCTCTGGAAGTCGTGGACAAGCTGAAAGCGTCGCTGCTGCACGCGACTTTCGTATCGCTCATTGGCGCCCAGACCGCCCATGGCAGGGCGGCCATCGAGCTGGTGAAGGAAGAGGAGTCCAGCAGCAGAGGAGCAACAGTGCTGGCGGACGGGGCCAGGGCGACCCGGAGCGGCGCCGCATTTGCCAACAGCAAGCTGATGCACGCCACCAACCAGACCGACTCGTACCGGATGCTGATTCACCCCGGCCCCTGCATCATTCCGGCCGCGATGGCGACGGCGGAGATCTCGGGCGCGACGGGCCAGGATCTGCTGACCGCGATGGCGGCGGGTTACGAGGTGGAGGCCCGCATCGCCGGCGACTTCATTCCCGCGACGCAGGCCAGGGGATTCAGGTGCAGCCCGGTCTACGGGACCCTGGGCGCGGCGGTTGCCACGGCCAAGCTGCTGGGCCTGGACGAGGACCAGACGGTGACGGCGCTGGCCCTGGCCTGCACCTTCGCCGGGGGCACCACGGAGGGGCCCCGGGTAAGCGGGCGGGAGATGCTGTACCATGAACCCAACGCCACCCGGAGCGGCATCATGGCCGCGCTCCTGGCCCGGGAGAACCTTCGCGGTTCCGAAACCTGCCTGGAGGGAGACGCCGGTTTCTACAACGCGTTTGTCGGCAACAACCGCGGCGAGCTCTCCTACACCTTCTCCGCCAACCCGCCCGGCGACGGCGGGCCAGGCTCCACCGGCCTTCAGGCGACCGTCGAGGGCCTGGGCGACCGCTGGGAGCTGCTGCACGTGACTCCCAAGATCTACCCCACGGCGGGATACAACTGCCCGGTAATCGAGCTGACCACCCGGATGCGCGCCGCCTACGACATCGCGCCCGAGGGCGTCGAAAGCATCTCAGTCGAGATGAACTGGCTGGAGACGACCTATCCGTCGCCCGCCTTCCCCAACACCGACCGGCGAATGCCCGGAGTGGGAAGCACCCACTATTTCACCGCCTACACCTGGGTCCACGGCAGCTACCCGCCCCTGCGCCAGCGCCTAGACCCGGGAATAGACTCCGCGGACTTCGACCGGCAGGTCATGGAGTTGCAGGAGCGCGTCGAGGTTGTGAGCAACCGAACCCGCGGCTCATTCGCCCCCAGGATCACGGTGCGGACCCGCTCCGGCGCGGAAATTGCCGACGAGTTCACCGGAGACGAGCTGAAGTGGGACTTCGCCACCGAAGCGGCCCGGATCGGGGAGCTGTTCCCGCAGATGGACTGGCCGGCAGAAAAACTGGAGGGGCTGGTAGCCGTCGTTTCCGACATCGACGGGGACGCGGACGTGTCAGGGCTGGTGACCTGCTGTGTGCCGGGGTAGGAGTATCCGAATTGCTGTCATTGTCCGCAAAATTGACCCTGCCCACCGGCAGGCCCTAGACTGGCTAACAATTAACCTTGGAGACTTTTAGCATGACGGCGCGGCTGACCGAAGACAACTACATTGCCGTTCCGGTTGACCATCCGCCGGACCCCAAGCCGGGCGATCTGTGCCGTATGGGGACAGTGGTCGGCGTTATGGCCTACAACAGGCTCTACGAAGAAACCAAAAGGCAGCTCCAAGAATATCCCACCATCAACCTGCCCATAGATCCCTACACCGGGGAGTACGAATTCGGCGAGGGTCGTAAGCCAGTTTCCTTTCGGCCCTCGGCCTACCGGACCAGAGTTCGCAATCAGACAAATGAGACGGCATTACCGGGGAGCATCGTCCGGTACTTCGACCGGCCCGTGGGTCCGGCTAACGAAGCAACCAACGCCGCCGTATCAGTACTGTCTGTAAGCCATGATGCGGTGGTTGGCATCCTGCTGGAAGCGATACCTCCGCAGACCACTGCCAACGCATCAGTCCTGATGCAATACACCCCCAGGGACTGGCACTGGCTGTCATGCCCGGCGGTGGAGCGGACACCAGGACGTTGCGGCGGGGTCTGGGTGTTCAGAAAGACCCGGATACCCGTCCATCATCTGTTCGATCATCTGAGCGAGGGCGGGTCGGTGGAGGAGTTTGTCAACAACCTGCCAGGGCTTCGGAAAGAGGATGTGCAGGCGGTGCTGAGGCATGAGGCCGCTGACCTGTCAAAATATGCTGACCTTCCCGAAGGTGGTGCCTTCCCGCCTGCAACTGCTGCTCCGAAGCAGTGAGGATACTCTTTGACCATAATGTCCCCGCTCCACTGGCAAATCTCCTTCCAGAGCATGAAGTGGAGTTCGCCGCGTCCCTCGGTTGGGAAGAAATCCCGGATGGAGAACTGCTGCAAAGAGCCTGTCAAGAAGGATACGACCTGCTGGTTACTGCTGACCAGGGCATAAGGAATCAGCAGAATGTTAAAGACTTCCCAATAGCCATTGTTGAACTCTCCACTCCCAACTGGCTCAGACTGGAGAGACATCATGACCGGGTCGGCCGGGCTGTCGAACAAGCAATCAAAGGAACAGTGTTGCAAGTTTTCATCCCGTATCTTGACCAGGCTGCGCTCGATTACTGAGTGAGCTACCCGAAATATACGAGTCAGCAATTCCTCGAACCAAGGAGCTTCAAATGGACCTGGGACTGGAAGGAAAGATCGCCATCGTTACGGGCGGCAGCAAGGGCATCGGACGGGCCACGGCGCTGTCGCTGGCACAGGAGGGAGTGGACGTTGCCATCTGCGCCCGCGGAGTGGAGGACCTGGAGGACGCGGCAACCGAGATTCGGGAACGGACCGGACGCCGGGTGCTCGCCGTCCGCGCCGACACCGGCGTGCCGGAGGACATTCAGAATCTGGTCGCCGCCACCGTTGCCGAGCTTGGCGGCGTGGACATCCTCATCAACAACGCGGTGAACTCCACCGCCGCCCCGTTCATGGAACTGGCCGATGAGGACTGGCTGAACCACATCAACGTCAAGATCATGGGCTACGTGCGCTGCGCCCGCGAGTGCATCCCCCACATGAGGCAGCGGGGCGGCGGAAGGATCATCAACATCGGCGGCATGGCGGCCCGCTCGGCCAACCGGCTGACCAACAGCAACGGCGTGACCAACGCTTCGGTGTCCAACATCGCCAAGAACCTGGCCGACCAGGTGGCGGGCGACGGCATACTGGTGAACTGCATTCACCCCGGCACCACGCGCACTCCGCGTCAGACCATGCTGCTGGAGCGGCGGGCCAGCGACGCGGGCATCAGCATGGAGGAAGCCGAGGCGCAGGCCGTGGCTGGCATCCCCATCGGGCGCATGGTGGAACCGGAGGACATCGCCGACCTGATCCTGTTCCTGGTCTCGGACCGCGCCGGGGCCATCACCGGCCAGACCATCGGCGTGGAAGGCGGCGCAGTCAGTGCCATCAACTACTGATAGAAGTTACGCAGTTCAGCTATTCCCTACCCCTCACAGTCCCCTCCCCCTGAGGGGTAGGGTTAGGGTGGGAGTGAAATCTCCATCTGAGGAACTCGTGTACCCGGCACAGAGAACACGGAGATTTCTCTCCTCCTCCAGGGGAGGGTTACGGTGGGGGCGTCTCCCGTCTCTGTGCGCTCTGTGTACTCTGTGGTTGATAGTTCTGACCGTGGCCTGCGGGGGCGCAAGCGATGACGTTCTCATCCCCCCGACGGAGGAGTTCGGCGGTCCGGAATACGCCGCCGTCGTCATCACCACCGACATGGCCGTCGGCAGCGAGCGGCTTGCCTTCGGCGTGCTGACCCGCGACGGCGGACCGCTGGAGGGCGAAGAAGCCGTCGTCCGCACCTTCTACCTGCCGGAGGGTAGCGGCGACCGGCAGGCCCGGCAGATACTCAGTGCCGAGTTCCTCCCCTGGCCGACGGTTGCCGGCGTCTTCGTCGCCTACCCGGAGTTCGATGTCGCCGGAACCTGGGAGCTGGAGGCGCAGCTCACCACCGCCGACGGCACGGAGGTGACGGCCACCTCCGCATTCCCCGTCAAGGAGTCCAGCGCCACCCCGGCCATCGGGGCGGCGGCGCCCGCCAGCGTCACCCTCAAGGCTTCCGATGTCGACGACCTCGCCCGCATCACCACCGCCCCCGAGCCCGACCCGGACCTCTACGCTCTGTCCATCCACGAGGCGATAGAGGCGGCAAGGCCCTTCGTCGTGCTCTTCGCCACTCCCGCCTACTGCGTCAGCTTCACCTGTGGTCCCCAGGTGGCCGAGATCTCCGCCCTCCGCGACAAATACGCCGGCCGCGCCAACTTCATCCATGTAGAGGTGTTCAAGGACCCGCACCTGATCGAGGGCGGACGCCCCACCGGCGGCCTGGTGGACGCCGTGCAGGAGTGGGGCCTTCCCACCGAGCCGTGGACCTTCGTGGTCAACGGCGAGGGCATAGTCCACGCCAAGTACGAGCAATACACACCGGCATCGGTCATCGAGTCGGCCCTGCTACAAACTCTGCAAGGCAATTGACCACAGAGAACACGGAGGCCACAGGGTTTTTGAGATTATTCAGAAACATCTCATACCTCTGTGCTCTCTGTGTTCTCTGTGTTTATACGTCGGCGTGCGGCGGAACGCCGGACACTGTGCGGGGCGTAATCGTCGAGGTCAGCGACCGCAATCTCGCCGAGATCGAAACCCTCACCATCCGCGACGACAGGGGCCGCGAGTGGAGCTTCACCACCACCGGCCCGCTGGAGAAGAACGGCCCCCACCTCCGCCTGCACCAGGTCCTCGGCCAGACCATCGAGGTCCGCTACGAACAACGGGAAGGGACACTGATCGCTCTGGAACTCAGGGACTGAGACAGGACTAAGCCAACTCCTCGGCGTCCTGGATGTAAGCGGCAGTTTCCCGGATGCGCCGCTCGGTTTCCGGGTTGCAAAGGCCCACGCAAAAGCAGGAGTCATGCAATTGACTCAACCGGCTGTAATAGCGGCCAACCAGCGACTTGACACGGCTATCCTGCCATGCCAGAGCGTCCAGCCTGTCCGACGTGAGGGCCGTACTCGCTGGGGCCTCCTCCGTGCGAGACAGAATCAGGGCATCCGTGGCCCGTTTTGTTGCGCACCAAGCCTTCTCAGCGGCGTCACGGATATCTCCTGCCTCCAGGCGCTCCAAAGCCGAACGATGCTGCGTTCTGGCGTCATCGAATATCTTCTTCACTCTATTTGCGGCTGCCATACTACACTTCACTTCCCCGCTCAAAAATCCCCTCTCCCTCCGGGAGAGGGTCAGAGCCTGTCCTGAGCTTGCCGAAGGGGTGAGGGCGTACCCCCATCAGCTGAACCGGAACACGCGGACGGCGACGAGGGCGGTGGCGACGGCCCAGGCTCCGAGAGCGGCGAGCTGGGGCCAGGTCTCCCAGAGGGGAGCGCTGTTTATGGCCACCTCGCGGAGGGCGTCCAGCATCGGCGTGAGGGGCAGCACCTGCGCCGCGTAGGGCAGCAGCCAGGGCAGGGAGGCGGTGGAAAAGAAGGCGCCGGCCAGGAACATCATCGGCAGGGCCACGGCGTTGCCCATCCCCGAGGCGGCGGCCGGGCTGCGGGCCCACGCCGAGAGTATGAACCCGATGTTCAGGAACACCACCGTCCCCAGCAGGACTATGAGCAACACCCAGCCCAGGCTGCCGTGAATGTCGCCGCCGAACACGAACACGCCAACGGCCAGGATGATAAGGGCCTGCACCAGGGCAAGCAGCAGGTGGGCGGCAATCTCGCCGGCAAAGAACTTCCAGACCGGCAGGGGCGTAACGAGCAGCCGTTTCAGCACGGACTGGTTGCGGTAGGTGCTGATGCGCACAGCAATGGAGATGATGCTGTTGGTCATTATGCCCAGGCCCAGCAGGCCCAGCAGCACGGTGTCGAAGTAATCGACCTCGGGGGTCTCGATGACTTCGGAGACGATGAAGTCCTCCGGCAAGATTGGGCGTCCGTCCGACCGGAGCTCGATCACCAGGCTGTGGACCGCTCCCTCCACCAGCTGGTTGCGCTCCGGGTTGCGGGTGGAATAGACGAGGGTAACGGGCTGAACGGCGCCGGCGCTGTTCTCCTCAGCGGGATCGTCGAGGCCATGAGGGATGAGGAGCAGGTAGCCGAGGTCGCCATCAACGAGACGCTGACGGGCATCATCCAGTACAGCCAGATCTTCGACCGCCAGGTCCTCGGGATCCAGGAAGGCGATGCCTCCGAGGTGCTCCCGGAGCAGCTCGGCCCTGGGGCCGCCGGAGAAGTCGGCGACAGCCAGGCCGGTCGGCGTGACGCCGCGGAAGTCGAACAGGCCGAAGACCACCACCAGGAGCAACGGGAAGGCGAGGGCCCAGAAGAGGCCCTGCCGGTTGCGCGCCATCATCTTCAGGTTGGCGATGGTGATTGCCAGCAAATCAGTCCCTTTCTTGATGTGACTTACGCAATTCAACTATCCCCTCCCTCTTGAGGGGGAGGGTTAGGTCTGTCCTGAGCTTGTCGAAGGGGTGGGGGTGAAAGGTAGCGCGGAGAGACCACCGAGAAATCGACTCACCTGCTTTAAGACAGTTTGTAAGCGTCAGTTGCGGGTGAGCTCGATGAAGACGTCCTCAAGGGTTACGGGGGTAATTTCGATCTGTTCGAGAGAGACACCGGCGGCCTCCACCCGGTGAAGCAGGTGCTGGAGGGCGGCGGGAGAGGCGTCCAACCGCAGAAGGGTGGCATTGCCTTCGACAACGGGAAAGCCGTGCCCGTTCAGGGCCAGAGATTCGAGCTGCTCTCCGGTAAGGGGTTCCGCAGTCACCAGCCTGACGGCGTAGGAGGCCTCGATGCGACCGACCAGATCCCGAGGGGAGCCTTCGGCCAGGAGCCGGCCGTGGTTGATGATGGCGACGCGGTCGCACATCTCCTCGGCCTCCTCCATGTAGTGAGTGGTAACGATCACCGTTGCGCCCCGCTGGCGGACCTGTTGCACCAAGGCCCAGAGTTCCCGGCGGGATAGGGGGTCGAGACCGGTGGTCGGTTCGTCGAGGATCACCAGTTCGGGATCGTTGACCAGGCTGGCGGCAAGAGCGAAGCGCTGCTGCTCGCCGCCGGACAGACTTCGGACGCGACGGCCCTTCTTGTCGGCTAGGTCAACGAGCTCCAGGAGCTGGGACGGGGGCAGATGCCTGGGATAGAAGCGTCCCAGCAGGGCCAGTATCTCACCCAGCGCGAGGTAGTCGTAGTAGGAGGAAGACTGGAGTTGCACCCCAATGCGGGACTTGATGGCGCGGCCCTGAGAGGCAGCGTCGAGTCCGAGTACCGTGACCGCGCCGGAGTCCGGACGCAGCAGGCCCTCGACGATTTCCAGGGTGGTGGTCTTCCCGGCCCCGTTCGGGCCCAGAAGCCCGTAAATTTCCCCGCGTTCCACGGAAAATGAAAGGCCGTCCACGGCAAGGACGTCCCCATACCGCTTGACCAGATCTTGCACGCGAAGGGCCTGAGACATAGCAAGTAGAAATGTTATCACAGGCGTTTCGAGTGGTGTTCGGGGCCGGTCCAGCCAGCAAAATTGGGATTACCCTGGGGAAGCATTCCTGCATCTGCGCTATAGTATCCGGCAGCAAGTCAGCGGGGGTTGGACGTGTCGGAAGGGGAACAGCAGTACAGCGGGGTCTCAAGCGAGGCGGTCGCCAAGGCCACGGGCAGGGACTGGGACCAGTGGCTGGAATTCCTGGACGGACTGGGGGCAGTGGACCTGAGCCACAAGGAGATCGTGGCCCTGGTGGCCGGGCCGGGGGAACTGGACAACGGGTGGTGGCAACAGTCGGTCACAGTGGGTTACGAGCAGGCGCGGGGACTGAGGGTCATAGGGCAAACCTCGACGGCAGGCTTTCAGATCGGAGTGCAGAAGACGCTGCCGGTACCGATAGAAGCGGCCTGGCGCCTGGTGGCCGACGCGCCGGGACGAGACCTCTGGCTGGGCGGTGTTGATGGGCTTGAGTTCAGGAGGGGTGAGAAGTACCGGACCGCCGACGGGGTCTGGGGCGAGGTGAGATCGGCAGTGCCGGGGCAGCGCGTGCGGCTGACCTGGCGCAGCCCGGAGATGGAACAGCAGTCGACCCTGCAGGTGACCCTTGTGGCGTCTGGAGCAAAGACCTCGGTGCGCTTTCACCAGGAGGGGCTGTCGAACCTGGAAGAGCGGGAGAGTATGAGGTCGCACTGGCGGCAGGTGCTTGGGATGCTATCGGAGCTGGCGGAATCGGGAAAGGGCTATCGCATATAAAACTGCAACCTCGTCACTCCGGCGGAAGCCGGAGTCCAGTATTTGCGAGGCATTTGATTTCCGCAACGATACTGACGATTCAGGCTACTGGATTCCGGCTTTCGCCGGAATGACAGTGGCTAAACCGTCCATATGCGGTAGCCTTGGCGGTCGAGAGGCCGATGATTGACAGGATTGGCCGTATGGGGCATTATTGGCCCTGCGAATAGTGTCTTGCTATTGGCGCCTTTACAATTGAATTTCCCGACGCTGTGAGTGCCCTTCGAAAGGGTTAAACGAGGAAGCTGGTCTAAGTCCAGCGCTGTCCCGCAACGGTAGGTTCCGGCCGCATTGGCCGGGGCGAGCCCGGTCCACGGCTCCCAGCGATGTTCCAGCCTTCGAGGAAGGGCTATGGCATGGATCGGACTGTTGAAGTGCGCTCTGCCCAGGCCCTTGGGCAGGGCTTTTTTGTGTCCTTCGATGTCAGCGGACACACTCTGCGCGGCGGAATCCCCAGCCCAGAGCCGGAATCTGAAAACCCCAAGTTCCGAAAGCGGACCGGCAATAATACAAGGAGCAACCCAGTGCGCAACCTGAAGTACATCTTGCCCCTCCTAGCGATACTGCTGGTGACGGCAGCGACAATGATCGCCTGCGGCTCGGATCCAACGCCCGAGCCTCCGGCTCCGACCTCACCGGCGCCCACCGCGACGGTTGAGCCAGCGCCGGCAACCGCGACCCCGGTACCGGCCACGGCGACGCCGGTACCTCCGCAAGCCACGAGCACCCCAGTCCCTGCCACGGCGATGCCGGAGCCGACGGAAGCACCGGCGACTGCGACTCCCGTACCTCCGACGCCGGTACCACCCACCGTGGAACCGGAGCCGGAGCCTGTGATTGTGACAGCCTCGGACGGGACGGAGGTTGTGTTCGAGACGCCGCCGGAGCGGATGGTGGTGTATGACGGCGCGGCGGTGGAAATGCTGTTCGCCATCGGGCAGGGGCACCGCATCGCCGGAACCCACAGCTTCGTGACCTACCCTGCGGAGACGGCGGACATCGCCAAGGTGGGCGACGCCTTCAACATGGACATAGAGGCCATCGTGGCGCTGGAGCCGGACCTGGTCTACGTGTTCTACGACCGATTCAACGAGGACCTGGAGCGGGCCGGCCTGAAGGTGCTGTACGTCAAGAGCCTGTCCCACGGCTTCAAGGACATTTCGGACCAGATGCGTATGTGGGGCGCAATCACGGGCGCAACCCAGGAGGCGGAAGCCGCGGCGTCGGAGTTCGACGCCCGGGTGGCGGCCATCGAGGAGAAGGTCGAGTCGGTCGATGCCACCTGGACGGTGTACTCGCACGGGTTCGACTGGTGGACGCCGGGACGGAACACGCTGGTGAACGACGTGTTCGAGCTGCTGAAGCTGGAGAACGTGGCGGACTTCGAGGGATACCAGCAGATCAGTCCGGAAATCATCGTGGCCACCGAGCCGGACATCATCATGGCCGACTCGGTGGAGAGCGTGACGGAAAACCCGGCGCTCTCATTGATGCACATGGTGGAGGACCCGGACCACATCGAGGACCACATTTTCGTGCTGAGCGAGGGTAACTCCTTCAGCGTGGCAGGACCACGGTTCATGGACGCCGTCGAGGAATTCGCGGCGTGGGTGTACCCGAACCTGTTCGAATAGTCTGAACTGTGATTCGCGTGATTTTGGGATGGTCATGATTAAAACCCGGCCATCATGCCCATCACGTGAATCACGGTTCAGACGCTTGAAAGGAAAGAGTCGAGCAGAGTGGCAGGCATTCGGATAAAAGGCAGGAGGGCCCTGGATTCCCGCTTTCGCGGGAATGACGGGAACGCGCAGGATGGCGGGGCGTCGTCCGAGGTCAGCGCGCTAAACCCTGGCGGACTGGCCGCGGGGCTGGTGGGGCTGCGCTACCCGTGGTGGCGGATCGCCCTGGGAATGGCGGTAATGCTGGTCGTCGCGATCTTCGCGGCCTCCATTGGGTCGGTGCACATCCCCTTTGGGACTGTCGTGGAGATCGTGGCGGCGCGGCTGCCGGGAATAGATATGCCCCAGGACGCGCCCGGAGCCTGGGAGACCATCCTGTGGCAACTGCGCCTCCCGCGTGTGGCGCAGGCGGCCGTGGTCGGCGCAGCATTGGCGATGTCGGGGGCGGCATACCAGGGCTTGTTCAAGAACCCGCTGGCAGACCCGTACCTGGTGGGAGTGGCGTCGGGCGCCGGGCTGGGCGCAGTGGTGGTGTTCCTGACCGGGGTGCCGATGTACCTTGCGGGAGTGAGCCTGCTGCCGGTGGCGGCCTTCGCCGGGGGCACCGGGGCAGTCGCGGTGGCGTACTCCATCGCTCGCAACTCCCGGGGGACGCCAACGACCACGCTGATCCTGGCGGGGGTGGCCATCGCGTCCCTCACGGCGGCGGTGTCGAGCCTTCTGATCCTGCGCAGCGACCCGGAACTGCGGCCGGTGTTGTCGTGGCTGATGGGCAGCTTCATATCCTCGGAATGGAAGGAAAGCGCCATCGTCCTGGCCTACGCGGTGCCGGGGATGGCGGTGTTGCTCGGATTCGGGCGAATCCTGAACCTGCTGCAACTGAGCGAGGATCACGCGGCGATGCTGGGCGTGCCTGTTGAAAAGGTGAAGCTACTGCTGATCGCGGCGGCTACCCTGGTGACGGCGGCGGCAGTGTCGTTCTCGGGGCTGATCGGGTTCGTGGGCCTGGTCGCGCCCCACGTGGTGCGGCTGATCTGGGGGCCGGACTACCGATTCCTGCTGCCGATGTCGGCTATCGTCGGGGCGACCTTCCTGGTGCTGGCGGACCTGGTTGCGCGCACCATCGTCTCGCCGGGGGAGTTGCCGGTGGGGATGGTGACCGCCTTCTGCGGCGCGCCGTTCTTCCTCTACCTGCTGCGGCGGCGCAGGCTGGGGGTGTAGGCGATATGAAGGCGAAGTCAAATGGGCTGTCGGCATTTCACCCCCACCCCTTCGGCAAGCTCAGGGCAGGCTCTAACCCTCCCCCTGAGGGGGAGGGGATTGTGAAGCCTGGCCCTTACGGGGAAAGGAAGGTGGATAGCCTTCTGCCCTCAAGTAACGGCAGGCCCACCGCATCCGTTCGTCCTGAGCTTGTCGAAGGACGGGCCGATTCTGCCGGGGTGAGTGCCTCGGGAGTATGGGTATCGTACGGAGACCGGGATGTCCTGCGCGGACTGGACCTTGAAGTCGGACGGGGAACGCTGACGGCGCTGGCCGGCCCGAACGGCGTGGGGAAGTCGACGCTGCTGCGGGCGATTGCCGGCGCGCTGCGTGCCGTCAGGGGCAGCATCAAGGTGATGGGGGAAGACATCGGCGATCTGGGCGGTCGCGAGCGGGCACGGCTGGTGGCGATGGTGCCGCAGAGCCCGGAGTTGCCACGGGGCGCGTCGGCGGTGGAGGTTGTGCTCATGGGGCGCAACCCGCACCTGCGTCTGCTGTCTTGGGAGACGGCCACGGATGTCGAAATCGCCCTGGAGTCGCTGCAAATGACCGACGCGGAGGAACTCGCCGAGCGTCCGGTGCACCAGCTTTCCGGCGGGGAACGCCAGCGCGTGGCCATCGCGATGGCGCTGGCGCAGCAGACGCCGGTGATCCTGCTGGACGAGCCGACGGCCAACCTCGACCTGGCCTATCAACCCGCGATCATGCGGCTGCTGCGGGAACTGGCCAGCCAGGGCCGGACGGTCATTACGGCAGTGCATGACCTGACGCTGGCGGGGCAGTTCTGCGACGAGGTGGCGCTGGTCAGCGAGGGACGGGTGGTCGCCAGCGGGGGGCCGGAGGAGACGCTGACCGCCGAGGCCATCCAGCGGGTGTACGGGGCGGACACGCTGGTGCTGGAGCACCCGGAGACGGGCAAACCGATCGTGGTGGCGCGCTAAGGTTCTTATGGTGAGTCTGTCGAACCACCAGTGAAATCCGTCTGCCGCTCCCTGGTCGGAGCGGCGTTCAGGGATGAGGGGACCGCGGGGGATTCCCCTCATCCCGCCCACCACCCGTCGGAGCGGGCCGGGGCCAAGTTCCTCCCTTGACCGGCCCGCCTCCGACCTCAGAGCCAATTCAGGTTCTGTTGACATTTCCCCGTCATTCCGGCTTTCGCCGGAATCCAGAGGCTCTATCAGTAAGTCCGGTTCTCTTTTAATGAAAATTCCTGGATTCCGGCTTTCGCCGGAATGACGGCATAGGGCCTCAGATACTCTCATTTTTACAAATGTCAACACAACCTAGTTCAGGCTGAGTTTGCGCGGCTTGTGGGAACCGTCGAGGTTCAGGCTGTCGCGGCTGTTGCCGTCCAGCTTTAGGGACTTGAGCGCTCCGTCCCAGACCTTTCGCGCGCGCGCGATGTGCTCGGGCCAGAAGTCCATGGTCATCAGAGCGTGGGCGGCGGGTCCCCTGGCGATGCCGATGCGGGAATGGGCAAGCCGGTTTTCCCCAGGGTCGGTGAAGTCCACCTGGACCCAGACGGTTTCCAGCGTAGCCCGGCGCGTCTCGTGAAACGGTCCGCGGTCGGTAATGCCGCGGGACTCGTTCGACAGGGCTGAGTCCTCCAGGAGCTGGGCGAGGGGGAGGCCGGTCCAGTCCACGTATGGCGGGACGTAGAACAGGGAAACCTCCAGCCGCATGTCGGCGGCCACTTCGTCCTCCTTGTCGAAGAAACGAATGGAGCCGTTCTCCCCCGGCTTGATGACCCAGTCCCGGGGTATCTCGAACTGCATGGCGCCGGCGTCGGCGACGAAAATCTTGTTTCCCGGGGCCGCGGTCCACTGGTGGTCTTCGGCCATGCGGTGGGTGGTCTGCTGCCACTTTCGCTTTTTCTTTTTCGCCATGATGCGTCCGGTCAAAGGGAGTAATTGCGTTCATTTTACCCCAGCGGCAGCCACCGTAGGAGCCTGGTGAATACCTTCCACCTGGGGTCCTCTAAAAGTTCCCTCTCACTCGGGGGAGAGGGGAACCGTTTTTTCATGGGGCCGCCTGAATCAGCCTTCCTGAAGCGGGGACTTCACCCCCACCCCTTCGGCAGGCTCAGGACAAGCCTAACCCTTCCCCTCAAGGGGGAGGGGGTTTTGTACCGGGCCAGGACTTTTCGATTGCCCTGACCAAGCCTCGGTTTTGATTGACAATGGGGATTTGGCGATGATACGGTTTTCGTCGCCACATTTTCCGTGCCAGGCTCGGTCCAGCATGGACAAGGAGCATGGTCGCACCTGTCTGATGGCCTCTTTCTCTTTCTTTTTTCGCTTCCACTGCATGTCGACCGGCGACTTTTGCTCTGGCCTGTGAGGTGCGCGAAATGGCAGTAGCGGTCAAGGGGCGGTTCCGGGCGGACAGCGCGGCCGCCGACGGGTGGTTCCGGGGGCTGTGCTGGGCCACCGTGATTTCCGTTTTCGCCATGCTGGTGCTGGGCGGAGTGGTGCGGGTCACGGAGTCGGGGCTGGGCTGCGGCGACGACTGGCCGCTGTGCGACGGAAGGTGGCTGCCGGCGCTGAGATCGGACGCGATCATCGAGTACGCCCACCGGGTGGCCGCGTCGTTCCTGGTGGGTCCGCTGATAGCGGCGACCTTCATCGGAGCGTGGGCCCGTTACCGTAGGGAACCGTGGATCATCTGGCCGGCGACTGCGGCGCTGGTGCTGGTCATCGTGCAGGCGCTGCTCGGAGCGGTGACGGTCACGACGGAACTGGCCGGACACGTGGTCTTGACCCACCTGGCGGTGGCGGAGATCACGATGGCCTGCTGCGTCCTGGTGCTGGTAATGTCGTACCGGGGAGGGATCAGGACGGAGGCGCCCCAATGGGCCGCCGGGAAGGCGCGGCTGTTCCCGCCCCTGGCACTGGCGGCGACGGGTGCGCTGTTCATACTGCTGCTGTCGGGGGCGTACCTGACGAACACCGAATCGGCCACCTGGGCCTGCGCCACCTGGCCGCTCTGCACCAACGAATGGGGCGGGGTGTTTCCCGGCAGCAAGCTGGCCATGATTCACATGGCGCACCGCTACGTCGCGCTGCTGGCTGGCCTGCTGGTGATGTATGCTCTGCACCTGGGATTTCGCCGCCCTTCGACAGGCTCAGGAGGGGAGAGGGCAGGTTCGGGAGAGCGGCAGCCATCGATCATCCGGCTGCTGTCCATGGGAGCGCTGGCTTTGTTCGCGGTGCAGGTGCTGGCGGGCGCCGGGGTACTATGGGCCGGGTTCGGTCGTGATGTAGAATTACGTGCGTTGCACCTGGCGCTGGCCTCCGGGGTGTGGGCCCTGGTTTCGGCGCTGGCGGTGCTTGCATACTCGCGGGAGCCGGGGCGGACGGCGGGCTAAGTCTGAACTGTGATTTTTGTGATTATGGGATTACCATGATTCCCGAATCAGGATTTGGATGTTGGGTTGTGAGGGGCTTGGATTCCCGCGAAAGCGGGAATGACGGGTTAATTAAGGAGGGGGAGCTCTAGGGACACGCTCTCAGTATGACATGGCGAATCCGGCAGGACATATAGAAGTGGAGACGGCGTTCCGGGAGCGGAGCGGCCCGCTGGGGCTGCTGGCGGACTACCTGGCGCTGACGAAGCCGCCGATAATCTCTCTGCTGCTGGTCACCGCAATCGGGGGGATGTTCCTGGCTGCGGCAGGCGTCCCTGACCTGCTGACGTTGCTGCTGGTATGCGTTGGCGGAGCCCTGGGCGCCGGCGGGGCCAACGCCATCAACCACTATATGGACCAGGACATCGACGCCCTGATGTCGCGGACGGCGCAGCGGCCGGTGCCGGGGAACCGGGTGCGCCCGGTGATGGCGCTGTCCTTCGGGATTGCGCTGAACATCGCCGCCTTTGGCGTCCTCTTCTACTGGGTCAACTGGATGGCGGCAACCCTGACCCTGGCAGCAACTCTCTTCTACGTGCTGGTATACACCAGTTGGCTGAAGCGGAGCACGCCGCAGAACATCGTCATCGGCGGGGCCGCGGGAAGCTTCCCGCCCGTGATCGGCTGGGTGGCGGTCACGGGAAGCTTTGATCTCCCCGCCCTGTACATGTTCAGCATCATCTTCTTCTGGACGCCGCCCCATTTCTGGGCGCTGTCGCTCTTGATCCAGCGGGACTACGAGAGGGCCGGGGTGCCGATGCTGCCGGTAGTGGTGGGGCCGGAGAAGACGGCGGACAACATCTTCGCGTACTCGCTGGTGCTGGTGGCGCTGACCCTGGTGTTCGCCGCGACCGGGGCGGTGGGGGGGATCTACCTGGTCTCGGCGGCGGCGCTGGGAGCGCTGTTCATCTGGGGAGCCTGGCGACTGCGCCGGGAGCAGACTAGGCCGAAGGCGCGCAGCCTGTACCTGTACTCGCTGCTGTACCTCGCGCTGCTGTTCGGGGCGATGATGGCGGACGGCGTCTACCGGGTGTGGCTGTAACCACGGCCAACTCTGCGCCGGCGTCAGGTCTCAGGCGGCGCCACTAGGGCGCGTTGACATTTCCCGTCATCCTGAGTTTGTCGAAGGGCCGTCCGTACATGGTTTGACCCTTCGGCAAGCTCAGGATTCACCATGACCGGACTCCCGGTTTGTCCATCAATACAACGGTGATGGTCTACTACTCTCCCCGCAGCCGGCGGAGTTCTGCCTGCAAGCGCTCCACTTCGGATTCTGCGGCCGCGGCGCGGGCCTTCACTTCGCTGTATGGTTGCATTCGCTGTCCGGTGGCCGGATCATAGATACGAATTATTGCTTCCCTTTCCTCGTTTCGCTCCCACGCGAGGTACAGGTCCAGCGCCGGACTGTAGCCGCGAATGGAGCCGTCGTCCTCCTGGGTGACGGGAAGGCGCTGATAGCTGCCATCGTCCGCCCGCTGCCGTCCGGCCAGGGGTTCACCATACAGGTCTCCGCCGGAAGAATCGAAGTACCAGTATTCGCCCACTCCGATTGACTCGTAGATGTGCCGCTTGGTGCGTACATCGTATGCAGCCGTGGAACTGGACGCCGCCTCCAGGATGAAGTCGGGCATCTTCCCCACTTCCCAGGGCAGGTAGAGCAGGCGCCGCCGGATGGCCCGGGCATCCACGCCGATGGCCACCATGCAGTCGGGGCCGATGCGGACGTTAAGGTTGCTGCGGTCGTAGCAGATGAAGCCGACGCCGGTAACCAGAACGTCCCGACGGCCGGGGGACCCAACGAAATGGTCGCGCAGCAGATACATTGCTTCGAAAAGAGCCGGATCTTGATACATATTGCCGGGCCACAGCGCCTCTGCCAAATCTTCGGGATCGAATTCCAGGCCGTCGTAAATGTCGCGGTCTTCCTGCTGATATGGGATCATCAGGTACTTTGGTTTGGTAGTCATGGCGGATTCTCCGGAGCGGCGCCGTCCCTGTGGGTCAGTCTGCTTCCTGATGGTAGCACAGCAGGGTCAACAATGGCCGGGACAGGAACGGGAATACAGCCGCCAAGGCAGGCCAGGGCAGGGCTTTTTCAAAGTTACCACTACCCCCTTCCGCAATTCTTCTCATGGCGATGGTTCGACAGGCTCACCATGTCGAACCATCGGCAGCTTAAAGGCGCATCCTTCGACAGCCCTTCGGCAAGCTCAGGACAGGATGAGTAGATGTCGGCGAGCGGCGTTACTTTAGAAAGGCCCTGAAGGCAGGGAAATTCAATTGACAGCTACCACGGGCTGTGATACCGTTTCGCGCGGTAGTGAAAAAAAGCACATAGTCCAGTTGGCGAACGAACCAGGGGAGTCCTCACATGGGGTTGTTGCCCAGGAAGCGGGCGACCGGGTCTGATCCCCGCGGAGCCGGCCCGCCGGAACCCATATCCACAAGCCCAGACATGCGCCCTCAAGACTCTGCACGATCCGCTCCGCGCCGCTACAGGCTCAATCGCATCGTAGTATTTGGCGCGCTGGCGGCTCTTTTCTTGCTGATTACGGCGTGCAGCCAGGGGTTCCAGTCAACTTGGGACCCGATCGGCCCCGTGGCCGAGAAGCAGCTGCAGCTCTTCAACGTGTTGCTGTGGACGATGGTGGCGGTCTTCGTGCTGGTCGAAGGCGCGCTGCTGTACATCGTCATCCGCTACCGGAGGCGCCCGGGGCAGCCGAGGCCTCCGCAGATTCACGGGCACACGGCCCTGGAAGTTACCTGGACCATCATCCCCACGGCGCTGATCCTGGGGCTGGGAATCTGGTCCGTGTTCACCTTGTTCGAGCTGGACCAGCCTCCGACGGATCAGGGCGATATCCTCGAAGTAACCGTAACCGGCCACCAGTGGTATTTCGAGTTCGAGTACCCGGATGCCGACGGCAACGGGAAGCGCATAAGCACGGCCAACGAGCTGAAGATACCGGTGGACCGCCCCGTCTCGTTCATCCTGGAGAGCGACGACGTCCTGCACAGCTTCTGGGTGCCGAAGCTGGGCGGAAAGGTTGACGTGATACCCACACACCAGAACACGCTGTGGCTGATGGCGGACTCGGACCTGATAGACCAGCCGCTGCCGGCGACGTACTACGGCCAGTGCGCCGAGCTGTGCGGCGTGGCCCACGCGCAGATGCGCTTCCGCGTCACGGTGATGTCGGAAGAGGACTACCAGGCCTGGGTGCAGGACTACAGCCCGCCCGCGGCCATCACGCCGAGAGCGCAGCGCGGACAGACCCTGTTCAGCATTCACTGCTCGTTGTGCCATACGGTCAACGGGCCCGAGGTCAACACGGTCGCGCAGGCGAGGCTGGAGCAGTTCCTGACCGGCGAGGAGAACGTCGCAGTGCCCGGCCCCAACCTGACCGACCTGCGGACCCGGCAGACTCTCGGCGCCGGCATCACGGACCTGACAATCGAGAACCTGAGGGCATGGATCAAGAACCCGGAAACGATCAAGCCGGGCAACTACATGCACTCGAACGCCCTGCTGTATGACGGAGGGGGCGACGCCCAACTCACGGACGAAGAGATCGACCTGTTAATTGAGTATCTGCTGAACCTGCGCTAGACTGAATTTGCGTTAAAATGGCGCACGGGACGGAGAGGGCCGTCTCCGCACCAATCTGGTCGCTGGAACGTAAAGCGATGGCTACGATAACTGAGGTACTGCCCCGCCCAACTTCCGCCACCGCGGGCTTGTGGAGTTGGATCACAACGGTAGACCACAAGCGGATCGGCGTGCTGTACGGCGCAACCGCACTGGTCTTCATGCTGCTCTCCGGCATTGAGGCGGGCCTCATACGTATGCAGCTCGCGGTGCCGGATACGGACATCCTCGGTCCGGAACGCTACAACCAGATGTTCACCATGCACGCTACGGTGATGATCTTCATGGTCATCATGCCGATGGGCGTAGCGTTCTTCAATTTCGTGGTGCCTCTCGCTATCGGCGCAAGGGACGTGGCGTTCCCTCGCCTGAACGCCCTCTCCTATTGGATATTCCTGTTCGGCTCCATCCTGATGCACTTCAGCTTCATCGTGAACCAGGTGCCGGATGCGGGCTGGTTTTCCTACGCCAACCTGACGGAGCAGCCCTTCAGCCGCAACATGGGGCTGGACTTCTGGGCCATCGGCCTGCTGATACTGGGAACATCCTCGGTGGCGGGCGGTCTCAACTTCGTGGTGACCATCATCAACCTGCGCGCGCCGGGCATGTCGCTGATGCGGATGCCGGTGTTCGTCTGGATGACGCTGTTGACCTCCATCCTGCTGATTCTGGCCATGCCGGTCATCACCGTGGGCCTGATCGAGTTGGTGATGGACCGGAACTTCGGCACGCACTTCTTCATCCCGAGCGAAGGCGGCGACCCGATCCTGTGGCAGCACCTCTTCTGGGTCTTCGGGCATCCTGAGGTGTACATCCTGATCCTGCCGCCCATGGGTATAGTGTCGGAAATTCTGCCGACCTTCTCCAAGAAGCCGCTGTTCGGCTATCCGTTCGTCATTTTCTCCGGCATCGTCATCGCCATCATGGGCTGGGCGGTCTGGAGCCACCATATGTTCACCGTGGGGCTGGGCCCCATCGCCAACTCGGTGTTCACCATTACCACGATGCTGATCGCGGTGCCCACCGGCGTGAAGATTTTCAATTGGCTGGGCACGATGTGGAAGGGCAGCATCGAGTTCACGACTCCGATGCTGTACGCCCTGGGCTTCATATTCCTGTTCATCATCGGCGGGCTGAGCGGGGTGTCGCACGCGGTTTCCCCGTCGGACTTCCAGCAACAGGACACCTACTACATCGTCGCCCACCTGCACTACGTGCTGTTCGGCGGCTCCATCATGGGCATCTTCGCCGGCATCTACTACTGGTGGCCCAAGCTGACCGGCAAGCTGCTGAACGAGACGCTGGGCAAGATCAACTTCTGGCTGATATTCATCGGCATGAACGTGACCTTCTTCCCGATGCACTTCGTGGGGATGAACGGAATGCCGCGCCGCATCTACACCTACTCCAGCGAGTTCGGCTGGGGCGACCTGAACCTGCTGGCCAGCATCGGCTACCTGATACTGTTCGTCGGCTTCCTGGTGTTCCTGTACAACATCGTGCAGAACCGCAACGCTCGCCGGGTCAGCCACGACCCGTGGGACGCCCCCGGAGTGGAGTGGAGCATCGCCTCCCCGCCGCCGGCTTACAACTTCGCCGAGGTGCCCACCATTCGGGGCCGCGACCACTACTGGATCGTGAAGGACGAGGCCCGGGAGGCCGGGGACCCGATCACCGAGCCGGAACCGGCAGTTGATCCCAGGACGATTCACATGCCGAGCCCGTCCTACTGGCCGCTCATTACGGCCATCGGCGTGGGCCTTATCGGCGGCGGGCTGCTGTCGCACTACGGAGTCAGCTTCCTGGGTGGGCTTATAGCATTCATCGGCGTGATCGGCTGGTCCAACGAGCCGCCGGCCGCCGAGGAACACTAGAGGAGACAGGCATCTTGGCCCACGCACCTGAAACGGCCCATCACGAACCGGCCCACGGCCACGGCGGGCATGGGGACTCGCACGGGGAGCACGTGTCGGTAGGCCACGATTACACCACCACCGGCCTCAACCACCGGAAGATGCTGATGTGGGTGTTCCTCGGTTCCGACTGCCTGTTCTTCGGCTCCCTGATCGCTACTTACATGGTCTACCGGGGACAGAGCCTGCAGGGGCCATACCCGGTAGACATCATCGACATCCCGATTACCACCATCAGCACCTTCGTGCTGCTGTGCTCCAGCTTCGCGATGGTGCGGGCCCTGGCGGCCACCAACGAGAACAACCAGACCGGTATCAAGGTCTGGCTGCTGGCCACGGCCATCCTGGGCGCCATATTCATCGGGTTCCAGGTCTACGAGTTCAACCTGTTCAAGAACGAAGGGCTGACCCTGGGCCAGAACCTGTTCGGCGCTACCTTCTTCACGCTGACCGGGTTCCACGGGGCGCACGTAACGCTTGGGATCATCTGGCTGCTGGCCCTGTTCGTGATTTCCTTCAAGGGGCGGCTGCACCCGGGGACGGCCCTGGATGTCGAGATCTGCGGTCTGTACTGGCACTTCGTCGATATCGTATGGATCGTAATTTTCACCCTGCTGTACTTGGTCGGCGGCTTTGACGCCGGGCCGGCAGCGCCCGGGCACTGAGGAACGGGCATCGCAAACGGCCATACTTTTTCTTTGATAACGGCTTCGGAATACCTGGAGAACACCCCAGATGGCGACATCGCACGAAACTGAACACGGCGGCGGGCACCCTTCGCTAAAGCAGTACATCTTCATAGCGATACTGCTGTTCGCCATCACCATCGTCGAGTTCGTGATCATCATGGACTTCCCCGGCGAGGCGGAGAAGGTGATCGGCGACGCGCTGGGCGAACCGTCGACCACCATCCTGCTGTTCGTGTTGTCGGGCATCAAGTTCGCCATCGTCATCCTGTTCTACATGCACCTGAAGTTCGACAACAAGTTCTTCTTCTGGGTGTTCATTGCGGGGCTGGTGCTGGCCCTCATGGTGGGGCTGGCACTGCTCGGGCTGTTCACTGCGATCAAGGGCGGAGACCTGCGGGCTGACGATGCATTCCGCGAACCCTGCGTCTTCGACCACAGCATTGGAGCGCACGGCGACAACGTCTGTCCGGACCCGGTGGCCGACCCCGCGCCGACCCCTGCTCCCATAGTGGCCCCGCTGGCGCAGTACACCGACCCGCCCGCGAGAGTGGAGGGCGCCGAAGCAGCATCACAGGTGCTGGACCTGTCCGGGCCGCCGGATGCGGACATAGGGTTCACGCTGGTGCAGAACTACGGCTGCGCCGCCTGCCACTCCATTGACGGAAGCGTGCTGACCGGGCCGAGCTGGCAGGGGCTCTACGGGACTCAGGAATCGCTGGACGACGGCACGAGCGTCCTGGTAGACGACGAATACATCACCGAGTCCATCCAGAAACCCGACGAGAAGATTACTGCGGGATTCACCGCGGGGCTGATGCCGGCAACGCTGGGAGTGCAGGACGACGAGATCCCGCACATCATCGAATACATCAAGTCGCTGCAGTAGGGTGAGGCCAGGCGGCCCCACCCTGACCCGGACCCTCTCCCCCAGGGGAGAGGGAATTTTTTCGCTCCCGGCCCAGGCCTCCACAAAGAAAGCTGACCGATATCACTGATGAGGCTGTTCGAGTCTTACAGGGGAGCCGAAATCCGGCGATTCCGAGTCCCGGCTGTCGTCCCCATCGCCATGATGGTGGCCGTGATGCTTGCGGTCTCATGCGGCGGCGGGTCCGAGGCCAAGCCGACACCGGCGCCGTCAACGCCCCTGCCTCCGGTCGCCTACGACCCGCAGTCCGCCCAAATCGGATCGGAGCTGGTGCAGCAGTACGGGTGCAACACCTGCCACTCGACCGACGGGACCACGCTCGTGGGGCCGACCTGGCAGGGACTGTACGGGACGGAGGAGGAACTGGAGGATGGGACGTCGGCAACGGTCAACGACGATTACATCCGGGAGTCCATCAAGATGCCCGACCTGAAGGTGGTGAAGGGCTTCACCGCAGGGCTCATGCCAGCGACGCTGGGGGTCGAGGACGACGAGATTCCCCACATCATCGAGTACATGAAGTCGCTACGGTAGCGGTGAGGCCAGTCGTTCTCTGCGTAGCATAGGGAAATGGAGAGACCCTGCCTTTGGTGGAAAGAGGCGCTATCGCCGAATGACGGGAAGAGCGCGCTAATCCGTCTCCGGTTCTGCCTGGGCTTGACCGCCATTGGAGGGCGCAGTGAGCTCCAGGATACGATTTATCAGGAGTCGGCGTTCCTCATCGGCCTGGCGGCGTTCCTCATCCGCCCGGCGGCGTTCTTCATTGGCCCGGCGTTGAATCTCGTCAGCTCGCTGGCGTTCCTCATCCGCCCGCCTTTCAGCCGCTTCTCTGGCCAGTCGTTCTCTGCGCAGCATAATGTAGAAAGAGACACCTCCGGCCCCACCGGCAATGGCCCCGTGGGTAAACATCTTGTTCACCAGGTTAAGGCTGAAACACTTCTCCAGCCTGTCCCAATCGCATTCAATGGGCCTGATCGACTTCGGGTCAGTCGGTTCCGTCGTAAAGTACCAGACCATCCATGTTGCTGTAACCGCCAGCAAGGCAAGTAGAGCGGGGATCCTGGCTATGTCCCAAAGGTCGGCCCACAGGCTAGACTCTTGAGCTGACGGGCGGTGTTCCTCTTGCAATTCCTGATTGCCTTGTCGCGATGTTCAGCGTTCGTATCACCACAGTATAGACCCAGTGAAGATATGGGGCTATCTACAAATCTCACTGTCGAACGCTGCGGGGGATGGAGAGAGCAACCAGGAAGAGAAGCCTCTACCCAGGGCGGTAGGCTTCTAGGAAGGCGTCGCGGAGGGGCGGGATTATGTCCTGACCGAGGCGGCGGGCGGCCATTGAGAGGCCCTGCTGGACGAACTTGAGGTCCCTGGCGAGGATGTCCTCGCGGGTGGCGCGGGCCATCTGCCTGCCGTACTCGCGCAGGAAGTCGTCCATCTCGGCCCGGCTGTCGGCCATGCCGGCAAAGATGCGGTACATGGGCAGCGTGCGGACGAAGTTGTGCACCTCCTCCCGCGTGTACTCGGGGTGCCGGTCGAGGAGAAGGGAGACGCCGAAGTCGATGAGGGTACAGTTGCCGTCGTCATCCAGTATGAGATGGGAACGGCCCTGGGGGTCGGAAAGCGAGGCGTCGTTGTAATAGACGCCGGCGTCGTGGAGGCGTCGCAGCATCCCGCCAAGGGCGAGGCCCACGGAGCGCATGGTGTCCGCGTCGCGCCGGTCCGAGGGCAGGTCGGTGAAGAAAACTCCGTCGGCGAACCGCTCGGTGAGGTAGCCGGATAACGACGGGCACTGGTCTGGACCGGCGCCCACCGATGCCGCGACGCGGGTGATCTCGTCTTCGCGGGAGTTCTGGAAGGGCTTGATGGCGATGGCCTCATCGCCGGAGCGCAGTACCGCCACGGGCCCGCGGGTGCGGCCGGTCATGGTCCGCTCCGGGATGGAGCGGCCCTCGCCCCTCCAGGCAATGACGGGCGGGAAGAAAGCGTACTGCGCCAGGGCCATCACCCACGGGTCCCCGGTGACGCGGGAAAACAGGTCCGGCTCCAGATCGCTCAGTTTCCAGAACGGCTGCATCCAATCGGGCGGCAATGTGCCCATCACTCCAACGAATTCCGCTGGCGGGGGTGGAGGCGGCGGGGCGATGGCGCGCTGGATGGCGGCCAGTTCGGCGTCAGTATAGGGTTGTGTTGAGTCGTTCATATTAGTGAACCGCTGAGATGCGCGGCTGCGAGGATTTCACCCCTACCCTCGTATCAAGTACGGGGCAGGCTCTAACCCTCCCCCTGAAAGGGAGGGAACACTTACGTTAGGGTGTGGCGGCCGTCATCGTCGAGGAACAGGTCGCGGACGCGGGTTACGGCGTCGAGGTTTATCCGTCCGTAGATGTGGGGGTAGATCTCGCCGGAGCGGCTGGGCTCTCGCCTGACCTCCGCGTTCAGCC
The DNA here is from genome assembly GCA_965220605.1 of Dehalococcoidia bacterium. Classification (GTDB taxonomy): domain Bacteria; phylum Chloroflexota; class Dehalococcoidia; order Lucifugimonadales; family UBA3495; genus VXOI01. Next base: position 392,876 of record CBDCQM010000003.1, on the reverse strand, counting down.
TGGCGGTGTCCACGTCGAGAAGTTGCAGGCCGACCGCTCCCGCGTATAGCCGCTCGGCAACGCGAAGGGCCTGGGCCTCGTCGGCGGAGCAGTGGATGAAGCCCTCGTCGGCCAGGCTGGGAGCCTCGTACACTCCGGCGGCCTGAGCGCCTTCCCAAGCCTCGCGTGTGGTCAGGTGGTAAATGGTGCTCAAGGCAGCACTCCATCGCAGGGTGAATGGATTGTACACCACCGGGCATTACGCTTCGTGTTACCATGGAACGCGAGACACAAGGGCAAAGGAAGGGATGAAAGGCGAGATCCACGACGGGCCGGGACTGAAATACCTGACAGTGCTGCCCGACGACCACGACCCGGAAGAGTCCTACCCGCTGGTGATCATGCTGCACGGGTTCGGGGCGAACATGCACGACCTGGCGGGGCTGGCGCCCGTGATCAACCCGTCGGGGTACGTCTACGCCTGCCCGAACGCTCCGATACCGTTCAACCTGGGGCTGGGACACGCAGGATTCGGCTGGATGACCCCGCGAGGAGGCTCCACACCGGAGGAGATAGCGAACTCGGAGACGCTGCTGGCCAACTTCTTCGACGAGGTGATGGGGAAGTTCAAGGTGCAGCCCGGTAACTGCCTGCTGCTGGGATTCTCGCAGGGAGGGGGCATGACCTACCGCTGCGGGCTGGGCCGGGCCGACACCTTCGCCGGGCTGGCGGCCCTGAGCGCGACGCTGCCGGGCGCAGAGGAGCTGGACCCACGGCTGCCGGCGCAGCGCACTCAGCCCATCTTCGTGGCCCACGGGCGCTACGACCAGATGATCGCGGAGTCGACGGCCCACGCAGCCAGGGACTACCTGGAGAACGCGGGGTACAGCCCCGAGTTCCACGTGTACGACATGGGACACGAGATCAGCGGCGAGGTTATCCGCGACCTGGTGGCCTGGATGAACACCGTGCTGCCGCCGCGGGACGCGCCCTAGCGCTGACCCTTCTGCAAGCGCTCACCGGACGACCCCAACCCGCTCAGGCTTCTTCCTCCTCGTCGCCTTCCTTCCAGGACATGATGCGGTCGGGAAAGATGGCGATGAGGGTGAGCCGTTCGTCTCCCAGCAGTTCCGCGGCGAACTCCGCCCCACGCTCGGGCCCTTCGTAAAGTACGCAGGTCCGGTTCACCATGTCCTCAAGGCCGCTGGTCTCGATGCTGGCCATGCCTTCCACGGTGACAAAGCTGTAGGGATGGCCGGGAGAGGAGACACAGAGTGAGACGACGGCGTTGCGGCGGATGTTGCGGACCTTGACGGCCCCAGCGTCGGCCATCACGAGGGCACGGCCTTCGTCCCAGAGAAACCACACCGGCGCCACGTGGGGAGTGCCGGAGGGTCTCAGGGTTACCAGGTGCCCGATTCTGGGATGGGACAGGAATTCGTTCACTTCTTCAGGCGTCAGGCTGGCCATTTTATCTGCCCCTCAAGAATTGTTGCTTCCCGTGAAGGGGGAAATATACCACCTTCCCCCACAGGAATGCCGGGAAATGTCCAGGGTTTTCTAATGATACGTGAATTGATTGGTAAACATTCCGGGCCAGTTAACCGTCATTCCGGCTTTCGCCGGAATGACGATATTGTTTACTAATTCATTCGCGCATCAGTAATTGTTCCATCTCCCTCAAGGGAGAGGGAGAATCGGCAGGCGCAGATTGGATGTAGTGTGAATTCGGGTTAGAATGGCGGGAAGCGCAGAACCAGACTACCCACAGGGGAGGGATACGATGGCCGAGACGATACGCGAAGCCTATATCCGAAGGAATCCCAAGTCGGCGGCACTGTTTCCCCGGTTCCAGCAGCATTTCCCGTCGGGAGGAGCGGGCCACGACGGCTACGTGGCCGACCCGTTCCCCATTACCATCGAGCGGGGGCAGGGGCCGCGCAAGTGGGACGTGGACGGCAATGAATACATCGACTACGGGCTGGGGTCGGCCTCGCTGCTGCTGGGCCACTCGCATCCCGAGGTTGTGGAGGCGCTGGTACGGGCCGCACCCAACGGCTCCCACTACGGGTCTCCGGTGGAGACGGTGCTTGAGTGGGGCGAGCGGGTGTGCAACCTGATGCCCTGCGCCGACAAGGTGCGTTTCGTGGGGTCGGGCGCCGAGGCGACCTCGCTGGCAATGCGGGTGGCGCGGGCCTTCTCCGGTAAGGAGAAGATCGTCCGCTGGCAGTCCCACTACCACGGCTGGCACGATTACGTCATGCCGGGAAACCTGGCCCCCTTCGACGTGCCGTCGTCCACGGGGATACCGCAGGGCACGGTGGACTCGGTGATCGTACTGCCGCCGGACCTGAACGCGCTGGAGCAGGTGCTGTCGACGGACAACAACATCGCCGGCGTGATCACCGAGGGTTCGGGGGCGTCGTACGGCACCGTGCCGAGGCAGCCGGGGTTCGTCGAGGGAGTGCGGGAGCTGACGGAGAAGTACGGCGTGGTGATGATCCTGGACGAGGTGATCACGGGCTTCCGCTGGAGTCCGGGCGGGCTGCAGGAGGTGCTGAACATCCGTCCTGACCTGTGCACTATGGCCAAGATCCTGACCGGCGGGCTGCCCGGCGGCGCAGTTGCCGGCCGGGGAGACGTGATGTCGGTAATGGAGCAGACGGGCGACTCCCACCACGACCGGTTCGAGCGTGTGTACCACGGCGGGACCTTCAACGCCAACCCGTACTCTGCGGCAACAGGCAACGCGGCGCTGCGGATCGTGGCGACCGGCGAAATGCAGGCGCAGGCCGACGCGATGGCCGCCCGGATGAGGGCAGGGCTGCAGGAAGTCGTGGACCGCTACGAGGTCTCCGCGGCGGTCTACGGGGAGTCCTCGACCTTCCACATCTACTTCGGTGGCACCTCTGTCGAGGGGCTGGACGCCAACGTGCTGAAGGGAGTGTCTTCGGAGATACAGACCAGCTTCCGGCAGGCGCTCCAAGTGCGGGGCGTAGATCTCATGTCGCGGACCAGCGGGGTGCTGTCGGGGGTGCACACGGAGTCGGACATCGACCAGAGCATCGAGGCTTTCGACGGCGCCATCAAGGCGATGATGGACGAAGGTCTGATCAGCCACCGCTAGACCGGCTGGAAAGGCCCTGCGGCCAATGCGCCTGATTGAAATGGAGCCGAAGGACAGCCAGGGAAAGCCCGAATCCTTCGGCTTTATTCTGCCTTGCGACAGCTCCAGCTGTATCGCTCCCGCCAGACCCACAGGACCATAGAGAGAGGGTCGCCCCGGAAGGAACCCGTTACAGGAATCTACGAAAGCTCCATGGCAAAGTGTAACCAACCCTTGCTCATTTCTCTGCGCAGGAGCGCCGCACTGCTGCTGGCGACGCTGGCAATCCTGGCCCTCTCCGGGTGCGCGGCGGAGCCAACGAACACCCCGGTTCCCACGGCGACGCCCACACCCACGCCGAAGCCGCTGGTCTTTCTGCCGGAGGACGAGGCTCCGCACGACGCCCCGGTGGAGTGGTGGTACTTCAACGGGATGCTCACCGACGATGCGGGCGCAGAGTACAGCTACCACTTCGTGACCTTCCAGTCGCCTGGGCCGCAGGGGGTGGTCCCCCACCTGCTGCAGGCGACGCTGGCCGACCACGGCCGGGGCGTGCATTACACGGGGGAGCAGCCGCTGCTTGCGCCGGAGAACCCCGACGCCCGGAGCGTGGACGTCGAGACCGGCCCGTGGCTGATGCGGGGCGACGGGAGCAACTACGAGATGCGGATGCAGTTCAGCGGCGCAGACGGCGCGATTGCGTTGGAGTTGACGGCTGTGCCGCAACGCGAGGCGGTGCTGCACGGACGGACCGGCCTGGTGCACATGGGGCCCGAGGCGGGTTCCACCTACTATTACTCCCGCACCCGGCTGGACGTGAGAGGCTGGATCGACGAGGCAGGAACCCGGCGGCCAGTAACCGGGCCGGGGTGGATGGACCACCAGTGGGGCGAGATCGCCAGCGACCGCGTGGGCTGGGACTGGACCAACGTACAACTGGACGACGGGGCGGATGTAATGGCGGCGGTGGTCTGGCACCCGGAAGGACGCCGCAGGCTGACGGCCCACGGGACCTACATCGCGCCGGACGGGACGGTCAGCTACTTCGAGGAGAACGACATCACAATCACAGCGCAGGGCAGATGGACCAGTCCCGCAACGGGCGTCGAATATTCCATGGGATGGAGGGTGACAATATATCCCCTGGAATTGGAGCTTGAGCTCTCTCCTCAATTGGAGCAGGCGGAATTCGACAGCGACGTGCTGGGGGTAGCTTACTGGGAGGGAGCGGCGTCGGTCGCGGGGCAACGCGGCGGCCAGCCGGTTTCCGGGTGGGCGTTCGTTGAGCTGGCAGGCTACGACCCCAGGCGGATCGAAGTGACGACGCCCGAACCCACGACACGGCCATAGGAGCGGTCCGGGGCCAGGGATACATAGAACCCTAACCCTCCCCTTGAAGGGGAGGGGACTTTTGAGATAGTTACTTAGAGCTACACCATGCTGCGCCCTCTGCTCATTGCTCTCCTCGAACTGAAGCTGTTCCTGAACAACCGGGCGGAGCTCGCTTTCAGCATTGCACTGCCGGTGCTCCTGTTCGCGCTGATGTACGGGGCGCTGAGCAGCGAAAGCGACGTGTTCACCCCCGCCAGCGTGGTGGACCTGGACGGCGGAGTCCACGCGCGGGAGCTGGTGCAGCGGCTGGACTCGCTGGCGGAGGTGGAAGTACAGGAACGCTCGGAGGAGAGCGCCGCCGACGCGCTGGACCGCTCGGCCATCCTCTTCGTGGTGGTCATACCCGACGGGTTCAGCGAGGCGATGGAGGCGGGGGAACCGGTGCCTCTGGTGTTCCGGCAGCGGGGGAACGGCGGCGACACCGGCCAGATCGTCGCCGCCATTGTCCGGGGCATCGCGCGGGACATGGCCACCGGCGCCCGGGTGAGGGCGCAGACGCAGCGGGCGCTGTCGGGCTCCGGTGTTGCGCCGGAACGGGTCGAAGCGCAAGTCGAAGAGCAGCTCGCGTCAATGCGTTCCAGCCCGCCGGTGGCTGTGGAGGTAAGGCGAGCCTTCGACGATCTCGCACCGGGCGAGGAACCGAGCGATGACCTGTTCCCGCGGCTTCTCCCGGGACTGGTGGTGATGTTCGTCATGTTCTCGGTTACCTTGGCAGCGCAGACCCTGGTCGAGGAGCGGAGAACAGGGACGCTGGAGCGGCTGATGACCACGAGGCTGGGGGTGAACCAGCTCTTCGTGGGGAAGCTGCTGTCGGGTATGTTCCGAGCGATGTTCCAGACGGTCGTAATGCTGTCGCTGGCCTTCGTCGTGTTCCGGCCCGGCGGGGCGCTGGAGTTCGTGGAGCTGCTGGCATTCGCGCTTCTGGCCTCGGCTGCATTCACCGGCGTGTCGCTGGTCATCGGGGCGGTGGCGCGAACGCGGAACCAGGCCGCGTGGGCCGCGGTGTTCTTCACCCTGCTGATGGTCGTATTCAGCGGCACCTTCTTCCAGATCACCGAGGGCACGCTGATGCACAGCATCTCCCGGGCCACCATCAATGCCTACGCCATTGACGCGATGCAGAACATCATAGGCAGGGGCGAGCACCTGGGACAGCAGTGGCTGGAGATGGCGGTAATGGCGGGAGTCGCCGTGGTGGGGCTGGTGGTTGCGCGGATGCTGTTCCGCATCACGCCGGAGGGACGGTAGCATCGCATGAACACCATCCCCCGCCACTCCTGCGCGGCTCATGGCTCTACCCGTCATTCCGGCGAAAGCCGGAATGCAGAAAACGCCAAGCGCAGAGAACGTAGCCAGAGGGCAACACATATGGATTCCGGCTTTCGCCGGAATGACGGGCATTAACCTGCTCATATGCGATTGCCCTGGAATTTTTGAGGAAAGGCCGATAGCATGAACACCATCGCCCGCCAGGCCATGCTGCTGGCCTGGAAGGATACTCGCATCTTCTTCCGGGACCGGGCGGCCATGACCTTTGCCTTCCTGCTGCCCTTCATTTTCGTCATCGGGTTCTCGCTGGCGCTGCGTGACGTGGGTCCTGAGGATGCCGCCCTTCAGTTCGTGGTGGCCACGCAGGAAGCGGACTTCGGCCTGAGCTATCAGGCCATCACTGCGATGTCCGGGGGGAGCGAGGCCGGCATAGCCGGAATGAACTACGACGACGCGCTGGCGGCGTTGGAGGACGGGGAAATCAACGGCTTCGTGGCGTTTCCCGCAGACTTCAGCCAGCGGTTCCTGGCCGGGGAGACGGCTGCGCTGGAGGTGATCGTGGGCGATGGCGCCCAGCCGTCGGACGAGGCGGCGTTGCGGGGGTTCGCGCAGGAAATCGCGGCCCGGTTCTCGGAGTCGCGGGCCACGCTCTCGGCGGTCGTGGTGCTGGGCAGTCCGCAGGAAGTCGCAGCTGCGATGGAGCTGCTGCTGTCGGACACCGGCGGGCCGGCGGTGGATTTGCGCGTGGAGCAGGTCGGGGAGATCGCGCCGTTCAACACCTCGAACTTCGTGCTGCCCGGTTACCTGACGATGTTCGTGTTCTTCACGGCGGCGATGGGCGCGGAGGCGCTGGCTCGGGAGCGGCAGACGCACACGCTGGAGCGGCTGATGGCCAACGGCGTGCGGCGTGAGTCGCTGATCATTGGCAAGTTCCTCGCCGGGGCCATCATCGGCGTGGTGCAGGTCATCGTGATGTGGGTGATCGGAGCGCTGGCCTTCAACATCGACCTGGGCGCGTCGCCGGTGGCGGTAATAGGGTTGTCCCTGCTGATGGTGGTGGCGTCCGCGGCCTTCGCGGTGCTGCTGGCCAGCTTTGTCACCAACGTACGCACGGCATCGGCGGCAGGCGTGCTGATCTCGCTGGTGCTGGCGCCCATCGGGGGGAGCTGGTGGCCGCTGTTCATCACGCCGCCGTTCATGCAGTCGCTGGCCCGGCTGACGCCCCACGGGTGGGCCAACGACGCGCTGAACCGCCTGATGCTCTTCGGCGCCGAGTTCGGGGACGTGGTCCCGTCCATGGTGGCGCTGGTGGTGTTCGCCGCGGTGTTCCTGTCGGGCGCGCTGTGGCGGTTCCGCCTCGCCCCGGGGGCGTAGGGGAGCCGGACTCCGTGGTTGCCTGGAGTATAATACCGGCATCGGCAATTCACCCCGCCAGAGGCCCGCGATGACCACCAAGTTTACCGCCTCGCCCCTTCGCTTACCGGAGAAATACGCGCCGGAAGACCAATTTCCCGAGCGGCCCCAAAGGACGGATATGCAGAACTTCCTCTTCCGCGACCGCCCGGGCCACGGAACCGCTCTGGCCCGGCACTACGGTTCGCCGGAAACCACTTTGGTCTTCGGCGATATTCCGGTGCGCCACACCTTCCAGCGCGGCCTGACGCCATCGATGCTGCGCTACCCCGACCTGCTCCTGGCCTTCGGCGTGAACCCCGCAGAGGCCATCGCCAGGAACGGTTACGCCATCGACGACCAGGGCAAACCGCCGGATTTCGTTCTGGAAATCGCGTCCATCCATACCGCCCTCAACGACTACACCGGCAAACGGCGAGATTACGCATCCTACGACATCCCGGAATACTGGCGCTTCGACCCCACCGGCGGCGACCGTTACCCTTCGGGGTTGGCCGGCGACCGGCTGGTTGACGGCGAGTACCAGCCCATAACCATCCATGAGCAGGAAGAGGGAGGGTACCGGGGGCACAGCGAGGTCCTGAACCTGGACCTATGCTGGGAAAACGGTCAACTGCGCTGGTATGACCCTGCAACGCAACGCTACCTGCTCACCCACGACGAAGAAGCCGACGGGCGCATCGCCGCCGAGACCGAGGCAGCCGAGGCTCAAGCCCGCGTCCGTCAGTTGGAAGAGGAACTGCGCCGCCGCTCACAATAACGGCGGCAGGAATGGCATGGCATCACCAGAAGTAAAATCGGGAGTCGCGCCCTGGCACCGCCGTCTCTATCTGCCGGCCTACAGCGTCTCCGATGCTGGCAGATATGCGGGCGTGTCCGCTCGGTCCGTCAGCTATTGGCATTTCGGAAGTAGAAATGCAGGGGCGGCATTACCTGGCCGCTCAAGAAGGGAGAACCTGTCATATCTCGAATTGGTAGAAGTGGCCTTCGTCGCCACCTTCCGCGGCCTCGGAGTCTCACTGAAACGCATTCGCAAAGCAAGGGACTATGCGGCGCAAGTGCTGAAGTCGGAATATCCCTTTGCCGAGTATTCCTGGCTGACCGAGGGCCATCAGGTGTTGCTCGACCTGCGCACGGTAGAGGGCGATGCCTCCATGGGGCGTCTGGTTGCTGCCGACAGGGATGGGCAAGTTGCTTGGAAGGAAGTTGTGAGCGACCGGTTCCATCAGTTCGATTATGAAAACGGGCTTGCACTCGTATGGCACCTGGATAGCAGGCGAAGTCCAATTGTAATAGACCCAAGAGTATCCTTCGGAGCGCCGAGCGTGAGCGGCGTGCCCACCTGGGCAGTAAAGGGCCGGTGGGAAGCCGGAGAGAGCATTCCCGACATTCAGGACGACTTTGGGCTGAGCGAAGATGAAATCCGCTACGGTCTGCTTTTCGAGGGTGTAGATTTCGATGACGCTCCACAGGCGGCCTGAATGGTCACCCCCTCGGCCGGAGCGGTAACTGCGGGAGACACACCGGTACTGTTTTTCGACCGGGATGTAGGCACTGCCCTCCCGCGAGCGCTGGGAACATTGAGGCTACCCACGCCGGTGGAGTACCTCCAGAACCATTTCCCAGCTAACGCCCAGGATGACGAGTGGATGCCTGTAGTCGGTGCTCGTGGATGGGTCCTGATCGGCCACGACCGTATGCACCACAGGAGAGCTCCTGAGAGCCACGCCATCCGCGAGTACCGAATGGGGTGCTTCTACCTGTGGGGTGCCCAGGCTCCTCGTTGGCAGAAAATGCGTTGCTTCCTCAACGCTTATGAGAGACTGCTGGAAGCCATTGAAGTAACCCCGAAGCCCTTTATATTTCGCGTGGACCACCATGGCAGGTTACAGTCAATGCCTGTTCGGTAACTCAATCCCACTGTTGAATTAGTCAGGATAGTTACTGCAACAGGCTACGTTCTAAAATTGTCGAAGTTGCGACCCACGTTACTGCTGTATATCATCAATATGACGAATCTTGACAATTTGGCCTTCCATGTGGAGGGCTACTGAGGACAGAGCATATTGGACTCCATCAACCTTCGCACTCCGCTTTATGACACGCATGTTGCCCTGGGGGGGCGGATGGTGCCCTTCGGGGGGTGGGACATGCCGGTGCAGTATCCTGAGGGGATACTGGCCGAGGTGCGGGCGGTGCGGACGGGCGCCGGGATCTTCGACGTGTCGCACATGGGGCGGGTGTATATCTCGGGCCCGTCGGCCACCGAGTTCCTGGACTGGGCGCTGACCGGGTCGGCGACGACGCTGGCTGTGGGGCGGGCGCGGTACTGCATGATCTGCAACGCGCGCGGCGGCGTCATCGACGATACCATCTTCTACCGGCTGGACGAAGAGAGCTATCTGCTCATCCCCAACGCGGGCAACCGGCACCGGGTGCTGGACTGGTTCGGCTTGGTCATCGGGGAGCGATTTGCAGACGGGGGCCACCCCCACCCTAACCCTCCCCCTGAGGGGGAGGGAATTTCGCGGGCGGGCGTAACCATCAACGACCAGACCATGCAGACCTCGCTGCTCGCCTGCCAGGGGCCGGAGGCGCTGGGGCTGGCGGCCAAGCTGGCGGAAAACGGCCTTGAAGGGCTGCGGCCCTTCGCCTGGACCGCAACCAGGATGTGCGGAGCGGAGGTCCTGGTGGGGCGCACCGGGTACACCGGGGAAGATGGCGTGGAGGTGCTGGCTCCGGCCGCGGCTGCTGTGGACATCTGGCAGGCGCTTACGGACGCAGGGGCGGCGCCCTGCGGGCTGGGAGCACGGGACGTGCTGCGGACCGAGGCGGGCCTGCCCCTGCACGGCCACGAGTTGGACGAGCTGACGACCCCGGTGGAGGCCAAGCTGGAGCGGTTCGTGGACTTCGACAAGGATTTCGTGGGGCGGGACACCCTGATTAGGCAACACCAGGAAGGGACCCAGTTCACGCTGGTGGGACTGCAGATGCCGGGCCGGTCGGCGCCGCGGGCTACCTACGCGCTCACGGTGCTGGGCCAGCCTGCGGGCCAGGTGACCAGCGGGTGCTATTCGCCCACGCTTGACACCAGCTTGGGTATGGGCTACGTTTTTCCTGAATATTCACGTCCGGGAACCGTCCTCGAACTGGATAAACGGGGTCTCATCGAGGAGATTACCGTTACCAACCTTCCTCATTACCGGCGCCCCCGCCGATCCACGTAAGGAAGCCAACTTTCCCCATAGGGACCGGCTTTCGAGAGTTACGATATGACAAACAACTCCCAGTCAACACTGCGCGCTCTCATGCGTGAGGCCGCCGAGTCTCGTGCGCAGGCCGCCCGCAGTCTTTTCGCCGCGTCCGCCGCCATGCAAGCCGTGGCTGCCTCTGCCGCCGCCGCCCAAGCGTCCCTCGACGCTGGCACCAATGCTTTAATCTGTGCCGAGGCGTCGCTCAACCGCGCCGCCGACGCACTTGACGAGAGCGAAGATTAGCCGCCCAACCAAATGTCCAACGAAACCGGAGGGCTCAATTGAGCAGTCCCAGCGATCGCAGCTATACCAGAGAGCACGAGTGGATCATAGTAGAAGATGCCGCCGCCCGCCGGGCGCTGGTAGGCATCACCCATTTCGCCCAGGACCAGCTGGGCGACATCGTCTACTTCGAGCTTCCCAAGGTCGGGGATTCCGTCTCGCAACTCGGCAAGATGGGAGAAGTGGAATCGGTGAAGGCCGTGTCGGACCTGTACTCGCCGGTGAGCGGCGAGGTCGTCGAGGTTAACGCCGCCCTGGCCGATCAGCCGGAGCTGACCAACAGCGACCCCTTCGGCGAGGGGTGGCTGATCCGCGTGACCATGAGCGATCCGTCGGAGCTGGACGCCCTCATGTCGGCGGAAGAATACGACGCCTACGTCGCCGAGCAGCACTGACGACTGCATCCTCCGGCCATTCCCTCCCCCTCGAGGGGAGGGTTAGGGTGGGGGTGAACCTCCTGCAATAAGGATTTCAGTCAATGACTAACGGCCATTTCCAGTCCCACTACATTCCCAACACGCCGGACGAGCAGGCGGGAATGCTGGCCTCACTGGGCATCTCGTCCATCGACGAGCTGTTCGCCGACATTCCGGCAGAACACCGCAATCCGCCGCTGAGCATTCCCGAGCCGCTGTCGGAGCTGGAGATCCAGAGGGAGCTTGGGGCGCTGGCCGGACGAAACCGGACGCTGGGGAGCGGGCCGTCGTTCCTGGGGGCCGGGTCGTACCACCACTTCATACCTTCCATCGTGAAGTCGCTGGTCACGCGGGGCGAGTTCATCACCGCCTACACCCCCTACCAGGCGGAGGCCAGCCAGGGCACGCTGCAAGTCATCTACGAGTTCCAGACGCTGATCTGCAACCTGTATGGCATGGAAGTGGCCAACGCCGGGATGTACGACGGTGCAACCAGCTTGGCCGAGGCGGCCCTGATGGCTTGCCGGGTGACTCGCCGGGAGCGGGTAGCGGTGCTGGACACAGTGTCGCCTGCGTACCGGGCGGTGATCGAGGCCTACTGCCTGCCGCAGAACCTGGAGGTGGCGGTGGTTAGGAATGCGGAATTAGGAATGCGGAATGAGAGCGAGGGGTCTGCTCTCACCCCCGAAACGGCCTGCCTGGTGGTGCAGTACCCCAACTTCTACGGCAGCATCGAGGACCTGGGGGCGCAGGTGGACACGGCGCACAACGCCGGGGCGCTGGCCGTGGTCTCGTGCGACCCCATCGCGGTGGGGATGTTCCAGCCGCCGGGGCACTACGGGGCAGACATCGTAACCGGCGAGGGACAGCCGCTGGGGATTCCGCCCAGCTATGGCGGCCCCTACGTGGGGCTGTTCGCCACCAAGCAGGAATACATTCGCCAGATGCCCAGCCGACTGTCTGGACGAACTACGGACCGCAACGGTGAGATAGGTTACGTGCTGACGTTGCAGACGAGGGAGCAGCACATCCGCCGGGAGCGGGCCACCTCCAACATCTGCACCAACGAGGCGCTGTACGCTCTGGCGTCCACCATCTACCTGGCCGCGCTGGGCAAGTCGGGGCTGAGGCAAGTGGCGGAGTTGTGCTACCAGAAGTCGCAGTACGCCGCCTCGCAGATCGCGGCGCTTCCGGGGTACTCGGTGGTCAACGGCGCGCCCTTCTTCCGGGAGTTCGTGGCGCAATGCCCGGAGCCGCCTGCCGAAATCAACCGGCGGCTGATGGAGCAGAACATCCTGGGCGGGCTGGACGTCAGCGACCGCTACCCCAACGGGATGCTGCTCTGCGTCACCGAGATGAACACGAAGGACGAGATCGACCAACTGGCGGGGGTGTTGGGGTCGGTGTAGGCCAAAGGCGCAGAGAGAAATTTTGATGCGTCCCGTAAGAGGGTAACCCAATCATTTTCGCACACGGACCGGACACGAGGAACACCATGACCAGCAAACCGAAAAGAAGCGCCAGTCATGCCGCGACGCTGGAAAAGTTCCCGGACTTCCCACCCAGGGACGACATGCAGAACTCCCTTCATCTCGACGAAGACGCCCACCAGGCCATGCTTCGCCAGCACCTGGGCAACCAGGACACTACCATTGTGCTGGGCGAAGTGCCGGTGCGTTGGACTCCCAGCCAGCGGCAAGGGCACCGCATACCCGACCTGTTGGTTGCGTTCAACGTGGACCGCGGTCAGGCGATCTGGCAGAACGGTTACTCCATCCAGGACCTGGGAAAGCCGCCCGATTTGGTGCTTGAGGTGGCCTCGGTGCGGACAGCAGAAAATGACGTCGGGCCCAAGCGGCGGGACTACGAGACCTTTGGCATACCGGAATACTGGCGGTACGACCCCACCGGGGGGGAACGGTACGACGCGCCTCTAGCTGGCGACCGGCTGGTGGACGGCGTATACCAGCCCGTGGAGATACTGGAACTGGAGCCCGGACATCTCCACGGGTACAGCGAGGTACTAGGTCTGGAGGCCTGCTGGGACCACGGACAACTCCGGTGGTACAACCCAACCGCAGGTCAACACCTCTTGAACTTTCAAGAGGAAATCGACGCTCGTAACGAGGCCGAGAGTCAGGCAAACGCCGAGCGCGACGCTCGCATCGCGGCTGAGAGGCAGGCAAGCGCCGAGCGCGACGCTCGCATCGTGGCCGAAGCCCGCCTCAAGCAACTTGAGGAAGAACTGGGAGCCGGGGACGAAAGCCAATAGGGTGGCGGCCTCTGAATAGCGCCACCCATTCGGGGAATGAGAAATGCGTCAAGGCGGTAACAGGGATACATCCAAGCTGCTGATGGAGCGGAGCGTACCAGGGAGGGCCGGGGCGGTGCTGCCGGAGTCGGACGTGCCGCCGCAGCCGCTGCCCGACGGGGCGTTGCTGCGCGACGACCTGCCCCTGCCCGAACTCTCGGAGCCGGAGGTGGTGCAGTATTTCACGGGTCTGAGCCAGCGGAATTTCTCCATCGACACACATTTCTATCCCCTGGGCAGTTGTACGATGAAGTACAACCCCAAGATCAACGACGAGACGGCCTTCCTGCCTGGGTTCGCCGGGATTCACCCGATGCAGCCCGCCGCGCAGTCGCAGGGCGCACTGGAACTGCTGTACCGGCTGCAGGGGTTCCTGGGAGAGATCACCGGGCTGCCGGCGGTGAGCCTGGCCACGCTGGCGGGGGCCCACGGCGAGTTGGCCGGGATGCTGATGGTCAAGGCTTACCTTCAGGCCCAAGGCCAGACCGGCCGGATCAAGGTTGCCATCCCCGACAGCGCCCACGGCACCAACCCGGCGTCGGCGGCGATGGCGGGGTTCCAGGTAGTGGAGCTGGCGTCGGACAGCCAGGGCAACGTGGACCTGGAGGCCCTGCATGATGTGGCCGATGACAGTCTTGCCGGGGTGATGATCACGCTGCCCAGCACCCTGGGGCTCTTCGACACCAACATCGTCGAGGTCTGTCGCATCGTCCACGAAGCTGGCGGGCTGGTCTACGGCGACGGCGCGAACATGAACGCGCTGCTGGGACGGGTCAAGCTCGGCGACCTGGGATTCGACGTATGCCACCTGAACCTGCACAAGACCTTCAGCACGCCCCACGGCGGAGGCGGCCCCGGAGCCGGGCCTGTGTGCGCCACGGAGCGGCTGGCGCCGTACCTGGCCGCGCCGGTGGTTGCCGGGTCGGAGGCCGACGGCTACCGGCTCGCGACTCCCGAACACAGCATCGGCAAGCTGGCGGGGTTCCACGGGAACTTCGGAGTGCTGGTGCGGGCCTACACCTACATCCGCACGCTGGGGGCGGCGGGCGTGCGCTCCATCAGCGGCAACGCGGTGCTGAACGCCAACTACATGATGAACGCGCTGCGGGGCGTGTACCGCCTTCCCTACGACCGCACCTGTATGCACGAGGCGGTGTTCGCCGCCGACTGGCAGAAGGCGCGAGGCGCGGGCGGGCTGGAGATCGCCAAGCGCCTGCTGGACTACGGCTTCCACGCGCCGACGATGTACTTCCCGCTGATCGTGCCGGAGTGCCTCATGATCGAGCCCACGGAGTCGGAGACGCAGGAGACCATCGACGACTTCGTGGCGGCCCTCAAGCAGATCAACGCGGAGATCGACGAGGACCCGGACCTGGTCAGGAACGCGCCGCACACGACCCCGGTGGCCCGCCTCGACGAGGCCCAGGCCGCCCGCCGCCCCAACCTGCGCTGGGCCGCGGAGGGCTAGGGGCTAGAACTGCCAACCCTCCCGTTCCATCAGTTGTTGCAAATTTATGCATTCAATGCCGAAGTAATCGCAAACATTCGGGATTCTCACAGCATTGGGGCGGCGCGTCTCCTCAGTCACGACGCACGTCCCCATCAAAGCCCCTGCCTTGGCGATTAGAAACGGATCTGCGACTGGATCGCCTTCGCTATAGCTTTGGCGCCGAGCAGATTACGGAAATGCGGTACACTGAAAATCTGAGTAATGAACCCCTGCTCCCGAACCGAAGGCAGGGAGAAAAAATTTTGATTCAACCGCTTTAATTCCTGAACTGCGGCAACAAGACCGAGGCGACGGGTGAGTTCGGCTTCGACTTCGCTGACGGAACTGGCCCTACCTGCACTGATGAGGGCATGGAATCTGCTCCAAAAGCTGGGGAACCTGTCTTGGTAATAGAACCTGTAGATCTGGCTAAGCGTATTACTGTCCAGAGAATAATCAGTCATCAGGAAGCCAGTCTCCTGTTCAGCCAGCTTTCCAGACCAGGAACGTTGGACGCTTTAATATCTAAGTACTCAGCTAGTTGCTCAATGTCGTATACGCCCTGGTAATAGCCACGAAAGGCCAGAGCGGTATATTTGACACCCAAGTACGTGCCTTGATTAGAGTAGTAATTACCTCCGGAGCCACCATCGGAGCTTTCCGAGTAATGGCGCCCCCACTCTTCCACCTTTTCGTTATAAAACTGTTGGTCAATCCAGTCTTGATTCAGACACTTCCGCAGGACAACTTCCCGGCTCACCCAGTATCTTCGAGCGAGAGCGACCAGAGCGTCATCGGTTATCCCGGCGGCCACATCTAAGGGCGCATTCTTCTGAAAATGGCTGGTAGGCACCAGAAATTCGCCAGCAAATCTATTGCAGGCTATTTCAACATTTCTATCCTGCCCCTCCAACGAATCCACGTAATGCTCAATGCCGGAACGTTCTAGGTAGCTAAATCCAAAAAACAGATGCGCCAACTCGTGAAACAGAGTAAAAATTTGGCGTGTTTTGGATTGCCCATTGTTCAAATACACTAGCGGATACCGGGGATCGTCAAGGCAGAATCCAGCAACATCATCTTGCTTGAAATGGCGCTTGAACACCCAAACTCCGGCTGATTGCACTGTGTCCCGCCAAATGTTCAGAGCGTCCTCTTCGGATGACCACTCCAACTGGTCGGCTATGGTAACGTCTAGGTATCTCCGGGCTTCCATCGCCAATTCGCCGACATTGTCTAGCCTGGCGCTGGGGGCTAGGTCCTGGATGATGTGCCTTTCCGTGGAATCGTCAAAGGATGCCAACTCTGCCAAGTCCAGTTGTCGAGCCCTAGCCTGGCGGATAGATAGCCAAGTGTCTGGTCCCAGGTCATCAAGAGTCGATGCAGGGAGACGGCGAAACTCCGCGGAGGGGTTTTGTTCTTCCGGGGGCTCGGGCAGGAAAAACAAGGCGGTTGGCCGGTGGTATAAATCCCTTGCCAACCGCTCCAGTTGCCGCCAAGTAGGAAATTCAGCACCGGATTCCCATGCCTCAATCGTCGTCGCAGGGCGTTTCATACTAATGGCAACCGGCTCTACCGTGAGATAACCGGCCTGCTCTCTCGCCCAGCGCAACATTGCCGGGTTAATGCCGATTGCCTTGTCCGCCATAACGTAACCTCGACATATGAGGTCAGGATGCAGTTACCCGATTTTACTATACTACCCCGCGCTCCGTTCCTCCTCGAGGACGGCGTTCAGCAGGGCCTCCTCGACGCGGACCTCTACGCCGGCGCGCTCCTCCTGGAGGAGCATGGCCACGCGGGAATCGCGGTGGCCCCAGCCGCGGTTCAGGGCCTCGGTCATCTCCTGCAGCGTCAGCTGGGCCAGGCGCATCGGGACGTCGTACTCGCGGCCTACGCCCACGGCGAGGTCGACGTCCTTGCGGGCCAGGCGGAGGGCGAAGTCGGGCGGGTCGAACTTGCCCGGAAGCAGGTGCTCGGCCAGGCCCTCGAAGGTGCCCCGGCGTCCCTGGGCCCCCTTGCGCACGGCCTGCCAGAGTGCGAGGGGCTCCACACCGGCCTTGACGCCCATGGTGAAGACCTCGGCGAGGGCGGTCTGCACGATGTAGCCGGTGCAGTTGTGCACCAGCTTGGCGACGGCGCCGCAGCCGATGGGCCCGACGTAGTAGGCCTTGTCGCCGATGCTGTCGAGGACGGGCTTGCAGCGGTCGAAGACCTCCTTGTCGCCGCCGACCCAGATGGCCAGGTTGCGGGAGGCGGCGCCCCGTGGTCCGCCGCTCACCGGCGCGTCGAGGACGTGGATGCCCCGGGCGGCGGCATGGGCGTGAATCTGGCGGATGAGCGTGGGCGTGCTGGTGCTCAGGTCGAAGTAGACCTTGCCTTCGCTCATGCCCTCCAGGATGCCGTCTTCACCGAGACCCACGGCTTCCACTTCTGTTGGGCCGGGGAGCGAGGTGAAGACGATCTCGGTCGCCTCGGCAACCTCGCGCGGGGAGTCGGCCCATTCCGCGCCCGCCTCGAGGTGCTGGGTGGCGGCCTCGCGGCGGATGTCGTGGACGACCATCTCGTTGCCGCCCTGCAGGCAGTTGTAGGCCATGCTGGCCCCCATTGTTCCCAGTCCGATGAATCCTACTTTCATGTCGCGCCTCCGATGTTTGGCTCGTTTTTTGGCAAAGCAAATGGCTTGCGCCATGCTAACACAGGCCGCATAGAACTCCTGTATGTGTATACTGCTACGATGAACTCGAACGAACTCCGCCGGTGGCTCAGGGCGGGGGTTGTACCTTCCACGCTCATAACGGGGCGGCAGCCACGTAACGGTCGGGTTGGGCAACCGCAAGACCCAACTTCCGATGCACGGAGGCCGCAAGGAACTGGGCAAAGGGCTGTTTGAGAGAATCAAAAAAGATTTGGGATCGAACTAATCCTCGCTTATCCGATCATCTTGAACCTGATGATAATGACACCCTCTTGGCAACATCCCCGGACTTTCCTGAACTGGTCACCTTTGGGCATGACCGGGAAGAAGCTATCGCCCAGGCCGATGGCAGTAGCCGGGCCCGGTGAGGTCTGAGGACACGGAATTATGTCGAACACACCCGAAGAACATCCTGAAAGCCCGCAGAACCAACGGGATGGCAAGGGATCCCTGCCGGGCTACGTGGTCTCGTTGCCGGAACGGCTGTTGCGCACCGTAGCAGCAGGAGGCGGCGGGCTCCTCCTTGAGGCTGCCGACCACATTTTGCCGCCGGCAGCTCGGGGGTCGAAATTCTATCAGTGCACCATTGCCCGGCCGTTTCGCATCACCGTGGAGTTCGTGGGTGGCGTCGAGGGGCGTTTCCCGGAGGAGATGACGGCCCCGGAACTGGTCAAGCGCAAGGTGGCCGGAAATGTGGTGGAGGCCGGGTGCGTTTTCACCGTGGGCTTTTCGCCTCTTTGGTTCCTCGCCGCAGCCTCCGACGTCACCAACGGCACCCGCACCTACCTGGACGCCTTCGTCAAGGAACTCAAGAGAGTGGGCGTGCTGCCGGAAAGCGCCGACATCTCCACCGTCAACGACCTGCTCACCGTCCTGGACGGAGCCTCCAGCCAGGCGGCGGACGCCATTGACATCCCGCCCACGGCGATAGCCGATATGCGCGACGCAGTGGACTTGCTGCGGGAGAATGCCGAGCTGATTCCGGGCCCGCAGCGACTGTCCGACGTATTTACGCAAATGAATGACGCGGCAAGAGAGCAGAAGCACTCGCTGCTGGCCGTCTCCACGCTGGTGGCTGCCGGCGCGGTCGGGGCTGGCGTACAGATGGGCAGCGACCATATATTCTCCTTCTACACGGACGCCCTCAAGACCATTCGCGAGGAAGGAGTATCCCAATATCTCGGGCGCATCAGCCAGCCCTACGTCGATGCCGCCGCGCGGCACCTGGACCCCAGCAGCCCAGCGATCACGCCGAGGCTGATACGGCAGATGCTGGACCATGTGCCGACCTCAGGACCCGACACAAACAACCTGACCGACTTCCGGTAACGAAAAGCACTCACTTGGAGCAGCGGCAATGGTTGAAATGACGGAAATGCTATGGGACTACGACGCGGTCGAGCCAGGGCAGGCTGGCGCAGAAACGGTTGTGGTCATCACGCCGGATAACATTTCGGGCTACGCTGAGGTCGCCCTGAACGACGACCCGCGATACCACGGACCGGGCGCAACGCTGGCCATGCCGACCATGGTCCTCAGCTACGCCGTCCTGCTGCGCGAGGAGATCGCGGAAGCCAATGGCTTCGTCGGCTTCGAGCAGTCGCAGACGGCCCGGCGGCAGACGCCGTTTGCCAAGTGCGAGATACGCTGGCTCCGGCCCGTTGTCGCCGGCGACGTGATCACAGGCAGGCGGCGTGTTCTGGAGAAGTACGAGCGCCGGGGCAGCCGGTTCGTTACCTTCCGGGTCGAGGGGGTGAACCAGCGCGGCGAGACGGCCGTCGAGTACGACTACACCTGCATCTTCGACTACGCCAAGGGGCAGCGAGAAGTCCCGAAGCAGGCGGGGTCATCGGGAGACGCCGACGCGCCGCGCCCCGGCGCTTCCCTTGCGGGAGGGGCCAAGGCTCGGGGCCCACTGCTGGACTATGAGTCGGCGGTTGAGGGCACGGCGCTGGCCGAGCTCAGCGTCACAGAAGGCCAGGAGATCATCAACCGCCGGGGGGCATTCCGCTTGGCCGGACGGCCACCGAGCGAGAGCAACATACACACCGATGAGGAGTTCGCCCGCCGGAACATCTTCGGCAGCATCGTCAACTCCGGCCCGGCCACCATGTCCTACGTTGACCAGATGCTGCAACTTTCGTTCCCGCCGGAGGCGTTCTACAACGGCGGGAGCCTGCTGATGCGGGCCATAACGCCCTTCCGCAGCGGGGACACGGTTACCTTCGCGGGGGAGGTGACGGGACGGCGGCGCAACTCACAGTCCTCCCCCCATAATGGGGGGATTGAGGGGGGAATCGTGGAGTGCCGGGTGCGGGGCACGAACCAGCGGGACGAGTTGGTGTGCCTGGCCGACGCGTCGCTGGCGGTGGGCTAGTTTCCGGTGCTGGGTATGCCTTCGGCGGGTACAGGCAGGGCTACTTCCACGAATTCACCCCAAGAGTCGGGTTCGGGCAAGATGGGGTCATCCGGGGCCGCTCCGCCCAAGCGAAACCGGATGAGCTGGCGGAGCTCTTCCGTTACTTCTTCCAGCGTTCCGCCAGAAGCCCAGCAACCGGCGATGTCCGGGCAGTATGCGGCGTTGTTGGTGGGGGAATTCTCGAAAACCACGTTATAGCTCAGTGGCGGCCCGTCTTCCTGCAAAAGAATTTCCAAGTCTTCATTCCACACCGACGGTTCGATAACCTCTTCTCCATCCTCCAGCATAAATTCAATGTGGCCGTCCATTGCCTCACGGATGTTCTGCTGAATTTCCTCAATTGTTGCGCCGGTAGACAAACAAATGACAGGCAAGTTGGGCACAAAAGCGCAATAGTTATTGGGGGCCTTTTCGTAAAAAACTAGGAACTTCACTTTACCTGCTCCCTTTCAGACCGGCCTGTTTCTGGATACTGTCCCAAGTCTTAGCTACCAAATCATCGCCGGGCTTCCCTGGAATTATCACCTTGCCCGGCTTGACGGGGTGCTTGAAGTTGCGATGGCTACCTCTGGTGTACACGTAATACCACCCGTCGTCCTCGACGATGCGGATGGCTTCCCTCACTTTTGGCGGCACTGTATCAGAACCCCGGTTACAGAAGTATTACACGCCGTCAGCCGGCGGATTTAATAGTCCGTCAAACCCGCCGGCAATGGCTGTGAGTGAGGCCGCGCCTACCCCCGGACGAAGCCGTAAACGCGCTCGGGCTCGACGAGGACTATGACGGCGTCCTGGTCGACCATGGCCTGGTCGTACTCCTCCCAGTCGGGGTGGTCGCCGTGGGCGCTACAGGCCCGGTAGACCTCGCGGAGCTCGACGCGCATGGTCTCGGCATCGGTATCGTGGTAGCTCATGGTCGCCGCCGTGCCCTCGACGGAGACGCAGCTGCGCCAGCCCTCGCTGACGGCGGTCACGGTGCAGCGGGGGTCGCGCTGGAGGTTGCGCACCTTGACCGAGCTGCCGTGCACGATGACGTAGGCCGCCTTGCCCTGGTATGCGCCGACGACGACGATGCTGATGTGGCCCGCGCCGTTGCGCCGGTAGGTGGTGATGATTCCCCGCTTGTTGTTGGCGTTGACGAAATTCTCGTAGTCCTGAAACTCCATTCCTGCACCTCGTGGCCAAAGGCCGATTGATTGACCAGACTGGTATATCATAGCCGGGAATCCTGCGAAAGCGCGGAATAGCAGAAAAGTCCCCTCTCCCTCTGGGAGAAGGTTAAGGTGAGGGCGTCTTGCGACTGGAGCAGCCGTTGACTCCGAGAATCTCTCCCCCACCCTAACCCTCCCCCGCTGGGGGAGGGAATTATGGGTATCGACTCAAGCGAGAGGGGAGGAAACACCGATGGAGTACCGGGAACTTGGGCGGACGGGCGTGATGATTCCCGAGGTGGGCCTGGGGACCTGGAAGTACCGGGGCGGGCCGGAGCCGCTGCGCCGGGGCATCGAGCTAGGCGCGAACCTGATCGACACGGCGGAGATGTACCGCACCGAGGACGCCGTGGGCGCGGCTATCAAGGGAATGCGCGACCGCGTGTTCGTGGCCACCAAGGTGCTGGGGAGCAACCTGCGTCACGACCAGGTGCTGCGGGCGGCGGAGAAGAGCCTGCGGCTGCTGGACGACGACGTGATCGACCTGTACCAGATCCACTGGCCCAGCCACAGCGTGCCCATCGCCGAGACGATGCGGGCGATGGAGGAGCTGGTCGCCCGGGACATGGTCCGCTACATCGGCGTCAGCAACTTCTCGGTCGCCCAGATGCAGGAAGCACAGGCCGCGATGTCCAACAACACGATAGTCTGCAACCAGGTGCTCTACAACCTGAAGCAGCGGGGCATCGAGCGGGACCTGATCCCGTACTGCGAGGAACGGGGCATCACGGTGATGGCCTACACGCCGCTGGCCGACGGGTCGCTGGCGGCGAGGCCGCGGTTGCGGGCGGGGAATCAGTGGGAGACGCTGGAAGGGGTTGCCAGGGAGGCCGGGAAGACGCCCGCGCAGGTGGCGCTGAACTGGTGCCTGACACGCGCTCCGGTGGTGGTCATTCCCAAGACCAACAGCGTGGCCCGCACCGAGGAGAACTGCGGCGCTTCGGGCTGGCGGCTGACGGAGACGCAGGTGCGCCGGCTGGAGGCGGCCTTTCCGGTGTAATCCGTAAGACCAAGCATCACCTAGCAGGGATTATGTTCGGCAAGCGCTTGCCGAATTCTGTTAGGAAGATCTTCGATACCGAACATATCGGTCAGTTTCTTCGTGAGCTTGTAGGTCACGGCTTGGCCTTCCGCCATACGCACCAATGTACCAGCCCGGTTTTCCGCAGCCGCTCCTTTTCTCCACATATCGAATACTACGTGATGTGGACAAATACCGAGGCAAAGCAGGTACTCGTACTGACGGTCCAATCGAACGTGGTTGAACTGGAAAGTGCCGTTTGCGCCTAATGAAGCAGTCTTGACTTCAAACCGGAGATTTCCGATACGAATATCGGTTCTTGATGTTCTACCACCGTTGCCTGTGTCTATCTCGTTTTGCTCCAAATAGCGGCGCAGGAACTCCTCGCCAATTTCTCCCCGGTTCGTGTTGCCGAGCATAAGATACCCGATTAAGGGAGAATCCCGCCAAATGTCTCTCGGCGTGTGCTCCCGGATGATCTCCACAAGTAAATCGACGGGGTTCATCCCGGACTCTACCATGTTGCGCACCCTGCACCACGCTTCCAGAAAACGAGGAAGTAGGAGTGGTTCTTCCTCGCATGAACCTGCCTGATGGTACGGCTAACACCAGGACGGTTTTGCCGTACCACGACAAACAAATCCTAGGCAACGAAACCCAGACGTTCATACTCTTGCATGATCTCTACGTGCGTGAACCTCTGGCGGTTTGAACATACCTCGTCCTGACACTTCACAATGAAGACGCCTCGTTCTCGAAGAACTCTGAACGCCTCCCGGCCTGCCTCCACATACAACTCAAGGACTGCTTCGTGATACTTTTTTTCCGTCCTGTTTCCTGTCCCGTTATTCCGGTAATGGTCTTCGAAAGCCGTGTGCGCCGTATGCGCCGTTCCCCCTGGTGAGTGCATGTACGGCGGGTCAAGGACAACACAGTCTATGGAACCATCATCATAAGGCAGATTACGGCAGTCTATACCGTTGCTGATGTCAGTAGCGAGTAGCTGATATAGACCATTGGGAACGTTCCTCCAGAAGACACCCAGGCCATACGTGGCATCCGCGACCGTGCTTCCCGGGGTAACGTAGAGGCTTAGAATTTGCGGAAAAACCTCATCGTTCCCCCCCACAGATGCACTGAACACCAGATCATTAGTGGGCTGACCATTCAGCCCACGCCTTCGTCTCACGATCCGACCATCCCCGACATTGGGCAGCTTACGGCAAGAATCCTTGTGTCGCGCATTATCGCCTTCCATCAATTTGCTGTCCATTAGCCGCTGTCATTGGAACGGAGGCTCCCCGACTCTCCGTTTTCCCTGGGACCGCCGCGCAGCAGCGCGAACGGGATGGCGGCCAGTGCGATTATGGCGGCGGTGCGGAAGAAGGCGCGGAAGACGGAGAGGCCCGCGGCGTTCACATCGGCCGTGTACTCCTCGACGCGGGCGTTGAAGGTCTCGGCGGTCTCGCCGGCCTGGGCCAGGGGCAGGGCGAGGTCTGAGGTCAGGACCTGGAAGTGCTCGACGCCCCAGGCGGACATCGTGGCGAGGCCGAGGGTCATGCCCATCATCCGGGCCACGGTCACGAGGGAGGCAGCGGTGGCGCGATAGTCTTCGCCGACGGCCTGCAGCGCGCGGTGCAGGATCGGAGCAATGACGAGGCCGAACCCGGTCCCGGCAAGGAGAAGCTGGAGAGTGAGCTCAGGGTCGTCGACGCCGATCTCCCAACGTGAGCAGAGGAACAGACCCGCAGCTACCATCAGGAGGCCGAGGACGGTGAGGGTACGCTCGCCGGCCCTCGGAAGCAGCCAGCCGCCGGCCACCGAGGCCAGCGGTATCACGCCGGTCATTCGCAGCAGCCACATGGCGCCGGTGAAGGGGTCCTTCTGCATCACCGTGTCGGCAGTCAGCGGGACGGTGACCATCGCCAGGATCAGGGCCACGCCCACGAGGGCCTGGGTAAGATTGGCCATGATGAAGGCCCACGACCGCAGGAACACGTGGGCCAGCAGCGGTTGCAGCGTCCGCCGCTCCACGGCCAGGAGGATGCCGCCGACGCCCAGACCGGCCACGGCCAGGATGAACGGGACAGGGGACTGGAAGGTAAAGAGGTCGCTGCGGGAGAGGGCCAGGGACACAAGGAAGAGAGCCGCGATGAGCAACATCCCACCGAGGTAGTCAACCCGTGCATCCGGGGTGCGCCGGTTCGGCAGGCGCATGAGCGCGACGAAGACTATGGCGCTCTGGGGTACGTTCAGCCAGAATATCCAGCGCCAACTGGAAAGCTCGACGATCACGCCGCCGTAGGCAGGGCCGAGCATTGAGCCGGCCTCGGCGGCGCCGCCCACCACGCCGAGGGCGAGGGCCCGCTTCTCCGGGGCAACCAGCGAGGTGGCCAGCGCCATGCCGAGGGGGACGGTGGCCCCGCCGCCAATGGCCTGGATGACCCGGGCGCCGATCATGAACTCGAAGCTCTGGGCTACGGCCACCAGGCTGGTCCCGATGCAGAAGACAACGAGGGAGGCTTGGTAGACCCGTGGGTACCCGTATACGTCGCCGAGACGGCCGATGAGCGGCATGACCACGGTGTAGCCCAGCAGGTAGGCGGTGATGATCCAGGACACCCGGTCGAGCTGGGTGATGGGTATCTTGAGGTCCAGCATCACGCTGGGGAGCGCGGTGACGACAACCGTCTGGTCGAGGGCGGTTATGAATGTCCCCAGGCCCGCAATGGCGAGGATTGCCCAGGTGGAATGTCCCCTCGGCAGACGAGACTCGACTTCCGCGGCCATGGCGCTAAGTTACCTCCCCTTGAGGGAGAGGGTCAGAGCCTGCCCCGTACTTGATACGGGGGTGAGGGCGAATCTCGGACAAGGACCATCGGGGCTGATAAATCCGCCGCCTGCCGGGTTCACGCCTATTCTCTGGAACAGTGGCTGGGAAAGGTGGTTCCGGCACGGCAAGCGCGTTGCGCCACGTCATTCACTCCCACCCTGACCCTCAGGCGGCAGTATGGTCACCTGCTGGTTCAGGTCGCTGAGGGTCAAGCGGCGTTGCGATTCGGGGATGTCGGTCGCAACCACCTGTCCCGTGATGAGGGCCTGGCGCAAAGCGCCGGTGGCCCGGTCGGTCATAATTTCCAGCGCCACGGGGTAGCCTGTCGCCGCTGTCGGCACCAGTTCCCCCAGGTCCTCGGACATGATTGCTCCGCCAATGCGGTATACCTCCACCCCATCAACGCTGTCCCGGCCCAGCAGTTCCGGCGTCTGCACCTTCTCCACGATGCGGGCCAGGATATCGCCGAAGTTGGTGAGGTTGATGGGCAGGGTATCCGGCGGCACTTCGCCCCACTCGCCGTTGAGCACGTTGGTCATATAGGCCACGCCGTCTATGCTGATCATGCCTATCTCCAGGTAGGAGCGAGGGAACAGCAACTCCGCCTCGACGGTGACGTCGAATTTGTCGGGTACGATCGCCTTGCCGTAGGCCCGGTGCATCAGGACGCCCGGCAGAAGGTTGGTTGATCCCTCGATGTGCTCCAGGTCGAAGGAACCGGACTGCAACTCCAGCAAGGTCTGCACGGTGCGCTGCAGCTCCGTCTTGGGGTCGACCGGCTCCGGGGTTGGCGTGGGAGTCGGAGTGACAGCGCCACAGGCGACGGTCAGGGCTGCGCCGAGGCAAGCTGCCATCACTATAAGGGCCCGCAGGGCACGCCGGTTTACTCCGGAGGTGTCGCTCATCATCTAGGGAATCAGTTCCAGGACCAGAAGGCCGCCTTGCCCGAAGCCAAGCGGCGGGACTCGCCGGTGCTGACGTCGACGATGTAGAGCTGTCCGCCCGACGGGCCGCTGCCGTTCCGCCTGCCGGGCTCGTGTCCCTCGGTGGCGGTGATCACTAGGGCCGAGCCGTCGGGAGACCACAGGGAGTGGGAGTAGGCGTACTGGTCGAAGAAGCTGAGCATGGTGAACAGCTCGCCGGTGGGACTGAATCTAAACAGGCGCCGCGCCTCTCCCGCTTCCCCGTCGGAATTCACGGCGGCA
Source organism: Dehalococcoidia bacterium (assembly GCA_965220605.1). Taxonomy (GTDB): domain Bacteria; phylum Chloroflexota; class Dehalococcoidia; order Lucifugimonadales; family UBA3495; genus VXOI01. The sequence continues at coordinate 366,578 of CBDCQM010000003.1, read as the reverse complement.
ACCGACAACTCCATCTCCCGAGTCTGAGGATCGAGAGCAATCCAGGCGATCCTGTCCCCCCGAGGAGACCAGAAGAAAGCCAGCAGTTGCTCCTCGGCCACAGTCGAGCGGACCTGGCCGTCCGAAGAGACCAGCACCAGCCGGTCGAAGGCAGGGACGCCCCTCCTCTGCTGCTCGGCCACGGCGAGGAAGGATCCATCGGGGGACCAGGTGAACGCCACGAGACCCTCTGTACGCATCACCGTGCTGGGCGGCGTGTCGGATCCCAGCGCCGCGGGAGCGACGTAGATGCCCTCAATCCCTCCGCTGATGCCGGCAAAGGCGAACCGGGAACCGTCGGGAGAAACGGCGGGAGCGCGAAAACTGAATGCGTCTACCGCAACCCTCGACTCTCTTCCGTCCGGCGACGGTTCCCGCAGCATCACGCGGTCCTCGCTGTGGACGGCAAGCAGAGAGGAGTCCGAGGCCCAGTGATAGTAGAGCGGCGCGCCGGTCGCCACGCGGTGGGCGTCTTCAGGGGAATGGAAGTCGCGCAGGAACAGCGACAAGCCTTCCCGGGTCGGCGCAAGAATAGACAGGTAGCGGTCGTCCGGCGACCACTGGAGGTAGTGGGGCGTACCATCGGCCACCGGCGCCGGGATATCATTGGTGAAAGCGGCGGTCATGCCTCCGGACGACAGGTCAAACACCTGGACTGTCAGCTCGGCGCTTCTCCCGCTGACCGCCACCCGGGACGCGGCCAAGCGGGTGCCGTCGCGGGACCAGGTAGGCCAGCTGTACGAATCGCCGCGGTCCAGGGCCTGGGACAGGAGCCCGGCGCGCGCGTCGCCGGTCAGGCGCCGTTGGCCGGTACCATCGGAGCTGATGACCAGCAGGTCCCCGCCGTTGTCTACGTATGCAATCAGGTTAACCATGGGCTCACCGGACTCGAGTGTGTCGGACTCGGAGACAGCGACCGTATCGCCGGATCCCGCACCGCCGCAGCCGCCCAGCCAGATCAAGCACAGCAGGGAGACCAGAGCTACAAGGAGCCGCAGCGTTTGATTCATAAAGTGCCCTCAAGAGCTTGCCGGTACCGAGGGATCACTGCGACATGATAACAAACCTGCGCCGTTGATAAGTGGGGATAACTTGGCGGATAACACAGCACTCCAGGTATACGAAACGCCGCCCGTCCGGGATTCCGATAATTGCTGCCGGTTAGCGCGCTTCCGGCATCCCCACCCTACACGCCGTCACCGGCACGGACGCGAGCAATTGTCCACAAAATCAACCTGACTTTCCATGCTAGAATGAATGCTTAGATCAACCCCATACAAATCTGAATTTGCTTGCTACGAGAGTAAGCCTCGCTAGTTTGTCCACTCCGTCAACCAGCTTACTCTTACTGTTATCTCCAGACCTCAAATAAAATATGAGTTGATAAATTCTGATAACGATAACCGCGATTATCCACACGGCTTGTTTGAAGCTAGAAGATGATTGATACAGTCAGACTGAATATTCGCGCTGGCAATGGCGGTAATGGCTGCGCCAGTTTCCTGCGGGAAAAGTACCGGCCCCGCGGCGGGCCCAATGGTGGAGACGGCGGAGACGGCGGGAGCGCCTACCTGGTAGGAGACCCTTCCTACAACACCCTGCTGCATATCAAGTTCAACAGCACGGTGTACTGCGAGTCTGGCCAGCACGGGAAAGGGAAGAACCGGAGGGGCGGCAACGGCAAGGACACGGTCATTCCTGTCCCGATGGGCACCGTGGTCTGGCGCATGAACCAGGACGGCAGCAGGGACTTCCTGACCGACATCCGCGGCGACACGCCCTACCTCGTCGGCCGCGGCGGCCGCGGCGGCTGGGGCAACGCCCGCTTCGCCACCTCGACCAACCAGGAGCCGGTGCTGTCGGAACGTGGAGAGCGTGGCGAGGGAGCCGTGCTGTTCCTGGAGCTGAAGCTGCTCGCGGACGTGGGCCTGCTGGCCCGTCCCAACGCCGGGAAGTCGACGCTGATCTCGCGTTGCTCCGCGGCCAAGGCCCGGGTGGCGGACTATCCTTTCACGACGGTCGAGCCTGTGTTGGGCGTTGTGCGGTCCGGCAATAGCGACTTCGTGATGATGGAGATACCGGGGCTGCTGGAGGGAGCACACCAGGGCGTGGGACTGGGGCACCAGTTCCTGCGCCATGCCGAGAGGGCGAGGCTCTATGTGCACCTCATAGATGGGCTGACCGAAGACCCGGCGGATGACTACCGGATGGTCAGGGGCGAGTTGCTGCACTTCAACCCGGAACTGGCGGACAAGCGCCAGCTGGTGGTGGTCAACAAGCTGGACGTTACCGAGGTGCGGGAGCAAAGGCAAGAGATTGGCGGCAGGCTCGCCGAGGCCATGAGGAAGCAGGGTGATTCGGCCGGCGAGGTGATGTTCATTTCGGCAGCCACCGGCGAGGGGGTTGGGGCGATGCTGGCGCGCATCGGGGCGATCCTCGAGGAACTGCCCAAGGACCAGCCGTTCGAGGAAGAGGAGGCGGTGACCGTTCCGGCATCCCGACGCAGGGACGGCGGGCCCGAGTCGGTCCGGGTCGAGGACGGTGTCTTCATCATCGAGTCGGAACGCCTGGAGCGGCTGAGCGCCCTGGCCGACACCAGGGACCAGCGGGTGCTGCTGCAGCTGTGGCGGGAGATGCGCCGGACCGGGATGGCCGAGAAGCTGATCGATGAGGGCATCGAGGTCGGCGACACCATTCGCATAGGCAAAGTGGAAGTCGAATGGTTCTGAGAAGGGTGGGAATACTCGGCGGGACTTTCGATCCGGTGCACCGCGGCCACCTGGAGATCGCTCGCCACGCCATCGACGAGGCCGGGCTGGAGCGGGTCATCTTCGTGCCTGCGGGGCAACCGCGTCTGAAGTCCGGTGAGCCGACTGCCACGGCAGCCCAGCGGCTGGAGATGCTGAGGCTGGCGGTCGAGGGCAACCCGGGGTTCCAGGTCTCCGACATTGAGGCGTGGAGGTCCGGCCCCACGCTTACCGTGGAGACTCTCACCGAACTGTCGGCCAGCCTGGATGTCGGGGTAGAGATGGTGTTCATCCTGGGGCTGGATGTGCTGGCCAGGTTCGATGAGTGGGTGGAGCCCGAGAGTGTCGTGGAGTTGGCGCGGCTGCTGGCGGTAAACCGCGCCGGGTACGCGGGTTTCGACTGGGACGGGTTCTACAGCCGCAATCCCTACGCCCGCGGGCGTGTGGAGTGCATCAACAGCACGGCGGTTGACCTGAGCGCCAGCGAGTTGAGGTCGCGATTGGCGGCGGGCAGTCCGGTCAGCGGGCTGATTCCCGACCAGGTGGAGCGGTACATCCGGGAGCAGGGGCTGTACGGGACCGGGTAGGAGTTGAGAATGGCCATTGAGTCCTTTGGCGGGAAGGCGGAGCAGGAAACGGACCCGGTCCGTTTGCTTGAAGATTCCGGGGCGTTGCTGTTCGGAGAGTTCACGCTCTCGTCCGGCAGGAAATCGAGCTACTACTTCGATTCCAAACGGCTTACGATGGACCCGGCAGGGGCCCGGTTCGTGGGACGGCGGCTGGTTGAACGTCTCGATGCCGAGGGTATCCGGTATGTGGGGGGAGTTGCCTACGGCGGAATTCCGATCGTGTGCCACATCGTGATGATGGCCGGGATACGGGAAGGGTCGCCGATACGGGCCTTCTACCACCGCAAGGACTCCAAGGAGCACGGTACCGGCGCCGATGCCGAAGGGCAGTTTCCGCCTCCCGGTGAACCGGTGGCCATGATCGAGGATGTAGTGACGACGGGAGGGTCTCTGTTGCAGTCGATACGACACGCAGAGGAGGAGGGCTACACGGTCACCCACGCGCTGACCCTGATCGACCGGGACGAGGGCGGCCGGGAGGCCGTGGAGGCCGCCGGCTACAAGTTCTGGTCGCTGTTCCGGGTCGAGCGGAACGGAGACGAGGTGTCGTTCGTCTACAACGGCGGTTAGCGAGGACGGGGGCTACTGCCTCGCGTCGATTCGCGAAAGCGGGCCGGGCCACTCCAGAAGCCGCTCGTCTGCGGTAACCAGCTCGTGGCCTTCCAGCGCGGTTGCTACAATGAGGCGGTCGCAGGGGTCGCCGTGCATATCGGGCAGCAGTCCGGCCCGGACAGTGATGTTGCCGTCCAGCGGAATCTCTGCAAGCCCCTGCTCTATCAGGTCCAGCCGCCATGTATACGGTTCGAGAAAGAAATCCAAATGACCCTTCTGGACTCGCATGGCGACTTCCCAGAAAGAGATGACTGAAACTGCCGCGTTGCCCGCGCTGAGCGCGACATCAATTTCCCCTCGTGCGGTCTGCCCCAACCTGCGATCCCCTCTCTCACGCCAAAGGAGAACGTGGGTATCCAGCAACTTCACGACAAGGTTTCCGACGATTCCGTCGTCTCGGAAGTCCAGTCCGGCGCAAGAGGGGCGATAAGAGGGTCCATGTTTGCGTATTCTTCGGGAACAGCGAACCACTCCGGCGGCATAGGGGATACTATGTCGCCGTGGATTATGATTTTGTCCCGGTAGCGCCCGAAGATAAAGTCCGGCACCTCTCTATAAGGCGTCAGCTTGGCCACTGGCATGCCGTTCTTGGTGACGACGATTTCCTCTCCGGTTTCGGCCACTTCGTCCATGAGTTCGAGGCACTTTTCCTTGAACTCGGACGCCGTGATAGTCCGGCTGGCGGAGGTCTTTCCCATGTCCGTCGACATACTTGTCTCCTAGCTGAAGTCTTGCCCGGAGCCGAAGAGCTTGGGAGTATCCTCGATGGTGGCGGTGCCGGTTGGGGGAGACGCGACCTCCAGTACCTGGCCTGGCGCGGCGGAGGCGGTGCGGACGAAGCCGAGACCGCGGAGCTCGCCGCCGGGGGTGCGGTAGACGGAGGTGACCGTGCCGGCCTGGCGGCCCTCGATGTACAGCGGAGTCCCGGCCTCTGCATCACAACCTTCGGAGAAGCGGAGCATCGACAGGTACTTCTGGACGCGCTCGTAACTGTCGAGACGGGCGATGACCTCCTGGCCGATGTAGCAGCCCTTGGTGAAGTCTATGGCGCCGATCAGGCCGACCTCGAGGGGGTTGTAGGGCTCGCCCATCTCGGGGCCGAAGGCGGGGGCGCCGCTCGCGACTCGGAGGGCTTCCCACGCTTCGTCGTCGGCCTCCACGGCGCCCGCGGCGGCCAGGGCCTCCCCGACCGGGGCGGCGGCCCCGGATGGGGTGATCAGAAGGCAGCACGGCGTGGCGCCCATTGGCTGGCTGACGGCGATGGCGTCGTGGCCGCCGACGCTCACCGTGGGCGCGGGGTACTGCAAGCCCGGCTGCCGGTCCCCTTCCAGCGGCTCCAAGCCCAGCGTCGCGTCCGCTCCATCACCCGCGATGGCGACGACCGCGGTGGAGGTTGAGACGTCCTCGACTTCCAGGTCCTCCATGATGGTGTACTTGTCCAGCCACTCGATTACCGGCTGCTGCTGGCCTGGGCTGGTGACCAGGTAGACGAAAGCGTCGGCGTGAACTACGGTCAGAAGGTCGACGATGCGGCCGCGGTCGCTGGTGAGCACTGTGGGCGCCCAGTGGCCGGGCTGCAGGTGGTCGACCTTGTTGGTGGAGAGACGGTTCAGCAGGTCCAGGGCGTCTTCGCCGGTGGCCCTGAGGCAGCCATATCCCGTGTCCAGGCGGACTGCCAGGGAGCCGGACTCAATGGCCTGTGCCGGGGGTTGGCTGGTGGACTGTTGCAGGGTCATGTCGCGGCCTCCGGTCGGTGTGCGTGTCGTGGTGGTAATGCGTAAGCGCCGCCTTCAGACGGGGAAGACGGCGCTTCTGGTATCGGTGCGGGTGGCTCCCGCCAGGTTGAGGGCTAGGGTTCAGACGCTGAAGGAGGTGCCGCAGCCGCAGGCCTTCTTGGCGTTGGGGTTTTCGAACACGAATCCCTTGCCGTTCAGTCCGTCGGAGAAGTCGAGCTGGGTGCCGACCAGGTAGATGTAGCTCTTCTTGTCGACGATAACCTTGACGCCGTACTGCTCGACGACCTTGTCGGTATCGTTGTGCTCGCCGGTAATCTTCAGGTCATAGGTGAGGCCGGAACAGCCGCCGCCCTTGACCGCGACGCGCACTCCGACGTTGTCCTCCTGGCCATCCTTTTCGGCGAAGTACCTGATCTTCTCGGCGGCCTTCTCGGTGATCTCAACCGTAAGTTCCACTCCGTCTCTGGTAATGGGCATATCTTCCTCCGGGGCTGTGCATCCTTGGCAACACAGCATTGCCGCCACGTCAGGGCGGACAAGGCCATTGTAGGCGGCAGGGGTGCCAGCGTCAAGGCAGAGTAGCTGGCAAACATGGGTCGCACAGCGTTTTCGTGCCTGCTCTTGAATGCAACAAGCCGATTTGAAGACGAGGGTCCCGATGGCTTCAGAGCTCGATGTTCTCGGCCTCGGCTACTATGCCGATGTCTTTGTCTCCGCGGCCGCTGAGGCAGACAAGGATGATGCTGTCCTGCGGCAGCGCGGGGGCCAGTTCGGCGGCGCCATAGATGGCGTGGGCCGACTCTAGAGCGGGGATGATGCCCTCGGTTCGGCAGAGCAGGTGGAAGCCCTCCAGTGCCTGCGGGTCGGTAACCTCGCGGTAGACGGCGCGCTCCGTGTCTTTGAGATAGCTGTGCTCGGGGCCGACGCCGGGGTAGTCGAGGCCCGCGGAGATGCTGTGGGCCGGGGCGACCTGGCCGTGTTCGTCCTGCAGCAGGTAGGACATGGCGCCGTGCAGCACGCCGGGGCGTCCGGCGGTGAGGGTGGCGGAGTGCTCGCCGGAGTCGAGGCCCCTGCCGCCGGCCTCGAGGCCGACCAGACGGACATCCTCGTCGGGTACGAAGGCGTGGAAGGTGCCCATGGCGTTGCTCCCCCCGCCGACGCAGGCCATGACGTAGTCGGGCAGGCGGCCCTCGGCCTCGAGAAGCTGGGCGCGGGCCTCGCGGCCGATGACCGACTGGAAGTCGCGCACCATCACCGGGTAGGGGTGGGGGCCCACGACGCTGCCGATCAGGTAGTGGGTGGTCTCGACGTTGGTTACCCAGTCGCGGATGGCCTCGTTGATGGCGTCCTTCAGAGTGCGGGTGCCCGACTCGACGCTGATGACCTCGGCCTCCAGCAGCCTCATGCGGAAGACGTTGAGGGACTGGCGGCGGATGTCTTCCTCGCCCATGTAGACTATGCACTGAAGGCCGAGCATGGCGCAGGCGGTGGCGGTGGCGACGCCGTGCTGGCCGGCGCCGGTCTCGGCGATGATGCGCTGCTTGCCCATGTGCTGGGCGAGGAGCGCCTGGCCGAGGGCGTTGTTGATCTTGTGGGCGCCGGTGTGGGCCAGGTCCTCGCGCTTCAGGTAGATCTTCGCGCCGCCCAGGCGCCGGGAGAGGTTCTCCGCGTAGTAGAGGGGCGTGGGCCGGCCCACATAGCTGTTCAGCAGGCCGGCGAGCCGCGCTTGGAAGTCCTCGTCGTCCTTGACGGTGTTGTAGGCGTCTTCGAGTTCGGCGACCGCCGCCATGAGGGTCTCGGGGATGAACTTGCCGCCGAAGTCGCCGAAGCGGCCGCGGTCGTCGGGAAAGAGTGCCGGGGATTGATTGGTCATCGTACTCCGTCCGTTATTGGAGAGTGCCAGGTACACCGGAAGCCGCTCGCCCTGAGCTTGTCGCCGTTCATCCTGAGCTTGTCGAAGGCTGGACGGCCCGCTTTCTTCCGATTCAGCAGAAGATTACAGTCTTTTCACCCCCGGCAATGCCGCCATGCGCCGGCAGTCCCGTGAGACATCTGACCAGCACCGACGTGTCAATCCCGTAGTGCTGGGTCATAGGTGCCCTCTCGGAACTCCCGTATGTCGAACGGTGGTGCGTCGGGTGGTATCAGGTCCTTCAGCAGGCCAAGTTTGGAGTAGTCTATCCGCTTGGGCTTCAGAAGGAATCCTTCGGGCGTCTCTTGAATTTCCAGGCGGTCGCCCGGGCCCACGCCCATAGCCCCCAGGACTTGGGCTGGAATGGTCACCTGGCGCTTGGAGGTTATCTTGACGATCATAGGGATCTCCTGACCCTTGGATGATCAATAGTAAGACATGAGGTAAGTCTATCCGATCGGGCGTGTCACGCGGAGCCGGAGAGGGCGGCGTCGGCGTGGCGTGCGTTTTCGACGAAGCGCCGGATCTTGCGGCGGTCCTTCCGTCCGAGGGTCTCGATGCCGCTGGAGACGTCGACGCCCCAGGGCCGGACGGCGCTGATGGTGCGGCCCACGTTGGCGGGCGTCAGACCGCCGGCCAACAGGAACTCGCTGCCGCGGTGGGCCAGGGATGCGGCAACGTCGAGGTTGAAGGAGAGACCGGTGCCGCCCTGGATTCCTTCCACCAGCCGGTCGAGGGTGACCAGACAGCCGGCGTCCGCGTACTCGCGGACCCGTTCGGCGACGGCTGACACATCCTCGGGCGCGCGGTAGGAAGCCGGGATGTGGACCACCTTGATCACCTGGCACGCGACGGACGCAGCGTATTCGACGCTCTCCTGGCCGCAGAGCTGCACGGCGTCGAGGGCGCAGTGGGCGACGGTCTCGTTGACCTCATCGAGGGGCTGGTCGGCGAATAGGCCGACCATGCGGGGCAAAGCCTGCCCTGAGCCTGGCCGAAGGGGGCCGTCCAGCACTCTGACTGCGTCGACGATTTCCCTGGCGTCTTCGGGGGATATACGGCGGTGGCGTTCAGGAACGAAGACCATGCCTATGTAGTCGGCCCCTGCTTCGGCGGCGACGCAGGCGTCGGCGGGGGCGCCGATGCCGCAGATCTTGACGCGTATCATGGCTGGGACGCCCTCACTTAGCCCTCCCGTCCTGAGCTTGTCGAGGGGGGAGAGGAGACTTCGAGGGTTCGCGCAGGCCGGAGAGTTCGCGCACCTTGGCGGCGATGTCGGGAGCGGTTACCAGGGCCTCGCCCACCAGTACGGCGTTGACGCGGACGGCTTCAAGCAATCGCAGGTCCTCGGGGGTGAAGATGCCGCTCTCGCTGACCAGCACCTTTCCGTCCGGGACCAAGGGTGCCAGCCGCTGGGTGACAGCGAGGTCGGTGGTGAAGGTGTGCAGGTCGCGGTTGTTGATGCCGATGACCCCGGCGTCCGCACCGACGGCGGTTTCCAGCTCGGCTTCGTCGTGGACCTCGACAAGGCACTTCATGCCGAGGGACCGGGCGGTCTCCAGCAACTCGGTGAGCCGGGCAGGTTCGAGGATGGCGACGATGAGCAGGATGGCATCCGCGCCCGCGGCCCGGGCCTCGTAGACCTGGTAGGGATCGAAGATGAAGTCCTTCCGCAGCACCGGGGCCTGAGGTGACGCCCCGCTCTCCTTGATGGCGGACAGGTGGGCCAACTCCCCCTGAAAGCGCGGGTCGGTGAGACACGAGACGGCCGCTGCGCCGTTGGACACGTAGGTCCCGGCCAGTCGCACGGGGTCGAAGTCCGGTGACAGCAGCCCGCGGGAGGGCGAGGCCTTCTTGACCTCGGCGATCAGGCGTATGCCGCCACCGCTCAGGGCGCCGGCCAGATCCAGGGGGCGCGGCCGCTCCGCCGCTGCCTGCCGGACGGCGGCAAGGGGTTCGGCACGCTTGGCCTCGGCCAGTTCCTCGCGCTTGGCGGCTACGATCTTGTCGAGGATGCTGGGCATGTCAGGCAACGGTCACCTCTTTATGGAGCAGGACGCTCTGCATGGAGCCCAGAATGAACTGCCGGGCCTTTTCTATCTCCAAGCCCATCGGCAGTTCGTTCTTATCATAGTGAACGGTTAGCTCGTGGTTTCGGCGGCAGAAGTCGGATGCTCCGTCTCCGAGCTTCACCGTCAGGGTATCGCTTTCGGTCTGATATTTGAATCGGAGATCTGCGTTGCCCTTGGGAATAGCACGAATGGAGACATTCCGTTCTTTTGTAAACGGAACTTCGGGGACATCCGGGTTGGTCACTTCCCGGCCAGTCGCCAAGCTGGTATTTGCGAACAGCACAAACAATTTGCCGTCGAAGATTTCCAAGCCCAGAGGGTTGTCGTCCTTTCCGTGGTGGACGATTACCCCCTCGTTGTCTTCGCCGTAACCGTAGGGTTCGTGCGATATGTCCACCATCAGGATGTCAACATCGGGGCTGTATCTAAATCTCATACTGCCGCCTGGCGCCAATGTATACGGTAATTATAACCAGTCCTCCGTCCTCCTCCTCAAACAGTACTCGCAAGAGATGGCGGTCGTCTATCGGCGACTGGGCAAAGTTTCTCCCTGACCTTGCGGGTACCACCTGAGCAGGGGCGCATCAAGATCGCCTTGGCGAGGTTTTCATCTACGTCGAATCCCCTCTCCCTTTCCTCTTGTAACTCCCGGAGAGCATGGTCGGTTATCCTGATCGGGAGGCCGTTCACTCAGGTCCCCGCGTTGCTCAGCTCCACCAGCGCCTCCAGTCGTTGTTTGGCAGCGCCGGTGTCGATGGATTGGGCGGCCTGCTGGATGCCGTCGGAGATGGAGTCGGCGGCTCCGGCGGCTAGGAGGACGCCCGCGGTGTTGAGCAGCACGGCGTCGCGGATGGGCCCGCCCTCGCCGTCCAGCAGGCGGCGCATTATGGCCGCACTCGCAGGAGGGTCGCCCCCCCGGAGGGCGTCGATGCCCCAGCGTCCGAGGCCGAGACCGTCGGGACTGAAGGTCCAGCTTTCCACCCGGCCGTCGCGAAGCTCCCAGACGGTGGTGTCGCCGTCGAGGGCGATCTCGTCCAGCCCGCCCGCGCCGTGGACAACGAGGCTGCGCTCGGAGCCCAGAAGCTTCAGAACCTCGGCCATCTTCTCGCCGAGTTGCGGGAAGGCGACGCCGATGAGCTGGCGCTGGGCGGCGGCCGGGTTGGTCAGGGGACCGAGGATGTTGAAGACGGTGCGGATGCCGATCTCCCGGCGCACCGGGCCGGCGTGACGCATGGAGGGATGGAAGGCCTGTGCGAACATGAAGCCGATGCCGCCCTCGTTGATGCAGCGTTCCACGCCCTCGGGAAGCAGCTCGATGCGAACGCCGAGAGCCTCCAGCACGTCGGCGGCCCCGCAGCTGCCGGAGGCGGCGCGGTTGCCGTGCTTGGCGATGCGGACGCCGGCCCCGGCGGCCACCAGGGCGGCGGCGGTGGAGATGTTGAAGGTGTTGGAGCCGTCGCCGCCGGTGCCCACCGAGTCCACGACGGTGCCGTCGACACGCACCTTGAGGGAGAACTCGCGCATGACGGTGGCCATGCCGGCGATCTCCTCGGTGGACTCGCCCTTGAGCCGCAGCGCGGTGAGGAAGGAACCGAGCTGGGCTGGCGTAGCCTCGCCCTGCATGATCTGCCGCATGACGGCGGCGGCCTGGTCCATGTTCAGCGAGCGGCCTGATACGCCTGCGTCTATCGCTTCACGAATGTCCATGCTTGGGTGCTCCGCATAAAATGAATGCGATTCGCGAGAGAACTAAAAGGGTAAGTCAGAGGGTCTTATCCGGCGAGCTGCATGAATGATTCGGGAGATTTCAACATAACCTTCTTGGACCCTGTAAATCAGACGATGGTTGCGAACTATCAGCACTCGAACATCTTCCCGGTTTTGGATATGGAAAAATCCGACCCAAGTAAGGATACGCACTTAGCAGATCAGACATGGAAATAAAGTTCTCGGCCGTATCAGCGCCGCTTGCGGGGATTCCAAGGCTAAGTCTCGAACGATTATCTCAAGATCATTCAGGCTGTGGGGCGACCAGGTTACTGTAGCCACTGACGAATTCGCCTTTTGGCTTCTTCATGGGGGATTCCTTCACCTCTATCGAGCTGTTCCAGACCTTGCTGTATTTTGTACATCACGATTAGCTTTTCTATCGCTTCTTCAATGGTGGCGTCGTCCGGCAATTGCTCCATTAGTTCAAGGATTTCTTCTTTCGCGGTCATGCCTCCCGCACCTCCAATTGCATGGTCGTCCGCGTTACCCGTGCCATTCGGCGAACCGTTGCTTTGCTTCCTCGTGTGAGATGCCTTCCCCAATGTCGGCTTGTTGCAGGCCCCTCTCGATTTTGAACGCGGCATATAGCTCATATATCGCGTCTTCGAAGGTCACATCGTCGGGCAAATCCTGCATGATTTCAGTGATTCTTTCCTTCGCGCTCATGGGTTTTCCTCCTAGACAATTAGGTCGTCTGCGTTACCTGTGCCATTCCGCAATCCGTCGCTTAACTTCTTCATGAGAAATTCCCTTGCCGTCGGCGATATCCAGGCTGGCTTTGTCTATGATGTAGGACAGGACCAGCTTGTACATCGCTTCGTCCACCGTCTCCGCTGTTGATGCTTCAGTTGGAAGGAGACCCATCAGCCGCAGCAGTTCGGCCCTGTCGGCCTTCACCCTCTTTTGCTGTTCCGCTTCCGTCGGTCCGGTGATATCGCGGCGCCAGTGGCCGTGTGAAAGCGGTGGCTCCCCGTATTGCGCGATGATGGGCGCCACCTCGCGATTATAGAGTGGGCGAAGCTGGTCGAAGGCATCGGCGTAAGTGGGGGCGTGGGGCAGCGCTTCCATCAACTCCAGTATCTCTTCCTTAGCTGTCATCACGCCTCCGGTCTGCCGTGGGCGGCCACCTGGTTGAGGTAGTTCTGGAGCAGGGCCTTGCCGTCCGGGGTCATTATGGACTCGGGGTGGAACTGGATGCCCTCGACGGGGTGCTCCTTGTGGCGTATGCCCATGATCAGGCCGTTCTCGCTGTGGGCGGTAACTTCGAGCGTGTCGGGCACCGTCTCAGGGTAGACCACCAGGGAATGGTAGCGTATGGCCTCGAAGGGGTTGGGCAGGCCCTGCAGCACGCCCGCGCCGTTGTGCCGGATCATCGAGGTCTTGCCGTGGCGGATCTCACCGGCCCGGTCCACCCGCGCACCGTAGACATAGGCCATGCACTGGTGCCCCAGGCAGACGCCCAGTGTTGGGATGCGCGGCCCGAAGCGGCGGATGACGTCGTTGGATATGCCCGCCTCCATAGGCGTGCAGGGGCCTGGGGAAATCACGATGCCGTCGGGGGCCATGTCCTCGATCTCGTCGATGGTGATCTTGTCGTTGCGGTGGGTATCGACCTCGGCGCCGAGCTCGGTCAGGTACTGGTACAGGTTGTAGGTGAAGCTGTCGTAGTTGTCGATAAGCAGCAGCATGGCGGCTCCTGGGTGGTTTGGTGCGATTTTGGTTGCGGGGATTTCACCCCCACCCTGGCCCTCCCCCTCAGGGGGAGGGATTGGCGTTCGGGGCGCGAGAGATCAGCTAGAACAGTTCGACGAACTCGAGCCAGTTGCCGTCGGGGTCGCGGGCGTAGCAGGCTTTGCGGGACAGGTTGCCGTTGTCGTCGAACATGGACGCGGGCGGGTTGTTGTACTGCAGGCCCTTTTCGCGGGTGTCGGCGTAGAATTGGTCCAGGTCCTCGACGAAGAAGGCGAGATGCGCCGCGCCCAGGTCGTTGCGCTCGACGGTATTGGGTCCGCTGTGGGGCGAGAGGTACTGGATCAGCTCAAGCTGGTGCCCCTCGCCCATGTCCACGAACCCGCCCTTGATGTGAGCGCCGGGGAAGGCCAGCACCTGCTCCACGAACTCACCCTGCCGCTCGGTGCGGCCGGCGATGCGCATACCCAGGATTTCCGAGTAGAAGCGAACGGATTCTTCGATGTCGCGGACGACGAAGCCTGTGTGGAAGAATGATTTCAGCATGAGTAACCTCGTGGATGTGGAATGTTGAATGTGGAATGCGGAATTGGGAACGCGAACGTGTGAATTTGGAGTGTCGAGTGCGGAATGGACGAGACCCTCATTTTCCCAATTTCTAATTCCACATTCGACATTTCTAATTTCACCGTCCGCATTCCGCATTCAGAAGCCGGCTTCGGCCATGTCTATGGCGCGCATCAGGGCGTTGGACTTGTGGCGGGTTTCCTGGTACTCGTCCTCGGCCACGCTGTCGGCGACTATGCCGCCGCCGGCCTGTACGTACATGGTGCCGTCCTTGTAGATGCCGGTGCGCAGCACGAGGGCCGTGTCCATGTTGCCGGAGTAGCTGAAGTAGCCCACGGCGCCCCCGTAGGGCCCGCGCTTCTCGCCCTCGATCTCGGCGATTATTTCCATGGCCCGTATTTTCGGCGCGCCTGAGACGGTGCCGGCGGGGAAGCAGGAGCGAAGGGCGTCGTAGGGAGTCAGGTCCTGCCGGAGCTTGCCCTCGACGTGGGATACCAGGTGCATGACGTGAGAGAAGCGCTCCACCTCCATCATCTTGGTGACCTCGACGGTGCCGGGGTCGCTGACCCGGCCAATGTCGTTGCGGCCCAGGTCCAGCAGCATGACGTGCTCGGCCCGCTGTTTCTCGCTGCTCTTCAGATCTGCCTCGTTGGCGTCGTCCTCCCCCGGGGTGCGCCCGCGGGGCCGGGTGCCGGCGATGGGGTGGGTGGACGCAATGCCGTCCTCCACCTTGACCACCGACTCGATGGCTGCGCCCACGATCTGGAAGCCGTCGAGGTCGAGGTAGTACATATAGGGTGAAGGGTTGACGCTGCGAAGGGCGCGGTATATCTGGAAGGGGTGAGCGCCCGTCTGCCTTGAGAAGCGCTGGGAGTTGACGACCTGGATGATGTCGCCGGCGTAGACGTACTCGACGCACTTCTCGATGGCATCGGCGTAGCGGTCCGGCGTGAAGTTGGACTCGATGGGGCTGGGCGGCACTGCGGCGCCCTGCAACTCCTCGGGCAGCGTCAGCGGGCGGGAGAGCAGTGCGACCATCTCCTCGATGCGGGCCACTGCGTCGGCGTAAGCCCGCTCAACCTCGCGAGGTTCGGAACCGTCCAGACGGGCGTGGGACACGACCTTGATGTCGTGGCGCAGGTGGTCGAAGACCAGGATGGTCTCACCGAACATGAAGATGGACTCCGGCACGCTCTGGGGGTCTTCGGGCATCATCGGCACGCGGGGCTCGAAGTAGCGGATGGCGTCGTAGGCCACGTAGCCGACCGCGCCGCCGTGGAAGCCGGGCAACCCGTCGACAGGGATGAGCTTGTGGCGGGACATCTCCTCTTCCACCAGGGTCAGCGGGTCCACCTCGCCGTACTCCTGGCCGGGGCCGGTCTTGATGATCCGGTACGGGTCGGTGCCGATGAAGCTGTATCGGCCCAGCCGCTCACCGCCCTCTACGCTCTCCAGCAAATAGGAGTAGGGGCCGCGGGCCACCTTCAGGTAGGCCGACACCGGCGTTTCCAGGTCGGCGTGTATCGAGCGGTAGACCGGAATGGTGTTGCCCTCCCGGGCCCGGGATTTGACCTGTTCCAGGGTCGGATAGTACATATCGCGCTCCAAGATTCCCGCGAAAGCGGGAATGACAGTGGGAATCCAAACAAAAAGACCCGTCCGTCAAGGGACGAGTCTGCATCGTGTTGCCACCCTTCTTCTCCGGTACAGGCCCAAAGTAGACGGCCGTTACCGGAATCTCAACCGGCGGGGGGACCTCCAGTCTAATGTGCGGGTCCCATGCCGCGGGCCTTTAACGGTGCCCTTACCGGCTCAGCCTAGCCCATTGCGCCGTCCTTGCTTCCCTCTCCCTCCTGGGGAGGGTCAGGGTGGGGGCGTCTTCAGGTTCGGCCTGCGGCTCCGGGGTCCATTCAGTCTTCTGCGCTGGGCGCCGGCTTTCACCATACCCGGCTCGCTTGTTGCCCTGCTGGAAGCCTACTACTCCCCTTCACAGCCTTTGGAAGTATTCGATTGTCGCTGCGTGACAGGTTAAGACCGTGCCGTCGGGCGTGTCAAGCGGGGTACAGACGGATGGGCACAAATACAGCCGCGCTTGCCTCGGAAATGGCTTGGGTCTATCATCCGAAGAAGCGGGGGACCGGATGTCCGGCCCTGCGATGCTTACCAATCTCCTTACGGCGGGACGCAACTTGACTACTTCCAGCAGTAACGCAGGCGTAACCAGGGGCGGCGGCATCGCTGCCTACGGTGTCGAGGGATTCGTCAGTGGACTCCGGCAGATCGTGGGGACCGGGAACGTCGTGTGGCACCCGGACGATCTGCTGGTCTTCGAGTACGACGGCTCAATCGACCGCGGGATGCCGAATGCCGTGGTGTTTCCGCTGAACACCCACGAGGTGAGCCGGGTGATGGCCCTGTGCCACGACGCCGGTGTGCCGGTGGTGGGGCGCGGCTCGGGCACCGGGCTGAGCGGCGGCGCCATCTCGCATCCCGACGGCATCCAGATTGCCTTCACCCGGATGAACCGCATCCTCGAGGTGAATGTCGAGAACCGGCACGCCATCGTTGAGCCGGGGGTCATCAACCTGGACCTGGACACCTTCGTGCGGCGGTCCGGTATGCGCTACGCCCCGGACCCGTCGAGCCAGCGCGCGTGCAGCCTGGGCGGCAATATCGCCGAGAACGCGGGCGGGCCGCACTGCCTGGCGTACGGGACAACCACCAACCACGTGCTGGGCATGGAGGTGGTGCTGGAAGACGGCGCAGTGGTCACCCTGGGGGGCCTGGCCCGTGAGACCCCCGGGTACGACCTGCGGGGGGTGTTCACGGGCTCGGAGGGCACGTTCGGCATCGCGACGCGCATCATGGTGCGGCTGCTGCCGGAGCCCGAGGCGGTGAAGACCTACCTGGGCATCTTCCCCGATGTGGAGTCTGCCTGCACCGCAGTGTCGGCGGTGATCGGCCACGGCATCGTGCCCGCTGCGCTGGAGATGATCGACGCGCTCAGCATACAGGCGGTGCAGAATGTGTCCGATGCCGGGTATCCGGACGACGCGGGCGCGGTGCTCCTGATCGAGCTGGAAGGCCTGACCGAGGAAGTGGACGAGATCGGGCTGGAGGTGGAGGCGGCGCTCTGGGATACCGGAGCCAGCCAGGTGAAGTTCGCCGCAGAGGCAGCCGAGAGAGAGCAGCTCTGGAAGGGCCGCAAGGGCGCGCTGGGGGCATTGGGCAGCCTGGCGCCCAACTACTACCTGGTGGACGGCGTGGTGCCGAGGACGCAGCTGGCCACGGTGCTGCAGCAGGTGGCCGAGGTGGGGCGCAAGCACGGCGTGCCCATCGCCAACGTGTTCCATGCCGGCGATGGCAACCTGCACCCCTGCCTGCTCTTCGACGAGCGGAAGCCGGGGGAGCTGGAGAAGATCACGGTTGCCGGCGCCGAGGTGCTGGAGGTCTGCGTCGCGGCCGGCGGCACTCTCACCGGAGAGCACGGGGTGGGCCTCGAGAAGAAGGAGCAGATGCCGCTGGTGTATACGCCGGAGGACATGCTGGCGATGCGCCGGGTGAGAGACGCTTTTGCCCCGCACAACAACATCAACCCCGGCAAGGTCTTCCCGGACGGCCACCGCCATCACGCCGCTGCCCATCGCCCCGCTCCGGGCATGTACGCCTAGCGGGCGTTTGATTGTTCCATGTATCCCCAATTTGCGAAATCGCTCTGGTTGCCGGAATAGGGTCATGACCGCCGGGCACTATGTCTCGCCCCCGTTGGAAGTAACTATAGAGCGCGCCTACCGGGACAAAGTCAGACGCCTTGTTGGACCTGGATACGGATTGGGCTTGGTTTATGTTGTGGTCTACAACGGCGAAGGGAGGTACGACGACAGGTTCGGCGACATGGTGCACCATGCCTTGAAACAAGGCATTATAACCTCACAGGAAATGAAGGAAATCTGGAATTTCAATACTACTGTGTTCGTGGGACAAAGCCTGAAGGATGATTCAGCGGCATTCGGCGTCGTTGACGTTGCTCTGGAAATCAATCACTCCCATGTTGACAGGATAGTCGGGCGGGCAGCCATTCTGCGACGGATTATTCCGGAGCTTGTGATCCCGGCCATTGTCGGTGCCTTCATCAGCGAGGATTCAGTGCGGCAGCTTGCCCGGCAGCAGGGAGTCAACCTCTTCCCCCACAGCCTGGATGACGCCAAGATGTACAGGTACTTTAGACAAGACACCCTCGAAAACCTGTATTCGGGGAAGATAGAACTGTAGACACGACTATTGCAGAGTCCTGGAGAATTCGTTGCGCGTGAGCTTATCGAACCATCAGCGGATTCCCTCGCCCCGTCCTTCGACAGGCTCAGGACTAGTAGAGCCGCGGGGCATCTGCTTGCCGTCAACGCTATACTGGACAGGTGGCTTTCATTTGCCCCTTCGCCGAACCATCCGCGATTTCAACTAGGGGGTGTTGTCAAATTAGCCCGTCATTCCGGCGAAAGCCGGAATCCAGACTCGCTCTATGCCGCAGAATGATTTTGCCTGCGGAAACCCCTGGATTCCGGCGAAAGCCGGAATGACGGGAAAAAGACCGTCGCGTGTCCGGTAACTCAATTTGACGACACTCCCTAGTCATTGTTCATCCATTGTCGCCGATATCGCACTGTCGGAGCGCTCGTTGACCACCTCATACGCCTATGAACTGAGCCGAATCGTGCCGCCGGGGGCCCTGCCTCCGGCCTACGTGCATTCCGAGTACGCCATCGACGGGCTGAGCCCAATGGCGGTGGTGGTGCCCGAAGAACGTAGCCAGGTGATCGACGTGATGCGGTGGGCGGCGGAAAACGGGGTCACGGTGTTCCCCAGGGGCGGCGGCACCAAGACCGCCCTGGGCAATCCCCCGGACAGCGTGGGCGTAGTTGTGGACCTGTCCCGCCTGAACCGGATGATCGACTACCAGCCGGGGGACATGACGGCCACGGTTGAAGCGGGCATGACCATGGACGCGCTCCAGCGGGAACTGGGGGTGTCCCGCCAGTTTGTGCCGCTGGAGTCGCCGCTGCCGGGCCGGGCTACGGTCGGGGGCACGCTCTCGACCGCCTGCACCGGGCCCATGGCCCACGCCTACGGCCCGCCGAGGGACTGGCTCATCGGCATCGGCGTCGTCGGGGCCGACGGCGTGTTCACCAAGGCCGGCGGACGGGTGGTCAAGAACGTCACCGGGTACGACCTGAACAAGCTCTACACCGGCTCCCTGGGCACCCTCGGCATCATCGTCGAGGCCTCGTTCAAGGTCTCTCCCCTCCAGCCGGAAAATTACGCCCTCGTCGCCCCCTTCGATTCGATGGAGGAGGCCGTCGTGGCCGGAAGGGAGGCCCTCAGCTTGTCCGCAGGCCCCATGAGCTACCTGGCCGTTACCGGCGGCCTGGCCCGGCACTTCCTGGCAACCCACCCCGGATCGCCGCTTAACCAGGCCCTCAGCGAGAGGCTGGGAGGGCTGGGGATCTGCTTCTTTTCCGGAAGGGCCGGGGCCGTCCGGAGACGAATGGAGGACACATCGGCGGCGCTGCTGAACGCGGGAGCCGTCGACGCCGTGGCCTTCGACGGCGACGGAACCCTGGCCGCCCGCCAGTGGGCCACCGACCTGGGATGGCAGGAGGACTCCCTGCCTGCCCTGGCCATTCGGGTCTCCGCGCCCCGCAGGATAATCCCCGCCATGACCGGGACCTGCCTGGGGATCGGCCTGGAGGAGTCGCCGTCGGAGATCCTGGCCGATCCCGGGTTCGGCGCCCTGCGGTTGCTCTTCTGGGGCGAAGCCGAGGAGGACGCCATACTTGCCACCATCGCCGAAGTGCGGCAGGCTGCGAGGCAACACGGCGGGACGGCGGTCATCGAGATCTGCCATCCTTCCATCAAGGTGAAGCTGGACGTGTGGGGAGAGGAGCCATCGGGTATGGAGATAATGCGGCGGATCAAGGAGCAGCTGGACCCGCAGGGCCTGCTGAACCGGGGACGCTTCCTGGGGCGTCTCTGATGGTCACCCCGAACGACGTTCCCTCTCCCTCCGGGGGAGGGTCGGGGCGGGGGCGTACCCCGGACGAAGGTCCCGAAAGCGAAGGAGCCTGCCCTGAGCTCGGCGAAGGGACCGGTGTCGTAGCCGCGGCGGGCGCGCCGGCAGACAACCGGCCGCAGCCTTCGTTGGCGGCTCTCTTCGCTGGCTTCACGGACACGGACGCGCCGGCCGAGGCGGATATGTACCGCTGCGTGCACTGCGGCCTGTGCCTGAGCGCGTGTCCCACCTACGGCGTGACCGGCCTGGAGATGGAGTCGCCGCGCGGCCGCATCGCCCTGATGAAGGCGGTCAACGAGGGCCGGGTCGGCATCAGCGACCGCATCGTGTCTCACTGGGAGGCCTGCCTGAACTGCCGCGCCTGCGAGGCGGTGTGTCCCTCCGGCGTTCCTTACGGGCGGATGATGGAGCGTACCCGGGCCCAGGTGCGGTTCCGGGGCCGCCAGTCGGAAGGCATGAAGCGCATGAACCGCTGGTTCCTGAGCGCAGTGCTCCCGCGTCCGGGCCTGATGCGTTTCGGGGCGTCTTTGTTGCGCCTGTACCAGCACCTGGGCGTGCAGCGAATGGTGCGGCGGACGAGGCTGATCAGGCTGCTGCCCCACGGCCTGCAGCAGCTGGAGTCGCAGCTGCCGCGAATGAGCGGCCGGTTCTTCGGGCCAGCCCGCCGCAGCTATCTCCCCGCCGAGGGCGAGGTGCGGATGAAGGTGGCCCTGCTGTCCGGTTGCGTCATGCCGCTGATGCAGTCCGAGACGATGAACGCCACGGTGCGCACCCTGACCCGCAACGGCTGCGAGGTGTCGGTGCCGTCACGGCAGGGTTGTTGCGGGGCTCTCAACACGCACGCCGGCGACCTGCAAACGGCGCGGGCGATGGCGAAGAAGAACATCGACGCCCTCCTTTCGACGGGTCCCGACCGCATCGTCACCAGCTCCGCAGGGTGCGGGTCTACGATGAAGGAATACCACGACCTGCTGAAGGACGACCCGGACTACGCTGAGAAGGCGCGTCAAGCCTGCGAGATCACCCGGGATATCACCGAGTTGCTGCTGGAACTGCCCTTCAGGCGCCCCCTGGTCCACCTCGAGCGGACGGTCACATACCAGGACCCCTGCCACCTGGCCCACGCCCAGCGGATCTCGGCGGCGCCCCGGACGATTCTCCAGGCCATTCCCGGGGTTCAACTCCAGGAGATGGAGAACCCGTCGATGTGCTGTGGCGGCGCAGGCATCTACTCGGCGGTCCAGCCGGTGTTGTCGCGCCGGATCCTCAGCCGCAAGGTGGAGATGATCATCCAGAGCGGCGCGGCCGAGACGATTACGGCCAACCCGGGTTGCATGTTGCAACTGGAGCAGGGCCTGCGCGGCGCCGGACAGGACACCCCGGTGCGGCACGTCGTCGACATTCTGGACGAGGCGTACCGGCGTGAGGAGCCTGAGCCGGTGCAGACCCGCCGGAAGAGGATGTCTCGCAAAACAACGGGCCTCCTGCAGATTGACTTGGAGGAAGCCCGGGCCAGGCAGTTCCAAGGGCAAAGGCGGCGAGGTCTTCTGGGGCTGCTGACAGGCTGGCGCCGAAGCTGATCTACTGGCCGCCTGAATTGGATCCTCTGGCCCTGGCCCGGCGAGATTGAATCGAACGCCGGGCTTGGCTCAGCCGGGGCAGCCCCGCGCCGATCATCCGCCGGTTCCGGGCAGTACGGCGGCGGGAGTGCATTATAAATTCCTCTTTCTCCTGCGCCAGCCAGGAGAGCAGAAAGAAGATTACCCCGGCCGTATTGGTGGTCTTCAGAGCAATGGATTGGACGAAATCGCTGGCGGCAACGCCTCTGGCCACGTAGTCGTTCCTGATTCTGTCCAGCGCGTCGGTGAGGTCGTAGGTCAGTTGCGAGGCTACGGGCCAGTGGTCCGGGTCCTGGCTGGCGAGACTTTCGCTGACCGTCAAGACCATGGCGTCGATGCCCTCCAGCAGAACATACCGCAGTTGGCCGCTCTCTGCGTCGCCGGGCATTTCCATCAATTCGGCGCACAATTCCTCAAACTGCTCCTCCAGCCAGATGATCACCCTCTGCTGGGCCAGAACGGAATTGATGGCCTCGGGAGAATGACCGGGATGCCGCCTTCTCAACTCGGTGAGAAATTCGGAAATTTCGTCCAGCAGCGAGCTGACCGAGTCGCTTAGCTCGTCCAGGTCATCGGCATCATTCCCCTTTCGCACCATATCCAGATACAACGAAAAGGCGCTCACCGCGCGCTGTTGCTCCAGAACGGCAAGCTGCAAAGCCATCCCGACATCGTTGTAACGCCTGTCGCCTATGTACTGAGTCTGGGAAATGTTTTCCAGCTCGGTAGCGGGCCAAAGGCGGGAAAACAGCTTCTCCAGCCAGTCCAGGGAGAGGAAGAGAGGGATTCCGGTAATGACCTGGATCACGATGACATAGATTCCCAGCTGCTTTTCCAGATCCAGACCGATGCTCTCGAGAACAGCCTTCCCCAGAGGGAGGCCGGACCAGGTTTCGATGTACAGCAGGGGAACCAGTATCAGGCACAGGGTGAAGTTGAACATTACCTGAAACATGGCGACGCGCCGCAATGTTCCGGTCAGGTGCCAGGACATAGCCAGCAGGACGCAGCCCGCCCCGAAGTGCGCTCCGTAGACGAACATAAGCACTTGGTCCAGGGTCAGGAGGCCGGCCGATGACATGGTGATTCCCAGAAGCGCCACTGCCGATACCGGCAGCAGCGCAGCCAACAGGGCGGCCACCGCGAAGGAAAGCCACCAAGAGATTCTCGAAACCTCCAGCAGTTGCGCGAACCAGGGTTCGCCGACCACCGGCTCGGCGGACTCCTGCATCAATGAGAGGCCGATGAGCATCAGCGCTATACCGAACAGGGCCATTCCGTGGTTCTGGAACCTGGCCCCCCAACTGCTCACCATGAGGATGCCCACCAGCCCGACGCCATAGAGGGCGGCCAGGCGTATGTCGAGTGAAACGACCAGCACAATCAGCACGGTGCCGACGTTCCCGCCGGTAATGATGGCGAAGGCGCGGTGGGTGGAAACGAAGCCGGCCTGCCGCATACCGACGATGATGAAGGTCAGAGCCGTGGAGCTCTGGGTTATGCCCCCGGCCAGAACTCCCCATCCGTATCCGGTGAAGCGGTTGAAAATCAGAGTGGCGGCGGCCATGCGGAACCGGCGGTTGGTCAGGTCGTCGAGGTTCTCAGTCAGCAGCCAAGTTCCTACGAAGAACAGGCCCAGCCCGCCCAGGATTCCGCCTAGTGTCTCAAACACCCGCTACCGCCCCTCCGCCGACGCTATGGGTCAGCCGTCCAGGGTGTTTTAGAGGGTGTTTCCGAAGTGCATGGGGGATTGTTCATCCTGAGCTTGTCGAAGGATGACATGGGTTTCGGCCGCTTGCCGCCCACCCAACCGTTCGTCCTTCGACAACCCTTCGGCAAGCTCAGGACAGGATGAACGGTTGGACTTTGTAAACACCCTCTTATCTCTCCCTCTTCCTCCCCCCTCAAGGCGGAGGAAAAGGGAACAATTGAAAGGCCCTGGTCAGCCGTCGACAAAACCGGCAAGGGCCCTTTGCGCCGCAGCCAGGCTTGAACCGAAGGCGACCTCGTAGCCGTTTTCGTTGAGGATCTGCTCCAGGGCCGAAAGCAGCGCCAGCACGTTCCGGTCGCGGGCCGAGTCGCCCATCAGGCCGATGCGCCAAGCCCTGCCCCGGAACTCGCCGAGCCCGCCGCCTATCTCTATCGAGTAGTCGCTCAGCAGGCTGGCGCGCACCTGGGCGTCGTCGATTCCTTCGGGGATCCTGACGGTGGTCAGCGGGTTCAGGCGGTAGTCGGGGTCGGCCAGCAACTCCAGGCCCAGGGCCTCAAGCCCGGCTCGCAGGGCCGCCGCCGCCTTGGCGTGGCGGGCTATGCGGTTCTCGATGCCCTCCTCCATCATCATGCGCAGCGCTTCCCGCAGGGCGTAGGTCATGGAGATGGGCGCCGTGTGGTGGTAGGCCCGGTTCCGGCCCCAGTAGCTTTCCAGTTCCTGAAGGTTGAAGTAGAAACTCTGCACCGGGGTCTCTCGCGTCCTCAGGACCTGCATCGCGTTCTCGCTCAGGGTGATGGGCGCCAGCCCCGGAGGGGCGCCAAGACATTTCTGGGTGCCGCTGTAGCACACGTCCACGTCCCAGTCGTCCACGCGCATGTCGTGGCCGCCCAGGGAGGTGACGGCGTCGACGATGGCCAGCGCCCCGTGGCGGTGGATCACGTCGATGATATCCGGCAAGGGCGTGAGCACGCCGGTGGAGGTCTCGGCGTGCACCACGCCGACGGCCTTGACCCTCGGATGCTTCTTCAGCTCGTCCTCAAGGACCTGCGGGTCGACGGGCTGACCCCAAGGAGTGTCGATCTCGAATACGCGGGCACCGCAGCGTTCGGCGATGTTGCCGAGACGAATGCCGAAGTAGCCGTTGCGGCAGACGACCATGGTGTCGCCCGGCTCCAGCATGTTGGCGCAGGCGGTCTCCATGGCCCCGGTGCCGGTGGCGGAAACGGGCATGGTCATCACGTTGGAGGTGCGGTACACCTCGCGGAGCATGTCGCCGATGTCGTTCATTACCTGGAAGAAGTCGGGGTCAAGGTGGCCCATGACCGGCAGGGTCATGGCCTGTAGCACGCGGGGATGCACCGAACTCGGGCCGGGGCCCAGCAGCAGCCGCGCACTCGGTTGCAGTTCAGTAAGGTATGAAGCGGTCACGTTTGTCCTCCAGTGGCTATGCCGCCTCTTGAACGGTCGCAGGACGGCAAAGGGTTTCTTTTCCACTGACTATATCGTTTTCGCGGAGTAGGGGCGCACTCCTGAGTCCATCGCAGGATGGGCGCCCCTACATCACAGGTCTTCCTCTTTAAACCCTCCTCCTGGACCCCGTGAGGGCTTTACAGGCGAGGTCGCTTGCGCACAACTCTCGCAGATTTAGACGACGGCGGAAGCTCCTCCGTCGAGGTTCACGGCGATGCCGGTGAGGAAACTGGCCCTCTCGGAGGCGAGGAAAGCGATGACATCTCCGGCTTCCTCTGCCTCTCCGACTCGCCCCAAGGGTACTCGTCCCGAGGCCAGCTGGTCGTAGAAGGCATCGATGGTGAGGTCGGGTTCGGACTGCACGCGAACGTCGTAGCGCCGCTGGTGCTGGCCGGACTTGATCAGCCCGATGCAGACGGTGGAGACCAGGATGTTGTCGCTGGCCAGGTCCTTGGAGAGGCCCTTGGTGATGGCGATGCCGGCAGCGCGGGAGATGGAGGTGGGCATGGAGGCGGGTCCGGGAGTGCGGCCGCCCAGGTTGGTGACGTTGATGATGCGCCCGCCGCCGACCTTGCGCATCTCGGGCAGGGACTCCTGGATCAGGCGGACGGCGCCCCAGACCTTGAGCTCGAAGTCGAACTCCCAGTCCTCGTGGGACACGTCCTCGAAGGGCTTGGCCATTGACTGGCCGGCGTTGTTCACCAGGATATCCACGCGACCGTACTTGTTCACGGTGCTCTCGACGATTCTCCTAGCGGAGCCGGGTTCCATCACGTCGGCGGATATGGCCGTCACCTGGCCCTCGGTAGCCGCCAGGATTTCCTGCTCGGCCTGGTCGAGGACTTCCTGCCTGCGGGCGACGATGACGACCGCCGCTCCTTCCTTGGCCATGCTGAGGGCGGCGGCTTTGCCGATGCCGTCGCTGCCGCCGGTGATGATGGCAACCTTATCCTGGAGTCCCAAGTCCATGACGCGCTCCCCTGCCGTAGCGATTGCGAATAATGCGGTGCGGATTATATCACAGGCGGCCCGTGAATTTGCCGCGTTGCGCCCTTGCGTGGGGGCAATAGCGTCTTGTCTCCCTTCGTCCTCAAGACCCGTCATTGCCATGACAATAAGGGGCCTGAGGGACAAATTCCCTCTCCCCCCGGAGAGGGTTAGGGTGAGGGCGTCTCCCCATTTTCATGGCAATGACGAAGCGTTGACTGCGCTAGGCCAGCCACCCGTCCAGCGTCTCCGGGCCGGCGTGTTGTTGCAGGAGGGCGGCGTAGTGGCGGGCCTTGTCCAGGCTGTGCGAGGTCGAGGCTTCGATGATACGGTCGAGGGCGTCGGCGGTCTCGATGGTGGATGCGAAGACCTGGAGCAGAGGGATGTCGCGCTCCATCGCCTCGGCCTTGACATACTCGGTCGGCTCGCCGGGGCCGGTGAGCACCAGGCAGCGGGTCTGGGGCAACATGCTGGCCAGCTGTATGTCGGGACGCTGCGTCCGGGTGATGACGGCTTGGTTCGCGTAGCGGCCGTAGTAGGTGGGGCCGTTGTCCATGATGTTGCCGCCGATCAGGAAGCGCTCCACCGGGGCGTCCGCGTTGACCGGGTCGAGGGTCCAGACGGCGTCGAGGTGCTCGGCGACCTGCGCCACGGTGGGGGCCAGCATGACTCGGCTTTCGGGTATGACCACGGCGTCAACCTCCGCCGAAGACTCGGCGACGGATGCGGCAACAGTATCCCCCTTGTACGGAGGCACGGCGTTGATCACGAGGCAGGCGAGGCGGTTGCCCCAGCGCCCGGCGGCCTCGTCGGCAGCGGCGGCCCAGTCGGTCTCGGGAGCGTAGGCGTTGATTTCCAGCACGCGGGCATCGATTGCTTCGGCGAGGTCCGTGGCGGGGCAACCCGCGGCGGCTTCGACGATGACAAGGTCGCCGTTGCTACGCAGCAGTGCGATGGCGCTTGCAGCTTCATCGACGATTGCAGTGAAAGGGCCCGGCGGTGGGCCGACGGAGATTCCCAGGACCTCGGCGGCGAAGGCGTGGTCGGCGTCGTCGGCCTCATCCGCCGAGAACGGCTTGCAGTACGCGGCAGTGCGCCCGGCGTCCCGCGCGACTGACAGCAAGCCAGCGGCAAGGCTGGTTTTGCCGGAGCTAGAGGGGCCTGCTATGAGGATGGTGGGCATATATTTTAGCCTTCTTGATTCAACTGGACATTTGTGAAATGTGGAGAGTCGAAGCCAGGTTGTGTCTCGAACCATATCCGATCGTCAACGAATGACCGCAAACGTTGATTGAGAACGGTTGAATGAATGGGATGCACCACTATGAAGTAAACACGGGCCTGCTCTCTATGCCACCATAATGCCCAAATTCGAGGTTTCGAGTCTAGCTCCTCGGATAATTGTTTAGCAATGCTCTTGATTCGCTCTTTTGCTTTACCCTTTCTTTCTCCCAAATGATGGTATATCACCAAGCTCTTCCTAGCTTTAAAGAGACTCCTGATTTCACCGATTGATATATGTTCAACGCTCGTTGTGCTTTGTTCTAATTTTATGCCGTTATCTTGGTTAACGAACACAACGGACGTATTCTTAACCTCTTCCAAAGCACCATCAAACCATCTCCTGCGAGCTTCTTTGCTAGTAGGCTTAGGTAATGGTGTGTCGTAGTGTTCAGTATCTTTGGGAAGTAGACTTCTGTAAGAATTTGAGGTACTTACATGCAATCTTTGACATACGAGTACCTTTAGCGTGTTTCCCAGAGCCAAATCACAGTTCAGCAATCCATCATAGCCATTTTGAAAGAGATAATTCGTGGTTTTAGGCTGGTTCAAGTACCAGATCACTCCCAGCCGCAAAGGATTGTCCAGTTCGAGGCCAGTCAATCCACACAGATACCGCAACAACGCATTGTTAGCGAAGTCTCCGATGTCGCCTACATATTCGTGCTTCACCGTGAATCCCTCCGGGCTGCATCGCCCTGGATTCCCGCCTACGCGGGAATGACAGGATGGGTTTGCCTAAACCCCCACATCTAAAAACTCGATGTTGTTGGGGTCGAAGCCCTTGGGGAAGGTGGTGGTGTTGTCCCACTTGGCGAGGGTGAAGTCGGCGCGGTGGAGGCTGGCCTGGTCGAAGTTTGCGCCGGTCATGTTGGCGGCGATCCACATGGAGTCGCGGATCATGGCCCGGGTGAAGTCGGCGCCGCTCATGCTGCAACGGGAGAGGTCTGCGCCGTTCATGTTGGTGGAGACGAACTGAGCGCCGGTCAGGTCGGCGTTGCGCAGGTCGGCCTCGATCATGTTGGACTGGCCGAAGTCGGTCCTGCGCAGGTTGCAGCCGATGAGGGAGACGCGGTTCATGCGGCAGTTGCGCACCGTTGCGCCCTCGAGGTTCGCGCCCTTGAGGTCGGCCCAGAACAGGTTGACGTTGGTCAGGTTTGCGCCGCCCAGGTTTGCGCCGGAGAGGGAGGCGCGGCCCAGGTCGGCCCTCTCCAGGTTGACGCCGGAGAGGTCGGCGGAGGGAAGTCCGATCTGGGTGAGACGGGCGTCGGTGAGATCGGCCCCGGACAGGTTGGCCCCCTCCACCTTGATGCCCGACAGGTCCACGCCGTGCAGGTCCGCCCCGCTGAGGTCGAGCTCCGCGTTCGGGTTGTCGGCGCGCCACCGGGCCAGTGCTTCCGCTCCCGCTTTGACGACGGCCACATGGTCCGGGTTAGCCATTGCCGCCTTCCTTGCAGGGCAATACCCCCACACTAACCTTCCCCATCGGGGCGAGGGAATTTCTTTTGCCGTCCCCTGCGGGCGCCGGGCTAGGCATCTTCGAGGTCGAAGAGCTTTTCGGCGATGGTCATCTTGAGCTCGTTGACCTTGCCGAGGTCTGGGAAGCCGCCGTCCGTCTTGCGGTCGAAAATGACCTCGCCGTCGAGGTAGACCTCGAGGCGGCCGCGGTCGGAGGGTGTCATCTTGATCGAGACATCGCCGGGTGCGTCAGACTTGAAGAACTCCATCGCCAGCCACGTGGCGACCGGGAAGTAGCCTCAAGCCACACAATATACGATTTCTGCTTCGACCTTGCCGTGTTCGGAGCCTGGCATGTTTCTCTTCTCTACTTCTGGTGTTGAGGTACCGATGTGCCGAATTATGCTGCCGAGGCCAGGTTCCTGGCCTCCTGGATGAACGAGTCGGTTTCCCGTATGAGGGCCGTCATCTCTTCTTCAGGCTCGCAGTTGCCGTCGTAGAAGCAATTGATGTGCAACAGAGTGGAACGGGTGTAATACTGTCCCTGAAACCTGTTAATTGCGGGGTCAGTGCTACTCATCCGCAACATGGCGCGTCGCGCTCCCCCTGCCGATTGCGGCTCGGTTCCCGTTCGGGCCAGCACCATGGCGTCCGTCGAGCGCTTGGTGGCGCCCCAAGCCTTCTCGGCGGCGTTGCGCAGCCTGCCCTGGTCAAGCATTTCGAGGGCGTCAACGTAAAGCGCCTGCGCATCGGCAAAGAGTTCGCTCACCCGGTCGGTGGTCGTGGTCATGGTTGCTTTTTGTTCGCCTCTCAACTGGGTGAGAGGGAGCACGTCCCTACTTTAGTATCGCAGTGCCGATGCCCACGGCGGTGCGGTCGCCGTTCTGGTTCTCGCAGTACAGGTTGACGGTTACATGGGTGCCGTCGTCGGCTTCCTGCTGGGCGAAGACCTCGCCGGTGACCGTGATGGTGTCGCCGCCCTTGACCGGACGGAGGAACTTCAGGTTGACGCTGCCGGTGTGGTTGAAGACCTCCGGGCCGAAAAAGCGGCGCAGGCTCTCGGTGGCGAAGGCCACGGACATGCGGCCCGAGGCGATGGGGTAGGTGGTGCCGAGGCGCTGCTGGGCCAGCTCGGGGTCGTTGTGGATGTTCTGGCGGTCCAAGATGCCGCAGTCCTCGAACTGATTGATGGTGTCCTGGGTCACGGCCTTGGTGACCGAGGGAATCTGCTGGCCGGGGGCTATGTCTGCGGATGCCATTTCTTGCCCACCTCGTCAGGCTTCTTCATCTGGTAGGTGCGTAGCTTCTCCAGCAGGCGGCCGTCTTCGTCGATGGCGGTGGCCTCGATGACCATGTAGGGCTTGTCCCGGCGCAGGTACTTGTCGGCGATGCGGCCCGTTACGCGAATCTTCTTGCCCGGTATGGGCGGGTTGAAGAACTCGACCTCGTTGCCGGCGTTGACGCCGCCGGTCTGGTCGTCGTAGACCATGGCGAAGGCGGTGGCGTCGTGCTTGACCGCCAGCGTGGGGAAGACGGCGTCGGGATCGCCGATGGAGGCCCGGAAGTTGTCCAGCATCTCCTGGGTGAGAGTGTACTCGTAGGAACCGAGTTCCTCGCCGATTTCTATCTTTTCGTAATCGAAGAGCTTGACTTCCGGATCGGGCATATCCCGCTCCTTGACGTACGGCGAAGCTGTGCCGTGTCTGGTTGGCTATACGATACTTTCTTTGCCCGAAGCAGTCAACGACGCTACGGAACGCACCGGCGAGTCCGAGCCTCGATGCTATAATCGGCGATGGAGTGATAATAGAAATCAAACTCCATAAACGGGGCGGCCCGACGCGCCCCACAGGCGGGTGACAGCTAGCGATGGACCTTTACTTCGACCGAGGGGACCAAGCCAACCCGGTGGGGCACGCGCTGGTATATTTCAGGGTGGACACGGAGCCGGACAAGGTCTACGCCAGCTACGTTGTCACCCTGCCCATAAAGTCGGACCTGACCAAGTTTCTGCCGCCGTTCTTGGCCTCTCACCTGGGGGCGCTTCCGCTTAACGACCTGTCGTCCTTCGCCATGCCGCCGGTGCCCGAGCCGGTGGACGGGATCGGGGAGTTGGAACGGCTAAGTATGCAGCGGGGCGACGACCTCGTGTACGCGGGGAGCATGTTCTCCTACGACCTGCCGCGGATGATGGAGTCGGTGACCGAGGCGGTGCAGAGCTACGGAGAGTTGTACTCGGCCTCCGGCAAGAGCGCCACGATTGCCGGCGAGGCCGCAGTAGTGGAAGGGGAAAGCCTGCCCGTCCCCGACGAGCCCGAGGAAGATGCCGACGGTTCGCTGAGCGTCAACGAAGTCCTGTTCAGCTTCATGAGCGAGAGCGACAAGCTGGGGGAACTGTCGCGGCTGCTGGGGCGGCTGCGCTTCGCGGTGGAGGGCGCCGACAGCGCGGCGGCCGCCGAGGTGGGCGACGAGATCAGGGCGCTGGCCCGCCACCTGCCGGAGGAGTTTCAGGTTGCGAACTTGCTGGCTGTGTCGCAGGACACTTCCGAGCGCAGCTCGCAGCTGGCCAAGCTGTACCTGGACCGCTGCTTCCGCCTGTCTGCAGGAGAGACGACGCAGGCTGCGGAGCTGGAGGAGGAGATACGGCGCCTGCAGGGGGAATAGTGGGCTTTAGCAATCGACTGTGAGTTTCCCGATGATTTTGCTGAATATACCACAAGGCGCGATCACCATCGCCTCGGCGATACTGGTGGCTTTCGCCGGTGCCGTACTGACGTTGTCAATATGGGCATTTCGCCTACTGTATTCCATCCAAGGCCGATTGACGGCTCTCGAAACGAAGCTGGATGATGTTGATCCCGAAAGAATTAAGGACACAAGTGTCCGGATGGATATCCTTTGGGAATTGTATAGGGCTGGTACATTGAACATCGAAACATTGGAATCGCCGAGGAATCCAATGAAGCAAGAACGCTGGAATGAACTCACCCACAAGTTGCACAAGGATGAGCTTTCGGATGACGAAGCCGAGGAGTTTCTGGCCGCCCTTCTCAAGCGGGAGGAACAGGCCAGGGACGAAAAAGACATAGCCGCGCTGGCTATCCTTGGACCGGGTATTATCCTGACTAGGTGGCAGCTGAAGGAAAAGGAACTGCGGGAACAGAAGTAGGTGCCGCTTTCCCGCCTTCGGCTCAGCAACTTTCGCAATCTCGTTGAGGTGGACCTGGAGATCCCGCCGGGGGCCTCGGTCTACTTCGGGGAGAATGCGCAGGGCAAGACCGCGCTGTTGGAGGCGGTGTACATCCTGGCCATCGCGCGGTCGTTCAGAGCGGAGAACGAACGTGACCTGGTCAACTTCGACGCGGCGAGGGACGGCGAGTTCGCCATAGTCGAAGGGGTCGTTGATGACCCCTTCGACGAGACCGCGAGGCAGAGGGTCATCGTCGGCTACCGGGTCTCGGAATCAACGGCTGCCAGCGGCCCCGGGTACCGGGTGAGCAAGGAGATCCGGGTCAACCGGGTCCGCAGAACGGCAGGCGAACTGGTGGGTCTCGTTCACGCCGTCCTTTTCAGTGCCCTTGACATCGATCTGGTGCAGGGTCCTCCCTCGGGACGCCGCCGGTTTCTCGATATTCTCATTTCCCAGGCCGACCCGGCCTACCTGAAGTCGCTGCAGCGGTACCAGCAGGTGCTGCGGCAACGCAACCGCCTGCTCCGGATGCGGCGTGAGGGACGGGCCGCGGCCGACGAGATGGAATACTGGGATGGGGAACTGGTGAAGGAAGGGGCATGGCTCACCTGGCGTCGGCACGAGGTGATGGAGGCCTTGACGCCTGCGGTCATCAGCCACCATCAATCCCTCAGCGGCCCCGGTGAAGCTGCGGACCTGCATTACAGGCCCAGCGCGCACCTCTCTGCCGACTCGGAAGGCATGACGGCAAGCTACCGCAGTGCGCTGCGCGAAGCAGCCGGCCGGGAGCAGGCGACGGCAGCCACCGCCGTCGGCCCCCACCGAGACGATTTCGACATCTCGGTCAATGGCGTCGACATGCGGGCGTTCGCCTCCAGGGGGCAGGCGCGTACGCTGGCGTTGTCCCTGAGGCTGGCCGAGGCCGAGGCTCTGTCGGCGGCGCGGGGCACCGGGCCGTTGCTGCTGCTGGACGACGCGCTGTCGGAGATGGACGCAACCCGGCGTCTCCGGGTGCTGGAGAAGGCCGGCGCTTATCCGCAGGTGATGATAACGACTACCGACGTGGAGCAGGTTTCCGGCTTCTTCGGCGCGTCGGCATCCTACTTCCGGGTGGACGGCGGGCGGATTACGCCTTGCAGACTTTTCGAATCAGGCGCCGCGGAAAGTTAAATTCTCGGTATATCTCTGCATCCTTTGCGCCTCTGCGTCTTTGCGTCAAAACAATCCCCAGTCCCTCAGCGCAAGTGGTACTATTGCCGATAGTGCCATCCAACGCAGCCCGGCTGGTGAACGATGCCCGTTTCCCAGGAAGTTCTGGACGAAATCGCCCTCACTCGCGCCGAGTATGACCTGATCGTTGAGCGGCTTGGACGTGAGCCCAACTCCGTCGAGCTGGGGATGTTCGGCGCGCTGTGGAGCGAGCACTGCGGCTACAAGCACTCCCGCCCGCTGCTGCGTATGTTCAGTCGCCCCCACCCTAACCCTCCCCCTCAGGGGGAGGGAAGAGTGGGGGCAGTGCTGTCGGAGACCGGCGCGGAAAACGCGGGGGCGGTGGACATAGGCGACGGGCTGGCCGTGGTGTTCAAAGTGGAGTCCCACAATCACCCGTCGGCGGTGGAGCCCTTCCAGGGCGCGGCAACCGGCGTAGGCGGCATCGTGCGGGATATCCTGGCAATGGGCGCCCGGCCCATCGCCCTGCTGAACTCCCTGCGGTTCGGGCCGATGGACGACACGGAGCAGGGCGCAGTGAACCGGCACCTGTTCGGCGGGGTCGTTCGAGGCATCTCGTGGTACGGCAACTGCATCGGCGTTCCCGACGTTGGCGGCGAGATCTACTTCGACCCTTCCTACTCCCACAACCCGCTGGTCAACGCCATGTGCGTCGGCCTGATCAGCAAGGACCGGCTTGCCTCGGCAGCTGCCCGGGTGCCGGGGAGCGTGCTGCTGCTGGCAGGGGCCGACACCGGGCGCGACGGCATTCATGGGGCCTCGGGGCTGGCGTCGCGCACGTTCGAGGAGGAAGCGGAGCTGCGCCCCACGGTGCAGGTGGGCAACCCCTTCCTCGAGAAAGTGCTGATCGAGGCTTGCCTGGAGGCGCTGGACACGGGCGCGGTGCTGGCGATACAGGACCTGGGGGCCGCCGGGCTGACCAGCGCGTCCATCGAGTCGGCGGCGCGGGCGGGCCGGGGCATCCGGCTGGACTTGGCGGAGGTGCATCGCCGCGAGACGGGCATGAACGCCTACGAGGTGATGCTGTCGGAGTCGCAGGAGCGGATGCTGCTGGTGGCCCTGCCGGAACGGGTGCACGAGGTCATGGCGGTGTTCGAGCGTTGGGACGTGGACTGCCGCGAGATAGGGCGGGTCATACTGGAGCCAGAAGCCCGCATATTCGACGGTCCTCATGCTGTGGCGCATCTGCCGATACAGCCGCTGTCGGAGGCCCCGGCGTACCGGCTGGAGGGCAGGCCGTCGGCGGCGGACCTGGCGCGGCGGGAGATGTCGCTGGCCGGTGTGCCCCTGCCCGATTGCGGCCCGGCGGAGACCCTGCTGCGCCTGCTGGCCTCGCCAAACATCGCCAGCAGGAGGAGCGTCTACCGGCAGTACGACCACCAGGTGCAGACCAACACCATGCTTGCGCCTGGCGGGGGCGATGCGGCGGTGCTGCGGGTCAAGGGGACGCGGAAGGCCATCGCCGTGGCCGTGGACGGCAACGGTAGGCACTGCTTCCTGGACCCGTTCGCCGGGGGGCAGATTGCCGTGGCCGAGGTGTGCCGCAACATCAGTTGCACGGGGGCTAAGCCGCTGGCGCTGACCGACTGCCTGAACTTCGGCAATCCTCTGCGACCCGATATCTACTACCAACTGGAGGAGTGCATCCGGGGCATGGCGCTGGCCAGCGAAACGCTTGACGCCCCGGTGGTCAGCGGGAACGTGAGCCTGTTCAACGAGACGCAGGGGCAGGCGGTGCATCCCACGCCGGTCGTGGGTGCTCTGGGCCTGCTGGACGACGCTGGCAAGACAGTGGGTGCGGGCTTCCCGGGGGAAGGGCTGGCGGTGCTGCTGCTTGGGCCGGGTCCGGGGTCTGCATCCACGCAGGACCTGGCGGGCAGCGAATACTTGAGCGTGATGCACGGCTTGACCGCGGGGCAGCCCAGCATCGACTTGGACCTGGAGCGGCGGGTGCAGGAGGTATGCCGGGAGGGAATCAGGCAAGGTCTGGCGCTGTCGGCGCACGACTGCTCCGACGGAGGGCTGGCGGTCGCTCTGGCGGAGAGCTGCATCCTGGGCGGCGTGGGCCTTCGCGGCACCCTGGACTCCGTCCGCTGGGACGCGACGCTGTTCGGCGAGAAGCAGTCCCGCATCGTCGTTTCGTTGGACCCCCGCGACCTGCTGGCGCTCACGAACCTGGCCCGTGCACAGGGAGTGCCGCTCCTGCCGCTGGGGCGCACCGGCGGCGACCGGCTCGTCCTGCGCATCGGCGACGAGGCCACGAACGACGGCTCCAACGGCGGCCCGCCTGCCATCGACCTGCCGGTGGCGGACCTGGCGGCCGTCTGGATGAACGCGCTGGAGGAAGCCAGTGGGTAGCGCGCCCCTTCGACTGGGCTCAGGGCGGGCGTTGCGCGTGCTTTACCTGACCCCCTACTACCGGCCCTACCTGGGCGGCATCGAACGCGCCATCGAGGAGCTCTCCCACCAGATACAGCAGTCGCCGCAAGTGGAGGCGGTGGGGGTGCTCACCACCAAGTATTCCTTCCCTCGGGTGGCGCAACCGGACTGGCCCGATCGCGAGATGCTGCCCGACGGGGTGCAGGTGTTCCGCCTCCCCGGCTTCCCCCGCTGGTCGCTTCCCGTCTACTCGGTGCCTCTGGTGTGGTTCTCCCCTCGGAGGGTGAAGGAGTACCTGGACGAGTTCCGACCCAACGTCGTTCACTTCGTGGGGGACGGCTGGTTCTGGGGACACTACTGGACCAGGCTGCGCTGGGGAAAGCGGGCGAGGTTCGTGTTCACGCCGTCGTTTCACACCCTGCCCCCCGTGCGATGGTGGCTTGCGCCGTTGAACGCCGCGCTGTGCCGGATGGTGGACGACATCGTGCCGCTGACCCAGCAGGAGGCGCGAGGTCTCCGCCGTGCCTACCTGGCGCCCCGTCGCAAGCTGAACGTCATCGGCTGGGGTGCGCCGCCTCCCGTTGCGGCAGTGATGCAGACAGTTCACGAGGAGCGTGTCCGGGAAGCGGCAGAGACAGAATCGGCGCTCACTGTGCTCTGCGTCGGGCGACTGGGAAGGCACAAGGCGCAGCTGTGGCTACTGGAGGCGTACTTGCAGGCGCGGGCCAGGTTCAACAAGGCGGTGAGGTTGGTGCTGGTAGGCCGGGATGAGGGAGACGCCGATGCCATCGCCGACTTTGTACGGCAACACGGGCTCGAGTGCGAGGTGGTGGTCACCGGCGAGGTGTCCGACGAGGAGCTGACTTCGTGGTACGCCCGGGCCGACCTGTTCGCGCTGTTCTCCCACTACGAGGCTTTCGGGCTGGTGTACTTCGAGGCGATGGCGTACGGTGCGCCGGTTCTGACCCACGACGTGGGGTCGAACCGGGAGCTGCTGCACCGGGGAGCGGTGGTGACGCGCCGCTTCGACCGGGACGGCGCCGCGGACAGCCTGGCCGAGCTGGTCAACGACGACGAGGCGCGCCAACGGCTGGGGCAGGAGGCGCGAGACTACGCCCTTGCGGAGTTCACCTGGCCCGCCGTTGCGGAGAAGTACCTGGAGGTGTACCGGGGCGGGCGGTAGGCGCCGCCCCGGCGTTGACCACTTTGTTCTGCTTCAATTGTCAGTGAAAGTCAGCATCACTATACTCAAGTTAAACCGCAACTTGAAAAAGGCAAATTATGAAGAAGATCACAGTCTTATTGGACGATGAAACCCACCGCCTTGCCAAGATAAAGGCTGCTGAAAGGGGAACATCCATCTCCGCTTTAGTCAGGGATCATTTGAACGGCTTGGTCAGGGAGGAGTCCAGGGCAGATGACTCGATAGCGTGGCGATCTGAGAAACCTGAGAAAACCTTGGATGAGGTAATCGAGGCCATATTTGCCAGGGGGGGGGGACTCGACCCCAGAGAGAACCTGACCCGCGATGAATTACACGACCGCAATGCGTTTCGTTGATACTAACATACCCGTTTACGCCGTGAGTCCTCGGTTGGCGGACAGTGCGAAACGGGAAATATCAAGGAACTTGCTGGCACAGGATACAGGCCAGCTTGCCGTATCTGTTCAAGTATTGGGCGAATTTTATACCCAAGCGACACGCCCATCGCGGCCCGGTGCCCTCTCTCACCATGAGGCTATGGCGTTCATCAGGGAGTTAAGGCGGCACCACGTGCAACCCCTCACCCTGGAAACGTTTGACAGGGCGTTGCAGTACCGAGAGAGCTTCCGCTTGTCCTACTGGGACTGCCTGATACTGGCCGCCGCCAAGTTGAGCGGCTGCGATGCCGTATACTCCGAGGACATGAGCGCCAGACAGGACTACGACGGCCTCCAGGTTATCAATCCCTTTGAAGAGGCTGTCGAACCGGCGTCCGCATAGAGCAAGGTTCGAGACCACCACGACCATAAAGACCGCAGGAGGTTACAGACATGACAAGCGTCATTTCTCGCGAACAACTGGAGGAGGGAGCGCGGCGCATCCTGCTGTCGAACCTGCGGGAGGGGGTGGCCGACTGGAACGGGAGAGAGTTCAGCTTCGTCTGCCCCTCACTGACCGGGTATCCCTTCCAGTGGTTCTGGGACTCGTGCTTCCACGCCCTGGCGCTGCTCCACCTGGATCCGGAGCAGGCCAAGAAGGAGATGCGCACGCTGATGAGCGGGGCGCAGCCCAGCGGATTCATCCCCCACATCACCTTCTGGGAGATGGAGAAGCAGCCGGACTTCCTGAGCCGCAACATCGTGGGTATGACCGAGCCGCACCACAGCGCGACGATCCAGCCGCCGATCATCGCTTACACCGTGGCCCGGGTTTATCGCGTAACCGGAGACGAGGAGTTCCTGCGAGAGGCGCTGCCCATCCTCACCCGCTTCTACCGCTACCTGCGGGAGGCGCGGGACCCGGACAACGACGGCCTGATCGCGGTGATTCAGCCGGAGGAAGCAGGGACGGACTGCTCACCCAAGTACGACGAGATCCTGGGACTGGAGGAGCTGTCGAACCGGGGTTTCATCACCGCGCTGAAGAAGGTGTACGAGGCCTACGAGCCGCTGCGGCACGACGACCACGCCGTGCTGGCGGCCGACATCTTCCACGTGGAGGACGTGCTGGTCAACTCGATCTACTGCTTCTGCCTGCGGGCGCTGGCGCGGCTGCATGTGGAGGTCGGCGGTGAGGACTCGCCGGAGGCCGCTGAGTTCAACCGGGAGGCCGACAAGGTGCTGAACGCCTTGGTGGAGAAGTGCTGGGACGAGGAAGCCGGCGCCTTCTTCGACCTGTCGGGGGTGGACGAGAAGCCGCTGAAGACGGTGACCATAAGCTCGCTGATGCCGCTGATCATGGCCGACCTGCCCCGGCACCAGGTGGAGACGCTGGTCGAGCGGTGGGTGCGCCCGCCGGAGCACTTCTGGACGCCCTACCCATTGCCCTCGGTGCCGGCCTCGGACCCGAAGTTCATGCCCGGCAACCCGGGCGGTTTCATCTGGCGGGGGCCGTCGTGGATGAACACCAACTACTTCCTGTCCCACTCGCTGCGGGGCCACGGCTACCCGGAACTCAGCGAGCCGTTGGTGGAGAAGAGCAAGGAGTGCATCGCCAAATCGGGATTCCGCGAGTACTACCACCCCTACACCGCCGAGGGCCTGGGCGCCCGCGACTTCGGCTGGTCCACGCTGATCCTGGACTTCTAGGAGTGTGGGCAATTTCACGGGAAACAAAATTTGAAGTGGATGCCGAATATGACGACAGAATTCCTTCCGTCCTCGGCGTTGGTGAAGGTCAACGTGCCGGACCTTCTCAGTTTCTTTGACGAGAAGCCGGATTGGTCTGAGAAGCACGCCACCGCCGTCGTGGGGGTTGTCGGTGAGGACCTGAACGCTGCCTGTTTTTGCCACTACCTCGAATCCAATGGACATCGGGGCGAGGTATTGACAGACGATTCAGGAAAGCCTGCTGCCGTAGGTTCCGGCACTAGGAAAGGTCCCAAATTGGACCGATGGATCAAAGTGCGCTGGAAAAAGGGGACCGGAACTCTCTTTCAAACCGAAATCAAGAACTGGTCTGCTCATTCCCTTAGTGGGGAAACCCTGCGACTCTCTGCGTCCGATGAAGAGGTGAGGGCTTACAAGCAGTCTCGTTGGGAGAAACGTTGGGACAGAGACGAGCAGGGCCTCAGAGTTCGTCAAACTGCGAAAGTGCTTTCCCCGATGCGGCCTCCCAAAGGCTCCGAAGGTAAGGACATCCAGCCGCTGCTCATATATTGGGAGGCGTTGGGACCCTGCGACAATGCGGATGACCATCTCTTCAATGTAGATGTTGCGGATAATCCTGGAGAATTTTCAAAGCTCTGGGTCTTCTCCGTTTCCAGTTACTTGAGAAGTTTGGGCCAAGACAAGCTGGAATTGAAGCTGCCGGATGCGTCCCAGCGGCTTGCTGTGCTTGGCAGATTGTTTAACGTCTAGCATGGCCCCAAAACCCTGGCTGACTCACAAGACACCGGCAGGCGAGAGAGTAGGGGCGCACGGCTGTGCGCCCCTACACATTTGAAGGGAGTGCCCGTCAGCTGCGCAGCAGGCGGCTGGTGAAGGGGCGGCGACGGCGGGTGCTGCGGGGTTGCGGCTCGTCGTCGTAGTCGTCGCCTGCGGCGGCGGGCGGCTGGGCCTCGTCGTCGGCCGTGGGCTGGGGTTCGTCTACGGCGGCGGGCTGAGGCTCCGGTTCGGGTTCGGGTGTGGCGTCGCCGTCGGTCAGAGCGAGCTGCTCCATGACGGGCTGGGCCTCGTCGGACGGCTGCTGCTCGTCCGGCTCGCCGGGGTCGGCAGTTGCGGACGCGCCGTTGACGGATGGCTCGGCGGGGGGCGCGTTGGTGGCGGCCGGGCCGAGACGAGCGATGAGCATACGCCCGACCAGATCGTTGTCTCGGTCCAGGTTGAAGGTCTGGCGTTGGCGGCGGCGTCCGGTCTCCTCGTCGCGGAAGGAGTGCCGGGAGCGGCGGAAGAGGCCGCCATCGGAGAGGGCGCGCAGCACCTTGCCGATATAGTCGCGGGTGGCGGCGCCGGTCCAGCGCCGGGCGATCTGCTCGTTGCTGGCCTCCAGGCCCTGCTCGAGGGCGGTGCAGACCTCGGCGACCAGGAAGTTGAACGACACGTGAGTGGCGCCCTGCCGGTGCTCCAGGTGGTCGGCCATGACGATGAGGTCGGACACGCGCTCGGGGTTCTGGCCGTCCTCCGGCTCGGCGGGCAGGGATATGGCGGACAGAGCCGACTGCACGGCATCGGCGAGCTCGGAGTCGCTGCCGAAGACGTTCTCCTCGGGCTGGGTTTCTTCTTCGGCCTCAGCGGCCGGTTCGATGGCAGGCCCCTCTTCGTCCTGCTCGTCAGGCTCTATCCCGTCTTCGGCGTCGACGAAGTCGGGGACGGTGTTGGGGTCGTTCTGCACCAGGGAGCCGACGGGTTCCGGCTCGGCGGCCTCCGGGGCATCGAAGTCGGTGGCGGCGGTCTCCTCCAGGGTCTCGACGTAGCCGGTTTCGGCGGAGGCGTCGGCTGCGACGGCCTCCGCGTTTTCTGCTTCGCCTTCGGTCTCGGAGCCGTCGGAGTCAGAGTCCTTCTGGCCGCCTTGTCGCCTGCGTCCGCCGCGGCGGCGGCTGGGCCGGGCGGCAACGCCGGAAGGGCTTTCCTCGGTGGTGCCCTCGGGGGTCTCCTCTTCGGCCATGATGGCCCAGTCGACCAGGCCGGCATGGATCAGCTTGATGTTGCCGTCCTCGGCGGCGCGAGCCATGAGCTTCTTGAACCCGGAGAAGCCCAGCTTCTTCTCGTCGAAGCTGGGGTAGCGGCGCATGAGGCGCTGCTTGATGGAGGTGAGCAGCGGGTTGCTGCCCGCGCTGCGCTCCTCGCGGATGATGTCCTCGATGGCCTTGATGACCACGGCCAACTCCGGGACCTCGTTCTGGGCCTCGCGCTGCGGGGCGTGCTGCGGCAGCACGGCCGGCTGGGGTGCGATCGGGTCGACGTCCTTGTCGTAGAGCAGGAGGGAGTCGACCTGGTCGGCCAGACGCCGTGAGGTGCTCCATGAGACGCCGATGATGACCACCTGCTTGCCCATAGTGCGCAGGGCGTTGACCACGTGGAGGAAGTCGGAGTCGCCGGACACCAGCACGAAGGTGCCGATGTTCGGGTAGGAGTGAGCGCACTCGATGCAGTCGGCGGTCATCTTGACGTCGACGCTGTTCTTGACCCGGTAGGTGCGCATCCCGTTGGCGGAAGAGGCCTGGGTGGAGGGCACGCGGGTGGGGACGAAGACGGGCTCGATGCCGGCGGCATACAGGGAAGGCGGGTCGTTGATGAACTGGCTGGCGCCGCGGAGCTCGGGGGCCCGAGTCACCCAGTCGGCGTAGGCCTTCGCGACGACCACGCGGCCCAGGTTCGAGACTTCTTCCTTGAGGGACGAGAGGTTGGGGGAGCGGTTACCGGCGGCGAGGCTGATCTTGAAATTTTCCCAGTCGATGAACAGCGCGACGTCGCCGCCGCGAAATGTTGGTTCAACCATGTGCTCCAATCTTCCGGCCTGGATGGTTCCGGCCTCGAATGGTCGGCCTGCTGGCCGTCAGGGAGGTTCGGCAGTGGAATTGTTTCCAGAATCCACTCCCGTAAGTCTAGGGGATGGGCGGACGGGGCGTCAAGGAAGGGGGCGGCGGGCTTGGGGGTGGAATGGCGCGGGCGGATCAGGTGTAGGGGAGGGGAGTGGCTCTGGATCGCGTCGGGCACCAAGACCCGAAATTTATGTTCCTCCGGCCATTTCCGGACAACTCAGGGCATTTGAGGCTGCCCGCCCTGATGTTACAGTAATTGCGTCTTTTGTCCACAATCGGCGTTTTCTCCCGGCTTAGGCCGTATGAACACCTGCTGGGTGACTAGAAGGGTAGGTCGTCATATTCCTGGTAACGATTGGAAAAGGCCAATTGACCGTCCAAGAACAGGTGGGCAGCGTAGTCAGACGGGTCGCGGAGATTGGAAAGGTGAAGCGGCAATTCGCGGTCGCAGCTAAATTCGCTGTCCTGCCAATGATATCTTCTGCCGGTTAGTGTTTCCTCGATCTCGACGCTGGCATTGAAAGGGCTTGGGGTACGGGAACTGCGATTGAATCGAAAAACGATTCGCTGGGAGTCCATATCAACTTGTTCGACAAAGGTCCACTCCCGATGGAATAGCTGCAAGCCGGCCAACACCCCTATCTTTCTCGCCCAACGTGAATGTGATTCTGGAGACAACAACTGTAGGAGGGTCTTGTATTCGGCATCGCTTCTACAAACTATCGATCTCAGTCCGTCAAGCTCCATCCTCCGAGGGACGAGTACTTCAGCGTGCCGACGGCGCACAATTTCTTGGCGATCTGACTCATCGAATCGTTCACTGTGGTAAACCAAGTCAAAAGGAATCTGTCCGAGAAAAGAGACATCACTGTCTACTTTCGTGAGAGATGAGCTTAAATTCCCGTCCGAAAAATGAGAGTCTGTTCTTGACAATACAACCGCAGCATCAAATATCAAGTATATGGGAACCGGGCAATGTGAGTTTCTAGCCCTTTTGCTCACCGGTCGAAACCCTTCGTTGTTGTACTGAGTGGGGGCTTTTGGCCTAAAATACAACCGCACATGATCGTGCCATTTGGGATTAGTACGCTGAATAATCGCCGGGCTAGCGATATCCATTTGCAGTAGACCCGAACTTGTGACTAGGCTTCTGCTACCTAGTTCGCCTTGCTCCAGAATACTAACAACATTCCGAATGTCAGTGCAGTGGAACAAACAAGCAGGCCACCATTGGCGAGCCTGGTCTAACCACGGCTGCGACTTCATTCCGTCAATATGTTGGCGAATAACGGAGATCTCTGACTCGGGTCTCAGATTCATTCAGGAGTGACCGCACCTGCTGAAAATAACAACAACTCTGGTTGTCTGGGACTGTCAATAGCTGGAATTATCCTCACGCCCACCGACAGTGGACTTGACCTCTCGGCCATTTCCACTGCACGTATGTATGGGAGTTTCGCCAGCAAGGGAATTATCAAGTTGGAGTAGTCGCTCAGCCCACAGGGCAGATAATCACCACCGAGAAATCCGGATGCACGTAATTGCTGCCACAAAGTCAGGAATACGTCTTCGGGAATCTCAATGGCTTCGTCCATGTGCTCAAGGATTATCGAATTCTCTTCGCCACCAATCCGCACCCGAAAACTTTTCTCTGTCCCAATAGCAAGACAGTCAGGGTCAGCGGCAATGGCCGCTATCAGGTCTGCCCAGACCTCATTGAAAGCCAAAGATTCCGGCTCACTTCGCAGCCATTTCTTCGTTTGCCGCAGGTTGCGGTGCTCCGGGGTGTACTGGTCCTTGAGACCTTGCAGATG
Organism: Dehalococcoidia bacterium; assembly: GCA_965220605.1. Taxonomy (GTDB): domain Bacteria; phylum Chloroflexota; class Dehalococcoidia; order Lucifugimonadales; family UBA3495; genus VXOI01. The sequence goes on along the minus strand of CBDCQM010000003.1, from coordinate 323,414 downwards.
TATGTAAACATCTATCGGTAATCTTCCCAAGTACTCTTCCATCAGGGGACGGACTTGGGATTCCCAATCCAATTCGCCGTTGCCACAACCCAAGAGTGGAAAGGAAATAGAAGTAACCCCGTAGAGATGATACTTCTCCGCGAAGGTCTTCAGTCCAGCCTCGATGTACTCAGGGCGCGACGGACTACGCCACTGCTTTTTGGTTGGAAAGTTCAATATCAGCTTGTTTGACGTTCGATAGGGCCACAATTGGCCTATATTGAACTGGCCTCTTTCGCAAAGCTCCTGGTACCTGGTAAACATCTCCGGGTAGATCGTCTTGAAATCCTTGGCGATGCCCTTTCCCATCACTCCGACGGTGTTCACGGTGTTCACCAAAGTCTGCGCCGGACTTTCGAACAGGTCGCACACCACGTATGTGATCATGATAGCCTCCAAGGGAACCTGGCAAACCAGCCTCTCCAAATCCCAGCTTGCGGGGCTATTGTGCCACCGCAGGCTTCATCGCCGCAAGGCAAGCCAAATGCTCCATAGATTGGACTTTGTGTGCTTACTAATATAGAACATATATTCACATATAGTCAACCTCTTGCTGTCACAAGGTGGTTCTCTTTTTCATGGTGCGATGCCCGCCCTTGACAACCTCCGGCCCTATCCCCGAATGTACGGCGCAAACCTTACGGGCACACCCAGCAAATGTCAGGAGAATGACCCATGGCAGAGCGTCCCCCTAGGCTTGAGGGCAAGGTGGCGATCATCACGGGGGCCGGGTCCTCCGGCGAGGGCATCGGCAACGGGAAGGCGGCGGCGATCCTGATGGCCCGCGAGGGCGCGAGGGTGCTGCTGGTGGACCAGGCCGAGGACCGGGCCAGGGAAACGCTTCAGATTATCGAGTCGGAGGGCGGCGAGGCGTCTACCTTCCAGGGCGATATGACGAAGCTGGACGACTGCGAGCGCATGGCGCAGGCGGCCGTCGACCGCTACGGCCGGATCGACATCCTCGACAACAACGTGGGCGTCTCGCAGCGGGGCACGGTGGTCGAGGTCAGCGAGGAAGACTGGGACCGGGTGATGAATATCAACCTCAAGACCATGGTGCTGGCCGGCAAGGCGGTCATCCCCCGGATGATCGAGACCGGCGGCGGGTCGATCATCAACATCTCGTCCATCGCCGGGCTGCGGGCCCACATGAGCACCCCATACACGGCGTCTAAGGCGGGCGTCATCGGGCTGACCATCTCCATGGCCGCCGACCACGCCCAAGACAACATCCGCGTGAACGCCATCGCGCCGGGGCTGGTGTACACGCCGATGGTGGCGCCGCGGATGGACGACGACCTGCGGCAGTACCGGCGCAACTCGGCGCCGATGCAGGTGGAGGGCACCGGCTGGGACATTGGCTACGCCGCGCTGTTCCTGGCCAGCGACGAGGCGCGATGGATCACGGGCATCGTGCTGCCGGTAGACGCGGGGCTGTGCGCGGTGCACCCGGGGACTTACTCGCCCATGAGCCAGCAGACGCGGTTCTAGTCTGAACTATGATTTTCGTGATTAGATGATGATCAGGATTCGAGCATTGCAGGATAGGATGAATCCTGGAAATCATCTAATCAAATAATCACAGTTCAGACGAGGAGGTTGGCCATGCGTCTCGAAGGTAAAGTTGCCCTCATCAGCGGCGGCGCGCGCGGTATGGGCGCCGAGGAGGCCGTGCTGTTCGCCCGCGAGGGCGCGAAGGTGGTAATCGGCGACGTGCTGGATGCCGAGGGCGCCGCCACCGCCGGGTCCATCCCCGATGGGGCGTGCTCGTACATCCGCCTCGACGTCACCAGCGAGGATGACTGGCGGCAGGCGGTGGCCCTGGCCGAAGAGCGCTACGGCCGCCTGGACATCCTGGTGAACAACGCCGGGGTCAGCGCCGTGGGCGGCATCGAGGACACCACCGAGGAGGAGTGGGACCGGGTGATGGACGTGAACGCCAAGGGCGTGTTCCTGGGCACCAAGCATGCCATTCCGGCCATGCAGCGGGCCGGGGGCGGGTCCATCATCAACATCTCGTCGCAGCTTGGCATCGTGGCGATGAACGAGTCCAGCCCCCAATACATCGCGTCCAAGGGCGCGGTGCGGCTGCTGACCAAATCCACGGCCATCCAGTACGCAGCTGAGGGTATCCGCTGCAACTCGGTGCACCCCGGACCGATCGTGACGCCGATGACCGAGGGACGGCGGTCGGACGCGGCGGTGCGATCACTGATGACCTCGCGGATACCGCTGGGCCGCTACGGCGAGGCCATCGACGTGGCCTACGGGGTGCTGTACCTGGCCTCCGACGAGGCGTCGTTCGTAACCGGCAGCGAGCTGGTGATAGACGGCGGCTGGGTCGCGCAGTAGGAGAAGAAGCGGTTCTGTTCCGGACAAACTGAGCTGACCTCGCCCTATAATATCTACATAAGATCCGCCCCGACTGGCCATCGAGGATAGCCATGACCAGCAAGCCGAAGCGACGATCGGTGGATGCCGGGACGCTGGAAGTGTTCCCGGACTTCCCTCCGAGGGACGACTTGCAGAACTCAATCTACCTGGACCGACCCGCCCACCAAGCGGCCTTGGAAGGACACCTGGGCAACCGCGAAACCACCATAGTTCTCAGCGAAATCCCAGTACGGTGGACTCCCAGCCAGCAGCGGGGCCACCGCATCCCTGACCTGCTGGTTGCGTTCGACATAAACCGGGAGCAGGCCGTGCAGCAGAACGGCTACTCCATTCGCGATTTGGGCAAGCCGCCTGACTTCGTGCTGGAAGTGGCGTCGATCAGGACGGCCGAGAACGATGTCACCGGGAAGCGGGTGGACTACGCCAACTTCGGCATTCCCGAGTACTGGCGTTTCGACCCGACGGGCAACCAGCGCTATGATGCTCCCCTGGCGGGAGACCGGCTTGCCGGAGGATCATACCAGCCGGTCGAGATCGTCGAGGTTGAGCCTGAGCATCTTCACGGGCACAGTGACGTGCTCAACCTGGACCCCTGCTGGGACCACGGCCAGCTGCGGTGGTACGACCCGGTTGCCCAGGCGCATCTCAGAACCTTCGACGAGGAGCGGGAGGGGCGGTTGGCTGCCGAGGCCCGTGTGCGTGAACTGGAGGAGGAACTGAGGAGGCGGAGCCAGGGCTGACTCGATTAGGTGAAGTCCGTTCGTGGTTCGACCCTTCGACATGCTCAGGGTTCACCACCAACGGACTCGCTGTGTCTATCGGAACGACTGAGAGGGTGTGTAGGCATATCCCCTCCCCCTCAGGGGGAGGGTGGGGGTGAAAAGGTGGAGTGAAAACGACTTGAGGAAAGCGAATCACCTGCTTTGAGAGACGCCCCCTACGGCGTCAGCAGGATCTTCCCCGTAGTCTCCCGGCCCTCGAGCTTGCGATGTGCTTCGCGGGCCTCGGACAGCGGCAGCTCTAGGCCGACGTAGAGCTTGACCTCGCCGGATTGCACCCAGTTGAGAACGTCGGTGGCGCGCTGCACCAGCTCATCGCGGGTGGCGGTGTAGTCGCCGAGGCTGGGGCGGACGAGGGACAGCGAGCCGTTGCGCAAAACGCCGCTGTCTACCTGCCCGACGGCGCCGCTGGCCTGGCCGTACAGGGCCATGTAGCCGCGGCGCCCCAGCAGGCGCATCCCCTTGTCGAAGGTGGTGGCGCCCACGGCGTCCATCACCATCTTGATGCCCTGACCGTTGGCGTCCCTGCGGATCTCCTCCTCGAAGTCCTGCTGCGTGTAGTTGATGACGTGGTCTGCGCCTGCTCCGCTGGCCAGCGCGGCTTTCTCGTCGGTGGAGACGGTGGTGTGCACGTAGACGCCGATGTTCTTCAGCATCTGGATGAGCCAGAGGCCCATGCCCCCGGCCCCTGCATGTACCAGCACGCGGTCGCCTTTCTGAAGGTGAGCGATGCCGTAGACGAGGAAATGGGCGGTCATGCCCTGTAGCATGGTGGCCGCGGCTGTGGCGAAGTCCAGGCCGTCGGGTATCTTCACCAGCAGCCACGACGGTACGGAGTGGACCTGGGAGTAGGTGCCAGTGTGCATGGCGTAGGCCACCCGGTCGCCGACGGCCACCTCGGTTACTCCATCGCCTACGGCGGTGACCACGCCCGCAGCCTCCCGGCCCGGCGTCCAGGGGAAGGCGTCCGGCGGGTTCGTGCCCTTGCGGCTGGAGACGTCGGTGTAGTTGACGCCGATGGACCTGATCTCAACCAGGGCTTGTCCCGGCGCAGGGGACGGCTCCGGCGCGTCCTCGTAGTTCAGGACCTCGGGCCCGCCGGTCTGGTAGATGCGAACGGTTTTCATGGTGCGGCTCCTTTCGGGTAGAAGTGACGAAACTATAATCCAAACCGGCGTAAAGGTGGGATGTACATTCAAATGCTCACGATCATCAACAGGGGATGCGTGGGTATGTCCCTCTTTTCCGTACCCGGAGAATGACCCGGTTGAGAATGACTCGATTCCGATGTCTGCCCCACAAAGTCTGCGCATATCCACTTGACTTTGATTTAGACTTGGATGGAATGAGGACTATTCTCACCTGACAGGGTGGACGCAGGTAATTGGCCATGAACAAAGAGCCAAGCCCTGGGAATGGCATCTACTACGGGTGGTACGTCACCGCCACTGCCATGTTCATCGCCGCGGTGACCCTCGGCTCGCGAAGCGCCTTCGGAGTCTTTGTAATTCCGATGAGCGAGGCCTTCGACTGGAACCGCACAACCATATCGGTGGCGGCGGGCATCGGCGTGTTGGTCAACGGATTGACGCAACCCGTGCTGGGACACCTCTTCGACAAATTCGACTCTCGCAAGGTGATTCTCGTCAGTCTGTTGATAGTGGGACTGGGGACGGCGGGATTGAGCCTCACATTCCATTATCTGTTCCTGGTGTTCCTGTTCAGCTTCGTACTGTCCACCGCCGTTAGCGGTGTGTCCGAGGGTACGCTGGGCCCCCTATTGGCCCGCTGGTTTCTGCGGCGGCGCACAACGGTCCTGGGACTGCTGGTAGCCGGCGGGGCCCTGGGCGGGCTTACTCTGATTCCCTTCAGCGCCTACCTGGTGGAATTGGTTGACTGGAGGGTGTCCTGGATCGCCCTGGGGGTGATCATAACCGTGCTGGCGCTGCCGCTGGGTTTCATATTCTTACGGAATAGTCCGGTTCAGATGGGGTTGCAGCCTGACGGCGACCCGACGCCGCCTGCGGATGAACCTTCACCGGCACAAGAGCGAGGCCTGTTCGAGGTCCAGGAATGGTGGCAGGCCTTTCGTTCTCGGCCCATATGGAACCTGTCGGCGTATACCGTTCGCTTCTGGCAGGTCGAGGGTTTCGGCTACCTTTCAGCTACAAACCCCGTGACCTTGATCCCAAAATATTCTATTTGTAGATATTTAGTATACAATATATCGATGTGCACGTCAAGAGCGTCGCTTTGTTGACATAACCATCGGTGTGCGTTAACCTGATAGCATACCGCTATTCGACAACTACCTGATTACCGCGTCACGCGGATACACCTCTCGTATTTGCCCTCTTTGGGATACCGCCGTTCTATGAACGGAACGCCATCGTCACCTTAAACAGGCGACTGGCGTTATTTCGGTATCAAAATCGGCGGGGCCACAGGCTTTACCAGAGCCCGTAGCCCCTAGCCACAAGGAGGGCACCAGTGAACAGAAGGGCAGGTCCACTTCACCCCCATCTTGTAGCTTGGCATGAGGATAACTCGTTCTTGTGTCAAAAGCGAATGCTTAATATCGCATTTTGCGATATCCCAACTCGATTTCAGCTACCTCAGTTTGGAGGTGGCTGATGAAAACAGTATTTACGGCAATCAAAGTCATGGTTGGCAAATTGGGGCCGTGGCTTGATCTACTTCAATTCACCGAAGAAGCAATTGAAGCTGTTTCAGCATGGACGCCCCTCAACGATGTAGCATGGCTGAATGGTTGGGTAGCCACCGGCTTTGTAGTAGCTATCCTTCTGTGTTTGATAATACCTTTCCTCTGGAGGAAGTGGTATGGTCGCGGGGGGGAAGACCATGACTGAATTCACACAGACCATCACTTATGAGGTTTGTTGCCCGTCCTGCGGGGACAGCCGAGTACACAAAGCAGGGCGAAGGAACGGCCAGCAAAGATACGAGTGCCGAGGATGCGGGAAGTGGTTTCGTGCCAACGGGACGGCCCATAGACGCAGGTACGACGCCGAGCTGATTGGGGCCACTATAGACGAATACTACAGTGGCATGAGCGTCAAACAATCGGCGGAAAACATCGAACACCGTTACGACATACCGGAACCCTCCAAAGACACTCTCCACCAGTGGACTGTCGACTACACGGACGCCGCCAGATACGCGCTAAAAGACGTCAAGGCCAACACGTCCGGGCATTGGGTAGCTGACGAGATGTTCGTGTACGTCGGCGGCACCATGTGCTGTCTGTGGAACATCATGGACCGGCAGACCAGGTACTTGCTGGCCTGCCACCTCACTCCGAGCAACAGCGAGGAAGAGGCAATTCAGGCCCTTCGGAAAGCCCTGGCGGTCGCAGACCGGCCACCGGACAAGATAACGACGGACAAACTCAAGACGTATCCGCCTGCCATCAGGAAGCTGTTGCCCAAGACACGGCATATCCTGTCGCAGGGGGTAAACCACTGGATCAATAACAACCGGCTGGAACGGCTGAATGGCACGTTGCGAGCCCGCGAAAAGACGCTTCGTGGTATGCACAGCATGGACAGCGCCCAACACCTGCTGGAAGGACTCGCAATCGACTACAACTATTTTAGGAAGCACGAGGCGTTGAAGGGACGGACTCCCGCCCAGGCGGCGAAAGTAGATGTGCCCTTCAGGGAATGGGCGGACGTGGTGAGGGCGGATATCTCTGTACCCCCGGAGTGGAGAAAGAGAGTCACAAAACGGGGTGCGGCCAGGGTACCACCGGAACATGCGGCGAGGGCCAAAGCAAAAGCGGACAAGAAGAAAGAAAAGCTGTACGGGTCCGGTGATTCTAAGAACAAAAGCAAGGGTCGGGTGAGGGGTCCGAAGGCCGTACTGCCGAAGATTGCGGGTGGGCATGTTGACCGGCAATTACCGATGTTTCCGCAGAAGGTGATGCGTGGGTTAAGACCGAAGCCACCGCGCCGCAACCGTAAGTAGACAAACAGAACCGCCGAGGTTGGCCTCGGCGGTTTTGTTAAGGATGGGTCCAAACGCCTGTGTTGTATCTTCGTCGGTATAAGCCCGATTCAAGGCTGGCCCACTCGCAATAGATTTACCTTTGTGCACGTATAGCGTCTCCATCAACTAGACGGAACTTTTGTAATTGAGGTTCCCTAGTCCGAAAGACGGATGTAACGGAAACTCTCTCCAGACCTTGATACTCAACGACCATTTCATAGCAAACTGTATACTTTGGGAGACTATCAAATCCAGTGACAAGTATCACGTTGTTTTTCAAGTCGAAGTCTCCGTCCTGAGAAAAGGCGACCCAGAACTCTTTTTCAATTGTGAGACTTTTGCCTACATGGCAAGCCTCTATTATGATGGGACTCTTTGGTATTGTGGTACTTGTACCCCTCATAGTATTTACCCGGTCTTCACCTAGCTGTTTGATAGTGTAAAAGTGTGACTCGTCCAGATTGTATATCGTTGCGAGGGGTGGAGGCGTAGTAGCTGTAGCCATCGGTGTGGATGGAATAGATGTATCAGTTGCAGGCGATGGACTGGGATCTGTGGGTGTGGAAGGTGGATTTGACGTAGGTGTTGGATTGGCACATGAAACGATCATGAGGCAAAGCAACATGACCAAGAGAAATTGGGTAAACATGTGAAACTCCTTCTATTGTGATGTCGACAGAAATGCCAAACAGGAACGTAGGCGGCAAGTCATTAACTTGTCGCCTACTGATTAAAAGAACTCGGACATATACTGCATCATGTAGCAGAAATGGCAAACGTAAAAGACCCGGCCTTGCCGATCTTCTATTTGCCACCATTCAGTGGATTCCGTACTACCGTCACACAGAGGACCTGGGCAACGGCCACCCGTGGGGTGAGGTTTCAAGAACACGTGCCGACCTCCATCTTTCAGGTCGTCCACGTGTGGAGGGGTGCCAGCCCTAGCGTGGGCGGGTCGGTTGGTAGAAGCAAGCATTGGGCCTCCTTCAGGATGGCAAGGTGCTTGCGACGACACCGACCGTAGCCCACAGGCATACCCAAAGGAGGCACGTGGCCTCGCCAGCGGTTTACCTGTGGATTGATCCTGATTGAGTCCGGTCAATGTCGTCGCAAGCGGCATTGTACTCTGCTTGCGTCTGTTTGACCACAAAGAGATGGGCAGATCGTGCGAAAACGATCTGCCCTCTTCTATTTGACAGGAATGAGGCGTTTATCTACGATAAGACAATAACGAGGGCCTGGTCTGAGACACCAGAACCCTCGATGACAGGAGCCACCCCATGTGCCCCATCAATAGGGACAGTAACTCTGTTCTATCGCAGAGTCAAGGTCGAGTATACCCCAACAAACCAACGGCAAAGTTGGAACTTCTAGATTCACCTGCCCCGCGAAAACATAGCACCCGTAAGCCTAAACCGAGACCGAGACCCCCTCGTGTGTTGTACGTACTGCCGCAATTCAACTTTAGCATCACAAAGCGCGAGGGGCTACGACCAGCGGTAAGGCTACCCAAGCCAAAACGTCCTTAGCCATGAACGAGAGATACTCTCCGCAACCGCAACATACGCCTTACAGGATCAACACCCTGCAATCAGACCTCGTGGCCTGACAGCAGGGTGTTGATCCTGACGGCTACTGTTGCTACCGTTCTGACGGTGCGCGGTCGGGCTTCTGGATTCCTTCAGGACTGACCGGATTTAAGCCGAAAGGGCGCCCTGCCAGTAGCGAACGGTACCTGTCGGCGTCTTTCACCATCTGTGGCATTTCCGTAGGCGCAATCACCATACACTTTCCTGCCTATGCCGAGGAGCAGATAGGTATCTCTCTCACTTTGGCCGGGGTGATTTTCGGCTTCATGATGGGGCTGAGTGTGGTGGGCGGCATCGTCGGGAGCTGGCTGGCCGACCGCTTCGGGCGCAAGAATGTGCTGGCCTGGGTTTATCTTGTTCGCGGGCTGGCCTACGTGGCGCTGCTGGGAGGGCTGTTTGTGGTGGAGCGCGGCATCGCTCTGCCTGTAATCAGCTCTCCGGGTCTAGCGAGCCTCTGGGTGTTCGCCACGCTGGCAGGCTTGTCCTGGATCGCCAGCGTGCCAATTACTACCTCCCTGACTGCCGACGTTTACGGGTTGCGGGCATTGGCTACGATTTCCGGCATATCGCTCATGTGCCATCAGGTGGGGTCCTTCGGCAGCATTTTGCTGGCCGGAATACTCTACGATGCAACCGGCTCATACTTCCTGCCGTTTGCCATTTCCGGGGTGCTGCTGTTCCCCGCCGCGCTGTCGGCTTTTGTGATTGACGAAAGGAAATATTCCTCGCGTTTCCAGTCCGCACTGGCAGGAAATTACTGAGGTGTGAATTGATTGGTAAACATTCCGTATCAGTTACTCGTCATTCCGGCGAAAGCCGGAATCCAGAAAACGCCAGGCACAGAGAACGCAGCCGGAGGGCAACATCTCTGGATTCCGGCGAAAGCCGGAATGACGATATTGTTTACCAATTCATTCACGCATCACAGTTCAGACGGACGGCGGGTAGTGCTCCTTCCACCAGCGGGCTATGTCGAGGCGGCGGGCGAACCAGACGCCCTCCTTCTCCGAAGCGTACTTCAGGAACTGGTCGAGGGCGTGGGCGCGGCTGGGCTTGCCGATGATTCGGCAGTGCAGGCCGACGGACATCATCTTCGGGTGGGTTGCGCCTTCCTCGTATAGCTGGTCGAAGGAGGCCTTGGCCACCTGGAAGAAGTGCTCCGGGGTCAGCAGGTCGCCGCGCCAGTACTTGTAGTCGTTGACCTCCAGCGAGTAGGGCACCACCAGCCAGGGGTTGCCGTGGACTTCGGTCCAATAGGGAAGGTCGTCGTTGTAGGCGTTGCAGTCGTACTCAAAGCCGCCCTCCTCGACCACTAGATCGCGGGTGTTGACGCTGGGGCCGTAGCGGGTGTACCAGCCCAGGGGCCGCTGGCCGCAGATGCGCTCGATGGTGTCTACGGCCTCGCGGATGGCCTGCCGCTCGGCGTCGCGGTCCATCCGGTAATACTCCTCCCAGCGGTTGCCGTGGCCCATCACCTCGTGGCCGCGGCGGATGGCCTCGGGGCCAACCTCCGGGTTGCGCTCCAGGGCCAGGGCGCAGGCGTAGAAAGTGGAAGGCACGTTGTTGCGCTCGAGAATGTCCATGATGCGCCAGACGCCGACGCGGCTGCCGTACTCGAAGAAGGACTCGTTGGCCAGGTCGCGTTCGCCCGCGCCGAGGGGCGAGGGCGACTCGCCGGAGGTCTCGCCAGCCGGGTCGCCGTCGAGGGTGGAGTACTCGGAGCCTTCCTCGTAGTTGACGACCACCGAGACGGCGATACGCGCGTCGTTGGGCCACCGTACGGCCGGCGGCCTGGGGCCGTAGCCGACAAAGTCGCGTTGCTGCATGGGATGCCTCCTTCGCTACGGGGCACTAGCTGCCCTCTCGGTCTCTGTGTCTCAGCCTGTACATTGTACCCGCAATCTTGGTAGCCTTAATTCCATCAGATCGAACCGTTGCCCCCGAACGTTGGAGGCCGCAAATGCACGAGTCATTCCGATACTTCGGGAAAAGGCCCACGATACCGCAGGAAGTCATCGAGAAGGTGGAGAGCTTCGTCAGGCAAGACCTCGAGGGCAGGTTCAGGGACGAGTTCGTCTTCGACCCGATAATCGTCAACCCGGAGCTGGACCACTACGGCGACGAGTTTCTGCACATCTACATCATTTTCGACGGCGACCAGAAGAAACTTGATCCCAGATGGACTGGCCGTCTCGAGGGGCGTTTGCTCGACTACCTGCCGGAGGAAGAATGGCCCTTATATGCGGGCCACGCGTTCATAGAGAAGTCTGAGTGGAAGAGTATCCACAAAGAGCGGATTCCGGGGCAAATGCCGTGAACCCCCGCGATTTGTTGAGAATTGCGAGGCAGCTGGCATCTGGAGCGGTTGGAGGGAGCAGGGGCCGACCCAGGCAGGCTGAACTCCGAAGGGCCGTGAGCGCTGCCTACTACGCTCTCTTTCATGCCATGGCCTTTTGCTGTGCAAGCCGTCTGGCAGGTTCCACGCGGAGCGATGCGGCTTGGGTGCAAACCTACAGAGCACTGGAGCATGGACACGCAAGGAATCAATGCAACGACCTGTCCGCTATGAGGCGATTCCCTCAAGAGGTCCAATACTTTGGACGCACTTTCGTCCATATGCAAAGCCAACGACAACAAGCCGACTATTCGCCTGACGCGACTTATTCTCGGCGGTGGGTGCTGCAGACGGTTGACGAAGTACAGGATGCAATAGACGTCTTTGAAACCGTTCCCAGTGCCGACCGCCGCGCCTTCGCACTCCACGTGCTGATGCGCCGCCAACGAGGATGAAAGCAGGGCAGTTTCGGCATCGCGGGTTCCGTTTGCAAACCTCACCCCGTTGTGGTTTAGTTAGCGGTTGTCTGCGGCGTTTGAGCGTTGCGGTGTCTATGAACCATTCACGGCTCGCCCCGTGGGGCGGGCGGCTGAGGAGTCTGGGCTGATATGGCTTTTGAGGTTATTTCCACCGACCAGGTGGACCGGGTTGCCATCGTTACCCTGAACCGGCCCGAGGTGCTGAACGCGCTGAACCTGAAGCTGGTGCGCGAGGTGGACGCGTTTCTCACCGAGGCGGAGGCCGACGACGGCATCGGCGCGGTGATCATCACCGGCGCCGGTGAGCGGGCGTTCTCGGCCGGGGCCGACATCCACGAGAACCGCGAGTTCACTCAGGAGATGCGGGATGCCGGCGCCGCCGAGCGGGCCAACTATACCTGGCACATGGCCACCTGTAGCAAGCCGGTAATCGGGGCGATCAACGGACTGTGCTACGGCGGCGGCACAGTGATGGCCACCAGCATGGACTTCCTGATCGGCTGCGAGAAGACCAGCTTCCGCTTCCTCGCCGTCAACTACGGGCAGCTGAACGCCACCTGGAGCCTGCCGACGCTGGTGGGCTGGGGCAAGGCCAAGGAGTTGCTGTACAGCGGACGAGAGGTCTTCGCCGACGAAGCCTACCACATCGGCCTGATCAACCACCTGGTGTCGTCCGAAAACCTGATGGAGAAGACCATCGAGGTGGCGGCTGGCATAGCCAAGAACCGGCCCGAGGGCGTGAACAACATCAAGCAGTTGCTCATTGAGCATACCGGCAACTCGCTGGAGGAGCAGTTCTGGACGGAGATCGAGGGCCGACAGGGGCGCTTCCGCGGGCTGACCGTGGAGGAGGGGTTCGCCGACTTCCTGGAGCGCAAGGGCCGAAAGCCCGCGGTTTCCTGAACGGCAGCCACTGACGCAAGCACTGGCAGGACCCCCGGGGCCAGCACTCCGGGGGTCTTGCCGTTTACTCGCTGAAATGTCACGTTCCGACCATTGGGCAGCAGAAATCCGTCATTGCCATGAAAATAGCCGAAATTCACGCCTATGACGGTCTAGTGACAGAGGGGACGCCCTCACCCTAACCCTCTCCCGGAGGGAGAACGAATTTGTCCCACAGGCATCCTATTTTCGCGGCAATGACGGGGGCAGCAGAAATGACGGTTTTTGTAGGCAAAATGCGGCGGCACGGAAGAGCTCGATCCTTGTAGATGACGGTTCTGGATCGCACAAGCTGGGTTAAGGCGCTGGGCGAGCGGCCCGGCGTTGCTGCGGTTCAGTTTGGCCTCCCGCTGCTGGCTTTTGCCGTGGTGCTGCTGGTGGCGAGACCGGAGGGGTTGTCCGGCGAGGGGCAGCGGGCCCTGGCCGTGATGGCGCTGGCTGTGGGGCTGTGGGCCACGGGGGCCCTGCCGCTGGCGGTTACGGGCGTCGCGGCTGTGGTCATGCTGACGCTCGTCGGAGCGGTGCCGGACATCGAGGCCGCGCTGTACGGTTTCTCCCAGCCTGTGCCCTACTTCTTGATCGGCATACTGACCCTGGGGTTGGGTGTGCAGCAGTCCGGGCTGGCAAACCGTATGGCCGGCTACCTGATCCGCCTGTCCCGGGGCAGCCCGCGGGCGCTGTATGTGCAGATGCTGGTGTCATTCGCGGCGCTCACCTTCGCACTGCCGTCGGCCTCGACGCGGGGCGCCATCCTGGTGCATGTCTATGAAGAGGTCATGGGGCGCTGGAACATCGACCGGCGGCACCCGCTGAACAAGGGCGTGATGATGGCCATGGGATCCCTCAACCGCCTGGGGTCCACCGCCCTGCTGGCGGGAGGCATCACGCCCATCGTGGCCTCGGCGCTCATCGGCGACTTCTCGTGGACCAGCTGGTTCGTGCTCATGGCCCTGCCCTTCTGGCTGATCCTTGTTGTGGGTGGGGTGGCGGTGTTCCTGTTGTACCGTTCCGGGTTCTCCGGGTTCCAGGCACTGGTGGACAATGCGGGAGGAGACCACGCTGCAGAAGCCTTCTCGGCGGATGAGGTCAAGGCCGCCCTGATCGCCGCCGGCGTGGCGTTGCTGTGGTTCACCGACTTCGCCCACGGCCTGTCGCCCGCGGTTCCGGCGCTGATCGCGATGGTGGTCATCCTGCTGCCTGGGGTAGGGCTGCTGTCCTGGCGGGTGTTCGAGCAGAACCTGGGGTGGAGCAACTTCTTCATCATCGCCACCTCGCTGTCGCTTTCCGGCGCACTGGTCGAGAGCGGAGCGGCTGAGTGGTTCGCGGGCACTCTGGTGTCGGCGGTGGGGGGTGTTTCCGACACGCCGTGGGTGCTGTTGCTGGCGATGGCGGGTGCGGCAGCGGCGGTGCGGTTCGTGATGCCCAACATTGCCGGCTACCTGGCGTTCATCATACCGGTGGCGATGTCCACCGGCGCGTCGTTGGGGCTGAACCCGATGGTGTGTGGGCTGGCGGTGGTGATCGTCGGGGACTCGGTGGTGTACTACCCGGCAGCCGCGGCGGGCAGCGTTTTCATATACCAGCGGGCAGACATCTCATCGCCCGAAGTGTTGCGAGCGGGGATCATCATGACCATCGTAGCCGTGGTGGTGCTCATGGCCTTTGCGGTTCCCTACTGGAGCGTCCTGGGAGAAGGACTGACGGCGCCGACGGGGTGATGCAAGAGTCCCATCCCAGTACATCTCCCTTGGAAGAGCCGGGGCGCGCCCTCACCCTAACCCTCTCTCAGTGGGAGAGGGGATTTGTCATGTCGGCTCGTATAGGCAAGATTAAGTGAATATATGAAAGTTAGGGACGACACCTGAATGAGTGCTGAACCACTAATTCCGCCTGTTCGCCGACGGTCCGAGGAGCCGGACGTTTCAGCGCCGGACGGGTCGGAGATACGGCTGCTGGCCGACGGGCGGAACGGGGCCACCAGGAGCAGCACGGTGGAGGTTACGCTGGCGGCGGGGCAGGTGTCGCGGCCGGTGTACCACCGGACGGTGGAGGAGACCTGGTACATCCTGCAGGGCAGCGGGCGGGTCTGGCGCTGCCCGCCGGACGCCGCCGGTCCTGAGCCGGTCGAAGATCCAACGCCGCAGGAGGTGTCGGCGGGGGACGCGCTGGTGATTCCGACGGGGTGGCGCTTCCAGTTCGCCGCGTCTCCGGACGGTGAGTTGCGGTTCCTCTGCCACACAACGCCGCCGTGGCCGGGCGAGGACGAGGCCGTGCCCGCCGAGCGCGGCGGCCTGGGGGAGCCGACGGTGTAGCGGGTTGCCTCCGATACCGGCCGATACCGGCGACACTGGTGAACCCCGGCCTGTTCGAGCGGCTGCGGAGCTCCAGCCTCAAGCAACTGCTGGAGCACACCAGGCGGCCGGTGCTGGTGGTGAACCCCGATGGCCCCGGCGGGAGCAGGGAGCGAACGCCGAGAGCGATGGCGGCGTGAGTGTGGATGTGCGGCATCTGTGGTTAGGAGGCCACAGGCCGGCTTCCCGATGCACCCTTCCCAGGTGCGTGGGGAAAGGGGCTATTCCCTGGGCGCGAGTCTATCCTCCTGTTCGTACCAGTGGACGACACCGGAATCGATGAGCTCCGATACCTCGTTCACGTTCCGTACGCTGGCCACCACAGGTATGGTGCGGTGGCCGGTGAACTCTGCAAGCATCCGGGCGTTGCGCAGGACGCGGTCGGTGTCTCGCAGGTCGCCGGTGTAGGAGGCCTCCACCACGATGTAGACCGTCCCCGATTCATCCCGCGCTTCTACGACCATGTCAGCCCGTCTGAAGCTGCGGGCTTCGTTAGTCGGAAGCTGTGGCCGGTTCGCCCTTAACATGCGGTCCAGATCGGTAGCGGTGAGAGTGCGAACATACTCGATCCCGAAATCCAAGGGGAGAGTCTCGGCGGATTTCTGGACCAGAGTACTCATGTAAAAGTTCTTCAGCGTCGAGTTGTCGAACTCCTGCCGGTCCATCCGCGCCTCGATCCTCCTCTGCCCCGCTTGAAGCTGTGCCTGTCCTGCCCGCAGTTCCTCTTGGCCCGCCCGCAGTTCCGCTTGTCCGGTTCGCAGTTCCGCTTGTCCGGTTCGCAGTTCCGTCTGACCATCCTTGAGTTCGGAAATATCGCCTTCTATCCGGTCCAGCCGGGTTTCCACGCGCTTGTTGACCTGCCGCTGCTCGTCGACGAAGGCGTTGAACCGGGCGGGAAGCTGCAACAGCTCCTCGCCCAGGATCAGGGCGCGCACGGCCTCCTTCCACTCCGGGTTCTCCCGGAGCGCGCGGAGGAAGTCTTCCTGGCTGTTGATGGTGGTCATGGGAGGGGTCAGCCTACTCGGTCTCCATGTAGCGTTCCGGTATCTCGTACCAGTAGACCGCGCCCGAATCGATGAGGGCGGTTACCTCGCGGACGTTTCTGACGCTGGCGACTACGGGAATGGTCCGGTGGCCGGTGAATTCGGTGATCAGTCGCGCATTGCGCCGGGCGTGGTCACTGTCCCGCAGGTCGCCGGTGTACGAGGCCTCCATGCAGATGTAGACGGTTCCCGACTCATCCCTTGCTTCCACCACCAGGTCGGCGGTCCTGAAGCTGAACAACTCGCCGCGAGTCATGTTGGGATTGCCGGTTTTGGCCATGCGGACCATGTCGGCTTCCGAGAGCGTCTTCACGTATTCGATGTCCATGTCGATGGTGATGCTCTCGGCGCCCCGGAGCGCGGACCAGCGGGCGTGAGCCGCCTTGACGGTGGACATATCGTTTTCCTGCCTGGTCATGCGCGCTTCTATCCTCGCCTGGCCTGCCTCAAGTCGTGCCTGCCCTGCTTTGAGGTCCTCCTGTCCGGTCTTGAGTTCCAAGATATCGGATTCCATCCGGTCCAGCCGGGACTCCACGCGCTTGTTCACCTGCCGCTGCTCGTCGACGAAGGCGTTGAACCGGGTGGGAAGCTGCAACAGCTCCTCGCCCAGGATCAGGGCGCGCACGGCCTCCTTCCACTCCGGGTTCTCCCGGAGCGCGCGGAGAAGGTCTTCCTGGCTGTTGATGGTGGTCATGGGGTCTCTACCCTTTGGACCATTCTATGACTGAGGTGAACGGCACGCAATTTTGCAGAGTAGTCGCGTTCTTCAACACCAGGCGAAAGGTACCCGGGATCCGAGGGGCTGCCGTACGGGTCGTGAGAGAAACTTCCTGAAACAATTACTTCCAGGTTACTTAAGAAAACAAGATTAACTGCATATAGGACAAAGTTTAGACTCTTCACGAAACTGCCATAGCGGGTGGATGTTAAGTATCAAGTAGTATGTACCTGCGGCAATGGGCGCAATTGCCAACAGGCCCAGCAACACAAAAGGTGTAGCGAAAATCCAATACTCCGGACTGTCAATCTCCGCGGCATCGATTATTGGACGCAAGAAAGCCATACCTGTCAAAGCGAGAGCGCCAGCAGTATATGCGAGGCCAATTTTCTTGAGCGACTCCCGCAGGCAGCGGCAAAAGGCATTGCTCGTTCCTCCTGTCCAGCCAAAAATGCCAAATATTGCCACAGCGGGAGCAATTGCCCAGAGTGCATTGTCGTAGGCCGAATGGCCTTTCTCCACAAACGGATAAATTACCCAAATAAGAAGTGCGACGCCGATGAGCACAGCCATCAACGAAGCACATAGCTGTCTGAAGAAGACTGACTCAAAAAGCCCGTTTATTCGCCTTTGGCTCATATGAATTAAATCTCCGCTCAGTAGCCAAATTTGCGACGATCGCGACTGCGCCAGCGAAGCCTAACCAAATATGATTCGATCCCCAAAGCGTTCCCGCGGAATTGATTCCCGATTTCTTTCGTCCTGAACTGTCGGGACTAATTCCTAAACGCCTTCTTCTATCTTAGCGCGACTCAGTCCCATGACTAAAGAGGGCTGCTGTCAGCAATCCTTTCCCCCTTCTTGGTATACTGTGCGCGGTTTTTGCGCTTGGAGGGATTGGCCTTGGAGTTCAAGATTGCGGTTATGGGCGGCGACGGGATCGGGCCGGAGGTTACGGACCAGGGCGTCCGCGCGCTGGAGGCCGTCGGCTCGGCCTTCGGGCACTCGTTCAGCCTGTCGTACGGCGACATCGGCGGCATATCCATCGACAAGCACGGCATCCCCTTCACCGACGAGGTGCGGGCGATGGCCGGGGGCAACGACGCGGTGCTGTTCGGTGCCGTGGGCGGCCCCAAATGGGACGACCCCAACGCCTCGGTGCGCCCGGAGCAGGGCCTGCTGGACATCCGGGCCCACATGGGCGTCTTCGCCAACATCCGCCCGGTGAAGGTCTACCCGTGGCTGGCCGACGCCAGTCCGTTGAAGTCCAGCGTCCTGGAGGGCGTGGACATGGTGGTGGTGCGGGAGCTGACCGGCGGACTGTATTACGCCGAGCCCCGGGGACGGCGGGAGACGCCGGGCGGCATCATTGCCGAGGACACCATGCGCTACACCGAGGGCGAGATCGAGCGAGTGCTGCGCGTGGGCTTCGAGCTGGCCCGGGGACGGCGCAAGAAGCTGACCTCGGTGGACAAGGCCAACGTGCTCGAGTGCTCGCGGCTCTGGCGCACGGTAGCGACGCGGCTGGGCGAGGAGTACCCGGACGTGGAGCTGGAGCACGTGCTGGTGGACGCCTGCGCCATGCAGCTCATCTCGCAGCCGTCGCGCTTCGATGTGATCGTGGCCGAGAACACCTTCGGCGACATCCTGACCGACGAGGCCTCGGTGCTGGCGGCTTCGATGGGCCTGCTGCCCTCGGCGAGCCTGGCGGGCGTGCCGGTGGACGGGCAGCCGTCGGTGGGCATGTACGAGCCGATCCACGGCACGGCCCCCGATATCGCCGGCAAGGGCATTGCCAACCCCATCGGCTCCATATTGAGCATGGCCATGATGCTGCGATACTCCCTGGGCCTGACCGAGGAGGCCGCCGCGGTTGAGCGCGCCGTGGAGCAGACGCTGGAGGGCGGGTTGCGCACCGCCGACATCGCCGGCGGCGGAAGCTCCGTCGGCACGGTGGAGATCGGCGACCGCATCGTCGCCGCCATCGCCTGACATAAAGTTACATCGATACACAGGATGGACAGGGTTTTTGATTTTGTTTGCCTGATCCTGTATATCCTGTGCATCCATGTTAATCTCGCCAATCGCGTTCATTCCGTTGACAGGAAAAATTAGACAGGACTTGTAATGGAACAAATTCCCCTGCCGGTTCTGTGGCTCATGCTCGCCGGTGCAGCCATCGTCATCCTGGGAGCCTCCAACTTCCTGGCCAAGTCGGCGGACGTTATCGCCTTCAAGACCGGCTTGGGCCGGGCCTTCATCGGCGTCGTGCTGCTGGCCACAGCGACATCGCTGCCGGAATTGGGCGTCGGGGTCAGTTCCATCACCTTGGCGGATAACCCCGACCTTGCGGTGGGCGACGCCTTCGGCAGCAACCTGTTCAACCTGCTGATAATCGGCCTGCTGGACCTCTACTGGCGCAACGGGCCTATCCTGGGTAGCGTCAGCATCGCGGCCGTGCTGGTCGGGTCCCTGGGCATACTGATCATCGCCTTGGCTGCTACGGCCATGCTGATCCACGGACAAACAACCGCCATGGATTCGTGGAGCGTCAGCCCGGCGAGCGGCGTCATCCTGGTGGTGTTTCTGTTCGCCATGTTCATGCTCTACAAGTTCGAGCGGAGGGAACAGGACGACGGAGACTATGTCGCTTCGGGCGTCGCTGAGGAGGAGGACCAGGGGGAGCAGTACGCCAAGGAAAGCATGGCCAAGACATTGGTTATCTATGCCATATCTGCAGTACTAATCATCGGCGCGGCCATCTGGCTTTCCATAGTCGCTGAAACTACAACCGAGAGGATGGGCTGGAATGCCAGCTTCTTTGGCACCCAGTTCCTTGCCTTCAGCACGTCATTGCCGGAGCTGGCGGCGTCCTTTGCCGCCATACGCATCAACGCCCCGGAGCTGGCGATAACCGGAGTGTTGGGCAGCAACCTGTTCAACATGGGGTTCATCCTGTTCATGGATGACGTTGCGCTGGTTGGCGCGCCGTTGTGGTCTCCCTCCGCCATCTCCCCAATACACACATTGACGGCGGCGATAGCGATACTGATGACGGCAGTGGTGCTGGCCTCGGTGCTCAGACGGGGACGAGGGCGGCCCAACCGGTTCTTCACCTGGGAGGCACTGGCGCTCATCGGTCTGTACGTCGGGGCCAGCGTGCTGGTGTTCATACTCGGGGACACCGCGCATTAGCAGGGAGGCGGGGCACGGGGCGAACATAGTCGCTGTGCGCCACCAGGTCGAATTCATCCCAAGGAGCACACGAGCTTATTTCCCCGTGGTTTGGGGTAAAATTAGACGTAATGACGGACTTTCGGGGCGCGGGAACCGGAAATGGTTGCGACTGACGAAATAAAAGAGATATTCGCTGACGCTCACTCGATGTACGAGAGTGCCATAGAGCGGTGGGACGCGGGAGACGTTAGGGACGCCGCCGAGAAGGCATGGTGCGCAACCAAGCGGGCCACCGACGCCCTGATCCTTGCGCGTACCGGTCAACTGCCAGAGACGACTGGGATGACATCAACCGGAATACGGCTTCTGGGTGAGGCCGACAGGGCATTCGAGAACCTGGTGGGCAGATACTACACCAGGATAGGCCACCTGCACGGTGAATGCTTCTACGAAGGCGGGTACGTGACCAGTGATACGGAGCGCCGAATCCGCGAGACCATCGACTACATCGCGGACGCAGAGGCGCTGGCGTTTCCCGGTGACGGTCCGTAAGCGCTACACCGCGTCCCCCGCATAGCTCGCCACCTGCACGAACCCCCCCTCGTTCTCGGACCAGGCGAACAGTGCCGCTTCTTCCACCCGCGATTCCGTTATGCCCACCACGAGCTGCTGCACCGGGTAGGCTGGGCCGTCGCCCCAGGGGCTGGTGGCAACCTCCCGGTCGGTGGGCGAGAAGTAGGCCCGCCCGTTGGGGTGGGAGTGGAAGATGACCTTGGCCGGCGTGTCGCCGTCCAGGCTGTGGTTCAGGGACAGAAGGTCGCTGCCGGTGATGACGTAGGCGGTCTCGGCCCCGCGGGCCGCCTGCGTCGGATGGGTGCCCGAGTCTTGGGCGTTCTCGCAGGGCCGGACCGTGTCGACCGTCGGCCCGTCGGCAGGACCGGCGAGCCAGCCGCAGCACTCGAACGGGAACGCTCTGCGGGCCTCGCGGTAGACCGCTGCGAGAATTTCGGCGGGAATATCCAGTGGTGTCGGCGAATCGGCCATGCGAGGGCTCCTCAGAGAGCGTGTAGGTAAGCCGTTGGAGAGTGCCGGGCGTCACCCTGCGGAATCGTCGCCTGCATTGTGGCGCCGGGCGAACTCGAAGACGGCGGCTTCCTGCTCCGGTGTCTGGATGGAGCCGGGACGACGGCGGCGGACCTCGATGATGGCGTCGGCGGGCGCGGAGCCGCAACTGACGAGATAGCAGGCCAGCACGGTTCCGGTCCGCCCGATGCCGGCGTAGCAGGACACGACGACGGGCCGGTCGTTCCAGACCGCCTGCTCGTCGATGAACTTGACCATCCGGTCGATCTGTTCCTGGGACGGCGCGGTGAAGTCGGTCACCGGCACGTACAGGTCGACGATGTCGACATAGCCGCCGGTGTCGGCGGGGATGGTGCGCTCCTCCATGCGGATAACGGCCCGCACGCCCTGCTGGTAGAGAAAGAACAGGTCCTGCAGGTTGACCGGCCCCTGGGAGCCGGCCACCTCGTTGTCCAAGACCCAGCCGAAGTTCATGTACTGCATCTGAGTGTCTCGCTGTGGTGTTCTGGGCTAACCCGCCTGGGTGTTCACGCCTGCCGACAAGCGCCTTTCCGCTTCCGGTTGAGCCA
Source organism: Dehalococcoidia bacterium (assembly GCA_965220605.1). Classification (GTDB taxonomy): domain Bacteria; phylum Chloroflexota; class Dehalococcoidia; order Lucifugimonadales; family UBA3495; genus VXOI01. The sequence goes on along the minus strand of CBDCQM010000003.1, from coordinate 301,908 downwards.
GGCCCTCAACTGCGATCACCTTGTCGCGTGCCGTATGGCCGCGGACGATGCGCAGCCGCGACTTTGCCACGCCCAGTGTGTCCGCCAGCAACTCCAGCAACGCGATGTTGGCCCGTCCGTCCTGGGGCGGCGCGGTTACGCTGACCCGCAGCGCGCCGTCGCGGTATTCGCCGACGCGGTTGCGGGACGCGCGGGGCTGGACGCGGACGTTCAGAGTGCAGCCCTCGGAGCCGTCGATGAGTCCCCCTTTCAGCGCGGAGGGCGCCAAGTCGGGTATAGTATACGGTATATCAAGATATCAACGGAGTTGTTTTGGACTATTCCAATGTAACGCTGAAGAAAGAGGATGGCATCGCGACCATCCGCCTCAACCGCCCCGACGCTATGAACGCTCTGGGCCGCGAACTGTGCGACGATCTGTCGGCGGCGCTGACCGATGTTGCCGGCGACGACTCGGTGAAGGCCATGGTGCTGCGGGGCGAGGGCCGATGCTTCTGCGCCGGCGCGGACCTGAAGTACTTCCAGGACGCCTTCCAGAGCCCGGAGGCGTTGCGCAAGTACCTGACCGACATCAACGAGGTGATCTTCCAGGTCGAGGACATGCCCATGCCAGTCATAGCCGTGGTGCACGGGTTCGCGCTGGCCGGAGGGCTGGAGCTGATGATGGCTTGCGACATGGCCCTCGTGGCCGACGATGCCCGCATCGGCGACCAGCACGTGAACTTCGGGCTCATGCCCGGCGGAGGTTCGACCATCCGGCTGCCCCGGCTCGTAGGCCCGCAACGGGCGATGGAACTGCTGACCACCGGCCGCTGGCTGAACGGCCCGGAGGCCGTCGAGTGGGGGCTGGCCCTGCGCTCCGCGCCGCTGGAGGAGCTGGACGAGGAACTGGAGAAGCTGGTCGCGCCGTTGCGGGGCAAGAGCCGGCCCGGCCTCGGCTGGATCAAGCGGGTAACGCACCAGGGTCGCGACCTGACGGTGCGGGACGGCTCGGCCGTGGAGCAGATGGCCTTCGCCCAGTACGTCGCGACGTCCGGCCACCCAGCCGAGGGAGTGCAGGCATTCGTGGAGAAGCGCACGCCGCAGTTCTGAAAGGCAGCGGCCACCGGCGTGCCGCCCTAGATTTGTGCGAGTGGATGGGGGTGAAGAGAAAAAACACGAACACGGAGGAACTTTTTACACGTTTTGAAGATACGCGAAATGCTCCGGAAGGGGCGCACCATATCCTTTGAATTCTTTCCGCCGCGGGCTGCCGACGGCATTCCCGCCGTGCTGGACACCGTTGCGGAACTGAGCGCCGGGTACAGCCCGGACTTCGTCTCGGTGACCTACGGCGCCGGCGGCTCCACCCGGCAGTTCACCGAGGAGATCACAATCAAGGCCAAGGAATCGGCGGGCGTCGAGGTGATGGCCCACCTGACCTGCGCCGGACAGACCGTCGGCGAGCTGGACGAAGTGCTGCAGCGGTTGGAGGGCGCGAGCATCGAGAATGTCATCGCGCTGCGGGGAGACCCGCCTCGGGGCGAGCAGGAGTTCACGGTAACCGAGGGTGGTTTCAGCCACGCCTCCCAGCTCGTCACCCACATTAAGGACAACTACGACTTCGGGATCGCCGCCGCCTGCTACCCGGAGGGCCACACAGAGGCCGTCAGCTTGCAGCAGGACTTGGAGTTCGCCAAGCTGAAGGTGGACAATGGCGCCGATTTCCTGATTACCCAGCTCTTCTTCGACAACAACGACTACTTCGACTTCGCCGACCGGGCGGTTGCTGCCGGCATCGACGCCCCGGTTGTGCCGGGAATCCTGCCGGTGCTGAGCGGCCCGCAAATCCGCCGGTTCACCTCGCTGTGCGGATCGAGGATTCCCGATGACCTGGACGCCGAGCTCAACCGCTTGGGGGATGACGACGAAAGCGTCCGCGAGCTGGGCATCGACTACGCCGCCCGGCAGGTGCAGGGACTGTGGGAGGCGGGCGTTCCCGGCGTCCACTTCTACGTGCTGAACCGCAGCTACTCGGTCTCGAAGATTCTCGACCGCCTCGGGCTGCCGGGCCACGTGCCCGACTAGGCGCTCTCTACTTCCCTGGTCATCGTAGCGTGCGTTGCCGACAATGCTTTCCACCGGCGTTGACATCATCGAGATCGACCGGATAGCCGGAGTGTTGGAGCGCTACGGCGAGCGGTTCCTGCGCCGCATCTTCACGCCGGGCGAACTCGAGTACTGCCGCGGCCGCCCCTCGAAGCTGGCCTCGCGCTTCGCCGCCAAGGAGGCGACGATGAAGGCGCTGGGCACCGGCGTGCGGGGCGTTAGCTGGAAGGACATCGAGGTCGTCCGAGCCTCCAGCGGCGCTCCCAGCATCGCCTTGTATGGCCGTGCCAAGGCCCGCGCCGAGCGCCTGGGCGTGGTCGAGATCTCGGTCAGTATGTCCGACGGCCGCGACCAGTCCGTAGCCTTCGTCGTGGCCCGCCGCGAGGAGCCGGATTAAGTGCTCAAGCTATAATGCAACAAACGGATCATCGAACTCAGGGAACCCTAGCGGACAGAGGCATTGGCTGGCAGGCAACTGGATTTGCACTGACAGGATTGGCCTGTCTCGCGATTTCTCAAGTCGTTTGAGAACAGCGAGTCCTGGCAATACCATTGGTTTGAAACTGCAACCGTAGACCTGTACTGGGCATTCGTGCTGCCGTTAGCCGTGCTGTTCGATGGAGGCAGGAAGTTGTTTGAGAAAGGAAAGGCCATCCGCGAGGCGCAAAAGGCCAGGATGGAGAAGAGAGCGAGGGAGAGGGGACGACGTGAAGGGGAAGAGAGGGAGAGAGAGCGTATAAAGGAAGTTCTCGAGGCGAGTGGGGTGGAGTTGCCGCCCGCGGTGTATGAGATGGTAGTTGGGAAGAGGCGCGAGGACAACTCGGAATCCTCGTAATGGCTAGCCACCGTAGACCTGTACTGGGCGCTTGTGGCTCCATTGGCAGTGCTATTTGGCGGAGGCCGAAAGTTGTTTGAGAGCGCAAAGGCCATTCGCGAAGCCCAGAAGTTGAAGATGCTGGAACGGGAGCGGAAGCGCATCCGGAAAGCGCTGGAAAAGCACGGCGTTGCTCTCTCTCCCGAAGTGGCCGAAGCCGTTTTCGGAAACAACAGAGAGGATTCGCAGTAGCCGACGCCATGAAAGTTGTAACCGCGGCGCAGATGGCGGCCATCGAGCAGGCGTCGGAGCGGGCCGGGGTCAGCACCGACACGCTGATGGAGAACGCCGGGCTGGCGGTGGCGCTGGCGGCGCGCGATGAACTGGGCGGCGCGGCGGGGACCCGCATCGTCATCCTGGTTGGGCCGGGCAATAACGGCGCCGACGGGCTGGTGGCGGCGCGGCGCCTGCGGCGCTGGGGTGCAGACGTCGTCTGTTGCCTGCTGGGACGCCCTCATCCCAACCCTCTCCCGGAGGGAGAGGGAGCGTCATCCGACCCCAAGCTGGACCTGGCCCGACGCTACGATGTCGAAATAGTTAACGGGCCGGGAGACGAGACGCTGGAGCGGATGGTCGGCCGCTCGCACCTCGTCATCGACGCGGTGCTGGGCACGGGGCGCTCGCGACCGCTGGCCGGGCCGGTAGGGGATGCGATGCTTCTGTTGCAGAGGACTCGCGAGTCGCGCAATCCTCCGTTGCTGATGGCGCTTGACCTTCCCACTGGACTGAATGCCGATACCGGCGAGGCCGATCCGGCCTGTCCGCAGTTCGATGTCACGCTGGCGTTGGGGTACCCGAAGGTGGGACTGCTGACCTTCCCCGGCGTGGAGCGTGTGGGACGGCTGCGGGTGCTGGACATCGGCGTGCCGCCGGGCTTGGCCGAGGAACACGCCGTGGACGTGGAGATGCTGACGCCGGACTGGGTGGCGTCCCGGCTGCCTCCGCGCGCCCTTAACTCCCACAAGGGCACCTACGGCCACGCGCTGGTGGTGGCCGGGTCGCGGCAATACGTGGGCGCGGCCTGGCTGGCGTCGCAGGCATCGGTGCGGACCGGGGCCGGTCTGACGACCCTGGCGAGTCCCCAGGGGGTGTATCCCATCGCGGCCGCCAAGGGGGCCGAGGCCATTCACCTGCCGCTGCCGGAGGACGTCGACGGGCGAATCGATGCCTCAGCGTCGGAGGTCATCGGAAAGTCGGACCGCCGTTTCACCGCGGCGCTCGTCGGGTGCGGTATGGGATGGTCGGAGGGAACTACCGAGTTCCTGCGGAAGTTGCTGCCGATTGCCGCCCTTCGACAGGCTCAGGATGAGAGGGGTGCGTCGGCTCAGGGCGGGCGGGGTGTGGCCGCGCAAGGCGACCGGGGTGTGGCTCCTGCCGGAATTCCTGTGTTGATTGACGCCGACGGGCTGAACAACCTTTCGGGTATCGAGGGATGGCACAAGCTCGTTGATTCTCCGCTGGTGCTGACCCCTCATCCCGGCGAGATGTCGACGCTCACGGGCGTTCCCGTCGGCCACATCCAGGCGGACCGGCTGGACGTGGCTCGCGAATGGGCTGAGAAATGGAAGGCCACGGTGGTGTTGAAGGGCGCCCACACGGTGATCGCCAGCCACGGCCACCCGGTGCGGATCGCTCCCTTCGCCAACCCCGGGCTGGCCACGGGCGGCACCGGCGATGTGCTGAGCGGCGTCATCGTGTCGCTGCTGGCCCAGGGGCTGGCCCCCGCTGATGCCGCCGCGGTGGGGGTGTACCTCCACGCCGCTGCCGGCGAGGCGGTCACCCGCCGGATCGGGCACGCCGGTCTCGCTGCCTCCGACCTCCTCGACGAACTGCCCCCGGCCATGGCCTCGTTGCGCCGTGCTACACTTGAGTAGTCATGGCCATCGATGTGTTCATAAAAGCCGTTGCCGACGAGTCGGAACCCCTCTCCGACGCCCCATTCCACGAGGCGTCGGACCCATCGCCGGCTGAGGTGGCGGAATTTGATCGCTTTCTCTCCACCTTGGACGACGAGGAGAAGCGAGAGGTGCTGACCGCTATGGTGGAGCAGGCGGAGGAGAACCTGGAGCTGGACTTCACCGCTATCTTCCGGCACTGTCTCAAAGACTACGACGACCGGCTGGCGCAGCTGGGGATCGAGGGCCTGTGGGAACAGGAGGAGCGTTGGCTGATCACGGAGCTGGTCGAGCTGCTGCGCTCGGAGCGGGGGGCGCAGGTGCGGGCCGCGGCCGCTCTGGCGATGGGCAAGTTCCCCGTCCTGGTGCAGGAGGGCAAGGTCCCGTCGCAGGACGGCGAGCTGGTTTACCGGGTGCTGATGGACTTTCTCGAGGACGAGATCGAGGACCTGGAGGTGCGGCGCCGCTGCCTGGAGGCCGTGGCCCCCTTCAACACCGAGGAAGTCAAGGACTACATCCGGTGGGCCTACGACAACGAGAATGACGACCTGCGCTCCAGCTCGGTGTACGCCATGGGCAGGACCGGCGACACGGGCTGGCTGCCGACGCTGCTCCGGGAACTGGAGAGCTACGACCCGGCGGTGCGCTACGAGACGGCCAACGCCTGTGGCGACCTGGGCGAGCAGGAAGCCATTCCGCCGCTGATCGAGCTCCTGGAGGACGAGGACCCGGAGGTCCGGCTGGCCGCCATCTCGGCGCTGGGCAAGATCGGCGGAGCGCTGGCCCGGCGGGCGCTGATCGACTGCGTGCGGGACGGCGACGCCGCCATGTCCGAGGCGGCCCACGCCGAGCTGGAGAACCTGGAGTTCCTGGACGACCCCATGCGCCTCCTGCCCGGCGACACCTAGGCCGCAGAGCGTTCATGCCGCCGCTGACCGAGTCGCAGGCGCGGTTCCTCGCCGAAGCGCGCGTGGGCAGGCTCGCCACTGCGGACAGCGCGGGACGCCCGCACGTCATCCCGGTGTGCTTCGCCTTCGACGGTCAGGCCATCTACATCGTCCTTGACCGGAAGCCCAAGAGCGTTGAGCTGACCCGGCTCCGGCGCGTCCGCAATATCCTGGACAACCCCCGGGCCGCGCTGGTCGTCGACCACTGGGACGAGGACTGGAATGCGCTCCGGTACGTGCTGGTTTCGTGCAGTGCCGCGCTGCTGGACGGCGCTGGCGATGAGGAGGACAGGGCCGTCGCCATGCTCCGCGAGAAATACCGGCAGTACCGGGAAATGGACCTGGACGGCAACCCGGTCATCAAGCTGACGCCGCTGCGGTTCAGCGCGTGGAGCTTCAGCGGGGAGTAGGAGGTGTCTGCGGTTGATAGCCGGGCGGGACCAGGAACAGTTCGAACCGGCGGCGTTTTGGGATGGTTTCCAGAGCTGTGATCTGCGGGACGTTCAGGAAGCCGCGAGCCGGGAATAGCCGCGATTGTCATAGGCGTGCCGGATGCAACAGGAATTGAAGACAGTATGACCACACAGGCGGCGCAGGCGGAGGGCAAAGAGGTAAACAAGGCCTGGTTCTACTTCGTCCTTTCCCTCGCCATTCTCAGCACCCAGACCGCCATCGTGATGGTTCCTGCGCTCCTGGTGGAGATCGCGACCGACCTTGAAGTTTCGGTGGCGGTCTCGGGGCAGTTGAACACCGCGTCATTCGCCGCCCTGGCGGTCTCCATCGTCGCCGTGGGGCCGCTGGCCGATTCCTTCGGCCGCCGCCCGGTGGCCCTGGCCGGAGTCCTGATGGTCCTGGTCTCGATGATCGGGTCGGCTTTCGCGCCGAACATGGAGGTATTCCTCGCGCTCAGGGTGCTGGGCGGCCTGGGAGGAGGGGCGATTCCACCGACGTCCGTAGGGGTGGTGTCCGACGTCATATCTCCGGCCAGGAGAGCCCAGGCCGTGGGCGGCATCATGGGCACGGTGGTGCTGACCTCGGCCATCACCGTCCCGCTGGTGGCCCTGTTCGCCGACCTGTGGGGCTGGCGTTTCACCTTCGTGCTGGCGAGCCTGCTGCTGGCGGCGGCGCTCCTCCTGTGCTGGTTCTGGTATCCGCGGGACAGTGGGGCACGGAGCCGGGATCTGGTGTTCTTTGCCAGGTACTGGTCGCTGCTTTCCATGGGATTCTTCCGGGTCGCCCTGACGGTGATCGTGACCCAGCGCCTGGCCTACTGGGGCCTGATCAGCTTCTTCGCCGCCTACCTGATACAGGCCTACGATCTTAGCGTGGGGTTCGTGGCCCTGCCCCTGCTGATTGCCGCCGCGGCCCAGGTGATCGGGAGCTACGCCGCAGGATTCGTGGCCACGAAGAGCTACCGAGTCGCCCTGATGTCCGTCACCACGGCCGTAGGAGGGGCCTGCGTGTTCCTCTTCTTCACTGTCGACTTCGGGCTGTGGTCTGCGGTCGCGCTGGGCACGGCGGGGTCGGGATTGCTGAGCGTCCTGGCGCCGGTGATGGTTGCCGCTACCACGGAGTATTCGGGGGAATCCAAGGCTACGGGAGCCAGCACTATCGGCGTTGGCAACTTCGTGGGCGGAGTGCTGGGGGCAGGACTCTCCGGCGCCCTCCTGGCGAGCGTGGGCTACGACGGAATCGGCTACCTGTGTCTGGCCCTCACGGTCGGCAGTGCGGCGCTGCTGGTGGTCTTCGCCCGGCAGTTGCGCGTGAACACCGGATGAGCAGCTCGTAGCTGGCGGGCAGCGTGGACCGGGCTTGGCTGGGTCGTCGCCCGCTCCAGGGGCCCTCAGATCCGTAGCATCCAACTATAGCAACTGCACCCTCTCTAGTTTTGCGTCGGGTGCGCCTGGGTGCTTTTCCAGTGCCGTTATGGCCTCAGCGCGCATCATCTGAAGCCGGACCTTCCTTGACACCCTCAAGGGCGCTCCATAGACTTGCCCTCAGTTTGAGTTCCGGGAACGGAGAGGCTGACAGATGGACGGAGTTACCGCTATTGCCAACATCCTGAGAATGGAGGGCGTGGAATTCATCGGCTGCGTGCCGTACCAACCGCTGCTGGAGGCGGCGGCCATCGCCGGGATCCGCCCGATCATCTTCCGGCAGGAGGTAACCGGCGTCCACATGGTGGACGGGTACTCCCGGGCGACCAACGGCAAGAGGATCGGCGTCTTCATGATGCAGAACGGACCGGGAGCGGAGAACGGTTTCGGCGGCGTGGCCCAGGCGTACTCCGAGTCGGTGCCCATCCTCCTGCTGCCGGCCGGAATGGCCCGGGACAAGCGGGGCGTCCATCCCAACTTCTACCCCACCCGCAGCTACGAGACCATCACCAAGTGGTCCGACGAATTCAACATGGTGGAGCGCATCCCGTCGATGCTGCGCCGGGCCTTCACCAAGCTCCGCAGCGGGCGCCCGGGACCGGTGCTGCTGGAGATTCCAGCCGATGTTGCCACGGCCGAGCTGCCGGAGGAGCTGTTCGACTACGAACCGCCGCGACAGGTGCTACAGCAGGCCGACCCTCGCGACGTGAGCCGGGCCGCCGCCGCGCTGCTGGCCGCGGAACGCCCCGTGATCCAGGCCGGGCAGGGCGTCCTGTACGCCGAGGCGACGGATGAGCTGGTGGAACTGGCCGAGTTCCTGCAGGCGCCGGTGATGACCACCCTTCCCGGCAAGAGCGCCTTCCCGGAGAACCACCCGCTGGCCCTGGGCGCGGGCGGCCCGAGCACGACGGCCATGGTCAACAAGTACCTGCACGGCGCCGACACGGTGTTCGGCGTGGGGGCGAGCCTGACCAAGAGCTTCTTCGCCGTCCCCATCGCCGACAACAAGACCTTCGTGCACCTGACCAACGACGAGGACGCCATCGGCCGGGAGTACAAGTGCCACTATCCGCTGCTGGGCGACGCGAAGCTGGTGTTGAGGCAACTGCTGGACGAACTTAAGGAACGAGCGGGAGCGCCCCGTCCCGCCAACCACGCGCTGCAGGCCGACATCCGGTCGGTGAAGGAGGCGTGGCTGGCCCAGTGGATGCCCAAGCTGACCTCCAACGAGAAGCCGATGAACCCCTACCGGGTGGTCTGGGACCTGCTGCACACCGTCGATCTGGACAACACCATCGTCACCCACGAGTCCGGGAGCGCCCGTGAGTATATGTCGCCCTTCTGGGAGGCACGCAACCCCCGCAGCTTCATTGGCTGGGGCAAGTCGACGCAGCTTGGATACAGCCTAGGGCTGGCCATGGGCGCCAAGATGGCCCATCCGGACAAGCAGGTCATCAACGTGATGGGCGACCTGGCCTTCAGCACCGTTGGTCTGGATGTCGAAACGGCGGTCCGATGCAACATCCCTACCCTGACGGTGGTCATCAACAACTCCTACATGTCGATCTATGATGACAGCCGGTTCCCCGTGGCGATCCAGAAGTACAACGTCAAGACCCTTGGCGGGCAATTCTCCGAGGTCGCCGCAGCCATGGGCGCCTACGCCGAGAAGATCACCGAGCCCGACGACATCGTTCCGGCCGTCAATCGGGGTCTCACCGCCACCGCGTCGGGAGAGCCGGCGGTGCTGGAGTTCATAACCCGCGACGAAGGCCAGTTCTCCAAGTACTGACCCTCATCGAATTTCGTTCTCTCGCCAACAGGGGCGTACGGCTGTGCGCCTCTGTATTTTTCTGTCCTCTGACGGTCGCGACGCTGACATTTGATGACAGTTGCCGGTTGCGCCTTACCCGCGCCTTCCGTTGAAATGGCATCAGCGAACAAGCGTACGGGAGAGGCGACATGTCAACGACGATGGTCAGCAGGGAACCGGCGGGTAAAAACGGCGCGGGGCCCACGGTCCGCGAGATGCCCAGCGAGGAGCGGCCCCGTGAGCGGCTGGCGGCGTATGGCCCCCGGCACCTCAGCAACACCGAGCTGATCGCGATCCTGCTGCGGGCCGGGTCGGCTGGGGACAACGTCATCGCCCAGTCGACGCGGCTGCTGTCCCGGTTCGACGGGCTGCGCGGGCTGGGCAAGGCCACTTACAGCGAACTGTGCTCGGTGAAGGGCGTAAGCGAGGCCAAGGCGTGCCAGGTACTCGCGGCGCTGGAGCTGGGGCGCAGGTTCGTGTCCCTGGCGCCGGAGGAGCGGGCGGCCATCAACTGCCCGGAGGACGTGGTCAACCTGCTGTCGGCGGAGATGTCGGTACTGGAACAGGAACACCTGCGGGTGCTGCTGCTGAACACCCGCAACGAGGTCATGGGCATCGAGGAGATCTACATTGGCAACGTGAACAGCTCGGTGGTGCGGCCCGCCGAGGTGTTCCGGCCCGGCATCCGGGCCAACGCAACCTCCATCGTGGCTGTCCACAACCACCCGTCGGGCGACCCGACACCCAGCGGCGCCGACGTGTCGATCACCAGAGACCTGGTGCAGGCAGGCGAACTGCTGGGCATGGAGCTGCTGGACCACCTGGTCATCGGCAACGGCCAGCGCTTCGTCAGCATGAAGGAGGCCCGGCTGGGGTTTGCGTAGGGTAATGACCGGATTCCATTGCCGGCGTTGTGATCGCCGGTTCAAGGCTTGCTCAATGACGACTGTGACCATGCGTAGAGGCACGTAATGCCGGCAGCTACCCGTGTACTGGCCTTCCTGATGGTATTCTCGGCCCTGTTTCTGCTTGCGCTGGCAGTTACGATTGCATCAGAATTCGCTGATGTAAAATGGATACAGGCCGTAATAAGAATCGGAGAGGGGTTGGGACGACTCACCTTCGTCTCCATTGCCATAACATTCATCCTGGTGGAGGGCGTGCCCATGCTGGCGGCGTGGTACAAGAAACAGATGGAAGTCAAGGCTCGTGAAGAAGGGCGTGCGGAAGGCCGCGAATCGGAGCGCCAGGCTTGGCAGGCCTGGCGCGAGGATCTGCGAGGCTGGGAACGTAGAAGGGCTGAGGCTGAGAAGGCCGGACGCGAGTTCAGCGAGTCTCCCCCTCCTGCCCCTGATGAAGTACAGGAAATTAAGGTCTAGGTTACTTCCATGCTGGCCGCGTGGTACAAGAAACAGATGGAAGTCAAGGCTCGTGAAGAAGGGCGTGCGGAGGGGCGCGAGGAGACGCAGAAGATGTGGGAGCTTTGGCTGGAGGAAGTGGAAGCTTGGGAGCAGAGGAAAGCGGAGGCAGAGCGAGCGGGAGGCGCTTTCAATGAACCCCGTCCAGTCCCGCCTTCCGGCGAACGGGAGGCCAGCTGAGGAGTTCCCATGCTGGCCGCGTGGTACAAGAAACAGATGGTAAGAGAAGCTGGACTACCCTCAGCCACGCCCGACGAAATATAGGCGCCCTCTACTCCATCAACAAGAAAACAGGCGGCGAATGATCTCGCCGCCCGTTTCGTTTGGCCGAAAATTGTAGTCAGTTGGCCTGCTGGGCGATCCATCGTTCGTTGGCCTCGGCGAAGGCGCGCATTGCGCCCTCGACGCTGTATGGGGCCTCGGGTGAGGACTCGTCGGCCCACTCGCTGCGGGGCTTGGCGAAGAAATCGCCGCCGTAGATGTGAATGGCGCCGGTGTACATCTGCCGGGGGTTGTGGACGGCGTGGATGGCGTCCCGGCCCAGGTTGATGGAGTCCTGTATCTGTAGTTCCTTGAAGCCGGCCCGCTCCAGGCCCTGTCCTCCGGGGTTGCGGCGGAAGAAGGTATTGTCCTCCTGGCCGCCGTAGAGTCCGATGACTGCCCACAGCTGATGGTCGTGGGGGTAGATGGCCATTCCCGGAGGCCAGATCACGTTGATGATCGTGAGCTCGTCGGAACGGAGCAGCGTGGTGATCCCTCCCTCCTCGGGGGTGCCCAGCGCGGCCTCGATCTCGCCGGGCTTGGCAATGGCGTCGCTCAGCAGTTCCCTCACCGCCAGCTCCGGGGTGTGCTCCTTCAGCGCTCCCTGGCAGGAGGCAACGAATTCTTCTACGTCAAACATTGTCCTGTTCCTCTGGCTATTTCCCCTTGGGGGCGTGATCTTGCGCCCTCCAAGCCGGTGCAGAATCCGCCTAGACGATGTCGGCCAACCGCTCCATCTGGTCCATGTCGGCCACGCTGGGCAGGAAGACCACCTCGTCCATGCCGATGCCCTCCATGTCGCGGAGGGTGTCCTTGATGGCCTCGGGGGTGGAGATGGCGTTCTGCGCCATCGTCTCCGCGGCCTCGCCTAGGAAGGAGTAATAGTGGCGGATGTAGCCGCCCACCTTGTCTGATGCGCCCGGGCCAAGGGCGTAGGAAGCGACCCCGGCGAGGCGGGGAGTGCCCTCTCGCTTGTGCAGGTTCCACGACTCTACGGCCTGCTGGTGCAGGTCTGCGACGGCGGCGGCGTTGCCCGCGGCGGCGATGAAGCCGTCGGCGTACCTGCCGACGCGCCGGATGGCCTGCGGCGTGCCCGCCCCGATGAGAACCTCGGGTCCCCCGGTCTGAACGGGAGCGGGACCCATCGGCCCCACGCCGTCGGCGGCGGCGCCTCCCCGCCAGATGCCGCGCATGGTGGCGAGGGAGCGGCTCATCTGCCTCCCACGCTGCTCGAAATCGGCGGGGGCGGCCCGGTAGTCGTCGGGACGCCGACCCACTCCGACGCCCAGCGTAAGGCGGCCGTTGGAGATGGCGTCAAGGCTGGCGGCCTGCTTGGCAAGGATGCCAGGGTTGTGCAGCGGCGCCAGCAGCACGCAGGTCAGCAGGCGAACTCGGCTGGTTGCGCCGGCCGCTGCCGCCAGGGTTATCAACGGGTCGTAGTTGTCGTAGACCAGCCGGTCGATGGTGCCCAGGCTCGAGAACGGCCCCTCGTCGGCCCGCCGGGCCCACTCGAGTATGAAGTCTCCCTTGGTGCCCGGTATGTTGCCCGGAAGCCCAATGCCAACTTTCACTTCCCCACTCCACTTCTTGTCGAATTCGGATGCCCACGCCGCCAGGGGCGACGATTGGTTGCCGTCTCTTCCCGAGGCTCGGAAGCGCCTCAGGTTCAGGTCCTGGCAACCAGGTCCAGCTGCTCGAAGTTGCCGCTCACGATGGGCTGAGCGTCTAGGCCGAGCCACTTTTCGAGGACGGTTGAGTAGACGCCGCGGAAGTCGACCTGGAAGTGCAGGTCGCCGTCCAGCAGGTCCTCTTCCTTCAGGGACGGGTAGATGCCGTGCATACCGCCGTTCACCGAGTCGCCGATGACGAAGGCGGCCCCTCCGGACCCGTGGTCGGTACCCGAGCCGTTGTCCTTGACCCGGCGGCCGAACTCGGTGAAGACCAGCATCAGCGCCTCCGCCGAGGAGTCGTGCTCCCGCAGGTCGGCGAAAAAGTCGTTGATGCCCTGGGCCAGCTCGCTCAGCAACTGGGTCTGGACGGGCATCTGGCCGGAGTGGGTGTCATACCCGGCCTGTGCGGTGTAGAAGACGCGGGTGCCCAGCCCGGCCAGGTGGGCCCTGGCAATGCCCTTCAGGTTCTGGGCGATGGGGGTCTCTGCGTATTCGATGGTGGACGAATAGTCCTGAGTGGCCGTGCGCAGGATGTCGGCGCCTCTCAGGGCGTCGTTGCCGGTGCGGCCGATGTAGTCGAGAGCCGCGCCGGCGCCGATGGCCGGCGAGTACATCCGGGCGAATACGTCCAGGGCCCTGGTGCGGCGCTCTTCATCCTCGATGGCCGTCAGGAAGCCGTGGTTCTCCAGGTTTCCGACGGAGGCCACAGGCACCCCGGCAAGGGCCATGGCGCGGGGAAGGCCCCTGCCGAAGTTGACGCCGGTAAGCACGTTCTCGGCGTGCGGGTCGAGGTCGCGGATGGCGCGGCCCAGCCAGCCCTCGGTGGCAACGCGCTCGGGCTCGCAGGTGTGCCAGATGTCCATGGCGCGAAAGTGAGAGCGGTTGGGGTTCGGGTAGCCGATGCCGTTGACCACGGCCACCCGCCCATCGTCGTAGAGTTCCTTCAGCGGCGCTAGTACGGGGTTGAAGCCGTAACGGTCATCGATGTGCAGGACGTCCTCCTCCGCCACGCCGACGGTGGAGCGGTTGTCGCGGTACAGGGGGTCGGCGTAGGGAACGACGGTGTTCATGTAGTCGTTGCCGCCGGTCAACTGTACGACGATGAGGACGGGGTCCCGGTGCAGGCTGGTCATTGCACCCTCCAATCGGGGCCGCGTTCCGGCCCGGTGTTTGCTCTGGACTCAATCAAGGCCATTGTAGTAGCTGAGAAAACAGGATTCAAATGGCTGCATATTTGTGAATGTGAGCAAAAAGTGAAAGACCCCGGGCAGTTCCGGGGTCCGCTTGCTTGCTGGAGATGGCAGGAGCGGCAGGATTCGAACCCGCGACCACTGGTTTTGGAGACCAGCGCTCTGGCCAGACTGAGCTACGCTCCTGCGTACCTTCGATTGTAGCGCACGGGAAGTGGCTTTTCAACGCGGTTCTTCCCTGGCAACAGGGCAATCGCGCCTTGTCTGTTAAAGCCGGAATGACCGTGATGGCTGCCGGGTTTGGGATGGCTCTCGGGTCACTGGCCCGGCGGGCGGTCCTGGACGGGGTACTCGAAGTAGGCGGCAGTGACCAGGTAGTGGAGCTCGCCGCAGAGCTCGGAGACCTCCTGGAGCATTTCGACGCGGTCGTCCCGGTCGGGCCACTCGTTGTTGATGATGGACGAGAGGCGTCCGGTGAGGCGCTGCACGGCGCGGCTGGAGTGGCGGCGCGGGCCGCGCCCGATCACGTCGATCTCGGAGGCGGCCAGGTTGATGGACCGGCTCAGGGACTCCGGGAGGAGAGGGTCGCTGACCAGCAGGTCCAGCACCTGCTCCGGCACCACGTCGGCGCTGTGGATCTGGTTGTAGACCTCGAGGGCGTGGTAGACGCGGAGCAGCGAAATCCAGTCGGCCTCGTAGTACTCCCGGATGGAGCTGGTCTCGGCCTGGGAAAGGAGCAGCGCAGCCGAGGACTGGGCCCGCTCGATGTAACGGCCGAGCTGCAGGAAGCTCCAGCCCTCGTCGTGGTACATGGTGGTCTCGGTGAGGCCGCCGAAGGTATTGATCACCGCCACCGTGTCGTTGTAAAAGCCCCTCGGGTCGGTGCTCCAGACGGCGGCCATGTCCTGCTGCTGCAGGTCGAGGTAGGACGTGTTCAGGCAGGTCCAGACCTCCGGGCTGATGCAGTGGCGCGTGTGGCGGGCGTTCTCCCGCCCCTCGGAGAAGCAGCTGAAAACCGATGAGGGGTTGCCCCGCTCGAAGGTGAGGTCGTCGGCCAGGGTGAAGGAGTCGGCGAGGGCGAACTCCTCGTCGCCGAAGAGGTCGGCCCGCCCGCCCAGGGGCAGGGTGCCGATGCTGTTGTAGATGCGGTTCCAGCCGAAGTGAATCTCGCGGACGGGGCGGTCGACCAGGGCCTCGGACTGCAACCGGAGCAGGCGGCAAAGATGGCCGGCGCGCTCGAGATAGCGTCCGATCCAGTAGAGGCTCTGTGCGTGGCGGGAAAGCATGGCTGGCTCCTGCCGTGGGATTGAGGGCTTTTTCTTTACCGACCGGGCTTTAGGCCGTGGTTCTCTCTTGCATGAGCAGCAGGCTGGCTATCGCTCTGCGCTCGTTTCTGGGCATCTGCATGTATTCCTGTATGGCGTTTTCTGCCGAGTTAAGCAGCGTTGCCGCCTCTGCTCTGGTGAAACTTCTGTGCGGATTATAGTCGGCTGCCTCTCTTCGACTCTGTAGCAATGCGAACGCGGTGGTGAATTGCCGCGCCGGCGCAGGGAGGTCCTGCTCAATCTGGAGCAGCCGGTTCTTCGCCTGACGGTGTTCGAGGGCCCTGTAGTTCCGAGTCCAGGAGAGTCGGCTGATCGGGCTGATTTGCCCGTCGGCCAAGGTGTCGGCGTTGCTGCGGCAGAGCGCATGGAACATGGCGTAGTATGCGGTGCTGACCGCCCTCTTCAGGTTTTCCTGCCTGGGCCTGCCGCGAGGTTGCGGTTGCCTTTGTCCCGACAACTCCCTGGCGGTGTTTATGAGGTTACGCCAGTTCATTCCTCTTCCATCCACCACAGGGGGTTGGCCCGCATTTCCAGCAAAACCGGGTATCCTCCCTGGTTACATAGGACTCCAAAAGTACGGGAGGGAGCCCCAGTTCCTTAAGGGGTCTTACCATTGCGGTCAGGACGGTGGCGGCCTTGCGGCTGTCGATTGCGTCTTCCTCTCCGTCGAAGACGATAGTCACTTGGAAGGTGTCCTGACCGTCTTCGTCTTTGTCGGGTTCAACGGCAACTAGGTCGAAGACGGGCGACCCTCCGAATTCCCTTTCCAGGTTTTCCCAGTACAGAGCTTTAACCTTTTCGGCCAGTTCGGACGTTAGCTTCATTGTGGTCTCTCTTGAGCGATTCCGTTTGGATGTGTCCTTTTCCCAGCCTTCCGCCCTGATGGGGATTCTACGTGTCGTCCTCCTGGGCCTGGCCGGGGTCTTCGAGGACCCAAACGTCCTTGCCGCCGCCGCCCTGGCTGGAGTTGACGACCAGGCTGCCCCGGCGCAGGGCCACGCGGCAGAAGGCGCCCGGGACGATGCGGGTCTGGCGGCCGGTCAGAATGAAGGGCCGCAGGTCGAC
Source organism: Dehalococcoidia bacterium (assembly GCA_965220605.1). Lineage (GTDB taxonomy): Bacteria > Chloroflexota > Dehalococcoidia > Lucifugimonadales > UBA3495 > VXOI01. The sequence continues at coordinate 285,485 of CBDCQM010000003.1, read as the reverse complement.
GTGGCGCGGCTCGAACCTGCCGTCGATGAGGCAGGGCGCGCGGGACAGGTCCAGCACCGGCTGGGCTATGAACCCCGCCGGGTCGGTGCGCAGCACTTTCGCGTAGTCGTCGCGCTCCTCCTGGGTCGAGTGAGGCCCGATGATCATGCCGTAGCCGCCGGACTCGCCCACGCGCTTGACCACCAGGTTGGCCATGTTGTCCAGGGTGTATTCCAGGTCCTCCGGGCGGCGGCACAGGTACGTCTCCACGTTCTGGATCGCCGGTTCCTGGCCGAGGTAGTAGCGGATCATGTCGGGGACGTAGGCGTAGACGCTCTTGTCGTCGGCCACGCCGGTGCCCGGGGCGTTGGCCAGGGTCACGTTGCCCAGCTGGGCGGCGTCTATGACGCCGGGGACGCCGAGGAGAGAGTCGGGCCGGAAGACCAGCGGGTCGAGAAAGTCGTCGTCGACCCGGCGGTAGATAACGTCCACCTGCTCGAGACCGCCGGTGGTGCGCATGTAGACGATGCCGTTCCGGACAACGAGGTCGCGGCCCTCGACCAGCTCGGCGCCGATCTCCCGGGCCAGGAACATGTGCTCGTAGTAGGCCGAGTTGTAGACGCCGGGGGTGAGCAGCGCGATGACGGGGTTGGACTTGCCGCCGGGAGCCAACTCGGCCAGGGTGGTGTGCAGGGTGGCGCCGTACTGCTCGACCTCCTGCACCCGGGAGCTGCGGTAGAGGCGGGGCAGGCTGGCCTTGGCCGACTTGCGGTTGGCGATCATGTAAGAGACGCCGGAGGGTACCCGCAGGTTGTCCTCGAGGACGCGGAACCCGTCGTTGGTGCGGACTACGTCGCTGCCGCAGACGGCTACCCAGGTGCCGTTGGGCGAGGCGAAGTCGCGCATCTCGGGCCGGTACTGAGGGCAGCCCCGGACCATGTCCTCGGGGATGACGCCGTCGTCTATGATTCGGCCCTCGCTGTAGACGTCCTCCAGGAAGTAGTTGAGGGCGCGGACCCGCTGCTTCAGCCCGTCGGAGACCCCCTGCCAGTCGGCGGCGGTGAGCACGCGGGGGATCGGGTCGACGGGGATGATGCGTTCCTCCGCCTCGGCGTCGCCGTAGACGGTGAAGGAGATGCTCTCGCTGGAGAAGGTGCGGTTGACGCGGCCCTGCACGGTGGCCAGCTCCTCGGCGGCCATGCGGATGAGGGCGTCGTGCAGATGACGGGCGTGTTCCCGGGGAGTGCCGTCGGACAGGAACATCTCGTCGTAGACGGCGGGGTCAAGGTTGTAACCGTCGAATTCCATCGCGCCCACCTCGTCGTCCGGACCGCCTTACGGTCCCTGGATATGCCGTGCGGGGCCCCGGATTAACGGGTCCTTCGCACTACGATTATACAGGGATGCGGGAGCGGCCACACCGTAACTTCGGCCGAAGGGCAGTGTCTTTCACTGATGCGTGAATTGATTGGTAAACATTCCGGGCCGGTTGCCCGTCATTCCGGCGAAAGCCGGAATGACGATATTGTTTACCAGTTCATTCACGCATCACTAATTCTCCCTCCCCCCTTGAGGGGGAGGGAATAATCGGAAGGCCCTGCATGAAATGACGGGATAGTCTTGACGGCGCCCGCTAGGCGTCGGTGGAGGCGGGGACGCCGCCGTTGGCTGCCGCCTGCGCCACCTCGGGCGGGGGCGTCCTGGGGATGGTGATGAACATCTCGGTGTAGTCGTCGAGCTTCGACTCCACCTGGATTGTGCCGCCGTGCTGGCGGATGATGTCGCTGGTGATGGCCAGCCCCAGGCCTGTGCCCTGGTTGGTGGGCTTGGTGGTGAAGAACGGGTTGAAAATCTTCTCCACGATGTCGTCGGGAATGCCGGGGCCGTTGTCGCGCAGTCGAATCTGGACCTCGTTCTCGAAGCCTCGGGTGGAGAGCTTCACCGTCGGAGCGTAACCCTCGAAGCCGATGCCCTCGGCGGCCAGCTTTCGCCGCTTCTCGTCGGTGGCCTGGCAGGCATTGCCGACGATGTTGAGGAAGGTCCGTCCCAGGTCCTGTGGAATGGCTTCCACGTGGCCCACGTCCTCATCCAGATCCTGCTCTATGGTGAGCTGGAACTCGGTATCGGCGGCGCGGGCGCTGTGGTAGGCCAGCATGGCGTGCTCGACCAGCAGGGTGTTGAGGTCGATGGGCTGCCAGTTGCTGGAGCCGCGGCCCATGAGCAGCATGTCGTTGACGATGCGGTTGGCCCGGTCGCCGTGGTGGCGGATGCGCTCCAGGTTGTCGACTAGGTCGTTGGAAATCTCGTTGATATAGGAGACGTCGGGACTGTCGCCGCCCTCCTCGATCACCTCGCGCATCTCGGTCAGCAGTTCCTCGGAGGCCTCGGAGAAGTTCTTGACGAAGTTCAGCGGGTTGCGGATCTCGTGGGCCACGCCGGCGGTGACCTCGCCGAGGGCGGCCAGCTTCTCCCGCATCACGATCTGATCCTGGGCGGTCTGGAGGTCGGAAAGCACAACCTCCAGTTCTGAGTTCTTGCCTTCCAGTTCGGAATTCTTGCCGTCCAGCTCCCCGAGCACGGTTTCGAGTTCCGTATTCTTGCCTTCCAGCTCCTTGTTGAGTTCCTCCACCAGGTTCAGGCGCAGGGCCTCCAGGGAGTTGTGGCGGAAGACCTCAAGCGCGGCGGCCATCTCGGCGATCTCGTCGTGCCCGCTGACTTCCACTTCCTCCTCAAGCTCGCCGGTGGCCATGCGGCGCATCCTGCCCGACAGCATGTTGATGCGGTGGAGGAGCACGCGCCCTACGAAGAGCCAGCTGATGAGCAGGGCGCTGCCCACGCTGATGACGCTGATGGCGATCAGGAGGCTGCCGCCGGTGGAGATGGCCTGGTCGGAGGCCGCGGTGGCTTCTTCGGCGGAGGCCACCGCGGCGGTCACCAGGCTGTCGACCTCGGTCACGAGGCTGGCGGACTGGCCGCGGCTGAGACCCAGGAGTACGATCTGCTCCTCATTCAGCTGCAAGCGGGATCGCAACACCACGAAGACGCCGTCGCTGTCCAGGCCCAGGCGTTCCAGCCGGGTGTACAGCGGGGCGAGTCTTTCCTCGAGATCGGGGTCGTCGAGAGAGGCCAGGTTGCGCTTGATGCTGCCCATGCTGGACTCGAAGCGTTCCTGCTGGGCTTCGACCAGGTCCGGGTCGAAAATGCTGAAAACGGATGATAGCTGCTGAAGCGCAATGCTGGTGTCGGCCTGGAGGGCCGACAGGTGGCGGAAGGTGTCGAACTCGCTTTCCGAGAAGTGAATCGGCTGGGGGGCGACGAACCCGTCCAGGGCGCTCCGGCCGGTGACGATATAGAATAGCTGGTCGTCGGCGGCGGGCGTGAGTGTCTGTTCGAGTTCGGCGCGAAGCAGGACCATGTCGTTGAGCAGCTTGTCGGTCTGCTCGTTTAGCTCGAAGGCTCGGCTCATGTTGGCCCGGATGGTCTCGATGTAGTTTTGCAGTCCGACCGAGTAACTGCTGATTCGCTCTGCGCCCACGGGGTTGGCCTCCTCGAGGTCCTCGAGGCGGCCCTCGATCCGCTCGGTGGCGGCAACGATCTCCGACCAGACCTCGGCCACGTCCTCCTCGTTGGCGGCTGTGGTGAGGCGGGGTGCGGCGGCGACCAGCGCGCTGCTGTGTTCGGCAACACCAAAGGCGGCTTCGATCTCAGGCACACTGCCCTCGTTGACCTTGGCCTGGGCTTCGTCCACCCGCTGGAAGCTGAACCAGCCGATGAGACTCGCGGCCACGGTCAGGGCAACGGCCACGCCGAAGGCGGCGAAGAGCTGGGTGGAGATGCGGAAACGGAGCGCGATCAGGCGTTTCAGAGAGTCCATTTTTGTCACGTCCCGCGGGATTGGATGATGAGAACGGTCGGCCCGGTCAGTTCAGGGCGTCTTGCAGGGTCTCGATGGGCTTGTACCTGCCGTCGGGGCCGATGACCGTCAGGAACACGGTATCGGACCCCTGGTTGTCGCTGGGGCCGGTGTAGTTCAGCCGAAAGCCGTCCATGTCGATCCCACCGGCGCGAAGCAGGTTGTCCACGAAGCACTCGCGGGTGACATCCCTTCCGCAGAACTCCAGCCCGGCGATGGCCAGCCGGCCCGCCAGATAGCCCTCGAATGAGACGAAGCCCGGCGTGGCGCCGGGGTCATATTCGGAGAGAGCCGCCAGGTAGGAAGCCGCCACGGGTATGGAGTCATCGGTGGGGAAGGGGACGACCTGGGTTACATAAACGCCCTCCCCGTCGGGGCCCAGCATCTCCGCCAGGGCGTTGGAACCGACGAAGGAGATGACGATGAAGTAGGCGTTCACCAGCCCGGTCTGCCTGGCCCACTGGATGAAGGTGCCTATGGGTTCGTAGGCGCCGACCATGATTATGCCATCGGGACGGCCCTTGGCCAGGTCCAGCAGGGCGGTCTTGACGGCGGTGGTGTTGCGGGGGTAGAGGCCGACCGACACGGGTTCCATGCCTCGGTTCTTCAGGGCTGCCAGGGCGCCGTTGTAACCGGCGCGCCCGAAGGAATCGTCCTGGTACAGCACGGCGATGCGTTCGAGGCCAAGGTCCGTAGTGAACCTCTCCACCATCTCCTCGGTCTCGTCGTTGTAGGAGGCGCGGAGATTGATGATGTTATTGAACAGCCCGGTGTCACGCAAGAAGGCCGCGCCGGTGAACGGGGCGATGAAGGGCACGCCGGCGCTGGAGGCGACGGGCGTGGCGGAGCGGGAGGTGGGAGTGCCCACCTCGCCGATGAGGGCGAACACCCGGTGTTCCTCGATGAGGCTGCGGGTGTTCAGGGCGGCGGCTTCCGGCTCGTAGGTGTCGTCAAGGGAGGTGAGACTCAACTGCCTGCCGTGCACTCCGCCGTTGCGGTTCGCCTCGGCGAAGGCGGCTTCGATGCCGAGTCGCATGTTGGTTCCCAGCTCCTGCGCAGGCCCGCTGAAAGCGGCGGACTGGCCGAACAGGACGCCGTCCCCGGTGACGCCGGGCACCCCGTCCTGCGCCGTGGCCGGAGCAGAGGTGGGAGAGGGGGTCTCCGTGGGGGCCGGTGACGTGGGGGTGGCCTCGCCGGACCCCCCGGTGCAGGCCACTGCCGCCATGAGAAGCGCAGCGATGCCGAATCCGCACAAGCTGCGCGCCAGCGCAACAGCGCGCTCAGGTCCATTCATCGGGTTCATCCAAGCCTGTGTCTCCCAGAAAGAGGAATCGCCTGCTCTGCGCGATACGCAGGCCCTGAAATTAGAAAACGCTCCCCGCTCGGCGCCTGCCCCGCATGGGGAAAGCTGCGGGGGCGTTTCCGTTCAACCGGCCGATACGCCGACTGCGCCTCACTCCCTCCTGGTGACCATGATAAGGTGATTCTTGCCAGCCGCGCGTTCGTAGGACAGGTCGTCCATGAGGGTTTTGACCAAGTGGACGCCCAGCCCGCCGATGGGCCGGTCGCCGAGCAGGGCTTCCACGTCGGGCGTTTCCGCGTCCTGCAGGGGGTTGAAGGGCCGTCCGTCGTCGACGACCTCGATGGTCAGGGAGTCCTCTTCCGAGATGAGAACGATCTCGATCTCCGGGTTCTGGTCTTCCTCCTGGCCGCCGTAGCTGAGGATGTTCAGACCCAGCTCCTCCAGGACGAGGTTGACCTTGAAGGTCAGGCTGTCGGGCCAGGACTCTCGCACCCCCAGTTCCTCCACGGACCCCTGGATATACTGGAGGTTATCGGTGTGGGTGGCATCCGAGGCGGGCTCGATTCTGAGCCGGACTGTCTCGCTCAAGGCCTAGCCTCCGGTCCGGCGCAGAACGAGGCAGGTTACGTCGTCGGACTGCGGTGTGCCGTCGGCGAAGGCGGAAACGGCCTGCAGGATCGCCTCGTTGGCTTCGCGGGCGGAAGTGGGTGGGTGGTCGGAGAAAATCTGCTGCAGGCGCTCGACGCCGAACTCTTCGCCGTGGGAATTCATGGCCTCCGAGACGCCGTCGGTGTAGAGGACCAGGGTATCGCCCGGAGCCAGGGTCATGCTGTTCTGGCGGTACTCCAACTCCGGCATCACCCCGAGGGCAATGCCTCCGGTCATGGGCAACTCCTCCGAGCTGCCGTCGGCATGGACCAGGAGGGGGTTGTTGTGTCCTCCGTTAGCGTAGGTGAGGTTTCCGCTTGCCGGGTCGAAGGCCGCGTATACCACGGTAACGAACATGAAAGTCTCGTTGTCCTCGTTGAGGAGATCGTTGACCTCCGACAGCACATCTCCCGGAGCACTGTGCCCGATGGCGGAACCCTTGAGCAGGGTGCGGCTGGACATCATGAACAGGGCTGCGGGGACTCCCTTGTCGGAGACATCCGCGACGGCGAGGCCGAGCTTGTCGTTTTCCAGGAGGACCACGTCGAAGAAGTCGCCGCCCACGTTGCGGGCCGGGAGCATATTGCCGTAGACCTCGTAACCCGGGCTTTCCGGGAAGCTGGCTGGGAGGATGGACTGCTGAATCTTGCTGGCGACGTCCAGTTCGTTCTGGATGGCGACGAGCTTGTCCCGGGACTGGAGGGCCTCCTTCCATTCGGCCATGTGGGTGAGGGTCCGTTCGATCGTAATCTGCAGGTCCTCGAAGTCCAGTGGCTTGGTCACGAAGTCGAAGGCGCCGCGGTTCATCGCGGTGCGTATGTTTCGCATGTCTCCGTAGGCGGAGACTATGACGGAGCGTATATTGGGGTCGACCTTGGGGATTTGCTCAAGGAGGGTCAGGCCGTCCATCTGGGGCATGTTGATATCGGAGACGACCATGTCGATGTCGGTGTCCCGCTGGAGGACCTCCAGTGCTTCGACCCCGTTGTGGGCAAACACGAAGGCATAACGGCCGGAGCGGATGTTCCGGCGCATCCGCTGAAGGATCAAGGGTTCCAGGTCGGGTTCGTCATCTACCACCAAGATCTTGTAGACGTCGGTCTGCGCGTCCTGCATCGCCATTTAATGCGGCTCTCCATGAAGATTTGCGGGGACTGATTTCGGCGCGGCAGGAAGATTACCGCGGATTCGCCCTGTTAGCTACTGACGGCAGACCGGGCAGCCTGCTGGTCGTCATGGATGTCGATGATCTGGTCGAATCCGCTGATGGTGAAGACGTCGCGAACCGACTGTGAGAGGGAGCAGACGGCGAACTTGACGTTGGCGGTCCGCATGTCTTTGGCGGTGAGCAGGATAACCCTGAGACCGGCGCTGCTGATATAGGACAGGTCTTCAAAGTCCAGGATGACGGCCTTGTCGTCTGCGCCGATGGCTCCCTTCAGTGCGTCCTGGAACTCCGAGGCGTTGGTGCCGTCCACACGCCCCCCGGTTTTAGCTATAAGAGTCCCACCTTCTCTTTCGGTGTTGATATCCATGTACGCACATCCTCCGCGGGCAAATTCACCCGAAAACTCAGATTGCTTGAATGCCTGCGCCCCTCCGTGCAGTCGTCCCGGACGTGAACTGCCCTCGGCAGGCATTTTTCCCAATATAATACAATACTCCACAAGCCTTTACATAGGTTAGCGATACACTCGCAGGAATGATGGGTCGTTTTGCCGCATAGCCGGTTGTACGCCGCCAAATGCGATAGCCCTGGGCACGCCGGGCTGTGAATGTGAACGGCCATTCACGGTGACCTGCTCCTGGGGACGGACCGGACGGCCCCGCTCCCGGGAAGGGCGCAGCGCCCCTCCTCATGCGCCGCCCTTCGCGCCGGCACTGTCAATTCCCGGATAGGCGTGGACATTGCGGAAACGTGACGGAATCGGGCGTCTCCGGCCCCGAGTGTTGCATTTGCGGGTAGCTTGATGTAATGTCGCGGGCAATCCGATTCCCCTGTGGGTCGGGTGGAGCGGGTTTGCCAGCGGCCTGTTAACCGGCCTGTTGACGCAGGGGCCGCAATCCGGCGACCCGGGAGATGTCGAGATTCAGCGTTTCATCCTGTTGCGGATCGGCCAGGCGATACTCTCCCTGTGGGTGGTGAGCATCATCGTCTTCGGCTTGGGGCGCATCACCGGCGACCCGGTGGACGTGCTGCTGCCGATTGACGCCACGCACGACGAGCGGGAGCAGCTCAGGGAGGAGCTGGGCTTCAACAATCCGATCTGGACGCAGTACGCCAGCTACATGCGCAACAGCTTCAGGGGAGAGTTCGGAGAATCGATCAAGTACCCTGACTACGAGGCCATGGGCCTGGTGATCACCCGGTTCCCCACCACCATCAAGCTGGCCGTCGTGGCCATCGTGTTCTCGATATTAGTGGCCATACCCATAGGAGTGCTGTCGGCCGTCAAGAGGGACTCCATCTTCGACTGGACGGGCAAGACCATCGCCCTGCTGGGGCAGTCGTTCCCACCGTTCTGGCTGGGCCTGATCATGATGTGGATCTTCGCCGTCCAGCTTGAGCTGGTGCCGACCTCACAGTGCCAGGGGGCAACCTCGTACATCCTGCCGGCCATCACCATCGGGTGGTTCTTGGTGGCGGCGCTGATGCGTCTCATGCGCTCGTCGATGCTGGAGATTCTGGACAGCGAGTTCATCAACCTGGCGCGCACCAAGGGGCTCAGGGAGTCCAAGGTCGTCTGGAAGCACGCGGTGCGCAACGCGGCGATCGCGCCACTGACCTACTTCGGGATCATCTTCGGCGGGCTGCTGGTGGGCTCGGTTTCGGCGGAGACGGTGTTCAACTGCAAGGGCATCGGGCTGCTGGCCTTCGAGGCGGTGCTGGCCCGCGACTTCCCGCTGATGCAGGCCATCGTGGTGTTCTTCGCCGGGATTTACGTACTGACCAACCTGGTCATTGACGTGCTGTACGCCTACCTGGACCCGCGCATCCGCTACTCCTAGACCGCAGTTATAGACCACGCGCTACATACGGGTCGGCAAGATCCCGAAAACTCGCCGCCCGAGACCCTATGGCTCGGTCACTGTGAGCAGTTGGTTGGCGGCTATGTCTTCGATGGTCTGGACTGCGCCGCTGGGCCAGCGGATGGTCAGCTCGTCGGCGGTGTCGGCATCGCCCAGGCCGAAGTGGACCGGGAGCATGTTCTGGGATGAGTTGCTGGCGCCGGCGGTCACTTCGCGGATCTGGGTGCGTCCGTCGGTGGTCAGCTCGACGCGGGCGCCGACGCCGTCCCGGTTGCTGGCGGTTCCGACGGCCCTGACGATGAGCCAGTTGTTGCTCCAGTCGCAGCGGTTGCGGTAGAGCCGCGCCGGTTCGCCCCTGGCTGCCGAGCGGCCCATGTTGACGAGGAAGAGGTCGAGGCACCCGTCGCCGTCGAAGTCGGCATAGGCAACGCCGCGGCCGGTGCCCCAGTCGGCGGCTCCGCTGATTGACGAGACATCGTCGAACGCGCCGTTGCCGTTGTTGCGGAACAGCAGGTTGGGTTGCTCGCGGCGGTTGATGTCGTCGGTGTCCAGATAGCCGCTGGCCACGTACAGGTCCTCGTGGCCGTCGTTGTCGTAGTCGAAGAAGACGGTGCCCCAGGTGACGCGCTGCTGGCGGCGGAACTCGCCGAAGGTCACGCCGAGAGCGGCCGCGTCGTTCCGGAAGCCTGCGCCGCCGTCGTTGGTCAGCAGCACGTTGTCGCCGATGTTGGTGACGAACATGTCCAGGTAGCCGTCGGAGTTGTAGTCGGCGACCGCCAGCCCCATGCCGAACATGGCCGTACCGGCGTCGGAGTCCTGCGAAATGTCGGTGAAGGCCCACTCCGTCCCGGCGCCGGAGCCACCGGCCAGCGGCCCGTCGTTGCGCCACAGGACATTGGGATGCACGTACTCGCCGAAGTCGTTGACGACGTAGAGGTCCGGGTCGCCGTCGTTGTCGAAGTCGACCCAGGCGGGCTGGAAACCGGCGCCCCAGATGCGCCCGAAGGCACCCGCCTCCCGCTCGGGCTGCGGCGTGGCCCCCAGCAGGTGAGTCACTTCGGTGAAGGTGCCGTCCCCTTCGTTGTGGAACAGGGCCAGGGGCCGGACGTCCAGGTAGTATATCCGTTGGGTGAAGGCGTCGGGGTTGGACTCGTCGATGTGCCGCACTACGATGAAGTCCAGCCATCCGTCCCGGTCGTAGTCGCCCCAGGCGCACCCCATGGAGCGGTAGGTGCCGTCGGGATCAGCCAGCCCAGCGGATTCGGTCACGTCGCTGAAACTCCATCCTGAGCCTGTCGATCCTGAGCCTGTCGAAGGACCGTCGTTGCGGAAGAGCTTGCTGGCGCCCCAGTTGGCCACGAACAGGTCCTGGTCGCCGTCGTTGTCATAATCGGCAGCGCACCCGCCGTTGCCCTTGGCGTCGCCGTCGGTCACGCCTGCCTGGGAGGCCACGTCGGTGAATGTGCCGTCGCCGTTATTGTGGAACAGGGCGTTCGCGTGGTCGTCCTGCGGGGCCAGGTTGGCGATGTCGGGACCGGCGGTGACGTAGGCGTCCTGCCAGCCGTCGCCGTTGTAGTCGAACACGACCACTCCCGCGCTCAGGGGGATGATGTCCAGGATGTCGCGATAGTGCATGAACTCCACCCCGGCCTCCTCGCTGACCTCGGTGAACACCGGCGTCTCGTAGGTCAGGGCGTCCGCCAGGGAGACGGAGGAGCCGTCGGGGTTGGTGACCGCCACATCGACCGATCCCTCGGCATGAGCGGGAGCCAGGGCCACCAGCCGGTCATGTCCCAGAAAGGCCCAGGCAGACTCGATGCCGTCGATGGTCACCCCGGCGCCGTCGACGAAGCTGGTGCCGTGGACGGTTACCAGCACGTCGCCGTTGGTTCCCACCACCGAGGGTTCCATGCGCCTGAGGCGTAGCACGCCGTCGTCCGGTATGACCTCCAGCTGCTCTGCATCCGCCTGCGCCCCGGTCACCGAGGCGCGGATGCCGATGCCCTGGCCGCCCACGAGCGGCGCGATGACCAGCAGGCTGAGGCCGACGACAAGGCCCAGCACCCAGGTGCTGGCAGCGAGGGCGGCGACGGCCCGGCGGGGCATGGCGCGAGCCAGTCCCCAGAAGGTGACCGGCCCGCCGGCGGCAGCGGCGAAGAGCAGGGTGGCGGCCGGGGCCTCTCCCATGCCCACCAGCAGCAGCGCGGCCACGAGGGGAATCTCGAACATCAGCGGCACGTTGATCAGCAGCCCCAGGGTGGCGGCGATGGCAACGCCCTGGGGGTTGTTGCCCAGGTACTGGCCCACGGCGTCGGGACTGATCCACTGGATGGCGAGGGCGCTGGCGAAGCCCGCTAGCACCATCACCGGGGCCAGGCGGATGAAGTAGCGCAGGCTGGCCCGCGCCCACGCTTTCAGGCCGGCGGCGAGAACCGAGGGCCATGAGGACGAGTCGGGAAGGGCCGACGCCAGGTCTTCCAGGTCCGGCGGAGCCACCGCCTCATCGCCGGAAACGCCGCTCCGCCGCACCAGCCAGGCCACCAGCGGCCCGAGCAGCAGGGCGGCGATGAGGCTGACGCCCATGCGGCTGCCGGCCAGCATGGGGGTGAAGACCAGCGCGGCCATCAGGAGGGCCGGCGCGTTCATGGTGCTTGAGCCGTTGACGATGGCGATGGCGGCCTCGGTGCCCGCACCCCGCTGCCGGAAGGCGTTGGCGATGGGGACGATGCAAGCGGAGCACAGGTTCATGGCTGGGCCGACCAGCAGGCCGCCCAGCGAGCCGCGCACGCCGCCCCGGGTCCAGGCGCCGTAGATGCTGCCCGGCGGGAGCAGGAAGGTCTCGGTCAGTCCCGCCATCAGGAATGCGAAGACCATGCCCAGGGAGATAAGCTTCAGGTAGGCGAGGGAGAAGTCCCACCAGCGGGAGAAGAGGGTCGAGTCGGGCTCGCTCTCCAGGCAGAAGCCCTGGAAGCACTCGACCTGGGCGGCGGTGGCTCCGGCCAGGTCGGCCTCAACGATGTCCAGCTTCGGGATGCGGTTGAACCAGAGGAAGAGCCCGAGGAGGACTGCCAAGAAGAGGAAGCCGAGAGCGAGCTGTTTCCTGCGAGCGGTGGCGAACATAGGGCAACAGTATACTCGCCATTGTCGAACGGCCTATGGGTAAATGACGATGATGATGGCGTTCCGAATCAGGTTGCCTGCGGCCGGAACATCCGTCAATACTGCGAAAACTGGAATCCACCGACATGATTCTCAGCCTGGCCAGGGCAATCGCGTTTTAACTTCTGGCCATCCGTCAACCATCATTCCGGCGAAAGCCGGAATCCATAACCTTTTGTTTTCGGAAATTTGGCCTGCTCTGGACGCTCTGGATTCCGGCGAAAGCCGGAATGACGGCCTCTCCCGACTTGCCGGAGAGACTTCCTCCCCCAATGCGGCGCTGATTAGATTAAAACGCGATTGCCCGGCAGCCTGACTGGACCACCTGATTCGGAACGCTGTCCGACGGCGATGGACAGCGATTCCCCGGAATAGAAAAATTCCCGTGAAAACGGGAATCCAGAGCCCCCACCGCCCTTCCCAAGGATGACTTCTCCCGGGAATACTGCTCTTGCCTGCTCTGGACCCCCGTTTTCAGGAGAATTCACGACGGATGTTGAGGTAGTTTCTGAGAGCATTCACTACTAAGTTATGTCAATTAAATCGATTCACTCTCCGCGTGTCAATCGTTTTTGTATTAAGTGCTATGAATCGGTAAAAGATTACGGCAATTCGTTAAAATATGGACTAAATGTGGCATAAGCAACCCGGCGAACTGCGAATACGATAAGCTGCTTGGAAGTATGGAAGGGCGTTTTGCCGCCGCGCCTCATCGTGGCGGTGAAGAAGCAGAAGGGGCGGCCCATCAGGGCCGCCCCAGTAGTTGCCGTGCCGGCCTGTCAGGCCGACGAGGTGTTTCCGGCTAGGTGCAGGGGTCCGGGGTCTTGCAGGCGTAGACCAGCCACGTGTGGCCGATATCGCCTCCGTCCCAGCCTGGGAAGATCCAGGTCTGGACGATGTTGGGGTCGTAGATGACCTCGATGAACACCTCGAACAGCGGGATGTTCTCGAACTGCTCGAACTTGATGTTGCCGATCTCCTTGAGAAGCTCGGCGCGTTCATCCAGCGGTGCGGTGTTGCGCAGCTTGTCCCAGAGTTCGAACAACTCGTCGGTCTCGTACTGGTGGGTCACGTTGTAGCCAGCGTTGAAACCGGCGATCTGGGTCTCCACCACCTTCTTGGATGGCGGGATGGCCCACAGGACGCCGGGGTGGTCGCGGCTGCCCAGAGCGGGGATGACCGTTCCGGCCCAGTCCGTCTCTGTAAGGGTCAGGTCGATCCCGATCTCCTGCAGGTAGATCTGAACCTGCTCCATCACGGGTATCAATTCAGGAGCGCCGGGGAAGGGGAACAGCCAGGCTTCAGCCTCGAAGCCGTCAGCGTAGCCCGCCTCGGCCATCAGGGCCTTGGCAGCATCCACATCATAGCCGTACAGGTCGTCGAAGCGTTCTGGCCAGGTGTCGTCCCAGCCGGGCAGGCCGAGGTAGAAGCCGTGCACGTAGGAGTAGTCGACGCGGCCCTTGTACAGCTCCAAGCGCAGGGTCTCGCGGTCGATGGCCTTGTTGATGGCCTGCCGCACCCGGATGTCGGTGAAGGGCAGGTCGGGGTCCAGCTTGCCGGTGGTGCCGACGTACTTGTCGCGGGACTCGTCCTCGGTGCCGAAGTACAGACCCGTGAAGTTGATCTGCACTTGCTGGGCCGGGCCGGTGCTCTTCACCAGGCCGTAGCCCTTGTTGACCAGCTGGTCGGTGAGGTCCTTGTTCACCTCGGTCAGGTGGGTCTCACCGGCCTCGAACTGGGCCAGCCTGGTCGCCTCTTCAAGGGTCCAGGTCATGATCAGCTCGTTCCAGTCCACGGGGTGTACCCAGTGCTCTCCGGGGGCCTTCTCGTACAGGACCGACTCGCCCAGCTTGTGCTCCTTGAACACGTATGGGCCGGTGCCGGCGACCTGGGTCTCGTAGGCCATCTCGCCCTCGGCGTCCCACTGCTCCTTGCTGAACTGCACCATGTCGGTGGCCTCGGAGTAGTAGAAGGGAAGGTCGGGGCAGGGCACGTTACAGAGCATGTTCACTTCGTGGTCGCTGATGATCTCCACATCCTCGACCTGGCACATGCCCACGCGGTAGCCGGAGCTGGGATCGTCCTCCCGGCCCTCGTAGGTGGGGTTGCACCAGATGTCGTGGCTGTGAGCCACGTCGGCGGCGGTGAACATTCCGAAATCGGTGCCGTTCTTGTTGTTCCACGGCACGTTTTCGGCCAGCTTGATATTCCAGGACATGGAGTCGGCGGCCATGGTGGCATCGACGGCCAGCCAGCCGCTCATCGTGTTGGTTACCGGGCTGATCTCAAACAGCCACTCCTGCATCGGGTCCTGCTTGATCAGCTGGTCGGCGCTGCCGCGGATCCAGACGCGGAAGTAGTCGCGGGTAGGCGAGATCAGACCCATGATGAGCCTGTCGACCTTGGCGTCGCCTTCCTGCCGGTTACCTGGCTGCTCGCGGATGAGCTTCAGGTTCGTCAGCTCGGGCTCCGCCCCCGGCATGGCAGTGGGGTCAGCCGCTGCCGTAGTGGGGGCTGGCGCCTCGGTGGGTTCCGGGGCCTCGGTGGGCGCCGGCGCCGGCGTATCTGTCGGCGCTGGTTCCGGCGTTGCTGTGGCGGAGGCGCCGCAGGCAACGGCAAGTGCCACCAACAGAATTACCAGGAGGGCGATGGGCCTCCTACAAAGTTGGATAAATGCCATGGGCGTACTCCTCCTTCAGCGCACGACTTTGCATGGCGCCGTTAAGCGCTCTGTATAGCAAACGGCACTGTCATAAGTCAATAGCTTTCGGATTTGAAGGGCGTATGCCAGGGGACGCCTTTCGTCGAAATTCGGAACCGGAGCGACGGGATAAGTAATCTTCCTTGACACCCTGCCAAGCGGTATATACAGTGCGTCAAGTGACTTTCGCCGCTTCGTAGAGGTCTCCCTTCCATGCTGGGGGTTGCAGCGGAAGCGGGAGGGTTCTCCCACCAGGAGGTATCCCCGTTGGCATTACCGCGAATCGAGTCTCTTCCCGGATATGCGGCCGGGGTAATGCCGCCACCCCTGCGGAAGCTGTTCGGCATCTGGGCGTTCCTTCGCCGCTTCCCTGTGATTCCACTGGCCATAGTGCTGGTGGTGATGATCATTCCGGCCATATTTGCGCCGTTGATCGCGCCGCACCCGCCGAAGAAGGGCGACCTCAAGGAGTCCCGCCTGCTGCCCCCCTTCTGGATTGGCGACAAAGCCCTGTCCCTCAGGGCGGAGACCGAGATCAACAGGTCGGACCTCACTCCGCAGATTACCGTGGCCGACGCACAGGATCTCCTGAACGTCGGCAACGCCCGCATCGAGGGCGGCGGCGATGTGGTATCCCCCGGCGACAGGATCCTCAAGCTCAAGACCGTGGTGGCGGAAACCCCACCGGGAGGCGGCACCGAGTTCGAAATATCCCTCAAGGACGCCCAGTCCTTCGTCGAGCGCGGCAAGATGCGCATCGTCGGTGTCGAGTCGGTCAAGGAAAGCAGCCTGATGACGGTCTCCGAGGGCGATCAGGTCGAGGAGATCATCTCCCGGGGCGGGAACCTCAGCCACTTCCTGGGGACCGACAAGGTGGGCCGGGATATCATGAGCCGGATCATCTACGGCTCCCGCATATCCATCGTAGTCGCGGCCATTGCCATCTTCATAGCCGGAGCACTGGGCACCGCATTGGGTATCAGCGCCGGGTTCTTCGGCAGGTGGATGGACGCAGTGATCATGAGGGCGGTGGACGTATCCCTGTCCATCCCCATCATCCTGCTGGCGCTGGCGCTGGTGGCCGCGCTGGGGGCCAGCTTCGCGACGGTGATCGCCGTTCTGGTGCTGCTGCTGTGGGCGCACTACGCCCGCATGGCCCGGGGCGTGACCCTTTCGGTCCGCTCCGCCGACTTCATATCGCGGGCCAGGGTGGCCGGGTGCTCCGACATCCGAATCATGATCAAGCACATCCTTCCCAACGTGTTCAACAGCCTGGTGGTGCTGGCCACGCTTCAGGTCGGATTCGTCATCGTCATCGAGTCCACCCTCAGCTTCCTGGGCGCGGGCATCCCCAAGCCCAACCCGGCGTGGGGCCTGATGGTGGCCGACGGCCGGGACCTGATCGCCACCACTTCCGGCTGGTGGGTGTCCTTCTTCCCCGGTCTGACCATCATGCTGGTGGTGCTTTCGATGAACCTGCTGGGCGACTGGCTGAGAGACAAGCTGGACCCCAGGCAGAGGCAGGTGTAGGAGAGAAACGGGTATGGCCGGCGACGTGATTCTGGACGTAAAAGACCTCCACACCTACTTCTTCAACCGGCGCGGCGTGACCAAGGCCGTTGACGGGGTCAGCTTCCAGTTGCGCGAGGGCGAGACCCTCGGCATCGTGGGCGAGTCGGGCTGTGGCAAGACCATGACCGCCCGCTCCCTGCTGCGCATCATCCCCAGGCCCGCCGCCCGGATCGTCTCCGGCGAGGTGCTGCTGGATGGCGAGGACCTGACCAAGCTGTCGGACGAGGAGATGCGGCACGTGCGGGGCAAGAAGATCGCCATGATCTTCCAGGACCCCCAGACCTCGCTGAACCCGGTGTTTACCATCGGCAACCAGGTGGTGGAGGCGCTGGGCACCCACGAGGGCGGCCGAAACCGGAACCTGTGGGACCGGGCAGTGGACGCCCTTCGCAGCGTGCGGGTGGCTGCGCCGGAGCAGCGGATGCGCGACTTCCCCCACCAGATGAGCGGCGGTATGAAGCAGCGCGTGCTGGGGGCCATCGCCATCTCCAGCGCGCCCAAGGTGATCATCGCCGACGAGCCCACCACGGCCCTGGACGCCACCATACAGCTCCAGTACCTGCGCCTCCTCAAGGAGATCCAGGAAGAGACGGGGATGGCGATCATCTTCATCACCCACGACTTCGGCATCGTGGCGAGGATGTGCGACACGGTGGCGGTGATGTATGCGGGGCGCGTCGTGGAGCGGGGCGAGGTGCGCCCGATCTTCAACAACCCCCGGCACCCGTACACCCAGGCGCTGATGGCGTCGGTGCCCCAGATGGAGCGCACCGACCGGCTCTTCGCCATCGACGGCCAGCCCCCGGCGCTGTACGCCCTGCCAGAAGGCTGCCGCTTCGCCGACCGTTGCGGTTACGTCCGGGACATCTGCCACCGGGAGTACCCGCCGCTGGGAACGGCGGACTCCGGTCACACCGCCAACTGCTGGATGCTGCACCGGGAGTACGACCAGGCGGTGCCGGTGGCCGCCGCAGCCGTGCCGGCGGGCACCGACTGAGTAACTATCTCAAAAGTTCCCTCCCCCTCAAGGGGGAGGGTTAGGGTGGGGGTGAAAAGGGTAGTGCGGAGAGAACGCCGGGAAAGCAACTCGCCTGTTTTGAGATAGTTTCTAAGTGGACATGCACCGTTGAATTGATGGGTATGCAGGGCTTCGTGTGGGGGCGCCCCTTGTGGGCGCCCTTATCGTTAGCCCCGCAGGATGCGCCGGCGCACCAGGGTTCTTCGCGCGGTGCCGGCCATCACGGCGATGTAGCCTCCCACGATGGCGCCCAGCAGGGCGCCTGCGGCGATGCACATGACGATGAAGCCCAGCACTTCGGCGCCGCCGATGTGGTATGTGTCGCCGGTCAGCACCAGTATCAGCAGGATGCCCGGCGCAAGCCCGGCGACAACGCCCGCCACGGCCCCCGGGAACACGCCCCGCTTGAACATCGCGGTCGCCTGCCGCACTGCCTCGTTCCGTCCCGATCTTTCCATACGCTCATTCTTGACAGCAGTTGCTTGCCCAACATCCCGTGCGCCCTACCACTTCACCTCCACCCTAACCCTCTCCCTCAAGGAGGAGGGGATTTTTCTTAGTGCCTAGGCCCAGGACCGGGTTTCAGATCCGCCCCCGATGTTCCATCCCCTTAGGGGGATGGTTAGGGTGGAGGTGAATTTGCCAACTGCGCAACTTCTGTCCTGCAAATCCTGATTCAGACAATAACCTAGCGTATCGCGTGCAGCCTGCCGTCCTCGGTATGGACGTAGACGGTGCCGTCGGCGTAGCTGAGGGGGCCGACGGGGGCCGAACCGAGCAAGACCGCCCATTCCTCCTCGTTGGTGAAGCGGTTGACGGCGCGCACCGTCCCGTTCTCGTAAGCCACCAGCAGAAGGTCGCCGGCCGCCAGCACCGGCGCCGCCACTTCCGTCAGCACAGTCATGCGCCACCACAGGTTCCCATCCACCAGGCGCAGCTCAGAAGGTGCTGGGAAACGTCCGAGCTCGCTGCCGTCATCCCGGTCCAGCGCAAGCACCACGCCCAGGTCGGTGCCGAGGTACAGCGCCTCGGGGGTGACCGCCGGCGGATGGGTGAAGTCGCCAGCGTCGTCCCCGGGGGTTACGCGCCACTGCAAGCCGGCGTGCTCCGGGGGCGACGGGAGCGGGAATCCCCAAATCCACAGCTGCGCCCAGATGAGCTCGGCCGGGTAGCGGAACGGCATCTCACGAATGCCTGCCTCGAAGGACATCAGGTCGCCGCCGGAGAGCTGGTAGACCCGGTCGCCGTCCACCACCGGCGGAGCCACCAGCGCCCCGCCGGTGCGGATGCGGGCCCGCTTGTCCCCGGTGCCGGAGTGGCGTATGTATATCACGCCGCCGGTGGAGGAGGCGAAGACCTTTCCGTCGGACACGGCCACGGGCGCCACCACCGCGGTGCCGGTGTCCACCTTCCAGAGGCCATTCCCGGTCGACGCGTCGATGGCGTGAACCTCTCCGCCGCGGGAGGCGGCGTAGACGATGCCGTCCTGCACCGAGACCGTTCCAGGGAAGGGCGAGTCCGCCTGGTGCTCCCAGACCACCCGGCCGCTGGCGGCGTCGATGGCGAGTACCTGCTTGCCCAGCATACCCAGGTAGACAAGCCCGTCGGCCACCGCCGGAGTGCCGTGGGCCGGGCCGCTGACCGGGAGTTCCCAGACCGGCTCGCCGGTGCTTGCGTCATAGGCGGCGATGCGGGACTGCCCCCCGATGTAGAGCGTGCCGCCAGCCACCGCCGGGGCGGAGCGCACGCTGCCGTCCACCTCGAGGGTGTAGGCCACGACACCCCGGGGAGGCGTCGCGTCCGGGATGAAGTTGGTGCCCTGGGAGTCGGCGCCGTACATGGCCCACCGCTGCGGGGTGGAGACGGCGGCTGCGTCGCCGTCGGGCTGGCGGAACAGCACCGCCCAAGGATTGGGAATGAACGGGTAGTTGGACCACACGGCGAAGAGGACCAGCAGAATCACAACCGGCCAGATCAGTCGGCGCCGCAGAACGGTGCGCCAGCCCGGCCACCCACGGTCGCCGGACGAATCGCCTCGGGCCCAGCGGGGCATGGAGAATCCGCCGGTACTCGACCCCTGCCCTGTCTCGCCGCCATCGGGGCGGGCCCAGGCGGGCATGGAGGAGCCTGAAGGCCGCGAGTCTCCCCGCGACTCCACGCCCTCGAGGTTGCGGTCTCCGGCGTCTCCGGCCTCCGGGTTGTCCTGTGGGTCTTGCTGCCTGCCGGTCATTCATCCCCCGATCAAAGGGTTCACAACATCTTAACCCATCGGCCGGGGTGCCGGTGGAAGGGAGGGCTGTCGCTCGGTAGCTGCTCCGGCGTCAGGGCAGGTGGGGGACTACCTTGTCCATGAGCAGTCCCATCGACTTCATCTGCAGCTCGTGGGGAATGAGGCGCCCGGGGTTGTGCTCGAAGACGATGTGGTCGAGATGCAGCTCTCCGACAGCTTGAGCAGCCGGTCCAGCGCGGAGTCGGGGGTCCCGAAGACCACTTTGTCCCTCAGCCAGTCGTCGTAGGTCATGCCCTTTATGAGGTCGGACTCGGCCTGCCAGTTGCCGGTGGTGCCGGTGCGGTCGGCGCTGGCGGCCACTCGCTGCCACAACCCCGACATCTGGGTCGTCATGCTCTCCTTCGGCTCCTCGTATGCCGCCTCCGCCGTGTCGGCCAGGTAGACCGGCAGCCGGATGCCGATGCTGCCCTTCCCCTCGTGGCCCGCGTCCTTCCAGGCTTTCCGGTAGGCCTCCACGCACTCGGCCAGGTCTGAGAGGGCAAATACCCGGGATGGGTTTACGAACAGCGGGTATCCCATCCGCCCGATGATGGGGAAGGTCTCCGCCGAGGTCACGCCGATGCGGATGGGAGGGTGGGGCTTCTGGTATGGCTTGGGGCGCACGGCCAGGTCATAGCACTTGTAGTGCTCGCCCTCGAAGGAGAACTGCTCGGTGGTCCAGGCCTTGAGGATGATTTCCAGGTACTCCTCGAAGCGGCCCCGGCTCTCCGGGTAGGGGGACAGGAAGGCGTCGTGGTGCTCCGGGAAGGTGCCCCGGCCCATGCCGAAGTCCAGCCGTCCCTGGCAGATGTGGTCGAGGGTGGCGATCTCCTCGGCGATGCGGATGGGGTTTCCGAGGGGCAGCAGCAGCACGCCCAGGCCGATGCGCACCCGCTCGGTGCGGGCGGCGATGGCGGTGGCCACCATCGTCGGCGACGACAGGACGCTCCACGGTATGAAGTGGTACTCGGCAAGCCACACCGATTCCGCTCCCATCCGTTCCGCTTCCACGGCCATCTGGATTCCCTGTTGGAAGGCCTGCTGGTCGGTCACATCTTCGAGGGCCGGGAACTCGAGGAACACTCCGGTCTGCATGGCGCCTCCTCTGGCTGGGCAGGATGGCAAGCCGGTTGACGCAAGCGTGTGCCGTTGCGCCGCGACAGGCCCCGAATATACCAGATTCGCGGGCGTTGAGGCGGGTGCTGCAACCGTAACGACCCTGCGCCGCAATCCTCGCGGCGGTCGCTGGCCGCCCATGACCGGAGGGAGAGGGAGAGTGGTACCCCTGGAGGGACTCGAACCCCCGACGCGCAACTTAGGACGCTGCCGCTCTATCCTCTGAGCTACAGGGGCAGGGTAACCGTCTGTGCCGGGCGTGAGCAGGCGCCCGCTCCGCGCCCGGAGCTTCTGTCCCTGCATTTCCCGTCACCAAAAGCATCCCAAAAGGGCAGTTGCCTGTCAAGGGCCGCACCCGGGCTTGCCAGGGCAATCGCGTTATAGCTTTTGCCCGCCCATCAAACGTCATTCCGGCTTTCGCCGGAATCCATAACCCTTGATTACTGGAAAGTTGGCCTGCTCCGGGACGCTCTGGATTCCGGCTTTCGCCGGAATGACGGTCTCTTCCGGCGTGCCGGAGAGATTTCTGGCGCCAAGCAGGCGGCGATTCGGTTATAACGCGATTGCCCTGCCGGGCCTGCCAGTCTTTCGATTCTTCGTCTGGACTGTGATTTTTCTGATTCCGGGATTGTCATGATTCGGAAAATCATGCTCATCCATCAATCACATGAATCACAGTTCAGGCCGAAGGGGTTAGGGCGTTCCCCGGTCATTCCCTCGGGGCATGTTCCGGGACCTGGCTCACCGGCTCGCCTGCGGTCAGTACAGGTGGCAGGCGACGTTGTGGCCCGCTTCGATTTCCTGGTACTCCGGGATGTCGGTGCGGCACTGCTCCGTCGCAAAGGGGCAGCGGGTGTGGAAGGTGCAGCCCGACGGCGGGTTCAGGGGGGACGGCACCTCGCCCGTCAGCACCATCTCCTCCCGCTGGCGGCGCGGGTCGGCGGGCAGGGACGCCGAGATCAATGCCCTGGTGTAGGGGTGCAGCGGGTTGGAGAAGAGGGTCTCGGGGTCGCTTTCCTCAACGATCTTCCCCAGGTACATCACCCCCACGCGGTGGCTCATGTAGCGCACCGTGGCCAGGTTGTGGGCGATGAGCAGGAAGCTCAGGTTCTGGGACGACTGGAGCTCCTTGAGCAGGTTCAGAATCTGCGCCCTGATGGACACATCCAGCGCCGAAACCGGCTCGTCCAGCACGATCAGCTTGGGCTGGGTCGAGAGCGCCCGGGCGATGGCGATGCGCTGCCGCTGCCCCCCGCTGAACTCGTGGGGATACCGCTCGGCGTGGAAGGAGTTGAGGCCCACGGTCTCCAGCAGCTCCCCGACCCGTGTCCTGACCTCCTGCTTGGTCACTCTCTGGTGGGTGGTCAGGGGCTCCGAGATTATTGACGCCACCCGCATCCGTGGGTTCAGGGAGCTCCAGGGGTCCTGGAAGACGGCTTGCACCGAAGCGTGGAACGACTTGCGCTCGTCGCGGTTGATGTCGGCCAGGGCACTGCCCTCATAGTAGATATCCCCTTCCGTGGTTGGCTCGACCAGCAGGACCATGCGGGAGGTCGTGGTCTTGCCGCACCCGGACTCGCCCACGAGGCTGTAGGTCTCGCCGGGGGAGATGGCGAATGAGATGCCGTCCACAGCCTTGACCGTGCCGACGGTGCGCTGCAGCACCAGGCCGGAGGTTACGGGGTAGTGCTTCTTCACGCCCTCCAGGCGGATCAGCGCGCCCCCGTTGCCGGCGATCTCTCCCGTTCCGTTAGTTGCGGCCATCTCGCATCCAGCACCTGGAGATGTGGCCGGGCTCGATCTCGAACTCCGGCGGGAACTCTTCGCACCTGGCGAAGACGTGGGGGCATCGCGGGGCGAAGCTGCACCCTGCGGGCAGGTCGTCCAGCGCCGGGGGTTGCCCCTCGATCGACGGAAGGTAGTCCGTCTGGTCGTCCAGGTCGGGAACCGAGCGGAGGAGCGCCTCCGTGTACGGATGGGAAGGGCTGTCGAAGAGCTGGAGCACGTCGGCCTGCTCGACGATCTTCCCGGCGTACATGACGGCCACCCGGTCGCACATCCGGGCGACTATGCCGAAGTCGTGGGTGATGAAGATGATGGCGGCGCCGGTATCCGCCTGTATTTCCTTCAGCAGGGTCAGGTACTGGAGCTGGATCGTGGCGTCGAGGGAGGTGGTGGGCTCGTCCGCAATCAGCACGTTGGGGCCGCGGGACATGGCGATGGCGCCGACGACGCGCTGGCGCATCCCGCCGCTCATCTGGTGCGGAAAGGAGGCCAGCCTCCGCTCCGGCGCCGGTATCCGGACGCTGCTCAGGATCTCCATGGCCCGTTGCTTCAGGGTGGATCGGGATTGCCGGCTGTCCATCCTCAGGGTCTCGTAGACCTGGTTGCCGATGGTGAACACAGGGTTCAGCGAGGTCGAAGGGTCCTGCATCACCATGCAGATGCCCTTCCCCCGGATTTCACGCATCTCGGCGGAGCCTTTTTCCAGCAAGTTCTCACCCAGGTAGAGGATTCTTCCTCCCACGATGCGCCCTGCCGGACGGGGAACGAGCCCGAGGATTGACCACGCGGTCATGCTCTTGCCCGACCCGGACTCGCCAACGATGCCCAGGGTCTCTCCCCGGTGCAGGTCGAAGCTGATCCCGTCCACGGCCTTCACCACGCCGGAACGGGTGAAGAAGTGTGTCTGCAAGTCCTCGACTCTGAGGATTGTTTCTTCAGTCGCCAATGCCTTCCGCCTCGTTGTCTATTGCGCCTGCCGCATTCTGGGGTCCAGCGTGTCCCGCAGCCAGTCTCCGAAGAAGTTGAACGCCAGCACGACGATTGTGATGGCCAGTCCCGGGAAGACGGAGAGCCACCAGACATCGAGCAGGATATCCCGTCCCTCGGCCACCATGATGCCCCAGGCCGGGTCTCCGGGTGCAAGCCCCAGTCCCAGGAAGCTCAGGGCCGCCTCCAGCAGGATAATCTGGCCCACCAGGAGGCTGGAGATTACCGTCAAGGTATTCACCACGTTGGGGAAGATGTGCCGCCACATGACAACAGGGGTGCTGACGCCGGTGATCCGGGCCAGGGTCACAAAGTCCTGGGTCTTGACCGCCAGGACGTCGCCGCGGGCCATACGCGCAAAGCGGGCCCAGAAGGTTAAGGTCACCGCCAGGATTATGTT
Source organism: Dehalococcoidia bacterium (assembly GCA_965220605.1). Classification (GTDB taxonomy): domain Bacteria; phylum Chloroflexota; class Dehalococcoidia; order Lucifugimonadales; family UBA3495; genus VXOI01. The sequence goes on along the minus strand of CBDCQM010000003.1, from coordinate 261,605 downwards.
GATGGTGCCCGTGCCGAGGAACACCACGATCACCATTGCCAGGAGCACCGTCGGGAACCCCAGGGCGGCATCCACGCACCTCATGATGATGGCGTCAACCCAGCCTCCGAAGTACCCTGAGACAAGGCCCAGGACGGTACCCACCACGGCCCCGGCAAGCAGAGAGACGAAGGAGATGATCACCGTTGTCCGCGCTCCGTAGATGAGCCTGCTCAGTACGTCCCTGCCCAGGCTGTCCGTGCCCAGCAGGTACCCCGGAGACTCGCCCGGGGCCATGTGGCGGTTGAGCACGTTGATCTCCAGGGGGTCGTGGGGCGCGATGAACTCGGCGAAGGCGGCGCAGACCAGTATCAGCAACAGTATCAGGATGGGAATCCAGGGCAAGTGGGCCTGGCGCAGGCGACCGGAAAGTCGCCAGACGGCGGCAGTCCTGGTTTGGAGTACGTTCGGTGTTGACGCGGCCATTCCCTGGTTACTCGCTATACCGGATTCTCGGGTCGACGTAGGCGTAGAGCACGTCGATTATCAGCGACAGCGCTATGTAGAAGAAGCCCGACGCCAGCACGGCGGCCTGTACGACCGGGAAGTTCCGGGCCTGCACGCCTTCGAGCAGCATTCGGCCTATGCCGGGCCAGGCGAAGACGACTTCAACCACTATTGCGCCGTTCAGCAGCCCCGCGAGGCTGATGCCTCCGAAGGTCAGCATGGGCACCAATGAGTTTCTGAGGGCGTGCTTCCAGAGGACCAGCCGCTCGTGGAGTCCCTTGACCCTGGCGAACCGGATGTACTCGCTGTCAAGGATCTCCAGCATACTGGAGCGTCCCAGCCGCATCATGCCGGCCATAATGGACCAGGCCAGCACGAAGGCCGGCAACACGAAAGTGTCTGGACCGCCTCTCCCGAAGGTGGGCAATACCTTGAAAATTGCCCCGAACACCAAGATGAAGATGATGGCCACCCAGAACTGGGGGGCGGCCATGCCGATGACGGCGAATATCTTGGCCACCTTGTCGAAGATTGAATCCCGCTTGATGGCCGACAGTATTCCCAGGGGCACACCAAACAAGATGGCCAGTCCCATTCCGGCGGCAGCCAGCTGAAGCGTGGCCGGAAGCCGCGAAGCCAGGATATCCATGGCGGGGCGGCGGTCGGTGATCGAGGTGCCGAAGTCACCCTGGAGGGCGTTCTTGAGGAAGATGCCGTACTGCTCGACGTAGGACTTGTCCAGGCCGAGCTGCTTCTGGAAGGTCTCGTAGTCGGCCTTGCTGGAGGCGTCTATGGGCATCAGGAAGACAGCGGGATCCCCGGTCAAGCGGACGCTGACGAACACGATCACGGTGAGTGCCCACAACGTGAAGATGCCCTGTCCCACCCTGGCTATGATGTACTTCTGCATGATTGAAGAAGACGGCCCCGGAGAAAGATGCCCGCCCGTTGGGGTGAGAGTTCCCGTTTCTGGTTAGGGGAAAGGGGCGGAGACTATTCCCCGCCCCTTTGGCCTGGTTCGCTGCTCCAGTAAGGCTACTCGTCGATGTTGATGGTCCATACGCCTGTGAGGTAGGCCACCAGCGGCCACGGCTCCCAGGTTGCTATTCGCGGCGAAACGCCGTAGAGGGAGTGGGTGATGCCCGTGGTCCACTCGTAGTGTTCCTCCCGCAGGAACATCCAAGCATCCGCCAGGACATCCTGCCGCAGGGCCGGGTCCACGACCGCCGTGGCGGCCAGAACCTTTTCCAGGATTTCATCACGCTTGCCGGCGATGTGCGCCGCCCGGTCGAAGTGGCCGTAGAGAGCCAACATGCCGCCCGCGGTGTCCCAGCGGCTCTCGTTGGGACGGAGCAGATACTCGCCGTTCAGTTGCCCGCCGAACCAGCGCTCGCGGGTCGCAACCTCCTCGCCGACCTTGACCTCGGCCTCTATGCCCAGGTTGTCCCGCCACATCTGGGCGATCAGCTGGGCCTGCTCGGGAAGGAAGGGCACGTCGCCCGCTACCCAAGTGTTGATGATCTGCTTGGGCAGTCCCTGGCCTCCGGGGTAGCCCGCCTGGGCCAGAAGTTCACGGGCCTTGTCCGGGTCGTAGGGGAAGGGGTCGAGGCCGGGCGAGTAGCCCAGGCTGCTCGGGAAGACGAAGCTGAAGCCCTTCACTTCGGCCACGTCCGGGCCATAGAGCTGGTCGACGATCAGTTGCTTGTCGACGGCGTAGTCCATGGCCTGGCGAAATTCCTTCTTGTGGCAGGGCAATGCGGGATCATCGCAACCGGGCATGAACATCCACATGTAGGCCGCCTCTTTCGAGATGACCAGCCGGTTTCCGGAGTCTTCAATCTGGTCCCGCACCAGCAGGTTGGCGTCGACGATATCGGCCTGGCCCGCAATCAGGGCGGATACGCGCGTGCTTGCTTCAGGCACCAGCCGCATGTGCAAGGTGGTGAAGTTGGAGAGCCGTGATGGATTCCAGTAATCGTCGAACCGCTCGTAGACCATTTCGTCGTTGAATGTGTGGCTCAGGAGCTTGAACGGGCCGGCGCCGATTGGAGCCTCGTCATAACCGGAGCGGCCGACTTCCTCGAAGTACTCCTTGGGCATAATGGCGCCGTTGTTGTTGGTGGCCATGTCCGTCAGGACGAATGGGAGATAGGCAAAGGGTTCGGTGTGGGTGATTTTGAAGCTGTTGGGGCCGACAGCCTCGACGCTTTCCGTTCCGGCCGCCACGGTCAGAACATTCTGGCCGCCCTCCGTCTTGGCTTCCTCCACGGTGCCATCCGGGTAAGTGATCGTGCCGTAGGTGGCGTTCATGGTGAAGACGGCGTCGTCGATGTTGAACTCGTGGCCGTTGTGGAACTTTATCCCGTCCCTGATAGTGAATACCCAGCTGAGACCGTCAGGCGCGACTTCCCACGACGTTGCGGCGCCGGGCAGTATTTCGATGTCCTTGCTGCCGATCATCCAGTAGGTGTGGAACTGGCGGTTGTAGCCCATCACCTCGCCCCAGGCCCAGTTGGAGAACAACTCCGGGCCCCAGACGGTGTTCAGGACGGTGACCTTGCCGGGATGCACCTCGGTCACGCCGGCCGAGGGCGCCTCGGTGGCCTGCACCGCAGCGGCCGGCACCGGGGTCGGTATGGCGGCCGCCACGATCCGGGCGATTTCCGCTTCTGTCAGAGGCTCCGGCGCGTCAGCTTGCGCAGCAGCCAGCGCGTTGGCGACGATCTGCTGAACTTCTTCCTCCGTCATCCCTTCCGGGACTTCTATGCCGGACACTGCATCTGAGATTGACTGGCGCAGTTCTGACGTAATGGCCGTCAAGTCCACCGGTGTAGGCGTGGGCGCGGCCGTTGGAGGCACGGCTGTTGGCGCAGCCTCGTCCCCGCCGCAGCTTATTACGAAAATCGTGGCTAAGAGCCTGTTGACGATCTTTGGAATATGTTAGGTTGAGGCATTACCAAGGCAGAGCGATCATGTCTCATTCCTATCCCAGCGACATCAGCCGGGAGCAATTTGCCCGGATTCTTCCCTTTTTGGAATCGGCCCGCCGTCGGACCAAGCCCCGCACCGTGGATCTGTACGACGTTTTCTGCGGGGTGCTCTACCTTCTGAAGAGCGGGTGTCAGTGGCGGATGCTCCCTGCGGACTTTCCCGACTGGCGTACCTGCTACAAGTATTTCCGCCAATGGAGTGAGCGTCCCGGCCCGGAGAAAGAGTCAATTCTGGAGCAGGTCTTAAAAAAAATTGGTTGGCGCGGCCCGACAAAACAATGGTCGGACAGAGCAGACCAGCTTCTGCATCGTGGACACCCAGAGCGTAAGGAACACCGACAGTGCCGGGAGCAAGGGCTATGACCCGGGCAAGAAGGTGTCCGGGGTCAAGCGCCATATCGCTGTGGACACGCAAGGATTGCCCCATGCGATTGATGTGACCACCGCCGATGTTACCGACCGGGCTGGGGCATTAGCGATGTTTTCCCGGAGCCGGGCCACGCTGAACCAGGTGCAGAAGGTGTTGGTCGACGGGGGTTACAGCGGAGAGCCTTTTGCTGCGGCGGTGCAGAACCTGTTGGGAGCTTCGGTGGAGGTAGTGAAACGCAAGGAACTGCATACCTTTGTGGTGCTGCCGAAACGATGGGTGGTGGAACGGTCTTTCGGTTGGCTGGATAAGTGCCGCCGCCTCTGGAAGAACTGCGAGAGAGAGCTCAATACCAGTCTGCAAATGGTGGTTCTCGCCTTCGCGGTGCTAATCCTGAAGAGATCGTCAACAGGCTCTAAGGTGAGACAGATGACAAATAAGCGTATAAGAGTGTTGCGAGACGGGTTCAGATACATCCTCATGCCCTCCATAAATGCGAGCGATTCGAGTGGCCCTCAAAATTGTATTCGGCGATTCTATCCTACCCCTTTTATTGAAGTCAAACCTTAATTTTCTATATTTTTATAGATATTCGTTGTATACAAGGCAAATATCATCGAATATTTATATATTTTTGCGAAATCGCTACATCTCATCGAAAGAACTCACCAGAGCGAAGCGGAGACGGGAGCGTTGGCGCGCCCTCATACGAAAGTGGGCGGAAGGAGTCCGAAGCTTCTGGGAATCCGTGGCGGTGAGCGGTCAGGCTGTCGAGGAGTCGAACGCTCAACGGATTTGGGGCGCCCGTCCTTCGACAGGCTCAGGACAGGCTCGGGACTAACGGGTCCGGCGATTGCAGGACTTTGGATGGGCGCGTCAGATCAGGGCAGGGGACTCCAGCGTAGGGCCAGGGCGCCGGCGCAGAGGGCCAGAACGGCGCTGATGGCGGTCAGCACGGCCGACACCTCCATGCGCGCCTTCTTCTTCTCGATCTGCACCGGGATCTCCGAGAAGACCTCGAAGAGCTCGTCCGCGCTGCCCGCCAGGTAGTACTCGGCCTCCGTGATCTCTGCGACGCGGCTCAGCGTCCGCTCGTCCAGGCTCAGGAAGTTGCCGCTAATGCGCCCGCCGCCGAACCCGCCGAAGCCGCCGCCGCGGAAAGGCAATTCCTCGCCGCCGAGCTGCTCCGGGGTGCACTGCAACACCGCCGGACTGGCGGTGCCGAAGCCGATGGTGTACACCTGCACGCCCCGGTCCCGCGCGGCTCGGGCGGCGTCCAGCGGACGCACTCCCCGCGTGTTGGCGCCGTCGGTGAGCAGCACGATAACGTCCGGTTGCAGGCTCTCCTCCGGGATGGGCTCCGCCTCGCTGACGGCGGGCACGTTCACGTTGACCGGCGCGATGGCCGGGTTCACCTCCGACAGCGCGTCCAGCGAGCGTACGATGGCGCTGCCCACCGCCGTGCGCCGGGCCGTGGTCAGGTTCGCCACCGCCTCGACCAGCGCATCCCGGTCGGTCGTGGGCGGCACGATCAGCTGGGCGAAGCCCGCGAAGGCCACGATTCCCACGCGGGTGTCTGACTCCTGGCCTTCGATGAACCGCACGGCCGCTTCCTGGGCCACTGTCAGACGGTTGGGGTCGATGTCGTCGGCGCACATGCTCAGCGACACGTCCAGGGCCAGGATTACGGTAGTCCGGCTGGAGGCCACGGTCACATCCGCATACGGCCGCGACAGCGCCAGGACGAGGAGCGCGATGGCCAGCAACGCCAGCACGAAGGGCAGGTGCCGACGCCACCGGATTCCTCCCGGCATCGCCTGGGCAATCAGGGACAGGCTGGAGTAGTGGACGGCGAACCGCCTTCTCCGCTTCAGCGCCAGCACGTAGAACAGCACGATCAGCGGCAGCGCCGCGAGGAGCAGGAGGAAGACCGGCCAGAGCACTCCCATGAAACTGCCTCCTCCTACGGGAACCGGCCGAACCAGACCAGGGACAGGACGCCGCTGGCCAGCAGCAGCAGCGCGGCGATGCCGCCCGCCACCGAAGTGACCTCGACCTTTTGGGACTCCACCACGAACTCGGTTTCCAGGTCCTCGTAGACTGCCGAAATACCGTCGGCGTCTTCCAGGCGGAAGTACCCGCCTTCCGCCAGCAGGGAAATCTGCCGGAGGACCGGCTCATTCAGCTGAGTGAACAGGCTGAAGCCATCGACCTCTATGGCCGTTCCCTGCTCCGTTCCCACGCCCACGGTGTACACTCGCACTCCCTGCTCGATGGCCAACTGCGCCACCTCCACCGGGTCGGGGTCCTCCGTGTTCTCTCCGTCCGTCAGCATGACGATGATCGCCGGAGCGAAGGCGCCGCGGGAGGCCGGCTCGTCCGCTTCCGCAGTCTGCCCCTGTCCCTGCTCCGGCGCAACCAGGTTCAGCGCCGTCAGCAGGCCCCGGCCCAGCGAGGTCCCGCTCTGCGGCACCAGGCGGTCGATGGTGGCGTTCAGCGTCCCGTCGTCGTCCGTTGGCGGCTGCACGATCATCCCGCCCTCCCCGAAGGCCACAACGCCCATCTTCGCGCTGCCGGGGCGCCGCTCGGCCAGGGACTTCGCCGCCAGTTTGGCCGCTTCCATCCGCGTCGGCTGCACGTCGTTGGCCGCCATGCTGGCCGACACGTCCATCGCCAGCACCACTGTGCCCTCCAGCCGGGGCAGCGGCAGCTCGAGCTGCGGCCGGGCGGTGGCCACCACTAGGAGCGCAACACCGGCCAGCAGTATCGCGGACGGGATATGACGCCGCCTCCCGGCCAGGGCGGCAGTCCCGGCGGTTGCCGCCCCCAGGCTGCCCAGCCCGGTTGCCGCCGCGCTCCGCCTGCGCTGTAGCCGCGTGTATACCAGGACGCACAAGGGCAGCGCCAGCAGGCAGAGGAGCACCAACGGCCAGATGAACGACACGGCTCGCCCCTACTGCCGCCGCGCCCGGCTGCGCAGCGAGGCGAACCGCAATATAGCGAGGACGATGTCCTCCTCCGTCGACAGCGTCAGTTCGTCGATGCCCGCGTGCTTGAACGTGGTTGCCAGCTCCTCCTCCCGGCGTTGCGCCGCCTCTTGGAACCGCCGCCGGAATCCGCTGTCGCTGGTGTCGACCGTCATCTGCGCGCCGGTTTCGGAGTCCTCGATGACCACGACGCCGACATCGGGAAGCTCGGTCTCGCGAGGGTCCCAGACCCGCACCGCCAGCAACTCGTGCTTGCGGTTCAGGCGGTCCATGGCCCTGTCCCACCCCGGCAGGCAGATGAAGTCGGAGACCACGAACATCAAGGAGCGCCGCCTGATGCCGTTGTGCGCGGACTCCAGCAGCCTGGACAGGTCCGTCATTCCACTCTGGGCTTGTCGCCCACCCTGAGTTTGTCGCCCATCCTGAGCCTGTCGAAGGGCCGGGGATGACTGCCGCCCCTGGATGTCGTTGATCAGGCGGAGCACCTGGAGGCGGCCGCTGCGAGGGGGAATCGTGAGCTCAGTGTTGTTGTCGTAGAGGACGGCGCCGACCCGGTTGCCATTGCGGGTGAGCAGGCGGGCCAGCACGCCCACCAGGTCCACGATGACCGACTCCTTCTGCCGCTCCACGGCGCCGAAGGACATGGAAGGACTCAGGTCCACCAGGAACCAGGCCGTGACCTCCCGGTCCTCCAGGAACCGCCGCACGTAGGGGCTGTCCATCCGCGCCGTAACGTTCCAGTCGATGTGGCGAATGTCGTCCGGCGGCTGGTATTCCCGCAGCTCGGCGAAGTCCAGCCCCCCGCCCATGAACAGGCTGCGGTAGTCCCCCTGGAGCATCCCGTCCAGCCGCCGCAGCACCTGCCAGTCGAGGCGGTGCAGCAGCTGCTGGGGCGCTTCCCGTTCGCTATGCCGGACTTGCGCCTGCATACTCACGCGGTGAAACCTCGGGCATGGGGACCGCCTGCATCACCCTCCCCAGTATCTCGTCGCTCTGGACATCGTCGGACAGGGCCTCGTAGGACAGCACCAGCCGGTGCCGCATGACGTCCAGGGCCACGTCGCGCAGGTCCTGGGGCAGCGCGTAGTCGCGGCCCCGCATGAAGGCCAGGGCCCGCCCGGCGATGACCATGTTGATGGACGCCCGGGGGCTGGCCCCGTAGAGGATGTAGCGTTTCAGGTTGCCCAGCCCGACCGCTTCCGGCTGCCGCGTGGCCGTCACCAGCTTCACCGAATACTCGATGAGCGACGGGTCCACGTAGACGCTGTCCGCCCGCCGTTGCAGGGCGGACAGGTCGTCCGTTTCCAGGACCGCCTGCACCTCCTGCAGCGCGCCGGTCATCCGCTCCACGATCACGAACTCCTCGGTCGCGGTGGGGTAGCCCACCACCACCTTGAGCATGAAGCGGTCCACCTGGGCGTCGGGCAGCGGGTAGGTGCCCTCCGACTCGATGGGGTTCTGCGTGGCCATCACCAGGAACGGCCGCGGCACCGGCAGGCTCTCCCGCCCGATGGTCACCTGGCGCTCCTGCATGACCTCCAGCAGGGCGCTCTGCACCTTGGCCGGGGCGCGGTTGATCTCGTCGGCCAGCAGCAGGTTGGTGAACACCGGCCCCAGCGAGGTGTTGAACTCGCCCGTCCGTTGGTTGTAGATGCGGGTGCCCACCAGGTCGGCGGGCATCAGGTCGGGCGTGAACTGGATGCGCTGGAACTGCCCGTTGATGGCCTCCGCGAGGGTCTTCACCGCCATCGTCTTGGCCAGCCCTGGCACTCCCTCCACCAGGACGTGCCCCCTGCCCAGCAGGGCCACCACCATGCGCTCCAGCAGGTGGTCCTGGCCCACGATGACCTTCTTCACCTCGTACATCAGCCGTTCCATGGGCTGGCTGTCTGCGTTGTTGACCATCTGGGAATCTACCTCCCGGTAACTATTGACCCGGTGGACTATTGCCCCGGCCCCCCGGCGGCGTCGGCGGCTACTTCGATGGGCACGGCGAATCCTATGCCGATGAACACGTCCTGGTGGGTGGGGTTGGTCAGCCCGATCACGATGCCCACGACCTGGCCTCCCTGGTTCAGCAGCGGCCCCCCGGAATTCCCCGGGTTCACCGCCGCGTCGAACTGGATCAGCCCCCGGACGGGTTCCCCGCCGTCCGATGGCACGAACTCCCTGTCAAAGCCCGATATCACTCCCGCAGACATCGAACCCGCCAGCCCCAATGGGTGGCCCACAGCGTACACCTCGCTCCCCACGCGCATCGCGTCGGCGCTGCCGATGGTCGCGGGCACGACCAGGCTGGGCAGTGATGAAGGAGCCAGCACGGCGATGTCCCTCTCCGGGTCGATGTTGACGACGGTGGCGTTCGTGCCTGTGCCGTCCGCGAACCCCAGTTGTATCTCATTGGCGTCTTCGATCACGTGCAGCGCGGTGAGTACGAATCCGTCGCTGTTGATCACCACGCCGCTTCCGAGCCCCACCAGGTCGCTCTCGGGGTCCCGGTCGGTCTGCACCACGGCCAGCGACGGCAGAATCGCCTGGTATACCAGCGGAGCGATGGGCGGCGGGGGAGTTATGGCAGCAAGGGCTTCCGCCACCGTCGCTTCCACGTCCACGGCCGGCGTCTGCTCCTCCGCGCCGAAGGTTCTCCAGAGCAACAGGGCGAGCAACACCGCCACCGCGGCGAGCACAAGCAACAGCGGGACCGCGGGCCTTTCCCGCAGTGCCCCCAGGCGCCTGCGCCACGGCGGAGGCCCGGGATCCAGTGCGGCGGACACCGTTTCCGCCGCCTGCCTCTCCGCATCCGGGCCGTCCGGTGGAATGGTTCTTGTGCGCGAAGCCTGCCTCCCTGCTGCCAATCCGTCCGCCGCGTGTATGCGCCCGGAAACGGCTCCGTCAACCGGGGCCGGTATATTCCCCCGGAATCGTATCACAGCACTTTGAGGGAATTGTTAAGGGTATACGAAACACGCAGGGTCTTTCGATTCTTTGTTTGAACTGTGATTTTTCTGATTCCGGGATTGCCATGATTTGGAAAATCATGCTCATCCATCAATCACACGAATCACAGTTCAGACAACCCCTCAGAGAATCGAAAGGCCCTGGGGGAGGGGGAGTTGTCCCAGACGATTTCACCCCCACCCTAACCCTCCCCCTCAAGGGGGAGGGGATAATCGAAAGCAGCCCCGGCGGGCGGAGTGGTACAATCTGAGTCCCGGCGCATACCTATGCTATTCGCTTCCGACATCAGCAAAGCTTTTTCTGAACGCACCCTGTTCAGCGGGCTGGACCTCTCCCTGCTCCACGGAGACCGTATTGCGCTGATCGGCGCTAACGGGTCGGGCAAGACTACTCTCCTCGACATCCTCGCCGGCGAGGCCCTGCCCGACACCGGCACGGTGACTCTCCGGCGCAACACGACCGTCGGGTACCTGCGCCAGGAGCCCGGCGACTTCGCGGGCCTCTCCCTGCTCCAGGAGGTGCTGAACGCGAACTACGAAGCCATCGACCTCGCCGACCGCATCGCCGCCGCCAGGGATGCCCTGTCCACCGCCACCGATTCCCTGGAGCAGAGGGAACTGACGGAACTGCTCTCCCGGCTCGACGAGGAACTTGAGGCCGCAGGCGGCGTGGACCGGGACCACGAGGCGAAGGCCATCCTATCCGGTCTCGGCTTCAAGGAAAGCGACTTCTCCCGGAAGATGAACGAGTTCAGCGGCGGCTGGATCATGCGCGCCGAGCTGGCCCGCCTGTTGTTCCGTAAGCCGGACCTCCTGCTGATGGACGAGCCGACCAACCACCTGGACCTGGAAGCCAACCTCTGGTTCGAGAAGTACCTCGCGTCCTTCCCCGGCGGCGTGGTCATTACCTCCCACGACCGGGCCTTTCTGAACCAGGCCGCCAACCGTGTGTTGGCCATTGAGCCGGGCGAAGTGGTGCATCACCGGGGCAACTATGACGACTACCTGGTCGCCCGCGAGCGCGCGCTGGAGATCAAGCAGGCCGCCGCCGCCCGCCAGCAGCGGGAAATCCAGCGGCAGATGCGATTCATCGACCGCTTCCGCTCCAAGGCTACCAAGGCTTCCCAGGTCCAGAGCCGCATCAAGCAGATGGAGCGGATCGAGGTCATCGAGCTTCCCCGAGCCACGCGGAGAGTCCGGTTCTCGTTCCCGCAGCCGCCCCGCAGCGGACTGGACGTCATCACGCTGTCCAAGGTCAGCAAGTCCTACGGCGACAACACCGTGTACCGCGGGCTGGACCTGGTCCTGGAGCGGGGCGACCGGGTCGCGCTGGTCGGGCCCAACGGCGCAGGCAAGTCCACCCTGCTCAAGATTCTCGCCGGCGTCCTGCCCATCGACGGCGGCCAGCGCCGCCTGGGGTACAACGTCGTCTCCTCCTACTACGCCCAGCATGTCCTGGACCTGCTGGACGCGGGCAACAACCCCCTCGAGGAGTTGCGGGAGGTTGCGCCTGCCGAGTCGGAGCAGGACCTCCGCACCACGCTGGGCGGCTTCCTGTTCAGCGAGGACGACATACTGAAGCGTATTTCCGTGCTGTCGGGGGGCGAGAAGGCGCGGGTCGCGCTGGCCAAGCTGCTCCTACAACCCAGCAACCTCCTGCTGATGGACGAGCCGACCAATCACCTGGACATCGCTTCCCGTGAAATCCTGGCCGACGCCCTCGGCGACTACCACGGCACCATCTGCCTGGTGACCCACGACCGCACCCTCATCCGGCAGGTGGCCAACAAGATAATCGAGGTCGAGGGCGGGGTGCCCAGGATCTTTCCGGGAGACTACGACAGTTACCTGCACTGGAAGCAGCAGGAAGCCCAGGCCAAGCCAGCCGCGAACGGCAGCAACGGCGCTAAGCCCGGCACAACCGGCGACGCAAAGCGCGGCCGACGCCCCCACCGGCGTCCGCTCACCGCCGAGGAGGAGCAGCAGCGCACCCTCGGCAGGAAGGCGCGCCAGCTCGCCGCCAGGATCGATGAGATCGGCGGCGCAATCGCCGAGCGGGAGGCCCAGACCTCGGAACTGGAAGCCATGTTCTCCAACCCGGAGCTGTTCGCTGACCGGAGCCAGATCGAGTCTTCCGCCGAACGCTACCGCGTCCTCAAGGAGGAGGAGCAGTCCCTCTGGGACGAGTGGGAGCGCCTGACCCTGGAGGCCGAGGACGTGGAGCGGATGTTGGCGGAACTGAAGGCTGTGGCACAGCCCTCCTGACCCGGACTCATGGTCGTGAAATGGTCAGGTTAGGGCGCCCTCGTCGCTGGGAAGATGACGTGCCTGAAACCCATCAGTACAAAGATTTTTGACCGCCCGTTAGGGGCAACCTTCGTGGTTGCCCTGTTTACTGATGAGTGAACCCGGAGTCCGTTCGTGGTGAGCTTGTCGAACCACGGGCAGTCGGCCCTTCGACAAGCCTGTCTTGAGCTTGCCGAAAGGCTCAGGGCGAACGGGAGGAATAGCCATCAGTTCAAGTGTGATGGCCCAGTAGGTCCCGAGGCGACGGGAGAACACAGTAGCGACCAGCCGGGTTCGGGTGATTTTCGACGATGCCGGGGCCATGCACGCGGAGGCGCTGCGACGACCGGACTGAGCGGCGCATCAGGGAGACGACGATATATATAGATGACGCTGAGCGGCTCGTATAACTCGAGGCATCTTCGCCAAGCGGCGGAACCATTGGCCCCTTATGCTTCCTGCATGAGGGGCCTTTGCTTTATTCCTCCCGCATCGGGATGGTGCCCCAGGTCAGGGCGTCGGCGTCGGTGCTGAGGCCCTGTTCGCGCGCCATCTCGCGGATGCTGAGCAGCGTGGCGTTCACCTCCGGCGTCACGAACGCCCAGTCCGGTTCTTCGGGGAACCAGTAGGGTGAGTTGATCCGCACCACCTTCTTCTCGCTGTCGTTGACGTAAATGCCGAATCTGGACGCCTGCATCTAACTGCTCCGAACTTCCTGATTTCCTGCCACCCGGCTTTCCGTTGGGTCGTACACTCCCCGGTGTTCGGGTGGGAGCTGCATCGCGACCCGCTCCATGATCATCCGCAGCATTCCCTGCATCACCGGTCTCGGCGTGCGGCCTTCCATCGTGGGAAGGGAGAAAGGCGGCCCTATATTGGCTGTGAGCCGGCAAAGCGGGAAGGGCATTCGCCAGGCTCTCATATTCTGAGTACCCGTCACGCCAACCGGCAGAATGGGCGCCTGCGACTTGATGGCGAGATAAACGATGCCCAGCTGAGCTTCCTGCAGGGCATGGTTCTTGCTGCGAGTCCCTTCCGGGAACACCACGACGGTCCGGTCCTGCTCCAGCAGGCCCAGCAGCGTGCGCAGGGTGTCGGTGCTCGCTCTGCCGCGGTCGTAGGGGAACACATGGAAGCCCCGCATGATGAATCGGCCTAACGGGTTGGCGAACAACTCCCTCTTTCCCATGAAGTGAAGACTTCGGGGGATTGCTGCGACCAGAAGCGGCGGGTCGGTGAAGGCCAGGTGGTTGCAGGCCAGGATCAGGGGACCCCGGGGCGGGACGTTCTCCTCGCCGATGACCTCCAGCCGCCCGAAGGTGCCAAAGCAGAAGCGGGCCAGTGGACGGCCCAGCTTGTACAGAAGGGTGGCCTTTTCTCCTTTCACCATCTTTCCCGGGACTCCCGCAGAATGGCCTGCACCACTTCGTCTACCGAAAGGTCGCTGGTATCCAGTTGCCAGGCGTCGGCGGCGGGTCTCAGGGGCGAATCGTCCCGCGAGGAATCGATGGCGTCCCTGGCTTCGATTTCCGACAGAACCGCTTCCAGCTCTACGCTGTCTCCGCGCTCCTTCATTTCCTTCCAGCGGCGGAGGGCGCGCTGCTCGCCCGAGGCGGTGAGAAAGACCTTCAGCCCGGCGTCCGGCATCACCACCGTTCCGATGTCCCGGCCAATCATCACGATGCCCGCCAACTTCCCCTCACCCTCAGGGGGAGGGTTAGGGTGGGGGTGAGAAGCTGCGCGGTTTCCGGCTACCTGCCCTCCAACGACTGTCTCGGCGTACCGGCGCTGCTGCTCGACCAGTGCGCGACGCACCCCGGAGTGGCGGGATACAAGAGACACGTTCCGGTTTACCTGATAGTCGCGCAACTCGGGACCAACCTTCTGCCCCGATATCTCGACTGCATCGCCGTCCTTCGAGACGGGACGCACGGGCACGGACTCCGCCAGGTTACCCAGGCGATCCGAATCATCGGATGATATGCCCCGCTGCAACGCCAGCCAGGTTATCGCCCGGTACATGATCCCTGTATCCAGGAACCAGAAGCCCAGGCATTGCGCAACTTTTCGGCCCACGACCGTCTTGCCTGAAGCAGCCGGCCCGTCGATGGCGATAGTGCTAGTCATGGCCCGGCGATTATATCACCGGGCCATTTCGGCAGAACGGGTCCGGTCGGCAGGGATTATCCTTGGAGAATGGCAATGCCCATTGAAAATAGCAGTCCCCGCCCAGGATCCAGGAAGATCGCAGCTTGGGCCGTCGCCCTTGCCGCCCTGGCGACGCTGCTCGTCCTGGGACACGCCTACCCGACCTTTCCCGGGGACGAGCAGGCCCTCGATTCAATTCTGAAACTGCGTGCTGACTGGTTGAATGACGGTGCCGTTTTCATGTCGGCAATAGGGTCGGGTGGCTTGGAATGGGGGGGTATTCCATGGATCCCCATAGCATTGGTGGCCGGGCTGCTGGCGTCCCGGCAGTGGGGCGGCAGCGTCTTCCTGGCCGCTGCCACGCTGGCCCCGGTGGTGAATCTGGGCCTCAAGGAACTGGTCGCCAGGCCACGCCCTGATGTCCAACTGGCCCTGGTCGCGGAATCCGGATACGCCTTCCCCAGTGGCCACGCCGTGTTTGTTGCTGCGTTCTTCGGGGCGCTCATAGTCCTGCTGGGCCGGTGGACTTGCCTGGTCCGGCGGCCCATGCTGCGGTTGGCTTTGCAGGCCGCGCTGGCTCTGCTGATCCTGGCCGTGGGAGTCTCTCGGGTCTACCTCGGGGTGCACTGGCCGAGCGACGTGATAGCGGGGTTCCTGTTCGGCGGACTATACCTCTGCTCGCTGGTTATTGTACGAAGTTTTATAGAAATATGGCGCTATGCTCGCGTTGGGTAACGAAAAGTCTACATAAGATAGACTTGATTCGCTATGCAGGTGTTAGACTGGAAGAGTGAACTGGGTTGGCCGGTTCGTCGTTTCGATTGAAATCTCGGATGAATGGGCTGTCGCCGACTAGGGAGTGTCGACATACGGTTTCGGGCAATTGCTTCACGCAAGTCTTTCGAGGCGGGGATAGCGGAATGTGCCTGATGGTGCGCTATAATGGTTGCCATTAACTTTGGCAACCGGGTAAAGATAGAGGTATACAGGGAACCACTGGAGCAACCGGGCGCTTCGAAATAACACAGATGCCTTCAGTCGGACCGGGAGGCTCGTTTATTGGCCAGAGTCATTGAGAACGCTCAAATCACCCCGGTGAACGGCGTCGCCGAACACCCGGAGGAATCCGGGGAGCGGCCCGACCCCCGTGTCCTGATCCGAGCCCCGGTGCTGGTGCTGAACCTGAACTACGTTCCGGTCAACGTGTGTTCCGTACGCCGGGCCATAGTCATGGTGGACAAGGGCAAGGCCGAGTTGCTGGAACAGCATGAGGGCAGCCTGCACACCGTGTCCGGCGAGATCGAAGCCCCGGCCATCATCCGGCTGGTTTACCTCGTCAAGCGGCCGTTCCTGCCCCGAAAGCTCTCCAAGAAGGAAGTTTTCCTGCGCGACCGCTTCACATGCCAGTATTGCGGGAAGAAGGCCCAGGACCTGACGCTGGACCACGTCATCCCCCGCCGCCAGAATGGCGCGCATACATGGGAAAACGTCGTGGCCGCCTGCAACCGCTGCAACCTGCGAAAGGCGGGCCACACCCCTGCCGAAGCGAAGATGAAGCTGCGCACGGTCCCACGCGCTCCCGACCCCAACCCTTACCTGATCCTCCAGAACCGCACCATCCTGGAGGTCTGGAAGCCCTATATCCCCTGGAACCTGGAATAGGTAAACCCGAACATGGCCACCATCAACAGCCAGGAAGACTTCCTTAGAGCACTTTCCGAACACCCGGAATGGCGGGAGGCGGTGCGCGCCCAGATTTTGGGCGAAGAACTGATGCAGCTTCCCGCTCGCTTTGACGCCTTCGTCGAGCGAATGGACGCCTTCGTTGAGAAAGTGGACGGGTTCATCGAGGAGCAGAAGCGGTTCAATGCCGAAATTCGGGATTTCGTTGCCAAAATATCGGTCTTTGTTGACGAGCAACAGGAGACCAATGCAAAAGTAGATGCAAGACTGAATCGGCTCACCCAGGACACCGCAATGCTTAGAGGTTGGCTGGCCCGGACATCGGCTGCGGAGTTTGCCCCGCTGGTCGCTCTGAATATGGGAATGGTTCACGTCAGAAACCTGGAACGTGGTGAACTTGTGCGCTTGTCCCAAGTGGAGGCTAGCGCCGGAATTGCCAAGAGCGAACTTATCAGTTTCATTTACGCGGATGTAGTGATAGAGGCCGACCTCCAAGGAGATACGCGCTATATCGCAGTAGAAGCATCGTACACCGCAGACCACCGGGATACGGATCGCGCCCTCAGGAACGCGGAATTCCTGACCAGGTTTACCGGTGTTCCTGCCCACGCAGCTATTGTCAGCGTTCGAAACGACCGGGAATTGGATGACACAGTGCAGGAAGGCAGTGTCTATTGGCAACCAATTCCAGATCATTATTGGGAGCCGGATTAAACGCCCTGCCCCTCACTCCACGTTCAGCATCAGCGTCTCCAGGGCCAGGCGGGGGCTGGCGTTGGCGTCGAGGGCGGCCATCGTGTCCTGCAGCCGGCGGATGAAGGCCGCGATCTGCGAGACGGACAACGTCTCGGCGTGAGCGCGCAGCTCCTCGGCTAGGTCGGCGTTGTGCAGGTACTCTTCCGCGCCTTCCTTGACCAGCAGCAGGTCCCGCCACCACCGCAGCCAGAGGGCCAGTAGCTCGCGGGCGGCTGGACGGTCGGAACTGAAAAGCGAAGCCACCTCGTTGGCGTAGCTGAACCTGGAGGCCAGGCCCGCCCCGATTGTTTCCCGCATCCGCTCCAGGTCGGCCTGGCGCTGGTCCAGTATCTGCGGGTCCGCCAGGGCCTGCAGGGCCCACCCCAGGCATCCGCGCGAAAGCCGGAAGAGTCTGTCCGCCGCGTCCTCCCCGAGGCTGTGCCTTTCCGACAGGAAATCGATCATCCGCCGACGGGACATCGGGAGCAGGGGAAGGGTCTGGCAGCGGGACCGAATCGTGGGCAGCAGGGCTTCCTCGTCTTCGGACAGCAGCAGGAACAGCACGCCCGGAGGAGGTTCTTCGAGCGTCTTCAGCAGTGCGTTGGCGGCGTCCGTGGTCATCGAGCCGGCCCCGTCGATGATGATGACCGTGCGGGGGCCTTCGAAGGGGTTGAGGCTGACGACGCGCTCGACTTCGCGGATGGCGCCGATGGTGATGGTGGTAACCGTGTTCCGCTCTTCCACCTTCCGGCTGAAGTCGATGTCCACGACGCGCACGTCGGCGTGAAGACCACCGGCGATGCGCTGGCATTGGGCGCATTCGCCGCAGGGTGCGCCGGGGCCGTTGAGACAGCTGACCGCTTGGGCTATCTCACGGGCCAGCGTCAGCTTGCCCACGTGGGGCGGGCCGGTCAGCAGGTAGGCATGCGACTCACGGCCCTGCTCCAGCGCCGGTTGCAGCCTGCCGATGAGGTGGTCCTGGCCAAGGGTCCGCCAAGTCATGAGGCCATATCAATCACAGAGGCCACAGAGAACACGGAGTTGCTTGGGGAGATCCCGAATAATTCTCTGTGGCCTCTGTGTACTCTGTGTTTAGACTACGTCGCAGTACATCAGGTCCTGGTAGCTCTCGCGGCGGCGGATCAGGCGACTGTTCCCATCGTTGGCCAATACCATTGGCGGGCGCGGGTTCAGGTTGTAGTTGCTGGCCATGGACGGGCAGTAGGCCCCGGACACCGGGATGGCCAGCAGGTCGCCCGACTCTATTACCGGCAGGGAGACCCCTTGGGCCAACAGGTCGCCCGACTCGCAGTATTTGCCGGCGATGGTCACCGTTTCCGACGGCTCGGCGTTGGCCTTGTTGGCCACCACAACCTCGTACTGCGCTTCGTAGAGGGCGGGACGGATGTTGTCGCCCATCCCGCCGTCCACGCTGACGAACTTGCGGACGCCGGGGATGTCCTTGATGGCGCCAACGCGGTAGATGGCGACACCGGCGGGGCCGATGATGGAACGGCCCGGCTCCACGACTAGGGTGGGCACCTCCATGCTCAGCTCCTGGCAGGTGGCGGTCATGGCCGAGCAGATAGCCTCGGCGTACTCGGCAACCGAAGGCGGCTGCTGGTCCCGGGTGTAGGCCACGGCGAACCCGCCGCCGGGACTGAAATGCTGCAACTGCAATCCTTCTTCGCGGAACTCGGCGGCGAAGCGCAGGACCAGGTCGGTGGCCACGCTGTACGGCTCCAGCTCGAACACCGGCGAGCCGAGGTGGAAGTGCAGGCCGCGCAGGTTCAGGTTGCTGGCGGCGAGGGCCTGCCGGACTGCCTGGGCGGCGTGGCCGGTCTGGATGGAGAAGCCGAACTTGGAGTCCAGGATGCCGGTGGTGGTGTAGACGTGGGTGTGGGGGTCGATGCCCGGAGATACTCGCAGCATGATGTCCTGGGTCTTGCCCGCCTCCCGTGCCAGGTGATCCAGCAACTCCAGCTCGTGGAAGCTGTCGACGACGACCCAGCCGATGGACTGGCCGATGGCCTCCTCCAGCTCCTGGGGGGTCTTGTTGTTGCCGTGGAAGTAGACATCGTCGAGGGAGGCCCCGGAGTTGGCGATGGTGGCCAGTTCGCCGCCGGAGACGACGTCGAAACCGAGTCCCTCTTCGGCGAGCACGCGGGCGAGGGCAGGGTTGATGAAGGCCTTGCAGGCGTAGGCTACCTTCGCACCGGGGACGCGCTGGCCGAACTCGCTGACGAACGCCCGGCACTTGGCGCGGATGGTGGCCTCGTCCAGCACGTACACGGGCGTGCCGTACTCCTCGGCCAGGTCCAGGGCGCTGCATCCGCCGATGACGAGGTGCCCTTCGGCGTTGATCTCAGCGGTGTCGGGAAAAACGGATTGGGGAAACATTGGCGTCACCTTCAAGTGATAGGTAAGTGATTGACTGCATAGTTTAGGTAGAAAAGAGATGGCGAGTTGCTAATCTGGGGCTGGAACCGGGTCGCGGGCGCACTCCAGCAGCGCGTCGGCGAAGGCCGCGGCCGAGCTAGCCTCCTCGCTTGCGGCTTGCGGCGGAAGGTCGATTTTCCAGTCGCCCGCACCCCAATCCCGGCACATCGCGTCGTAGGCCGCTTGCAGCTTAGGGTAGCGCGACGCGTAGTACTGGCGGAAGGGCATTATGTGGATTGCTGCGATTCGTAGAGTTTCCTCTTCATATCCCCACTCAAATTCATCATCATCATCCATGTAGGTCATGATGACCACACTTGGATTGCCGAATCTCAAATACATAATGTTGGATTCATAATCGTAGAAAAGACGGCGTGGTTCGAAACGTAACCGTTCACGCCATCCGTGGTTGGCATTGATGAAGCTGGCGATATGTTTCTTATCATTCTCGACTTGGTTCGCGTTCATATATCACCTCCTTTGGATCCCGACCGATGAGAAATGCGGTTCTAACACTGCCAATCCGCCTTCCGGTAACTTCGTTCGAATATGTCGCTACTACTCTGAGGTAGTGCCGAGGCCATCTGGAGATAGCCCCCAGCGTAAGGAAATATACCTCACTACTTTTGCCAACAGCGATTAATTGAGGATCCTCTATGACTGCCTTGATTTCCTCAAGATACGGCTCCATTTCCGAGTGCTCACGGAGAATATGCCCCTCCCACTGCGACTCCGTTAGCCGCACCTCGTTGCCATCCCTGTCCAGCGTCGAGAATACCAGCCGGATGGGCGCATGGGCATCGGATTTTCGGGCTGCGTCAACGGCACTCCCGAGGGCGTTTGCTGCCGCAGCCAGTGTATCACGCCCCCGGAAGGCGAGGGATGACCGGGTACAGCCTGGGTTGTGGGCCAGCGGCCCGCGTTCGCGTTGACCGCCCTATGAGGGCAACATTATACTGCGGGCACTTCGGCTCAGGCGGCCGAATCCACAGAACCCTACACCTCCAGGGGGTGCTGCATTGAATATCCAGATGACTGTCAACGGGCAGTCCCGTAGCGCGGACGTCGAACCTCGTCTGCTTCTCGTACACTTCCTGCGCGAGAACCTGGGGCTGACCGGCACCAAGATCGGGTGCGACACCAGCCAGTGCGGGTCGTGCGTGGTGCGAATGAACGGCGTAACCGTCAAGTCCTGCACCGCCCTCGCGGTACAGGCCGACGGGGCCGAGATCACCACTATCGAAGGCATCGCCGCGGACGGCGAGCTGCACGCGGTCCAGGAGGCCTTCTGGAACAAGCACGGTCTCCAGTGCGGCTTCTGCACCGCCGGCATGATCATGACGGCGGTGGAGCTGCTGGAGCGCAATCCCAACCCCACTTCGCAGGAAGTCCGCGACGGGCTTGAGGGCAACATCTGCCGTTGCACCGGCTACCACAACATCGTCCAGGCAGTCCTCGCGGCTGCCGAGGCCAAGGGAGGCTAGACGATGACAACCAGGATATTCGGCTCAGGCATTCGCCGCCGCGAGGACCCGCGCCTCATCACCGGCGGCTCCACCTACACCGACGACGTGACTCTGCCGGGCATGGTACATGCCGCCATCCTGCGCAGTCCGCACGCTCACGCCCGCATCACGGGCATCGATACCTCGGCGGCATCTGCGGCGCCGGGCGTGATTGCGGTCTACACCGGCGCCGACACGGAAGGCGCGCTGGCCCCTATCCCCTGCGCCTGGATTCCGCCGGAATCCGATGTAAAGCCCGTGGCCCACCCCGCAATTGCCAAGGACGTTGTCCGATACCAGGGCGACGCGGTGGCCGTGGTGGTGGCGGATACGCGCTACGAGGCCGAGGACGCGCTGGAACTGATCAACGTCAGCTACGAGCCGCTCCCCGCCGTGGTGAACCCGGTGGCGGCAATGGAGGAGGGCGCGCCGCAGCTTCACGAGGACGCTCCCAACAACCAGGCCTTCCACTGGGTGGCCGTGGGTGGCGACCCCGACGCGGCCTTCGAGGCGGCCGACGTGGTCGTCAGCGACACCATCATCCAGCAGCGCCTGGTGCCAAACGCAATGGAGCCCCGCTCTGCCCTGGCCAGCTGGCTAGGGTCCATGGGGGAGTTGACCCTCTGGAGCACGAGCCAGAACCCCCACATCGCCCGGTTCCTCGGATCTCTGATTACCGGGGTGCCGGAACACAAGATCCGGGTTATCGCCACGGAAGTGGGTGGCGGGTTCGGCAGCAAGATTCCGGTCTACGCCGACGAGATGATCACCGCCTTCTGCGCAATGCGGCTCAACCGTCCGGTCAAGTGGACGGAGACGCGGTCGGAAAACTTCCAGGCTACCATCCACGGCCGGGACCACATCGAAAAGGTGGAAATGGCGGCCAACAGCGACGGGAAGATCACCGGCGTACGGTCGGTAGTCCACGCCGGAATGGGCGCGTACCTGTCCACCGCGGCTCCGGGAGTCCCGACCATCCTGCACGGCCTGATGTACAGCGGCCCATACGACCTGCAGGGCACCCGGGCCGATATCTACGGCGTCTTCACCAACACCACGCCCGTCGACGCCTATCGCGGCGCCGGGCGGCCCGAGGCCACCTTCTTGCTGGAGAGGCTGGTGGACATGGTGGCCGCCGAGGTCGGCAAGGACCCCGCGGAGGTCCGGCGGATCAACCTGATTCCCAAGTTCGACAACGGCCACGATGTCTGCGCGGGCCTGACCTACGACAGCGGCGACTACGAGGCGGCGCTGGACATGGCGCTGGACCACGTGGGCTACTCCGGCCTGCGCGAGGAGCAGGCCCACTCACGCGAGCACGGCCACTATACCGGCATCGGCGTTTCCACCTACTGCGAGATATGCGGGCTTGGCCCCTCCCAGGTGGCCGGCGCCGTCGGCTTCGGCGGCGGCCTGTGGGAGAGCGCCGTGGTGCGCTTCCACCCGTCGGGCAAGGTCAACGCCTACGTGGGCGTCTCGCCGCACGGGCAGGGTGAGGAAACGACCTTCGCTCAAGTGGTCTCCGACACCCTGGGAGTGCCTGTGGAGGACGTGGAAATCGTTCACGGCGACACCGACAACACGCCCATGGGCTGGGGAACCTACGGCAGCCGCACCACTGCCGTGGGCGCCGGCGCCCTGCTTCTGGGCCTGAACAAGATCAAGGACAAGGCCCGAGCCCTGGCGGCGCATCTGCTGGAGGCCGCCGAGGCCGACATCGAGTACGCCGACGGGCAGTTCTTCGTCCGGGGCGCGCCGGACCAGGCCAAGTCGATCCAGGAAATCGCGCTGATGGCCAACGTGGCCTGGAACATGCCGGAGGGCATGGAGCCCGGCCTGGAAGCCTCGGCCTTCTACGACCCGCCCAACTTCGTCTACCCATTCGGCGCCCACGTGGCAGTCGTGGACGTCGATACCGACAACGGCCACATCGTCCTGCGCCGGTACGTGGCGGTGGACGACTGCGGCCCGCAGATCAACCCCATGATCGTCGAGGGCCAAGTCCACGGCGGCGTGGTGCAGGGAGCCGGGCAAGCGTTGTGGGAAGGAGCGGTCTACGGCGACGACGGGCAGCTGCTCACCGGCACGATGCAGGACTACGCGCTGCCCAAGGCCCACATGGTCCCCGACATCGAGACGCTGTCGTCCGAAACGCCGTCGCCTCACAACCCGCTGGGGGTGAAGGGAATCGGCGAGACGGGCACCATCGCATCGACGGTAACCATCTACAACGCGGTGATCGACGCGCTCAGGCCCCTGGGAGTTACCAGGCTGGAAATGCCGCTGACTCCCGAGCGAGTCTGGCAGGCAATCCAGGACGCCAAGTCGTAAAGATCATTTCAACGCAGAGACCGCAGAGGAAAGCGCAGGGAGCGCAGAGGATGTGCTAATGGCCCGAATCCTCTGCGGCCTCGGCGCGACTCTCCGCGAACTCTGCCTTGAAGAGAAAGGGTACAGGAGATAAGAGATGTATCCAGCCCAGTTTGAATACACGAAGGCGGGTTCGGTGGCCGAGGCCATCCAGGCCCTGCAGGGCGACCCGGACGCCAAGATCATCGCTGGCGGCCACAGCCTCATCCCGTTGATGAAGCTGCGGCTGGCCCGCCCCTCGCGGGTGGTGGACATAGGCGGCATCGGTGAGTTGCGGGGAATCAGCGTTGATGGCGGCAACATCCGCATCGGCGCGCTGACCACCCATTACGAGATCTCCGCCTCGGCGGATGTTCAGAACAACTGCGGCATCCTGGCGGAAGCCGCCAGCGGCGTCGGCGACCCGGCGGTGCGGAACCGGGGCACCATCGGCGGCAACGTGGCCCATGCGGACCCTGCATCCGACCTGCCCACGGTGCTGACGGCGCTGGGCGCCAGCTTCGACCTGCAAGGGCCGTCCGGCACTCGTACGGTGGCCGCGGATGACTTCTTCGTCGGGCCATTCGAGACTGCGGCCGGGGCCGACGAGGTGCTGACGGGCGTCAGCGTCCCGGTGCTGGCTGCCAACCAGGTGGCCGAGTACGCCAAGATGGCCCATCCCGCCACGTCCTTCGCCGTGGTAGGGGCCGCCGCGGTGGTTACGCTGGAGGGAGACGGACACGGTCATGGGCATGATCACGGGCACGACCATGACCACGGCCACGGCCACGCCCCGCGATGCACCGCCGCAAGGGTGGCGGTGGGCGGGCTCACGCCGAAGCCCACCCGTTCTCCGGCCGTTGAGGCCGCGTTGGCGGGGAACGACCTTACCCTTGATTCCATCGCCAGCGCAACCGCCCTCGTGAGCAATGACCTGGGCAACGACCTGCTGGGTGACGTGTACGCCTCCGCCGACTACCGGCGTAGCATGGCCGGGGTTGAACTGAAGCACGCCCTGTACCACGCTGTGGGTCTGGCTCACCACTAGGAACGCGCCTTTCAACGACGGAGCGAAGAAGCCCGGCAGAGGATTCGGGCAGTATCTTCGCTCCGTTGGCGTTTGCAAGGGAGAGGGAGCTTTAGGAAACGCCCTTTAACGCCAGCCGCAGCCAAGGTGCTTAGCCTAGCGCGCATCCGCTCTAATCCTATCCATAAACTATTTATATCCTAGCCAATTTCGGTTTGTTTCCGAATCTCGGATACCGTATCCTTGACTATCAAGACGGCAATCGAGGGGCTTTCAGGAGCAGAAAACTATGGAGGCAGTTCATCTGTCGGCCCGGAGGACAGAATTGATAGCGTAAAGTCGGCCACTGATACGTGAGGAGGTTGGTTGTCGTGTCCGCTAATATGACAGCCCCTTCGGGGGATGCTGCCCAGGCGAGTAGTAATCGCATAGCATTAGGCTACATACTTATCGCAGTAGTTTCCTATGCGCTGATACCTGCTGTAATCGAGTATATCGGTGGCGAGAAGCTGCCCTTCTTCTTCATGGCTGCATGGCGGGCAGGTGTGGCCGTCGGCTGCGCGGGCATACTGCTCACCTTCTACCTGCCGCTCTGGCTCAATAGATATAACTGGGGCAGGTTCAAATATTATCTGTCCACCTCGGAAACAAAGGCGGTGGACTGGCGATTTCCGGTAATCAACCTGCATATCCAGATTGACGAACTGCGAATTCCTCTGATCAACCGGAAAGTTCCGGGGGATTTTATAGATTGGCGGATTCTGCTGGCCATACTCGGTAATTGCGAGTACGCCCTGTTCGCATGGGCCCTGCAATACATTGACATTACCATGGCAACCATTGTGTTCCAGTCGTGGCCTATATTTTTCCTCATCCTTTCCGCATTATTGCTGCGGGAAAACATCAGGCATCTCCACAACGGGAAAACGGCGCTTTCGTTATTGTTGCTGGTAAGCCTCAGCATCATTGGGTTTGCATTCATCGTATTCAGTCAATCGGGCGAAATCGGGCAGCTTGGCAACATATCCAGCCTCGTTGCCGGCCTTGTTCTGGTCGCCGGGGCCATGGCCCTGTCAAACCTGAAGATTTTGGGCATCGACTGGGGGAGAAGGCTGGGCAATCAGTTATCCGGCAGCATAACCGGGCTGGGCAGTTCGCCGGCAATGTTCTTTGTGCTGGTCTCGTTCCTGATCAGCAGCTTTGGAGCTGCCGCGGTAGGGATAATTGTGGGGTTGGGCCGCGGTGAAACCCTGGATATGGAAATTTTGGGAATGGCTTTTCTGGGTGGGCTGGTTGTCAATGGAACAGCCGGCATCATGTGGCGGAAAGCCAATATGGCCGACGACGACATCGGGTTTAACGCTCTGGGCTACGCAATTCCCGTGGTTGCCATGCTGTTTCTCTTTCTGTTTGGAATGGCCGGCGTTTCACGCGTGGATTACTTGATCATTGGCGCTATGGCGATGGTAGTAGCCAACTTGCTCATCAATTTCGAGGCCGAAGTCCGGTGGAGTTTCGAGGCTTTGATCCTCGCTCTGGGAGGATGCGGGACGCTGATATATTTCAGGGATGGCCTGATGGGCTGGCTGGGCATTCCCAACTGGACCTGGTCGGGAGACGGTTACTTTGGCTCCATAGCTATGACAGCAACAGTATTTACCCTCCTCCTGGCTTTTCGCGTGGCGCGGCTGGTGACTCGCACCAATGATGAAGAGAGCCGTACATTCAATATCTTGAGGAAGCTGGACCGGTTGGTTAGACGAGGCGTCATTGACGAAGATGTTCGCTATTGCATACTGGTAATTGACGAAACCAACAAGCAGCCCATATTGAAAGAGTATTATCTAAAGGCGCGGGGCTATATCGCGACTGCCATACCTGAGAACGACTCCGACCGCGATACCCTCGTCCAAGTGGAAGCCGACCTGGATATGCTGGTTCGTTCCCAACAGACAACTCCGGTCCTGGGTGAGATATTTGCTCTGCTGGTTTTCGCCGGGATTACCATTTTCCTGACTGTTTTCACCAAACCCAGTGAGCCGGAAGGCTGGATACGGCTGCTGCTTGATTTATTCGCCATGCTGGTCTCATCCGTCATCATTTTCCTGATGATATATTCCATGGACCTGGACCGGGAACGAGACGCGCACATACTGGAACGATCAACAGAAGATGGAGAGTATGTGCTCCTGTTCCCCGACACCGAGCGGCGACTGTTTGACCAATGGCTTTCGGTGGCCGTCGGGGTCATAATCATATTGGTTTACGCTGGTCTGCTGGCTCATAAATGGGTCGGGTGGTTTGGCGGCTGAGTTCTGCCGCAGCCTAACCGTTCCAAACATTTTTCTCATGGATGACGAATGAAAATACTAGCAATCAACGACGACGGGATCGAATCGGCGGGCCTGTGGGCTGCTGTGCGGGCCGTGCGGCGGGTCGGCGAGGTGTTCGTCGTGGCTCCCGGTCAACAGCAGAGCGGAGTTGGGGCTTCCCTGACCCTCCACTCTCCGGTGACGGTTACCCCTTGGACGCCTGCCGATGAGTTCATTGACACGGGTCCCGACAGGCATCCGGTAACGGCCTTCTCGGCTGAAGGGACGCCGGGCGACTGCTGCATCCTGGCGCTGGAAACTCTGACCACGGGCGTGGACCTGGTGGTGTCGGGAATCAACTCCGGGTCGAACCTGGGCTGGGATGTGATGGTGTCGGGCACCGTGGGCGGCGCGGTGCAGGGATTCAACCGCGGCCGGTCGACGATCGCCGTCTCCGTCGGCTCCGTAACGTCTCCCCGCTACGACGTAGCGGGCCGCATACTGGAGGGGCTGACCCGCCGCCTTGCCCAGCGTGACGGCCCCCCTCTGTTCCTCAACCTGAATGTTCCGAATGTAGCCCCCGACATGGTGAAGGGCATAAGGGCGACGAGGCTGGGAGGGCTTTCATACCGCGAGTCCGTGAGGCTGGACGGCACCGACGGCGATGCGAAACGCTACTGGATCGCCCGGAACCGTCCGGGCAATCAGGCGCAGGCAGACAACTCGGACATTACTGCCCTGAAGAACAACTTCGTCTCCATCACGCCGCTCAAGCTGGGAATGGGAGACGATGACAGCGTTTCTCTGGTCGAAGCCATGCTGGAGGGGCTGATGGATTAGGGACAGGGCCGCCCGCTATAATGCAATACGCAATCGGTCAATACGCTGGACGAAGCTTCCAGTCACCCAGGCGGGAAACCGGGCAGAAAAGAGGGACGGCGACATGACAACGATGACCACCGGGGAACGTTTGGGACGATTGGAGGTTGGTCAGGCAGGAATATATGAGCGTTTGGGGCGATTAGAGGCTGGGCAAGCGGCACTAAACCAACGCTTGGATGGTACCAACACGCGCATTGCCGATACCAACACGCGCATTACCGATACCAACGCGCGGCAAACCGAAACCAACTCCCGTCTGGACAAAGTGATATTCATGCTGTTCGGCATCGGTGCAGGGGTCATAGCTACGCTGGTGACCGCAATTTTCGCACTGGTCACCAGCAGCTGATTGCCCTATGACGCGCTGGGAAAGGATGCGGACAAGCGATAGGGGCAGGCTTAAAGCCTGCCCCTTCATCGACTCCTCTTACCCGGTTAATCGTCCGCGGCCACAGGCTCGGGCGCCAGAGCGCGGGAGACGCCAATCATGGAGTCGCGGGTGACCAGAGCTGCCAACTCTTCCTCGCTCATACCGTTGGTGCCGACGGGGCGTTGCGGCAGCACGAGGTAGCGCAGGTCGGCGGTGCTGTCCAGCACGACCACCTCGGTTTCCTGTGAGACATCCGTGCCGAACTCCTGCAGCACACCACGGGGGTCGATAACTGCCCGTGAGCGGTAGGCGAAGCTCTTGTACCAGTCGGGAGGGCGCCCTAGCAGGGCCCGGGGATAGCAGGAACACAGAGTGCAGACCACCAGGTGGTGCACCTCGTCCGAGTTTTCCACCACGCCCAGCTTGGGCGTCGGGTCTGGGAGCTCGTAGCCCATTTCGGCCAGCGCAGCCTCAGGGTACGACAGCAGCCTGGCCTTGTACTCCGGGTTGGTCCATGCCTTCGCAACCACGCGGGCGCCGTCGGCTGGCGAGCGCGACTCCACGGCGTCCACGTTGCGCTGAACCTCTTCCACGGTCAGCACGCCCTTCTCGGCCAGCAGGGTTTCCATTGCCCCGACGCGGCGGGCGTGGTAGCTGAGTTCCTCGGTGTCCATGCCTGGGTGGGTGTGGTCGCCGTGGTCTATTTCACTCATGGATTCCTCCAGACAGCCTGTCCTGACGAGGCTCAGTTCATTTGAATAATTACCGATGCGACTATGACTAGAACTCCGAATGCGACGACCGTGAGGCAGCCGCAGCCACACTTGGGACTTCTGAGCAGACTCAGCAAGATAACCAAGAATTGGCTACTCCGCGCCGTGAGATTTCATCCTGTTCTCTCCAGCCACTGTTCGTAAATGTCCACCTGCAGCCGGTCGGCAGGCGGCCCGCCGTAGTTGTCCCACAGGTCGGTCTGGGGGAATTCAACCCGGTACAGGGGCTTGTGGGGAGTGCCGTCGCCGCCGTGGGCCAGTGATTCCGGGTCCGGGAATACGCCGCAGAGGGCCACAACGCGCCCGGTCTTGCCCTGCACATAGACCGGCGTCCGGTAGTGGGTCGGCGGGTTGCCGGTGCGGACCGTTACCATGTCCCCGTTGCTGAATGCTACCTGTGATGCGGTGGTCATGGGGAAGCTCTCACTCCATCGACAAGCTTGAGACCGGCCCTCTCCTGTAAGGAGAGGGAACTAATTCTCCTGCCGGGCCATCGTTGCGTCCAACTCGGCCGCGGTGAGCACTCCCTTTTCGATGAGCAGCGCCTCCACCGCCTCGGTCCAGCGCTCGTAGTAGCTGAGGGACTCGTAGCGTTCCGGGGGCAGCGCCTCGATAGCGCGGCGCAGTTCGTCCACGCCCAGGTAGCCCTTGTCGCCAAGGACACCCCGGATCGAGTCGATGCGGCGCTCCCAGTCCATCAGCACGTGCTCGCCCTGGTCAATGGGGTCTTCGTTGGGCCTCCCGCCCATATCATGGACCTTTGCCATTTCTCGCTCCGTTAGTCTCGATCCTGTCGAAGGACACTGGGTTGCGGTTATGCTAATCGCGCCCGGCGGCGTTGGCAAGGTGGCGGGCGACGGCTAGAGCGGCTCGGTGCCTTCGGAGAGGATGGAGATATATTGCCGGTAGCCGTACCGGCGGTCACGGACTTGTCCCGTGAGTTCCATAGCTATTCCCAAGTCTTGCAGCACCTGCATTCCGGCGGCGGCGGTTGGAAGCGTCAGGCTGGTGCGGTCGGCGACATTCCGCAGGGAAATGATGGGGTGCTCTTTCATCGCCTGATGCACTCGCAAGGCTGACCCTGCCCGCCGCCCTTGAGTCTGAATTTGCGCTTCATCCTGGTCAAACAGGGCCAGCAGAGACTCGGCCGTCGCTACGGCTGCCTCCGCAGTTTGTGCGACTCCTTCAAGAAAGAACCTGAGCCAGGCCTCCCAGTCGCCAGTACGGCGCACAATATCCAGAAGGTCATAGTATTCCATGCGGTTTTGCTTGAAATACAAACTGAGATAAAAG
Organism: Dehalococcoidia bacterium; assembly: GCA_965220605.1. Taxonomy (GTDB): domain Bacteria; phylum Chloroflexota; class Dehalococcoidia; order Lucifugimonadales; family UBA3495; genus VXOI01. The sequence goes on along the minus strand of CBDCQM010000003.1, from coordinate 232,016 downwards.
AGAGGGTGGCGGAGCAACCCGTCGTGGCTCAACAGCAGGGTTATTAGCAGCCTCCCCACACGTCCATTGCCGTCAAGGAAAGGGTGGACGGTCTCGAACTGTAAATGCGCCATTCCTGCCCGCAATAGGGGGTCAACCCCCGGATGCTCCGCATGGAGGAAGCGCTCCAGTTCCCCCATGCAGTCCGCCACGGCATGGGGGGGCGGCGGGACGAAATGGGCCGTGCCCGGACGACTGCCGCCAATCCACACCTGTGATCGCCGGAATTCGCCGGGCGTTTTGTTGCTGCCCCGGCCACGCGATAACAGCTCAGCGTGAATTTCGCGGATTAGCCGGTTGGAAAGGGGAAACCCGTCGTCATTCAGCCGTCTCAGGCCGTGCTCCATTGCCCGGACGTAGTTGGAGACTTCCGTAACGTCGTCAATAGGCACGCCGGGTATCTCGTCTGTCTCAAAGAGCATCAAATCCGCAATAGATGACTGAGTACCTTCAATTTGAGAAGAAAGCACCGCTTCCTTGCGGACGTAGGAGTACAGGAACAGCAGGGTATTGGGCAGAAGCCGCGCCATACCGTCTAGGCGCCCCAGGGAAACCAGAGCCTTGGACAGTGTGGGTTGCAAAGACAGCAGGTCGATGGCTGGAGAAGGCGGCAGAGGCTCAGGGATGAATGCTCGAACCGTCTCCCCTGTGGTTATCGTTGTTTCGTAGCGTCCGACATTCTCGCGTTGCATTCAAATCAGATTATAAAAGTTCTTTAATACAGGGCATCGCTGATAAAATTTACAGCGTAAATTTTATCAGCGATGCCCTTCTAAATCAACAACACGAGCTTTGTTTTTCGCTGCTTCCTCACCCCGACGGCGCGAAGAGCCTGGCCGCGTCGATGGCCCGCATGAACTCGACGTTGCGGTGGGACTTGATGAACTCGATGAGTTTCTCCAGCATCAGGAGACGTCCCGGACGGCCGATGTACTGCGGGTGCATGGTGAGCACGAAGGCGCGGCCGTAACGGTAGAGGCCCTCGAACTCGGCGGCCCAGGTACCGTACACCTCGTCGGGATTGCGCATGGGGCCGAGGCGGTTGGCCACCGGCGCGTAGACGAAGTTGGGGGCGTCGTCCAGCAGCCAGTGAATGGGAATCTCCACCAGCTTTTGGCCTGTCTGCGGCGCCGTCTCGACGTATGGAGCGTCGTCTCCCATCAGGCTGCTGTCGTAGACGAAGCCGTGGCCGGCCAGCAGGTCCAGCGAGTGCTCGCTGAGCTCCCACGAGGGCGACCGGTAGCCCACGGGCTTTTCTCCGGTGAGATCGCTCAGGATGTCTATGCCGCGGCGCAGCACGTCGTCCTCCTGCTCGCGGGTGAGCGTGGAGGGCGGCTCGTGCATGTAGCCGTGGTGCGCGACCTCATGGCCGCGCGCGGCGATCTCCCGGACCAGCCGGGGATGGGTCTCCGCCACGTATCCGGGGATGTAGAAGCTGGCGGGGACCTCGTGGGCGTCCAGCAGGTTGAGGATGCGCGGAGTGGCCACGCTGGGGCCGTACTCGGCCATGGACATCAGGCTGGGATGGTTCTTGAAGTTGGGGTCTCGGTTGAGCCAGGACGAGACGCCGTCCACGTCAAACCCCAGCATCGCTACACACTGAATTTCATCCGGCCATATTCCTGCCATGGGCTGCCTCCTTGCTGTTAATGACTGCTTTGTTGCAGAGATTGAGCCGCTGCTACGAGTTCAATCCGCTTAGTTCCGGCAGCGCCAGTACGCGGCTGACGAAACGATGTATCAATGGACTCTCGATTCTGATATCAGAATCGGTCATAAAGCCGTGGTAGAAATTGGCATGAAACCTCTCAGCAGCGTCGAAATCTGTCCACAAGTGTGATTCACCCAACTCACGAGAGATGCGGACGGCGCTCTCGCGTATTCGGGAATGGCTCCCCAGCGACCACCTCCTCATTCTGGACAACGCCAAAATGGCATGGGCGGCAGCGCCCCACAGCTTTTCGGAGCCTTGCAGCCGATCATCAACGGCAAAATACTGGTCAGACTTCACCAGAAAATCCCGTGCTGTCCTAACGTGTTCATCAGCGCGCATGGGTCAGTCTCCCGTGGCACTGCTCGAGACTTCGGACAGCGACAAAATGTGCTCGATGAATCGGCGAGCGCGTGGACGGCTGCCCTTTATCTGAAAGTCCTCCATAAAACCGTATTCGACGTTGTCTCTAAACATTTTGGCAGACGAGAACGCAGAAATCAGATACGGGTCATCCTGTTCTTCACTCAAGCGGCAAATGATGTCGTTCAGCGATTCCGGGTCGCCATCGCACCCCCAGCCGCGCTGCTGAGCAGCGGCAGTGATTGCGTGGGCGGCGGCCTGCCACAGCTTTTCACAGGCTTTCAGGTGGTCGTCGCCGTCGGCGAATTCCACGTAGGCCTCAAACAGCAGGGTGCGGGCCTTTTGCGCTGTCTTGACGTATTCCTTGGTCGTCATGGCGCGAACCTCTGTCCGTGAGAGGCGCTAAGGCGCATGGATCCGGTCGAAGCCGGTGTAGGGACGCAGGACCTCGGGGATGATGATCGAACCGTCGGGCTGCTGGTAGTTTTCCATGATGGCGATCATCACGCGAGGCAGGGCAAGCCCCGAGCCGTTGAGGGTGTGGGGAAACCGGGGGCGGGCGCCCTGTTCGGGCCGGTACCGGATGTTGGCCCTGCGAGCCTGGAAGTCGGTGCAGTTGGAGCAGGAACTGACCTCCAGCCATTCCTGGCAGCCGGCGGCCCAGACCTCGATGTCGTAGGTCTTGGCGGCGGCGAAACCCATGTCGCCGGTGCACAGCTCCAGGACTCGCCAGGAGAAACCGAGCTGGCGGCAGACCTCCTCCGCGTGGCCAAGCAGGCGCTCCAACTGGTCGGCGGACGAGTCCGGCTCGACGAACTGGTACATCTCGACCTTGTTGAACTGGTGCACTCGCTTTATGCCCCGGGTATCCCGGCCCGCTGCGGCCTTCTCGCGCCGGAAGCAGGGCGTCTGCGCCACATAGTACAGCGGCAACTGCCCAGGGGGTATGATCTCGTCCCGGTACAGGTTGGTGATCGGGACCTCTGCGGTCGGAATGAGCCAGAGGTCGTCCTCTTCATCGTGGTAGAGGTTGTCGGCGAACTTGGGCAGGTTGCCCGAACCTTCCATAACGTCGCGGCGCACCACGGCGGGCAGCGCGAGCTCGGTGTAGCCGTGCCGGCTGGTATGCAGGTCGAGCATCCATGAAATGAGGGCCCGTTCCAGCCGCGCACCGGCGCCGATGGTGGTATAGAAGCGGCTGCCGGACAGCTTGGCGCCCCGCTGGAAGTCGATAATTCCCAGCCGCTCGGCCAGGTCCCAGTGAGGCAGGGCCTCGAAGCCCAGCTCCGCCGGTGCACCCTCTTTGCGGTAGACTCTGTTGCTATCGGAGTCCGCACCCACAGGCACGTTGGATAGAGGCAGGTTGGGAAGGCCCAGCAACATCTGGTGGATCTGTTCCTCTGCCTTCTGGGCGCTGGTCTCGAGCTCGTCGACCCTTCGCCCCAGCGTCCGCATCTCCTCGATGACTTCCGGCGACGGAGCCTGACCGGACGAGCGGGCATGACCGATCTCGCGGTTCACCTGGTTCCTCTGGTTGCGTATCTCGTCCGCTTCGGTGCGGTCGCGGCGCCACGCGGCATCCAGTTCCAGGATCTCGCCCACCTGGTCGGGTTCACCGCGGGATTTCATAGCCCTGCGTACGGTGTCCGGGTCGCGCCGCAATTGGTCGATGGCAATCATTTGTTACAGCCCCGGGTTGGAATCTGCTATGTGAAGCTTATGTAGCACTAGGAGGCTATTATAATATATGGCAGGTTAACGCCTTCTTAATAACAGGATACGAAATGCTGGCTCAGGAACACGCTCAAACCGCGCTGGATTTTCTAGCGAAAGCTGATAGCTACTTTGAGGAAGGCGATCAGATTCAGGCGTCGGAAAAACTGTGGGGTGCCGCAGCCCACGCTATCTTGGCGGTTTCGATGGAACGGGGTTGGCGAGGCAGTTCCCATCGGGCTATGCGAGGCAGTTCCCATCGGGCTATGCGAGGCAGTTCCCATCGGGCTATGAAGGAAGCTGCCGAGCGGCTAGCAGATGAGTATGGCGACCCGCTGATATCAGCAGAGTTCAGCACAGCGCGGCAGTACCACCGCGACTTTTACCACCTGTTTCTGGAAGATTATGAGTGGCTTGCGGACCGCCCCAAAATAGGTGACTTCGTGGCTCGGGTGCTGGCCCTGCGGGGCGGCGGGAGGAACGGCAATGGGGCGTCCGGCGGGTAAGGCGGCGGTCTACGGCTAGTCGCCGAGACTGCGCATCTGCGGGAATAGCACGACGTCGCGGATGGTGCGCTGGCCCGACAGCAACATTACCAGCCGGTCTATGCCGATGCCCAGGCCGCCGGTGGGCGGCATCCCGTACTCAATCGCTGTCAAGAAGTCCTCGTCCAGGCGGTCCACCTCTTCATCCTGGTAGAGTTGTCGGATTTCTTCCTGCCCTTCGAATCGCTCCCTCTGGATCCTGGGGTCGTTCAGCTCGGTGTACGAGTTGGCAATTTCCATGCCGCAGGCGAAAGCCTCAAACCGCTCCACGTAGCCTGGCGCGTCGGGCTTGCCCTTGGCGAGGGGGGACATCTCCTCCGGGTAGTCCAGTACGAAGGTGGGCTGGACCAGGTGTGGTTCGACGAAGGTCGACAGGAGCTTGTCGATAATTCGCCCACGGCTCTCGCGTATGCCGGTGTCCACGCGCAGCGCGGCTGCCCGGCGCTGCAGCTCGCCGTCGTCGCACTCGTTGAGGTCGATGCCGCTGCGCCTCAGAATTTCCTCCCGGAACGACACTCGCCTCCAGGGTGGAGTGAAATCTATGACCTGCTCGCCAACTGCCACCTGCATGGAGCCCGTGGCCTCGATGGCGAGGCGGGAGATCATCTGCTCCACCATCTCCATGACGTCGTTGTAGTCGGCGTAGGCCTCGTAGCTCTCCAGCAAGGTGAACTCGGGATTGTGGTCTTGGTCGATGCCCTCGTTGCGGAAGACGCGGCCGATCTCGTAGACTTTGTCGAAGCCGCCGACTATGAGCCTCTTCAGGTAGAGCTCGGTGGCGATGCGCAGGTACAGCTGCTCGTCGAGGGCGTTGTGGTGGGTTATGAACGGGCGGGCATGGGCGCCGGCGGCCACCGGCACCAGCACAGGGGTGTCCACCTCCAGGAAACCGCGCTCGTCGAGGAAGCGGCGCATTCCCGTGATGACCCGGCTGCGGAGGCGGAAGACTTCCATGTTCTCCCGGTTGGCAATGAGGTCCAGGTAGCGCTGGCGGTATCGGGTCTCGGTATCGCGCAACCCGTGGTACTTTTCGGGCAGTGGGCGCATACCCTTGGCGATGATGGTGGCGCCGGAGGCGTCGATGGTGATCTCGCCGGTACGGGTGCGGATGAGGTCGCCCTTGACGCCAAGATGGTCGCCGATGTCCAGGTCTTTCAGAAGCTCAAAGTCTTCGCCGAGGTTGTTGCGCCGGAACAACGCCTGAATGGAACTGGACTCGTCCTGGAGGTCGAGGAAGGCGGAGCGGCCCATGTTCCTGAGAGCGACCAGACGGCCGGCGAGAGACAAGCCTTCGGCCTCTGCGGTGGGGCGGAACCCGGCCTCGACGGCCTCGAACAGGGTGATGGCGGCGGCGTTGTCGCAGGTGCGGCGGTAGCGGGGCGGGTATGGGTCGATGCCTCTCTCGCGGAGGCGCGCCAGCTTGTTCTGTCGACTGGCTATATGAACGGAAGCTTCGGACTCAAGTGCCTGGGATGCAGTTTCCGCCTCTGTCCGTTGATGATCCGGCATAGCTAAGCCCGACTAATCGATGGCGATGATTTCGAGCTGGATCTTGCCAGAGGGAGCGGTAAACTCTGCCGTCTCCCCCACCTTCTTTCCGAGCAGGCTTTTGCCTATGGGGGACACGTTGGAGATACGGCCCTGCGCTGGATCGGCCTCGGCGCTCCCGGTGATCGTGTAGGTGGTCGGCTTGCCTTCCTGGTTGCGTACGGTGACGGTTGCTCCAACGTCCACCGTGTCCCGCTGACCCTGCTCTTCGTCGATGATGACGGCGTTGCTGATCATGTCGTCCAACGCCTGAATACGTCCCTCAACAAACGTGCGCTCGTTGATGGCTTCCTCGTATTCGGCGTTGCTGGCGGTGCCGCCGCGCTCCCGGGACTGCTGGATGCGATCGGCCACCTCGCGGCGCCGCACCGTGCGCAGTTGCGTAAGCTCAGCCTGCAGCTTCTCCAGGCCCTCGCGGGTCAAATAACTAGGCTGAGTCATGACCGAACCCTCCGGCGGAGGCAAACAGCACAGGAGAGTCCACGCGGAGCGCGACCCTCCTGATCTTGGAGAGAGTTTAACAATGGAGGCGAAGCTTGTAAAGGCGAGGAGGAGCGTTACTCAGTTCCGGGCGGCGGTTCGTCAAAAGGTTGGCCGTTCGCTGCGGCGAGCAGCCTGCGCCGGTTCCACGACTGCCATTCTTGGTTGGCCTCGGCCCGGCCTTCTTCTTTGCCCTCGGCCCGGCCTTCTTCTCTGCCTTCGGCTTGGTGCTTTTCGATTATCGGTTTGGTAAAGCGGTTGGTGATGTACTGGTAGATAGCCATGACGGTTGCGACTCCTTGCAGGGCGGCCAGTGTGGCGATCGCTATGCCGATTCCGGCTGGTGCGAATTCCGCCGCCGCTTCGCGCGTCAATGTTATCCAGGCAGCGTTGGGATAGGCGACGTTCACTTCTCCGGCGATGTCCACAGCAATCATGATACTGATTATGGTGAAAATAGGGAAATACAGGGCCCGCAACGGATTTGGAATGCTCCAGATAGCTTCCCGATCATCCTCCATCGGGCGGGACAGAAACAGCAGGATTTCGACGAACAGGCGGCGGATTCTATTGAACAGGTTTGCTTTCCTGTTGCTCGTTTGCGGAGTGTCCTAGTCCTAAAGGTTGACGGGGTAGAGGACCTGGATGACCCTGTTGTCGCGAAGAACCTCGAAATAGGGGTTGGGGTTCTCGGGGGTCTGCAGCCAGCGCTGGGTGAAGTAGGAACAGAAGTTGGCCAGCTGCATGGCTGAGGAGTCCTCGGCCCTGACGAAGACGAAATTCTCGTGCAGGCCAGTGGCGTCTTCGCCCTCTTCGGACTGGAGGAACTCGTTCATAATCCGCTGGTCGATGCTGGTGCCTTCCTGGGCAACGAGCATCGCGAACTGGGTGACAGGGAATGCGCCGGACATGATCTGGTCGTGGTTGAGAGTGGCCATGTTCATCTCGTCGAGGTACATGCTCAACGCGAAGAGAAAGCGATTCATCACGGGGCCAATGGGGTCGTTCCACAGTAGAGCCGCAGGGGAGGAGGGGGTGGTGCGGGCGTCGGTCAGGGCCTGCTTGTCGAGGAAGGCGCTGAGCACCGGCGTCTCCCGGCGAATCAGAATGTCGAGGCAGTCCTGGATCATCTGGGAGCGCTTTTCAGGCTCCCACGAAGAATAGAGGTCCTGCCCGTTGAAGAGGTCGATGGGGCGCACCATGTCCGGAGCGCCGTCTTCGCCGAGGGGAGAGCCGAAATGGCGACGGCAGAGGGCGTCGAACTCGCCGTTGATGGAGGTGATCTGGGTCTCGTGGACCATCAGACCAGCCACGACCTCGTGGAGGTCGGATGGGCCGTCTGCACTGGTCCCGGGCATTCCTGACTGTCCCATGTATACCAAGTGCATCTTGGCCCTCCTTCCTGGCGCCTGGTCTGTCTTCAACCGTTACTGGTTCCACCCCCGAAGCGGCACACAATGGGAGTGGGTCGGACTATTCCCCGGCCTCTTCCTCCGCTGCTTCCTCCGTAGCGGCCTCGCCCTCTTCTTCCTCTTCTCCGACACTCACGGCGCCTCTCGGGATGTCGATACGGACGACGATTTCCTCGGAATCGGAGAGCAGCGTCGCGCCCGGAGGGAGCGGAAGGTCTCCGGCACGAATGACCATGTTGGGGTCGGTCAGCGTCGAGAGATCAGCCTCGATCTGGGCGGGCATCTCCAGCGGAAGGGCCGAGACCTCGACCGAGAGCAACTGGTGCATGACATTGCCGCCGGTTCGGGTGGCGCCGGGAGCGTCTCCGTTTAGGGTGATGCTCACCTGGGCCGTAACCGGACGGGAAATGTCGGCTGCCATGAGGTCGACGTGGAGCACCGTGTCGCGTCTCGGGTCCCACTGGATCTCGCGGGCGAAGGCCATGTGCGAGCCGGACTCGCCCTCTATGGTAACGGTGATGGGGGAACTGGCCCCGGCCCGGGAGAGGGCCTGGATCAGCCTCGGGGCGGCGCACTGGAGGGATCGGGGATCAATGCCTGGTCCGTAGAGATGAACAGGGATGATGCCGGCACGGCGCAGCCGCCCGACCTTCTTGCCCAGAAGCTCCCTAGGCTGGAGTTCCAATTGCACCGCGCTGCTAGTCATAGACGGTCTGTCCCCTGTTGGTATTAGGCAACACCGCATGATAACACCCTGTGCATGGAATGGGAATGCTGCATGACGCCGCGGGCAGCGTTCCGAATTAGGTGGTTGTCTTTAACGGAACAACTTCAACGGAGCTTAGGGGCGGGTTTCAAACCCGCCCCTATCAAGGATACGCACCACCTGAATCGAAACCCTATCTGACGCTGAGCAGGGCCTTCGATGTTCGATGGCGTCTCTCCAATCGGTTGGTTGTCATCTCCAGTCCGTTCATGGTGAGTCCTGAGCTTGTCGAGGGTCTAATCACGAACGGACGGCCCTTCGACAAGCGTGTCTTGAGCCAGCCGAAAGGCTCAGGGTGAACGGAAGAATTATCTCCGCGCAGATAATCATGAGACCTTGGCCCGCTCCCTCGATAAATTGACAGCGCGTTTATCATAAGGGCTGATTTTTCTAAGCTGGGCAAGTGTTCGGAGGGCGAAATGGCGTCTCATTCCCTGGGGCTTTCGCTGCACGAGGCGGCGCGGCGCATGGGCGTCCCGTTCATCCACGAGAACGAGCCGGTTGACCGGTTCGTGGAGGCCAACGGCCTGCGCTTTCACTACCTGGAATGGGGTGATCCGGCCAATCCGACGGTCCTGATGCTGCACGGCGTATCGCAGCAGGCGCACAGCTGGGACTTCATCAGCCTGCCGCTTTCGCCGGACTACCACGTGCTGGCGCTGGACCAGCGGGGGCACGGGGACTCGGAGTGGGCCGGTGACGCCGATTACTCGCTGGACTCGATGGTGGGGGACCTGGACGCCATCGTTCCTGCGCTGGGACTGGACGGCGGCCCTTCGACAGGCCCAGGGTTCCACCTGATGGGGCATTCGATGGGCGGTCGCAACAGCTTCGTGTGGGCTTCGCGCCACCCGGGGACACTGAAGTCGCTGACCATCGTGGACACCGGCCCGGAGACGGTCAGCCGGGGACGCCAGCGCATCCAGCGTTTCCAGAAGCTGCCGGACAACCTTGACACCCTGGACGAGTTCGCTGACCGCATCCAGGAGTACACCGGCCGCACCCGTGAGCAGGTGCTGGGGGCGCTAAAGTACAGTATCCGGCAGGGATCCGACGGCAAGTGGACCTGGAAGTACGACCGGGTGATTCGCGAGAGGGGGCGGCAGGACGGTCCCTGGTCGCCGGAGCAGCTCTGGGAGTGCTGGCGGCGCATCGACTGCCCGACGCTGGTGACGCGGGGCGACCGGAGCGACGTCTTCGCCGATGACGTCCTGCAGCGCATGGGCCGCGAGATCGCCGATTGCACGACGGTCACGGTCTCCAACGCGGGGCACCTGGTGCAGGGCGACAACCCGCCGGAGTTCCTGGTCGCCGCCCGCGCCCACCTGGACCGGGCCGAGGGGCTGTAGGGGCCGACATTATAATTGGCGTACCGCCCATTCTGTCGACGCCAGCAAAATGCGCGCCGGGAGAGAGCAGATATGACCACGCCCAAGCCCGCGCAACAGGCGAGACCCGTTCAACCGGCCGCGGACGAGCCAATAGACTATGACAGTCTGGAGTACGACCCGTTCGAACCGGAGCCGATGCCCGACGCCATGCTTCAAGAGCCGATTTTAAGGGGTGTCCTGCCGGTTCTGTCCAGTCGCGCCCGGGCCAATAACCTGGGGCAACCCCTGTTCGACAGTAGCAATACCATCCTCTGCTACAACCCGATCAACCTGAATATCCGGGTATCCCCGGACTACTACTTCGCCGTGGGAATTGACCTCGAAACCGTAAAGTACCGGAGCATTTACCGTACCTGGGTGCAGGGGAAGCCGCCGGACTTCGTGCTGGAAGTGGTCTCGCCCTCCACTGCCAGAAACGACGAAACCACCAAGAGAGACATATACGCCGACATGGGAGTGCCGGAATACTGGCGCTATGATCCCACCGCATTTGTCGCTCCTCACCGGCGGCCGCTGTACGCCGTGCCACTGATCGGCGAACTGCTGGTGGACGGAGCCTATCAGCCCATCGAAGTCACCCCGGCCCCGAGGGTTGCATCTGGGGTTTCAGCCCGGCCCTCGGGGTCAGCCTCGCCGTCAAGGACAAGCGGCTGATGGTCTACGACCACGAGCTGGGGGGCTTCGTCGCCGAGTTCGATGAGCAGGAGAGGGCCAAGATGGAGGCCCAGGCCGAAGCGCGGGCCGAGCGTGAACTGCGATCTGTGGCGGAGGAAAGGCGAACTGCCGCGGAGAATGTGGCCATCGAGCAAGCCGCCATCATCCGTCGGCTGGAGGAGGAAGTGCGCCGGCTGCGGGGGGATGGCTGACTGCTGGCGGCCGAGGAGCCAGGGGGGGCCTCAGACGGTTTCCTTACGGAGAATTCACTTCGATGAAACGAATTAAGCCAGTCTCTCCGTTCACCGAGAACTCGTACCGGCAAAGAATATCACGTCCAATTATGGCATCCCATGGATGACCGTGCGCTCTCAACGGTAAACCCCCAATGGGTGACGAAACAGTAACGTCTAGTATGGGAATTAAGAGAGTGGCGTCAAAGTTGGGGTAGTCCCCTTCGCCTGTTGCTCCTGTACTGCGGTGAGTTCCTGAGACGGGAAGCTCAAGAGCTTGGGCGAAGGTGATATCGAGGCTTGAAATCGATGCCCCCGTATCGAGCAGAGCCACTCCCACACGTGCGCTGACCGAGACCTCGATGGCCGGCCCTGCAATGCGCAGCAGCCTCGGGGACATGGTGTATTCCACCATACTGGTTAACGACTACTTGCCGTGCGACAGAAAAACGGCCGTGTCGACTCCGACTTGCCGGATGAAACAGACCAGCACGTCCAAGCCCAATTCACGGGCGGCGGCCTCCGCTTCGCTGTACGAACCATAGTCCAGGCCTCTCTTCTGAGAGTCATGGATTATGACCCACCGGCCAGGATGATCGCGTTCCAGTTGGTCCTGCATCCCCTGATAAGCCAAAATCTCTTCTGCCAAAGGATGCTCGAATATTTCGGAAGCCGCCATTCAAACCTCCAAAAGGGGTTGGTTCCGTCCATCGTATATTTGCTATTGTTGCCCGTCAATCTGAAGGGCGCTGTCCATCCCCCTACGTGAACAGCCGGGGTATCAGTTCGCCGAGGGCATAGCCGATGCCTGCCGAGAGGGAGCCGATGCCCAGGATCTCCAGGCCCTGCAGGATGGGGGAACGCTCGACCATGCGGCCCTTGAGCAGGCCCAGGGCGAAGAGGCCGGCCAGGGTTGCGCCCACTGAGACGCCGATCGCGATGCCGCCGGTCAGGAAGAAGTGGGGCACCAGCGGGATGGCGGCGCCCGTGATGAATGCCAGCCCCATGACCATCGCGTCCTTGACCGGGTTGGTCGTGTCCTCGGTGCTGATGCCCAGTTCCTTCTCCACCAGGGTCTTGAGCCAGAGATCCCGGTCCTCGGAGATCTCGTCGGCCATCTCCCGCGCCTCACGGTATGTCCGCCCCTCTCGCTGGAAGAGAACGACCAGTTCGGCCAGCTCCTCGGCGGGGTTTGCTTCGAGCTCCCGGGCCTCCCGCTCGATCTCGGCCCGCTGCACGTCCTGCTCGGCGCGGGAGCCGAGCAGTGCGCCGGTGGCCATTGAGATCATGCCGGGCAGTGCTCCGGCCAGTCCGGCGATGACCACCGTGGTCTGGCTCTCCACGGCGACGGCGACGCTGGTGACGAGAGCCACGATGCTGAGCAGGCCGTCCTGGGCGCCGAACACGACCTCGCGCAGGCGTCCCAGCCGGGCGACGCGCCAGATTTCGCGGTCGACCTCGGCGGCGGCCGTGTTGTAGGTCTCGCGGTCAAAGGCCCGGCCCGCCGCGGCAGTTGCTTCGGCAGATCCCTCCGGGACGGGAGCGAAAGACACGGTCGTATCGCTGGCGGGCATGACGGGTATTTCGGGAGCCGGGGCCGGGCGGACGGCGCCGTCCCGGGCGGCCAGCTTGGCCTCAAGGCCCTGGAGGGCCTCGGAGAACGCTTCCAGGTGGCGACGCTCCCGCTCCATGGCCAGGGTGAAGGAGTCGGCGGCCTCCTGGTTGCCCTCCTCTAACGCCTCGCGGATCATCATGGGGTAGATGGTGGCGGCCTCCTGGGCCTCGCCCTCGATGATGGCGCGGAGGTTCTCGGCCGTGCTGGCCATGTCGCCGGAGACCCGCAGGTGATTGATGCCGTGGACGGTCTCGGCTCCGGCGACTTCCTGGAAGATCTGGGCGACCTCGGGGTGGCCTTCCTGCATGGCGCGCTGGGCATAGGCGTTGTACTTGAGGTTGGCCAGTGCCTCTGAGACGATTGCGTTCCAGAGGTTCTTCTCGGTCCGGGTTAAAGCTACAGGCTCGCTGGCCATGTTGGTTCCCCTGCCTGCATTCAATTCCATAAACTCTTCAAATATATTGTATCAAGACATCGGGTGTGCGGGCCGTCCCACGAGGGCAAATACGAAATTCGTCAAGGCCTGGCAGCGGTTGCCGGGGGATCAAGCGGTTGGGAGTCGCCGTCGACGGCGGTAGCGGACTGGCCAATGGGCGAAAGGGGCGCCGGTAGACCGTCGCCATTGTATTGATAGACAAACCCGGAGCCCGTTCATGGTGAGCCTGTCGAACCACCGACGGATAGCCCTTCGACAGGCTCAGGGCGAACGGAAGAAATAGCCATCAATCCAAATGGGTTGAACCGCTAGCCGCCGGGGGATGCGTGGTGGCCGATCATCTTCCAGCCGTCTTCGTGGCGGGCGAAGAAGTTGGTGGCGAAGGTGGCGAAGTTGGAGGCCCGGCCCTGCACCACGCTCGTGATGACCTCAACGCAGGTGACGCAGCCAAACTCGCCTTGGGCGACGACGTTCAGATAGCGGACCGTGAACTGCATGAGGTTGGCGTTGTCGAAGATGCGCACCCAACTCTCGCGAATGGTGTCCCAGCCGACGATTGGCGTCCAGCCGGGATGGACGCACATGGCGCGCTCCGAGTTCTCCCAGACCTCGTCCATGCGCTCGATGCTGAGCTCGTTGAAGGCGTCGTAGAACCGCTGGTTGGCGGCCCTGATTTCCTCGACGATTTCCGGTTCTTCGTTGTACATCATTTCCCGGGCGGTTTACCCCCACCCCAGCCCTTCCCCTCAAGGGGAGGGGGCTTTATGGCTCCCGGCTGGCTCGGACGGCCCAGTACTCCCAGGCGCGGCCCATAGTGCGGAGGCCCAGCTGACCCTCGGACATAATGGCGACCTCGCCGGGAGAAAGATACTCGACTTGGCCGAGCTTCAGCGATTCCAAGAGCAGACGGGCGTTGACTTGTAGATATATCGAGGCCATGACCGCTTCCTTCAGCGACTCGCCGGCGACGACGCAGCCGTGGCCGCGCATGAGCGCAACCCGGCGAGGGCCGAGCGTGGCGGCGAGGTCTCGTCCCTGGGGCATGGTGGTGACCAGCAGGTTGGTGTCGCCGAAGTTGTGGCGAATGTCCCACACGGGGATGTCGTCGCCGATGATGGCGGCCAGGTGGAACATCGGGCGCAAGTGCACGCCGGTGACCCCGAAGGGGACCACGGGCTGGGAGTGGTTGTGCACGACGGCCATGACCTCGGGACGGGCCTCGTAGACGCCGCCGTGGATGGGACGCTCGGAGTACATCTCGCGGCCCTGCTGGTCTACGGGTTCGCCCTCGAGGGTGAACTCCATCAGGTCGTCCAGCTCCACCAGCTGCGGCGCCCGGGACCTGGACAGGATGTAGCGGTCCGGGCGCTCCGGGTGCCTGATGCTCACGTGGCCGTAGGCATCGACCACGTCCTCCCTGGCGAGGATGCGGTTGGCGGTAACCAGGTCGTAGAGCTGCCGGTCGAGATCGGTCATGGGGTTTCTCCGGGGATTTTTCAACGTAGAGTTCACAGAGGGAACACAGAGAACGCAGAGGCTTCCTTTATTTTCTGCGCCTCTGCGTCAACTCCGCGTACTCTGCGTTGAAAACCGGGCCTAGTGGGTGGGCGAGAAGGCGGCCGGCACCATGATCTTGTTCTCCTGGCTGAGCAGGAACTCGCGGGTGGGCGGGGGCCAGTGGGGGGACTTGACGGCCTCCTCGCGGATGCGGTTGCGCTCGTCCAGGTCCTTGTAAGGCCAGATGTGGACCCACTTGTTCAGCCCGCCCAGCTCGGTGTGCCAGGCGGCAGCCAGGGGGGAGTACTCCTCGCGGTGGGGGACTGCGGCCTCCCAGCGCTTGAGCACCTCGCCCATGGAGCCGGTCTTGTAGGTGTAGGAGCGCATCTCGTAGACGTTGCCCAGGGCCTGGTCCTCACCCAGCGGACGCATGAAGGGCGCGGGGATGAAGATCTCGGACTCCATCTTGACGTACATGTCGGGGTCGTTGGCGGGCGGCCAGTTGGGGTCCTGCGCGGCCTCGGCGCGGATGCGGGTGCGCTCGTCCAGGCTCTCGTAGGGCCAGACGTGGATGACCTGGTTCAGGGGGCCGACCTCGGTGTGCCAGAAGGCGGCGAGGGGCGAGTACTTCAGCCGGTGCGGCAGCGCCTTGGCGAAGTTTTCCTCGAATGTGGGCACGCTACCGGGCTTCAGCGTATAGGTGCGGACTTCGTAGATCATCGCGGCGTTCTCCTGCAACGTCGAGTTTACATAGCGGCGCGGTTCAGTCCGGCGCTAGTGTACCAAAGGTGTGACGGGTGGGCAATTTGGCATGACGCCTGGTCGGGATCTATCAAAAGCTCCCTCCCCTCAAGGGGGAGGGAATTATTAAACGCTTGGCGCCTGCTCCTCAGAAGAAGTTGCTCACGTTCTTGGCGAGGAGGACGGTCTGGTCGAGAACGATCTTGCGGTAGGCGACCTTCAACTGGCCGGCCTCCCGCCGCAGCACGTCCTCGCGGCTGCCCACGTAGAAGTCCTCTTCGGTCTCTCCGCGGGTGCGGTACATGATGAAGTTGGAGTAGACGCGGAGCTCGGAGTCCCTCTCTCCCGGCTCGACCTCAATGTTGGATACGAAGTGGCGGGTGCGGGACGGCGGGTCCTCGGCCCAGGCCATGCCGGAGTCGAGACGCCGTATGCGGCGAGTGAGGGAGTCCTTGTCCTCGTCCATGATGGCCAGCTCGTCCTCGCGGGAGAACTCGCCCTCCTCGTAGCGGGAGCCGTCCAGGATGGAGATGGCCTTGCTGTAGGCCGGGTAGCGGTTGGACCGCAGAGGCATCCAGTACTTGATGTCCTCGGTGAGCGTGTCCAGCCAGTCGTCGAACCTGCGGGCATCCAGCAGGCGCGCCTCGCGGTACAGGAACTGCTCGACCTCGCGTATGGTGTTGTCTTGCATTGGCGGGTTCTCCGGTTTCAGGGTATGAGGCTGAGAGATTCACCCCCACCCCAGCCCTCCCCCTTAGGGGGAGGGCTGGGGTGGGGGGAGTAACTGCGACAGTTGGTCGGTTATTCGGGCCAGGTCGGGGAGTCCATGAGCTGGCGCCAGCGGCCGTAGAAGGCGCGGTGGTTGTTCTCGCTTAGGCGGTAGTCGCTGGCCACGCCCCCCAGGTCCTCGTCGTAGCGGGCGTGGCCGAGGCCCATGCCGATGTTGAGGTCGTGCCGCCGGGAGACTACGCCGCGCCCGGACATGCTGCAGCCCTCCCAGTTGTCCATGTCGTCCTGCTCGAACACTCCCGATGGCCCGAAGGTGCGGAGTGCGGTGATGCGGAAGGCCTCCTTGACCTCCGGCGGCGCGGCCTTGTCCACGTACACCGCGGCCTGGATCTCGGTCTTGCCCGGTCCCTTGGGCTGCCAGAGGCGGAAGGTGCGGGAGATGCTGCGCAGCAGGGACAGGTTGGGGAAGATGGTGCCGGCGTGGGGTCGGATCAGCCGCAGGCGCTCCCCCATGCGCTGGGCCACCTCGTCCCGGATGGACTCTTCGTAGGCCAGGATTTCCGGCACGGCCGGGTCGGAGGGGTCGTCCGGGCCGAGGCCGACGATACAGTGGCCGTTGGCGGGCGAGACGACGGCGCCGGCGCGGGCTGGCTGGCTGCGGAAGCTGCCGCCGAAGCCGCTGGTGATGGCCGACAGGTGGCTCCAGCCAGTGTGGTAGCCGTCGCCGCAGAAGTTCTCGGCCGGCATCTTCCAGTTGGCTGGTATCTGCCACTTATGCACGCCGCCGATGACCTCGACGCCGCCCTCGCGCCGGTCGAAGAAGACATCCAGGTACCAGGTGGTCGGCCCGAGGTACTCCAGCAGGGGCGGCGCGCCGGGGTCGAAGGTGGCAAAGACCAGGCCCTTGTAAGTGTCTAGCTGGGCCACGGGGATGAGGCCCCACTGGGACTGGTTCAGCTCGTTGTAGTAGGCGTCTTGCAGGTTGGGCACAGCCTGCAACGAACCGTCGTTGCTGAAGGCCCAGCCGTGGTAGGCGCAGATGAAGGCGGCGGCGTTGCCGTTGTCGGCTCGGCAGAGCCGGTTGCCCCGGTGTCGGCAGATGTTCAGGAACGCGCCGATCTTGCCGGCCCGGTCGCGGACCACCAGCACCGGGTCCTCGCCCATGTAGGTGGTCAGGAAGTCGCCGGGGTTGGGAATCTGGGTCTCGTGGCAGAGCAGGAGCCAGCAGCGGGCGAATATCTGCTCCAGTTCCTGCTGGTAGATCTCCTCGTCGCTGAAGATCCTGGGGTTTATCACCCCGTTGTCGGTGTCAACCAGGGAAGCCATTGGTGCCAATGCCATGGGAACCTCCTTGCCTGGTCATTTGTCGGCACTGGAATTCATTAAATTCTGATGCTTGCCGTGACTTTCCGAAGACGTGTCGTCAAAATGTCCCGGAATGTCCTCAACCTGCGATGTGGAGGCGCGGTGTCCTCATTGCGGCGGTCGGCTGGTCTGCACCGTGAAGCAGGTGACGCCGCGCTCCCGAGCCCGATTTCGTTCTTCTTCCGGGATGGTTTCCCCGACCACGCCGGCCAAGGTGCGGATTCCGGTTGCCTTTTCCAGTATGTGGGCGCGGGTTTCGGCTCGCTCGATGTCATTCTGTTGCACGGTCAGGGATACTTCCAATAGGGCCTGCACTGGCTGTCCTGCCTCGTCCACGCCGCCAATAATCACGTCGGAAAGGAAAAGTTGGTCATTCTCGTCCTCAGTGATCAGGCCTTTGGCTTCCGCCTCGTCCCCGATCCTCGCTGCCACTCTCTCTCCGAAGGTCATGTCACCGTGAAGGAGGCGTGGGTCGCGGAAGCCCATCTCGCGCCGCACTAGGCGTGTGCCGAGTTGGGTAATGTCCCGCTGGTATTGGGAGCCTGAAAGTCTACTGAGTTCTCCGCCCATACGCTGTTGTCCTCTCTCCAGTCTGGCTTGCCCTACTTCCAGTTGGGCCTGCCCCCCCTCCAGCCGAGCCTGCCCCTCCTGCAGTGCGGACACGTTCTGCGTCAGCCGGGTTTGGCCCTTTTCCAACCGGGCTTGCCCCTCCTGCAGTGCGGACACGTTCTGCGTCAGCCGGGTTTGGCCCTCCTCCAGCCGTGCATGTCCCTCCTTGAGGTCGGAGACGTCCTGCGTCAGCCGGGCTTGGCCCTCCTCCAGCCGTGCATGTCCCTCCTTGAGGTCGGAGACGTCCTGCGTCAGCCGGGTTTGGCCCTCCTCCAGCCGTGCATGTCCCTCCTTGAGGTCGGAGACGTCCTGCGTCAGCCGGGTTTGGCCCTCCTCCAGCCGTGCATGTCCCTCCTTGAGGTCGGAGACGTCCTGCGTCAGCCGGGTTTGGCCCTCCTTGAGGTCGGAGACGTCCTGCGTCAGCCGGGTTTGGCCCTCCTTGAGGTCGGAGACGTCCTGCGTCAGCCGGGTTTGGCCCTCCTTGAGGTCGGAGACGTCCTGCGTCAGCCGGGTTTGGCCCTCCTTGAGGTCGGAGACGTCCTGCGTCAGCCGGGTTTGGCCCTCCTTGAGGTCGGAGACGTCCCGTTGCAGCGTTTCTACGGCGGGAACCAAGTCCATCAACCGGTCCACCTTGGACGGCAGCAGCAGGAACTCGTCGGTAAGCAGGGCGCGGAGCAGCGCCGGCTTAACCTCGGGCCGTGCCTCCAGCTCTGCAATAATTCTGTTTACCAGGCTTTCCGGGTTTTCGGTGGTAGTCATAGCAACGTGGCCTCATTGACTCAAGCAGCCGCGATGCCATCCCAGCAGATAGCCGGCTGGCCTTTGCGGTTTAGAGGCAGAAAATCCCAACTTTACAACTCCGACCAACTGCGGGCGGCCATGAGGTCGCTCCAGCGCTGGTAGAAGAAGCGCTGATTGCTGTCGCTGTACCGGAAGTCGGCGATAACGGCTTCGTAGTCCTCGTTGTAGGACTCCCGGCCCAGGCCCATCTGGTAGTTGAGCATCTGTCGGCGGGCCACCACGCCCCGGCTGGTCTGGGTGCATTCCTGCCAGTTGTCCATGTCGTCCTGCTCGAATGTGCCGGAGGGACCGAACCCCCACACGGCGCTCTTGCGGACGGCCTCCTTCACCTCCGGGGGCGCGGCCACGTCGGCGAAGGCCCACGACCAGATTTCCACCTTGTCGGGTCCCTTTGGGTGCCAGACCCTAAAGGCGTGGGAGCTTCCCCGCAGAAGCGAGAAGTTGGGAAACACGGTGCCCACCACCGGGTTCAGCATCGCGGCGCGGGGGCCGAGGCGCGCTTCCAGTTCTTCGCGGGTGGCATCATCGTAGTCCTTGAGTATCTGCAACGGCGCTCCCGACTGGTCGGCGCCCACGGCGATCATGCTGTGCCCGTTGCCCATGGAAACCGGGCCGCCCTTCATTTTCGGCTGGGCGGTGACGCCGACGCTGAAGCCGGCGCGGATGGGAGACAGGTGCGACCACTGTACGTGATAGGCGTCGCCGGCGAAGTTCTCGGCGGGCATCTTCCAGTTGCAGGGGACGACCCACTTGTGGACGCCGCCGAGCACCTCCGCGCCACCCTCGCGCCGGTCGAACAGCGTGTCGAGGTACCAGGTCATGGGGCCGAGATAGTCAAGGAGGGGCGGCGCCGTGGGGTCGAAGGTGGCGAAGATCAGGCCCTTGTAGCTGTCTATCTGGGTCACCGGGATGAGGCCCCACTTGGACTGGTCGAGCTCGTTGTAGTAGGCGTCCTGCAGGTTGGGCACCGCTTGCAGCTTGCCGTCGGCGCCGAAGGCCCAGCCGTGGTAGGCGCAGATGAAGGCGGCGGCGTTGCCGTCTTCGGCGCGGCACAGCCGGTTGCCCCGGTGGCGGCAGATGTTCAGGAAGGCGTTGACCTTGCCCTGCCGGTCGCGGGTGACAAGCACCGGGTCCTCGCCCATGTAGGTGGTGAAGAAGTCGCCGGGCTTGGGAATCTGGGTCTCGTGGCAGAGGAACAGCCAGCAGCGGGCGAATATCTGCTCCAGCTCCTCCTGGTAGATGGACTCTTCGCTGAAGATGCGGGGGCTGATCAGTCCCCGGTCAAAGTCAACCAGCGATGTTGCTTCTGCCAGAACCATGCGTTGCTCCTCCCTCCGGGCGTGAGCCGGGATCAATTCAATCGTTTGATGAATTGTATTACATGCCGAGCGGGAAGATAAGACACTTGTAGCGTGGGAAGGGGCAATGGCGAAGCCTGCGCCGCGAATATTGTCTGAATCAGGACTCACCGGATTAAAGGATTAGCAGGATTGGGGTCCCATCAGCGAAATCCTAAAATCAAACGAATCATAGTTCTGACAGCAACTCTGCAATCGCCGGCGATGCCGTAGGGGCGGGTTTCAAACCCGCCCCTACGAGAATTTAACATCACCGGAAAACTGCGACCACGCTACAACTCGGCCCAGCTCCTCGCGGCCATCATCTCGCTCCAGCGCTTGTAGAACTGGCGCTGGTTGTTGTCGCTGAAACAGGAATCGCTGACCAGACCCTCTTTCTCCTCGCTATAGTTATCGTGGCCGAGACCCATCTGATAGTTGAGCATATAGCGCCGGTACACCAGTCCCCGGCTGCTGCGACTGCATTCCTCCCAGTTATCTATGTCGTCCTGCTCCAGGGTGCCGGCGGGACTAAAGGCACGGAGGGCGACCAGGCGGATGGACTCCTTGACCTCGGGCGGTGCTGCCCTGTCGGTGAAGACCCATGACCAGATTTCGATCTGGTCGGGCCCCTTGGGATGCCAGACCCGAAAGCAGCGGGTGCTGGCTTTCAGTATGGAGAAGTTGGGAAAGATGGTCCCGACCAGAGGGTTGACTGTCTCGGCGCGGGATCCGAGCCGCTCTTCTACTTCCCTGCGAATCCCTGCCTCATACTCGGCCAGGACCTCCGTCGGCTGGCGTGTCGAACCACTGGCGACGGTGAATATGCCGTGCCCGTTGCCCGTGGCCACGGCGGTACCGGAATCGTCCGACTGGGTCGTGGGTCTCGGAGTAAACCCCGCGAGGATCGGGGACATATGCGTCCAGAGGAAGTGGTAGGTGTCTCCAATGAAGTTGTCGGCGGGGAACTTCCAGTTGCAGGGGGCGACCCACTTGTGCACGCCGCCGATGACCTCGACGCCGCCCTCGCGGCGGTCGAAGATGGCGTCTAGGTACCAGGTCATCGGGCCCATGTAGTCCAGCAGCGGGGGCGCGTCGGGATCGAAGGTGGCGAATATCAGGCCCTTATAGCTGTCGAGCTGGGCCACCGGGATAAGGCCCCACTTGGACTGGTCCAGCTCGTTGTAGTAGGCGTCCTGAAGGTTGGGCACTGCTTGCAGGTTTCCGTCGGCGCCGAAGGCCCAGCCGTGGTAGGCGCAGATGAAGGCGGAGGCGTTGCCGTCCTCGGCGCGGCAGAGGCGGTTGCCCCGGTGGCGGCAGATGTTCAGGAATGCGTTGACCCTGCCCTGCCGGTCGCGGGTGACCAGCACCGGGTCCTCGCCCATGTAGGTGGTGAAGAAGTCGCCGGGGTGCGGGATCTGGGTCTCGTGGCACAGGAACAGCCAGCAGCGGGCGAAGATCTGCTCCAGTTCCTCCTGGTAGATGCCGTGTTCGCTGAAGATGCGAGGGCTGATCAGCCCCCGGTCGGCGTCCACCAGAGTGTTGACGTTGGCGATGACCATAATATTGGTGCTCCATGCGGGACGGGCTTTCCGGTGGGGTGGTTTGTCCACCGGATTGTATTACATGCAGGCTGTACAAGGTAAGAAAGTGAAAGGAATGCCGGTCGTCTACTCGAATGAAGAAGGGCGCACGTCCCTCGATATGCTCGGGAGTGCGCCCCTACGCTGACGGCCCGGTGCTGCCGGGGCGCTACAACTCGGACCAGCTTCTCGCGGCCATCATCTCGCTCCAGCGCTTGTAGAACTGGCGCTGGTTGTTGTCGCTGAACCGGAAATCGCTGGTCAGGCCCTCGTTTTCCTTGCTGTACCGGTCGTGGCCGAGGCCCATCTGGTAGTTCAGCATCTGGCGGCGGGCCACCACGCCCCGGCTGGTGAGGGTGCAATTCTGCCAGTTGTCCATGTCGTCCTGCTCCAGGGTGCCGGAGGGGCTGAATCCGCGGACGGCGATGAGTCGGATGGCTTCCTTCACCTCCGCCGGTGCGGCCTTGTCAGCGTAGACCCAGGACCAGATTTCGATGCTGTCCGGTCCCTTTGGGTGCCATACCCGGAAGCTGCGGGCGCTGGATTTCAGAAAGGAAAGGTTGGGGAAGATGGTGCCCACCATCGGGTTCAGCGTCTCGGCGCGGGGACCCAGGCGGGCCTCCACCTCGGCGCGAATCTCGCTCTCGTAGTTCTTGAGCGCCTCCATCGGCTCGCTGGTGGTGCCGCTGACGGCGCACCAGATGCCGTGGCCGTTGCCAGTGGAAACCTGGCCGCCGCCATCGACGGGCTGGATCGTCGGCCCCACGCTGAACCCCTGCAGGATGGGGGACAGGTGAGACCACGGGGTGTGGTAGGTGTCGCCGATGAAGTTGTCGGCGGGGAACTTCCAGTTGCAGGGGGCGACCCACTTGTGCACGCCGCCGATGACCTCGACGCCGCCCTCGCGGCGGTCGAAGATGGCGTCTAGGTACCAGGTCATCGGGCCCATGTAGTCCAGCAGCGGGGGCGCGTCGGGATCGAAGGTGGCGAATATCAGGCCCTTATAGCTGTCGAGCTGGGCCACCGGGATAAGGCCCCACTTGGACTGGTCCAGCTCGTTGTAGTAGGCGTCCTGGAGGTTGGGGACGGCCTGCAGGTTCCCGTCGGCGCCGAAGGCCCAGCCGTGGTAGGCGCAGATGAAGGCGGCGGCGTTGCCGTCCTCGGCGCGGCAGAGGCGGTTGCCCCGGTGGCGGCAGATGTTCAGGAATGCGTTGACCCTGCCCTGCCGGTCGCGGGTGACAAGCACCGGGTCCTCGCCCATGTAGGTGGTGAAGAAGTCGCCGGGGTTGGGTATCTGGGTCTCGTGGCACAGGAACAGCCAGCAGCGGGCGAAGATCTGCTCCAGTTCCTTCTGGTAGATGCCGTGTTCACTGAAGATGCGAGGGCTGATCAGCCCCAGGTCGGCGTCCACCAGAGTGTTGACGTTGGCGATGACCATAATATTGGTACTCCATGCGGGACGGGCTTTCCGGCGGGGTGGTTTGTCCACCGGATTGTATTACATGCAGGCATATACGGTTAGGGATGGGCTGTCTGAATCAGGATTATCAGGATTCCGGGATTTTCAGGATGTTCCCCGATCCTGCTAATCCTCTCATCTGGTGAATCTTGATTCAGACAATAATGGAACGAGGTTAGCTGTCCGACGAATGTGAGTTTTGAGCGCGCGGCTGCACAAGACGGAGCGCCGCTATCGGGCGGTCGGGCGGTGGATGGCGACCGTCTCGGCGAATCGACGGGCCGCGGCTACGGTCTCGTCGTCCTCCGGGGCGTCGCCCATGACGCATACGATGCCCCAGAGGCCGTCCCGGGACTCGCGGGCGGCGCGGTTGACCAGCTCCTCGCGGTTGCCGTCGTGCATGGTCAGCTTCACGCCCCGCACGAGGTGGCCGACGGCGTTCAGGGCCGTCTGCTCGGCGACCACGTAGTCGGCCATGTTCAGCATGTCCCGGACCTCGGCGGAGAGGCTGGACGGGTCGCCGTCGCCAAGGGCGGCGATGTTCAGGGCGCGCTCCTCGGAGCGAAAGGCGGCGATGAACTGTCGCGTGAGGTCGATCTGGCGGGCGTGGCTGGCCTCGTGGCCTGCCGACCGTTCCAGCAACTCCAGCAGGGTCAGCCCGGGGAAGGAGTTGGCCGGGTTCGGCGGAGTCGCCGGGCGGGCCAGTTGCTCGGGAGTGAGGTCGGTCAGCAAGGCCCGGAGGCGGAGGTGGGTGGCCTCCTGGTGCTCCAACTCCTGGCGGAAGTGCTCCTCGCGGCTGGTGAAGGGGGGCAGCATCTCCATTTCGCCCAGGGCGATCTTCTCCAGCGCGTCGACATAACGCTCGGAATCGAGGTGGAGCAGCACGTCGCGCACCGACCAGCGCTGGCCGAGGAAGGCTTCTTCGGTTTCCAGACCCTCGAGCGACTTGAGGAGAATCTCGTGGCCTTCGTCGAGGCGCCGGAGCGCGGCGTCGCGGCGCTGGATGATGGACTTTTGTTCTTCAGGGTTCAAGGGCTTCTCCCGCGCTGTCTGAACTGTGATTCGTTTGATTATATGATTGCCATGATAGCCAGTGCATTATAGGGATGGAGAAATCAGGGAAATCCTTTAATCAGATGAATCACAGTTCGGATATTTTCCGTCGTCCGTAGAGGCGGCGATGCTACAATCGAATCGTATGGCATTGAATGCGGACAAGAGTGAGAAACCGGCAGGCGCCACAGTGTCTGCGGGGCGGCTGCGACGGATGCTGGACGCCCTGGCGGCGGAGTCGAAGTTCGAGGACTGCACTTCGCTGTACCTTGCTCCGGGGGATACCGCCGATTCGTCGGCCCTGGCCGCCACGGGCTGGGATGCCCCGGTCTCCGAGTTCGGCGAGGCGGCGTTGCGCGACGGGTGCGGCCTGGTTGGCATGAGAGCCGGCGGGAAGGGACTGCTGGTCGCGCCGCCGTTTCCGGTGCCAGAGACCTTTCTGTCCCTGGACTGGGACGATGGGCCGCTGCGCTCCATCCTGGACGGGGACTACACCGTTGGGGTGGTGCTGGTGCGGCTGGGACGCTTCTCGGTGGCAGTGTTCCGAGGCGGGGAACTGGTGGAAGCGAAGACCGACTCCCGGTACGTGAAGGGGAAGCATCACGCCGGGGGGACCTCGCAGCTCCGGTACACCCGGGTCCGCGACGGGCAGATCAGGCAGCTGTACGACAAGGTGTGCGAAGAGGTGCGGGGTCGGCTCGCTCCACCGGCGGCTCGGCTGGACTACCTGGTGCTGGGAGGAGAGCGGTTCACGCTGAACGGTCTGCTGAAGGACTGCCCGGCGCTGGCGGCGCTCCAGCCCATCACGCTGAAGCGGCGGCTGAACATCCGCGACCCGAAGCGGGATACCCTGCCGCAGGCGGCGTCGATGCTGACGGAGAGC
Organism: Dehalococcoidia bacterium; assembly: GCA_965220605.1. Lineage (GTDB taxonomy): Bacteria > Chloroflexota > Dehalococcoidia > Lucifugimonadales > UBA3495 > VXOI01. The sequence goes on along the minus strand of CBDCQM010000003.1, from coordinate 207,053 downwards.
CGGGTGTGGGAACTGGAGTTTGAATAAACACAGAGAACACGGAGAACACAGAGGATTTGAGGTCTCTGATTTGCAGTTTCTGTGCTCTCTGTGTCCTCTGTGTTTAATTGCTGAACGGAACGGAGATGTTTGATGACCCTGGGTGGTTTTGAAACGGCGGGGCGGTTGCTGGAGTTCGACCAGGTGCTGGGGCAGCTGGCGGGTTACGCGCGGACGGAGCTGGGCAGGGCCAAGGTGGCCGCGCTGGAGCCGTCCGAAGACCTGCTGGAGGTGGCGACGCGGCAGCAGGAGACCACCGAGTCCCGGCGTTATATCGACGGCGGCGGTTCGCTGGAATTCGGGCCGGAGGAGGACATCAGCGAGCTGATCAGCCGGGCCGTGCTTGGCGGCCTGCTCCGCGGGCCGGAACTCTATGCCGTCCGCGCGTTTGCCCGCGCCGCACGCTTCGACCGGGACGAGCTGAGCGGCCAGGAGAGTCTGCCGTTGCTCTCCAGCCTGGCCAGCAACATCCCGGAGTTGGGCCACCTGGACAGCGAAATCGGGGCGGCCATCAGCCCGGCGGGAGAGGTGCTGGACTACGCCAGCCCGCTGCTGGGAAGACTGCGAGCCGAGTCAAGGCAGGCCCAGAGCCGCCTCAACGACATAATGGAGCGGAACCTGCGCCGGTACCAGCGGTCTGAGGTGCTCCAGGAGCCTCTGATCACCCAGCGCAACGGGCGGATGGTGTTGCTGATCAAGACGGAGATGCGCTACCGGGTGCCTGGGATCGTCCACGACGTATCGGACAGCGGCGCCACCGTGTTCGTGGAGCCGATGGCGGCCGTGGACATGGGCAACCGCTGGCGCGAGGCGCGGTTGGCCGAGGAACGGGAGGTCGAGCGGGTGCTGCGTCAGCTCTCGATCCGGGTCGGGGATACGGGCGAGGACCTGCTCCTGGCGCTGGATATCGTGGCGCGGCTGGACCTGGACGTGGCCAAGGCCCGCTACTCGTCGGCGCTGCGGGCCACTCCGCCGGTCATTGAGGAGGTTGGCGACCACCCCCACCCCAACCCTCCCCCTCAGGGGGATGGAGCAGGCGCAGGGGAGGATGGTAATACAAGGCGGCTGAGGCTGACCCGGGCCCGGCATCCGCTGCTGGCGGGGTCCGAGGGGTTCGGCAGCCCTTCGACTGGCTCAAGAGTGGTGCCCATCAGCCTGTCGATGGACTCGGACCGTGGAGTACTGCTCGTCACCGGGCCGAATGCCGGCGGCAAGACGGTGGCGCTGAAGACCGTGGGTCTCCTGGCGATGATGGCCCATGCGGGTTTGCATGTTCCGGCGGAGGAGGCGCGATTCCCGGGCTTCGATGGCATATACGCCGACATCGGCGACCAGCAGAGCATCCAGGAGTCCCTGTCTACCTTCAGCTCGCACATCACCAACCTGCTGGGCATCATGCGGAGAGCCACCGGACGTTCGCTGGTGCTGGTCGACGAGCTTGGCACCAGCACCGATCCGGAGGAGGGGGCGGCGCTGGCCAGCGCGATACTGAGGCACTTTCATCGCTTGGGGGTGTTCCTAGTGGGAACGACGCACCAGCGGGGTGTTGCCCGCACGGTGCAGGAGCACCCCGGGATGCTGAACGCCAGCGTGGACCTGGACCCGGCGACCCTGGCTCCCACCTACCAGCTGACCGTCGGGCTGCCGGGGCGGAGCTACGCCCTGACCATCGCGGCCCGCCTGGGACTGCCGCAGGAGATCATCGACGATGCCAGCGCCGGCATCTCGCCGGTGGAGCAGGCCACGGAAACCCTGCTGCGGGAGTTGCAGCAGGAACGCCAGACCGTCGAGCGGCTGAAGGAAGAGGCCGAGTCGTCCAGGCTGGCGGCGGCGGACCTGCAACGGCAACTGGAGGAGCAGCTGGGGTCGGTGGAGGCCACCAAGACCGAGTTGGTGGAAGAGGCCCGCCGGGAACTCCAGCTGCGTACCAGGGGCATCCTGGACCGGCTGCAACGGGCGGAGCGGTCTATGGAACTCGCAGCCGCCGCGGCCGCAACTCATGGAGCCGCCACCGGACGTGTCGCGGCGCCCGCGGCCGGAGACCCCCGCGACCTGCAGGAGAACCGTCAGGCATTGCGCGAGGTGCAGCGGGAGCTGGACGGCGCTGCCTGGCAGCCCATCGAGATCAAGCGCACGCCGTGGCAGGAACGGCTGAAGAGCGGCGACCGGGTCTATGTGCGGGGCATCAGCCAGCCGGTGGAGGTCATCACGCCTCCCGACCCGGCGTCGACCTCTGCCCAGGCCCAGCGGGTCGAGGTGCTGCTGGGCACGATGCGGGCCAAGATTCCCGTCTACCAGTTGCAGAGACTGGCGGAGGGTGATCCCGTGGCGGCGCGCCAGGGAGTCTATCTGGACCGGGCGCAGAACCGGCCGTCAACTCCGCGGCGGCCCGACCCGGAGATGGACCTGCGGGGCCTGCGGGTGGACGAGGCGGTGGCCCGCGTCGACACCGCGCTGAACGACGCGGCACTGGACGGAGCGGGGATGGTGCGCATCATCCACGGGAAAGGCACGGGTGCGCTCCGGCGGGCCGTCCGCGAGTACCTGGCCGGCCATCCGCTGGTCGAGGAGGCCGCAGAGGGCGAAGGACCCGGCGGCGACGGGGTGACGGTGGCTCACCTGCGTTAGAATGTATATCACAATTCAAGATCGGATGTACCGGATACTCGGGCACATTTGGACAGATCACCCCGAAAGGATCGGTCAAGTTACCATTAACCAAATCAGACAAACCATACTTGAACCGGAACGGACAGGACCCGGCAAGTATGACCGTACTATTTACTGGCGGTGGTTCCCTGAATTAAGCGACAGAGGAAATTATCTGAAGGTAATCGTGGACGAAATAGCAATTCCTCGCGTCGTGGTTTCAGCAATGCCAGACAAAGACGAAAGGAGAAGACGAAGGAGGCGAAGGGCGTGACGAATAGTCTTTCACCTTACACGTACAATAGGGAATTCGACATACTTTCGTTGTCTACAAAGCGAGATTATGAGGAGTCGGCCACTATAGCAGCCCTGTTGATGGCCAATTTCGACACCAAAGGCCATTGCATGGGCTTCGAGTTTATCGACGCTGCGGATTTGTTTTTGCCGTACCTGCGCCCTGGGCAGTTTGCGAAGCCCGACCTTGAAGGGGAAGACTTAACGATTGCCTATTGCGAAGAGTCGGATACGCTGTCTTTTCACAACAGCGAGGCGGTTAGCTACAGCGAGATTGTGATCGAGCACTGCATCGCTCACCTTGACTCCGAAGGCGATCCGGTTGGATTTACCCTGGAGAAGGCGTCGGAGCGGATCCTGCCCCTGCTTCTCACCAACGAAAGGCTCAGGCACAAACCGGCGGCTGCCGACGACTGACCCCTACACCCCCTGGAACCAGGGCTGGCGGCGGTCGGCGAAGGCCCTGATGCCCTCCTGGAAGTCGCGAGTCCGGGCGGTGCGGGCGAAGGCCTCGGTCTCGGCGTCCAGCTGGTCCTCGAGGGTGGAGTCCCAGGAGCGTTCGTAAAGCTCCTTGACCCGCCCGTAGGCGATGGTGGGACCTTCGGCGAGACGGGTGGCGGTCTCCAGCGCGTGGCGGTCCAGCTGATCGTCGGGGCAGACCTGCGATACCAGCCCCAACTCCATGGCCCGCGGCGCTCCGATGGGCTGGCTGGCGAGGTACAGTTCCATGGCTCTGCCGGTGCCGAGCAGGCGGGGCAGCAGCCAGGTGGAGCCGCCGTCGGCAGGGGCGCCGATGTTGGCGTAGGCCATCAGGAAGCGGGCGCCCTGGGCGGCGACACGCAGGTCGGCGGCGAGGCTCAGGCTGAACCCGGCTCCCGCGGCAGCGCCGTTGATTCCCGCCACCACCGGCTTGGGAAGGCGTCGCATGGGCAGTACGACCTGGGCGTGCAGGGCGTCGGCCAGTTCCCGGATGGCCTGGGATATGCCATCGGTGCCGCTCCCCTCAAGCGTGGCGACCAGCTGACGGACGTTGGCCCCGGCGCAGAATGCTCCCCCCGCCCCCTGCAACAGCACGGCCCGTATGTTGGGCGACGCGCACTGTTCCACGCTCCGTCCCAGTTCGCCGATCATTTCCGGCGTCAGCGCGTTGCGGGTCTCGGGGCTGTTGAGGGTGATGATGCCCACGGCCCCGTTGGTAGTGAACTTGACCGACTCGTCCGGCATTTGCGCGCTCTCCTTCCCATCCTGTGACAAGACAACATCGGCGCGAAAAACACCACAACCACGCGCCGGAGCCAGTTTAGGCAACGCCAACCGGGGCGTCAACGCGGCGGGAGCGCGTGCTAGAATTGTGAAAGCCGCACGCACCGGCAACTCAGCCGAGGAGAGTTAATTATGCAGGCTGCATTTGTTGCATTTGCCGTGCTAATTGTCCTGGCTTCCATAGTGTTTGTGATAGGACATCTATCGGGGTTAAGCAGCTTCGACCCGTTTAGGTATCAATACCTGCGGGGAGTTCTGCCGACGGCCTATGTCGTTGTCATTCTTGCGGCCGGCGTGATTGCGGCCAGCATCACGGCGTCCGTCTTCAAGAAGTGATGGAGCTATTTCGTGGTTCGTGGGAGAGGTTTCTCGATTGGGCCAGGCCATCGTTCTCCGACGCTGGCACCGCCAGCCTGGGAGCGGCTGCGATTTTCCTGGTGCGGGCAATTCCATCGTCCAACCCCGGCGAATGGGACCTCTGGATGATAATACCTGTTGTGTTTTTCGGCCTAGTCGGCCTGATACTGAGGCGCGTCGGACAGCCTTGACGCCCAGCTATTCGTCGCCCCCAGCAACGGGTCCTCGAACCACCGCTGCGCCGCCTGCCAGCCCGCTTCCTCCACTGCCTGCTATGGGCCCGGGTCCTGGTCGATGGCCGTAAGTTGGCCCAGCTCGTCCACGATGCGCACAGTCTCGACGCTGACGGTGCAGACCCGTTGCAGCAAGTCTATGATCCTCTCCTTGTGGTCGGCGAAGCGGTAGGTGTTGAACCTGGCGGCTATGGTGGGGTCGCGGGGCTTGCGCTCCTTGTGCTGGTCCAGCACCCACTCCAGGGCCGAGCGGCTGCCGAGGCGATAGCGCCAAGCCGATTGGGGAACGCCGGTCAGCGTGGTCCTGCCGTCCAGCGCGATGAAGCCGCGCTCCTTGTCGGCCCGCAGGATGGGCCCCTTGGGCGGGCCGGACTCCGCCCGCCCAAGGGGATACGGCTCTGCCGACTCGAACCCGATATGCAGGTCCAGAAGCTCGTGCCCCAGACGAACCCACGCCGCAAAGTCGTCGTGGAAGGGCAGGCGGGGGAACTCCCGCAGCAGGTCAACGGCATACTTCTCGCGGTACTCCGGGTCGTGCAGCACGGCGTATGCGTAGGCGAAAATGTCCTTGGCGGTGATGGAATCGTCGCCGTAATGCTTCCGGAACTGCCGCAGCCCCCAATCGGTGACGTTGCTGACCCGCTGGCCGTCGCGCGTGCAGCGGTACAGGGGGAGGCATTGGGTGTCGCCGGTGAAGTGGAAATCGGACAGCTTGTTGGCGGCAAGAGCATAAAAAGCCTTGCCGTTCACACAGAAATTGATGACTTTGTTCGGTTGGCGCAAGTCATTGCCAAACATTTCATAGTGATTTCGGGTAAGAACATCGTTCATCGTGAAGTCAGCGAAATGGTGCTTCACAATGAACGGACGATATAACGATTGGATGCGATTGGCCTCGCTATAAATGATACACTTCCCGCGCTGAAATTCGTTGCGCAAATCGCGGCTCCATTTGATAGCCGGGTCATACGACTTTTCGTCGTTGTCCAAAAGGCCATTATAGATGTCGGCAAAGAACAACACCTTTCCGCGCAGGTTGTTTACATCAAAGTCATATACCCATTCGTCGCGATTGGATTTTGCTCCGTTAGAGAACAACTTGAACACAGCACGCTGGTCAGACACCCTTTTGGCAAATTTGGTCTGGGTGTCGGCAAGAGGTAGCAGGCTATCGAAGTCGCTGTTGGACAGGTTAATCCAGTTGTTTCTATCGTCGGCGGCAATGTCCTCAAAGGTAACCTCATTCAACATCATCTTACCCAAGTAAGCCAACTTTTCTGATGCAAGTTCAGCGTCCTCACGTCGGGCGTAGCGGATGTTGCACTTCCCTTGCCATGACTTGTTACGCACGAAAAAGCCGATGGCAACGCCAGTTTGTATGCCGAAGACATTGTGGGTTGTGCCAGCGATTTTGGGGTTGCGGCGCACGTCTGAACCCAAATCGAGCACATAGATGTCGGTGAACTCATCCGCAGCAACTTTCCGAAAACCGTCATCCTGCCGGGCATCTAGGTAAGCGCGGTTGGTGACGAAAGCGACAATCCCGTCGTCATCCAGCCGGTCAGAAGCCCAGCGGATAAACCGCTTGTACATATCGTACTGGTGCGTCTTCTGCGCCGTGCCCTCCCTGACGTAGGTATCCCGGATGCGGCGGTCAATTTCGGGGTATTCCCGGTTTGCGCCGCCGTCACCCCACAACGTGGCGCTGTCGTTATAAGGCGGGTTGCCGATGATAACGCTGATAGGCTTTTCGTTCTGCTCCTGGACGCGAATCCAGTTTTCTTCGGAGACAGCGCCGAGCAACAGCCCGCCCTGGCGCTGCACCGCTCCGCCCGTTGAGCCCGATTCCTGCCAGCCCAGATTGTCCAGCGTATCCACGAAGCACAGGTTGGGGAACTCCAGGTAGTGGCCCGTGCGCTCCTTGTAGCTGTACTCGATGTTGAGGTTGGCGATGTAGTAGGGGAGGATGGCGACCTCGTTGGCGTGGATTTCCTGGCGGTACTTGCGCTCCAGCCGGTCGGGGGGCAGGTAGTCAATCAGGCTGGTGACGAAGGTGCCGGTGCCGGTGGCCGGGTCGAGAATCTGCACGTTGTCATCGGCCAGGGTGCGCCCGAAGTGCTTTTGCAGCAGGTGGTCGGCGCCGCGGATGATGAAGTCCACGACCTCGTCGGGGGTGTAGACCACGCCGAGACGGTCGGCGGCGGCCGGGTTGTAGGCTTTGTAGAAGTCCTCGTAGATGGCCTTGAGGAAGCGCTGCTTTTCGCGGTAATCAGAAACGGCGACTGCGGCCGCGGTTATGACCGTGTAGTAAGGAAGCAGCCTGCCGATGGTCTCACGGCGCAAATCTCCGGTGAAAAAGCTGCGCTCCAGGGCGTCGAGCTGGCGGGCGATGTTGTTTTCTTGATGGTACTGGTCTTCCGAGAACACCCGCAGGAAAATGTCCTTGGTCAGGGTGTGCTGAATCAGCATTTCCTGAACGTCGAACTCGGATACATCGGGGCTGATGGTGCGGTGGCAAAGCTCCAGGAAGTCGGCGGCGGCTGCTCGGTAACTGTCGCTGGTAGCGGCGGCGTTGGCAACGTCTTCCCGCAGTTTGGCCAGCACCGTGGGCAGGTCATCCTTGAACCGCTGCCAGGCTTCCCGAAATTCCTCCACTTCCCGGGTTACATAGTTGAGAAACGCGGTAATGAGCTGGTGCAGGTTGGCGGGGCTGCTCATTTCAACCTGCATCGCCACGGTGCCGTGTTGTATCAGGACGGCAACGCGGGAATCTTCAAAGACGATGTTGTCGTCCGGGTAGCCGCTGCCGAGCTTGCGATGGATTTCACGGTGAAGGTCGTCGCGGCTGTCTTTCGCTTCCCAGTGCCCCCGGGGAAGGCGCAGGGAGTCCACCACGGTGCCGTCCGGCCTTACTCCGCTCCTGGCTGGCAGCTCGGCCACCAGCGCGAAACCCTCCCGGTGGTCGCGGCAATAGGAATCCAAGCAGTTCTCGAATGCGCGGCGGATGTTCTGCTCGTTATCCGAGCCGCCGAAGTCAATCAGCCGCTGCTTCTCGGCGTAGTAACGCTCTATGTGCGGGTAGGAGGGCATGTGTCCCCATAGACGCCGAGGTTTTTATCGTGACATAAGAAGGGCGCAGGTAGGGCCGGGGTGCGCCCTCACCCCAACCCTCTCCCGGAGGGAGAGGGGGTGGTGGGTTCGGGGTGGCGCGGCGGCGGTCAGCCCTCCGCGCCGTGGGTGGCCCAGGCGTCGGCGCAGGCCTTGGCCACGGCGGCGGGAACCGTGGGGTCCAGGGACCAGGGAATGACCCGCTCCGGCGTGGGCTCGGGGATCAGGGCGGCGAGGGCCTCCCCGGCGGCCAGCTTCATCGTGGTGGTGATGCGGCTGGCCTTGGCGTCCAGGGCGCCGCGGAACACGCCGGGGAAGACCAGGCTGTTGTTGATCTGGTTACGGAAGTCGCTGCGGCCCGTGCCCACCACGGCGGCCCCGGCGGCCTCGGCCAGGTCGGGCATGATCTCGGGGACGGGGTTGGCCATAGCGAAGACCACGGAGTCCTTGGCCATGGACGACACCATCTCCGGCGTTACCATGTCGGCGACTGCGAGGCCGATGAAGACATCTGCGCCGCGCATGGCCTCGGCGATGCCGCCGGTGCGGTTCTCCGGGTTGGTGGTGTCCAGCATCGACTGCTTGATGGGGGTCAGATCGGTGCGGCCCCGGTGGATGATGCCCACGCTGTCGACCAGGATGATGTTCGTCGCGCCGTAGTCCAGCAGCAGCTTGGCGGAGGCGATGCCGCCCGCGCCGGCCCCGGCGAACACGAAGGACGAGTCCTCGATCTTGCGACCGGTCACGGCCAGGCCGTTGATCACGGCGGCCAGGACGGCGATCGCTGTGCCGTGCTGGTCGTCGTGGAACACGGGGATGCCCAGGTCCTGCAGGGCGTCCTCGATGTCGAAGCACTTGGGCGCTGCGATGTCCTCCAGGTTGACGCCGCCCAGGCTGGGGGCGATGGCGCGGACGGTCCTGATAATCTCGTCGGGGTCCTGGGACGCGACGCAGATGGGGTAGGCGTCGACGCCGCCGAGGCCCTTGAACAGGATGGACTTGCCCTCCATCACCGGCATGGCCGCTTCGGCGCCGATGTTGCCCAGGCCGAGCACGGCGGAGCCGTCGGTGACCACGGCGATGGTGTTGCCGCGGTTGGTGAGGTTGTAGGACTCGGCGCGGTCGGCGTGAATCGCCATGCAGACCGAGGCCACGCCAGGAGTGTAGGCGATGGAAAGTTGCTCCAGCGTTTCCACTGTCATTTTTGACGCGATACTGACTTTGCCGCGGCTTTCCCGGTGCCGCCGGATGGCCTCTGTTCCGTAGTCCGTTGTCATGGCGTGAATCTCCTGACGTGGTTTGGGTTTGGGCGGTGCCGGTTTGTCCTTATGGCTACAAGTCCAATGCAAACCGTAACGCATCATCAATTGCGTCCATTTTCTCTCGACTGAGACTGGAAATATGCGTACGCAAGCGAGACTTGTTAATTGTATACAAAGTGTCCAGATTGACCGCTGAAGGTCTGGATAATCCGTCTTCAAGACCCAAGGAAACCTCGGCAGTTATCCCACGAATTCTTGTAGACACTGGAGCGACCACAATTAATTGGCGAGTTGAGTAGGCTCCCCCTCCCGAGAGACCAGTACAACCGGGCGCATCCCGATAGGAGGATCCAGGGTTGCCCACCAAATTTCCCCCCTATTCATTTGAATCGGGCCACGGAGGCTCATCCTTGTAGAATTCCCGCAGCCCGAGCATAGATGAATGCTCTACCCAGGCATCCAGTTCCGCTTCGGTTTCCTCGTGGGCCCAGAACCTCTCCTGTTCCTCTTTCCTGATCTCCTCGATCCGCAGGTACTCAGCCAAAGCGAAAAGGATAAAATCGCTGCGGCTGATCGATGGTGTTGTGTTGCCACAACGTTCGTCAATCGAACTCAGCAATTCAGCCGGAAGGTCTATGGTTATTCGCGCCACTCTTTTCCTCCTGTCCTGTACCCTTCTGCCCACCTCTACCGCGTGACCGCCCCTTCGGCGGCGGAGGACGCGAGCTTGGCGTACTTGGCGAGAGCGCCGGTGGTGTAGTTGGGAGGGAGGGGCTGCCAGTTGGCGCGGCGGTCGGTTAGCTCCTCCTCGGTCAGCATTACATTCAGCTGACGGCTGGGGATGTCGAGGACTACCTCGTCGCCTTCCTGGAGCAGGCCGATGGGGCCGCCGACCGCGGCCTCGGGGGCCACATGCCCCACCATCGGGCCGTGGCTGGCGCCGGAAAACCGGCCGTCGGTGACCAGCGCCACGTCGTCGCCCAGGCCTTGGCCGACGATGGCGGCGGTTACCGCCAGCATCTCCTGCATTCCCGGACCGCCCTTGGGGCCCTCGTAGCGGATGATCACGATGTCGCCGGGGTTGATCTCCCCGTTCTGAACGGCCCGGAAGGCCGCGGGCTCCTGGTCGAAGACCCGGGCCGGCCCCCGGTAGACTTTCTCCTGGTGGCCGGCCACCTTGATGACGGCGCCATCGGGGGCCAGGTTGCCGCGCAGGATGGCGAGGCCGCCGGTGGGGCTGCGCGGCGCGTCGACCTGGCTGATGATGGGCTGGTCGTCGATTACGGTGATGCCCTCCAGGTTCTGGGCCAGGGTCTTGCCGGTGACCGTCATGGCGTCGCCGTGGAGCAGGCCGGCGTTGAGCAACCGCTTCATGACCAGCGCCATACCGCCGTAGCGCGACAGGTCGGACATCACGTAACGGCCCGCCGGCTTCATGTCGGCGATGTAGGGTGTGCCGGCGCTGATGCGCTCGAAGTCCTCCAGAGCCAGCGGCACGCCGGCCTCGTTGGCGATGGCCAGCAGGTGGAGGACGATGTTGGTGGACCCCCCGGTAGCCACGGCCACCGTGATGGCGTTCTCGAAAGCCTGCTTGGTCATGATGTCGCGGGGGCGCACATCCTCTTCCAGCAATCGCATCAGGGTGCGGCCCACGTCGCGGGCCTCGCCCAGCTTGCGGGGGTCGATGGCCGGGATGGAGGCGTCGCCGGGCAGCGACATACCCATGACCTCGATGGCGGTGGACATGGTGTTGGCGGTGAATAATCCGGCGCAGGAACCTTCGCCGGGGCAGGCGCGGCACTCCAGGTCGCGCAGTTCCTCGAAGGTGACGTCGCCCTTGGCATAGGCGCCAACGGCCTCGAACACGTCCTGGATGTTAACGTCTTTCCCGTTGTGCTGGCCGGGCATGATGGGGCCGCCATACATGAAGATGGCGGGAACGTTGAGCCGGGCTATGGCCATCATGCAGCCGGGCATATTCTTGTCGCAGCCTCCGATGGTGATGAGGCCGTCCATGCGCTCGCCGAAGGTGACCAGTTCGATGGAGTCGGCGATGACCTCGCGGCTGACCAGCGAGGTCTTCATGCCCTCGGTGCCCATGGATATGCCGTCGCTGACGGTGATGGTGCCGAACTCGAAGGGCACGCCGTCGGCGGCGCGGATGCCTTCCTTTGCGCCGTTGGCGAAGCGGCTGAGGTGGACGTTGCAGGGGGTGACGTCGCTGGCCAGGTTGGCAATGGCGACAAAGGGCTTTTCCATGTCCTCCTGTGTGATGCCCATGGCCATCAGCATGGCGCGGGCGGGCGCGCGCTGCGGATCGTGAGTGATCTCGGCGCTGCGGTGCTTGGTCTTTGCCGGTTTGGTCATCGTCGCCACAGGGTCATCTCCATTGACAAAGGATTGAGACCGGTCCCGGGCGCCTGCTCCGGGGCCGTATCGACGCTATCAGGTTGGCCTGATGCGCAATTATAGGTTGCGACATAATGAGGCACAAGGCGGGACGCTGCGTGTCGAGAGCGAACGGTGACATTCAGCCATTGACTACAAGGAAGATAGTTGCTTACAGTTGCTCGCACATCGTCTGATGCGTATTGAGAGCGATGACGAAATGATGGAGCAATGGCCAATGCGGAAATCCCACAGGATTTCGCCGGGCAAACACAGGACCGGGAAGAAGATAGCCTTCGGGTGGTATGGCGGAAAGTTCAGTCATCTGGATTTCCTGCTCCCCTGCTTGCCCAACGATGCGCGGCACTTTTGCGATGTGTTCGGCGGGTCGGCTGCCGTACTAATTAACCGCGCGCCTGCCCCGGTGGAAACCTACAACGACCTGGATTCTGAGCTGGTCAACTTTTTCGCCACGCTGCGCCATTGTGACATGGGAGAGCAACTGTTGCGGGAAATCGCGCTGACACCCTTTTCCCGGGAAGAGTTGGCCCTTGCCTGTACGCCGGAGGAGGGACTAGGGCCGGTGGAGCGTGCAAGGCGGTTCTACGTTCGGGCGCGGCAGACTCGAACCGGCCTGGCGCAAACCTCCTCCACAGGGAGGTGGGCCCATTGCATTCTGACGTCGCGCTCCGGCATGGCCGGGGCCGTGTCCCGCTGGATTGGCTCCATAGACGGGCTTCCCCCGATTATCGATCGGCTGATGAGGGTTCAGATTGACAATGCTCCCGCTTTGGAAGTCATAGAACGCTACGATACTCCAGACACCCTCTTTTACCTGGACCCTCCTTATGTTCACGAATCACGAGGCGACAAGAATGCCTATTTCGGCGAAATGTCCGACGCAGACCACAAGGCACTGGCTCGGTTGCTGCACAATATCAAAGGCCGCGCCGCTATTTCCGGCTACCGGAGCGACCTGTACGACTCCATCTATGCTGACTGGCATCGGATAGACGCCCCGGAAAAGATTTGCCACTCGGTGCGCCAGCCCCGTCAGGAATCGCTCTGGATGAACTACGAGCCGCCATGCCAACTGACGACGACATAGGCGAAGAACAACCACAAGCTGGTCCAGCCGGGCTTGCGCTTCTACGCGCTCTCTGGAGCGAAGCGCTGGCTGGCCCTGACGAGGATGTTGATCCGGCGATAAGCGAACTAATCACCTGCCAGGTAGTGAGCGTCCGCTATGCCCTGTTGACGCAATTGCTTGGGAAAGCCGTTGAGCCGTCGCGGGATGCCTTGAGCATACAACGCGGGGATGCGACAACCGCCGAATCAGCAGGAAGGTGGGATGCCCGGAGCTTTTGCAGCGTCAATGTCGTGCCGTGGGTGAACGAATCCGGGCAAGTCTTGGGAACCAGTCCAGACCCCTACGTAAATAATCCGTTGCGCAGGGCGCGGTTGTACGGTGGACATGAGCCGGTGCGCAACCGGAATCTGTGGGGCAGTCTGGTTGCGCTGCTTACCGAGGTTCAGGAACGGGACAACCCGGAATTTACCGAATCGCGGCTGCGCTCTTGTCTGGCGTCGCTTGCTTCGGTATATCGGCAATTGGCGGTTGAGTTCGACGTTCCGCAGCGTATTTCGTTGGAAGCTACCGCCAAGCTGGTAGCGGATTATCTCAGTGAACAGAGCGGAGGTGAAAGGCCGCAGATTGCGGCCGCCGCACTTATGCGAACCGTCGGCGACCGGTTTGGAATTTTCGACAGAGTAACCAGGTTAGGAATCAACGAAGCGGACTCGGCTGCCGACAGCCCCGGCGACATACTTTGCTATTACCAGGATGCTCTGGTCCTGGCCGTCGAGGTCAAAGACCGCACCCTGGAGCTTCACGACATCGACACCGCGATAGGCAAGGCGAGACGGAGCGGCGTAAGCGAGATACTGTTCGCCACGGCAACGCCACAAGCGAGCGAACCGTCAATATCAGACCGGGCGGAACGGGAATTTGCGTTGGGGATCAATGTCTACCGTCTGAGCATCGACGCCTTGCTTCGGGTAGCTTTGTCCATAGCGGGTGAGCCCAGCCGTGTGCAATTCCTGACCCTGGTGGGCGAAGAACTGAACGACCGCGTAACACAACCTGCGCACAAGCTGGCTTGGCAAGGACTGCTTCAGAGCCTCTGAACTGCCCGCCGCGTTAGCCGGGGCTGCCCAGGCGCTTCTCGTAGCAGAGGCTGAGGGGGTCGTCGGGAGGGTAGTCGCGAAAGGGCGGGATGCGGCCGTAGCCGTTCTTCTCGTACAGGCCGACTGCCTCCGGCTGGTGGATGCCGGTCTCCAGCCGCACAGCTGATACGCCCCTGGACGCGACGATTCCCTCGATGTGGTCCAGCAGCAGCTTGCCGAAGCCGCGGCCGCGGAACCCGCTGCGCACGTACATGCGCTTCAGCTCGCCGTAGGGGATGTCGCAGGCGTTGTCGCCGGGGAAGAACTGCACTCCGGCGCAGCCCGCTGGGTTGCTGTCGTCGTAAAGCACGAAGAACTCGACCTGCTGGTCGATCAGCTTCTCGACGCTGTAGCCGTGCTGGCTTTCCTTCGGGTAGAGAGTGTCCAGGTAGGCGTCCAGTTCTGCGATGAGCTGACGGGCCGCCCCGGATGCGGGATTCACCCGTTTGATGGTGCCGGAATCCTTTGTCTTCATGCTAAAAGTCTAGCACCGCCCTTGCGGACGGTGCCAGAACGAGAGGGGTACGCCAGCACGATGGAATAGTCCAGGAGAATCCGTTGGTGGTGATGGTTCGATAGGCTCACCACGTCGAACCATCAGCGGATTCTTCCGGCCCGTCCTTCGACAAGCTCAGGATGAACGGGAGCTCATCTTGCGTACTCTAATCTTGGAGAATCACCTGCCTCGCAAGCGGGGATCGAGCACGTCGCGCATGGCGTCGCCGAACAGGTTTACGCCGAATACGGCCAGGGAGAGAGCTATGCCTGGAGCGATGGCCAACCAGGGAGCGTCCTTGAGGTAGGCGATGCCTCCCTCCGCCAGCATTCCGCCCCAGCTGGGCACGTCCGGCGGTACGCCGACGCCGAGGAAGGTCAGGGTGGCCTCGACGATGATGGCGTAGCCCAGGTTCAGCGTAAACAGGATGATGAAGATGGCCATGCAGTTGGGGATGATGTGCTGGACGATGATGCGCAGATCGTTGGCGCCCAGCGCCCGGGCCGCCAGCACGTAGTCCATCTCCTTTACGGCCAGGGCCTGGGAGCGCACGGTGCGGATGGCGCTGGGCGCCAGCACCAGCACCAACGCGATGATGATGTTGAAGACCGACGACCCCAGCACGGCCATAATGGCCAGGCCCAGGATGATGCCCGGGAAGGCGATGAAGGCGTCCACGAACCGCTGGACGACCAGGTCCACCTTGCCGCCGAAGTAGGCGCTGACGGCTCCCAGGAAGGACCCGATGGATATGCCGATGGCTATGCTGACCAGGCCCACGAAGAGGGAGATACGGCCGCCGTAGAAGAGGCGGCTGAGCACGTCGCGGCCCAGGGAGTCGCCGCCAAGCCAGTGCTCCGAGTTGGGTGAGGAGAGGATGTTGTCCACGTTGATGTCATACGGGTCGTGGGGCGAGATGAGGGGAGAGAGCAGGGCAATCAAAACCAGGATTACGAGCAGGGCGCCGCCGATTGCCCCCAGCGGCTTGCGGCGCGAGAAATCCACCACCCCCGAGAGCGCGCGGGAGTACCAGGGCACCCTCAATGGTTGCTGCGATTCAATGGTCTCTTGTGGCAACCCTCTTAGCATTGGAACCCCCGCGTTAAGAAATCATGGCGCTGGCTGCGTCCTGCGTTTCCGGTCAATCGTCTTGCCTAGCTGTAACGGATTCTCGGATTGAGCCAGCCGTAGAGAAGGTCGACGACCAGGTTCAGCACCAGCACCACCAGGGCGATCATCAGGATGGATGCCTGCACCACGGGGTAGTCGCGAATGAGAACGCTCTCCACCAGCAGCCTGCCGACTCCGGGGACCACGAAGATGGCCTCGATGGCCACGGCGCCGCCGAACAGCCGCCCCAGCTGGAAGCCGACGATGGTGATCACCGGAAGGAAGGCGTTCTTGATGGCATGGCGGCCGATTACCGCCAGCTCCTTCAGTCCCTTGGAGCGCGCGGTGCGGATGTAGTCCTCGTGCATCACCTCCAGCATGGTGGAGCGGGTCAGCCGCGCCGCGAATGCGGTGTTGAAGTAGCCCAGGGCAATGGCCGGGAAGATCATCTGCTGCAGGTTGGTGCCCGGGTTTTCAAAGAAGGAAGCGTAGTCCAGCGGCGGCACCCAGTTGAAGTAATAGCCCAGGACGAACAGGATCAGGATGCCGACCCAGAAGGTGGGCAGGGCCACCCCGGCAATTGTGAAGATCTTGGCGGCATGGTCGAATATGGTGTCCTGCTTGACGGCGGACAGGACACCGAGAGGAATGGCAACGATGTACGACATTATCAGGGCCATTACGGCCAGCTGCGTACTGACAGGGAAGCGGTCCTTCATCAGTTCGGCGACGGGAACGTGAAGGAAGTAGGAATCGTTGAAGTCCCCTTGGAAGAGGTCGCCGACCCAGGTGAAGTACTGGATGTGTATGGGGCGGTTGGTTCCCAGCTGCTCCCTGACGATGTCCAGGTCTTCCTGGGTGAAACTTCCCTCCGCGCCTCCCAGCATCGCGATGGCCGGGTCTCCCGGGAGGATGCGCATCACTCCGAAGGCCAGGAAGGAAGCCAGGATCAACGTGGGCAGAAAGAGGGCCAGTCGCTGGATGATGTAGCCGGTCATAAGCTCGAATCCGCTTTATGGCTTTTGGGGCTGCTCTGTTTTGCGGCCCGCTCCCGACGCCGGTTCGGCGGGCCTTGGGCCACCTGGGGATGTATCAACCCGGTGTACTAACCCGGACGGATTGACCCGCAAGAAATCAGGCCCCCGACCGGAGCACGCCGGTCGGGGGCCTGGCCCGAATCACGGGATGGCTACTCTTCCATCCAGATGTGCTCGATGCCCATGCCGTACTGGACGGTCTGCCTCGGCACGTAGTTCTTGACCCGGTTGGGCACGATCCAGCGGGGGTCGCCGTACCAGTAGTACTGGATCATGTGGTGCTCGCCCTCGAGGATGATGGCCTCGGCCTCACGGATGAGCGCCTGCCGGGCAGCGAGATCGGGCTCGCTCTTCTGCTTCTCGAAGATCTCGCGGATCCTGGTGTCCTCGAAGTCAATGGGGTTGCGAGGGGCGCCGGCCAGGTAGACGCCGCTGAGCAGGTCGTCGGGGTCAACGATGTTGGGCCCGTTGTGCACGCTGACGAAGTGGCTGAAGTCCACTTCCTGCTCCGCTGCGATGGTGGCGGCGGTGTCGGTGATCTTGATGTCCAGCTCGATTCCAAGGATGTCCGAGAGCTGCTGCTTCAGGATCACCGGCACGTTCCTGTTGGCCGTGTAGGTATGGTAGTTGGCGTCGAAGCCGTCGGCGTAGCCCGCCTCGGCCATCAGTCGCTTTGCTTCGGCGATGTCGTCGGGGTGCTTCACCAGGCCGTCAACGCCGATCGGGTCGCCCTCGTACAGCTCGCCGGTTGCCTCAACGACGTATCGGAAGCCGGGCCAGGTGGCCACCGTCTCGTCGCTGGAAGCCCAGGGAGAGCCGGGGAAGAAGGGCTGTCCCATCTTGGCGAAGCCCAGCTTGTCTACGTCCGCCAGCTCCTTCCGGTCCATGGCAAGGAAGACCGCCCGACGCACCCTGGGGTCCTCAAACGGCGGCGCCGTCCATTTCATGTTGGTGAGGCCCTGGAGGGTAAAGCCCGGCGAGTAGACAACGCCCCGCCCCTCGGACTCCCAGTCGGCCTTGAATGAGACCATGTCGGTGAGGGGGAGGAGAGAACCGCGATGAACGATGTCGATCTGGTCGTTCGTGAAAGCGGTTACGAAGCGGTCCTTGTCGGTGATGACGATGGTCTCCTTTCCGTCGGCGAAGGGCAGGCTGTCCTTGAAGTAGTTGGGGTTGCGCTCGAATTCCCACTTCTGGCCCACCTGGAGGCTGCCGGGAACGTATATGAAAGCGCCCGAGCCGACGATGTTTTCAGGATCGTCGAAGAAGTCCTCCACGTCGTCCCTGCCCTCCAGTACGTGCTTGGGCTGGACGGACATGAAGTCCACCGCCAGGAATGGCAGGAAAGCGGCAGGCGTCGGGAACTTCGTCCTCACCGCCACGGTGTTGGGATCGATGGCTTCGGAGCCGTCGTAGTAGGGAGTGATGTTCTTGACCCTGGGACGGGAAACGTCCTTTTCGATCATGCGGTTGAGGCTGAACACCACGTCGTCCGATGTCACCGGCTCCCCGTCGGACCACAAGGCGTTCTCCCACAGTTGGAAGGTGACGGTCAGCCCGTCGTCGGACCACTCCCAGCTCTTGGCCAGGTCGCCGACGATGGTCAGCTGGTCGGTCGGGTCATAGATCAGCAGGTTGTTGAAGAGATCGCGGGATGCAGCCGGTCCGGGGTTGCAGCAGGACTGGTGGAGGTCCCAGTGGTCCGGCAACACCGCTTCGGCATTGATGATTACCCGGGTCTGCCGTCCCTGGTCAATGAACTTGGCCCAGGGCTTCTCACCCTCGGTGGCTTCAACCACGCCGCGGGTCGGCACCACGGCGGTCACCACCTGCGGCGGCGTGGGCACGGCCGTAGGCGCAGCCGTAGTGGCGGCTGCGGGAGCCGCGGTCGTGGCCGACCCGGAATCGGATGGCGCCGTGGTCGCCGCAGGGGTAGTGGTGGCCGTGGGTTCCTCCGGTTGCTCGGCGCTGCCGCAGGCCAGCACGGCTGCCAGGGCGATGGCTATGAAAACCGTAATCAATAGTCTTGGGCGCAATCTCAATGAAGTTAGCATAGTTCTCCTGGAAAGTGGTACTGAATTCGTAATGACGCTCGCCATTAAACTTTGAATAGGCGAAATATTAGGGAGAGGATGACGGAGTGTCAACCCGGACGCTGAATCGATTTAGTAACTGGTTGAATCTTTTCGTGACATTTATTGCTAATCGTAGGTCATGTTTCCTAGTTGGTGACGATAAGCGTTGCATGGAAAGGTTTTCCATTGGCGAGGTCGGTGACGTCACGCCGGCGCTCGTGCCCGGTCCATTCGATTCTTTGTCTGAACTGTGATTTTTCTGATTCGGAGATTGCCATGATTTGGAAAATCGTGTTCATCCATCAATCACACGAATCACAGTTCAGACAATTTCGCATAGAATCGAAAGGCGCTGGCCCCGGAACAGGACGACTGCAAAGCGACCTCTTCCGCAGGCACCCGTTCATCCTGAGCTTGTCGAAGGATGCCCGTTCAACGGTCACATGGTTCGACAGGCTCACCATGAGCGGCTCGGGATGAACTTTGCAATCGTCCTGCCCTTGGGAACGCGACGGGTTGCGCAGCTTGGGGTTTTCCTTTAACCTTTTGGCGGTTTGGATTGACCTGAGCGCCGGAAGGCGACGGGTCGAAAATATCCGTAAATCAAGACTTTGGAGGGGCATGATGTTTAACCCCCTTGGATGGTTCAAGCCCGAGGTAGCCAAGGCCCATTGCGACATTCCCTGCGGCATTTATGACCCTATAGCGGCCAAGATCGCGGCCCAGACCGTGCAGAAGATGGTCCTTCGGATGCAGAACCTGGAGCACCCCGCTCCCGGCTCCGAGATGTCGGCCCACCAGGCTTTCGCCAACACATTCAGCCGCTACGTGCAGGTGAAAGAAGAGCACGCCGAAAAGTGCAAGGAGGAGCTGCGTATCCTCTGGGCCGACTACGCCTGGCCTAACACCGACGCCAACGAAATCGCGTCCAAGTTCAACGCGGCCCTCAAGCTGGCCGGCCAGTGCAAGCAGACCGTCAGCATGGAGAACGCCGAGAACCTGGTGGCCGCCTGCGACGACATCGCCGCCGCCTTCTGGGCCACCAAGGGCCAGGATTACAGCGACCCACTGGCAGCAGCCCGCTACGGCGCGTAAAAATTCCCTCTCCCATAGGGAGAGGGTTAGGGTGGGGGCGTCCTAGCGCCTCCGAAAACAGCAACAGGGGCAGGATTCATTCCTGCCCCTGTTTGAAATATGTCAAAACAATCGGTGACGCCGAGGGAGATGCAGGATCAGGGGGAGAATGTTTGATCATAGCCAATAAGAACAATATTCCGCATGGACAGCGAAGCCGGTGTGCTTTCCGACATCCAGCGGCAGACTGGATGGCCCTTCATTCGTTCGCGGGCATGGCGAGATAACGAGGCAAACATTGCTACATTGCTGAGGAATATCTCTGGGACGAAATGACGGCAAGAACAAACTCCGGATCCCCGCGCTACGAACCCCACGAAAGGCCGCCCCCAGCGACCGGATTGAGCCTGGCCCTCCAAGGGGCGCTGCTTTCGGTGCCTCCCATGGTGCTGTTGCCCCTCGTTGCGGTCCAGGCGGCAGGCGGCAGCGAGTCCCTGGCATCATGGGTGGTGTTCGTCTCGCTGGCGGCCACCGGAGCCACCATGGTGCTACAGACCATGCGCTTCGGGATCGTCGGCAGCGGGTGTCACATCGCAGCGGTTCCCTCCGCGGTAGCCATCCCGTTCTGCGCCTTGGCATTGATGGAGGGAGGGCCGAAAACCCTGGCGGCTTTGGTCTTGTTCTCGGGCCTGTTCAGCTTCGCCATCGCCATGCGTCTGTCTCTGCTGCGGCGAATCTTCTCCCCGACGGTAATCGGCACGTTTAACATACTCCTAGTCGTGACCATAATATTGGTCATCCTTGAAAATATGGGCGACCTGCCGGACGGGGGGCTGTCCACCGCTGGCTTGGCCTGCGCTGCGATCACCTTGTTGAGCACGCTGGCCTTCGTGCTCCGCGGACCGGGCTTCTGGCGCGTCTGGGGGCCGGTCTTCGGTCTGGCGTTGGGCAGCGCGGCGGCGGCAGCCTTCGGGATTCTGGAACCGGGTCCCCTGCATCGCGCCCTCTGGGCCGGAGTTCCTGTCGAGGGATGGGCCGGCCCCGGGTTCGATTTCGGCAGCGCTTTCTGGACTCTCCTCCCGGCCTTTCTGTTCATATCCGCTCTTACGGTAGTCCAAGCCAACTCCCTGTCCTTTGTGGCGCAACGGGTCTCATGGCGCGACTCGCGAGCGACCGATTTCAGGGCGGTTCAGGGTGGAGTCGTGGGCACCTGCCTGGGCAACATCCTGTCCGGTTTGGGGGGTGGTATGCCAGTGAACGCCAGCGTAAGGGGCAGCCTCTTCGTTCAGCAGACCGCCTGCGCCTCCCGGGATGTAGGAATACTGGTGGGGGCCTTGCTGCTGGTCCTGGCCTTCTTCCCCAAGGGCTGGGCCCTGTTGCTCGTCATTCCAATACCGGTCATGGCGGCGTATATGGCCGTAATACTGGCGCCGATGTTCATCGAGGGGATGAAGTCCATCCTCCAGGACGAGCCCGACTATTCCAAGAGCGTGGTGGTGGGAGTGTCTCTATTGGTGGGACTGGGGTTCCATTTCGGCCTGATTGACCTTCCCATCGGGGGGCTGTGGGAATCAACCCTTCAGAAAGCAGTGACCTCCGGGGGCATTGTGATCATTCTCCTGACATGGGTGCTGGAACTCACCAGCTCTCGCCGCCGCAGGTTGCAGGTGATGCTTGATATCGAAGAGCTGCCCCGGATCAACCGGTTTCTGGCGGGCTTTTCCAGCGGCCGTGGTTGGGGCGAGCGCATGACGGGGCGACTGCAAGCAGCGTCGGAAGAGGCCCTCCTAGTGCTCCTGGACCTTCGGGAAGCCGGCCGCCAGCGGCAGTTGCGCCTGATCGCGTCCGGCTCCGGCCGGGGAGCGGAACTGGAGTTCGCAACCGCCCCCAGCGATTCCGGCAACCTGGAGGACCAGTTGTCTCTGTTGTCGGACCCGCCCCCGGAAATAGAGGAGATGCTGTCGGAGGGCGATGTTCCCCTGCGGATGTTGCGTCATTTCGCAACGTCGGTCAGCCATCGTCAATATCACGAAACTGAGATCATTACTATTCACGTTGCCCTTGTGACGGAACAGTAGGAGGACCAGAGGCGCCGTCAACCTGTCGCCGAAGGTCAGATTCAGCAATTGTAATTTACGGCGAAGTCAATACACTGACGGTGCTAAACTCCATCTTCAAGGGCGAGGGAGGTGTCCGGCAGCGGCAGATCGGGCAGCCTGATTCCGGCATAACCTATGAAAGGAGAACAGCATGGCAGGATACGTGATACTTGACATACACATAACTGACGAGGCTCTCCACGCTGAGTTCCGCCGACGTGTTGGGCCTTTGGTGGAGGCGCGTGGCGGCAAATTCCTGGTGCGCGGCGAAGTCGTTGAGACGATAGGCTTCGACTTGACGGATGGGCACCGCATGGTGGTTATGGAATTCGAGACTATCGAGCAGGCCAGGGAATGGCCCACGTTGCCGCAACATTTGCCGGAATATGCGGAACTCAGAGAGATCCGAGACCGGTCGGCCAAGGTCAACACGATCATCATAGAGGGGAACTAAGCGTAGCACGGACAAACCGTATGACGCCGCCGGTTACGGGGCCTAAAAATCCCTCTCCCCCTGGGAGAGAGTTAGGGTGAGGGCGTCCTGTCGCTTACGAAAACACCGATGGGGGCGCACGGCTGTGCGCCCCTACGAATTTGTTGTTCAGGTTGCGGACGTCCCGGCGAAGACGTAGGGGCGGCTTTCAAACCCGCCCCTACGGCCTGATTCACTGCCTGTGACGGACACAAAGAGGCGAGGAGCAGGTCTCACGGCCTGCTCCTCGCGTTACAGGGAGTTGGCGGGGACGGTTGCAGTCGGCCTGTCCCCGAATGAGCCGCTCCTAGCTGCCCTCGACGGCCGTCGGCCCCTCCACGACCTTCACCTCGAACTGCTTGGCCTTCTTGGCCTCGGCCTTGGGCAGGGTGATGGTCAGGACGCCGTGCTCGTAGCGAGGCTCAGCCGCGTCCTGGTCCACCGTGTCCGGCAGGCGCAGGGAGCGGTGGAAGGAGCCGCTGCGCCGCTCGCGCATGAGGTAGTTGCCGTCGGTGTTCTCGAAGTGGGATGCGGTCTCGCCACGGATGGTCAGGACATTGTCCTCGATGGCAACCTGGATGTTGTCCGGGGACACGCCGGGCAGGGAGGCCCGAACGACGAAGTTGTCGCCGTCGGCTACGACGTCCAGCGGGGCCGCCCAGGCCTCCATCCCGCTGCCGTCTTCATGGCTGGCGGACCCGAACCGGCGCCACATCCGGTCTATGTTGTCCTGCATCTGCCGTAGTTCACCGAAGGGGCTGAAGTGGTTCCTGCGCTGCAACATCATGAGACACTCCTTGATTTTTGAATTTTGTGCTGTGCTCCGTCCGGTACGCACCGCGTACCGGGGATCGCCTAGAAGTAGTAGCGGACGCCGGCGCTGGGCACACGGTAGACCACGTAGGTCTTGGGGGCCTGCTCCTTGCCGGCGTCCTCCAGGATGTCGTTGACCTGCCGGGTCACCTTGTCGCTGATCTCCTGGACCTCACGCTCCATCACCGCGCCGTTGCCGTTCCGAATCTCGGCCGCTGCCATGTCACTCACCTCACTGGCTTATTTATAAAGACTATATCAGTTGATATAAACTGTGTCAATAGACTATGATGATAATATCAGATATTGATTCGAAGTGCATAATTTGCCGCATATACCGTTGACATAAGCCTTACCGCAGGCTATAAAAAGGGTAAGCCGGAACCCGTCCGGCACAGGTGGCGAAAATGACGATGCAGCAGGCGCCGGGAATCTACCTGATAAGCGTTGTGGCGGATGCACTGGATATGCACCCGCAGACGCTGCGCAAGTACGAGCGCGCGGGATTCGTGGCGCCGCTGCGGATGGGGGCGCTGCGCACCTACTCGGACGAGGACGTGGCCCGGCTGCGGCTGATCAAGCACTTCGTGGACGACATGGGCCTGAACCTGTCGGGAGTGCAGCTGGCCCTGAAGATGACCTCGGAGCTGCTGGCCCTGCGCCGGGAGATGCTGGAGGCGGGCGCGCCGGTTGACCGGATCGACGGGATGCTGGGGGAGCTGGGCGTGCGCGTGGTGCAGCGCGACAAGCCGGAACCGGCCGAGGAGCCGGGGGAGAGCTGGTTCAACGTGAACCCCGGCGAGTCCGTGGAGTTCGATTCGGGGGATGCCGCTGCGGAGTCTGGCTAGCCTGATCGCCTATTGCTGGCAGAAAGCCTCGTATATGGACAGTGCTACGGCAACAGCCAAGCACAATACTGAAAGTGCAGTAATGATGGTGAGGGCCCTGCCATACAAGCCGCTGAAGTCGGATTGTCTATTCACCAGCCTTCCAAACGTCACCAGTACTGTAATCAACGCGCATGGGCTGTCCGAAATGCCGGAAGGAAAAGACAATCATCCTGGCTGAAGCAAGAAGCCACGCTACAAAAGGGTGCTTGACGCTGCCTCTGGGACGATTTGGCGATGGTGAATCGATATCCGCTGCCATCAGATTACTCCCTGTCCCTTGGGCCCCTTTTTCTTTCTAAGGTTCTTTAATTATAGCTGATTCGGGTCTATCCCACCTCGGCCAGCGCCTCCCGCACCCGCTCGATGGTGGCGTCGATGTCGGCCTCGGTGTGGGCGGTGGAGACGAAGCCCGCCTCGAACTGGGACGGGGCGATGTACACTCCGCGCTCCAGCAGCGCGTGGAAGTACCGGCCGTACTTGGCGGCGTCCGACTGCTCCACCTGGGCCAGCGACTCGACGGGACCGGGGTTGAAGAAGCCGGTGAACATGGAGCCGACCCGGTTGATGGTGCCAGGGACCTCGGCGTCGCGGAACGCCGCGCTGATGCCGTCGGTCAGGCGGGCCGCCAGGCGGTCGATCTGCTCGTAGACTCCGGGCTTCTGCAGCTCGGTCAGGGTGGCGACCCCGGCACTGACGGCCAGCGGGTTCCCCGACAGCGTTCCGGCCTGGTACATGTCGCCCAGCGGGGCCACCCGCTCCATGATCTCCCGCCTGCCGCCGTAGCAGCCCACGGGCAGCCCGCCGCCGATGATCTTGCCCAGCGTAGTGATGTCGGGCATGACCCCGTACAGTCCCTGCGCCCCGCCCGCTCCAACGCGGAAGCCGGTGATCACCTCGTCGAAAATCAGCATGGCGCCGTCGTGGGCGGTGATGCGGCGCAGGCCCTCCAGGAAGCCCGGCGCAGGCGGCACCACTCCCATGTTGCCCGCCACCGGCTCGACGATGATGCCTGCAATGGCGTTCGGGTAGCTGCTGAACAGACGCTCCACGGAGTCGAAGTCGTTGAAGTCGGCCACCAGCGTCTCGCTGACGTAGGACTCGGGCACCCCGGCGCTGGTGGGAATGCCGTGGGTCAGCCCGCCCGACCCGGCCCGCACCAGCAGGCCGTCGGCGTGGCCGTGGTAGTTGCCGGCGAACTTGATGATCTTGTCGCGGCCGGTGAAGGCCCTCGCCAGGCGGATGGCGCTCATGCAGGCCTCGGTGCCTGAGTTGACCAGCCGCAGCGACTCGATGCTGGGCAGCGCGCCCGTGATCAGCCGTGCCAGTTGCACCTCCTGCTCCACCGGAGCGCCGAAGCTGGAGCCGCCCCTGGCCGCCCGCTCCAGCACAGTCACGACCGAAGGGTGGGCGTGGCCCAGCACCAGCGGCCCCCAGGAGCCGAGATAGTCGATGTACTCGTTGCCGTCGACGTCGGTCACGCGGGCGCCGCTGCCCGACGCAATGAAGGGCGGCGTTCCCGTTACGGCCCGGAACGATCGCACCGGGCTGTTGACGCCCCCGGGCATCAGGCGCTGGGCTTCGGCGAACAGTGCTTCGGACTTGGCGAGCTGCATGGCTGTTCCTCGTACGGAAAAGTGTCGTAGGAGTCCCCTCTCTTTCCGGGAGAGGGTTAGGGAGAGGGCGTTCCCTGACCCGTCAGAAATGACAGGATAATCTTGGCGGCGCCCTCCGGAGCATGGCTTAAGGTATCCGGCGGACCCGGTAGTTTCCTGGGCCTCCTTCCAGGCGGATCGACCCCGAGTGGGTGGGGTTGTCCGCCAGGGAGCGGAGCGCTCGCAGGACGTCGTCCCGGTCCTCTGTCGGGATGCTGTCCAGGTCTTCTTTGGCCGAGGGAGTCAACGCGATCGAACGCTGGCCGTCCCCGGATTCGGGACCCGGCGGCTCCACCGGAATCCGCTCTTCCGAGATCTGGTCGCGGGACTCGGAGAACTCCATCAGCATCAGGATGTCCTCGAAGTCCTCCCAGCCGCGCTGGAAGTTCGGGTCGTTCACGGGCGGCATGAACCGGCGGAAGTAATCGAACTGGACTACGGGCTCCCACCGGTCGCGGAAGAAGGAGACATACTCTCGCAGCGTCTCGGCGAAGGAGTCGGGACGGGGCGCGTCGAGGTTGAGCCTGACCAAGCCCACCTCTTCAACCGGTTCGGCGTATACAAAGAAGGAGATGGACGGGAACACCCACACGCTTCCGATTGCATCGTCGTCGCTCTCGACGCAGAGGAAGAACAGATCCGGGCTGGGCTGAAAATCTCCCACGGCGAAGATGTACCCGCCGTCGGCGTCGTAGACCCATGACGGGACGGTAAGCAGCGCCAGGCGGTTGCCCTTCGCCGTGTTGACCCTGAAGCCCCCTTCCGTGGCGCGGTAGGGCAGAACGCCGCGCTTCAGCAGCTCGGCGAAGACATGGGCTTCCGCCCGCCTGAGTTCGGATATTTCGTCGCTGTTGTCCATAATCGTACTTGTGGATCTCTGTAAATTCCCTCCCCCTTAAGGGGGAGGGTTAGGGTGGGGGGCGCAGAAGGTGGTGCGGAGAGAACGCCGGGAAACCAACTCACCTGTTATGAGATAGTTTCCAAAAGAGCCTGTCCCAGAAAACGCCTGTTTCGACCGAAAGGAGTGGTGAGTGCCTTCGGGCGTTGCTAGTAGAGTCGGGTTCGACGGCAGATTACGACTTGATGAGTTTTGCGCGTCCGGGAGGGTCTTGGGATCGCACCGAAATCAGGGCACGGGGCCCGATGTGGGACTATGAGGCGCCAGTACGAAGGTCCCGTCCCGCCATATGCGCCAGAGAGTCCGCAGGTTGAAGGCGATTGCCAAGAGATTCCACTCAGCCGCCACGTTGACCAGGCCCCGCAGCAGGAATCTTCGGGCTCCCATTTGTTCCTTGGTAATTCCGAACACCGGCTCGACCAGTTGCTTTCTCAGCCGATATACCTCTTTCGCCAGGCTGGTGGACATCCAAGCCCGGTGCCGGCGCAGCACATCGTCGTGAGGCCCAATCCACAGACTACGGCCACGCTTGGATTTGGTGCATACCCCGTAGGCTGGACACTGCTGGCAGACGCCTGCGGAAGCGCGGTACTTCCTCATTGGCACTCCTCTTTTGTCTTCGCTGATGCCGATGAAGTGGAGCGTCTGTCCCTGGGGACATTCAAAGCTGTCGCTGGGTTCATCATAGGTGAACTGATCTTTGTGATAGGGACTTCTGAGGAACCGTTCCCGCGACTCCGGCACCACCACCTGCTGGCCACGATCCGCGCAATCGGCCAAGTCGCTCCCGGAAAAATACCCAGCATCGGCCAGCGTCATGGGTGTTCTGGTTCCCGTAGCCTCCTCAGCGCGCTCCATCATCGGCACCAACTGATAGTTGTCATTGGGCACAGACACCACGTGCGCGGCGGTGATCAACATGCCCGTGGGTTCCCCGTCCTGCTCCACTGGAGATACCATGGCCTGGGCGTTGTAGGCCGGCACGACGCCGTAGCTGGCCTTCATCAGCCGGGCGTCCTGGTCCGTAAGATTGATGCGCCTGGGCTTCTTTGCACCGGCCAACTCGTCCATCGCCTGCCGCAGGCGCTCTCTCAGCGCTTCCTTGTCGGCCAGTTCTTCAGGCAGATTGACGGCGCTGGCGTCTTCTCCACCTTCGTTCTGGGCTTCCAGATCGGCTATCGCCCGGTCCACCCGGTCTAACAACTGGGCCAGTCTCTCCCCGTCGTAGCTGCGGTGCACCGACGCGCTGGCGGCCATCTTGGTGCCATCCACCGCCTGCACCGCCAGGTCCACCAGCTTCATCGCCACCGCCGTCCGCACCGTGCGCTTGAACAAGCTCCGCATTTCCTGGCGATGGGCCTTGTAGAACCGCCAGAGGGTGTTGTGGTCCGGATGCTGCCATCCTGTCAGCCACAGGTACGGAATCTGGTCTCGACAGGCCGCCTCCAACTTGCGGCAGGAGCGCACTCCCGTCATGAACCCGTAAAGCCACACGCAGAGCAGGGACCTGGGATGGTAGGCCGGGGCTCCCAGCGGGTCCCCGTCTATTTCCACACCCAGCTCCGCCCAACCTTCTCTGCCCAAGGCGTCGACAAACTCGGCGACAAAACGAGCCGGATGGTCCAACGGCAGCAGTTCGTCAAGGGACGGCGGCAACAGCCACATCTGCTCTCGGTCCATATCCCGAAGTGGCATCTTATCGGCACCTCCGTCAGGCTTGACCACAGTCTACACCCCGACTTTTGAGACAGGCTCAAAAGGGTCCACCTACTCCTGCTGCCAGCGGGCCACGTCCTTGGCGAAGTAGCTGATGATGATGTCGGCGCCGGCCCGCTTGATGCCGGTCAGAAGCTCGGTGGTGACCGGGCGCTCGTCGACCCAACCCTGCTGGGAGGCGGCCTTGACCATCGAATACTCGCCGCTGACGTTGTAGGCCGCCAGGGGGTGGTTGAAGCGCTCCCTAGCCTCGCGGATCACGTCCATGTAGGCCATGGCTGGCTTGACCATCACGATGTCGGCGCCCTCCGCGATGTCGCTCTCGATCTCCCGCATGGCCATGCGCGAGTTGGCCGGGTCCATCTGGTAGGTCTTGCGGTCGCCGAACTGGGGCGTGGAGCCTGCCGCCACCCGGAAAGGCCCATAGAAGGCGGAGGCGAACTTGGCCGCGTATCCCATGATGGGCGTGTCGTCGTAGCCCTCGGCGTTCAGGGTCTGGCGGATGGCCCAGACCTGGCCGTCCATCATCGCCGACGGGGCCGGCAGGTCTGCCCCGGCCTGCACGTGGGACAGGGCGGTGCGGGCCAGCAGCTCCAGCGTCGCGTCGTTGTCGATGCGGCCGTTGTCGATGACCCCGCAGTGGCCGTGGTCGGTGTACTCGCACATGCACACGTCGGTGGACACCAGCATGTCCGGGTGGTCGCGCTTGATGGCGCGGACCGCCTCCTGCACGATGCCCTCGGGGTCGTAGCCCTCCAGGCCCAGCGGGTCCTTCTCTGCTGGCAGGCCGAAGAGCAGGACGCCGCCGATGCCCAGCTCCGCCGCCTCTCCCACCTCCTCGGACATCACGTCCAGCGACACTTGGTTGCAGCCGGGCATGGGCTCGATGGGCTCGCGCACGCCGTGGCCGTGCATCACGAACATGGGGTAGATGAACTCCTTGGGTGAGAGGCGGGTCTCCCGGGCCAGGTTGCGCAGGGGGTCGCTGCCGCGCAGGCGGCGCAGGCGGGTCTCGGGATAGGCATTGTAGCCGGTCATGGCGCTACTCCCTTTGTCTGAACTGTGATTTATATGATTGGATGATTTTCAGGATTGGCGGATTTGGCGGCTGAGAAATGCTTGATCAGGGCCTCGGCCAGCCCGTCGACGGTGTGCTCTTCAGCCTCGATGTCCACCCGGAGGCCCAGCTCGCGGGCGGTTCCGGCGGTCACGGGGCCGATGCAGGCGATCAGGCTGCCGGAAAGGGCGCCCCCCCTTGTATTTCCATCCAGAGGGAGGGAAGAGAAAGTAGGTCCGTCCTCCTCCAGCAGGGCCAGCAGGTTGCGGACCGTCGACGAGCTGGTGAAGGTGACAATGTCGATGCCGCCAGTCAAGGCGTCCCGTGCCTGCTGTGCGGCGTCGGGCGGGGTGATGGTGCGGTAGGCCGTTACTCGCTCGACGTCTGCGCCCAGGCGGGACAGTCCTTCGGCCAGCTCGTCGCGGCCGATATCGGCGGCGGGCAGGAGTACGGAGACGCCGTTCCATTCGTAGCCCGCCAGTTCCTCCAAGGCGGCAGACGACACCGACCTGGACGGCGTGAAGTCGGGGCGGATGCCGCGACGCTTCAAGGCGGAAGCGGTGGCCGGACCGATGGCCCCGACGCGGGCTTTGCCGAAGGCGCGGGCGTCTCCTCCCATCGAGTCCAGACGGTCGAACACAAACTCGACGGCGTTGACGCTGGCGAATACGACCCAGCCGTATTCGGACAGGCGGCCGACAGCCCTGTCCAGCGGGGCAAAGTCCTCCGGCGGCGCGATGGCGATGGCGGGAAGCTCGACGGCCTCGGCCCCGGCGTCCTCCAGCAACTCGCACATCCGCGACGCCTGGGTTCGCGAGCGGGTGACCAGCACGCGCTTGCCGAACAGCGGGCGGTTGTCGAACCAAGCCAGTTCATCGCGCAGGCTCACCACCTCGCCGACGACTGCGACCACCGGCGCGGCCAGCCCGGCGGCGCGGCCCTTCTCGGCGGCATCGGCCAGCGTGCCGGTCACGGTCCTCTGCCTGCTCCAGGTGCCCCACTGCACGAGGGCGACGGGCGTTTCGGCGGACAGCCCGGCCTGTTGCAGGGCTTCCAGTATCTTCTCGATGGAGGCCCATCCCATGAGCGTCATCAGTGTGCCGCC
The DNA here is from genome assembly GCA_965220605.1 of Dehalococcoidia bacterium. Taxonomy (GTDB): domain Bacteria; phylum Chloroflexota; class Dehalococcoidia; order Lucifugimonadales; family UBA3495; genus VXOI01. The sequence continues at coordinate 176,740 of CBDCQM010000003.1, read as the reverse complement.
CTGGGCGGCCAGCGAGCGGGCCAGCTCCTGCCAGCGCACGGCGGACTCCGGCTTGGATGGGTCCTCGCTTCCGCTGACCACGGTGAAGCCGGTGGCGATGCCCCGGTGGGTAACGGGGATGCCGGCGTAGGCGGGAGCGGCGATGGCCGAAGACACGCCCGGAACGACCTCGAAGGGGACGCCGTTTCGCGCCAGTTCCAGCGCCTCCTCGCCGCCGCGCCCGAAGACGAAGGGGTCGCCGCCCTTGAGGCGCGCCACCCGGAGGCCGGCCTGCGCTTTCTCCACCAGCAGGGCGTTGATGCCGTCCTGGGTCAGCTCCTGTTGCCCCCGCGCCTTGCCGGCGAAGATGCGCTCGGCCGATGCGGGCGCATAGTCCAGCAGCGACGGGTGGGCCAGCCGGTCGTAGACGACCACGTCGGCCCGCTCCAGCGCCTCGCGGCCCTTCACGGTCAGCAGCCCCGGATCCCCGGGCCCCGCGCCTATCAGGTAGACCTTGCCGGCCAATTCTTCAACCTTGGGCCTTCTGTCATAGCTCAAAGATTCTCGGTCGCCGGGGGGCCTTGCGGCTGGCGGGCGCCCTCCAGGAGGTCGGCGCCGCCCCGCTCGGCCACGGCGAGGTAGGCGTCGCTGGCCAGCTGCAGGGGATCGTGCTTCAGGCCGTCGACCTTGGCGGTGAAGACCCGTGAACCCTCGGGGTTGCTGAGGAATACGGTCATCAGGAGCTCGTGACCCATGCAGCGGGCGTAGGCCCCGACGGGGATGGAACAGCCGCCGCCCAGCGTTTCGAGGAAGGCTCGCTCGGCGGTGACCTCGAACCGCGTGGCCGGGTGCTCGATGGACTCCAGGATGTCCAGCATCCGGCGGTCGTCCTCGCGGACCTCCACGGCCAGCGCGCCCTGTCCGGGGGGCGGGACGAACCTCTGGGGCGACAGGTAGTCGGCCACCCGGTCCTTCATGCCCAGGCGGGCCAGCCCTGCGGCAGCGAGCACTGCGCCGTCGGCCTCGTCCCCCTCGGCCTTGCGGAGGCGCGTCTCCACGTTGCCCCGGATGGGCACGACCTCCACGCTGGGGGCGAAGCGGCGCAGTTGGGCGGCGCGGCGGGGGCTGCTGGTCCCGATGCGGGCGCCGTCGGGCAGCTCTTCCAGCGGGCATCTCCAGCGGTTCACGAGGACGTCGCGCGGATCGCGGCGCTCCATAATCGCGCCAAGCGTCAACCCGTCGGGCAGCTTCGTCGGCATATCCTTGAGGCTGTGGACCGCCATGTCCAGGTCGCCCGACAGGAGCCGTTCCTCCAGCTCGCTGACGAAAACGCCCAGCCCCAGTCCGGCGAGAGGGGAGGACTGGTTGGCGTCGCCGCTGGTGCGGACCACCACGACCTCGAACTCCAGATCGGGGTGGCGTACCTTCATCTGCGCGATGGCTTCGTCGTCCTGGATCAGGGCGAGGGGGCTGCCCCGGCTGCCGACCCGGATGGGACGGGTGGAAGTCATGTTGGGATGCCGTCCTTCGACAGGCTCAGGATGACGCTGCAACCACCGGGCCGGCAGCGGGAAATGTCTTCGCACAAGCCGCTGCCATCGTCGCCGGTCAGTCCTGCCAGCAGGAACTCGGTGGCCTCGGACTGCTGCCCTTCCTGCACCATCGCCAGCAACTGCGGCGTGATGCAGCACTGCCAGCGCTGGGGATCAATGCCGGCCAACTGTCCCGTTTCGCGAAGGTGGGAGCGGGCAACCGCCATGACGCCGGAGAGGTCGGCCCAAGCCAGCGCTTCGGAGGTCTGTAGCGACTCACGCAGCTTCCGGGCGAGGGCCGGGGAGACGCCGCCGGTGGAGATGGCCAAAGTCACCGGGCCGCGCTGCACGATTGACGGGGCGATGAAGCTGCAATTGGGCGGGTCGTCGACCGCGTTGAGCATCACGCCCCGCTGCTCCGCCTCCTCGAAGATGCGGCGGTTCACCTCCCGCACGTTCGTGGCGGCGATGGCGATGAATGCCCCGTCCAGGTCGCCCTCCTCGTAGGTCCGTTGCTCCCAGCGCACCGCGCCGTCGGCCACGAACTGACGGATGCCCGGCGTGGCGTCGGGGCTTACAACTGAGATTTCCGCCCCCGAGTCCAGCAGGCGGCTGATCTTGCCCTCGGCCACCGTGCCGCCGCCGACGATGACGCAGCGGCGGCCGCGCAGGTTCAGATATACAGGGTAGTAAGCATTCATGCAGCCGCCCATTTTTGCCGGGGTTTTCAACGCAGAGTGCGAAGAGGGACTCAGAGTACGCGGAGCTTTTTAGTTGACCTCTGCGTACTCTGCGTTAATCTCCGCGCCCTCGGCGTTGAACCAGTCGTCGTAGTCCGGGACGAAGTAGCGCACCCGCGTCTTCTTGTATTCCCGGGTGCTGTACAGGGCCAGCCGGTCGGTGATGCCGGTGGCGTCGGAGATTTCCTGGCTGTACTGCTCGCATCCCTCGGGCGTGGTGGCGTGCACCATGGTGAAGTGGGTGTAGGGCCAGTCGGGGAAGGTGGGCCGCTCGTAGCAGTGGGTCACGGCCTTGTGGCCGGCCATGATCATGCCCACTTCCTCGGAGCGTTCCGGCGGCACCTTCCAGACGATCATGGCGTTGGAGCGGAAGCCGGAGCGCCGGTGATGCAAGACCGCGCTGTAGCGGCGCATGATGCGGCGCTCCTGGAAGTTCTCGCCAAGTGCGAACAATTCGGGGAGGGTGATTCCCAAGCGTTCCGCTATGGGATTGAAGGGACGGGAGACGAGCGGCAGGTCCTCCTGCATCTGGCGGATGGCTTCCTTCTCCCACTCGGTCACCGGCTGGGGCTTGTTCCAACTGTCTGCCTCTTCCGGGTTTGAGCCTCTTGCCGACCCGCCCGCCGGGTCGAAGCCGTCCGGCCTGAAATTGTAGGATGAACCCTGCTGTTTCACCATGTCGAAGTTGACGCCGATCTTGAAGAACCGGATGGTGGGCATGATCCGGGACTCGATAGCCCCGGTCTTGCGGCCCATGTGATTGGCCGTGGCCTCCAGGTCGTGTTCCGGCGGCACGGCCAGGGTGAACCAGAGATTGTAGTACGACCCCTCCCGGGCGTAGTTGTGGCTCACGCCGGGGTGGCGGTTGATCTCCATGGCGGCGTGGTGCAGCTTGTCCGGGTCGAAGGCCATGGCCACCAGGGTCGTCTTGTAGCCGAGGCGGCGGGTGTCGAAGATGGCGCTGATCTGGCGCAGGACGTTCTGCCGCTTGAGCTCGGTCAGCCTCGCCAGCGCGTCCTCCTCGGTGGTCTCCAGTTGCTGCGCCAGGTCGAGGTAGGGCTGCTCCACCATCGGGAAGGGCCCCTGGATGAGGTTGAGCAGCTTGCGGTCGGTCATGTCCATAGTCATTTCACTGGCCCCTTGTCTGTGCCTTTCCGGGAAGGAAGATGAGTGCGGGTTACTTGGAAGCGGCGGTCTCGGCGGCCCTCTGGTAGGAGGAGCATACCCCCGCCAGTACCCGGTCGGAGGTCTCCAGGATCCTTGACCAGGAGGAGGCCGGAGCGGTGTCCAGCACCATAGTGCGGAAGAACACGAAAGCCTCCACCGTGTCGGTGAGGGCGACATTTCTTTCCGACATTTCCAAGCCGTATTCCTGGCCCAGCAGGCGGGCCTCCTCCAGGAGTTCCTGCCGACGGCGGCGCGGCCCCTGTTCCTGCACCAGAAGGGAGAGCAGGCGCCTCCCGAAGAGCCGCATTCTGTCATGCCCCTGCGGTTCCACGCCCTGGAACCAGGGCTGCTGGTGCACGCTGTCCTGGGAGAGACGGCGGCGTATGCGCCGCAACGCCGGACCCTCGCCCCTGTTCTGCCGGACCTGTTCCATGGACTGCCGGGAAGTCCCGGTCATGGCTTCAACGTCCTGCCGCAGAAAACGGCGATGCCCGCCGGGAGTCCGGTACACGCGCAGGTGCCCTGCGTCGGCCCACTGCCGCAACGTGGTGTCGCTCACGTCCAGCAATCGGCAGGCGTCCTTCAGCGAGAGCCAGTCACCCTTCTCGCGTGGGAGGTTGTCAGGAGAATTCAATTCAACCAACCGTCGCCGTTCGCACTTGAAACTGTAAAAATCTGGAAGAATCTAATCCAATGTCTGAGGTGCTTTGGTGCGTTTGAGAGATTAGCATAGGGCACCCTTGCGGTCAATCAGAAGGAAGAATGTCTCCTGTGCAGGGTTCATACCATACAAAGTAGAGGCGGGTTTCATACCCGCCCCTGCGCTTGCCGTCCGGGATTCCGGCGCCGACGGTTGGGCCTAGCCGGGTATGTCGTCGTAGTAGTGTTCCTCGGAGATGACCCGGCCCTCGCGGAACTGCTCGACCTGCTCCTCGCTGTACCCCAGGATGCCCGACAGCACCTCATCGTTGTGCTCCCCCACCTGCGGCGTGCTCCCGATGTTCACCGGCGTCCGCGAGAAGTGCCAGTAGTCGCCGGATACCGCGATCTCACCAGCCAGGAAGTCCGGGACCTCCACCATCGCCCGCCGCTCCCACGGGTGCGGGTCCTCCGCCGCCTGCGGGATCGTGTTCACCGGCGCCGCCACCACGTCGTACTCCGTGAAGTGCGCTATCGCCTGCTCCATGCTCTTGTCCGCCAGCAGTTCCCGCACCGCTTGGTTCACCTGCTCCGCGTTGGCCAGGCGCTCGTGTCTCGTGTTGAATCTTGGGTCCTCCAGCCACTCCGGCTTCCCCAGCGCGTTGCACACCCGGTGCCAGTGGTGCTGGTCTCCGGCCGAGATCAGCACCCACCCCTCCCGGCAGGGGTAGATGCCGGAGGGCGGCGCCGTGGTGTCGCCGCGCTTGGGCGGTATCTTCGTCCCGTGGTAGGCGGTTATCGGTATCTCGGTCATGGAGTAGCCGGTGTCCGCCAGGCACACGTCCATGGCCTGCCCCTCGCCGGAGGTCTCCCGCTCGTGCAAGGCCGCCAGCGTCCCGATGGCCGCGTGCAGGGCCGTGATCCGGTCGATGATGGGCACCCCCGTCCTGATGGGCGGCATCCCCTCCTCGCCGGTCACCATCGTGATGCCCGACATGGTCTGGCCGATGGGGTCGTAGCCGATGTTGTCCCGGTACGGGCCGAACTGGCCGTAGGCCGAGACGTTGACCATGATGATGCGGGGGTTTAGTTCCTTCAGGGTCTCGTAGCCGAAGCCCATCTTCTCGATGGTGCCGGGGCGGAAGTTCTGGACCACCACGTCGGAGACCTTGACCAGTTCCCGGAGCACCTCCTTGCCCTCCTCCTTGCGGAGGTCGATGGAGAGAGACTTCTTGCCGGAGTTGTACTGGACCCAGTAGGAGGACTGCTTCTTGACCCAGGGGCCGTGGTATCTGGTCTCCTCGCCGCCCAGCCTCTCGACCTTGATGACCTCGGCGCCCATGCGGGCCAGGACCTGGGCGCAGCGCGGCCCGGCCTGGTGGCGCCCCAGGTCGATCACTCTCACGTTCTCCAGCGGGTGGTTCAGTCCTGCCATGTTGGTAACTCCCTTCTCCGGCATTCCGCCGGAGCGCGCGGTTGGCTTTCCGGCATTCTACGGCGCGCTTCACCGGACGGCAAGACGGATTGTCTGAATCAGGATTTTCAGGATGGAAGGATTAACAGGATAGTTGTCAATCATCCGGTAAATCCTGATTTAGACAAACTTTGAATGGATGGGGAGCGCTTCCGGCGCCGCCAGCGACTCGGGCGCGGGCTGGAACAGCCACACCTCGGTGACGGAAGGAAGGGCGCTTCGGGAGAAATCCGCCTCGTGAGACTCGAGGCGGCGGACCGACCGCTGGCGTTCCAGCCAGCCCTCCGGCGGCAGCAGCTCGCACTCGGACGCAGTGATGCCTGGAATGGCGTAGTGCATCGGTATGACCACGCTGGGCTCCAGCTGTCGAACCAGTCCATCCACCTCGTCGTACGAAAGCAGGTGGACGGAATCGTCCACGGTTACCATCAGCACGTCGATGTCACCTACGGCGTCCGTCACTTCGTCGGGCCAGTCGGCGCGGTTGTCGCCGATATGCAGGTAGCTGACCCCGTCGACCTCCAGCCGGAACATCACATTGGGGAAATTGCGCAGGCGTGAGGCCCCCGAGTGCAGGTCGCGGACGCCGCGAATGCGCAGGTCTCCGGTGGAGAAGTCTCCCGGTGTCCGCAGTACCGAGGCGGCTTCCGGCAGGCGGTCGGCCGCGTCGTGGTCGAAGTGGGCGTGGCTGATCAGCCCCAGGTCGCAGTGGACCTGGGGGAAGAGCCGGGAAAACCAGTAGCGGTCGGCCTGGTTCCGGTATGGGTCCGCCATTACGGTGACGCCAGCCGGGGTCTCCCAGCGGAAGGCGCAGTGGCCGAAGTAGGTCAATTTCATGTTTCGGAGTCTCCTGAATCTCGAAACCGATACGATTTCCAACCGTCATTGCCATGAAAACTCTTGGGGGCAGGATTTCAGCGAGGATTTCACCCCCACCCTAACCCTACCCCTCAAGGGGTAGGGAACAGATTTCTACCTCTTTTTATGGCAATGACGGACACGACGGGGGAGTGGCGGAGCGGGTTCAGAACAGGAAATTGAAAGGTCCGGCCAGAAATCGCCAGAAGAACTCCAGTTTCCCCAGTGGGAAAGCGCCTTCCTCAGTGAAGAAGTACATCAAAGTGAACAGGAGCCATATCCCGGAGACGGGTATTCCGAAGCAGCCGGAGTTGTGCCTGGCGCTTCCCCGGTTGCCGCTTCCTGAATCGTCCATACTATTCCTTTCCGGGTTGAGAGGGTGTTTACAAAGCCCGACCCTACTCTCGCAGCAGCTGCCGGGCAATGGTCTGTCTCTGGATTTCCGAGGTGCCCTCGTAGATGGTCAGGGCGCGGACCTCGCGGTAGAGGCGCTCAACCCGATTGCCCTTCTCCAGACCTGCGCCGCCGTGAATCTGCACCGCCTCGTTGACGATGCGTGAGGCGGCCTCGGTGGCGAACAGCTTGGCGAAGGACGCCTCCTTGATGATGGTCTCCCGCCCCGAGTCCTTGAGCCAGGCGGCGCGATGGGCCAGGAGGCGGGCCGCGTCCAGCGACACGGCCATGTCGGCCAGCTTGAACTGCGTGGCCTGGAAGTCGCTGAGCTGCTGGCCGAACATGGGCCGGTTCTTCGCGTAGTCGAGGGCGGCTTCGTAGGCGGCTATGCCCATGCCGATGGCGGCCGCGGCCACCGTTGTACGGAAGGTGTCCAGGGTGCCCAGGGCCAGCCGAAGGCCCTGCCCCCGTTCGCCTATCAGGTTGCCCTGGGGGATGTGGCAGTCCTTGAAAGCGGGTTCGCCAATGGGATGGGCCGCCATCAGGTCCAGCCGCTTCGAGTCGTCGAAGCCGGGAGTGCCGTGCTCGACGATGAAGGCCGACAGGCTGCGGCTTCCCTGGCCGGGGTCGGTCTTGGCGAACACTGTGTAGGTGGAGGCGTCTCCGGCCTGGCTGATGAACTTCTTGCGCCCGTTCAGAACCCAGTCGTCCCCGTCGGGAACGGCCTCGGTGGTCATGCTGATCACGTCGGAGCCGGCGTCGGGTTCGGTGAGGGCGAAGGCGGCGATGGACTCGCCCCGGGCCACGGGAGGCAGGTACCTGGCCTTCTGCTCGTGGGTGCCGCCCAGGGTGATGGGAAAGCTGCCCAGCCCCTGCATGATGAAGTTGGTGTCGGCCTGCGCTGAGACCCGGGCCAACTCCTCGCGGATGATGCACAGGTTCATCACCCTGATTCCCAACCCGCCGTAGTCTTCCGGCACGGCGTATCGGAGCAGCCCCGACTCGGCCAGGATGGACATCAGGCCCCGGTGGACGGTGGCCGACTCGTCCGCCTCCTCGGCGATGGGCGCGATCCGCTCTTCGGCCAGCCGCCGCGCGCTGTTCTTCAGTGCCTGCTGCTCGGAGGTGAATGCGAAGTCCATGGGCCGCTCCTGTTGAGTTCGCGCCGAGTCTTGCCAGCCGAGTCTCACCGGATGCTCGGCTTCTGCCGGATTGTAGCAGGCAGGCACCAGCATGGCACGGCTCCCGCAACGCTGGCCAGGGCAAACGCATTCTCCCCGTCATTCCGGCTTTCGCCGGAATCCAGTGGCCGAACCAGGCATTTTGCATCCGAAAATCCGGTATCACGCACGTTCCGGACTCCGGCTTTCGCCGGAGTGACGGGGGTGGAAATTAGAATGCGATCAACCTGTGGAATGGCGGCCGGATTGTTGACAAGTTCCGCCCTGCCGCTATGATTAGCTAATTCATTCTGCGCGGAGGAATTCGCTATAACCATGACTTTTATTAGTAGATATATAAGGCGGAGTCTTATCCTGGTGAGCGCGGTGTTGCTGCCGCTGCTTCTGGCGGTTGCGTGCGGCACTTCGGCAACGGAGGCTCCGGAACCCACGGCAGCTCCGCAGGCCACCCAGGCGCCGGCGGCGACCGAAGCGCCTGCCCAGGCTACCACGGCGCCCCCGTCAGGCGGAGAGACCACTGCCGTTCCCACGGCGGCTCCGGCGGCGACGCAAGCCCCGCCCGCGTCTGCTTCAGTAACCCCTGAGGGCGAACTGGTTATCCTGTCGCCGGACCTGGGGTTCGAGGTGCCCGTGGGCTGGAATGAGACCGTAGCGGGCGGCAAGGCGGCCATGCGCCTTATCTATGACCAACTGGTGGGTCTGGACGACGAAAACAACCTGAACGCCGACTGGGGCCTGGCAACCAGTTGGGAGATGACCCCTGACGGCAAGCAGTGGACCTTCATGCTGAAGGAAGGGATCCCCTATCACAACGGTGACGAATTCGTCGCCGACGACATGACTTTCACCATCAACAAGTGGCTGGAACCCGAGTCCGTGGGTTCCTACAAGGAGCGCCTCACCTCGTTCGTTGAAAGCATGGAAGTCCCCGACCCGCACACCTGGATCGTGCACACGGGGACCCCCGACATCTGGCTGCACTGGGACCTCACCGACGCGCAGGGAGCCTTGGGGGCGCCCGTTCCCTCCGCCTACTTCGAGAGCGTGGGTTACGAGGAGTTCGCCAAGAATCCCATCGGCACCGGGCCTTTCAGCTTTGCCGAGCAGCGTATAGGCGACTATATGCTCCTGGACGCGGTGGAAGACCACTGGCGGGAGGGCACGCCCACCTTCGCCCACATCCGGCTGCGCAAGGTGCCCGAGGAAAGCACCCGCATAGCCGCCCTTGAGACCGGCGAAGGCGACATCATCACCATCAGCCGCGAAAACGTGCCCCAGGTAAGGGATTCCGGTCACCAGGTCTTCCTGCGGGAAGGACAGGCCATCGTCGGCTTCTACTTCCACCAGCAGTGGGATGATGTGCCCACGTCGGACATTCGCGTCCGCGAGGCGATGAACCTGGCCGTGAACCGGGATGAGCTGGCCGAGTTCGTCTTCGGCGGACTGGCCTCGCCGGCGGCGGTCTACCCCGTTCCGGCCAAGGCCCCGGTCACCGACCCGTCGCTGCAACCCTACCCCTACGACCCGGAGCGGTCCAGGCAGCTCCTGGAGGAAGCGGGATACGGAGACGGGTTCGAGGTGATAATCCACTCCTATCCCAGGTCCGACGTGCCGGAAGGCCCGCGCATGATCGAGGCCCTGGCCGGTTACTTCGAAGAGGTCGGCGTGAAGGCCAACATCCAGCCCACCGAGTACAGCAAGTACCGCACCGAGCGGCGCGCGCAGACGATCCCCGGCCAGATGGGCTACCTGGGCGCTCCCAACCGGCCGTTCCCCGGTTTCGTCGGGCTGATGCGGGCCCTGCAACACTCGAGCAGCCCCTTCACCAGCACCAAGGACCCCGAGTTCGACCGGCTGGTCGAGGCGATGGAGGAGACCCTGGACCCGAAGGAAGCCGAGGAGTACTTCCTGGATATCTACCGGCGGTATCACTCGCAGTTCACGCACCTGACGTTGCTGGACATCGACATTCCCTACGCCACCAACGACAAGGTGCCATCCGACTGGAACCTGGGCGGACGCTCATGGGAGCCCAACTTCAACGATGTGGTGCGCCCCCGCTAACCGGCTACGACTCAACGGTGAAATCCCTCCCCTTCTTTCAGGGGAGGGATTTTCGGTAACAGCCAGCATTTCAGGAACAAAAATTTCATCCGGCGGGCTGCGCGTGTCCGAGCATTGCCGGCCCGGCGGACAGGGTGCGTAAGGATGCGCCGATACATCGTCGTCCGGGCGTTGCAGGCTGTGTTGTCGCTCTTCCTGCTGTCGATCATCATCTTCGTGGTGGTCCGGCTGACGGGCGACCCGCTCACGCTGCTGCTGTCGGAGGAGGCCACCGAAGAAGACCGGGCGGCCCTGGAGGCCGCTCTTGGCCTGGACAAGCCAATGCCGTTGCAGTACCTGATCTTCGCCCGCAACTTCCTGCAGGCCGACTTCGGCAACTCCATCAGGGGCGGCACCCCGGTTGAGGACCTCATCACCTCCCGGATAATGCCGTCGGTCAAGCTGGCCGCTGCCGCACTGGTTATCGTGCTGGCGGTTGCCGTGCCCCTGGGGGTGATAGCGGCGGTCAACAAGGGAACGATAACGGACACCGTCGCGAGGTTCATTGCCGTATTCGGCCAATCCGTACCGGCCTTCTGGATGGGCATTGTCCTTATCCAGATATTCGCGGTGCGGCTGGACCTGCTGCCCACGTCCGGCATGGGCGGGCCGCAGCACTACATTCTCCCCGCGGTTACGCTGTCGTTGTTCGTTATTGCCGGCGTCATGCGGTTGCTCCGCTCCAGTATGCTGGAGACGCTGGACACAGAGTACATCAACCTGGCCCGCGTCAAGGGTCTCCACGAAAGAAAGATCATCTGGAAACACGCCCTTCGGAACGCGCTGGTGCCGGTTGTCACCTTCGGCGGCACCTACGTTGCGACGCTGATAACCTTCGGCATCCTGGCGGAGGTGGTGTTCGCTTGGCCCGGGCTGGGCCGCCTGCTCTTCGATGGAATCGTGGTGCGCGACTTCCCGGTGGTGCAGGCAATGGTGATTCTCGCCGGAGCGCTGGTTATCGCCGCCAATCTCCTGGTGGACATCCTTTACGCCTACATAGACCCGAGAATCAGGTACGGGTAGAGATTATGGCTGCTGTATCATCCGTCAGACTCTCTCTGGGAACGGGGTTGAGCCGCATCGGGGCGCCACTCGCCGTGCTGCGAAGAGGACTCTTCATCCCGGTGGGCATAATCCTGTTCTTCGTGCTGGTGGCCATTTTCGCTCCGCTGGTCACGCCCTATTCGCCGACAAAGACCAGCTTGCCGGAGAAGAACGTGCCGCCCTTCTGGCAGGAAGGCGGCAGCCTGTCGCACCCCCTGGGCACCGACCCCCTGGGCCGCGACATCTGGGCCCGGCTGGCCTACGGCGCCCGCGTTTCCCTGCTGGTGGCCCTCAGCACCCTGGCGCTGGGCGGAGTGATGGGGACGGCCCTGGGGCTGGTGTCCGGCTACTACAGGGCGCTGGACCCCATAGTGATGCGGGCTTCCGACATCACGATCGCCTTTCCGATTATCCTGTTCGCCATCCTGCTGGTGGTCATCCTCGGGGCCGGCCTGATCAACCTGATCATCGCCGTGGGCCTGGTCATCTGGGCGCGCTACGCCCGTGTGATTCGCGGCGAAGTGCTGACCATAATGACCCATGACTACATCGCCCGCGCGAGGGTGGCCGGGGCGTCCGACTTCCGCATCATCACCAAGCACATCTTCCCCAACGTGCTCAACACCCTGGTGGTGCTGCTCACCCTGCAGGTGGGATTCCTCATCATCGTGGAGTCGTCCCTCAGCTTCCTGGGAGCCGGGGTTCCGCCCCCCACACCGGCCTGGGGATCCATGGTTGCGTCGGGCCGCGACTACATCGTCAGCGCCTGGTGGGTCTCGGCCATACCGGGCATCGCAATAATGCTGCTGGTCATCGCCTTCAACATGCTGGGAGACTGGTTGCGCGACCGGCTGGACCCCAAGCTGCGACAGGTCTAGGACGGATCGGCACCCGGCGCCGGCAGTTCAATAGGGCCTGCTGCTGGTGGGTGAAGGCAAAGTATGGGGGGCGCTGGCGCTCAATGTTCAGCGATTGACAACCGCGGGAAAATGCGACAACATAATAAGGTCAACCTCCCCTATCGATTCGACGGTAGGGTCGGGGCCGTTCTAAGGACGGCCCCTGTTTTTTTGTTAATTTTGAAGACAACCTTTTACATTGATGGGTTTAATCTTTCCTACCGCGCGGTCAGGGGAACCGAATTCCAATGGCTTGACCTTCGATGTCTATGCCAAATGCTAGTCCCTGTCCACGAAGTCGGCCGCATCAGGTATTTCACCGCTCAACTCTTGGCTAGAGGCAACTCCCAGGGACTGAGAGAACGAATCAACCAATCGACATATTTGAGAGCAATTCGGACTATCCCCAATCTGACCATTCATTACGGTCAATTCCGCGAACGAAAAATATCCAGACCCCTGGTAGCGGCCATTCCCGGGCACCCAAGATTCGTTGAAGTCTGGGACACCGAGGAGAAAGGGACGGACGTTAATTTGGCCTCTTTCCTCTTGATGGACGGCGTAGACGGGGACTATGACCAAGCCGTCGTGATCTCCAATGATGCCGATCTGGCTTTGCCGATCAGGATGGTTCGCGACAAGCTTAACTTACCGCTAGGCATCGTAAATCCTAATCTGGACCCTAGGGCCACTACACCCAGAGAACTTACCGATGCCGCCACCTTCGTCAGGCGGTTGCGGCCGAGCACGCTGCGCAGCTGCCAGTTCCCCCCCGAGTTGCAGGACTCCACCGGCACAATTACCAAACCCGCTGGCTGGTGACAGTCGCTACAACCCCAGCCTCCGCACCAGCTCCTCGTCCGTTACGGTCGCGCCGGTGAGGCCGCGGGCGTCCTGGGCGGCGAGGTAGACGGCGGCCTTGGCCATGTCGTCCGGCGTGGCCCACGTGGAGAAGTCCGCGTCGGGGCGCTGCACCCGGAAGCCCTCGGTGGCCACCGGGCGCAGGGGCTTCAGGGCATTGACGGCGATGTTGTGAGGCCCCAGCTCCGCGGCCAACCCCCAGGTGAACCGCTCCAGCCCGGCTTTGGCCGTACCGTAAGCCTGCCCAATCAGGGCGATGCCCGCGTCATGGTCCTCGCCGAGGGTGGACGAGAAGATGTTGGTGGCGGCGTGGGAGGAGACGTTGATGATGCTGCCGCCGCCCTGCTCGATCATGATGGGCGCGCAGGCCTGGCAGGCGATGAACGGCGCGCGCAGGTTGATGGCCATGTTCAGGTCCCACTCCCGCAGCGTCATCTGCAGGAAGGGCGCGTAGCCGCCGATCCCCGCGTTGTTGACCAGTATGTCAACGGCTCCATACTCGTCGAGGGTGGTGTTGACCATCCCGCGGATGCTCTCTTCCTCACGCACGTTGCAGGCCACGGCCAGTGCGCGGCCCCCGGCTTCCTCGATCTCGAGCACGGTGTCGTGGATGGTGCCGGGCAGGTTGGCCCGCGGCTCGGCGGTGCGCGCCGCGACCACCACGGACGCGCCGGCTCGCGCCAAACCCAGTGCAATGGCCTTCCCAATCCCCCGGCTGGCCCCGGTCACGATGGCTACCTTTTCCTGCAACGATTGGTCGGTCATTGAATATCCTTTATCCCCTTACCGCAATGGAATTCTGTCTGAACTGTGATTCATATGATTAATGGATTGGTATGACTTCCCAATCATGGTAATCCCGGAATCAGAAAAATCACAGTTCAGACGAAGAATCGAGAGACACTGTAGGTAAAGTCCCCAGCTTGACAAACCCGAAGGCAAACTCGATTATCGAGGGCGAATTCTAGCTGCAAAAGGACTCAAGGAGGCGGCAATGACCACGCTGGTACTGGGCGGGACCGGATTCATCGGGCGTCGGGCCGTGCGTCGGCTGGCCGAGCGGGGAGAGCGGGTGGCGGTGATGGACATCAATCCGAACGCGGTCTCCTACGAGGAGTTCGGCGACCTGGTCACCGTGATGCGGGGCGACATCACCGAGTTCGAGGACGTGGTCAAGGCGGTGCTGGCCTCCAGCCCCGACCGCATCATGAACCTGGCCTACCTGCTGGGCAGCGGCGACGACACGCCCCACTTCACCATGAAGCTGAACGTTCTGGGGATGGACAACTGCTTCGAGGCGGCCCGGGTCTGCGGAGTGGACCGGGTGACCTACGCCAGCTCGGTGGCGGTCAGCGGCCAGCAGAGCGCCTTCGGCGACCGTATGGTCGACGAGGACGACCCGATGCACGGCACCAGCCAGTACGCCATGCACAAGCGCTTCAACGAGTTCCAGGCCCAGCAGTTCAACAGCGTCTACGGCATGAACATCACCGGCATCCGCCCGGCCAACGTGACCGGCCCGGACAAGGTGCGGGGCTCCACCGACCACGTGCGCTGCATCGTCTTGCCTGCGTCGGGCGAGCCGGTCAGCTTTCCCAAGAGCGGTTTCATGCGTCTGCCGGTGCATGTGGACGACGTGGCCGAGGCTTTCGTGCGGGTTACCCTGGCCGACTCCTGCGCCCACACGGTCTACAACACGGGCGGAATCCCCGTGAGCCTGGGCGACCTGGCCGACATCGTGCGGGGCTTCCTGCCCGACGCCGACATATCCTTCGGCGCCGACGGCGGAAAGGAGGACTCGGGCAACTACCTAGTGGACAACAGCCGTCTGCTCGGCGAGTTCGAGCTGGAGTACCCGGCCCTGGAGACATGGGTGCGCAGCATCATCAACGACGTGCGCCGGGACGACGGTCTGCCGCCTGTTTAGTTGGACGCAAAGGCGCAAAGTTTTAATGTTTTCCTTCGGCATAATTCCCTCCCTCTCAGGGGGAGGGACAGGGTGGGGGTGGAGACTCCCGGTCCTGGCGTTCATCGTTGCGCTGATGGGTGTGTTGTTCGCGGGCACCGCCTCGGCCAACGGCTCGGTCCGGCTGGTGGTGATCGACGAGGTGGCCGGACCCTACCTGTTGCGCGTGGGGGTGTTGCCCGGAGACCCCACCATCGGCCCGCTGCACGTCAGCACGCTGATACAGGACGCCACCGGCGACACCGCCGTGGACGCCGCCGCGGTGACGGTGGCGATCGCCGGCCCCGGCTCCCCCGGTACGGCGCAGGCGGTGAACTCACCCCAGAGTCCGCAGCTCTACGAGGCCAACCTGTTGCTGGACGCCCTGGGGCAGTGGTCGGTCACGCTGGACATCGACAGCCCCCTGGGCCCGGCCAGCCACACCTTCGTGGTCCGGGCGACCGAGGAGGGCGGCTTCAACCTAATGTATGTCATCGTCGCAGCGGCCGCCGTGCTGCTGGTGGGCACGCTGGTGTGGTCGCAGCTACAGCGGAGGAGGAGGCTGGCCCAGGGGCGGTAGGCGGCTGGAGAGGCGCTACGAAGAGAGGCAACCTGATGAAGCTGATAATCCAGTATTCTGACGACGTTGATTTCCTGACTTTATGGAATGGGCGACTAACGGATGGCGGAGAGGACGTATCGGCTGGCCTTACTGCTTTTTTGACGATTCGGATGACTCCGTAGTTTCCTTTACCATCCAGGGGGCTGTGCACTATCTTGCCCCAATCCTGTTCGGGCCGCCGGATGGCGGCGGTATGGTAAATCGCAAGGTTGAGCAGAAAGGATACCTGGAGGATGTACCGCTGCTCATCGAATACAATACCGTTTCCGACACCCTGCGGCTGTGGAACGGACGCCAGGCGTCCAGGGAGCAGGTGGTGGCAGACACTCTGGTGGCGGAGTTGGACGCGGAAGGTGAGGCGGTCGGGTTTACGCTGGAGCAGCCAGCCAGCCAGCTACGGCCCTTCCTTCCGGATGTGGCTACGGCACCCTGACATAACCGTCAGAGGGCAGCGCGGCCAACTCCCTAAGCACGCTTGCCAGCCGCTCGGCCAGCACGTCGATGTTGGCAGCAGCGTCTTCGTGGGTAATAGTCCATGCCTTAAGACCGGCGTTGTATATAACTTCTTGGGTGAATGGATCATCAGAAAATCGAGATGTCCAATCTTCAAGGAGTTCACGAAGGTTTTCAGGCATCCCGTCAAAGAAGTCCTTATCGCCGTTCCCTGCCCCAAAGATGAACCCACCTGCGCGCATCCAACCTTGTGTTAACGGCTTGTAAAGCCACGCCACGGTTACTTCTCTCCCTCCCCAAGCGGCACATCGCAGGCGAATGCTAATACCCCCGGCACTTCGTCCGTAAGTAGCACCATGACTGGACGCTACTTCAAACAGACGATTAGCAGCTTGTTGAGCTTGTGCATCTGAGAACGATTCGATTAGAGCCTGCTGGCTTGTGTTGTTTCTATTACGACGGGACTGTGGCACGGCGGCTGTGCGCCCGATGACCCGCGGCACCAGCGTTTGGCCCGTTGCGCCTCGGAACTGCTTGATTTCGACAGCCAGGACTTCGATGCCTAACATTTGCTCATTCAGAAATTCCACGACTCGGCTGAGTTCGTCCGGTATTCCGTCAGCGACGAACAATAGACGCACGCGGGCGGCGCGCAAGTTGGTTTCCACACGCTGCCAAAACTCTCCCGCATTCGGTTCAGCATCCGATTGCAACAACCGCGCTAACTCGTCGCCTGGGTCTTCTCTGGATTCCTCGAATGCGCGCCGGATGTTCTCAGAGTTCCAAGTACGGGTAGCGTGGGCGGCATAATCCAGCATCTGGCCGACGATAGTACGCCTGATTTCGGAGTTGGCCGACCGCTTAACTTCCACCAGTGTGGGGATGGCTTCTTGGTCAATAAGCAGGTGGTCCAACGCCCAGCGGTCGGAACCGCCTTCGATGTCGGGGATGCCTTGCTCCCGTCGAATCAAAATCCACCGACGCGGATCGCCGGGGTTAATCTGCTCGCCCGATAGCAGTTGGGGGTGGTCTGCGATTAGTTCTTGTAACGTGTCTTCTAGGTCAAACGGTTCTTCCCGCATCGGCTCCATTTGTCCTTGTTCATTCAGGTGATAAATGCTTTCCACTATTTTTAGCCTCCCCCATATCAAAGGCCCCGGCGATATCGCCGGGGCCTTCTTGCGTTTCGTATTGGTAGCGGGGGTTGGACTCGAACCAACGACCTTCGGGTTATGAGCCCGACGAGCTGCCACTGCTCCACCCCGCGATGTTGTAGAGAACACGCCGATCTGAACGGTTGCCTTGTTCCTGCCTTGCTTCAAGTACGGTTTGAAGCTCTTTGCGTGGGTCAAGCCACTCGACTGGTTAGTACCGGTTTGCTGAAGTTGTTACCAACCTTACACATCCGGCCTATCAAGCAGATAGTCTCTCTGCAGTCTTACCCCCTAACTTAATAGGGGAGGGAGGCCTCATCTTGGGGGTAGCTTCGCGCTTAGATGCCTTCAGCGCTTATCAATGCCAGACATGGCTACCCGGCGCTGCTCCTGGCGGAACAACCGGAACACCATAGGTCTGTCCCTTCCGGTCCTCTCGTACTAGGAAGAGGTTCCCTCAAGCCTCCTGCGCCCGCGGCGGATAGAGACCGAACTGTCTCACGACGTTCTGAACCCAACTCACGTACCCCTTTAACCGGCGAACAGCCGGACCCTTGGGACCGCCTTCAGCCCCAGGATGGGACGAGCCGACATCGAGGTGCCAAACCTCGCCGTCGATGTGAACTCTTGGGCGAGATAAGCCTGTTATCCCCGGGGTAGCTTTTATCCGATAAGCCACGGCCCTTCCACACGGTGCCGTAGGATCACTTTGCCCGACTTTCGTCCCTGCTCGACTTGTAGGTCTTGCAGTCAAGCCCCCTTATGCCAATGCGTTCTGTGGACGATTTCCATCCGTCCTGAGGGGACCTTTGGGCGCCTCCGTTACCTTTTAGGAGGCAACCGCCCCAGTTAAACTGCCCACCAGGCACTGTCCCCGCTATGCAGGTTAGAACCAAAAACTGACAAGGGTGGTATTTCAACGATGGCTCCACCCCGACTGGCGTCGGGGCTTCTCAGCCTCCCACCTATCCTACACATGACAGCTCCCAGCCCAATACCAGGCTACAGTAAAGCTCCACGGGGTCTTTTTGTCCTGCCGCAGGTCGCCCGCGTCTTCACGGGCACCGTAATTTCACCGAGCCCTCCGTCGAGACAATGGCCAAGTCGTTCAACCATTCATGCGGGTCGGAACTTACCCGACAAGGGACTTCGCTACCTTAGGACCGTTAGAGTTACGGCCGCCGTTCACCGGGGCTTTAGTTCGCAGCTTGCACCGCTCCCCTTAACCTTCCGGCACTGGGCAGGCGTCAGCCTGTATACGTAGGGTTTCCCCTTAGCACAGACCTGTGTTTTTGTTAAACAGTCGCCCGGCCTTCTTCTCTGCGCCCCCAGAACGCTCCACCGGCTCGCGGCTTCACCCCCCGGGGGGCCCTTTCTCCCAAAGTTACAGGGCTCTTTTGTCTAGTTCCTTAACGGAGGTTATCTCGAACGCCTCGGGACTTTTATCCCAGCCCACCAGTGGCGGTTTGCGGTACGGTCGCCACAGTTCCATAACCACGAAGCTTTTCTGGTCGGTATGGCTTCAACAGGATTTCGTAACCCGTAGGTTCGATTTCCTCAACCCTCAGCTTTGCGCCGGAGTGGATTTGCCTGCCCCGGCTCGCCTACGGAAAAGGACACACCATGTCCAATGGGCATGCCCTGCCTAGCCTCCCGCATCCCTCCTTGGTTTTAAAGCGAAAAAATGGCGGTGCAGGAATATTAACCTGCTGTCCATCGCCTTCGGCGCTTGCCTACGGCTTAGGACCGACTAACCCTACGCCGATAAACGTTGCGTAGGAAACCTCGGGCTTTCGGCGTCAGGGATTTTCACCCTGATTTACGCTACTCATTCCGGGATTCTCACTTCCCCGCGCTCCAGCAAGCCTCACGACTCACCTTCATCGCCCGAGGAACGCTCCCCTACCATGCCCAGGCGGTATTCAACAATTCCGGTCCAGCTCCCGCGGGCCTGCCGCCGGTATCCACCGCCCGAAGGCGGCTTCAGCCATTGGCGGGCCGTTGTCGGCCGGGCCTTTATCGTTGCACCTGTACATCCACGGCTTCGGCGGCAGACTTAAGCCCCGTTACATTTTCGGCGCCGGACCCCTCGACCAGTGAGCTATTACGCACTCTTTAAAGGGTGGCTGCTTCTAAGCCAACCTCCTGGTTGTCTGGGGAACCCAACTTCCTTTCCCACTTAGTCTGCACTTGGGGGCCTTAGCCGGTGGTCTGGGCTGTTTCCCTTTCGACAATCGCACTTATCTGTGACTGTCTCACTCCCGGGCATCGGATAAACGGCATTGGTGGTTTGGTTGGGTTTGGTAAGCTCACGCCCCCTAGCCCATCCAGTGCCCTACCTCCGTCCACCTAACCCGAGGCTGCACCTAAATGCATTTCGGGGAGAACCAGCTATATCCGGGTTCGGTTGGCATTTCACCTCTACCCACAGCTCATCCCAAGCTTTTGTACTAGCCACGAGTTCGGTCCTCCAGTCCGTTTTATCGAACCTTCAACCTGGCCATGGGTAGCTCACCCGGTTTCGGGTCTAATACATGGAACTAATCGCCCTATTCAGACTCGCTTTCGCTGCGGCTCCGTAACTACAGTTACTTAACCTCGCTCCACACATTAAGTCCCCGGATCATTCTTCAATAGGCACGCCGCCACCCCGGCTAACCGGGGCTACGACCTTCTGTAGGCTTACGGTTTCAGATCTATTTCACTCCCCGCTAGGGGTTCTTTTCACCTTTCCCTCACGGTACTGGTACGCTATCGGTGACCAAGGGTATTTAGCCTTGGAGGGTGGTCCCCCCGGATTCCCACAAGGTTTCCCGTGCCCCGTGGTACTCAGGAAATTCGCCAAGAGTCCGTTCCCTTTCGCCTACGGGGCTTTCACCCTCTATGGCGGTCCATCCCAGGCGCCTTCGACTAGAGAACGGATTTGTAACTCCTGCGGACCTTATGAGGCGGTCCCAGGCGACTCCTACAACCCCGGTACGACATAGGCCCTCATGCCGTTAGGTCGCACCGGTTTGGGCTGATCCCCGTTCGTTCGCCACTACTAGGGGAATCTCGGTTGATTTATTTTCCTCGGGGTACTTAGATGTTTCAGTTCCCCCACTTACCCCCTGCTGATGCAGGTTGACCGACTCAACACCGGTCAAGGTTTCCCCATTCGGGTATCCCCGGCTATGCCCGCTAGACGGCTCACCGAGGCTTAACGCAGCCTTGCCGCGCCCTTCATCGGCCCTTGGTCCCAAGGCATCCACCGTAAGCCCTTAATAACTTGACCCACGCAAGGAACTTCAAACCTCCGGGACCCCCGGCCGCTAGGGCCGCGCCCCCGGAATCTGCTATGCCCGGAACGCTACGGTAAACGCCCGGACACACTTGAAGTATGCAGGATTAACTTCAGATCGCGTATTCTCTTTTTAAGGTGCGGGCAAGAAAAAACGATTCGGGTTTACCCCGAACCGCCGTTCAGGTATCCCTTGAGGGGTGCTCACCTATGTCAGGTGTTCATTGCCATCAATATGAATGCCTCTCCTCTTGCGAACCATGATTATAGACAGCCCCCAAAGCCCCGTCAAGGGGCAATTTGTCCCAATTCTTGAATTGATGCCAAATTTCGGTTTTCTCAACGCCGCGGGAATGACGGGGGTGCATCAGAACACCCGGAAGGCCGGTTCCTGCCCCAGCAGAATCTGGCCCCCATCGGCCATTGTCGTCTGGCGCACGAAGGCGTGGGCGGCGACGGCGTGGGCATCCCGGAAGTAGCGGTCCAGGGGAGAGGCCGAGTAGATGGAACTGGCCCCGGCGGCGGCGTGGGCCCGGTCGACTGCCTGCACCGAGGCGGTCACCGCGTGGGTGCAGGCCAGGCGCATCCCGGCCCGCAGTTCCCGGGGCAGCTCTTCCCCGGCGAAAGTCAGATCCCAGGCCCGGGCGGTGGTGTCGTAGAGGTAGGCGCGGGCCGAGTCCACCGTGGCCGTGGCAATGCCCAGGTCGGCCTGCTTGTCGAAGGCGGTGGCCACCGGGCGCAGGTTGCGCCGGTCCACCTTGCCCCCGAACAGTTCCGTCAGCGAGTCCACGGCTCCCCTTGCCGCCCCCAGGGCCACGGCGGAGAGCATGGGCACGTTGAAGGCCGCATAGTCGTAGCGCCGGTCGGGGAGCAGGGAGGGTTCCAGCAACGAGTGGCGCTTGACGTGGCCGTCCGCTACGAATACGCCGTCGATGGTGTAGTCGGTGCTGCCCGTGCCTCTCAGTCCCGAGGTGTACCAGGTGTCCAGAATCTCGCAGTCGGACACCGGCAGGTGAAACACTCGCCACTGTGGGACGCCTTGCTCGTCGGTTATGGGACCGTTGCCGTCGTGGAGCCAGGCGGCTGTGGGCATCCAGGTGGCGTGGTGGCAGCCGCTGGCGAAGGGCCACTGGCCGCCGACCCGCCAGCCGCCCTCGACGCGCAGGGCCCTCCCGTGGGGCACCAGGGTCCCGGCGATCACCGTGGGCTGGATTTCTCCCGGTTCCACCTCGGCGAAGATCTCCCGCCTTACCTGGTCCGGCAGCATACGCACCGTCCAGAAGGAGGCGGTGGCCAGGATCATGGTCACCCAGCCCACCGACGGGCTGGCGGTGGAGAGGGTCTCGATGATTCTTGCGGCGGTCACCGGGTCGGCGGCCATCCCGCCGTGCTCCCGGCCGGTCAGGAGGTGGAAGAAGCCGGCGGCAGCCAGCCTTTCGGCCAGCCAATCAGGAACCCGGCGAGCCTCGTCAATGCTGTCGGCGGCGTCGCGGATTCCGGGCAGCATGGCTTCGGCGGCGGCCAGCAGGTCGTGGGAGGATGCAAGGCCGGGGCGCTGCTCTGTAGTGCTCATTCCGTCCTCCCTTGTCTGATGTCTGAACTGGGATTCGTGTGATTGATTTGATTGCCATGATTAAATCACGGCAATCCCAAAATCAGAAAAATCACAGTTCAGACAAAATGCTTAACGCCCCTTGAACACCGCCGGGCGCTTCTCGAGGAAGGCCTGCACCGCCTCCTTGTGGTCCTCGGTCTTGCGGGCCTGGGCCTGGGCCACGTGGGCCAGGTCGAGACTCTCCTCGAAGCCCATGTCCATGCTGCGATGCACCAGGTACTTGATAAGAGAGTGCGACTGGGTCGGGCCCTTGGCCAGCCGGGTGGCCAGCTCCATCGACGCCTCCATGAGCTGGTCGTTGGGCACCACCTTGCTGGCGATGCCGAGGCGGTAGGCCTCGTTGCCGTCGATGCGGTCGCCGGTGTACTGGAGCAGCAGGGTGTTGCTCATGCCGATCAGCCGAGGCAGTTGCCAGCAGGAACCGTCTCCGGGGATCAGGCCCATGCGGGAGAAGGCCTCGGAGAAGATGGCGCCCTCGGCTGCGATGCGTATGTCGCAGGCCAGCGCCACGCCCATGCCGACGCCCATGGCGTGGCCGTTCACGGCGGCGATGGAAGGCTTCTGCAGCTTGTGGATGCGCAGGGGCACCAGCGGCGCGCCGCCGGCGTACTCCACGCGGTCGTCCCGGTTGGAGAACCGGCTCTCCATCTTGCCCCAGGGCAGCGGCTCCGGCTCGGGTCCGGCAGCCTCGGCCTCCTCGATGTTCCGGTTGAAGTTGCGTACGTTTGCGCCGGAACTGAAGGACGGGTCGGTGCCGGTGATCAGCAGCACCCGGCACTCGGGGTCGTCCTCGAAGCGGTCCAGCTCGGCGCGGACCTCGGACGCCATCTCCGGCCCCAGGGCGTTGCGGGTGGGCGGATCGTGCATGGTGAGCACCAGCACGCCGTCGCGGTTTTCCGTCGTGATGTATTCGTAGGCCATCAGCCCTCGCTCCACATGATGATTTGATGAGGTGTGCTAGCCAGGCTCCCGGCAGTGGCAGTGACCGTCCGAAGCCCATATAATCCCAAAACAATAGCGCGCGACCGGGAAGCTCCAACCAGGAAGCGCCCGGCGCATCGCCATCTTGCAGGTTAGCATACGTCACGAGAGTCAACAACACAGCCGTGACCAAGGCCGAACGGGCCGGCACGAGCAGGAAGGAGCGTCGTCATGCAGCAGGGAACCATCACCAATCTCCACATCGCGCGGGTCAAGGAAACGCCGTCGGACCCGGTACAGGAAGCCACGGCCATCTCCGGCACGGGGCTGGAGGGGGACCGCAGCGCCCGCCGGGGCAACATGCGCCAGGTCCTGATCATGGACAACGAGACCCTGGGCGAGTTCGGGCTGGCCCCCGGTCAGATCAAGGAGAACATCACCGTCTCCGGTCTCGACTTGTCCCAGACAGTGGCCGGCAACGTGGTCTTCATCGGCGACGAGGTCACCATGGAGATCGTCGGCGAGTGCGAGCCCTGCGGCAAGATGGACGCCATCCGCCAGGGCCTGCAGGCCGAGCTGAACCACCGCCGGGGTATGCTCTGCACCGTAATCAACGGCGGCACCATCAAGGTCGGCGACAACATCCGCGTCGAGCCGTAGGCGACATTGGACTCTTCGCTGTATGGAGGAGGGTTGAAGTGAAGTCCTACACTTTTCAGGTCGTGCTGGAGCCTGACGAAGAGGGGTGGCACATTTACTACCCCCTTGGGCCGATATTGGGGCCTCCACTTGGGGCTACACCCGCGAGGAGGCCCTGTACTACATTAAAGAGGTCCTCGAGATGATAATCGAGGAATTTGAAGAGGAGGGGACACCTCTCCCCCCAATGGAATCGGAGGAACCGGCTGACGCCATACCTGTCTCCATAACCGCTTGAGAGATATCGACTATACCCGCCTGCGTTCCCTCCCGGCACGCCGGCTGATCCGTGCGCTTACGGATGACGGATTTACTTTCATTCGCCAGCGCGGCAGCCACCGATACAGGCACCCGGATGGGCGGAGAGTATCGGTCGCTTTCACTCGCAGAGGCGAGACTATTCCAATAGGCACCCTGCAATTCATCATTGAGGAACAGGCCCGCTGGAACATTGACGACTTGGTACGTCTGGGACTCCTGTGAGGCCGGAAGGCAGGGCAAACGCTCTTCCTGCTTCTTGTTTTTCGGTACAATGAGAAGCTGAGGATAAAAGGCTCCTCGGTGTTTTTATGATTGTCTGAGAGGGGAGGCGACCCTCTCACCGGAGCGGAGGGAACAATGGCGAACCTGTACTACGACGAATCGCGGGGCGGCTTCTACTCGCAGCAGGCCGCCGACGCCATCTTCACCGGCGCGATGACCCGGCTGTACGGCTGGGTGGCCCTGGGAGTGGTGACCACTGGCGCCGTGGCCTGGATCAGCCACCAGGCCGGGGCACTGGAAAGCATCATCGAGAACTTCGGGCTGATCGGATATTTCGTGGTGTTGGGCGTCTGGATCGCCTTCATCTTCGGGCTGAGCTTCCTGGCCCACCGGGTTCCCCCGGCGGTGGCCGGCGGGGCCTACCTGGTCTTCACCGCCATCACCGGCCTGATGATCTCGACGATCTTCTGGGAGTACACCGGCGACACGATCATCCTGGCGTTCGCGTTGACCACCGGCGTGTTCGCCGTGATGAGCGCCATCGGCTACACCACCAAGCGCGACCTCTCCGGCTTGGGCACCATGTGCATGATCGGCCTGTTCGGGGTCATCATCGCCAGCGTGATCAACATCTTCATCGGGTCCAACGGGCTGTCGTGGATTATTACTTTGGTGTTCCTGCCCATACTCCTCGGCCTCTGCGTCTACCAGACCAAGGAGGTGAAGGAGATGGCGCAGGAGGCTGCGGCGCGCGGAGACGAGCGGGCCGCCAGCCAGATCGCCATCATGGGCGCGGTGGGCCTGTACGTGGTGTTCCTGAACATCTTCCTGATCCTGCTCAGGATCCTGGACATCTTCAGCGGCGACTAGGCAACTCCGGAATACCTGAGAGATAAGTCAGGGGCGCACAGCCGTGCGCCCCTGCATTTTCCCTTGAGGTAAGGGGGGTGCGGCTAAGCTTTCGTCGCCACCAGGGTGCTGCGGACCAGTTCGGCCACGTTGGTTACCTCGGGGATGTCGGACCAAGCCTGAACAGCCTGGTTGACGTCGGCGTCGTTAAGGACGAGGGCGACGTTCTCCTCGAACTTGGCCCTGATGCTGTCGAAACCCCAGGGGTTGCCCTGGCTGCCGAGGATGTCGGCGCGGGCGGTGGCGTGCTCGAAGACGCGGCCGTCCTTCAGGGTGATCTTGATCTTCAGTCCGTCCTCGGAGTTGGTCAGCAGCTCCTCGGACTTGGCCATCACCCGCAGGTTGACCTTGTCCATGACCTCGGCCATGACCGGGTCGTCGATCTTCTCCTGCGTGAAGGTGTCGATGTTGACCTCGCCGTCCACCAGCGCGGCGGCGACATTGTACTTGGCGCTGAACTTGCCCTTGAGGTCGTCCTCGGGCTCCTGGTAGAGCATCACCACCGAGAAGTAGGACTGGTCTACCTCGGCGTTGGCAACGTCGTCTACGGTGAAGTTGTTGTCCCGCATGAGGCTGAACAGGCTATCCAGCATGGCATGGTTGCCGCCGCAGCACGGGTACTTCTTGATGATCAGCGCGTCCTGGGTGCGGAAGGGCTGGCCCAGGTTGTTGGCCATTTCGTCCAGGTCGTAGATTCCGGGTCCCAGAACGGTGCTGGCGAACCCGAAGGGGTGCTCCACCACCTGGTCCCCGGCGGTCAGCCCGGCCCGGGCCAGTTGCACGGCGGTCACGCCGTCGCGGCCGGTGAGACCTGCGTGCAGGGGCTTGGTCATGGTGCCGAAGTTGTGGATCAGGCCCGAGGCCATGGAGCCGGCAATGCCCAGCGACGTGACCGTCTGCTCCTCGTCCAGCTTGAGCAGCTTGGCGCAGGCGGCGGCGCAGGCAAGGCGGCCGATGACGGCGGTGCTGTGGAAGCCCCGGTCCATCTGCTTGTACTTGGTGGTGTGCTGCAGGGCCAGGCCCACCTCGCAGCCTATGACGTAGGCCTCCAGCAGGTCGCGACCGGTGGCGCCGGTTTGCTCGCCGATGGCCAGCAGGGCCGGGAAGATGGCGACGGTCGGGTGGCCGAAGCCGCCGAAGTCGTCGTAGTCCAGGGCGTGGCCCATGGTGCCGTTGGCCAGGGCCGCGTTGGCCAGGGTGGTCTGGCTGCCGCCGGACAGCACGGTGGCCTCGGGCACCGCGCCCTGGTCGTTCACATATTTCTGGATGATCTGTCCAACCGGCTGCACCGACCCGGCCAGGATGACGCCCAGCAGGTCAAAGCAGGACTCGTTGGCGACGCGAATTGCGTCGGGCGGTATGTCTTCGTAGTTGGTGTTGACGACCCAACGTGCGATGGTCTCGGTAGCGCCCATGACGGTTCCCTCCCGTTATCTGTCGGTTTGAAGCGGCCCTCCGCGCTTTGGGCGCCATTATATCCCGTCGGCGCCGGGCGGCAAGCGGGGCGGCGGCATCACCGGATTGAGAAACCGCGGATGCCTGTCACCCGCAATGGCCCTTTTTGTACCCTGCACCGCTCCTGTGCTTAAATGTGACCGCCATGATTGTTCTGCGACTGCTGGGCCGGGCGTTCACGTTGCTGCGGGTGCTGGTCAGCGACTTCTACTACCAGTGGGCCATGATCTACGCCCGTTGGGGCCAGCCGACACGCGCCCTCTGGTACTTCAACCGGGCCGTGACGATGAACCCCGGAGGGTCCAAGGCCTTCTACAACCGCGGCCTGCTGTTTCTGGCCATCGGTTCCCCGGAGAGGGCCCTCGGCGACTTCAGCATGGTCATCCGGAACAACCCCGGTCACCTCGACGCCCGGATCAGCCGGAGCATTGTGTATACTCTCACCGGCAGGCACGAGCAGGCCCAGGACGACCTGGAGAGGGCCGTGGAGCTGGGCGCCGACCGGGAGGTCCTGGAGCAGAACCTGTCCGACGCCAGGATGCGGTCCGGCGCCTGAGGGCATCGGTCGCGGCCCCCCTTTCCCGAAGGGCACGTAAACATACGACCGAGGAGACAGTAGAAAGTGCCGGGCGTATTGCAGAAACTGGGCCGGTTTCTACCCGGCGCCATGGGCAAGCCGGAGGCCGAGCGCTGGTATGACTACGGCGTCAACCAGCAGCGGCGGGGCAACCTGGAGGAGGCGGTGCAGGCATACACCGAGGCCCTGCAGCGAGACCCGGAACTGGCCACGGCCTACAGCAATCGGGGTTCGGCGTACCTGAACCTGGGCAAGCCGGAGCTGGCCATCGCCGACGCCGACGAGTCGATCAGGAGGAAGCCGCGCCAGCCGGTGGCCTACAGTGTCCGGGGCAACGCCCATCATTCGATGGGGAACCACGACCAGGCGGTGCAGGACCTGTCCCGGGCTATCAGGATCAACCCCCGTTTTGCCGGCTTCTTCAGCGACCGGGGAGCAGCCCACCGCGCGGCAGGACGCCTGGGGCCGGCCATCGACGACTTTTCCCAAGCCATCCGGCTGGAGAAGCGCTTTCCCGTGCCCTACAACAACCGGGCCGACGCCTACATCGCCACCGGCGCTCTCGACTGGGCCATCAGGGACCTGAACGAGGCCCTGAAGCTGGAGCCGACCTTCGCCGTGGCCTACGTCAACCGGGCCACGGCCAATGCCATGCTCGGGAAGCACGACGAGGTGCGGCGCGACGTCAACGCCGCCGTGGATCTGGGCATCGACCGCCGGGCCCTTGAGGACATGATCAAGGAGATCCGGCCCCAGCGGCGGCAGAGGTCGCAGAGGTCCTGATACTTGCAGGCGCCGCAACTCCCGCAGGCTCCCACGCTGCGTGGCCAACCCGAGGCTGCCGGGTAACGCTACGCGACACCACTCCACCCGGAGGGCAAGGCGCGAGATGACAACCAGAAACGCCGTCCAGAAAGCGGGCCTTGCGGAAGGTCGGGACAAGGAGCGGTTCAGGCTGCCCGAACCGCCGGAAAGAGAACCGGACGAAGTGACTGCTTTCGATCACATCTACCATCGCGGCAACAACCATCACCTGTCCATGCACTTCGGCAACCTCGACTCCACCCTGGTCGTCGCCGACAAATGGATTGTAGCCTCGGCGGAGTTCAACCGCGCCCGCGCCCGAAGGCCGGACCTGCTCATCGCATTCGACGTCAGCCCCGAGGACTACCGCGCCAGCAACGGCTACATCGTCTCCGAACAGGGTAAGCCGCCCGATTTCATCATGGAGGTGGCGTCGCCGAGCACCGCCGAGGTGGACACCGGTGACAAGCGGGTTGACTACGCCGCCCTGGGCGTCCGGGAATACTGGCGCTTCGATGATACCGGAGACTCTCACGGCGACAGGCTGGCCGGAGACAGGCTGGAGGGAGGGGAGTACCACCCGGTCTCCATAGACGAGCTGGCGCCGGGGGTGCTGCAGGGATACAGTCCGGCGCTGAACCTGATCATCCGGTGGGACCACGGCCAGCTCGTGTGGATAGACCCGGCCACCGAAGCCCCCATCCTGAGCTACGAGGACCAGAGAGACAGGGCGGACGCGGAACGGGAAGCCCGCATCCGTGCCGAAAGCAGGGCCGACGAGGCCGAGACCAGGCTCCGGGAGATGGAAGAAGAAATGCAACGGCTGCAAGGGGGAGGCACGCCGTAAAATCCACCGTCCCGGTTGTTCCCCAATTCCTGGTTGTTCCCAAATCCACACCAGAACGGAGACAGACCGCCATGCCCGCATTCGCAATCAACGCCGAGCGCCTGAACCACACTCTCGACGAGCTGGGGAAGTTCGGCGAGACCCCCGAGGGTATGGACCGCCTGGCCTTCTCGCCCGCCGACATCGAGAGCCGCGAGTACACTATGGGCCTGATGCGGGAGGCCGGCCTCGAGGTCCGAATCGATACCGGCGGAAACATCATCGGCCGGAAGGCAGGCGCCGACGACTCGCTGCCCGCCATCGCCGTGGGATCCCACACCGACACCGTTCCCCTGGGCGGCAAGTACGACGGCTCCCTGGGCGTGATGGGGGCCATCGAGGTGATCAAGACCCTGGGAGAGAACGGGCACACTACCCGCCACCCCATTGAAGCCATCGTGTTCACCAACGAGGAGGGCACCCGCTTCCATCGCTGGCTGATAGGCAGCCGGGCCATGGCCGGTATGCTGGAGCCCGAGGACCTGGCGGCTGTGGACGCCGAGGGCGTTTCTCTGGCCGAGCGCATGGGCGACATCGGCGGCGACCTGTCCCGGGTGCAGGAGGCGGCCCGCAAGCCGGGCGAGCTGGCGGCATACTTCGAGCTGCACATCGAGCAGGGGCCGTACCTGTACAGGTCGGGCACGCCCATCGGCGTCGTTACCGGCATCACAGGGCGGGGCGTCTTCGAGCTGGACATCACCGGCATGTCCAACCACGCCGGCACCACGCCCATGGGGGAGCGCCGCGACGCCCTGGTGGCGGCCTCCAAGCTGGTGGTGCAGGTGCAGAAGATGGCCGCCGAAGACGAGATCTGCCGCGTGGCCACCGCCGGGGCCCTGGACGTCCTCCCCAACGCGGTGAACGTCGTACCGGGGCGGGCCACCGTGGGCGTGGAATTCCGCGACCTGGACATGGCCGCTCTCGCAGCCGCGGAGCGGGAACTCACGCGCATGGCCCGGGAGTCCGAGGAGCAGGACGGCGTCGAAATCTCCATCAACCGCCACCGCTTCACCGACGCTGTGCCCATCACCCCGGACATGCAGGCGTGGGTGGGCGAGGCGGCCGAGCGTGCGGGGTTCGCCTGGGAGCAGGTGCCCAGCGGAGCAGGCCACGACGCCCAGGCCATAGCCACCATCGCGCCGATGGCTATGGTGTTCGTGCCCAGCGTCGGCGGCATCAGCCATGCCATCGAGGAGTACTCCAGCCCCGAGGACTGCGCCAACGGCACCCAGGTGCTGCTGGAGCTGCTGCTGCTTGCCGACGAGCGGCTTTAGCATCGGGCCACCCCGAAAGCCGTTAGCTTGAGCTAGGAGCTGAACATAGTGGGCCAGTTTGGGTTTCGGTGGAGCAAGAACTACCCGGAACGATCGAATGAACTTGCTGCGAGCGGGGCAGCGACCCCTGAGAACGTAGGGCGAGGGCCTGTCAGTATGAGAAACGAAGGGAAACTTCGGGAAATTCGTCTCCGGGCTGCCGAGGAATTACTGACAGCTGAATTGATCGGTAAACATTCCGGGCCAGTTGACCGTCATTCCGGCGAAAGCCGGAATCCAGAAAACGCCAGGCACAGAGAACGCAGCTGGAGGACAACATCTCTGGATTCCGGCTTTCGCCGGAATAACGATATTGTTTACCAATTCATTCACGCATCAGTAATTGCTATGAACGCAGAAGTCCCGCCTGAACCCTCTGAACTGTCTCGCCTGTTAGAAACGGCCCACGGCACCTGTGGATTTGTTGAAATCGATACATCGAATGGGCCTGCCTGAAAGCGGGGCAGTTACAGTCTCCTGACCAAAACAACCTGGAAAGATACTCGATAAGGAACGGTCATCGTGAAACTCAGCGGCAAGTACGAAATCAGCGCTCCCCGGGAAACGGTGTGGAGCACCATCACCGAGCCGGCGTCGCTGCAGGGCTGCATTCCAGGCTGCCGGACGCTGGAGGATGTGGGCGACGGCAACTACGAGGCATCCATCAGCGCCTCCCTGGGCCCGGTCCGGGGCAGCTTCAGCGCCAAAGTCAGCATCCGGGACTGGAACCCCTACGAGTCCTACAGGATGATCATTTCGGCCAGCGGGACGCCCGGATTCGTCAACGGCGAGTGCTTCATCACGCTCACCGAGGACGGGGGCGTCACCACCGTCAACGTTGACGGTGACGGGCAGGCGGGCGGACTGCTGGCCCGGGTCGGGCAGCGCATGATGGAGAGCGCGGGCCGCACCATGATGGACCGCTTCTTCGGCTGCCTCGCCGAGACCGCAGCGAAGAGCTGACACCACCCTAACCCTCTCCCTTAAGGGAGAGGGTTAGGGTGGTGAGGGTGAATTCCCTGCGGACGGACATCGCAATATTCTTGTAGACTTCCGAATACAAGGAATAACGGCCGAGGAGGTTCCCGATGGAACGCAGGATTCCCACCAAGGAAGAGGTGCTGTCTTACCTGAAGGACGACCGCAACTGGGGCCGCTGGGGTGACGACGACCAGCTGGGCGCGGTGAACATGATCACCCAGGAGAAGCGCGTGGAAGCCGCAAGTCTGGTGAAGACGGGACAGGCCATTTCCCTCAGCCGCGACTTCCCCGTCATCCCGGCGCCCAACAACCCGACCCCTGCCATCCACTACATGAAGAAGGTCTACCGCAGCCCGACCGCCGGGTTCTCCGCCGACTACTACGGCATCTCCTACCACGGCACGGCCACCACCCACCTCGACGCCCTCTGCCACGTGTGGGACGAAAACGGGATGTGGAACGGGCGCAATCCCGACGAGGAGATCACCATGGATGGCGCCCAGTGGGGCGCGGTGCACCACTGGAACCAGGGCCTGATCACCCGGGGCGTGCTGCTGGACGTGCCCAAGCACCGGGGCGGCGCCTACGTCACCATGGACACGCCCATCCACGGCTGGGAACTGGAGGACATCGTCAAGGAGCAGGGCGTCGAGATGCGCCCCGGCGACGCGCTGCTGGTCTACGGCGGGCGGGAGGCTTGGAACGCGGACGGCAATCCGGTCTGGGGCAGCAACCCGCTGGAGCGCCCCGGCCTGCACATGAGCTGCCTTCCCTTCATCAAGCAGTCGGATGTCTGCCTGCTGGGCTGGGACATGATGGACCACACGCCCAACGGCTATGACCTCTCGTGGGCGGTGCA
The DNA here is from genome assembly GCA_965220605.1 of Dehalococcoidia bacterium. GTDB lineage: Bacteria > Chloroflexota > Dehalococcoidia > Lucifugimonadales > UBA3495 > VXOI01. Next base: position 144,914 of record CBDCQM010000003.1, on the reverse strand, counting down.
CGGCTCCATCTTCGCCTACGGCATCGGCCTGCTGGACAACGCGCTGCTTCAACCGCTGGCCGAGGCTTGCGCGGCGGAGGGCCGCTACGAGTTCATGATCACCATCAATCCCCTGCGCGTGGTGGGAGGCACCGGCTCGCCGGTCAATCCCGTGGCCATTTTGTAACTTAACCTCAGGGACGCGATTGCAAAAGGCAGGGGCGGGTTTCAAACCCGCCCCTGCACAAGAGTCGCTCTCTTGCCGCCTACTTAGACTCCGGCTCGGATCCCTCGTAGATGGAGTTCTCGAAGGACTTCACCTCTTGGCAGTTGCGGCACTCGCCCCTGCTGTAGCGCCCGTTGGCTGGCTCGATGACCCAGTGGTGGCGGCAGACGGGCGCCTCCTCGAGAGCCACCGGCGCGTCCTGCGTTCTTTCCATTACCATGTCTCCCCTCCTCAATCCCACAGTTGGAAAACGGAAAAATATTGCGTGGCGGGCACCGGAATAATCCAAATGCCCGCCACATGAACGCTAGCCGGAACCTGCTGGGGGGTCAATGATTTTTGGAGCATTTCTTCAACTAATTTGAGAAAACCTCCAATCTATGAGCCGGGTCATGCAGCCAGCTCCAGCGGCGCCTCCTCCGGCGGGCCAGCGGCAGGTGCGGCCTTCACCGCCTCCGCCACCCGGTCGAACGCTACCGACAGATCAAAATACCGGCCGCACTGGATGCAGGACAGGTAGGCGCCGTGGACGTCCTTCCCGGCGTAGAGGTCTCCGTGGCACCTGGGGCAACCGCGCAACTTGAACATATTCACTCCTCCGGAATCCTCATTTGAGTGTCGATTTGAAGTTGGGAAAGCGCATATTATATCTCGAAATCTTACATTAGTATTACGAATTGCATACAAGTTTTGAGCTTCTTGCCGATAATGGCCGAGGGCCGTAGAATGCCGGAAAGTATCAGCATTCATGCCTGAGCTGGTTTTCGATGTGTCCGCAGGCCGGTTGAGGAGAAGAGGAGAGCGAGATGGCAGGACTGAACCACCCGCTGGAGAACGTGAGAGTGATCGACCTGGGGCGCCACCAGGCCGGGCCGCGCTGCGCCCAGGTCCTGGCCCGCATGGGCGCCGAGGTCATCAAGGTCGAGAGGCTGGGCGGCGAGGAGACCAGATACCACGGCCCCTGGGTCAAGAAGCAGTCCTCCTACTGGGTCCAGTACAACTCCGGCAAGAAGTCCCTCTCCATCGACCTCCGCAAGGAGGAGGGCAAGGAGGTGCTCCGGGAACTGGTCAAGGTCTCCGACGTGGTGGTCCAGAACTTCCGCCCCGGCACCATCGAGAAGATGGGCTTCGGCTACGAGACCCTGAAGGAACTAAACCCCCGCATCATCATGGTCAACGTCTCGGCCTACGGCCAGTTCGGCCCGTATAGGGACAACATCGGCTACGACCCCATCGGCCAGACCATGTCGGGCATAACGATGGTGACCGGAGAGGAGGGGATGCCGCCCATCCGTACCGGGGTGCCCATCATCGACCGGATCACGGCCCTGCACGCGGCCATCGGGACGCTGGCGGCCTTGCACGAGCGGGAGACCTCCGGCGAGGGGCAGGCTATGGACGTGTGCCTGGCGGACACCGGCTACTCCATGACCGAGATACCGATAACGGCCTACCACGGGACGAAGATACCGCCCAAGCGCGGCGACACCACGGCGCCGCCCTCCGGCATCTACCCCTGCCGGGAGGGCTGGGTGCTGATCTCGGCCGGAGACCAGCACCACTGGCACCGGGTGTGCAACGCGCTGGGCAAGCCGGAGTGGCTGGAGGACCCCCGGTTCAACACGAGACACGAGCGCCTGGCCAACGCGGAGCTGGTGAACCGGGCGGTCAGGGAGCTGCTGGCGGACAAGAGCATGGAGCAGGCCATCGCCCACTTCACGGAGTACGACGTGGTGGCGGCGCCGGTGAACACGATTCCGCAGGCGGCGGAGGACCCGCACCCGTGGGAGCGGCGGGCGATGGTGGAAGTGCCGGACTTCCTGGCTGGTGAGATCGCGGTGTCGGGGGACTACTGGCACTTCTCGCGGACGCCGGTGAACATCGGGAGCACGCCGCAGGTAGGGGAGCACAACGAGGAGGTGCTGTCCGGCATCCTGGGGTACAGCGAGGAGCAGGTCGAGCAGTTCCGCGAGGGCCGGGTCATCTCCGAGGAACACTACTACGACGACATACCCGGCTAGGGCCAACCGTCGGCGCCGGAATCCCGGACGGCAAGCGCAGGGGCGGGTATGAAACCCGCCCCTGCCGGAATGTGAACAGGACGAGTTTGATTTCTTACGACACAGCAGAGCCCAACGCTGCGACGGCGTTCCGCGGTGTGGCAGAGAAGCAGGGCGGCGATAAGCCGAACATGCCCGAGCGTCTGCTCTGGAAGCTGTGGAAGCGCCGGGCCGCACGACAGGCCGAGTTCCGAACCGGCAAGGGCACCCGGGTCCGGGTGCTGTATCCCGGACGCGCCGGCACTTCTGCCGGGCCTGACTTCCGTGACGCCCTGGTTGACGTGGAGGGCCTGGGACTGGTGCGCGGCGATGTGGAGATTCATCTCCGCCAGCGGGACTGGGACTCTCACGGGCACGGCGACGATCCCAACTACAACGGGGTGGTGCTGCACGGCGCCCTGGATGTGGACGGCCAGGAGACGGAGCTGCAGAGCGGCACGGCTGCTCCCGTGGTATCGCTCTCAGATTTGCTGGACGGGGAAGGTCAACCGGACGAGGGCGATTCAGTAGACGATGCGGAGACCGGCGGCCTGTGGGGCCTGCTGGCCTCGCGAGGATACGCCCGCCCCTCCACCCCGGAAGAGACCGGCGCCCTGCTGGACCGGGTCGGGGATGAGCGGTTCCGCCGCAAGGCGGCCACGCTGGGGCGGTTCACCGCGGAACAGGGGCCGGAGCAAGCCCTGTACGAAGCGATGATGGAGGGGCTGGGCTACCGGCACAACCAGCAGACCTTCGTTAAGCTGGCCCAGGCCGCGCCCATCGCTGCGCTGCGGCGGGCCGCTCTGCCGGTGCTGGCCGAGCAGCGTCCGATGGTGCTGCGTCACTGGCTGCTGACCGTATCCGGGCTGGGCGAGGATTCGACGGCGGGGTCCCGGCGCCTGCCTCCAGGAATTGGACCCTGCATGGAACGGAAGGACTGGCGCCTGTTCCGGGTGCGGCCGTCCAACCATCCCTCGACTCGAATCGAGGGCGCGGCCATGCTGGTGGCGCGGTTCCTGGAGCCGGGGCTGGTACCCGGTCTGGCGGCGGCCTCCGACTCACCGAGGCAGCTCACCAGTGCGCTGGCAGTCGGGTCCGACAGGGGAGGCACCGCTCCGATAGGCACCGGAAGGGCCCGAGACCTGGCGGTCAACGCAGTGCTCCCGTTGCTGCACCATCTCAGCGGCGAAGGTGAGTCGCGGTACCTGTCCCTCTTCCACGAGTTCCCCAAGTTGCAGGGCAACGAGGTCTTCCGGGAAATGGAAGAGGAGTTGCTGCCCTCTGAATGGCGTAATGTGGTAACGAATGGGCGACGCCAGCAGGGGCTGCTGCACCTGGCGGCGCTGCTGCGCGGTGCGGGGTGAATGTTGGGCAGGCCGATCTTTTCTGTGTCGGGGCGGGTTTCAAACCCGCCCCGACGTTTGCGATAAGGTTCTCGTGCAGGACCCTATTCCGGCTCGGCGAGGGGGACGGCCAGCGAGGTGCGCATCCCGGCGAAGGGGGAGCGGGCTATGTGGCCGTGGCCCGAGAGGTCCTCGGCCACCAGGATGTCGCCCGGCTCCAGCTGCACCTTTGAGCCGTCGGCGCACTCGAACTCGGCGACGCCTTCCAGGTTGACCACGTACTGCCGCCGTGGCGCCTGGTGATAGTCGGAGAAGTTGGGCGCCTCCCGCCGGTTGACGTTGATGTCGCCGGGGCCGACGCGGTCCACGATGCCCTGCATCTCCGCGAAGGGGACTTCCTCGAAGTGGGACTCGCCGTCATCGCCGGCGAACACGCGGATGATCTTCATCTCTATTCTCCAGGGGTAAATTAAACACAGAGGGCACAGAGACCACAGAGAAAATAAAGGGACCAACTCCGTGCTCTCTGTGTCCTCTGTGGTGAAAATTTCTAGTCAGCCAGGGGCACGGCCAGCAGGACCCGGGGATCGTCGCCCAAGCCTCGGGCGATGTGGCCGTGTCCCGTCAGGTCCTCGGCGATCAGGATGTCGCCGGGGCCCATCCGGTACTTGGTGCCGTCGGCGCATTCGAACTCCGAGAGGCCGCTTAGGCCCACCACGTACTGGCGTCGCGGTGCGGTGTGGTAGTCGGAGAAGGAGGGCGAGGGCCGCTCGTTCAACTGTATGTCGCCGCTGCCCCGGCGCTTGGCGACCTCGGCGAACTCCTCGGGCGACACCACCTGGAAGTGGGACTCGCCGTCGTCGCCGGAGTATACGCGGACTATGTTCATTTCAATCTCCTTTTGACTGACATGGATGTACAGGATGCACAAGATGAGATAACCAAGCCAAAATCCTGTGTATCCATGTGAATTTCTAGGCCAGGGGGATGGTGGCGGTGATGCACTTGCCGCCGCCGATGCTGCGGGTGGTGTGGCCCTGGCCGGTGGTGTCCTCGACCAGCCGGGCGTCGCCGGGGCCGAACTGGTGCACCGAGCCGTCGCCCAGTCCGATCTCGATGCCGCCCTGGACGCAGATCACGTACTGGCGGCGGGGCGCCGGGTGCCAGTCGATGAAGTGGCCCGAGTCGCGCTCGGTGAAGCTGATGGTGGTGACGTTGCGCGGGTTGGACAGCTCCGGGTGGTCGGCGATGCTCTGCTCCTCGATGTGGGTCTGGCCGTCGTCGCCGGTGTACATCCGGTAGATTCCCATGATGCTCTCCTGTTACGGTGGGTGCTCTGCGGCGTAGCTTACCCGTCGGCGGGGCGAGTGGCAACTGGCGGGTGACGGGGAGGTTTGACGCAAAGGCGCAAAGACGCAAGGGTTATTTCTTGGGGGCGTAAATCCAGCCTTCTCTTCGGGCCACTTCCTCTTCGGTCAAATGGTCAATACCGGGGGATATTTTGCGCTTGCCCGTGTATTTGGCGAAGGCCTCGGCGACGCTGCTGCGCTTATCGGGTCTCTTGAAGGCGCTTTCACTTTCATCCATCGCCCACTTGGCAGCGGCGACGGCGGCGACCATAGAATCCAGTGCATCATCGCTGAACATCGCCTCCTCGCTGAAGTTGCGAATATTGATGACGTTGACATTGGAGCTTTGGGGCAATTGTCTGAGGATTTTCCGGCGGTTTTCCATATCGATCTGGTTCTTTCCCTTAAATCCACTGGACGGTAACCCGAATGCCTTAAGCACTGACCCCGGCATCACTTCCAGCAGAGTTGCACCATTGCATCCATCATCGTCAAGCGGAGGAACCCGGCACCCTGCTTTGTGCAAGCTATGCAGCATTTGCATTCCCCGGAACGTCATATTCACCATTATCGGGTTCCCTTCCATTTTGAGGGAGGGCTTGGCATTGGAGCAGTGCAAGTCTCCAACCCTTAGCAGATCGGCAAATCCCTTCGCTTTCTCCTTAAACTCAACGAACTCCATGGGTGGAGCCACCGATTGCCACAAACACGGCATTTGGCTTCCCGGAGGAGCCAAGTGGTCGGCAAAGGCGATTGGGACGGAAAATGGGAAATCCAAAGCCGCTACTGCATCATTAGGAGATGACATTAATATCGCAGTAAGTTCTGTCCGGGAAACTTGGTCGCAGGACAACAATAATAGCGTCCCTTTTTTCAGCTCCCGGCCATCCTCTGTCTCCAGATATCCTTTTGTAACCCAGGTTTTCCCGACATCTGTATCCGCCCCCGCCCCGCTGAAATCCACGCCCACTATCGTCCGCTCGGCCATGCGTCTGCCCCCGTGCTAGAATTGGCCCGGTCTTGAGGCCATTATACGATTGAGAATTGACGATTGGAGTGTTGCCATGGACTTCACGACGCGCCGGGCGAGGTACCGCGGGATTCTGGCGGGGGACAAGTGCGTGCATCCGGGGTCGGTGTTCGACCCCATCTCGGCGCGAATCGCCGAGGACCTGGGCTTTGAGGTCGGCATGTTCGCCGGGTCCATCGCCTCCTTCACCGTGCTGGGGGCTCCGGACATCGTGGTGCTGACCCTGACCGAGTTCGCTCAGCAGATACACCGCATCTGCCGCGCCGGCGACCTGTCGCTGATGGTGGACGCCGACCACGGCTACGGCAACGCCCTGAACGTCATGCGCACGGTGGAGGAGCTGGAGACCGCCGGCGTCTCGGCCCTGACCATCGAGGACACGGTGTTGCCTGTCGGCTTCGGCCAGAGCGGCGTGCAGCTCCTGTCCGTCGAGGAAGGCGTGGGCAAGATGAAGGCCGCTCTTCAGGGACGCACCGACCCGGCTCTGACCATCGCCGGACGCACCAGCGCCCTGCGGGTCACCGGCGTGGAGGACACCATCCGGCGGGCCAAGGCCTACGAGGCCGCTGGCGTCGATGCCATCTTCCTGGCCGGGGCCAATACCCGCGACGAGGTGGCGGCGGTGGCGGCGGAGGTCTCGCTGCCGCTGCTGCTGGGCGGGACCACCGGCGAGCTGCAGGACAAGGAGTGGCTGGGGGCCAATGGCGTGAAGGTGGCCCTGCAGGGGCACCTGCCCTTCTCGGCGGCTGTCAAGGCCGTCCACGACACCCTGAAGGCCCTGCGGGACGGAGTGCCGCCCGCCGACCTGCGCGACAGCCTGGCCACCGACGAGCAGATGGCCCAGTTCACCCGCCGCGCCAGCTACAACCAGTGGACCGCCGATTTCCTGAACTAAACCTGGATTCTAACCACAGAGAGCACAGAGGACACGGAGTTTCATCAGGGCCTTCCAAAAAATAACTCTGTGCTCTCTGTGTCCTCTGTGGTTAAATTTCCCTGCTGCCGTCGTTAATGTAAACTATTGCAAGCCTCAAAAACTTAGGAGGGGACCCGTGAACGTCTTCTACAACCACCTGCACTTCCGCAGCGCCGACCCCGATGATGCGGCCAAGTTCTACTGCGACAACTTCGGGGCCGAGATCGTGGCCGAGCGGCCGCTGTCCAACACCAAGTCCATTGAGCTGTCGCTGAACGGCACCTACCTGATGACCATATCCGGGCGCGCCGAGGGCGAGGACCCCGTCGCCGGCTCCACCGAGCCGCGCTATGGCCTGGACCACCTGGGCTTCCAGACCGATGACATCATGTCTCTGGCCGCCACCCTGAAGTCCAACAACGTGCACTTCAACTGCGAGCCGTGGGTGATGCCCTCCGGGTCCGCCGTGGCCTTCATCGTCGCCCCCGACGAGGTCAGCGTGGAGATCATCCAGCGCCCCGCCGGCGGCGAGGAGCGCGTCGTCTTGGCGTAACCCAACGGCTTAAATCAACATGGATATACAGGATGAACAGGATATTTGAATTCGATTTTGAATCCTGTTCATCCATGTAAGTAAATTCCCTATTGCATGGCCTAAAGCCCCGCGAAGAAGTCGGGGCTTACCTTTTCGCCCTCGGCGACTTCCGGGTGGGCGCGGACGTAGAACTCGCGGCCCAGGATGCGTGCTGTAACGTGCCGGGGCACCCGGTGGTAGGGCCAGTCTGGGGCGACCTGGGTGCGGTGGCAGAGGATGCAGGCGATCTTGGCCTCCATGTCGCCGTTGCCCGCAACGTCCAGCTCCAGGTGCACCTCGTCCTCCGGCACGCCCTGCAACTCCTGCTCCGGCGATGGCCAGGGCCAGTCGATGCCCTCGCCGCGCAGGGCCTCGGCCCACTGGCGCCTGAATCCCCGGGGCCGCACGCTGTAGAACAGCCGCTTGGGTTCGTAGGGCTGCAGCCCGCCGGTCAGCTGCTCCGGGTACGCCGAAGGGTCGGCGGCCAGGTGAAAGGCCGTGGTGGCGTGGTTGCTGATGGCGATGTGGTCCGGGTGGCCGTACAGCCCGTCGGGGCCGAAGGACAGCACCACCTGGGGACGGAAGCGGCGCATCTCCAGCACCAGCCGCTTCACCACCACATCGGCGGGGGCGTTGATGAACGCCTTGTCGTGGTTGTTCGACTCCCAGCCCTGCATCCCGGAGTCCCGGTAGCCCCAGACGTCGTTGCTGTTCAGGCGCAGGGCTTGGACGGCGCACGACAGCTCAACCTCCCGGATACTCCCCAGCGTCTCCCGGGTGGCCGAACCCTCCTGCCGGATCTCGCCCTCCTCGCCCAGGGTAGTGGTGATCAGGCGCACGTCGACGCCCCGGCGGGTGTGGGCCGCCAGCGCCCCGCCTACCGGGAACGCCTCGTCGTCGGGGTGGGCAAAGCAGGCCAGCAGCCGGTGTTCGGGCATAACAACCTTTCCCTACAAGAGAGTCTGAACCAGAGGGCGCAGAGGACGCGCCGAGAACGCAGAGATTATACTGTGAACCCCATTCCTCTGCGTACTCTGCGATACTCTCTGCGCTCTCTGCGTTGAAAGATTCATCAATCTTATGCACCTGACCGAAACCGAGCTTGAAATTCCACATGCTTCCGGTGGCGCGGGCCTGCTGGAGTGGCTGTCCCGGCAGACGGCCGAGCGTCTGCCTGCGGGCCATACCCCGCTCCGGCTGGTGGTGACGGGGACGCAGGGTCGTGGCTACCGTTGCGAGGTCACCACTCTGGTGGGGGACCACCCTCACCCTAACCCCCTCCCGGAGGGAGAGGGAACTTGGAGAAGAGAGGGGGCTTTTTCTTTCCGGCAGCGGCTCTCGGAGAACACGTCGCGGTTCAACGCCGTGCTTCTGGTGCCCACGGGCGTCGGCGCGGCTATCGGGGGGCACGCCGGGGACGCCACGCCGGTCGCGCGCCTGCTGGCGTCGGTGTGCGATACCCTGGTGACCCACCCCAACGTGGTCAACGCCTCCGACATCAACGAGATGCCGGACAACGCGCTGTACGTGGAGGGCAGCGTGGTCTGCCGCCTGCTGATGGGCACCGCCGGGCTTCAGCCGGTGCGGGCCAACCGGGTGCTGGCGGTCGTCGACTCCCACCCCAACCTGCTGTTCACCGAGCTGGCGGTAAACGCCGTGAACGCCGCCCACGCCTCTTACGGCCTGCTCTGCCCCGGCGTGGTCGCGCTGGACCCGCCCCTGGTCATGCGCTCGGACTACACGGACTCCGCTCGCGCTGCCGGAATGGTGGAGGAGGTGGAGCGGCTGTTCGCGGTGCTGGACTCGCGGCGGGGCGCGTACGACGCCGTGGCATTGTCGTCGGTGATATCGGTGCCCTTCCAGTACCACGCCGACTACTTCACGAGCGACGGCGGTATGGTCAACCCCTGGGGTGGCGTCGAAGCGATGCTGACCCATGCCGTCTCCAGCCGGTACGACGTGCCGTCGGCTCACTCGCCCATGCTGGAGTCCCAGGAGGTGCTGGACCTGGATGTGGGCGTGGTCGACCCGCGAATGGCCGCCGAGGCTATCTCCATGACCTTCATGCAGTCGGTGCTGAAGGGCCTGCAACGGAGCCCGCGTATCGTCGTCGACCGCGAGGCCATGCGCGAGCCGGGCGTGCTGACCGCTCGCGAGGTGTCCTGCCTGGTGCTGCCCCAGGGCTGCTTGGGCCTGCCGACGCTGGCGGCCCTGGAACAGGGCATCCCGGTGATCGAGGTTGAAGAGAACGCCAACCTGATGGGCAACGACCTCTCCGCCCTCCCTTGGCGGCAGGGGCAGTTCCACCGCGTCGCCAACTACTGGGAGGCGGCGGGCGTGATGGCGGCCCTGAAGGCGGGCGTCAACCCCGCGTCGGTACGGCGGCCCCTCGCGCCGGTGCCTGTTGAGAAAGCATCCGGCCCGACTCCGCTCCCCCAATCCCCTCTCCCTCAGGGGGAGGGTTAGGGTGGGGGTGAAATCGTCAGAACGGAACCTTAACCCTGTGCTAGAATCGGCCGATGATGACCGCCTCCCTGGACTGCCCTGAGTCGTTCCCGGACGGGTTCGAGTCCATTCAGACTCCGGCCTTCGTCTACGACGAGCGAGCGATAAACCGCCTCCTCGACTACACTGGGTTCCTGCGGGCAGACGGGCGGTGCGAGGTCCTCTTCGCGGTCAAGTCCTTCTCCTTCGCCCCGGCTCTCCGGTTGATGGCGCCTCGGCTGGACGGCTTCGCGGTGAGCTCGCTTTACGAGGCGCGGCTGGCCCGCGGCATCATCGGCGACGAAGGGTCGGTTCACATAACCACTCCCGGACTGCGAAAGGACGAACTCGACGAGCTGAGGTCTCTGTGCGACTGCATCGCCTTCAACTCCCTGGGACAGTGGGACGCCCATCACTCGCGCATTCCGGGCCGCGCCAGCCCCGGCCTGCGGGTGAACCCGCAGCTTTCCTTCGCCGACGACTGCCGCTACGATCCCTGTCGGCCCCACTCCAAGCTGGGCGTGCCGCTGGACGACCTCGCCTCCGTCCTCCGCGATGAACCGGCGCGGCTGGATGGAGTGCGGGGCTTGCTGTTCCATTCCAACTGCGACTCGGACGACTTCGCCGAGCTGGCTGCCACCGTCCAGCGACTGCGCGAGCGTATCCCCGACCTGCTGGAGCGGATCGAGTGGGTCAACCTGGGCGGCGGTTATCTCTTTGAGGATGACGAAGGAGAGCCAAGCCGGGGACTCGACGAACTGTGCCGGATCGTGGACTCCCTGCGCTCGGAGTACAGGGTAAAGGTGTTCATCGAGCCGGGGTCGGGCCTGATCCGGGCGGCGGGCTACTTCGTGTCCAGGGTGCTGGACATCTTTCCAAGCGGCGGCGCGACGGTGGCGGTGCTGGACACCTCGGTCAACCACATGCCGGAGGTCTTCGAGTACGGCTTCCAGCCCGAGGTGGTGGGACATGACGACGACGCGCCCCACGAGTACCAGCTGGCGGGCTGCACCTGCCTCGCCGGAGACCTGTTCGGCGCCTACCGCTTTCCCGGCAAGCTGCGCGTGGGCGACTGCGTGATGTTCAGCAACTCCGGCTCCTACACGCTGACCAAGGCCAGCATGTTCAACGGCGTGGCCCTGCCATCGGTCTACGCCCTGACCGCCGACGGGGAGCTGGTGCTGCAGAGCCGCCCGTCATACGCCGATTTCGCCTCCCGCTGGGGCGTTTCCGGCCCGTAGAAAATGACCCCCTCTCCCTTGAGGAAGAGGGTTGGGGTGAGGGTGAAATCTTGCCTGAGACAACGGCGCCAACTCCCTTCATCCTCCAACTCCGTGACGAGGTCTCCACCAAGGAGTGCTCCCTGCGCCTGGAGCCGGGGGACACCGCGCTGACGCTCGGGCAACTGCTCGACCGCTATCTGAAGCGCGCACCCATCCGCAGGCTGCTGGCCGAATCGCGAATCACCGAGTCGTCCGCCGAAGCCCTCTACGCCATCGGCGACCTAGTCTATGCCAGCGACGACGCGGGTCGGCTGATGGATATGTTCTCAGGCGTGGCCTTCACCGACGCGGGAAGCCCGATCGGACCGGACGATGTGCCGACGGCGCACCCGGCCCAAGTGAGCAGCCAGGAAGTCTCGGTCCTGGACATCGCCATCGACCGCATCGCCTGCGAGTACGACCGCAACTGGCGGGGCTTCCACGCCCGCAGGTGGCGGCGCGCCCCGGAACGGTACGAGGCCTTTGTGCGCGACACCTTTGTCGGCGAACATGGAGAGAACGGTGCCGAGAATGTGCTGGAACTCCGGACTGCGGAGCAGGAACTGAAATTCCTCGAAGCCCTAGCCCGGCGCATCTGGAACAGCCCCTTCGAGAACTACTCCCGGTTCACCGGCAGGAAGCTGGTCTACAAGTCCGGCGACGAGACCGTCGACAACATCCTGGAGGGCGGCGGCGCCATCTGCTCGGAGAAGGTGCAGGCCCTGAAGTTCCTCACCGACCACTACGGCTTCGAGTCCGAGTATATTCTCGCGGGGCAGGACGCCGACGGCTCCCTGCCCGAGGAGAGGCTGCGGGAAATCCTGAAGACCTTCGATCCCAGCTTCTCCAGGCGATACATGCGCTACTGGCAGCACACCGCTCTGCTCTACCGAATCGACGGCGCGGAGGTGCTGGTCGATGCCACCAACGGCAACGTGCCCTTCCTGTTCCTGCGTGGCCCGGATGCCGACCGCCTGCTGCGATGCCGGGACAAGCAGCCGCTGCCGGTGAAGATGGTGGAGTCGGAAGAGCTCTTCTACTACCACCGCACGCCGCAGGACATCCCGGAGAACCTGTTCTTTGCCCTGGAGGGGTGGATGCCCTTCTCCGACCTGATGCAGGTGTTCGACAACGAGCTGGGCCTGTACCTGTCCGCCGACTACTACATCGCTCCCATCAGCTACCGGAGCGAAGCCGAGTATCATCGGACCCGGGACCAGTTCCAGGAGGTGGCCCGCCGGGGAGGGCTGGGGTGCTCGGTTTCCCCGGACTGGACGCTGGACACGCCCCTAGGTCGCGAGTTCCAGAAGGCCGAGCCGGATACCGCCGCCCGCGTCCTGGAAGCCCGCGATCACCTGCTGCGCCGCCTCGACCTTTGCGACGGCCCCGGCCACGAGGCAGGGCTGGTGATAATCAGGCTGCGGTAGCGCCATCTCAAATCGAGACCAAGTCCCGAAACCGTCATTCCCGCGAAAGCGAGAATGACGAAAAAGCAAATTGACAATACTCCGTAATAGTTCCCTCTCCCTCCAGGGGAGGGTTAGGGTGGGGGCGAGCCCACGTTCCCCCAGACAGCGGCACGCTCGTTCGCCCTGAGCTTGTCGAAGGGCCGTCCGTTCGTGGTTCGACAAGCTCACCATGAACGGACTCAGCGCCCCGAACGGACTCAGCCCCCCGGGGAGAGCTAGGGATACTCTGGCTGAACATCGGGATGACGGCCAGCCAGCGCCGTGGGGTAAACTGGCCCCATGAGACGCCGCAAGTCCTCAATCTTGTCGTTGCTGTCCGGCATCCGGGGCCACGACTGCTCTTCGCACTCCGACCGGCAACTGCGCACCGCTTTCCAGGCCCTTCGCGACCGCAGTTCCCCTGCTGCCGGGGAATCGCTTCTGCCGGAGTGCTTCGCCATCGTTGCCGAGGCCATCGACCGGCGGCTGGGCGCGTGGAGGATTTTTGACGACCCCTCGCCTCCCGGCAACGGCACGGAGGACGACGGAGCCGTCGCCACGGCGATCGCGGAGGTCTCGATCCAGCGCAGCCACCGCCGGGCGGCCGACATCATGCTGCCCGCCGGGTTCTACCGGGCCGCCCGGACCGGCGATGCGGAGGGCCGCCTGCGGTTCCGGGCCACCGGCGAGCAGCTGCTGGCGGCGACTCACCTGTTCCGGGGCAGGGTGGTGCAGATGGACGCCGGAGAGGGCAAGACGGTGGCCATAGCCTTCGCCGCCGCGCTGCACGCCGTGATGGGCCGCCGGGTGCACGTGGTTACGGCCAACGACTACCTGGCGGAGCGGGATGCGGCGCTGCTGGAGCCGGTCTACCGCTCCCTTGGACTCGCCGCCGGAGCCGTGCTGGGGTACATGGAGGATGGGGAGCGTAGGCACATCTATGGTCGCGACATCGTCTACGGCGCGATGCGGGAGCTGGGGTTCGACCACCTGAGGGACCACCTGAAGTCGTCGGCCCGCGAAATGGTGCAGCGGGAGTTGGATGTTGCCATCGTCGACGAGGCCGACCACGCCCTGATCGACGAGGCCTTCACGCCTATGATCATCTCCGGCAATCCGATGGGCGGCACCCGGATGCCAGTGCGGGTGGACCGGGCCGTTGCTGAGATGATCGACTCGCAGCGCGAGCTCGCTGCCGGACTGGCCGCCGAGGCAGGCGCCCCGGATGGCGGCCCGGTCCCAGCAACCCGGTTGCTGGCGACCCTGCTGCTGGCCGAGCCGGACAACCCGGTTCTGCAGGGCTGGTTCGCCGCCCGGCCCAGGTTCCGGCGACAGGTTCTCGTCCTGGCCGAGGACCGGAACGCCGGTCTGTCGGACGATCTGTACTATGCGGTGCATCCGGGTGGCCGGTTCGTCACCCTGACCGACAGGGGGCGCGACCGGCTGGAACGCAGGCTTGGCAGCTTCCACGGCGACGCGCCCATCGACGCCGGGGGATCACCGGGGCGGCCCCCGGGTTCGCGGGCGGGAGCGTTCTCCCGGCGGGTGGCGCGGCGCTACTCACTCGAGAACCAGGTCAGCCAGGCCCTCACCGCCCGGCTGTTGCTGAAACGGGACGTCGACTACCTCGTCGACGATGAGGGCGTGGTGCTGATCGACCCGCACACCGGCCGTCCCAAGCCCGACAGCATCTACCAGCACGGCCTCCAGCCTGCGGTGGAGGCCCGGGAGGGGGTGCCGGTGCGCCCGCACGCCGAGACGCTGGCGCAGGTCTCCGTGGCCGGGTTCGTGGGCCGGTACCGGAGCCTGGCAGGCATTACCGGAACGGCCGTAACCGCCGCCGATGAGTTCCGTCGCAAGTACGGGCTGGAGGTTGCCGTGGCGCCGCCGGCCAGGGCGTCGGGCCGCGTCAGCCTGCCGCCGCGCGTCTACCTGACCCGCGAGGAGAAGCTGGCGGCGGTGGTGGACGAGGTGGCGGCAAGGCGCCGGACCGGCCAGCCGGTGCTGGTGGGGACCCGGACGGTGGAGCAGTCCGAGGAGCTGGCCTGCCTGCTTGACTCCCGAGACGTGCCCCACCGGGTGCTCAACGCGGTCACCACCCACGCCGAAGCCGCTATTGTCCGGGAAGCCGGCGCCTTCGGAGCGGTTACCGTGGCTACCCACATGGCCGGGCGCGGCACGGACATCCTGTTGGATACCGACCTAGACGATCGAATCGCCGACAGTTGCGTCGCGGAAATCAGCCGGATCCTGGAAGATACGGACGGTGCTATGGCCGCAGTCGGGGTGAATTGCCCGTCCCGGGAGCAGGCCGGAATCCTCCTGGCGCGGCTACTTCGGTGCGAGCGTTTCCATGCGGAGCCGGAGGACGGTGGTTACGGCGTCAGGGTCTCCCTACGCGCAGGCCGGGCCGTTGGGAAGGACACCACGGAACTTGAATTTGCCTTGGGGCTGTGCGTAATCGGCACCGAGGTCCACGACTCCGGCAGGATTGCGCTGCAACTCAACGGCAGGAGCGGACGGCAGGGCCGGTTCGGGCTGGCGCAGACCTTCCTTTCCCTGGAAGACCGGATGGTCAACCTGGACACCGAGGCAATCGTCAAGCTGGGAAGCTGCCGACGGACCGATGCCGCGGGCCGCGTCTACTACACCGGAGAGGAGGTCAGCAGCCGCATCGAGCGCCTCCAGGCCGCCGCCGACAGGGAGGGCGAGGCCCAGCGCGCCTTCATGCAGGACTACGCCGCAGAGCTGGACAGGCAGACCCGCCTCTACCACCGGCGTCGGCGCGAGTTGATGGATTCCGCGGGGGATGACTCTGCCGTCGATAGACTCTGGAAGGAAGCGGCCTCGAGGATGGCCTCCCGGCTGGCGGCCGACCACCTGGGGCCGGACACCGACGATGACTACGCCTCCCGGTTTGAGGCCCTGTCGGAGGAGTTGCGACGGGATTACGGTGTGGACGGTTCGTCCCTGTACGGGCTGGAACTGCCACTTGTTCCCGGTGCGCTGGAGGACCTGCTGGCTGCCCGGTTTGCCTCGCGGGCAGAGGAGGCGAGGGACGGGGTGTTCTCCGAGCTGGCGCGACTGCTATACCTGCGCGTCTGCGGCGACCTCTGGCCGGCCCACGTATCCTTGCTCCGGGACACCGTGGCCAGCCAACTGCTGAGCGGCCGCAATCACAAGTCCGCGGTTGCCATGTACATCAGCCGTTGTTCCTTGCACTGGCAGGAGTTCTGGGAGACGGTGGAGGCCGAGTTCCTGTCCCGACTGTCTACGATGCCCCTGGCCCCTGCGGGACTGCCTGCGCCCCGGGCGGTAACCGTGAGCAGCGAGACCGAGCGGCTCCTCGCCCTGAATGGAGCGGAGCAGGAAACACAGGATGATTGCGAAGCAACCTCTTCCAAAGGCGCCCATTTATCCTGAGTTTGTCGAAGGATGGGCTGAGAGAGTCCGCCGATGGGTTCGATGGGCTCAGGAGGGGTGAGGGTGAATTCCCGGCCACCAGCGGCCAAGAAAAGGACAGGGGTACGCCCCCACCCTAACCCCCGGAGGGAGAGGGAACTTTAAGAGAACCTGTAGGAAACAGGGCAGCCGATGACGGGCGCGCCCGATGGCGGTTAAAATGAAGCAACACCGGCGGAGATGAATGGCATGGTGCGGAGACCTTTCAGGCTGGGCACGGCCCTCTCCCTCGGCGGCATTGTCGCCGCTGGGCCCCTGATTGCCGCCTGCGGCGGGCCGTCCTACGAGGACTGGGCCGCCACCGACGGGGCCGCCGGCCGCATCAACCTGGACGACGTGCAGCAGGCGTTCCGGGACTCGGAGAGCGCCACCGAGTTCGAGCGCCGGGTCAACGAGATTTACGAGGGCGACGGCATCGTCCTCATCCGCGCCAAGCAGGACGGGGAGGTCCTGACCCTGGAGGGCTGGGAGGACCTGAACAACGACAACGAGATCAACGAAGCCAGCGACGACCAGCTCTTCGCCATCGTCCGGGGCACCAACGGCGACCACGAGATGCGCGGCTACCACGCCAACAGCTACTACCACAGCTACTGGGGGCCTGGCGACTTCCTTTTCACCTACCTGCTCATTTCGGCTATAACTCCCCGTTTCGGCGGCTACTACTATTCCACGCCGCCGACCCGGGGCACGGAAATCCGCAACCAGCGCACCACCTACCGCAACTCCTCGGCCTACGGCAGGCAGACGCAGCGAAACGCCAGCTACAACCAGAAGCAGTCCTCCTTTGCCGGGTCGCGCTACCAGTCGTCGCGGGGCAACGTAAGCTCCAACCGCAGCACCTACCAGTCGACCCAGAGGACCAGCGGCAGCTTCCGCACCAGCAACACCATCTCCCGCAGCAGCTCCGTGCGCTCCTCGTCCCGCAGCTTCGGCGGCTTCGGCGGAGGCGGCGCCATGCGGGTGCTGCGGAGGGCGTAGGCATCGGCGCTTCGGACGCTGCATTCCTGCTCCGGGTATCCCTGGAGGGCATGAGGCAGGATGACTGCCTGCGCGTGCAACTGCCGGAGGCAGTCCTTGGGAAGTCCGTGTCGCAGTTGCTGGAACTGGTTTTTCCTCCGGATGAAGAGGCCAGAACGGACATATCGGGCCGCTTCGACCTCCGGGCCAATCCCGACCTCCCCGAAATCTACGCCGTCTTATTGGCCGTCTGCGAGGAGTGGCGGGACTGGCGCTGCGCCCTGCGGGTGTCGCTGGGTGACGTGGAAGTGGAGCTGGACGCGCCCGTCTCCTCCCTGGTCGCGCATACCCTCCCTTCTTGTCCACCTCTAAGCGAGGAAACGAAAGGAGGGGTGCTGTCCCTGCACCTTGAGCAACGCTATTGCCCGCTGGAGTACGCCGTGCGGCACGGGTACCGGGACAGCCGCGAGGGACTTCTGGACTGGATGCGGTCGCTGACCGCACTGTACTTTCTGGACAAGCACGAGGCGCTGATTGAGGCCGGTGACGGTCAAACCCGCGGCCCTGCTATGGCACGGGCCGTGGGGACCTTGCTGGAGCAGGGATTGATCGGTCTCCCGGAGGTCGGCGAGGAAAATGCCGGTGAAGAGGAAGAGGAGGACGAGGACGATGCGCCGCCCCGGCTGGTGATCACGCCGGAAGGGAGGCGGTTCATCGCCGGGCTGCTGGTGGAAACCGAGTCGTACATCGGCGACTACGACCACTACCAGGACACCCTCGCCGAGCCGGGCCTGGAGGTTGTGGAGTTCGGCGCCGGACGCGGCGTCGACCTGCGGGTGCAGGCTTTCCTCGCCGATGAGCTGGACCCGGTTCGCACGGTGTTCCTGCTGCGCCTGTACGACGGCACGCTGGACTCGCGGCTCCGCGACTGGGAGACGGTGATGGAGTCGGACGAGTTCTTCGAGGCGGTGCTGGAGCCGGTGGTGAACCGTGACGGCGTATCTCCCGGGGAGATGGAGCGGGTCATGGACTCCGGCCACGCCTGGCTCGAGGAGCGCGAGGAGCAGCAGCTACGGGAGGCCGCCGACCGGGATCTGCTGCGCCGGGCAGGCGGTGGAGAGACGCCCTCACCCTAACCCTCTCCCGGAGGGAGAGGGGATTTGTGACACATCCGCTCAGATGGCGATGAACAGGACCATGGCCGCGCTGATCACCACCGCGCTTTCCACCAGGGCGACTCCCAGGTTGCGGCCCTCGGACAGGGCCTGAGACACCCTCACGGTGGGCAGGATGACCAGGTCGATCAGGAGACGCATCACGTAGAGCAGCACGAAGCCCAGCACACCGAAGACCAGGAAGGAGGCGATGCTTTCCCCCCAGCCGGCGAAGTCGCCGAACACTGCCTTCAGCGTGACCAGGCCGATGGCGACGAGGTTCCCCCCGAGGGCAACTCCGACGGCAGGGTTGTCTCGCTCGATTTCGTCGTGGATGTTGAACGATGTGGTGAACTCGTAGAACAGCGCAAATGCGATCAGGAGGATCAGGCCCATCCCGAAGAAGGCCAGCGCCACCAGCGCCGCCTCTCCCTCGCTGCCGGCGGTCTCGCCGGCGACCGCGCCGGAAATGAGCAGACCGGTGGCGACGTACATTCCGAACTCGGAGGCTCCGGCTCCGGCGTTGCGGTCCTCCACAACCTCCTTCTCCAGCTGGAACTTGTAGAGGATGAGGCGGTCGAACAGCACCCGGACCAGGTTCAGCGCCACGATGCCTGCCAGGGAATACAGGAACACCCGCAGGACTTCCTCTCCCAGGGCGCGATTGAACCCGAATCCCTCCTCCGCGAAGCCGATGGCTAGTGGCTGGTACAGCACTCCCAGCAGGATGAGAATGACGGCGAGGAAGTAGCCGCTGAGTCTCAGGGCCACGGCCAGGTTGGCCTTATCGACCACTTCCTCGTTTATGTTGTGGCGGGTGACCGCGTCCCTGGCGAACTTGGCCAATGCCAGGATGATCAGCCCCTCGGCCACGAAGACAAGTCCCCGTGGGAAGGCCTGTAATGAGTCGATAAATGCGTCTATCATCGCCTGCTTCCATGGCTGGCTGAATGCCCGGGACCCGGGTCGGCGTCAGCGTTCCCGCCGCTCACCCTGGTAGAGGGTGACGCTCTCCGGATCGACCACGTCGCTGAACACCACCTCGAAGGGCCGCTCCGGCCATTTGGATATGGTCAGCGCGTGGTCTCCCTGTTCCTGTATGAAGTCCCACTGGTAAAAGGCGTCTCCGGCGCCCCTGCCGTCCCGGAAAAAGAGCACCTCGGCGCTGTTGCGGTAGCGGTAGTTGTCGCCCTCGATGGTCACGAAGTTGTCGATGGAGTGCTCTTCGTCCAGCTGTATCAGGTCGTCCTCGGTCAACCCGGTGGCGGTGAGACCGGAGGGGCCGGTGTCCTCGGTAACGGTCACCGAGAGGTCGCTGCCGTCGGTCCAGTCGATCCACAGCTTCGTGTCGCCGTCGGCGCACAGCAGCTCATGCCAGGTGTCGGCGGCGGTGGAGTAGCGGTGGATGCGCTCGATGAAGAAAAGGCGGTCGTCGTACTCGACCGAGTATCCCGAAATGGTCAGCACGTCCCCCACGCGGGCCGCCCGGATGCTGTCGTCCTGGGGCGGGCCCAGCGGCTCCCGTTTCTTTCCCCGGCCAAACAGAGACCGCAGCATACTTCTCCTCACCTGCGAAGCTCCTCAACCTGCGAAGCCGTTCATCCTGAGCCTGAAGCCGCTCATCCTGAGCTTGTCGAAGGACTCCCGCGATAGTACCGTCCGCTGCTTGAGTGTACTCAGGGCGGTTGAGCAGGTCAATCTGCGGAGGCCCGTCTCAGTTGTTCCCTCCTCACTCAAGGAAGAGAGAACTATCAAAGGGCAATTCCCGGTTGCGGGGGGAGTTGGGCGTAGATTATGCTTGAAGCGCAGCTCTTCAGTAGCTGACAAGCCGCAAGGTACCGTCAAAAGGAGCCGAAATGAGCCCCGCAATGTTGCTGATAGTCGGGATTATCGTGCTGCTTCTTGGAGGCGCGCTGATCGCCGGCTGGTTCGACTGGCTCCTCGATGTGCTGGGGTTCATCCTGGTCGTCGTCGGCATCATCGGAATCGTTGTCGGAGTGATCAACCTTATGGGCGGCAGGAACCGGGGGAGAGGGGGCTTTTGACCTCCATCGCCTGGATCCCGGCGCCGGACCACAGTTCCAGCAGTAGAGGAGGCGCATCATGGGGATGCTTTCGAGAATGTCCACCATTGTAAAGTCCAAGATGAACCGCATCCTGGACAATGCGGAAGACCCGCGTGAGACCCTGGACTACTCCTACGAAAAGCAGCTCGAAATGCTGCGCAACGTGAAGCGCGGCGTGGTCGAGATGGTGGCCGCCAAGCGCCAGATCGTGCAGCAGGCCGACAAGGTGCGGGAGAACATCGCCCGCCTCGAGCGCCAGGCGGAGCAGGCGCTGGACGCGGGCCGCGAGGACCTGGCCCTGATGGCCCTGGAGCGCAAGAACACCGCCGTCCTCGAACTCGAGGGTCTTGATCAGCAGATCGCCGGCATGGAGGTCGAGCAGGAGAAGCTGACCCAGGCCGAGGCCCGGCTGTCGGCCAAGGTGGCCGCCTTCAAGAGCAAGAAGGAGGTCATCAAGGCCCAGTACACCGCCGCCCAGGCCCAGGTGCGCATCGGCTCCGCTCTCTCCGGCATCTCCGAGGAGATGGGCGACGTGGGCCTGGCCGTGGAACGGGCCGAGACCAAGACCGAGAGTATGCGGGCCCGGGCCAGCGCCATCGACGAGCTGGCCGAAGCCGGAGTGCTGGACGACTTCGCCGGCGGCGGCAAAGACGACATAACCCGCGAACTGGAAAAGATGTCGGTCAGCAGCGGCGCGGCGAGCGAGCTCGAGGCCCTGAAGGCGCGGCGCGCCGGGTCTTCGTCGGGACAGGGGAGCCTGCAATGATCGTCCGCATCAGTTCAGAGGGCCAGTACAACCTGCCCGGCTCGTTCATCGACCAGCTCAACGAGATCGACAACGAGCTGGTCGAGGCGGTCGCGGCCGAAGACCAGGCCGCATTCGAAATGCTGCTGAAGCGGATGCTGGACCTGGTGCGGGACAACGGGACGCCGGTGCCGGTGGATGAACTGGTGGAGTCGGACCTGATCCTGCCGGAGCCCGACCTGACCCTCCTCGAAGCCGAGGAGTTCTTCGTAGGCGAGGGCCTGCTGCCAGGGTAGGTGCCTCCCTTCGATAGGTGGCCTGGTTCCGACTGTTCTTGACGATGTATTCTCTGAAGGCCCGGTGATGCACGTTTAGTGGCCTCTCTCGCCTACGTCTCCTTCCCAGAGACTACCGCTGAGAATTTCAGTACGGTCATCGACGGCGTAGGTTGTGGTGTCGGCGGATTCAGCCTTCCCCGCCTCTTTGTCGTCCGCCGACAGGCATACGGCGAAGTCCACGAACCGCCCAAAATCATCTGGCCCCAAGATATTCCGGATGGACTTCGCCAGCTTCTCCACATTATTGTTTACGTTCACACGCTTGACGCGCGGCCTATCGGGATAAATACCGGCTTCCCGCGCCGCCGCTGCCACACTGGAGAACTCTCCTTTTATCATCCGCTCGTGGATATTCGGGTGGTCGCGGGCGATCCTGCGGGTTAGATATTCTGCACATTTGCCGTATTTTGCAGCCTGATACATATCCGGCTGCCCCTTTTTCCTCAATCCCCCGTTCCGGTTGAGCGGCGGCATTGCCACTGCTTGCGATGCCACTCGCGCCCGCGCTCTGGCATCGTCGCCAAGCTCCAAGTCAGCCAGCATCGCCTCTTTGCTGCCATATGGGGATTCGTAGGGTATCTTCTCCCATACCCGGTGTTCCTCGGCCTCGGCCCAAGTTTCCATATACATATCCAGATTCAAGTCAAGGCCCTTCCACATCGTTTGCAAAGCACTGACAGTCTGCCAACACCAAGCGGGAGTGCCGGGAGCCTTCATATCGCGCGGCCCAAAGCTGGCCGTGTCCTGTTCGCTCAATGCTGTACTACTAGAAGTCATGGCGTTCCTCCAGGTCTTCAATCTCGCGGTTCGCCATCGCTATCAATTGACGCAGCCTTGTTTCGTCAGTTATCTCACGGAGCGCTCCCTTCGATGTAATCCCAAAACCCGCCCAGACATTGCTTATGACAGACCCATACATTCCTTTCTCTGCCCGCGTCTGTTCGGGAAGTCTGCGCAAACGAAGTTCGGTTAACCGCCTGACTGAGTTGTTGAGGCCATCATACAGCGACTCCAGAATGGCGTCCCTGTCCTCGATTTCCGCCGAAACGCCGGTTGTAATAGCACCAGTAGGAGAGAAACCGCTCTGATTGCTGCCGTTCCGGTCGGATATGTACTGCACAGCCGCTTTTTCCACTAGCACACCCAACCTTGGCTTAGTAATCTTTGCTATCAGGTCAGGCTCTTCCTCGAAAATCTTATCCAAGTATGGGATAAAGTCGCCTTTCGCTACAACCCGGTCACTGTCCTGGAAAACCTCCGGCAACGCTGTATCCACGACCTCCCATTCGGACCTTGCTCGCCGTTCATTAGCAAGTCTCCGTTCCTTTTCCTCATCTGTGCTACCCACGATAGTCCAGTTGCCATCCCCGCGAATCTCGCCGTTCTGGTCGGTCACCAGTCGCTGGAATAAGTCAGCTGATAGACAGTCGTTTGGGCCAATGTAAGTGGCAGTACGCACTTCGTCGGCGGGATTGCCGGTGCTGTCCCAGCGAGTAGCAATCCGCATCAACCTCTGAGTCCAGTTTGCTTCCGTCCTAACGGGAGAAAGATCACATTCGACCTTTAGCCGCGCAATATCCAGCCCCCGTCCTGCCATCTGTTTGCAGATTAGTACATCTCCGAAACCATCCGAGAATCTCTTGACTGCCTTTGCACCGTCGTTGTCTCCGCTACTGGTTGCGATGACCCCGACAAAGCCGCGGCGTTCCAATTCATCCTTCACCATCTTAGCGTGGCGGTCATCTTCGGCATCCGCCTCACGTTTCTCGTCGATTCCTACGAAAACTATGGCAGCGGTTTTCCGGTCTCGATTCCGCCGGTTACGCAACTCCGTGGCGAGTAGCTCGCAGGCATCCCTCACGACCGCAGGATGTTTCAGAACACGCCCAATACAGCTCAGTGTGTCCGCAATTGATAGTTCAGATAGCTGGGCCGCGCCCGCAGATCTTTCACCAATGTCCTCCAAATTGACTTCAAAAGTCTGTCGGGTGATTTTGCATAGCGGTGAGGGGTTCTCATCCCAAGCGTCCCGGAATGTTGTTACCCAATGGGCTTCTAACTGGTAAACAGGCACGTCCCTCTCATAAATGTAGCCGCCCTGGGTGGTCATCCGCCGATCGGTACGGACGCGGTTTACCTTAAATCCAGGTATAATTTCGTTGTCCGCTCGCACTGGCGTAGCGGTGCAGAGAATCACATAGGCCCCGGCCTCCGCCAAAGCTTCCATCGTCGCCCCCCAAGTGTTCCCCTCGCTGCTTGTATGGCACTCGTCCACATAGACGACCGGAGGGCAGCCCTTCACCGTCTTGAGGTGGTTTACCCAGTGCTGCAACGTAGCAAGATGGTTCTTCGCCATTGGTGTAGTAATGCTGATGATATGGTCTTCAACCATCCGAGCGAACTTCGGGACGGTCCTTACGTTGTAAGTCGAAATTTTTGCGTCGATTCCGTAACGTTTCAGGCAATTCAATGTCTTGTCTTTATCAACGGCTTGGTCACGGAGAGTCCTGTCGGGGGAAATTATCATCATGTTGTGGGCAAGTCCCAGCCGCATTAACTCCAAGCCAGTAGTCCGCATGAAATCGGTTTTCCCATATCTCGTGGGCAAGGGGATTGAGGTATACGGTTCTCCTGCTCGGACCCGTTTGAGGGTCTCAAGAAACGCCCCACGTTGACCGGGCCTGAATTTCTCCATCCTGATTGTGAAGTTAGGCAATCGCTCCGGCATCTTCGCCCCCTTTTCCCGATTGCAACGCGGACAAACAGCCTGCATCTCAAACAAGTTCGTCCGCCTCGTTTTCACCCAGGGTATCTTGTGGTCTGCATGCCATTCTTCAGGCAATGGGTCGCTGCAGATACGACAGAGCCCGTCCGAATCAGCGTACAACGCAGCCCTTAACTGAGGCTGCTTGAGGAATCGTCCAGTCTTATCTACACCATCATTTGTAAGCACTATCATAGTCTATCATTTGCAAGCAAATGGTACTGCTGTCACAGAACAGATACCGTCCGTTGCCAGGAAACTGACACTGACTGACGCAAAAAGAACGCCGGAGAGATTTCCGTCCCCGGCGTTTGCGGTCTCTTGTCTTGCAGCGAGTTGGACTAGCGGGCGACGAAGTCGAACTGCTCGAAGCGGCCGTGGACGATGGAGTCGGGGTCGAGGCCCAGCCAGCGGTCCAGGATGGTGGCGTAGGTGCAGCGGAAGTCGGTGGTGTAGGCCATGTCGCCCTCGGACAGGTCCGCCTCCCGCAGCGACGGGTACTGGCCGTAGAGGCCGCCCTGCACCGAGCCGCCGAACACGAAGGCCACGCCGCCGGAGCCGTGGTCGCAGCCGGTGCCGTTGTCCTTCACGCGGCGGCCGAACTCGGACCAGACCAGCACCAGGGAGTCCTCCCACAGGCCCTGCTCCTTCAGGTCGTCGGTGAAGCAGGCGATGGCCGAGGAGGCGTCCTGCCACAGCTTGCCGTGGGCCCGCAGCTCGTCGCTGTGGGTGTCGAAGCTGCCGTGCTGGGCGTAGAGGATGCGGGTGCCCAGGCCGGCGCTCATCACCTGCGCCGCATTGCGCAGGCCGTTGGATATGGGCGTGTCGTCGTACTCGACGCTGGAAGAGTAGCGCTCCGGCGCGGTGCGCAGGATGTCTGCGCCCATGAGGGCCTGGGAGCCGTTCTCGCTCAGGGCCTGGGCCACGATGTCCCTGCCGCCGGAGGGGCCGTACATCCGGCCGAGGGCGTCGAGGGCGTGGTGGCGGACGTTCTCGTCGTCGATGTCGGGGAGCAGGCCGTAGGTCTCCAGGTTGCCCACCGAGGCCACCGGCACGCCCTTGCCGACCAGCGCCCGGGGCAGGCCGCGCCCGAAGTTCACGCCGGTCAGTACGTTCTCGCCCCTGGCGTCCAGGTCGCGGATGGCCGCGCCCAGCCAGCCCTCGGTGCCGATGCTCTCCGGCTCGGCGGTGTACCAGATGTCCCGCGAGCGGAAGTGGGAGCGGTTGGGCTGGGGGTAGCCGATGCCGTTGATGACGGCAAGCTGGCTGGCGTCCCACAGGTCCTTGACCGCGGGCATGTTGGGGTTGAAGCCGTACTCGCCCGCCTCACCTTTGGACCCGAGGGGCAGCAGGTCCTGCGGGGCGATTCCGATGCCGGGGCGGTGGTCGTAGTACAGGCTGTTGTTGAAGGGAACGACCGTGTTCAGCGCGTCGTTGCCGCCGTTCAGCTCGATGACGACCAGCGTGCGCTCTTTCTTTGTGGATACCATTGTCCTGCTCCTGCCGGGTTGTCTCTTTCTTATCATTCCCTCCCCCTCTGGGAGAGGGTTAGGGTGAGGGCGTCCCTCTGGCATCTGGATTCCCGCTTTCGCGGGAATGACGAACAGGAAAGCTACTCAGCCCTGCGGTAAATCTGTATCCGGTGCCGGTTGGTCTCGGTCACGTAGAGACGGCCCTGGCTGTCCAGCCTAACCGAGGAGGGGCACCAGAAATACTTCTCGATATGGGACGACTCCTCGTGGGGATCGTCGATGAAGTAGTCGATCTCCATGTCCAGGTCGGCGGTGGCGCGGGCGGCTGCCTCCTCCTTGTTGATGCTGAGGAAGTTGGCGGCCCACTCGGAGATTGTAGCTTCTCCCCGCAGCAGTTGTACGAAGTTGCCCTCTGCGTCCAGTACCTGCACCCGCTCGTTGCCCCAGTCGGCGACGTAGATGTAGCCCTCGCGGTCGACAGCCACCCCCGCCGGCCGGGTGAGCTGGCCCTCGCCGCGGCCCGACGAGCCGAAGGCGGCGAGGAACCGGCCGTCGGAGGAGTATTTCTTCACGGCGTCGTTGCCGAAGTCGGCGGCGTACACGTTGTCCTGCGTGTCGCAGGCCAGCCCCCAGGGCAGGCTGACGCCCCCCTCGCCCTGTCCGCTGGTGGACAGCAGGAATTCGCCGTTTGCGGTGAACTTCTGCAGCCGGTTGTTGTAGGTGTCGGCGACCCAGATGTTGTCCTGGGTATCGAAGGCCAGCCCCGACGGCGTGTCCAGCTCGCCTTCGCCGGAGCCTCCCCGCCCCCAGTGGAACAGGTAGTTGCCATCGGCGTCGTAGGCGGTGACGCGGTTCTGCTTCTCGTCGCTGATGAAGTAGCGGCCCTGGCTGTCGGTGGTCCCGCAGGCGGGCCAGACGAACTTGCCGCCCTCGGGCCCATAGCCGCCGAAGTTGCCGAAGTAGCCGCTCTCGGCATCGCAGATGGTGACGCGAATTCCGCGGGTGGTCTCCTCCTTGCTGCGGCTGATGACGTAGAGGCGGTCATCCTTCCCGACGGCGGCGTCTACCGGGTAGTAGAAGCCCTTGCCTTCCATAACCGTCATGCCCATCGTGTGGGAGTATTCCAATCGCTTCGTCTGCTGTGCTGTGGTCATCCGCACCTCGGCATCCGTCAAGTCTTTCTCCCCTTCATAGGGAGAGTTGGGGTGGATCAGTCAGAAGACCGGCTCCCAGATTGGTTGCAAGTCCAGTACAAAACCAGGCAATTCCGGATCGCCGGGGATGGTTTCGGGTGCCTCAAGGACTTCCACCTCTGCGCCAGGCCGGTAGATGTACACGCGGTGCTGCGGGTCCAGCGGGTCTATCAGCCAGCCCAGCCGCACGCCGCTCTCGATGTACTCTTCCAGCTTTCGTTGCAAGCCAGTCAGGGTATCTGAGCTGGAGCGCAATTCGATCACGAAGTCAGGAGGGATGGGCCAGAAGCCCTTGCGTTGTTCTTCGGTCAACTCTGCCAGACGGCTCTTCAGTATCCATGAGGCGTCCGGGGCCCGCACCGCGCCGTTGGGGAGGGTGAAGCCAGTGCTGGCTCCGAAGGCAACACCGGTTCCGTCAGATCGGGCCCAGACCATCAGGTCGGCACCCGATCTCAGTTCCTGATTTCCTGTGTCGGTGGAGGTGGGAGGCAAGATCTCCAATTCTCCATCGGCGTTCTTTTCGAGGCGCAGGGCGTCATTCTGCGAGCTCAGCGCGGACAGCAGGTCGTCGGTAAGTTGCACAGCAGGGTGCAGCCGCAGCGCAATGGGGCCGAGCGGCGGCGGCAGCGCCGTGTCGGCCTGCTTTGAGACCTGCCTCGGTTTTACCTGCTGGGTAGCCACTTAAACGACACCTGCCGGGTCTTTCTTGCTCCCGTGGGCGAGGGAGCAGGTTACGCCCGCTGGAACTCCTGGGTGGCCGCCACCATCTGGAGCACGTCGGCGATGTGCTGGTGGTTGGCGTTGCCTCCCGCGCTGCCCTGCGCCGAGAAGTCCACCAGCGTCCGGCGAGTGTCCTCGTCCACCGTCAGCGCACCCACCTCGTCGAGGCAGGCGTCCACCAGGCGTTCCGGCGAGGTGGTCTCGCTCAGCGCGTCGCTGATGCGCCCGATCATGGCGCTGACGCCGGGCTTGCTAACATCGCCGATCTGCTGGCTGGCGAAGTTGATGCGCTCCACCAGCGTGCCGCTGTCCAGCCAGTCGGTGCCTTGGTGCCAGCCCTCCACGCTGGGCGGGTTGTTCAGGTACTGGCCCATGAAGGTGGCTTGGTTGAAGCGGTCCATGATCTCGTAGCGCGGGCGGTCGAACTCTCCGGTCAGGCGCAGTACGCCGGCCACCAGCTCCACCGGGCTCTTCACCTTGGTGTAGCGGATGCCCTCCGCCTTGAAGAAGCCGGAGTTGAACAGCACCCGCAGCACGGCGCCCATGTTGTAGTCGTTGTCGAAGTAGGCCCGCACCAGCGTTTCGATGGCTTCCGGGTCCCGCGGCTCGGTGTATGGCCACTCAGGCACCGGCGGCTCGTCGGCCACGAAGAAGCTGTACAGGTGCCGGGCGATGAAGCGGGCCGTGGCGGGTTGTCGGCAAATGATGTCGACGATGTCCTCGCCGTTGAAGTTCCCCGTCTCCCCCAAAAAGGTCTTCTCGCCGTAGTCGTGGTCTTCGGGATGGAACTCGAAGTGCCAGGAGATGCGGCCGTAGGGCCAGTCCGAGTCCCGCTGGGAGCGCAGTTCCATGTACTCCCGGTTGGCGATGGTCCAGCCGGTGAAGGCCCGGGCGCACTCCTTGACGTCGTCCTCGGTGTAGTTGCCGACGCCCATGGAGAACAGCTCCAGCAGTTCCCGCCCGTAGTTTTCGTTGATGGCGTCCTTGTGGTTGTCCTGGTTGTCCAGCCAGATGATCATGGCCGGGTCCTTGGACAGCTCGACCAGCAGGGTGCGCAGGCTTCCCGTGGCGTAGGTGCGGAACATCCGGGTCTGGTCCGACAGGGCCTTGCCGTGGATGACCTTGTTGTAGCCCGTGGCGAAGATGCCGTGCCAGAAGAGGGTCATCTTCTCCCGCAGCGGCGCAGTCGTCGTCGCCATGCGGTAGAGCCAGTTCTCGCCGGGGGCGAGGGGCCCCATCATGCCGGACAGCTCGGGATGGAACCGGCGCACGAGGTAATCGCTGATGCGCCGCTCGTCTCTCGGAGCCAGCAGTTCCTCGACAGCGGATTCGTATCCCATGGCCGAGTAGTTCGCCAGCTCTTCACGGGTGGCCCCGAACCCTGCGCGGCGCAGCAAATGGGCGGCTAGGTCGATGTCTACTTTTGTTTCCAGCATAGTAAAGTCCCTCCCGTGAGGCAACGACGTGATAGGGGCATTCTAGGCATTGGGCCGCAGATGCGTCAATCAGTCTTTGCGCCAGTGGCGTTTGCGGTAATGCCTGCCCCTGCGAGAACGGGGAGCGAATTACAAGCCAGTTATAAGGACATTCCCGCCGGGCGCAAAGTCTATGGATAAATTGCACTGCCAGAGCAGTCCAACTCCGGCTACCGGCCATATTTCGGACTCGACGACCGTAACTTCTCTGGAGGCGCCGTCCCACAAAATGGCAGCACGGTAGGTGTTGAACGTTGCAAGGGCGCCGTCGCCTATTTGCATATTCACCCTGTCATTTTGCGAAAGCCTCAGCCGCTCTATGGCCGACTTGGGGAGGGTCAGTTCTCCGCTGAATCCGGTATCCACGTAGGCTTCCGCGCTTCGCGGCTGTCCGTCCCGGTCCATGAGTTCAACGACAATGGCAGGACGCCTTAACCGGCCCACCGTCCCGGTTATCATCGTTGATCATTGCCAAAGATGCTGCTGAGGTGGTATGCCGACGGAAAGCCCACCCGAATCGTGAATACGTCGGCGTCGGGGCGGCGGGCCAGCAGCCGGTTGGATGCTTTGCCGTGGTTCTCGTCCAGTTCGTAGTCCTCGCTGTTCAGGTCAACGGACAGGAACCAGCCAACCGGCTCTTCCTCCAACGCCGGTCGCACCTTATCCCGGTAAATCCGGACGGCAAAAGCCTCGTATTCCTCCGGTCTTCTGTCCTGTTGTGGCGTCTTTGCGGTTCCGGGGCGCCATCCTTCGGGCAAAAGGGGCTTGGCCATGCTGCCCGCCTCCGAGCGATTTCCTTACAGCTCAGGGTAGCACACAAGACCGCGGCGATAGGGAGCCGCGCGCAGAGAGAGTCAATCCGGGAGCAAGGCGGCGCTGGGGTGGGTCAGTCGCCGGGCTGGCCCACCCGGACGGTGATGATGTCGGTATCGTGGTACTGCTGGTGGCGCACCGATTGCGCAAAGCTGCGCAGCAGGCGGAGGGACAGCTCCTCCTCCACCGGGTCCTGGGTGTCGTGCTGCTGAAGCTGGCGAAGCCGGTCTTCCAGGTTGTCCTCGTTGCCGCCGCCAATGAACTCCAGGTCGGCGACCGGACCGTCGCTGGCCGCCAGCACGATCAGCCTGCGGCCGTTTCCCGCACCGGCATCGTCATCGGTATCGCCGTCCAGGTCCAGGTCCAAGTTCAGATCGAGGGGCGCAAGGGTCAGCAGCGTTTCCTCCGCCACGGCGCTCAGTCGGTCCTTCATGGCGTCGTTCCACCCCCTGCTTGTTGCGAAGCGGGCCATGAAGTCATTGAGATCCGGCAGCGAATCGATGTGCAGAGGCGACTGGAACCTCATCCTCCTGGGGTTGGTGATCTCAAGGTAGAGGATCATCACGACCGCGGCCAGGCCTCCGGTGGTGATGGCGCTCTTGAACAGCGTATCCCAGACCGCGCCGAAGGACGGCAGGTAGAAGAGATTGAAATGGAAGGAGGCGCCGATCCAGAAGCAGATGCCCGCGACCACCACCTTCTGCCGGTTCGGCTCGTTCTGGATCACCAGCCGGGTGCCGTCCACCAGCAGTGTTCCGGTGACCATCATCAGGTACCCGGTCATCACCGGGGCCGGAATGGAAGCGATGAGGCCCGACACCTTGGGCAGGAAGGCCACGATGATGATGATGGTGGCGATGCAGTAGCCAACCCTCCTCGCGGCGTACCCGGTGGTCTGCGAAAAGGAGATGATGCCGGAGTTGATGATGTTCGGAACCGCTCCGCCCATACCGGCCAGCACGTTGCTGACTCCGGCTCCGGCCATCCCTCCCTGGACCTGCCTGAAGTCGACCGCCCGGTTGTCCCGCCATGCTACCCGCTGCTGGGCGATGATCTCGCCGTTTGAATGTATGGAAAAGATGACGGCCAGGAACAGGAAAGAGGGAAGCAACAGCCAGAAGTGGACCCCGAAGTCCGGGGTCAGGTCCGGGACGCTGGTGGGGACTCCGACCCAGGGCGCCTCGCGGACCAGGCTGAAGTCGAAGATGCCGAACCCGCCCGCGGCGATGCAGCCGACGACGATCCCGATGACCGGCCCCCACAGGCGGAGGAGGGCCGAGCGGCGCAGGCTGAGGGCGGCCACCACGGCCAGCGTGATCATCGCGGTCAGCGGGGCAGCCAGCGGTTCCTCCCGGGCTGACCCGTCAAGCAGGGCAAACACCACTGAGGCGAGGGTGACCGACAGGATCATGATCACGATGCCGCTGGCCACCGGGGTAACGATCCTGCGCAGGATGGCCACCCACCTGGAAACAAAGATCTGGATCACCCCCGTCACGACCACGAGAGACACCAATGTCCCCGGTCCCCCGTCTACCACAGCGGTGATGCAGAAGGGTATGGAAACGGCGGCGGTGAACATCGGAAGCAGGGCCCCGGCGCCCACCGGCCCGATACGCCGGACCTGGATCAGGGTCGACAGCCCGACGGCCAGGAGCGAGGCGAACACCATCCAGAGCAGGTACGAGTCGCCCAGCCCCGACTCCTTGGCCACGATGACCGGCGTGACCAGCAGGGTGGCGGAGGCGATCAGGTTGAACTGCCCCCCGTGGGCCAGCGACGGGAGCACGGGCGGGTTCTCGTTGACCTCGTAGCGCGGGTTCTGCGCGGCCGGCGATGTCACGCGGGCCTCCCCGGCGCAATGCCGGCGTGCCCCGCAGAACCGTTGTGTTGAAGATGCCTCATAAAGGAAGCCGGAACGCCCGGGGACTGTGATATCCAGTCCCCGGGCGCGAAACCCGATTCACTCCGGTGGTTTGCTTCTGGGACGCTCGGAACCTACTTGAACTTGGGGATCACCTTGTCTGTCAGGCACCGCATGGTGTTCATGACCACCTCCCGGGGGACGGACGAGGTCCAGTTGACCTCGAACATAATCTCGTCCGTGCTGAAGTCGTCCCTCAGCATCTCGATCTTGTCGCAGACCTCCTCGGGCGTTCCGAAGAGGTTGACCTCCTCGGTGGCCTCGGGGCTGGCGGTGCCGGCGTCGGTGCTGCCGATGGCGATGCGGCCGGCGTAGTACCGCCGGGCAAGATCCATCAGGTTCTCCGTCTGGCGGTCGGCCTCCTCCTTGGTGTCCGCCACCAGGGTCGGGATACGCACCACCGTCGTCGGGTCGCCGGGATGGCCCGCGTCGATCCACGCCTGGCGGTAGGCCTTGACGTCCTCCTTCAGGACGGTGGAGCCGCGGGGATTGTGGGGCGAACTGCCCGCGCCGATGGCGATGCGGTATCCCTGCTCCCCCATGGGCACGAAGCTCTCCTGGCTGTCCACCGGCAGCAACATGGGCGGGTACGGCTTCTGGTACGGCTTGGGAATGGCCAGGTAGGACTCGTAGAAGGCGGGATAGTTGTAGTACTTGCCCTCGAACCCGGAGAAGTGGTCCTCGGTCCAGAGCTGCTTCATGACCTCGAGGTACTCGAAGAACTGCTCCCGGCGGGTCTGCGACCCCCGGGTGCGTCCCCCGGCGCCGTAGATGAACCGGCCGCGGCTTACCTGGTCGACGATCGACACCTGCTCGGCAGTCTGGATCGGGTCCTCCAGCATCAGGTTGTCGAACCCGTAGCGCTCGTGGGGCAGGGCCGCCGGGGAGAGGGTCTCGCCGGACTGCTTCATCACCGGGCGGTGAATGGAGGAGCCGATCTTGATCCGCTCAGTACGTTCGGCGATGACCGCCGCGAGCATGAGGACCTGCGGGTCCATGCTGGCCTGCTTGGAGAAGTGGCCCCCGCCCAGCCAGATGTAGTCCCAGCCCATCGCCTCGACGGCGTCGATCTCTTCGTAGTTCTTGAGGTAAGCGTCTTCCTCCAGGAGCATTCCTCCCCGGTATTCCGGGTGCCAGGGCACCCTGTCGTCTTCGTAGAGGGCGTTCCATGTGTTGAACAGTCCAAAGTCCATCTCCCCCTCCTTTATTTTTCTTCACATTCGTCAGCGCCCCCAATCTAGCACCAGTGCCATACAGCGTCAACGCAGGCGAGGCTGGGCCCGGGGCCATCGCATATAAAACTGCAACCCCGTCACTCCGGCGTAAGCCGGAGTCCAGTAATTGCAAGGCATCTGATTTACGCAACGATACTGACGATTCAGGTCACTGGATTCCGGCTTTCGCCGGAATGACGGACATTGACCCGCTCGTATGCGATTGCCCTAGGCTGGACCGCAGGACGATTGCAAAGTTTCCAAACCGGCCCCATATTCTCCTCTCCCTTGAGGGAGAGGGTGAGGGTGAAATCCTTGCGGCAGAGAGGGCCAGGATGAAAGAGCGCCTATGGAACAGGATGTACCGGGGAGGACTCTGCCCGGGCTGTAACTCCCGTCAGACCCTCGCTGATACGGGGAGGGACAGATGGCGTGCGACGAAGCCCTTCATCAGCTCGATGGCCCGGTCGGACTCAGGCCCGGGCGTGTTCCCGAAAAGATGGGGCATTCCTGGAAAAAGCTCCAGCTCCACGTGCCCCCCGGCAGCCCTGTATGAAGCCTCGAACTTGTGAGGAATGAACAGCGGGATGTTGTTGTCGTTGGTCCCCTGGATGATGATCGCGGGCGGCAACTCCACCGGCTCTCCCCGGTCCAGGGCCTCTTGCGGATTTCCCTCGTGGATGCTCTCCGGTTCCTGGAAGTAGTTCTCAGTCGGTCCTATGAACCGCTCCTCTCCGATCTCCTGGGCCCAGGTGTAGCGGCCATAGGGGTCCAGGACAGGCCAGCACAGCAGCATGAACCGCAGCGAGGCGTCCAGGTCTTCTTCACCGGCCAGCGGAATCGCAGCGTACAGCGGGTCTCCGGGGCGCAGGCCGTTCATCGCAACCGTGTGGCCCCCGCTGGAGCAGCCGATGGCGCCCACGGAGGCGGGGTCGACGTTCAGCAGGCCGGCATTCGCCTTCACCCAGCGGATTGCGTAGTTGGCGTCAACGATCTGGGCCGGGTAGGGATGGTCCGGAGCCAGCCTGAAGTCCACGGCGGCAACCACTATGCCGCTTGCCGCCAGCGCCGCGTTCATGTGGTGGTCGCTGGAGCGGTCGTTCAGGAACCACCGTCCGCCATGAACGTCCACCAGGCCCGGGAAAGGCCCCTCGCCCTGTGGCTGGTAGATGGTCGCCTCCAGGCTGCCGCTGTCGTGCTCCAGGTAGACCACGTCGGTGGTCTTCACGTCGAACCGGGCTGCCGGGTCGTACTCAACGCTGCTCATGGCTTCTCCTTCGCTGGTTGCAGGGAGTCCATTCTACTCAGCGGAGGGCGGGTTGCTCAACTTTCCTGTGTCGTTGTCTGAACCGTGATTCGTGTGATTCCGGGATTTCGCTGATGGGGCCCCAGTCCTGCTGACTCTAAGTCCAGATTGCCACGGCCAGAAACGTACTGATTGACACCTGTGCGCCCCACGGCGAAAATCCCGGAAACTTCCCCCGGAAACTTCCAGTGGAGCGTGGCTTTGACCGACACTACCGACGTGGTTGTAGTTGGGGCAGGCGTGGTCGGCTGCTCGGTTGCGTATTACCTGGCCCGGGAGGGCGTGGAGGTGACCCTCCTGGAGCGGGACGCCATCGGCAGCGGGGCCTCGGCCCACGCCACCGGCTCACTCAGCCTGCTTGGGGCGGAGTTCTCTCCGGGCGCGTCCTTCGAGATGGCGCGGGCCTCCTATGCCGAGTTTCCTGAACTGGTCGCTGAGCTGGAATCCGCCACGGGCATGGACCTGCTCTACCAGCGCCGTCCCTCCCTGCGCCTGGCGCTGGACGACGAAGAGGCCGAGATGATCCGGGGCCTCATGTCCTGGCAGCAGCCCCACGTCAGTATGCGCTGGATCGACGCGGGGGAGGTACGATCCATTGAACCCCGACTTTCCCACTCGATACTGGGCGCCGTCTACGAGGACGAGTCGGCGCAGCTGGACAGCTACCGGCTCAACCTGGCCCTGGCCCGGGGCGCCGAAATCAAGGGCGCAGGCATTGCTTACCGCGAGGTCGTCGGCCTGCTCGCCAGCGGCGACACCGTTACCGGCGTCAGGACCGCCTCAGGAGAGATACATTGCGGCGCGGTGGTGGTGGCTGCCGGCACCTGGAGCCGCGCCTTTACCCCCTGGCTGGGATTCCCCGTTCCGGTCCGGCCCATGAAGGGCGAGCGTCTGCTGCTCAACTACCCCGGCGACCCCCTGCCGGTGCTGATCAGCTCACCCAAACGGGGGCACATGATCAGCCGGACCGACGGCCTCACCAGCATCGGGAGCACCGGCGGCCGGGACTACGACGAGAAGCAGCTTTTCTGGGGCGAGGAGTTCGACCGGCAGCCCACGGAGACGGCCCGGCTGGAGCTGCTGCAGCGGGCCATCGACGTCCTGCCCGATATGGAGCGCGCCGAACTGGTGCAGCAGCTTGCCGGCTCCCGCCCGCTGAGCCCGGACAGCAAGCCGATCGTCGGGCCGGTCCCCGGCAGGGAGGGCGTACTCCTGGCCACCGGACACACCACCAAGGGCATCCACCTCGGCCCGATCACCGGACGCATCATCGCCGACTACATCTGCCGCGGCTCAACGGACGCCGTATCCGACATGAGCGAGTTCCTGCCGGACCGCTTCGCTAATTTCGCCGACGCCGACTTCCTCCCTGCCGCACTGACCGCGGAGGAATAGGTCAATCGCCGGGAGTGATTACGCGGCTGGAGGAGACCACCCCAACCCTAACCCTCCCCCTCAGGGGGAGGGGATTGGTTTCAACTGCGTAAGGTACTGTACCGGGCTGGAGCCTGTCCCAGAAAACGCCTGTTTCGACCGAAAGGAGTGGTGAGTGCCTTCGGGCGTTGCTAGTAGAGTCGGGTTCGACGGCAGATTACGACTTGATGAGTTTTGCGCGTCCGGGAGGGTCTTGGGATCGCACCGAAATCAGGGCACGGGGCCCGATGTGGGACTATGAGGCGCCAGTACGAAGGTCCCGTCCCGCCATATGCGCCAGAGAGTCCGCAGGTTGAAGGCGATTGCCAAGAGATTCCACTCAGCCGCCACGTTGACCAGGCCCCGCAGCAGGAATCTTCGGGCTCCCATTTGTTCCTTGGTAATTCCGAACACCGGCTCGACCAGTTGCTTTCTCAGCCGATATACCTCTTTCGCCAGGCTGGTGGACATCCAAGCCCGGTGCCGGCGCAGCACATCGTCGTGAGGCCCAATCCACAGACTACGGCCACGCTTGGATTTGGTGCATACCCCGTAGGCTGGACACTGCTGGCAGACGCCTGCGGAAGCGCGGTACTTCCTCATTGGCACTCCTCTTTTGTCTTCGCTGATGCCGATGAAGTGGAGCGTCTGTCCCTGGGGACATTCAAAGCTGTCGCTGGGTTCATCATAGGTGAACTGATCTTTGTGATAGGGACTTCTGAGGAACCGTTCCCGCGACTCCGGCACCACCACCTGCTGGCCACGATCCGCGCAATCGGCCAAGTCGCTCCCGGAAAAATACCCAGCATCGGCCAGCGTCATGGGTGTTCTGGTTCCCGTAGCCTCCTCAGCGCGCTCCATCATCGGCACCAACTGATAGTTGTCATTGGGCACAGACACCACGTGCGCGGCGGTGATCAACATGCCCGTGGGTTCCCCGTCCTGCTCCACTGGAGATACCATGGCCTGGGCGTTGTAGGCCGGCACGACGCCGTAGCTGGCCTTCATCAGCCGGGCGTCCTGGTCCGTAAGATTGATGCGCCTGGGCTTCTTTGCACCGGCCAACTCGTCCATCGCCTGCCGCAGGCGCTCTCTCAGCGCTTCCTTGTCGGCCAGTTCTTCAGGCAGATTGACGGCGCTGGCGTCTTCTCCACCTTCGTTCTGGGCTTCCAGATCGGCTATCGCCCGGTCCACCCGGTCTAACAACTGGGCCAGTCTCTCCCCGTCGTAGCTGCGGTGCACCGACGCGCTGGCGGCCATCTTGGTGCCATCCACCGCCTGCACCGCCAGGTCCACCAGCTTCATCGCCACCGCCGTCCGCACCGTGCGCTTGAACAAGCTCCGCATTTCCTGGCGATGGGCCTTGTAGAACCGCCAGAGGGTGTTGTGGTCCGGATGCTGCCATCCTGTCAGCCACAGGTACGGAATCTGGTCTCGACAGGCCGCCTCCAACTTGCGGCAGGAGCGCACTCCCGTCATGAACCCGTAAAGCCACACGCAGAGCAGGGACCTGGGATGGTAGGCCGGGGCTCCCAGCGGGTCCCCGTCTATTTCCACACCCAGCTCCGCCCAACCTTCTCTGCCCAAGGCGTCGACAAACTCGGCGACAAAACGAGCCGGATGGTCCAACGGCAGCAGTTCGTCAAGGGACGGCGGCAACAGCCACATCTGCTCTCGGTCCATATCCCGAAGTGGCATCTTATCGGCACCTCCGTCAGGCTTGACCACAGTCTACACCCCGACTTTTGAGACAGGCTCGCTGGGGAACCGAGCATCCGTCAGATGCCCAGCGCGGCGACACCGGCCCTGGCAATGGCCTCGTCGTCGATGCCGCTGGGTAGTCCGCCCACGCCGATGGCTCCGACCACCTGGCCGTCGTGGAGGACGGCGACACCGCCCGCCAGAGCTATCAGCTGGGGATCTCCGAAGGACTCCAGAGACCGGCCCGTGCTGCTGAGCTGATCGGCAAAGGCGGCGGTGTCAATGCCCCGGACCGCCGAGGTGTAGGCCTTGCGGATGGCGAAGGTGGGCCGCAGGCAGCGGTCCATGCGGGCGTAGGCCAGCAGGTTTCCGGCGTCGTCCACCACCGCCATGTCCACCTTGCGGCGGTTGGGGTCCCGGTTGTAGTCGGCGATCATGGCCGCGATGGCGTTCTGGGCCTGTTCTAGGCTGATCATGGACTTGTTCCACATGGTGTTAACCTCCGGGGCTGTCGTTGGGGAACCGCTAGGTCGTTCAATTCTTCCCTCTCCCCCAGGGGGAAGGAATCAATGACAAGGGCAAGGGGACTTCTGAGGAAATCCCTAAATGTTGGCGTTTGGGGGCCGCATAGTGTGCCAGGGGGTGTTCTGCTCGTAGGCGTGGGCCATGCGGAACACCATCTCCTCGCCGCCGGGCGGCCCTGCGATCTGGAGGCCCACCGGCAGTCCGCGCGCGCCGAAACCGCAGGGCACTGAGATGGCCGGGGAGCTGGCCAGGTTGAATGTGTTGGTGCGCATGAAGGGAAGCCGGGACGCCGTCTCCCTGCTGGTGACCGGAGGGTCTTCCGTTACTGCGACGGCCTGCCTCCCCGAGGTGGGCATCACCAGCGCGTCGTAGGTGCGGAAGGCATCAAGCACGTCGTTGCGCAGCATCGTGCGGAGCTTCTGGGCCTTCAGGTAGGCCTGGGCGGGGACGAGGCTGCCGGTGAGCAGCCCGACGCGATTGTCGTGGCCGAAGTCGTGCAGCCGCTCCCGGACCCACTCCCTCATGTTGACGGCCGGCTCGACGGCCAGCAGCGCGCCTGAAATGGCGTTGGCGTGGGCCGCCAGCGGGATCGAGACCTCCTCGACCTCTGCACCCAGCTCCGCCAGCACCCCGGCGGCGGCTGATACGGCTTCGGCCACGTCTGGCTCCACCACGTCGGCGTGGAGCAACTCGCGTACGATCCCGACTCGCTTGCCCCGGATGTCGCCGTCCAGGGCCTGCCGGTAGTCGGGTACGGGAGTGTTCCAGGTGGTCGGGTCCATGGGGTCGTGGCCCGCGATGGCCGACAGGGTGACGGCCGCGTCCTCCACGGTGCGGGAGATGGGCCCGATGGTGTCCATCGACCACACGCCGCGCATCAGGCCGTAGCGGCTGACCCGTCCCCAACTGGGGCGCAGGCCGACGATGCCGCACCAGGCCGCCGGGCGGCGTATGGAGCCGCCCGTGTCCTCGCCCAGGGATGTGGCGCAGAGGAAGGCCGCGGTGGCTGCTCCCGACCCGCCGCTGGAGCCGCCGGCGGAAATGCTAAGGTCCCACGGATTGCGGGGCGTGCTGAACCGGTGGGTCATCCCGGTAACAGCGAATTCGCTGAGGTTGGTCTTGCCCAGCAGGATGGCGCCCGCTTCCTTCAGCCTTGAGACGACTGTGGCGTCGTCGTCCGGCACAAAGTCGGCGGTGATCCGGGCGCCGCCGGTGGTGCGGATGCCCTTGGTCAGGATCTGGTCCTTGACCCCCACCGGGATGCCGTGCAGCGGCCCTCGGTAGTTGCCCGCCTGGATTTCCTGCTCGGCCTGGCGGGCCTCCTCAAGGGCACGCTCATGTAGCACCGTAATGTAGGAGTTGAACTTGAAGTCGAGGTCGTCGATCCGTTCCAGGTACGCCTCGGCCACCTCCACCGGGGATACTTCCCTGCTCTCGATGAGGCGGGCGAGCGCCGACGCGGAGTGAAGGGGCAGTTCGCTCTGGGCCATGGAGACCTCCGACATGTAGCGGATAGCGCTGGTCGCGGCGAGTTTTCGGGAATCATAGGCCGCAGCTTACCGGCGGTCAACGCAAGGTTCGGCCTTGCCCAAGGCCTTTTCAAAGTCACAACTACCCTCTTCCGCCATGCCTCTCATGGTGATGGTTCGACAGGCTCACCATGTGGAACCATTGGCGAATTGAAGGGGCATCCTTCGACAAGCTCAGGATGAAATGATGACAGCGAGTGGCATTACTCCGAAAAGGCCGTGTGCCTTTACGATCCGCCATGCAGCCGGTTGAGGTTGCCGAGGCGCCCCGGGTCAAGGGTCCTTCCCCTGCAGGGCCGGGTGGCCGGGGCCGTAGCGGTGGGCGCGGAACACGCTGTTGGCCATCCCGAACTGGGAGGGTACGACGAAGGGGCTGACGAACTCCCACACTACCTCGTTGCCGGGCGTCACCTCGAAGATCCTTCCGGGCTGGCCCTCGGTTATCAGCGTGTTGCTGTTGGGCAGGCGCTGCGCCCCGCCGGTGAAGTGGGTGAAGAAGGATACCCTCGGCAGTCCCTCGTACTGCCAGACTATCTCGCTGGTGGACGGGTCCACTTCAATGACCCGCGAGTAGCTGAGGCCCCGGCGGTGGGAGCCGTTGTCCAGCAGCAGCACGTTGCCGTTGTCCAGGTAGGTGGGATGGTGCTGGTGGGAGATGATGCCCGGCCCCCACTTCCAGGTCATTTCACCCGTCGCCCGGGTCCACCAGCGCCACGGTGTCCAGAATGCGGAAGCTGATCAGGAAGGTACTGCCGTCGGGCGACGCGGTGAGATCGTTGGCTCCGCCCCATGCGTCCCGGGTCTCCAGAGGGCAGATGACGTCAGTCTCCGGGTCCAGGTGGCCGGCCGAGCGCCACACGCTCACCTCGGTACCGTCGGGCGTCACCTCCACCACCTGGTCGCTGAACATCTCCTCCGGATCGTCGGGGCGGGTGAAGCCGCCACGGACCCTGCGGGACAACTCGGCGGATATCGTGTCGCGCTGCAACAGGAGCAGGTTGTTGCCGTTGGGCAGCCGGTGGTGGCGACGCAGGGTTGGGTCGTAGTGCTCCCAGACTAGGTGGCTGTCCCAGTCGATTTCACGGATGTGGTCGGCCCCCGGCGGACGGGAACCCAAATCCCGGAAGAGCAGGTTGCCGTTGTCCAGCAGGTAGCCGTATGCGATGTCGCCGGGATAGTGCCAGCGATGGACGAAATTGCCATCCATGTCGATCAGGTAGGCGTCATCCCCGCCGTTGGGTGAGAAGAGCGTGTAACCCCGGTAGGCGGCGGGCGGGCGGTAGCGCAGCAACCCGGTGGGACGGGAGGAAGTGGTCACAGGGCTTGCCTCCTTTCAGCAGCATTTGAGAGTCTCGCGAGAATGGGAGACGCCCTCACCTTCGGATCAAGTACGGGGCAGGTCCACCCTACGCCTTCACCCCCACCCTAACCCTCCCCCTCAGGGGAGGGGACTTTTAGGGGAGAGGGAATTAGTCCTACACCGGCGGCTGGAGGAGGTGCTGGGTGGCCTGCTCGTAGGCGTGGCCCACCCGGACCAGCACCGGCTCGGTCAGGTGCCTGCCAACGAACTGGATACTGAGCGGCAGCCCCTCGCTGTTCAGGCCGCAGGGCAGGGATATGGTGGGCGCACCGCTGAAGTCGTACGGGATGGTGAAGCGGCCCCAGGTCCACTCGTCCTCTTCCATCGGGCCGTAGAGCGCTTCCGGCGTGATCCGCTCCGGTGGCGTGGTCATGGAGGGGCATACCAGCACGTCGACGCCGTCGAATATCTCGCGCAGCGCCCCGTTGCAGGCCAGCCTCGTGTAGCTGGCGACGGAGTAGTCGACGGCGCTGTAACGCGAACCCTTCTCCAGCCAGCCCCGGAACCAGGGGCCGTACTCGTCGGCACGGGAGGGGAAGGTATCGCGGTGGGCGGCGGCCGCCTCGGCCGAGCACAGCACGCCCCAGGCCCGCGACATCGGCTCGGTGTCCGGCATCCGCACCGGCATCAGTCTCGCCCCCAGGCTCTCCAGCAGGCGGGCGCCCTCCAGCACCGCCGCGGCCAGCTCCGAGTCCACGTCGTCGCCGATGTACCGCTCGTCCACGCCGATGCGCACGCCGCGCACTCCATTGGCCAGCCCGCCCAGCATGTTGGGCACCGGGGCGGTCAGCGAGGTCGGGTCGTTGGGGTCGTGGCCCGCTATGGCCTGCAAGATGACACCGGCGTCGGCGGCGCTCCGGGTCATGGGGCCGAGGTGGTCCAGGGACTCGGCCAGGGCCAGAGCGCCGTAGCGGCTCACCCGGCCCCAGGTCGGCTTGATCCCCACGGTGCCGCAGGCGGCTGACGGGAACCTGATGGAGCCGCCGGTGTCGCTGCCCAGGGAGCCGTAGCACAGCCCGGCGGCGGTGGCCACCCCGGAGCCGCTGGAGGACGCGCCGGACCAGCGGTCGGCCCCCCAGGGATTGACCGGGATGTCGAACTCCGGGTTGTAGCCGGCCATGGCCCCTTCGGTGAGGTTCAGCTTGCCGAGAATCACGGCGCCGGCGTCGTTCAGCTTCCTTACCACCGTGCCGTCGAAGTCGGGCACGAAGTCGCGGAGCACCTTTGCGCCGCCCATCGTCGCGACCCCGGAGGTGAAGCACAGGTCCTTGACGGCGATGGGCACCCCGTGCAGGCCGCCCCGGTAGTTACCGGCGGCGATTTCCCGCTCGGCTGTGCGGGCCGAAGCCAGGGCCGACTCGGCCATCACCGTGGCGTAGCTCTTCAGATTGCCGTCCAGGGCCTCGATGCGGTCCAAGATTGCCTGGGTGAGTTCCACGGGGGATAGCTCACGGGACCGGAGGCGGGCGCTCACCTCCGCGATGGTCTGGTAGTGCAAGGGCGTATCGGGCATCATTTCACTCCTGCGCGAGGCTGCGGAGACATTGCGCAGAGGATACTGGATAGGAGAGCGGTGGTAAACTTGCCCCTGCGTCGATGTCTGAACTGTGATTCCTTTGATTGGATGATTATCAGGATTGCTCCAGCCCGCCGCGTCGATTCATCATGTACATTCCTTCATCACACGAATCATAGTTCAGGACTTCACCCTCACCCCAACCCTCTC
Organism: Dehalococcoidia bacterium; assembly: GCA_965220605.1. Lineage (GTDB taxonomy): Bacteria > Chloroflexota > Dehalococcoidia > Lucifugimonadales > UBA3495 > VXOI01. The sequence continues at coordinate 102,404 of CBDCQM010000003.1, read as the reverse complement.
CCTCAAGGGAGAAGGGGAACGAAAGCATAGGAGTCCACCCCGATGCGCATAGCGGTGCCCGACCTCGTTTCCAACTCCTACTTTCCGGCGGTGGCCGCCGTCGAGCTGGGGTTCTTCCGCGACCAGGGAATAGACGCCGAACTTGAAATGGTCTTCCCGATACCCAGGGCCATGGAAAGTTTGCGCGACGGCAGCATCGACTTCGTGGCCGGTCCCGCCCACGCCACCCTGTCGGCCTTCCCCGATTGGCAGGGCGCAAAGTTGCTGGCCGCGCTCTCCCAGCACACGTTCTGGGTGCTGGTGATGCGGTCCGACCTGAAGGCCGCGCCCGGAGACGTAGAGGCGGTGAAGGGCCTGCGAATCGGGGCGGCCCCCGGACCCGACGCAGCGCTGCGCCGGATGCTGGCCGAAGTGGGCATCGATCCCGACCATGACGTATCGTTGGGGCCGGTACCAGGCAGCGGCGAGCCCGGCGTCTCCTTTGGCGTCCACGCCGCCCAGGCACTGGAGGCCGGGATCGTCGACGGGTTCTGGGCCAACGCGATGGGTGCCGAGGTGTCGGTGCGCAGCGGGATAGGAGAGATCGTGCTCGATCCCCGGCAGGGCCTCGGGCCGCCGTCGGCTAGGAACTACACTTTTGCCGCGCTGGTCGCTACCGACAGGCTGATCGAGGACTCGCCTGCCACGGCGGAAGGGGCTGTGCGGGCGGTGGTGGCGGCGCAAAAGGCGTTGCGGGCCGATCCCTCCCGGGCCGCCGAGGTCGGCAAGAGGCTCTTCCCGCCTGACGAGGCGGCGCTGATAGAGGACCTGGTGCGGCGGGACGCTCCCTACTACACTGCTGGCATTTCCCCTGAGTCGGCGGCCAGCCTCAACGGGTTCTGTCGTAATCTTGGCTCGCTGTCCGGGGATGTCGCCTACGAGCAGGTGGTGGCCAGCCGGTTGTCCCATCTCTGGTCTTAACTGATACGTGAGCAGGTAGGTGAACTTTCCTGTCATTCCGGTGAAAGCCGGAATGACGGTTGGTGTGCGACGTCAATAGAAGGTGCAGTCGATGAAAGTGGATATCAGGGTGCCGGTCGGCCTGCCGGTGCAGGAGACCGCGGAATTTATCGCGGGCTGCGAGGACGCCGGATTCTCCGGGGTCGGAGTCCACGACCACCAGCATAGCGGGCGGGATGTGTTCCTGACCCTCGCGCTGGCCGCCGAGCGGACCTCGCGGCTCACCGTGTACCCCGCCACCACCAACCCGGTCACGCGGCACCCCGCAGTCCTAGCCTCGCTGGCCCACACGCTGGAGGAGATCGCGCCGGAGCGAGTGCGCCTGACCGTCGGCCCCGGCTACCTGGCCGTGGGCAACATCGGGCGGCCCCGGGCCACGGTGGACGCCATGCGCCAAGCCATCCTGACCATTCGCCGCCTGCTGCGTGGCGAGCGGGTGGAATTCAACGGCGTGGAGACCCGGCTGCGCAACGTGAGCGAACAGCCGACGCCCATCTTCATGACCGCTGCCGGGCCTCGCATGGTGGAGCTGGCCGGAGAGGTCGCCGACGGAGCCCTGCTGCTGGTCGGCCTGCACCCGAAAGCCGTCGAAGCGGCCCGGCGCAGGCTGGAGACCGGCGCGGCGCGCGCGGGGCGAAGCCTCGACGGTTTCCAGACCATCTTCATCACCCCGACCACGGTGTCGGAGGACAGTCCGGCCGCCCGCCGATTTCCGCAGCAGTGGTTCCGTTCCGACCAGCCGTACCTGAAGTACCCCAGCGATTCCAACCTGGTCTGGCTGCGTGAGGCAGGCATCGACTTGGCCGACGACTTCGTCCCCGATAACATCAGCGACGATCAAGCTGTAGAAATCTGCGACGCCTTCGGCCTGTTCGGGACGGCTGAGGAGTGCCTGTCCCGGCTCAAGCGGGCCAGGGACGAGTCGGGCATCGACCACGTCTTCATCTTCCCCACGCACACCCAGGAGGGCGGCTACGACATGCCACGGGCCGAGGTGGATGCCTTCAGGGACGTGATAATCCCGGGGCTGGCGGCCAAATCAAAATGAGGGGTAACGCAAGATCCCCTCACCGGTCAAGCGGGCAGGTTAGGCCATACCCAAGTCTCAGAAATTTCACCGTTGCTCGGTTTATCAGATAACGTTCCGTTTGCTTGAAAAGTGCAACGATCTCAAAGAGTCAAGGCAACATTCAAAATGCGACGTCGGAGTGACGAACGCAACTAAAAAAACCCTGCGTCTTGCGACGTCGAGGGCCCCTTAGCTGGAGGGCACTCTCACGCACGCCATGCGTTGCCCTGACGCTCGCATGGTGCCTTATGGGAGGCCAATATGCAAGGGGGTTCCGTTCTCGTATACCCGGTAGAGCACCAGTCCAGCAATTACAGGAGCGTACGCGATGACAGAAAAGATACGGCTGGGTTTCGTCGGCGCCAACGTCAACTCGACCTGGGCCCAGCAGTCGCATTTCCCCGCGATACTGGCCTGCCCGGATGTCGAGTTCACCGCGGTCTGCACCACCCGGCCCGAGAGCGCGGAGGAGGCCCGGCAGGCGTTCGGCGCGAAGCTGGCATTCCACGACTTCCGGGAAATGGCGGCGTCGCCTGAGATAGACGCGGTGGCCGTGGTGGTGCGCGTGCCGTCCCACTACGAGCCGACAAAGGCTGCTATCGAGGCGGGCAAGCACGTGCTCACCGAGTGGCCCCTGGGCCGGAACACCGCCGAAGCCGAGGAGCTTGCGTCCCTCGCCCGGAGCAGGGGAGTGCAGACGGCGGTGGGCCTGCAATCGCGGGTCAGTCCGGCGTTGCTGCTGGTCAAGGAGCTGATCGAGGGCGGATATGTGGGCGAGGTGCTCTCGTGTTCCGTGACCACCATGCGCGACGGTGCGCTGGAACGTCCCTCCAGCCGCACCTGGCAGCGCGACGCCGACCTGGGCGCCCACACCCTGACCATCGCCAACGGGCACGTCATCGACGCCCTGCGCTTCGTGGCAGGAAACTTCGCCCGGGTGTCCTGCATGGTCAGCACCCAGGCGCCCCGGTGGTACGAGACGGACACCCGGCAGTTCGTGGAGGTCACCTCGCCCGACAACGTGCGGGTCAGCGGGCAACTGGAGAGCGGCGCGGCTGTGTCGGTCCATGTCGGCGCGGTTCCCTGGGCCGGCGCCGGCTATCGCATGGAGGTCTACGGTCGGGAAGGCACGCTGGTGGTCACGGGGAGCGTCTCGTCACAGCGCGGCGAGATGCTGCGGGTGCAGGGCGCCCAGGGAGGCCACGAGTTGCAGGACCTCGAAATACCCCAGCAGTTCGTCTACGTTCCGCCGGACTTCCCCAAGGGCGACCCCTTCAACATCGGCCAACTGTACGCCCTGTTCGCCGAGGCCATCCGCACCGGGCAAAACCGCGCGCCCGACTTCGACACGGCGGTCGGCCTGCACCGCTTCGTGGACACCCTCAAGCAGTCGTCCGACGAGGGGCGGGAGCTGCCGGTTGGGTGAGGGCAGGACTGGGGGCCATCAGCGAAATCCCATAATCAAACGAATCACAGTTCAGACAACGCCCTAACCCTCTCCTTCTGGGAGAGGGAATCTTCAGGCACGCGCCCATCGGCGGTCGGAATCGATCAGGCCGTTGCACCCGCTGGCACGTGGGACTTGAGGAAGCGGCGGGTGTGGGCCACCACCTCGTCGATGTGCTCCTGGGTGTCCTTCCAGGGGTAGATGGTCACCTCCGAGTTCGGGGCCAGGTCGGCTACCTCCATCGCCACCGCGTAGGGGTGGGCCGGCACATCCTCCGGCGCGACCAGGATCGGCGTCTGGAGGCTGCGCACGAAATCGCGGGTTACGGTGAAGACGAAGTCCGCCCGGTTGGTATACATGCTGGTCAGGAAGTCGTGCACCATGTCCATTGTTATTTCCGGGCGCATCTCGCAGAGGGGCGGCCCCCAGCCGGTGATGTTGTTCTGGTAGAAGAGGTCGGGCATCTCCGGCCTGAACCCGCTGGGCTGCATGAAGGCCGCGGCCACTATGCGGTCCGGCGCCCGGCGGAGCAGGTTGTGGATCATCGGCCCGCCGATGCAGAAGCCGATGACCCCGAACTTTTCGATTCCCAGGTGGTCCATTAGCCCCAGCTGGTCGTCGGAGTAGGCGTCCCAGGGGTTCTCCATCTCCAGCGGGCCGGTGGACTGGCCGCCGTTGGCGTTGCGCAGGTCGGCGGCGATGCAGCGGAAGTCGTCTCTGTATGTAACCATGGGGTTGAACGGCACCGACGTGCTCAGGGACGCTATGGACGAGTTGAGTCCGCCTCCCGGAATGATCATCAGGGGAAAGCCCGAACCCGCCTCTTCGTAGTAAATGCGGGTGGAGCCTCTTTCGTAGAACGGCATGGTGATGTCCCTCCGTGGTCGATTTGCGTTTCAAAAAAAGATCGGCAGATTGCAGCGCAGGAACGAGTTCCATAGTCGGCGCATAGCATCCGGAAGACGCTTTATCTGCCTGTTGAGGGCTTGAATCTAACCGCTGGAAGCTCGGACGGTCAACAGGACGGCCCAAAACACCCAAGACGATTGCAAAGTAACCTCTTCCAAAGCCACCCGTTCATCCTGAGCTTGTTCCTGTTCATCCTGAGCTTGCCGAAGGACGGGTATTTAGAATCCGTTGATGGTTCGACGGGCTCATCACCAACGGATTCTCGGGAACTTTGAAAAGGCCCTGCCCTGCCGGGTGGAGCATACCACTGGCCGTAGTTGCAGCCCCATGATAGCCTCTCACCGTGCTTACATGCTTCGGGAGCGCGGCTGACGACTGATGCTCGGCGGTTGGGAACTAGCCGTGGCGCTGGTGTCCACTTTCTTCGGCGCGATCGTTCTGGGGACCATCGGATTCGGCCTGGGAACGGTTGCAATGCCGTTCCTGCTGCTGGCCATGCCGCCCCAGGATGCCGTGGTGATAGTCAACGCCATGATCATCCCCACGACCGGTCTCACGCTGCTGCAGACCCGGCGTCACCTGGACCTTCGGAAATCCTGGCCTTTCGTGGCCGCCGGACTGCCGCCCGTCCCGCTGGGCGTCCTCCTGTTGCACGGCGCAGAGCCGTCGGCGCTGAGGATAGCTATTGTGGTCCTGATTCTCGGACTGGCAGTGTTGACCCTGTTCCAGGTGCGGCTGCCGGGCGCCCGCAGGCGGTTGATGGCTCCCCTGCTCGGGTTCGTGACCACGCTCCTGGTCACCACGCTTGGCGTCGGCGCGCCCCTGGCCGGCCTCTACGCCATAGAGCAGGGCTGGTCGAGGGACGAGATTCGGGCGACCCTTGCGCTCTACTTCTGCCTGGCGGCGGCCCTGGCAATGGCGCTGTTCCTGGCGACCGGCCTGGTTACGGCGTCCACGGCGCAGAACATCGGGGTGATTGCCCTGGCGGTAGGCGCCGGGGCGGTGGTTGCGGCTCTGCTGGCCCGCCGGATGACCTTCGGGGCCTTCAGGTATGCCGTACTGGCGGTCACTCTCGCCGGCAGCGTGTCCCTGCTTACCAGGGAGTTCCTTTCCCTGGTGTAAGAGGGCGTTTAATAAGTTCATTACGACTACCAGGAACAGGTTCGGGCTTCATTCGTCCATTCCTGAAAAAACAGAAAGACGCCCTCACCCTAACCCTCTCCCGGAGAGAGAGGGAATAATCGGAATACCCTGCGGCTACCCTTGTCACCGTGGCGGCGTGGCCTGCCGCGGGGTACAATTCGGGCCACTCGCAAGCTGCAGGAGGGAAGACGCCATGGCCATGGATTCCGGCCTGTTGTTGGAAATGTACCGAAAGATGGTAACCATCCGCACCTTCGACGCCAGGGCCGTCGAGGAGTTCCACGAGGGCAACATCCCCGGCGTGGTTCACGCTTATATCGGCGAGGAGGCCGTTGCCGTGGGCGTGTGCTCGGCCCTGCGCACCACCGACCGCATCGCCAGCACTCACCGGGGGCACGGCCACACCATCGCCAAGGGCGCCGACATCAACCTGATGATGGCCGAGCTGTTCGGACGCAGCAACGGCTACTGCCACGGCAAGGGCGGCTCCATGCACATCGCCGACTTCAGCGTTGGGATGCTGGGCGCAAACGGCATAGTGGGCGCGGGAATGCCCATCGCCACCGGCGCGGCCCTGGCCGCCAAGCTGGAGGGCGGCGACGGCGTGGCTGTGGCCTTCTTCGGCGACGGCGCATCCAACGAGGGGGCGTTCCACGGCTCGCTGAACCTGGCTTCCATCTGGAACCTGCCGGTCATCTATGTCTGCGAGAACAACCGCTGGGCCTCGGGCAACTCGGCGGCGGCCACCCTCTCGGTGGAGGACGTGTCGGTGCGGGCCGGGGGCTACAACATGCCCGGCGTGACGGTCGACGGCATCGACGTACTGGCCGTGTACGAGGCAGCGCAGGCGGCGATCAAGCGGGCAAGGGAAGGCGGCGGCCCCACCCTGCTGGAATGCAAGACCTCCCGATGGCGCACCCACTCCGAGTCCCGGGGCAACCCGCCCGACCCTCGGCCGGACAGTGAGATCGAGCTGAGCCAGTCCCACGATGCAGTGGCAATATTCATCGACCGGCTGGTGGAGCAGGGCGTGGCGACCAGGGAGCAGCTCCAGCAGACCGACAGCGAAATCGCCGCCGCCGTCGAGTCGGCCATCGCCTTCGCCAAGGCCAGTCCCATGCCCAACCCCGAAGACGCCCTCACGGACGTTTTCGCACCCTGACTACTTTGCAGCAGGTATCCCCGAAGTCCCCTCCCCCTCAGGGGGAGGGTTAGGGTGGGGGGTGAACTCCCCAACAGCGCAACCCCTATCAGGATTTCCAAGTTCCCTCTCCCTCAAGGAGAGGACCAGGATAGGTGCAGACCATGCGGGAGATAACCTACGGCGAAGCGATCATGGAAGCGTTCCGGGAGGAAATGCGCCGGGACGAAAGGGTGTTCCACATCTGCGGCAACCTGGGGCCGCTGGCCGGGCTGGTGTCCGAGTTCGGCATCGAGCGGCTCCGGGCCTCGCCCATCTCCGAGGAGGCCTACGTCGGCGCGGGACTTGGCGCGGCGGGCAGCGGCTTCCGGCCCATCATCAGTCCGGGCATGATGACCTTTGCCTTCACCGCCATGGACCAGATCGTCAACCAGATGGCCAAGATCCACTATATGTTCGGCGGGCAGGCGCCCTTCCCGCTGGTGTTCCGCGCCTCGACGGGCGGCGGGCGCTCGGCGGCGGCGCAGCACTCGCAGAGTCCGCACCCCATGTTCATGAACCTGGCCGGCCTGAAGCTGGTAATGCCCTCCAACCCCTACGACGCCAAGGGCCTGATGAAGAGCGCCATCCGCGACAACAACCCCGTGGTGTTCTTCGAGGACCAGATCCTGGCTGCCCTGCCCGACCGGTACCCGGTGCCTGAGGAGGAGTACATCGTCCCAATCGGAGAGGCGGACGTGAAGCGGGAGGGGTCGGACGTGACGGTCGTGGCCATCTCGAAGATGGTGCCGGAGGCGCTCAAGGCAGCGGAGGAACTGGAGGCGGAAGGCATCTCCCTGGAGGTGGTGGACCCGCGAACGCTGGTGCCGATGGACACCCCGGCCATCCGACGCTCGGTGCGGAAGACGGGCCGCGTGGTGATAGTGGACGAGGCTTGCATCACGGGCAGCGCCGCCGCGGAAATCAGCGCCCAGGTCACCGAGGACCCGGAGACCTTCCGGGCCTTGAAGTCGCCTCCGGTCCGCGTCTGCGCCCCGGACGTTCCCATCCCCTATGCTCCCATCATGGAGCAGTACTGCCTTCCCGACAAGGACAATGTTATCGACGGCGTGCGCCGGGCGCTGCTGTGACGGCGACGGGGGAGGCGCCCTGCACATCCTCCCCCTTCACTTCCCTCAGGGGATGTCCATGCGGATGAGCCGCCGGACGCCCAGCCCGCAGAACGCTGCGGTGACCAGCAGCGCTCCCGCCAATGCCGCGGGAAGTCCTATCACCTGCCCGTCCAGCGGCTCGAATGCCGTGGAATCCAGCCCGTGCATGACGGCCAGGGCGTAGCCCCGTACGCTGAGGTAGCCGACGCCGGTGATCAGGGAGCCGGTGACCCCTTCCCATAGCACGACGTAAAGAAGGGAAACCGCCAGCGCCCGGCCGGTCATCAGCCCCAGCCAGGTGAAGACCGCCGTGTAGGCGGCCACCCCCAGCAGCAGGCCCACGACGAGGGACAGCAGGGCCCGGACTTCGAAGCCGAATCCCAGGATGTAGGTCGCCACGCCGCTGGCGATGATCACCGGCCCGGCCGTGGTGAAGACAGCCAGCAGCTTGGCCAGGACTATCCGCCAGCGGGCCAGCGGCATCAGGGCGAGATTGGCCAGGGTGCCGTCCTCGAGCTCGTTGCCGAAGGCGGCAGTGGCCAGGGTCATGGTGACCACGGGCATCACTCCGGCAACCAGGAGCGCATTCAGCAGCACGCTCACAAAGCCGTCGCGCTCGATCCCCTCCTCGCCGGAGGTCCACACCAACACTACGGCCAGCCCCACGGGCAGGACGCCCAGCAGCAGGATCAGACCCAGTCGCACCGGACCGGTCAACTGCCGCAGGGAGAGTCGGTACACCTCCCGCATCTAGCGGTCGACCACGTATCCGAAGATGCTGTCCAGGGACTCGTCAAGCGGCTCCACACGGTAGAGCCGCGCCGCGAGTTCCCGGGCCAGGTGCGGGATGGACTCCTGCAGCACGCCGACGTTGCGGCTCAGCACGACCAGGTCGCCCTCCGGTCCCATGCTCACCGAGTCCACATCCGACAGTTGCACCAGGGCCGCGGCCAGGAGACGGGGAGCATCGGTTACGATCCTGACGTGGTAGGCCCGCTCGTCCAGCTTCTCCCGGATGGCGCGAATGTCCCCGGTGGCGGCGAGCCGGCCTCCCACCATCAGCACGATGCTCTCGGCCAGCACCTCAACCTCCTCCAGGATGTGGGAGGACACCAGCACGGTGCGGCCCTGCTCGGCGAAACGGACCATGGCCTCGTGGAACTGTAGGCGCTGCCGGGGGTCGGTGCCGCTCAGGGGCTCGTCCAGTATCAGCACCTCCGGGTCATGGACCAGTGCCGCGGCCAGCCGGATCCGCTGGCGCATCCCGCGGGAGTAACCGCCGAGGCGGCGGGACTGGGCCTCGGCCATCCCGGATATCTCCAGCGCCCGGTCCACGGCGGGGGCGATGGGAGAAAGGCCGCGCATCCTTGCCGTGGACTCGACGAACTCCCGCCCGGTGAGGAAGCCGTAGACCGCTTCCTTCTCGGTCATCACGCCGACGCGCCCGTAGAGTTCCGGGTTGTTGCGCACCGCTTCGCCCAGCACCCTGACCGAGCCCTCCGAGCAGGCGGCCAGTCCGGTGATCATGTGCAGCAGCGTGGTCTTGCCCGCGCCGTTGGGTCCCAGCAGGCCGGTGATGCCGGGAAACACGCGCAGCGAGACGTCGTTCACCGCAACCACATCCCCGTACCACTTGGAGGCGTTGGCTACCTCTATCACTGCACCCTGGGCGTTCAAGCGGCCATCCTCTCGTAGCGTCTCCAGATCAAAGCGCCGAGTCCGCCGGTCAGGAGCGCGTACCACAGGACCGGCACGGCGCGAGGCAGCTCGCCTGAGGCGCCGCCGGGTTCGTTTCCGAAGATGATGTCGTTGACGCGGGTTGGCGCTTCCCCAACGCTGACCAGCGATAGCCAGCCGGCGGCCTCTCCTGTCACTCGTTCCCGGCATTCGCCGTTTTCGCTGGGACCCCTGCACTCGGTCAGTACGCCCGAAACGGTGGCGCTGATCAGGAACAGTCCGATCAGGAAGGCTGCGGCGTATGCCCTCCGGTTGGTGAAGGCAGCCACCGCCAGCGGAGCGGTAGCCAGGAACACCGCCACCACCAAGCCCGCGCCCAGGATGCGGGGAATGTCCAGCCAGTTCTCGCGGAGGTACCCGGCGGGGTCGGAGGCGGACAGCACCAGGCCAAGCCAGAGCACCAGTTGCCCCGAGTACACCAGCGCCAGGGTCACCGTGAGCAGGGCCAGCCAGCGGGCGGCGACATAGTCCGTGGGCGTGATGGGCCGCACCAGGTAGAGGTGTATGACCCCGTCGCGGCGGTCGGGGCAGAGCAGCTCCGGCCCGATGATGGCGGCAAATAGGAACAGGACGAGGGAGACCAGCCCGTAGTAGTCCTCGTGGGTGGGCAGGGCGTCGGCCACCGGCTCGAATATGGCTACGATCACGGCCATGATCACGGCGGGCACCATCGCCGCCCCGAACATCAGGATGGCCAGCACCTTGGGCATCATTCCCCGTCCGATGCCCAGCGTGGTGCGCAGCCCGTTGATGTAGAGCGCCTGCCGGGCCCTGGCTCTGCCCTCCCGGGGACCCTGGTAGCGCTGGTAGCCAAGGTCGTACACCTCGGCTGCGCCCGGGCGGCCCTCGTGGCCGGTCATCTTTCCTCCCGGAAGATGTCGGCCAGCTGGCGGCGGCGGGGACTCATCCGGCGCAGGCGCGCGCCCGCTTCGGCCACGGCATCGCGGATGGCGTCGTACTGGTCTTCGGACTGCAACTCCACCGCCAGAGACGCTCCTTCCACCGAGGCGCTCACGCCCCTGGCGGCCAGGGCCGTCGCCACCTCCTCCCTCCTGTCGTTGAGGTCAAGGACGATGACCTGCGTATCGGTGGTGAAGCCGGCAACCGTGCCCTGCTCCGTCACTCTGCCGCCCTCCAGCACGATAATGCGGTCGCAGGTGCTCTCGACATCGTTCATCAGGTGGGAGGAGAGGATGATGCTGATCCCGAACTCCCGCCCGGTGCGGCGCACCAGTCGCAGCATCTCCTCGCGTCCGCTGGGGTCGAGGCCCGAGGTGGGTTCGTCCAGCAGCACCAGCACCGGGTCATGCACCAGCGCCTGGCCCAGCTTGACCCGCTGCTTCATGCCGGTGGAGTACTGGCCCATGGGACGGTAGCGCTCCTCCTCCAGGCCGACGTGCCGCAGGATATCGGCGGCCCGGGTGCGCGCCTCGGCGGGCGGCAGGCCCGATACCTGCGCCATGTGAGTCAGAAACTCGGCGGCGCTGGCCGCCGGGGGGAGGCAGTCGTGTTCCGGCATGTAGCCCAGCCGCTCCCGCGCTTCGGGGGAGTCGTAGGGCCGTTGTCCCATGACCTCCACCGACCCGGAACTGGGCCGGATCAGTCCCAGGGACAGCTTGATGGCAGTGCTCTTTCCCGCGCCGTTGGGCCCCAGCAGCCCGGTGATGCCGTCGGCCACCTGGAAATCCACGGCGTCCAGGGCCAGGACGGCCCCGTAGCTCTTGGTGAGGGACTTGGCATCAAGGAGAACGGTCATCAGCCACAACCTGCCGCCGTTGTTTTCGGCCCTTGTTAGGGCGCCCGCTTCGGTGTGGGTGGGCGGGCGCTGGCCCCGCGGGAAAGGTCTGCGCCGGCCCACGCCAGGCCAAGAGGGCGTGTGACAAATTCCCTCTCCCGGAGGGAGAGGGTTAGGGTGAGGGCGTTTTGGGGAAACAGCCAGTGCGTATACCCTCGGAGTTCACCCCCATCCTCACCTTCCCCCTCAAGAGGGAAGGGACTTTGGAAACACCCTCTAACCACCGCACGCTCAGGCCAGGGAGAAGAACTCCATGACCGGGCCGAAGGCCTCGGGTTCCATCAGCGTGGGGGCATGGCCCACGCCGGGCACCTCCACCATGCGGCAGTCCTGCATCTCCGCCACCATGCGCTGGGCAATCTCCGGCGAGAGCAGGTCGCTGGCGCCGCCGCGCACCAGCAGCACCGGCCCGGGGATGCGCCGCGCCAGGTTCCAGGACGCTTCCGGGTCGGGACGGCGCGGGTCGCTGCGGACCGCCGGGTCCATCTTCCAGGTGTAGCCGCCACCGGGTAGCGCCTTGACCGCATGGCCGGCGGCGGCTCGCTGCTGCGCGTCGCTCATCGCCGCGAAGCCCACCCGGTTCTCCCGGTGCCAGGCCATCACTTCCTCTATCGCTGCAAAGGTGGTGACCGCGTCCCGGGAGCTGGATGCGATGCGGCTGCCGCCTCTGGGGTCAACCTCGGGCCCGATGTCGTTCAGGACGGTCCGCTCCACCCGCTCCGGGTAGGCGCCGGCGTAGGTCAGCGAAATGCGGCCTCCCATGGAGGTCCCGACCAGCGAGAACCGCTCCAGGCCCAGAACCTGCCGCAGCCCCTCCAGGTCGGCCACGTAGGCGTCGTTGGAGTAGTCGCCGTCGGCGGCCCAGTCGCTGTCGCCGCGCCCGCGGACGTCCACGGAAATGACGTGGTGCTTTGCCGCAAAGTGGGGAGCGAGCAGGTCGAAGGCATGAGCGTTGCCGGTCAGCCCGTGAATCATGACCACCGGCGGCTCCCCGGCGTTCCCCCACTCCAGGTAGTGCAGGTTGAGGTCGCCAACCTTGACGAAACGGTCTGCTGCCTTGGCGGTCTCTGTGGTCATGGCGCCTCCTTGTTCGTATTTCGTATAAGGGTTGGTATGTAGGGTTCGTATGGCGCTTCATTCACGCTCAGGCGCTGGCGAAAATCTCGTTGGCGATGTCCATAGCGCCCCGGGCGAAGGGTATGCCGGCGTAGAGGGTCATGTGGCCGAACACCTCGATGATCTGGTCCTGGGTAAACCCGATGTTCAGCGCGCCACGAATGTGGCTCCGCAGGGGGCCCTCGCGGCCCAGCGCCGCCAGGCAGGACATGGTGCAGATGCAGCGGGAAGGCAGGTCCAGCCCCGGGCGAGTCCAGGTCGCGCCCCAGTAGTATTCCCCGGTGGTGCGCCCCAGCTCCCTCTCGGCTTCGGTCGGCGGGGCCGGCCGGGCCGGAGAAGAGGTTCCCATGTAGTTCCGCCGGTACTCGTCGCCCCGCTGGAACAGGCTGTCGGGGTCCTCGCTGGCATCGTGGATGCGGGCCGGGGTGTAGTCTATCCCGCGCTCCTCGAAGACCGCCTTGCACAGCGTCAGCGCCTGGATGCCCGCCGGCGCTCCGCTGTACCAGGTGTCGTGAATGATCAGCTCCACGATCTGCTCCGGGGTCAGTCCCACGTTCAGGGCGTTGCTCAGGTGCCGTTTCAGCTGCACCTCGCGGTTCATGACTATGAGGCACGACAGCGTGATCATTTCCCGTTGCACGGGCGTCAGCGCCGGCCGCTTCCAGATGGTGCCGAAGAGCGCTTCGCCAAGAATCCTCTCCAGGTCCGGGGCAATATCCCACGCCCCGGGCGTCGGCCCCGGGGTGATCTGGCCGCCGCCAAACATCCTCCGGGTTTCCTGTCCGTGTTCGTAACGGTCGTCAAGTTCGCTCATAGCGTGCCCCCATCGCGAGTATTACCGGATTCAAGCCGCCGACAGTGTAAGGTCGCATCCCCCCAGGCGCAAATGCCCGCCATGTGCCTCAGGGTCTTTTAGTTTTACCCGACGAGTTCCACCGTTACCGTCATTCCCGCGCCCTTCGGCAAACTCAGGAGCGGGAATCCATTCAACTTCCGTACTACAGGAGCGCCCTGCTTGACCAGGCGTCTGTGGATGCAACCTTACAGCAAGGTCATGTGGGCATGGTAAAGTGTGGCTGCATTGGCATCCGGTAAGCCAGTGCCTTCCTTCCTTGTAGAGGCCCCGTAGAGGAGTATTGGATTCCCGCTCTTGAGTTTGCCGAAGGGATCCGGAACGACGGTTGGATGAGCCGAAGTTTAGCTATTAATTCACGCATCAGCAGTTGCCAAGCAACTCCGCTGCGGCAAGGCTGGCAGTACGGGTTCAGCCGGAACTTCGCCGAGCGGGTGGCCGACTGGGACCAAAGAGGGCAGGCAGAAACGACGAGTCAAACGTGGAGGGAGCAATGGAAGTTGAATGGATGAATCACACCGGGTTTGTGGTCGGCGACATGGAGCGGTCGCTTGAATTTTACCGGGATTTGCTGGGACTCAAAGAAGAACGAAACCAGATTCTTGAGGGAGAGTTCATCGCCGAGCTGGTGGGGTATCCCGACGCCAGGCTGCACATCATCTACCTGGGATCGGGTGATATGCGGCATTCGGTGGAGTTGATCCAGTACCTGAACCCTCCGGGGACGCCGGCGGCCATGCCGGAGCGCTACCAGGTTGGGGCTTCGCACCTGGGCGTCATTGTCGACGACCTGGACGCCTTCTACGCGGAGCTTTCAGGCCGGGGGGTGAGATTCGTAAGCCCGCCCGCGATACGCCCCGGAGCGGTATACCCCATGGCCAGCAAAGGCTGTTACATGCAGGACCCCGACGGCAACTGGCTGGAGTTGCTGGAGCGACCGGCGGCGCCGGAAGGGACCACGCAGTCCTGACGCCCTGCGGCCGCGCAACGGCCGGTGTGCAAGCCGCATCGGGCGCTCATCGCAGAGGGTATGTGACAAATCCCCTCCCCCTTGAGGGGGAGGGTTAGAGCCTGCCCTGAGCTTGTCGAAGGGGTGGGGGTGAAATGGTAGTGTGGAGAGAACGCCGAGAAAGGCCCCCACCTGTTTTGAGATAATTTCTACTGACGCGTGAATGAATTGGTAAACAATATCGTCATTCCGGCGAAAGCCGGAATCCAGAAAACGGCAGGCACAGAGAACGCAGCGGGAGGACAACATCTCTGGATTCCGGCTTTCGCCGGAATGACCGGTAACTGGCCCGGAATGTTTACCAATCAATTCACGTATCAGTAAATCCCCACGAGGGACGGGATAATGAGTACACCGGAACAGATCGAAGAGCGAGTGCGTGCGGCGCTGGACGAATTGGGCATCGCGGGCTGGGAGTGGATCGAGATCGATCCGCGGTACGGCGACACGGCGGACTTTTGCGAGCAGTACGGGTATGACCTGCCCCATTGCGCCAACACGATCATCGTGGCCAGCAAGCGAGGGCCGGCGGCGTACTGCGCGGGGATCGTGCGGGGCAGCGACCGGCTGGATGTGAACAAGCGGGTGCGCGGGCTGATGGGCGTGTCGCGGGCGTCGTTCGCCTCGGCGGAAGAGACCAGTGAATTGACGGGAATGATGATCGGCGGGGTTACGGCGCTGGCGCTGCCGGCAGGGTTGCCGGTCTACGCCGACGCCCGCCTTCTGGATATGGACTACATCATCCTCGGAGCGGGCAGCCGCTCAGGCAAGGTGAAAATGTCGCCCCAGGAACTGGACAAATTGCCGGGCCTGGAGTTCATCGAGGGTCTGTCGATTGCGCCGGATTAACGGCGGCGCCCAGTCGGCTGCCCCGGCTCCAAGTCCCATGCGGCGGCCCTGCGCCACTACGCTTGGAAACCCTGGGAGACACTCACTCTCTCGGCCTTCCCTCCAACAATTGACAGACCCTAACTGAACGAGTACACAACTTTGTTAAACATGCCTTTAATGGTATGATGCAATTGCTTTAGCTCTGTGGTACGTGTAAACATAGAATGTTTTTCGTCACTCCGGGAAGCCGGAATGACCGCTAATTTGACAACACGCTCTAGGGTTACCTTAACGGAGGTAATAGCAATGGCTAGAGATAGGTCTTCAAGAGACCGCGAGGATGGAAACGATCCTGAGCGCAGAGACGTTGACCCCGGGGAAGCCGAACCCGAGGACATTGATTCCGGGGAAGCTGAGCGCAGGGGCGTCGAACCTGGGTTCTATGAGGGCGGAGAAGCTGATTCCAGGGACATAGAGCGCAGGGACACCGAACCCGGGTACTATGGGGGCGGAGAAGCTGATTCCAGGGACATAGAGCGCAGGGACACCGAACCCAGGTACTATGGGGGCAGGGAAGTTGACCCCAGGGACATAGAGCGCAGGGACACCGAACCCAGGTACGTTGAGCGCAGGGAAGTCGAGCGCAGGGAAGTTGAGCGCAGGGACATCGAACCCAGGTATATTGAGCGCAGGGAAGTCGAGCGTAGGGAAGTTGAGCGCAGGGACATCGAACCCAGGGACGTCGGGCGTAGCCGTTTCTCAGAAGGCCATGGCAATTTCTTTGATGAGATGGCTGAGGATCGGAGGGAAGAGCGTGAGTACCGGAGGGAAGGGCGCGAGGAATTAAGGGATGCCCGGCGTTCGTACTTACAGGAAGAAGCCGCGGACCGAAGCCTGGCCCGGGAAATCCGGGCGGACCGGTACCGGGAATTCGACAGACAAGAACTGTTCGGCAAACAAGAGGACCGACGGCTCGAACGAGAGGACCGGCAGCTCGAACGAGAGTACAGACGACAGGACACACGGCGGGAGAGAGAATACGAAGATCAGGTGCGCCTTCAACGCATCTCACGCTTCGGCGGGCTTTTTGCCACCGAAGACGACCGGGCCTTCAAGAAGGTGCTGCAAAATGAAGCTCGAAGCAGCAAGCTGGAACAGTACCGGGAACTCATCCAACAGTGCGATGACCGGCTCCTGGAGTATCACCGGATGGAGGACTGGCTGGGCGAGTTTAAGCGTGCCGGCTTCACCGAGAACAATATAGCGCTACTACGTACCGAGACCCGGGATCGTCAGCGTGAGTCCTTGACCCATGTAGCTCAGGCAAGGTTGTTGAGCCAGCAGACCAACTGGGACGAAGCGGAGCGGAGTGTGCTCCGCAATCTGGATAGCCTGAGCGACCAGGAAGACCGGGTCTATAGAGATATCCTGCGAGCCTGCGATGAAGAGAATCCGGAAATGCTGGACCGCGCCCTGACGAACCTGGAAACTTGCGTCGTAAGCCTGGGGGAGATTACCCGGAGAATCCCTGAACTGGCGTCCCAGCGGCAACGGGAATATGACCATTCGGACCTGTTCGGGCGCGTTGCCCAGGGCGCCGGGAAGGCCCTCAAGTACGGGTTGTACGCCGCGCCGGTCGCCTTCATAGGTGGATGCGGAATCGGATGGGCTGGGGGCGGTTTCGGAGGCTCGGTGACTGGGGCATTTTTGCTGACCTTCTTTACTTTCCCTGTCGCTGCCATGGTTGGCGCAGGCATTGGCTACTTGGACTGGAAGAAGTCGAACGAGGACCACTTCGACTTTTCCATCCGTTAAACGCCGCTGCTGGTAAAACTGTGGCGGGGCGGTTGGGGAATCGAAAACCGCGTGTTGTCGCCGTCATTGTGGCAGGTCAGCTTCCGCTGGAGCAGGCCAGCAACGCGATCACTGCTAGACCGGCGACAACGTCCTCCAACCCCCCGAAATTTCGATGATGCCAGGCGGCTTCCCAACCCGAATCAGACCGGCTTGCAGTTCGCTTTGCGAAGGCCGCCAGTGGGGCGCGCTTCACGGCCGTCCAAGCGGGGCTATTGTTCCATTAGAGAATAGATCCCCTGGTCGGGCGGGCCGTCGTAGACCAGCTTGCCGTCCCTGAGCACGAGCATCCTTCGGCCGTGACGCATCGCCATGTGCAGGTCGTGGGTTATGAGGATAACCCCCATGCCATCTTCCGCCAGGCCGGAAAGCATCCCGAAAAAGAACTCCCGCATCGAGTAGTCCATCCGGTGCAGGGACTCGTCCAGCAGGAGAAACTCCCGTTGCTGGGCCAGGCAGAACGCGAGCCAGCCCCGCTGCTTTTCACCCCCTGAGAGCTGGTCAAAGGTGCGGTCGGCGAATGAATCAGTGCGGCACTTCGCGATGTAGTCGCTGACAGCCTCCTCGTCGTTCCTGCTGAGCCTCCATCCAAGACTGCGTTTCGGAGTGAATCGTCCCAGGGAGACCAGCTCCCTCACGGTAACAAAGGGAGGGTCCTGAAGGTCCTGCGGCAGATAGGCGACGCGCCGTCCTGCCAAGTCCGTTTCGCCGTTGGCGCTCTCGGTTTCCAGGAAGACCTTGCCCCTCGACGGGGTCAACTCGCCCGCAATCAGTTGCGCCAGCGTGGTCTTGCCCGCGCCGTTGGGCCCAAGCAGGCATACGAATTCGCCGGCTGGAATCGAGACTGAAATCTCCGTAAGTACAGCCTTTTCTCCAAAGGAGAAGGAAACGGCGTCCATTTCTATGCTGATTTTCATCCTGCGGATCCTCCTGAGCACGTCGAAGGACGGGAGCTCACTGGAGCCTTCTAGCCACCCAGATCATCAGCGGCGCGCCCAGAGCCGTGGTGACGAGGCCCACCGGAATTTCGGCGGGCATCAGGGCCAGCCTCGAAAGCTGGTCGGCGTACAGCACCAGCACAGACCCGGTGGGAACGGAGACGGCGATTACGGTCCGGGCGTCGTTGCCCACCATCAGCCTCGCTATATGGGGACTCAACAGGCCAACGAATCCGACCACTCCCGCCACGCTCACCGCAGCGCCAGCCAGCACGCCGGCAGAGACCAGGGCAATCATGCGAGTGATCCGGGGACTGGCCCCCAGGTGGCCTGCAAGCCGGTCGCCAAGCACCAGCAGGTTCAGACGCCCAGCCGCGATGACCGCCAGCGCAATGCCGAGAGCAAGGAATGGAATCGCTGGCTGGAGGTCGTCCCAGGTCCGGTTGGCCAGGCTCCCGCTGAACAGGGCCAGCGCCTGCAGGCTGAAAACCCGTGAGTGCATCAGGATCGCGGCGGCGACCGCCACGGTCAGAGCCCCTATGGATACCCCGACGAGGGCAATCCGGGCCGGGGTTAGAGTCTCCTTTGACGCCAGCAGGAAGATAAGCAGCGCGCCGCCCACGGCAGCCGCAACCGAAAGTGAGGCCACGCCCCAGGCCCCGGTACCGAGGACTCCGGCCATCGCCAGGGCCTGGACTATGGCTGCCCCGCCACCCAGTCCAAAAAGCTGGGGATCGCCCAACGGATTGCGAGTTGCGCTCTGGAGCAGCGCCCCGGCTGCGCCGAGACATGCGCCGGCCACCAGGGAGGCCACCACCCTGGGTATGCGGAATGAGTGCACGATCACCTGGGTCGTGGGGTCGCCGCTGTCCGTAAAGACGGCCTTTACCAGCGTGGAGGCGTCCAGGTTGGCGGCGCCGAATGCGACCCCGGCTACGCAGCCTGCCAGCAGAGCGACGGTGAGACCTGCCAGTACAAGGACTGGGGACGCGCCTATTGCGATCCTCCCATCAGTTCGGCCATGACCTCCACAGCCTCGGCGATCCGCGGTCCCTGATTGCGCAGGAAAATCACGTGGTTGAGTTCATGGATCTGGCCGCTTGATATTGCCCGCAGATTGGAGAACCCGGGTATGCGAGGCAAGGTTGCGGAGAGCCGCGGCGCAGGTTCCGGCGCCGGAGTGATTGTGAACAGGTAGTCAGGATTCATGGCAAATAACTGCTCGCCGGAGATGAGGGCGAAGCCCGGGAAGGTGCCGCTGTCGGGCAGATCGGCAGCGGGACTTGACAGACCGAACATGGATGCAATTGCCCCCGGATACGACTGCGGCTTGGCGGCATAGAGGTTCCTGTCGGCGTCCGAAATCAGGATCAAGGCGCTCTTGTCACTGCTCACTCCATCCAGGGATGACGCAACCCGCGCGGCGATTTCCCCGGCAGCCTGTTGGGACTGCTCATCCATCTCTATGATCCGGCCGATGAGTGTGATGCCGGTGGTGATGTCATCCAGAGAGGTCGCACGAACAGCCACTACCGGGACCCCGAACTGCATCAACGGCTCCAGGAAACGGGCTTGGGACAGGGCTTCGATAAGAATCAGGTCTGCCCGCTGTGCCGCTATCGCCTCGAAGCTGGGCGAGTAGGCTCCACCCACTTCGGGAAGGTCGAGGATCTCGGACGGGAAGGTGGAGCTCGAGTCGCGCGCAACCGCCGTCCCGCCGGCAACGTACAGCATCTCCGTGGCTGTGGGACTGATGCTGACAATCCGCGCCGGTTCAGCCGGAATGGTGACCGGCCTCCCCATCATGTCCCGTATTTCCAGAGGATAGGTCTCCGGCAAGGGTTCCGGGGTGGACGTTGGCTCCGGGGCAGGGGCCAGTGTAGGGGAAGGCGTAGGCTCGGGAGCTTGCGTCGGCTCAGGAGTATCTGGGACTGTGCGCGTGGGTGTGGGTGTATTTCGAGCCGTATCTCCTGAGCTTGTCGAAGGGGTAGCAGTCGGGCTTTCGGCGGGCGGTTCCGTGGCTGCCGACGCCACAGTGGGAGGAACGGTGGCGGGAGGCGTAGCGGAATCGCCACCCGTTTCCGAGTCTCCACAAGCGCCCAGCATCAGGGCCAGCGCCAGGACCAGGGAAATAAGCGAGCCACGCGCCGCATTGCGTACTGTGAATCTGTGTATTGTCAATCAACCCACCTGCTCTTAATAGAAACGAATTGCGCGTATGAGGATATACAGGGCATAAAAAGGTGTCAAACGGCGGAGTCTATGCGGCAGGGTCCCGAATTGGGCGGTCGAATCGCTCGAATACCGGGCTTTGGATTCCCGGTTTCGCAGGAATGGCGGATGGGCTTACGGCAACACGCCTGATTTGTAACGCTATCCTGAGCCTGTCGAAGGATACACCGAAACCGGGCGCAGGCGCATCAACCCAGGAACATCAGGACTGCGGAATGCTCAGCCATCAACCAGCCCGCGGGTCAACCGGCTCTCCGGCCGGTGCAGTTCCGGAAGTGTTCCGCAGCTTGAAAAGCAAGGCACCGGATTCCCTCCCATTGGCTCCCCGTTGACTGCCGGATACCTCAAGTACATCCTTCAGTCCTGGCCTAAACTCTGCATCCATGTCGGCGTCGTATAGATGTAGACTCTCAAAGCCAATGTACTGATGTTTTAATGGTCTATTGACACTATAAATGATTAAGTGTATACATCCTTAACGAATTGGATAGCCGCTGATGATTAGCCTTGGTAACGATATCATCCCCGATTTACAGGGAGCATCAGGATATGAGGAGCCGCATCGGAGTCTTTTTTGTCGCATCAGTCATGACAGGGCTGTTGCTCTTGTCGCTGGCCTGTGCGGGGGAACCGGAAACCGTGGAGGTTGAGGTTACCCGGGAAGTTGAGGTCCCTGCGGAGGGAGTCGAAGGGACCTCCGTAGCGGAACTGAAGACGGTCGTCGTGGCCAACTATGCCGAAGGCGTACACGCGCTGTATTCCAAGAGTCTGAAGTCGGCTACGGCAATGGATGTCGCAATCGACATTTTCCTGGCTGATCCTACCCCGGCCACTCTCGAGGCGGCCAAGCGGGCGTGGCTGGTCGCGCGGGATGACTACGGCCCCACGGAGGCATTCCGGTTCTACGGCGGGCCGATAGACAATGAAGAGGATGGTCCGGAGGGACTCATCAACGCCTGGCCAATGGATGAAGCCTACATAGATTATGTGGACGGTGATCCCGGCGCAGGCATCATCAACAACCCCGGCGAGTTCCCGCAAATTACCGCAGAGCTTATCGAGTCCATGAATGAGGAAGGCGCCGAGGAGAATATTTCCACAGGTTGGCACGCCGTTGAGTTCCTGCTCTGGGGGCAGGACATGAACGAAGTAGGACCCGGCAGCCGCCCGGTTTCGGACTACACTACTGCCGACAACGCCGACCGGCGAGGCATCTATCTCGCTACGGCGTCCGACCTTCTGCTGGTCCACCTGGGAGGGCTCGTGGACGCCTGGGTGCCGGGGGATTCGGGAAATTACAGGGCAGACTTCGTCGGCAAGGACGTCGATGAGGCGTTGAACAACATCATCACCGGCATCGGCGAACTTTCCCGCGGCGAACTGGCCGGCGAGCGCATGACGGTGGCATACGAAGCACGGTCGCAGGAGGACGAGCATTCCTGCTTCTCGGACAACACCGTCGCTGACATCATCGGCAACGCCCGCGGCATACAGATGGTATACACGGGGGACTACGGTATCGTTGCCGGGCCCGGGCTAATGGACCTGGTCGCCGCAGTCAACGCGGAACTGGCCGAGAGCCTGAACGTCGAGATCGGCCGCAGCGTCGCCCTGGCCTCTGAGATCCCCAGTCCGTTCGACCTGCACCTCAGGGAGACAATCCCCAACAGCGACCCGGGCCGTGAATCCGTGCTGCGGACAATTGAGTCCCTGGAGAACCAGACCGACGGAATCGTCTCCGCTGCCCAACAGATCGGCATTACCATCAGCGTGAGCTAGGGCCGGCTTCTCCAGCAGCATGTCGTACTCCGTTCTCGCAGAATACATCCACCGGACCGGGCCGTCATCCTGGGTCAAATGCCGGAAGCCGGGCGGGCGGCTCCGGCAATGATTCCACAAAGGAGAAGGCCCATCATCCTCCGGCGGCCGGGGTTGATGACCCTGGCCGCCACCCTGTTGCTTCTGTTGGTGGTGTTGTTCGCGGCCTGCGCTAGTGATCCGCCTACCTCTACCCCGAAGCCTACGCCTGTTCCCCTGGTCCTGGTTAAGGAGTCCGGTGGGGACACGACCGCCTTCACCACTACCCGCAACGCCTTTGGCCTGTCTGCCCGGAACCTCACCAACCAGCAACGCCGCACCTTCGCAGTGGGCAACAGCTTCTTCCGGCAGAACTGGGTTACCGCCCCGGCATCCACCGAGTCCAGGGACGGTCTGGGGCCGACGTTCAACGCTCTTTCCTGCTCCTCCTGCCATCTCCTCGACGGCCGTGGGAAGCCGCCCGACGGACCGGACGACGGCGAACGCGGACTCTTGCTGCGCCTGAGTATTCCCGGAGTGGACGCTCATGGCGGCCCTCTGCCCGAACCGGTCTACGGCGGGCAGCTACAGGACCGGGCGCTGGTTGGCGTTCCCATCGAAGGCGGGTTCGTCATTGTTTACCAGGAGGTCCCCGGCTCCTTCGACGACGGGGAGATATACAGTCTTCGTCGGCCCACTTATCACTTCCGCGGCCTCAACTTCGGCCCCATGCACCCGGAAACGATGATATCTCCCAGGGTGGCTCCGGCGATCGTGGGAATGGGGCTGCTTGAGGCCATCCCGGAGTCCGAAATACTCTCAAGGGCCGACCCCGATGACGCTGATGGGGACGGAGTCTCCGGGCGAGTGAACATGGTATGGGATGCGCGAAAGGGAGCCATTGTTTTGGGGCGCTTCGGCTGGAAGGCCAATGTGCCGACCATCGAACAGCAGACGGCGGGAGCCTTCCTCGGCGACCTGGGAGTAACCTCCGAGCTATTCCCCCGAGAGAATTGCACGGCTCCCCAGACGGAGTGCGCAAACGCTCCCAACGGGGGTTCTCCGGAAATCGGGGCCGAGCGCTTGGAAGACGTGGTGTTCTACACACAAACCCTTGCGGTGCCGGCAATGCGCGACATTGCCGACCCGCAGGTCAGGAGGGGAGGGCAGCTTTTCGTGCAGTCCGGGTGTGCCGTCTGCCACACGCCCCAACACACAACTGGCTCCCACGAGATTGAGGCCCTAAGCAACCAGACCATCTATCCCTACACCGACCTGCTCCTGCACGACATGGGGCCTGAGCTGGCCGACGGGCGCCCTGACTTTCAGGCCGACGGCAGCGAGTGGCGCACGCCGCCCCTCTGGGGAATCGGGCTGGTTGAAACGGTCAACGGCCACACCATGCTCCTGCACGACGGACGGGCACGAAACCTCACCGAGGCTATATTGTGGCACGGCGGGGAGGGGAGCCGCTCCCGGGATGCCTTCAAGGCACTCACCAAAGAGGAAAGGGACGCCCTTATCCGCTTCCTCGAGTCGCTATAATTCACATCCGCCCACGTCAGAGTCCTGCCAGGTTCAAACCCGGAAGGCGAATCAACTCAGCAACAGAGCAGTGCTATCAATGAAAAGCCATTGTGCCGGACCCCTTGCCGCACTGGTTGGAGTCCTGCTGATAATCGCTTTAGGCTGTGGCGCAGAGGGTACGGACATTGCTCCTGCCACGGAAGCCCCGCCTTCAGTCCCGAGCACGTCGAGGGACGAGGCTACGCCTGTAGCCCCCACACCCTCGGCGGTCACCCGTGCGGAAATGCTCGAGAGTTTGACCGCAAAAGTGATCCTGCCGGGGTACATGGACGCTGCGGATTCCATGGCTGGGCTGAGCCGGTCTGTGGGCGCTCTTTGCTCAAGTCCCAGCGAGGCGGCCCTGGGCGCGGCACGCGAGGCATGGCGCGGCGCGCGTCGGGCTTGGCTGCGCACGGAATCGTACCGGTTCGGGCCCGCGATGGACCGGCGCTCGATATCGCTGGTGGACTGGTGGCCAATAGAAGCCGATAAAATTGAACGAAACCTCGCATCCGAAGAGACGATAACCGCGGAGCGGGTAACCGAGTTTCTGTCTGCGACGCAGAGAGGACTAAGCGCTGCCGAGTACCTGATGTTCGGCGCCGGGAGCGACGGGCTGTCCGATGGCTCCGATTCCCGGCGCTGTGCCTACCTGCAATCCGTGGCCAGGGTGAACAGCGCCGAGGTGTCGGGAATTCTCGAAGACTGGCAGGGTTCAGGCGCCGGGTTTCAACCCGGAAGCGGATACGCCGCGTACTTCGACGGTACAGGCTCGCTGGCCTTGATCGACAGCGATGCGGAAGCGGAGGTCGTGCGGTCCCTGGTGTTCCAGGTCCGCGCCATCGCAAACATGCGTCTGGGGGCCGGCCTGGGCATTGATACCGAGGCGGACGCCAGCGCCATTCCGACCGGAGGCGCGGACAACAGCCGGGAGGACCTGCTCAGCCAGCTCGAGGGCATCGCCGCGATCTACAGGGGAGCCGAGGATGGACTGGGACTCTCGGCCAGGGTGGCCGCCCCTGGTCTTTCAAACACGGGGGCGGAAACGGACGCCAGAATGCTAAGCGCGATCGAGTCAACGATCTCGGCCGTGAGAGACCTCGACGGCAGCGTCGTGGGCCAGTTGGAGTCCAACCCGCCCCAGGTGCGCGCGGTCTACGACAGCATGAAGGAACTCCAGCGGGTACTGAACACCGAAATCGTCAGCCTTCTGGGCGTCTCCGTAGGATTTTCCGACACGGACGGGGACAGCTAGAGCTAGGGGGCGTTGTCAAATTAACTCGTCATTCCGGCGAAAGCCGGAATGACGGGAAAAGGACCGTCGCGTGTCCGGCAACTCAATTTGACGACACTCCCTAGTACTACAGTCGCAGATAGTGGTTAAGATGTCGGAGGCGGCGCTGGTAGTGGCATTGGCGAGCCCTGGCCTGGTGGCGTCGCCTCCAATGGGACCAGGCCAAGGACAGTTCGGGCGATCCCCTGGGCTGCCAGATCAACCGGCACAGCAGGCGGCGCACCTCGGGGACTGTGAACGGTATCAGGCTTGCACCCCAATCCCCGTCTCCCCCTTTTTGCCCTCTGTACCGGCGTTGGCCTGTTGCCGGACTACCGCCAGGTAGGCGAGGGCCAGCATGACCAGGGTGACGTGCCGGTACCAGCCCTCCCATTTCCTTACCTCATACTGGTCCAGCCCCACCTGTCCCTTGGCTTCCTCAAAGCACTCTTCGATGGTCCACCTGATGCCCGCTACCCTGACCAGTTCTTCCAGGCTAGTCTCCGCTGGGCCGTAGCAGACGTACCAGGCCAGATCTTCAGGCTGGGATATGCTGCGGCGAACCAGCAGCCAGTACCCCTTGCCTTCTTCCCGCAAGGGCCGGATCACCACCCAGACCCATTCATAGACCCGCGGACCCTTGGCGCCATCTCCCGCGCTCAGCCGCGACCAATCCCCTTCTTCCACCTGGGACGCCAGCCGGTCTGCACGTACCTGCCTCGGCCCTTCCTCCGTCCAGGCCCACAGCTTCTCGTTGCTCTTGACCGCCAGCACGTGGGGTATCTCCCGCTGCTCCAGCCACCGCCGCAACTTCCGGTCACTGCCGTAAATCGTGTCCCCAGTGAACCACCGGAAGGGAACTCTCCCTTCTACCGCCCGCTCCACCATCCTCTGGGCCAGTTGCGGCTTGGTACGGAAGGCCACATCCTCCGGCACCCCAGCCTCCCGACGCCGCTCCCCATCCTCCGCCCATCCCTGGGGCAGGTACAACTCCCGGTCCAGCAGGACCCTCCCCTGGCCGGTGGCGTAACTTAGGAAGACTCCTACCTGGCTGTTCTCTATCCGGCCCGCCGTCCCACTGTACTGACGTTGCACCCCCACCGACTTTGTTCCCTTCTTCAGGAATCCCGTCTCGTCCACCACCAGTACACCCTCTGCCTCCCCCAGATGCTCCATCACGTAGTCCCGAAGATCGTCCCGAACCAGGTCAGAATCCCACACGTAGTTGTAAAGCAGCCGCTGAACTCCGTCGGGTGTGGCATCTCCGGCCTGCTCCGCCAACTGCCAACCGTTCTTGCGCTCCACGGGACTGATCAGCCCTTTCAGATAGGCCAGCGCCCGCCGCCGTGGTTCTGACCGGTAAAACCGAGCCCCGATTCGCCGGTGCACTTCCTCAATCCCACGGGCCCACCGCGCCGCTTCCAAGACCTCTTCCCTCTCCCCAACCAAACCCTCACCTCTCCCACTCCCTAAAGTGGACTTATTCTACCCCAATTTATCTGCGACTGTAGTACTAGGGAGGGGAAGTTTCCAGAGGGAGGAGCCACCCCTTGGGCGCCAGGCTGTGGCTGCCAAGTTTAGACGACGGGGCCAGGTTGGCCTGTGGGTCGACCAGCCTCGCGCTCTCTCTGCCGTTCATGGCAACGAAGACATCCGCGAATACCTGCACTGAGTCGTGGCCCCGGTTGGCAAAGTCGCGGGCGATGATGTGCGCCGTTGCCAGGATCATATCCGGCTGAGTCGCCATTCTTTCACTTTGTAGCGGCGTCAGGTAGTCCTCGGGCCAAGCGCGCCAGCGTTGACCCGTAACCGGGTCGTGCACTCGGAATTCCACCAGTCCCACTTTCTCGTTCAGGAGCACCCGCCAGGCAAAGCGGTAGCCCTCCTCGTTCCACCGCACGTTCCCCGGGTAGGCGTAGTGCCGCAACGGAAGCAGCAGCTGTGCGATCACGAATATCGAGACTGCAACGATGATGACAGTGCGCAGTCTGCCTTCATGTCTTCCCTCGGTCGCAGACCTGGGCGTATCCTTTCCTCCTGAGCTTGTCGAAGGACGCGGCTCGCGCCTCCGCGTCACCGGGCTCAAGAGGCGGCGGGGCCAGTCCGGTGGGAAGAAGAGCAGGGCTGCGCCCATCATCAACCAGGGGAAGACGCCGATCTCGGGAAACAGCAGGTATGTCAGTAGATGGAATACGGCCAGCACCACGTAGGCGACGGGGCGAGTGCGCTTCCACATGAGCCATGCCACGATGGTGAGGTCGAAGAAAGCGCCTCCCCAGCTGAATGTGTATGCCACCCATGCCTCCCCCATCAGGGGGCCGACCAGCGCGAGACCGGTGTGGTCTTGCAGCCATATACGCAGAGGTTGGGCTTCCAGCAACCAGTCGCCGTTCAGCTTCGCAATCCCCGCGAATACATAGACCGCTGCCAGTTGCGCTCTGAACAGCCACAGAGTACCAACAGGTACGGTCCCCCACAGGGTTCGAGACTTCAGCCATGCGTCGACCGACAGAGACCTGTTGAGCGGCAGGAACACCATCAACAGGCTCACCAGCGCAGCAAAGTAGTAGTGGTTCAGGTAGGCTGTCTTGTCCAGCAGTTCGACGTAGGTAAATCCGAGAAAGAACAGCAGGGCGCAAACGCGATACCGATAGCCTGCCGCGATGCCAAATGCCAGTAAGCCCAGGGCGGCGAAATGGAGGTGCATCCCCAGACCCGGCCACGGTTTGACCCAGCCAAAGCCCAGGTACGTGAAGTGATGGGCTGGAGCAACGTAGAGCTCGTCGATCCAACCGTAGGCGAAGAACCGTACGACGATGAAGACGCCAACCAGCCCGAACACGATGCGAAAGACCGCAAGCGAAGCGGCGTCTACACGTTCTCGGTCCGCGGTTTGAACCGCCGTCCAAATGGACGCAGCCAACCTCGCCGTCGGCGGGAAAGAATCTCTCGGAGTCGCTAAATTTCGCGCGCCCACCTGCCACATAAGTCGGGAGTTCTCTGAATCAGTGCACCGTGAGGCATCACTTCGGCCGAATGGGGCAATTTTCGGCTTCTGAGGAATTATAAGGCGGAGTTTTCTCTGTGCCGGTTTCCCTGAACGGGGTTGCGTCGGCGCTCCTGTTGACGCAGGATAACCTGGTAACCGGCTACTAGACAGGAATGCGCCCTCAACCTCTCACGGAGGGAGAGGGCGCCTGGAACGAAGGGAACAACAATGTGGTTGCGTGATGGCATCAACCGGATGCGGGGTCTAATCCACTGTATTCCTGCTTTCGCAGGAATGACGGTACTGGCGCTGGCGCTGGCCGGATGCGGAGGGGGCGAGCCATCGCCGACGCGGGCAGCGGCCACCGCCGCGCAAACCAGCCCGTCGCCAGCAACGGAGGCCCCAACACAAGCGGAACCCACGGAGCAGAAAGACCGCACCCTCACGGTGTACTCTGGGCGTTCCCAGTCCCTGGTGCACCCGCTGCTGGAGGCATTTGGAGAGTCAGCCGGCATTGACATACGGGTAAAGTACGCCGGGAGCGCATCGACGGCGGCAACCCTCCTTGAGGAAGGAGACAACACCCCCGCCGACGTGGTGTTCCTGCAGGATCCCGGCTCCCTCGGCAGCCTGGCGGCGGAGGGGATGCTGGCCGAGCTGCCCGGGGAGACCCTGGACAAGGTCGATTCGAGGCTCAGGGACCCCAACGGGCAGTGGGTCGGCACCTCCGGCAGGGCTAGGACCATCATCTACAACACCGAGACCGTAAACCCCGACACCGACCTTCCGCCCTCTATACTGGACTTCACCGATGAGGAATGGAGGGGGCGCGTCGGGTGGGCGCCCAGGAATAGCTCCTTCCAGTCTTTCGTAACCGCCCTCCGGCTTCAGCTGGGCGAGGGAGCGGCCCGCGAGTGGCTGCAAGGCATGAAGGACAACGACGCCCAGGAATATCCAAACAACACCTCCATCGTGCAGGCGACCGCCAACGGCGAGGTGGACGTCGGCTTCGTCAACCACTACTACCTGGAGCGGTTCCTGGAGGAATACGGCGAGGAGTTCGAGGCCCGCAACTTCTACATCGGCAACGGCGACCCCGGGGCCCTGGTCCTGGTGGCGGGCGTGGGAATCCTCGACGCCTCGGACAATAAGGCCACCGCGCAGGAGTTCGTCGATTTCCTGCTTTCGGAACCGGCGCAGCAATATTTCACGTCGGACGTTAAGGAATACCCCCTAGCCGCCGGCGTGGAGCCGGAGGGCGACCTGCCCCCCCTAGAATCCCTGGACCCGCCCGACGTTGACCTGGGAAGCCTGAGCGACCTGCAGGGCACCCTTGATCTTCTCCGCGAGGTGGGCGTTCTGCCGTGACCCGGCTCGCTGCCAGCCGAGCCCGCTCCCGCGCAGCGCGCCCGGCCGCCACTCCCAGTGCTGTTGGCGCAGTTCCGGCCTCTGATTCCATTCAAATGGCCGGGTCCGCCTCACCCTACTCAGCCGGTTGCGAAGTAGATATCTATGAGCTCAAAAAGCTCGCCTATGTCAATTACGCCGGCAAAGTAGTCATCGATGGCCTCAAAGAGCTCGCCGATATCAATCGCCCCGTCGCCGTTGGCGTCGTACGTGGCAACCAGCGGGTCCACGGGAAGGCAGAAGGACAGCCCAAGCTGAGCGAAATCGTTGTTCTCCACATCCATCAAAACGTCCGGTACACACCCGGTCAACTGGTTTCCGGACAAATACAGCAGCGTCAGATACTCCAAGCTGCCCAACTCCGCCGGTATCTCCCCGGTCAACTGGTTATCCGATAGCTCCAATTCCTCTAGGTTGGCGAGGCTGCCCAACTCCGCCGGTATTGCACCGGTCAACTCGTTCCCACCAAGCTCCAGAATCTTCAAGCTGGTGAGACGGGCCAGTTCCGATGGGATGGTTCCGCTCAGCTCATTCCCCCAGAGGTACAGTTCTTCGAGCTTGGTTAAGTTGCCCAGCCATGTCGGAATTATTCCGTTCAATTGGTTGCCGCCGAGGCCCAATAGCGTCAGGTTGGTCAGGTTGCCCAGCGAGGGCTGTATCGTGCCGTCCAACTGATTACGGGAGAGGTTCAATCCAGTCAGGTTGGTCAGGTTGCCCAGCGAGGGCGGTATCTCCCCGGTCAACCCGTTGCCCCAGAGGTACAGTTCTTCGAGCTTGGTTAAGCTGCCCAGCCAGGTCGGAATAGTTCCGGTCAATTGGTTGCCGCCGAGGCCCAATAGCGTCAGGTTGCTCAAGTTGCCCAGCGAGGACGGTATCTCCCCGGTCAACCCGTTGTCCCAGAGATGCAGTTCTTCGAGCTTGGTTAAGCTGCCCAGCGAGGGCGGTATCTCCCCAGCTAACTGATTGACGTTGAGGTACAGCTGCTCCAAGTTGCTCAGACTGCCCAACTCTGCCGGAATCGTTCCAGTCAGCAGATTGCCGTCAAGCCTCAGGATCGTCAGGTTCGTCAGATTGCCTAGTTCCGGCGGTATCTCCCCCGTCAATTCGTTCTCGTATAGGTACAATGAATGCAGATTCAGCAGATTGCCCAACTCCGATGGAATCTCGCCCGTCAACTGATTTCGGCCAAACAGTATATTTCCTAAGCTCGTCAAGTTGCCCAGTTCCGGCGGTATCTCGCCGCTCAAGTCATTATCAGAAAGGCCCAGCTCCTCCAAGCTCGTCAGGTTGCCCAGTTCCGGCGGAATCTTGCCCGTCAACTCGTTGTTGCGGAGACCCAAAAACTCCAAGTTCAGCAGGCTGCCCAGTTCCGGCGGAATCTTGCCCGTCAACTGGTTAGAGCCAAGCTGGAGGCTCGTCAGATTCGTCAGACTTCCCAAATCCGCCGGTACCTCGCCTGACAACCGGTTGAAAGATAAATCCAAAGACTTCAGGTTCAGCAGGTTACCTAGTTCATCGGGTGTCTCCCCGGTCAGCTGGTTATCTGCAAGGTACAATTGTTGCAGCTTGGTCAAGCGTCCCAGTTCAGACGGGATGGTTCCGGTCAATCCATTGACCCATAGATTGAGTTCTTGCAGGTTGGAAAGATTCCCCAACTCTGGTGGAATAACCCCGGTCAACTGGTTGTCCGAGAGGGATAGCATTTCCAGGTTAGAGAGTCTGCCCAATGCGGCAGGTATCGTACCGGTCAGATCATTCTCCCATAGGTGCAGTTCTTGCAGGTTTGCGAGGCTGCCCAGCTCGGTGGGTATTTGCCCGGTCAGTTGGTTGCCCGAGAGGGAAAGAAGTTCGAGATTAGAGAGTCTGCCCAATTCGGCAGGTATCGTGCCAGTCAGGGAATTTCCCCACAGGTACAGTTTTCCCAGGTTGGTCAAGCTGCCCAACCAGCTCGGGATGGGTCCGGTCAACTGGTTCCCACCGAGCCCCAGCAATTTAAGGCCGGTCAGGTCGGCCAATTCAGGTGGTATCTCGCCCTTGAGCTGATTGGATGCGAGATCAAGTCCGGTGACACGGCCGTTGGCATCCGTGGACACACCATGCCATTGGCCGATGGGCGCGTTGGTCAGCCAATTGGCGCTGTTGGTCCAGTTGGCGCCGCCGGTGGCCTCGTAGAGGGCAACCAGCGCGGCCCGGTCTGCAGTGGACTCTGCCTGCATCTGATAGGCGTAAATCTTGCCGTCTTGCGGGTCCGAAACCCACATGGTCGTGCCGTCGGACCAAATGCCTACTGGTGTCCAGTTGCCAGCGGCGTCCAGGGTATTGAATTCCTTACCGGGAACCCGGGCCCTGGTTGCCATGTCGTAGGCAAAGACCTTATCGCGATTAGAGTCTGCCACCCACATCGTCATCCCATCGGACCAGATGTCTTGTGGATACCGATTCGTAGCAGCTTTGAGGGTATCGAAATCCTTTCCCGAGGCCCGCACCTTGGTGGCCATATCGTAGGCGTAGATCTTCTCGTCAAGCCAGTCTGAAACCCACATGGTCTCGCCATCGGACCAGATGCCCCTCGGCCAAGTGTTTCCAGCGGCTTGCAAGGTATCGAAATCCTTGCCGGAGACTCGCGTCTTGGTGGCCATATCGTAGGCGTAGATCTTCTCGTCAAGCCAGTCCGAAACCCACATGGTTGTACCGTCGGACCAGATGCCTACCGGCCGAGTGTTTCCGGTGGCTCTCAGGGAATCGAAGTCCTTGCCGGAGACCCGCGACTTGGTTGTCATGTCGTAGGCGTAGATCTTCCCGTCCAGATAGTCCGAAACCCACGTGGTCTCGTCGTCAGACCAGATGCCTTGCGGGGCCCAATTGGAAGCTTCAACCAGCGTGTTGAAGTCCGCCGCCGGGTTCCGGGTGAAGGCGTTGGACGGCGCAGGAACCGGAGGCGCTGTCCCGTCCGGCGGCGGGAGCTTGGCGAAGCCATGACCCCAGGTGTCGTTGGGGTCCGGACTCCGCCGCTGCTCCGCGTTGTCCTTCAGGTAGCCGGCGACCTGGGCTGGCGTATAGTCCGGGAACCGCTGGCGCACTAACGCGGCCATGCCGGCCACGTGGGGCGACGCCTGGCTGGTGCCGGGGAAGCCCACGTTGTACTCGTTCAGGGGTGTCAGCGCCGTCGCCCCGCTTTTGCCCTCGGCGCCTTCAATCATTCGACTCTTGAGACGGATTTCGCCCCCGGCCTCCAGGGTCATGATCGCTCCCACCGGAAAGCCGCGGGAGATGCTGGCCAGCAGCCCCCGGATACGGTCGTCGTCCCATACCCAACCTCGCTGAAAGTCGGGCAACTGAATCTTCCCGTCCTCCGCGTCATCCAGCAGCTCCTTCAGCGATACCGGGTTAGTTTTGAACATGGAGGCCTCCGGTGAATCCGTATTTAAGATCGCTGGTGATTTTACCATCGTGGCTTGGGGTTTCGAGAGACGCCGGCAACCTAATGCCGCTCGATTAGAGGCAGCTGGCACTTTGCCTCGAGAATGGGCTTGTCCCGGCTGGAGATGACACCGGTAACGTGCCTGATTAAGCCATCTTTTGAAATTTCATAATCACGTGCGACCGTGAGATTAGGCACCCGCTGATATAATGTTGACGGTACGAAAATCGGCAAGGCTGGACTGGGAAAATCCTCCAAGAATCTTTCTCTCAGGGGAATTATGGCTGTTCTGAACATATTTGTGAGCTTTGAGTTCGACAAAGACCTCGATCTCAAGAATAACTTTTACGAACAGGCCAAGGAACTTACTCAGCATCGTGTTCGCAATTTTTCTCTCAACGAGGCATATCCAGATGACGCTTGGAAGGAAAAGGCAAGAAATGCCATCGCCCAGTGCGACGCCGTGGTTGTCCTGATAGGCGCGGATACCCATAACGCTCCTGGTGTCATAGTAGAAACGGATATGGCTCGTAGCCTTCATAAACCAATAATTCAAGTTCGACCGAAAGGCAGGCACTACCGAGGACTAACCCGCCTTGGAGAACCTATCACATGGAGATGGCGAACCATCAACGAAAAGCTGGAGGCCATATCCCCTAAGCACCGATGAACCTTCCTTTCGGCGGTCGTGAAAGGCAAACATGGAAGGACGAGAATCCTTGGACCACAATTCGTCGGCGGTCCAGAAACACCTCGAGATAAATCAAGGTGTGATTTCCCGTATGGCAGAAAACAGCCGCTCCTGCAAGATCTGGTGCGTCACGCTCGTGGCTGCAATCTTGGTGCTGGTGGCCCGCACCGGACAACCGCAGCATGCCCTTATTGCCCTTGCGCCCGTTGTACTGTTTTACGTGTTGGACGCCTACTACCTGTCGCTGGAACGTGGTTTCCGACGGTCGTATAGCAGCTTTATCCTCCAGCTTCGTGAGGGTCGGGTGACCTCATCTGACCTT
The DNA here is from genome assembly GCA_965220605.1 of Dehalococcoidia bacterium. Taxonomy (GTDB): domain Bacteria; phylum Chloroflexota; class Dehalococcoidia; order Lucifugimonadales; family UBA3495; genus VXOI01. Next base: position 68,714 of record CBDCQM010000003.1, on the reverse strand, counting down.
TTCGCTGTGGCCCCCAGCGGTTCGATACCGCGCGGGACCATTTGGGCGATGTTCAAGTCTTTCTCGGTACCGCCCTTTTACGTGGTTGTACTGGGGACGGTGTTGCTGGCCAGGTTTCTAATTTTATAGCCTGAACAAGGTATTGCTGTCAGGAGGAGGATGTCATGCCTGACGAAATGCGAAATGTCTTTATCAGCCACATACACGCGGACGATGATGGTCTACCTCGACTGAAGAGCTTAGTGGCTCAACACGGGATGACTTGCCGAGATGGTTCAATCACAACCGGTAAGTTCAACAACGCAGCCAACGAAGAGTACATTAAGTACCAAATACTCGCCCCTCGGATCAAATGGGCCAGTGTACTTGTCGTATACATCTCTCCCGAGACCAAAGATAGCGATTGGGTAAATTGGGAGATCGAATACGCTGTAAAAGAGGGAAAGCGTATTGTGGGGGTATGGGCATGGGGCGAGAAGGGCTGCGAACTGCCGGAAGCCCTAGCAAAGCATGCAGATGCGGTCGTTGGTTGGAATGGGGAAAGCATAGCTGATGCCATCAGCGGCGCCTCCGACGATTCGTACAAGGACGATGGCTCGGAATGGGATTATCAAAACATCCGACGCTATTCTTGCCGCTAATTCCAATGCCTCCAAAACTCTACTCTTACATCGTAGCTAGAGACTACGGGTTTGCGCCAAATCCCTTTTATGACTTTTGCACTTTGGCAACATGCAAGCCTGATATCCGGCGTACAGCGCAGGTTGGGGACTGGGTAGTAGGTACTGGCCCCAAGACGAAGGGCAGAGCAAGGCACATCGTTTTTGCCATGCGAGTAACCGAGGTGATGTCATTCAACGCCTATTGGAATGACCCGCGGTTCATTAAGAAGCGGCCACACCTTCGCGGGTCGTGGAAGAGGAATTTCGGAGACAATATCTATTACTGGGATGCATGTGCAAATAACTGGAGTCAGATTGATTCCCACCACAGCTATGAATATGGCGTCCAGAATCCATACAACCTGGAAAAAGATACTGGCACCGATCGAGTGCTGATAAGTGATGACTATGTCTATTGGGGAGGTAGCGGTCCACTGGTCCCGATATTTCAAGGTGAGGACATATGCCACAGCACTCAAAAGCACAGATGCAAATTTCCCGAACAGGTTGTACAGGATTTTGTCGAATGGATTCGCAGCCTTGATGATGCCGGATATTGCGGCGATCCCCTTGAGTGGAAATAATGGGTGTCGTGATCAACCAGTCTGGTTCCGCAAAGCAACTGGGATTACCGTTCGCGGATAAACCACAGCCCCCGGTTTTCCGGAGTCTTTCCCCAGCCCAACCGACGGAAGTCTACGACACTTACTGGCGATTCGCCGCTGAACGGCAGGAGGTGTTCTTCCGGAAGTTCGAGGGCAAGGAACCTCCATGGACCGATGACCCAGTAATCGCGTGCCACAAGTTCACCAACGCTTATCGGGCCGCGGACAGGGTGAGCCAATTCCTCATTCGGCGTGTCATTTACGAGGGAGACCAGTCTGTCCCAGAGGTCTTCTTCCGCACTATCCTGTTCAAGCTGTTTAACAAGATTGGGACCTGAGCCTGTCTCAAAAGTCGGGGTGTAGACTGTGGTCAAGCCTGACGGAGGTGCCGATAAGATGCCACTTCGGGATATGGACCGAGAGCAGATGTGGCTGTTGCCGCCGTCCCTTGACGAACTGCTGCCGTTGGACCATCCGGCTCGTTTTGTCGCCGAGTTTGTCGACGCCTTGGGCAGAGAAGGTTGGGCGGAGCTGGGTGTGGAAATAGACGGGGACCCGCTGGGAGCCCCGGCCTACCATCCCAGGTCCCTGCTCTGCGTGTGGCTTTACGGGTTCATGACGGGAGTGCGCTCCTGCCGCAAGTTGGAGGCGGCCTGTCGAGACCAGATTCCGTACCTGTGGCTGACAGGATGGCAGCATCCGGACCACAACACCCTCTGGCGGTTCTACAAGGCCCATCGCCAGGAAATGCGGAGCTTGTTCAAGCGCACGGTGCGGACGGCGGTGGCGATGAAGCTGGTGGACCTGGCGGTGCAGGCGGTGGATGGCACCAAGATGGCCGCCAGCGCGTCGGTGCACCGCAGCTACGACGGGGAGAGACTGGCCCAGTTGTTAGACCGGGTGGACCGGGCGATAGCCGATCTGGAAGCCCAGAACGAAGGTGGAGAAGACGCCAGCGCCGTCAATCTGCCTGAAGAACTGGCCGACAAGGAAGCGCTGAGAGAGCGCCTGCGGCAGGCGATGGACGAGTTGGCCGGTGCAAAGAAGCCCAGGCGCATCAATCTTACGGACCAGGACGCCCGGCTGATGAAGGCCAGCTACGGCGTCGTGCCGGCCTACAACGCCCAGGCCATGGTATCTCCAGTGGAGCAGGACGGGGAACCCACGGGCATGTTGATCACCGCCGCGCACGTGGTGTCTGTGCCCAATGACAACTATCAGTTGGTGCCGATGATGGAGCGCGCTGAGGAGGCTACGGGAACCAGAACACCCATGACGCTGGCCGATGCTGGGTATTTTTCCGGGAGCGACTTGGCCGATTGCGCGGATCGTGGCCAGCAGGTGGTGGTGCCGGAGTCGCGGGAACGGTTCCTCAGAAGTCCCTATCACAAAGATCAGTTCACCTATGATGAACCCAGCGACAGCTTTGAATGTCCCCAGGGACAGACGCTCCACTTCATCGGCATCAGCGAAGACAAAAGAGGAGTGCCAATGAGGAAGTACCGCGCTTCCGCAGGCGTCTGCCAGCAGTGTCCAGCCTACGGGGTATGCACCAAATCCAAGCGTGGCCGTAGTCTGTGGATTGGGCCTCACGACGATGTGCTGCGCCGGCACCGGGCTTGGATGTCCACCAGCCTGGCGAAAGAGGTATATCGGCTGAGAAAGCAACTGGTCGAGCCGGTGTTCGGAATTACCAAGGAACAAATGGGAGCCCGAAGATTCCTGCTGCGGGGCCTGGTCAACGTGGCGGCTGAGTGGAATCTCTTGGCAATCGCCTTCAACCTGCGGACTCTCTGGCGCATATGGCGGGACGGGACCTTCGTACTGGCGCCTCATAGTCCCACATCGGGCCCCGTGCCCTGATTTCGGTGCGATCCCAAGACCCTCCCGGACGCGCAAAACTCATCAAGTCGTAATCTGCCGTCGAACCCGACTCTACTAGCAACGCCCGAAGGCACTCACCACTCCTTTCGGTCGAAACAGGCGTTTTCTGGGACAGGCTCACCTGGCAACTGTTACAGGACAATCTGGGGCCGGTAACTTGGGAAGGTTACTCCTTCGACCAGCTTGGTAACCTGTTGTCCGAGGCTCTTGCATCGAAAGCCCGCATCTATTCTGCAGCCTACATCATGCCGTCCGGAAGCGGTGCCTTTGGCTATCGGCGAAAACATCAAAACCACCTCAAGCTCCTTGAACGCATGATGGACGACGAGGTGCCGTACCAGATTGCGGGCACTGAAAACATGAGGCATGCCTTTGAAATTCTGCGGTCGTACCCCATGATCGGGGACTTCCTCGCGTATCAGTTCGTAACAGACCTGAACTACAGCGAGATTTGCGACTTCTCGGAGATGGAGTTCGTAATCCCCGGACCCGGGGCACGGGACGGGATCCACAAGTGCTTCAGCGATCTGGGAGGACTGAGCGAACCGGACATCATCAGGCTGGTAACCGACCGCCAGGAGTACGAGTTCGAACGGCTGGGGCTGGAGTTCCGATCATTGTGGGGAAGGCGACTCCAACTGATAGACTGCCAGAACCTCTTCTGCGAGGTGTCCAAGTACGCCAGGGTTATGCACCCCGACGTCCCAGGAGTCAACGACCGCACCCGCATCAAGCAGTTATACAGGCCGCTGGGCAGTTCAATCGAGTATTGGTTCCCTCCCAAGTGGGATATCAACGGGCAGCTAGAGTCAGCATAGCAGCAATCCAAAAGAGAGGACTGAACCATGATTCTTGGGCACAATGAGATTCACAACAGGCTTGCCAAGGGCGAGATATTCAGAAAAGACACTTGGGATCCAAATTGCGTAAAGGAAGCCTCGTATGCACTGAGGGTCGCTCCTGACGGGCTAATGCTCGAAGGCGAAACCTATGGACCTGGCAGGAAATATAAAGGGAGAAATATCGTAATCAAACGTGGACAAATAGCGGTCCTTTCTACTATAGAAAGGATTAACATGCCCAGGGATCTAGCTGGGAGCATCGGAATCAGGTTCGAGTATGCCTGTCGAGGACTAACCGGATTTATGGGCATTCAGGTCGATCCCCTCTACGGGCAATGTCAAGAGGAGGAACGACTGTTCATTAGAGTTGCAAATGTCAGTAGCGATGACATTGTTATTCCTGTTGGTGCCGAGGCATTCACTCTGGAATTCCACAAAGTAGTTGGATATGTCCCCGACTCATCAAGAGGCGCAATGTGGACTCGCATTCGAGATACCTTGGACGTTTTATCGAGGCCTAGTCTGAGCAACGCGTCCCAGATTCAAGGAGATTTGAAGGATGCTGAAAAACGATTGAAGACAGACATAAAGGGAGTCAGAAACTATCTGCAACCCTTGGTCATGTTCGGAATCTTTTTGATTTCCGTCACGATTCTAGGGGTGGCATTAACGGTGATTGTCACAGGAAGTGATGTGCCCGAGAGGGAGGTTCCCATGTGGGTAAAGGACTGGGGATGGATCGTCCTGTTAGTCACCCTAAGCTTTGGCACCGTTGTTACCGGATTGGTGGGACTCATCACAGTGGTCGGCGTATTCTGGCGTACTTTTAAACGAACATAGCTGGAATTCTGCTGGTCACCCCACCAACTCGATAGTTCTCCGCTCCAAGTCGGCATGAATCCGTCCTTTCCCATTGGCCTTAACCTGACGCCAGACATTTAGCCCGGTCAAGATCGCTTGTTCCCACTCACCCTCGGTGCGGATGCTCACTTCCAGATGTGAAGTCATGTCCTTGATGGTGCGAAGAAGGTCGTAGTTTATGCTCTCAGCACCTTCGAGGAAGTTGCGGCGCTCGGAGTAGCTGAACACCATCGCGGAGATGCCTTCCTCGATGACGATCGCCCGGCCGCCGTCCTCGACTTCGTCGACCTTAGGGGCACTCTTCCGCTTGCGCCGCATCAAGGCTCTCATTGTGGGAGACCACCCGAGAACACTGGCATAGGACAGGTGGCAAATGTCGTGGAAGCGATAGCCATCGTCTTCGTAACGGCTATCTGTTAGCGGATCGCCGTACTTTGATCCGTCATTGGTTGTGATCGCCATACCAGAATCTTCCCTGATGGAGATATCCATCTGGCGAGGCAGACGCTCTGAAGGAGGAAAGTCTTCATCAAACAGTTTTCTCGTCGCTCGGCCTGTTGTTACAGGATGCCAGCGCCTCGCTGTCTTGCTGAGGTTGAAGTCTGCCACTTCCTCCAACGACAACCCGTGTTTAGTCGCGACATTGGAAAGATACCACAGAACGTCGCCCAGCTCTTCCTTGACCCGCTCCGGAAACAGCCTGTACGACTCACCGTCCCTTAGCCACTTCTTGTGTTCGCCAAGCAGTTCCCCGACCTCTCCCGCCATCCCGAGGAGAGGAATCATGATGCTTCGAGGGTCGGCTTCGAGGCTCTCGTTTTCTGGCTGCTGGTCCGTCTGATTGGCAAGGCGCTGGTATTCGTTAAGTTCCATCGCCCCTACCTCCTGCCAATCTCTGCGTATTCTTGGGTCCCTCCACTGACTCACATCCGATACTTCGTGTAGCGAATCTTTCGCTAACACAATATACAGTATATGTCAATGAATACGTGTCATTGGAGGGTACTGGTTCTATCCGCTTTTGCGCCTCTCCTTTCCATTCTACGCCATCAGGTAGCCACCGTCCCCAAGTCCCCGGCGATTTCCTCCAGCTGATCGAGGGCGGCGCGGAGGTCCTCTAGGATCTCGTCGGCGATGACGCCCGGCGGGGGTAGGGTGGCGGTGTCCTCCATGCTCTCGTCTCGGAGCCAGAAGATGTCGAGGTTGGCCTTGTCTCGCTTGACCAGCTCGTCGTGGGTGAAGCGGCGGAAGCGCTCCGACTTCTCGCGCTGCAGGCGGTTCTCCGGGTTGTAGCAGGCGACGAAATCGTCCAGGTCGGCGCGGGTCAGCGGGTTGGCCTTCAGCGTGAACCGGCGGTTGGTGCGCAGGTCGTAGATCCACAGGTCGCGGGTCCATGGCGCATCGCTGGCCGGCTTGCGGTCGAAGAACAGCACGTTGGCCTTGACGCCCTGGGCGTAGAAGATGCCCGTGGGCAGCCGCAGCAGGGTATGGACGTCGCACTCGGCCAGCAGGCGGCGGCGCACCGTCTCCCCGGCGCCGCCCTCGAACAACACGTTGTCCGGCACGACGATGGCCGCCTGCCCGGTGTTCTTCAGCAGCGTGCGGACGTGCTGCAGGAAGTTGAGTTGCTTGTTGCTGGTGGTGGCCCAGAAGTCGGGACGCTCCACCGTCAGCGTTTCACGCTCCGTCTCGCCCTCGCTGTTGACGAAGGTGAGGGAGGACTTGCGGCCGAAGGGCGGGTTGGTCAGCACCAGGTCGTAGTTGACGCCGGGATGGGCCCGCAGGCTGTCGTCCACGGTGATGTTGGTCTCGCCGCCGCCGATGCCGTGCAGGTACAGGTTCATAGCGCAGAGCCGGGCCGCGCTGTCCACGATCTCCCAGCCGTGCAGGGTGTCGCGCTGGAGCCGCTCCCGCTGGTCCCGGTCCATGGACGGATTCTCGGCGACGATGTAGTCGTGGGCCGCCAGCAGGAAGCCGCCGGTGCCGCAGGCCGGGTCGCAGACGGTGTCGTCGGGGCCGGGGCGCATCACGTCAACGATGGCACGGATCAGCGGACGCGGCGTGAAATACTGTCCGGCGCCGGTCTTCACGTCCTGGGCGTTGCGCTCCAGCAGCGACTCGTAGGCGTCGCCCTTCACGTCGGCGCTGAGTTGCAGCCACTCCTCGCTGTCTATCAGTTCCCGCACCAGCCGGGTCAGCATGGCCGGTTCCTGGATGCGGTTCTGGGCCTTGCGGAAGATTACGCCCAGGGTGCCGGGCTGCCCGCCCAGCGTCTCCAGGGTGCGGCGGTAGTGGGACTCCAGCTCGCTGCCGTCGCGGGCCAGCAGGTCGGGCCAGCGGTAGCCCTCGGGAATGGGCGGCGGATGGTAGTCGGGCAGCAGGGTGTAGGCCGGGCCAGTACGCTCGTGCATCATCTTGAGGAAGATGAGGTAGGTGAGCTGTTCCAGGTAATCGCCGTAGGACAGCCCGGCGTCGCGCAGGATGTTGCAGTAGTTCCACAGCTTTTGCCCGATGTCCACCGAGGTCGTCATGCCGTCGCCTGCCGGGTCGAAACCTGGGCGTCGAAAATCAGAGCGCGGACATCGAACGCGAACCCCGGCAGTTCGGGGTCGCCGTTCAACCGTTTCGGGTCGTCCAGCGTGACGGGTTCGGCGCCGGGGCGGTAGATATGAGCCTGCCGCCGGAAGGGGTCAATGAGCCAGCCCAGCCGCGCGCCGTTGGCGATATACTCTTCCACCTTGCGCCGGGCTGCCGCCGGACGGTCGGTGTGCGACATTACCTCCGCCACGAAGTGCGGGCAGAAACGCACCAGCCAGGTCTCCCCCGAAGCCGCGTAGTCCGCCAGTTGCTCCGGGGTAAGCCAGGCCGCATCGGAAGCGTAGCGGGCGCCGTTGGGCAGTTCGACGCCCAGCCGCGAGCCGTGGGCTTGACCGCCGTATTCCCGCGCCCAGATGTACAACTCTGCGGCAAGTGCCAACTCATGTCCTGAACCCAGTAAGCCCTGCATAGGCGTAATCAGCAACCCTCCCTCTGCATCCAGCTCCAGCTTGCCTATCGTGTCCTTGTTGACCCGGTTGAACTCGATCAGCCATTCGTTCAGCCGCTCGCCGACGTAGCCGGCCTCGGCCAATGCTTCCAGCACCGGCCCGAACTCCAAGCGGATGGGCAGGGAAAGGGGGTTCCCGTCAAGCTGGGCCTCATCGGGCGCCGTTGCCGGGCTATGCACATCAGGTTTGGCAACCATTTCGCTCACCGTCCTTGGTGGCCAGTATGCCACAAATCACCGCGTCGCCCTCTCCCTTGCCCCTTTGCGTCCTTGCGTCCCTCCGCCTCCCGCTCGGCCCGGATGCGCTCCAGCAGCGCCGACGCCGGTTCGTCGTTGGGGTCTTGCGGAACCAGCTTGCCGGAGAAGGCCTGCTTGAGGATGCTTTGCCGCAGCCGCCCCGCCCGGGCCAGGCTGGCCTCCACCGTCGCCTCCGCCTGCTGGATCACCGACAGCCGCCGCTCGACCTCCGCCACGATGCGGCGCTGCTCGGCCAGCGGCGGGAGCGCAACAGTCCATGACGCCGTGCGTTCGCTGCCCAAATGGTGAATGCCAACACCCCTAGCCGCCCGCCCCAATGCGCCTGAACGGGCATCGGAAAGCAAATGATAGAACAGGTAGGGTACGATTTGGCTTTCCGTCCTGACTCGAATCAGCGTGTTCTGGAAGCAACAATCGCCAATCTGTCCATCCCAGACCGCCGGTTTTCCAACCTCGTCGGGACTCCCAGATGCCTCTCCCAGTAGAATGTCGCCCGGTTCAAGCCGGTATATCTCAAGTTCGCTGGGATTGAAGTCCATTTTTTTGACATCGGACAAGTCAAGCCCGTCCCATGTCACGTTAGCCGCTCTCAAGTAGGGGCGCATATTAGGGCCTGTGGCTCTCTTTGGTGACCTCTGGCGTCCTAGCCGTACTTCAGAAAGCGATTCCAAGCTCGCCCACACCCACCCCTCCGGCAGTTTCGGCAGGGCGGAGGTGTCGGGGGCGGAGGGTTCCTTGTACTTGCCCCGCCGCTTCTCCTGCGACTCCCAGCGGGCGCGGCGCTCGGCCAGGATGCGCTCCAGCAGGACGGTGGCGGGTTCGTACTCGCGGCCCTCGGAGCGGGCCAGCTCCGCCTCGGCGGGGACCAGCCGGCCCTCGCAGGCATCCTTGAGGACGCTGGCCCGGTAGCGCTTCAGGTTGGCCTGCGCCCGCCGCAGCGCCGCCACCGACGCGTCCAGCCGCGTGAACTGTGTCTCGATCTCCGCCACGATGCGCCGCTGCTCGGCGAGGGGTGGGAGGGGGATGGGGTGGGAGCGCAAGCTGTCGCCGCGTATGGCGTCAAAGGTCGTGCCGGTTGCCTTGCCTCGCAGTTCTTCTTCGGTAGAGCGCAGGGCATAGAGGACATACTTGGGCGGAATGTCGCCTTGCGGCCTGATTGCAGCTAAACCTCTGCCAATGCAGGATTGTTCAGGGCAAAGATTTGTCGGCCCAACCGGCGCGCGTATGGAGATAAGAACATCGTCCGGTTCGGCAATCTTGGTAGGCGCGGAACACCACTTGACCGCCGTGGGGTATGTATCCCCGAATTCCGCCTTGCCTTGCAGAAACGGCAGCCCCACGCCATCGGCGTTGTAGGTTTCGCCAGGCGGCGATTGACCTTGAACGACATGGCAGACATCCGCGAGGGTGGCTGAAGCCCAGCCGTAAGGAAGGACACAATTCTGCATGTTCCCTAGCTTAACCACCGGATTCTGAACCGAACTCGGAATCTTCTGTTTGTTCATGTACCTGTTGTTGATAAAATTGTTCCATTTCTTTACGACGTTCTTCTTTGGTTTGGATAATAATTTGTGGCTTGTGGAAGCCCGTTCCTAGATGTCTGAATTCTTTCTTGATGTCCCCCAAGTGTTTCTCGATGCCGCGCAGAGGATCGCCGCTACTGAGGATTAGGTGTGAAAATTGAGAAAAGTGTAGAATGTATTTATCCTTCTTTGACTTACCCGTTTGGTCTTTATATTGAATATGGAACGTCCAAGGTTGTTCACTTGCTCGCTCGAATGCCTTTCCAAATAGCCATCCCAAGACAAAAGTAAACTCTCGCCCAGGACCCAAATACCTTAACCCTTCTTTAATTACGGACACTTCGTCAATTGGTGTGCGCATTCCATTTGCGGTGAAATAGTTGGGGTCACCTTCAAACTCGAACCTAATGTCTTGTGCTGGCCCCATTCCTTCATTCCGGATCGCAAGTTGCATACCGCCTTGACCTACCTGGTGATTGAGATCTAGCTGAATACTCACTTTGGGCTCATTTTGAGCTGTCCGCATCTTTCTCGTTTCCCAAGCCAACCAACAGGTAATTCCAACGTAAAATACGGTGCTCAGAGCCACCACTCCGGTGAAGGCCATTATCAAGGTTTCGTTCATATTGATAGGCGCCTCATCACCAAGAAAGAGAAATTCGGTAGTTGCGAACGACGTCCATGACAGAGACACGGCCCGTCCTACCCCGCCAGCGCCAGGTTCAGATCCTCCAGCAGCGGGGCCAGTTCGTCGCCGAAGAAGGCGTGGGCCCGGACGATGCAGCCGGGTATATCCGGCAAGTCGGCCGCATAGCCGTTGCCGGTCTTGCTGATTATCGCCACGTATTTCATTCTCGCCTCTACCTTCTTGACCTGATTATCCGGTCATATTCATCATGCCCGCCAATCCAGAACCAGATGAAGTCATCGCCAACCCTGATTGCTACCGCCCTGTAGTAGTCTCCCACTCGCGCCGACCAGTAGCGCCCGACGTTCCGGAAATGCAGCGAGGGATGCCTGGGGTTTGCTTTCAGAAGCTCGAAGTTTCGGTGAGCAGTCTGTTGCACCGATTCAGGGAGGTCGTCTAACAGCCGCCAGAAGCGTGGGTCCGCCCTGTGCATCTACAAGTCTCGGAGCTCGCCCCTGGCCTTGGCCTCCAATGCCTCGGACGCCATAGCGTCCAGCCTTCCGGCTTGGACATCTTCATCAAATTCGCGTTCCCATTGCTCCCAGTCCTGCTCACGTATCCAGTGTATTAGTTCGGCGTACTCGTCCCTGGGCAGGGACTCGATGGCCTTCTGGATTTCGTCGACGGTCATTGCGATTCTCCTTTCAGGATTGAGCCAGCAACTCAGAGAGGCGGCGGTTCCGCTCAAGGCTGACATAGTAGTGGGCCATGAACTCGGGGCGCACGTCTTCCGGCAGATTGCTCTTGAAGTAATCCCACATGGCTTCTTCCACGACTTCCTCGAACTCGCGGCCCTCGCGGCGCGCAATCCCGCGCATTGCAGCCAGCAGTTCCGGGGCGGCCTGGCTGGTGAACTGTTCCGGTGTGGTGGCCATCGTCATCGCTCCATGTATTCTCACAATTCATTATGGGAATGGCTATCGGGTGGGTCAACAGTTGGTGGCCTTCGGGATTCACCCCCACCCTAACCTTCCCCCTCAAGGTGGAGGGGATTTGAGGATGCCCCGGCCTACCCCTAACAGGAGCGAGAATTGAGGTTACCCCGCCAGCGCCAGGTTCAGCTCCTCCAGCAGCGGGGCCAGTTCGTCGCCGAAGAGGGCGTGGGCCCGGCCGATGCCGCCGCGCTGGGCGAAGGGGGCGTACTGGAGGTCGGCGGGCTCGATGCTGACGCTGCCGGCGATGTGGTCCTTGATGTCCTCCAGCCACTGGCGCTGCTCGCCGGTGAAGGAGCGGCCCGCGATTTCCTGCGCCGCCAGCCAGCCCCGGAACCGCTTATCCACCTGCTCGGCGAAGGGCGTCAGCTCCTCGTCGTGGCCGATGGCGTAGCGCACCAGCGACACGATGTCGGCCAGCACCCGCTGGCTGGAGCCGCGCACCCGCGACTGGTCAAGCTGCCGGTAGGCGTCCCACAGCCGCGGCGGAGTCCAGGAACGCGGAGGGGATTGCAGCGCCTCGGCAAGCGCGCGGATGTCGTTATAGCTGAGCTTCTGGCGGTAGGGCCGCTGGTAGAGCACCTGGAGGGCGGTGATCTCGTCGCGGTGCTCGTCGATGTACTCCCGGAAAGAGCGGGTGAGGTCGTCCGACTCGGCGTCTGAGAACTCCGCCCGTAGCACTGTGTCCTGGGACACCGTGTCTATGGTCTGCTCATAAGCACGGTGTATATCTATCAGCCGCTGCCGCAACTCCGGGTTGGCGGCAAAGGGCTTGGCTGCCGCTTCCAGGAGTTCTTTTTCGGCTGCGGCGACGGCCTCCTCCGGCGGGTTGTCCTGACCCGTTGACTTCTGTGCCGATTTCAGCGCCTCGTCGGGGTCGGTGGCGTTGAGCAGGTCCGACACCAGGCCCTTCAGCGTGACGCCGCCGGTCAGGGACTCGACCGACTGCCGGTCCTGGGGCGACAGCCGCCGGTCCAGGCGGGCGAGGCGGCTGGCCAGCGATGATAGCGTGTCTGGCTCCCGGTTGCCCATGGCCACCAGGTCCAGCAGCCTGTCGAAGGGCGCCGACGGCTGGCGGTCCAGGGAGTACGACTCGCCCAGTTCGCTCTCGGTGACGCCCACGGCGTCCACGATGACGAAGCGTTCCTTGCCGGTGGCGTCGGGCGTAACCTGGTTGAAGTCGGTCTGCGAGATAGTGCGGACGCCACGCCCCTTCATCTGCTCGAAGAAGTTGCGGCTGCGCACGTTGCGCATGAAGAAGACGATCTCAACGGGCTTGATGTCGGTGCCGGTGGCGATCATGTCCACCGTGACCACGATGCGGGGATTGAAGCTGTTGCGGAACTGCGTTATCAGGTCCTCGGGCTTGGCCCCGGTGGTGCGGTAGGTAATCTTCCGGCAGAAGTCGTTGCCCGCGGCGAACTCCTCGCGGACGATGCGAACGATGTCGTCGGCGTGGCTGTCGTCCTTGGCGAAGATGATGGTCTTGGGCACGTGCTGGCGTCCGGGGAATATTTCCGTCGTCACCCGGTCGCGGAAGGTCTGGATGACGGTGCGAATCTGGTCCTCAGCCACCACGTCGCGGTCAAGCTGGCCCGCAGTGTAAGGCAGTTCCTCCTCTAGCTCCTCCCACCGGACCTTGCGGGTGCGGCGGTCGCGCCGGTCCACGGTCATACCGGCCTCGATAGTGGAACCCTCCTCCGTGATCCTGGTCTCAATGCGGTAGACGTTGTAGCCCACGTTTATGCCGTCGGCCACCGCCTGCTGGTGGTTGTACTCCATGACGAGATTCCGGTTGAAGAAGCCGATGGTCTGCCTGGAGGGCGTGGCGGTCAGGCCGATGAGGAAGGCGTCGAAGTACTCCAGCACCTGCCGCCACAGGTCGTAGATGGAGCGGTGGCACTCATCGGTGATGATGAAGTCGAACTCCTCGATGGGGAAGTTCCGGTTGTACTCCACAGTCTGCGGCGAGGGCCGGGCAGAGGCCACGTCGTAACCGGACGCCTCCTCCAGATCCGGGTCCAGTTCCTCGCCCCTCAGCATGGAATACACCCGCTGGATGGTGGCGATGCAGACCTTGCTCACCGGGTCAATGCTGTTGGACTGGAGGAGCTGCACGTTGTAAAGCTCGGTGAACTTCCGCCCGTCGCCGGGCACAGTGAAGCCCTGGAACTCTCGATACGTCTGCCGCCCCAGGTTGCTGCGGTCCACGAGGAACAGCACCCGCCTTGCCTCGGCGTGCTTGATGAGGCGGTAGACCTGGTTGCAGGCCATGAACGTCTTGCCGCTGCCGGTGGCCATCTGCACCAGCGAGCGTGGACGGGCCTCGGCCAGCGACTGCTCCAGGTTGCGGATGGCCTCCGCCTGCACCGGCCAGAGGCCGGAGTCGTCCAGCGGCGGCATGTTGGTCAGGTTGCGCCGAAGGCTGCGGCGAATCTGGTAACCGCCAGCGCCAGAGTCGGCGATTAGTCGCGGCCCATCCGTCGATGCTTGGCCTGGGGAGTCCTGCCCTCCCAGCCACTCTGCAAGCGTCTCCGGTGTATGGAAGGAAAAGACGTTGCGGCTGCGAGGTTGCGGATCCAGCCCGTTGGTGAACCGCGTCTCTGCTCCAGTGCTCTCGTACAGGAACGGTAGGGGGCGGATGTAGCAGGGCAGATTGTCCGGCAGCCCCGCTCCGTATTTCCCCGACTGCGCCTCCACTCCTGTTAGGGTGTGTCCCTCTGGCTTGGCCTCGACCACGCCCGCTGCCCTGCGGTCGATATACAGCAGGTAGTCGGCAGTGCCGTGGCCCGTACGCAAGGGAAATTCCCGCACTGCCACACCCCGGGGGCCATGAAGGTTGAGGTCAACGACGTTTTGCACCGCCCAGCCCGCCAGTTCCAGCAGCCGGTCGATGTTGGCCCTTGCTCGCTGTTCGGGAGTCGACATTGTCATATCCGTGTCAACTCTCCTCCCAAAGTCCTATCAGTGGTTAGGCGTATCTTTCCAGTCCGAAGAGGCCAAACAATTCTTCCCGGCCCAACCGGGACGACAGGTCCATGGAAACGTCGTCAACCAGCCTGTCGAACAGGTCCTGCTTCCTGGCGAGGATGGCGTCTATGCGCTCCTCCACGGTATCGGTGCATGAATACTTAATCACATTGACCTTTGCCGTTTGCCCCATCCTGTGGGTCCGGTCTTCGGCCTGGCGTTCCACCGCAGGGTTCCACCAGCGGTCCAGATGGAAGACGTACGATGCCTCCTGGAGGTTCAAACCCAGACCGCCGGCACGGAGGGAAATTATCAGTGCTTGGTGCCTGCCATCATTCTTGAATCGCTCAATGATCGAGGTCCTTTCTTGGAGTGGTACATCTCCTGTGATTATCAACGGGTTGAATTCACCCAGATGGCTCGCCGCTGCTGCTACTCCAGATGTGTCGCTGGTGTATTGAGAAAAGACCAGGGCCTTGTGCCACTGTCCAACCAGCAGCTCCAGTCTGTCCCTGATGTCGTCCAACTTGCTGGATTCGCCGTTCACCGGATCGGCGTTGCATATTTGCTTCAGCCGCGTGATCAGTTCCAACACGTGCTGAATGGTAATTTCCTTTCCTAGAGACCGCAGGTAAACGACCCCTTCCTGTTCGGCCTTGTCGTAGCTGGCCCTCTGTGTGGGGTGGAGTTCGATTGGCAACAAGGTAATCTGCTTCTCTGGCAGGTCCTCCAACACATCGGCCTTCCTGCGCCGTAGTTGAAGCTGGTGGTGGCGGCTGAACAGTTCGGGACCGGGTTGGTAACGCTTGGGTTGTCCGTTTTGGTCGTGGTCCACGAACTCAAGGATTGAAGCCAGTTCCTCCTCGTGATTCTCTATGGGAGTTCCCGTGAGCGCCCAAGAGCGGACACGGTTCAGCCCCTTTAAGGACCTGCTGGTATCGTTGCGATTTTTGATCCGCTGGGCCTCGTCGGCCACGACTACGTCCCAGACCTTGCGCCTTACCGGGGCATGAACGTTGCCCTCAAAATCCGAGCGAATAGTCTCGTAGCTTACCAGAGTTACATCTGTATCCGCCTGCCACTGCCACCCCCTGTCAGATGCGGAGCCACGAATGATAATCGCTGAGAGTTCCGGAGCCCATTTGCGGAGTTCTCCGCGCCACTGGTCCAGTAGGCTTGCGGGGGCCGTCACCAGCGCGTGGCGGATGTCGCCGCGGTGCCACAGGATTCGCAATGCCGCGATGATCTGTAGAGTTTTGCCGAGCCCCATATCATCGGCCAGCAAAAGTCGGTCGCTGCCGAGGAGGGCCCGCACGCCGTCCTCTTGAAAGGGCATCAGAGTGCCTGTCCACTCCAAGTCTTCTCCCAGCGGCGAGGCCGGACTGGGCGGTGAAAGTACTCTGAGGAGTCTCTGAGCCAGAGTTGGGCTGCGACTGGAATAGCCTGATATTTCCGACCTAGCGGAGCGTTCCAGCCGGTCGCCTAGCGCGGCCAGATGCAGGGACTCAAGCTCAACTGTCGTCGCCAATTCCGCGGAAGGGAGCGCGGGAACTGGCAGGAATCTCACCGGCTCGACGGAAAAGCCGTTTCGGGCGGGAGAGTTGGAGTTTCCCTGTAAAGCCACTGTCTTAACGGCCCACCCGGTAGGCTTCTTCGAGTCCGGCGGCTGCACGGTGAAACGGTTCCAATGGATCCGGCCGTTCAGCTAACCCTTTCAGCAGCCGTCGAGCAACTGTGCCCTCGCCGGGTGGAGGTGTGCCCCACACCAGAAACAGGGATGCGCCAAGCTGTTCGATCTCCTCCGACGCTCCTCTCCTCGGGGCTGGGTCGGTGGAAACACGGCATGCCGAGACCTTGACACTGATTTCCTCGGAGAAAACCATGGGTGGAATCTCGTTTGCCAGCCCGAGGACGATATCAGGAACACGGTTTACGCACCGGAACAACTCTCGAATCAAGGACACTATGGCGACCCTGTGCGCTCGTCCATCCTCCCACAACACGGAATCAGTGAAGTCCACGCCGGCGCTGTCGACGGCATCAAGGACAATTGCCCGCTGTAGCCCCCTGAGTGAACGCCCGCTGGGGCGGCTGCTCCGCCGCGCAGCCTACGGCCTGATGATGTACGACGTCTCGGGGGCCAGCCGCTTGCCGCGGCTATAGTTGATCACGTCCAGCGTCACTGCGTTGTCCCCGTGGTGAAGCCCGTCGCCGTCAGACCGTCGACATCCTGGATCACGCTGCCGTGGTACGCCACGTACACAGTTCCGCTGATCCCGCTCAGCGATTCGCTCACGGTGACGATGACCTGATTGTCCTCATCCCCGCCGACGGTCGCGCTGACTGGCATCTTCCAGTCGCCGGCGTTGATCCGGTAACTGAAATTCCCCCGCCACAGGGAGACGCCCTTCAGCGTCTCGCTGAAGTCAGGGTGATCGTCTTGTCTCCGCTGATGGCGGTGGAGACGTGCTCCGGCGGGTCGGGGTAGATGTTGGTCGTGAACCCGGTCACCTTGAGACCGTGCAGGTCTTCGAGCGGGCCGCCGCCGTACGCCACCTGGGCCCAGTCGCACGCGCTGAGCGAGTCCCCGATGGTGAGTGTGATCTGGTCCCTGCCCTCATTGAAGATCGCGCCGGTGACCTTCTTCCAGTCGCCGCCGTCGATGCGATACACGAACGCGTTGAGCAAGGAGCTGGCAGTGGCGGAGGCAAGCGCCTCGTCGAAGGTCAGGGTTATCTGTTTGTCTGCGGTGATGGCGGTGGAGACGTGATCGGGGTAGTCCGGGTAGATAATGCTGCTGAACCCGGTCACCGCGAGACCTTCGTTCTCGTCTACCAGCAGACCGCCGTAGCACGCCACCGTCAATGTGTCGGAAGCCTTGATCACCTCGGGATGGACTGCGGGCCGGCCAAAGCCGGGGCGGTGCCGCTTCTCCAGGGGAGTCACCAGCTTGGCAAAGTCCATCTGCTCGCCGATCTGGATGAGCAGATGATTGGGATCGATGAAATCCCGCAGCCTCTTGGACGTGAACTGGAAGAGGGTGGAGTCCCTGCGGCAACGGTCCAGTGGCTCCAGCATCGCAACTCCTCGCCAATCAAGGGCTGCACCCATTTTAACCCAGCAGTTTCTTGGAACTCCTGAATTGCCGACTTTTTCAACACTCCCTTAACTCCGCCGATTACAACCTGGAACGACGATCCCCATCTGGCCCCCAGGCTTGACCAGCCGAGCGAAGTACTTCCTCATGTACAGGTCGTCAGTCCCCCAGTAGTGGTAGGCATCCATGCTCACGATGGCGTCGAAGAACTCGTCGGCGAACGGAAGGCTGTGGGCCTCGGCGTGGACGGGAAAGACGCGGTCTTCCACATCAGCGTCGCGAATCCTTCCGGCGTTTTCGCTGGGCTTGATCCACAGGTCGGTTGCCCAAACCTGCACGTCGAACTCCTTCACCAGGAAGATTGATCTGATGGCCCGACCGCAACCCATGTCAAGGACTCGCATTCCCGGTTCAAGCTGCATGACCTGGCTCAGAGACTCCGTCAACCAAAGGACGTTGGGTCCCATCAGGTTCTCGATTACCCAGCCGGGGCCGTATTTGGTAGAGCGAGGGAATTCTTCCAGCTTGAACGCCTCTGCCAGTTCTTCTTTCGTGCGTTTCAATCCGCCCTCCTAAGCAAGGGATCAATCACCGTAGCGTGTCGAGAATCGTTCGGTAGCTGTGGTACCTGCTTTCGGGCACAGAGCCTGAAGCTCTCCCAGCTACAACGGCGCAGCCCGGCTCCTCGAGGTGGGCGCAGTCGGCGAATTGGCACTCGGGCGCGAGCGCCGATATCTCGGGAAAGAAACCGGCCAGCTCGGGCCGGTGCAGTCCGCGGAGGCCGAACTCGCGGATGCCCGGCGTGTCGACCACGAAGCCGCCCATCTCAAGCCCGTGCATCTCGACCATGGTCGTGGTGTGGCGGCCCTCTCCCAGGTGCTTGGTCGACGTGCTCACCTCCGAGGTGCGCAGGTCGAGACCAGGCTGCACCGCGGATATGAGCGATGACTTACCCGTCCCCGACATGCCGGTCAGCGCGGTGGTCTTGTCGCGAAGCACGTCCCGCAGGTCGTCGATCCCCTCCGTTGCGACCGCGCTGGTCCTGATGACACGGTGCTCCAGAGCGAGGTACGGCGCAATGGTCTTGTCGAGTTCAGCCTCGTCGTCGACGAGGTCGACCTTGTTGACACAGACGATGGGCACAAGGTCGCTGCGCTGGGCGGCGATGATGCACCGGTCGACCAGCTCCGGCCAGAAGAAGGGCTCGCGCCACGACGACACGATCAGGACCTGCTCCACGTTCGCCACGATGACTTGGCTGCGCGGACCACCGGTCTCGGGCCGGACCAGCGTGGTGCGGCGTGGAAGCACCTCCTCGATGATCCCGCCGCCGGCGCCGTCGTCGGTCACTACCACTCGATCACCGGCGGCTACGGCGTTGGTGTAGGCCGACTCTTTCGCCGTCAGGCCGCTCCTGATGCGGCACTGGAGCCGTTCGCCGTCGCGTTCCACGACACAGAGCCCCCTGGCCACGGAGATCACCGTCGCCGGCGCGACCTCGGCCTCCAGTTCGTGCGGTGCCGACGCTCTGGCGCCTCTGAAGGCGGCGTTTTCGATGGCCCGGCGGCGGTCGAACTCATCGATTGGCATGATCCGCTCGCGCGGGCCCAGGTCGAGCTCGTCCCACTCGTCGACGGATGCGACGTCCCAGTCCTTTCGGCGAGGCGGCTTGGGCTCCAGGTTTCGCCGCTGCCCCTTACGGGCCGACTTCAAACGCTGGCGACGCGCGCTTTTCTCGACTGCACGCTCGTAGTCCCTGACCGCCTTGTCCGAAGGCCGGGGGCTTTCCGGTTGTTGTTCATCAGAAGGCAAAGTCAATCCCTTGCCCAAGTCTACGTCTTCGAGTCGCAACTTGGCGATCTCGCTCAGTCGGCCGGGAGTGTCGCAAAAGGCGTACAGGACTGCCCGGTCGCGGACCAGCCGAAATCTGTGGGCGGGAGTCCTGGCGAGAGTGGGATCAGCGAGAGTCAACAGGTCCCGCATCTGGTCCTCAGTGAATATGGGAACCGTTTTCTCGTCCAAGCTGGGTGGCTCTATGTCGGCGAGGGGATTCTCGTCGACATGTGTACGTTCAACCAGCCAGTTGAAAAACCGGTTAAGGCGGCGGTACTGCGCGTTGATGTGGCCCTTGGAGAGCTTCTTGGGTTCGGCGTAGGTCCGCTCGCCGAACCACCGTACCCGGTCCTGAAGGTACGAGAGATACTCCTCCAGGTGCTCGGTGGTGATCTCCTGCACATCGGGCCAGCCATGCTCCTCGGCGTAGAGGGCGGCCATGGCGACAGTTATTTCGAGGCTGGCGAGGTATCCCTCGGAGTACCGGTTGGAGGCCTTCAGGCTGCTGAGGAACCGTTTACCATATGCGCGAAGACTGTGGTCAAAAACCTGCTTGGCGGACATTCATCTAGTGGCACCTGAGAGAAAAAGCCGCCATATTGTATCTGAGTTTACCATAAATGAGGTGCTTGGTGGGCTTGAGCGTACCGTATTGCGAACTTTTCGCTGGGAGGTACAAATATGAGGAGTCCGGTTTGGTGGGCCGGACTGGACGAAATCAAGAACCGGGGCCGATTCCGACGTCACCCCGTCCTGGGGCATGGGGATGGTGTACGTCAGGACCGCCTCGTCCTCCACGATCTCGATGCCCTGCACGAAGTTGCGGATTAGGGCCTTCCGCTCCGGGAAGGTGCCCTCCTGGAAGAGTGCACGGAAGTCCGCCACATACCCCTTGATTTCCTTCGTAGTGGGCAACTCCGCCCGCCGCTGCTCAAGCTGGCCTTCGGCCTCCTCCCGCGCCGCCACAAGCTGGTCCTGGCGGCTCTTCAGGGCCAGGATGCGGGGCGACAGAACTTCCAAGGGTAACTGCTGGGTCTCCAACGCCTGGTAGAGGTTCTCCAACCGGCTGTCCACGTCGGTCAGCTCGCTGTTGATGGCGGTCAGCCTGCCGTTGACCTCGCCGGCCAGAGCGTCGATCTCCTCGGCAACCAACGTCACCAGTTCGGTGATGGTCTCCTCGGTGAGAATCCGCTCCCTGACCTTCTCGATCACCAGGTCCTCCACCTTGGTGGCGTTCAGGTACCGCCCGTTGCTGCAGGCTCCCGCTCCCTCGCGGAACAGGCTGGAGCAGACGTAGTAGGCGAACCGGCCGCTCTTGGCTCCCTGGGCCGAGTAGGACTTGCCGCACACCCCGCAGCGCAAAAGACCGCTCAGCAGGTACTGGCTGCCCACTCTCCCGGGCCGCGCCACCGTGGGCGCCCGCTGGTGGAGTCCCCGCTGCACCGCGTCGAAGGTCTCCCTGGACACCAGGGCGGGCCAGGCGTTCTCCACCCGCACCGGGTCCCCCGCCTTCTCGTCCTTGCTTTTCACTCCCCAGACGGCGGTTCCAGTGTAGGCTTCGTTGGTCAGCAGGTAGTGGACCACGTTCTTCTGCCAGCGTTTGCCCTTGTTGGTGATGCCCCGCCCGTTCAGCTCCTTGCAGATTTCCGCCAGTCCGTAGCCCCTACGGGAACTCTCGAATATCTCCTTGACTATCGGAGCGGCTACCGGGTCAACCTCCAGGGTGGGACGCTCCTTCACCCCGTCGCTGACCTTGACGCGGGTGTAGCCGAAGGGGGCCCTGGAGCCGAGGAAGAAGCCACGGGAAGCGGCCTCCCGCATCCCACGCACAACCTCCTGACCAAGATTCTCGCTGTAATATTCGTCCACCGACTCGATGATGCCCTCAAGGAGCCGGCCGGTGGCGTTGTCCTCGGCCTGCTCGGTGATGGACACCACGCGGATGCCCTTGCGCCGCAGCTGGGCTTTGAAGGCCACGGCGTGCTCCCGCTTCCTGGTGAACCGGCTGAATTTCCAGACCAATATGACCTGGAAAGGGGCCTTGGACTTGCTGCCCTCGTCGATCATCCGGCGGAACTGAGGCCGGTCGGCGATCCTGCCGCTCTCGGCTTCGTCCACGTACTCGCGGGCCACGGAGTAGCCGTTGTTTTTGGCGTAGTCCCTGAGCGCCCGCATCTGGGCGGCCACGGACAGGTCCACGTCCTGGCGGTCGCTGGACACTCTGGCGTACAGCGCCGCCGGGGTCAGGGGTACAAACTCACGCTTTTTCATCTTGCCTCCGTTTCGTCCGTGTCCAACTGGCGGGAACGCCGCCGCATCCGTTCCTTCACGCGCCACTCCCGCTCTTCCATGTAGAGACGGATGGCCTCCCGCAGCAGCTCGCTCACGGTGCGTTCCTCCTCCCGCGCCACCTGCCGCAGATGCCGGGCCTGCGGCGGGGGCAGTGAGAACGTTACGGTCTCGGTGTTCCTGGATATTATCGGGGCCATGTGCGCTCCTTGCGCCATCCATTATACCACTTTGTCTTACACTCTAACACCGGCAACCAACATTTTGACCGGCCCTGGTGGTTAATGGCGTCGGGCCTGCCGGGTCCGGAGTCTGCAACATTTCGCAACCTTTCGACCTGTTGCACGCAGACATGGGAAGGATAACGACTTTCACTTTTACAACTCTGGGAAGCCGCAGGAACGGCTCAGTTGGGTCTGTTGGACATGGTTAGCGGCATCTGGCCCCTATCGGACGGACTCTGTGGGGTGGCGGTTGTTGCTGGCATTCGTACCTGAAATGCATACCCGGCGGGGGGCGTTGGGGATGATGACGACGGCGGCTTGACGCATCAGCCCTGCAACACATTGCAGCGGCGGGGACGTAACGGGAGGTGATGGCGGCAAGTTTGCGGAAAATTGTCCAATCCTGTCCGTTGGGAAGCCTCTACAGGAAAGGTCCGGCGCAGAAAAGTTGTATTTAGAGCCTGTCTCAAAAGTCGGGGTGTAGACTGTGGTCAAGCCTGACGGAGGTGCCGATAAGATGCCACTTCGGGATATGGACCGAGAGCAGATGTGGCTGTTGCCGCCGTCCCTTGACGAACTGCTGCCGTTGGACCATCCGGCTCGTTTTGTCGCCGAGTTTGTCGACGCCTTGGGCAGAGAAGGTTGGGCGGAGCTGGGTGTGGAAATAGACGGGGACCCGCTGGGAGCCCCGGCCTACCATCCCAGGTCCCTGCTCTGCGTGTGGCTTTACGGGTTCATGACGGGAGTGCGCTCCTGCCGCAAGTTGGAGGCGGCCTGTCGAGACCAGATTCCGTACCTGTGGCTGACAGGATGGCAGCATCCGGACCACAACACCCTCTGGCGGTTCTACAAGGCCCATCGCCAGGAAATGCGGAGCTTGTTCAAGCGCACGGTGCGGACGGCGGTGGCGATGAAGCTGGTGGACCTGGCGGTGCAGGCGGTGGATGGCACCAAGATGGCCGCCAGCGCGTCGGTGCACCGCAGCTACGACGGGGAGAGACTGGCCCAGTTGTTAGACCGGGTGGACCGGGCGATAGCCGATCTGGAAGCCCAGAACGAAGGTGGAGAAGACGCCAGCGCCGTCAATCTGCCTGAAGAACTGGCCGACAAGGAAGCGCTGAGAGAGCGCCTGCGGCAGGCGATGGACGAGTTGGCCGGTGCAAAGAAGCCCAGGCGCATCAATCTTACGGACCAGGACGCCCGGCTGATGAAGGCCAGCTACGGCGTCGTGCCGGCCTACAACGCCCAGGCCATGGTATCTCCAGTGGAGCAGGACGGGGAACCCACGGGCATGTTGATCACCGCCGCGCACGTGGTGTCTGTGCCCAATGACAACTATCAGTTGGTGCCGATGATGGAGCGCGCTGAGGAGGCTACGGGAACCAGAACACCCATGACGCTGGCCGATGCTGGGTATTTTTCCGGGAGCGACTTGGCCGATTGCGCGGATCGTGGCCAGCAGGTGGTGGTGCCGGAGTCGCGGGAACGGTTCCTCAGAAGTCCCTATCACAAAGATCAGTTCACCTATGATGAACCCAGCGACAGCTTTGAATGTCCCCAGGGACAGACGCTCCACTTCATCGGCATCAGCGAAGACAAAAGAGGAGTGCCAATGAGGAAGTACCGCGCTTCCGCAGGCGTCTGCCAGCAGTGTCCAGCCTACGGGGTATGCACCAAATCCAAGCGTGGCCGTAGTCTGTGGATTGGGCCTCACGACGATGTGCTGCGCCGGCACCGGGCTTGGATGTCCACCAGCCTGGCGAAAGAGGTATATCGGCTGAGAAAGCAACTGGTCGAGCCGGTGTTCGGAATTACCAAGGAACAAATGGGAGCCCGAAGATTCCTGCTGCGGGGCCTGGTCAACGTGGCGGCTGAGTGGAATCTCTTGGCAATCGCCTTCAACCTGCGGACTCTCTGGCGCATATGGCGGGACGGGACCTTCGTACTGGCGCCTCATAGTCCCACATCGGGCCCCGTGCCCTGATTTCGGTGCGATCCCAAGACCCTCCCGGACGCGCAAAACTCATCAAGTCGTAATCTGCCGTCGAACCCGACTCTACTAGCAACGCCCGAAGGCACTCACCACTCCTTTCGGTCGAAACAGGCGTTTTCTGGGACAGGCTCTTTATGGAACTGGGTACAATGCGGCCAGCGGCATACGGTCCAGCGGGTGCGGCGGCGGCAGTATCCACGCTTCCCCCAGGACGCCGTGCTCCGCCAGGACCCCGGCGTTGGCGGTGATCACGTCCAGCCCCTCAGTGGCGTCGGCCACGTCCAGGAGCGCATACCCTGGCCTGACGATTCCAGACGTTTACGAAGCGATTCTGGTAGTGAGGCCAATAATGGCAGTTGCCCGCAGCCTTACCTCAACGTTCCTTTCGCACAATCCGTCTTTGGAGAGATAGGGCTGTTCATCGTTGCGCTCCGGTGAACTCTCCAGAAATACTGCCCCAACAGACGACGGTTCCGTCCACTCGTAATCCACAGGAATAGCTGTTGCCACTCACCAACCCGGTAAATTCGCCGGATGGCGGCGACGCTTGCCCTTGCCCGTTTTCACCCCAGCAGGCTATGGAGCCATCATTGAGCAGGCCGCAGGCGTGGTCTCCTCCGCCGCTTAGAGAGCTGAATCCACCCGGAGTGGAAGGAGAAGTTGGGGTAACTACGGCGGCGGACTGCGGCGTTGGTGGGGCGGTGGGCGCAATAGCAGGGAGGGCCCTATCTTGGGGGCCAAATTCTTCCCATGTAGCGACTCCATCCCCATCGATGTCGGCTCTCAGGGCCGGGTACTGGCGGGAAGTGCCAAAGTCCCAGAAGTCATCGCGCCCGGTCCTGGGATTGTCATCCCCGTCGGCATTGTCCAGGTCCGCGTTCCAATTGCCGTATATGCCAACATAGCCGGTGGGCCTCTGCAACTCGTCGGTGCTCATACCCTGTACGCCGGCCAGCCCGCCTTCTCCGATACCGATTGCCTGACCAGAAGTTTGAACATCCCAGAAGCAGAACAAGACAACGCTGTCCTCGCCATTCAACCCAATCAACCCCCCAGCATACTGGTGCTCCATCCCTTCGGGCACATCCACCGATATTTCGCCCGTAGCGTAGCTGGCGATGACGTTGCCGCCATTCCCACCGGTCAGTCCTCCGGCCGTAGAGACTCCTTGCGCATCGCCGGTCACTCCAACCTTTACGTTGCCGGTAGCATAGCTCGCAATGATCGTGCCGCCGTTTATCGCGGTCAACCCGCCAGCAGACACGCCCCAGTTCCGGTCCAGACCTGCTGCATCGACCGAAACTGTTCCTGTGGCGTAGCTGGATGTAATGGTACCGTCATTTACCCCAGCGAACCCGCCGAAGCCTCCTTCAGCGTTGCCAAATACGTCGCCGACGGCGTAACTGTTGCCAATGGTACCCCGGTTTGACCCGACCAATCCGCCAGCAAGATTTTCAGCGCCACTGGAACCGCTGCCGGTAGCGGACACGTCCCCAGTAGCGTAGCTGCTGCTGATGGCGCCTTCGTTGTTCCCCACGAGTCCGCCCAGTTCGCCATTCCCTCTCACGCTGACTCCGGCGTAGCTGCCGCTGATTTCGGCATACCGCTCATCCGTGCCCCGTCCTACCTCGCCGGCATTCATCCCAACCAATCCCCCCACGTAACTATCGCCAGACACGCTTCCAGTGGCGTAGCTGTCGGCCACAGCGCCACCATTTACTCCAGCCAGCACCCCCACCCCTCTCTGACCGGACACGTCCGCATCGATTACACCCAACCCGATGACGGAACCCGATCTCTCGATTCCCCCGAACAATCCCGCACTGGATGAGACCGAAATACGGTAGATGTACAGGTTGGCTATGGTGTATCCGTTGCCCTCGAAAGTGGCATTGAAACCGTCGCCACCGTAGTAATGGCGGATACTATCACCGGAACCAATCGGCTGCCATCCCCTGTTGGCCGTCCAGTCAATGCTGATTTCGCCGCCGGAGTAGCTTCCCGCGTCCTGGAAGTCCAAGGGGCGGATCAGTTCGTAGCCCCTGCAACCGTCGCCGCAGACCTCTTGCGCCCCGACCACGGGAAACACGGTCTCGTATTCCTCCGTATTGGCATCGTCCGCTATGCCGTTGCCGTCCAGATCGTAACGGACGGCGTTCAGTTGTTCCAGGTACTGAATCTCGATGAGTCCGTCGCCATCGGTGTCATATCTTCCGTCGGTCGACTGCGAGTTGGCAATACCGAAACCGAAAGTGGCCGCCAACGCCAGAAGCGAAGCAGCGACCACAATCAGCGAGAGGCTGGACGCGCGAAGTTTGCTCATCATGGTGCTCCCGATTTGGATAAAGTTTGGACATGAACCCCTTGTGCGGTGCGCAAGTCCACAAGGAAGGCAGGCCTTCGCTCCTTTGGGCTGGGGAGAACGGTTTGAAGCAGAAAGCCGACCCGGTTCTGCGGCAGTTGGAGATGCTACCACACAACCGTCCGGGCCGCGTATGTGTCTACTTGGCAGCGAAACGAGATTACGTAAACGGATGTGTAAACCAAATCAGGCTATCGCCCTGACCAACATCCTCACCTTCGTTTTCCTCGTAGCGGTCCTGCTCATTGGGAACAACCCTTCGTGTCATCACGGGTCATCTGTGGGTCAATCCCGATACGTCATACGTGCCAGCGGCTTCTCCGGCGTCGTGGGCGGAGCCGGCCTCCCTTCCCGTAATCCCCCGACTTCTGCAACAAAAGGGAAGCGGACGGCCTTTTGGGGTCAGACACGGGTGAGACAGGCACAAACCCTCGTTTTTCCTATTGGATCGGCCCTCCTCTACAGGAAACCCGGGGAGCCGCTTCACCGGAATAGTCGCGCTTTGACCGGTCGGCCCAATCGCAGCTGTTCCCAGGTCTCCGGCGCCGGCGGCAGCCACGTGTCAGCCAAGTTGCCCCGTTGGGCAATCGTCTCCAGGTCGGAACCGGCGAAGGGCAAGCGCTCCATGCAGTCGGCGGCGTCCTGGAACACGAACAGCGCCAGGGGCGGGTCCCCGCCGCCCTGGTCCCGGCGCGCGTATCTGCTGGCGAAGCAGCGGCGGCAGTTTCTCAGCCGGGCGCGCACCCGTCTGGGCGTAATGACCCTGCGCTGGAACTCCCGGATGCCGCAGCGCCGGTCTCTCAGGTATCACAGCGGGAGCCGGATTCGATGCCGCACCCGTGTACAGAGATTGGCCTGACTTTTAGAAATAAAAGTCCGGGGTGGTTTTGAACTTGAAAACGTCGGAAAAACGGAGCGTCGCCGACGCTTCTGCGAGCAGTTGCGTGAAAGGCGCGGTTCCGGCGGACTTTCAGAAATACAAGTGGCCCCGGCGACACCCTTCCACTGCGTCGCAACCGGCGTTTCCACTGCCGAAGCCGCCGGGCATGTCGAAGAGGCCTTTGCTCAGTTCCCGTTGGACGGGACGGCCAGGAACAGCGGCAAAGGCCACCGGTTGGACTCCACCACGGGCTGGGTCGATGGTCGCCGCGGGGTTGCGTGCCGTAAACACTACCCCCAACATTCCCTCAGCCCCTGCTCCACTCCAACGGACGGAACTCCCGCAACCGGTTGTACCGTCACCAGAACGGCGCCGGTGTCGTGAAAGTCCAGGCCCGGCGTGTTCTCCGGCTTCCTGCCGGTCTCGGCGTGCTCCGCCACCGCCTCCACCCCCAACCGCGCCATCTCCAGCGGGTACTGCATCACCGTGGCCCCCAACTCTCCACGCTCCACCCTCCTCACCCCGGCGCATCCCCCGTCGATGGTCACCATCAACACGTCCTCCGCCAAGCCCATCTCTGCCAGCGTCGCGTGCGCCCCCGTCGCCGCCGGCTCGTTGACGGCGTACACCAGGTTGATGGACCGGTCCGCTTTGATCAGCTCCTTCATCGCATTGCTTCCGCCCGCTTCGGTGCCCTGGGTGATGCCGCGGCCCATGACGCGGGGATCATCCTCCTCCCCCATCTGCCCAGCGTCCCTGACGTCTATGCCGTAACCTTGGAGAAAGCCCTGGTTGCGCAGCACGTCCACCGTAACCGGCGCGGCGTACCCGTCCAGGGTGGCGATCCCGGCTTCCCGGCCCTCCGCATCCAACCTGGCCCTGGCCCACCGGCCGATCAGCTCCCCGGCCCGCCGGCGCGCTCCCGCCTCCATCGCCACGAAGAACGGGTTCGTTTCGGTCTTGATGATCAACCCCACCACCAGGTCGCCGTCGCCGGAGGCCGCAGTACCGGGGGACTCCGCGCCAGCGCCGCACCCTACGGCCAGCGCCAGGCACCCGCAACCCACCACGCCGCCATCCAATGCCAACTGCCAATCTTTCTCAATTCCTCAACCTGCCACATCGTGGGCGCACGCGTCGGCCGCTTTCCTCGCCGGCTGATCGTATTCCCCATGTTGCGAGCGGCGCAAGACTCCCCCGGAACCGGGAGTGCCGGCCCCCCGGAAGCCTCGCCTTATGCTCCCGTATCCCCGCTACCTGCCAGCAGCGGGGCAGCGATCATCATATCAACCGCGTCGCCCAGACACCCTCTCCACCCGGAGCCTGACGCGTCAGACTGCAATCGCCCGGGCCGGGTTTTCACAGTAGGAGGTCTGTAAGGAAATTGGAGGGAGATTGCATTCTGCAATCCAGGAGCATTTCCTACGGGGATTCAGGCGTAAACGGCGGCGGCGATGGGATTTCCAGGAAGCGATTTTACTGCGGCTCTATAATCACTTGATTGCAGAGATTGCAGTGCCTAGATTGTAGTTTTGAACCATGTTGAAGCCTGTGCACGGCCATGATGAACGGGCTCTACCGGTGGATTACGTCCCAGTGGCGGAGCTTGACACCACCCTACCGGACCAAGCCCTATCGGACCTGCCGGACGCCCTGGTGGAGGAACGGTGCCGGGTTGCGGCTGCCCAAACCTTGGGGGTGAACCAGCGCGCCTTGGCCTTCTGCGGCGACTCCCGGCAGGTCTCCCGCCGGACGCGGCTGGCGCTGGTGGATTGTCGTCGTGCCGGGTGGTTCGCCCGATGATAAGGCGGACATGGCGTACGCTGACGATGCCGCCGCCGTCATCGGGCCGGTGTCAGCAACGGGAGCGCGCGGGGCCGAGCGTCGGTTCTTCGCAGGGATGCCATTCCAGGGAGGGTCCCAGCGAGGGTCGATGATGTCGGCATGATCGTAGATGATCACGGAAAGGGTGGGGCAATCCTCCTGAACATGGACGGCTGACGCCGGTTCGCGCCGGGCCGTGATTCTCCTCAGACCGGGGCAGTCCTCCACTAAATTTCGCTTTCCCAATTCCGGCCAGCGGTGTAGAATCTCACCAGTTAGATTACGCCTCCGGATCGAGGCGGAAAGCGTGGCGGCGTGGGATCCCTGCGCCGTCGCCAACCAGGTGCGAAATGACCACCTCCGATATCACAACCACCGCAGCCAGCAAACTGAAAGCCAGGGGCCGCTTCCGGCTGCCGGACCCGCCCGAACGCGAGCCCGACGACATGACCTCCGCCGAGCACCTCAGCGAAACCGGCCTGCACCATCACCTGAAGCAGTTCCTGGGCAACCTGGAGACCACCATCGTTTCCGGGGAGAAGTACGTCACCGCCGAGCGCGGCGCGGACATGCGCTATCCCGACCTGCTGGTGGCATTCGGCGTAGACCTGGAGCTGTACCGGGCCAGCAACGGGTACGTGATCGCCGAACAGGGAAAGCCGCCGGACTGGGTGCTGGAGATAGCGTCGGAGGGCACGGGCCAGAGTGACGTTGGCGAGAAGCGGGAGTTCTACGAAAGGTTGGGGATCGGCGAGTACTGGCGGTTCGACCAGACGCCTGATGGCCGGTGGCACGGCGCGCGTCTGGCCGGGGACTTCCTGGTAGACGGTGAGTACGTTCCGGTGGAGATAACCGAGTTGCCGGACGGAAGTTTGCAGGGGTACAGCCCGGCGCTGGGCCTGTACCTGCGCTGGGAACAGGGCGAGCTGGCCTTCCGCGACCCGGCTACGGGCCAACCCATCGCCACCTTCGAGAGTGAGCGTGCCCGTGCAGACAGCGCGGAGGCTCGGGCCGACAGTGCCGAAGCCGAGCGTACCTTAGAGCGAGAGGCGCGTACCACCGCGGAGGCCCGCATCTCGGAGTTAGAAGACCTGCTCCGACGCCAAAACATATAACGCAATCTTTGAGCAGGCAACTTTCTACAACCGGGCCAGTGTCAATGTGCGGGTACGCCGCGCCGTCTGGGGCGGCCAAGCGAGAGTGCATATGGCCTCTTCATGGTGGTGCTGGTCACCAGAGGTACAACCTTGTGGTCCGAGTGTTTTGCCAACGGATGTTGGCTGCTGGCAAAATCAAGAAAATGGCCCCTACAGCGTGAGTGCGGAAGCTCATGGTCATCAACAATGGCATGATGAAGAGTGAACAGCACTGGAAGCACGATATCTTCGTACCTTGACGCCAAAGGTGGTTGGCTACTTCACGTTCCTTCAACCGCGTTGCGGACTTCGGGCAAAGGGTCTCTCCTTGCCATTGATAGCCAACAACTTACTTCAGGTTGTTCGGCCTGACCGTCTTTCGCCATTGCAACCGCCAATTCGGCACACAAGAGCCTCAGGAATGGAATTTCTTCCGGTTCTTCATGTTTCCGATCGTATCGAAGTTCCTCGGCTAGATAACTCAATCCTTGAAGGACCAGTTGTAGGATCGCTTCCTTTGCGATTTGGTCGCCATCGTCGAATATCCACCGGGCTGTCGCCAGAGCTCCGGGCAGTGCTGTGCTCCTACGTGAAGCAATGGCAATGCCGATTTCCCGCACCAAGTCATCTGGGGGGCGCGGCGTGCAAGATTGAACGTTTGATGCCACCTCAAGCCAAAGGCATAACCCTTGCATTGCGTTAACCACAAGGTCTGGGTCATCTGATGTAATTCCGATCCGCATTGCCGTAGCAACATCTGCTGCTCGCCCAGGTGACGCCATGACGACACTCGGTGCTATAGCCATCGCTGGTATGTGGTGCTCGTTCAATTCCCGCATTTTCACATAGAGTTTTTCTCCAATCTCCGACGATATTCCTACTTCGCCTATGACTGTGGGAAGTACTCCAGTAACCGCCCGGATACGATCCTTGACGTGGTCCTTCCACATAGACCCCATAGCATCGAAAAGAGACGGGTGCTCTGGTGGTGAAGCAATAGCCGGTACATTGGCATGGGCCCAAATTGCTACCAGCCTTTGCAGGTTCACCTTCTCTGTGTCAGATAGTTCTAGTCTCCGGACTGAGCTCATTATGGCATTCCCAAATTGCCAAAGGCGGCTGTCAACGTCTTGGGTGTCATGGTTAAAACCGTAAGGTGGGTCACCCAAAATCTCGACGTTAGTCTTATGTTGCCAACCGCTCTTGTCATCGTCTGGGAGCCACCGGGCAACAAAACGTTTACTCGCAAGTCTTGGCTTGGGTTCCGGCAGTGATATAAGCCTCCATTCATCTGGGTATATATTTGTCGGCAGTCCTCCCGGTGGCGTGTGTGCTTCATTCCAAAGCGCTTGAGCAATTTCCTGAGATTCTTCTTCCGTCAGCAAACTAGAATGCACCAGATGGACCATTCTGATTGACGCTCTGCGTCTGACCTCTGCGTTACTCGCTAGGCCGCGCAAGACCAAATCAACAGCGGATCGCCACTGTCCTTCGTTATCCGATGAGCGTATCAAATCAGTGCTTTCAATCGTGAAATGCTCCCCCGCGTCACGCCACATACGGCCGAGTGTCGGAGGGTCGTCATTCAATCCCGCTATCGGAGTATTGAGTAAGTCGATGGCGCGATGGCTTCGCCTATCTCTGGGTAGGGCTTCCCAAGTACGGTCTACCAGATGTTGTATCTCTGCTTCCCAAATAACCGTCCGAGTTGGAGAGTCTTGGAAGAATTTCAAGGCGTTGTCAAAGACATGCTCTGCTACGGAAGGGTCGGTCCTCACTACAAGCCGCGATAGAACTTCAATTGCAGTTTCTTTTCGCGGTTGAAGCGTTGATTGGAAGGACTCAAACCCCTCCCTGTTCATGTGGGCTAAGCAAGTTCGTACTAGCTTCTCAGTTTGCTCTGAGGTTAAACTTGCTATGCGAGTGCGTGTCAACACCTTTTCCAGGGATTGGTCGGTAGAACCGTGGCAAACTCGTAACACTAATCGAATGGCAAGTTCCAAATCATGGTCTGCGATTTCACAGGCCGCCTGTTTCATTACGTCGGCCCATACCGTTACCGGAATTCGCACGTTCTCCGTGTATCCTGTTGCAAAGGGAGGTAGTCCAGCCACTTCGGACAGACGGATCGCCCGATATGCGGTCACCTGAGGATCGTAATCTCCCAAATGTAACGTCGTACGTCGGCGTCGGTTTACATCAAAACTGGGGGCTTCCTCCTTCGGGTTGCGTAGCCTAAATCCTTCAGAGACGCTTTGCCGTTCTCCGAAGGCGTCGCAACGTAGAGGGACGAGTTCCCTGAGGCGTTTGAGCGACGATTGTAAATTGTCCCATCCTAACGCCACCAACACGGCCCAGGACTCCCTCGAATGCCCGCCAAGGTTGAGTTCATCGTCAGGCATTGCCCTGATGGAAACAAGAGCGTGGTTTAACAGCGTTTCCGCTTCCATGTTGTGCCCGGCTTCCCAGAGTATGGCTGATTTTCGCATCATCCATGCCGGGTCACAGTCGTTCGTGTTCCAATCGGTTAGTGATTGGTCAACCAACTGGAAATCCAAGTCGTACAATGCCAGGAGACATAGTTCGTGACAAATTCGATTCTGGATATCCATGTCTTCGTTACGGAATGGTTCCAGTGCCTTTATCCATTCCTCGAAGGCATCTCGGTCGGAACGGAATCTCGCCGAAGTCGCCATCACCGCAGCGATACTGCGCCAATTTTCACGGATTGCCGCCCAGTCTGCGCCTGGGGTTTGTTCGCCGTCTATTGTGCGCGCCAGGCAGTCAAACTCATCCAAGGTCTCCTTCATCGCAGTTTCGAAGCAGGGATCAAAGGGTACGAGCAGGACTTCAGCACGCCAAGCCAGCTCACGCACTACGTTCAGGCGTTCAATTGGGGTGAGTAATGGAAGGGATTGCAGGATTTCTTGTCCCCAATTGTATGTACTTTGTTCCACCATCTCACGTTTGGAGTAAGGTATAGTCAGCCAGCCCGGGTACATCAACCTATTGTGACGCCAAATGTTGGTGAGGTCCCTTATAGAATCTGGCGAAGTTTCTCCCGAAGGCGCTATAGGTTCTTCTAGTGGAGAGGGAGAGGGTGTTGTTGCAACTGGTTGTAGGTGGTCTGGTATCGCCTTTCGCTCTTGGTTTGGAGGAGTGGGCCAGTTAGTTACATCGTAGGGGCGGCCATTTTCCAGCGTACACAACAGCCAATCAGTGGCGTGTTCGTGTCTTGAATTTTCCGGCCACCTTTGTGCTTGAGGATGCTGAGCGAGGTCAATGGGGACCACGTTGTGATTCTCCAGCATGCGCCTGCGATGCTGAGATAGCCCCAACCAGCCGGCTAAGTAGATTTTAGGAGCGGAGCTTTCCAAGTTGTCGCGAACCCACCCCGACCAGTTAATGAAATTTGGATCGTCGCCTGAAAATCCGATCAGAAGAAACACTGTCTCCATCATTGCCTGCTGGACTGTATTGACGAACGGGGCAAAACGCGCAGGGTAAGTTCTGTAATCTTCTTCAGTTACGATCAAGGGGAATTGTGACGGCAACGATCCATGCAGCTTGAATATACGTGGCCTATTCGCCATTGGGATTTGTTCCATGCTGCTGACAACACTATAACGATGCTCCGGAACATTTTCACGAGCCCTTTCAAGAAGTGTGTCCCAGTTCGTCGTGAAAATACTGTCCCAAGGTAGCTTCAGCAACCTCGTATGGGCTGGTCCAGGACCATATTGCCCGTCACGGACCATTCTTTGCAGTGCATCGTGCAAAGCCCCTCTGCCGAATGCAGCTTCGTATTCCTGGGCTATCCTGACGTTACCCTCGATGGTGGCGGACCCGGCAAAGCTCCCGTACTGGCCAGTGGAAGGGTACAGTACTGAATGAAGATAGTTTGCCACGCCCTGCCAGGTTGGCATCGGCTCTGAAATGTGCCCGGTAGGAATCGCGTTTCCGCTGAATCCGCTGCCTACCATGACGGAGGCACCATTTCCGGAACGCTGGTGAAGTGCGTCCCGGACACGGTTGATGTGACTCTGGTCTGGAAATATCATGATGCCTCCCTACATTCCTTCCTATTCCACAACTTCAGCGGAAAGCCCTACCAGGCACCCGTTCCCTGGTCACACAGTGTCGCCACGGCGATTACCCACCAGTTGTGCTTTCAGACTTTCGCATATGAGTAGTGGCATCTCCGTACATCCCACCGGACAGCGACTGCGGACTGTGGTGTTCTATCACTGGTCCTTGGCCCATTTTACTGCGCCAGCGTCCGTTGGGCATTTGTATCGCTGCATGTTTCATCTCGCCGTTCACTTCGTACAGGGAGACCTTCTGGTAGCCGTCTTCGACGTGACCGTCATCGCATAGTTCGTACCCCAGTCCGGCGAACGCTTCCGTTACGCTCTCAATCAGTTCAGTCTCAGCAGTCCATGGAGGCCAGTAGTTGACGCCATCAGGCCACCACCACTTGCTGGTGTCGCCGGCAGCGTACGCGATGCAGTTGTACACCCCTGAAGGTTCACCGACGATGGAAAACCCTTCGTTGGCCAGGTTTGGGAATGCTCCGACAAGCAGCTCCGTCCATTTAGACGTACCCATTGTCTTCACCCCATTCCAACCAGGCGGCTTGCATCGCTCTGACGTTGCCGCGGTCCTCCGGTTGCACGGGGTTGGCGTTGGTGATTTCTCTCAGGGCATGGAACCAGTGCCCACCCTGGGACTGCATCCGTTCCAGAATCAGAGGTACCGCCAGTTCGCCCATGCTGACGATTTCCTGATGAACTGGGTGTTGAATAGCTTGGCTGGTACTCGACAGAAGTACAGTGTCGTTTTCCCATTGGTCAGCCAGTTCCCAGAAGAGCCTGTCCCAGAAAACGCCTGTTTCGACCGAAAGGAGTGGTGAGTGCCTTCGGGCGTTGCTAGTAGAGTCGGGTTCGACGGCAGATTACGACTTGATGAGTTTTGCGCGTCCGGGAGGGTCTTGGGATCGCACCGAAATCAGGGCACGGGGCCCGATGTGGGACTATGAGGCGCCAGTACGAAGGTCCCGTCCCGCCATATGCGCCAGAGAGTCCGCAGGTTGAAGGCGATTGCCAAGAGATTCCACTCAGCCGCCACGTTGACCAGGCCCCGCAGCAGGAATCTTCGGGCTCCCATTTGTTCCTTGGTAATTCCGAACACCGGCTCGACCAGTTGCTTTCTCAGCCGATATACCTCTTTCGCCAGGCTGGTGGACATCCAAGCCCGGTGCCGGCGCAGCACATCGTCGTGAGGCCCAATCCACAGACTACGGCCACGCTTGGATTTGGTGCATACCCCGTAGGCTGGACACTGCTGGCAGACGCCTGCGGAAGCGCGGTACTTCCTCATTGGCACTCCTCTTTTGTCTTCGCTGATGCCGATGAAGTGGAGCGTCTGTCCCTGGGGACATTCAAAGCTGTCGCTGGGTTCATCATAGGTGAACTGATCTTTGTGATAGGGACTTCTGAGGAACCGTTCCCGCGACTCCGGCACCACCACCTGCTGGCCACGATCCGCGCAATCGGCCAAGTCGCTCCCGGAAAAATACCCAGCATCGGCCAGCGTCATGGGTGTTCTGGTTCCCGTAGCCTCCTCAGCGCGCTCCATCATCGGCACCAACTGATAGTTGTCATTGGGCACAGACACCACGTGCGCGGCGGTGATCAACATGCCCGTGGGTTCCCCGTCCTGCTCCACTGGAGATACCATGGCCTGGGCGTTGTAGGCCGGCACGACGCCGTAGCTGGCCTTCATCAGCCGGGCGTCCTGGTCCGTAAGATTGATGCGCCTGGGCTTCTTTGCACCGGCCAACTCGTCCATCGCCTGCCGCAGGCGCTCTCTCAGCGCTTCCTTGTCGGCCAGTTCTTCAGGCAGATTGACGGCGCTGGCGTCTTCTCCACCTTCGTTCTGGGCTTCCAGATCGGCTATCGCCCGGTCCACCCGGTCTAACAACTGGGCCAGTCTCTCCCCGTCGTAGCTGCGGTGCACCGACGCGCTGGCGGCCATCTTGGTGCCATCCACCGCCTGCACCGCCAGGTCCACCAGCTTCATCGCCACCGCCGTCCGCACCGTGCGCTTGAACAAGCTCCGCATTTCCTGGCGATGGGCCTTGTAGAACCGCCAGAGGGTGTTGTGGTCCGGATGCTGCCATCCTGTCAGCCACAGGTACGGAATCTGGTCTCGACAGGCCGCCTCCAACTTGCGGCAGGAGCGCACTCCCGTCATGAACCCGTAAAGCCACACGCAGAGCAGGGACCTGGGATGGTAGGCCGGGGCTCCCAGCGGGTCCCCGTCTATTTCCACACCCAGCTCCGCCCAACCTTCTCTGCCCAAGGCGTCGACAAACTCGGCGACAAAACGAGCCGGATGGTCCAACGGCAGCAGTTCGTCAAGGGACGGCGGCAACAGCCACATCTGCTCTCGGTCCATATCCCGAAGTGGCATCTTATCGGCACCTCCGTCAGGCTTGACCACAGTCTACACCCCGACTTTTGAGACAGGCTCAGAGTCCCGTCCTCGCCAACGTCGGCGTCATTGCCAACGCCGCCGGGTCCGACGCCGGGGCCGCCCGGCGTCCTGGTCTCATCCTGGTCCATGCTCATCCCTCCCTGGTGCAAATTGCACTTTTCCGATAGGGGCCTTGCACCGCCGTCCCGCTGCCGCCCGTCCGACCAATGCACCGCTGCAACAGGGCCGATGCACTTGCCGACCGGAACCAGCCCTGCACTCAAAGTGCTTGCAGGAACGGGGCTGAAATGGGGGGAGAACGCCCATTTCAGCTACGGATCCCCTGCCGCCCACCAGTGCGCTCCCAGTCCCGATTCCTGTACACGTCCATAACACCACGGCGGCCCCCTGAAATCCCATGCCCTGAAAGGGGGGGTGCGCGCACCCCCCCTTTCAGGGCATTACGACGGGCCCGGCCAGCCGCCAGACTTGGTTGTCGAACATCCGGTCTCAGACCGGCGACAGGAGGCAACCATGTTCCGACGATTCATTCCAACCCCGGGCCGGGCCAGGCGTCTGGCCCTGCTTGCGGCGGCGCTGCTGCTTTCGGCCGCCGTGGGCGTTCCCGCCAGCGGCGTCGCCTTGGCCCAGTCCCCTCCCCCCGACGGCGACGACCTCTTCCTGGTCAACCGCGACCGGCAGATGGTGGAGCGCAAGAAGCACGGCGAGTTCATCGCCCGCCCCGTCTTCAGTCGGAAGATCGACGTCCTGCACTACGCCCTGCGCCACCCCGACACCGGCGAGTGGGTCACCAACACCTACCGGGTGCGGGGCGGCGAGAAGCAGCTCTCCGAGGGCTGGGAGTACACCTTCGAGTACCCGGTGCTGGACGGCCAGCACGAACTCCACCCGGAACAGGCATTCCTGATGGTGATGTCCGTGCCGCGAACCGGCGGGGGCGATCATCACGTCTTCCACGCCCTGGTGCCGGTCCACCAGCCCAAGGGGCTTTGGGATCGGGTGCTAGGCGCCCTGGACCCGGACCGCTGGGCCCGGGCCGGAGCCAGGTGGGTGATCCAGGGGGTCCATGGAACCCTCTGCGGCGTGGTGGAGCGGGCGGCCCAGGAAGACATCGCCGAGTGCGGGGAGGGGTAAGAACTTATGGGAGACATTCTCACCGGAACACCACCCGGACTCACCTACGACCACGAGATAGTCCAGGCCGCCTGGACGGCGGTATGGGCCGTTACGTCGGGAATGCTGGTGGTGATCCTGGGCTGGATGGGTCTGAGCTTCATCGTCCAGGAGCATTTGGGCCACCACCAGTCGGGCTGGCGCGAGATGGTGCCCCGGCTGGTGCTGGGGTTGACCGCCGCCGCCTCGTCCCTGTGGTGGTGCGCCCTGGTCATCGACGTAGCCCACGCCGTTTCTCAATTCATCGCGGCGTCGTTGAACGTCACCCCCGGCGACCTGCTGCGGGCTCCCCTGGACCCGCTGCTGAACGCGGTAATGGCCGCCAACACCGGGCTGGCGGTGTTCATCGCCGTACTCTACCTGGTCTTCGGCTTTTTCATCCTCTACCTGCTGGTGCAGATGGTCCTGCGCCTGGCCCTGATCGACATCCTGCTCTGCCTTGCGCCGATTGCGTTAGGGCTGTGGATTCTGCCCCACACCGCTGGCTGGGGCAAGCACTGGCTCAGGTTGTTCATGACCGCCGTGTTCCAGCAGGCGGTGCAGCTCATCGCCATCGCGTTGGCCTTCGGCTTTCTCAACGAGTTTGCCGACATCACCGGCGGGGAGGCGGCCCAGGACCTGGTGTGGATGCTGCTGATGGCCATCGCCTTCATGTACCTGGCCGGGCGCATCCCGTCGATGCTGGGGCATCACGGCACCTTCGACGCCTGGCTGCACACCCTCTACTTCGGAATGTCCCTGCCCGGCTCGATGGTCCGGTCGGGGCGAGCCCTGGGGCTGCTGGCGGGCGGAGCCGCCGGAGGACCGGCGGGAGCGGCGGCGGCCGCTGCCGCCACCAACACCGCTGGCAACGCGGTGAACTCGGCGGCCCAGAACTCCACGCCGGCAGGCCAGAGCGGCCCCACGCCCAGGAGCCAGGGGCCGTAAACGACCAACATGACAACTACCGGCGCGGCAATGACCAACGCTAACCACCCCGGGAGGTGGAGAGATGTGCCAGTAGACGAGGGGGACTGACCATCAACCGGAGCAGTCGACAACCGACAAATCAACCGACAAGGAGAACGACTAATGGAAAACCTGACCCAGACCATATCGAACCTGGTGGCCATCCTGCTGGGCCTGGTGGGCGTGGTGGGAGTGGGCTACTTCATCTACGGGGCCTACATGTACCTGACCGCCTCGGGCGCCCCCAACCAGATGGAGCGGGGCAAGAGCGCCATGATGACCGCCCTGGCCGGCATCGTGCTGGCCCTCGTCGCCTATGGCGTCGTGGAACTGGTGGTGAACGCCGTGGTGGATCCGGCCGTCACCCCGGACATTCCCGACCCCACCGACGGCGAGGACACCAGCGGCGACGGCGGATAGGAGGGAAGGAATGAAAGAGCACGAGGTTCCAACTCACGTGCAGGCCGAGGACAAGGTGCTGCTGTGGTTCACCTTCCCCCAGGTAGTGGCGGTGGTGGCGGTGTGCGCCGTGGCCTACGGCGCCTACCGCTACTTCCCCATCGGCCCCGCCGAGTTTCGGCTGGGCATCGCCATCGTCTTTGGCATCGCGGGCATCGCCCTGACCGTGGGCAAAGTGGGAGGCCGGGGGTTGCCATTGGTGGCCGCCGACCTGCTGAAGTTCAACCTTGGGGCCAGGCGCTACGCCGGCACCCCTAACCAACTGGCCCGCAGCGAGGCCCCGCCCGTGCCCGAGGCCAAGCCCGACCCGCTCAGGTTGCTGGTCAAGAAGGCCGCCGGTGGCATCGGCAAAGCGGCCAAAGCCGCCAGGAACAAGGGCCGCGCCCCCTTCCGGCCCCATAGCTGGTTCGGCAAGCGGCGGCCCAAGGGAGCGGAGAGCGCCAACGGCCACAGCACCAAGCCCAACATCAGGGAGACCCAGGGCCGGAAACCCTGGTACAAGCTGCTGGCGGTGGCCGGTCTGCTGGTGCTGACCGTCATCGCCTTTCCCGGCTCGGCCCTGGCCGACGACCCCGACGATCCTCCCTACGGCGACGCCTGGCGGCTAGGCGAAATCTACTTTGAGCCGCCCGACGCGGTGCCCGGACGCCGCATCTTCATCGAGGGGCTGGCGGTCTCCGGCAACACCGCAACGGTCAGCCTGCGGGCGGCCCACGACCTGGACCTGAAGGTGCGGGTCTTCGGCGGCAGGACGGGCCGGACCCTGAAGATGGGCGCCAACGCCACGGTCCACTCCGGGGAGACTAAGACCTACAACCTGACGCTCAACGGCCCGTCGCCGTCCTTCACCTTCTCCTGGACCGACGCCCTGGGCTTCTCCGGGGCGGTGTCCCTGAAGAGCAACCAGATTCCCTACCCCCTGCCCAGCTACGACGGAGGGCTGTGCGACTTGGAGGTCGCCTCTCTGGAGTGGACGCCGGGGAAGATCACCGGAGTCGTCGCCTCGGAGTGCATCGTGGAAACACGCCAGGAGGTGGAACTGCCGGTCTACGGCGGCCACTTCAGCCAGTCGGTGCCAGCACTGCTGGACGCCAGCGTCACCGGCATCGCCGGAACGTTAAATGTTGTTGCCGGTTCTCACCGTACGACGGCCAACTTCGTTCCCGGCGGAGAGACCCGCTTCAGTCTGCCGGTCCCCCACCGCAAGACCACCCACGACCTGGAAATCACGGCGGAGTTGGCGGCGAACCTGAACGTCCCCTTACCGCCCATGCTCACGACCACCCACCACCCGGCCCGCACCGACGTGTACCGGCGCACGGTGAGCCTCTCCTGCGGGGAGTGCTCGGTGTCCCGGACGGTCACCATTCGCGTCTACCACGAAGAGCACGTGCGGGCCGTGGAGAACCAGCGCGCCCCGGTCACCAGCACCCGCCCGGAGACCCTGCCCTTGGCGGCAGAGCTGGGCGTGGGGGCCGACAACCCCTTCCAGTACCTCACGGTGCCGCCGCCCAAGCCACCGCCGCCGAAGGCGGAGCAGACCGAGGTGGGCGGTTCCTCCTGGTGGAGTTGGTGGCCGTGGTAGGGCGCATAGCGAACATCCTCCTGGCCTCGGTGACGGCCCTCCTGTCCGTCGCCGCCGAGGCGCCGGAGGACAAGAAGGAACTGCTGCTGGAAGCGATTGACGACGTGCTTACCGGCATGGCCTACGCCGGGGCGGGCCTGTGCCTCTTCGCCATCGTTTGGGCCGGGTTCGTGCTGATGGCCGAAGGAGCGGAGGGCGAGGGACGCCGGGGCAGGGCCAGGAACGCGGTGGTCATGGCCGTCGTGGGCCTGGTGGTGGTGCTGCTGGCCAAGGCCATCGCCCTGGTCATCAGCGGCGGCATTGCCCCTATCCTGCCCGGCCCGTAGGCCAACACCATCCATCAGGAGGAAAAGGAAATGAAAGCGACATTGCCGAACATCAGAGCAATGGTCAACCGGACACCCAGAGACAAGGCGGCTGAGGCGGTCCCCGAACCTCCCAAGCCGCCGCCGGAGCTGAACCTGTTCTTCATGCTATCCCATCTGGAACACGACGGTCCGGTAAGGCTGGACGGGGTGAAGCTGGCGGTCAGCGAGGTGATGGGCTTGGAGCTGGACGAGCCCAAGCTGGGCGCCTTCGCCGGATCGCTCAACGCCCTGGACTTTCCGGTGCAACTGCTGGTGCGCCAGCATCCGCCGGTCCTGCAAGGGCTGCGAAACACGCTGGACTCGGCCCAGCCGGAGGATTTGCCCCAACAGACCCGCGACGCCGCCGACAGCTTGGGGCGGCTGCTCGGCAACCTGGAGACCCGGGAGGGCATCCTGGACCGGCGCTTCTACGCGGTCTGCGAGCACAACCGCATGGACGAGTTGCACGGGCTGCTGGCAAGGGGCGGGCTGGGCGTCTTCCCCCTGGTTGGCGAGCCGCTGCGCCTGTTCTGGCTGTCCGCAACCCTGGGCGGCTCGCCAGTCGAGAGGGACGAGGAAGCCGAGCTTGAAGTCGAAGTCAACCGCCGCGACATCCGCATCGGCGAGACCCTGACCCGCTCCCTGCACCTGGGCAAGTGGCCCCGCTCACTGGCGCCGGGATTCCTGCAAGGGCTGATGGCCACGGGAGCGCCGATGGACCTAGCCGTTCACCTGGGGGCGATACCGGCGGAACAGGCAGCCCGCACCCTGGAGTGGCAGAAGGTCCGCTTCGAGTCGGCCCAATCGTTGTCCTTCAAGCGGGGCCGCTCCCTGTCGCCCGAGGCGGAGATCGCCCTGGAAGACGTGAGCCGCCTGCGCGACGAGGTGCAGCGGGGCCGGGAGCGGCTGTTCCACGCCTCCCTGTCCGTCACCCTCCACGCCGGCAACCAGGACACTCTCAAGGACCTTACCCAGAAGGCCCGGGCCCACTTCGCCGCCACGCTGGGCAAGCTGGACAACCTGGCTTTTAGGCAAAGGGTGGGGCTGCTGTCCACGCTGCCATTGGCGCTCAACGCCGTGGCGGTGTGGCGCACTTTGGATACCTCCAGCCTGGCGAGGCTGTTTCCCTTCTCGCCGCCGGACCTGGACACCAGGAGCGGTACCCTCTACGGCATCGACCTCCGGGCCTGCGCCCCGGTGGTCTACGACCCCTTCGACGGCACCCACCTCAACGCCAATACCGCCGTACTAGCCCGCTCAGGTTCGGGAAAATCCTTTGCCACCAAGCTGGGGGTGCTGCGCGGCCTGTGTCGTGGGGTGCGGGCCTACGTAATCGACCCGGAGGGCGAGTACGCCGACATGGCGCGCGCCGCCGGTGGCCGCGTGCTGTCCCCCGGCGTCCCCGGCCAGGGCATGAACCCCTTTGTCATCGACCGGGGCGACTCGGAGGAACTCTTGCAGCGCATCGGCAGCCTACGAAGGTTGATCGAGGTGATGGTGGGGGAAAGGCTGTCCGCCGAGCGCAGGTCGTCTTTGGACCACGCCCTGGCCTCCTACTATGCCCAGCGCCGGGAGCGCACCGGATTCAGGGACTTCTACGGCTTCCTGGAAGGGGAAACGCCGGAGATCGCCCACCTGCTCAGGCCCTTCGCCACCGGCAGCCTGCGGGACCTGCTTTCCGACGAGGGCGACGACCTGCTGGCCCATGAAGCACTGGTCACCGTGTTTGACCTGCACCTGCTGGAACCGGAACTGCGGCCCGCCGCCGCGATGGTCTGCACCGAGACGGTGTGGGCCGCCGCCGCCCAGGACCCCCGTCCCCGCCTGCTGGTGGTGGACGAGGTGTGGAGCATCATGCAGCACCCGGAAGGGGCGGCATTCATGGTCAGCATGGCCAAGCGCGCCCGCAAGCACCGGCTGGGGTTGCAGTTCATCACCCAGGACGTGCAGGACCTGCTCAGCGAGGACAGTTCCCGCACCATCACCGGCCATTCCGGTCGCGCCCTGCTCCAGAACGCCGCCTTCAAGCTGCTGTTGCAGCAGGACGCAGCCGCCGTGTCCACCGTGGGCGAAGCCTTCGACCTGCCGGTGGAGTTGCAACGCTGGCTGTTGTCCTGCCCCAGGGGTGACGGGCTGCTGCTGGCCAGGGGCAACCGCTTTCCCATCCGCATCGAGGCCACGCCGGAAGAGACCGAGGTCATCGAGTGGCGGCCCGGTCCCAGGCATTGAACCAATTCAAACCCGAGAAAGAGAGGCAACCGTTATGAATACCAATATAAGGAAACTGCTGTTCGGCGACGGGCGCAACAGGCGCCCCCCGGTGCTGCTGGCGGTGACGCCGCCCCGGACCGGCGAGCGCACCCTGCTCGGGGTGGAGAACCTGCTCCAGTCCATCGCCGTCCCCGAACCCTTCTCCCTGGAGCTGGCCGGCGACGCCGACGGCGTGAACCTGCTGGCCCGCTGCCAGGACAACCAGGTGGTGCGCCAGCAGCTCACCGCCCACTACCCCCAGGCCCGCATCCGCCAGGTTCCGGTGGACGAGGACCCCATCTTCATCCACACCGGGGAGCAGGCCTGGGGCCTGACCCTCCGCTCCGGCGGGCCGGAGTACGTGCCGCTGCGCACCTTCCGGGACGACGACCTGCTGGACCCCGGCTCCGATCCCCTGCTGGCCGTCATCGGCTCCCTGTCGGCCCTGCGCCCCGGCGAGCGGGTCCTGGCCCGCCTGCTGCTGCGCTCCCTGGGTCCCGACTGGTCCCAGGCCCACCAGCAGAGGGCCTACAAGAACCCCGGCTACCAGCGCCCCGACCCCTCCTATACCTACCAGACCAGGCCTCTCCAACTGGACGGCGTGACCATGGCCGTGCTGGGCGTGGGAGCGCTCATCGCGCTCCGGGGCTACCTGTGGGTGCAGGACGGCGAGATCCTCAAGGCGTCCCT
The DNA here is from genome assembly GCA_965220605.1 of Dehalococcoidia bacterium. Classification (GTDB taxonomy): domain Bacteria; phylum Chloroflexota; class Dehalococcoidia; order Lucifugimonadales; family UBA3495; genus VXOI01. The sequence goes on along the minus strand of CBDCQM010000003.1, from coordinate 24,855 downwards.
GCTGGGCGCCGGTTCCGTCATCGGCCTCACCCTCGCGGGCTGGGGCTGGTGGCGCTGGAAGCAGGCCCGCAACCGGGTCTATGACCCCCTGCTGATCAAGGAGAAGGTGGGGCGCATTGCCTTCGACGCCGAGCTCGAGGTCATCGCCGTGCTGCCGGACAGCGCCGGCGAGCAGCGGGCCAGGGAAATCCTGGAGCCGGTGGCCGCCGCCTACCGCCACTACGACCACCCGGCCGGGGCCAGGTTCAAGGTCAGCAAAGTGCGGCCCGTCGTCCCCGTCATGAATCTCCACCCCGCCGGGCCGGGGCTGTTGGGCAAGCGCAGCGTCCTGGGCGTCCGCGAGGCTGCGGCCCTGTGGCACCCGCCCGGCGAGCGGGACGAGACGCCCCTGCTGGAACGCTCTGGATCCCGGGCCCTGCCACCCTCGGCCCGGGGGGTGAGGGGAGGCGCGCCGGTGGGGCAGACCACCACCGGCAACCCCCGGGAGATACGCTTCCCCGAGGACCTGCTGCGCCGCCATCACCTCTACCTGGCCCGCACCCGCATGGGCAAGTCCACCCTGATGCACCACGTGGTGGCCCACAAGCTGCGGGAGAAGGCGGCGGGAAGGGACGGTGACGCCATTGTCGTGGTTGACCCCCACGCCGACCTGGTGGCGGGCCTGCTGGAGCAGGTCCCCGAGTCCCTGGCGGACCAGGTGAAGCTCATCGACTTGGCCGAGGCCTGGGGCTCCCCCGGCATCAACCTGCTGGACACCCGCATCTTCTCCGACCGCGACCGCACCGCCGATTCGGTGGTCCGGGTGATGCACGGCCTGTGGGAACAGTGGGGTCCCCGGATGCAGTCCATCCTGGAGCACACCGTCAAGAGCCTACACGAGGCCAACGAGCAGGTGGAGGCCGACAAACAGTACACCATCCTGGACGGGCTGGCCCTGGTGGCCGACCCCAGGTTCCGGCGGGAAGTGCTGGCCAGGGTCAACGACCCCTACCTGCTGCGGTTCTGGGCCCGGGACTTCCTGAGCTGGAACCGGGAGCGCCGGGGCGAGGCCATCGCCCCGGTGCAGACCCGCCTGGCCTACTACGCATCGTCGAAGAAGGCGCGGGCCATCCTGGGCCAGTCCCGCTCCACCATCGACATCCGCCGGACCATCCTGGAGGGCGGCATCCTCTTCGTCTCCACCGCCCAGGGCGCGGTGGGCCGGGACGTGGCGGCCCTGGTGGGAGCCTCCCTGCTCAACCTGGTGGACTCGGTGATCCGGGAACAGGAGGGCCTGCCATTGGCCCAGAGGCGGGGCGCGCTGGTGGTGGTGGACGAGATGCAGTCCATGCCCGGCGTCGACTACGAGGCCATGCTCAGCGAGCTGGGCAAGTACGGCGCTTCCTTCATCCTGGCCACCCAGAGCCTGGCCAAGCTGGACGACCTGTCCCGCACCATGCGGGACACCATCCTGGCCAACGTGGGTTGCCTGGCCGTCTTCCAGGTGGCGGGCAATGACGCCCGCCAGATGGTGTGGGAGCTGGGTCGGGACCGGGTATCCGAGGAGGACATCGTTTCCCTGGACGTGCACCACTGCTACGTGCGGGCCACCGTGGGCGTCGAGCGGATGCCCGCCTTCTCCATGGCGGTGCTGAAACCCGAGCCCGGGAACCCGGCGGTTGCCGCCCGCATCCGGGCCGACGCCTCGGCCTACCTGCGGCCCAACGACTCCGGCGACATCGAGGGACGCCGAAAGGTGGGCGAGTACCGCCGGCTGCTGGCCGAGCGCCAGCAGGACGCCGGAACGCAAACGCCGGAGCAGAACGGGGCGTCGCCGCCGACCGGCGGTGACGACGGCGGCGACGGGGAATCCAACGAGGTCAGGGAGTACCGGCGGCTGCTGGCGGCGATGCAGGACGATGAAGGGGAGGTCGAATGATGATACCGGCTGGTTGTGAAACCGATATTCTCCGCCGCCTGGCGGAGATGCCCTTCCTGGACCGGCTGGAGCTGGTCCTCCTCTGCCGCCGGGCCCGCAGCGCCGTCTACGCCTGCATGGACCGGCTGGCGGAGCGGGGGTTGGTCCAGGCCGTCCCCCACGCCTCGGCGTCGACCTCCCCCACCCGCCGCTACTGCCTAACCGCTGCCGGGCTGCACCGGCTGTCGGAATTTGAGGGAGTCCCCATTGACGAACTGCTGGACTCCCGCCCTGTGTCCCACCGCTGGCGGCGGGTCCTGCTGACACGACTGGACGCCCTGGCCGTCATCTACCGGGCCGCCGCCGCCCTGCCCCACGCCGAGCGCGACCTGGGATTCCGGTTGTACCGGGCCGGGCCGCTGGACGCCAGCATCACCCTAACCGGCGGACGCACCCTGGCCGTGGTACGGCTGGGCCACGCCGCCGACCGCACCGCCTCCGCCAAGCGGCTGTGGCGGCTTTCCCAGGAGGCCCGCCCTGACGCGGTGCTGTTCCTGGCCCCGGACGAGGTACGGCTGCGCCAGGTGGTCCGTATGCTGAACAACCTGCCCCTGCTGGGCTTCCTGGCCCTGGAGAGCGAGGCCGCCCGCGCCGGGTGCCGGAACCGGATATGGCGCTCCCCAGCCAGCCCGGTGGCCCTCGACCTGGGGGAGGTGCTGAAGTACGTGCCCTCCGGTGGTGAACTGCCGGAGGCAATCCCTGCTCGGAGGGAAGCCATACCCACCGACCTGCGGCTGGATTTGGACGATGGGGAGAGCGTCCCCCCACACCTGCTGCCCGTCCTGCTCAAGCCCGCCGAGAAGCGGGTCCTGGACCTGCTCCACGACTGGCCCTGGCTCACTTCGGCCCACCTGGAGCAGTTCCTGGGGGTGAACCCCACGCGGGTCAGCCAGGTCTTGGTCCGGCTCAAGTCCCTGGGGCTGGCAAAGCGGGTGAAGGCGGAGGGACGCAACTGCCTGGCCCTGTCGGACCGGGGACTGGGCCTGCTGGCCCGTCGGGACCGCTGCGCCGTGGGCGCGGCCCGTCAGCGCTGGAGCGCCGAGCCGAAAGACCCAGAAGCGCCCCTGGACTGGCGCAACGTCCACGGCTCCCGCAGCCGCCAGTTGCTGCGGAACCTGGACCACACCCAGGCCGTCCACTGGTTCCTGGCGGCGCTGTCGAGCCAATCCCAAAGCCGGGGCTGCGAGTTGGCGCGGCTCGACCCTCCCCGCCGGTCAGCCCGCTTTTTCCGCTATGAAGGCACCCTGCACTCGGTGCGCCCCGATGCTTTCGGGGTGCTGAAACGCGAGGGAATGGGGATGCCCTTCTTCCTGGAGTGGGAGCGGCGCGCCGTGCGCCCGGTAACGATGGCGGCCCGCATCGCCCCCTACCTGCGCTACTACTCTTCCACCCGTCCCCTGGACGACCATGGCGTAATCCCCGCCGTCCTGGTGGTGTTCGATGACGACGTGGCCGCCAGCCACTTCCTCCGGTTGGCGGACCAGGAGATGCGCCGGACCGGGGTAAGGGTGCCCCTGTGGGTCTCGCACAAGGCAGCCCTCGAAAAGCTGGGGCCGCTGGGTGAAGCCTGGCTGCGGCCCGGTTCCTTCCGGCCTGAAATCGCTTTCTGATCAGGTTTCCGCCAACCTGCCAACCTATAACGAGGAATTTTTTACATGAGAATCTACTATGCGATGGAGGCCGAGGGTCTCCATCACCATGTCCGCTCCGCCCTGGGTGTGGACGCCGGGGCCTGGAACCGGTACAACCGGCGGATACACGAATGGCGCCGGCGCCTGGAATCCCAATACGGCATTCCCGCCGATCTTGGACTGCGCCCCGACGAACTCGCCTCCGGTCCGCATACCTGCACCTGTGGGTGCCACTCGCAACCGGCGCCCCTCGCGGCAGCTGAAGTGATTGCCGAGGGGCTAAGTCTCATCGAGGACTTTGCCGCTGAGTCCGGCGGCGTCCGCGTGACCAATATCTGCCTACAAAAGGACGATATACCGGCATACCGGCGGGTTGGCCTGGACCGGTTGTTCAACCGGGTCAACGCCACCGCCGCCCAAGCGGGCGACCACGCCTTTGTCATCTTTGGCCAAGAACCCGAGGAGATGGTCTCCAACCTCTATCACAGGCTCAGGAACTACAACCCGGTGCCCGTGCGCCACGGCGCCTGCGACGACGCTCAGCACACCCGAAACGTCCCCATAGCGAGAATCATCGGATCCCCGGCTTTCCGGGACCCCGACAGCGACTGCCTGCTCCAGGTGGTCGGCCTCGTGGCACACGCCCTGCTCTGGCAGGAGGAACCGCTCGGCGAGGACGTGAACGGCGCCGACCTTAGATCAATCTTCGCCACACTGGACCGCGCCCTGAACCGCCGGGCGTCCAGGAGCGACCCCCAGGGTGTGGTCCGGCGGTGAGGATGGATGGCGGATGGTGCGTCAAACGCAGCAAGGCCGGACGTTTCAATCCATCCGGCCTTGCTGTCTTGCCAACTGCGATTCCCCCCAATTGTTCTGCTGGCCCCTCTCCCTCGTCGCCTTTCTCCGGCAACACTTGGTGGAGCCGGGCCACTCCTGTTTATGCCATTCTATCGCTCTTCACACGATCTGGGGTCAGTACCAGATGGCAACCGTGCGGCCTTGTTCCCTTGGCCGGGGCGGTTCTGTGCGCTGAGGTGGGCATGGCAGTGAAACCGCGTGTCCCGAAGCGAAGCGAATGGCACTCCAAGCGGCAACGGTAGCATCAAGAATGTCATCCGGAGCGGCAGCTTCCGCATTATCCAACGCATCTGGGATTACTATGCCGACTCCTGCCAGCAATGTAAGCCGTTCATTGTGGCCATTCCACGTATGCTTGGACTTCAGCGGATGACCAGCAAGCGCTCGAAACGACACTTCGGGATGCACTTTGAATATGCGCACGTCTCCCATGGCTATGGGATGGACTTCGCGGATCTTCGGAATGATATTAAAGCTCGGCGGGGACAGACCCTTTCCGGTGAGTCTGCAGGATTCTTGATTCGCCGCCTGGTATTCTTGAATAGCCCATACTCCAGGGTGTGGAGTCGTGAAGACACTAGACGTTAGAGGCGTCACCATGTTACGGGCAAGGCCATCCGCAGCGCGGCATATAGCAGGCGGTGCCGGGTAGCCGATAGGAATATCCACGCCGATTGCGGTGGCATCGTGGACATCTTGGACGCCTGCGGCGAAGGTATCATACATTCGTGCATCCGCAAACACCCTGTTCTCTAGCCGGACAAATACCCAACTACCTTTACATACGTCGGCACCAATCACTACTTGCATGCGTCAGATTCCATCGGGTGAGGAGGTGGGAGAGCAGATCGAGTTTTCCTCTTACCCGCAGTTCTCCTTCTTGCAAAGATATTGGAAACGGTCTGGGTCAACTGCTCGTTATCGTCAACGCCCGGTTCTCCGTATCCCATTGCTTATACCTTTCTACCAGCCCCTCCAATTCCTCTTTGACGAGCACAAAGGATTCCCGCAGGAAGTCAGCGTCAACCACGATACAACCCAGGTACTCGCCGACTCCAGCATTATTCAGAATCTTCCGCTTACGGCTGGAGTTCACCAGGTCGAGACGTCCGTTGGTATGAGCGATGGAGTTGCGAAGGTCGAACAACAACGATACTCGCTGCCAATGCCGGTCGTCCTGTGACAGTTGAATTTCAAGAACGCTGCCGTAATACTTCTTGGCACGGTCGAGCAGACCACCCTTCAAGTCGTCAATGGAAATCTGAATGCCCTTCTTTCCCTGAACGAGGTGCGCTATTTCCGTGACCGCCGCTTCGTACACCGTGAACAAAGTGACCAGGAATGGAACCCGAAGAACCCGCGGCAGTACGAAGCCCACCTGGTAATCCCGTTCCTGGCATAGCAGGTCCCACTCGGCCTCGTCGTCGCAATTCAGTTCTCGCCATTTGTCCCGCAATTGGCGTTCGGCCGCTTCTTCACCTCGTGTTATCTGTTCCTCAATTAGCTCAATATGCGTTTCGAGAGTGCTGAGTTCCATCGAGACTCCCAAGAGCCTCAAGTCAATTTTTATCTGCATAGTCTCTTCCCGGATTGTTCAGCTCGCCCTTGACGCTGCCTGCCGCGTCAGCACTTGTAGCGGTACATGGAAAGGTCGAAATGGCTCTCGGTCAACGAGGATGTGACAGTGCTGGTGCCATCGGCGAATTCAATGCCCTGCAGGCGACGGTTTGACAAAAACCCGCCTTCGATGTCCGGTAACTCTCCCTTCTTGATTTTCCGTGAAAGCTGTCCCGCCAGATAACTCGACAGGGAGAAACGAACGCCGGAATCCTTCCCGCCCACGGGGCGCCCGAATCTTCTGAATTCTTCCGGATATCTCTCTTTGAATAGGATCGCCAGTTGATAAGCGGTCAGAAAGGGCCGGCCAAAATGGTGATCAGCCTCGTGATAGCTGACTTCGCTCAGCAGCCCGACGATTTTTTCCTCTAGTCCGTTGCTTTCCCAGAAATTCGGGTTAGTCATTATTCCTCATTCCTCTTCCAGTTTCCCTACCGTTCTAGGTCCATGATGGATACCGGGAATTCCCGGCCGCCCAATTCGACCACGGTGGAAGGAACCTCAGCAGCTTGGCTATCCTCCCCAGTAGTTCATCTCGGCTGGCATCTTCCATGACTCGAACCACTCCGCCCTCGAACAACCCACGGGCAGCGGCGCGCTGCTCATGGGGGTGCCATGCTAAGCCCCATCCCCAATTCGAGCGCTTTGTCTCCCACATCTTCCGTCTTGATGTCCAGCACCCTTGCCCGCACCCGCCGCACATGCCAGGAGGCAACAGCTTCACGACCACCTCCAGGAGCGCCGACATATCGCCCTCCTCCCACAAGACCCGGCAGCGCCCCACCCATTCGGCCCGCGCACTGCCGTCGCCACCAATCCCCGTCACGGCATCGCGGGGACGCTCGGCCCCGACATCAAATCCCATCTGGTTGGATTCCTCGATTTCAGGCATCTTCACTTCACCATACACTCCCCCACTTACGTTCATATTAACGCACCAGGGTGATGCGAAAAAGCAGGAGGGCCGGAAATGAAAAAGGGCTGGGCAGCTCATTCCACCCAGCCCTTCGGAAAACTTGTCGTCAGCCGTCAATCGCTCCCCGTAGTTGCCGCAACCTGTCCAGGAAACTGGTGATATCCCGCCTCAGGCAGCAGCAGGTGGAGCAACCCTATTCCAGCAGCTAAGCTGAACAGGGCGACCAGGTGGGCAGAATCGGGCTTCACCCCATTGCGCCAGCGCTTGACCAGCCGTATGTCCACACATAGTTCCCGCGCCAGGCCCCGCCAGGAAAACCCGGCGGCCTCCTTGAACTCCACCAGCCTTTGGGGAAAGTCCTCGGGGAAGTGGCACGGCTCTACGCGGTAGACCCACCGCTGGCGTCCCACGGAGCTACTCCCTGCCCCGCACCGTGACCACTACGTCCCGGCCTGTGAGAATCGCCAGGCCCCCCTTTACCTGGAGGGCGAAGTCCACCAGGGCCAGCATGGCCCCGCCCGAGGGCTCGCAGCCCTTCTTGCGCCAGCGCAGCACCTGCCGGGTGTCCACGCCGATGGCTGTGGCGAACCCGTCCCAGGTCAGGCCGGTGGCCTCCTTGAGCCGGACCAGGCGCGCCCCGAAGTCCTCGGGCATCACAGCCACGCCCGGAACGAAGGCAATCCTCTGGGACTTGCGCTTCCTACTCATCCACCCTCACAACTATGAAGAGGTAGTTGAAGTCCTCTACTCCGAGAACTTTCTGGATCCTGCGCCGGGCCGACGGCGACGGGCTGCGTTCCCCCCTGAACAGCTGGGACACGTAGCCGGAGGTGAGGTCGCAGCGGTCGGCCAGTTCGTTCTGGGAAATGTTCAATTGGCGCAGGCAGTCCCAGGCCGCCTCCGCTCTCAGCATCACCCTCTCCGTGGCGCGCTTACGGGCCATGCTCGCCGTCCCTCCCGGCAGCCTTCCGGTCCCCGAGAGCGTGGCCGTTAACCGGCTGTGCCGTGCCGTCCTCTCCCCTGGGGTCGGGGTACAGTTCCGGGTGGGCCATGTAGTGCCGGGCGATGATGCGGGCCAGGATGCGCAGGCCCTCGATGCGCCGTCGCTCCTGGCTCTGGGTGAGTCGCTGTTTCTTGCTCAAAACCCTCGGCTCTCCTGGAAATCTGGCCGGGAAATCCGGCGTCAGTCCCCGGTGGCGCATCGCCGCGCCTTTGGGTATAATGCCCGAGTAGAACGCCTGGTCTGTTTCAACAGAGTGTACCAACGATGCAATCAAAAGCACAATGACTTATTCGTCCATTTCGGGCCTTCGTTGACAAGTGCTTGCAAGAATGAAACAATAATGTGACAAGAATCAGGCAGGAATTTAGCAGCAAAGTATGATTGCAATAGTGGTACTAGGGGTGATGTGATGGAGCAGCACAACGACCAAGGGACCGAGGAGCTGGGGCCGCTGCTCAAGCGGCTCCGGGGAGACACCAGTCTCCGCGACGTGCGGGGGATGACCGGCATCTCCAACTCCTACCTGTCCCAGATAGAGAGGGGCGACCGCAGGCCCGGCCCCAGCGTGCTGAAACGCCTGGCGTCCCTCTACGGCGTGGACGTGCAGGACCTTCTGAAGAGGGCCGGTTACCTTGATGACCCGGAGGACGTGGCCCCCAGGGACGACGAGCCCCAGGAGGTGGAGCGGGCCTACCAGTACGTGCTGGCCGACCCCAAGTTCCGGGTGGGCACCCGGCCCTCCGGTCCCCTGTCCCTGGAGGCCAAGCGGTTCATTGTCGAAATGTACGAGCGCTTCACCGGCAAGCGGCTACTGGAGTGATTTTGACCAAGACCCTTGACGACTTCTGCGACCGGATCATGGCCGACGAGCACCCCATAAGACGGCTGGAGCCCGAGGGGTTGGCGGCGGAGTTCATTGAATACTTCCAGGTGCCCCTCCGTGTCTCGCTGGAAGACCTTGCCGTGTTGCTGGAATGCGCCGGCGTCGGGGACGTGTCGGAGAGGCCGCTGGCCGGCGGGCTGCGGGGCGTCCATTACACCCAGCCCGACGGGACCTACGCCATCCACTACCAGAAAGGCCAGTGGGAGGGCAGCAGCAAGCTCACGGTGCTCCACGAGACCTACGAGATAATCTATGAGCAGGTGTGGGACCGGCAGTACGACTGCCAGCCCACCAGGGAGATTTGCCCCGAGGCGGAGCGGTTCGGGGCGGCGACGCTTATGCCGCCGGAGGTCTTCGCCTGCTACGCCGAAGTCGGCGGTCTGGACGTGGTGGCCCTTCAGAACCTGTTCCGCTGCGCCTACTCCGCCGTATCCCTTCGAATGTCAGAGGTAATGCTCCGCCCTCCCCTGATGCTGACGCTGTACGAGCGGAGGGGACAGGACGACCCGGCCCGCTGGCCCACGCCAACCAGGCTGGAGGACCTGCGGGTCACGGTGATGAAACGGACGGCGGGTATGGCGACTCCACGCTCCCTGCTGCTCAACGGGTGGCGGGGTGGGACGCCCCGCAAGGGCAGGGCATTGTCCGCCGGTTCCCTGGCGGAGCGGGCGGCCCGCAGCGGCAGACTGGAGTACGACGAGGGGGACGGCATCGCCGTGGTCGCCAGGCCCGTCCTCTGGAAGAACCGCCTGGCCAAGGTAATTGTCGTCGCCGTGCCCTGGGAACACCGCCGCTCCCTGGAGCCGCAGTTGGAGTGGCGGGATCGCCGTTACCCCGGTCACCATGCGGGGTACAGCGTCAGGCTCAACCATGGGACGGCGCCGAAGTTGGCCACCAGATGACGGGCGGAGAGACAGCCGAGCCTTGACTGGGCGGGCCGGATGTAGGATTATTGATAGTAAGACAATCGCTTAACTCAGCAGGCCAAAAAAGAGACCATGCCCCCACGAAGGAAATCCAGGACCATCACCTTCTCGCTTCCCCCGGAGATGTTCGACCAGGTGCAGCGGGTGAAGGATGAGGAGGGCCGCGACATGAGCGAACTGGTGCGCGAGGCCCTGCGCCTGTACATGGATGAGAGGGAGTTGCGCCGAGAAGCCCGCCTGGAACGGCTGCGCTCCCGACAGGTTGAACGGGAAGATAATCAAGGAGGACAGAAGGATGAGTAAGAATACGGACCTGGCACCCGTGGCGCTGTACGCCCGGGTCTCCAGCGACCGCCAGGACGTGGACCTGTCCGTGGCCGCGCAGCTAAGGGCGTTGAGAGACTACGCCGACAAGAACGGCTACCTGGTGGTCCGCGAGTTCGTGGACGAGGCCGAGAGTGGCAGGATCGCCGATAGGCCCCAGTTCAGGAAGATGCTGGATGAGGCATCCAAGCCGGAGGCACCTTTCCGCGAGATTTTGGTCTGGAAATTCTCTCGCTTTACCCGCAAGCGGGAGCACGCCGTCGCCTTCAAGTCCATGCTGAGGCGCAAGGGCATCCGCGTCGTCTCCATCACCGAGCACGCCGACGATACCCCCACCGGCAAGCTGATGGAGGCCATCATCGAGTCTGTGGACGAATTTTACAGCGAAAATTTAGCTCAAGAAGTGACGCGGGGGATGCGAGAGGCCGCCTCCCGGGGCTTCTGGATGAACGCCAGCGCACCCTACGGCTACCGGCGGGTCTACGTCCAGGACGGAGTCAAGAAGCGCCCCCGCCTGGAACTCAACCCGCCCCACGACGCCGTGGTACGTCGCATCTTCGACCTCACCCTCCAGGGTCGGACCTCCCTGGACATCCTCAAGACGCTGAACGCCGAAGGCATCCCCTCCCCCAAGGGCAGGCAGTGGCGCAAGACCACTATCCACAAGGTGCTGACCAATGAAGCCTACACCGGCGCTCTGGTCTGGGGCCAGAAGGCGAGGGACGGGCAGGAGCCGGTTCGCGTGGAGAACGCCTTCCCCGCCATCGTGTCAATGGATGAGTTCGACCGGGCCAGGAGGTTGATGGAGGCGCGGGCGCCCAAGGTAACCCACCCCCGCCGCGCCGCCAGTCCCTATCTGCTCAGCGGCCTAGCCAAGTGCGAGACCTGCGGCAAGGCCCTCACCGCCGCCGAGGCCAAGAGCGGGAAGTACACCTACTACGTCTGCCAGTCCTTGCTCAAACAGGGCAGCGGGACCTGCGACACCCCTAGGCTGAACGCCAAGAACTTCGAGGGCATCATCGTCTCCAACATCCGTGAGAACATTCTCACCGAGTCCAACGTCCGCGATCTGGTGCGGCTGGTGGACGAGGAGATGGACGGGGTGGCAAGGGAGCAGCGGCAGAATCTGGATACCATCGAAGCCGAACTGGAAGAGGTCAAGCGGAAGCTGGACCGCATCTGGCACTTCGTCGAGAGCACCGACCTGGACATGGCCGACGCCTCGGAACGCATCCTGGAACACCGTCACCGCCGGGAGCAATTGGAAGCCGCCGCCGAGGAAGCGCGGGCCGTTCTGTCCCAGCGGCGGGAAATGCTGGACAGCGCCGACGTCATCGCCGCCTTCGCCCGGGACATGAGCGAGTTCCTAAAAACCAGCGAACTCACCGAGACCAAAGCCTTCGTGCGTTCCTTCGTGAAGGAGGTGCTGGTCAGGCCCGGCGGAGCGACGATTATCTATACGATCCCCACGCCGGAGGATAGTCCCATTGGGGGGAAGGACGCCGCTGAAGTCGTCTTGAACGGCGGAGTTCGCAGTATCGGATACGGTGGTGGGCCGGACTGGACAAAATCAAGAACCGAGGCCGACTCTCGCGTAATCCCGTCCTGTGGCATGGGGATAGTGTACGTCAGAACCGCCTCGTCCTCAACAATCTCAATGCCCTGCACGAAGTTGCGGATCAGGGCCTTCCGCTCCGGGAAGGTCCCCTCCTGGAAGAGAGCGCGGAAGTCCGCCACGTACCCCTTGATCTCTTTTGAAGTGGGCAACTCCGCCCGTCGCTGCTCCAACTGGAACTCGGCCTCCTCCTGCGCCGCCACAAGCTGGTCCTGGCGGCTCTTCAGGGCCAGGATGCGGGGCGACAGAACTTCCAGGGGCAACTGCTGGGTCTCCAGGGCCTGGTAGAGGTTCTCCAACCGGCTATCCACGTCGGATAGCTCGCTGTTGATGGCCGTGAGCCGGCCGTTGACCTCACCGGCGATGTTGTCGATCTCCTCGGCCACCAACGTCACCAGCTCGGTGATGGTCTCCTCGGTGAGAATCCGTTCCCTGACCTTCTCGATCACCAGGTCCTCGACCTTGGTGGCATTCAGGTAGCGGGCGGTGCAGGCTCCGGCCCCTTCGCGGAACAGGCTGGAGCAGACGTAGTAGGCGAACTGGCCGCTCTTGGCTCCCTGGGCGGAGTAGGACTTGCCGCACACCCCGCAGCGCAAAAGACCGCTCAGCAGGTACTGGCTGCCCACCCTGGCGGGCCGCTGCACCGTGGGCGCCCGCTGGTGGAGTCCCTGCTGCACCAGGTCGAAGGTCTCCCGGGACACCAGGGCGGGCCATGCGTTCTCCACCCGCACCGGCTCACCCGCCTTCTCGTCCTTGCTCTTGACGCCCCAGACGGCGGTTCCGGTGTAGGCTTCGTTGGTCAGCAGGTAGTGGACCACGTTCTTCTGCCAGCGTTTGCCCCGGTTGGTGATGCCCCTCCCGTTCAGCTCCTTGCAGATTTCCGCCAGCCCGTAGCCTCTACGGGAACTCTCGAATATCTCCCTGACTATCGGGGCGGCCACCGGGTCAACCTCCAGGGTGGGCCGGTCCTTCACCCCGTCGCTGACCTTGATCCGGGTGTAGCCGAAGGGGGCCCTGGAGCCGAGGAAGAAACCACGGGAGGCGGCCTCCCGCATCCCCCGCACAACCTCCTGACCAAGATTTTCGCTGTAATATTCGTCCACCGACTCGATGATGCCCTCAAGGAGCCGGCCGGTGGCGTTGTCCTCAGCCTGCTCGGTGATGGACACCACGCGGATGCCCTTGCGCCGCAGCTGGGCTTTGAAGGCCACGGCGTGCTCCCGCTTCCTGGTGAACCGGCTGAATTTCCAGACCAATATGACCTGGAAAGGGGATTGGGGCTTGCTGCCCTCGTCGATCATCTTCCTGAACTGGGGCCGGTCGGCGATCCTGCCGCTCTCGGCCTCGTCCACGTACTCACGGGCCACGGAGTAGCCGTTGGCCTTGGCGTAGTCCCTCAAGGCCCGCAACTGGGCGGCCACGGAGAGGTCCACGTCCTGTCGGTCGCTGGATACTCTGGCGTACAGCGCCGCCGGAGTGAGGGGTACAAATTCGCGCTTGGTCATTTGTGGCTCCTTCTTGTCGTTCATCTCTGTTCCGCCTCCGTCTCGTCGGCGCTCGCCTGGCGGGAGCGCAGTCGTTGCCGGCGCTGCTCACGGCGCAGTTTCCGGTCTTCCATGTACAAACGCAGGGCTTCGCGCACCAGTTCGCTCATGTCGCGGCCCTCCTCATCCTTGACCCGCTGCACCTCAACGAACATATCGGGTGGCGAAGAGAACGTGATGGTCCTGGAAATGCGTCGTGGCGGCACGGTGTCCCGTCGTCGGGCTTGCTAATGATTTGTCTTACTATTATTATCCGCCGTTCCCATTCCGCCGTCAATGGCGGCCCGTCAGTCGGCGGCGTTCCCTTCGTATCACGGACCGGCGCCCTTACGCGATCAACCACCAGGCCGCCAGGATGACGATGGACAGTATTGCCAGCAGGCCCAGGGCGGTGAAGCCGAAGAACCTCGCCCACCGACGGGTCTTTTCGTGGGCTTCCTGCTCCCTGACCAATACCTCCTCCTGCCTGCGGTACTCCTCCAGGGCCGTCTCCGTCTCGGACCGGGCCCGGTCCCGCTCCTGCTCCAGCCGGTCGGCTTCCTCGGCCAGTTCCCCCACCGTGCGCTCCAGCCGTTCCGCCCGGGCCCGGGCCTGGCGCAACAGCTCCCGGTCGCTGGGGTATCTCGGCCCCGGCAGCTTAACGTACACCCGCCGGCCCCTCCGCTCCACCGCCACCTCGCCCTTGCGGATCATCCGGTCCAGCGTCGATAGCGATACCTCCAACTCCCGCGCCGCCTCCCCCTTGTCCACCCAGTGAACGCCGTCCTTGACTGCTTCTGACATGTTGCTTGACACGTGCTTCACCTCGTCTTTTACCTGGTCATGGGCGACACGTCAGGCCATTGCACTTGGTTGAAAATCCCTCTCACTGTTTTAGCTTGGTTTTTCACAGTTGTAAAAATGCAATTCCTGATTGGTCAAAGGGAATTGCCGCCCGTTTCCTACTTGAATTTGGCACCGGATGATGCGTCGCGGCCTCCCGGCCAACCCCGAGATCACCCCCGAAATGCACGTTTGCGCTCCCGGGCACAGTGTTGAGTAGATAATGCCGTGTCAGCATGACTAACGTGTCTCTGCCCGGCGCATCCGTCGCCGCAGCCCGTCCCACTCCCAGGCGCCCAGTTCCCGCAGTTCCACGGGCGGACACTCCGGTTCCCACAGGGGACGCCAGGACCTGCCCAGCAGCCCCCTATCGGACAGTGCCTCCCTACTGGATACCAGGATGGGCAACTTCATGGCGGTCATGCTGGACGCCGTGCTTGCGTAGGTCTCGGCCACCTCCTCGGCGTCCACCAGGAACAGCGTGGTGGGAAAGGGCGGCTGGTCGCCCCGGGGCGCGTCGGAGCGGTAGTAGCGGACGTAGGGGCTCAATCTGGCTGCCACGCCCCTGGGGTGTCGGGCGCGCAGCTCGTGCTCCAAGTAAAAGGGCACGTGCAGGCCATTCGTCAGCAGGTGGCCCACGGCGTCGGGAGCGATGGCGTCGTCGCCCCGGTTGAAGGCCCGGTCGGCGCGGGCGGCGGGCACCGACCATTGCAGTTCGCTGCCGGCGTCGGCCCGGGCTTCGGCGGCCAGCTCCGACAGGAACCAGGTGATGCAGTCGGCGTGGCCGGTCTGGCGTTTCCAGGTGAGGATGTGGTGTCCCCGAGGCCGAGTGCGTCCGTGATTGTCGGTGATCGGCTCGGCGCTCCACGCGGCCATGGTGGTGGACAGCTGGGCCCGGTCCCGGCGGGTCACGTACCCGATGCCCCGCTCCGACAAAGTGTAGCGCACGTCGCTCCGTTTGCCGCGCTGCTCGATCAATCCCCAGGTGTCTTGCAGGCTGCGGGTCATCTGGCTGACCCGGCCGTCGGAGACGCCCAGCCAGCGGGCCAGGTGCTGCCGGTGGATCATGGGGTGGTCGGTGATCAGGTCCAGCGTCCGCTTTTCCGCCGGACTCAGGCCGAAGGCCGGCGCCGACGAAACCATCCGCTCCGGGTCGGGCAGCGACGCCCGCTTGCGCTCCGGCGTCTCGGTGAACCACCGTCCGCCGGCGCCGGCCTGGGCGGCCACCTGCTCCAGGGAGCGGTAGGTCCGGCCGAAGGTCCAGTTGGCCGATTGCCAGAGCGTGTTGTCCCACTCCTCCAGCGTTTCCCGGGACTCCACGGCCACAAAGTAGTCTCGGAGGTCGGCGTTCAGGCAGAAGTCGTTGGTCAGCCGCTGCTCCCAGGGGCTGGGAACCAGAATCAACACGGCGGAGGGGCGGTGGGTATGGTGATACTCGGCGATGGCCCGCAGGCGGTCGTAGAGGGAGCGGCGCCGCAGGGCCAGGCCCTGGCGCACCACGCCGAAGCTGCGGCCGTTGTGGAGAGTGATCACCGCGTCGAAGCGGCCCCGGCGCTGGAACTCCACCCGGGTTTCCAGCCCGTCCTCGCCGGGGGACAGGGTTGCCGCCAGGCGGTACACCGACGCCACCGCGTCCATCCGGCGCAGCAGCAGCGCCAGCCACTCCCGGGACACCGGGTAGGCCCGCACCAAGTCCGAGGGCAGGTAGTAGTTGAGTGCGTTGGCGGCTTCTGCGATGCCCTTACCCGTGAGATAGTAGCGGTGGCTGGAGGGCAGATGGGCCGTGCCGTGGCTGATGCGATTGGCGGCGCCTTCCTTCAGCAGGGCGGTGAGGACGCGGTGGACCGTCGTCGCCGGCTCGCCCAGGATCAGCGCCAGTTCCCCGGCGTCGATGAAGGGCAGCCGGGCCAGGGCGTCCAGGAGGCGCTCGCGGGTAAATGCCATGCTTCCAGCGTAGCAACCCGGACCTCCGGCGCGCTACGGGCAAGTGTCAGCAACGCTGCGCGCGACCCGGTTCGCCGGCGCCGTTCGTCAGTGTTGGGGAATGAGGCAGGGCAGGCCGCGCCTCATGAGCCTGCCGATGCTCTCCGTAAGACGTCTCGGCAACCGGGCGGGTGTGAACCGCCCCGGTCGCTGACTATCGCCAGGGCCAATGGGTTGTCCCCCACCGTTGCCGGTGAGTCGGCCGGCGGTGTACGATATGCTCCACAGAACCAGCCCTGTGCGGGAGCGCCGGATTGCCGTTACGCCAACTCGATCATGTTTCGACAAGGCAGAACGCGTTGCCGCCGATCAACCAGGTGCGACATGACCACGCCCCACACCGCAGCCAGCAAACTGAAAGCCAGGGGCCGCTTCCGGCTGCCGGACCCGCCCGAACGCGAGCCCGACGACATGACCAGTTTCGACCGTCTCGCCGAGAACGGCAACGTCCACCACCTGAAGCAGCGCCTCATGGCCCAGCGGCCCGGCGCGGCCCAGAACATCATAGTATCGGGAGAGCATTACCTGGTGGGCCGGACCACCCGCAACATGGCGGGGAGCCACTACCCGGACCTGCTGGTGGCCTTCGGCGTGGACCCGGAGGCCTACCGGGCCAGAAACGGGTACGTGATATCGGAGCAGGGGAAGCCGCCGGACTTCGTGTTGGAGATAGCCTCCTACCGGACCAGGAACGAGGATACCGGGGAAAAACGACTGGATTACGCAAGGTTGGGGATACCGGAATATTGGCGGTTCGACCACACCCCCACGGGCCGGTGGTACGGGGCGCGGTTGGCGGGGGATCGTCTGGTGGATGGCGAGTACGTCGCCATCGAGATAGAGACGCTGCCCGACGGCGTGTTGCAGGGATACAGCCCGGCGCTGAACCTGTACCTGCGCTGGGAGCAGGGCGAATTGTTCTTCTACGACCCGGCGACGAATGCGCCCATCGCCAGCTTCGAGAGTGAGCGGGACCGCGCCGACCGCACAGAGAGTGAACGCAACGCCGAGCGGGAACGCGCCGATCGTACAGAGAGTGAACGCAACGCCGAGCGGGACCGCGCCGACCGGGCCGAGGCCCGCGTCCGGGAGCTGGAGGAGAGGCTGGGCCGCCGGGGTTCCTGACTCCGGGGTTCCTGACTGCGGGGCCAGCCCGAGCCGCCAGGCAGTGTGGTAAATCCAGGGCCGGCCGGAATTGCACCGGCATTGTGTCCGTTGCCGGAGAGTTGGGCCGTTTGCAGTGATACTCATTCCCCCGGCGGGGGAAATCCGTCGCTGCCCGCCTCTCCCGCGCTTGAAAAAGCGGCGGGGATTTGAGATGATTTGCCGAGAGTTGCATAGGCTCTTGAAGCTGGCGGCCCATGTGCCCGGCTGGAAAGCAACGAACGGGCCAGCCGCGAGCAGGGCCAGGCCCGTATAGGAACAGCGCGTAGCGGCCTACAGGTGCCGGTGCGGGCACGAATGGGGCCAGGCCCGTATAGGAACAGCGCGTGGAGGGATAAGACGATGAAAGCACTGATCGGCCGCGTGACATCCATGGTTACCCCCCCCCCCGAACAGACGTTCGGGAGGCGTTCTGATGCGCGGCGCGAGGTGGCGGCTGGCGCTGGTCTCCCTGGCGCTGCTGGCCCTGACGGTCATCACGGCCGTTGCCCTGACGCCAACCGAGCGGGCCGAGGCGCAGAGTGTCCCGAATGTGTTTTGGAATAGTGTTGCCATTACTCTGTTTGAACCCGGAACTCTGATAGAATCCAGAAGAGAGGTGGTGCGTCTTCAAGTCTCCCAGAATCTGTCAGCGCCCTTGACCGTCAACTACACCATGGGCGGGACGGCGACGCCCGGGGTGGACTACACCATCGATGCCGGCAGCCCGGACTACGCGGCCCGCACCGGGACGTTCACCATTCCGTCGGGGACACCGCGGTTCACAAACGTGGCAAGACCAATCACGGTCCTTGAGGACGCGGTCACGGACCACGGCGAGACCATCATTCTGGCCTTCACCGCCAGCGCCGACTACGGGGTGAACCAAACATCCACAACAACGATTACGATTGCCGAGGAAACCGGCCGGCCCGCCTTTCGGATCGGCGGCCAGCCCCAGGTGAACGGGACCCTGACGTTACAAAAGGTCTGCGCCGACCCCGACGGCGAGGGCACGTCCGCGCACAGTTGGGAGCGAAGTTTGACCTCGAGCGTTACTGGCTGGACCCACATATCGGATTCCCAGTCCTACACTCTGCAGCAAGCGGACGTCGGCCACTACATCCGGTCGCGGATCCTCCACGACGACGGCAGTGGGGGATCTGAACGCTTTTTCTCGCCGATAGTCGGTCCCATCGGACCGGTTGCCGTCGACAACACGGTGAAGTTCAGCCGCAACAGCTACAACGCGCGGGAGGGCGACCCGCTGCGGCCGACGCTGACCTTCAGCTCGCCCACCAAGAGAGCGCGCACCTTTGAGATTGGCTTCCATAATTGCGACGCGGACCTGAGCAAGGACATCGTCGTGGATGACCCCTCAACCGTTCAATTCGGGGGGGGAGAAGATCCATTGGCCGCCAGGCACTCGGTGAGGGTGCCGGCGGGAGTGACCAGCCACACCTTCAGCCTGCCGGTGCCGCTGGACGGCGAGATCGAGGGCTACGAGAGCTTCGTCATGGGCTTCAGCCAGGTGCCGAGGGGGATCACCATTGGAGACCAGAGCGACGCCACGAACCAGGGACAGTACGCTGTGGTCCAGATCGCCGACGTCAACTTCGTCCCGGAGAACTGGCCCCTCAAGCCCGGCAGCGTGAGCGCGGGGGACCAGTTCCGGCTGCTGTTCAAGACGGAGAACGAGCGCAACGCCGAATCGGGCAACATCGGCGACTACGACACCTTCGTGCGCAACCGGATCGGGGGTTCGAGCACCGGCCACGCGGACATCCGCCAGTACCAGGACACCTTCCGGGTGGTGGGCAGCACCGGTACCGTGGACGCCGCCTGGCACACCGCCGCCGGCATCATGGTGTCGGGAGAGCCCAGCCACACGCCCTTCTCGCACCCCATCTACTGGATGGGCGGCCCGAAGGTCGCCGACGACTACAACGACTTCTGGGACGGCACCTGGGACGCCAACAGGCAGACCGGGCCCCACCAGCGCAACGCCCTGGGCGTCGTGACCACCAACAAGCGGGGCCCGAACACCGGCACCAAGTCGGGCACGACCCACGCCACGGCGGGGGCGAAGGCCACCTACCACCTGGGCCACGGCACCCACACGCGCTGGGGCGGCAACATGCAGAACCATAACCCCATCAACCAGGGCCAGATCCCGGTGGGCGACAACAACGTGTACCTGGGCCTGTCGGGCATCTTCCTGCCGCTGGACGTGAGCGCCGCCAATCCCCTGGTCACCATCGAAACCCGGCGGGCCCGGGTCGAAGAGGGCACGGTCATCACCTACACGCTGCGGGCGGTCCCGGCGCCGTCGTCGCCCGTGACAGTCAACCTGAAGGTGACGGAGACCACCGACGGCGGGCCCAACTTCGTCGACTCCGGGGACCAGGGCCCGAAGACAGAGACGATCCCCACCTCCGGCGTCGCCACGTTCACCGTCGAAACGGTGGACGACAACCTGGGCGAGCCCGACGGCGGGGTGACGGTCAGCATCGGGTCCGGTACGGGCTACCGGACCCTGGCCGCCTCCGATACGGTCATGACGGTCATCACCAGTTCAGACATCTCCCTGGATATCTCCGTCGGAGCGGCGCTGGGTGACGGGAGCAACGGCCCGGCGCAGACCGGCGCCAACGTGGACTTCACCTTCTCGCTCCCCAAAGCGCTGGAGGGACGTGAGCTGAGCGGCATCCGGACGCAGTTGGCCTGGGGCGGCGACGTGCTCAGCCCGCGCTCGGACGACCGCCCGGCGACGTGGGACCGGTACGTGCTCAATCCAGACTGGAAACCGGACGGGAGCGCCCGGGTGAATATCATGGGCGCCTACGTGCGTCCCTGGCTGGAGAGTTCCATCATGTCCGGCGACCGCAGCTTCAGCCGGCGCGTCCACGTCAAGAACCGGGCCGAGGCCGGCGGCGAGGTGGGCAACGGCTGGATCGCCATGCGGGTGGCGCCGGATCCCAATCCCGACGATAAGTCCAATAACTACATTGCGCATCCCGACAATGGGTGGGCCTGCATGCCGGTGGGCGGCGGAACCTGTCCCTCCGCCTGGCCGGGCGTGCCCACCGCCAGCATCGCTGCCCTGGACAACGGCACGGTCATGTCCGGCAACGACGCGCGTTACCGGATCACGGTCAACCCGGCGCCGGGGGCGGGCGAGACGCGGCGGGTGTACCTCAAGACGTGGGAAGTCTTCGTCAACCCATTCGACGAGCCCTGCGAGAGATACGGCGATTTCCTTGTCCCCGATAGTAGAGGAGGCAGATACGGCGAATGGGACCCCTACAAACACTGCGACCCACCGCTTCGCAACGGCGAGGAGAAGGTGCAGTTCACGGACTATACCCACGTGGACGTGGGCTCCGGCGGGACTGCCGACATCACGCTGCCCACCAAGATTTACCGCAGTACTGAAAACATGTCGGGGCGCAACTACTGGGCGGAGGTCCAGGAGGACGTTGCCTATAGTGTCGGCGGCGGCTCTTCGGCTGAGGTGGAGACTACGGTGTTCGACACGGCGCAGGCGGCGTGCTGGTACGGCCACTCCCACCACCGGGCGCGCCTGATCACCGTCGATGGAAGCCAGGTGTACTCACCCGGGGGCATGGGGATCACCGAGTGCCTGACGGAGGAGGAGATTGACGCGTGGAGCTACGGCAACGGCTCGACCGCCGGCAGACCGGCGGTCTGGACCGGCTGCAAGCCGGAGTATGGCCACACTTCGCACCCGTACACCCACGGCGGCCAGACCCACCACCATCACAACTTCAACCCGCCCACCAAACTGGGCGACGGTTCCTGCGCCGCCGGGCAGCCGCAAACGCTGGGACAGGACTCGCAGGACGGGGAGGCTGACCAGCAGGATGATCCCTTCCCCGAGCCGGGAGCGCTGGGCTTCTCGGGCGTGACCGCCAGCAGCATGACGCTGTCCTGGTCCCAGCGGGAGGTTGACCACTACCTGGTGTACTGGGCCGAGAACGTCGCGGGTGCCGAGACGCAGTCCGCCCAGGTCGACGCCGATACGCTGACCTACACCATCACCGGCCTCAAGGCCGACACGGAGTACGCGGTCATCGTCTATTCCCAGGACTACGACGAGGTGACCCCCACCGGATACCAGCGCACCGCGGCGGCGTCCTGCACGCCGAACCTGCCCTCGGACGCCATAACGGTGTCGGAGGTGGAGACCTGGCGGGACGAGTACAGCCACGACGACCACGTGTCGCGCTGGAACCGGGTGCTGGCCGCCCTGGGCGAGGACACCGGCGAGACGGCGATGACGGCTGACGACGCCCGGACCATCAAGCAGCAGTACGACAACACCCGCTGGGACCGGACGGTCCGCACGCTGGAGGCGCTGGAGCAGTGCAACAACCCGCCGGCGGCGACGCCGGAGGTGAGCGTCACGGGCGGCTCCGGGATCACCGAGGGCGGGAACGCATCGTTCACGGTCAGCGCCAACCCGGCGCCGGCGGCGGCGCTGTCGGTCAGCGTGTCTGTGAGCCAGAGCGGCGACTACGGGGTAACTCCCAACTCCCAGACGGTGAGCATCCCGACCAGCGGCAGCGCGACGCTGACCGTCGCTACTGTCAACGACTCGGTGGACGAGGCCGACGGTTCGGTAACCGCAACGGTGAACAGCGGCACGGACTACACCGTGTCCAGCACGGCGGGTTCGGCAACGGTGGCGGTGGCGGACGACGACGATCCGCCGCAGACCTGCACGCCGAACCTGCCTTCCGACGCCATAACGGTGTCGGAGGTGGAGACCTGGCGGGATGAGTACAGCCACGACGACCACGTGTCGCGCTGGAACCGGGTGCTGGCCGCCCTGGGCGAGAACACCGGTGAATCGGCGATGACGGCTGACGACGCCCGGACCATCAAGCAGCAGTACGACAACACCCGCTGGGACCGGACGGTCCGCACGCTGGATGCGCTGGAGCAGTGCAACAACCCGCCGCCGGCGACGCCGGAGGTGAGCGTCACGGCCGGTTCCGGCATCACCGAGGGCGGCGACGCCAGCTTCACCATCAGCGCCAGCCCGGCGCCGAGTTCGGCCCTGTCGGTCAGCGTGAGCGTGGCGCAGACGGGCGACTTCGGGGTAACGACGGGGTCTCAGACGGTGAGCATCCCCACGTCCGGCAGCGCCACGCTGACAATTGCTACAACGAACGACGGCGTGGACGAGGCCGACGGGTCGGTAACGGCCACGGTGAACAGCGGAACCGGCTACACCGTGTCGGCCACGGCCGGCGCCGCCACCGTCGCGGTGGCGGACGACGACGTGCCGGAGATCAGCATTGTTTCTAATGGAGACATCACCGAGGGCGGCAACGCCAGATTCACCCTGACCGCCAGCCCGGCGCCGCACGCTCCGCTGTCGGTCAGCGTGTCGGTGAGCCAGAGCGGCGACTTTGGAGTAACGCCGGGGGCGCAGACGGTGAGCATCCCCACGTCCGGCAGCGCGACGCTGACCATTGCTACAACGAACGACAGCGTGGACGAGGCCGACGGGTCGGTAACGGCGACCGTCAGCAGCGGCACGGGCTATACCGTGTCCAGCACGGCAGGAGCGGCCACGGTCGCGGTGGCGGATGACGACGCTACGCTGCCGGGGACGCCGGAGATCAGCATCACCGCCGGTTCCGGGATAACCGAGGGCGGCACCGCCACCTTCACCATCACCGCTAGCCCGGCGCCGACCACGGCCCTGTCGGTCAGCGTGAGCGTGTCCCAGAACGGCGACTTTGGGGTAGCTCCTGGTTCGCAGACGGTGAGCATTCCCGCCAGCGGCAGTTATACCCTGACCGTTGCTACTGTGAACGACGGCGTGGACGAGGCCGACGGTTCGGTAACGGCCACGGTGAGCGCCGGCCAGGGCTACACCGTGTCCACTACGGCGGGAGCGGCTACGGTGGCAGTGGCGGACGACGACGTGCCGGAGATCAGCATCGCCGCCGGTTCGGGGGTAACCGAGGGCGGCGACGCCACCTTTACCCTCACCGCCACCCCGGCCCCCCACGCTCCGCTGGCCGTCAGCGTGTCGGTGAGCCAGAGCGGCGACTACGGCGCAACCCCCGGCTCGCAGACGGTGAGCATCCCCACCACCGGCAGTTACACCTTGACCGTCGCCACCGTGAACGACGGCGCGGACGAAGCCGACGGCTCGGTAACCGCCACGGTGGATACCGGCCAGGGCTACACCGTGTCGGCCACTGCGGGCACGGCCACGGTTGCGGTAGCGGACGACGACGACCCGCCGCCGCCGGACGCCACGCCGTCCCTCTCGGTGTCCGACGGTTCGGCGCGGGAGGACGCGGGGGTGATGGAGTTCACCGTTTCACTGAGCGCCGCCAGCGCCAAGAAGGTGCAGGTGTATGCCGCCACCACCTCCTTCCGGTACAAGACGGCGACCCAAGGCGATGACTTCGAGTGGGCCAACGTCCTGCTCACCTTCGCGCCCGGGGAGACCAGCAAGGTGGTCCAGGTGGTGATCCTGGATGACGACCTCAGCGAGGGGGACGAGTCCTTCGGGATGTTCCTGGCCTATTCTCCCAGCGACACTCCCTTCACGCGTGAGCATGGCGAGGGGGTCATCATCGACGACGAGGCCAGGGTTGCCCTGGTTGGCGCCGACCAAAAGTGTCGGCCATATCCGGCCATACAAAGGTTGAGACGCAACTGTCAATTGCGTCTCAACCTCTTTAGTTTGGCAGATAAGCAGGGCAACAGGCGGCGACGGGTTCACGTTGCGGAGACGGGGGAAATGATTGCGGACTAGGCCATGCCGCGTCCTCAATCCGGCGCGGCAGACCGGGAGCGCCTGCCGCTGCGAAGCGTCGGACCCATCGGGAGGTGCGCTGCGTCAGGGCGGCCGGGCTGACCCAGGGCGCAAGCCGGCTCACGGCCATGTGCAGCTCCGGCCCTTCACGAACGAAAAGCCCCGCATGAGGGCGGGGCCTCCGGTCACGGTTCGCTACGTTGATTGGCGGACCCGCCAAGGCAGCGCCGCTTACACCGCCAACCTGAACCTCAACGTGAAGGTTCTTGATTTTATCCAGTTTGGTGGGCCTGACTTGACGATGGGCAGTACCGTCTTCGAGATGTGGATAGGGATCTGACCTCGCCCATACCAGGAAACGCTTGTTAAGTCCGGCCGTACATGAGATCGCAATGAATGGAAGGGACCATTTCCAAGTGTGGCGACGAGCAAAAGCACTCGAATGCCCGTTCTATTACCCTATGGGGGAGGCACTTTGCCTAGATGCAGTACCCCCGGTGCAGTGAATTGGCCGAATGCAAAAACATTACTCCCAAGAGGTGATGCCATCGGCAACTGTCGCGTGCTTCGCCAGAATGTCCTTCACGTCCGCAGGGTTGTAGGAAGTGGCGCTGGACCATTGGCCGAAACTGGCTTGTTGATTTACAGCGCGTGTCCACTCCTCAAGGGCGCGGCGCTTGGCGAGGCTCTGGTCGTCCGCCTGACCCTTCGTTTCCAGCACCAGCATCTTCCTCGACTTGAAACGAATGAGAAAATCAGGCCGGTACTTCCGCACCACTCCTCTGTAAACATAGAGTACCTCGAACCCAAGATGGTCGTTCTTCACCC
>CBDCQM010000002.1:0-225504 GCA_965220605.1 Dehalococcoidia bacterium | reverse complement strand
GTACTTCGCCCAGGTCAGCTGCCCGGACTGCGGGGAGACGGTGGACGAGAACGTGGGCGTAGCGAACGTTGAGGTCACCGTGTGGCCGGCGCCGGCCGCGGACCTGGCCATCAACTACACCATCGACGCCACCGTGACCGGCGCGGCCACGCCGGGCGACGACTTCCGGATCAACGGGTCGGGCCGGGCCTCCGGGTCGGTAACGGTCCGGGCCGGGGAAAGCAAGGTGAACATACCGGTGCAGGTCATTGACGACCCCGACAGCGAAAATGCCGAGGACGTCGTCATTACCATCGCCGCCGGGGAAGGCTACGAGCTGGGCCACTCGGATATCCTCACCTACACGCTGACCATCGAGGACAACGACGGGCCGCGGGCGGAGTTCGCCGTGGAGGAGAGCACCCCCGGCGAGGGCGCCGGAACCCACGACGTGCAGGTTGACCTGTCCATGGCGGCGCCCAGCGGCGGCCTGACCATCGACTACACCGTGGGCGGGCTTGCCCAGCCCGGCACGGACTACAACATCAGCGGCCTGACCGGCCGGGACGGGTCGGTAACGGTTCCCGCCACGCAAACCAGCGTCAACATCCCGGTGTCCATCATCCAGGACACCGACAACGAAGGCGACGAGGAGTTGACCCTGACGCTGAGGCCCAGCCCGGGCAGCTACACCGTGGGGTCTGCCAACGAACACAAGGTGACCATCCTGGACGACGACCGGCCGCGGGCCAGCTTCGCCTCGGCGAGCACCAGCCCCAACCCCCACGAGGGCGCCGGTACCGTCAACGTGAGGGTGAACCTCGACCCGGCGGCGCCCACCGGCGGCCTGACGGTGAGCTACGGCGTCGGTGGCACGGCCTCGCCCAACCGGGACTTCACCGTCCCCAACACGGTAACGGCGGCGGCCGGAGACGCCTTCGTGGACATTCCGGTGACCATCACCGACGACGGCCACAGCGAAGCCGAGGAGACGGTAATCCTGACGCTGCGGGCCGGGTCGGACTACACCGTGGGAGCTGTGGGCCAGCACACGCTGATCATCGCGGACAACGACCCGCCGGGGGTTGCCTTCGCCAGGGCGGAGGACAGCGTGCGGGAGAATGCCGGCACCTACCGGGCGGTCATCAACCTGGAGCCCGGGCCCCACGAGGACATCACCATCAGTTACACCATTCCCAACCGCAGCACCGCCGTGTCCCCCGCGGACTACGACATCAGCAACTCCGGGTCGGTGGAGGTCAAGGCCGGGTCCGGCCGGGCGGAGATACCCATCTCCATCGCCGACGACCAGGTGAACGAGCGCCCCGAGACGGTAATCCTGACGCTCCGGGGTGGTAACGGCTACAACGTGGCCGGTACGCATGAGTTCACGCTGACCATCGAGGACGACGACGCGCCGGTGGTGACCTTCCAGCGGCCCGGGGGCAGCGTGGCCGAGGATGTCGATGGCGGCATGGCCAAGGTAACCGTGCAACTGGACCGGACGCTGTCGGCCGACGTTGTGGTCCACTACGATGTCAGGGGTTCGGCCACGCGCGACACGGACTACACCATCACCGGCAACACGGTGACGGTGCCGGCCGGCCAGAGGACGGCGGACATCACGGTAAACGTCACCGACGACGAGAAGAACGAGGCCAACGAGCAGGTGGTCCTGACGCTGAACGGCGACGGCCGCCCGTACACGCTGGGCAGGCTCAACCGGCACATCCTGATCATTGAGGACGACGATGATACGGTAGGCGGCACCGCGGTTCCGGTGGTGAGCAGTGTCGATCACCGCTATGATAATCCCGGCGATAGGGGGGAGTGCCAGGTCTATGAGCAAGAGGGCCAATGCTTCCCGACGTTCTACGTTGATCATGGCGGCTCTGAACTGCCGGATGATTTTGAGCTGGTCATCCTTTACGCGGGCGGAACGGCGACCCTGAACGAGGACTTCGAGTTCGTCAGGTTTAGGCTGAACGACAAAGACTATGGTGTCGCGAACCCTCCCCAGGCCGAGGGCGAAACCTTCACGCTGACAATGAATGATGAGTTTCGGACCTCCGGCGGCCTAACCCTGCTGCGGATTAGCGGACTGCGCTTCATCCGCGACGGGAAGTCGGAAGGCGCGGAAACCATCGAGTTCCAGGTGGTGAACGGGCCGGGCTACACCCTCAGGGAACCCACCGAGTTCACCGTCACCATCAGGGACTGACCGGCGGCCCGCCGGCAGCCCCAGACCGTACCCAATGGAGGCCCCCTTGCCGGACGCAGCAAGGGGGCCTTCGCTGTTTCGACCGGATGGCCGGAAGGGGCGCCTGGGGCCGGTAGGAGTGGCATGATCAGAGGTTGACGCCGGCGGAATTCGTCAAGCCTGTTCAGGCCGGCCCCGGCGCGGGTATAATGCCCTCAACCAGCCAACCCTTCGGCAACCGCAGTACCAGGCTAGACCCACCGAGGTTCGGCATGACCACCATCAACACCTCCGGCAAGACACCCACCGGCCGGCAGCGATTCCGGTTGCCGGACCCGCCCCGGCGCGAGCCCGACGAGATGACCCAGTACGACCACCTGTTCAAGCACGGCGATTCCCACGCCCTGGCGGTGCACCTGGGCAATCCCGGGACCACCCTGGTGGAGGCGGACCGGTGGGTCGTGCCGGACCCCAGCTTCAACAAGGCGCGGGCGCGGCGTCCCGACCTGCTGGTGGCCTTTGGAGTGGACCCTGAAGCATACGACGCCAGCAACGGATACGTGGTGTCGGAGCAGGGGAAGGCGCCGGACTTCGTGCTGGAGGTGGCGTCGGAGAGCACGGGGGAGACGGACGTGGTGGAGAAGCGGGCGGAGTACGCGGCGCTGGGGATAGGGGAGTACTGGCGGTTTGACGAGACGGGGGAGCACCACGGTACGAAGCTGGCCGGAGACCGGCTGGTGGAGGGCGTGTACCAGCCGTTGGAGATAGAGGAGTTGCCCGGCGGAGTGTTGCAGGGTTACAGCCGCGCGTTGGACCTGTACCTGCGGTGGGAGGAAGGGCGGCTGGTGTGGCACGACCCGGTGACGGGGCGGCCCATCGCAACCCTGGAGAACGAGCGTCGGGGACGCATCATGGCCGAGTCCAGGGCAGAAGTCTCCGAGACCCGCGCCAACACCGCCGAGGCCCGCAACCGGGAATTGGAAGAGGAAGTGCGCCGGTTGCGGGGCAACTGACGGGCGCGGAGACCGCCCCGGGTGAGACTGCCGGCCGCGAGCCTGCGGTTCGAGAAGGCGCTTGACGATAGTTGAGCGCCGGGAAACCGGGGCGCCGGCGGGCGGGAAGTCAACATGGCGCAGCACATCGACGCAGACCACCCCGTATACCGGGACTGCGCCGCCGAAATAGTGCGGCGGCACGAGGAGGGCGGGGCCGAGGCCAACGTCACCAGCGCGGTGCGGGACTTCCTGATCCGCACCGGTTTGGTGCGCAGCGAAGAGATGGCCGAGGAGAACCCGCCCTCGGAAGGCTCCCGGCGGGCCGTGGACCTGACGGCCCTGGACACCTTCATCGAGTTCAAGCGTCGGATGGGAACGGCGTCGGGCGGAGCGCCCAACCCGCAGTACGTGGAGCAGCTGGACGACTACCTGGCCCAATCGGCGGCCGGGGGCCGGGTGCGCATGGGCGTACTCACCGACGGCCGGCACTGGCTGCTGCGGTGGCCCGGGGCGGGGGAGGTCCGGCTGTCCCGTCCCTACTTTTTCACCCTGAACGACGCTGACGGGTGGCTGCCGCTCTACGAGTGGCTGCGGGACACCGCCCTGGTGTCAATGGAAGGCGTCAGCCCGGACCGGGAAGCGATTGCCGCCCACTTCGGGCCGGGCAGCCCATCCTACCAGCGGGACATCGCCGCTCTGGAAGCCCTGTACCGGGAGAACGCGGGGCAGGAGACCCTGCGGGTGAAGCGGCGGTTGTGGTACGACCTGCTGCGCACCGCCCTGGGCGAGATCGCCCATACCACCGAAGGCCTGGGCGAGGAAGCGCGTAGCTCCGGTCCGTCCGCCGCCGATACCGGGGAGATGGACGACCTGTTCGTGCGCCACACCTACCTGGGCGCCGTCATCGGCATGGTGGTGCAGGCCTCCTTCGGCATCGACGTTCGCCGCCTGGCCGAGACCGATCCCGCCGACCTGCTCCAGGGCCGGGAACTCTACCGGGCCACGGGGTTGCAGGGGGTGTTGGAATCGGACTTCTTCGCCTGGCCGGTGGAGGTGGGCGGCCAGCCCCTGCTGCAAACCCTGGCCCGCCGGGCGGCCCGGTTCAACTGGTCCGAAGCCCCGCCGGACACCGCCGCCGTCCTGTACGAGACGGTGATACCGCCGGAGGAGCGGCGGCAGTTGGGCGAGTACTACACCCCGGCCTGGCTGGCCCGCATCATGGTACGGGAACTGGTGGAAGACCCGCTGAAGCAGCGGGTGCTGGACCCGGCCTGCGGTTCGGGAGCCTTCGTGGCCGAGGCGGTGTCCCATTTCATCGCCGCCGCCGGCGCGGCCGGGTGGGAGCCGAAGGAGACCCTCAACCGGTTGCGGGAGGCGGTGACCGGCATCGACGTGCATCCGGTGGCGGTGCACCTGGCCCGGGCCGCGTGGACGTTGGCCGCCCGTCCCGCCATCAACGCCGCCGGGGCCGCCGGGTGGGACGATGCGCTGTCCATTCCGGTCTACCTGGGCGACGCCCTGCAGCTGCACTTTCGCACCGGGGACCTGTTCGCCGAGAACGAAATCACCGTCCAGACCGGCGACGGCGAGAACACCGAGTTGGTCTTTCCGGTGAGCCTGGTGGAGCGGGCCGAGGCCTTTGACGCCCTGATGGGGGACGTTGCCGCCGCCATCGAGCAGGGCGGCGACCCCCTGCTGGCCCTGGACGACAACGGCATCCTTGAGGCCGGCGAGCGCAAGGTCATGGCCGGGACCATCAGGACCATGCAGCGTCTTCACGACCAAGGGCGGAACCACATCTGGGCCTACTACACCCGGAACATGGTCCGTCCGGTGGCCCTGTCCCGGGCCAGGGTGGACGTGGTGATCGGCAACCCGCCCTGGATCAACTACAACCAGACGGCGGACGTCCTGCGGGACGAACTCCTGAACCTGAGCCGGAACCGCTACGGCATCTGGGCCGGGGGCCGCTACGCCACCCACCAGGACGTGGCGGGGCTGTTCTTCGCCCGAAGCGTGGACCTGTACCTGAAGGACGGGGGCGTCATCGGGTTCGTGCTGCCCCACAGCGCGCTGCAGGCGGGGCAGTACTCCAGGTGGCGGAGCGGCAAATGGCAATCACCGCCGGTCGGCCGGGGCAGGAACCGGGCATCCGCCTTCACCCTGTCGGTGATGTTCGACCACAAGAGGGCGTGGGACCTGGAACAACTGGAACCCAATACCTTCTTTCCCATAGCCTCCTGCGTGGCTTTCGCCCGGAGCACGGGCCGGAGCGGGGTATCAGCGCCCCTGGCGGGAGAGGTGGAGCGGTGGCGTGGCAAGGCCGGGTCAGGCGCCATGCGGCGGGAGGCCGAAGGCGTCGCCGACACCGGCGCAGCGGGCGATTCTCCCTACGGCGCTCACGCCCGCCAGGGGGCGGTCATCGTCCCTCGCTGCCTCTTTTTCGTCAACGAGACGGAGAACACCGCCATCGTGCGGGTGGCCCCGACGGTGACGGTGAATCCCCGGCGTGGCAGCCAGGACAAGGCGCCGTGGAAAGACCTGGACCTGGCCGAAATCACCGGCCAGACCGTTGAGGATAAGCACCTGTTCGACGTGCACCTGGGCGAGACGGTAGCCCCTTATGTGGCCCTGGAACCGCTGAAGGCGCTGCTGCCGCTCAGGCAGGGCGACCGCGCCATCCCCACGGACCCGGACGGGCATGGCGGCATTCGCACGGGCGGACTGGAACGGCGAATGCGGGAGCGGTGGCGGACGGTGAGCCGGCTGTGGGAGGACAACAAGGCTCCGGTGAACCGGCTGAACCTGTTGGGGCAGCTGGACTACCTGCACAAGCTGTCGTCGCAGTTGGAGTGGCAGCGGGATTCGGGGGAGCGGCCGTTTCGAGTTGTATACACCAAGTCAGGAGAACCAACGGCGGCATTGTTGGACGACAACTCAACGGTGATTGACCACCTTCTTTATTGTATCCCGTGTGGAACCATTGAGGAGGCCAATTACCTGCTGGCAATCATCAACAGCGAGTCGCTACAAGAAGCTGTTGCGCCCCTCATGTCCAAAGGCCAATTCGGGGCGCGGGACCTCCACAAGCACCTTTGGAAGTTGCCGATCCCTGGGTACGACCCGGCGCGAGAGTTGCACGCAGCCATCGCCGGGGCTGGGGCGAAGGCGGCATCCGGCGCGGCGGCGAAGCTGGCGCAACTGCGGGAACTGCGGGGCGACAAGCTCACGGTGACCGTCGCCCGCCGGGAACTGCGTGCCTGGCTGCGCACATCCCCGGAAGGCCGAGACGTGGAAACCAGCGTGAGCAGGTTGCTGGCCGGCGACCAGCGGAGCGACGGCGGAAAAGCCGCGCGAGGTCACCCCTCGCCTGGCAATTCCCGCCGTCCGCACGTCCGGTAGGGAGTAAAGGACTCGGAGTTTAGACCGATTGGATTAAGCGCCGTCCGGCTCACTGCGCTTCAGCATCAGGGAGCAGCCTCGCTCGTCCACGACTTGGTTGACGAACATCCGGCCGTGGCCATCGTGTCCGGTGGTGTAGGCGAACTCCGCCTCGGCGCCCCAGGCACTCTCCCGCCAGTGCGGATGGTCCCCTCGCCGCTCTTGCCAGCACGCGGCCCGCCGGCGCCCTTCACCACATACGCATGGTGCTCCCCCTGCGTTGGAGTCGCCGGAGCGTATCATCCCGATGACGGGTTGGCTGAAATTCACTATAATCCCCTTGATTTCCATGACGGAGGGCAGGGCATTCACTCCGGCCGCCCTCGATCGATCAGACGGTTGCCGACACGCGGCTTGGGGAACCCTGCCCACTTGCCGGATAACAGAGGGCATCCGGACCGCCGGAGCCTGCCCCCACCTCTTGCTGGAGGAAGCCAGCAATGCCGAGACAGCGGATTCCCCACAACGCCATGGTCCGGGACTTCCCCGCCGACTTCCCCCAGCGCTTGAAGCGCTTCCAGGAGGAGTCAAGACTGCCCTGGGCCGAGATTGCCCGCCGCCTGGGCGTCTATCCCCATACGGTGTGGCGTTGGCAGAGCGGACTGGCACGGCCCAACGGGGAGCACATGATGGCGCTGCAAAAGCTGGCCGACGACTTCGGCCTGGGCCGGCTGTTCACCGGTTAGGCAATCGGGGGGCCGGAGCAGTGCCCCGAACGCGAGAGGAACCGCATACCTGGCGGCTGGAGGGGAGCGCATCACCAGCAGGTGCGCTCCCCTCCGCGTTTTCTAGGCGGCGTCCGCTTGCGGTTTATTCAGCATCACGCCGTAGCCCCGCTCGTCGACGATGTGGTTGACGGACAGCCGTCCCCGGCTGTCGTAGCCGCTGGTGTAGGCGAATTCCACCTCGGCGCCCCAGGGCACCCGCCCGCCGATGCGCACCGTGCCGCCGCCGGGCTTGTTGCCACCAGGCCCAGGCCCGCCGGCCCCCTTGACCACCACGCCCTTGCGGTCGTCCTTCTTCCAGCCCATCACCTTGAGTTCCACCGGGGCCACCAGTTCCGCCTGGGTCGGCGCGAACAGCACCTCGTGCAGCCGCCGGAGCACGTCCCCCGAGGGGGTGCGCTGGCCGTTCATGATCAGCGAGAGATGACCGGTGCTGATGCCCGCCAGCCGCGCCACCCGGTTCTGGGAATACCCGTGCGCGTCCATGCGGTCCCACAGGGTCCTGGGGTCAACGGTGGGGCACTGGGCGGCCTCCACCGTCGCCGGGGCCTCCAGCACCGCCTCCACCCTGGCCTGGACCCCGGGGCTGAAGTGACGCCTTCCCCTGGACGCCATGGACAGGTAGCTGCGGGACACGCCCACCAGGTCGGCCAGCGCTCCCATGCTCAGGCCCACCTCCCTGGCCCGCTCCCGGATGCAGGTGCTTTCGGCGCCATTGACCGGGCCGCCCTGGCGGTAGACCATGCCTTGGCCGGGCACTTCGCCCAGGACCGCCATGGCCCGTTCCCGCAGCATGGGAGACCAGGGCCGGCTGCCGCTGCTGACCTGGGAGAGGTACCCGTAGCTTATGCCCATCTTGTCGGCCAGTTCCTTGAGGGTGAGGCCCTTGCGCCGTGCCGCCGCCCGCAGTTCGCTCTCCGCCTTGCCCCTGCTGGGCGCCTGCTCCACAGCGTTCGCGGGGTTGTCCTTGCCGTTGATCGTGGTCTTGGGGTCAATGCTGGTAGTCGCCTTCATGTCGCTTCCTCCGAAACGCAGAAAGCGGGGGCCGGTCCCTTTCTTTTCGAAAGAGGACCGACCCCCGCTTTGCTGTAAGCTGTGTGTTTTTTTCGGTTGTCAGTGGCGGCTCAACTCGCCGCCTGTTGGTTTCCACCGCCTCGCTCTCTTGAGAGAGACCGGGCTGGGCTTATCGCTGGTTCACTCTTTCCTCCAACCTTCCGTTGGCGCAGGGAGAAACCGGATCAGTGTTCGTGTCGTTCACCTCCTGGTCTTGGTTGTAGTGGTTCATTAGTCCCCCGTTGCCGCCGTGGCCGTCCTGCGCCGGACGCACGTCGCTCAGGGCCGGGATTGCAACGAAGACCGCCGGTCGTGGAACTGACGCAGGGCGCACTCCGCCCAGTGTCAGCTTGAACGGCGCGATCCAAGGCCCCGCGCAAGACGCACTGCGCCCAGGGCCGGGCAGCGCAAAGGGGAAAGCAGGTGTGGGGAATTGTCGAAAGACGCAGTTCGCCCAGGGCGTCGTTCAGGAGAACGCAAACCGCGAGGACTGCAATGAGGGGGAGAGCCGAGAGGGCAACGCAGTCCGTCCAGCGGCCACGTATTCAGTGACCGGCCCGCTGGCAACCGCGTTGCAACGTCAAGCGTCCGGCCCGCCGTCCTTGCCGACGGACTGCCGGAGCGTGATGAAGCTGCGGCGCCGCTGCTGATTTCAACAACCTTGCCGCGGCCGTGAGGCAGCGACCGGAGCTTGTTTCCTTCCGCTCCAGCCGCAGAATGAAGACTGCGAAGCAGGTTGGACCGCTTCGCCGGGTGGACCCGATGGGTGTGGGAATCCGGGATGCCGTGCTGTTTCTCTAAGCCACCTCCGTCGCGATGCTGACGTTGCCCAAGGCATGACGGCCCTGGATGGATTAGGTTTCCGGCTGGGGCGCCGCGAGGGAAACCCGCCAACGCCTCAGCCTGGGTGAGGACTCAGCGCCGCTAAACGCTCCGTCCCCGCCGCCCAATGACGGGAGCGATCAACTCCCAACACCTGGCGGGTGTCCAGCCGCCGGAGGGATCAGCCCCGGCAACTGAACGGCGCCCGGCGGGAGAAGGACTTAGACACTCCAGCCGCCGGACTGCCCCAGGGGAGAAGGACTTAAACACTCCAACCCCTGGAACCGGACCGGGAACGAAGGACTTGAACACTCCGTCAATCCGGCCCGCGCTGCCTGCGAAGGGCTTGACACTCCGCGTCGGCAGCGTTCCCTCGTGGGCCAACCTTTCGGTGATGCCCGGGCTGAGGGAGGGACCCCCAGGTTTCTATGGCGGGAAACGCTGGAAAAGCCAGACAACGCAACCATTATCACCGCTCACGACGCGGAAAAAGAGGGCCTGCAGGACCCCCCCGGCAAGAGTTCACAAAATTCACAAATCCCGCTGTTTCACCGGGCGCCGCCAGAATCCCCGCGTGAACGCCAATCGGCACCGGCGCAGCAGTCCCCGCTTTCGCAATGCCTTGCGCGTGTCGTCCAGCGCCTTCCTGCGCCAGTTCACCTGGGCGCCCCGGTCCAGGCCCCGCAGTGGGTAGGCTTCCGGAGGCAGGGTCAGCCCGTGCTCTTCCAGCAACTCCAGTTCCACCGCGAGAAACCGCTCTTCCACCAGCAGCCAGTCCAGGCCGCCGCCCCGGTCGGGATGGGTCTCTTTCAGTTTCCGCCACTCCTGGACCAGCGGCCAGGCGTCTCCGAACACCTCCCCGTCGTCAGCGGCAGGCTCCAGCGTCGCCAGGTCGGGGTACTCCCGTCTCGGCGCGGGTGTCCCCTCTTGCCGCCCGTGATTGTCTGACTCCCTTCCCACAGCCTCATCGTCCCCGCCAACGCCCCCTCCCACACTTCCGCCAGCCTCCAACCGCGCCAGCCTTTGCATTCCCTCGGCCTGCCGGTTCTTCAGCGCCTCGACCTCGCCATTGACGGCGCCCAGGCCGTCCCGCATTTCCGAGCCCAACGCCTCCATGCCGTTCTCCACCGCCTCCAGCCGCCCGGCCAGCTCGTCGTTGCGCTGCCGCTGCTCCCGGGCCGGAGACCCGCCGCCCGCCAGCAGCGCCTTCTCCAGGGACAGCCGCAGCCGCCGGGACAGCCGGCCGCTGTGCAGGCCCGCGCTCAGCGTCCGGTGGTCCACGTCCAGCTTGCGGGCCGCCTTCCTGACCCCGTGCTCCCGCACCTGCTCCCGCAGCAGGGTCATCAGCTGCAGGTGGTGCAGGTCCTCGATGTCCCGGCTCCCGTCGATCCCCGGCCGCTCCGATGCCATGTTCTTCCCTCCGCGTACAAAAATGTACGTTTCACCTTGGGCTTTTGCACACTCCCGCCGATTTGCCGGGGTACAAAAATGCACGTTTCAGGCACGGGACTTGCACACCCCCACCGGAACCAGCCCGCAAGTCAAAGCGTTCACAATTCACCTCCGGTAGGGGGGCGATTTCCCCCGATTCCAGGCTGTTTCAAAGCTGAAACAGCCTGGAAATGGGCCAGGGTACAAAAATGTACGCAAGTCCAAATCCCTGTACACCCCAATGACATCACGGGGGATGCCCCCGGCGTAAGGCCCTGGAAGCCCCTTCATAGATGAAGGCCCCTACGGGGGCGGTCCTGAAAGACCCTTCACGGCTGAAGTGCCCCACGGGAGCGGGCTTGTGGGGGCGTTCACGGCTGAAGGCCCCTACGGGAGGTTATGCGGGGGGAATCGATTGTTCACACTCTGCGGCGGCGCTGGCGAAACGTACCAGCGCCGACAAACCGCAGGGAGGTGAACGAGTTGACCCTGAAACCGAATCCCCGGCCCATGCGCCGGTTGACCCTGCTGGCGGCGGCGCTGCTGCTTTCGGCCATCGTGGCCGTACCCGCCAGCGGCGTGGCCCTAGCCCAGTCTCCGCCCCCGGACAGCGACAACCTTTCGCTGGTCAACGGAGACCGCCAGATGGTGGAGCGGAAGAAGGACGGCGAGTTCATTGCCCGCCCGGTCTTCAGCCGCAAGATCGACGTGCTCCACTACGCCCTGCGCCACCCCGACACCGGGGAGTGGGTCACCAACACCTACCGGGTGCGGGGCGGCGAGAAGCAGCTATCCGAGGGCTGGGAGTACACCTTCGAGTACCCGGTCCTGGACGGCCAGCCGGAACTGCATCCCGAGCAGGCATTCCTGATGGTGATGTCCGTGCCGCGAACCGGCGGCGGCGACCATCACGTCTTCCACGCCCTGGTGCCCGTCCACCAGCCCAAGGGTCTGTGGGACAAGGTGCTGGGCGCCCTGGACCCGGACCGCTGGGCCAGGGCCGGGGCTAGGTGGGTGATCCAGGGCGTCCACGGGACTTTGTGCGGCGTGGTGGAGAAGATCGCCGGGACCGACCTGGCCGAGTGCGGGGGGTAGCGAGTATGGGAGACATTCTCACCGGAACGCCCCCCGGACTCACCTACGACCACGAGATCGTCCGCGCCGCCTGGACGGCGGTATGGGCCGTCGCGTCGGGAATGCTGGCGATCATCCTGGGCTGGATGGGGCTCTGCTTCATAGTCCAGGAGCATCTCGGCCACCACCAGTCGGGCTGGCGGGAGATGGTGCCCCGGCTGGTGCTGGGCCTCACCGCCGCCGCATCGTCATTGTGGTGGTGCGCTTTGGTCATCGACGTGGCTCACGCCGTGTCTCAATTCATCGCGGCTTCTCTGAGCGTCACCCCCGGCGACCTGCTGCGGGCGCCCCTGGAGCCGCTGCTGAACGCAGCGGAAGCCGCCAACACCGGGCTGGCGGTGTTCATCGCCCTGCTCTACCTGGTCTTCGGCTTCTTCATCCTCTACCTGCTGGTGCAGATGGTCCTGCGCCTGGCCCTGATCGACATCCTGCTCTGCCTGGCCCCCATCGCGTTGGGGCTGTGGATTCTGCCCCACACCGCCGGCTGGGGAAAGCACTGGCTCAGGCTGTTCATGACCGCCGTGTTCCAGCAGGCGGTGCAGCTCATCGCCATCGCCCTGGCCTTCGGCTTTCTCGACCAGTTCGCCGACATCACCGGCGGGGAAGCGGCCCAGGACCTGGTGTGGATGCTGCTGATGGCCATCGCCTTCATGTACCTGGCCGGGCGCATCCCGTCGATGCTGGGCAACCACGGCACCTTCGACGCCTGGCTGCACACCCTCTACTTCGGCATGTCCCTGCCCGGCTCCATGGTCCGGTCGGGCCGCGCCCTGGGGCTGCTGGCCGGCGGAGCCGCCGGAGGACCGGCGGGAGCGGCGGCAGCCTCTGCTGCGACAAACGCCGCCACCGGCGCCGCCACCGGCGCGGTGAACTCGGCGGCGCAGAACTCCACGCCGGCCGGCCAGAGCGGCCCCACGCCCCGGAGCCAGGGGCCGTAGCCGGAGGGCAACCGGAACGACAACTGCCGGCGCGGCGATTGCTCGCGCCGGCCGCAACCCCAGGAGGTGGAGCGATGTGCCAGTAGCGAAGGAATCCGAAGCGACTGCAAGCAAACCAATCAAAAGAAGAAAGGAGACGACCTTATGGGAGACCTGACGCAGACCGTATCGAACCTGGTGGGCATCCTGCTGGGGCTGGTGGGCGTCGTAGGGGTGGCCTACTTCATCTACGGCGCCTACCTCTACCTCACCGCCTCCGGCGCCCCCAACCAGATGGAACGGGGCAAGAGCGCCATGATGACCGCCCTGGCTGGCGTGGTGCTGGCATTGGTGGCCTACGGCGTGGTGGAACTGGTGATGAACGCCGTGGTGGGCAATCCGGTGGACCCCAACGTGCCCGACCCCAAGAAGATCAAGTAGGAGGGAAGGCATGAGAGAGCACGAGGTACCGACCCACGTGCAGGCCGAGGACAAGGTGCTGCTGTGGTTCACCTTCCCCCAGATCGTGGCGGTGGTGGCGGTGTGCGCCCTGGCCTACGGGGCCTACCACTACCTGCCCTTCGGACCGGTGGGCCTGCGCCTGGCCGTGGGGATTCTGATCGGCGTCCTGGGCATCGCCCTGACGGTGGGGAAAGTGGGAGGGCGAGGGCTGCCCCTGGTGGCCGCCGACCTCCTCAAGTTCAACCTGGGGGCCCGGCGCTACGCCGGCGCCCCGTCACAACTGGCCCGCAGCGAGGCCCCGCCGGTCCCGGAGGCCAAACCCGACCCGCTGCGGCTGCTGGCCAAGAAAGTGGCCGGCGGAGTGGGGAAGGCCGTGAAAGCGGCCAGGCGCAGGGGGCGTCCGCCCTTCCGGCCCCACAGCTGGTTCGGCAAGCGGCGCGGTCCCCGGAACGGCAACGCCGCCAAGCCCGCCGTCCGGGAGACCCGGGGCGGAAAGCCCTGGTACCGGCTGCTGGCCGTGGCCGGCCTGCTGGCGCTGCCCGTCGTCGCCGTTCCCGGCCCGGCCCTGGCCGACGACCCCGAGGAGGAACCCAACGGCGAAGCCTGGCGTCTGGACGAGATCTACTTCGAGCCGCCCGACCCTGTGCCCGGACGCCGCATCTACATCGAGGGGCTGGCGGTATCCGGCAACACCGCAACCGTCAGCCTGCGCGCCGCCCACGACCTGGAGCTGAAGGTGCGGGTCTTCGGCGGGCGGACGGGCCGGACCCTGAAGATGGGCGCCAACTCCGTGGTCCACTCCGGGGAGACCAGGACCTACAACCTGTCGCTCAACGGCCCCAAGCCGTCCTTCACCTTCTCCTGGACGGACGCGCTGGGCTTCTCCGGGGCGGTGTCGTTGAAGAGAGGCCAGATTCCCTACCCGCTGCCCAGCTACGACGGGGAGCTGTGCGACCTGGAGGTGGTGTCCCTGGAGTGGACGCCGGGGAGCATCGAGGGGGTCATCGCCTCGGAGTGCATCGCCGAGACCCGCCAGGAGGTGGACCTGCCGGTCTACGGCGGCCACTTCAGCCAGTCGGTTCCCGCCCTGCTGGACGCCGGCGTCACCGGCATCGCGGGAACGGTGAAGGTCGCCGCCGGTACGCACGCGACCAGCGCGGCCTTTGTTCCCGGCGGCGAGACCCGGTTCACCCTGCCGGTCCCCGACCGGAAGCTGAATCACGACCTGGAAATCACGGCGGACCTGGCGGCGACGCTGGACGTGCCCCTGCCGCCCATGTTGCAGACCACGCATCATCCGGCCCGCACCGACGTGTACACCCGGCGGGTGACCTGCCGCTGCGGGGAGAGCACAACGGTCAAGACCGTCCGCGTCCGCGTCCACCACCCGGAGCACGTGCGGGCCGTGGAGAACCGGCGGGCGCCGGTCACCCGCACCCGCCCGGAGACCCTGCCCCTGGCGGCAGAGCTGGGCGTCGGAGCCGACAGCCCCTTCCGGTACCTCACCGTGCCGCCGCCCAAGCCGCCGCCGCCGCAGGCGGAGCAGACCCAGGTGGGCGGTTCCTCCTGGTGGAGTTGGTGGCCGTGGTAGGGCGCGTTACGAAAATCCTCCTGGCCTCGGCGGCGGCCCTCCTGTCAGTTGCCGCCGGGGAGCCGGAGGACAAGAGGCAGGCGATGCTGGACGCCATCGACGCGTTGCTGACCGGCATGGCCTACGCCGGCGTGGGCCTGTGCCTCTTCGCCATCGTCTGGGCCGGGTTCGTGCTGATGGCCGAGGGCGCCGAGGGCGAGGGACGACGGGGTAGAGCACGGAACGCCGTGGTAATGGCAATAGTCGGCCTGGTGGTGGTGCTGCTGGCCAAGGCCATCGCCCTGCTGACCAGCGGCGGCCTCAGTCCCATCCTGCCCGGCGCATAAGACTAGAAAAGGAGGAAAGAGGAAATGACAGCGACATTGCCGAACATCAGGGCAGTCGTCAACCGGACATCCAGAGGGGAAGCGGCGGAGGCGGTTGCCGAACCGCCCAAGCCGCCGCCGGACCTGAACCTGTTCTTCATGCTGTCCCACCTGGAACAGGACGGGCCGGTGCGCCTGGACGGGGTGAAGCTGGCGGTCAGCGAGGTGATGGGGCTGGAGCTGGACGAGCCCAAGCTGGGGGCCTTCGCCGGTTCCCTGAACGCCCTGGACTTCCCGGTGCAGCTCCTGGTGCGCCAGCACCCGCCGGTGTTGGCAACCCTGCGCAACAACCTGATGGCGGCCCAGCCCGAGGACCTGCCCCAGCAGACCCGCGACGCCGCCGACTCCCTGGGGCGGTTGCTGGGCAACCTGGAGACCCGGGAGGGCATCCTGGACCGGCGCTTCTACGCCGTCTGCGAGCACGGGCGGATGGACGAACTGCACGGCCTGCTGGCAAGGGGCGGCCTGGGCGTCTTTCCATTAACGGGTGAGCCGCTGCGCCTGTTCTGGCTGTCGGCAACCCTGGGCGGCTCGCCCCAGGACCGGGATGAAGACGCCGAAATGGAAATCGAGGTCAACCGGAGAGACATCCGCATCGGCGACCGGCTGACCCGCTCCCTGCACCTGGGCAAGTGGCCCCGGTCCTTGGCCCCCGGCTTCCTGCAGGGGCTGATGGCCGCCGGAGCGCCCATGGACCTGGCCGTTCACCTGGGCGCCATCCCCACGGAGCAGGCGGCCCGCACCCTGGAGTGGCAGAAGGTCCGTTTCGAATCGGCCCAATCCCTGTCCTTCAAGCGGGGCCGGTCCCTGTCGCCTGAGGCGGAGATCGCGTTGGAGGACGTGTCGCGGCTCAGGGACGAGGTGCAGCGGGGCAAGGAGCGGCTGTTCCACGCCTCCCTGTCGGTGACGCTGCACGCCGACAACGCCGACACGCTCAAGGACCTGACCCAGAAGGCCAGGGCCCACTTCGCCGCCACCCTGGGCAAGCTGGACAACCTTTCCTTCCGGCAGCGGGAGGGACTGCTGTCCACCCTGCCATTGGCCCTGAACGCCGTGGCGGTGTGGCGCACGCTGGATACGTCGTCGCTGGCCCGTCTTTTCCCCTTCTCGCCACCGGACCTGGACACCAGGAGCGGCACCCTCTACGGCATCGACCTCAGGGCCTGCGCCCCCATCGTCTACGACCCCTTCGACGGAACGCACCTGAACGCGAATACGGCGGTATTGGCCCGCTCCGGTTCTGGAAAATCATTTGCCACCAAGCTGGGCGTGCTGCGGGGTGTTTGTCGCGGAGTCAGAGCCTACGTCATCGACCCCGAGGGCGAGTACGCCGACATGGCAAGGGCCGCCGGTGGGCGCGTGCTGTCTCCCGGCGTCCCCGGCCAGGGCATGAACCCCTTCGTCATCGACCGGGGCGACAGCGAGGAACTCTTGCAGCGCATTGGCAGCCTGCGAAGGCTCATCGAGGTGATGGTGGGGGAACGGCTGTCCGCCGAGCGCCGGTCGTCTTTGGACCACGCCCTGGCCTCCTACTACGCCCAGCGGCGGGAGCGCACCGGCTTCCGCGACTTCTACGCCTACCTGGAGGGGGAAACGCCGGAGATCGCCCACCTGCTCAGGCCCTTCGCCACCGGCAGCCTGCGGGGCCTGCTCTCCGACGAGGGCGACGACCTGCTGGCCCACGAGGCGTTGGTCACCGTGTTCGACCTGCATTTGCTCGAACCCGAGTTGCGGCCCGCCGCCGCCATGGTCTGCACCGAGACGGTGTGGGCCGCCGCCGCCCAGGACCCCCGGCCCAGGCTGCTGGTGGTGGACGAGGTGTGGAGCATCATGCAGCACCCGGAGGGCGCAGCCTTCATGGTCAGCATGGCGAAACGGGCCAGGAAGCACCGGCTGGGGTTGCAGTTCATCACCCAGGACGTGCAGGACCTGCTCTCCGAGGACTCCTCCCGCACCATCACCGGCCACTCCGGACGGGCCCTGCTCCAGAACGCCGCCTTCAAGCTGTTGCTCCAGCAGGACGCCGCCGCCGTGTCCACCGTGGGCGAAGCCTTCGACCTGCCGGCGGAGCTGCAACGCTGGCTGCTGTCCTGTCCGAGGGGAGACGGCCTATTGCTGGCCAGGGGCAACCGCTTCCCCATCCGCATCGAGGCTACCCCCGAGGAGACTGAGGTAATCGAGTGGCGGCCCGGACCACGCAGCTAGACCAACAACAAGGAGGAAGAGAGCTAACAAATATGAGTATCAACGTCAAGAACATCCTCATGGGCAACCGCCAGGTCAATAAGCCGCCGGCGCTGCTGGCGGTGACGCCGCCGCGCACCGGGGAGCGCACCCTTTTGGGAGTGGAGAACCTGCTCCAGTCCATCGCCGTTCCCGAGCCCTTCTCCCTGGAGATCGCCGGGGACATGGACGGCGTGACCCTGCTGGTCCGCTGCCATGACGACCAGGTGGTGCGCAGCCAGGTCGCCGCCCACTATCCCCAGGCCCGCATCCGGGAGGTCCCGCCGGAAGACGATCCCCTGGTTGTGGGCGAATATGAGCAGGCCGCTTCCCTCACCCTGCGGGTGGACGGCCCGGAGTACGTGCCCCTGCGCACCTTCCGGGACGACGACCTGCTGGACCCGGGTTCCGACCCCCTGCTGGCAGTCATCGGCGCCCTGTCCAACCTGAGAGAGGGGGAGCGGGTGGTGGCAAGGCTGCTGCTGCGCTCCCTGGGCCCCGACTGGTCCCAGCGCCACCAGGCCCGCGCCCACCGGCCGGCCGTCCCCGACAACCGCGAACCCTCCTACACCTACCAGACC
Source organism: Dehalococcoidia bacterium (assembly GCA_965220605.1). GTDB lineage: Bacteria > Chloroflexota > Dehalococcoidia > Lucifugimonadales > UBA3495 > VXOI01. The sequence continues at coordinate 207,585 of CBDCQM010000002.1, read as the reverse complement.
AAACCCCTGCAACTGGACGGCGTGACCATGGCCGTCCTGGGCGCCGGGGCGCTGGCCGCCCTCCGGGGCTACCTGTGGATACAGGACGGCGAGATCTGGAAGGCGGCCCTGCTGGGAACCGGCACGGCCTTGGGCCTCACCGTGGCGGGTTGGGGCTGGTGGAGGTGGAAGCAGGCCAGGAACCGGGTCTACGACCCCATGCTGATCCGGGAGAAGGTCTCCCGGGTGGCCTTCGACGCCGAGTTGCAGGTCACCGCCATCATCCCCAGGACCACCCGCCTGCCCAGGGCCGGCGAGCTTTTGACCCCGGTTGCCGCCGCCTACCGCCACTACGAGCACCCTGCCGGGGCCGGGTTCCAGGTGGGGGACGTGAGGGACCCGCTGCCCGCCGTCAGCCTGCATCCCGCCGGGCCTGGGCTGTTCGGCAGGCGCAGCGTCCTGGGCGTCCGCGAGGCCGCCTGCCTCTGGCACCCGCCCGGGGCGGGAGACGAGACGCCGCTGGTGGAGCGTTCCGGCGCCAGGGGCCTGCTGCCCACGGCCCGGGGAGTGAAGGGCGGCGCGCTGGTGGGGGACACCACCGCCGGGGCCAAGCGGGAAGTCCGCTTCCCCGAGGACCTGCTGCGCCGCCATCACCTGTACGTGGCCCGCACCCGCATGGGCAAGTCCACCCTGATGCACCACGTCGTTGCCCACAAGCTCAGGGAGAAGGCCGAGGGCCGCGACGGCGACGCCATCATCGTGGTGGACCCCCACGCCGACCTGGTGGCCGCCATCCTGGAACAGGTGCCGGAGTCGCTGATCGACAAGGTGCGCCTCATCGACCTGGCCGACGAGAGCCGCGCTCCCGGCATCAACCTGCTGGACAGCAGGGTCTTTTCCGATAGGGACAGGACCGCCGATTCCGTGGTGCGGGTGGCGAAGGGATTGTGGGACCAGTGGGGTCCCCGGATGCAGTCCATCCTGGAGCACACCGTCAAGACCCTGCACGAGGCCAACGAGCACCCGGACACCGCCGCCGAGGAGCAGCACACCATCCTGGACGGATTGCGGCTCCTGTCCGACCCAGCCTTCCGCGACTCGGTCCTGGCCAGGGTGAACGATTCCTACCTGCTGGAGTGGTGGGCCCGGGACTTCGGCAACTGGCACCGCCAGTACCGGGCCGAGGCCCTGGCCCCGGTGCAGACCCGCCTCTCCTACTACGCCTCCTCCAAGCGGGCCCGGGCCATCCTGGGCCAGCCCCGCTCCACCATCGACCTGCGGGAGACCATCCTGCAAGGGGGAATCCTGCTGGTCTCCACCTCCCAGGGCACTGCCGGCAGGGACGTGGCGGCGTTGGTGGGAGCATCGCTCCTCAACCTGGTGGACGCCGTGATCCGGGAGCAGGGGAGTTTGCCCTTCTCCCAGCGCAGGGGCGCGCTCGTCGTCGTTGACGAGATGCAGTCCATGCCAGGCGTGGACTACGAGTCCATGTTGTCGGAGCTGGGCAAGTTCGGCGCGTCATTCATCCTCGCCACCCAGAGCCTGGCCAAGCTGGACGACCTGTCCCCCACCATGCGGGACACCATCCTGGCCAACGTGGGCTGCCTGGCCGTCTTCCAGGTGGCGGGCGGAGACGCCCGGCAGCTGGTGTGGGAGCTGGGCAAGGAGCGGGTGACCGAGGACGACATCACGTCGCTGGACGTGCACCAGTGCTACGTCCGCGCCACCGTGGGCACCGAGCGGATGCCCGCCTTCTCCATGCTGGTGCGCAAACCCGAGGGAGGCGATCCCGAAATTGCCGACCGCGTCCGCGCCGCCGTCGCCGCCTACACGCCCCTGGCCGGAAACACCCCTGGGGAGGCCGAGGGGGAGCGCCGGGTCAGCGCCTACCGGCAGCTGCTGGCCGAGCGGCAGAACGGCAAAGGCAAGGGCCAGCAACCACCCGCCCAGGAGTCCCAATAATGAGGCCCGCAGGGAGCGAACGGGAAATGGTGCGGGCGCTGGCGGCCATGCCCTTCCTGGACCGGCTGGAACTGGCCGCCGTAACCGGCCGCTCCCGGGGCGCGGTCTACGAGGCCGTGGCCCGGCTGGTGGACGGCGGCTTTGTCGCTTCCATCTCCCACGCCACCGGCCTGTTGCCGCCTACGCGCCGGTTCTACCTGAACGCCGGCGGGCTGCGACGGCTGGGCAAGTTCGAGGGCGCCGGAATGGAGAACATTCTCAGGGACTACCCCGTATCCGCCCGCTGGCAGCGCAGCCTGCTGGAGCGGCTGGACGCCGTGGCCGTCATCTACCGCCTGGCCGCCGCCGTGGCCGACGTTTGCTTCCCCATCCGGTTCCGGTGGTTCCGGTCAGTCCCCCTGGACGCCGGAATCATCCTTCCCGGCGGGCACTGCATTGGCATCATCCGGCAGGGGCACACCGCCGACCGCACCGGCTTTGCCAAGCGCCTGTGGCGGCTGGGCCAGGGACCTATCCCCGGCGTCGTCCTGGCGCTGTCCCCCGACGAAATGCGGCTGCGCCACCTCCGGCAACTGCTGTCCCGCTCCCCCGTGCCGTCATTGCTGGCCCTGGAGTCCGACGCGGTACTGGCTGGACCGGGCCAACGCATCTGGCAGGCCCCGTCGGTGAACGCCGCCCTGGACCTGGCCTCGGCCCTGGACAGGCTGGGGCCCGGCGGCCAGCTGCCCACGGAGCCGCCCCCGTCCAAGCTCGTCCTTCCAAGGCCTGTCGCCCCGGACGACGCAGCGGCGCTGCCTGCCCGGCTCAAGCCCGGCGAGAAGCGCGCCCTGGACCTGCTGGCCGACTGGCCCGGCATCCTGCAAAGGGATCTGGCCGGGCTGATGGCCGTTTCCGAGCCCCGCGTATCCCATCTCATGGAACCGTTGGAGAGCCTGGGCCTGGCGGCCCGGGTTCCCGCCGCCGGGGGCCGGCTGGCCCTTACCGACGAAGGACTGGCGCTGCTGGCCCGGAGAGACCGCACCTCCGTGGGCGTCGCCCGCCGGCGGTGGAGCGTGGAACCCATCGACCCCACGGAGCCGCCGACCTGGCGCAACCTCGCCGGGAGGCGGGTCCGGCAACTGCTCCGCAACCTGGAGCACACCGCCGCCGTCCACGGCTTCCTGTCCGCCCTGGCGAGACAGTCGCGCGCCCTGGGCTGGGAGGTCCGCCAACTGGACCCGCCCCACCGGGCCGCCCGCAGCTTCCGCCACCAGGGAACCTGGCGCTCGGTTAACCCCGACGCCTCCGGGGTGCTGCGCCAGGACGGCTCGGCCCGCCCCTTCTTCCTGGAGTGGGAGCGCCGCGCCGTCAGGCCCGTGACCATGACGGCCCGTCTCGCCCCCTACCTGCGCTACTACTCCACCAGGCAGCCCACCGACGACCACGGCGCCAGCCCCCAGGTCCTGGTGGTCTTCGACGACGACATTGCCGCCGGCCACTTCCTGCGGGTGGCAGAGGACGAGATGGCACGCGCCCGCGTGGCCGTCCCCCTGCGGGTCTCCCACAGGAGCGCCATCTCCGCCCTGGGGCCGCTGGGAGAAGCCTGGCGCACTCCGGGCAGTTGGGAACCCGCCCGGCCATTCCGGTAACGAAAGGCAACCAAATCCCATAGGGAGGTGCAACGCCATGTGCCCAAACTTCAGGACACCGGGAGGCCCCTCGGGGCGCGGAGGGCGGACCGTTGTCCGGCTCGACGCGACGGCCTTATGGGACCGGCTGGGCCTGCTCAACCGCTCCCAGAAATGGCTGGCACGAGAGATCGGCGTCAGCCCAGGCTACATATCCATGCTGGTCAACGGGGAGCGGGCGCCGTCGGGACGCATCCGCAGCCGGATGCTCCGGGCCCTCGGTCTGGATGAGTTTCACCAGCTATTCAGATTGGAGGACAAAGATGACGACCCATGAACCCGGGCACCCCTTCCGCGGGTGCCCCCTGCACCACCAGAGCGGCGTGCTCCCCTGGGACTTCGCCGACCGCATCGTCCGGCTCAAGGAGGCCAGCGGCCTCACCTGGAGCGCCATGGCCCGGGCCCTGGGCGTGGACCGCAAGCAGCTGCGCCGCTGGCGCAGGAAGGGCGTGGAGCCCTGCGGCGGCGCCATGCTGGCCCTGGTCCGCTTCGCCCGCGACGTCAAGGGCGGCCTGGACATCCTGCTGGGCCAGGACCGGCAGGCCAATCACAACGACTAGCAATCACAACGACTAGGAAGAGGAGGAATAGACCCGGATAGACGAACCGCCGGCGCCCGCCCTGTCCGCACGCGCCGGCGGCCCGTCCCCAGACCACTGACGAGAGGCCAGCGGCCCGTGGCCGACAGCCGGAAAAGGCCGCTGCGATTATGCCAATGAAAGACAATAAGGGAAAGAACCAACCGGAGATGCCCGGCCAGGAGAACGCCGGGGCCGATACCGACGGCCAGGAGGTGTCCTACACCCCGGACCAGCGGCGGTTGCTGCGCGACGGACTGCGCATCTGGGCCAGGGTCGCCATCCGCTCCTATATGCGCCAGCAGGCGGAACAGGCCCAGGCCGATAAGGGGCCGATGGCGGAGGGCTGATGCCATTCCCGCATACGCAACGGGCGCAAGGGACACCATCACGCATAAGCGGCCCAGCCATCGCTGGGCCGCAGTTCTTCACCCCGTCGCGCCGCACCGCCCCTTGACAGGAAATGCCGGATGTCCGATGATGAATAGTAAGACAACACCATACATCAACAGGCAAAAAGAGAGACCATGCCCCCACGCCGCATTTCCAGGACCATTACCTTTTCCCTGCCCCCCGATATGTTCGAGCAGGTGCAGTGGATCAGGGATGAAGAGGGCCGCGACATGAGCGAACTGGTGCGCGAAGCTCTCCGATTGTACCTGGAAGACCGGGAGCTTCGCCGTGAGCAAAGGCTGGAACGGCTGCGCTCCCGGCTGGAGAGGCAGGACGAAACGACAGGAGGAAATGATGAGTAACCAATACGAAAACACGCCCGTGGCCCTCTACGCCCGGGTCTCCAGCGACCGCCAGGACGTGGACCTCTCCGTCGCCGCCCAGCTGCGCGCCCTGCGTGAGCATGCCGCCAGGAACGGCTACTCCGTGGTCCGCGAGTTCGTGGACGAGGCCGAGAGCGGCCGCGTCGCCGATAGGCCCGAGTTCCGCAGGATGATCGACGAGGCCAGCGGGTCCCAGGCCCCTTTCCGCGAGATTCTGGTCTGGAAATTCAGTAGGTTCACCCGCAAGCGGGAGCACGCCGTCGCCTTCAAGTCCATGCTGAGACGGAAGGGCGTCCGCGTTGTCTCCATCACCGAGCACGCCGACGACACCCCCACCGGCAAGCTGATGGAGGCCATCATCGAGTCCGTGGACGAATTTTACAGCGAAAATCTTGCCACCGAAGTTTTGCGGGGAATGCGCGAGGCCGCCTCCCGGGGATTCTGGGTCTCCAGCCACGCCCCCTTCGGCTACAACCGGGTCATGGTCCAGGACGGCCCCAAGAAGCGCCCCACCCTGGAGGTCAACCCGGACTCCTCCCGCATCGTGAAGCGCATCTTCGACCTGGCCGAGGCCGCCAAGGGCACCCAGGAGATCACCCGCATCCTCAACGGCGAGGGCATAGCCAGCCCCAGGGGCAAGCTCTGGGGCAAGACCACCGTCCACGGCATCCTCACCAACGAGGCTTACACGGGCACTTTGGTATGGGGTGAAGGCGCCAAGGACAAGGGCGAGCCCGTCAGGGTGGAGAAAGCCTTCCCCGCCATCGTCACCAGGACCCAGTTCCGCAAGGTGAACCGGCAGATGCGCTCCCGCGCCCCCAAGGTCAGGAACCCCCGCCGGGTGGGAAGCTCCTACCTGCTCAGCGGCCTGGCCCGGTGCCAGGCCTGTAACTCGCCCCTCACCGGACGCTTCGCCAAGAGCGGCCAGTACGCCTACTACGTCTGCCCCACCAACATCAAGGTCGGCAGGGACGCCTGCCCTACTCCCACCCTCAACGCCCGCCGCTTCGAGGAACTGGTGGTCAACCGGATCCGCTCCAACATCCTCACCGAGGACAGCATCCGCGACCTGGTGAAGGTGGTGGAGTCGGAAATGGGAGGGGTGACCCGCGACCAGCGCAAGCGGCTGGAGACCATCGACTCGGAGCTCAACGACGTGCGCCAGCGGCTGGGCAGGCTCTACAACCTGGTGGAGACCACCGACATGGAGGTGGACGACTTCAGGCCCCGCATCCGGGAACTCAGGGAGCGGCAGGACCGGCTGGAATGCTCGGCGGAGGAGGCCAGGACGGCGCTAAGCCAGCGGCGGAAGGTCCTGGAAGACGTGAACGCCGTCGCCGCCTACGCCCGGGAGATGAAGGACTTCCTGGAGGAGAGCGAGCTTACCGAGCGCCGCGCCTTCATCGAGACCTTCGTCAAGGAGATTCTCGTGGTGCCCGGCGACGCCCTGATGCGCTACACCGCGCCCATGCCCAGCGACAGCCTGGCGCCTGGAAAGGCCACCGACAAGGTGGCCCTTCCCGATGCGGTTCTACCTACCGTGCAGGTTGGTGGGCCGGACTGGACGAAATCAAGAACCGAGGCCGATTCCGACGTCACCCCGTCCTGGGGCATGGGGATAGTGTACGTCAGAACCGCTTCGTCCTCAACGATCTCAATGCCCTGCACGAAGTTGCGGATGAGCGCCTTCCGCTCCGGGAAAGTCCCTTCCTGGAACAACTCCCGAAAGTCGGCCACGTACCCCTTGATCTCTTTTGAAGTGGGCAACTCCGCCCGCCGCTGCTCCAACTGGAACTCGGCCTCCTCCCGCGCCGCCGTGAGCTGGTCCTGGCGGCTCTTCAGGGCCAGGATGCGGGGCGACAGAACTTCCAGGGGCAACTGCTGGGTCTCCAAAGCCTGGTAGAGGTTCTCCAACCGGCTGTCCACGTCGGATAGCTCGGCGCTGATGGCCGTCAGCCTGCCGTTCATTTCCCCGGCGATGTTGTCGATCTCCTCGGCCACCAGGGTCACCAGCTCGGTGATGGTCTCCTCGGTGAGAATCCGCTCCCTGACTTTATCGATCACCAGGTCCTCCACCTTGGTGGCATTCAGGTAGCGGGCGGTGCAGGCTCCGGCCCCCTCGCGGAACAGGCTGGAGCAGACGTAGTAGGCGAACTGGCCGCTCTTGGCTCCCTGGGCGGAGTAGGACTTGCCGCAGACCCCGCAGCGCAAAAGACCGCTCAGCAGGTACTGGCTCCCCACCCTGGCGGGCCGCTGCACCGTGGGCGCCCGCTGGTGGAGTCCCTGCTGCACCAGGTCGAAGGCCTCCCGGGACACCAGGCCGGGCCAAGCGTTCTCGACACGCACCGGCTCACCCTCCTTCTCGTCCTTGCTTTTGACTCCCCAGACGGCGGTTCCAGTGTAGGCTTCGTTGGTCAAGAGGTAGTGGACCACGTTCTTCTGCCAGCGGCGTCCCCGGTTGGTGATGCCCCGGCCGTTCAGCTCCTTGCAGATTTCCGCCAGCCCGTTGCCTCTACGGGAACTCTCGAATATCTCCTTGACTATGGGGGCAGCCACCGGGTCAACCTCCAAGGTGGGACGGTCCTTCACGCCGTCGCTGACCTTGATGCGGGTGTAGCCGAAGGGGGCCTTCGACCCCATGAAGAAACCACGGGACGCGGCCTCCCGCATCCCCCGCACAACCTCCTGACCAAGATTTTCGCTGTAATATTCGTCCACCGACTCAATGATGCCCTCAAGGAGCCGGCCGGTGGCGTTGTCCTCGGCCTGCTCGGTGATGGACACCACGCGGATGCCCTTGCGCCGCAGCTGGGCTTTGAAGGCCACGGCGTGCTCCCGCTTCCTGGTGAACCTGCTGAATTTCCAGACCAATATGACCTGGAAAGGGGATTGGGGCTTGCTGCCCTCGTCGATCATCTTGCGGAACTGGGGCCGGTCAGCGATGCGGCCGCTCTCGGCCTCGTCCACGTACTCCCGGGCCACGGAGTAGCCGTTGGCCTTGGCGTAGTCCCGCAAGGCCCGCATCTGGGCGGCCACGGACAGGTCCACGTCCTGGCGGTCGCTGGAGACCCGGGCGTAGAGGGCCGCCGGGGTCAGGGGTACAAATTCGCGCTTGGTCATTTGTGGCTCCTTCTTGTCGTTCATCTCTGTTCCGCCTCCGTCTCGTCGGCGCTCGCCTGGCGGGAGCGCCGGCGTTCCAGGCGCTGCTCACGGCGCAGTTCCCGGTCTTCCATGTACAAACGCAGGGCTTCGCGCACCAGTTCGCTCATGTCCCGGCCCTCGGCTTCCTTCACCCGCTGCACCTCCTCGTACATCTCCGGTGGCAAAGAGAACGTGATGGTCCTGGAAATGCGGCGTGGCGGCACGGTGTCTCGTCGGCGGGCTAGCTAATGGGTTGTCTTACTATTATTATCCGCCGTTCCGGTTCCGCCGTCAATGGCGGACCTTCAGTCGGTGGCGTTCCCGTCGCATCATGGACCCGCGCCGCTATCTCAGCAGCCACCAGGCCACCAGGGTGACGATGGCCAGGAGCGTCAGCAGGCCCAGGGCGGTGAAGCCGAAGAACCTCGCCCACCGCCGGGTCTTCTCGTGGGCCTCCTGTTCCCCGGCCAGCACCTCCTCCAGCCTGCGGTACTCTTCCAGGGCGCTCTCCGTCTCGGCCCGTGCCCGGTCCCTTTCCTGTTCCAGCCGGTCCGCCTCCTCCGCCAGTTCTCCCACCGTGCGCTCCAGCCGTTCCACCCTGACCCTGGCCTGCCGCAACAGCTCCCGGTCGCTGGGGTAGCGGCGCCCCGGCAGCTTCACGTACACCCGCCGGCCCTTCCGCTTCACGTCCACCTCCCCCTTGCGGATCATCCGGTCCAGCGTGGACAGGGATACCTCCAACTCCCGCGCCGCCTCCCCCTTGTCCACCCAGTGAACATCGTCCTTGACATCATCTGACATATGCTTCACCTCGTCTTTTGCCTGGTCATGGGCGACACGTCAGGCCATTGCACTCGGTTGAAAATCCCTCTCGTTGTTTTAGCCTGGTTTTTCACAGTTGTAAAAATGCAATTCCTGATTGGTCAAAGGGCATTGCCGCCCGTTTCCTACCTGAATCTGGCGCCGGATGATGCGTCGCGGCCTCCCGGCCAACCCCGAGATCACCCCCGAAATGCACGTTTGCGCACCCGGACAGCGTGTTGGGTAGATAATGCCGTGTCAGCATGACTAACGTGTCTCCACCCGGCGCATCCGTCGCCGCAGCCCGTCCCACTCCCAGGCGCCCAGTTCCCCCAGCGCCACGGGCGGACATTCCGGTTCCCACAGGGGACGCCAGGACCTGCCCAGCACTCCCTTATCGGACAGAACCTCCCTACTGGACACCAGGATGGGCAGCGCCATGGCGGCCATGTGGGACGCCGTGCTCGCGTAGGTCTCGGACACCTCCTGGGTGTCCACCAGGAACAGCGTGGTGGGGAAGGGCGGCTGGTCGTTGCGGGGTGCGTCGGAGCGGTAGTAGCGGACGTAGGGCCTGAGCCGGGCGGCCACGCCCCTGGGATGGCGGGCGCGCAGCTCGTGCTCGAAGTGGAAGGGCACGTGGAGACCGCCCACCAGCAGGTGTCCCACGGCGTCGGGGGCGATGGCGTCGTCGCCCCGGTTGAAGGCCCGGTCGGCGCGGGCGGCGGGCACCGACCATTGCAGTTCGCTGGCGTCTTCGGCCCGGGCCTCGGCGGCCAGTTCCGACAGGAACCAGGTGATGCCGTCGGCGTGGCCGGTCTGGCGTTCCCAGGTGAGGATGCGGTGTCCCCGGGGTCGGGACCGTCCGTGATTGTCTGTGATCGGCTCGGTGCTCCAGGTTGCCATGGTGGTGGACAGCTGGGCCCGGTCCCGGCGGGTCACGTAGCCGATGCCCCGCTCGGACAGGGTGTAGCGCACGTCGCTCCGCTTGCCGTGCTGCTCGATCAATCCCCAGGTGTCCGCCAGATTGCGGGTCATCTGGCTTACCCTCCCGTCGGAAACGCCCAGCCAGCGGGCCAGGTGCTCCCGGGGATCATGGGGTGGTCGGTGATCAGGTCCAGGACGCGCTTCTCCGCAGGGCTGACGCCGAAGGCCGGGGCAGACCGGACCATGCGCTCCGGGTCGGGCAGCGTTGCCAGCTTGCGCTCCGGCGTCTCGGTGAGAGAACGTCCGCCGGCGCCGGCCTGGGCGGCCACCTGCTCCAGGGTGCGGCAGGTCCGGCCGAAGGTCCAGTTGGCCGATTGCCAGAGCGTGCGGTCCCACTCCTCCAGCGTTTCCCGGCGCTCCACGGCCACGTGGTAGTCCCGCAGGTCGATGTTCAGGCAGAAGTCGTTGGTCAGCCGCTGCTCCCAGGGGCTGGGAACCAGAATCAGGACCATGCCGGGGCGTCGGGAGTGGTGGTACTCGGCGATGGCCCTGAGCCGGTCGTAGAGGGAGCGGCGCCGCAGCGCCAGGCCCTGACGCACCACGCCGAAGCTGCGGCCATTGTGCAGGGTGACCACCGCGTCGAACCGGCCCCGGCGCTGGAACTCCACCTGGGTTGCCAGCCCGTCCACGCCGGGGGAGAGGGTTGCCGCCAGGCGGTACGCCGAGGCCACGGCGTCCAGGCGGCGCAGCAGCAGCGCCAGCCACTCCCGGGATACCGGGTAGGCTCGCACCAACTCCGACGGCGAGTCGTAGCTGAGTGCGGCCGCTTCGTTGATGCCCTCTCGCGTGAGATAATAGCAGTGGCTGGAGGGCAGATGGGCCGTGCCGTGGCTGATGCGATTGGCGGCGCCTTCCTTCAGCAGGGCGGTGAGGACGCGGTGGACCGTCGTCGCCGGCTCGCCCAGGATCAGCGCCAGTTCCCCGGCGTCGATGAAGGGCAGCCGGGCCAGGGCGTCCAGGAGGCGCTCGCGGGACAATGCCATGCTTCCAGCGTAGCAACCCGGACCTCCGGCGCGCTACGGGCAAGTGTCAGCAATGCCGGGCGCGACCCGGTTCGCCGTCGCCGTTCGTCAGTGTTGGGGAATGAGGCAGGGCAGGCCGCGCCTCATGAGCCTGCCGATGCTCTCCGTAAGACGTCTCGGCAACCGGGCGGGTGTGAACCGCCCCGGTCGCTGACTATCGCCAGGGCCAATGGGTTGTCCCCCACCGTTGCCGGTGAGTCGGCCGGCGGTGTACGATATGCTCCACAGAACCAGCCCTGTGCGGGAGCGCCGGATTGCCGTTACGCCAACTCGATCATGTTTCGACAAGGCAGAACGCGTTGCCGCCGATCAACCAGGTGCGACATGACCACCTCCGACACCGCAGCCAGCAAATCCAAAGCCAGGGGCCGCTTCCGGCTGCCGGACCCGCCCGAACGCGAGCCCGACGACATGACCTCCGCCGAGCATCTCAGCGAAACCGGCCTGCACCACCACCTGAAGCAGTTCCTGGGCAACCCTGATACCACCATCGTGTCCGGGGAGAAGTACGTCACCGCCCGCCGGGGCGGCGAGATGCGGTATCCCGACCTGCTGGTGGCCTTCGGCGTGGACCCGGCGTTGTACCGGGAGACCAACGGGTACGTGATTGACGAGCAAGGCAAGGCGCCGGACTGGGTGCTGGAGATCGCGTCGGAGGGCACGGGCCATGTTGACGTAGGCGAGAAGCGGGAGTTCTACGAGAGGCTAGGCATTACGGAGTACTGGCGGTTCGACCCGACACCTGACGGCCGGTGGCACGGGGCACGCTTGGCGGGGGACCGGTTGATGAACGGCGAGTATGTCGCCGTTGAAATTGAGGAGCTGCCCGACGGCGTGTTGCAGGGGTACAGCCCGATGCTGAACCTGAGCTTGCGCTGGGAGAGCGGCGGGTTGGCGTTGTACGACCCGGTTGCGGGACAGCCCATCGCGACCTTTGAGAGCGAACGCGCCCGGGCCGACCGCGAGCTGGCCGACCGCATCGCGGCTCAAACCCGCGCCGACACCGAGCGGACGGGGCGATTGGCCGCCGAGGCTCGCGTGCGGGAGCTGGAGGAACGGCTGGGCCGCCGGGGTTCCTGACTGCGGGGTTCCTGACTGCGGGGTTCCTGACTGCGGGGTTCCTGACTGCGGGGTTCCTGACTGCGGGGTTCCTGACTGCGGGGTTCCTGACTGCGGGGTTCCTGACTGCGGGATTCCTGACTGCGGGATTCCTGACTGCGGGATTCCTGACTGCGGGATTCCTGACTGCGGGATTCCTGACTGCGGGATTCCTGACTGCGGGATTCCTGACTGCGGGATTCCTGACTGCGGGATTCCTGACTGCGGGATTCCTGACCCGGGGCCAGCCCGAGCCGCCAGGCAGTGTGGTAAATCCAGGGCCGGCCGGAATTGCACCGGCATTGTGTCCGTTGCCGGAGAGTTGGGCCGTTTGCAGTGATACTCATTCCCCCGGCGGGGGAAATCCGTCGCTGCCCGCCTCTCCCGCCCTTGAAAAAGCGGCGGGGATTTGCGATGATTTGCCGAAAGTTGCATAGGCTCTTGAAGCTGGCGGCCCATGTGCCCGGCTGGAAGGCAACGAACAGGCCAGCCGCGAGCAGGGCCAGGCACGTATAGGAACAGCGCGTAGAGGGATAAGACGATGAAAGCACTGATCGGCCGCGTGACATCCATGGTTACCCCCCCCCCCCGAACAGACGTTCGGAAGGTGTTCTGATGCGCGGCGCGAAGTGGCGGCTGGCGCTGGTCTCCCTGGTGCTGCTGGCCATCGTGGCCGTTGCCCTGACGCCAACCGAGCGGGCATCGGCGCAGAGTGTCCCGAATGTGTTTTGGCAGGGTTTGGTCATTACTCTGTTGGAACCCGGAACTCTGGTAGAATCCCGAAGGGAGGTGATAAATTTTCAAGTCTCCCAGAATCTGTCAGCGCCCTTGACCGTCAACTACACGATAGGCGGGACGGCGACGCCCGGGGTGGACTACACCATCGATGCCGGCAGCCCGGACTACGCGGCCCGCACCGGGACGTTCACCATTCCGTCGGGGACGCCGAGGTTCACCAATGTTATTCTCCCAGTTACGATCCTGGAGGACGCGGTCACGGACCACGGCGAGACCATCATTCTGGCCTTCACCGCCGGTGCCGACTACGGGGTGAACAACACATCCACAGCAACGATTACGATTGCCGAGGAAACTGGCCGGCCAGCCTTTCGGATCGGCGGCCAGCCCCAGGTGAACGGCACCCTGACGGTACAAAAGGTCTGCGCCGATCCCGACGGCGAGGGCACGTCCGCGTACCGTTGGGAGCGAAGTTCGACCCAGGGCGTTACTGGCTGGACCCCAATATCGGATTCCCAGTCCTACACTCTGCAGCAAGCGGACGTCGGCCACTACATCCGGTCGCGGATCCTCCACGACGACGGCAGTGGGGGATCTGAACGCTTTTTCACGCCGATAGTCGGTCCCATCGGACCGGTTGCCGTCGACAACACGGTGAAGTTCAGCCGCAACAGCTACAACGCGCGGGAGGGCGACCCGCTGCGGCCGACCCTGACCTTCAGCTCACCCACCAAGAGAGCGCGCACCTTCGAGATTGGCTTCCATAATTGCGACGCCGACCTGAACAAGGATATCGTCGTGGATGTCCCCTCAGCCGTTCAATTCGGGGGGGGATTAGATGCATTGGCCGCCACGCACCGGGTGACGGTGCCGGCGGGAGTGACCAGCCACACCTTCAGCCTGCCCGTGTTGCTGGACGACCGGATCGAGGGATACGAGAGCTTCGTCATGGGCTTCTGGGACGTGCCGAGGGGGATCACCATTGGCTCCCAGCAGGACGCCACGAACCAGGGACAGTACGCTGTGGTCCAGATCGCCGACGTCAACTTCGTCCCGGAGAACTGGCCCCTCAAGCCCGGCAGCGTGAGCGCGGGGGACCAGTTCCGGCTGCTGTTCAAGACGGAGAACGAGCGCAACGCCGAATCGGGCAACATCGGCGACTACGACACCTTCGTGCGCAACCGGATCGGGGGTTCGAGCACCGGCCACGCGGACATCCGCCAGTACCAGGACACCTTCCGGGTGGTGGGCAGCACCGGTACCGTGGACGCCGCCTGGCACACCGCCGCCGGCATCATGGTGTCGGGAGAGCCCAGCCACACGCCCTTCTCGCACCCCATCTACTGGATGGGCGGCCCGAAGGTCGCCGACGACTACAACGACTTCTGGGACGGCACCTGGGACGCCAACAGGCAGACCGGGCCCCACCAGCGCAACGCCCTGGGCGTCGTGACCACCAACAAGCGGGGCCCGAACACCGGCACCAAGTCGGGCACGACCCACGCCACGGCGGGGGCGAAGGCCACCTACCACCTGGGCCACGGCACCCACACGCGCTGGGGCGGCAACATGCAGAACCATAACCCCATCAACCAGGGCCAGATCCCGGTGGGCGACAACAACGTGTACCTGGGCCTGTCGGGCATCTTCCTGCCGCTGGACGTGAGCGCCGCCAATCCCCTGGTCACCATCGAAACCCGGCGGGCCCGGGTCGAAGAGGGCACGGTCATCACCTACACGCTGCGGGCGGTCCCGGCGCCGTCGTCGCCCGTGACAGTCAACCTGAAGGTGACGGAGACCACCGACGGCGGGCCCAACTTCGTCGACTCCGGGGACCAGGGCCCGAAGACAGAGACGATCCCCACCTCCGGCGTCGCCACGTTCACCGTCGAAACGGTGGACGACAACCTGGGCGAGCCCGACGGCGGGGTGACGGTCAGCATCGGGTCCGGTACGGGCTACCGGACCCTGGCCGCCTCCGATACGGTCATGACGGTCATCACCAGTTCAGACATCTCCCTGGATATCTCCGTCGGAGCGGCGCTGGGTGACGGGAGCAACGGCCCGGCGCAGACCGGCGCCAACGTGGACTTCACCTTCTCGCTCCCCAAAGCGCTGGAGGGACGTGAGCTGAGCGGCATCCGGACGCAGTTGGCCTGGGGCGGCGACGTGCTCAGCCCGCGCTCGGACGACCGCCCGGCGACGTGGGACCGGTACGTGCTCAATCCAGACTGGAAACCGGACGGGAGCGCCCGGGTGAATATCATGGGCGCCTACGTGCGTCCCTGGCTGGAGAGTTCCATCATGTCCGGCGACCGCAGCTTCAGCCGGCGCGTCCACGTCAAGAACCGGGCCGAGGCCGGCGGCGAGGTGGGCAACGGCTGGATCGCCATGCGGGTGGCGCCGGATCCCAATCCCGACGATAAGTCCAATAACTACATTGCGCATCCCGACAATGGGTGGGCCTGCATGCCGGTGGGCGGCGGAACCTGTCCCTCCGCCTGGCCGGGCGTGCCCACCGCCAGCATCGCTGCCCTGGACAACGGCACGGTCATGTCCGGCAACGACGCGCGTTACCGGATCACGGTCAACCCGGCGCCGGGGGCGGGCGAGACGCGGCGGGTGTACCTCAAGACGTGGGAAGTCTTCGTCAACCCATTCGACGAGCCCTGCGAGAGATACGGCGATTTCCTTGTCCCCGATAGTAGAGGAGGCAGATACGGCGAATGGGACCCCTACAAACACTGCGACCCACCGCTTCGCAACGGCGAGGAGAAGGTGCAGTTCACGGACTATACCCACGTGGACGTGGGCTCCGGCGGGACTGCCGACATCACGCTGCCCACCAAGATTTACCGCAGTACTGAAAACATGTCGGGGCGCAACTACTGGGCGGAGGTCCAGGAGGACGTTGCCTATAGTGTCGGCGGCGGCTCTTCGGCTGAGGTGGAGACTACGGTGTTCGACACGGCGCAGGCGGCGTGCTGGTACGGCCACTCCCACCACCGGGCGCGCCTGATCACCGTCGATGGAAGCCAGGTGTACTCACCCGGGGGCATGGGGATCACCGAGTGCCTGACGGAGGAGGAGATTGACGCGTGGAGCTACGGCAACGGCTCGACCGCCGGCAGACCGGCGGTCTGGACCGGCTGCAAGCCGGAGTATGGCCACACTTCGCACCCGTACACCCACGGCGGCCAGACCCACCACCATCACAACTTCAACCCGCCCACCAAACTGGGCGACGGTTCCTGCGCCGCCGGGCAGCCGCAAACGCTGGGACAGGACTCGCAGGACGGGGAGGCTGACCAGCAGGATGATCCCTTCCCCGAGCCGGGAGCGCTGGGCTTCTCGGGCGTGACCGCCAGCAGCATGACGCTGTCCTGGTCCCAGCGGGAGGTTGACCACTACCTGGTGTACTGGGCCGAGAACGTCGCGGGTGCCGAGACGCAGTCCGCCCAGGTCGACGCCGATACGCTGACCTACACCATCACCGGCCTCAAGGCCGACACGGAGTACGCGGTCATCGTCTATTCCCAGGACTACGACGAGGTGACCCCCACCGGATACCAGCGCACCGCGGCGGCGTCCTGCACGCCGAACCTGCCCTCGGACGCCATAACGGTGTCGGAGGTGGAGACCTGGCGGGACGAGTACAGCCACGACGACCACGTGTCGCGCTGGAACCGGGTGCTGGCCGCCCTGGGCGAGGACACCGGCGAGACGGCGATGACGGCTGACGACGCCCGGACCATCAAGCAGCAGTACGACAACACCCGCTGGGACCGGACGGTCCGCACGCTGGAGGCGCTGGAGCAGTGCAACAACCCGCCGGCGGCGACGCCGGAGGTGAGCGTCACGGGCGGCTCCGGGATCACCGAGGGCGGGAACGCATCGTTCACGGTCAGCGCCAACCCGGCGCCGGCGGCGGCGCTGTCGGTCAGCGTGTCTGTGAGCCAGAGCGGCGACTACGGGGTAACTCCCAACTCCCAGACGGTGAGCATCCCGACCAGCGGCAGCGCGACGCTGACCGTCGCTACTGTCAACGACTCGGTGGACGAGGCCGACGGTTCGGTAACCGCAACGGTGAACAGCGGCACGGACTACACCGTGTCCAGCACGGCGGGTTCGGCAACGGTGGCGGTGGCGGACGACGACGATCCGCCGCAGACCTGCACG
Source organism: Dehalococcoidia bacterium (assembly GCA_965220605.1). Lineage (GTDB taxonomy): Bacteria > Chloroflexota > Dehalococcoidia > Lucifugimonadales > UBA3495 > VXOI01. Next base: position 190,660 of record CBDCQM010000002.1, on the reverse strand, counting down.
CCGAACCTGCCTTCCGACGCCATAACGGTGTCGGAGGTGGAGACCTGGCGGGATGAGTACAGCCACGACGACCACGTGTCGCGCTGGAACCGGGTGCTGGCCGCCCTGGGCGTGGACACCGGCGAGACGGCAATGACGGCTGACGACGCCCGAACCATCAAGCAGCAGTTCGACAACACCCGCTGGGACCGGACGGTCCGCACGCTGGATGCGCTGGAGCAGTGCAACAACCCGCCGCCGGCGACGCCGGAGGTGAGCGTCACGGCCGGTTCCGGCATCACCGAGGGCGGCGACGCCAGCTTCACCATCAGCGCCAGCCCGGCGCCGAGTTCGGCCCTGTCGGTCAGCGTGAGCGTGGCGCAGACGGGCGACTTCGGGGTAACGACGGGGTCTCAGACGGTGAGCATCCCCACGTCCGGCAGCGCCACGCTGACAATTGCTACAACGAACGACGGCGTGGACGAGGCCGACGGGTCGGTAACGGCCACGGTGAACAGCGGAACCGGCTACACCGTGTCGGCCACGGCCGGCGCCGCCACCGTCGCGGTGGCGGACGACGACGTGCCGGAGATCAGCATTGTTTCTAATGGAGACATCACCGAGGGCGGCAACGCCAGATTCACCCTGACCGCCAGCCCGGCGCCGCACGCTCCGCTGTCGGTCAGCGTGTCGGTGAGCCAGAGCGGCGACTTTGGAGTAACGCCGGGGGCGCAGACGGTGAGCATCCCCACGTCCGGCAGCGCGACGCTGACCATTGCTACAACGAACGACAGCGTGGACGAGGCCGACGGGTCGGTAACGGCGACCGTCAGCAGCGGCACGGGCTATACCGTGTCCAGCACGGCAGGAGCGGCCACGGTCGCGGTGGCGGATGACGACGCTACGCTGCCGGGGACGCCGGAGATCAGCATCACCGCCGGTTCCGGGATAACCGAGGGCGGCACCGCCACCTTCACCATCACCGCTAGCCCGGCGCCGACCACGGCCCTGTCGGTCAGCGTGAGCGTGTCCCAGAACGGCGACTTTGGGGTAGCTCCTGGTTCGCAGACGGTGAGCATTCCCGCCAGCGGCAGTTATACCCTGACCGTTGCTACTGTGAACGACGGCGTGGACGAGGCCGACGGTTCGGTAACGGCCACGGTGAGCGCCGGCCAGGGCTACACCGTGTCCACTACGGCGGGAGCGGCTACGGTGGCAGTGGCGGACGACGACGTGCCGGAGATCAGCATCGCCGCCGGTTCGGGGGTAACCGAGGGCGGCGACGCCACCTTTACCCTCACCGCCACCCCGGCCCCCCACGCTCCGCTGGCCGTCAGCGTGTCGGTGAGCCAGAGCGGCGACTACGGCGCAACCCCCGGCTCGCAGACGGTGAGCATCCCCACCACCGGCAGTTACACCTTGACCGTCGCCACCGTGAACGACGGCGCGGACGAAGCCGACGGCTCGGTAACCGCCACGGTGGATACCGGCCAGGGCTACACCGTGTCGGCCACTGCGGGCACGGCCACGGTTGCGGTAGCGGACGACGACGACCCGCCGCCGCCGGACGCCACGCCGTCCCTCTCGGTGTCCGACGGTTCGGCGCGGGAGGACGCGGGGGTGATGGAGTTCACCGTTTCACTGAGCGCCGCCAGCGCCAAGAAGGTGCAGGTGTATGCCGCCACCACCTCCTTCCGGTACAAGACGGCGACCCAAGGCGATGACTTCGAGTGGGCCAACGTCCTGCTCACCTTCGCGCCCGGGGAGACCAGCAAGGTGGTCCAGGTGGTGATCCTGGATGACGACCTCAGCGAGGGGGACGAGTCCTTCGGGATGTTCCTGGCCTATTCTCCCAGCGACACTCCCTTCACGCGTGAGCATGGCGAGGGGGTCATCATCGACGACGATTAGGGACGACGGCCAGGGTTGCCCTGGTTGGCGCCGACCAAAAGTGTCGGCCATATCCGGCCATACAAAGGTTGAGACGCAACTGTCAATTGCGTCTCAACCTCTTTAGTTTGGCAGATAAGCAGGGCAACAGGCGGCGACGGGTTCACGTTGCGGAGACGGGGGAAATGATTGCGGACTAGGCCATGCCGCGTCCTCAATCCGGCGCGGCAGACCGGGAGCGCCTGCCGCTGCGAAGCGTCGGACCCATCGGGAGGTGCGCTGCGTCAGGGCGGCCGGGCTGACCCAGGGCGCAAGCCGGCTCACGGCCATGTGCAGCTCCGGCCCTTCACGAACGAAAAGCCCCGCATGAGGGCGGGGCCTCCGGTCACGGTTCGCTACGTTGATTGGCGGACCCGCCAAGGCAGCGCCGCTTACACCGCCAACCTGAACCTCAACGTGAAGGTTCTTGATTTTATCCAGTTTGGTGGGCCTGACTTGACGATGGGCAGTACCGTCTTCGAGATGTGGATAGGGATCTGACCTCGCCCATACCAGGAAACGCTTGTTAAGTCCGGCCGTACATGAGATCGCAATGAATGGAAGGGACCATTTCCAAGTGTGGCGACGAGCAAAAGCACTCGAATGCCCGTTCTATTACCCTATGGGGGAGGCACTTTGCCTAGATGCAGTACCCCCGGTGCAGTGAATTGGCCGAATGCAAAAACATTACTCCCAAGAGGTGATGCCATCGGCAACTGTCGCGTGCTTCGCCAGAATGTCCTTCACGTCCGCAGGGTTGTAGGAAGTGGCGCTGGACCATTGGCCGAAACTGGCTTGTTGATTTACAGCGCGTGTCCACTCCTCAAGGGCGCGGCGCTTGGCGAGGCTCTGGTCGTCCGCCTGACCCTTCGTTTCCAGCACCAGCATCTTCCTCGACTTGAAACGAATGAGAAAATCAGGCCGGTACTTCCGCACCACTCCTCTGTAAACATAGAGTACCTCGAACCCAAGATGGTCGTTCTTCACCCAAGATTCGACCAGGGGGTTACGTGCGAGTTCGAAGGCTTCCGAAGCCTCCCATGTGCTGTCGTATACGCACATGTTGATGTGGCTACGGTCGGCGGCGTGGCAGGGTTTTGCTGTGTACCAAGTGGGCATAGTCGCTGTTGAACGAATAGGCCGCTGCGGGTCAAACACTGGCTCCAGCGCCTCTGTGTTGTCAAGGCGAATAGCCTCCCAGATGTGCCTGACCACTCTGGTCAGGTTCAGCGTGATGATTAGACGCCGGGCGATTTCATCCTTATTGAACAATTCGGGGGTAATATGAAGCCGGTCGGATCCGATAACTCGTTCGACCAGTTTCACCAGTTGGGCGATCAGTGACTCGCGGTTGCCAGGCCAGGATGGCTGCATCTGGTCGTATATGTCTCGGGCCGTTCTGAACACAACTGTTTGAGTGCGACTCTGCCTAGCCAATTCTTCCAAGTCGATACTGCTAACTTGCGAATAGTCGGGTTTGCCGTCCACTATCGGGGCGAGATCCGCCAGGCTGGGCGTATGACCGGCATTGAGTTCCAGGGGTTCCAAATTCTTCCAGTCCAGGGAGAGATTGGGGCGGTAGACGTGCTCAATGCGGATGATATTGGGCCAACTGATTTCAAAGGCGGCTTTCTCTGGCACCGGCTCAATGGCAGTCCTGGAAGTCGGCGGTTTAGGGATGACGCTTTCGTCCGATTCATGAGGGAGAAAGGTGAAAGGAATCCCAAAGATGTTGACGTATTCCGGGTCGAACATCCCGTCCCGGTTGACCTCGTAGGAAGTCCGCCGCAGACCTCGCCCCACAACCTGCTCGCACAAGAGTTGGCTGCTGAAGGCCCTCAATCCCATAATGTGAGTGACCGTCTTGGCATCCCAACCTTCTGACAGCATCCCCACAGAAATGACGTTTTGCACTTGCTCCCCGGGTTGACCGCGCTTACCCACCGTATCCACTTTCCGGCGCAACTGCTCAGCTCTTTGCTGTGCGGTAGGCGGACGCCTGGGGCCGTCATCTTCGTCCTGATCACCCCCAGGGCCTGATTGCACCTGGAGTATCGGCTCGTCCGATTCCTCGGCGCGCTTCAGCACGTTGGAGTCAATGTGCAAGATGCCTTCCGGGGCGCACAGTTCGGGGATGGCAACTTGGTTGCGGGTGAAGAAGTGATTGATTCGCGCCGCCGTCTCGGTACGGTTGGCTACGGTGATCATTACCGGGGGTGTCTTGTGTCCCTCTTCCAGCCAGATCCGGGCCGCTTCCCTCCAGTCGTGTCCCAGCAGGAGGTAGGCGTTGGATACCAGGTCCGGCAGTGGGTCCTCCGGCCGGGCGCGCCGGTTCAAGTCGTCCCTGACTTCCGGATCGTTGTAGATATGATAGAGCCGCGACCTGTAGGTCTTGGGGTCGGGGCCCGCGTCGTCCCGCACCACCACCCTGGGCGTCTTGACCAACCCGGATTCGATGGCGTCGTTCAGTCCGAAGTCGCTTACTACCCAAGAGAACAAGTTTGCCTCGGCGGCGCTTCCTCCCGAAGGCACGAAAGGAGTGGCCGAAAAATCGTAGCAGCGTAGTATGCCGCGGGCTCTGTGAATGCGGTCCAGGCCACCGATCCACCTGGTCGCTTGGTCAAGCTCATTCCTGTCGATGCCCCGGATTGTGGCGCCCGCCGGCATCCGCCAGGCATGGTGCGCCTCGTCGTTGATTACCAGCAGGTTCCGGGCGTTGGCCAATTCGCCCAGCACGTCCTTGGAATATGCGGCGTCACTTCTCACCCCGCGCTTGTCCACGCTGCGCCGTCTGTCCACCTATTCCTGGGTCTCCCAGTTGAGGGCGTGCCAGTTGTGGACCTGCACCTTCCCGCCCCGGAGCTTGTCCATCAATCCTGGCGGCACGATCCTGAACCCTTCGTAAAAGTTGCCGTCGGCGGAGGGGTGAAGGACCGACAGACGGTTTCTGACTGTTAGGCCCGGAGCGACCACCAGAATATTCTTGGAGAACCGGGGATCCTGAGGAAAGGTGGCCTTGTTCAGAATGTGCCAGGCAATGACCATGGCCATCACCACGGTCTTGCCCGTGCCGGTGGCCATCTTCGCACACAGACGCGTAAAATCGCCGCCGTCGTCGGGAATCTCCAGGCCCACTTTCTCGCTGTCAGGAGCTTCGGTCAGCCAGATCAATGTCTTGGCGGCCTCAAGCTGGCAGAAGAAGAACTCCCTGCTGTCGAATTCTTCGGGGTCGGTCCAATATTCCAGCAAACGCCGGGTGATGCTGGTCACACCGGGATACCCGGCATCCTGCCATGCCTTTACCCGCGAGCGAATCTTGTTGACCAATGTGAGTTCCACGAAAATCCCAGGATCGTCGAAGCCCTTGTAGTTGGGAGTGGCCTTGAGGTAACCGGCCGGGCGACGGCCCGTTTCATAGGAATAGTCACGTGTCTCACGGTTGTAGAGCCAATGGTGCCTTGGCTCCTCGTAGGGCTTGCAGATTACCAATTGGTCGATAGTTGTCTGTCCCATGATCAAACCTAAATCGCTGCATGAGCTTCTTGAGAGGTCAGGATGTCGGCGCCGTCGGGACGGAACCTTGCTTGTTCTTTGTCGCAAACGGTTGCGTCGAGGTGTCCTTTCCCGTGCCGGGCCCTCCACTATGTCAGCTATGTCGTTCGATATCAGCCATCTTCCTTGGTGAAAGGCCACATAAACGAAAATTCTGTCGACGGCGTCGGCTGGGTCTTTTATAACTCCCCTTATCGCGGTCATGAGCTGCCCAGACCCGTTTACTGCAACTTCACGTCGGTCTGCGTATTCCATCCAATAACGCAGGATGTATATTTCATTTCTTTCATCGTCAGTACGCCGAATAATTGGACTCAACTGGTTATCGTACTCCCCTGCTATGCGGCCGCCGAAATCTACCAGCAAAGCAATACCTTGCTGTTGGAGATGTATCAAGAGTTCATTTATGTGACCATCAGCATTATTGTTCTCCTTGTTCAGCAAATGCTCAAAAACGTTTGTGTCGATACCCACAGCATCCTGAAATGGGGATGTGGTCATGCTCGCGCTCCAAGTTGCAGCCCCTCGATGATGTCCGCCCCGAAGAACTCCATGGGCAGGCCCTGTTCCATTGACCCGTCCTTGTTTATGTCGAGGTTCTTGATGGTCGGCATATTGCTTTCATCGTCGATGGTGAAGAACGCAATGGACACATCCTGATTCGGAAGGTCTCCCCTCGCTATCAGTCGCCGCAGCCTGAGCAGGATGTTGCCGCTATGGGTCTCGATGATGGAGCCGACTTGCTTTTGCGTCCACAGTTTGGCAAAGAACTCGCCCAGTTCCAGTTGCGCCGTGGGGTGTAGTTGGGCCTCGGGCTGCTCGACCATCAAGGTAGTCCGCGGAGCCATTATCGCCCCTTGAACCAGGATCGGCAGACATTGACTGACTCCAAAACCGTAGTCAGCTATTAGTGCATTGGCTCCGGTAGCCTTGTTGGTAGCAATGGCTTGGCTAATATATCCCGACGAATTCCGGAATTTCACTCCGGTTATTCCGGCGACTTTTTCGAGGTACGGCAGAATAAAATCATACCTGAGACTTCTCCCCTCAATCATCCCTTGCAGGTGAGGCAGGGCAAACTCGCCTCCTTGCCCTACGTCATCCACCGGAGGTGGTGATGCTATGATGACCCTTTGGGCCTCTACTCTAACCGGTGACAGGTGACGAATTGAGTTAATTTGATAGCGCAACTCGTCCTGCAATACACCGGCCGCAATAGCGCGAGCTAAAGTGGCTGTGGGACTCGAACCGTGTTGCACATATTCTCCAGAAAAAGCGGCAAGTCTTCTTGAGTCTGAAGTACGGGGGAGGATATGCTCAACAAGAGCTCCCAAAAAAGTCGAGTCAGCCAGAACTCTATCTTCAATTCTAATGAAATCGACACCTGAATCTTTGTTGGCGAACGAGTAAGTAGCCCTCCCTGTCATATTCCTTCTACGGTAAGCGATGTTCGCCTTGGCGCTGCAGACCATATCGTCTGGTTCCATGTCCTCTATTTCTTGCCAAAACCCTGCCAGACGACGAAAGACTCTTTCAGAGTCATCTCTAGCCTTTAGCTCGAACTCAAGATTCGGTTTGGTGGTCAAGGAATTTTGCAGCGCTCGAAAGGCGCCCAAGCTCACCCTAGCTCCCTCCGGCGTGAGAAACTGCGAGCGCCCGTACTCAGCCGATTGTTGCAGCATTAGCAGGAACTTGATGATGGACGACTTGCCGGAGCTGTTGCGACCGATAAGGACGGTTATTGGCCTGAAGCGCACCGTCACTTCGTCGTCGAAAATCCTGAAGTTGGACAGCTTGAGTTCGGTCAGCACTGCGTCAGCCTCCCATAGAGATAACCTTGAGGCTCTCGATGCCCCGGTCGTCCACTATCTTGACCGCGATGCGGCGGTGCTCCCCGGCCTCGAAGGGCAGCGAAACCGCGCCCCGGTAGGCCTCGATCAGGTCTTCGTCGATCTCGGCCTTGAGGTTGCGGGCCAGGCGGGACCAGCCGTCGTGTGGCCCTGACATAGGAAAGAATACCTGCCGCGGGTAGAGGCTGCGCCCGTCGTAGTCGGTGTCCAGCGACCAGACGGCGATCTGGTCCTCGCCGCCCGACTCCACATCGCCGGTCTTGGTGTTGTAGTAGTCGAAGCCGCGCACCTCCACCTGCCACTTGCCGGTGTCCTGGCCTCGACTAATGTGGTGCAGATAGACATCCGGCTGGCCGATGAGCCAGAAGCTCTGGTTGCTGGCCCGCTTGCGCTTCAGGTCCTCCGTCAACAGGTCGGCGTTCATCTGCGCCTTCAGCAGCGTCAGGCCCGGCCAGTTGGTCTCGTCAATGTCCTTGGAGGCCTCCGGGTCGAACTGAAAGGCGGCGAATACCACGACCCTTGGCCTGGGCACCAGGGTTTGCGCTTCCTGGATGGCCCACTCCACCTGCCGTTGCTCCAGGGGAGCGTGTTCCGGGCCGAAGGACACGACGATGCGCTGCGACTGTAGTGCCGGGCCATCCTCGCGGATGCGGTCGGCGCCCTCGTCGTTGGGCCGCGACTCGCCGTCGGCGTGCAGGTAGCGGCAGCCGGGCAGGGCCTCCAGGCGAGCGAATCGGACGAACTGCCCGCCCTTCCCCCGGATGCCGGTTTTCAGCAACTCGTCCCGCCAGTCGGACTGGCGCAGCGTCTCGCCGGACCGGCCTACAGTATCGTCCGCTGGCAAGAGCTGCGACGCGTCGGCCTCATCGATGGGTTTCACAGCCGGGGCTGGCACTGCCTCCACGCTGAACGGGCCGGTCACCCGCCGCTTGCCGCTGTCCAACAGCGGCTGATCATACAGCGTCTCCTGCGGCGCGTGGCGGGCGATGGCCGCGTCAATCTCCGCCTGGCTCATCCCTTCCCGGATGTCCGGGTTGTTGGCTATGGATCCCAGGGTAATGTGCGGCACGGTCTTGTAGTTGAAGCCGCTGCCCACGCCCTCTTCAGGATGGGCCAGTTCGTAGTAGTCGAACAGCGCCGTCATTAGCCGCTGCTTGGCCAGGGTAATCGCCACCCGGGAGGTGTCGCAGGTTATCCAGCGCCGTCCCCACTGCTCGGCGACGTAGGCGGTAGTGCCCGAGCCGCAGGTGGGATCGAACACGAGGTCGCCGGGGTCGGTGGTCATCAGGATGCACCGCTCAATGACCTCAGTAGAACTTTGGACTGCGTACACTTTAGGGTCAGATCGGCTTTGTACTGAGCCGCTAATATCAGTCCAGAGATTACCAATAGCCGCTATGGGAAAGTCTGACCTAAACCTTCGATAATTGAGTGTCGCGCCTGAAGTAGTATGTAGCCGCCCAGCGTTGGATAATCGAACTAGACCGTCCCGATTGGTTTTGAATGTGCCACGTCCAGGTGTGAATCTGCCGCCTTCGAATTCAAACTCCCTGACGTCCCCTTCCCCAGCAGGACGCGAACTGGTCAAATTATCAACACGAAAGAGCTGAGCGCTGACTTGTTGGGATTCGTTTAGTTCTCTTGCTGAAATTACGGAGCCGTCCTGCAGCAGTGCTTGGTCATACCTTTCGTCGGCAGCGTCGCTCCGCTGAATAAAGATCTGCCTGTATTTTGCAGAACTTCGATTCCGTGCATACCAGACAAGGAAATCAGTAGTCGTACCAAGTAGAACTGCTGTCCCCTGGCTAGTTGTCTTACGTATGGAGATGATCGAAACGAAGTTCTCGACTCCCAAAACCTCATCCATCAACTCGCGGACGTGATGAAGATTCTCATCACTAATCTGCACGAAGCACGACCCGCTCTCGGTCAGCAACTCCCGCGCCAGCAGCAGACGGTCGCGCAGGTAGGACAGGTATGAGTGGATGCCCAGCTCCCAGGTGTCGCGGAAGGCCTTGACCATCTCCGGCTCCTGGGTCAGGTCCTCGTCGCGTCCGTCACGTACGTCGCGGCGGTTGACGAAGGGCTGGAAGTTGGAGCCGTAGCGGATGCCGTAGGGCGGGTCGATGTAGACCATCTGCACCTTGCCGCCCATGCCTTCCTTTTCGAGTAGGCTGTTCATCACCAGCAGGCTGTCGCCGGCCACCAAGCGGTTGCTCCAGTTGTGGCGGTGTTGATAGAACTGGATGGCGTTGCGCAGGGGAGGGTTTTCCTCAGTTCGGTCGAACAGGCTGCCTTGAATTGGCGCGCTCACGTCGTTCGCCTTGCAGGCTGCCTGAATGATGGTGCGGGGGTCGATGCGCTCGTGGACGTGGAGCGACACCGTAGGCACCTCGAAGGAGGTATGCTCTACCTTGCCGGCCCATTGCAGTTGCGGGTCCAAGTGCGGGTCGTACTCGTAGGTCCTGCGGCCCGCGTCGCGGTCCGTCTCCGGCGACACCAGCCCCACGGGCGGGTTGTTCAGCCGCTCCTGCCCGGTGTGGTCGTAAGCCTCAATGGACCGCTGAGATTGGCTTCTGCGCGGGCGCGGCATGGCGTTGCTCCTCGTTTCATGGCTGAACTCGCTGGAAGGCAAAGGGGCGCGACGGCTTGTTGGCGCTGCGCCCCCAATGTGTGTCCAGGGCTGCCGTCAGCGGAACTGCGACAATACCCACTGGCCAATGGCGAACAGGGATGCCACCAAGAATACCGGCGCAATCAGGGCCGTATGACCATCCCATACCTGCCCTCCGATTGTCTGCGGCACCACGAACGTCCAGAACACCAGCCACGCGACGGCGACAAGAACTCCGAAGAGCAGGCTGCCCACCAGAGCAGTCAAAAGTTGCTGCATCACTGCACCTCTTTACGATAGGCATCTTCCGGCGCACTGGAGCGCCCACTTCCGAGACAGAGGTGCAGCTATTTCAACTGTGGTGTATCGCCAGGGACGAACCTCGCCCTTGCACCTGTGTTAAGAACCTCTGCGGGTACCCGCACGGCGGGACCGGTTGGCAACAGAAACAGGGTACGACCACTTGCCAGCATCGACGCCCAGAAGAGCGTCAATCTCTTTATTTTGGATTGGAGCTTGTCCGCAACATAGCTAGCAAGAACATCTAGGCGGTAGGCGCCCACGAAAAAGCAAAGGGCAGCAATAGCACCCGCAATCATGAGCAATTTGGCCTGGAGGACAACGAAGGCGCCAGTTGCCTCGAGAACAAAATTCAGTACGATTTCAGCTGGTGCTCCGGCCAAGCCGACCAACACGGCGAGGAGCATGGCCATGCCGAGCACCATCAGGTGTGGGACGGTCAAGATCCGAACGACCACCGACTTAAACAACTGACCCATCTCAGCGATTTGGCGTTTTGTGAGCAAGCTCGTCATGCGACAGATTATAAGCGATGCAGCGGTCGATTTTCCATTCCAACTAACCGCTGGAGATCGACTTAACCGTGCTTGCTCCGACGACCTGTGTGCGAAGGCGAGAAACGGATGAGCACAGCCTGGGAATAGCCGTCAACGCCTGTGTAACGGAACGAGACATTACCACAGCCACCATCAACTGGCGATTCCTAGCGGAGGACGCCAGAACTAAAACCCGACTCCTCGATACTTCCCAACCCTGATTTGGCGTAATCATAGCCGCCTCCAGACTTATTGGGCACCTGTGTCAGCGACGCTCTGATAGAATGGGGAAAAGGTGATTGCCGGTAAATTGCAATTGGGTAGAGGGACATCGCGAGGACTTACAATGGGCGCGTTCATAGTTAGTTCAATGGCGATAGCTGGATATCTTGGTGAAACGGTCGGCTACAAAGCAGGCCTAGCTCTCACTCGGGAAGAGCTTGGGCAGCATCTGGGTGATACTCCAGACGTGCGGGATGCAGTGCTCGTGCCAGAGGACCGCCAGGTACGTATTCGATCCGAAGAATTGGAAGAAGCCGTCAGGGAACTGTTATACCAGGTGGGTAATATCCCCACTTCTCAACCGCTGCCACCCATCACGGCAGTCTACCAACGCTTCGCAGATGACCCGACTCGCGGAGAAATTCTCGACGAGGTTCTTACTCGTTGTTTGGAAACGATCCAATTTGAAATCGCGACTACTCCGCATGGAAGTCCCCTCCATTTTCATCAGGTTCTCGAAACGGTCACCACAGAATTTGGTGAACCAGGATTCGAGATCGCCAATGCCGTGATTGAAGGGATACTCCTTCAACTGCACACGTCGCCTTGGGTTCCCCAAAGATGGTTCGATTGGAATGACACCGTTGAGCTGAGACACCTGTTCGAGCGCGAGAACCTCGAAACAAAATACGGAACTTTCTTTGATCAGCGCTTCGTAGACTACTTGGGCCAAAACTTCCAGAAGATCGGTGACATCAATTGGCGCCAGTTTGAAAGACTAACGGCAGAGTATTTTCAGCAGGTTGGGTTTCGAGTTGAGATAGGACCCGGACGAGGTGACGGTGGGGTAGACGTACGAGTGTGGGATCCATCATATGACGCCGCTAAGCCACCACTTATTCTCATACAGTGCAAACGTCAAGTGGCTGGAGTCGATCAGGTGATCGTAAAGGCTCTTTGGGCGGATGTCTCACACGAGCAAGCTATGTCAGGGCTCATCGTTACCACGAGTTCATTGGCGCCTAGCGCTGATGAGGTTCGGAGGGTCCGTGGATACCCTATTGGCGTAGCGGAGAGGCAAACGCTCAGAGAGTGGATAGAACAGATGAGGTCACCCGGAATCGGGACGTTCTTGGCATGAGCCAATTGTCTCCCCAGGCGGATTGCATAGAGTCAACCCCTTGTTAGTTCTCCTCTTGTCGTACAGACCTAGAGGCCGCTGCCTTGTCGCCAGAATAACGACATCGCCTCTATGTGTTCCTCGTGTTCCTGTAGGAGAGCGCTGTCGGGTTAGACTGAGGTCGAACCCATTATTTGGACAGGATCAGGGCCGACTTAAGCTAGTGTCCCCCCAGAGTCAGAATTTTGGGGGACCAAGCTTATTTTAGCCAAACGACCCCACTGGAACTGTCGGTTCTTCCATTGTTCCGAAATCACCGCGTTCAACGGGTAAGTCATACTCTTTCCCGTTTCGGCTTCTCTCCCAATTCCATTCAATACCCAAACGAGATCTCGTTGAGAATACATTTGGGGTTGGCGGGGGAATCCCCCTGCTTAGGGCGCAACGCCTTCGCCATATTCTGCAGCCGCCACCCCGCCCACCTGTGCCATTCCCCACAACCGCCGCTGACGCACGTGCGGGTCAGCCGCCTCGGTGCCTGCACTTCCTGCTGGTACGGTACCGCGTACTCCGTGGCTGTCAGTTCCGTCGGCTCCCTCGCCAACGGCACCCGAAGTTGGGCCTAGTCGATGCTCAGGTCTCCCACAGTGTGGGGCGCCTACGGCTACTCCCACTCAAGTGCGGCTGTTCATCCCCCCTCCCCCTCCGGCATCCAGTACCCCACCCGGGACTCGGTGAAGAGGTACCTGGGGTTGCGGGCATCCTCGCCCAGCTTGCCCCGCAGCTTGCCCAGCATGGTGCGCATGGGCCTCATGCCGCCGCTGCTGCGGTCCCTCCAGACGTTCTCCAGCAGGTGCTCGTAGGTCAGCACCTTCCCGGCGTTGGACGACAGCTCGGCCAGCATCCGGTATTCCATGGCGGTCAACTGCACCGGACTGCCGTCCAGGGTCACCCGCCGGGCGGAGTAGTCAATGACCAGGCCGCCCCGCACGTAGGGTTCCGTCTCGGACACCTCCCTGCGGCGCAGGGCCGACCCCATCCTGGCCGCCAACTCCGTGGGCGAGAAGGGCTTGACCAGGTAGTCCACGGCCCCCATCTCGAAGGCCCGGGCGATGGTCTCGTCCCGCCCGTAGGCGGACAGGAAGATGACCGGCACGTCGGCAATCTTCTGGATGGCCTGCATCAGCTCGATGCCGTCGCCGTCGGGCAGCACCAGGTCCAGCAGCGCCAGCCGGGGCCGCTCCCTTTCCATGAGGCGGAGGGCTTCCACTGGGTCGCCGGTCACCAGGGGCGCGTACCCGGACTGGACCAGGAGGTCCCGGACGTAGCGCAGTTCCTGGGGATCGTCCTCCACCACCAGGACGCGCACCGGTTCCTCCGTGTCCTGATGGGCGCTCTGAGAGACCCGCCGTGAAGCCGGGGCGTTGTTGACCCTGGCGCTCCCTAATGCCGCCTCCACCACCGGCAGGGTGAAGGTGAACCTAGCCCCCAGGCCCACGCCGTCGCTCTCGGCCCGGATGCGGCCCCCGTGGGCCTCCACGATGCCCTTGCAGATGGCCAGGCCCAGGCCCGTGTCCCCGCCCCGCTCGCCGGACTGCGGCCCGGAGAACTTGCGGAACAGGTGGGGCAGCCGCTCGGCCGGTATTCCCCGCCCCTGGTCGGACACCGACAACGCCACGTGAACGCCCTCCAGCACCGCGCTCACCCGGATGATGGAGGATTCCGGCGAGTGGCGGGCGGCGTTGGCCAGCAGGTTGCCCAGCACCTGCACGATGCGCCGCCGGTCCGCCAGCACCAGGGGCAGGTCCGGCTCCAGGTCGATGGCGATGGTGTTGCTGCTGCCGAAGGCGCTGCGGGCCCGGTCCACCAGCGCCGCCACCTCCGCCGGTTCGGGACTGACCGCCAGGGTCCCCGTCTCGATGCCCGCCACGTCCAGCAGGTCCGACACCATCTCGTTCATGTGGTCGGCCTGGCCGCCGATGATGCGGAAGAACTGGCGCAGCACCGCCGGGTCCAGGTCGGAGGACGAGTCCAGCACCGTGGCGGCGGAACCCTTGATGGTCGCCAGGGGCGCCCGCAGCTCGTGGCTGACCATGGCCAGGAACTCGGCCCGCAGCCGCTCCGGTTCCTCCAGCGCCGCCAGGTCCTGGAGGGTGACCACCACCGACTCCACGGCGCCGTCGCCGGAAAGAATGGGCGTGGCGTTGAGCAGCACGGAAACGCTCCGCCCGTCGGGAACCCGCAGGACGATCTCCTCGGCGTGGAGCGTCTCCGGCGTGCTCAGCAGACCGGCCAGGGGGAACTCCTCCAGCGAGAACTCCCGCCCGTCGGCCCGACGGAAGGTAATCACCTTCAGCAGGTCCACCGGAGACTGGCCGGGACCCCGCAGGCTGTCCACGATGCGGCGGGCCTCCCGGTTGAAGGACCGGGGCATTCCCGTCGCCGCGTCGAAGACCGCCACGCCCACCGGCGAGGTGTCGATCAGCGTCTCCAGGCCGGCCTTGGCCCGCTGCTCCTCCCGGAGCCGGCGGGCGTTGGCGATGGCCAGGGCCGCCTGGGCGGCGAACAGCACCAGCGTCTCCTCGTCCTCCCGGGTGAACTCCCGGTCCTTCGTATCGTGGGCCAGGTAGATGGTGCCCACCCCGGCCCCCTGGTGGCGGATGGGAGCAACCAACAGGGAAGTCGCCGTCACGGAGGGCAGGAACTCCGGCATGTTCAGGGATCTCAGGTGGCTGCCGATGTTCGAGACCCGCAGGGGTTCCTCCAGCCCGCTGAGATACTGGAAGAACCCCAGGCCCTCCGGCATGTCCCACAGCCCCTGGTGCTCTTCCCTGGTCAGGCCGGAGACGATGAAGTCCGACAGGTGGCCGGCTTCGTCGAGAACGGTGATGGCCGCGTAGCGGGAGGCCGTGAGCGCCCGGGCGCTGTCCGCCACCTCCTGCAACACCGTGTCGAAGTCCAGGCTCTCGTTGATGCGCAGGCTGGCCCCGCTCAGGAGGGAAAGGCGCTCCTCCAGCTCCCGAATCCGTTGGGCCTGCCCGTCCGGTTGGTCCAATTCTTCCACCCCTGCGGGGCCGGGAAGTCCCGACCCTGGTGCTCACGCCAGGACGCAGCAAACTGCGCCGGCGGGAGCGATTATAAGGTCAATTTCTGATAGTTACAATAAGTGGTAAAAACTGGTGAAAAAGTGGCGCTGTAGAAATACCATTTGTGGTAAGGTTTCCGCGGCCCTACCCGGAAAATTGGAGACAACCGGATGACCCTCTCTCGGCAACATTCCGATGCCCTTAACGGCGTGGATGCCGGCGCCGCGACGACGGCGTTGGCGGCGTTCTCCGTAGGTAATCTCATTGTAGCTGAGTTATCCTCTCACCCGACTCACCCTGCCCTAAACCCGACTTCGCGGAGCCCGGCGCCCACCTCCTGCCGGAGGTGACGGCGTAATGCCCTCGCATTCCTCCTCGTTCCATCGCCGGTGGCCGCTGCTCGGCTTGGCGGCTCTGTTCATCCTGTTGCTGGCCGTCCTGGCAATGGTCTTGGGCGGAACCGGTCCCGCCGGGGCTCAGGACGGCTATGAACCCGACCAGGAACTGATTGACCAGGTATGGGTTTACGCCAAGGAGACGGGCAACGGCTTCGACCACGTGCTGCGGTGGATGCGGGTGCTCAAGACCCTGGGCGCCGTGGCGGACATGTCCGCCGCCGAGGCCCGGGAAAACGCCGACGAGTTTTGGGCGGAGCGCTGGGACCCGGTGGTGGCGGAGTTGGAGAAGCTGGAGGCTGACCCCGACAACCACGAACCCGACCAGCAGTTGGTTGAAAAGGTATGGATTTACGCGGCGGAGACGGGCAACGGCTTCGACCACGTGCTGCGGTGGATGCGGGTGCTGAAGACCTTCGGCGTCGTGACGGACATGACCGCCGCCGAAGCCCAGGGCTACGCGGAGCAGTACACGGCCAAGCGCTGGAACCCGGTGGTGGCGGAGCTGACCGAGAAGGAGGCTGCGGCCGCGCAGCCGGAACCAACACCTACGCCCGAACCGACCCCGGAGCCTACGGCAACGCCGGAACCCACTCCCGGACCCACACCTGAACCTACTGCGGAACCCACCCCTGAGCCTACGGCAACGCCAGAACCTACGCCCGAGCCGACCCCGGAGCCAACGCCGGAACCTACACCCGAGCCTACCCCGGAACCCACGCCGGAGCCGACCCCGGAGCCGACCCCGGAGCCAACACCAACAGCCACGCCGGAACCGGAAGAAAGCGCGCCGGCCACTCCGTCCAACCTGCAAGTCAGCCCCACGGCGGGCGTGTTGGTCCTCACGGCCACGTGGGACGCCCTGGACGGCGCCACTTCCTACAACCTGGCCTGGCGGCAGGCCAGCGGCGACTTCGAGCCAGCCAACGCCGCCACGACCTCAGACACCAGCGCCGCCATCACCGTTTCCGATTACGGGTGGTGGGTGGTCCGGCTGGAGAGCTGCAACGACGCCGGCTGCGGCCCCAGCGCCACCCAGCGCGTGGGCATCGAGCCGGGCAGCCCGTCCAACCTGCAAGTCAGGGCCACGGCGGGGGAGTTGAGCCTCGCGGCCGCGTGGGACGCCCCGGACGGGGCTGCTTCCTACCTGCTGGCCTGGCGGGAGGCCGACGGGGACTTCGAGGCGGGCAACGCCGCCACCACCACGGGAGCCAGCGCGACCGTCACCGTGTCCAGCTACGGCCAGTGGGTCGTCCAGGTAAGGGGCTGCAACGCAGCTGGCTGCGGCCCTGCCGTTACGGGACAGGTGGCGGTGGAACCGCCGCCCCAACCCGCCGGGTTGAGCGTGGACATTGCCGCCAGCCCGGACAGTCCCTCGCCGGGAGAGGTGGTGAGCCTCAGCGCGGTCATTGCCAACGCACCCGCCGGTTTCGACCCCTCCTATAAGTGGGAACTGCACCTGGGCGGCGACGACTGGCTCTCCCTGGGCACGGCCGCCACCGCCTCGTACGGCCAGAGCGCCGGGACCACAACCTTCCGGGTCACGGTCTCCTACGAAAACGGGGATGCGGCCACGTCGGAAACCCTGAGCGTGGAGTGGGCGGAGAAGAAGCCCCCGGTGGTGAACCCGCAGGCGGAGCGGTACGCCGACTTCGAGAAGACCGGCAACGCGCCCCGGGGAACGCTGGTCTGGAAGATATTCACCGGCATATTCTCCGACCCGGACGGCGGCGAGCTGACCTACACCACATCGGTCCACGCCGACCGGCGCCACCTGCTGGAGAGCCTCCAGACCCGCCTGGATGTCAGCGACGAGAGGGACAAGTTCCTGTTCCTGGAGATGGACGGCGAGGACTACTGGAAGGCCCTCAGCCCGGCGCTGCCCGACCCGTTCACGACGACGGTGACGCTGACGGCCACGGATCCGGACGGTCTGTCGGCGTCGGTGACGGGCGACTTCCTCACCAACTGGGACAGCGAGCCCGCGCTGGTGAGCGCCGAGGCAACCCCGCAGGCCATCGCGCTCACCTTCGACCAGGAGTTACAGGTCAACCCAGCGCCGGGGTCAAGCCAGTTCACGGTGAAGGTAGCGAACCAGGATGGTACTGAGGGAACTGTCGCGGTGAGCGGGGTATCGGTCAACGGCAAGGTGGTGACGCTGGCACTGGCGTCGTCCCTGGAATCCGGCCAGACGGTCACCGTGGACTACGCTCACGACGACGATACGCCGTTGCAGCGGGCTGGCGGCGGTGACGCCGCGCCCGGCTTCACCGGCCAGGACGTCGAGGTGTCGCTCCCCGACACGCCGGGCGAGCCGGAGGGCTTCGCGGTGAGCGTCGTGTCGGGGACGTTGGATGTGTTGGCGACGTGGAACGCGGTGGAGGGCGCGACTTCCTACAAGCTGCGCTGGCGGCAGGCCGGCGAGGAGTTTGAGTCGGACAATGTTGCCACCGTGATCCGGCCACACTTTCGTAATCACCGTGCCGGATCCCGTCCAATGGGAAGTGCGGCTGCAAGCCTGCAACGACCTTGGCTGCGGCCCGGAGGCCAGCCGGTCGGTGGATATGGCGCAGGCGCTTAACCTCGACCTGGCCCCGGCCCGGGACTCCGAGGGCAATGTGCGGCCGCGGACGATCACTGCGACCTGGAACCCAGTGCCAGGGGCAGATTCTTACACGCTGAGCTGGCAGCGGGTCGGTCAGGACCCCCAGGCGCAGAGCCAACAACGCGGGGCCGCCTCCGGCCCATCCGCCCAGGGAGCGAACCAACTCACCGTCTCCGACGAACGGACAGGCGCCGACTTCACCGTGCCCGACGACGGCGAGTACCGGGCGAAGTTGCAAGCCAACGGCGAGGACAACGAGGTCATCGCGCAGGACGGCGCCGAGGTGAACCAGGCGCCCGACCAGACCGACACCACGCCGCCGCGGATGGTGCGGGGCGAGATCGACGGCAACATCATGACCATCTACTTCAGCGAACCGCTGGACGAAACCGCGACGGGCGGCCGCTTCTACGCCGCCGTGCAAAAATCGGGATATTACTGGCACTGGGTTAATGCTTACAGCAGCAACATGGTGATCAGCGGCAACAAGGTGACGGTGGATTTCGGGAGCAACCTACAGGCGAGTGTGGGGAGGGGCGCCTCCGGCGCCTATCTTACGAAGCCCGGCGTCACGACCTTGCGGGACCTGGCCGGCAACGTGGTGCGGTCTCCGCATGACTGGCGCGGCGGATGGCGGGGCACGTGGTGCCTAGCGTTGAACAACCTTACCAGTCCTGCGTCTGCGCCGTCGTTCCAGAGCGCGGCGGCCTATCCCCACTGGCTGAGCCTGACCTTCGACGAGACGCTGGATGGGAACTCGGTCCCGGCGGGAGGCGCGTTCACGGTTACTGTGAAAGGGAGCGAGGTCAGCTTGGCCAGCGCCGACCCCGTTCACGTGTCCGGAGACACCGTCACGCTGGTCCTGGCCTCGGAGGTGGCGGCCGGCGACGACGTGACGGTGACCTACGCGAAACCGTCGGGCAGCCCGCTGCGGGCGCCGGGCGGCACGGTGAACGGCTTCTCCGGCGAGGCCGCGACGAACCTGGTCGGAGTGGCGCCCTCGGTGTCGGAAGTGGCGATTTCCTCGGTCCCGAACGCCGACGACACCTACGCCTTCGGCGAGACCATCCGCGTGAAGGTTACGTTCACCGAGGCGGTGGACGTGGAGACGACGGGCGGCAGGCCGCGGCTGAGGATCAAGATGGCCCCGGGCTACGGGGCGAAATGGGCAGACTACGCCGGCGGCACTGGCACGAACAGCCTGACCTTCGACTACACGGTGGCGGAGCCGGACAGCTCCACCCAGGGCGTCGCGGTGCTGCGCGGCGCACTGGAGCTCAATGGCGGCGCGATCCGCTCTGCGGCCACAGCGACGACGGACGCGCACCTGTGGAACTTTGGGCTGGACCACGACTCTAACCACATGGTGGACTGGCGGCGGTCAGGACACGGGATCCCCTGGGTGACCAGCGTGGCGATCACGTCGGACCCGGGCGACGACGGCACGTACCGGCTGGGCGATACCATCCAGGTGACGGCGACCTTCGGCGAGGCAGTGAATGTGGACACGACGGGCGGCACGCCGCGGCTGAAGATCAGGATGGCCCCGCACTTTTGGTGGTTCGACACGGACGATGGGGAGCGGTGGGCGAACTACGCCGGAGGCACTGGCACAGCGGAACTGGCTTTCGAATACACGGTCACGGAGGCGAACCGCTCCATCCAGGGCGTGGCCGCGCTGCGGAGCGGGATGGATCTCAACGGCGGCACGATCCGCTCGGTATCCGTAACACCGACGGACGCGCACCTGCGGTACGAGGGACTGGGCCACGACCGGGACCACCGGGTGGACGGCCGGACGCCCTCGCTGCTGAGCGTGACCGTGCAGGAAACCACGGTGGCAATAAGCTACGGTGAGGCGTTGGATGCGGACGCGGTCCCGCCGGCTAGGTCCTTCACGGTGCAGAGGACGCCGCAGGGGGGCGCCCAGGAGACGGTGTCCGTGAGCGGACCGCCGGAAATCGCCGGCGGCGCGGTGATGCTGACCCTGGCGAACCCGGTGCTAGAGACCGACACGGACGTGAAGGTGAGCTACACCAAACCCACGGCGGCCGCCAACCGGTTGATGGACCCAGCCGGCAACGAGGCGGAGAGCTTCACCGGTCAGGCAGCCGACCCAGGGGACACCACGCGGCCGCGGCTGGAGTGGGGTCAGATCGACGGCGATACGATGACAATCTTCTTCAGCGAGGCCCTGGACGAGGACCTGGCGGGTAACGGGGATCACTTCCACATGACCCTGCACCCGCAGAGCAACGGACAATACGGCCAATGTCACTCCGGTGTCCCATGGTCCCTCACCGCCGAGCCGAGGGACCTGTACGTCAGAGGCAACACGGCGGTGGTAGTCGGCTTGTATGGTTCTGAAACCGTAAGGGCGATCGTGGACTGGATGATCGTCCCTCTCCAGTACATTGCCGACGTCACCGTCGCCAGGAGGCTCCGGGACCTGGCCAGCAACCCGGTGAGCACTCCCATTTACCATAGCAGTGGGCATCAGAATACACGGCCGATATATTTGGAAAACGTCACCGAGCTGCCGTCGCCGGAGCGCGTCATGGTGGACGGCGACCGGCTGACCCTGACCTTCGATGCTCCGATGGACGGGAACTCGAAGCCGGCGGCCAGCGCCTTCACGGTGAAGGTGAATGGCAGCGCGGTGAGCCTGGCCAGCTCCAATCCCGTGGCCGTGTCGGGCCGCGAGGTTACGCTGACCCTGGCAGCGGCGGTGGCCGCCGGCGACGACGTGACGGTGAGCTACGAGAGACCGCTCAGCAAGTGGCTGCGGAACGTAATCTGCGAATACGCCGAGAGCTTCTCCGACAAGCCCGTGCCGAACTTTACCGGGGTGTCCCCGGCTGCCGTGGCGATCATCTCGGACCCGGGCGACGATGACACCTACGCCCTGGGTGACGTGGTCCGCGTCCGGCTGACTTTCACCGGGGCGGTCACCGTGGACGGTGAACCCCGGCTGAAGATCAAGATGGACCCGGACGGGGAGGAGTTCTGGGCAAACTACGAGGGCGGCGACGGCACGAACGCCCTGACCTTCGCCTATACGGTGGTGGAGCCGGACATCTCCCCCCAGGGCATCGCGGTGGTGGCCAACACACTCGAACTGAGATACGGCGCGCTCCGGTACACGTCGTCCGGGGGGCCTGCATACCTGGAGCACAGGGGCCTGGGCCATGACGCCAGTCACAAGGTGTACTGGTGGGCGGCGCCACCAGGGGTCCCGCATGTGAGCGGCGCGGCGATCACGTCCGATGCGGGCGGCGACGACACTTACGGCCTGGGTGCGAAGATCCTGGTGACGCTGACCTTCAGCGAGGCGGTGGATGTGACCGGCGCGCCCCGGCTGAAAATCAAGATGGGCCCAAACTGGGGGGAGTACTGGGCGAACTACGAAGGAGGCGCCGGCACGAACACCCTGACATTCGCCTACCGGGTGGCGGAGCCGAACTCCTCACCGAGGGGCATCGCGGTGCTGGAGCACTCGCTGGACCTCAACGGGGGCGCGATCCGCTCGGCGGCCACGGCGACGGAGGCGCACCTGTTGCACGCGGGGCTGGGCCACGACCCCAACCACAAGGTGGACTGGCGGAGGTTGGAGCCCGGAGTGCCTGCGGTATGGTTGGTGGCGATCTCCTCGTCCCCGTTTGCCGACGGCGCCTACGCCCTCGGCCAGACCATCCGCGTCCGGCTGACTTTCAGTGAGGAGGTGGACGTGACCGGCGCGCCGCGCCTGAGAATCAAGATGGACCCAAACTGGGGGGAGTTCTGGGCGAACTACGAAGGAGGCAGCGGCACGACCAGCCTGACCTTCGCCTATACGGTGGTGGAGCCGAACACCTCCTCGCGGGGCATCGCGGTGCTCAAGAACTCGCTGGACCTCAACGGCGGCGCGATCCGCGCGGCGGCCACGGCGACGACGGACGCGCACCTGCAGCACAAGGGGCGGCGCCACGACCCGAACCACAGGGTGGACTGGCGGCAGCCGGGGCCGGAGGGCCCCTGGGCGACCAGGGTCTTGATCTCCTCGTTCCCGGCCGCTGACGGCACCTACGGCTTCGGCGAGACCATTCGCGTGATACTGAAGTTCAGCGAAGCGGTGAACGTGGCCGGCACGCCGCGACTGAAGATCGAGTTGGGCCCGGGCTATGGGGAGCGGTGGGCGGACTACGACGGCGGCACCGGCACGAGCACACTGGTCTTCGCCCACACGGTGGCGGAGTCGGACCGCTCCACCCGGGGCATCGCGGTACTCAGGAACTCGCTGGACCTCAACGGCGGCGCGATCCGCTCGGCGGCCACGGCGACGACGGACGCGCACCTGCGGCACAGGGGGCTGAACCACAACCGCAACCACAAGGTGGACTGGCGGCGGTCGGAGCCCGGGGTCCCCTGGATAACCGGCGTGGCGATTACGTCGGACCCGGGTGACGACGACACCTACCGGCTGGGAGAGACCATTCAGGTGACGGTTACCTTCAGTGAGGCGATGACCGTCGATGATACGGGCGGCAAGCCCCGGCTGGGCATCAATCTGGACCCGGACCTGCTCTGGGGCGATTGGGTTGCAGCGAACAACCGATGGGCGGACTACGCCGGCGGCAGTGGCGCGGAGTTGACCTTCGCCTACCAGGTGGCGGAGGGGGACCGCTCCCTGCGCGGGGTTCTGGTGCGCGGGAATACGCTGGAGCTCAACGGCGGCACGATCCGCTCGGCGACCGCTATGCCGACGGACGCGCACCTGCGGCACGAAGGGCTGGGCCGCGACTGGAACCACCGGGTGGACGGCCAGACGCCTGCGCTGTTGAGCGTGACCGTGCACGAAACCACGGTGGCAATAAGCTACGGCGAGGCGCTGGATGCGGAGGCGGTGCCGCCGGCCAGTGCTTTCACGGTGCAGCGGACGCCGCAGGGGGGCGCCCAGGAGACGGTGGCCGTGAGCGGGACGCCGGAAATCGCCGGCGGCGCGGTAATCCTGACCCTGGCGAGCCCGGTGCTGGCCACCGACACGGACGTGAAGGTGAGCTACGGCAAACCCGCCGCCGCCAACCGGGTGAAGGACAAGGCCGGCAACGAGGTGGCCGAGTTCACCGGCCAGGCGGCGGACCCCACCGACACCACGCAGCCGAGGCTGGAGCGGGGCGAGATCGACGGCGGCACGTTTGTCCTCTACTTCAGCGAGGCGCTGGACGAAGACTCGGTGGGAGGCCACTACCGAGTGACCCTGTGGGGCGGCAACGGGATCTCCTTTACTGCCAGTGGGGAGGTGGAGATCATCGGCAATACGGTGTCGGTCGGCTTGGGCAGCCTCAGGGCAGATCCGGGTGAAAATGCCCGGGTGCAATACCGCGTGTCCAGCGACCCCGCCGGGGCGAGACTTCGGGACCTGGCCGGCAACGCGGTGTTGACTCCACACACCTGGACCGGGGGGCCGGGCACACGACGCATACACTTGGATAACTTCACTGTGCCGCCGTAGCCTGACCGGGGCGTTGCTGGGCGACCAGTTGACCCTGCCATTCGCCCACACGGTGGCGGGGCCGAACACCTCGCCGCAGGGCATCGCGGCGCTTGAGGGTTCACCGGACTTCAACGGGGGAGCGATACGCTCGGCGGCTGATCAGTCCGACGCACGCCCGTGGCACACGGGCCCG
This sequence comes from Dehalococcoidia bacterium, assembly GCA_965220605.1. Taxonomy (GTDB): domain Bacteria; phylum Chloroflexota; class Dehalococcoidia; order Lucifugimonadales; family UBA3495; genus VXOI01. The sequence continues at coordinate 166,806 of CBDCQM010000002.1, read as the reverse complement.
GTTTCTCAGGAGTTGCCGCTTTCACCTACAGAACTGGGGTGCCCGGCGGGAGCAATTATATGGTCAATTTGAGATAGTTATAATAAGTGGTAAAAACAGGCATAAAAGTGGCACTGTAGAAATACCGTTTGTGGTAAAGTCTCTGGTGATTTAACCCGAAGAACGGGAGATGGCTGGATGCCCCTGTCTCGGCTACATTCTGATGCTTACCATTGCGTGGATGCCGGCGCCGTAGCGACGGCGTTGGCGGCGTCCCAGGCCCGCAGAGCTATTGTAGTCAAGTTTACCCCCCCCCCCCTTACAGGGGTAGGTATGGCCTGTTACGGGGGCGCATGATGGGTGATCTCCAAGCCTTCCTTGGGTTCCGGCCAGGGTTCGGGCAGCAGCCAGACGCGGGTCCAGAGTCTTCCTTTGAGCATCAACCGGCGCAGGCAATCGATGCCGTAGCGGATCACGCTGACGATACGCGCGGGACGAGTACGAGGGTCCCGATGATTGGAAGCCAGCGCTTTGGGCGGAGCCCGCAGGTTGCTTGGATCAATGCCGCGGTCATTGGCGTCCTCCACCCTGGTGCCGTAGCCCAGGGCCAGCAGGGTTGCCACCGAGAGCACCAGCCAGTGGCGGGAGATGCGGGTTGGGTCCGTTCTCCTGGTCTTGTCCCATTTCCAGCCCAGGCTCTTGAGGGCCTTGAAGCCCAGTTCGATCCAGAAGCGCAGGGCGTACCAGCTGGGTCCCACCTTATCGGGGGCCAGGTCGGTGAGAATGATCCAGGGCTCCTTCTGTTCGGAGTACCAGACCACCACCAGGGTGCAGCGGCGTTGGGCGGAGGGGGTGCCGAAGGCGGTGCCGTGGCCGATCCAGGCCGTGTCGGGAACGGAGACGAAGCGCCTGGCGGGCAATCGCTTGCCGCCGTCGGCGCAGAAGGTGATGTTGTTCCGGTAGCGCATACCGGGGTGCCAGCCCTGCTCCCGTATCTGCTGCCACAGCTTGGGGCTGGAGATGCCCCGGTCGCAGAGCACGATTACGGTCATTTCCTGGGGAACTGCCGGAGCCAGTTCCCGGAGCAGTTCCACGGTGGGGTCCATCCAGGAGCCTTTCTGAGTGGCCCGGTGGATGCGCCAGGCAACGGGAATGGCGCAACTGCGGTAGAGGACGCTGATGACGATGGCGGTGGTCTGGTCGCCCTTGAGCGTGGGGTCGATGGCCAGGGCGAGCCGGTCGGATTGCCACAGGGCAAGCACCCATTTCAGCAGGGGCGCAAAGCAGAGAGTTACGTCCAGTTGGGTCTGGCAGGGGCTTTTCCGGTCACTGCCGTCGTAGAGCCATTCGCGGAGATACTGGCGGAACTTGTACCAGCCGCCCCAGGGGGAGAGGGCCGAGGCGACGGCGTTCTGGCAGGCGCTGCCGGCGAGGATGGCCCCGAATACCCAGAGCACCAGGCCGGTCAATTGTGCCCGGGAGAGGTGAGGTAAATGCGTTTCAATAGTCTGCTGAATCTGATAAGTTTCTCTGGGAAGGCGCATCGGGGGTCTCCTGCATCTGGGCGTGTGAAGAACACCAGAATGCCGGAAGCCGATGCGCCTTCCCAAGTTGATTCCAGAGCCAATTTCAGGGCAATTTCAGCCCATACCTACCCCTGTAAGCCCCCCCCCCCCCCTTACAGGGGTAGGTATGGCCTGTTACGGGGGCGCATGATGGGTGATCTCCAAGCCTTCCTTGGGTTCCGGCCAGGGTTCGGGCAGCAGCCAGACGCGGGTCCAGAGTCTTCCTTTGAGCATCAACCGGCGCAGGCAATCGATGCCGTAGCGGATCACGCTGACGATACGCGCGGGACGAGTACGAGGGTCCCGATGATTGGAAGCCAGCGCTTTGGGCGGAGCCCGCAGGTTGCTTGGATCAATGCCGCGGTCATTGGCGTCCTCCACCCTGGTGCCGTAGCCCAGGGCCAGCAGGGTTGCCACCGAGAGCACCAGCCAGTGGCGGGAGATGCGGGTTGGGTCCGTTCTCCTGGTCTTGTCCCATTTCCAGCCCAGGCTCTTGAGGGCCTTGAAGCCCAGTTCGATCCAGAAGCGCAGGGCGTACCAGCTGGGTCCCACCTTATCGGGGGCCAGGTCGGTGAGAATGATCCAGGGCTCCTTCTGTTCGGAGTACCAGACCACCACCAGGGTGCAGCGGCGTTGGGCGGAGGGGGTGCCGAAGGCGGTGCCGTGGCCGATCCAGGCCGTGTCGGGAACGGAGACGAAGCGCCTGGCGGGCAATCGCTTGCCGCCGTCGGCGCAGAAGGTGATGTTGTTCCGGTAGCGCATACCGGGGTGCCAGCCCTGCTCCCGTATCTGCTGCCACAGCTTGGGGCTGGAGATGCCCCGGTCGCAGAGCACGATTACGGTCATTTCCTGGGGAACTGCCGGAGCCAGTTCCCGGAGCAGTTCCACGGTGGGGTCCATCCAGGAGCCTTTCTGAGTGGCCCGGTGGATGCGCCAGGCAACGGGAATGGCGCAACTGCGGTAGAGGACGCTGATGACGATGGCGGTGGTCTGGTCGCCCTTGAGCGTGGGGTCGATGGCCAGGGCGAGCCGGTCGGATTGCCACAGGGCAAGCACCCATTTCAGCAGGGGCGCAAAGCAGAGAGTTACGTCCAGTTGGGTCTGGCAGGGGCTTTTCCGGTCACTGCCGTCGTAGAGCCATTCGCGGAGATACTGGCGGAACTTGTACCAGCCGCCCCAGGGGGAGAGGGCCGAGGCGACGGCGTTCTGGCAGGCGCTGCCGGCGAGGATGGCCCCGAATACCCAGAGCACCAGGCCGGTCAATTGTGCCCGGGAGAGGTGAGGTAAATGCGTTTCAATAGTCTGCTGAATCTGATAAGTTTCTCTGGGAAGGCGCATCGGGGGTCTCCTGCATCTGGGCGTGTGAAGAACACCAGAATGCCGGAAGCCGATGCGCCTTCCCAAGTTGATTCCAGAGCCAATTTCAGGGCAATTTCAGCCCATACCTACCCCTGTAAGCCCCCCCCCCCCCCTTACAGGGGTAGGTATGGCCTGTTACGGGGGCGCATGATGGGTGATCTCCAAGCCTTCCTTGGGTTCCGGCCAGGGTTCGGGCAGCAGCCAGACGCGGGTCCAGAGTCTTCCTTTGAGCATCAACCGGCGCAGGCAATCGATGCCGTAGCGGATCACGCTGACGATACGCGCGGGACGAGTACGAGGGTCCCGATGATTGGAAGCCAGCGCTTTGGGCGGAGCCCGCAGGTTGCTTGGATCAATGCCGCGGTCATTGGCGTCCTCCACCCTGGTGCCGTAGCCCAGGGCCAGCAGGGTTGCCACCGAGAGCACCAGCCAGTGGCGGGAGATGCGGGTTGGGTCCGTTCTCCTGGTCTTGTCCCATTTCCAGCCCAGGCTCTTGAGGGCCTTGAAGCCCAGTTCGATCCAGAAGCGCAGGGCGTACCAGCTGGGTCCCACCTTATCGGGGGCCAGGTCGGTGAGAATGATCCAGGGCTCCTTCTGTTCGGAGTACCAGACCACCACCAGGGTGCAGCGGCGTTGGGCGGAGGGGGTGCCGAAGGCGGTGCCGTGGCCGATCCAGGCCGTGTCGGGAACGGAGACGAAGCGCCTGGCGGGCAATCGCTTGCCGCCGTCGGCGCAGAAGGTGATGTTGTTCCGGTAGCGCATACCGGGGTGCCAGCCCTGCTCCCGTATCTGCTGCCACAGCTTGGGGCTGGAGATGCCCCGGTCGCAGAGCACGATTACGGTCATTTCCTGGGGAACTGCCGGAGCCAGTTCCCGGAGCAGTTCCACGGTGGGGTCCATCCAGGAGCCTTTCTGAGTGGCCCGGTGGATGCGCCAGGCAACGGGAATGGCGCAACTGCGGTAGAGGACGCTGATGACGATGGCGGTGGTCTGGTCGCCCTTGAGCGTGGGGTCGATGGCCAGGGCGAGCCGGTCGGATTGCCACAGGGCAAGCACCCATTTCAGCAGGGGCGCAAAGCAGAGAGTTACGTCCAGTTGGGTCTGGCAGGGGCTTTTCCGGTCACTGCCGTCGTAGAGCCATTCGCGGAGATACTGGCGGAACTTGTACCAGCCGCCCCAGGGGGAGAGGGCCGAGGCGACGGCGTTCTGGCAGGCGCTGCCGGCGAGGATGGCCCCGAATACCCAGAGCACCAGGCCGGTCAATTGTGCCCGGGAGAGGTGAGGTAAATGCGTTTCAATAGTCTGCTGAATCTGATAAGTTTCTCTGGGAAGGCGCATCGGGGGTCTCCTGCATCTGGGCGTGTGAAGAACACCAGAATGCCGGAAGCCGATGCGCCTTCCCAAGTTGATTCCAGAGCCAATTTCAGGGCAATTTCAGCCCATACCTACCCCTGTAAGCCCCCCCCCCCCGACTCTCCCCCTCTAAAACCGACTTCGCGGACCCTTGCGCCCACCTCCTGCCGGAGGTGACGGCGTAATGCTCTCTCGTCTGCCACCCACCCCTGTCAGCCCCCCACTTACAAGGACGCGCCGCATGAGAGGTCCCCTTCTGCTGGCGTTGGCGCTGGCAGTCGCGGTTTGCCTGTGCCTCCTGGCCTCAGGGCCGCCGCTGCCGACTAGACCGGCCCTGGCCCAGGCGGGCCCCTCCTTCGGGTCGGAGACAATCGACGACATTACCCTCGTCTCCGGGGACCCGGGTACTCATTCCGTCACGCTGCCAGAGGCCACCGGGGGCGTGGCTCCCCTGTCCTACACTCTCACTGACCCGTTGCCTTCCTCGGGGTGTCCCTTTGACGCAAGTACCCGTGTCCTCGAATGCACGCCCGGTGTTTTGGTTGCCGCCTCTTCGGTCTCGCCCGGCGACTATGACTATACCTACACCGTTACGGATAGTTCCTCCCCCCCTGCCACGGCGTCCCTGACTTTTACCGTAACGGTTAAAGACGGCGTCGCCTTGGACAAGGCCGCCCTGGTAGCCCTTTATAACGCCACCGACGGCGACAACTGGACCGCCAATACCAACTGGAAGAGCGGAGAGGCCCTAGCAAACTGGCACGGTGTATCCACCGACAGCTTTAGTGGGCGGGTCACCTTGCTATTTTTGCAAAGCAACAATTTGGCTGGAAGCGTGCCGGCGGAGATGGGCAATCTCTCCAGAGTTCTACAGCTAATTATGTATGACAACAAACTCACCGGCGGCATCACATGGTTGGGCAAAATGAGATCCTTGGAAGCCGTCCAATTGTATGAAAACGAGCTCACCGGCCCCATCCCCAAGGAGTTGGGCGATGCGTCGAATTTGCAGACACTCTGGCTGTATGAAAACGAGCTCACCGGCCCCATCCCCAAGGAGTTGGGAGACCTGAACGGATTGAAACAACTCTGGTTGCATAACAACGAGCTCACCGGCGAAATCCCCAAGGAGCTGGGTAAGGCGCTCAATTTAGAGTTTCTCACGTTGAGCAATAACAACCTCACCGGACCCATCCCGAGGGAATTGGGAAACCTGACCCTATTGAAACAACTCTGGTTGCATAGCAACGAGCTTACCGGCAACTTACCACACGAGTTGAGACACCTAACCGAGTTGGAGATTTTCTCTGTATCAGACAACCAGGTTTCCGGCGTCATTCCGCGTGAGTGGGGCAGTTTAAGCTCGTTGGAGTATCTCTGGTTGCACCGCACCCAGCTTCACACGCCCTATTATCCAGAAGTGGCGAAGCTGCAGGATCTGGATTCTCTGCTCCAGTTCGGTCATAACGACACCATGGGACCGGCGTTCTCCTCGGGATGGGGGGATCAGTTAACGGTGGAGGTGACCTTCGATGAGGCGCTGGACGAGGACTCTACCGCGATACCGGCCGCCAGCTCGTTCACGGTGACGGGAGACGGTTTTGACGTGCCGGTGACCGCGATCCTGGTGAGCGGGCAAACGGTGACCCTGACCATAGAGCGATCTCTCAATATCCCGGAAGTCGAAGTCGCGGTGAGCTACGACAAACTCGCCGCCGGGCAGAACAGGCTCCGAGACCTCTTCGGCAATGAAGCCGAGAGTTTCGCCAACGAGGAGGTGGACAACGTAACCCAGCCCTCCACCGCGTATGGGATCGGCTTTTCTGAACTCCTGTCCAAACCGTCCATCGATACGAACAACGACGGCACCGCCGATACCTATGGTGTGGGCGACAATATCCTGTGGCATTTGTACTGGGGGTCGTACGCTGATCCGGTGGATGTGTACTGGGACGTGTCGGCCGCGAACGCGGACATAGAGATGCGGCTTGTCGTAGGCACTGAGACCCGGACGGCGAGCCTGGTAAGGGAAAGCGACGAGACCAGCGGCAAGGGGCGCAGCCTCCTATTCCGGTACACGGTCGTGGCGGAGGACCGGGACGCGGACGGTTTCACCCTGCACGCCACCTCGGTGGAGGATGTCGTGTTCCTGCGCAATGGAGCGACGCTGCAGGACGCCCAGGGCCGTTCAGTGGAGCGCGAGATTCCTGGTGCGGGGGATTGGGGCAACATACCGGGCCACAATGTGGACGGGAGCCAGGTGGAGACGGACAACACGGCGCCGGAGCTGCTCATCGCGGAGGCCGACGGGGATACGCTTACGTTGACCTTCAACGAGGATATGGCGGAGCCGGACGACCCGGAGCAGCTGACTTACAAGTTCATCGTCCAAGGCGCCACCCACAACAACGCTCCCCTCTTCCACCAGTCCCCCAGCCGGGTGGAAGTCGAGGGCTCGATGGTGACGCTCACGCTGAGCTCGGCGGTCGCCCCCGGCTGGCCGGTTACGCTGTCCTACAGCAATGACCGGGAGATCAAGCCCGGGGAAGATAGCGGACTCAAGGACGGGGCCGGCAACAAGGTGGCGTCCTTCGACGAGCTGTCAATCGACAACGTTACAGCGCCCGGCACGGTGCCTGTACCCATAAGCGCGACGCTGGTTGGGGACCGGCTCGTGCTGGCCTTCGACCGCGGGCTGAATGCATATTCGAGCCCCGAGGGGAGCCGGTTCGTCCTGACCAACTATGACTCCGGCCAGGAGTTTCGCGCCCAGGGCATAAGAACGCCGTCCATCCGAGGGAAAACGGTCGTCGTAGACCTGGACCAAGAAATTCCGGCCGGCCGGTCCGCTCAGGTAATCTACTTTGCGGCCAACGACGACTACCCGCTCTGGGGCCAGGACATTCATGACCGGCTGGGCTCGGTTGGCAACCAGGTGCGGGACGTGGTGGCATGGCGTGCCAAGGCGACTGTAAGCGCCGCCCCGACGGTGGTCTTCAGCAGCGTCTCGGGGAAGGACGTAACCCTCTATTTCGACAGGATGCTGGAGCCGGCGTCAGCCCCGGCCGAGGCCGCCTTCTCGGCCGCCATCACGACTTCGGGGGTGGAGACGGCCGTCACCGTCAGCGCTGCGCATGTGCGGGAAACGGCTGTGTACCTCACCCTGGCAACCGCGGCCGGCGCTACGGATACGGTGACCGTGGACTACGACCAGCCGACCACGGAGGGCGCGACGCTGTTGCGGGACGTTGCGGGCAACAGCGTTGCCACCTTCAGCAGGACACTGACCAACGAGGGTACGACGAAGCCGGCCACACCTCCAGCGCTGGTCTCGGCGTCGGCGAACGGGGACTTGCTGAAGCTCACCTTCAACCGGCCGCTGGACCCAACCAAAGCGCCAGCAAGCGGGGCCTTTGTGCTGTCCCAGCACGTGTTCAGGGGCATCCTCAACGCGACTGTGCGCGGGAAGGAGGTTTGGCTGCGCCTGGGCAGGACGATAACGCCCTGCGACGAAGCATTTACGTTGAGTTATCTCAAGCCCGGCAAGGAAGCGCTGCGGGACCGCTGGGGCCAGCCGGTGGACGGATTCTCCGGGCAGGAAGTCACGAACGAACGGGCGGGCGAATGCAGCACAACCGGCTAGAGCGGTGCGCCTCCGGCAGAGGTCGTGGACGCGGCGCCCTCGGCCAGCGGGACCGCCGGTCTTGGGGTATCCCATGTCGTAAACCCGGCTTCGCGGAGCCTCGCGCCCAGCTCCCGTGTGAGGTGGCTGCATGACGCCCTTCCAATCCGTCGCTTTCCGGCGCCGGTGGCCTTTGCTCTTCGTGGCCGCGCCGTTGCTTCTTGTCTTAATGGCTGTCCTGGCCCTGCTATGGACCGGAACTGCTCCAGCCGGCGCCCAGGACGGCTACCAGCCCGACCAGGAACTGATCGACCAGGTTTGGGTCTACGCGGCGGAGACGGACAACGGGTTTGACCACGTGCTGCGCTGGATGCGGGTGTTGAAGACCTTCGGCGCGGTGGCGGACATGACCGCCGCCGAGGCCCGGGAGAACTCCGAGAAGTATTGGGCCGAGCGCTGGGACCCGGTGGTGGCGGAACTGGAGAAGCTGGAGGCCGACCCCGACGACCACGAACCCGACCAGCAACTGGTTAATACCGTTTGGGGTTACGCGGAGGAGACGGACAACGGGTTCGACCACGTGCTGCGCTGGATGCGGGTGCTGAAGACCCTGGACGCGGTGACGGACATGAGCGTCGCTGAAGCGGAGGGTTACGCGGAGCAATACACCGCATCCCGCTGGGACCCGGTGGTGGCAGAGCTGAAGAAGCGGGAGGCAGCGACTGCCGACCCAGAACCGACGCCGACTCCCGAACCCACGCCTGAACCGACGCCAGAGCCGACACCGGAACCCACACCGGAGCCGACTGCTGAACCGACCCCAGAGCCAACGCCTGAACCTACACCGGAAGCCACGCCGGAGCCGACGACCACGCCCGAACCAACGTCAGAACCCACACCAGAACCCACCCCCACGCCGGAGCCGGAGAAAAGCGCTCCCGGCAGCCCGGCCAACCTGGTGGCCTTCGTCGCTACGCCGGGCGAGCTGAAGCTCTCGGCCTGGTGGGACGCGGCGGAGGGCGCGGACTCCTACACCCTGCGCTGGCGGCAGGCCGACGGGGACTTCGAGACGGGCAACGACGCCACCGTCTCGCACCCCAGCGCCTCCATCACCGTGTCCGGGTCCGGCCAGTGGGTGGTCCAGGTAGAGGGCTGCAACGACGCCGGCTGCGGTCCCAGCATCGCCCAGACCGTGGGCGTCGTGCCAGGCGCCCCGTCCAACCTGGAAGTCAGCGCCACGCCAGGCCAGTTGATCCTCGCGGCCGCGTGGGACGCCCTGAATGGCGCCACCTCCTACAACCTGGCCTGGCGGCAGGCCGATGGCGACTTTGAGCCACCCAACGCCGCCACGACCTCGGACACCAGCGCCGCCATCACCGTGTCCGATTACGGGCAATGGGTGGTCCAGGTGGAGGGCTGCAACGACGCGGGCTGTGGTCCCAGCGTCACCCGGCGAGTCAACGTCAAGCCGGGCGCCCCTGCCAACCTGCAAGTCAGCGCCACGGCGGGGGAGTTGGACCTCAAGGCCACGTGGGACGCCCTGGACGGCGCCAGTTACTACAAGCTGGCCTGGCGGGAGGCTGACGGGGACTTCGAGGCGGGCAACTCCGCCACTACCACGGGCCCCGGAACGACCATCAACGTGTCCGGGTACGGGCAATGGGTGGTGCAGGTGAAGGGTTGCAACGACGCCGGCTGCGGGCCGGCGGTTACGGGACAGGTGGCGGTGGAACCGCCGACCCAACCCGACAGGTTGAGCGTGTCCATCGCCGCCAGCCCCGCCAGTCCCAGGCCGGGAGAGGTGGTGAGCCTCAGCGCGGTCATTGCCAACGCACCCTCCGGCTCCGACCCTTCCTACAAGTGGGAGCTGCACCTGGGCGGCGACCATTGGCTCTCCCTAGTACTACAGTCGCAGATAGTGGTTAAGATGTCGGAGGCGGCGCTGGTAGTGGCATTGGCGAGCCCTGGCCTGGTGGCGTCGCCTCCAATGGGACCAGGCCAAGGACAGTTCGGGCGATCCCCTGGGCTGCCAGATCAACCGGCACAGCAGGCGGCGCACCTCGGGGACTGTGAACGGTATCAGGCTTGCACCCCAATCCCCGTCTCCCCCTTTTTGCCCTCTGTACCGGCGTTGGCCTGTTGCCGGACTACCGCCAGGTAGGCGAGGGCCAGCATGACCAGGGTGACGTGCCGGTACCAGCCCTCCCATTTCCTTACCTCATACTGGTCCAGCCCCACCTGTCCCTTGGCTTCCTCAAAGCACTCTTCGATGGTCCACCTGATGCCCGCTACCCTGACCAGTTCTTCCAGGCTAGTCTCCGCTGGGCCGTAGCAGACGTACCAGGCCAGATCTTCAGGCTGGGATATGCTGCGGCGAACCAGCAGCCAGTACCCCTTGCCTTCTTCCCGCAAGGGCCGGATCACCACCCAGACCCATTCATAGACCCGCGGACCCTTGGCGCCATCTCCCGCGCTCAGCCGCGACCAATCCCCTTCTTCCACCTGGGACGCCAGCCGGTCTGCACGTACCTGCCTCGGCCCTTCCTCCGTCCAGGCCCACAGCTTCTCGTTGCTCTTGACCGCCAGCACGTGGGGTATCTCCCGCTGCTCCAGCCACCGCCGCAACTTCCGGTCACTGCCGTAAATCGTGTCCCCAGTGAACCACCGGAAGGGAACTCTCCCTTCTACCGCCCGCTCCACCATCCTCTGGGCCAGTTGCGGCTTGGTACGGAAGGCCACATCCTCCGGCACCCCAGCCTCCCGACGCCGCTCCCCATCCTCCGCCCATCCCTGGGGCAGGTACAACTCCCGGTCCAGCAGGACCCTCCCCTGGCCGGTGGCGTAACTTAGGAAGACTCCTACCTGGCTGTTCTCTATCCGGCCCGCCGTCCCACTGTACTGACGTTGCACCCCCACCGACTTTGTTCCCTTCTTCAGGAATCCCGTCTCGTCCACCACCAGTACACCCTCTGCCTCCCCCAGATGCTCCATCACGTAGTCCCGAAGATCGTCCCGAACCAGGTCAGAATCCCACACGTAGTTGTAAAGCAGCCGCTGAACTCCGTCGGGTGTGGCATCTCCGGCCTGCTCCGCCAACTGCCAACCGTTCTTGCGCTCCACGGGACTGATCAGCCCTTTCAGATAGGCCAGCGCCCGCCGCCGTGGTTCTGACCGGTAAAACCGAGCCCCGATTCGCCGGTGCACTTCCTCAATCCCACGGGCCCACCGCGCCGCTTCCAAGACCTCTTCCCTCTCCCCAACCAAACCCTCACCTCTCCCACTCCCTAAAGTGGACTTATTCTACCCCAATTTATCTGCGACTGTAGTACTAGGCACGGCCGCCACCGCCTCCTACGGCCAGAGCGCCGGAACCATCACCTTCCGGGTCACGGTCTCCTACGACGGCGGGGACTGGGCCGCGTCAACCCTCGCCGTGGAGTGGACCGAGAAGCCGCCCAACCGGGCGCCGGTCGTGGATACGCAGGCCGAGCGGTACGCCGACTTCGTGAAGACCGGCAACGCGCCCCGGGGAACGCTGGTGTGGAAGATATTCACCGGCTTCTTCTCCGACCCTGACGGCGACGACCTGACCTTCACCGCATCGGTCCCCGACGACCGGAGCCACCTGTTGGAGAGTCTCCAGACCCGCCTGGATGTCAGCGACGAGAGGGAAAAGTTCCTGTTCCTGGAGATGGACGCCGAGGACGACTGGAAGGCCCTCAGCCCGGCCCTGCCCGACCCGTTCACGACCACGGTGACGCTGACGGCCACCGACCCGGACGGCCTGTCGGCGTCGGTGACGGGGGACTTCCTCACCAACTGGGACAGCGAACCCGCGCTGGTGAGCGCCGAGGCAACCCCGCAGGCCATCACGCTGACCTTCGACCAGGCGGTGCACGCGGACCCGGCGCCCGCGCCCGGCCAATTCACGGTGAACGCGGTGAACGGGGACGGCTCCGCCGGGACCGTCGCGGTGAGCAGCGTGTCGGTGAACGGCAAGGTGGTGACCCTGACCCTGGCGTCGGCCCTGGAGCCGGGCCGGACGGTCACCGTGGACTACGGCCACGACGACGCTGCGCCCCTGCAGCGGGCTGGCGGCGGCGATCCCGCCCCTAGCTTCACCGGCCAGGCCGTCGAGGTGTCTCTGCCCGGCGCGCCAGACAACTTCGCGGTCAGTGCCGCGCCGGGGAATCTGGACCTGTCGGCCACCTGGGACGCGGTGGAGGGCGCCACCTCCTACAGGCTGCGCTGGCGGCAGGACGGAGGGGAGTTCGAGGCGGCCAACGCCGCCACCGTGACAGGCACCAGTACGACCATCACCGTGTCCGGCCCCGGACGGTGGGTGGTGGGGCTGCAAGCCTGCAACGCAGGGGTCTGCGGGCCAGAGGCCAAGGCGACGGCGGAGGTCGCGGACGTCATCGCCGCGCCCGGCGGATTGAGCCTGGAACCGACCCTGGACGCCGACGGCGGCGCCGGGGCCAACGTGGTCCAGGTCTCCTGGAACCCGGTGCCCAACGCCGCCTCCTACACGCTGAGCTGGCGGCGCGACGGGGCTCGTTCCCAGCCGGTGACGCGGGCGCAGGCACAGGCGGCCAGCGACCGGAAACCGGGGATTTCCTCTGGCCAGGGCGGTCCGTCCGGCGCTGCCGACGGCGGCGCCCAGGCGAACAACGGTCCGGGGGCCGTCGGCCAGGGAGACAACCGGCTCACCCTCCCCGGTGACCAGACGAGCGCCGACATCGAGCTGGACGGCCACGGCCTGTGGCACGTGGATCTGGAGGTCCACGGCGACGACGACGAGCTCATCACGTCGTTCCAGGACACGGTGGAGATCAGGGTCAACGCGTGGCTCAACGCCCAGAGGTGGCCCATCAGCGACGACACCCGGCGAATATCCGGCTGCCAGCCCCGCACCATCACGGGCATCCAGGTCGCCTTCGTCAATGACGCCGTGGAGGTGACCTGGGACAACCCCGGCATCTCCGCCATCACGGAGTACCAGTACCGGTTCCAGCGGGACGGGTCCTTCCGGTTCCCGGCCCGCAGCGAGGCCGACTGGCACCCGATCGACGGCAGCGGCTCCGGCACCACGTCGTTCCGGATGGGGGTGGCCCACCCCAGACATATCATGGGCGGCGACATCAGCTACCTAGCCTTCAACCGGACCAACATGCTCTGGCTGCGGGCGCAGGCAGGCGGGCGGACCTACTGCTTCGAGTACCTGCTGGCTATCAAGCCCTTCGACGTGCACGTCCCCCTGATCACCGGCCTGGAAGCCTGGCAGACTTGGGACGACGGGCCGGACCAGCTGAGCCTCTTCTGGGACGACCCCGGCGTGGAGGGCCTCAGCTACGACTACTGGTACGCGGGAATCACTCCGGACTGGCTCGGCACCGGGGGATTCTTCCCGGACGGGAGCAGGCGCGGTCGGGGAACCGGATGGGTCCCGGTAAGACCCGAAAACGCCACCAACCCTATCGCCACGTGGGACGGTATGCTGACCGCGACCCTCAGCATACCCTGCGACTACTACTACTACCACGTGCGAATCCGGGCGAAGAAGATGGGCAATGTGGGCCCCATTTCAGAGGAGTGGTACATCTACCTGGCTTCCACCGAGTTCGGTTATCCCGACTATGACGACGTGATAGAAGGCGAACGCTGGGCTGAGTGCATCTTCGGGCTGGACGGCGACGACGAGCTGTACGGCAACGGCGGCAATGACTGGCTGGACGGCGGCCCGGGCAAAGACAAGCTGTACGGCGGAAACGGCGATGACAGGCTCCAAGGCGGTCTCGACGCTGACGAGCTGTACGGCGGCGCGGGGTCGGACACTGCCGATTATGCCGGGGCCAGCTTCGGGTTGACCGTCGACCTGGCCACTCCGACCAAGAACACCGGCGAAGCTCGGGGCGATAAGTACACCAATATTGAGAACATCAAAGGCTCGGACCATAACGATCTCTTGGGAGGTAACGGTAGCGCCAATATCCTTTGGGGCGGCAGAGGCGACGATGAGCTGTGGGCCGGCGCCGGCAACGACACGCTGGTTGGTGGGCCTGGCGACGACACGCTGTTTGGCGGGGCCGGCAGGGATGAATTCCGCTTCCACGCCAACTTTGCGGCGGACACCATCTCCGACTACACCCTGGGCGACAGCAAAGATGCCAGCGAAAAAATCTACCTGTGCATGGGAACCGGGGAAAATCTGGCCACGTACGACGGCGAGAACATCGGTCTCGACATCGTCATCACCGTCACGTTCAACGGCGCGGAGACAGGCACCTTCACGTTGAAGGGAATTGTTGACGGTTCCGCCAACTTAATGTACCTGGACATCCGGGCAGTCCCGGTCGACAGCAACGGAAAGTGCATGGTTGCGGAGGCGGATCCGGCTACGGACCAGCCGCCGGAAATGCCGCCAGACCAGGGTACGCCGCCAATGTTGGGTTCGCTGCAAGTCGGGTTCATCGGAAGCACACCCTATTTCGCGGGGGGCCGCATCTTCATGCAGACCGCCACCAACGAGGACGGTAACGCGGTGTCTGCGGTCTGCCATATCGCCGATGGCAGCGACGACAACTCGATCATCTGCCCGCCCAATACCTTGATCAGCATAGAGGCCCCCGGCAGCAATCCTGGCTATAGTGTTCCGGTTTGGGCCAAAGCTACCACGGTCGCCCGTGCGGGCGTGGTCCCGGCCATTGAATTGGTGGTCGGCGGCCCGCTGGCGCCCCGGATGGGGGCCTCCGGCGGCTTCGGCAGGCTGCTGGTGGGCTGGGAAGCGTCGCCAGAGGCGATTACCGGCGAGATCAACGCCTACGTCGTGCAGCGCCGCCAGCAGAACGCCGACGGGACCTGGCCCAACGCCTGGACCGACGAGGTGAAGGCCGTCACCGATAGGGAACACACCTTCACCGGTCTCGCCAACGGAACCTGGCAGGTCCGGGTCCGGGCCCAAAACAACGCGGGCGACAACGACGCCAGCACCAACATTCTGGGGACCACTTCCGAGGTTTGGACCGTCACCCTGGCAGCGGCTAACCTCAACAGGCCGGGCACGCCGACCAGCCCCACAGTCGTACCGGGCATGGACAGCGGAACCCTCGACGTGACCTGGCAGCCGCCGGACCCCGACACCGGCTCGCTGGTTCACGGCTACACCGTGCGGTACAAGAAAAGCAGCGAACCCGATAGCGCATACAAGGCGACTACGGTGTATCGGCGCCTCAGTCAGAACATTGGAACAGTCACACTCACCGGCCTCGAAAGCGGCCAGCCCCACGTGGTGCAGGTGCGGGCGCTCAACGCCAACGGGGCCAGCCAGTGGCTCACCATCGGAAGCACACACACGCCCAACTAGCGGCGTTGGCCCTTGCCCGCGCCTGACATGGGGGTGAACCGGCGGCGGGTAGGGGTCTGCTTCCATCTCTGGCGCTGAAACGCAAAAGAGCGCATACATTGGGAGCGAAGGAGCCGCGCACGTGAAACGCCGCCGACCGCCCACGCGCGTCCTCCTGAAAGCCGCCGCCGTGTGGGAGCTGCTGGACCAACTGGGCATCTCCCAGAACGAGTTGGCGCGCCGGTGCGGGATCACCTCGGGATACCTGTCCCACCTGATGAACGAGCGGCGCAGCCCGTCGCCCCGGTAAGGAACTTCGGCGCCCGCCAATGAAGGACCGGCTCGATGCCGAGAAAGCGCATCATCAACCACGGCAGAAGGGTCTACCTCCTCCCCGAGGACTTCCCGCAGCGCCTGGAGTTATTCAAGGAAGCGTCGGGGTTGTCCTGGGCGGAATTGGCCCGGCGCCTGGGAACCTCCGACCTGAATCTGAGACGCTGGCGGGCCGGAACGCGGCCCCACCCGGATCACCTGATGGCTCTGCTGGACCTGGCGGAAGGCATGGGCCTTTTGCACATATTCACCAGTTGGAAGACGCCGCAAGCAGCCAGGCGTGAAAGCGTCATCGCGGATGTTCCGCGCCGGCGCCGGAGGACGGGGAGGAGGGCAGACGCCAGGCGGGGCCGCTAACGCCGCCAGGGCCGGAACGCAAAAAGGGCGGCATATACCGAGACCCCAGCCGTAACGAAGTCCCCTGCGCATTGCGCAGGGGATTTTGCTGTCTCGGCCCTTCCGCGCATCTATCTCCCTCCTGTGCCAGGCGCAGACGAGCGGAGGGGCTACTGACAGAAGGGCATTGCATTGGGGCAGCGGCTGCACCATCATAGAGACATGCCTTCAATGGCGTAACGCCAGCGCCGGTCCGGTAGCGGAGAAACGGCGAACAGTATAGAAACGTCATGGCCGGGTAACATGACGGCATGGACCGGGGGGAAACACCCGACGAGGAGCGCCAGGAGTTAAAACGAATGATGGACGGAACGAGACGGGAGGGACTGCTCCTGATGCTGGAGCGCCTGACGGAGCGGATTGAAGCCAATCCCCAGGACACCGAGGCCCTGGGCGCCCGTGGGCTGCTGCACAGCATGCTGGGAGACCACCGGCAGGCGGCGGAGGACAACGGCCGCCTCATAGCCCTGGATCCCGGCAACGCGGAAGCCTACTTCAGCCGGGCCGCCGCCTGGTCCGAGCTGGGGGAGCACCGGCTGGCGGTGGAGGACTACGACTCCGCCATCCGCCTGGAACCCGGCGACGCCGTGTCCCACTACAGCCGGGGAGCCTGCAAGGCCGAACTGGGCGACCTGGCCGGGGCCTTCGCCGACTTCGACATAGCCATCCTGCTGGACCCGGAAGACGCCGGTGCCCATTACAACCGGGGGCTGACTTACGCCGAGATGGGGGAGCACGCCAAGGCGGTTGAGGACTTTGGCCGGGCCATCGCGCTGGAACCCGGCGACGCCCTGGCCCACTACTTCCGGGGCATGGCCTACCGGGACCTGGGGGATCTGGACCGGGCCCTGGAGGATTTCGGCGCCGCCATCGAACTGGAACCCAACTACGGCCTGGCCTTTTACGCCAGGGGAATAACCAAGCTCAACATGGGAGCCTTCCTGCCCGCCATCTGGGACTTCGATGCCGTCATCGGCCTGGACCCGGACAACGCCGGAGCATACCGGGGCCGGGGCGTGGCCCTGGGCGGCCTGGGCCGCAACGAGGAGGCGATAGAGGACCTGGAGCGGTCCCTGGCCCTGGACGCCGACAGCGGCGAGACCCTGACGGCCCGGGCGCTGGCCCGCGCCAGCCTG
Organism: Dehalococcoidia bacterium; assembly: GCA_965220605.1. GTDB lineage: Bacteria > Chloroflexota > Dehalococcoidia > Lucifugimonadales > UBA3495 > VXOI01. The sequence goes on along the minus strand of CBDCQM010000002.1, from coordinate 149,721 downwards.
GGCCAGCACGAACTGGCCACCGAAGACTACACGCGTGTTCTCGACCTGGACCCCGGCGACACCGCCGTCCGCTACAACCGGGGGATGGCCCTGGCGGACCTGGGCCGCTGCCAAGAGGCAATTCAGGACTTCAGCGCCATCATCGAGGCCGACGCGGACAGCATCGAGTCCCTGCGCAACCGGGCGGCCCTGTACTGCGAGCTCGGGCAGCCGGACAGGGCGGTGCGGGACTACGACGAGATCATACGCCTGGTGCCCGACGACCAGTCTGCCAGGGAAGACAGACTGCTGGCCGTGGAGCAGGCCGAGGCGGAGAGAAGCTGAATCGCCGACGCCCGGACGTGGTAAGCCTGGAGAGGCCGGCGCCGATGCGACCACGGCCTCCCTTTTTTTGTGACTGTCCAGGGCCCCGGATAGACTTCGTGCCCGCCATCCCCGCTCAGACCCCGGTCCGGTCTTCGCCAGGGCCGGCGCCGTCTCGTTCCGGCTTGTTCAGCATGACGCCGTAGCCCCGCTCGTCCACCAAGTGGGTGACCGACACCTGGCCCGCGCTGTCGTATCCCGCGCGGTAGGCGTACTCGACCTCGGCGCCCCAGGGAACCCGTCCTCCGATGCGGACGGTGCCGCCGCCCGGCTGGTTGCCGCCGGAACCAGGCCCGCCGGCGCCCCTGACCACCACCCCGTTGCGCCCGCCCTTCTTCCAGGCCATCACCTTGACCTCGGCAGGCACCACCAGTTCCTTGGCAGATGGCTTAAACAGGACCTCGTGGAGTTTCCCGAGCACCTTGCCCGATGGGACGCGCTGGCCGGTCATGACCAGGGAGAGATAGGAGACGCTGATCCCCGCGCGGCGCGCCACCTCGTTCTGGCTAATCCCGTGGGCGTCCATCCGGTCCCACAGGGCGCGGCAGTCGACCCTGGGCTTCTGAGCCGGAGCAGCCTGGGCCGGAGCCTGCAACAACGCCTCCACCCGCTGCTGCACCTTCACCCCCATATTGCGGCGGCCCCTGGCGACCTCGGACATGAAGCTCCTGGAAACCCCCGCCTTCTCCGCCAGTTCCCCCATGCTCAGGCCCATTTCCCGGGCCCGTTCCCGGATGCAGGTGGTCTCGCCCTTCACCAGGCCGCCCTGGCGGTAGACCACGCCCTGGCCTGGGACCTCGCCCAGAACGGCCATGACCTTCTCCCGCATGGCCGGGTTCCAGGGCCGGTTGCCGGTGGAGATCTGGGACAGGTAGCGGTAGGAGATGCCCATCTTGTCCGCCAGTTCCCCCAGGGTGAGGCCGTGGCGCCGGGCGGCGGCCCGCAGTTCGCTCTCGGGCTTGCGCTGGCCCTGCTGGGATGCCGTGGCCTTCCTGGCGGTGGTCGCCGTGCCGGTGGAGGGCTTGTCATTAGTGGTGGTCCGGTCGATGCTGGTAGCCGTCATGTCGCTTCCTCCGAAACGCAGAAAGCGGGGCCGCCTCCTTCGGTGGAGACGACCCCGCTCTGCTCGTGCTTGTATGTGTTTGGGATGGTCCGGGCGGACTGCGCCGCCTATGCCTGCTGGTGGGCAATGAAGTAAGGCCGCCTCGGAAGACGGCTTTGGTTCCAGGTTGTGATGTTGTTCAGGAACCCGCGGCCCGACGCCACGGGATTGGAAACTCTCCCTTTCCCCTCAAGTCAGCCGCCGCCCGCGACGGTGAACTCCTTGCAGTGCCCCACGCCTTTGACCACGCGAGAACAGACGTCCATTCCGCTGCGCCGCCCAAGGCCGGACGCACTGCGCCCAGGGTGTGAGACAAGCAACAGTGGACACCGGTTTGGGGAGTTGACGCAGGACGCAGTTCGCCCAGGGTGCTGAGTCTTGGAAAAGCGCTGTGAGGGGATGAAAGGAGGGGAGACAGGAGAGAGGAACGCGGTTCGGCCCGATGGCTATGTCAGGAGCCACCGGCCCGGTGAGAACCACGTTGCAATGGGAACAATAAGCGTCCGGCCCGCCAGCGATGAGTCGCCGGGACCGGAGCGTGCGGGAAGCGCGGCGCCGCTGCTGCTGATGTTGCTATTGTTCAGCAGCTACGCCGCAGACGTAAGGGAATGGCCGGAGCCTGGTTCAGGTTCCAGCCCCAGGGTGAATAACGCGAGCAGCCAAGCCGCTCCGCCAGTGAGAACCGAAGGGTGAGGGAATCCGGGATGCCGTGCTGTTCCTGTCTGCCACCTCCTTGACGGTGATAATGCGCCTTGGGTTGGGTTGCCGCCTGGTTTTGTGGTTCCGGCTGGGGCGGGAGTGTCAACCACACCAACACCCCAGCTATGTTGGGAACAGAGCGCCGCTAAACGCTCCGTCCCCGCCGTCCAGGTCCAGCAGCGATCAACCGCAGGTCCAGGACGGGTGCCCAGCCGCCGGAGGGATCAACCCCGGCAAGACTGGACGGATGCCCGGCGGGAGAAGGGATTTGCACTCCCACCCGCCGGACCGGGCCGGGAACGAGGGACTTGAACACCCCGTTGCACCGAACCGCGCTGCCTGCCAGGGACTTGAACACCCGGCGCCGGCAGCATTCCCTCTTGGGAGACCCTTCCAGAGAGCGAATCATCCGTGGGGTCAACCCGGGCTCAGGGACTATGCCCCCGAGATTTCTAGGGCGGGAAACCTCGGAAAAGCCAGACAACGCAGTAATTGTCGCCCGGAATCAGGCTCCTGGGTAGGGCCTGCAAGACCCCCCGGCCAAAGTGTTCAGTTTTCTTCAATCCAGTTCAATAAAGTTTACTGAGACGCAGACCCACCCCGACGCCGCTTACTTCCGCCACCTTAGCCGCCCTAGCCACCTGCCCAGGCGCAGCGCGCGAGGCAGCCACAACAGCAACTCCCGCCGTCTCCTGGCCCGGCGGGTGTCGTCCAGGGCCTTGCGCCTCCAGTTGACCTGGACGCCCCGGTCCAGCCCCTTGAGCGGGTAGGTCTCCGGCGGCAGGGTCAGGCCGTGACCCTCCAGCAACGCAAGCTCCACTTCAAGCACCCGTTCTTCCGCCAGCAGCCAGTCCAAGCCCTTGCCCCCAGCCCCGCGCGGGTGCGTTTCCTTCAACTCCCGCCACTCGGCGACCAGCGGCCAGGCGGCGCCGAAGACCTCCTCGTCGTCAACGGCGGGTTCCAACGTCGCCAGCTCGGGAAACTCCCGCCGCCGGGTGGCACGGCTCTGAGGCTCACCATCCGTGTCGGCATCACCGGGCGCCTGGGACCCGGCGACCCCTGCATCCCCATCCGCGTCCTGACCATCTCTCGCCTTTTCCAAGTCAGCCAGCCGCTGCCGGTCCCGGGCCTGCTCCTCCCGCAGCGCCTCTACTTCCCTGTGCACGGCGCCCAGGCCGTCCCGTATCTCCCCGCCCAAGTCCTCCATTCCCTTTTCCATCTCCACCAACCGCCCGGCCAATTCATCGTTCCGTGCCCGCTGCTCCCGGGCCGGGGAGCCGCCGCCTTCCAACAACCTCTTTTCCAGCGCGCCCCGCAGCCGCCGCGACAGCCGCTTGGTCTCCAGCCCGGCGTTCAAGGTCCGGTGGTCCACGTTGAGGGACTCCGCCGCTTTCATGATTCCCCGCTCTTCAACCAGCTCTTCCAGCAGCACCATCAGCCGCAGGTGCTGCACGTCCTCGATGCTCCGGCTCTTTTCAAACAGGCTATCCCCGGCACTCATAGCTGACCCCTCCCCGGCGCCCACCTGCAAAACTGCCACTCCCCAACGTGACGGATGCAACTGATACCCCACCCCGGCCACTGGCATAAATGCGACTGCCAGCTACGGAACATGCAACCGCTCTCCGGAACCAGGCCGCAAGTCCAGGTGTTCACTGTCCACCTCCAATAGGGGGCGATTTGCCCCGATTTCAGGTTCAAACCGGACCCACTTGCATTTTTGCAACTGGTGTCGAATCCCTGTACACCCCTATGACATCACGGAGGGGGTCTCCCGGGTAAGGGCCTGTAGGGGCGGTCAAATGAACGGTCCTACGGGAGGTTATGCGGGGGGCCGGAGTTGTTCACACTCTGCTGCGGCGCTGGCGGAACCGCCAACGACCCCGACCGCAGCGAGGTGAACGACTTGACGGTGAGAGCGATACCCCGGCCCGGCAGGCGATTTGTCCTGCTGGCCGCCGCGCTGTTCCTGGCGGCGCTGGCCGCCATCCCCGCCAGCGGCCCAGCCCAGGCCCAGTCCCCGCCGCCCGACACCGGCAACCTCTCCCTGGTCAACCGCGACCGGCAGATGGTGGAGCGGAAGAAGGACGGCGAGTTCATCGCCCGTCCCGTCTTCAGCCGCCAGATATCCGTCCTGCACTACGCCCTGCGCCATCCCGACACCGGCGATTGGGTCACCAACACCTACCGGGTCCAGGGCGGCGAGAAGGAGCTGTCCGAGGGCTGGGAGTACACCTTCGAGTACCCGGCCCTGGACTCCCAGCCCGAGCTGCACCCGGAGCAGGCGTTCCTGCTGGTCATGTCGGTGCCGAGAACCGGCGGCGGCGAGCACCACGTCTTCCACGCCCTGGTCCCCGTCCACCAGCCCAAGGGGCTGTGGGACAAGGTGCTGGGCGCCCTCGACCCGGACCGCTGGGCCAGGGCCGGGGCCAGGTGGGTGATCCAGGGCGTCCACGGCACCCTGTGCGGCGTGCTGGAGGGAGTGTTTCAGACGGACATTTCCGAGTGCGGGGGGTAGCGGGTATGAGCGACATCCTCACCGGAACTCCCCCCGGCCTGACCTACGACCACGAGATGGTCCGGCAGATCTGGTTCCTGACCTGGGCCATCGCCTCAGGAATGCTGGCCATCATCCTGGGCTGGATGGGCCTGAGCTTCATCGTCCAGGAGCACCTGGGCCACCACCAGTCGGGCTGGCGGGAGATGGTGCCCCGGTTGGTGCTGGGCCTCACCGCCGCCGCGTCGTCCCTGTGGTGGTGCGCCCTGGTCATCGACGTGGCCCATGCCACATCCCAGTTCATCGCGGCGTCGTTGAACGTCACCCCCGGCGATTTGCTCAGGGCGCCCCTGGACCCCCTGCTGAACGCCGCGGAAGCGGCCAGCACCGGGCTGGCGGTGTTCATCGCCGTCCTCTACCTGGTCTTCGGGTTCTTCATCCTCTACCTGCTGGTGCAGATGATCCTGCGCCTGGCGTTGATCGACATCCTGCTGTGCCTGGCGCCCATCGCGTTGGGGCTGTGGATCCTGCCCCACACCGCCGGCTGGGGAAAGCACTGGCTCAGGCTCTTCATGACCACCGTGTTCCAGCAGGCAATCCAGCTCATAGCCATCGCCCTGGCCTTCGGCTTTCTGGACGAGTTCGCCGACATCGGCGAGGGAGAGGCGGCCCAGGACCTGGTGTGGATGCTGCTGATGGCCATCGCCTTCATGTACCTGGCGGGGAGAGTCCCGTCGATGCTGGGCAACCACGGCACCTTCGACGCCTGGCTGCACACCCTGTACTTCGGCATGTCCCTGCCCGGCGGAATGATGCGCTCGGCCCGCTCCCTGGGGCTGCTGGCGGGTGGGGCCGCCGGGGGTCCGGCGGGGGCGGCGGCAGCGGCTGCCGCCACTGGAGCGGTCACCAGCACCGCCGGCAACGCGGTGAATTCGGCGGCCCAGAACTCCACGCCGGCCGGCCAGACCAGCCCCACGCCCCGGAGCCAGGGGCCGTAGCCGGAAACCGCAAAGGCGACAACTACCGGCGTGGGCGTGCCCACGTCGTCAAACACCCAGGAGGTGGAGCCATGTGCCAGTAGCGGAACTGGAACGACCAACGGAAGTGCGGCAATAACGCAAATCGAGCAATCAACACGCAAGGAGAGAAATCTATGGGAGACCTGACACAGACCATATCGAACCTGGTGGGCATCCTGCTGGGACTCGTCGGTGTCGTGGGAGTGGGCTATTTCATTTACGGCGCCTACATGTACCTGACCGCCTCCGGCGCACCCAACCAGATGGAGCGCGGCAAGAGCGCCATGATGACCGCCCTGGCCGGCATCGTGCTGGCCCTCGTCGCTTATGGAGTAGTCGAACTGGTGATCAACGCCGTGGTGGGCAGCCCGGTGGAACTGGACGTGCCCGACCCCACCAACAGCGGCAGCACCCCCTCCGGCACCCCGGAAGCCCCCACCACCGGTGGCGGTGGCGGTTAGGAGGTGAACATGAGAGAGCATGAAGTACCCACCCACGTGCAGGCCGAGGACAAGGCCCTGCTGTGGTTCACCTTCCCCCAGATCGTGGCGGTGGTGGCGACCTGCGCCGTGGCCTACGGCGTCTACCGCTACTTCCCCTTCGGCCCCTCGGGGCTGAAGCTGGGCATCGCCATCCTGCTGGGACTGGTCGGCATCGCCATGACCGTGGGGAAGGTGGGCGGTAGGGGGCTGCCCCTGGTGTGCGCCGACCTGCTGAAGTTCAAGCTGGGCGCCCGGCGCTACGCCGGTTCCCCGGCGGAGCTGGCGGTCAGCGAGCCACCCCCGCAGCCCGAGGCCAGGCCCGACCCCCTGCGCCTGCTGGCCAAGAAGGCGGTATCCGGCGTGGGCCGGGCGGTGAAGGCGGCGCGGAAGAAGGGACGCCCGCCCTTCCGGCCCCACAGCTGGTTCGGCAAGGGAAGGCGCCGGAAGGACGCCGGCAGCCAGCAGTTCCGGCCCCAGGAGAGTAACCACAAGGCCCTCCCGCATCCGTCGCGGGAGCGCAAGCCCTGGTACCGGCTGCTGGCGGTGGCGGGGCTGCTGGTCCTGACCATCGTTGCATTGCCCTCCTCGGCCCTGGCCGACGACCCGCCCTACGGCGACGCCTGGCGGCTGGACGAAATCTACTTCCAGCCGCCGGACCCGGTGCCGGGCCGCCGCGTCTTCATCGAGAAGGTGGCCGTCACCGGAAACACCGCCGCCGTCACCCTCCGCGCCGCCCACGACCTGGACCTGAAGGGGCGGGTCTACGGCGGCAGGACGGGACGGACCCTGAAGATGGGCGTGAACTCAACCTTCACCGCCGGCCAGGCCCGGACCTACAACCTGACCCTGAACGGCCCGTCTCCCTCTTTCACCTTCTCATGGGCGGACGCCCTGGGCTTCTCCGGGGCGGTGTCCCTGAAGAGCCGGCAGATTCCCTACCCCCTGCCGGAATACGACGGGGAACTGTGCGACCTGGAGGTCACGTCCCTGGAGTGGACGCCGGGCCACATTCGGGGGGGCATCGCCTCGGAGTGCATCGCTGAGACCCGCCAGGAGGTGGACCTGCCGGTCTACGGCGGCCACTTCAGCCAGTCAGTACCGGCCCTGCTGGACGCCACCGTCGCCGGCATCACGGGAACGGTGACCATTGCCGCCGGCTCCCACAGCACCACCGCCGCCTTCGTGTCCGGCGGCGAGACCGGGTTCACCCTGGCCGTCCCCGACGCGAAGGCCAATCACGACCTGGAAATCACGGCGGAACTGACCGCCGCCCTGGACGTGCCCCGGCCGCCCATGTTGCAGTCCACCCACCACCCGGCCCGCACTGACGTCTACACCCGAAGGGTGACCTGCCGCTGCGGCGAGAGCAGCACGGTCAAGACCGTCCGCGTCTACGTCCACCACCCGGAGCACGTCCGCGCCGTCGAGGTCAGGCGTGGTCCGGTTACCCCCACTCGTACCGAGACCCTGCCCCTGGCGGAGGGCCCCGTATCGAGTACGGGGCAGGCTCTGGGCGTGGGCGCCGACGCCCCCTTTGCGCACCTCACCGTTCCGACGCCCAAGCCGCCACCGCCCAGGGCGGAGCAGACCGACCAGGGAACCTGGGGCTGGCCGTGGTAGGCCGCTGGAACCGCATCCTGATCGCTTCCGGCGCGGCTCTGGCCTCCCTGGCCGCCGACACGCCGGAGGCCAAGAAGGAACTGCTGCTGGAAGCCGTCAACCGGGTGCTGACCGGCATGGCCTACGCCGGGGTGGGCCTGTGCCTCTTCGCCATCGTCTGGGCCGGATTCGTGCTGATGGCCGAGGGCGCCGAGGGCGACGGTCGACGGGGCAAAGCGAGGAACGCCGTGGTCATGGCCATAGTCGGCCTGGTGGTGGTGCTGCTGGCCAAGGGCATCGCCCTGGCGATCAGCGGCGGCATCGCCCCCATCCTGCCCGGCTGACCCATGACAAACAAGGAGACACGAACAATGAAACCACCTGTACCCGACATCACGAGAATCATCAGGCGCAACCAACCGGCAGAGGCGGCGGAAGCGGTTCCCGAACCACCCAAGCCCCCGCCGCCCCTGTCCCTGTTCTTCATGCTGTCCCACCTGGAAGACGACGGGCCGGTGCGGCTGGACGGGGTGAAGCTGGCAGTGATGGAGGTGATGGGGCTGGAACTGGACGAGCCCAAGCTGGGTGCCTTCGCCGGTTCCCTGAACGCGGTGGATTTCCCGGTGCAGCTGCTGGTCAGGCAGCACCCGCCGGTCTTGCAGGGCTTGAGGGACAAGCTGACCGAGGCCCAACCGGAAGACCTGCCCCAGCAGACCAAAGACGCCGCCGACAGCCTGGGACGGCTCTTGACCACGTTGGAAACCAGGGAGGGCATCCTGGACCGGCGCTTCTACGCCATGTGCGAGTATGCCCGGGCCGACGAGTTCCGGTCTCTGCTGGTGCGGGCCGGCCTGGGCGTCTTTCCCCTGAACGGTGAGGCGCTGCGGCTCTTCTGGCTGTCCACCGCCCTGGGCGGCTCACCCCAGGAACGCGATGAAGACGCCGAAATGGAAATCGAGGTCAACCGCCGGGACATCCGCATCGGCAACCGCCTGGTTCGCTCCCTGCACCTGGGCAAGTGGCCCCGTTCCCTGGCCCCCGGCTTCCTGCAGGGGCTGATGGCCGCCGGGGCGCCCATGGACCTGTCGGTGCACCTGGGCGCCATCCCCACGGACCAGGCGGCCCGCACCCTGGAGTGGCAGAAGGTCAGGTTCGAGTCCGCGCAGTCGCTGTCCTTCAAGCGGGGCCGCAGCCTGTCGCCCGAGGCGGAGATCGCCCTGGAGGACGTGAGCCGGCTGCGCGATGAGGTGCAGCGGGGGCGGGAAAGGCTGTTCCACGCCTCCCTGTCGGTGACGCTGCACGCCGACGACCAGGACGCCCTGAAGGACCTGACCCAGAAGGCGAAGGCCCACTTTGCAGCCACATTGGGCAAGATGGACAACCTTTCCTTCCGGCAACGGGAGGGATTGCTGTCCACCCTGCCCCTGGGCCTGAACGCCGTGGCGGTGTGGCGAACTCTGGACACGTCCAGTCTGGCGAGATTGTTCCCCTTCTCGCCGCCGGACCTGGACACCAGGAGCGGCACCCTCTACGGCATTGACCTGCGGGCCTGCGCCCCCATCGTCTATGACCCCTTCGACGGCACCCACCTGAATGCCAACACGGCGGTGTTGGCCCGTTCCGGTTCAGGAAAATCCTTTGCCACCAAGCTGGGCGTGCTGCGCGGCCTCTGCCGGGGAGTGCGGGCCTACATCATCGACCCCGAGGGCGAGTACACCGACATGGCCAGAGCCGCCGGCGGCAGGGTGCTGTCGCCCGGCGTTCCCGGCCAGGGCATGAACCCCTTTGTCATCGACCGGGGCGATTCCGAGGAACTGTTGCAGCGCATCGGCAGCCTGCGCCGCTTGATCGAGGTGATGGTGGGGGAAAGGCTGTCCGCCGAGCGCCGGTCCTCCCTGGACCACGCCCTGGCCTCCTACTATGCCCAGAAGCGGGAGCGCACCGGCTTCAGGGACTTCTACGGCTACCTGGAAGGGGAAACTCCGGAGATCGCCCACCTGCTCAGGCCCTTCGCCACCGGCAGCCTGCGGGACCTGCTATCCGACGAGGGCGACGACCTGCTGGCCCACGAGGCCCTGGTGACAGTGTTCGATCTGCACCTGCTGGAGCCGGAGCTCCGTCCCGCCGCCGCGATGGTCTGCACCGAGACGGTGTGGGCCGCCGCCGCCCAGGACCCAAGACCCCGTCTGCTGGTGGTGGACGAGGTGTGGAGCATCATGCAGCACCCGGAGGGGGCGGCCTTCATGGTCAGCATGGCCAAGCGCGCCCGCAAGCACCGGCTGGGGTTGCAGTTCATCACCCAGGACGTGCAGGACCTGCTCTCCGAGGATTCCTCAAGAGCCATCACCGGCCACAGCGGCAGGGCGCTCTTGCAGAACGCCGCCTTCAAGCTCCTGCTCCAGCAGGACGCCGCCGCCGTCAGCACCGTGGGGGAAGCCTTCGACCTGCCGGTGGAGCTGCAACGCTGGCTGCTGTCCTGTCCCCGGGGCGACGGTTTGCTGCTGGCGAGAGGCAACCGCTTTCCTGTCCGCATCGAGGCCACGCCCGAAGAGACCGAGGTCATCGAGTGGCGGCCCGGACCCAGGCACTGAACCGGAGACCCCATCCCATAGAACGAGGCAACCGACATGAATATCAACGTCAAGAAAATGCTCTTCGGCGAAGGGCGCAGGAAGCCCGAGCCGGTGCTGCTGGCGGTGACGCCGCCCCGCACCGGCGAGCGCACGCTCTTGGGCGTGGAGAACCTGCTCCAGTCCATCGCCGTCCCCGAACCCTTCTCCCTGGAGCTGGCCGGGGACGCCAACGGCGTGAGCCTGCTGGCCCGCTGCCAGGACGACCGGGTGGTCCGGCAACAGCTGGCCGCCCACTATCCCCAGGCCCGCGTCCGGCAGGTGCCGGTGGAGGATGACCCCATCTTCGTCCACGTGGGGGAACAGGCGTGGGGCATGAACCTGCGTAGCGGCGGACCGGAGTACGTGCCCCTGCGCACGTTTCGGGACGACGACCTGCTGGACTCCGGGTCCGACCCCCTGCTGGCGGTCATCGGCGCCCTGTCGGCACTGCGCCCCGGCGAGCGCATCCTGTCCCGGCTGCTGCTGCGCTCCCTCGGCCCCGAGTGGTCCCAGGCCCACCAGCAGCGGGCCTTCAAGAACCCGGGCTACCAGCGGCCCGACCCCTCCTACACCTACCAGACCCGGCCCCTGCAACTGGACGGGGTGACCATGGCCGTTCTCGGCGTAGGGGCGCTGGCGGCGGCCCGGGGCTACCTGTGGGTGCAGGACGGGGAGTATCTCAAGGCGGCGCTCCTGGGCCTGGGCAGCGTCTCCGGCCTGGCCGTGGCCGGCTGGGCCTGGTGGCGCTGGAAGCAGGCCCGCAACCGGGTCTACGACCCCCTGATCATCAGGGAGAAGGTGGGACGCATCGCCTTCGACGGCGAGCTGCAGGTCATCGCCGTGCTGCCCGAGGACGCCGGAGAGCAGCGGGCGAAGGAACTGCTGCAACCCGTCGCCGCCGCCTACCGCCACTTCGACCACCCCGCCGGAGCTCGTTTCCACGTCGGCAAGGTGCAGGCCCTGGTCCCTCTCATGAACCTGCACCCCGCCGGACCCGGCCTGTTCGGCCGGCGGAGCGTCCTGGGAGTGCGCGAGGTGGCGGCCCTGTGGCACCCGCCTGGAGAAAGGGACGAGACGCCGCTGATGGAACGCTCCGGCTCAAGGGCCCTGCTTCCCTCAACCCGCAGCGTCAGCGGCGGGGCGCTGGTGGGGGAGACCACGGCGGGCACCGGCCAGCCCATCCGCTTCCCCGAGGACCTGCTGCGCCGGCACCACCTCTACGTGGCCCGCACCCGCATGGGCAAGTCCACCCTGATGCACCACGTGGTCAGCCACAAGCTCCGGGAGAAGGCGGCGGGCCGGGACGACGACGCCATCGTCGTCGTCGACCCCCACGCCGACCTGGTGGCCGCCATCCTGGAGCAGGTGCCGGAATCCCTGGTGGACAAGGTAAGACTGATAGACCTGGCCGACGAGTCCCACGTCCCAGGCATCAACCTGCTGGACGCCCGGGTGTTTTCCGATAGGGACCGCACCGCCGATTCGGTGGTGCGCGTTGCGAAAGGGCTGTGGGACCAGTGGGGACCCAGGATGCAGTCCATCCTGGAACACACGGTCAAGACCCTGCACGAGGCCAACGACCACCCCGACACCGCCGCTGAGGAGCAGCACACCATCCTGGACGGCCTGAAGCTGCTCTCCAACGAGCCCTTCCGCAACTCGGTGCTGGCCAGGGTCTCGGACTCCTACATCTTGGAGTGGTGGGCCCGGGATTTCTCCTCCTGGCACCGCCAGTACCGGGCCGAGGCGTTGGCCCCGGTGCAGACCCGCCTCTCCTACTACGCATCCTCCAAGAAGGCCCGGGCCATCCTGGGCCAGCCCCGCTCCACCATCGACCTGCGGGAGACCATCCTGGAGGGAGGAATCCTGCTGGTGTCCACCTCCCAGGGCACGGCGGGTAGGGACGTGGCCGCCCTGGTGGGAGCCTCCCTGCTCAACCTGGTGGACGCCGTGATCCGGGAGCAGGGCGGGCTGCATTATTCCCAGCGCCGGGGGGCGCTGGTGGTGGTTGACGAGATGCAGTCCATGCCCGGCGTCGATTACGAGTCCATGCTCAGCGAGCTGGGCAAGTTCGGCGCCAGTTTCATCCTCGCCACCCAGAGCCTGGCCAAGCTGGACGACCTCTCGCCCACCATGCGGGACACCATCCTGGCCAACGTGGGCTGCCTGGCCGTCTTCCAAGTGGCGGGCGGAGACGCAAGGCAGCTGGTGTGGGAGCTGGGCAAGGAGCGGGTCACCGAGGACGACATCACCTCGCTGGACGTGCATCACTGCTACGTGCGGGCCACCGTGGGCGTCGAGCGGATGCCCGCCTTCTCCATGATGGTGCGCAAGCCTGAGGCGGGCGACCCCGAAATCGCCGCCCGCATCCGCGCCGCCGTTGCCGCCTACACTCCGACGGCCGCCAACCTGGCCGCCAGTGAGGCGGAGAACGAACGGAAGGTGAGCGCCTACCGGCAACTGCTGGCTGAGCGGAACAACGGCAGCGGCAACGGCCACCAGGCGCCCGGCCAGCCGGCACAGCGGCGGCAGCGCAGCAGGCATAACGGAGCCGCCGAGGGCGGGGAGGCCCGGGAATGAGGCCCGCCGCCGGTGGACCGGAACTGCTGCGCGCCCTGGCGTCCATGCCCTTCCTGGACCGCCTGGAACTGGCTGCCGTCGCCGCACGGTCCCGGGGCGCGGCCTACGGGGCCGTGGCCCGGCTGGAAGCGGCGGGGCTGGTTGAGTCCGTGCCCCACGGGACGGAGCTGATACCGCCCACCCGCCGATACTGCCTCAACGCCGACGGCCTGTGGCGGCTGGCACAAGACGAGAACGTCAGCGTCGAGGTCCTGCTCCGCGACCATCCCGTCTCGGACCGATGGCAGCGCAGCCTGCTGGAACGGCTGGACGCCCTGGCCGTCATCTACCGCTTGGCCTCGGTGATTTCCGGCGTTGCCTCTCCCATCCGCTTCCGCTGGTATCGCGCCCTGTCCCTGGACGCCGGCCTGACCCTGCCCGACGGCAGGACTGTGGGCATCCTCCGGCAGGGAGCCACCGCCGACCGCACCGGCTTTGCCAAGCGCCTGTGGCGGCTGGGCCGGGGGCCGCTGCCTGGAGTCGTCCTGGTCCTTGTTTCCGACGAGGTGCGGCTGCGCCACGCCCGCCAGGTGCTGGCCCGCACGCCGGTCAACGCCCTGCTGGCCCTGGAATCCGACGCCGTAGTGGCCGTAGTGGGAGACCCCATCTGGCGTGCGCCGTCGGTCAACACCGCCCTGGACCTGGACTACGCCCTGGGGCGGCTACGGCCCGGCGGCGAGTTGCCGGTGAAGGAGCCGCCCAGCCGGGTGGCGCTCCCCGAACCCATCGCGCCGGACGAGGCGGCGGCCCTGCCCGCCCTGCTCAAGCCCGCCGAGAAGCGCGCCCTGGACCTGCTGGCCGACTGGCCATGGATTCTGCAAAGGGACCTGGCCGGGCTGATGGGAGTCTCCGAAGCCCGCGTTTCCCACATCGTGGCTCCGTTGGAGGGCTTCGGCCTGGTGGCCCGCGTTGCCGCCGCCCGGGGCCGTCCGGCCCTCACCGACCGGGGGCTGGCGCTGCTGGCCAGGCGAGACCGTACCTCGGTGGGAGTGGCGCGGAAGCGGTGGAGCGCGGAACTTGCCGACTCGCGCAAACCCCTGGACTGGCGCAAGGTCTCCGGCGGCCGCAGCCGCCAGTTGCTCCGCAACATCGACCACACCGCCGCCGTTCACGGTTTCCTGGCCGACCTGGCTCAACAGGCCCGCGCCCAGGGCTGGGAGGTGGCGCAACTGGACCCGCCCCACCGGGCCTCCCGCCAGTTCCGCCACGGCGGCAGCTGGCGATCGGTCAACCCCGACGCCTTCGGCGCTCTGAGAAAGGCCGGAACGACCTGGGCCTTCTTCCTGGAGTGGGAGCGCCGCGCCGTCCGCCCCGTGACCATGACGGCCCGCCTGGCCCCCTACCTGCGCTACTACTCCTCCCACCGCCCCACCGACGACCACGGCACAAGACCCGCCGTCCTGGTGGTATTCGACGACCCCATTGCCCCGTCCCACTTCCTCACCCTGGCGGGAGAGGCAATGAGACGCGCCGGGGTCCAGGTACCCCTGTGGGTCTCCCACAGGCAGGCCATCGAAGCCCTGGGGCCGCTGGGCCGGGCCTGGCTCACCCCCGGCAGTTGGGAACCGGCCCGGCTGCCGCCCCCGCCACAAAACACGCATGAACCAAATGGAGAAGGGAGCAATTCGTAATACCCCGTTCCCTTCCCGGTAGGAGATAAAAGGCCATGTGCTCGCAACATACCAATCACGACCGAGGCCCCCGGAGGCGCCAGGGGCGGACCGTGGTCCGGCTCGACACGGCGGCCCTCTGGGAACGTCTGGCATTGCTCAACCGCTCCCAGAACTGGCTTGCCCGGGAGATCGGGGTCAGCCCCGGCTACGTCTCCATGCTGGTCAACGAGGGGCGTGCGCCCTCGGGTTGCGTCCGGGAAAGGATGCTCAAGGCCCTCGGCGTGGATGACTTTCACCAGCTATTCACACTGGAGGTGTTGGATGACGAACCAGAACAGCCAGCCCCCTCTTGACGGGGACTGGGACGAGACCACCGCCGGGGAGCGCCTGCTGCCCCTGGAGGACGGGGTGCTGCCCGGGGACTTCCCGGAGCGGCTGGCCCGGCTGAAGGAGGCCACCGGCCTGACCTGGACCGCCTTGGCCCACGCGCTGGGCACGGACGACAAGCAGGTGCGCCGCTGGACCCGGAAGGGGGTGGAGCCCAGCGGGGGAGCCATGCTCTCCCTGGTGCGCTTCGCCATGCGGTTCCCCGGCGGCCTGGAAATTCTCCTGGGGGAGGGGTTCCAGTTGAACCTCTGGGAGGTTGACGAAGGGGAGGAAGCGGAGGAGTAGACCCCACGGCAAAGCCGCCGGCGCCCGTCCCCTTCGCCCGCGCCGGCGGCCCAAGGGCCGTAGCAGAAACGAAGGAAAGCTCGGCATTTCATTGGTCAGCCCGCCAACGCCATATGAACGAAGAGCAGAAGCCGAAACGAAGAGGCAGGCCGCCCCGGGAGGACCCGGAGCTGCGGGTGGTGGGCATTCACGTCAAGCCCGCTCCCGACGCCGAGGACCGGCTGCGCCGTATCTTCACCATCCTGGCCCGGCTGGTGGAGGACGAACCGGCGGCCACCGGCCCGGACCCTTCGCCGGACGACGACGGCGGGGCACAGGGTTGATGTGTTGCCCGCGAGCCCCAGCGGCGGCCATGTAGTGACGGAGAGCGCGTTTTCTTGTTGAAACACTTCCACCCGGATAGGACAATATGGAGGACGATATGATGGAGAGAGACAGGGAACAAGACGTGACGGAGATGGCGACAACCGGCGGGCCTGACGCCCAGTACCAAGCCGTCTTCGGCGACGTGTCGCAGATCATCGACACGGCCAGGGAATCCGCCGCCCGCTCGGTGAACGCCGCCATGACCGCCGCGTACTGGCTGGTCGGTCACCGAATCGTCGAGTTCGAGCAGTCGGGAGAAGAGCGTGCCGAGTACGGAGCGGCCCTGTTGGAAAGGTTGGCCGAGGACCTGACCCCCAGGTTCGGGCGAGGCTTTTCCCGCCAGAACCTCCAATACATGCGCCTGTTCTACCTCGCGTATCCGCCCGATAAGATTCGCCAGACACTGTCTGGCAAATTGGGCCGGCCCCCTCAACTGCCGATTCGCCAGACGCCGTCTGGCGAATCCGGTGGCCCTTCAATCGACGTGCCCCTGGCCGACCTCCCGGCGGCCTTCCCGTTGCCCTGGTCCGCCTACGTGCGGCTGCTGTCGGTCAGGAACGAGTTTGCCCGCGAGTTCTACGAGACCGAGGCGCTGCGCGGGGGATGGTCGGTCCGCCAGCTTACCCGCCAGATCAATTCCCAGTTCTACGAGCGCACCGCTCTCTCCCATGACCGCACTGCCATGCTGAGCAGTGGACAACAGCAACGTCCCGAAGACGTCGTGCCGCCCGGCCAGCAGTTCAAGGACCCCTTCATCCTGGAATTCCTCGACCTTAAGGACGAGTATTCCGAGAGCGACCTGGAAGAGGCCCTGATCCAGCACCTGGAGACCTTCCTCCTGGAGCTGGGAGACGACTTCTGCTTCCTTGGCCGCCAGAGGCGGCTGCGTGTCGGCGGCCAGTGGTACCGGGTCGACCTGCTGTTCTTTCACCGGCGGCTGCGCTGTCTGGTGGTCATTGACCTGAAAATCGGCAGTTTCACCCACGCCGACGCTGGGCAGATGCACTTCTACCTGAACTACGCGAAGGAGCACTGGGTTCGCGAGGGCGAGAACCCGCCGGTGGGATTGATTCTCTGCTCCGAGAAGGACGAGGTCCTGGCCCACTACGCTCTTGAGGGGCTGTCCAACAACGTAATGGCCGCCGAGTACCGCATAACTCTGCCCGACGAGGCTCTCCTGGCGGCGGAGCTTGACCGAACCAGGCAAACAATAGAGTTGCGCGGCTCCGTAACGTTGCCACCTCCGACAGTGAGCGGCACGCTATCGGTGCAACAACAAGCAGAGGAGTCGGACGAATGACCAGCAAAATGACCGACTACCGGAATGCCATGGCGGTCCTTCTACTACAGGTGGTGCAGTTTACGGGTAAGGTGGAACAACGGCTAGAAGTCAACGAGGATGAAGGTCTAACGCATGCCGCTGTCGAGGAAAATCCGTATGTAGTTTTTCGTCAGCCTTGTATGCTTCTTCTCCGTAAGGCAAGAATACATGCCTTTGCGGCGCTTCGGGCCAACGAATCTGACAACGTACATTCGCTCGCAGTTCAAATGCGTCCCGTCCTCGAATGCGCTGGTCAGACAGTGTTTTTGTTCCGCAGCACGCTAATTGAGCCTGAACATAGTGAGATGGATGTGTCCAACTACTTGGATGCTGACTATTACCAGACGTTTATTAAGTTAATTGAAGGAGACAATCTGGAACGACAGACCTTCCTGCATTCCACCATCCAGAGTGCACACGATAAGTTAAAGGAAATGTACGGTGCTGATATAGAAAGGGGTAATTATACAAACTTGCTTAGGCAAGATTTCAAAGTATCAAGCCTAGTTGAAGGCAAGAACTGGTACTCGCACCTTAGCGAGTATTTCTGTCACGGCAAGGCGGACTGGAAAGGACTGTCTTACCAAGGAGGTGTCAGTTCTACTGGGGCCGCTTTGGATGATCTTGCGTTTGCAACTTTGATGGATTACTTGGTGCATCAGGTGGCCATTATGAATGCATATGCATCTTTGTATCTAATATCTTGGAAGAGACGCACCGAATTTTTCGATTCCATCATAGCTCAACTTGATGAAGTTCAGACTGCTGTTAAGAAATATCGAGAAGGCGCAGTTCTGGAAGATGTCAATATGGATGAGTGGCGATTGGAACGATTGCTTTCTATCGGAGAGAGCAGACAGCAAACTGAAGATGAGCCTCGTCAGGAGATGCGCGTGCTTTGCGAAGGTTATCTTGATTCGCTAAGAGAATTAGTCGGCATTCATTTGGAGATCGATGCGCCAACTCGCATGATGCAGTCAAATGAACCTGATTGGATTGGCCGACTTAGAAAGATGTTCTTTCATGCGAAGGCCATAGACGGTTGGGAAATCGGGACCGACGTCGTGCATGTGATGGCGACTGAACTTAGGCCAGCTTTTGTGCAAATGGGTGAGGTGTGGAAACAACTGCCAGATACGATTCGCATAGATGAGATCAGTGGGTCCTTTTGGGCAGACGAGGCTAGAAGCGGTGTGCTCGCAACATATGATCATCCGACACCGCAAACGTTGATGCTGTCGATAGGTCGTGGCGGGTTTGGCAATGGTGAGGGAGAGCTTGTTTACGCTCAACTTTGCCTATGGTTAAGTCAATTGGAACTAGGGTACGGCCTTGCCTTAGTGCATTTGTCTGAGGTTTTAGGTAGTGGTGAGAACGTGGAGTCCCGTGTGACGGAGTTACTGGCCAAATTGGGAGGGGAAGGCCGTCAGGGATGGAGTCTACAAGGCTCTTAGGTTTGGTGAGCTTTTGTGCTTCGCTCCATGGACACTCACTTTGACCCCATCCTTTGAGACGGGTAAAATGCTGGTTACAAGGTGGCCCGGCGGTGCTGACAACACCCCGGGCCGTGGCGCCACCTGCGGGAACAGGTGATGCAGTGGCATTGTACTACTTGCAGACCCGCTCCCGGCAGGAGGCGGGTCTCTTTTATTTTCAGCCAATAGGAACCGATAGGAGGCGACCATGCCAGGAACCAAGGTGAAACGCCAGAACTCGAACGGTAACCGGGCAGCCATCTACTCCCGGGTCTCCGACAAGAGCCAGGACGCTGAGGACAAGACCTCCATCTCTGAGCAGATAAGCGACATGGAAGCACACTGCGAACGCCGGGGGCTGACCATCACCGCCCGCTATCAGGAGGTGGGTCAGGGCTGGTCCAAGAAACGCCCTGAGTTCCAGAGGATGCTGGCCGACGCCAGGAAGGGCCGTTTCGACACCATCGTCTGCTGGAAGTCCGACCGGCTCAGCCGGGGCATGTACCCCGCCGCCGACCTGATGCAGGTGGTGGAAGCCCACCACATCAACCTGGAAGCGGTGATGGACTCCATCGACATGAAGACCTTCGGCCTGATGGCGGCCATCGGCAAGATCGAGCTGGACAACTTCCGGGAGCGAGCCTCGATGGGCAAACGCGGGACCGCCAAGGCGGGTCGCATCCCGGTCAGCAACGTCCCCTACGGCTACCGCATCGGCGACGATGGCAGGCCGCAGATTGAGGAAGAAGAGGCCGAGGTGGTGCGCCGCATCTACGACTGGTGCGTCCGCGAGGGCCTGGGGGCGCGGGTCATCGGCCAACGGCTCATGGCTGGGGACGTTCCCTTGGGTCGGGAGGGCAAGCGGTGGTGGGACGGCCAGATTCACCGCATTCTCTCCAACGAGACCTACAAGGGCACTTGGTGGTACGGACGGGCAAGATATGTCTCCACCGAGGATGGCATCAAGGTCTACGACCAGGCGCCGGATACCTGGATCAGCGTCCCCTTCCCTGCGATCATCGACGAGGAAACCTGGGACCGGTGCCAGGTGATAAGGACCAAGCGCAAGACCTATTCAGGGCGCAACACCAAGATATTCTACCTGTTGCAGCACCTGGTCCGTTGCACCGAATGCGGGATGCTTATGGGCTGCATGGCCACCAGGAAGCGGACTGTCAAGCACGGCGACAAGACCTACAAGTACGACCTTGAAATACCCCGCCGCTACTACAAGTGCTACGGCGTGCAGCACTTCCAGGCCGGCTGCCGGGAGCACACCATGATCCGCGCGGAACGGCTGGAGGGGCTGGTCTGGGGCGAGGTGAAGAAGAAGCTGGAGGACCCGGCCCTCATCGTCGCGGGCATCGAGTCACTGGGTGAGAAGGAAGAAGGAGGGCTGAGCGTGGAGGCCGCCAGGACAGAGCGGGAGTTGGAGAAGGTTCAGTTGGAGGAGGACCGGGCCATCCGGCTGTACGTGTCGGGGAAGATCACCGAGGCGCAACTGGACCACCAGCGGAAGTTCATCACCGAGCGGTTGGAGAGCCTGCGGGAGAAGCTGAAGGACTACCGGGCCAGGGAATCGGCACAGGATGAACAGCGGGAACTGGCGGAGCGGGTTGTGGAATGGGCGGAGCGAATCGGAGACGGGCTGGAGGACTTGCCCGATGACCAGCGGCGGGAGTTGCTGCGGCTGCTGCTGGACGAAGTTACCATCGACGGGGAGAACAGAGTCAATCTCACGCTGGCGATCCCAACGCAAGATTTGGTGTCGATTGTACCTCCGGTATCAGATTTTCGCTGTAATATTCGTCCACCGACTCGATGATGCCCTCAAGGAGCCGGCCGGTGGCGTTGTCCTCAGCCTGCTCGGTGATGGACACCACGCGGATGCCCTTGCGCCGCAGCTGGGCTTTGAAGGCCACGGCGTGCTCCCGCTTCCTGGTGAACCGGCTGAATTTCCAGACCAATATGACCTGGAAAGGGGATTGGGGCTTGCTGCCCTCGTCGATCATCTTCCTGAACTGGGGCCGGTCGGCGATCCTGCCGCTCTCGGCCTCGTCCACGTACTCACGGGCCACGGAGTAGCCGTTGGCCTTGGCGTAGTCCCTCAAGGCCCGCAACTGGGCGGCCACGGAGAGGTCCACGTCCTGTCGGTCGCTGGATACTCTGGCGTACAGCGCCGCCGGAGTGAGGGGTACAAATTCGCGCTTGGTCATTTGTGGCTCCTTCTTGTCGTTCATCTCTGTTCCGCCTCCGTCTCGTCGGCGCTCGCCTGGCGGGAGCGCAGTCGTTGCCGGCGCTGCTCACGGCGCAGTTTCCGGTCTTCCATGTACAAACGCAGGGCTTCGCGCACCAGTTCGCTCATGTCGCGGCCCTCCTCATCCTTGACCCGCTGCACCTCAACGAACATATCGGGTGGCGAAGAGAACGTGATGGTCCTGGAAATGCGTCGTGGCGGCACGGTGTCCCGTCGTCGGGCTTGCTAATGATTTGTCTTACTATTATTATCCGCCGTTCCCATTCCGCCGTCAATGGCGGCCCGTCAGTCGGCGGCGTTCCCTTCGTATCACGGACCGGCGCCCTTACGCGATCAACCACCAGGCCGCCAGGATGACGATGGACAGTATTGCCAGCAGGCCCAGGGCGGTGAAGCCGAAGAACCTCGCCCACCGACGGGTCTTTTCGTGGGCTTCCTGCTCCCTGACCAATACCTCCTCCTGCCTGCGGTACTCCTCCAGGGCCGTCTCCGTCTCGGACCGGGCCCGGTCCCGCTCCTGCTCCAGCCGGTCGGCTTCCTCGGCCAGTTCCCCCACCGTGCGCTCCAGCCGTTCCGCCCGGGCCCGGGCCTGGCGCAACAGCTCCCGGTCGCTGGGGTATCTCGGCCCCGGCAGCTTAACGTACACCCGCCGGCCCCTCCGCTCCACCGCCACCTCGCCCTTGCGGATCATCCGGTCCAGCGTCGATAGCGATACCTCCAACTCCCGCGCCGCCTCCCCCTTGTCCACCCAGTGAACGCCGTCCTTGACTGCTTCTGACATGTTGCTTGACACGTGCTTCACCTCGTCTTTTACCTGGTCATGGGCGACACGTCAGGCCATTGCACTTGGTTGAAAATCCCTCTCACTGTTTTAGCTTGGTTTTTCACAGTTGTAAAAATGCAATTCCTGATTGGTCAAAGGGAATTGCCGCCCGTTTCCTACTTGAATTTGGCACCGGATGATGCGTCGCGGCCTCCCGGCCAACCCCGAAATCACCCCCGTAATGCACGTTTGCGCCCCCGGACATCATGTTAGGTAGATAATGCCGTATCAGCATGACTAACGTGTCTCCGCCCGGCGCATCCGTCGCCGCAGCCCGTCCCACTCCCAGGCGCCCAGTTCCCCCAGCGCCACGGGCGGACACTCCGGTTCCCACAGGGGACGCCAGGACCTCCCCAGCACTCCCCTATCGGACAGAACCTCCCTACTGGACACCAGGATGGGCAGCGCCATGGCGGTCATGTGGGACGCCGTGTTGACGTAGGTCTCGGCCACCTCCTCGGTGTCCACCAGGAACAGCGTGGTGGGGAAGGGCGGCTGGTCGCCCTGGGGCGCGTCGGAACGGTAGTAGCGGAGGTAGGGCCTGAGCCGGGCAGCCACGCCCCTGGGGTGACGGGCGCGCAGCTCGTGCTCCAAGTAAAAGGGCACGTGGAGGCCGCCCACCAGCAGGTGTCCCACGGCGTCGGGAGCGATGGCGTCGTCGCCCCGGTTGAAGGCCCGGTCGGCGCGGGCGGCGGGCACGGACCATTGCAGTTCGCTGTCGGCGGCGGCTCGGGCTTCGGCGGCCAGTTCCGACAGGAACCAGGTGATGCCGTCGGCGTGGTTGGTCTGGCGTTCCCAGGTGAGGATGCGGTGTCCCAGGGGCCGGGACCGTCCGTGATTGTCGGTGGTTAGCTCCGTGCTCCAAGCGGCCATTGCGGTGGATAGCTGGGCCCGGTCCCGGCGGGTGATATACCTGATGCCCCGTTCCGACAAAGTGTAGCGCACGTCGCCACGCTTGCCGCGCTGCTCCACCAGGCCCCAATCGTTCACCAGGTTGCGGGTCATCTGGCTGAGCCTGCCGTCGGAGACGCCCAGCCAGCGGGCCAGGTGCTGGCGGGGGATCATGGGGTGGTCGGTGACCAGGTCCAGGACGCGCTTCTCCGCAGGGCTGACGCCGAGGGCGGGCGCGGACGAAACCATCTGCTCCGGGTCGGGCAGCGAGGCCCGCTTGCGCTCCGGCGTCTCGGTGAACCACCGACCGCCGGCGCCGGCCTGGGCGGCCACCTGCTCCAGGGTGCGGTAGGTCCGGCCGAAGGTCCAGTTGGCCGATTGCCAGAGCGTGTTGTCCCACTCCTCCAGCGTTTCCCGACACTCCACGGCCACGTGGTAGTCCCGCAGGTCGATGTTCAGGCAGAAGTCGTTGGTCAGCCGCTGCTCCCAGGGGCTGGGCACCAGAATCAACACGGCGGAGGGGCGGTGGGTATAGTGATACTCGGCGATGGCCCGCAGGCGGTCGTAGAGGGAGCGGCGCCGCAGGGCCAGGCCCTGGCGCACCACGCCGAAGCTGCGGCCGTTGTGGAGAGTGATCACCGCGTCGAAGCGGCCCCGGCGCTGGAACTCCACCCGGGTTTCCAGCCCGTCCTCGCCGGGGGACAGGGTTGCCGCCAGGCGGTACACCGACGCCACCGCGTCCATCCGGCGCAGCAGCAACGCCAGCCACTCCCGGGATACCGGGTAGGCTCGCACCAACTCCGACGGCGAGTCGTAGCTGAGTGCGGCCGCTTCGTTGATGCCCTCTCGCGTGAGATAATAGCAGTGGCTGGAGGGCAGATGGGCCGTGCCGTGGCTGATGCGATTGGCGGCGCCTTCCTTCAGCAGGGCGGTGAGGACGCGGTGGACCGTCGTCGCCGGCTCGCCCAGGATCAGCGCCAGTTCCCCGGCGTCGATGAAGGGCAGCCGGGCCAGGGCGTCCAGGAGGCGCTCGCGGGACAATGCCATGCTTCCAGCGTAGCAACCCGGACCTCCGGCGCGCTACGGGCAAGTGTCAGCAATGCCGGGCGCGACCCGGTTCGCCGTCGCCGTTCGTCAGTGTTGGGGAATGAGGCAGGGCAGGCCGCGCCTCATGAGCCTGCCGATGCTCTCCGTAAGACGTCTCGGCAACCGGGCGGGTGTGAACCGCCCCGGTCGCTGACTATCGCCAGGGCCAATGTGTCCCCCACCGTTGCCGGTGAGTCGGCCGGCGGTGTACGATATGCTCCACAGAACCAGCCCTGTGCGGGAGCGCCGGATTGCCGTTACGCCAACTCGATCATGTTTCGACAAGGCAGAACGCGTTGCCGCCGATCAACCAGGTGCGACATGACCACCTCCGACACCGCAGCCAGCAAATCCAAAGCCAGGGGCCGCTTCCGGCTGCCGGACCCGCCCGAACGCGAGCCCGACGACATGACCAGTTTCGACCGTCTCGCCGAGAACGGTAACGTCCACCACCTGAAGCAGCGCCTCATGGCCCAGCGGCCCGGCGCGGGTGAGAAGATCATAGTATCGGGAGAGCATTACCTGGTGGGCCGGACCACCCGCAACATGGCGGGGAGCCACTACCCGGACCTGCTGGTGGCCTTCGGCGTGGACCCGGAGGCCTACCGGGCCAGAAACGGGTACGTGATATCGGAGCAGGGGAAGCCGCCGGACTTCGTGTTGGAGATAGCCTCCTACCGGACCAGGAACGAGGATACCGGGGAAAAACGACTGGATTACGCAAGGTTGGGGATACCGGAATATTGGCGGTTCGACCACACCCCCACGGGCCGGTGGTACGGGGCGCGGTTGGCGGGGGATCGTCTGGTGGATGGCGAGTACGTCGCCATCGAGATAGAGACGCTGCCCGACGGCGTGTTGCAGGGATACAGCCCGGCGCTGAACCTGTACCTGCGCTGGGAGCAGGGCGAATTGTTCTTCTACGACCCGGCGACGAATGCGCCCATCGCCAGCTTCGAGAGTGAGCGGGACCGCGCCGACCGCACAGAGAGTGAACGCAACGCCGAGCGGGACCGCGCCGACCGGGCCGAGGCCCGCGTCCGGGAGCTGGAGGAGCGGCTGGGCCGCCGGGGTTCCTGACTGCGGGGTTCCTGACTGCGGGGCCAGCCCGAGCCGCCAGGCAGTGTGGTAAATCCAGGGCCGGCCGGAATTGCACCGGCATTGTGTCCGTTGCCGGAGAGTTGGGCCGTTTGCAGTGATACTCATTCCCCCCGGCGGGGGAAATCCGTCGCTGCCTGCCTCTCCCGTCCTTGAAAAAGCGGCGGGGATTTGAGATGATTTGCCGAAAGTCGCATAGGCTCTTGAAGTCGGCGGCCCATGTACCCGGCTGGAAAGCAACGAACAGGCCAACCGCGAGCAGGGCTAGGCACGTATGGGAACAGCGCGTAGAGGGATAAGACGATGAAAGCACTGATCGGCCGCGTGACATCCATGGTTACCCCCCCCCCCCCCCCCCCCCCTTACAGGGGTAGGTATGGCCTGTTACGGGGGCGCATGATGGGTGATCTCCAAGCCTTCCTTGGGTTCCGGCCAGGGTTCGGGCAGCAGCCAGACGCGGGTCCAGAGTCTTCCTTTGAGCATCAACCGGCGCAGGCAATCGATGCCGTAGCGGATCACGCTGACGATACGCGCGGGACGAGTACGAGGGTCCCGATGATTGGAAGCCAGCGCTTTGGGCGGAGCCCGCAGGTTGCTTGGATCAATGCCGCGGTCATTGGCGTCCTCCACCCTGGTGCCGTAGCCCAGGGCCAGCAGGGTTGCCACCGAGAGCACCAGCCAGTGGCGGGAGATGCGGGTTGGGTCCGTTCTCCTGGTCTTGTCCCATTTCCAGCCCAGGCTCTTGAGGGCCTTGAAGCCCAGTTCGATCCAGAAGCGCAGGGCGTACCAGCTGGGTCCCACCTTATCGGGGGCCAGGTCGGTGAGAATGATCCAGGGCTCCTTCTGTTCGGAGTACCAGACCACCACCAGGGTGCAGCGGCGTTGGGCGGAGGGGGTGCCGAAGGCGGTGCCGTGGCCGATCCAGGCCGTGTCGGGAACGGAGACGAAGCGCCTGGCGGGCAATCGCTTGCCGCCGTCGGCGCAGAAGGTGATGTTGTTCCGGTAGCGCATACCGGGGTGCCAGCCCTGCTCCCGTATCTGCTGCCACAGCTTGGGGCTGGAGATGCCCCGGTCGCAGAGCACGATTACGGTCATTTCCTGGGGAACTGCCGGAGCCAGTTCCCGGAGCAGTTCCACGGTGGGGTCCATCCAGGAGCCTTTCTGAGTGGCCCGGTGGATGCGCCAGGCAACGGGAATGGCGCAACTGCGGTAGAGGACGCTGATGACGATGGCGGTGGTCTGGTCGCCCTTGAGCGTGGGGTCGATGGCCAGGGCGAGCCGGTCGGATTGCCACAGGGCAAGCACCCATTTCAGCAGGGGCGCAAAGCAGAGAGTTACGTCCAGTTGGGTCTGGCAGGGGCTTTTCCGGTCACTGCCGTCGTAGAGCCATTCGCGGAGATACTGGCGGAACTTGTACCAGCCGCCCCAGGGGGAGAGGGCCGAGGCGACGGCGTTCTGGCAGGCGCTGCCGGCGAGGATGGCCCCGAATACCCAGAGCACCAGGCCGGTCAATTGTGCCCGGGAGAGGTGAGGTAAATGCGTTTCAATAGTCTGCTGAATCTGATAAGTTTCTCTGGGAAGGCGCATCGGGGGTCTCCTGCATCTGGGCGTGTGAAGAACACCAGAATGCCGGAAGCCGATGCGCCTTCCCAAGTTGATTCCAGAGCCAATTTCAGGGCAATTTCAGCCCATACCTACCCCTGTAAGCCCCCCCCCCCCCTTACAGGGGTAGGTATGGCCTGTTACGGGGGCGCATGATGGGTGATCTCCAAGCCTTCCTTGGGTTCCGGCCAGGGTTCGGGCAGCAGCCGACGCGGGTCCAGAGTTTCCTTTGAGCATCAACCGGCGCAGGCAATCGATGCCGTAGCGGATCACGCTGACGATACGCGCGGGACGAGTACGAGGGTCCCGATGATTGGAAGCCAGCGCTTTGGGCGGAGCCCGCAGGTTGCTTGGATCAATGCCGCGGTCATTGGCGTCCTCCACCCTGGTGCCGTAGCCCAGGGCCAGCAGGGTTGCCACCGAGAGCACCAGCCAGTGGCGGGAGATGCGGGTTGGGTCCGTTCTCCTGGTCTTGTCCCATTTCCAGCCCAGGCTCTTGAGGGCCTTGAAGCCCAGTTCGATCCAGAAGCGCAGGGCGTACCAGCTGGGTCCCACCTTATCGGGGGCCAGGTCGGTGAGAATGATCCAGGGCTCCTTCTGTTCGGAGTACCAGACCACCACCAGGGTGCAGCGGCGTTGGGCGGAGGGGGTGCCGAAGGCGGTGCCGTGGCCGATCCAGGCCGTGTCGGGAACGGAGACGAAGCGCCTGGCGGGCAATCGCTTGCCGCCGTCGGCGCAGAAGGTGATGTTGTTCCGGTAGCGCATACCGGGGTGCCAGCCCTGCTCCCGTATCTGCTGCCACAGCTTGGGGCTGGAGATGCCCCGGTCGCAGAGCACGATTACGGTCATTTCCTGGGGAACTGCCGGAGCCAGTTCCCGGAGCAGTTCCACGGTGGGGTCCATCCAGGAGCCTTTCTGAGTGGCCCGGTGGATGCGCCAGGCAACGGGAATGGCGCAACTGCGGTAGAGGACGCTGATGACGATGGCGGTGGTCTGGTCGCCCTTGAGCGTGGGGTCGATGGCCAGGGCGAGCCGGTCGGATTGCCACAGGGCAAGCACCCATTTCAGCAGGGGCGCAAAGCAGAGAGTTACGTCCAGTTGGGTCTGGCAGGGGCTTTTCCGGTCACTGCCGTCGTAGAGCCATTCGCGGAGATACTGGCGGAACTTGTACCAGCCGCCCCAGGGGGAGAGGGCCGAGGCGACGGCGTTCTGGCAGGCGCTGCCGGCGAGGATGGCCCCGAATACCCAGAGCACCAGGCCGGTCAATTGTGCCCGGGAGAGGTGAGGTAAATGCGTTTCAATAGTCTGCTGAATCTGATAAGTTTCTCTGGGAAGGCGCATCGGGGGTCTCCTGCATCTGGGCGTGTGAAGAACACCAGAATGCCGGAAGCCGATGCGCCTTCCCAAGTTGATTCCAGAGCCAATTTCAGGGCAATTTCAGCCCATACCTACCCCTGTAAGCCCCCCCCCCCCCCCCGAACAGGCGTTCTGATGCGCGGCGCGAGGTGGCGGCTGCCGCTGCTCGTCCTGGCGCTGCTGGCCGTCATGGTCATCACGGCCGTTGCCCTGACGCCAACCGAGCGGGCCGAGGCGCAGAGTGTCCCGAATGTGTTCTGGGCGCTTTCATCGGATATCGATTTAGAATCCACAGAGGGTACAGTTCATGTTCAGGCTACCCGGGCTTCGTCGACGGACGTGAACGTCAGCTACACCATCGGCGGCACGGCGACCTGCGGGACGGACTACATCATCGCCGGCGCAGACTGCGCCGGCATGACCGGGACGTTCACCCTTCCGGCGAATGCGCCGACGTTCACCCACATTGGGGTCGTGTCAATCACGTTCCTCGGCGATGCGGTCTCCGACAGCGGCGAGACCATCGTTCTGACCCTCACCGACGGCGCCGACTACAACCTTGGCTCTGGAACCGTGACAACGATCACCATCATTGAGAACGCCGGCCGGTCCGCGTTTCGGATCAGCGGCCGGCCCCAGGTGAACGGCGTACTGACGGGAAACCGGGTCTGCACCGACCCCGACGGCGAGGGCTCGCTCAGTTACCAGTGGCTGTGGAATGACGATATCAGTCAACACGCCGGCGCCAACTGGACTCAAATAGCAGGCGCGACTTCCCAGAGCTACACCCTGCAGCAATCGGACTCCGGCCGTTACATCCGGCTGAGGGTCCGCCACACCGACGGCAAGGGGCTGCTGGGAAACGTGTACACGAATACAGTCGGTCCCATCGGACCGGTTGGGTTCGACAACACGGTGAAGTTCAGCCGCGGCGACTACAACGTGCGGGAGGGCGACCCGCTGCGGCCGACCCTGACCTTCAGCTCGCCCACCAAGAGAGCGCGCACCTTTGAGATTGGCTTCAACACCTGCGACGCCGAGCTGCCCGAGGACATCGAGGCAGATGCCTACGCGGGGGATCAATACGCGGGGTCTGCGCACTTCAGCGCCAGGCACTCGGTGAGGGTGCCGGCGGGCGTGACCAGCCACACCTTCAGCCTGCCGGTGCCGCTGGACGGCGAGATCGAAGGCTACGAGACCTTCGTCATGGGCTTCGGCGGGATGCCGAGGGGGATCACCATTGGAGACCAGAGCGACGCCACGAACCAGGGCACGTTCGCCCAGGTCCAGATAGCGGACGTCAACTTCGTCCCGGAGAACTGGGCGCTGAAGCCCGGCACGGTGAGCGCGGGGGACCAGTTCCGGCTGCTGTTCAAGACGGAGAACGAGCGCAACGCCGAATCGGGCAACATCGGCGACTACGACACCTTCGTGCGCAACCGGATCGGGGGTTCGAGCACCGGCCACGCGGACATCCGCCAGTACCAGGACACCTTCCGGGTGGTGGGCAGCACCGGTACCGTGGACGCCGCCTGGCACACCGCCGCCGGCATCATGGTGTCGGGAGAGCCCAGCCACACGCCCTTCTCGCACCCCATCTACTGGATGGGCGGCCCGAAGGTCGCCGACGACTACAACGACTTCTGGGACGGCACCTGGGACGCCAACAGGCAGACCGGGCCCCACCAGCGCAACGCCCTGGGCGTCGTGACCACCAACAAGCGGGGCCCGAACACCGGCACCAAGTCGGGCACGACCCACGCCACGGCGGGGGCGAAGGCCACCTACCACCTGGGCCACGGCACCCACACGCGCTGGGGCGGCAACATGCAGAACCATAACCCCATCAACCAGGGCCAGATCCCGGTGGGCGACAACAACGTGTACCTGGGCCTGTCGGGCATCTTCCTGCCGCTGGACGTGAGCGCCGCCAATCCCCTGGTCACCATCGAAACCCGGCGGGCCCGGGTCGAAGAGGGCACGGTCATCACCTACACGCTGCGGGCGGTCCCGGCGCCGTCGTCGCCCGTGACAGTCAACCTGAAGGTGACGGAGACCACCGACGGCGGGCCCAACTTCGTCGACTCCGGGGACCAGGGCCCGAAGACAGAGACGATCCCCACCTCCGGCGTCGCCACGTTCACCGTCGAAACGGTGGACGACAACCTGGGCGAGCCCGACGGCGGGGTGACGGTCAGCATCGGGTCCGGTACGGGCTACCGGACCCTGGCCGCCTCCGATACGGTCATGACGGTCATCACCAGTTCAGACATCTCCCTGGATATCTCCGTCGGAGCGGCGCTGGGTGACGGGAGCAACGGCCCGGCGCAGACCGGCGCCAACGTGGACTTCACCTTCTCGCTCCCCAAAGCGCTGGAGGGACGTGAGCTGAGCGGCATCCGGACGCAGTTGGCCTGGGGCGGCGACGTGCTCAGCCCGCGCTCGGACGACCGCCCGGCGACGTGGGACCGGTACGTGCTCAATCCAGACTGGAAACCGGACGGGAGCGCCCGGGTGAATATCATGGGCGCCTACGTGCGTCCCTGGCTGGAGAGTTCCATCATGTCCGGCGACCGCAGCTTCAGCCGGCGCGTCCACGTCAAGAACCGGGCCGAGGCCGGCGGCGAGGTGGGCAACGGCTGGATCGCCATGCGGGTGGCGCCGGATCCCAATCCCGACGATAAGTCCAATAACTACATTGCGCATCCCGACAATGGGTGGGCCTGCATGCCGGTGGGCGGCGGAACCTGTCCCTCCGCCTGGCCGGGCGTGCCCACCGCCAGCATCGCTGCCCTGGACAACGGCACGGTCATGTCCGGCAACGACGCGCGTTACCGGATCACGGTCAACCCGGCGCCGGGGGCGGGCGAGACGCGGCGGGTGTACCTCAAGACGTGGGAAGTCTTCGTCAACCCATTCGACGAGCCCTGCGAGAGATACGGCGATTTCCTTGTCCCCGATAGTAGAGGAGGCAGATACGGCGAATGGGACCCCTACAAACACTGCGACCCACCGCTTCGCAACGGCGAGGAGAAGGTGCAGTTCACGGACTATACCCACGTGGACGTGGGCTCCGGCGGGACTGCCGACATCACGCTGCCCACCAAGATTTACCGCAGTACTGAAAACATGTCGGGGCGCAACTACTGGGCGGAGGTCCAGGAGGACGTTGCCTATAGTGTCGGCGGCGGCTCTTCGGCTGAGGTGGAGACTACGGTGTTCGACACGGCGCAGGCGGCGTGCTGGTACGGCCACTCCCACCACCGGGCGCGCCTGATCACCGTCGATGGAAGCCAGGTGTACTCACCCGGGGGCATGGGGATCACCGAGTGCCTGACGGAGGAGGAGATTGACGCGTGGAGCTACGGCAACGGCTCGACCGCCGGCAGACCGGCGGTCTGGACCGGCTGCAAGCCGGAGTATGGCCACACTTCGCACCCGTACACCCACGGCGGCCAGACCCACCACCATCACAACTTCAACCCGCCCACCAAACTGGGCGACGGTTCCTGCGCCGCCGGGCAGCCGCAAACGCTGGGACAGGACTCGCAGGACGGGGAGGCTGACCAGCAGGATGATCCCTTCCCCGAGCCGGGAGCGCTGGGCTTCTCGGGCGTGACCGCCAGCAGCATGACGCTGTCCTGGTCCCAGCGGGAGGTTGACCACTACCTGGTGTACTGGGCCGAGAACGTCGCGGGTGCCGAGACGCAGTCCGCCCAGGTCGACGCCGATACGCTGACCTACACCATCACCGGCCTCAAGGCCGACACGGAGTACGCGGTCATCGTCTATTCCCAGGACTACGACGAGGTGACCCCCACCGGATACCAGCGCACCGCGGCGGCGTCCTGCACGCCGAACCTGCCCTCGGACGCCATAACGGTGTCGGAGGTGGAGACCTGGCGGGACGAGTACAGCCACGACGACCACGTGTCGCGCTGGAACCGGGTGCTGGCCGCCCTGGGCGAGGACACCGGCGAGACGGCGATGACGGCTGACGACGCCCGGACCATCAAGCAGCAGTACGACAACACCCGCTGGGACCGGACGGTCCGCACGCTGGAGGCGCTGGAGCAGTGCAACAACCCGCCGGCGGCGACGCCGGAGGTGAGCGTCACGGGCGGCTCCGGGATCACCGAGGGCGGGAACGCATCGTTCACGGTCAGCGCCAACCCGGCGCCGGCGGCGGCGCTGTCGGTCAGCGTGTCTGTGAGCCAGAGCGGCGACTACGGGGTAACTCCCAACTCCCAGACGGTGAGCATCCCGACCAGCGGCAGCGCGACGCTGACCGTCGCTACTGTCAACGACTCGGTGGACGAGGCCGACGGTTCGGTAACCGCAACGGTGAACAGCGGCACGGACTACACCGTGTCCAGCACGGCGGGTTCGGCAACGGTGGCGGTGGCGGACGACGACGATCCGCCGCAGACCTGCACGCCGAACCTGCCTTCCGACGCCATAACGGTGTCGGAGGTGGAGACCTGGCGGGATGAGTACAGCCACGACGACCACGTGTCGCGCTGGAACCGGGTGCTGGCCGCCCTGGGCGTGGACACCGGCGAGACGGCAATGACGGCTGACGACGCCCGAACCATCAAGCAGCAGTTCGACAACACCCGCTGGGACCGGACGGTCCGCACGCTGGAGGCGCTGGAGCAGTGCAACAACCCGCCGGCGGCGACGCCGGAAATCAGCATCGCCGCAGGAAGTGGCATCACTGAGGGCGGCGATGCCAGCTTCACCGTGACCGCCAATCCAGCGCCGGCATCCGACCTGGACGTAACCGTGGCGGTAACGCAGAGCGGCGACTACGGGGTTTCCACCGGCTCGCAGACGGTGACCATCCCGACTGGAGGCAGTTACACCCTGACCGTTGCCACGACCAACGACAACGTGGACGAGGCCGACGGGTCCGTAACCGCCACGGTGAGCGTCGGCCAGGGCTACACCGTGTCCGTCACGGCGGGGTCGGCAACGGTTGCCGTGGCGGACGACGACGTGCCGGAAATCAGCATCGTTTCTAATGGAGACATCACCGAGGGCGGCAACGCCAGCTTCACCCTCACCGCCAGCCCGGCGCCGCACGCTCCGTTGTCGGTCAGCGTGGCAATATCGCAGAGCGGCGACTTTGGAGTAACGCCGGGGGCGCAGACGGTGAGCATCCCCACGTCCGGCAGCGCCACGCTGACCATTGCTACAACGAACGACAACGTGGACGAGGCCGACGGTTCGGTGACCGTTACCGTGAACGCCGGCACAGACTACACCATGTCGGGCACGGCGGGGTCAGCCACCGTGGCGGTGGCGGACGACGACGCTGCGCTGCCGGGGACACCGGAGATCAGCATCGCCGCTGGTTCAGGGATAACCGAGGGCGGCAACGCCAGCTTCACCCTCACCGCCAGCCCGGCGCCGACCACGGCCTTGGACGTCAGCGTGGGTGTGTCCCAGAACGGCGACTTTGGGGTAGCTCCTGGTTCGCAGACGGTGAGCATCCCGACCAGCGGCAGCTACACGCTGACAGTCGCTACTGTGAATGACGGCGTGGACGAAGCCGACGGGTCGGTAACGGCTGCCATAAGCTCAGGCCAGGGCTACACCGTGTCCAGCACGGCAGGTTCGGCCACGGTCGCCGTGGCGGACGACGACGTGCCGGAAATCAGCATCACCGGAGGTTCCGGGGTAACCGAGGGCGGCGACGCCAGCTTCACCCTCACCGCCAACCCGGCGCCACATACCGCGCTTACGGTCAGCGTGTCGGTGAGCCAGAGCGGCGACTTTGGTGTACCCCCCGGCTCGCAGACGGTGAGCATCCCCACCACCGGCAGCGCCAGCCTCACCGTCGCCACCGTGAACGACGGCGCGGACGAGGCCGACGGTTCGGTGACCGCCACGGTGGACTCCAGCCAGGGCTACACCGTGTCGAGCACGGCGGGCACGGCCACGGTTGCGGTAGCGGACGACGACGACCCGCCGCCGCCGGACGCCACGCCGTCCCTCTCGGTATCCGACGGTTCGGCGCGGGAGGACGCGGGGGTGATGGAGTTCACCGTTTCACTGAGCGCCGCCAGCGAGAAGAAGGTGCAGGTGTATGCCGCCACCACCTCCTTCCTGCACAAGACGGCGACTAATGGCGATGACTTCGAGTGGACCCAGGTCCTGCTCACCTTCGCGCCCGGCGAGACCAGCAAGACGGTCCAGGTGGTGATCCTGGATGACGACCTCAGCGAGGGGGACGAGTCCTTCGGGATGTTCCTGGCCTATTCTCCCAGCGACACTCCCTTCACGCGTGAGCATGGCGAGGGCGTCATCGTGGACGACGACTAGCCGACACGCTGGTAAGCAGTCGCAAGGGGGCCGCAGCTGGGCGATGCCAGCTGCGGCCCCCTTGGACAGATGCACCCGCTAAGCCAGTATCCAGTTACGGAAACCAGATGTTTTCTCGCGAATATCAAGCCAATCAGATGCTGTGGGCTCCGGCTGTCACCGGAGTGACGCCATTGGAGCTTCATATGCGATTGCCTTGGTCGTTAAAGCCCCCCCACACCCCCTTTGAGTGGTTAATATCACCGCAACCGGGATTTACGGGATGATCAGATCAGGGCAATCGCATTTAGAATTTAGACGCCCGTCGCTCCGGCGCAAGCCGGAGTCCGGAGGCCCCCGAATGAAGAGAGCGATCGTGAAACTGCCGATTTCAGGCACTGGATGCCGGCTTTCGCCGGTATGACGGTGGCCGGGAGAGCCTTATCCAAGGGCCGACAATTGAAATGCGATTGCCCTGATGATCAGATGTGCCGGATTGGATAAGTGATGCGGCCGATTGTACGCTTTACAGCAAACCAGGCAGTGCGGCGGGGTTTGCGAACGACAAATTGATGAGTAAAATACGGAACAGCCATCCCATGCCGGTCTTGGCCCGATTTATCTTACCCTGGTTTAATCGGATACATATTACGTTTGCCGGTTTGGCGTCATGATACACGCGAGCAACATTCCCATGGGGCAATCCAGATTTCGGGCTGTTAGATTCAGCCCTCAGCGGCTGCTGAAGCGCGGCGCTTCCTAGGTATGAACAACTTCCGGAAGGGCTATTCTCTGATTTCCCTGGTTATGGGTTTCGTTGCGCTGGTCACGCTGGCGGCACTGCTGGTTTCCGACGCGGCCGCCAATGGCGGTGTCGGCGATGGTCTGGCGCCGCCTGAACTGCCGGGTGAAGACAACCTGGAATATCCAATTCTGGGTTCGAAATTGAGTGACTTGGCCTCGAATCACCGGGCCAGTCAGTACAATGACGGCGATGGCGCGGCTTCCTCCGGCAGTGATTCGGCCGCCAGCATGTATCGTCCCGACGGCGCCACCAATCAGACCGCGTTCATGTTCGCCTTGGCCATCACCTTTGATGGCGACGCCAAGCCGATCATCGCCGCCATTGAAGACAATGGCGGCGATGTCCGCAACGTCTTTGACGACTACATCGAAGCCTACGTGCCGGTAAGGGCGCTGGCGGCGCTGGCCCAGTCCGACGGCTTAACCTGGGCGCGGGAAGCAGCGCAGCCGATGTCCCTTAGAGGCACGGTCACTAGCGGGGGCGTGGCCACGCACCTGGCCGACGCCTGGCACGACGCCGGCATTCGTGGCCAGGGCGTCAAGGTCGGCGTGATTGACACGCGAACGACTGCCACCTCCAGAGATGGTTTCGCGGGAATGATTCAAGTGATGGGATCGGATCTGCCATGGACCGTGATCGGCCACTGCTATACCGATTTAGGTGTACCGACCGGCAACTTGGCCAACTGCGCCAACCTGCTTGGCGGCCACGGAGACGACCATGGCACCGTCGTTGCTGAGGCCATCATGGACGTGGCCCCGGACGCCAGCCTCTACATCGCCAATCCCCTAACCTGGGGCGAGTTGCGGAACTCCACGGAGTGGATGCGCAGCCAGGGCGTGCAAGTGATTGTCCATTCGGTGGCCTGGACTTACCACGGCGGCGCGGACGGCACCTCGCCGTTTCACTTTGGCCCCTTGAACACCGTCCGGTGGGCGGCCAACAACGGCATGGTCTGGGTCAACGGAGCTGGGAACAGCAACGAGGACACCTGGTACGGCGCGTTTACGGATGCCGATAACGACAATGTTCACGAATGGAGCGGCACCAACGAATACCAAACCCAAGCAATGGCTGCCGGTGACAATCTGACTGCCTTCATGCGTTGGGACGATAGCTGGGTATCAGCAAGCAAAGACCTGTCTCTGCTCTGGGTCAAGAATCCCGGCACACCGTTCGAGCAAGTCGTTGCGGAATTCAATGACACGCAGAGCGGCGGCACAGATCAGTATCCTTTTGAGGGAGGGAAGTTCACCGCCCTCACCCCTGGCAATTACGCCATCAAGGTCAAGAAGGTAAGGGGAACCACCCCCAGCTGGCTCCAGCTGGTCGTATGGAGAGGAAACCTTCCCATCCACACCAGCGGTCACAGCGTCTTGTCCCCAGCGGACAGCCCGCATCCCGGGATGTTGGCCGTAGGCGCCGCTTCCACCGGCTCCGGCCCGATTCACGCTTACAGCAGCCGCGGCCCGACCCCGGACGGCCGGATCAAGCCAGACATCGTTGGGGCGTCCGGTTATGCGGCCAGCCGCCGGTCGTCTTTTCGTGGTACCAGCGCCTCCGGTCCTCACGTAGCTGGACTAGCGGCATTAGTCATACAGCAGAATCCGGGATACACGCCGCACCAAGTTACCAGCTACCTCAAATCTCAGGCTATCCCACGCATCAGCGCCGCTCCGAACCACAACGTGCCCAACAACGTCTGGGGGTACGGATTCGCGCGGCTGCCGGCGCTTTCCTGCGCCGACAATCTCAATGGCTCCGGTTCCACGTCCGGAACCTGGACCGATAGTTGCAAGGCGGTCATCGATTCAACCAGGTACAACCGCTACTACACCATCACCGTACCGCAATCGGCTACGGTCACCATCGACCTGCAATCCAGCGTCGATGCGTACCTCTACCTGAGAAAAGGCTACAACGCCCAGTCCGGCGCGGCCCTGCACGAGGACGACAATAGCGGCGGTGGAACTAACGCCCAAATCAGCGAATCCCTCGCCGCAGGCAAATACACAATTGAGGCGACGGCCGCCTCCACCGGGCAGACCGGCGACTTCACACTGAACGTCGCCGGTTTGAAGACGATTTACGATGTCAGCATCACTGCTGGCGCCAATGTCACCGAGGGCAGCGACGCCACGTTCATGCTCACCGCCAGTCCCGCGCCAACGGCCCCCCTGGACGTCAGCGTCCGAATCTCGCAGAGCGGCGCCTTCGTCGCCAGCTCCGGAACGCAGACGGTCACTATTCCAACCTCTGGCAGTGCCACCCTCGCCGTTCCCACCGTTGGCGACAGTGTCGGCGAACCCGACGGATCGGTCACCGCCGAGCTAATCGACAGTTTGGCCTATGTCCCCTCTACCACAGCTCGGCAGGCCAAGGTGGCGGTGTCGGATGACGACCGCCCCACGATCAGCGTGACCGCGGACGGTGCTATCGTTGAGGGTGAGGATGCGTGGTTCACCTTGTCCGGTACCCGGCAGACCGCCGTGGCTGCCATCGACGTAACGGTGTCCCAGACCGGCGACTTCCTCGCGCCGACTCAGACCACAACCTTGGTCGCCGCTCTCGATTCCAACGGCGCCGGGAAATTCAAGATCAGCACCAGTAATGACCACGTTGTTGAGCCCAACGGAACCATCACCGTCACGCTGAGTAGCGGAACAGGCTACGAACTGTCGCCCACCGATAGCTCGGCCGCCCTGACGGTTTCGGACAACGACGTGGACTACTGCACCGAGGAACTGACCAAGGACGTCACTACGTCCGACGCCTGGGAAAACGACTGCCGGTCCCGCATAAACTTTAACAAGCGCAGTCGCTACTACACCTTCAACCTGGCGCAGCAGAGCGCGGTTACCGTGGACCTGCAATCCATGATGGACAGCTACCTGTACCTGCGGCAGGGGAACCAGACAAAGACGGGAGCCGCCCTGCACCAAGACGACAACAGCGGCAACGGCAATGACGCTCAAATCAGCGAAACCCTCCAGGCCGGCTGGTACACCATCGAGGCCACGACGGCCTCCCTCCACCAGACTGGCGGCTTTACTTTGGCAATCAGCGGCCTGCTTGTAACGCAACCCGCCGTTGGTCCGGAGGTCAGCATCGCCTCCGGAGG
Source organism: Dehalococcoidia bacterium (assembly GCA_965220605.1). Taxonomy (GTDB): domain Bacteria; phylum Chloroflexota; class Dehalococcoidia; order Lucifugimonadales; family UBA3495; genus VXOI01. The sequence continues at coordinate 111,937 of CBDCQM010000002.1, read as the reverse complement.
CGACGTGACGGAGGGCGGCAACGCCATGTTCGTGCTCAGCGCCAACCCCGCGCCGACGGCAGACCTGCCGGTGAGCGTGGCGGTAACCCAGAGCGGGGACTTCGGGGCTGCTCCCGGCTCCCAGACCGTAACCATCCCCACCACCGGCAGTTACACGCTGACCGTCGCCACCAGCAACGACAACGTGGACGAAGCCGACGGCTCGGTAACCGTCACCATACACAGCGGCGCCGGCTACACCGTGTCCGCCACGGCAGGTGCGGCCACCGTCGCGGTGGCGGACGATGACGGTAGCTCCTGCACCAAGCAACTCAGCGCCGACGGAGCGACCAACGGTACGTGGACCACTAACTGCACGTCAACGGAAAGGCAAGGCAGCTACGCCCGTTACTTCACTTTCTCGCTCTCCCGACCGAGCACGGTCACAATTGACCTGAAATCCGCGCACATTGACAACTATCTCTACTTGCGCCAAGGCAACGACGTCAAGTCAGGAACCTACCTGCACGAGGACGACGATGGCGGCGCCAAGTACCGCAACGCCCGGATTAGCGAGTCGCTCTCTGCCGGCTGGTACACCATTGAGGCGACAACGTACTACGACCAGCACACTGGTAATTTCACTTTGGACATCAGCGGCTTGACAGCGCCGGCGGCCGTGCCGGAAGTCAGCATCACGGCTGGCACCGGCATCACCGAGGGCGGTAACGCCATGTTCACCGTGACCGCCAACCCGGCGCCGTCATCGCCGCTGTCGGTCAGCGTGAGCGTAGCGCAGACGGGCGACTTTGGGGTGTCCCCCGGCTCACAGACGGTTACTATCCCGACCGGCGGCAGTTACACGCTGGCGGTCGCTACCGTGAACGACGGCGTGGACGAGGCCAACGGCTCGGTAACGGCCACCGTGAACAACGGCACGGGCTACACCGTGTCCGCCACGGCGGGTTCGGCTACGGTTGTCGTAGCGGACGACGACGTGCCGGAAATCAGCGTCTCCGCCGGTTCCGGCATCACCGAGGGCGGCAACGCCAGCTTCACCCTCACCGCCAGCCCGGCGCCGGCGTCTGCGCTATCGGTCAGTGTGTCGGTGAACCAGAGTGGCGACTTCGGCGTGTCCCCCGGTTCTCAGACGGTGAGCATACCCACCACGGGCAGTTACACGCTGACCGTCGCCACTGGCGACGACAGCGTGGACGAGGCCGACGGGTCGGTAACCGCGACCGTCAGCAGCGGCCAGGGCTACACCGTGTCCAGCACGGCCGGTTCAGCCAGCGTAGCAGTGGCCGACGACGATGACGCGCCGCCGCAGACCTGCACGCCGAACCTGCCATCGGACGCGATAACGGTGTCGGAGGTGGAGACCTGGCGGGACGAATACAGCCACGACGACCACGTGTCGCGCTGGAACCGGGTGCTGGCCGCCCTGGGCGAGGACACCGGTGAAGCGGCGATGACCGCAGACCAGGCCAGGGATATCAAGAGCCGTATCGACAACACCCGCTGGGACCGGACGGTCCGCACCCTGGAGGCGCTGGAGCAGTGCAGCAACCCGCCGACAGCCACGCCGGAGATCAGCATTACCGGCGGTTCCGGCATCACCGAAGGCGGCAACGCATCGTTCACCATAGCCGCCAATCCGGCGTCGAGTTCAGCACTGTCGGTCAGCGTGTCCATAGCGCAGACGGGCGACTACGGCGCGTCCACTGGCTCGCAGACGGTGAGCATACCCACCAGCGGCAGTTACACGCTTACGGTCGCTACCGTGAACGACGCGGTGGACGAAACCGACGGCTCGGTAACCGCAACGGTGAACAGCGGCACGGGCTACACCGTGTCCAGCACGGCAGGTTCGGCTACGGTTGTCGTAGCTGACGACGACGTGCCGGAAGTGAGCGTCTCCGCCGGTTCCGGCATAACCGAGGGCAACAACGCCACCTTCACGCTGACCGCCAGCCCGGCGCCGCACGCTCCGTTGTCCGTCAGCGTGTCTGTAGCGCAGAGCGGCGACTTTGGCGTTGCGGCCGGCCCGCAGACGGTGAGCATCCCCACCACCGGCAGCGCGACGCTGACCGTCGCTACCGGCGACGACTCGGTGGACGAGGCCGACGGGTCGGTAACCGCGACGGTGAACAGCGGGACGGGCTACACCGTGTCGGCGACGGCCGGCGCCGCCACCGTCGCGGTGGCGGACGACGACGTGCCGGAGATCAGCGTTGTTTCTAATGGAGACATCACCGAGGGCGGCAACGCATCGTTCACCGTCACCGCCAGCCCGGCGCCGGCGGCCAACCTGGACGTGAGCGTCGCGGTGAGCCAGGCCGGCGACTTCGGCGTATCCACCGGCTCCCAGACGGTGACTATCTCCACCACCGGCAGCGCGACGCTGACCGTCGCCACCAGCGACGACTCGGTGGACGAGGCCGACGGTTCGGTAACGGCGACCGTCAGCAGCGGCCAGGGCTACACCGTGTCCGCCACGGCGGGGTCGGCAACAGTGGCGGTGGCCGACGATGATGACGCTGCGCCGCAGACCTGCACGCCGAACCTGCCATCGGACGCCATAACGGTGTCGGAAGTCAAGACCTGGCGGGGCGAGTACAGCCAGGACTCGCATGTTTCCCGCTGGAACCGGGTGCTGGCGGCCCTGGGCGAGGACACCGGCGAGACGGCGATGACGGCTGACGACGCCCGGGAGATCAAGAGCCGTATCGACAACACCCGCTGGGACCGCACCGTCCGCACGCTGGATGCTATAGAGAAGTGCAACAACCCGCCGCCGACCACGCCGGAGATTAGCATCACGGCCGGTTCCGGCATCACCGAAGGCGGGAACGCATCGTTCACGATCACCGCCAATCCGGCCCCAACGGCGGCCCTGTCGGTCAGCGTGGCAATATCGCAGAGCGGCGACTACGGGGTTTCACCCGGCTCACAGACGCTGAGCATTCCGACCGGCGGCAGCGCGACGCTGACCGTCGCCACCAGCGACGACGGCGTGGACGAGGCCGACGGGTCGGTAACGGCCACAGTCAGCAGCGGAACCAGCTACAGGGTTTCAGCAACCTCTGGTTCAGCCACGGTTGCCGTGGCGGACGACGACGTGCCGGAGATCAGCGTTGTTTCTAATGGAGACATCACCGAGGGCGGCGACGCCAGCTTCACGGTAACCGCCAGCCCGGCGCCGCACGCTCCGTTGTCGGTCAGCGTGTCTGTGAGCCAGAGCGGCGACTACGGGGTAACTCCCAACTCCCAGACGGTGAGCATCCCGACCGGCGGCAGCGCGACGCTGACCGTCGCCACCAGCGACGACGGCGTGGACGAGGCCGACGGCTCGGTAACCGCTACCGTGAATACCGGCGCGGGCTACACCGTGTCGGGGACGGCCGGGTCGGCAACCTTAGCGGTGGCGGACGACGATGACGCTGCGCCGCAGACCTGCACGCCGAACCTGCCTTCCGACGCGGTGACGGTGTCGGAGGTGGAGACCTGGCGGGACGAGTACAGCCATGACGACCACGTGTCGCGCTGGAACCGGGTGCTGGCCGCCCTGGGCGAGGACACCGGCGAGACGGCGATGACGGCTGACGACGCCCGGACCATCAAGCAGCAGTACGACAACACCCGCTGGGACCGCACCGTCCGCACGCTGGATGCTATAGAGCAGTGCAACAACCCGCCGACAGCCACGCCGGAGATCAGCATTACCGGCGGTTCCGGCATCACCGAAGGTGGCAACGCATCGTTCACGGTAACCGCCAACCCCGCTCCAGCCGCCAACCTGGACGTCGCCGTGGCGGTCGCCCAGACGGGCGACTATGGCGCGTCCACCGGTTCGCAGACGGTGAGCATTCCCACGTCTGGCAGCGCCACCCTGACCGTCGCCACCAGCGACGACGGCGTGGACGAGTCCGACGGTTCGGTAACCGCCACGGTGAACAGCGGCCAGGGCTACACCGTGTCGGCAACGGCGGGAGCGGCCACTGTAGCGGTAGCGGACGACGACGTGCCGGAGATCAGCATTGTTTCTGATGGAGACATCACCGAGGGCGGCGACGCCAGCTTCACGGTAACCGCCAGTCCGGCGCCCCACGCTCCGTTGTCGGTCAGCGTGGTAATATCGCAGAGCGGCGACTTTGGAGTAACGCCGGGGGCGCAGACGGTGAGCATCCCCACGTCCGGCAGCGCGACGCTGACCATTGCTACAACGAACGACGGCGTGGACGAGGCCGACGGGTCGGTAACGGCTACCGTGGGTACCGGCCAGGGCTATACCGTGTCCAGCACGGCCGGGTCGGCCACGGTAGCCGTGGCGGATGACGACGCTACGCTGCCGGGGACGCCGGAGATCAGCATCACGGCCGGTTCCGGGGTAACCGAGGGCGGCAACGCGACGTTCACGCTGATCGCCAACCCGGCGCCGGCGGCGGCGCTGTCGGTCAGCGTGAGCGTGTCCCAGAACGGCGACTTTGGGGTAGCTCCTGGTTCGCAGACGGTGAGCATACCGACCACCGGCAGCGCCACCCTGACCGTCGCCACCAGCGACGACGGCGTGGACGAAGCCGACGGCTCCGTTACTGTTACCGTGGGTGCAGGCCAGGGCTACACCGTGTCCAGCACGGCGGGTTCGGCTACCGTCGCCGTCGCGGACGACGACGTGCCGGAGGTCAGCATCACCGCCGGTACGGGAATCACCGAGGGCGGCGACGCCAGCTTCACCCTGACCGCCAACCCGGCGCCCCACGCTCCGCTGGCCGTCAGCGTGTCGGTGAGCCAGAGCGGCGACTTTGGTGTACCCCCCGGGTCGCAGACGGTGAGCATCCCGACCACCGGCAGCTACACCTTGACCGTAGCCACCGTGAACGACGGCGCGGACGAGGCCGACGGGTCGGTGACCGTTACCGTGGGTACAGGCCAGGACTACACCGTGTCGGCCACCGCGGGCACGGCAACCGTTGCGGTAGCGGACGACGACGACCCGCCGCCGCCGGACGCCACGCCGTCCCTCTCGGTGTCCGACGCTTCGGCGCGGGAGGACGCGGGGGTGATGGAGTTCACCGTTTCACTGAGCGCCGCCAGCGAGAAGAAGGTGCAGGTGTATGCCGCCACCACCTCCTTCCTGCACAAGACGGCGACTAATGGCGATGACTTCGAGTGGACCCAGGTCCTGCTCACCTTCGCGCCCGGGGAGACCAGCAAGACGGTCCAGGTGGTGATCCTGGATGACGACCTCAGCGAGGGGGACGAGTCCTTCGGGATGTTCCTGGCCTATTCTCCCAGCGACACTCCCATCGCAAGGGAGCATGGCGAGGGCGTCATCGTGGACGACGACTAGCCGCGGCACGCTCCGGGGCTCGCTGGCCCAAAGGATGGGTATCATGGTGGAGACGCAACTGCCAGTTACGTCTCCACTTTTTGCTCGCTGGCAGATTGGCGAAATGATGGGCGACGGTGAATGCACCCCGCGGGAGAGGTGGGAAATGGCTTCAGACAAGGCCATGCCGTGTCCTCAATCCGGCGCGGCAGACCGGGAGCGCCTGCCGCTGCGAAGCGTCGGACCAATCGAGAGGTGCGCTGCGTCAGGGCGGCCGGGCTGGCCCAGGGCGCAGGCCGGCTCACGTCCACAGGCAACTCCGGCCCTGCGCGAATGAAGGGCCCCGCGCTCCTGCGGGCCCCCAAGCATGGTTTCGCTGCGTAGATTGACGGCGGCGCCAAGGCAGCACCGCTTACACCGCCAACCTGAACCCCAACGTGAAGGTTCTTGATTTTATCCAGTTTGGCGGGTTGCGCCGTACTTCGCCAGGCCCATCAGGCCGGTGAGGGCCTGGTGTACCGGCGCCAGCGCCTCCCCGGGATGACGGCTCGTCTCTTTGTCGTAGGCGAGAGGCAGCCGGTCCAGGGCGTCCAGGTTTGGCGCGCGTGATAAAGCCATGACTCCAGATTAGCAAGGCAACGGCGCGGCGCGCCACCGGCAAGTGTCACTAACGATAATCGGCATACAGTGGGCCGTTCTCGGCAACGAGCGACAGGGTGTGGCCCTGCCTTGATCACCCCGGCAGGCGGTCCGGAACACCGTGCGCTGTTGCGCTCTACACATCCGCCGCCGCCAGTCCCGTCTGGCAACCCATGCCACGCCGAAGTACGATGCGGGCGAGGCTGCGGGCGTCGTAGCGCCGCTTGTATCTTGTCAAACACCAATTGTTGCGTTTCAAGAGACTGCTTGCCGTTCTTTGGTCAAGGTACGATAATGGCCGCAGCAGCCATTAGTCGGAAATCGTATTAAGCCATGGCGCCGGGCAGAGCGGCGTGTTGGGAGAATCCTGGAGCGGCACGTCCATCGTCCGCCCTGAATTGACGCGGAGGGTTCTGTTATGAGCATCACCAACGATTCGGAACTGCGAGCCGTCTATCGCCCCCCCGCGTCCAGAGCCGCTCAAAAGGTGTTGGACCATCTCGACGTCCATTGCCGCAACTTCATTGCCATTTCGCCTCTGTGCGTACTGAGCACCGCCAACGCGGACGGGCAGCCCGATGGATCGCCGCGTGGCGACCCGCCCGGCTTCGTTCGTGTGTTGGACGAAAAGACGTTGCTGCTGCCCGACCGTCCGGGCAACAACCAGGTGGATTCACTACAGAACGTTCTGGAGAACCCCAGGGTGGGACTGCTTTTCTTCGTGCCCGGAATGAGCGAAACGCTGCGGGTGAAGGGCAGGGCTCAGATAGTTACCGAGAAAGCGGTCCTGGAAGGGATGAAGGAGAGAAATCGGGCGCCGATGTCGGGGCTGCGGGTTACGGTGGAGGAGGCATTTCTGCACTGCGGGCGAGCTCTGCTGCGCTCCCATGCCTGGGATCCGGAGGCGCAGATCGACCGGTCGAAATACCCGACCTATGGGCAGGTGCTGGCGGATCAGATAGCGGGTGCCGACGCCGGGGAGATTGACGCGTCGGAAGAGGCGGCAAACCGCGAACGGCTCTACTAGACGAGGCGCTCGGAAACGGCAATGCCCGAGTTGCCAAATGGTGGCCAAGCAATGCTTCTCCAGGCCAAACCGTCATTTTCGAGAACTGGAGGACCCGCCATGCGGGCGGTTGGGTGGCTGGTAGTACTGCTGATGTTGACGGCGCCGCTGCTGGCGGCCTGCGGGTCGGAAGACCCGGTGGTGATCGCCACCAGCGGCGACTACCACCCCTTCAACTTCATCAACGAATCGGGAGAGATTGAAGGCTTGGAGCGGGAGTTGGGCGACGAGTTGTGTCGGCGCGCCGGCCTGGAGTGCCGGTGGATGCTGAGCGATTGGGAGACCATGATCCCTGACCTGATGGCGGAAGAATTCGACCTCATCCTGGCCGGCATGAGCATCACCGCCAGGCGAGGCGAGTTGATCGACTTCACCCAGGCGTACTCTCCATCCACCCCTTCGGTGTTTGTGGTCCGGGCCGGACGGGAGGAGACCGCGCCCAATGGGACGATTGGCGTCACTGCCAACACCATCTACTCCGACTATATGACGGAGTCGGGACAGTCCTTCGTGTCTCTGGATGGGTCGGTGGATGCAGTGGACGCGGTGCTCGGCGGCCAGGTTGACGCGGTGCTGGTGGACCACAGCTACGGGATGGCGAAATTGGAGGAACAGGAGGGCCTGCTGGCCATCGTGGAAACCTCGCTGTCGCTGGACCAGGGTCTGGGCATCGGGGTCCGCCGGGGAAGTGAATTGAGGGGTGAGTTGGACCGGTCCCTGGCGTCAATGAAGTCCGACGGTTCGCTCAACGAACTCCTGCTCAAGTGGCTGGGCGAGGATGCCAAGACGTTCCGGTAGCGGCGGAGCGCCGGCCACGAGGTTCAATAACTGCCATTGTGAGCGCAGTGACGTGGCAGTCCCTTTGGGGTGACAGTCTTCTCTGCGGGAACGAGATTGACACGTCGATGCGCTGCTTGCAATGACAAACTGGGTGCGTGTGAGGCTCTAGCGAAGCCGATAGACCAGGTAGGACACCGTGGCGGCGATTACCAGGACCAGCAGCGCCAGCAATAGGATAAACACCCACCGGTCAAAGCCCAGCAGTCCGCTCGGAGTCCCGTCGAAACCGCCGCTGCTTTCCGGCTCCGCCGTGGGTACGGGCGCGACCGGGCCGGCGCTGCCCCCTGCGCTGGAGACGAACAGCACCGGCGTGGGGGTGGGCGTAGGCGCCGGAGTTGCGCCGGTCGTCGCCGGCTTGGGAGCGGGCGTCGGTAGGGGTGTAGTCGTCGGAGCCGGCGGAACTGGCGTGGCGGTGGGAGCCGGCGTAGCCGTCGGCGGTGTTAGGGTAGGTGTCGGCGTAGCCGTGGGAACCGGCGTGGCCGTCGGAGTTGGGGTGGGAGTGGAGGTGGGCATAGCCGTTGGGTACGGCGTGGGAGTCGGTTCCGGCGTCGGGCTGGGTGTCGGCGTGGGAGTAGGACGCTCATGGTCTTCGTCATCATGGACAACCCGGGGCCGCGTCGGTGTGGGTGCCGCAGTTGGGATTGGCGTCGGTGAAGGAGTCGGTGTGGCCGTCGGCGTCGGTGTTGCCTTCTCGTCGTTATCGGACACTTGCACTGTCGCCATCTGAGGCGAACCCTTCTCATAGTCCTTGCTGGAACTATCCTCCACCATGACCGTAACGACCCCGTCTTGTTCGTCAACGTTGTCGTCAATGGTGGGAACGTGGAGGTCCGCGGACGTGCTATCGGCCGGGATGGTGATGGTCTGGCGGCCTTCTTTATCGGCCGCCACGAAATTGCTGCCGTTGAGGGCGTCTTTCACCATCAGCCGAACCTCCAGGTCGGTTGACGGCTCGGAGTCGGCCGTAATCGTGAAGTGCGCCCAGCCACCTTCCGTCACTCCGCCGTTGCCGAAAACGGAAACCACGGGCAGGGGCGCGTGTTGGGTGGATGCGGCGGCTGGGGCGGGGTCGTTGTCCTGCACCGTTACCGTGGCAGAACTCGGCGATCCCGGCGTGTAACCGGAACCCGCGTCGACCGAGACCGTGATCGTGCCGTCGGGTTCATCCACGTTGTCCGAGACAGTGGCGACATGGTAGATATTTGTGCCGCCGGCTACCGCAACCGTCTGGGCTCCGGTGGAGCCGGGGGCTGCGAAACTGCCGCTGTCGCTTACCGACAGACCGATGGTAATGGCCTTGGCCGTCGCCGGGCTGACCGTGATGACGAACGTGGCCGTTTGTCCCTCGGTAATGGGCGACGACGAGTAGGCGGAGATGCTGACCTCCGGCGGTGGAACGTCGTCGTCATTCACCTTCACCGTGGCGGATTTGGGGCTACCTATGTCGTAACCGTTGCCGGAGCTAACCCTGACTGAGATTGAGCCGTGGTTTTCGTACGTGTTGTCATTGACAGTGGCGACAGGATAGGTTGCCGAGCCGCCGGTTAGCTGGATGTCTTTACCGCCAATTTCTCCCGTGTCTACAAAATTGCCGCTCTGGCTCACCATCAGGCGGACGATGACGGGGCTGGCCGGCGCCGGGTTGGCGTTGATGGTGAAGGCGGCCCTGTCCCCTTCGGTGATGGGCGACGTACCGGCGGAGATGGTGATCACCGGCCTCTGCTGTGGCGTGCTTCCGGTACTTCCTCCGGCCGGCGCCGGCGTGGGGGTTGGAGTGGGCGGCGTTCGTGGTGGGTTGTCGGTGTCCGTCACCGTTACCGTGGCGGAGCTTGGCGAGCCCTGCGTGTAGCCCGTGCCCGTATTGACCGTGGCCGCGATGGAACCGTTGGGTTCGTCCGTACTGTCGTTGACCGTGGCGACGGTGTGGGTTGCCGTGCCGCTGGTGGGCACCGTGACCGTCTTGCCCAGGCCGATCTGTCCCTTGCCAGCGCTGCCGGGCTTGGCGAAGTTGCCGGTCTCTACCACGTCCAGGTTGACGGCGATAGAGCCGGATGGCGCCGGGCTGGCGGTGATGGTGAAGGTGGCCGTCCCGCCTTCGGCAATGGACGCCGGGCTGGCGGTGATGGTGATCACCGGCTGCGGCGGTGGATCGTCCATCTGGGCCGCCGGCAGCGTAGCGCCGCACGCCAGGGCCTGCAGGGTGCGGACCGTGCGTTCCCATTTGGAGTTGTTGAACTCGCTATGCCAGCTCTGGGCAGTCGCTACGTCCATCGCCGACGCGCCGTTATTCACGCCCAGGGCGGCCAGCACCTGATCCCAGCGGTTCTGGTGGTCGGAGTCGCTGTGTTCGTTGCGCCAGGCGGTTACCTCGGCCACCGTTACCGCGTCTGAGGGCATCTCGCAGGCTGGCGCCAGGTCGTCATCGGTCACGGCTACCGTAGCCGAGCCGGCCGTGGTGGACACGGTGTAGCCCTGGCCGTCGTTCAGGGTCGCGGTCACAGACCCGTCGGTCTCGTCCGTGCTGTCGTTGGTGGTGACGAGGTTCAGCCGAACGGTGCCGCCGGGTGGAATAGTAACCGTCTGTGTGCCGGGGGTTACGCCGAAATCGCCGCTCGTGGTTACCACCACGGTGACAGCCAGGTTGGCCGCCGGCGCTGGGTTGGCGGTTATGGAGAAGCTGACTGTACCACCCTCGGTTACGGCGGAGCCGGCGGCTATGCTCACCTCCGGCGTGCCGCCTCCGCCACCGTCATTGTCGGTGATCGTCAGCGTGTGCACAAAGGGTTCGTTGCGGCGAAACTCCCCACCCTTGTTGTCTATCCGCACGATCACCGTCTCCGCGCCCTCGCCCGTCGGGTCATCAATGATGGTGATGGGAATGTTCACCGTGGAAGTCCCCTGGCTCACGCTCACCGTACGCAACGACCCGCTCCCACTACCGCCGACGGTGTAGTCGGAGCCTAACGTCGCCGTCCCTGACGACAGCAGTTCATACCGCAGCGTGATCGCGTTGGCCGGCACCGGGTTGAAATTCACCACGAGGTTCGTCGTCCCGGCGTCCTCGCCGACGGTTGACGCGGCGGCGGCGAAGCTCGCGGTCGCTTTGGGGCTGTCGTTGTCGGTGATTGTTCGAGTGTGCGCTGGGTTCGTCGTGCCTACGGTGTAGCCCGTGCCCCGGTTCAAGGTCACGATGATGGTCTCCGCGCCTTCCTGCGCGGTGTCTTCCGTTATCACTACGGGGATGTTCGCAATCGTCGCGCCGCTGTTGACGCTCACCGTGCCGCTGTTGCTCGTCACCCCGCTGATGGTGTAGTCCGTGCCGAGCGTCGCCGTGCCTGACAGCGTGTAGTTGATGGTGATGGCGTTCGTCGGCGCCGTATCAAGATCCAGCACGATATTCACCGTCCCTGATCCTTCCGCAAAGCTCGACGTAGGGTTGCGGAAGTTGACGACGGGTAGCGCTGCCATCCCGTCATCGTCGGTGATGGTGATGGTCGCCGGGCTGACGGTTGCGCCGCCGGGCGAGGCGCTGCCAGAGACCGTGACCGTCTCGTCATCCTCTTCCGTACTATCGTCCGTTGGCTCCAGGCTAAACGTCCCAACGCCCGTATCGGCGCCGGCGGGGATGCTGACGTTGAAACTGGACGGGGTTGCTGTGTAGTCCACCACGTTGGTTTCGCCGGAACCGGCCACCGCCACGGCGACGGTCTGTTCCACGCCGAAGCGAGTAGGGCCGTCCACTGTGGCCGTCACCGTGATCGTTGGCGCGGGGTTCACGTCCTCGGCCACGCTGTCGACATCCACACTCAGGGTAATGGACGTAGGGGCAGCATCGTCGTCGGTGACCGTTACCGAGACCGGATCGATGGTGATGCCCTGGTAATCTCCATCCGGCGATTGCGCCGTATGGGTAATGGAGGTTTCACGGCTGTCCCCGGGGCTGTCGATGTTGTCGTCCACGCCGGTGACCGTGATGGTTTGCGGCGTGTTCCAGTTGTCCGGAGTGAAAACGAGACTGCCTGATGCGCCTGGCTCTTCCTCGCCGACGCTGATTTGAATCGCCGCGCCGTCGCCGGCCGTGGCGGTAACGACAACGTTATGAGTAGGTTCGCTCTCCAGCACCACATTGTAGGTATCGGCGCCGCCGGCCTCCGCCACGCTGGTGTTGGCCGGGTTGCCGGTCTCCGTGATGATTGCGCCGGCGGAGACACCCACCTGGAACACGGCGGACATGCCGTAGAGACGCCCTTTATCGGTTCGATCCATGGATCCATGGGAGATTGGCCGGTCGTTGCCCTCCAGGATGAATCCCCGGATGACGTACCGGTGACTGGGATCGTCGCTGCCGAGGGTGATGCCGCCAGTATCTTTGGTGCCGTCCGCTTCGCTGCCGGTCAGCACATGGCGGCTGTCTCCCTCCTGGCCGCCGTGTTCCGTGGTGAAGTTCCCGGCCGACCATAGGTTGTTGGTGACATCTACAGCATCAAGGAAAAAGTGGTAGTTGTTGGCGATCCGGCCGCCGTTGAGCCAGTAGATCGGGGTGCCCGATGAGCTGTTGCTCTCGGAGCCGTCGGTGTACCCGGAGCCATCGTGCAGGCCCGTGACCTCGCGCGCGTCACATTCGGAAGTGGAGCCGAGCACGTTGAACGTATCGGCGTACTGCCGGATGCCGGCGTGTCCGCTCTTTGCCGCGTCCCGCACGAAGGCGTGGTAGGCGCCGATGCTGGTGGCGCTGGCGTCCCGGGTACCGCTGGTTGCGAACAGCAGGCGGAATTCGTCGCCGGTGGTCAGCCCCTCCGGTTTCAGCGGCCAATCGCCGGGAACGACATTAGGAGTGGTGTCGGCTTTCAGGATCCGCACCGTCGCAGACCCCCTGGGTCGGGTCCGGGTCGAAGTTTTCCGCCGCCAGAGACAGCGTGAATTCCTCCGTGTCCTCGTTATTGCAGTCATCGGCAATGGGAATGTCAACGGAAGCAGTGGTCTGGCCGCTGGACAGCGTGGCGGACCAGGCATCGCCGGACCAGTCATCGGACGTGGCCGTGCCCGGCTTCGGGGTGACAATTACGTTCACGTTGGTTGTGGGCGCCTCCGAAGCGTTCACCGTCACCGTCACCGTCTCGCCCTCGCGAACTTCGTAGCTGACCTGGTCGAAGCCGATAGTCGGCAGGGCCTCCACCTCAAACACGCCGGACAGGCCGATGTAAACGTTGTCGTTGCCTTTGGAGATATTGCCCTGGTCGATGGGGTTCTGGGAGTTGGTGCCGCCCCAGCGGACTTCGGCATTGGTGGTTCCTAGGGCCAAGCCGTTTTTCTTGACTCCGGCGGTGGCATGGGTCGTCCCCGAGCTGGTGCCGGTGTTGGGGCCGCGCTTGTTGGTGGCGGCCTGGCCGTCGGCATGCCGCATATCCGCGTCGCTGTTGCGGTCCCAGTCGCCGTCCCAGAAGTCGTTGTAGTCGTCGGCGATCCTGGGGCCGTTCAGCCAGTAGATGGCGTGCGAGAAGGGCGTGTGGCTGTACGTTCCGCTCTCGCTGATGCCGGTGGCGGTGTGCCACGCGGCGCCGACGGTGGGCGTGCTGCCCACGGCCCGGAACGTGTTCGCGTACGGCTGGATGTCGGTGTGCCACGGGTGAGCGGTGGTTCGAGTGCGAACGAAGTCGTCGTAATCGCTGATATTAGCGGACGAGCCGTCGCGCTGGTTCCCTGTCTTGAACAGCAGCCGGAACCGGTCGCCGGGACCCAGCCCGCTGGGTTTGAGGCTAAAGTTGTGCGGCACGAAGCTGACGTTCACGATCTGGACGGTGGCCGCGCTGTTCGCGCCCAGCGTGAACCCCGACGGCGGCGCGGCAATGGTAATGGTGAAGGTCTCGTAGTCCTCGATGGCGTCGTCATGGGGAATGGCGATGTTGAAGGTATGGGTGGTCTGGCCGGCCGGCACGGTGACCGAGTGGGGGCCGGCGGTAAAGTCCGTGCCCGACGTTGCGGTGCCGGCGCTCGTGGTGATGGCGAACGTGGCTGGGGCCGTCGTCGCTGAGTTGAAGGTCAGCGTCGGGGATAGATTGTCGCCTTCCAGTACATTATAGTCGGCGCGCGCGAACTGGACGGAAATGCTGCCCTGGGCGTTGGCCCCGGGAACCTGCTGCAGCAGCAAAAGCAGTGCCGCGAGAGCAACCAGTGCCAAGGACCAGACCCCTCCCTGCTTCATACGCCGGAAAGGATTCCATGCCAATGTCGTTCCCATCATGCTTACCTAATCTACATTGCCGGCCTGATATAGCTTTTAAAATGTCAACGGGCCTGCTTGAATACCCGCTTCACGACACCCGTCCGCCGGATATTTTTCGAACCGGCGCAACTCGGAATCAGATTAATGGCAAGGCCCGCCACCGTGCTTTAGTAAACGTTTTCAGATTTCAACCAAAATCCGCCGCTGGCCCGCCGTTTTCCGGACGCGGCGTTGGCAAATTCTTGAGGCCGGTCGCCGGAGGATAGTCAGGGTCCTGCGGAACTCATCCCGGCCCGCGGGGTCGCCACCGCGGGTGGAAGCATTGGCGCCGACCCGCCGATCGTGCAGCCGCGTTGTGCTGTATGGTAAAATCGGCGGGAGCTTGCTTGGATATCCCGATGCGAGGGGAATCGCCAAGAAAGCAGGCGCTTGGAGACAATGGCCTGATGGGCAGGCCGATAAAGGTATCAACAGGTTAGCGTTCATGACCGACCCGTACGTCATGGGCTACTCCGAAGCCTTGCTGCGGATTCTACGCGCCCGGAGCGCCGCGGACTGGTGTCGCTACCTGATGCCGCACCTGAAGCCGGGACTTCGGGCGCTGGACGTGGGCTGCGGACCGGGCTCGATATCGGCGGGACTGGCCCAGGCGATAGCGCCGGGCGAGCTGCGCGGCGTCGACGTCGCGCCGTCGCAGGTGGAAGAGGCCGCCCGCGCGGCGGCGGAGCGCGGGTTGAGCAACGCGGAGTTCAGCGTTGCCGATGTGGCGGCTCTGCCCTTTGAGGACGGCCGGTTCGACGTCGTCCATTGCAGCGACACCCTGGCCTTCATTCCCGACGCCGAGGCCGCCCTGGACGAGATGAAGCGGGTGCTGAAGCCCGGCGGCGTCCTGGGCTGCCGGGAGATCATCATGGACGCTTTCCTGATTCATCCGGACCCGGAACCGAATCCCCTCACCCGGGGCTATGCCGTCTTCGCCGACATTCTCGAGGCCGACGGCGGCCACCCGCAGATGGGCAAGGACCTGGCCGGATATCTGGAGCGGGCGGGGTTCAGCGACGTCCGGGTATCCGCCGCCTTCGACACCTTCTCCGGGCCCGAGAATCTGAAGCTGGTCCATGACCTGGGGCAGGAGTGGTACTTCACGGACGACGTGGCGCTCCCGGCCACGCAATACGGAGCCGCCTCTGCCGACATGCTGGATGAAATCAGGCAGGCCAGGGACCGCTGGTACGGGTCCACCGGAGCGATGGCCGCCTTCGCCTACGGAGAGGCGCTGGCCGTCAGGCCCTGAGGCCGGTTTACCGTTCCAGGGGCAGGGAAATCAGGGTGCCGTCGGTGCCCAGGGTGACCTCTCCGCCGTAGGCGTCCTCGACCCCCTGGAGGAAGATGCGCTCCAGGGCGGCGTTGGGCAGCTGCGGAGCGATGTGATAGTAGAGCAGGTGGCCGGCCCCGGCCTCGGCGGCTGACTCCGCCGCCTCCACCGGCGTGGTGTGGTAGGAGGCCACGTCCCGCGTCATCTTGGCAACCCGGTGGTTGCCGGCGGCCTCCGCGGCGTCGGCGATGCGGTTGGTCAGCTTGGTGTCCAGCGCCTCGTGCACCAGCAGGTCCACGCCCTGGGACTGTTCAACCAGGTTGGCCGACTTCACCGTGTCGCCGCTGATGGACACGGAGCGCCCGCCGTAATCGATGCGGTAGCCCACCGCTTCCGTCACCGGCCGGTGATCCACCAGGAAAGCGCTGACCCGCACGCCGTCGTCGGTTTCCAGCACCGTCCGCAGCTCGCCCTCCTCGGGCAGTGGGAAGGGAAAGGCCTCCATACCGCTGCCGCTGATGGGATTGAAGTCCCCACCCTGGTGAGCCTCCCGGTACCCCACGTCCGGGGCGTAGGCCCGGTTGAACCCCGCCACCACCTCCTCGACCACCGGCGGCCCGTGCACCGGCAGGGGCGTGGCGCTGCCGCTGTTCAGCCAGCGCAGCATCCCCAACTCCCCCAGACCGTCGATGTGGTCCGAGTGGGCGTGGGTCAGGAGCACCGCCTCCACCCGGCCCGCGTCCACGAAGAAGCGCCCCAGGTTGCGGGCGCCGTTGGTGCCGGCGTCAACGATGAAGAGATGGCTTCCCGCCTGGACCGCCACGCAGGGCCCCGACCGGTTAATGTCCGGTAGGGGACTGCCGGCCCCGCACAGCATGACGTGGATGCCGTCGGGCAGGTCCGCCAGGTCGTCCCGGGTCATGGCGTCGCCCACCGCGCTTTCCAGGCCCCGGTAAACCATGCCGTCGGGAACCAGTGAGCAGCCCGCGGCCGGGGCAAGCGCCAGGACACCGACGGCGAGCAGCAGCAGTTTCCGCAGGTGGTTCATGGTATCTCGGTTCTCCTTACCGGCATTCACGACGCCCGGTCATTTGGGGCCTCCTTCCAGGGATGGACGGCTCACGGGCGGACGGCCAGGGCCTGGCCGAAGGCGACGGCGGCCAGGGCGCCGGGATCCCGGCGCCATTCCTCCAGGCACCGTGCGACGGCCAGCTTCATCTCTTCCGTCATCGCTCCGTAATCCCGGGCGGCGTCCGCAATGCCTTGGCCCAGGAACCACTGCCGGATAATTGAGTGGAAGAACTCCAGCTCCTCCGGCGTGTCATAGGTCTCGAAGGAATGGGACACCCTGACGTCCGTGAACCCGGCCTGCTTCAGCCGCTCCTTGATCTCCCGGACAATGCCCGGCTGGCCTCCGTCCGCGGCCACCAGGTCCGCGAACGCCTCAACTGACCGCCGCATCATCCCCAGCTCGGGATGCGCGAAGCAGGCCTCCGGCATCAGGTCCCGGCAGGCGGCCAGGCCCCCGGGCCGCAGCGCCCGGCGCGCCTCCGCCAACGCCCGGTCCACGTCTCCGACGTGGAGCAGCACGCCGCCCAGGTGGACCACGTCAAAGGAGCCGTCCGCAAAGGGCAGCTCCAGCGCGTCGGCCACCTGAAACCTAGCGTTGTCCAGTCCCCGTTGGGCCGCCGTCTCCCGGGCCAGGTCCACCTGGGACGGCTCGAAGTCGATGCCCACAAGCTCGCCCGGCGCCACGGCCTCAGCCAGCAGCGCCGACAGGAAGCCCGCGCCGCAGCCCACGTCCAGCAGCCGCTGGCCGGGGATCAAATGGGGAACCAGAAAATTCATGCTGGGCTGCTGAGCCCAGCGCTCCTGGGCCTGGATGTAAATCGCGTCGTAGCCCATGGTGTAAACCGGGGGCGGTGCCGTATCCAACATTCCCTGCAATTCTCCTCCCTGCAATTCTCCTCACTGTACTGTGCCGTGTCCGGCTGACCGGCGACGGTCGTTGCGTCAGCGCGGCGGCTGCGCGTTCCGGGTCATCGCCTCGATGACCCGGGTGGCCTGCTGCAACCGTCCGCCTGGTATCCCCCGGGTCAACTCCTCCGACAGCTCCCGCAGCGGCTGGGCCAACTCGCTCGCCAGTTCCGCGCCGGCCTCGGTGGCCCGCAGCGTCACGTTCCGCCGGTCCGTCCGCGAGCGCCGCCGGGACACCAGCCCCTTCTCGTAGAGCCGCTGCACCGTCCGGCTGACCAAGGACTGCTCCAGGGTAACGTGGGGAATGACCTCCGCCGCCGTTATGGGACCCCGCTCCAGCAGAATCAAGAGCACACGGTACTCCCCGGGCGTGACGCCGAAGGGCGCCAGCGTCTCCGCCAGTCGCCGCTCCACCAGGAAGCCCAAGTCTGAGATTGGCAGGTGAATTTGCATGTCTCCACCTATTGCTCACTTGACCAGGCGATGGCGCGTTTGTTTGGATTGTTGACCGGCACCGATTCTACCGCTTTTCGCCCTGGTTGACAATTATGCGCGGCTGTTGGAGACTATAGCATTGTATGCAAAAGCATATAATGCTGTACGGACTATCCAGCAAGGATGTGATTTGCGCATCATGGACAACCTTTTCGACTGTTTCCCAGCCCGCTTCCTTCACAAGAGAATGGGAGCGGGCGTAAACCGTCCGGCCAGGCTGACGATATTGGCCATTGCCCTGCTCATCGTCGCCGCCCTGGCCGCCACTGTCCTGCTTCCGCAAGCGGCAATGGCGAGCGACCCGCCTGGACCCTGTGAAGACGGCTACGTCGCCCCTACCCCGGTATCGGTGGCGGTGACCGCCGTTCCCATCGAGGTGGCTTCGACCACCGCCGATTATTTTGTTTTGTACGTCCGATTTAACGACGGCATCAATTTGCCAATATCAATGACACTCGGCGATGCAGGGACTACAACCCTCACGGACCGGCTCCGTCCGCTGGGTGTTGCCCAATATCGCGTCGAAAAATACTCAGTTTCGCAGCCCGCCGACATCGATGGCGACTGCATCGACGACCTAACCGAACTCGCTGACATGGGTACTCACCACCCCTTGAACCCAGCGCAACTGAATGAAACCAGCCTAGGCATGGTCGCCATTCCGTCTCACGACGAGTTTGAAACACTTTCCCTGACAGGGTTGTCCCGCCCAATCCCTGGTCACTATCTAAATGATTCGCAATACGTGAAGTTCTGGGTCATCGACACCAAGTCGGCTCGTCCGAGCGTCTATTTCATGAACACCAAAACTACCTATTGGCATCAGGACTTCGCTGATAAAGTCGGCTTCTCTAACCGAGATGGAGTGCAAGGCGAGCTCATATTCCATCCCAACGTTGTTGCCCCTGATGGCTCGCTGGGATACTACACCTTCAATGCCTCCTTGTCGCATCGCGGCATATTTAAGTTCGAGCGAGCAGAGCGCGTCAACGAGATACTAGCTGCATCATTGCCGTTCATCGATAACAATCTTGCCTATTATCCGCCGGCTGCTTTTGTAGAGTTCTACGAATCGGAGAAGGACGAATATGACGCTTCCCGGATCAACGTCCTGCTGGAGGAGGATATCCTCCCCGATGTGGATTTCATACCGCTCAATCAAGCCGAGGGATATGGACGTCTGCGACTAATGGAGGACGATGAGCGCCCCAGCCCCTATGACGTGGCCATTTACACCGCCTTGCCCAACGACCTGCCCCGGGTGGCCGGAACCATCACCACGGTGCCGCAAACGCCGCTGTCCCACGTCAACCTGCGCGCCATTCAGAACAGCCTGCCCAATGCGTTCATCCGCGACGTGCTGAAAGAGGATGCCATAACTTCGCTGCTGGATAACTACGTCTATTACGCGGTCACCGCCGACGGCTACACCATTCGCCCCGCAACCAAAAAGGAAGTGGACGACCACCACGAGAGCCTGCGTCCGCAAAGCGCGCAAACCCTGCAAAGCGACTTGACGGTCACTGAAATCGCCTCGTTGGCGGATGTCAGCTTCGACGACTGGACCGCCTTCGGCGTCAAGGCGGCCAATGTGGCAGAGTTGGCCAAGCTGTCTCTGCCCGAAGGGACGACGCCCCAAGGGTACGCAGTTCCCTTCTACTTCTACGACGAATTTATGAAGCAGGCCACGGTCGCCGAGGAAACCATTCTGGGCAAGAAGAAAGCTCCGGATGAGGAGAAAATCACCCTTGCCGCCGGGACCACACTCGCATCTGCGGTCACGCAGATGCTGGCGCACTCGTACTTCCAGAGCGACGCCGACATCCAGGAGGAGATGCTGGACGACTTGCGGGACGCGATCAAGGACGCGGCGTCGCCCAAGTTCATCACCGACGCCCTGACCGCTATGCATGCCAAATACCCGGATGGCCAGTCTCTGCGCTACCGGTCCAGCACCAACAACGAAGACCTGCCATCCTTCAACGGCGCCGGTCTGTACAGCTCCAAGACCCAGGACCCCGACGAGACTGCCGAAGACGGCATCGACAAGTCCATCAAGGGCGTCTGGGCCAGCCTGTGGAATTACCGCGCCTTTCTGGAGCGCGACTTCCACCGGGTTGACCACACTACAGTGTACATGGGCGTCCTCGTGCATCCCAATTACTCCGACGAGACGGTCAACGGCGTCGCGGTCAGCTATGACCCCATCACCTTCCAGGACAATGCCTACTACGTCAACTCGCAAATGGGCGAGGACCTGGTGACCAATCCCGAAGCTTACTCCCAGCCCGAGCAACTGCTGCTGGATTCCGCCGGCGCCGCCACGGTGATGTCCCGCTCCAACTTGATAGATTCAAACCAGCTATTGATGACCGACGCCCAGATGCGTCAACTACGCAGCAACCTCGAAACCATCCATGACCATTTCAAGACCTTGTACGCGGTTCAGGATGGGGATGACTACGCCATTGAGATTGAGTTCAAGATTACCGCAGAGGACCAGCTGGCCATCAAGCAGGCTCGGCCGTGGATTTTCGCCGAGCCGCTGGAACTGACGCCTACGGTGACCATAGCCTTGAGTTCGGCCCAGGTCACCGAAGGCGCCGTACTGGAGCTCACCGCAACCCGCAGCAACGGTGTCTTTTCGACGCCCCTCACTATCGGCCTGACCTGGAGCGAGACCCGCGCGATGCTCGCCAGCGCCAAACCTGCCTCGGTGACGATACCGGTCAATCAGGCGACTGCTACCATAAAGGCGCCAATTGACGACGACCAGGAAGACGAACATGACAGCGTAGTAACCGCAAGCATTGTTGCCAATAGCAAATACGTCATCGGGACCCCCGGTTCAGCATCCGCCACTGTCACCGATGATGACCTGCCTCAAATCGCCGTGCGCGCTAACACCGGCAAGGTGCTGGAGGGGTCGACAGCAGACTTCACGTTCACTCGCTCCGGCAGCGTATTGGAGCAGCCGCTGACTGTGGACATTACGGTCACTGAAAGCGGGAGTCGGCTCAGTGGCGTCTTGCCCACCACGGCGACTTTCGCTGCCAATCGCGCGACTACCAGCGTGTCGCTCCCGACCGCAGACGATTCGGAGATCACGCCCACCAGTGTGGTCACCGTGCAAATCAGCGCCGGCAGCACATACGGCATCGCTGGCGCCGGCGCGGCGCGGGTGACGGTGGAGGACGACGAAGTGCCGGGCCCCACATTGCTTTTTGCCGCTGACCACGCAGTCGGCGCCGGAAAAGTCTCTGTTGTCCCATTGGAAACCCGCGGAAGTCGCATCGGAGACTTGACCTTCGCCATCGCCGGGCCCGACACCGGCGCATTCCTCCTGTACGGAGATAGCGGTCTCCTTGTGTTCAACGATCATAATTATGACCCGCCGGGCGACGCTAATCAGGATGGCGTCTATGAGATTGATTTTACGGCGGAGCACAACTCCGGCGGCCGCCACGGCTCAACGACGGCACGCCTGCGCTTTACCGTCACCAATGCCGAGCTAATCTCGCTGGCGGCACAGCAATGGGATCAAACCAGCCAGGCCCAGCGCGATACCCTCTTGCCGGATGTGCCGAGTTCACGGCTACGGCCTGCCTTCGCCAGCCTGGCGGCTGACGTGCAGGCCATGGCGCTGCGGCTCGCCCGGCAGCAGCAGTTGCCCTCCCCCGGCCCCGCGATCAGCATTGCCGCCGGTTCCGACATCACCGAGGGCGGCAACGCCTCCTTCACTGTAACCGCCAACCCGGCCCCAGCGGCGGACCTGGACGTCAGCGTGAGTGTGTCGCAGACCGGCGACTTCGGGGTTGCTCCCGGCTCACAGACGGTGACTATCCCTACCGCCGGCAGCGCCACGCTGACCGTTGCCACCGGCGATGACCAGACGGATGAAGCCAACGGGTCGGTAACGGCAACCGTCAACCGAGGCAATGGCTACCTGGTGTCCTGGGCGGCAGGGACGGCAACGGTGGCGGTAACCGACGACGACGTTGCTCCTCCCTCAACCACGCCGGAAATTGGCATTACCGCCGGTTCGGGAGTAACCGAGGGCGGCGACGCCACGTTCATCCTAACTGCCAACCCGGTTCCGGCAGCCGACCTGGACGTTAGCGTGAGCATGTCCCCGAGCGGCGACTTTGGGATAACCCCGGGCTCGCAGACGGTGACCATCCCAACGTCCGGCAGTTACACGCTGACCGTTGCTACTGTGAATGACGGCGTGGACGAGGCCGACGGTTCAGTCACCGCTGCGGTGAACACTGGCACGGACTACACCGTGTCCACCACTGCGGGATCGGCGACCGTTGCCGTCGAGGACGACGACGTGCCGGAAATCAGCATCGCCGCCGGTTCCGGCATAACCGAAGGCGGGAACGCCAGTTTCACCTTCACGGCCAGCCCGACGCCCCACACCCCGCTGTCGGTCAGCGTGAGCGTAGCCCAGACCGGCGACTTCGGAGTAACCCCCGGGTCGCGGACAGTGACCATTCCCACCGGCGGCAGCGCCACCTTGACCGTGGCCACGACGAACGACGGCGTAGACGAGGCCGACGGCTCGGTAACCGCCACCGTGAGCGCAGGCAACGGCTATGCTGTTTCCAGCACTGCCGGGTTTGCTACCGTCAGCGTAGCGGACGACGATGTTGCTCCTCCCTCAACCACGCCGGAAATCAGCATCGTCGCCGATTCCGGCATCACCGAGGGCAACAATGCCACCTTCACCGTAACCGCCAGCCCGGCGCCGGCGGCTGACCTGGACGTTAGCGTGAGCGTGTCGCAGAGCGGCGACTACGGGGCGTCCACCGGCTCGCAGACGGTGAGCATCCCCACCAGCGGCAGTTACACCTTGACCGTCGCCACGGCCAACGACAGCGTGGACGAGGCCGACGGGTCGGTGACCGTTACCGTGAACGCCGGCACGGGCTACACCGTGTCCGCCACTGCGGCTTCGGCAACAGTGGCGGTGGCGGACAACGACGCTGCGCCGCAGAGCTGTACTCCGAACCTCCCCTCCGACGCCATAACGGTGTCGGAGGTGAAGACCTGGCGGAGCGAGTACAGCCAGGACTCGCACGTATCGCGCTGGAACCGGGTGCTGGCCGCCCTGGGCGAGGACACTGGCGAGGCGGCGATGACGGCAGAACAGGCCCGGGAGATCAAGAGCCGTATTGACAACTCCCGCTGGGACCGCACCGTCCGCACGCTGGACGCAATGGAGCAGTGCGCCGGTTCCACTGGCACCACCGACGACACAACCCCGGCGGCCACGCCGGAGATCAGCATCACTTCTGGCAGCAGCATCACCGAGGGCGGCCACGCCAGCTTCACCGTAACCACCAGCCCTGCGCCGGCGGCCGACCTGGACGTGACCGTGGCGGTGACGCAGAGCGGCGACTTCGGCGTAACGCCGGGTTCGCAGACGGTAACCATCCCGACCACCGGCAGCTACACGCTAACCATCGCCACTGTGAACGACAATGCGGACGAGGCCGACGGGTCGGTGACCGCCACGGTGAACGGCGGCCAAGGCTACACCGTGTCCACCGCGGCAGGTTCGGCGACGGTAGCGGTGGCGGACGATGACGTGCCGGAGATCAGCATCATTTCTAATGGAGACATAACTGAAGGCGGCAGTGCAGCCTTCACCCTCACCGCCAACCCGGCGCCGGCGTCCGCATTGTCGGTCAGCGTGTCGGTAACGCAGGCGGGCGACTTCGGCGCGTCCGCCGGCTCGCAGACGGTAACCATCCCAACGTCCGGCAGCGCAACCCTGACCATCGCCACCAGCGACGACGGCGTGGACGAGGCCGACGGGTCGGTAACGGCCACCGTGGACGCCGGCACGGGCTACACCGTGTCCAGCACGGCGGGCACGGCTACAGTGGCGGTGGCGGACGACGACGCTGCGCCGCAGACCTGTACGCCGAACCTGCCGTCCGACGCCATAACGGTGTCGGAGGTCAAGACCTGGCGGGGCGAGTACAGCCAGGACTCGCACGTTTCGCGCTGGAACCGGGTGCTGGCCGCCCTGGGCGAGGACACCGGTGAAGCGCCGATGACGGCGGATCAGGCCCGGGAGATCAAGAGCCGTATCGACAACACCCGCTGGGATCGGACCGTCCGCACCCTGGACGCAATGGAGAAGTGCAACAACCCGCCGGCAGCCACTCCGGAGGTGAGCATTACCGGCGGTTCCGGGGTAACTGAGGGCGGCGACGCCACGTTCACCCTCACCGCCAATCCCGCGCCCACGGCAGATCTCTCGGTCAGCGTGAGCGTGGCGCAGACCGGCGACTACGGCGTGTCCACCGGCTCGCAGACGGTGAGCATACCGACTACCGGCAGCGCGACCCTGACCGTCGCCACCGGCGACGACGGCGTGGACGAGGCCGACGGGTCCGTAACCGCAACAGTGAACAGCGGGACGGGCTATACCGTGTCTGGCACGGCGGGTTCGGCCACGGTGGCCGTGGCGGACGACGACGTGCCGGAGGTCAGCATTACCGCTGGCAGCGGCATAACCGAGGGCGGCAACGCCAGCTTCACCCTCACCGCCAACCCGGCGCCGCACGCTCCTCTGGCCGTCATTGTTGCAGTGAGCCAGAGCGGCGACTTTGGCGTTGCGGCCGGCCCGCAGACGGTGAGCATCCCCACCACCGGCAGCGCGACGCTGACCGTCGCCACCGGCGACGACTCGGTGGACGAGGCCGACGGCTCGGTAACCGCTACGGTGAGCGGCGGCCAGGGCTACACGGTGTCGGGAACGGCTGGGTCGGCTACGGTTGCAGTGGCCGATGACGATGACGCGGCGCCGCCGGCCATGCCGGAAATTAGCATCACCGCCGGGAACGGCATCACCGAGGGCGGCAACGCCACATTCACCCTCACCGCCAGCCCGGCGCCCACGGCGGCCCTGTCGGTCAGCGTGAGCGTGGCACAGAGCGGGGACTTCGGCGTTACGCCGGGTTCGCAGACGATTACCATCCCAACGACGGGCAGTTACACGCTGACCGTCGCCACCAGCGATGACGGCGTGGACGAGGCCGACGGTTCGGTAACGGCTGCCGTAAGCTCAGGCCAGGGCTACACCGTGTCCAGCACGGCCGGTTCGGCTACGGTAGCGGTGGCTGACGACGACGTGCCGGAAATCAGCATCACCGGCGGTACGGGAATCACCGAGGGCGGCGACGCCAGCTTCACCCTGAGCGCCAACCCGGCGCCCCACGCTCCGCTGGCCGTCAGCGTGTCGGTGAGCCAGAGCGGCGACTACGGGGCAACTCCGGGTTCCCGCACGGTGACTATTCCGACCACCGGCAGCGCCAGCTTCACCGTCGCCACCAGCGACGACAGTGTGGACGAGGCCGACGGCTCGGTAACGGCCACCGTGGACAGCGGCCAGGGCTACACCGTGTCGGCAACGGCCGGCGCAGCAACGGTTGCGGTAGCGGACGACGACGATCCGCCGCCGCCGGACGCCACGCCGTCCCTCTCGGTGTCCGACGCTTCGGCGCGGGAGGACGCAGGGGTGATGGAGTTCACCGTTTCACTGAGCGCCCCCAGCGAGAAGAAGGTGCAGGTGTATGCCGCCACCACCTCCTTCCGGTACAAGACGGCGACTAAAGGCGATGACTTCGAGTGGGCTAACGTCCTGCTCACCTTCGCGCCCGGCGAGACCAGCAAGGTGGTCCAGGTGGTGATCCTGGATGACGACCTCAGCGAGGGGGACGAGTCCTTCGGGATGTTCCTGGCCTATTCTCCCACCAACACTCCCATCGCAAGGGAGCATGGCGAGGGGGTCATCGTGGACGACGACTAGGGACGACGGCTAAGGTTGCCCTGTGGTTGGCGCCGACCGGAAGTGTCGGCCATATCCGGCCATATACCATATAAAGGTTGAGACGCAATTGACAGTTGCGTCTCAACCTCTTTGTTTGGCAGATAAGCAGGAGAGTAGCGGGCGGCGACGGGTTCACGTTGCGGGAGACGGGGAAATTCGCCGCGTCGGAGCGGGCGGGCCGTTCTCTGGGAGAGCCGGGCAATGCCGCAAGGACACGCTGCTGCCCCAAGTCAAGCTGACCCAGGCGGCAAACCGGCTCACGGCCATATGCAGCTCCGGCCCTTCACGAACGAAAAGCCCCGCATGAGGGCGGGGCCTCCGGTCACGGTTCGCTACGTTGATTGGCGGCGGCGCCAAGACAGCGACGTTTACATCGCCAATTGGAACCGCAACGTGAAAGTTCTTGATTTTGTCCAGTGTGGTGGGCCTAAGTGTACCGTATTGAGCCTGTCTCAAAAGTCGGGGTGTAGACTGTGGTCAAGCCTGACGGAGGTGCCGATAAGATGCCACTTCGGGATATGGACCGAGAGCAGATGTGGCTGTTGCCGCCGTCCCTTGACGAACTGCTGCCGTTGGACCATCCGGCTCGTTTTGTCGCCGAGTTTGTCGACGCCTTGGGCAGAGAAGGTTGGGCGGAGCTGGGTGTGGAAATAGACGGGGACCCGCTGGGAGCCCCGGCCTACCATCCCAGGTCCCTGCTCTGCGTGTGGCTTTACGGGTTCATGACGGGAGTGCGCTCCTGCCGCAAGTTGGAGGCGGCCTGTCGAGACCAGATTCCGTACCTGTGGCTGACAGGATGGCAGCATCCGGACCACAACACCCTCTGGCGGTTCTACAAGGCCCATCGCCAGGAAATGCGGAGCTTGTTCAAGCGCACGGTGCGGACGGCGGTGGCGATGAAGCTGGTGGACCTGGCGGTGCAGGCGGTGGATGGCACCAAGATGGCCGCCAGCGCGTCGGTGCACCGCAGCTACGACGGGGAGAGACTGGCCCAGTTGTTAGACCGGGTGGACCGGGCGATAGCCGATCTGGAAGCCCAGAACGAAGGTGGAGAAGACGCCAGCGCCGTCAATCTGCCTGAAGAACTGGCCGACAAGGAAGCGCTGAGAGAGCGCCTGCGGCAGGCGATGGACGAGTTGGCCGGTGCAAAGAAGCCCAGGCGCATCAATCTTACGGACCAGGACGCCCGGCTGATGAAGGCCAGCTACGGCGTCGTGCCGGCCTACAACGCCCAGGCCATGGTATCTCCAGTGGAGCAGGACGGGGAACCCACGGGCATGTTGATCACCGCCGCGCACGTGGTGTCTGTGCCCAATGACAACTATCAGTTGGTGCCGATGATGGAGCGCGCTGAGGAGGCTACGGGAACCAGAACACCCATGACGCTGGCCGATGCTGGGTATTTTTCCGGGAGCGACTTGGCCGATTGCGCGGATCGTGGCCAGCAGGTGGTGGTGCCGGAGTCGCGGGAACGGTTCCTCAGAAGTCCCTATCACAAAGATCAGTTCACCTATGATGAACCCAGCGACAGCTTTGAATGTCCCCAGGGACAGACGCTCCACTTCATCGGCATCAGCGAAGACAAAAGAGGAGTGCCAATGAGGAAGTACCGCGCTTCCGCAGGCGTCTGCCAGCAGTGTCCAGCCTACGGGGTATGCACCAAATCCAAGCGTGGCCGTAGTCTGTGGATTGGGCCTCACGACGATGTGCTGCGCCGGCACCGGGCTTGGATGTCCACCAGCCTGGCGAAAGAGGTATATCGGCTGAGAAAGCAACTGGTCGAGCCGGTGTTCGGAATTACCAAGGAACAAATGGGAGCCCGAAGATTCCTGCTGCGGGGCCTGGTCAACGTGGCGGCTGAGTGGAATCTCTTGGCAATCGCCTTCAACCTGCGGACTCTCTGGCGCATATGGCGGGACGGGACCTTCGTACTGGCGCCTCATAGTCCCACATCGGGCCCCGTGCCCTGATTTCGGTGCGATCCCAAGACCCTCCCGGACGCGCAAAACTCATCAAGTCGTAATCTGCCGTCGAACCCGACTCTACTAGCAACGCCCGAAGGCACTCACCACTCCTTTCGGTCGAAACAGGCGTTTTCTGGGACAGGCTCCATTGCGAACTTTCCGGTGGGAGGTCCCAATTTAGCACCAAGCGAGTCGGGTGCTGAAAGTACCCACTAGCCGTTAGGTTATCGTGCAAGGGTGCGTCCCGCTTGAAACAGGTAAGAGTAGGCAGATACTTTGTTAGGATCGGTGCTCCTGGAGCCGACGATGCCGGTGGCCAGCCCCAACGCACCGAGAATCAGACCTAGTGGGTCACCTGTAGCGGCCGACCAAACGCCGCCGGCAAGTCCGAAGGACCATGAGGGAAGGTTTCTCCCCAATACCCGTCTGGTAGAGCGCTGAAGATCATGGGCGGCGTCAGCCATATCTTGGCGCCGTTGTAGAAGGAGGGTCTTGCGTTCCTCTGGGTGGCTAACATCTGCAAGCTCAGCCATGAATCCCCGCAGGTCTCGCATGTATGCTTTGTGGGCGGCTTTGTGTTCGGCCCGGAATTCCAGGAGTTCATCAAGCGGTACCGAGTCCATGTTGAAGCTAACGGGTTCGAGGTCGAATGCGATTACACTTTCACGCGACGGCATTCGCTCCCTCGAAAGAGTATCGATGAGGTCATGCACGGCGCGACCGTCACTGGTGGCTGGATGCACTAACAGGTTATGCTTGTTGCCTGCCGAGCGCGCGAGTTGGGCCAGTATGACGAGGATAGTTGTGCGCACCAATGGGTGAAGAGGTATCGACACGCCATCCTCGCTGGGTTTTGCTAGCCCCTTCGCTCGGAGTTCCGATACCAGCGACTCAGCCAAGTCAACGTCAGCCCCATAGCCTATTCGTGATTGGGACAGTTCATGGAAACGAACGTCATTGGAAACCCCGTCGAATACGCCGCTGGCAAGCAGACCGCTGATGGCTTCAGCCAGGCCCTTCGCCATTTCCTCGTCGATCCACGTTTTCGGTTCCAGAACTTCCAGTAGGCCTTTGTCCTCAAGCGGCTCGGCTAACACGGGGTCGGCTGCATGGTGTCGACCGTACATATAATCCGGGAGCAGGATCGAAACCTTGTCGAAGAACAGGAGGAGCGACTTCACCCAACTCCCCTCACCCATGCCCCAGTACGGAGCGGGGTAGTAGTACGCAACGTCAAAACGTTCGTTCATTTCATTCACTTATGGCAGGTCAATAGAAGGGTTTCCAAGTGGGCCTAGTATACCGCATCGCAAACTTTCCGGTGGGAGGTTCAAATCTAACGAGCCTTGCTGGGTGGTGCTCGGGTGATGACGGCGGCCAGCTTGGGAGACAGCTGACTGACAGTTGACCTGGCTGCTCTCGACACTGAGGTTGCCGTGGGTCTGCTGATGCCGGAGATTACGGGAACAATCTCTCATTGAAACTATCAGGCAATCGGAGAGATCATGCCTTGCCAAATTGTTGCTGCTCCTTTAGAGCCACGAGATTGCGCAGATTTCGAGATAACCTTCGTCGTACCGTACTGACGGAAAGATTCCATATCGTTCCGAGCTCGACTTCTGCCTCCCTGACATTCCATGGCATAAGCGCTTGGCCTCGATGCGTGGCTAACGGTCCATCGGTCTCAGTGAGTAATCGGTCCATCGGCATCAAAGATGCAAGGCGTCGGCCTTTCTCCCCCCGAAGCATCGCGGGACCGACGCTGAACCAGCAGCCGAGGTCTATGGCTCTTGCAAGCTGGCTGTGCGTTCCGGAGAACCAGTGCATTACAGGTATTCCCGATTTCGGATGCGCTTCCAAATGGTCTAGCACAAGTGAAGCCGCGCCGCGCGAGTGGATCGTCATGATTCTCCCCCCGTTAGATTCGCAAGCGCTAAGCACCGAGTCGAATATTTGCCGCTGTATCGACAGCGAAGGGCGATGCCGTTCCGAGCCATCAAGCCCAATCTCTCCTACGTAAGGCGTCTCAGATACCAAGTCGCAGATTCTACCGACTTCTCGGTATCGCGTATTAGCGAGTTCAGGATGGAGTCCAACCGCCACCTGGACTCCCCGCGTACTGCCCACAAGCGCCCGTGTCCCTTCCCACGCAAGCGGGGTGGTAGTGACCGCCAGAACGAAGCACCTGCGCCTGGCAACCTGCCTCAGTACGTCTTGAGGGTCTTCATACAGGTCGAGGTGGCAGTGGAAATCAATCACATGGCACCAACAACTTCAAGAAAAGCACGTAGTTCGTTAATGCCCCGTTCCGCGAGGTCGGTATAAGGTGAAGGGTCGCCGAGTCGGATTTGGTTCAGAGCGTCGCCAGCCCAGTCCTCGACTCCCAATTGTTCGACGGAAAGGGCAGCAAAGACCGCAGACCGAACGTCGTCGAAGTTGCGATGCCGACTGTCCTCAATTGATAAGTCATGATAATTGTAGCGGGTTTCATCACCGTTGCCCCACCTCAAAAATGCCGAGCGACGGACCAAACAAGGGAAACAACGCCCGCAATGTTGGTAGCCGAAACGCATGAAACGTCCACAACTCGTGGAGTGGAATGCTAACTCCCGAAGTAGAGCTTGATTCACGCACTCGTGAAGCATTTCTCCCTTAGTTTTGATCTGATAGGGATTGGACAACCGCACGTTAAGCCCCAAGGCATCCAATATGTTCTGCATCTGACTGATAAAGAGTGGATGCGTTGTGCGAGTACTCAAGGTTCCGAGGCGGAACGGAGTCAGGGGGACATTGAGGCTGATGAAGCCATTCTCGGGAATCAGCAGTTCAACCACTTCCCCACGCCGATACATCGGAAGCACGGATGATGCGAGCACGCCATACGCGATGAACGCTATTGACCGGGCGCGCTGTGACCGCTCTGCCTTTCCAGGAGGTTTGGCAGCATGGTTCAATTGGAGATGCGAAAGGTTTCCTCCAAGCCTCTTCGCAAAACGGCGCTGTCGTTCTGCATCACCTTGAGAAATGTGGCTGACCAGGACCGGACGCCTTCCTGAAGCAACGGCGTCAATGGCGCCGACCAGGCTGTCGACACCTCCTGATAGGAGACAAGCGCAATCCCCATCTAGGCGCCTCCTGGTGTGGCGAAGTGCTCTAGGCGGAGCCATACCGCCCGGCACGAATGTGAGTTCCCAGATGTCACCTGTGAGAAATTGAAGGGCAGTATCTAGCGATCTAGCCTGTGCGTTCCACACCTCTGGTTCCGTTACTGCCACTTCCAACTGAATGCTTCGAGTCCAACCATCGGAGCTTTGACTTCGGAGGCAGCCGGAATCGGCTGCTGCGACGCTCAGCGACAAAGCCAGGAAATCCCAGGCTCGTGTTGCAGGGTAGACCCCCCTCGGCGCAAGTCGCGGGGGATGGTCGCACCAACACGTCCGACGCCTTGTTGTTCCGGAGCTGCAAATAGCGAAAACGAAACCCCATCCGCCCGGGCGAGCGGAGCCGGGTTTTGTCTACAAATCACTCTCATGACAGATAAGACTCGAAAACTTCGAAGGTATCTTGAATGACTCTGGTTGCTAGTCGGGAGGCTTCGCGCAGAGGGAGACGACCAGCATCTGCTGACCGGTGACGGAAACGATTAGCCACGACCTGACGGACATATCTTTTCATTTCCTGTATACGTTCAACGGCTGTGGCTGGGTCCGGTGCTTTTTCCAAGACGGTTTTCCCGACGTCCAACTCGATACGAAAGCATATCTCTGCACCGATGTATAAGATCATCGTCAGGAAGATCTGCTCCAGGCTAAGGGCAAGAAGGTCCGCGGCAGGCTCTCTGCGCATAAACTCGCACATCGCCCAAGAAATGGAGGTCCGGCTCGCTTCCGCGTCCAGGGTTCCATCACTGGGACTGAGCGCCTCTGCGATGCGGTCAACGATCTCACGTGCCGGGAGACCGGCGAGACCCGCCGGGTCAATGCCTAAATCTACTTGGGGCGGAGCGCCGCTACCCAACGCTTGGAGCACGCCATAGAGAGCGCCGGCGTTTCTGGCCGTGGAGGTCATCCGGCGCGACGCATTGCGCGAACCACCGAGCCCAGTGCGCACATAATGGCCTAGTCCTCGCCTCAATCCATGTTCTGAGCCTGAACCGCCGAACTGTCCCAAGTTGATCCTAGCTCCTCTGAACCGACCCGCTGGCGCGACCTGGGGTGGCACTGGCTGCTGGACTGCGGGTTCGTCAATCTCCGGATCCTGTTCCCCGTCCGGTTCGACTTCTGGCTCTACCTCAGGATCCGGCACCCAGGGCGGAATGAGGGGTACTCCGCTTCCGGGCCCGGAGCTCGATGCCGATGTGCCCATCAGTTAATCCTCCCGCCCCATCGCCTCTATTGCCCTTTTTACGGGCTGCGGAGTCTCGCCGTTGGCTTTCCATTTCGCCAAGGCTTCCTGCGCCCACCTATAACCAGACAAGGCCGGCACAATGTCTGCCTTAAGGCGCGGAGCAGGAAGTGATTCTAAGAATCGAGCAAAGGGCGAGGCCTGTTCCTGGTCCGTTTCGATAACGGTCAGCAGTCCCCAAAGAACCGGAGGCGTACCCCAATCTTGCTCCTGGCGCGCCCTGACCATGAGCCTCTCGGTAATTAGAGTGATCTCCCTTCCGGAGAGGGATCCCAGTTGAGCCGAAAGCATTGAGCTAGAGGCTCCCTCCAATCGTAGAAGTGCCTCCAGAATTCCTGCTGCTTCGGATGATAGTTGGTCTGCCGAGGAGATCATCGGCATATGTTCACGGCTAACGTATACCACCGCTCGAAGGTCCAATTCTGCGAAAGCGGGTGGCAGGGCCAGCCACTCTGCAATGAAAGGGGCAGTCCACTCTGAGGGCAATCCTTCAATCACCTCGCCTGCCCGAGCCTGCCTCTCCCAGTCAGCCAGAAAAGCGGGTTTTCCCTGGTCTCCGTCGCTGATCGCCGAAACAATGTGGGCATAAGCATCCTCACTGGCACAGCGCTCAAAGAGCAGCATCTTGGCCAGAGCCGCTTCGTCAACGGCTATATTCTGCGCTCGTGCGATAGACAGCCGAATGGCGAGGGTATTCAGGAACCGCTTAATCAGGCGAGGATTGCCAGCGATCTGCCTGGCGGTAGTCATCAGAGGAGCGAGCCGGTCGGCAAGCTCAAGGTTGGCTCTGAGAGTATCCGGACATTCTTCCAAAAGGCTCAAGACGAAGGCCAAGTCCACTCGATTCCCCTTCCAGGAATCCGATAATTGTTGACAAACCTGCTCACGGACAATTTCACGTTGCTCCGGACTGAGTCCACTGTTCTCGATAAACAGCAACATCAAGTAGGCCCTGACTTCCTGCGTGCCAAGAGGAGGAACTCTAACGGGAACCTGGACCAGCTTGTCGAAGTAGTTAGTAACCAGATTGTCGTCTAGGTCCGCGCCTTGGAAATGGACACGAACGGCCTGTCGGATCATGCGGTCGTCAGCGGCGATAATGAAGGCAGTGTGAGGAAGGAACAGGAACAGCCGGATTGCCTCCAGTGTTGCAATGGCCGTCGCTGGCAGGCAGCGGTCCAGGTCATCGATGAACACTACCAGAGTAACGTCCATTTCAGTGAGGGTAGCCTCAAAGTGCTCCCGCAGGTCCTGAATCTGACGAGGAGGGGATGACTCGGACGCTGGTGTAACGAGGGCTTCTCCGTCAGAACCCAACGCTTTCCCAGCCGTCTGGACGGATTCCACGTCTTCCCTGTTAAGGTTGCCTTCCACAAGACTTTTCCCTGCCGACAACACAGCGCCTATCAATCCAAGTGGTGGAACCCCGGCAGCAACGGACAGCGCAGAGCCAGCAGTCAAGCCCGCAAGTCGCAGCCAATTGACCCTCCCCAGGAGCATCTTGGCCTTTTCCAGCCCGGTTTGCGTCTCTTCGCCGCGCTCAATGAGTTGCCTCGCGATCACTTCCATAAGCGCCGCACGGGCGTCGTCGTATCCTTGGTAAAGCCAAGCATTGAATTCGACAAACAAATAGCGATCATCGCCCCGATCTCTTAGCGAATCG
This sequence comes from Dehalococcoidia bacterium, assembly GCA_965220605.1. Lineage (GTDB taxonomy): Bacteria > Chloroflexota > Dehalococcoidia > Lucifugimonadales > UBA3495 > VXOI01. The sequence continues at coordinate 78,194 of CBDCQM010000002.1, read as the reverse complement.
GAGATGAACTTCAGCATGGAGGATTTCCCGACTCCCCAACCGCCGGAGACGCCCAAGGACAACGGCTGACCATTGGCCTGGGCGACCATCTCCGCCGCAGTATCAGCAACGCAACGGAAGTTCAAGAAATCTCGGTTGGTTTCGTTGTCGGACCACATGATGGTTGGCTATCCAGAGCGTTATCGTGATTCAAAGAATAAGGATTTCCTTGAAAATTCAGAGCCTCGCCGACTCAAGAAAGTCGAGTCCCTATTGTGATAGCGTCCTTAAACTATACTGTTGTCGGCTTCAATGGGCTACCCTAGAGTGTCAGCAACTGTTCCGAATCGGACGAAAGCCGGGCTCTTCGAGGTCAGCACTCCGCTATTTCCTCGTCCCTGTAAAATCTCACCCACTTTCACGAGTGGTCAATGAATTATGGAATAGGGAACCAAATGATGCCCCATCCCGACAAAATTCACCACAACATCTCAGACGGAACGGCCACAAAATTCACCCATCGGCTCCGCCGAGTTTTGACGCGGGCAATCGAAGAGACAGTGTGAATCGGTTGCAGCAGTTGGCTCTCGATTACCTCCGGCGTGATAGACCCAACTCGCTCCCTAAAACCCGGCCTCTACTTGGCTGTCGCGCTACACAAAATGATATGGCGGAGGAACTCGGATTACTGGGGGAAGCAAATTTTCGGCGAGGAAACCGAAAGGCGATTTCAAGGTTGGGTTTTGATCTCGTCGCAATCTGGCTTCGTCGAAGATGTTGGCTTCGGTTCTGTATTCGATTTCGTGTTTGATGGCCAACACATCGGCCTCGTGCGTGTTCCTTGCTTGTGGAAAGCGGGGTCTGTGGTTTTCGCGGTATTTGAAGGAAACGTGCCCTTCGAATAATTTGATCAGCCTGGGTCCAATGTTGTCTTCGTGCAGGTCACGAAGGAGGAATTCCGCTAGCACCAGGGTCGAAGCTCCGGCGTTGCTACACCATAGCCTAGTATCTGGCTTAGCTGCGTTGGGTATCGGCCATTCATCGCAGGGGCGGGTGGTGGGTTCGCCGCCACCGTCGAAAGCTGCTGAAAGCGGGGCTTCGATGGCCAGGTGCAATGGTTGGTCGGCTTTGAGACGGGCCGTTTTGATAACGAGGGGTGTTACTTGACGGAAGTAAATTGACCTGAGGGTCTCGTCGCTTCGCCAAATAGCGTTGGTGGACCTTGTTCTGGCGTAACCGATGTCTATAATCAGCCATTCGTTTGAGTCGAGGCGGAGGTCGTCTCTCGTTCCAGCGACGATGTTGTACCTGGCCATGTGGCTACCTCCATTGTGCAGAGGTCAATGGGATCAGTCGACTTGGTCCATCCCTGGATTCACCGCTTCCCTAGTTGCCGAACTCTACGGAAAGTAGCGATAAATTTCGCCCCTGGGTAGGAAGCGGCGCGGAATAACCGTCTCGCCGTCCATGGTTATGCCCAAGCGATTTCCCTACGCGGATTCGGTAGTGTTCGCCACGGGCCGTCATTCTTCTGACGCCGCGCAGGTCCCTGATGGTGGACGCCGCTTTCAACTGTTCAATGCCTTGTTCCACCTGGGCAGCCAGGGCGGGGTTGCTTAGTCGCCGCAAGTCGCGGTTGAGCTGGTTATGATACCTAACTTCCATGCGAATCCCGCAAACCTTGCAGCGTTGCCATTACCTCCGCTTCGCTGGCAAAGTCGTCGGGATCGTCGATGCTGGCCTCCTCCATCGCCCGGAGCAGCGCCGCGTCCTCCTCCTTGTCGGTCTGGTGGATCAGGCCCAGGGATCGCTCGATGGCAGTAACCCTCTCTTCTGTCAGCCCGTACAGGTCGTACATCAGGCGGCCTATCTCCCATTCCAGAGTTGTAGTCCCCGCAAATGGCTATCGAGCCGAGCGGCTTGTGCGGAAAGTCACCTGCGCCAGTAATTCGCTCCGGGTATCATTCTGGGTATCAGAGAACCCTAAGTAGTCGAACACCATTTGGTCAATAGCGAGGTGTTCATTGGTGCGAATTTCTTGAGCTAGTGGTAGGGGTGCCCTGCTCGTCAATGCTTCAAACACGGTTTTGGCTTTGTCTGCGAAGTCGAAATCGAAATTGATTGGCAGTGCTTTCATGTCCGTTGCTTCGGCCTTCAACAGCCCGCCGCCAAGATTACGCCTTCCAGTAATCTCACGAAATAGCCACGCCAACGACGAGTTCAGGTAAGCCCATAAGCAATAATGCAGGTCAGATTCCCACAGCGAATCAGGGAGATACAACTCAACACCACTGTACGAAAATGCTTTGCAAGCATTGAATGTGCAGTAGTAACGGTCGCCGACTCCACGGGGCATGATGAGGGCCGGGACCTTACCCCTACGGGTAGCGCTAATGTGGCTTGAGTGAATTCTTCCGTCGGCAGAGGAGGCTACAAAATTGACGTCCTTGACGACCACAGGCTCTATGCTACCAGCCTGATTCAGTTCTTTCAAAGGAAAATTTAGTCCTTGGCCGAATGATACGCTGCCGCCGGTGCTGCTATGACCTACCATCTCGGTAAGCATATCAATGAAAAATGAGGGCATGGCGGTCAAATGACCCCATTTCATCGCTTGCCGCGCCGCGAAGGTTTTGGTCGTCGTCTTTTCCATGCTTTCGTCGACGATTTCGTACTCGATATTCTCCAGCAGTCGCTTGCCAAAAACGACGACAACGGCGTTGATTTGAGGGCCGTTACTGTCGGAGAAGAACTTTGCTGAGGTATCCACGATCCTATAGACCGAAAATTTGCCCAGCGAAAAATCTTGAAACCTTTTCCCATAATCGGTACTGAGCCAAGCGTTCTGCGTTATCAAGTGACCGTAGCCCCTATCATTCAGCAGTTTGGGCGATCGGGCTAGGAAGTACATGAGCAGATCGCTACCTCGCGGCAACCCCTCTCCCCAATCGTTGAGCACCTGCTCATTGTACGCGTCCTTCATTTCGTCCGACAATAGGCTATTTCTGGACTCGACGTAAGGTGGATTGCCAATCACCACATCGAACCCGTCGGTCACGCCAAACATATACTTGGCGTCGAACCAGTTGGCAGCTGCAGAGTTCTGGTCAAACAGGTCACAGACGGCAATTTTGTCGGCGTCGCCCTCGGCCATCCCGATTTGCCGCAATTCGGCTGCTAGTTTCCCGCGCAGCCGTTGGTCCTCATCCCGCCAGCGTAGTTTCAAGGTCCGGTTGTTGGCGTGGAAGTAACGTTCCCGGTTAAGCAGCAGTTCGTTCTGCAATTCCCGCGCGCGCTGCGAGGTCAACACGCCCTGCGGGCTGTCCAGAGCCAGCAAAGTGTTGGCGGCGACGAAGCGAGTCTCCAAGTTGGGCAGGGGACGGATGCCGTAGTTGTCGGCGGGGTCGGCGTTGGGCTGCTGCTCGATGGCCAGAGAGATGAAGAAGCGCAGCTTGGCGATTTGCGTGGCGACGGGCTGGATGTCCACGCCGTAGATGCTGTTCTGAATAAGGTAGAGCTTGCGCCCGAAGTCGGTGCCGCGGTAACGCTCGAAGGTGTCGCTGATTTCCTGGAGTTCGGCGTCGCGCTCCTGCTGGTCGGTGGTGTCGAAGGCGTTGGCGGCCCGTTTGGTGGCGATTTCCCGTTGCAGTTCCCTCCATAGTTCGTTTTCACTATCCAGTCTGTTCAGGGCCAGAGTCAGCTTGTGTAGAATGCCCATGGGGAAGGCCCCGGAACCGACGGCGGGGTCCAGCACTTTGGTCTCGGCGATGGCCCGCACCGCAGCCTCACGCTCCGTCTCGGTGAACAAGGTTTCTGCGTCGGAGAAGGCGTCGTCATAGTCAAGTAGGTAGCGCAACCGCTCCTGCCAGAAACCAGCGTCGCCATCAGCGGGTGCGGCTCGTTGCGCGAGCGTTGCTACCAGGGCCTCATCCACCATGTAGTCCACCACAGCGCGGGGGGTGTAGTAGGAGCCGGTCTGCTTGCGAGCATTCTCCCGCGTTTCGGGGTTGTACGCGGCCAGCAGGTTCTCGAAAACCTTGCCCAGCAGTTCGGGGTCGAGGGCTACTTCCTGCTCGGCGGGGGTGTTCTCCTCGACGGTGAACTTGTAACGGCCGAACAGCTCAATCAGGCCGGGAGCGTCCCGGCTTTCGTCAAAGAACAGGCGGTTGGGGATGGAGAGTTTGCCATACTCCTCCGTTCCCTTGCGAAGCACGTTGTCGCTGAAGTAATCAATGCGATAGCCGCCCTTGCCGGTGGCTTCGAAGCTGTCCAGGCAGTCGAACAGGCCGCCGTTGATGAAGGGCGTCTTGGCGAACAGGGCCAGCAGCGCGACGGGGTCGGCGATTTCACGGCGGTAACGATAGCGGGAGAAGTCGCGGTGAGTGTCGTTGTTTTCGCTGCTGAAACCGCGCTGGCCGATTTCGGTGTTCAGGGTGGCAAAGAACAGGTTTTGCAGCACGGCGCGGTAGTAGGAATCACCGTTATCGCGATTGTAGTCCTTGAGCAGGTCGGTGACCTGGGTCTCGACAAAGAGATCGTCGGCCACCAGCCCCTTTTCCTTGATGAACCAGACGAACATTAGGCGGGTGATGAGGCGGATGACGTGTTCCTGCGGGTCCAGGGTCCTAGCCTCTCCGCTGGGGAACCTGGCGGTCTCGACAGCCCGCTCGAACCATTGGAACAGGTCGCGGTAGAATCGGCGGTTGAGTTCCTCAGTGTCCAGAGTGTTGAGCCAGGCGTCCAGCAGACCGTCGAAGTTAGGCGGCTTGCCGTGGGCCTCCATCCAGCGCAGGCGTTCAGGCAGGGATAGCTCGGCCAGGATGTCCAGGTGGGCGCGGTGCGGGCGGACCGGGTCTATCTCGCGGATGAGGGAGACTCGGCCCAGCACGTCGCGTTCGGGATCGCGCCGGTTGGGGCGACGATGGGGGAAGGCAAGGGTGACGCGGTTGCTTGCGGTGCGGAACAGGATGACGGACGGAGCGAACAGCCGCTTGTTGATTTCGCGGGTGAATTCGGCGTATCGGCTGCGGGAGTAATTGTCCCCGGCAAGCTCCACGGCTAGGAACAGGAAGCTCTGCGCGTTGCCGGTGTCAAAGTTACTGCGGTCGAACCTCATTTGCTGCGAGGGAGCGGCGGCCTCCGCGATCTCGGCGTTGGTTATCTGAAAGACGAGCTGCACCGACCGGGCGTCCTCCAGGAAGCGCCGCTCCGTCTGCGTGCCGGGGTTGTCGGCGTCAAACTGCCGGATGAAGTCGGCTGGGTCCCCGGTTTGATCCTCCAGGAACAGTTCGCTGCGGTAGCCCATAGCGTCCAGGACGGCGGCGGTCGCGTCGGGCCAGTCCACGCCGGGCACGGCGGCTAGGGCGGTTGCGATGGCGTTTCTTACGGCTGTCGTTGCGGTTGTCGTTGTCATTTTGCGTCCTTTATGACCAGCCAGGTTACCAGCTCAAAGTCCGTGCCGGTACTGGGCGTTGTCGACGCTTTTTGCAGTACGAAATCGCGCCTGCCTCCGGCCCGCAGGCCGTGCGCCTGCGTTGCGCCGTGGGACTGGCGGATGTGAGCCAGGGCGTCGGTGAGCAGTTTATCGTAAACTGCCATGTCCTTGCCTTGGGCGGTTTCACGGTCGAATCGGTCGCAGAGTTCTGTGATTGGCGCCGTATGGCCGGACACAGCAGCGTCGAACACTGCCAGGGCCTGCCGCGAGTTTGCGCAGGTGTAGCGGATGTGGCCATTGTCGTGCAAGTACACGAGATAAAAGGGATGTACCGGGCTGGCGGCCCGCTGGCGGGTGTAGAGTTCGGCGGCTCTGCGCTGGCGCAGGAAAAAGATAACGCCGGGCCGCACTTCACCGCCCTGGCCATCGTCGGCGACAGCGTAGACGCCCGGGGGCATGGCTTCCAATCTGTCTTTATTGGCCTCCAGGTAGCGAAGCAGTTGGGTCAGGAAGTGGTCTAGGGTGAAGTCGCCCAAGGCCGGGGCATCGCTGAGGTCGTCGAGGTCAAGGATTTCATCGCGCAGCTTGAGTAACTGCTGATCGCGAAAGTTCAAGCCCAGTTGAGCGTCGACTTCGGTGAAGGGGTCTTCGTCGCCGCTGGCGGCCAGGTCGGCTATGGCCATCCGGGCCTGCACCCGGCTTTCCAGCTTTAGGTACACGTCCATGTCGTCGGTGGGCCAATAGTTGAGCATCCGCACGGACTTACTGTTGCTGCCGATGCGGTCGATGCGCCCGAAACGCTGAATGAGGCGCACGGGGTTCCAGTGGATGTCATAGTTGAGCACGGTGTCGCAGTCCTGGAGATTCTGGCCTTCGGAAATGCAGTCGGTGGCAATCAGCAGGTCTATGTCATCGCCCTGGGCGGAGCGTTTACGGGCTTTTGGCGCGAAGTTGCTCAGGATGGCGTTGAAGTTATTGAGGCCGGTGTCTGTGTGGGTTTCGTCACCGGACACCATCGCCATGTTCAGGCCCAGCTCGCGGGCCAGCCCTTCCAGTTGCCCGTACAGGTAATTCGCGGTGTCCTTGAAGGTGGTGAACACCAGCAGCTTGCGGTTGGGATTGTCGTCGCGGTCGAGGGTCGGGTTTTCTGCTTTGTCGCGGATGGCCTGCTTGATTTCCAACAGCTTGCCGTCGCGCTCCGGCTTGATAGTGCTGACCTGCTGCCTCACAGAGTCAAGGGTGACTCTGTCCTGTCGCAGGTCCTCCCGCCAGCCAGCCACGTCCAGTTCAGACAGTCGGTAGGATTGTCGGCGCCCTCCGACAGCAAACTCTTCATCTTCTTCATCATCGTCCGGCAGCACGTCCGCGTCGTCCAGCGTTGTGGACGTTGCTGCGATTTGACCGGCGCTCTCGTAGCGGTCAATCTTGTCGAGCAGGGCGTCAATCTTGCCAATCGTGCGGTCCAGTGTAAGAGTCAAGGAATGCGCTGAACTTTCCAGCCGCTTGAGGAAGTTGGTTCTCATCATGCCAACCAGGAAGCGCTCACTGTCCCGCTGGTTGAAATTCTGCCGAGCCCTGGTCTCGTCCAACTCCCGCATCCGTTTAGGGTCGGTGACGTACTCGCTGGGCTGGTACACCGACAGCTTGAATTGGCCGATGCGGTCGGCCAGTTCCTTGTAGGATAATTCGCCGTTCAGGTCGGTCTGCGGGTAGTAGTTCTCCGGCTTTTCGTGCTTGGGGAACTGCCCCACACGCTCCATCTCGGCGGCGTAGAACCGCTCGATCTGACGGCGGGAGCGGGATATGGATACGCCATCCAGCAGGCGCAGGAAGTCTGAGCCCAACTGTTCCAGCAGTTTCTCCTTGTCACGGCTGCCGCCCCTGGATTGGGCAGTTTCCCATTCCTTGAACACCCGTTGTGCCGCCGCCATCAGGTTGCGGATGTTGCCCACTCCCAGGCTTTCCTGGAAGGAGTCCTCCCGCCCCTCGGTCATCAGGTATATCTGGTTGCGAAGGTCGGTTAGGGACGTGTTGACCGGCGTCGCCGACAGCATCAGCACCTTGGTTTTTGATCCCTGCTTGACAACCTCATCCAGAAGGCGGCGGTACCGCTGCCCACCGTCGTTGCGGAAGTTGTGTGACTCGTCAATCACCACGAGGTCATAGTTCTGCCAGTTGAAGTTGGCCAGGTTTATGCCGCCCGACGATCCGGATGCACGGGAGAGGTCGGAGTGAGCCAGCACCGTGTATCCAAAGCGGTCTTCCAGAAAGGGATTTTGCCTGTGACCATAGATGGCCGGGTAGAGCGCCCAGTTCTCGAAGAGCTTGCGGGGGCACAGCACCAGCACGCGCTCGTTGCGCAGCTCGAAATACTTGATGACTGCCAGCGCCGTGTAGGTTTTGCCCAAGCCCACGCTGTCGGCTAGGATGCAGCCGTTGTGCTCCCGCAGCTTGGCGATTACGCTCTGAGCCCCATCCTTTTGAAACTCGTAAAGGGCATTCCATATCAGGCTTCCGGTGAACCCGGTAGCGGCCACGGCAGCGTCACCTGCTAGACGGGCCTCGATGTCCTTGCGGAATAGTTCGTACAGCGTCTTGTAGTAGACCGATTCCGGCGCGTAGTCGCCACCCACGCGTTCCAGGGCTTCCAGAACCTTCTGTTTCACGTCCTCGGTGAACCTTTCGTCGCTCCACAGGCGGTCGAACCAGTCTTGCAATTCGGTGAGGGTATCCGCGTCGTCGGTGGCGAGGTTGATTTCCAGGTTAGGCCGGTCGCTCCCTCCCAGACCGCGCTTTGTGAAGTTGGAGCTGCCGACCACTCCCGACGCGCTGCTGGAGGAGGCCGTGAGGTACATTTTGCCGTGCAAGAAGTTAGTGCGGCTGATCGAGCGCACGGCTACGGTGTCCCGTCTCACCCATTCGGCGCACTGCTTGGCGAGAGCCTTCTGTTGCAACGCGTGGTTCGGTTCTAATCCCCGCTCGGTAAGTTCAAACGATTTGGGTTTGTCCTCGCCAGGGTCTAGGTCCTCGACTGACGATGGTTCGCCGAAGAGAAACCGTACTCTGCCAACCCGTTCCAGCTCTTCCTCAAGCAGTTCGTAACCGTAGATGGTGAAGTAAGCCGAAGCGATGTCAAAGGCGTCAGCGCCGCGCAGGTTACGCCGCAGGTGGTCAACAACGGTGGCTGCTTGATTGTCCAGTATGTGACTTTGTAACGGCAATTCCTGCTGACTCCTTGGTAGGGGGTACGAGCCTTTACCTAAATCCGCGCCCGACCTCTCGGTTGCTTTATTCCCCCTCGGGTAATTTGCTTGAATCGAGCATAGCGTAAAGGCAAAAAACCCTCAACATCGCGCCTTTGACTTGCATGAAGCCCTCCACTAGCCGGCAGCGGGATAGGACACAGAAGGCCCAAGACCAGCGGTTGACCGCTGAATCTCTCTATTCGCACTGACGGCGTGGTCCGCCTGGGAGGGGCACTGATAATTGACCACTGACTCGGGGATGTTTCTGACGGCTACTCTAGCTTCATGCGTTCACTCTCCGAACGATACTGAACGCCTGGCCGGTCGCCGTTCATCGACGGGGGAGAACTGGAGCAAGTGGCTGAGGCTGCCGACTGCGTTAGGCTATCAGTCAGGGAGTTGCCGACACAGCTTGAGCGACCCGTGGGTTCCTCTCCCGCGACCAGTGTAATAGTAGCCTTCCAGCCGGTCGGGGCCAATGCTGACCAGAACTGTCGTGCCCCGAAACCGCTCCATCGTCCTGTCGGATTCGGCTTCAGGCTGGTTGTCAAAAATATAGGTCAGGGACAATCCCTCCGGCGCGTTGGTGAGAATAGAGGCGGTCAAGCTCCAAGAACGGGACTCGGCGGCGTTCAGACGCACCACCATCTTTGTCCAAGTTTGCTCAATTGTAACCGTCACCGGCTGCGCCTTCTCAAAGTCCGTATAGGAACTGGCAATCGTTCCGGCCCATGTGCCTCGCAGGTCCGGTACGCTGATGAGCCGCATAACTCTCAGGAGTGGCCATCGCCAGAGCCAGTTATCGAAGGCCCAATAGGAAACTCCAAAGACCAGGGCGATGGATGGGATCGGGAGCAGCCACCTCATGGGGAGGAGGTCTGAGGGTATGAGCGCGGCTGCAATCCCGGACACGAGAGCGCTGACCATGAAGAGGATTCTTACGAGGAAGACACGCTCCCGCGAGTCAATTGCATAATCGTGCATCGTGATTGCTACCAGTCCTCATACTGCCTGACCAAAGCGTTTATCAGGGTTCGGGCGTCAGTTTCATTCCACGAGTCCGGTCCACGGTCAAACACGAGAACCTGCTTGTCTTGACTGGCGAACCTTGTCAGGTCATTGTCGCGGAGCCAATGGAGGGCGGACGAGTAGGCCGAATGGTGCGAGCCTGCCAACAGCCGGTTCGGGACGTTGTACAGCAAGCACTCTATGTGGTACGACCGCGCCGTGTCAGGTCCCAGCCGCCCATCTTCTACGAGTTGGGCGCGGGCGTTCTTGAACATCCTTATAGTGCGGCGGAACCACCAGTTGGTAGCTTTCTCCTTCCCGACGCCGTTTCTCCGGTGCAGATGAGGGTAGTTGACGGCCCACCTGCCTTCCATGGGTAGGTACAACCCCAACCCTTCAGTGCGCTTATAGCTGCGGTGACCCGAATACTCCGTATAGGTCAGATAGCGGACGGCCACCACCACGTCAACCGGAATTTCGGGGGACTCCATGATCAGTTTGAAGGTTTTCTTTCCTTCCCTAACCCGAGAATCTCCGAGACTGCCGGCAATGGCGCTCCGTACATCCCTGCGGAAACGTCGCCATCCGTACTCCGGCTCAGGGAAATCCCTGTCCAGCAGGATCTTCTGTGAGCCAGGCAACCGGGAGCCGTCCCGAATGGGCAGGGAAGTCAGTTCCACTACTACGTCAACGTCGCTCTGGCGCCGCAGATGCGTGTTGTTCCGGTAGGAGCCCTGTAAGTACGTCGTATAGCGAACATCATCCGGCCACTGGTGTCGTCCCAGGGCGTTACGAATGGCGGCGTGGGTATTTTTCGCACCTTTGACCGTGCCCGGCTGGGCCCATATCTTGAGTTGGTTTTCCGGTATTGCCATCACATGATTCTCACGCTGGTACATAACCCTATCCGGCCTTTTCTTTCGTACCGAAGGCATTCCACCCCAATAGCGTGAAGGTTGTTTTCCCGGTTCAAAACGATTAGCTTGCTGTTTGTTGGCCGTATTGTGACCTTGCATAAAATTCGGTTGCCCTCGGCAACCCGAGTGATTCTAACATCGGCCCGGCACTCAAGATCAGTTGGGTGTGAAGCTCACATCGGCGTTGCGACCTATTGTTTATGGCAGGAATGAAGGGCCTAGCCGATTTTCTATGAGCCTCTCACTCATGGCCGGTTGAATGCCCTTTTACTGTTATTCGGATTGATCCGTCTCCCCCTCCCCCTCGGGCATCCAGTACCCCACCCGGGACTCGGTGAAAATGTACCTGGGGTTGCGGGCCTCCTCGCGCAGCTTGCCGCGCAGCTTGCCCAGCATGGTGCGCAGGGGCCTCATGCCGCCGCTGCTGCGGTCCCTCCAGACGTTCTCCAGGAGATGCTCGTAGGTCAGCACCTTACCGGCGTTGGCCGACAGCTCGGCCAGCATCCGGTACTCCATGGCGGTCAACCGCACCGGGCGGCCGTCCAGGGTCACCCGGCGCGCCGAGTAGTCAATGACCAGGCCGCCCCGCACGTAGGGTTCCGTCTCGGACACCTCCCTGCGGCGCAGGGCCGACCCCATCCTGGCCGCTAGCTCCGTTGGCGAGAAGGGCTTGACCAGGTAGTCCACGGCCCCCATCTCGAAGGCCCGGGCGATGGTCTCGTCCCGCCCGTAGGCGGACAGGAAAATCACCGGCACGTCGGCTATCTTGAGAATCGCCTGCATCAGCTCGATGCCGTCACCGTCGGGCAGCACCAGGTCCAGCAGCGCCAGCCGGGGCCGCTCCCTTTCCATGAGGCGGAGGGCTTCCGCCGGGTCTCCGGTCACCAGAGGCGCGTACCCCGACTGGACCAGCACGTCCCGCACGTAGCGCAGTTCCTGGGGATCGTCCTCCACCACCAGGACGCGCACCGGTTCCCCGGGGTCCTGATGGGCGCTTGGAGAGGCGCGCCTTGAGGCCGAGACCGGGGCATCGTTGACCCTGGTGTTCCTCCCGGCGCCCTCGACCACCGGCAGGGTGAAGGTGAACCGTGCCCCCAGGCCCGCGCCGTCGCTCTCAGCCCGGATGCGGCCCCCGTGGGCCTCCACGATGCCCTTGCAGATGGCCAGGCCCAGGCCGGTGTCGCCGCCCCGCTCGCCGGACTGCGAACCGGAGAACTTGCGGAACAGGTGGGGCAGCCGCTCGGCGGGGATGCCCCGCCCCTGGTCGGACACCGCCACCGCTACGTGAACGCCCTCCCGCACCGCGCTCACCCGGATGACCGCAGACTCCGGCGAGTGGCGGGCGGCGTTGGACAGCAGGTTGCCCAGCACCTGCACGATGCGCCGCCGGTCCGCCAGCACCAGCGGCAGGTCCGGCTCCAGGTCGATGGCGATGGTGTTGCTGCTGCCGAAGGCGCTGCGGGCCCGGTCCACCAGCGCCGCCACCTCCGCCGGTTCGGGACTGACCGCCAGCGTCCCCGTCTCGATGCCCGCCACGTCCAGCAGGTCCGACACCATCTCGTTCATGTGGTCGGCCTGGCCGCCGATGATGCGGAAGAACTGCCGCAGCACCGCCGGGTCCAGGTCGGAAGACGAATCCAGCACCGTGGCGGCGGAACCCTTGATGGCCGCCAGGGGCGCTCTCAGCTCGTGGCTGACCATGGCCAGGAACTCGGCCCGCAGCCGCTCCGGTTCCTCCAGGGCCGCCAGGTCCTGCAGGGTGACCACCACCGACTCCACGGCGCCGTCGCCGGAGAGAATGGGCGTGGCGTTGAGCAGCACCGTCACGCTCCGCCCGTCCGGGACCCGCAGCACAATCTCCTCGGCGTGGACCGTCTCCCCGGCGCCCAGCAGACCGGCCAGGGGGAACTCCCCCAGCGAGAACTCCCGCCCGTCGGCCCGCCGGAAGGTCATCACCTCCAGCAGGTCCACCGGGCTCTGGCCGGGACCCCGCAGGCTGTCCACGATCCGGCGGGCCTCCCGGTTGAAGGACCGGGGCATTCCCGTCTCCGCGTCAAAGACCGCCACGCCCACCGGAGAGATGTCCACCAGGGTCTCCAGGTCGGCCCGGGCCCGCCGCTCCTCCCGGTGCCGGCGGGCGTTGGCGATGGCCATGGCCGCCTGGGAGGCGAAGAGCACCAGCGTCTCCTCGTCCTCCTGGGTGAACTCCCGGCCGTCCGTATTGTGGCCAAGGTAGATCGTGCCCACGCCGGCCCCCTGGTGGCGGATGGGAGCGACCAGCAGGGAGGTCGCCGGCACGGAGGGCAGGAAATCCGGCATGTTCAGAGCTCTCAGGTGGCTGTCGATGTTCGAGACCCGCAGGGGTTCCTCCAGCCCGCTGAGGTACCGGAAGAACCCCAGCCCTTCCGGCATGTCCCACAGCCCCTGGTGCTCCTCCTTGGTCAGGCCGGAGACGATGAAGTCCGACAGGCGTCCGGCCTCGTCAAGAACGGTGATGGCCGCGTAGCGTGAGGCCGTGAGCGCCCTGGCGCTGTCCGCCACCTCCTGCAGCACCGTGTCGAAGTCCAGGCTCTCGTTGATGCGGAGGCTGGCGCCGCTCAGGAGGGAAAGGCGCTGCCGCAGGGCCCCGGTCTTCCGCTTCATTTCGTCCGGTCGGTCCTACTCTTCGCCTCAACGGCCCGCTGATGGGAATTGATGGGGCGCCTACCGGGGGTATTATGCCGAAATCTGCAAATCGTTACAAGATATCATGAAAATACCATTAATTGTCACATGTTGGTAATACACTTGGTGGTATTTTGATGGGTAATGAACCCGCAAAGCGAAGTGGGAGGGGTTACCTTGGCACTCGCACGACGAAATCCTGAAGAGGCAACCGGGGCGGCGGCCCCCGTGACGCCCGTGCTTGACCCAATCCATTTCTTCCGCGTCGGTGACGGCGCAGTTAAGTTTACCCCCCCCCCCCCTTACAGGGGTAGGTATGGGCTGAAATTGCCCTGAAATTGGCTCTGGAATCAACTTGGGAAGGCGCATCGGCTTCCGGCATTCTGGTGTTCTTCACACGCCCAGATGCAGGAGACCCCCGATGCGCCTTCCCAGAGAAACTTATCAGATTCAGCAGACTATTGAAACGCATTTACCTCACCTCTCCCGGGCACAATTGACCGGCCTGGTGCTCTGGGTATTCGGGGCCATCCTCGCCGGCAGCGCCTGCCAGAACGCCGTCGCCTCGGCCCTCTCCCCCTGGGGCGGCTGGTACAAGTTCCGCCAGTATCTCCGCGAATGGCTCTACGACGGCAGTGACCGGAAAAGCCCCTGCCAGACCCAACTGGACGTAACTCTCTGCTTTGCGCCCCTGCTGAAATGGGTGCTTGCCCTGTGGCAATCCGACCGGCTCGCCCTGGCCATCGACCCCACGCTCAAGGGCGACCAGACCACCGCCATCGTCATCAGCGTCCTCTACCGCAGTTGCGCCATTCCCGTTGCCTGGCGCATCCACCGGGCCACTCAGAAAGGCTCCTGGATGGACCCCACCGTGGAACTGCTCCGGGAACTGGCTCCGGCAGTTCCCCAGGAAATGACCGTAATCGTGCTCTGCGACCGGGGCATCTCCAGCCCCAAGCTGTGGCAGCAGATACGGGAGCAGGGCTGGCACCCCGGTATGCGCTACCGGAACAACATCACCTTCTGCGCCGACGGCGGCAAGCGATTGCCCGCCAGGCGCTTCGTCTCCGTTCCCGACACGGCCTGGATCGGCCACGGCACCGCCTTCGGCACCCCCTCCGCCCAACGCCGCTGCACCCTGGTGGTGGTCTGGTACTCCGAACAGAAGGAGCCCTGGATCATTCTCACCGACCTGGCCCCCGATAAGGTGGGACCCAGCTGGTACGCCCTGCGCTTCTGGATCGAACTGGGCTTCAAGGCCCTCAAGAGCCTGGGCTGGAAATGGGACAAGACCAGGAGAACGGACCCAACCCGCATCTCCCGCCACTGGCTGGTGCTCTCGGTGGCAACCCTGCTGGCCCTGGGCTACGGCACCAGGGTGGAGGACGCCAATGACCGCGGCATTGATCCAAGCAACCTGCGGGCTCCGCCCAAAGCGCTGGCTTCCAATCATCGGGACCCTCGTACTCGTCCCGCGCGTATCGTCAGCGTGATCCGCTACGGCATCGATTGCCTGCGCCGGTTGATGCTCAAAGGAAGACTCTGGACCCGCGTCTGGCTGCTGCCCGAACCCTGGCCGGAACCCAAGGAAGGCTTGGAGATCACCCATCATGCGCCCCCGTAACAGGCCATACCTACCCCTGCTGGCTTCCAATCATCGGGACCCTCGTACTCGTCCCGCGCGTATCGTCAGCGTGATCCGCTACGGCATCGATTGCCTGCGCCGGTTGATGCTCAAAGGAAGACTCTGGACCCGCGTCTGGCTGCTGCCCGAACCCTGGCCGGAACCCAAGGAAGGCTTGGAGATCACCCATCATGCGCCCCCGTAACAGGCCATACCTACCCCTGTAAGCCCCCCCCCCCCCCCCCTTACAGGGGTAGGTATGGGCTGAAATTGCCCTGAAATTGGCTCTGGAATCAACTTGGGAAGGCGCATCGGCTTCCGGCATTCTGGTGTTCTTCACACGCCCAGATGCAGGAGACCCCCGATGCGCCTTCCCAGAGAAACTTATCAGATTCAGCAGACTATTGAAACGCATTTACCTCACCTCTCCCGGGCACAATTGACCGGCCTGGTGCTCTGGGTATTCGGGGCCATCCTCGCCGGCAGCGCCTGCCAGAACGCCGTCGCCTCGGCCCTCTCCCCCTGGGGCGGCTGGTACAAGTTCCGCCAGTATCTCCGCGAATGGCTCTACGACGGCAGTGACCGGAAAAGCCCCTGCCAGACCCAACTGGACGTAACTCTCTGCTTTGCGCCCCTGCTGAAATGGGTGCTTGCCCTGTGGCAATCCGACCGGCTCGCCCTGGCCATCGACCCCACGCTCAAGGGCGACCAGACCACCGCCATCGTCATCAGCGTCCTCTACCGCAGTTGCGCCATTCCCGTTGCCTGGCGCATCCACCGGGCCACTCAGAAAGGCTCCTGGATGGACCCCACCGTGGAACTGCTCCGGGAACTGGCTCCGGCAGTTCCCCAGGAAATGACCGTAATCGTGCTCTGCGACCGGGGCATCTCCAGCCCCAAGCTGTGGCAGCAGATACGGGAGCAGGGCTGGCACCCCGGTATGCGCTACCGGAACAACATCACCTTCTGCGCCGACGGCGGCAAGCGATTGCCCGCCAGGCGCTTCGTCTCCGTTCCCGACACGGCCTGGATCGGCCACGGCACCGCCTTCGGCACCCCCTCCGCCCAACGCCGCTGCACCCTGGTGGTGGTCTGGTACTCCGAACAGAAGGAGCCCTGGATCATTCTCACCGACCTGGCCCCCGATAAGGTGGGACCCAGCTGGTACGCCCTGCGCTTCTGGATCGAACTGGGCTTCAAGGCCCTCAAGAGCCTGGGCTGGAAATGGGACAAGACCAGGAGAACGGACCCAACCCGCATCTCCCGCCACTGGCTGGTGCTCTCGGTGGCAACCCTGCTGGCCCTGGGCTACGGCACCAGGGTGGAGGACGCCAATGACCGCGGCATTGATCCAAGCAACCTGCGGGCTCCGCCCAAAGCGCTGGCTTCCAATCATCGGGACCCTCGTACTCGTCCCGCGCGTATCGTCAGCGTGATCCGCTACGGCATCGATTGCCTGCGCCGGTTGATGCTCAAAGGAAGACTCTGGACCCGCGTCTGGCTGCTGCCCGAACCCTGGCCGGAACCCAAGGAAGGCTTGGAGATCACCCATCATGCGCCCCCGTAACAGGCCATACCTACCCCTGTAAGCCCCCCCCCCCGACTCTTCCCCCTCTAAAACCGACTTCGCGGAGCATTACCCCCACCTCCTGCCGGAGGTGACGGCGTAATGCCCTCCCGTTCCGCCCTGTTCCATCGCCGGTGGCCGCTGCTTGGCCTGGCGGCCCTGTTTGTTGTCCTCATTGCCGCCTTCACCCTGCTCTGGGCCGGGACCGGACCCGCCGACGCCCAGGACGGCTACCAGCCCGATCAGGAGGTGATTGACGACGTTTGGGGCTACGCCAGGGAGACGGGCAAGGGCTTCGACCACGTGCATCGCTGGATGCGGGTGCTGAAGACCTTCGGCGTAGTCGAGGACATGAGCGCCGCCGAGGCCCGGGAAAACTCCGAGGAGTACACGGCAAAGCGCTGGGACCCGGTGGTGGCGGAACTGGAGAAGCGGGAGACCGCGCCCGACGATTACGAACCCGACCAGCAACTGATTGACCAGGTCTGGATTTACGCGGCGGAGACGGCTAACGGGTTCGACCACGTGCTGCGCTGGATGCGAGTGTTGAAGACCCTGGACGCGGTTACGGACGTGACCGCCGATGAGGCCCAGGGCTATGCCGACCGGGGCTGGGAACGGTGGGAGCCGGTGGTGGAGGAGTTGCGGAAGCTGGAGGGAGCGACCGCCGACCCCGATCCGACTGCTACGCCCGAACCAACTCCGGAGCCTACGCCCGAACCTACCCCGGAGCCCACGGCCGAGCCGACGCCTGAACCCACGCCTGAACCCACGCCGGAGGCAACACCGGAACCCACGCATGAACCTACCGCTACGCCCGAACCCACGCCGGAACCGACACCGGAGCCGACGCCGACGCCCGAGCCAACACCGACAGCCACACCGGAGCCGGAAGAAAGCGCGCCGGGCACCTCACCCAACCTGGCCGTCAGTGCCACGCCGGGCGTGTTGACCCTCGCGGCCGCGTGGGACGCCCTGGACGGCGCGACCTCCTACAAGCTGGCCTGGCGGCAGGCCGACGGCAACTTTGAGCCGGCCAACGCCGCCACGACCTCGGACACCAGCGCCGCCATCACCGTGTCCGCCCACGGGCGGTGGGTGGTCCGGCTGGAGGGCTGCAACGACGCCGGCTGCGGACCCAGCGCCACCCGGCACGCCGGCATCAAGCCGGGCAGCCCGGCCAACCTGCAACTCAGTTCCACGGCGGGGGAGTTGACCCTCGCGGCCACCTGGGACGGTTTGGACGGCGCTTCCTCCTACAAGCTGGCTTGGCGCGAGGCCGGCGGTAATTTCGAACCGGGCAACGCGGCCACGACCGTGGGCGCCGGCGCCACCATCACCGTGGACGATTACGGGCAGTGGGAGGTCCAGGTGGAGGGCTGCAACGGCGCCGGCTGCGGCCCGGCCGTCACGGCACAGGTGGGGGTGGAACCGCCGCCCCAACCCGCCGGGTTGAGCGTGTCCATCGCCGCCAGCCCAGCCAACCCCCCGCCGGGAGAGGTGGTGAACCTGAGCGCGGTCATCGCCAACCCTCCCGCCGGCTCCGACCCCTCCTATAAGTGGGAACTGCACCTGGGCGGCGACGACTGGCTCTCCCTGGGCACCGCCGCCACCGCCTCCTACGGCCAGAGCGCCGGGGCCATCACCTTCCGGGGCACGGTCTCCTACGACGGCGGAGAGTCAGCCGCGTCGACCATTGACGTTGAATGGGCCGAGAGGCCGCCCAACCGGGCGCCGGTGGTGGATACGCAGGCCGAGCGGTACGCCGGCTTCGCGAAGACCGGCAACGCGCCCCGGGGGATGCTGGTCTGGAAGATATTCACCGGTATCTTCTCCGACCCGGACGGCGGCGAGCTGACCTACACCGTATCCGCGCCCGCTGACCGGAGCCACCTGGTGGAGAGCCTCCAGACCCGCCTGGGGGTGGGCTCCGGCGACGAGAAGCACAGCTTCCTGTTCCTGGAGCTGGACGCCGAGGACGACTGGAAGGCCCTCAGCCCGGCCCTGCCCGACCCGTTCACGACGACGGTAACCCTGACGGCCACCGACCCCGAGGGCCTGTCGGCGTCGGTGACGGGGGACTTCCTCACCAACTGGGACAGCTCACCCACGCTGGTGAGCGCCACGGCAACCCCGCAGGCCATCGCGCTTACCTTCGACCAGGCGGTGCAGGCGAACCTCACCCCGAGCCGGTTCACGGTGAACGTGCTCAACGAGGACGGCTCCGCCGGGACCGTCGCGGTCAGCGGCGTGACGGTGAACGGCAAGGTGGTGACACTGACCCTGGCGTCGGCGCTGGAGAAGGGGCAGACGGTCACCCTGGACTACGCCCACGACGACGACGCTCCATTGCAGCGCGTTGGCGGCGGCGATCCCGCGCCCGGCTTCACCGGCCAGGCCGTCCAGGTGTCCCTGCCGCCGGAGCCGGTGGATGCCGCGCCCGACGGGTTGAGCCTGGAGCCCGTCCTGGACGCCGAGGGCAATCCCGGGGCCAACATCGTCAGGGCCTCCTGGAACCCGGTGCCGGGCGCCGCCGCCTACACGCTGAGCTGGCGGCGGGACGGGGCCGGTTCCCCGCCGGTGACGCAGACGCAGGCCCAGGCGCAGGGGGCCAATGATCGGAAATCGGGGATTGCCTCCGGCCCATCCGCCCAGGGCGGTCCCTCCGCCGCTTCCGACGGCGACAGCGGCCAGGGAGACAACGAGCTTACCCTGCCCGGCGACCAGACCAGCGCCGACATCGATCTGAACGACCACGGCCTGTGGCACGTGGACCTGGAGGTCCACGGCGACGACGACGAGCTCATCATCTCCTTCCAGGACACGGTGGAGATCCGGGTCAACGCGTGGCTCAACGCCCGGACGTCCTACGTCTTCGACGACACCCTGCGGCTCTCCGGCTGCCAGCCCCGCACCATCACCGGCATCAAGGTCACCTTCATCCAGGATGTCGTGGAGGTGACCTGGGACGACCCCAACATCCCCGCCATCACCGGCTACCAGTACCGGTTCCAGCGGGACGGGTCCTTCCGGTTCCCGGCCCGCAGCGAGGACGACTGGCATGACACCGTGCTCGAAAGCAACACCGGCGTCCCGACGTTCCGGATGGGGGTGGCCCACCCCAACTTTATCTCCGGCGGCAACATCAGGGACCTGGCCTTCAACCGGACCAACGCGCTGTGGCTGCGGGCGATGGCGGGCAGTCAGGTCTACTGCTTCGAGCACCTGTACTGGATCAAGCCCTTCGACGTGAAGGTTCCCCTGATCACCGGCCTGGAAGCCTTCCAGACCTACGACGACGGGCCGAACCAGCTGACCCTGTCCTGGGACGACCCCGGCGCGGACGACCTCTGGGAGGCCACGCTGACGGTTAAGAGCCTGTTTAGCGGTGTAATTTTCGGTTGTACTTCCGGCGATGATACGGCTCTATGCAGCACCGCGCTCACTCCCAATATCTTCATTTACGAAGGTGTGGGGTATGAGGTCACCGCAATGACTTTTGGACGCGGGAGTCACCTGCAACCCTGGTCTCTCAATGTCACGCTCAACAAGGCATGGCCCGAGACGCTGAGTAACAACAGCTCGGGGCTGAATGTAGGCGGGACAGAGCTCTCTTTTTCCGATGCGTCTATATCTTCGGACGGTCTCACCTTGACCTGGGCGCCAGCAACCGGCGTTAGCGGCATTGCGGTGGGCAACCAGGTTTCGTTGTGCCTCACGACTTCGGGCTCGACTTGTACTCCCGACTACGACTACGACTACTGGTACACGGCATTCACCCCGGACTGGCTGGGCACCGGGGGACGCTACCCGGGCGGGGACCCGCGCGGCTCGGCGACGGGCTGGGTCCAGGTGAAGCCGGAGAACGTCACGACGCCTCGCGACACGGGGAATGGCAAGCTTCGGGTTACCCTCAGCGGGATACCCTGCAACTACCTGAACTACGGAGTCCGAATCCGGGCCAACAAGGGCAGCAACCGGCTGGGCCCCGTCACGGAGGTGGGGAACATCCGCCTGGCCTCCACCGACTTCGGCCGTCCCTTCTATGACGACGTGATCGAGGGCGAGGACTACGCCGAGTGCATCTTCGGATTGGCCGGGGATGACACCCTGCACGGCAACGGCGGCGACGACTGGCTGGACGGCGGCGAGGACAACGACAAGCTCTACGGCGGCGAGGGCAACGACCGGCTCACCGGCGGCAAGGGCGCGGACGAACTCCACGGCGGCGAGGGCATCGACACCGCCGACTACACCGGCTCCTCGGGGGCGGTGAGCGTGGTGGCCCTCGCAAGCTTGGCCAGCGTCTGGGAGGCCACGCTGACGGTTAAGAGCCTGTTTAGCGGTGTAATTTTCGGTTGTACTTCCGGCGATGATACGGCTCTATGCAGCACCGCGCTCACTCCCAATATCTTCATTTACGAAGGTGTGGGGTATGAGGTCACCGCAATGACTTTTGGACGCGGGAGTCACCTGCAACCCTGGTCTCTCAATGTCACGCTCAACAAGGCATGGCCCGAGACGCTGAGTAACAACAGCTCGGGGCTGAATGTAGGCGGGGCAGAGCTCTCTTTTGCCGATGCGTCGATATCTTCGGACGGCCTCACCTTGACCTGGGCGCCAGCAACCGGCGTTAGCGGCATTGCGGTGGGCAACCAGGTTTCGCTCCGCCTCACGGCTCTGGTCGCGACCGGAGAATTCTCGGCCACCGGCGGCGACGCTGCGGGCGACATCCTCTCAAGCATCGAGAACCTCACCGGCTCGCGCCACAACGACACCCTCACCGGCGACGCCGGGGACAACGTGCTCCGGGGCGGGCCGGGCGGCGACACGCTGAACGGCGGCCCCGGCAGCGACACCGCCGACTACTCCGGGTCCTCACAGGCGGTGGCTGTCGCCCTCGTCAATAACAGGGCGCTCTTCGGTGACGCCGAGGGCGACAGCCTGACCGGCATAGAGAACCTCACCGGCTCGGATCACGACGATGTCCTCACCGGCGACGACAACGACAACGTCCTCACCGGCGGCGCGGGCGGCGACACGCTGGACGGCAGGGGCGGCATCGACACCGCCGACTACTCCGGGTCGCCAATGGGGGTGGAAGCGACGGCCGCTGAACCTGGCCACGCTACAAATGGGTACTATGGCCACGCGGCGGGCGACACCCTCATCGACATCCAGAACATCACCGGCTCGGACCACAGCGACACCCTGTACGGCGACGGCGACGCCAACGTGCTCCGGGGTGGCGGCGGCAACGACAACCTGGACGGCGGCGGGGCCGACGACACCCTCTACGGCGGCCCCGGCTGGGACACGCTGGAGGGCAACATCGGCGCCGACCGGCTTATCGGCGGCCCCGGGAACGACAGGTTGTTCGGTCGGCAGGACGGCTGGCCCCATCCCGAGACGGAGGTCGACGCGTTCTTCTTCTACCCGGATTTCGGCAGGGACACCATCGGGGACTACACCCTGGGCGCCAGCCGGTCGGCCAGCGACACCATCTACCTGTGCGGCATGCGGGACGTGAACTACACCGGCTGGGACACCTCCGACGGTTACCGCATCAGCGTCTATGCCACGGAGGACTTCTTCGGGAGACGCCACATGTTCTTCCAGGGCTCCATCACCCTGGCGGGCGTGCGCGGCCTCGGCTACACCGACAACACGCCCCCGGGCAACGTGAACATCATCATGCCCGGCCACCACCGGGTCGACGGCCGCTGGCTCACCTGCTCCGAGGACGACATCGCAACCCTGGTGCCGCCGGGGCCTCAGAGCGCAGAGGTGGACAGGAAGGCGCTCACGCTGACCTTCACCAGCGCCCTGAACCCCAACTCCATTCCGGCGGAGAGCGCCTTCACCGTGATCGTGGACTCCAGCACCAATAATGCGGTCACCAACGTGGCCATCTCCGGCAGCACCGTGACCCTCACCCTGAGCATGGCG
Source organism: Dehalococcoidia bacterium (assembly GCA_965220605.1). GTDB lineage: Bacteria > Chloroflexota > Dehalococcoidia > Lucifugimonadales > UBA3495 > VXOI01. The sequence goes on along the minus strand of CBDCQM010000002.1, from coordinate 55,807 downwards.
GTGCAGCCCGGCGAGACCGTCACGGTGGGCTACGCCGTGCCGTCGAGCAGTCCCCTTGAGGGGAGCGCCTTCGGCAACCAGGTGGAGACTTTCTCCGCGCCCCAGACCGTCACCAACAACTCCCCCAACCCGCCGGTGGTGCAGAACGCGTCGGTGGACGGCACGGCGCTGACGATGACCTTCAGCCAGGCCCTGGACACCGGCTCGACGCCGGCGGCCAATGCCTTCGGCGTGAACGTGGCCGGGACCCTTGAGGTCCCCAACGCCGTGGCCATCTCCGGCAGCACCGTGACCCTCACCCTGGCCACTGCGGTGACGGTCGGCCAGGACGTCACGGTGGGCTACACCCAGCCGTCGAGCAACCGCCTCCAGCGCGACGGCATCTTGGTGGACACCTTCGACGACGAGCCCGTCACCGTCGTGGCCAAGGTGGTGGGCAACACCGAGCAGGGTGGAACTCAGTCAGTGAATTCATTGCAGTTTGATTCTGCCCAGGCGTTCACCACCGGAAGCGCGACCGGCGGCTACCAGCTGACCGGGGTGACCCTACTTATGAACGACAATGGCGCTACGGCGCCAACCTACAGGGTAAGAATCCAGTCGAACACGTCGGCGAACCGACCGGGCAACGTTCTTGCCAAGCTGACCAATCCGGGCAGTCTGCCCAGCACCGGCCTTGTGGCCGTAGTCGAATCCGCCCAATTCACGGCATCCAGCCCCATCGACCTGGCAGCAAACACGACGTACTGGGTGGTGCTGGACGTCAGCGCACCGTCCGCAACTGCCAATATTGGCAGTATTTCGGGCAAAGGTCAGGATGGGGGCTCCGCGGCGGGATGGAGCATTGCGGACACGAGGCTTGTCAAGTCTTGGAGTGCCGCGAGTTGGACTTCCAATTCACAGGCCGTCATTCGGGTCGCGCTCCACGGCTACGCGAAGACCACGCCGGCGTTCCAGAGCGCGGCGGTGGACCGGAAGGCGCTGAGGCTGACCTTCAGCGAGGCCCTGGACGCCAACTCCACGCCGGCGGCCGGCGCCTTCACCGTGAAGGTGGGCGGGAGCTCCCGGACTATCAGCAGCGTCGCCTTCGCAACCGACAGCCAGTTCGTGACCCTCACCCTGAGCTCGACGGTGCAGCCCGGCGAGACCGTCACGGTCTCCTACGCCAAGCCGTCGAGCAATCCCCTCCATCACGCCGGCAAAGCGGTGGCTGGCTTCACCGACAAGCCCGTCACCAACAACACCACCGCCCCGGAGTTCCAGAGCGCGTGGGTGAACGGGACGCTGCTGAGGCTGACCTTCAGCGAGGCCCTGGACTCCAACTCCACGCCGGCGGCCAGCGCCTTCACCGTGAAGGTGGACGGGAGCTCCCGGACTATCAGCAGCGTCGCCTTCGCAACCGACAGCCAGTTCGTGACCCTCACCCTGAGCCCGGCGGTGACATCCGGCCAGGTCGTGACGGTCTCCTACGCCAAGCCGTCGAGCAATCCCCTCCAGGGCGCCGGCATAGCGGTGGCCGGCTTCACCGACCAGTCCGTCAGGAATTTCACCCCGTGACCGCCCTGAGGCTGAACCTCCGGGGCGGCACGGGAGCGTCGTCTCCGGGCCGCCATCATCGGCGTCGTGAAGGGCGCTCCTGACCCCCGCCCGTGACCGGCGCCGGAACGCAAAAAAGGCCCACACATTGGGCGCGAGGGAGGGCGCACGTGAAACGCCGACGGCCTCCTGCCCGTGTTCTCCTGAAAGCCGCCGCCGTGTGGGAACTGCTGGACCAACTGGACCTGTCCCAGAACAAACTGGCCCGGCGGGCTGGCATCTCGCCCAGCCACCTGTCCCAGGTGATGAACGGGAAGAGTAGCCCGTCGCCCCGGGTGAGGCGGCGGTTGATGGAAGTGCTGGGCGTGGACGACTTTCACCGGCTTTTCGTTATCGTGCCGGTGGATAACAGAGAGGATGACACCGCGGCCGGAGATGGCGGTAGGGAATAGGCGCAGAACGCGGAAACGCAAAAAGGCAGCCTACAAGGGCATCCGGGGCAGGGCATCGCGCACCGCGATGTCCTGCCCTTTGCACTATGGTCAATGCCCAATCAGCCAGTAGGGGGAAGCAAGACAGACCACCTGGGCGAGTCACTAATCGCCCTCCGGTTCCCGCTGCGTCAGCATGGCGGAACAGCCCCGCTCGTCCACCATGCGGTTGACGAACAGCTGGCCCCGTCCGTCGTAGCCCGTGGTGTAGGCATACTCAACCTCGGCTCCCCAGGGGACCCGACCGCCGGTGCGGATGGTTCCGCCGCCTGGCTTACCGTCGCTCCGTGGCCCGCCGGCGCCTTTGATCACCACGCCGTTGCGCCCGCCCTTCTTCCAACCCAAGACCTTCAATTCCACGGGCATGACCAGTTCCGCCGCCGAGGGCTGGAACAGGACCTCGTGCAGCCGGCGGAGCACGTCCCCCGAGGGAGTGCGCTGGCCGTTCATGACCAGGGAGAGATGGCCGCTGCTGATGCCCGCCAGCCGGGCCACCTGATTCTGGGAATATCCGTGGGCGTCCATCCGGTCCCACAGGGCTCGCGGGTCAACGTCCCGGGGCTGGACGGCCCCGACCTTCACGGGAGCGTCCAGCACCGCCTCCATGCGGGCCTGGGCGGCGGGACTCAGGTTGCGCTGGCCCCGGGACACCATGACCACGTGGCCGTAGGTCAGTCCCGTCCGTTCCGCCACCTGCCGCAGGGTCATGCCCCGCTCCCGGGCCCGCTCCCGGAGGTAGGTGCTCTCGCCGCCGGACACCACGCCGCCCTGGCGGTTGGCGCATTCGGCGGGGGCGATCTCCACCGGACCGCCCAGGGCCGCCTCCACCCGGGCCTGGACTGACGGGCTCATGTTCTTCCGGCCCCGGGCCACCTCGGACAGGTAGCTGGCGGACACCCCGACCAGGGCGGCCAGTTCCTTCATCCCCAGGCCCCGTTCCCGGGCCCGTTCGCGCAGGCAGGTGCTCTCACCCTGCACCAGTCCGCCCGTGCGGTAGACCACGCCCTGGCCGGGAACCTCGCCCAGGACCGCCATGACCCGTTCCCGCAGCATGGGGGACCAGGGCCTCGTTCCGGCGGAAACCTGGGACAGGTAGGAGTAGCTGACGTTCATCTTCGCCGCCAGTTCCTTGAGGGAGAGGCCCTGGCGCCGGGCGGCGGCGCGGAGTTCGCTTTCGGGCTTGCCCTGGCCCTTGCTGGAAGCCGTGGTTTTCTTATTGATGGTCTTGCCGGTGGTCGTCGTGTTTATGCTGGTAGCCGTCATGTCGCTTCCTCCGAAACGCAGAAAGCGGGGCCGCCCGAAGACGACCCCGCTGGTTCTGTGGTGCGATTTTGTGGTCGTCCGGGCGGCCCTGGGCCGCCTATGCCCGCTTGGGGCAAAAGGGAAGGGCCGCTCCCTCAAAGGAGAGCGGCCCTATCGAATTGGGATGTGGTTAGAGACCCGGAGGTCCCACTACCAATGGCGATGGAGCCTCCCCTTCCCCTGGTCAGGCGTGGACCATCGGGGCGGCAAAGGGGGCGATGTTCAGGGCTGTCGCCGCGACGGAATACCGCCCTCGCAGCCGGTGCAGCCGCCGACGTGTACCGCGACGGCCCGGGGCTGGGCGAATGGTTACTCAATGAGCATAGGCAACTCCTTGCTTTCGTAATGCTGGGTTTTGGGTCAACCGGACACGCTCCGCCCCGAGCCGGATGCCTGGCATGGGAAGCGGAGCGGTGAGGAGGGCGAAAAGAAGCGCGGCCCGCTCGCCGGTCAAAACAGCACGAACGCCGGCCAACGGAGGGACCGCAACAGCAGCGCGCAGTCCGGCCCAGGAGATATGGTCAAGGGCGTGGGGGCTGCGCGGGGGGAAGAGGCGCGAGGGTCAAGGCGGGCCAAGAACATCGCGGACCGTCGCGCCGAAGGCAGGGCTGCGGTCCGGCCACGGTTCAGCCGTCAGACCGCAGACGTGAGGAAGCGGTCGAGGCGCGTCAGCGCATCAACCGCAGGTGCAGGTGTGGTAAGAAGCCGCGAAGCGGGTGAGCCGCTCTGAGGGTGAAGGTAACGGGACCGGAATCCCTGGCCAGGTTCCTGGTTCTGTTCCTGTTCCTGTCTGCCTCCTCCTGTGTAAGGGTGAACGTGAGTTTGATGTCCTGGTGCACCGCATCGACGTGGACGCCGGAGGAGCGAAGCTCGACCCCGGAGTGCCGCATCACGCAGCGGGCGGGCGCTGGTCCCTGGTTGAGGCCGTCGCGGGGAGAGCAAAACTCAATCCCTGGCGAACGGTCCGGGTGGGGGACTGACCCTCCAGCTTTCAGGCGGGAAAACTGGCAAAAACCGTAAACTGCATTGATTATCGCCCGCGCTCCCGTCGCAGGGAACGGATTTTGCAAGCACCTGGGGCGCCCCGCCCGTGATCACTTGCCCGGCGCTTGCTGGGGGTTCGCACTTGGGGTCAAGTCCGTTCTGCCACAGCATCGGACCCAGCGCCAACGCCCTATTTCCGCCACAGTCCCACGGTGAGGATACGGCGCACCCAGCGCAGCATCTTGCGCCGGTGCAGCGACACCTGGGTGCGGTACAGCGCCTTCCACCGCCAGCGGGTGTGGTCCCGCCGTTCCAGGCCCTTCACCGGCTGTTTCTGGGGCGGCAGGGTCAGCCCGTGCTCCTCCAGCATGGCCAGTTCCACCGTGAGCAATCGCTCGTGCTCCTCCAGCCAGGACAGGCTGCTGCCCCGGACCGGATGCCGGTTTTTCAACTCCCGCCACTCCTGCACCAAGGACCAGGCGTCGCCGTAGACTTCCGGGTCGTCTTCGGCGAGCTCCCGGGTGACCATCTCCGGGTCCCTCCGCCTCAGTCTGATCGGCCTGCCCTGGCCCAACCCCGGCACCGGCGGTGGCGTGGCTGGCTGTTGTGACTGAGGCGCCGCCGCCGCGCCCTTGTTCCCGTTCCCCACATGGGCCGACTCCTGTTTCCCCGGCATCGCCGCCGAATCCCCCTTTCCGGCGCCCGCAACGGCGGCACGGACCGCCTCCAGCCCGCTGCGCAGCTCGTGGGCCAGATCATCCAGGCCCGCCTCCAACGCCTCAACACGCCGAGCCAGGTCACAGCCGGGTTCCGGTTCCGGCTCCACGCCATCATCCCCGGCGCCAGGCCCGCCATCCCAGGTCAACAGCAGCCGTTCCAGGGCGTCGCTCATGCGCCCCGTCAGCTCCCCCGACTCTTCGGCATTGACCAGGGTGCGGTAATTCACCCCCAGCAGCCCGGCAGCCTCCATCCGGCCCTCCCGCGCCACCAAATCGCACAGGAACCCGTGCAGCCGCTCCCGCCGCTCCGCACCCGCATCCCGGCCACCGGCTCCCTTCTCTCCGCTCTGCGCCATGCTGCCCTCCTTGCTCCCTGCCGGGCGACCAGTCCTGTAGGGGGTTCCGTTAGGGAGGCCGTCCCCCGTCCGCGACCCTTGGCCCGGATTGCTTGCTGCGGCCTCGCCGGAATCAGTCCCCCACCGGCTTGCATTACTGCAAATGGGGCCGGAACCGGCCCTTACCGCCAAGTGCTTGCTGAACAGGCCCAGGATTCCCGATTCCAGCCGGTTTCACGTTCAGGACGGACCCGACTTGCATTTCTGCAACCGGCTCAATTCCCTGTACACGGGTATCACATCACATCCGGCCTGATTTCTCCCATTCCCCGTAAGGAGGTACGCCGGCGACCCTCCCTGTAGGGAATGGTATTCCGGTCCCGCCCTTCTCAAACTCGCACGGGGGCGAAGGCCCCCGCAACACCGCCATTCCGGCGAGAGGGAGGCAGAATTTATGAAAATCAACATCAGAAACATCTTCCTGGGCGGCCAGCGGAAGAAGGAGCCGGTGCTGCTGGCCGTGACGCCGCCCCGCAGCGGCGAGCGCACCCTGCTGGGCGTGGAGAACCTGCTGGCATCCATCGCCGTCCCCGAACCCTTCTCCCTGGAACTGGCCGGGGACGCCGCCGGCGTCGCCCTGCTGGCCCGCTGCCTGGACGACCAGGTGGTGCGGGGGCAGATCGCCGCCCGCTACCCCCAGGCCCGCATCGCCACCCTGGCTCCGGACGACGACCCGTTGCGGCTGCAAGACGGCGAAGAAGCCTGGTGTATGACGCTGCGGGCGGGAGGCCCGGAGTACGCGCCCCTGCGCACCTTCCGGGACGACGACCTGCTGGATGCCGGTTCCGACCCGCTGATCGCCATCATCGGGGCGCTGTCCAGCCTGAACGACGGGGAGCGGGTGGTGGCCCGGCTGCTGCTGCGCTCCCTGGGGCCGGAGTGGTCCCAGGTCCACCAGCAGAAGCTCCAGCGCCAGCAGACGGGCGCCAGCCCTTCGGTCCACAACACCCAGGCCACCCAGGCCCAGATCAGCACCAAGGACGGCGTCACCCTGGCGGTACTGGGCGTGGGGGTGCTGGCGGCGGCCCGGGGCTACCTGTGGTACCAGGACGGCGAGATTCTGAAGGCGGCGCTGTTGGCCATCGGCAGTGTGTTCGGCCTCGCCGTGGCCGGCTGGGGCTGGTGGCGCTGGAAGCAGGCCCGCAGCCGGGTCTACGACCCGCTGATGGTCAAGGAGAAGACCTCCCGCATCGCCTTCGACGGGGAGATACAGCTCACGGCCATCCTGCCCGAAGGGGCCGGTTCCGAGCGGGCCAACGAACTGCTGGGTCCGGTGGCCGCCGCCTACCGCCATTACGACAACCCCGCCGGGGCCAGGTTCAAGGTCAGCCAGGTCAAGCCCACGCTGCCCGGCGCCCACCTGCATCCCGCCGGGCCGGGGCTGTTCGGCAAGCGCAGCGTCCTGGGGGTCAGGGAAGCCGCCGGCCTGTGGCACCCGCCGGGGGCCCAGGACGAGACGCCCCTGGTGGCCCGGACCGGCTCAAGGGCGCTCCTGCCCTCGGCCCGCAGCACCAGCGGCGGCGCCCTGGTGGGTGAGACCACCACCGGCCCGGCCCGCAAGATCCACTTCCCCCAGGACCTGCTCCGCCGCCACCACCTCTACGTGGCCCGCACCCGCATGGGCAAGTCCACCCTGATGGAGCACGCCATAGCCCACAAGCTCAGGGAGAAGGCGGCGGGCAACGACAACGACGCCATCGTCGTCGTGGACCCCCACGCCGACCTGGTGGGCAGCGTGCTGGCCCAGGTGCCCGAAAGCCTGGTGGAACAGGTCAAGCTCATCGACCTGGCGGACAAGCGGGGCTTCCCCGGCATCAACCTGCTGGACACCCGCATCTTCGCCGACCGGGACCGCACCGCCGACTCGGTGGTAAGGGTGGCCCACGGCCTGTGGGAGCAGTGGGGTCCGAGAATGCAGTCCATCCTGGAGCACGCGGTGAAGAGCCTGCACGAGGCCAACGGGAAGCGGGCGCCGGAGCAGCAGTACACCATCCTGGACGGACTGCGCATTCTCTCCGACGACGACTTCCGGGACGAGGCCCTGGCCCAGGTGGACGACCACCACCTGCTGCGCTGGTGGGCCCGGGAGTTCGGGACCTGGCGCAAGGACTACCAGGGCATGGCCCTGGCCCCGGTGCAGACCCGGCTGGCCTACTACGCATCGTCCAAGACCGCGAGAGCCATCCTGGGCCAGCCCCGTTCCACCATCGACCTGCGGCATCCTGCTGGTGTCCACCGCCCAGGGCGCCGTGGGCCGGGACGTGGCGGCATTGGTGGGCTCATCCATCCTGAACCTGGTGGACGGGGTGATTAGAGAGCAGGGCAGCCTGGCCTTCTCAGAACGGCGGGGCGCGTTGGTCGTCGTGGACGAGATGCAGACCATGCCCGGCGTGGACTACGAGTCGATGCTGTCGGAGCTGGGCAAGTTCGGAGCCAACTTCATCCTGGCGACGCAGAGCCTGGCCAAGCTGGAGGACCTGTCCCGCACCATGCGGGACACGGTGTTGGCCAACGTGGGCTGCCTGGCCGCCTTCCAGATGGCGGGGACCGACGCCCGGCAGCTGGTGTGGGAGCTGGGCAAGGAGCGGGTCAGCGAGGACGACGTGACCTCCCTGGACGTGCACCAGTGCTACGTGCGGGCCACCGTGGGCACCCAGCGAATGGACGCCTTCTCCATGCGGGTGCTGCCGCCCGAGCCGGGGAACCCGGAGGTGGCCCAGCGCATCCGGGACCTGGCCCTGGGCTACCTGACGCCGGAGAGGGACATCGGCCCCCAGGACGACGAGATGGGGAAGCTGGTGGAGCGATACCGCCAGGAGCTGGAGCAGCTACGGCAGGGTCCGCGCCGCCGCCAGGAGAACCAGGCCGGACCGCCGGCCCAGCCCAGGCCCGCCAACCGGCGCAACCAGCGCAGCCGGCGGCAGGGGCAGCTCGCGCCAGGAACGGAATCTGAGCCGGACGGGGGAGAGGAGGTGGGTCAAGAGGAGGAACAGGCCTACGGTGAACCGGACGGCGAGGGGGAGGTTGAAGAATGACGCGGCGGTTGAACCCTACGCAGGAAGAACTGCTGCGCCGGCTGGCCCGGATGCCCTTCCTGGACCGGCTGGAACTGGCCGCCCTGTCCGGCCGGTCCAGGGGCGGGGTCTACGAGGCGGCGGACCGGCTGGAGGCCGACGACCTGTCCGCGTCCGTGTCCCACGGCACACCGTTCCTGGCCCCCACCCGCCGTTGCTATCTCACCGAACAGGGCGTGAACGCGCTGGCCCTGGCGGAGGTCCGGCCCGTGAAGAGCCTGCTCCGCGAGTATCCCCTATCGCTGCGCTGGCGGCGGGTCATGCTGGAACGGCTGGACGCCGCCGCCGTCATCTACCGCCTGGCCGCCGCCCTGGCCGGAATGGGCCATCCCGTCCGCTTTCGCTGGCACCGGTCGTTGCCCCAGGACGCCACTGTCACCCTTGTTGATACCCGCGTGTTGGCGATAGTCAGGCAGGGGGCCACCGCCGAGCGCGCCGGTTTCGCCAAGCGGCTCTGGCGGCTGGCCCAGGGGCCCCGGCCCGGCGCTTTCTTGGTGATCCTCCCCGACGAGGTGCGCCTGCGCCAGGCCCGCGAACTGCTGCGCGGCGTCCGCACCCCCGCAACTTCGGCCCCGGCCTTTTTCGCCTTGGAGCGCCACGTTGCGATGGCATCCGCCGCTGATACCGTCTGGCGGTCCTTCTCGGGTGTCGGCTTATCACTGGCCGAAGCCGTTGACCGCGCCAACCCCGGCGGCGTCGTGGCGGACGAACCGCCCCTGGTGCGGGTCTCCCTGCCCAGGGACATCGACCATAGGGAACTGGACAGCGGCGAAGGCGGCGAGGTCGTACCCGAACACCTGCTGCCCGCGCTGCTGCGCCCCGCCGAGAAGCGCGCCCTGGACCTGCTGGCCGACTGGCCCTGGCTGTCGCGGAAAGACCTGGCCGGGTTGCTGTGCGTAACCGTAAACCGGGCGTCCCAGCTCACCGCCGCCCTGGAACGCTATGGGCTGCTGGCTGCCTTGCAACACGACTCCCGACGCCTGGCCCTCACCGACAGGGGATTGAAACTGCTGGCCCGCCGGGACCGGGTGTCCACCGGCGAGGCCAGGCAGCGGTGGAGCGTCGGCGTGGAAAACGGCGGCGATAACAACGGGGCGGACTGTCACCGGCCAATAGTGTCCGGCCGGCGCAGCCGCCAACTGCTGCGGGACCTGGAGCACACCGCCGCCGTCCACCGCTTCGTTGCCGCCCTGGTACAACAGGCCCGGCAACTCGGCTGGGACGTGGAGCAGCTGGACCCGCCCCACCGGGCCTCCCGCTACTTCCGCCACTACGGCGGCCCCCGCTCCCTCCACCCCGACGCCTTCGGAACATTGCACCAGGGCAGCGTCCTGCGTTCCTTCTTCCTGGAGTACGAACGCCGCGCCGTGCGCCCCGCGACCATGGCCCAGCGCCTGGCCCCCTACCTGCGCTACTACTCCTCCCACCGCCCCGCCGACGACCACGGCCAGAGGCCCCTGGTCCTGGTGGTCTTCGACGACCCCGTGGCTCCGGCCCACTTCCTGGAGGTGGCTCGCAGGGAGATGCAGCGGGTAGGGGTGCTGCTGCCCCTGCTGGCCTCCCACCGGGAACTGGTGGAACGGGAGGGGCCGCTGGGTTCCGCCTGGCTGGCGCCGGGCGGCGACTTCCAACCGGTGGAACCCCTGCGCCGCTACCAGTGAAACGCCACGAAACACCGAATGAGAAGAGTGACCATTATGAGAATTTACTATGTTGGCGAGTCCCACAGCCGCGCCCTGTCCGTAGCCACGGCCCTGGGGGTGGACGCGGAGGCATGGAGCGCCGTGTCCGGGCGCATCCTGGACTGGCGGCGCAACGTGGAGGACGAATACCACGTCCCCACCGGGCGGACCCTGCGCGGGGAATTCCTGCTGTCCCCGACCGGCACACCCCCACCCCGGGGCCGCCGCGACCCCCGCCCCACCCTGGAGGAGGGGCTGGAAATCATGATGCAGGGGCTTCGGGTCTTGGAGCACTCCCACCACCAGCGGGGCGGCGTCGGCGTGATCAACGTCTGCCTGGGCAACACCCACTACTGCCGCAGCCGCGCCCTCAATCGCGCCCGCAACCGGGCCGCCGCCCGGGGGCGGCTCCTGGAACTGGTAGGCGCCTCTCTGGCGGCGGACGGCCGCTACGCCTGTTTCATCGAGGACGAGGCGCAGCGTGACGGTCTCCCCGCCCTGGGCGCCGGGCCTGTGATGTCAGCCCGCCGTTCCGCCGTCAGCGGCGACACCGCCGTCAGCGCCCCGCGCCATTGCATGGCCGGGGACGACGAACTGGTGCAACTGGCCGGCCTGGTCTCATACGCCCTGCTCCAGCAGGAGGAACCCACGGCCATGGCGGAGGCCCTGAACTTCCACCTGGCCTTCGGAATCCTGAAGAATGTCCTGGACCGCCGCGCCTGCCCCGACGACCACCAGGGAGTGGTACGGCTGTGAGCGGCCAGCGCCCGCGAACCTGGCAACAAGAAAAGGGCCGGACGGGATGTTCCGTCCGGCCCATATTCGTGAGTCCCGTTGCGCCCGGGTCAGTCCTGGATTGGCGCGGACCCGGCGCAACCCCCGCTTTCCGCATCCAGGTCGGAGGCTACAGTCTGCTCTCCCGCCTCGGGTCGAAACTTGGGAAATGGTTTGCGGACATGGAGAAGGTTCTGAACGGTGTGGTACGCTGAATTATCTGGACGAAATTCACTAAGGCTCTGGCCTCAGTAAACTAAGATGATTAAACAGAAACTGCCCGACGTGTGCGGCTGGGTGCTGCTATTCTTGGCCTATGATTTCCTTTGGGTGGGCGTTGCGGCAGCGTTCCTGTTGTCGGGAGAGGATAACCGAGCTTTCATTGCTATCGGGACGGCGTGTGGTGTAGGCGCGACCGCGGCGTACGCCGCCAGGGTGGGTCTAGAAGACGGGCGATGGGAACGACTTTATATGCCGGTGCTGCCGGCAGTTTTGGCCGCGGTGTTTGCGCTGTACGGTATCGCCGACGCGGACGATATTACCGTAGGTGAGGTGTCATTGGGGTTCGTAGGGGCGTTACTGGTAGCAGCTTCTTTCGCCGTACCTACCACCATTGTTCATCTGCTTATCAGGAGGAAATGGAATCAAAACAGGGTAACTGGTGCCTAACCCTCCGGTCCGTGCCATTTCGGCCAGCGGCTAAATCTGTCACTGGTCTGACTGGTCTGAATAACCGTTCCGGCGAATCCGGAGTAGCTAAATTTCCTCGATGCGACTCAATACCCCGGTTGACGGCAGGTGAAGGTAATGGTATGCTCCGCCTACCACCCCTGTCGCTTCGCCGGTAGGGTCGAGACCGCCTAGACGGGCGGTCTCTGTCTTTGTCCGGGAGCGGGCGATTGATCACCAACGTTTACATCGACGGTTTCAATCTCTACTACCGCGCCCTCAAGGACACCCCATTTCGGTGGTTGGACCTGTGGAGGCTGGCCGAGACCCTGTTTCCCCAGGACTCCATCAACCGGGTCTGCTACTTCACCGCGCTCCTCGACGCCCGTCCCGACAACCCCCTGCAACCCCGGCGGCAACTGGTGTACCTGAGAGCCTTGGCGACGCTGCCGAGCTTGGAAATTCACTACGGAAAGTTCCGGTCCGGCACCAAGCGCCGCCCACTGGCCCAACCGACGCCAGGACTTCCCGGCAGTATGCTGTTCCGGGACTCGGAGGAGAAGGGGTCGGACGTGAACCTGGCTACCCGCCTGCTGGTGGATGGTTTCAACGGGGAGTACGAGCAAGCCGTGGTAATCTCCAACGACGCCGACTTCGCCGGCGCGATGTCTTACGTGAGGGACGGCCTCGGCCGGCGCGTCACCCTGGTCAACCCAGACCCAAGTAACACCAGTCCCAGGGACCTGGCCGACGCCTCGACCTACGTAAAGCGCCTCTGGAAAAGCCACCTGCGGCGGAGCCAATTCCCTGATACGCTGACCGACTCGGTTGGCGTCATCTCCAAACCTGCAGGTTGGTAAACCGACGGAAACGTGAGGCAGTTTGCCTTGTGGATGTTGCGAATTGCTATGAAAATTGCGCCACTAGCTGTCCCCCGACGGCTCCTACAGCAATGGTCATAACGGCACAGTCTAGCCGCGTCAGATCTTACGGCGCAGTAGTTCCCGGAAAATCAAAGGGGTGATTTATGGAGGACGACAAGAGACAAGATCCGAGCGACGGATTTTTGTTCTCAGCCAGATTAGTTCCTGACGGACGTGAAGGAAACAAGGTATACGCTAGGTCCCTACGCCCAGGAGAGGAAGACACGGGCGAAGGCGTGAACTTGAACGCCGGAGACGAGCTGGTAATTCGCCCCGGCGGCCTAGTGATCAATTCCGACGAAATCGACGCATTGAGTCCAAGAGGGTTTGGTGGATATGCTCCCGTAGCGAATACGATTTGGACCTGGTACAGCATAATGGGAGAACAGGTCGGGTTTTTCGTCTATCTTTTCGCACTGGCGCGCAGACTAGACGCTGCCCATGCTGCGTGGGAATTGGCGATGCAGGAGCGCGATAAAGCTGGAAACGAACAGGGGATAGGCCGGAGAATTGGATTCTTCAGGGCGCTGTCTGAAGCCGAGGTCGCGATCATCGCTCTACATCGTGGGATGAATATGCTTGCGAGATTTAATAGTGTGTTCTCCTTGGGTCTGGAGGTTCCCGATAGCCTGAAGTTGTTGGAACCCGTAGTCAAAGAGATGCGCGACGCCTTCGAACACATCGACGAGCGCGCTCAGGGCAAGATTAACCAACGTGGTCAGATGGATGCGGAGGCGTTGACCATCTTTGACCAACCAGACTTCATTGAGTCTTCGGTGCTCCGCTATAGGGGTAGATCCCTTCACTTTGAAGAGGATGTATTGGCAGCACTGTTGGGTTGCCGAGAACTGATACTAAAGGTGATCGACTTGAGGGTGGCTGCACAGAATAGGGCCGGAGGGGAGGCGACTCTTTAGCTTTTGTCGCTGGTTGAAGATGCCGCCGGCCAGAGCTTGACCCACAAATTCTGCAGCCCCCGGTCCAACGAAGCCTCAACACAGATGTTGTCTATCAAATGACTGAGTGAAGTCTCATATTTCGCCTCCTGGATGCTGATAACATCATCCCCCAGGGGGCGGGTGGCCACGACTTCATCGACAACCTACAACTGCCGTGCGCCCACTGCAACCGGGTCAAGGGCAACCTTCCCCAGGAATGCCTGCTCGCTCGGCCGAGCGAGTTGGGCATCGCCTTGTAACTGGGCACACAAGACAAGGATGATTATACCGTGAGCGAAAACGCGCCCCACCGCGAGTTCAAGGACAAACTGCTCAAATTCCTGCGGGCCGACGTAGCGGGGCAAGCCGCCTGGAAAATGGCCGACATAGCCTTCACCTGCAACGACCATACTCACCTGTGGGCAATTCCGCCCTGGGCAGCCTGGGTCGAGTCGGAACGGTTCCGCACCACGCCTTCCGGTCTGCGTTACAGGCCGGACGTGGTGATCCTGGACTCCGATGACAATCCCCTAGCCATCGTTGAGGTCAGCGACCGCAACCGGGTCAACCACTGTCGGCAGGCCGCCGACGAATTGGAGATTCCCTGGTTCAGGTTCTGGGCGCCGCCGCCCGAGGCTACCCAGGCGGTGCTGGCAGCCAGGACTTACCCGGAAGGTCATTGGTTCCGGGACAGTGACGGTTTCCACGCCGAGGTTGACGGCTACGTACAGGACGGCGCCACCAGGTTTGGCATGATCTACCATTCCGAGGTTGCCCCGGGGTCAGTCAACATCGGCAATATCCTGTTCGCCAGCGCCACCAACCTGACCTGCCAGTGGGCCGACTGGCACGACAAGTGCGAGAGCCTCTGGAAGAGCATGAACATTCACCGGGACCGGCGGAGTAAATTGTCCCAGGAGATTGGCGGGAAAATCCTCGACGCGATGGATACACTGAACCGCAATCCCCAGCCTTTCACCGCCGGAATCGGGGAGTGGCAGCTTCACGGCGAGATCGGCATCTATAACCTCAACCGCAACCCCGACACGGGGAAATACCACCCGGTGGATATTGGCAGCTTGATGGAACAGCAGCGGGCCGAACACATTGCCATGATGCAGGCGATGGACGCGCTCAAGGCTCACAACGAGACCGGCCGTCCGCCTTTTCGGGGAACCGAGCCTTAGCAGGAGCGGTGGCACCCCACGCCATACGAAATCAAAGGTTTTGTCGCCTATGGGCCTGGGCTTAGCACACTAGGGGAGATAGCATGGTTTCATCTCACACTGAGAATTTCTTGCACGACGTCTTCCAAGAAGCGATTCGGGTTAGGGCATGTCTGTGCCTGCTCGGCCATCAAATGGACCCAGACGAAACACACACGAATGATGGGCAGATCACGGGGGCGAATTTGGTCAGGAACCACTTCGTAGCTTTGCACAACTCCAACCGGGCAATCCGTCATTGCGCGCTCGATTTGAGCGAAGATAACGAGAGCAACGCGCTGATAGCATCGGCCCTAGCTCATGCCGGGCGGCTTGTGGACTTTATTGATGATAAGACCTCTCTTCCGTCCATCACCCCAACAGGAAGGGACGAATTACTGGAAACAGCGGTACGGGCGCAGGCTGCCCTTGAGATGTTGGCGGGAAGCTGGCAAACCATTAGACAGATTTTCCGTCAAAAGGAAGACGAACAAAACAGCAGGGCGTCGCATCAAGCTGCTCGTTCTGCCGGGATTGCGGCTGCTGGTTGGAGGGTGGTGTATGAGTCCCTATTGTTGGAACGGGCCAGTGAATCAAACTGCGAAGGTCAGGAGTTCACCAGATACCGGAATCCACAAGAAACTGCTGGACTGGAACCTCCGCAGAAAGCCATCTTGGACGCTTGGTCCTACCAAGAACAAGAGCCCTGCCAATACACTTTAATGTCAGACGCGGGTACAGGGTCTTTCCTACTCGGCTGCCACATGGTACGGGTGTGGCTGGAGAAGGCGCAGGAGAATAGAGCGTATATTTTCATCCCGCCCTATTGCTTCAAAGACGAAGTGGACAAGACGGTTCGTGCTGTCGCAAAAATGTCGAAAGAGGACCCGAGATTGGTTGTCGAACACCTTGATTCTGTACAAACGTCCAACGCCGAGGGAATGGTATGGCTGGCACAAGTCGATTATGCTCAGATGCTAGCGCGACCATACCTGGATTTCTACAAAAGCCACCCACCGCAGCGGCTGTTGGTGTCGCATGAACCAACGGGCCAATGGATAGACCCGCCCGCAGGGATGATGGAACTCTTGCGCCATAGTTCCCCAGCACCGCTCCATTGGGACGTGATCCCCGCTGCCGGGGAGGGGCGCCAGCGCTTCAAGGACTTGAGGCACAACGAGTGGTATGACAACTTTGTTACCTTGTTCAATCAACACAACCCCGTCTCCGACCACTACCTGGTGTGTATGTATCTGTCTATCCTTGCGTCGGAAGCAATGAGCCACCCGGATTTACCCGAAGACTTCTGGACCACTGGCAAGGTTCGCCAGTACCTGAGAACTATCCGTAGGCGTCAGGCCCAAGGAATGGATGTGGAGCATCTGCTGGATGATTTGAGGGAAAATCCAGCGAATTTTCGAGGCAGTTTCAGCCACATCATGTTCGAATTGGTGAGGAACGGAATATTGAGAGTCCCGGACTATGTAGACATGCCTGATTTTCCCGAGCAAGCACAAAGATTCAGGGACGCAGTTTTGCCCATCGCTACCAAGCTGCTGGAAGAGGAGGGTCTTTTGGACCCTTAGAGGGTGTGTGAGAAATCCACTGAACCTAGTCACTACGACTGATTTCCGTCTGCTCAGGAAACATCGCTGGTTGAGCCCATTTGCCCTTATTTGCCGATTGTGGCCGGGTTACCGAAGGTAGAACTTATACTCAGTCACGCAGTCAAGGGTTTGCTCAACTGCGGAGGTGTTGATGGAACCCACCAACAACGATAACGATATTGAGATTCCCGTGATAGACCTTGGGCAGGGCCTGGTCGTGTATGACGCCTTTGTCATTCGGGCCATTCATCAAGGGCCATTGACCCAGTTCTCTAAGGGACTTCGGCACATGATGACAGACGGACTGGCTTATGAGGCTGTCGGCGAGTTGCTGAGGGACAACCCTCCTACGCGGTCACGGTTGGTAGACGCTATTAGCCGGGCCGTGTGGGGCATATTCGTGAAAGAACCAGCCACGCCACCGTGGAAAATTCAGCGCAATAACGACCAGGAGAACATCGAACTCTCCCGGCGCATTTGGAGGTATGTCCTGGTTCCTTCTGCCTTGGTCGGGGCAGGAGCGTGCTTGGACTACTGGTCGGATCGGTTCCTGTTAGATGGCGCTGGCCGTGTGAAGATTGGCGGGACTGTTACCGGGTATGGGAGTTCTAACCCGAAAGCGTTAGGCTCTGAATATGACCTGTCCCGGGTTATGCTGGCGTCTTGGTGGGGAAATAACGAATGGCTCAGTGAACTCTCCCAGACCAAAAGCCCAAAACGATGGATAAGGCAATTCCAAAAAAGAGACTACGAGACGCACAACAAACTGTCAGGCATGGGATGTAGCCTAGCCACTCCTCTGAACAAGTCATTTGTGTCCCCCGATGGCGAACTCCATGCTTGGACGTTGGACTTCTGGCGACGGCATCCAGAGAAGGGAGCGGAGGTGGTGCCCCACCAGAACGACCAGGGCGCGGTATCGTTCGTTGATTACGGGTATGCCACCTGCGAGGTCTACTCGCTGATGCTACACCTCATGTACAGCGACAGCACTGGGCGTCTATGGTCAAGTTCGCTGCCCCAGTACATCGGCCTATGGTAGTAGGCCTTCCCGAAGGTATTCGGGAGATAAGAAGCCGGGACCTTTTCATCAAAATTGGACTTTATGGACAAAAAGCACTTTATGTGCAAAGCCGGGGAAGGCTAGGATGGGGGTGAAGACTCAATCGTCACACACCCTCTTAGAGATTTTCTCAAAGAGGTAGTTGAGGTTGACGGGAGTACCTTCGGACTTGCCCCGATGACCTCCAGGGAGTGGTACGGCTGCGAAAACGGCCAAGACCCATGACCATGGAGACAAAAAAGAGGCCGGACGGAATGAACCGTCCGGCCCCGCATATCCGGGAGAGCCGCCACACCCGGGTCAGTTGGGATTGGTCACCGGCTCCCCCTCCTCGGGCAGGAGGTGGTGGAGCAGACCGAGCCGGGCGGCCAGGGAGAACAGCGACATCAGGTGGCCGGAGCCGACCCGGTGGCCGGCCTTCCAGCGCGAAACCGTATGGGCGTTGACGCGGAGTTGGCGGGCCAGGCCCCGCCAGGTCAACCCGGCGGCCTGCCGGAAGCGGTCCAGCCGGTCGGGGAAGTCGGCGGGGAATTCCTGGGGCCGGGTGCGGTAGACGTACTGCTGACGGCTTCCCATAACCTAACTCCCTTCGCCGTCGTCGCGGCTGCCGCCGCCGGGCAGGTCCCGAGCCAGGGCGGCGATGGCCCGCTGGACGGGTCCCGAAGGTGGCCGCTGTCCCCGCCGCAGCGTCATTTCCGGCTCCGTTACCTTTGCGCTGGCGGCCAGTCGCCGCCAGGTCAGACCGGCGCGGGCCATCGGTTGGCATCCCGCTGTTGTCATGGCGCTACCTCCCAAGTTGCCGGATTACGATCACATCCTCGTCCGTGAGCAGGGCCAGGCCGCCGGGCACCCACAGCGCCAGGCGCACCAGGGCCAGCATGGCCCCGCCGCTGGGCTGCACCCCGTGCCGCCGCCAGCGCCACAACTGCCTACTGTCCACCCCCATGGCCGCCGCCATCCCCTCCCAGGACAGGCCGGTCAGCCCCTTGATGGCCACCAGCTTCTCCCGGAAGTCCTCCGGCAGCAGGGCCACGCCGGGCGGTATGACAACGGGCGTCCCTGTATTCGTGCGGGAGCTAGGCATCCACCTTCTCCAGCACGAAGAGAACGTCGAAGTCGGACACGCCCAGCACTTCCATCAGCCGCCGGCGGGTCTCCGCCGAGGGACAGCGTTCCCCGTTGATCAGCTGGGACAGATAGCCCGAGGAGCGCCCGATGCGCCGGGCCAGTTCGTTCTGGGTCAGGTTGAGACGGTACAGCAGGTCCCAGACCGCCTCCGCCTTCAGCCTCACCCGGATACAGGATTGCCTGCGTTTCACTCTGCTGCCTCCTTGCGGTCCCCGTTGCCGCCGTCCGCGTCGCCGGTTGGCGCGGGAACCAGCTCCGCTTCGGCCAGGTGGCGGCGGGCGATGATGCGGGCCAGCACGCGCAGCCCTTCCGTGCGCTGGCGCTCCTGGTCCTCGGTGAGTGCTCGCTGTTTGCTCAAAGGGTTCTCTCTTGAAGTAGTCCGGCGTGACTTCGGGGGGGTAGTCCGTAGGGGGCCGGTTGGTTATAATTGGTCGGTGGCTAGAAAATCCGTTCTGCCATATTGAGTGTATCAACCGTGCATCGGCAGAGACAATGAAGCAAAAGTCATAAACGCACCCGTTTTGACAAAGTGTTCATTATGATGTAACAATTAACCGGCTGGAATGTAACTTATGTTCGGACAACGACACCGGAAGGCGGGGTGGCAGGAATGGATGAGCACGACGACAACAACGTGGAACGGGAGGACCTGCGGCTGGAAACCGGGGACTACGAGGACATCGGCGCCCTGCTGAAAAGGCTCAGGGGGAAGGTGAGCCTGCGGGAGGTGAACCGGCGAACCGGCGTGTCCGGCTCCTACCTGTCCCAGATCGAGAGGGGCGAGAAGCAGCCCGGCCCCACCGTGGTCCGCAAGCTGGCCGAGTTGTACCGGGTGGACGCCCAGCAGTTGCTCCGTCGGGCCGGGCACGGGCCGCCGCCCGACCCCTACGGCGACGAAATCCACGACGTGGAGCGGGCCTACCGCTACGTGCTGGACGACCCGGCCTTTAGAGTAGGCACCCGGCCCGACGGCCCCATGACCATCAACGCCAAGCGGTTCATCGTGGAGATGTACGAGAAGTTCACCGGCAAGAGGCTGTTGGAATGATGACGACGCAAAACACCCTGGGCGGCTTCTGCCGCGACCTGCTGGACGACGACCTGTCCGGCCAACCCCTTGACCCCGAGGCAATGGCCGCCCGCTTCGTGGACTACTTCCGCCTGTCAACCCGTCCCACCCTGGATGAGCTGACCGCCCTGGCGGAGCGTTCCGGGTTCGGCACGGTGCGGGACGGGCACATGGAGGGGCTGAAGGGCGCCCACATCGGCGAACCCAGCGGCGAGTACCACATCTACCATCGCAGCGATATGTGGGAAGGGACCAAGGCCCACACGGTGCTGCACGAAGCCTACGAGATCATTCACGAGACCATGTGCGACCTGCATTCCGGCGGCCCGCCCTGCCGGACGGTGTGCCGGGAGGCCGACCGGTTTGCGGCGGCGGTCCTGATGCAGCCGGAGGTATTCCTGTCCTATGCCCGGGCCAGCGGTCTGGACGTGGCGACCCTCCATGACCAGTTCGGTTGCGCCTATTCCTCGGCGGCGCTGCGCATGGCCGAGTTGGTGCGGGATACGCCCCTGCTGGTAGTCCTGTATGAGCGGGAAGAGCGGGGCGACCCGGAGGGCTGGACGGAGCCGGCCATCCTGACGGCCGGGGTGGTGAAGCGGACGGCGGGCTTCGGGGCGCGCCGTTCCCCGCTGCTGAACGGACGTAGGGGTGGGATGCCCCAAAAGCGCAAGGCTCTGCCTGGCGGCTCTCTGGCGGAGCGGGCCGCCCAGAGCGGCAGGGCCGAGTACGACGAAGAAGATGGCGTAGCCGCCATCGCGGCTCCCGTATTCTGGAAGGGACGCCTGGCCAAGGTGATTGTGGTGGCCGTGCCCTGGGAGAACCGCAGCGTTCTCGAACCGCAGTTGTCCCGGCAGAGTCAGCCCTACCGCAGGAACAGCCCCAGGCCGGTGACTGCCGCCCCTTGACCGGGCGGGCCGGATGTCCGATAATCAATAGTAAGACAACCCATTACCCTCGCCGGCAAAAAAGAGAGCCATGCCCCCACGACGCATTTCCAGGACCATCACCTTCTCCCTGCCCCCGGAGATGTACCAGCAGGTGCAGCGGGTGAAAGACGAGGAGGGCCGCGATATGAGCGAGTTGGTGCGCGAGGCCCTCCGCCTGTACATGGAAGATAGGGAGTTGCGCCGGGAGGCCCGCCTGGAACGGCTGCGCTCCCGCCGGACCGAACCCCGACAAGGAGGAGACACCCATGAGTAGGAACCTTCAACAACCGACCCCGGCGGCCCTGTACGCCCGGGTCTCCAGCGACCGCCAGGACGTGGACCTGTCCGTCGCTGCCCAGATGCGGGCCTTGCGCGACTACGCCAAGAGCAACGGCTACTCCGTGGCCCGCGAGTACGTGGACGAAGCCGAGAGCGGCAGGATCGCCGACCGGCCCCAGTTCAAGAAGATGATCGACGAAGGCAGCAAGGCCAAGGCCCCCTTTGAGGTCATCCTTGTCTGGAAATTTTCGAGGTTCACCCGCAAGCGGGAGCACGCGGTGGCCTTCAAGTCCATGCTGCGGCGCAAGGGCATTCGCGTGGTCTCCATCACCGAGCACGCCGACGACTCCCCCACCGGCAAGCTGATGGAGGGCATCATCGAGAGCGTGGACGAATTTTACAGCGAAAATTTAGCCGAAGAGGTCAAGCGGGGGATGCGGGAGGCCGCGTCCCGGGGCTTCTTCCTGGGCTCCAAGGCCCCCTTCGGCTACACCCGCATCAAGGTCAGTGACGGGGTGAAGGACCGCCCCACCCTGGAGGTGGACCCGGTGGCCGCGCCCATTGTCCAGGAGATATTCGAGAGTTCCCGGCGGGGCAACGGGCTGAAGGAAATCTGCAAGGAACTGAACGGGCGGGGCATCACCCACAAGGGGCGGCGCTGGCAGAAGAACGTGGTCCACTACCTGCTGACCAACGAAGCCTACACCGGCACCTCCGTCTGGGGCGTCAAGAGCAAGGACGGGAAGAACCCGGACCCGGTGCGTGTCGAGAACGCCTGGCCTGCCCTGGTGTCCAGGGAGGTGTTTGACGAGGTGCAGCAGGGGTTGCGGGAGCGGGCGCCCACGGTGACGCGGCCCGGACGGGTGGGCAGCCAGTACCTATTGAGCGGACTACTACGCTGCGGGGTGTGCGGCAAGCCCTACTCCGCCCAGGGCGCCAAGAGCGGCCAGTTCGCCTACTACGTCTGTGCCAGCCTGTTCCGCGAGGGAGCGGGAGCGTGCAGCAACGGGCGCTACCTGAACGCGGGGAAGGTGGAAGACCTGGTGGTCGAGAAGATCCGGGAGCGGATTCTCACCGAGGAGACCATCACCGAGCTGGTGACCCTGGTAGCCGAGGAGATCGACAACATCGCAGGTGAGGTCAACGGCAGGATGACCGCCATCAGCGCCGAGCTATCCGACGTGGACAGCCGGTTGGAGAACCTCTACCAGGCCCTTGAGACCCAGCAGTTGCCCCTGGAGGTCCTGTCGCCCCGCATCCTGGCCCTGAAGAGCCGCCAGGACCAGTTGGTCGCCGCCCGCGAGGAAGCCGAGGACCAGCTTGAGCGGCGGCGGGCGGAGTTGCCCACCAGCAAGGAAATCAAGGGGTACGTGGCCGACTTCCGCGAGTTGTTCCAGGATGGGACGTTCCCAGAGCGGAAGGCGCTGATCCGCAATTTTGTGAAGGGAATTGAAATCGTGGACGACCAGGCCGAACTGACGTACACTATCCCCATGCCGCAGGACGGTGTGACGTCGGAATCGGCCTCGGTTCTTGATTTTGTCCAGTCCGGCCCGCTTCAATGTACGCCCCAATTACTGAAATGACTGCCCCGCCCACGGCCAGGATGGTCTTTAGGTTCAGCTTTGCGGATATTGACGATGCCGCGGTGATGCCGATGCCAGCGAATGCTAGTAATTTTGTACGGGATTCGGATAAGTCATCGTTTGTCATCGCCAGGTAGGCGACCAGAACCATTATCAGCGCCAAGACAATCTGCACGAATGGGACTATCCCTACATACGCTTTATCCGGTTTGGTGTAAGGCTGGTCAATTCCATCGTCTCTGTCAGTGGCTGGATTCCGGGGCGCTCTTCGGGCCTGAAAACTGACGACCGCTGCCAGAGCTGCCACCATGCCGGCGCCGGTAAGTCCAGCCGCCACCCCGCCCACCATGTCGCACTGTCGCGTCGGCCACCACGTCAGCGCCAGTATGGTGGCGGTACCTGTAATGGCAGCTATGTTGGCTGTCGCTGGATACTGAAGGGCTTTCCGATGGCATAGATACGCGAAGCATACGAATGCAAGTATTGTGAAGCCTGCCCCGAATAGCCAACCGGGAATGAAGCCGCCCCAACTGACGCCTGATGACTTCCAGACGCCCCCCACCTCCATCGCGTAATAAGCAACGAGTGCGGCGACGACACCGGAAACGGCCGGCGGCAACACCTTTGCCGTGTGTTTGTTCCCACGGCTGAGCAAGTCGGTTACGGTAATCACGCGGCTCCTTGCACGCGCTTACGGCGTCCGGTCCAGACCATTCCGATTGAGCTGCTCCTTGATTCTGATACTCCCCGATACTGAAACGAGTGAGCTCTTTTGCCGAACACGAAAGGTCACTCGGATTATGGTTGGGCGCATTCGAGGACAACGAAGCTCATGTCCTAACCATCACGCGGCGGCAAAGAGCCCTGGAGACCGATTCCTGGCAAGCCGCCGGTTGCCATGACCCCGATTGGAGTGGCCTGCCTCTTCTTTCCCCACCTTGGGAATTTCTCGAGTTCGGCCCTTGTCTCCCGCCTACGCCCTGGCCTGGATGACGACGCGGCCTCCGCTCTGGACTTCGATGTTCAGGTCATGCCCGTCGAGCAGCAGCATACCGACAAGCGGGGTGCTGCCCGTCGCGTCGGCCTTGATGGGTCTCGGCTGGCCGTCCCACAGAACCGTAACGTCGTGAACATCGAAGCTCACCTCGTCGTCATTGGCCAGAAACGCCCGGCCGATGTGAGCAAAAGGCAGATCCAACTCAGTCACCACGCTGGTCGGCAAGGTCAAGTACCCGCTGTAGCCGGTGTCCACCACAGCCTCGATGTCCCGGACCTGCCCGGCGGGGCCTTGCATGGAGAGGGGCACCACCGCCTCATAGGCGGCATTGACCACTCCCTGGATCATAGGGGGCTCCGCAGAGACCCGGCCCCAAAGCTGCGCAGCGCCCGGAATCCCACCCGCTCGCACAGAACATTGACGGCGCCGGGGCGCATTGCCCGCAGACGGTCCACCGCGTCAATCTCGTCACCGGCCAGCGCCCACTCACCGCTGTCCACGTCAATGGCGACAATCTCTCCGTGGTGGTCCGCTTCGACCAACCCACGGATGTCCCGCTCGTACATCTCCTTGCCGAGGCGGGCTGTCTCTTCGCGGGGGCGGCGCGAGAGCCCCGCGACCGTTTCCCCTCCTTTATTTGTTGCCCCTTCCTGCTCGCTCATCCGCTCACCTCTATACGGACGTGTTTCCACCAACATATCTTACACCGTCCCATCCCACCCGTGTGTCGCTCAGATTTCTGCGGGTTCCGTCTCCTGCCCCTCCCCCTCGGGCATCCAGTACCCCACCCGGGACTCGGTGAAAATGTACCTGGGGTTGCGGGCCTCCTCGCGCAGCTTGCCGCGCAGCTTGCCCAGCATGGTGCGCAGGGGCCTCATGCCGCCGCTGCTGCGGTCCCTCCAGACGTTCTCCAGGAGATGCTCGTAGGTCAGCACCTTACCGGCGTTGGCCGACAGCTCGGCCAGCATCCGGTACTCCATGGCGGTCAACCGCACCGGGCGGCCGTCCAGGGTCACCCGGCGCGCCGAGTAGTCAATGACCAGGCCGCCCCGCACGTAGGGTTCCGTCTCGGACACCTCCCTGCGGCGCAGGGCCGACCCCATCCTGGCCGCTAGCTCCGTTGGCGAGAAGGGCTTGACCAGGTAGTCCACGGCCCCCATCTCGAAGGCCCGGGCGATGGTCTCGTCCCGCCCGTAGGCGGACAGGAAAATCACCGGCACGTCGGCTATCTTGAGAATCGCCTGCATCAGCTCGATGCCGTCACCGTCGGGCAGCACCAGGTCCAGCAGCGCCAGCCGGGGCCGCTCCCTTTCCATGAGGCGGAGGGCTTCCGCCGGGTCTCCGGTCACCAGAGGCGCGTACCCCGACTGGACCAGCACGTCCCGCACGTAGCGCAGTTCCTGGGGATCGTCCTCCACCACCAGGACGCGCACCGGTTCCCCGGGGTCCTGATGGGCGCTTGGAGAGGCGCGCCTTGAGGCCGAGACCGGGGCATCGTTGACCCTGGTGTTCCTCCCGGCGCCCTCGACCACCGGCAGGGTGAAGGTGAACCGTGCCCCCAGGCCCGCGCCGTCGCTCTCAGCCCGGATGCGGCCCCCGTGGGCCTCCACGATGCCCTTGCAGATGGCCAGGCCCAGGCCGGTGTCGCCGCCCCGCTCGCCGGACTGCGAACCGGAGAACTTGCGGAACAGGTGGGGCAGCCGCTCGGCGGGGATGCCCCGCCCCTGGTCGGACACCGCCACCGCTACGTGAACGCCCTCCCGCACCGCGCTCACCCGGATGACCGCAGACTCCGGCGAGTGGCGGGCGGCGTTGGACAGCAGGTTGCCCAGCACCTGCACGATGCGCCGCCGGTCCGCCAGCACCAGGGGCAGGTCCGGCTCCAGGTCTACGGTGATGGTGTTGCTGCCGCCGAAGGCGCTGCGGGCCCGGTCCACCAGGACCGCCACCTCCGCCGGTTCGGGACTGACCGCCAGGGTCCCCGTCTCGATGCCCGCCACGTCCAGCAGGTCCGACACCATCTCGTTCATGCGGTCGGCCTGGCCGCCGATGATGCGGAAGAACTGCCGCAGCACCGCCGGGTCCAGGTCAGCAGTAGAGTCCAGCACCGTGGCGGCGGAACCCTTGATGGTCGCCAGGGGCGCCCGCAGCTCGTGGCTGACCATGGCCAGGAACTCGGCCCGCAGCCGCTCCGGCTCCTCCAGGGCTGCCAGGTCCTGCAAAGTGATCACGAAGGACTCCACGGCGCCGTCCTCGGAGAGAATGGGGGTGGCGTTGAGCAGCACCGAAACGCTGCGCCCGTCCGGGACCCGCAGGACAATCTCCTCGGCGTGGAGCGTCTCCGGCGTGCTCAGCAGCCCGGCCAGGGGGAACTCCTCCAGCGAGAACTCCCGCCCGTCGGCCCGCCGGAAGGTAATCACCTTGAGCAGGTCCACCGGAGACTGGCCGGGCCCCCGCAGGCTGTCCACGATCCTGGTAGCCTCCCGGTTGAAGGACCTGGGCATTCCCGTCGCCGCGTCGAAGACCGCCACGCCCACCGGCGAGGTGTCGATCAGCGTCTCCAGGCCGGCCTTGGCCCGCCGCTCCTCCCGGTGCCGCCGGGCGTTGGCGATGGCCAGGGCCGCCTGGGAGGCGAAGAGCACCAGCGTCTCCTCGTCCTCCCGGGTGAACTCCCGGTCCTCCGTATCGTGGGCCAGGTAGATCGTGCCCACCCCGGCCCCCTGGTGGCGGATGGGAGCGACCAGCAGGGAAGTGGCCGGCACGGAGGGCAGGAACTCCGGCATGTTCAGGGCTCTCAGGTGGCTGTCGATGTTGGAGACCCGCAGGGGTTCCTCCAGCCCGCTGAGATACTGGAAGAACCCCAGCCCCTGTTGGAGACCCGCAGGGGTTCCTCCAGCCCGCTGAGATACTGGAAGAACCCCAGCCCCTCCGGCATGTCCCACAACCCCTGGTGCTCTTCCCTGGTCAGACCGGAGACGATGAAGTCCGACAGGCGCCCGGCCTCGTCAAGCACGGTGATGGCGGAGTAGCGGGAGGCCGTCAGCGCACGGGCGCTGTCCGCCACCTCCTGCAGCACGGTGTCGAAGTCCAGGCTCTCGTTGATGCGAAGGCTGGCGCCGCTCAGGAGGGAGAGGCGCTCTTCCAGCTCCCGTATCCGTTGGGCCTGCCCGTCCGGTTGGTCCAATTCTCTCACCCCTGGGGGGCCGGGAAATCCCGGTCCTGGTGCTCACACCCAACGCAGCAAACTGCGCCGGCGGGAGTGATTATAAGAGCAATTCTGAATAGTTACAATAAGTGGTAAGAACTGGTGTAAAAGTGGCACTGTAGAAATATGACTTGTGGTAAGGTTGTTCGTGATTTTTCGGAAAACGGGAGACAGCTAGATGCCCCTGGCATGGCTACATTACGATGCCCTCCTGAGACAGCTAGATGCCCCTGGCATGGCTACATTACGATGCCCTTAACGGTGGGGATGCCGGCGCCGCAACGACGGCGTTGACGGCGTTCCCAGCCAGCAACATTATTCTAGCCAAGTTTACCCCCCCCCCCCCCCCTTACAGGGGTAGGTATGGCCTGTTACGGGGGCGCATGATGGGTGATCTCCAAGCCTTCCTTGGGTTCCGGCCAGGGTTCGGGCAGCAGCCAGACGCGGGTCCAGAGTCTTCCTTTGAGCATCAACCGGCGCAGGCAATCGATGCCGTAGCGGATCACGCTGACGATACGCGCGGGACGAGTACGAGGGTCCCGATGATTGGAAGCCAGCGCTTTGGGCGGAGCCCGCAGGTTGCTTGGATCAATGCCGCGGTCATTGGCGTCCTCCACCCTGGTGCCGTAGCCCAGGGCCAGCAGGGTTGCCACCGAGAGCACCAGCCAGTGGCGGGAGATGCGGGTTGGGTCCGTTCTCCTGGTCTTGTCCCATTTCCAGCCCAGGCTCTTGAGGGCCTTGAAGCCCAGTTCGATCCAGAAGCGCAGGGCGTACCAGCTGGGTCCCACCTTATCGGGGGCCAGGTCGGTGAGAATGATCCAGGGCTCCTTCTGTTCGGAGTACCAGACCACCACCAGGGTGCAGCGGCGTTGGGCGGAGGGGGTGCCGAAGGCGGTGCCGTGGCCGATCCAGGCCGTGTCGGGAACGGAGACGAAGCGCCTGGCGGGCAATCGCTTGCCGCCGTCGGCGCAGAAGGTGATGTTGTTCCGGTAGCGCATACCGGGGTGCCAGCCCTGCTCCCGTATCTGCTGCCACAGCTTGGGGCTGGAGATGCCCCGGTCGCAGAGCACGATTACGGTCATTTCCTGGGGAACTGCCGGAGCCAGTTCCCGGAGCAGTTCCACGGTGGGGTCCATCCAGGAGCCTTTCTGAGTGGCCCGGTGGATGCGCCAGGCAACGGGAATGGCGCAACTGCGGTAGAGGACGCTGATGACGATGGCGGTGGTCTGGTCGCCCTTGAGCGTGGGGTCGATGGCCAGGGCGAGCCGGTCGGATTGCCACAGGGCAAGCACCCATTTCAGCAGGGGCGCAAAGCAGAGAGTTACGTCCAGTTGGGTCTGGCAGGGGCTTTTCCGGTCACTGCCGTCGTAGAGCCATTCGCGGAGATACTGGCGGAACTTGTACCAGCCGCCCCAGGGGGAGAGGGCCGAGGCGACGGCGTTCTGGCAGGCGCTGCCGGCGAGGATGGCCCCGAATACCCAGAGCACCAGGCCGGTCAATTGTGCCCGGGAGAGGTGAGGTAAATGCGTTTCAATAGTCTGCTGAATCTGATAAGTTTCTCTGGGAAGGCGCATCGGGGGTCTCCTGCATCTGGGCGTGTGAAGAACACCAGAATGCCGGAAGCCGATGCGCCTTCCCAAGTTGATTCCAGAGCCAATTTCAGGGCAATTTCAGCCCATACCTACCCCTGTAAGCCCCCCCCCCCCCCCCGACTCTTCCCCCTCTAAAACCGGCTTCACCGAGCATTGCCCCCACCTCCAGCAGGAGGTGACGGCGTAATGCTCTCCCGTTCTTCCCCGCTCCATCGCCGGTGGCCGCTGCTCGGCCTGGCGGCCCTGCTTCTCCTCATCGCCCTGGCCGCCCTGCTGACCGGCCCCGGAACCGCCCGGGCGCATGGCCCGCATGGCGAGTACAACTTGGGCCACGTGCATTTGACGGACCAGGGTGGTGGTAATGATGGGGCTCCGCACGCGCCGACGGGCTTTGCCCAGCCCACCTTCACCGATGGCGAGATTGAGGTGCACTGGACGCCCGCCACCACCGGGCCGGCCGGCGTCAACTGGCTGGTCGGACATAGGAAGGTTGGAGGTTCCTCTATGTCTGAGGGCCATTTTAACGTCCTCAGCAACGAGCGGAGCTACACGATTACCGGGCTGGATCCGGGCGTCGCCTACACAGTGTTCGTGCGTAGAACGAGCCCGAGCGGGTTTGGCGACCGGGCTGAAGCCCACAACGTGGTTGCCGGTGTCGTAGGTGCGCCCGCCTTCATGTACGCACAGGACGAGGGGACGAAGCTCACGGTGACCTTCAACCAGAACCTGGACGCCGCCTCGGCGCCGGCGGGCAGCGCCTTCACCGTGACCATCGCCGCCCCGGGCGGCCCGGCCCGGACCATCGCCGGCACGGGCACCGCCGTCCTCTCCGGCAGGACCGCCACGGTGACCTTGGCCAGTGCGGTAGCCCACGCCTACAACGAGAAGGTCACGCTGAGCTACACCAAGCCGGCATCAGGCCCGCTGCAGGACACATCCGGCAACGAGACGGCGAACTTCAGCGGCAAGCAGTTGACCGACTTTGCCAACCTGGGCCACGCCCATTTCACGGCGGGAACGGCCGGTTGCACCACCTGTCCCGACATGCCGGCGGGCTACGCCGAACCCGGCTTCGGCGACGGCCTGATTGAGGTGCACTGGACCCCCGCTGCCACCGGAACGGCCGCGCTGTTCTGGACTATTGCACATCGAAAATCCGGAACGACAGAGTACACCCAGGATGAATTCAGCCTCCCTCCCAGCACGCGGAGCTACACGTATTCCGGGCTGGAGCCGGGCGTCAGGTACGACATACTCCTGTCGGGAAGGACCACCGGCATCGGTGACCGGGCCTATGCCGCCAACGTCGCTGCCGGCGTCCAGGACGGGCCGAACTTCGCCAGCGCCACGGTGAACGGCAACCTGCTGACGGTGACCTTCGACCGGGCCCTGAACGAGGACTCCGTGCCGGCCAACGACAGGTTCGAGGTCAGGACGCGCCACGGCGGCGGGGAGGGCATTCCCCGGTGCCAGGGGGAGTGCCTGGTCCCGGTTACCGGCGTGTCCATCACCGGCAAGACGGTGACGCTGACTCTGGCCAAGGCCATCCCCTCCCACGGGAGAACCAACCTGAAATACACGCGCCCGCCCTCTAGCACCTCTAACAATGCGGCCCGGCTGATCGGCGAGGCCATCGGCTACCCGGCGGCCCCGTTTCACGAGCAGGTCACCCACGCGGCGGACACGGACGCGCCCCTCTTCTCCAGCGCGCAGCTCTTCCCCTACCGCTCCGACGACTGCGACTGGAGGCACCGCCCCGGCGTCGGCCAGCGCTGGACCTGCCTCCTGACCTACGACGAAAAGGCTTTCCTGGAGCTCCTGTTCACCGAGGTCCTGGACAAGGACGCAAAGCCGCCGGCGAGCGCCTTCCGGGTGACGGCCACGCCGCCGGGCCGCGGCGCCCGCACCGTGGCGGTGACGCGGGTGGCGAACATCTCCGGCAGCCAGGTCAGGCTGGAGACCGGCCCGGTGCCCGGCGGCAAGGACGCCAGGATCGCGGTGAGCTACGTCAAGCCCTCCACCGCCGGGCTGCGCGACCGCGCCGGCAACCTGTTGGAGAGCTTCTCCGGCCAGCCGGTGACCAACGGGTTTCCGATGATCGAGTCCATCAGGCTGGTCTCGGACCCGGGCCCCGACCGCACCTACGGGCTGGGCGAGCAGGTCCGGGTGGAGGTGACCTTCGACACTGCGGTGGAGGTGTACGGGTCGGGCGGCAGGCCGCGCCTGAAGCTGGACCTGACCCCGGAGAGCGGGGGCCAGCGGTGGGCCTACTGGGACGGCCAAGACGAGACCGACACGCTGACCTTCACCTACACCGTGGCGGGGACGGACGTTTCCACCGCGGGCATCCTGGTGCCCCGGAACCCCGTCGACGGCAACGGCAGCAGGATCGGCTCCTTCCATGCGTGGCCGCGACTCGACGCCGACCTCAGCTTTTCGTGGCTCGCCCACAACCCGGCCCACAAGGTGGACTCAAGCCTGCCGGGGTTCCAGAGCGCGGCGGCGGACTGGAAGACGTTGACGATGACCTTCACCGCGAACCTGGACGCGGCCTCGAAGCCCGCGCCCGGGGCCTTCCGGGTCACCGCGAACGGCGCCCGGCGCAACGTGGCCAACGGCGGCGTCGCCGTCTCCGGCAAGACGGTGACGCTGACCCTGGCCTCGCCGGTGGACCACGGCGATACGGTCAGGGTGCGCTACACCAGGCCCTCCGCCATGCCGCTCCGGGGCGCCGGCGGCATCGCCGTGGCTACCCTCTCCGACCAGGCGGTGACCAACAACACACCGGCAGGCGTCATCATCTGGTCGGCGGCGCTCAGTGTGAAGGATTTTGCTCCCAGTGTATTTAGAGGTTGCCTCGACCTGTCTACAGGCAACGAATGCACCGGGGCGCTCACTCCCAACTCCTTCGGAGACGCTCAGGACCCCACGCGGGTCGTAGGCTTCGGGGTGTACATTAACGAGGGGACTGGTCGCCTTGAATTGATGTTGGACAAGGAGATTTCTGGGGAGTGGACGCTGCATGTCGACGACCGCCAGTTCCCCGTCGCGGATGCAACTCTCTCCAACAGCAGCAAGACGGCCAGTTGGGCCAACTCCGGCATTGGCATTTGGCCGCAGAACCAGCAGGTCAAGCTGCGGCTCACGGCGCCGGTGCCGGCATTCAAGAGCGCCGTGGTGGACGAGAAAACACTGACTATGACCTTCACCGAGAACCTGGACGCGGCCTCGAAGCCCGCGCCCGGGGTCTTCCGGGTCACGGTGAACAACGCCCGGCGCAACGTCGCCTCCGGCGGCGTCGCCGTCTCCGGCAAGACAGTGACGCTGACCCTGGCCTCGCCGGTGGCCCGCACCGATACGGTCAGGGTGCGCTACACCAGGCCCTCCGCCATGCCGCTCCGGGGCGCCGGCGGCATCGCCGTGGCTACCCTCTCCGACCAGGCGGTGACCAACAACACACCGGCAGGCGTCATCATCTGGTCGGCGGCGCTCAGTGTGAAGGATTTTGCTCCCAGTGTATTTAGAGGTTGCCTCGACCTGTCTACAGGCAACGAATGCACCGGGGCGCTCACTCCCAACTCCTTCGGAGACGCTCAGGACCCCACGCGGGTCGTAGGCTTCGGGGTGTACATTAACGAGGGGACTGGTCGCCTTGAATTGATGTTGGACAAGGAGATTTCTGGGGAGTGGACGCTGCATGTCGACGACCGCCAGTTCCCCGTCGCGGATGCAACTCTCTCCAACAGCAGCAAGACGGCCAGTTGGGCCAACTCCGGCATTGGCATTTGGCCGCAGAACCAGCAGGTCAAGCTGCGGCTCACGGCGCCGGTGCCGGCATTCAAGAGCGCCGTGGTGGACGAGAAAACACTGACTATGACCTTCACCGAGAACCTGGACGCGGCCTCGAAGCCCGCGCCCGGGGTCTTCCGGGTCACGGTGAACAACGCCCGGCGCAACGTCGCCTCCGGCGGCGTCGCCGTCTCCGGCAAGACAGTGACGCTGACCCTGGCCTCGCCGGTGGCCCGCACCGATACGGTCAGGGTGCGCTACACCAGGCCCTCCGCCATGCCGCTCCGGGGCGCCGGCGGCATCGCCGTGGCTACCCTCTCCGACCAGGCGGTGACCAACAACACACCGGCAGGCGTCATCATCTGGTCGGCGGCGCTCAGTGTGAAGGATTTTGCTCCCAGTGTATTTAGAGGTTGCCTCGACCTGTCTACAGGCAACGAATGCACCGGGGCGCTCACTCCCAACTCCTTCGGAGACGCTCAGGACCCCACGCGGGTCGTAGGCTTCGGGGTGTACATTAACGAGGGGACTGGTCGCCTTGAATTGATGTTGGACAAGGAGATTTCTGGGGAGTGGACGCTGCATGTCGACGACCGCCAGTTCCCCGTCGCGGATGCAACTCTCTCCAACAGCAGCAAGACGGCCAGTTGGGCCAACTCCGGCATTGGCATTTGGCCGCAGAACCAGCAGGTCAAGCTGCGGCTGACCAAGCCCACCGACACCTCCATCGATTCGGCCCCCGCGACCGCGCAGCAACAGCAGCAGGTCCCGGCGGCATCGGTGACCGGAGTGTCCGTGGTCTCGGACCCGGGCGCGGACCAGACCTACGGCATCGGCGACACCATCCAGGTGCAGGTGGCCTTCAACCAGTTGGTGGTGGACGTGGACACCTCGGGAGGCACGCCCCGCATCAAGATCGACATGGACCCGGCGGAATGGGGCGAGAAGTGGGCCAGCTACGCCAGCGGCAGCGGCTCGGCAAACCTCATCTTCACCCACACCGTGGTGGAGCCCAACATCTCCCCCCAGGGCATCGCGGTACTGGCCAACTCCCTGGAGTTGAACGGCGGGACCATACAGTCGGACGGCGCTGACGCCGACCTGGCCCACACCGGCCTGGGCCACGACGCCAACCACAAGGTGGACTGGCAGGCCGCCAGTGACACCTCCGGCGCGGTCGAGTCGGATCCGCCTGCGGAATCCTCCAATCTCCTGGGCCAGGGCCAGGCCAACAGTCCGGCTGCGGGCGCGCCGAGCATCACCGGCACGGCCCGGGTGGGCGAGATCCTGACGGCGGACACTTCGGCCATATCCGACAGTGACGGCCTCAGCGGGGTCACCTTCGCCTACCAGTGGCTGGCCGATGACGCCGACATATCCGGGGCTGCGGGCAACTCCTACACCCTGGCAAGCACAGACCTGGGCAAAGCCGTCAAGGTGCGGGTGTCCTTCACCGACGATGCGGGCTACAAGGAGACGCTGACCAGCGCGGCCACCGCCGCGGTGGCGGCCAAGCCCCCGGATGTAACCGGCGTGCGGATAACGTCGGACGCAGGAGACGACGACACCTACGCCAAGGACGATGTAATCCGCATCAGCCTGACCTTCGACGAGAAGGTGGACGTGGACACTTCGGACGGCACTCCCCGCCTGACCATCAAGATGGACCCGGACTACGGCGAGAAGCTGGCGAGCTACGCCAGCGGCAGCGGGACGGCCAGCCTCGTCTTCACTCACACGGTGGTAGAGCCGAACATCTCCACCCAGGGCATCGCGGTACTGGCGAACTCGCTGGATCTGAACGGCGGGACCATCAAGTCGTCGGCAACTCAGGCGGACGCGGACCTGTCCCACACGGGCCTGGCCCACGACGCCAACCACAAGGTGGACTGGGAGACGCAGCCAGACAGCAGCGCCGGCGGCGATGAAGGCGGTGCCAGCGGGGACAGTGGTGACGATAGCAGTGACGAGCAGAGTGCCCCGGCGACGGTGACTGCCGTGAACGTGTCCTCATCGCCCCGGGCCAATGCCACGTACCGCGCCGGCGAGACCATCAGCGTCACGCTGACCTTCAGCGAGGCGGTGACCGTGGACACCACGGGAGGCACGCCCACCCTGAACATCGACATGGACCCGGCGGACTGGGGCACGAAGGCGGCGAGCTACGCCAGCGGCAGCGGCACGGCCACCCTCACCTTCACCCACACGGTGGTGGAGCCGAACATCTCCCGCCAGGGCATCGCCGTGCTGGAGGACTCCCTCGCCCTCAACGGCGGGACCATCCAGGCGAACGGCGTGGCCGCCACCCTGTCCCATGACGGCCGCAAGCACGACGCCAACCACAAGGTGGACTGGCGTCCGCAGGCCCCGGAGGTGGACGAGGTGGAGGTAACGTCGGACGCGGGCGACGACGACACCTACGCCCTGGGCGACGTCATCCGCATCACGGTCACCTTCGACGAAGCGGTGGACGTGGACACGACGGGGGGCGCGCCCCGGCTGAAGATCGACATGGACCCTGCCGACTGGGGCGAGAAGTGGGCGACCTACGAGGGCGGCAGCGGAACCGCCACCCTGACCTTCGTCCACACGGTGGTTGAGCCCAACATCTCCACCCAGGGCATCGCCGTGCTGGAAAACTCGCTGACGCTCAACGGCGGCGACATCGAGTCGTCGGCCTCGGACACCGACGCCGACCTGTCCCACACCGGCCTCGGCCACGACCCGGAGCACAAGGTGGACTGGGAGCAATCGGACAGCGGCGGCGCGGGCTCCTGATGCGGCCATGAGCGGCTTCGCCCCGACCGGTCGCGGAGCAGTTCATACCTGGGCAGCGGCCGCTCCGGTGAAAAGCCGGGGCGCCCGCCCCGGAGCGGGAAGAAACGTACAACGCCGTTGGCTGGTTTGGAAAGCCGTTTTGGGATGACATGGCAATTGCCCGGGGCTGAAACGCAAAAGGGCCGCATATACCACCGGGCGGCGGGTCCCCGCAGGAGCGGAACTCATGGATAAAGAAACAGGACCGGCAGCGAATGCGCCATCCGCCTACACGGTGGGCGAAATGGCTGCGATCCTCTTCGGCGAGGAGACCCGGGGCAAAGGCTTCATACCCGACCGGCTGATCCGTATCCACCGCCTGCCGGCCGGCGATCTGGGGTTGCTCACGGTCGGGTTCCGCATCACCGACCGGCCCTACGAGAAGTGGACCCGGCGCTTCAACCGGTTCAAGTACGGCGAACCTGCCGCCGTCAGGGCGGCCACCCGCACCTTCTGCGCCGCCTTCGAGGACCTCCGCCCCGACGGGGACCAGCGCGTCGTCGTCGTCTCCTCGGTCTCTTCAGGTCAAAACATTGCGAAATCCGACACCCCGGCGTCGACACTGGCGTACGCGCTTGCACAATCCCGTGGCTGGGAGTGGCTTCCCCACCACGTCACCAAGGATCGGCATACCAGCCTCACCCGCATCGCCTCCGCGGGCAAGCGGGACGCCACCGTGGACGGGGTGTACCTGGCTTCCGCCATCGGGGGCGAGCCCGGCCTCGTGATCGTCGTCGATGACTTCTGCACGCGGGGCGCGACGCTCGCGGACATCGCCCGTGCGATCCGGGAGTCCAACCCCGGATGGCAGATTCAGCCGGCCACCCTCGCCAAGGCCGAGCGCGCCGCCTACTGGAAAGGCGTGCTGACCAACGCACACATTCCCGACTTCTTGGATGCCACCTGGCGCGGGGACCCGGAGGTCGCGTCGCCCTTCTATTGAACCGCAACAAGGGCTGCATACATGGCCGGCTCCCCCGGCCACACACTCCGCAAACGCAAAAAGGGCCCGCACATTGGGCGCGAGGGAGGGCGCAAGTGAAACGCCGCCGACCGCCCACGCGGGTCCTCCTGAAAGCCGCCGCCGTGTGGCAACTGCTGGACCGGCTGGGTATCTCCCAGAACCAACTGGCGCGGCTGGCCGGAATCTCGCCCAGCCACCTGTCGTACCTGATGAACGGTGCCCGCGGCCCGTCGCCCCGGGTGCGGCGGCGGTTGATGGAAGTCCTGGGGGTGGACGACTTTCACCAACTGTTCGTCATCGTTCACGTCGATGATGGCAGCAGTGAAGCGGAACGGGCCGCCGGGCCTTAAACGCAAAAAGGCCCCATATATGCGCTGCCGGGGAGGGACGCAGAAACAGCGTCCCTCCCCTTTCACGTGCGGCCAGGGTAAGCCAGAACCTCTAGAACAGCCGCAGGGTCTCGGCCTGGGGCTGTTCCGGCTCCCCCGCCTCGGTGTCGGCGGGGGCGGTTGCCGCCTGCTGACGGCGGTTCCGCTGCCGGGACGGGGGAGCGGGCCGGTCATAGGCCGGGTGCATGGGTTCCTCCTCCCAGATTGCCCTGGCCCGCGCCACCACCGCCGGAAACTGGTCGGCCAGCCCGAACAGGTCAACGTCGTCGAAGGCTTCGATGTGGGGGTCCGCCGAGGGCCGCTGCACTCCAATGACGGCCCGGCCTCCCCGGATGGACAGGACCACCTTCAACTCCTCCGAGGCATCCGTGTCGGCCGGGGCGGGTTCGTCATTGGCATCGTCATCATCATCGGCAGCATCGGGTACCCCGGCATCGGTGTCGCCTGTGGCGCCATCGTTGTCCACGTCGCCGCCCACTTCGTCGGTAGCGTCTCCGGCGGGAGGTTCCTCGTCAACAACGTCAGGGTTATCATCGGAGGGCGCAGACGCAGCCACAGCCCCGAAGAGGAACTCCTCGACGTTCACCACGTCCGCTGGGGCAGTCTCCCCTCCGGTCTCGCCAGTTTCTGCAATGCGCCGCGAGCCATCCCGGGACCCGTTCTTGATCTCGCCCAGGGTCATGGGCTGCCAGTAGAGGTCGCGTTCCACGGCGGGGACGCCGCCCAGCACGGTGGTCTCAGCCAGTTCGGTGAGGTCGAAGTACCCCAACTCCGTCTCCAAGCCCTCCACCAGGCCGAAGCACTGGCCGGTCTCTCGGTCCATCTCGGTGATGTACCAGGTCCAGTTCGAGTAAGGGCTGAACAGCTTGGCGCAAGCCAGCACGTCGTCGTAGTCACGGGCATTCTCGGTGGCGCCGAGGGCGGGGATGGCGTCCGCCAGCTTCTCCGTCATCAGTTGGTGTCCCCGCTTCCCGCTGTGCTGGTCCTGCCACGTCGTGGCTGTGGTTTCCTTCTGGTCAGTCATTTCATTCTCCTTATCGGTTCTGTGGGTAGAGGTTGCTTTGCGCCGTTCAACCGGCGTTGTTCCGACCCACCAGCCGCGCCACCGCCTCCGGGGTGACGTAGCTGGGGGTGACCGTGCCCAGGTCCATGTCCAGGTAGAGGCCCAGGAAGGGGCAGGTGCCCGCCACCATGCGGCGTACCACCTGCAACACCAGGGAGGCCATCATCTGGTTGATGGTGGGGTCCTGGTCGGTGAGGTCCAGGGCGGCGGCGCAGTCCACGTCGGGCGGCCTGGTTGACACGGCGGTCAGCAGGTCGGGCCGTTGCAGGGTGGGCGCCGGGGCCAGGTGGCAGGTGTCGCCGGTGAAGGGCGGTTCCTCCAGTTCCACCCGGTGGGCGATGTTGCCCACGAGAACCTGTCCCCAATTGGTGTCGTTGCCGGCGTCGATGAGCCAGCGGCAGGGGTCTCCGGGCAGGCACTCGGCCATAGCCCGCCTGGCCGCAGCGTTGTCGGCGCAGCCGATGACCAGGCCGTCATGAGGGGAGAGGCCGGGGTAGCGGGGTTCCTCGTCGCGGAAGGGATAGACCGAGTAGCCCACGGGCCGCTGGTAGTCCCTTGCCAAACGGTCGGCCAAGGCCTTGCTCTTGAACTCGCCCACGTCCTCTTTGTAGAAGTTCTGGCGGAGCAGGTTGTGGGGTTCCACCCGGTCGTGGTCCACCAGGACGATGGTGGCGTCGCGGCCCTGGAAGAGGCGGCAGAGACCCTCGGCAACGAAGCCGCCGGTGCCGCCGCAGCCCACCACGGTGATCCAGGGTTGGTCCAGCAGGAACTGGTTGTCCAGGTAGTAGGGCATTTCAGGTTGCCTCCTTGTTGTTGGTGCGTTGGTCAATGAGCCGCAGGCCCGGCGCCGGGCCGTCGAACACCTGCCGCCAGTCCAGCGGGGCGAAGTGGCCGTAGATGCCGAGGCGCAGGGTCAGTTCCGGTTCAGGCATATCCAGGCGTCCCACGACGCCGTAGATGCGGAACCCTTGCTCGTCCTTATCGTCGGTGGCGGAGAAGAAGGCCCGGTGGCGTCCGTGGGAGTGGAACTCGGCCACTACGCCGGCAGGTGGCCGGTAGGTGAGGGACGAACCCGTCCCTGCCTGCGGCGGCACCACCAGTCGGTAGGCGTCGCCGTCCCAGCCCACCGCGAAGAACCGCTCGGTGTCCGGCGCGGCCAGCATCCAGCCCAGCCCCAGCTCGAAGACGTGGGCCGGAATGGGGCCGTGAGCCAGTTCCACCTTCTCGGAAACCGGCGCCAGCCCCCGCACCTGGGCGGGAGCGACCAGCGCCCGCGCCGTCAGGTGGACGCTCTCGGACTGGACGTAGAGGCCGCCCGCACCGAGAACGTAGTCGTACCCGACACCCTGGCTTCCGGCGAGGCCGGCGGGCCGGTTCACCAGATAGCCCACCGGAGCAGCGGGGGCAGGATTAGGGGTAGTAGCCCCGTCGCCCTTCGGAGGCCGCCATGACGTGGGCCACGGTGCATTGGGGAACCAGGTCCTCAACCGGGTACTCAGCCTTTCCATCAAGTTCCTCCCATAGCAATTGCAGGTTGTCGGGGTGTTGCTTCGACCGTTCCCTGGTATCTCCGGTAAGGGAGAAGAAGGACTGGAAGAAGGACTCGGGTATCAGCCCCACGTCCTCGGGGAAGCGGTGGCTGCCGGGGCAGACCCGCCCGTCGCGGAAGACGTTGAAGGCCGGGGCGCGGTAGAGCTGCTGCTCGGGCTTGCTGGGCCGTTCCAGGGCGGCATAGACCCAGGGCGCCCGGCCCGGTGAGCAGACGAAGACCAGCCCCGGCATGGGCAACCGGAGCCGGGCGGGAGGCTGGAACGCCTCCCGTTGCAAAGCCACCGACCAGACCTGGGGCGGGCGCCACAGGGCCACCACCTGGCCCGTCTCCCCCTGGCTCCACCAGAGGGCGTCCCGGGGCAGCAGGCCGGAGGAGAAGCCCAGGTGCCGGATGAACACGCTGGCGATCTCGTCCGCCGAGACGGTCCTGACCCAGGTGGAATCGGCCTGGAAACCCCGCAGCAGGACGGTCTCGCTGTACACCTCCAGTTGGACCTGGAGGGTGTCCCGGGGCAGGTCCTCCTGGCCCGGCAGGGACCAGTTCGTGGCGTTTGCGTCAACAGTCGTCATCGTTTTCCTCCTGTTTTTGATTTTCGTGTTCGGGTATTCGCGGCAGGATGAAGTCCAGCAGTTCCGCGAAGCGGCCCGGCAGGTCTTCCTCCAGCCAGTCGGCCAGCTTGAGCACCGAGTCGGTGAGGGCTTCGGCCCTGCGCCACTCCTCCGTCCCGTCGGCGATGATTTCCTCATCCCAGGGGTCGGAGAAGCCTTCGTAGTTGCCGTCTTCGTAGCATTCGTCGAGGAAAAAGTTGCCGGTCTCAGCCCGTATCCAAGACACGGCCCGGGCCGCTCCCTGGAACCCGGTTTCCTGCACCGCCTCGGTGAGCGCTTCTAGGGGTATCCCGCCCCGGGGTATCCGCTCCAGGGTTTCCTGCGGGATGCGCTGGGCGGCGGCCTCCAGCCAGGCGGTGCGCAGCCCGTCGGGTTCGTCGTAGTAGAAATCGGGGGCTTCGGCCAGCAGCGCCAGGGCCGACAGCCCCTCCCGGTAGCCGTCCCACATCTCGTGGAGGCCGTCGTAGCCGATGCCCATGAGTTGGAAGGGAATGCCCCGGCGCAGCCAGGAGAAGGGCGGTTCCTCCCCCTCGTCCACATGGAATTCGATGAAGGGAGCGTAGAGGGGGAAGTGGCGTTCCTCGAAGAGCCGGGCGAAGCGTTCCAGCCTCCCGCCGGCATCGGGGACCGACAGCACGGTTTCCGCTTCCCGGGGAAAGAGACGGCGCACCAGTTCGGCGAACCAGGCGTAGTTCTCGGCGTAGCCCAGCCGGACGACCAGCTCCTGCAGCGACGGCGGACGCCGCAGGAGCAGCCCGGCCAGGCCGCTCAGTACCGGCGGGGCCGCAGTTGCCATCGCAGGGCCTCCAGCAGCCGCTTGGTGGCGGCGGCGTACTGCTCGGCCTCGGCGCAGGCCAGTTCCACCTCCGGCTGCCGGGCCGCCGCCCGGTCCAGGTCCAGCCCGCCGTCGGGCCGGGTGAGCTCCGCCGTGAGCTCGATGATTTTCAGGTCCGCCGGCGACGTTGCCGCCAGCAGACCGGCCAAGGTTTGGCTGTCCATTTTTAACCTCTCTGGCTTTGGGCGACGGAGTGAGCGCCCTTGGTGCCCACCCGCCGCTGGAACTCGATGATGGTGTCGTCGCCCCGCGCGGTCTCCTTGACCGAGGCGTTGGCGATTTCGCCGTAGAAATCCGCCAAAGTCTGCTTGACCTGCTCGACGGTCATCTCGGGGTCGGGGTCGGGGAACTCGCGGTCGTCGTACACAAAGACTCGTGCCATGATTTTTCTCCTTTACTGAAAGGTGTTGTTTGGCTTGGGTTGCGAAATGCGGGGAGGCCGCTGTCATTGCGACGGCGGCCTCCCCGTGTGCCTTTGCGGTCTAGCGCCCTGCGCCCACCGGCTCCTTCTCCCGTTCCTGTTCCTTGTCCAGCGCCCACTGGAACAGGGAAGCGGCGGCGGGTTTGGACTTGCCGTTCCGTCCCCTGGGCCGGGCCGGTTCCTCGGCCAGGAACTCGGCCCAAGAGAACAACGATTGCTGCCCCTCGGCGGGTTCAATGTCGTGGTGGCCGTTGCCGTTGCCGTTGGCCGGTGCGGGACTGTGGCCGTTGCTCCCGTGTCCGGTAGGCGGCAGACTGTGGTGGCTGTCGCCGTTCACCACCAGCTCAACCGTGAGGCCGATGTCTGCGCCGTCGTGGTGGCCGTTGCCGTTCCCATTCCCGTTGACGGAAACAACCTCCGGTCCCGGTTCCACCGCCTGCCAGCCGTCATCCACCAGGTATTCCTCGGCAGCTGCCTCGGCGTCCCGGGCTTGGGCGAACACTTCCTCCAGGGTCTCGGCGTCCGCCTGGGCGTCGCCGCCGACAATCTGCCGGGCCAGGGCCATCATCAGGTCGTCGCCGTCGTCGCCGTAGGCGGCCAGCCCGTCCTCAGGCAGTTCCCCCTCCACCGCCAATGACGATTGCAGCTTCTTGGCCACCAGCTTGAGGGCGTCGGCCTGGAGCGTCCCCCGGTAGGCCATGTAGATGACCTTCACCGGGCGGTTCTGCCCGATGCGCCAGGAGCGCCGCGACGCCTGCCTCATGGTGTAGACGCTGTAATCCGTCTCGAACCAGACCAATGTTGGAAAGTCGATGAGGTCCAGGCCGGTCTGCACCAGGCGGGGATGGCAGATGATCACGTCCACCCCCGCCTGGACCCTATCGGCGACCCAGGCTTCCCGGCGGTCCGGGGCCACGGCGTCGGCCTTCATTACCGCCACCTTGAAGCCGTGCCGGGTCAGGATGTCGTCCATCCGGCCGGTGATGTCCCGGGTTCCGGTGTGGGTGGCATAGACTAGCACCCGCCTTCCCGCCAGCCGTTCCGCCGCCACCAGGTCAACCAGGGCCTGCTCCTTGGGGTAGATCTTCTCCTCGGACAGGGGCGGGACCTGAACGATGAGCTTGCCGCTGGCCGGGTCGAAGACCGTCTCCCCGTGGGTGCAGCCGTCGGGGTAGGCCAAAAGCGTTTGGAGGTACGTCGCCAGCAGCCGCTTGGAACCCTTCTTCAGCGCCTTGACCAGGGCCTCGTGCAGTTCCTCGAAGACGTGGTTGTAGGCGCTGCGCTGGGAGAAGCCGGTCAGGTCCACGTCGGAGTCCATGCCCGACAGGAGCACCTGCTCCTCGTAGGGCGGCAGGGCGGAGGCCACGTCCGCCAGCTTCAGGAAGACGGAGTTGCCGATGATGTGGAAGAGGGCCGCCGGCACCAGGCCGGGCTTCTCCCGCACCGTCTTGCGGAAGCCCTTGCGCCGGCTGGTGCGTCCGTCCTCGTAGGCGTCGTCCTCCGGGTAGCTGCGGGTCTCCTCCAGGAAGCCGTAGCGCTCGATCCAGCGGCCCTCCTCGGAGTGGGCGAAGTCGTTGCGCAGTTCCGGGCTGAACCTGTAGAGCAGATGGAACAGGGTGGACGAATACCCTCCCATCAACGTTCCCGACAGGCTGAGGGACTTGCCGATGACGTCGGCCAGGACCCCCGCGGCAATGCCCTGAGCCGACCCCCTTCCTTTGTACTCGTGGACCTCATCACCTAAAAGCAGGTCGAAGAAGCCCCGCATCCGGTTCTTCACGTAGTCGGCCAGGGGGTAGCGCCGGGGGCCGGAGCCGTCGGCCTGCCACAGGGGGCTGCCGCAGCGGGCACAGTTGCGCTTGCGGCGGCGCAGCTCGGCGTCGGTCAGGGGTACGCCATCCTTATCGGTGACCTGGCCGTAGCAGGTGGCGCAGCAGGGGACCTTGAAAGGTTCCCCGGTCTCGTCGTCCCGCACCAGGCGCGCGCCTTCCGTGGCCCACCTTTGGATGACGGCGGGCTGCCAGCGGTAGGACAGCTTGGCCCGTTCCCGGCTCATCACCGCGAACAGGGGGCCGGACCCGGCGGAGAGGCGCAGCCGCTCCAGGTCGGTGATGGAGGCAACGATGGCGGTGCGGGCCAGGGGGACCGTCTGTTCCACCTCCCGCTTCCACTTCTTGGTGAGGTGGGGCGGGCAGAGGATCAATACCCGACGGAAGCCGGCGGCGTGGGCCGCCGCCGCGCCGATGAAGGACTTGCCGGTGCCCATTTCGCCCACCACGGTGGTGCCCCGGTGGGCTTGCAGGGACAGGGCCGCGCCCCGGATGGCGTCGGCCTGGGCTCCCAGGGGAGTTCGGAGCAGGTGGGGCAGCTTTTCGTTGTTTTCCGAGGGCCGGTACAGGGGCGGGTAGGACTCCACCACCCTTCGGGAGATGGCGTCCTTGAAGGTGTCGATGAACTCTCCGAGGTTCATGGGAATTCTCCTTGTGTTGGGGATGCGCTGTCGCAGGGTTGCAAAAAGCGAGGCCCCGCCGGTTTCATTCACCGGCGGGGCCTTCGTGGTTGCGGCTGCCGTGGCAGCCGTCTATTCGGTTGGTTGTGCGGACTAGCTACTCTTTGTCGGCGTCGCCGGGGCAGCCGTCCTTGAGGTGGTAGGAGCGCACCGGAGAAGCCACCACCCGGCGGTCGATGATGTCCACCGAGGCGGTCTGCATGGCGGGTTCGCCGGGGCGGATGGTCTGCCCGCAGCGGGCGCAGGCGTCCAGGGTCAGGGTCATCTGCATGGCTACCGTCCTTCTATATGGATGGCAATATGGATGGGATTGAGCGCGCTGGATCAGGCGGAAATGTCGGTGATGTCGCCGCTGTCCAGGTCCAGGGCCACCACGGTGGTCTTGAGCTTTTCCCGGTACACCTCGGTGTGCTCCGTCTCCTCGGCCAGCACCTTCTCCTTGCCGGTGCGTCCCTTGACCAGCACCCGCCGCCCGTCGGACTCCAGCGCCAGGTTGTCCAGAAAGCCCGCCGCCACCAGCATGGCCAGGTGTCCCCGGCGCAGCGGCATCAGCGGGCGGGCGCGGTGGTCTCCCACCGGCCAGAGGGTGTCGGTGATGTCGGGGCTGGCCCACAGGCCGGACCGCCGGGCCTCGGCCACCGCCGCCAGGGGGTCCACGGTGCGGGTGGCGAAGAGGATGTCGCCGGCCACGGCGCCCGGCGGGTCATAGACCCGGTAGCCGCCGTCGTACAGTTCCTCCGGCTCTCCCTCGGCCCAGGCCCGCACCTGCCCTTCCGAGCGGGGGTCGGGGCTGGGTTCGGCCTTGCGGTAGCCCAGAAGGACCACCTGGTCGAAGGCTTCCCGCTCCGGGTGGGGAAACGCCCAGCAGCGCAGGTCCCGGTAGTGAGAGGCCAGGTAGCGGGCCGATACGGAAAGCCGCTGCTTGGGCACGATGAACACCAGCAGCCCGCCGTCGGCGAGATACCGGGTGCAGTGGGTGAGGAAGGCGTGTTCGGTCCGCTTGTCTTCCGAATCGAAATCATACGGTGGGTTCAAGAGCAGGACGCCGAAGACGCCGTTGGCGATGGAGGTGGCAAAGAGGTCGCAGGCCAGGGCCCGGTCCAGGAGTTCCCCGGCCTCCTCGGCCCGGGCCCGGTGCAGTTCCACCCCGTAGGTCTCGACGGGCAGGGTGTTGGTGCGGCGCAGGCCGTCGGCCAGTTGCGCCAGGACGTCGCCGCCTCCGCAGCAGGGGTCCAGGACGCGGAGGGTCTGCCCCGGCCGGCCGTAGGCCGAGGGGCTGTCAATCAGTTGGGCGAGCAGGTCCACCACCCGCAGCGGAGTGGGGTAGTACCCGCCCTTCGCCTGTGCAGCCAGTCTCATGGTTGTTCTCCTTTCGGTTGTGGTTTTGGCTGGTGTCTATTGGCCGCAGGTCTTCAGGCCCACCACCTCGCCCTTGGCCAGGTTCCGCACGAAGCAGAGCACCTGGCTGGTATCCTTGTCCTTCGCGCACTGGACGCAGAAGGCGGTGAG
This sequence comes from Dehalococcoidia bacterium, assembly GCA_965220605.1. Lineage (GTDB taxonomy): Bacteria > Chloroflexota > Dehalococcoidia > Lucifugimonadales > UBA3495 > VXOI01. Next base: position 11,207 of record CBDCQM010000002.1, on the reverse strand, counting down.
CAGTTCGGCGCGGTTGGCGACGACGATGCGCTTGACCAGCACCGAGTCGCCGCCGTCGAGAGCCTGCCCCGTACTCGATACGGGGTCGTGGCGGTAGAGCTTCTCGAAGGGGTCCCGCCGCTCCGCTTCCGTGGCCGGCCGGTAGAAGTGGGGTTGCCGCGAACTGGTCAGGTGGTCGGCGGCCCCGTGGGGGCAGAAGCGGCAGGTGTTACCGTCCGGGGAGAAGAACTGCCAGGCTTTCCAGTTGCGGGCGCGGCGGCGCTTGCTGCCCCGCTTGACCGGGTTCAGCGTCCTATCCATAGCTTGCCGCCTCCTTCTCGCCGAGGTTGAGTTCAGCCAGGGGCAGGGTTCCCATCGCCACGGCGTCGGAGAGGTCGTCCCGCAGTTTCTCGGCGTCGGGGGCGCACCAGTAGGCGACCACCCCCATCGACTGGAGCGGCTTTACGGTTTCGTCCCGCAGTCCCTTGCGCCAGAGCCAGTGGGCCCAGGAGTGGTGCAGCGGCAGGGGGCTGCGCTGGTCCAGGAAGCGGTGGTACAGGGCTGGGGCCTCCGCCTCGCTGGGGGCCAGCAGCAGGAAGGAGTCCCGCTCGAAGGCGAACTCCGCCATGCGGGTATAGACCAAAGCGTGCCAGCCGCCGGAGGAGGGTAGGCGGGCGATTTTCGTGGTCCAGGTGCCGATAGTGGGCGGGGGAACCACGCAGCGGCGGTAGCCGCCGGAGAAGGCCATGCCCTCGGTGCCCTGGATCAGGAAGGCCGGGTCCGGGGGCTGCTTGAGCAGGGAGGCCCAGATCGCCTTCAGCGCCGTCTGGGGTCCCACCATGGAGAGGAACCAGAGGCCCTCGGTGTCCGGGTCCCGGGCGAAGGCGTCGGCGGTGGCCGAGTAGCCGCCCGCCGTGACGGTGAACAGGTCGTCGGGGTTGATGGTGGCTTGGGTTGCCAGCATGGGTTGTCTCCTTTAGATGAAGGTGTGAAGCCAGGCGCGGGGATGGTGTCCCCGCGTGAAGCCGGAGGGCGCTGGGCCGTCCGGTCAGGGGCGTCAGTCCATCAGCTTCTTTTCCCTGAGGCTGACGAACTTGTCCCCGGCGATTACCACGTGGTCCAGCAGGTCGATGCCCAGCAGCTTCCCGCCTTCCACCAGTTCGCGGGTGATCTTCACGTCCTCGGGGCTGGGGGTCGGGTCGCCGGAGGGATGGTTGTGGGCGATGACGATGCTGGGGGCCGAGTCGATGATGGCGGCGCGGAAGACCTCGGCGGGGCGGACAATCGAACTGTTGACGTTGCCCTGGTACACGATGCGCTGGGCCATCACCTGGTTGCGGGTGTTGAGCAGCAGCACCCGCAACTGCTCCTGGGCCAGGGCCGACATCTCCGGCCCCAGCAGGCGGTACGCGTCCTGGGGGCAGTTGATGCTGGGCCGGTCAGCGGGGCGCTCCGGCTGAAAGTCCACCTCGTAGCGCATGGCCAGCTCGCCTAACAGTTTCATGTTGGAGCGCAGGGTCTCCAGCACAGCCTGGCCCTCCAGGGTGATGGGCGGCGTGTCGGCGGTCTTGGTCTGCTTCTTGCGGGACATGGTTCACTTCCTTGCGGACAGAATTGGGAAACGAGAGCGGGGCCGCTCCCTATCGGCAGGGATCGGCCCCGTGATTGCGCCCGCCGGTGGCGGGCGTCAGTATGTGACCCAGCGGCTAGAAGGGCAGGTCGTCGTCCTGGGCGCCGACGCCGGCGTTGGCGTAGCTGCCATTGCCGCCGTAGTTGCCGTTACCGTTGCCATTGCGGGAGGAGTCCAGGAACACCACCTCCTGGGCGTGGACCTCGGTGCGGTAGCGCCGCTGCCCGTCGTCCCCCTCCCAGGAGGACTGGACCAACCGGCCCGCCACGTACAACCGCTGGCCCTTTTCCACGTACTCGGCCACGGCCTCGCCCAGCCTGTCCCAGACCACGACCGTGTGCCAATCGGTGGCCTCCTCGCCGTTCCTCTGGTAGCGGTCCGTGGCCAGGCGCACCTGGGTGACGGCGGTGCCGCTGTTCGTGTAGCGCATTTCAGGGTCCGCTCCCACGCGGCCCAGCAGTTCCACCTTGTTGATGGTCTTCGCCATGATTGTTCCTCCGTAAATTGGTGAATTGGGATTGCCGTGGCGGGGCCGAATCCGGTAAGGGAAGACGGCCCCGTGTCGTCCGCCTGGGGCGGATCGGGTTTGCCTAGCTGACCCGCAGGTAGCGGGAGACGTTCTCGGTGACGATGGTGGCGCGGGTCTCCGGGTCCAGCAGGGCGTTCAGCCGCTTGTGGTCCACGTTGTACCTGGTGGACTTGACCATTCCCACGGTGCGGGTCTTCTGGCCGCCCTCCAGCTTGGCCTTGTCCTCCCCCCGCTGTTTGAGCCAGGCCCGCAGCATTCCCAGCGCCCACGCCTTGTCCTCCTCGATGGCCTTCAGCATCTCCTGGGCGTTCTCGTACTCCAGGAGGGCCGCCCGCGCCTCGTCGTCACTGACCGGCTCGGCGTCTTCGGCGGGTTCGTCCTCCGGTTCGTCAGCCGCCGCCATTCCCGGCAGGCAGGTGTTGAGGAAGGGGCAGCGTTTGCACTGCCAGTCCTCGGCGGTGAAGTCCCGCTCCGGCAGGGCGTCCGGGTCCGGCCCGTTGCTGACGTGGTGGGCCGCCAGTTCCCCCAGCCGGGCGCAGGCTTGCTCGAAGGCCCGCTCCACCCGCACCGCCGGTATCACCTCGTAGTCCCAGGTGCGGTCGCCGGTGTTCAGGGTGGCGATCACCACATCCCGGGCTTGGTCGAAGGTCCCGTAGGTGTAGAAGGCGGCCTGCCACACCGATTCCGGGTGGCTGCACTCCGCCCCCAGCGTCCGCCACTTCTTGAAAGCCTCCGGCCCCCGGGTCTTGACCTCGACGATGCTGGATTCGTTGCCGAAGATGGGCGCGACGCCGGCGGCGTCCACGTGGCCGGAGACCAGGAGCGTGGGGCCGAGGCGCAGGGAGACCCGCCGGGGGTTGTCCCGGTCCGTGGGAGTGATGTCCCAACCGGCCCCCTGCATGGCCCGCAGCACCACCGGCTCCAGGGCGTTGCCCGCCTCCAGCATGGTCAGGGAATCGTCGTCGCGGGGGTTGGTGACCTCCCAGCCGGTGGCCTCGTACCAGAGGGCGCGGCGGCAGTTGCCCACCGCCGAGGCCCGGATCTCCAGGATGCCGTCCCCGTCGAAGCGGGCGTTGGGGCGGGAGTAGGCGTCGGTCGGGTTGTCGATGGTGATAGTCATGGTGTTCGTTCCTCCGTAGAGAGTTCTGTGTCCGTTAGAAAGGAAGCGGGGCCGCCCCCATTGCGAGGACAGCCCCGTGTCGCGCGTCGCTGCGTCGTGTCCCTGCGGTTCAGTCGGCGGCGATGGGCAGTTCCGCTGGTTCCGTCTCGGTTTGGATTTCCAGGTAGTCCCGCAGCACCAGGGCGATGGCGTCGCCCAGGCCCTTCACCCATGCCGTTGTGCCGTCCTCCATCGGGTTGGGCCAGGGCTGCATCTCGCTGATGCCCTGGCACTGGTGGATGATTTCTTCCACCGGCGTCTCCCGCCGCAGGTGCAGGGAGACCAGGCGGCAGGCCAGTTCCGTCATCCCGTGTTGCAGGCTCCCGGCCTTGCCCAGCGATCCGAAGACCTCGAAGGGCTGGCCGTCTTCGTCCAGGCCCACGGTGACGTAGAGGCCGCCGAGTTCCGTCGACAACTTCGTGGTGACGCTGGGCAGGCTGCGGGGCCGGTTCCGGGTCGTCGTGCCGACCATCAGCCACCTCCCCGGCGGCAGTGGGTCCTGCCGCACTCGATGGGTTCCATCCGCCCGTAGTCCCGCACGTTCCCCGCGTCGCTGGCGAAGGCTTCCGCCTCCTCTTCGGTGTCGAAGCGTCCGAAGGGGTCCGTGGCATAGCCGCCGGAGAAGGCGACGACGTGGTAGTGGGGGCCGGTCTCCGTCTCCCGCAGGTAGGGCAGCGCCGGAGTGTAGCGGTCGAAGTAGCCCGCAACTTTGAGAGCCAGTTCCCGGTCCCTGGCGTCGCCGATACCCAGCAGCGTCCGGGCGATGGGTTCCTCGCAGTCCTCCTCGGCAAACGTCGGGTTGAGGAAGGCGTCCCGCACCACATCGGGCAGCGAGTACCAACGCTCCCGGCTCAGCTTCAGCCCGCCGTGTCCGGCGGTTTCGACCCGCCAGATGCCTTCGGCCAGTTCCTCGATGTCCTGGGGCCAGCCCCAGGGGGTGTGCATGGTGGTTGCCGTCATTTCCGTTTCCTCCTTGTCCGGTGATGTCCGGTAGATGAGAAGCGGGGCCGCCCCGTTGCTGGAGGCGGCCCCGATGGGTGGGTGATGAAGTTGGCCCGCGAGCCTACCCGTTGCCGTTGGCGGCTTCCTTCGCCTCGTTGACCTTGCGGGCCGCGTTCTCCACCAGGGGCTTGAGGTCCTTGGCGGGCAGGTCGTCCAGGTCCTTCCCCGTCTGCTTCCGCACGGCCTCCCGCACCCGTTCCTCGTCGAAGCCCTGTTCCGCGCCCAGGGCGATGAGCCGCCCTCGCAAGGTCTGGAGGTAGGAACCGTCCCGCCGGCCATTGCCCTTGCCGCCCGCCGGCTGGCCGGAGTTGCCGTTGCCGTTGTTGGCGGGAGTGTTCGACCGCTGTTCCCTGGGCCTGCCGTTGCCCCGGCCGTTAGTGGAAGGCTGGTCCCCGTAGAGGCCGTTGCCGAACCGGTCCCCGAAGCTGCGCAGCGCCCGTTTCAGGCCGTCGGTCACCGCTCCCTTGCAGGCCGTGTCATGGCCCTCCGGGGTGTCCTCGGTCACGATGTGGAAGCCGATGTCGGTGCGGGAGGGCGCGCCGTTCACGGAGACCCGAACCGGCGCGCTGTAGGCGAAGGTCACCCGGAGTTGCCCGGTGCTGACATCCACCTTCTCGATGCGCCGCAGGGACACGTCGCCCACCAGTTCGTAGCCCCAGCCGCCGTAACCGAAAATCCGGTTGGCCTGGTCGATGACGGTGTGCCCCTCAATGTAGTCGTACCAGCGGTTGGCGCGGCCCTGGCGCTGGGAGACCAGGGCCGGGTCCAGGGGCTGCTCCAGGGCGTTGACCACGGCGGGGCTGAGCCCGTCCCACAGGAGGTCGTGGCCGGTGATGTCGGCGGCGCCGTTGCCGTTCCCGTTGGGGTGATGCCCGTTGCCGTTGAGGCTGACGCCGGCGTTGGGGTGGTGGCCGTTGCCGTTGGCGCTGGGGTTGCCGTTGCCGTTGCCGTTCTGGTTGTTTCCGTTACCCATGAGTTCGCTCCTTTGCGTTGTGATGTTGTTGGATTCCCGTTGAGTTGCGGCGGCATTCGCAAAGCGAAGCCGTGAGCGGAGCCGTAGGCCCCGTCGTGCCGTTGGGTGTTGGGGAAAAGGAAAGGCCCGCCGTTGCGGGCGGGCCGGTAGAGAGAAAGTTGTGAGGAGAGAGTTGACTAGCGGGCGCCCTGGGCCGCCCGTTGCAGCAGCCTGCGGAACAGGCGTTGGCCGTTGGGCAGGGTTGCCAGTTCGCCCACGTCGGCGACGCCATCGGGCAGATTGACCACGGCGGCTCGGTTGCCCAGCAGGTTTCGGAGACTGTCCGCCGCCGCGTTGCCAGCCTCATCGTTGTCGAAGGCCAGGAAGACCCGGGGGCAGCCGTTCAGCGCCGCCGCCACCTTGTCCATCCCCTGGGTCCCCAGGGCGGCCACGGCGGGGTAGCCCCAGGAGGCCAGCGTGAGGTAGTCGAAGACCCCTTCGGCGACGATAACCCTGGGCGGCGCAGGGCCGAGCCTGCCCAGGCCCAGCACCGGTTTCTGGCCCGGCACCGCCTGGAAGCGGGGCTTTGCGTTGGGTTGCACCGCCCTTCCCACCAGCCAGCGGACCAGGCCGTTGGCTGTGTCGGGAACCACCACCATCCCGCCGAACCGCTCGGCGCCCCGTTCCAGGAACAGGCCGCTGTCCCTCAGCCGTTGATCGGTGAAACCTGAGGCTTGGAGGTGTTGCCGCAGTCCGTTGCCGCTGGCGTAGCCCAGGCCCAGCCGTAGGGCAGCGTCAGCGCCGATGCCCCGCGAGGCCAGATAGTCCACCGCCGTCCGGCTGCGCCGCAGTTGCCCGCCGTAGAACCGGACCACCGCCGTCAGCAGCGCCGGGTCCCGGGGCGGAACCATCGTAGTAGCGGGCCGTTCCATTGACGTTGCAGTTGCCCGGCGGGTCGAGGCCGCCACCGGCGTAGTCCCGTCATCCAGCCGCCGTATGGCCTCCGGCAACGTCAGCCCCTCCATCCGTCCCACGAAGTCCAGCACGTCGCCGCCGGCGCCGCAGCCGAAGCACCAGAACCGTTGGGAGTTTTCGTACACCGTGAAGCTCCCTTCCGCCTCCTGGTGAAAGGGACAGACGCCCTGCCGCACTCGCCCCTTGCCGTGCAGGACGATACCGGCGGCCTCCACCGCCTCGCCCAGGGGGTGGCGGGCCTTGAGTTTCGTGATGTCCACCTTGTCCGATGTCGCTATGACCATGTTGCGCCTCCCTTGTTGTTGTGCAGGTGCCGCAGTCCCCGCAGGCTGCGTTTCGAGACCAACTTGCCCACCGGCCAACGCATCCCCAGCACGGCGATCACTTCCAGCGTCCCGCCGTCGCCGCGACCCGCAGCAACCAGCGCCGCCGCCTGTCCCGTGGCCGGGCTGTAGAGCAGCGTCCCGCAATCAGGGAACCGCCGCCGGGCAACGTCCAGCCACTCGGCGTAGAGCCAGCGCAGTTCCGAGTCAGAGGCGTCGGCGGTTTTCACCCCGCTGAACGCCGCCAGCGCCCCGTCCAGATCGCCCGACTGCCTGAGCCGCCGGGCTTCGTGAATGGCCTGCGCCACCCTGGGCGCCGTCCGCCCCGTGTCGCCCAGGATTGCCGCCAGCAGCCGGTCCACCAGTTCGTCCAGCGTGGGGCGGACTGCCGCCGCCGTGGTTTCCAGTGTCATCGTGGTCATGGTGTGCCTCCCGGTTGTTGAGTTGACTGCTTCCGCTGCCGCTGGCAGTTGCACCGGCAACTGGCCTGCCGTCGTCGGCCGCCCTGGACGATTCGCCGCACCACCAGGGCGGCGATGCCCAGGCCGACCAGGTTGAGGAAGAAAGTCCCGCCGCCGCTGCCCGTGAGCAACGGCGCCAGGATGAGCAGGCCCACCGCCACCGCCAGGGTCAGCCGCTTGTGCCGCCAGCAGAACCGGCCAATGCTTGCCGCCAGTGAGATTGTTCGCATCACGCTTGCCATGTTTACCTCCTTGTCTGTGATTGACGTTTGCCGAATTGACCCACGCAGCATCCGGGGAGCGCGGGCGCTGTACCTCAGAAATGGGAACTGGAATGGGGAATGAGGGGAAACCGGACGCACTCCGCCCCGGGCCGGACGCCTGGCACGGGAAACGGAGCGTTGAGGGGAGAAAAAAGAAGCGCGGCCCGCCCGTCGGTCAATGCAGCGCAAGCGCCGACCAACGGATGGACCGCAAGAGCAGACGCAGCCCGGCCCAGGCGTTTATCAACGTCCAGGGGGCTGCGAACTGGAAGGGCCGCGAACCAGCGTTATCAGACTGGCCGCAGGCGTGGAGAAGCGGTCGAGGCGGGATTACCGCATCAACCGCAGTGCGAAGAGAGTAACTACGAAGCGGGCCAGCCGCTCCGCGAGTGAGACCGAAGGGGTAAGGGTTCCTGGTCCTGTCTCTGTCTGCCACCTCCTGGGCAATGGTGAACGTGGGGTTTACCTGTTGCACCGCATCGAACCGGTCGCCGGAGGAGCAGGGCTCGACCCCGGTTCCGCATCACGCAGCGGGCGGGCGCTTATCCCTTGGTGGAACGCCGCAGGGAGAGCAGGGCTCGATCCCAAGTCAACGGTCCGGGTCGGGGATGGACCCTCCAGTTTTCTGGGTGCGTAATCACTGAAACACGGCTACGAACACGCTGCCAGGCCGGCCACCATATTGACCGCCCCCAAGCGCCCTATTTCCGCCACAGGCCGAGGGTGAGGAACCGTCGCAGTTTCAGCAACTTGCGGTCCACGATGGTCTGGTCCAGCAGCTTGTTGCGCCGCCGCACCTCCTGGCGCCGGTCGCCCCAGTCCCAGGGCCGGGTCGCGGGCGGCAACGTCAGTTCGTGCTCCTGGATCAACTCGATCTCCAGCTCCACCCGCCGCTGCCGGGCGTTCAGCACGTCCAGGGCATCGGTGACCCGGCTGAACGCGTCTCTGGCTTCCCGCCACCGGACAATCACCGCCGTGGCCGCGTCGCCGTACACCAGCTCCTCGCCGGGTTCGGCGTCAGCCGTCACCACGTCGCCGTAAACCCGCCGGGGCCGCTGGATCGAAGGCGTGCCCGCCGTCGCCTGCGGACCCGTCGGCCCGTTCCCCGCTGCATTAGCGCCCGCGCCCGGCGCCGCTATGACCCCCACCTTTTCCAACGCGCCAACGCGCCGACCCGCCGCTCCAGCTCCGCCAGCGCCCGGGCCTGTTCCTCCCGCGCCGTCTCCCCCTGCTTGCGCACTTCCGCCAGACCGTCCGATAGGGCCTTTTCCACCTCCTTCTGCCCGTCCTCCAGCATCCCCAGCCGGTGCCGCTGGGTGGCCGCCGCCGACCCGCCCCCCTCCAATAGGTGCCTTTCCAGCGCCCCGGCCAGCGTGGGCGTCAGCCGCCGCGACTCCTCGAACCGGGTCAGCGTCCGGGGGCTGACCCCCAGGGTCTCCGCCGCCTGGGTCTTGCCTTGCTCGCCCATCAGGTCGCCCAGGAGCGCCAGCAGCCGCAGCTCCCGCAGGCTCTCCACGCTCCGAGTGGCGTCCGGGTAACTCTCGCTCTCTGCCATCGCCTGGCCCTCCTCGCCGGACAACTGTCCGATTTCATACATAGCGCTGTCCCATTTCCACCGCCCGGGCCGCTGGACAACTGTCCGATTTCCTGCGTGGCGCTGTCCAACGGGGCTGGAAGCTGCCCTGGAACCCAACTGCTTACTCCAACCGTCCGATAGGGGGCGGTTTCCCCCGATTTCAGGTTCAACCGGACAGGATTGGACACCGGTCCACCGACCGCCAATCCCTGTACACGGGTATGACACCACACCGGCCTGTCCAAATCCCATGCCCTGTAAGGGCGGACGCCGGCGTCCGCCCTTATGAGGAATTACGCCCGGCCCGCGCCGTCGCCAGACTTGGTTGCCGAACATCCGGTCCCAGACCGGCCAAAAGGAGGCAATCATGTTCCGGCGTTTCTTTTTCGGTTCCAGCAGGGTCAGGAAACTGGCCCTGCTCACGGCGGCGCTCTTGCTTTCCGCCATCGTCGCCGTCCCCGCCAGCGGCCTGGCCCTGGCCCAATCCCCTCCTCCCGCCGACAACATCAGCCTGGTCAACCAGGACCGGAAGCTGGTGGAGCGCAAGAAGGAGGGCGACTTCGTGGCCCGCCCCGTCTTCAGCCGCCAGGTTCCGCTCCTCTACTACTCCATCCGCCACCCGGACACCGGCGACTGGCTGACCAACACCTACCAGGTGCGGGGCGGCGAGAAGAAGCTGGCCGAGGGCTGGGAGTACACCTTCGAGTACCCGGCCCTGTCCGAACAACCCGAGCTGCATCCCGAGGAAGCCTTCCTGCTGATGCTGGCCGTCCCCCGCCAGGGCGGCGGCGAGCGCCACGTCTTCTACGCCCTGATTCCCGTCCACCAGCCCAGGGGGTTGTGGGACCGGGTGCTGGGCGCCCTGGACCCGGACCGCTGGGCCCGGGCCGCCGCCAAGTGGGTGATCCAGGGGGTCCACGGGACCCTGTGCGGCGTGCTGGAGGGAGTGTTCCAGACCGAAATCGAAGGATGCGGAGGTTAGACGCTATGGGAGACATCCTCACCGGAACCCCGCCGAACCTGACCTACGCCCATCCCTTCGTGGTGCAGGCGTGGTGGGCGGTGTGGGCCGTCACCACCGCCGCCCTCACCGTGATCCTGGGCTGGATGGGCCTGAGCTTCATCGTCCAGGAGCATCTCGGAAGACATCAATCGGGCTGGCGGGAGATGGTCCCCCGGCTGGTGCTGGGCCTGACCGCCGCCGCGTCGTCTTTGTGGTGGTGCGCGTTGGTCATCGACGTGGCCCACGCCGTTTCCCAGTTCATCGCCGCCACCCTGAACGTCACCCCCGGCGACCTGCTGCGGGCGCCCCTGTTCGCGCTTTTGGCCGCCGTGGAGACCGGCGAGGTGGGCGTCGCCATCTTCATCGCCCTGCTCTACCTGGTCTTCGGCTTCTTCCTGCTCTACCTGCTGGTGCAGATGATCCTGCGCCTGGCCCTGATCGACATCCTGCTGGCATTGGCGCCCATCGCGCTGGGGCTGTGGATCCTGCCCCACACGGCGAATTGGGGCCGCCACTGGCTGCGGCTGTTCATGACGGCGGTGTTCCAGCAGGCCATCCAGCTCATCGCCGTGGCCCTGGGCTTTGCCTTCCTGGGCCAGTTCGCCGCCATCGGCGAGTTCGAGCCGGTGCAGGACCTGGTTTGGAAGCTCTTGATGGCGGTGGCCTTCATGTACCTGGCCGGGCGGGTGCCCTCGATGCTGGGACACCACGGCACCTTCGACGCCTGGCTGCACACCCTCTACTTCGGGATGTCGCTGCCCGGCGGAATGATGCGCTCGGCCCGCTCCCTGGGCCTGCTGGCCGGTGGAACCGCCGCCGGCGGCCCGGTGGGAGCGGGCGCGGCGGCAGCGTCGGGGGCCGCCACCGGCGCGGCCTCCACCGCCGGGGGCGCCGTCAACTCGGCGGCCCAGGGCAGCACCGCCCCGGCCCAGGGCGGCCCCACGCCCAGGAGCCAGGGGCCGTAATCAGCCAAACGTCCATTCCCCCAGGAGGTGCGCCATGTGCCAGTAGCGGAAGGGACTGACCCAACCAAAAGCGGAACGACAGAGCAAGCAGACGAAAAGGAGAACGACTTTATGGACGATCTGACTCAGACCATATCGAACCTGGTGGGCATCCTGCTGGGGCTGGTGGGCGTGGTGGGCGTCGGCTATTTCATCTACGGCGCCTACATGTACCTCACCGCCTCCGGCGCCCCCAACCAGATGGAGCGCGGCAAGTCCGCCATGATGACCGCTTTGGCCGGCATCGTGCTGGCGCTGGTGGCCTACGGAGTGGTGGAACTGGTGATCAACGCCGTGGTGGGCAGCCCGGTGGAAATCGACGAGTTGCCCGACCCCACCACCCCGGTTCTT
>CBDCQM010000001.1:0-418519 GCA_965220605.1 Dehalococcoidia bacterium | reverse complement strand
GTTGCGGCGTGGTCGCCGACGCCGGTGACCCAAACCGATACGAGGTGAACGACATGATCCTGACACTCGAACCCAGGCACGACACGGTGACCCCATCACACACCCACAACGAGAGGATATGCGAAACGACGCCGGAACAAACAAGCCGGAGCATCCCTCCGGGAGCAGCCGGAAATCGAGCAACCGGAAAACCGGGACCGCCGGCAGGGAGACCAAGGCCCGAAGGGAAACATCCCCGCAGCACACCGATGCGCAGAAGGACACGATGCAGACGGGGCTGCGCCTCCTTGCCAGGATCATCGCCCGTGCCCATCTGGAGCGGCAGGCGGAGCCGGGCGAGCCGGAGCCGCCGTCGGAGCCGAGGACCGGCCAGTGAACAACTGGCGGAACCGGAGCCAACGGCCAGCGCCGTACCACAAAACTGCCCGAAATGTAATTCCCCAAGCGGCATTATGAGCAAGCAGTTTCTCGTGGACAATGGAGTGTTGGAGCACCGCCACGGGAGGAATCCGAATGACGACAACCAGCGCCAGCACGGCAGTCCCCGTTGAGGAAGAACCGCACGACGACAACCTGGACGGCGCCATTCGCGAGTACGTGCGGGTCCACCGGCGGCGGTACGGGCAGAGGCACACCGCCGAGGCCCTGGGCGTGTCCCGCCACACTTTATGGCGTTACCTCGAAAAAAGCCACGCCGGGCGAGCCGTGCCCGCCGCCGTCCTGAACCAGGTTGGCACCACAATCCGCGAGATCAACGCGGCCACGCTGGAGATCGTCATCGACCTGGAGGGGCTGCGGCCCGACCCGGCCCTGCGTCCCCTGCGCCGCAACCTGGAGGATGCGCTGCTGCTGGTGTGCGCCGCGCCCCTGGCCACGGTGGGCGAGCTGGCCCGCTTCGGGCGCCTTCCCGCGTCCACCCTGCGGGAGCGGCTGGAGAAGCTGGTAAAGCGCGGCCTGGCGGACTCGGTGTCTCACCACCTGTCCGCCCTGGGGTCCCGTCCCCAGCGCCGGTACTATCCCACGGATAAGGGCGTCACCGCCGCCGGCATGGCCACCCATGGGCGCCGGCACATGCTGACGGCCTACCCGGTGTCGAAGCATTGGTTCCGGCTGCTGGGCGAACGGCTGGACGCCGTGGCGGTGCTATGCCGCGTAGCCGCCATGATCGCCGACGCCGACCCGCGCCAGGACACGCTAAGAGTGGACCACCACCGCCACGGCCCCTACGATATGCTGCTCACGTTGTCCGGCGGCCGCACCATTGGGATCATCCGCCAGGGACCGATGCTGCCCGGCGCCAACCTGCGCTACCGGCTGCGCAGCATCGGGCATCTGCCCCGGAACGAGCGGCCCCTGCTGACCCTGGTAATCACCCACGCCGACCAGGCCACCCGCCGGGTCATCCGCGCCCTGGGCGACCCGTCGCAGCACCGCCGGACCTTCGCGGCGACGGAGGGAGAGCTGTTGGCCGGAGACCACGCCGGGGTGGTGTGGCAGCAGGGCGGCTACGGCCTGGGCCAGGACCCGCCCCCACTCATAGACCCCGAGACCAGCCTGGCGGACATCCTGCCCTGGGCGGAGGAACTGCTGGGGTCGTCCCACCGGTCCCGGCGCGACGAACCCAGTCCCGACCCCGACACGCTCTACCCCGACGACGTGCGGGCGGACATGCCGGAGCCCGCCCAGCAACTGGCATCATCTCTGGCAGTGCAACTGACCCGCGCCGGGAAGGACGTTCTGGACCTGCTGGCCGCCTGGCCCCGGTGCACCCGGGAGCAGCTGGCCGGGCTGATGGGCGGCGTCACCCTGCGCCGGGTCAACCAGGTGCTCCGTTCACTGCGTGAACATGATCTGGTGCAGGAGGACGATTCCCGGCTGATGCTCACCGACTTGGGGCTGACCTGCCTGGCCCGCCGGGACCGGGCCGCCGTGGGCCTGATCCTTGACCGTTGGACCGCCCAGCCTGCCGTCTCCGACCCTTCGGTCTACGCCGGCAGCACCCTGCGCGCCCTGGCCTCCCAGCCGTATCATCACGACGGCGTAATCAACTTTGCCGCCGCCCTGTCCGCCGAGGTTGCCCGCTCCCCGGATTGCGACCTGTTCGACCTGCTGCCCACCCACCGTTCCAACATCGGCTACCGCAGACATGGGACCAACTACATGATCCATCCCGACGCCTCCTTCACCCTGGAGTACAATGGCCGGTGGCGTCCCTTCCTGCTGGAGTACGAGCGCCGGGCCACCACGCCGAAACGCATCCCCCGGCGCCTGGCGTCGTACCGGCGCTACTTCCGCAGCGGCTGGGCGGAGCGGGACCACGGGGGAGACCAACCCGGGGCGCTGTTCGTGTTCGAGACACCTCAGAGCGAGGCCGCCTTCCTGGACGTGGCCGACGGGACGGAGGGGCTGGACGTGATCACCGCCAACGCCGAGGCCCTGGCAAAGCACGGCGTCCTGGGGGATTCGTGGATACTGCCGCCGCCCCACTCGCTGGACCGGCAGCCGCTGGCCGCATTGTACTGACTTCCCAAAGGAGCCTGTCTCAAAAGTCGGGGTGTAGACTGTGGTCAAGCCTGACGGAGGTGCCGATAAGATGCCACTTCGGGATATGGACCGAGAGCAGATGTGGCTGTTGCCGCCGTCCCTTGACGAACTGCTGCCGTTGGACCATCCGGCTCGTTTTGTCGCCGAGTTTGTCGACGCCTTGGGCAGAGAAGGTTGGGCGGAGCTGGGTGTGGAAATAGACGGGGACCCGCTGGGAGCCCCGGCCTACCATCCCAGGTCCCTGCTCTGCGTGTGGCTTTACGGGTTCATGACGGGAGTGCGCTCCTGCCGCAAGTTGGAGGCGGCCTGTCGAGACCAGATTCCGTACCTGTGGCTGACAGGATGGCAGCATCCGGACCACAACACCCTCTGGCGGTTCTACAAGGCCCATCGCCAGGAAATGCGGAGCTTGTTCAAGCGCACGGTGCGGACGGCGGTGGCGATGAAGCTGGTGGACCTGGCGGTGCAGGCGGTGGATGGCACCAAGATGGCCGCCAGCGCGTCGGTGCACCGCAGCTACGACGGGGAGAGACTGGCCCAGTTGTTAGACCGGGTGGACCGGGCGATAGCCGATCTGGAAGCCCAGAACGAAGGTGGAGAAGACGCCAGCGCCGTCAATCTGCCTGAAGAACTGGCCGACAAGGAAGCGCTGAGAGAGCGCCTGCGGCAGGCGATGGACGAGTTGGCCGGTGCAAAGAAGCCCAGGCGCATCAATCTTACGGACCAGGACGCCCGGCTGATGAAGGCCAGCTACGGCGTCGTGCCGGCCTACAACGCCCAGGCCATGGTATCTCCAGTGGAGCAGGACGGGGAACCCACGGGCATGTTGATCACCGCCGCGCACGTGGTGTCTGTGCCCAATGACAACTATCAGTTGGTGCCGATGATGGAGCGCGCTGAGGAGGCTACGGGAACCAGAACACCCATGACGCTGGCCGATGCTGGGTATTTTTCCGGGAGCGACTTGGCCGATTGCGCGGATCGTGGCCAGCAGGTGGTGGTGCCGGAGTCGCGGGAACGGTTCCTCAGAAGTCCCTATCACAAAGATCAGTTCACCTATGATGAACCCAGCGACAGCTTTGAATGTCCCCAGGGACAGACGCTCCACTTCATCGGCATCAGCGAAGACAAAAGAGGAGTGCCAATGAGGAAGTACCGCGCTTCCGCAGGCGTCTGCCAGCAGTGTCCAGCCTACGGGGTATGCACCAAATCCAAGCGTGGCCGTAGTCTGTGGATTGGGCCTCACGACGATGTGCTGCGCCGGCACCGGGCTTGGATGTCCACCAGCCTGGCGAAAGAGGTATATCGGCTGAGAAAGCAACTGGTCGAGCCGGTGTTCGGAATTACCAAGGAACAAATGGGAGCCCGAAGATTCCTGCTGCGGGGCCTGGTCAACGTGGCGGCTGAGTGGAATCTCTTGGCAATCGCCTTCAACCTGCGGACTCTCTGGCGCATATGGCGGGACGGGACCTTCGTACTGGCGCCTCATAGTCCCACATCGGGCCCCGTGCCCTGATTTCGGTGCGATCCCAAGACCCTCCCGGACGCGCAAAACTCATCAAGTCGTAATCTGCCGTCGAACCCGACTCTACTAGCAACGCCCGAAGGCACTCACCACTCCTTTCGGTCGAAACAGGCGTTTTCTGGGACAGGCTCAAAGTACAATCTTCCCGCGCCGGGGATTTCCGATAGGGGCTTCTCAGCGGACAGGATTGGACAATTTTCCCGCACCTTGCGGCCATCACGTCCCGTTACGTCCCCGCCGCTGCAATGTGTTGCAGAGCTGATGCGTCAGGCCGTCAGCGAGAACAACCCCAGGGCCAGCCGCCAGGCACGCAATCCAGGTACGAATGCCAGCGAGCGGCACAGCGCCACGGAGTCCGTCCGGTAGGGGCAGGATGACGCGAAGGGGTGTCCAGCGGCACCAACTGAGCCGTTCCCTGGGCTTCCCGCAGTGGACAAAAGGGAATCGATTATCATTCCCATGTCTGTGTGCAACAGGTCGAAGGGTTGCGAAATGTTGCAGACGCCGGACCCGGCAGACCCTACGCCATTCGCCGCCTGCGCTGGGCCAAAGGCCGGTTGCCCGCTGTTAGAGTGTAAGACAAAGTGGTATAATAGGCAATACAAGGAGCGCACATGGCACCGATAATATCCAGGAACACCGAGACCGTTACTTTCTCACTGCCCCCGCCGCAGGCCCAGCGTCTGCGAGAGGTGGCCAGGGAGGAGGAACGCACTGTGAGCGAGCTGCTGCGGGAGGCCATCCGGCTGTACATGGAGGAAAGGAAGTGGCGGGTCGAGGAGCGGATGCGGCGGCGTTCCCGCCGGAGCAGCAGGGACGAACCGGAGACGGAAGAGAGATGAACGACAAAAAGGAGCCACACATGAACAAGCAGCATTTCCAACCTCTGACCCCGGCGGCGCTGTACGCCCGGGTCTCCAGCGACCGCCAGGACGTGGACTTGTCCGTGGCCGCCCAGATGCGGGCCTTGCGGGACTACGCCAAGGCCAACGGCTACTCCGTGGCCCGCGAGTACGTGGACGAGGCCGAGAGCGGCCGCATCGCCGATAGGCCACAGTTTCGCCAGATGATCGACGAGGGCAGCCAGCCCAAGTCACCCTTCAGCGTCATCCTGGTGTGGAAGTTCAGCCGGTTCACCCGCAAGCGGGAGCACGCCGTGGCCTTCAAGTCCATGCTGAGACGGAAGGGCATCAGGGTCGTCTCCATCACCGAGCACGCCGACGACACCCCCACCGGCAAGCTGATGGAGGCCATCATCGAGAGCGTGGACGAATGGTACAGCGAGAATCTGGCGCAAGAGGTCGTGCGGGGAATGCGGGAGGCTGCGTCAAGGGGCTACTTCCTGGCGTCCCGCGCTCCCTACGGCTACCGGCGCATCAAGGTGAGCGACGGATTGAAGGACCGGCCCACCCTGGAGGTGGACGAGGACGCCGCGCCGGTGGTGCGGGAGATCTTCGAGAGTTCCCGGCGGGGCAACGGTTTGAAGGAGATCTGCAAGGAGCTGAACGGCCGGGGCGTCACCAACCGGGGCAAGCGGTGGCAGAAGAACGGGCTGCACTACCTCCTGACCAACGAAGCCTACACGGGGACGGCGGTGTGGGGGTTGAACAGCAAGGACGAGAAGGCCGGCGAGCCGGTGCGGGTGGAGAACGCCTGGCCCGCGCTGGTGTCCCGTGAGACCTTTGACGCCGTGCAGCAGGGGTTGCGGGAGCGGGCGCCCCGGCGGCAGCGGCCGGCGCGGACGGGCAGCCAGTACCTGCTGAGCGGGCTGCTCCGGTGCGGGGTGTGCGGCAAGCCCTACAGCGGGCAGGGAGCCAAGAGCGGGAGGTTCGCCTACTACGTGTGCGGCACGCTGCTGCGGGAGGGAGCGGGAACCTGCGCCAACGGGCGGTACCTGAACGCGGAGCGTACCGAGGACTATATCGTCGACAAGATCAGGGAGCGGATCCTCACTGAGGAGACCATCACCGAGTTGGTGACCCTGGTGGCCGAGGAGATCGACGCCCTGGCCGGTGAGGTCAACGGCAAACTCAAGGCCATCAACGCCGAGTTGGCCGACGTGGAAAGCCGGTTGGGGAAGCTCTACGAGGCCCTGGAGACCAGCGACCTGACGCTGGAGGTGTTGTCGCCGCGCATCCTGGCGTTGAAGTCGCGGCAGGACCAGTTAGTGGCGGCGAAGGAGGAGGCCGAGGGCCGGTTGGAGCGGCGGCGGGTGGAGTTGCCCACCAGCCGGGAGATCAAGGGGTACGTGGCGGACTTCCGGCAGTTGTTCCAAGAGGGGACGTTCCCGGAGCGCAAAGCCCTCATCCGCAACTTCGTGCAGGGCATCGAGATCGTTGAGGACGAGGCGACGCTGACGTACACTATCCCCATGCCCCAGGACGGGATTACGTCGGAATCGGCCTCGGTTCTCGATTTTGTCCAGTCCGGCCCAGCGTTGCCCGAACAGGTTGTCGGTGGGATAGGAGCCGTCTATGCAGTCCAGCAGCGCGGCCACCTTCCCCGAACGCGGGGACAGACGCTCCTGGTATTCGCCCACTCTGAACACGTGATGCCCGTGGTCGCGCCCCACTGCGCCCCCGCGCGTCACATGCCCCGGCTCCCACAGGGCAACCTCGATGTGGGAAGCGATGCAGCCGACGGTGCGCTCTTCCCCCACGATCCCTGCGATGATCGGATCGTTCCAGCAGTTCTGCAACGACACGAAGAAGCCGTCTTCCTTAACGTAGCGCTTGACGAAGTGTGTGGCCCACTCGGTGTCGTATGACTTGACTGCAATGAACACGAAGTCGAAGGGTTCCGTGATGCCCTGGGCGTCGGTCAGGTGCATGGCCTTCACGCCGGATTGGCCGCCGGCCGCCGGCGGGACCGTGAACGGCCCCTGGCTGCCGGTCACATGCAGGCCGTCGGCCCGCATCTTCTCCACATGCTCCGGCCACATGTCGATGAAGGTAACGTCCTCGCCCTCGCGGGACAGGAAAGCGCCAACATAGCTGCCCAGCGCCCCCGCGCCCATGATGCCGATCTTGTCTGCCACGGCGTTCCTCCTTGCACATCCTGTAGAGGCGCACAGCCGTGCGCCCTGATGTCTCGGTTACAGAGGCTTCCTGAAGTATGGGAAGAGGGCGCACGGCTGTGCGCCCCTACGAAGGATATCACCCCGCCAGCGTAGCGATCCGGGCGCTCTCGATGTGGGACAGGGCCCGGATTTCGTCCATCACGTGCGGCGGCACCGGGTCGTCCAGGCCGATGACCATCATGGCCTGGCCCCGGAGCTGGATGCGCCCCACTCCCATGAAGCTGATGTTGATGTTGTGGCGTCCGGCAATGGTGCCCACCGCGCCGATGGAGCCCGGCTGGTCCCGGTTGTCCACGAACAGCAGGTAGGGCGTGTTGGGAACAACATCCATCCAGTAATCGTTGAACTTGACGATATGGGTCTCGTTTCGCATGGAAGTGGCAGCGAGGGTCAGGCTGCCGTTGGCCGCCCCCGTTCCCCTGGTGTGGAGCGTCGCCGAGATCAGGCTGGCGTATTCCCGCGAGACCCGGTTGCTCTGCTCGGTTACGTTCCACCCGCGCTCCCGCGCCAGCACGGGGGCGTTGATGAGGTTGACGTTTACGGTGCTCACCGGTGCCAGGAGTCCCGCCAGCACCGCCGCCTGCAACATCCGGCAGTCGTGGTGGGCGATCTCCCCCTCGTAGCTCACGGTGATGCCGGTGATCTGCCCCTCGGACAGGAACCCCAGCAGCTTTCCGACCACGGACGCCGCGGGCACGAACGGCGCCAGCACCTCGTGCACCTCGGGCGCAACGAACGGGGCATTGACGGTGTTCCGGGCCGGCTCGCCCTTGAGCACCGCCAGCACCTGTTCCGCGGCCTCGATTGCGACCTCCCGCTGCGCCTCGCGGGTGGAGGCCCCCAGGTGGGGCGTCACGATCGCCTTCGGATGCTGCACCAGCGGCCCCGGTTCCGGCGGCTCCTTGGAGAACACATCCAGCGCCACGCCGCTGAGCCGTCCCGACTCCAGCCCCGCCAGGAGCGCGGACTCGTCTACCAGCTCGCCGCGGGCCACGTTGATGATCCGGGCGCCGGGCTTGATGTTCTCCACCTGGCGAACGCCTATCATGCCGCGCGTGCCTTCGGTCAGCGGCGTGTGCAGCGTCACGAAGTCGGACTCGGCCAGCAGGTCGTCCAGCGACAGCAGATCCACTCCGATGCGGCGGGCGTACTCGGGAGCCACGAAGGGATCGTAGCCCACCAGCCTCATCCCGAAGGACTGCGCCCGCCGGGCAACTTCCGTCCCCACGCGGCCCAGGCCGCAGATTCCCAGCGTCTTGTCGCGGACTTCGACGCCCATGAACGCGCTACGGCGCCACTCCCCCGACTGTAGCGAGTGGTGCGCGCCGGGTACATTGCGGGACAGGGCCAGCATGAGGGCCATTGTGTGCTCGGCGGCCGCCACGGTGTTGCCCGTCGGCGCGTTGACCACGGCGATGCCCGCTCCGGTCGCCGCCTCCAGGTCGATGTTGTCCACGCCGATGCCGGCCCGGGCGATGACCTGCAACTCCTTCCCGGCTTCGATTACATCCCTGTTGACCTTGGTCTCGCTGCGGACCACCAGGGCCTGGTAGCCCCCCACGGTGTCCAGCAGCTCGGCGGGCTTCATTCCCGTCTTCACATCTACGTCGGCCCCCGTTTCCAGAAGTGAAACGCCTTCGGGGCCAATGGGATCGGATACTAGAACTCTGGGCATAGGAAGGAACCTCAACAGTGCTCGCGGGTTGATACGGCCAGGCCATACAGCCCAACCCTCCGCTGCGGATTAGTGCCTTCAATATAGCACAAGGCCCGTCGCAGGCGTGGCGCCGACGCTTGCCGACGCCTGCGTTCCTTGACCCTCACAAGGCGCACGGGTAGGATGGGTTACATCCCCGCCACTATTCGGATTTCTTGCGGGAGCGACCATGAGTAGCGAAAAAAAGAGTGTCCACATAGTCGTGGATGCCGAGATAAATCAACGCCTGCAAGAGGCGGCGACCAAAAAGGGAGTTAGCGTCGAGCAGTATTGTTCCGATGCCATTTGCAAAGAACTGGATAGTGAAGTGTCGGACCGGAAGGTTTCACTGAAAGGTATGATTGCCACTGGCGAAACGATATTCCGGGGTCGTTTGAGCGTCACTGACTCTGCTGACCTAATCCGAGAGGCTCGGGAAGAACGGCATCGGGATTCAAAGGATGCCGGTAGCAGTTGACGCAAGCCTTGCGGTAAAAGTTGTTGTCCCTGAACAGTTCTCAGATCGAGCCAAAGCACTCGCCCTGTATTGGGAAATGCAGGGGGTAGAGTTGGTAGCCCCTGCATTAATGGCTTTGGAATTTGCCTCGGCAATTCGCAAGAAGATCCACGAAGGGTTGCTTACAAGTGAGGACGCAAAGCGATTGATGTTGGAACTGTACCAGTCCGGTATAGGTTTTCGCCCTTCGCGCCCGCTACACAGTCAGGCCATTGACTTGGCTGTGGAACTCAACCAGCGGCTGACCTACGATTCCCACTATCTGGCCCTCGCAGTATCCCTGGATTGTGATTTCTGGACTGCCGACGAGCCATTTTACAGGGCCGCACGAGGCCGCTATCCTCGTGTCCAATGGATTGGCAACTACAATCCCTGATCAGACCTATTGGCAGGAGAATAAGGAGATCAAAATATGTTCCTGATGCGGTTTACCGAGCGAGCCTATACCAACTACACGGAGGAGGATGTACGCAACAGCCCCAACCAAGCCGTGCGCCTCACCTTCTCCAACAGCAACTTCGACCCCATGGTCGGCTCACGGCAGTACAACGAGTACCTTGACGAGTACGAGTACTGCGAGGAGGTCGGCTTCGACGGCCTGATGCTCAACGAGCACCACAACACCCCCACCTGCCTCGGCGCAACCATGAACCTAGAGGCCGCCATCCTCGCCCGCAACACCAAGACTCCCAAGATCGTGCTGCTGGGCAACCCCCTGCCGGTCTTCGATAACCCCCAGCGTCTGGCCGAGGAACTGGCCGAGATCGACATGATCTCCGGCGGACGGCTGGTCTCGGGCTTCGTGCGCGGTACCGGCGTCGAGAGCCTGGCCGCCAACGTGAACCCCCTCTTCAACCGCGAGCGGTTCGAGGAAGCCCACGACCTGCTGATGAAGATCTGGACCGAGCCCGGCCCCTTCCGCTGGGAGGGCAAGCACTACCACTTCCGGGTGGTCAACCCCTTCGAACGGCCCATCCAGAAGCCGCACCCGCCGGTCTGGATTCCCGGCCTGGGCAGCCCCGAGACCCTGGTATGGGCCGCCGAGCGCCACTACCCGTACATCTACCTCGAGACCGACCCGCAGGGCACCCAGGACATGATGTCCATCTACACCGAGACCGCCCGTGAGAACGGCTACGAGCCCGGCCCGGAGCACTTCGGCTACCTGTGCCGCATCCACGTGCAGGACACCGACGAGAAGGCTTACGAAGCGGCCAAGGGCTTCCTCACCGGCAACGTGGGCGTGGGCCGGGTGCCCATGCCCCGCGATTACATGATGCCCATCGGATACAGCGGCAGCCTCAAGGACCCCCGAGTCGCTCGCTACCAGGGCCGCGTCCGGAAGGACCCGTTCCTCGGCCTGGGCCTCGAGACGGCCACCTACGACGAGATACTGGAGTCAAACCGCTGGATCGTGGGCAGCCCGGAGACCGTGGTCCGCAAGCTGCGCGACGTGCTGGGCCAGCTGCGCCCCGGCATCCTCGGCATCTGGACCAATGACGGCGACACCACCCACGCCGACACCATGAACTGCCTCAGGCTCATGGGCGAGGAAGTCCTTCCCGCCCTCCGCGAGATCGGCGAGGAGCTTGAGCTCACCGACCCGTTCCAGAAGACCCCGTAAGGACTATTAAACGCAGAAAGCACAGAGGACACGCAGAGGGCGCAGAGATAGTTCCGAATAGAACCTCTGCGTCCTCTGCGTTAGAATCTCTGCGTCCTTTGCGTTGAAAACAAAAATCAGGAGAGCAATCATGCCCGCGTTTACCGAGGAAACTGTTGATGTAGGCGGAGTCGGAGTCCACACCCTCAAGGGCGGCAGCGGGGAGCCCCTGCTGCTGCTCCACGGCGCCGGCGGCAACAGCGGCTGGCTCCGATTCGTCGACGCCCTGGCCGAGCACTACACCGTCTACTACCCATCCCACCCCGGCTATGGCAAGTCGCCCCGCCCGGAATGGATGGAAAGCATCCCCGACATGGCCGCCTTCTACACCTGGTATCTTGAGACCCTTGGCCTCGAGCGGGTCCGCACCATCGGCTTCTCCATGGGCGGCTGGATCGCCGCCGAGCTGGTGGCCACCTGCACCAACGCCGTTGGCAAGCTGATGCTCGTCGGCGCCGCCGGCGTGAAGCCCATCGAAAGCGAGATCACCGACATTTTCATCATCAGTCCGGCCCAGGTTACCGAGCTGATGTTCCACGACCCCGGCCAGGCCCCCGAGTACCAGCAGATCTACGGACGGGAACTCTCCCCCGAGGAGCAACTGACCGCCGATCTGAACCGCGAGATGGCCGTGCGTCTCACCTGGAAGCCCTACATGCACGACCCGCGGCTGGCCGGCGGCCTGCTCAAGCGCGTCAAGGTACCCACCCGCATGGTCTGGGGACGCCAGGACCGCATCGTGCCGGTCGAGTGCGGCACCATCTACCAGGAGTGCATCCCCGGCTCCGAGCTGGTGGTCATCGACAACTGCGGCCACTCCCCGCAGGTGGAAAAGCCCGACGAGTTCATCAAGACCGCGCTGGAGTTCCTGGCCTAGCCGATGAGTCTCCCTGCCTCTGCCGGACTCTCCTCATCTTTCGCCTTGGTAGCGGCCTGCGTATTGCTGGCCGCTTTCCTGTTGGCGTGCAACGGAGACGACGCTGACTCAACCAGCGGCGAGAGACTGCTGATACTGGAGGCAGAGGCCCACTCCCTCGAGGAGGCACTGGAGACCCTGCACGAGGAGAACGAGGCAGTGCTGCGCGAGGTCGCCGCCCTGAGGAACGAAAACGCCGCGTTGAAAGACGAACTGGCGGCCCTGCGTCAGGAGAAGTCCGGCTATTCTCAGACCCTGCAAGAGGCGAATGCGGCGGAGGAAAGCGAGTATGCCGATGCGGCCGTCGTGGCTGGTCAGGGGGAAAAGTTGGCCGCCCTGGAAGAAGTCCAGCTCGGCGCGGCGTTAGCAATCGGCGACCTGGACTCGCGGATGCAGGAAATGGAGGCGACATATTCCAGGGTCGGTCAAGCCCTGGCCGACTTGGATGAGAGAGTGCTCGAATTGGAATCAGCCATCTCGGAGATCGAATCGCTCTTGCTGCTGATGAATTCGACTTCCAGGGAAAAGGAGTTGCCCGAAAAGACCGGCGAAGATACCGGCATCGGGAGGACGCTGAGGCTGGCGGCAGAGGGCGGCGGTCGAGCGCAAGTCATCAACTACGGGGCGGGATACGGCGGGGCGAGGTCCGCGGTGCTGGTGCTGCCCGACCCGCTGCCGGAGGGGGAGATTCCACTCATCGTTTCTCTCCACGGATTCGGCGGCGATTCCTTCTCCCAGGCTTCTTACGTCCCCCTGCACAACCGGGTGAATCGCGACGGGTTCGCGCTTCTCCTGCCCAACGGCGTCGAGAACGCCGAAGGTATACGCTTCTGGAACCCCACCGATGGGTTCGGAAAGGCCGATCAAGATGACGTGAATGCCCTGAGCGCCCTGGTTCAGGAAGCCGGGGGCGAATTCGACATGGGACCGGTCTACATCTTCGGCTACTCCAACGGCGGGTTTATGGCTTACTGGATGGCCTGCAAGGGCCTGCCCGGCCTCCGTGCCATCGCCAGCCTCGCAGGCACCAGCTACTACGAGGACTCCGAATGCGAGGGCGCGCCGCCCGTTTCCGTGCTGCACGTGCATGGCATGGACGACCGGGTGATCCGGTTCCACGGCTCCGAGGAATCGGAGTTTCCGGCCCTGACACCCGGCGAATGGTACACCGGAGCCAAGGAGATGTATTATCACTGGGGTGCGCGGGCCGGTTGCGATGGAAACTCCCAAGAGGACGGAGAAGACCTCGACCTGGACACTTCCATCAATGGCGCAGAGACATTCACCTTCCGTTTCTCCGGAGGTTGCGCCGAGGGCATAACAGTCGAGATGTGGGCAAGCGATTGGGGAGGCCACACCCCCGCCTACGGCGACGCCTTCGCAGACGCTCTGCTAGACTGGCTTCTGGCACAGCAATAGTCGCCGGCACATCCCGAAAACTCCACCCTTACAATGTTCAATCAAACCGCAGAACGGAGCACGCCAATGTCATTCGAAGTCTTCTATTTCACCGAGCTGCCCTATGCCGCCTTCCCTGAGTCGGAGGCCGACAAGTACCCGTCCATGCGCCTCACCTTCCCCAATACCTACTTCGACCCCCGAACGGCCCACGACCTGTTCAAGCGCTACCTGGACGAGTACCAGTACGCCGAGGAAGTGGGCTTCGACGGCCTGATGATCAACGAGCACCACAACACGCCGTCGTGCATGGACGTGGAAGTCAACATCACCGGCGGCATACTGGCCAGCGTCACCAATCGCGCCAAGATACTGATGCTGGGCAACATGCTCCCCACCTCCGACAACCCGGTGCGGCTGGCCGAGGAGATCGCCATGCTGGACGTCATCTCCGGCGGGCGCATCATCTCCGGCTTCGTGCGGGGCATCGGCATCGAGAGCTGGGCCAACAACACCAACCCGGTCTACAACCGGGAGCGCTTCGAGGAATGCCACGACCTCATCAAGAAGACCTGGACCACTCCCGGCCCCTTCCGCTGGGAGGGCAAGCACTACCACTACCGCGCCGTCAACCCCTGGATGCTGCCCATCCAGCAGCCCCATCCTCCCTGCTGGGTGCCCGGCACCGGCAGCCCCGAGACGGTCAAGTGGGCCGCCGAGAACCGCTACACCTATGCCGCCTTCCTCACCCGAATGGACCAGGCCCGCAACCTGTTCGCCAACTACCGCAAGCACGCCAACGAAGACGGCTGGGAACCTGAGCCTGATAAGTTCGCCTTCATGATCTGCGCCCACGTCAACGACACAGATGAGAAGGCACAGGAGTCCGGCAAGGCGTTCATGTGGCGCATGGGCCATCCGCTCAAGGGCCCCCGCGAGTACTGGTCGCCTCCCGGCTACTTCTCCGCCGCCGGCGCTGCCGCCAACACCCTGCGCCGCTCCCGCCCGCTGAACGAGATGTCCTACGAGGAACTGCAGGACGAGTACCATCTGGTCGTCGGCAGCCCCGACACGGTCATCAAGAAGCTGCGCTACATCAAGGAAGAGCTGGGCATCGGCGCCCTGCTGCTCGAAGCCCAGGGCGGCCCCCTCTCCCACCAGGACACCATGCGCTCCCTCGAGCTCTTCGGCAAGGAGGTAATCCCAGCGCTGAAGGACTAGGCAAGGTGAAGTTCCCTCTCCCTCCCGGGAAAGGTTAGGGTGGGGGCATCTCCCGCCTGATGCGAAGTTGCTCGCGCCCAGAAATTCACCCCCACCCGAACAAGGAGACGTGGACTATGCAGAAAACGCTGCACATACGAACGACGGTACTACCCGGAGGCAAGATTGAAATAGTGGACCGCGAGCTTCCCGTGGGAGAGGCTGTGGAGGTCGTTATATCGGCAGTGCCCACACAGTCGACCCGTTCGGCCTGGCAGATTATCTCGGAAGGGCCAAGTCAACGTCTCTTCAAGACCGCGAAGGAAGTCGATGACTACTTGTCGGAAGAAAAGGCGTCGTGGGAGCGATAAGGCTTCCGCCGCATGGGGCCGATTTATCGCGATACCCCCGTGCGGTCCCTGGAACTCTGCGGCAAGGAAGTCATCACGGCGTTGAAAGAGGACTGATGGAAACGACTACAGCCTTCGATAAAGCCTACCAGAGTCTAGAAAGAGAATTCGCTGCGAGGGTGGAAGAGGACAATAGGGATTTTGAGAAAAGGGTCAAAAGAGGAGACTATCGAGGCATATACCTGCCCAACGTCAGGCCGACCGGCAAGGTGGACTACGTGCTGGTGGGGATGGAACCCTCTCAAGGGAAATGGGCCAAGAACCTGGACCACGCCCGCGAGAAGATAGACGGCGGGTTCAGGAATTTTTGCGGCGTCGAGATTCTCCACTTCCCTATCAGGGAATACCTGCTCCGGGACGGAGAGACCTACTATCTCACCGATCTGGCAAAGGGAGCCATACTTACCAAGTCACCAGATGCCGGCAATGCAAAGAAGTACGATGCCTGGTATCCCCTGCTAGAGAAGGAACTGGATCTTGTTGCCAAGCCCGACGCCAAAGTTATAGCTATAGGAAGCAAAGTGGACGGGTTCCTCAAGAAGAAAAAGCTGTGCGGCCGTGTCTATGCCGGTTCGATACCCCACTACTCAACTCAGGTTGCAAGAGATCGTGGGAAGCAGATTGAGGACAGAAAAGAAGAATACAAAAATTTCGCGTCAAGTCTGCAAGATTCCAAATGGGCGAAGTCGGAGTGGACACCCTCGGAAAAGAATTTGCTGTTCGACTACAAGATACTGTTCGAGCGTATCCGCGATCAGAAAAATCTTTATGGTGAGGCTGGCAAAACGTAAGGGGGCGTCCCTTCGACGAAGCAACGGTGTTGAAGATGGCCCACGCATACGCGCAGACACCCCCTGAACATTGACCAGCGAGTCCTGGCAAATTAGCATCAAACCCGAGACCACTGCGGAACGAGGCCCCAAATGCCCGTCACAGAACAGGAAATGGAAAGTGTCAAGATAATAATCCTGGATGGGGCTAGATCACACTTCCCGCCCAACGTCCAATTCTTGGACGCCAATGTCACTATCATGCTCGGCGCTGACGAGGAGGAGATTATCGACGTCGAACTCCTGTACACCGCAGACAACCCAGTGCTCGACGGTCAGCTAATGAACACGCTATTCAGAGTTACCGATGAGCCCATTCGCACTTCCGGCATCACCGCACGCACATTGGTCGGCTATACTGACATCAACGACCCCACTAGGTGGCAATATCACAAGCCCCTAAATCCGCCATCGCCCGTGTCATGATAGACCCGCAGGAACTCATGGACACCTGCCGCAAACTTGTGCCGCGGTTGGTATTCGTAGTTGCGGTAATTGCGCTTGTTGGTTGCGTGTCTGAGACTGTGAACCAATCACGAAGCGATTCCATTGAACTTGATTGTGGTTGGACAGGACCGCAGGGCCTCACCGAAATGACCAGATCTGAATATGAAGCGTGGCTAAGGGACGAAATGCCGCATACGGCTACAGGCTGTGAACTAACAGACGAGCAGATTCGTCGTGTAATGGAATCGTTTGAAAGCGATCAAGCCAGGCAACGCCGATGGGAAAAGTATCTCGAAAGTGTGGATACTATGACTGAACAGCGGGTTATCTACCGCGAGGTATCCAAAGACGACTTCATTTCTCCGGGCGAACTCCTGTACTTGTGCGACAGCGTTGAGATTTGGCAAGTCGAACTAAACGGCATAATGGATTTCCTTGCTGAATACCAGCTTGCAGAACCAGAATACTTTGACCAAATCGAATCTACTTATAGCCTTTCGTCGGAGACACAAAAGTTGCAGGTATGGAATTCCAGTCTATCGATCCGATGCGGCGGCTAAAGTGCCGCTCTTCGACTGCGTAACCCCTAATCGTGGTAATCCTAGAATCAAACAAATCACAGTTCAGACGAAGAATCGAAAGAGCCTGCGCCTCATGACCCAACGCCCCAGATATGGACGAGCCGAAGATGGACAAGCACGACATCCCATTCCTGACAACGGCGGAGCTGGGCGAGTTGATCCGGACCCGCGAGGTGTCGCCGGTGGAGGCCACCTCCGCCTACCTCGACCGCATCGACGCCCTGAACTTCAAGTTCAACTCCTACCTGACCATCTGCCGCAATGAGGCGATGACCGCCGCCGAGGAAGCCGAGCGCGCCATCGCCGCCGGCGACTACCGGGGCCCTATGCACGGCATTCCCGTCGCGGTCAAGGACCAGCTCTGGACGAAGGGCACCAGGACCACGGCAGGCTCCCGCATCATGGGCGACTTCGTTCCCGAGGAAGATGCCACGGCCGTAGCCAGGCTGAAGGAGGCCGGAGCCGTCGTGCTGGGCAAGACCAACATGACCGAGTTCGCCATCGGAATCGCCCAGAGCTACGGCTACAACCGCAACCCCTGGGACCTCGACCGTTTCACCGGAGGCTCCAGCGCCGGGTCCGGCTCGGCCACCGCCGCCTTCCTGTGCTCCACGTCGCTGGGTGAAGACACCGGCGGCTCCATCCGCCGTCCTGCCGCTTGGTGCGGCATCGTCGGTCTCCGGCCCAGCTGGGGGCGGGTCAGCCGGTACGGAGTGACCGCCAGCTCGTGGTCCATGGACCAGGTCGGCCCCATCTCCCGCACCGTCGAAGATGCCGCCATAACCCTCGGCGCAATCGCCGGCTACGACCCGAAAGACCCCTACACATGGGATGTGCCCGTCCCCGACTACCGCAGCGCCCTGGGCGGCGACATCCCGGGAATGCGCGTCGGCATGATCCAGGAGTTGCTGTACAGCGACATCGTGGAACCCGAGGTCCGCGACGGCATCCTTTCCGCCGCGACGGTCATGGAGGAGCTGGGCGCGTCGGTCGAGGAGGTCTCGATGCCCGTTACCGCTCACTGCGGCGCCATCGGGACCACCCTGATCAACACCGAGTCGGCCGCCGTCTACCGGGACTGGACCCGCGACCGTCTGCGAGAGTTCAGCCGCTCCAATCGCACGGTGCTGCTGTCGGGCAGCGTCATGCCCGCCCACGCTTACTACAAGGCGCAGAAACTCCGGGAGATGGTGCGGCGGGAAGTGCTGGACGCTCTGTCCGGCCACGACGTGCTGATCCTGCCCACCGCCAGGCGCGTGGCCCCTCCGGTCGACGAGGACCAGCCTCTGACCTCGAAGCAGATGGTCCGGGACCTCGCCCTCGTGATGACCCGGCCCTTCAACCTGGCCGGCACTCCCGCAATCTCCATCAACTGCGGCTTCAATTCCCAGGGCCTGCCCATCGGCCTCCAGATCGGCGGCCGTCCTTTCGACGAAGCGACGGTCCTCAAGGTTGCCCACGCCTACGAGCAGCACACTCCCTGGCACGCCATGCGCCCTCCCACGGCCTGACAGACGAAACTCGCGACCGGGACATCACCCCGGCAAATCGGCGGACACAGGAGCGGACAATGAACAAGCAGGACATCCCATTCCTGACCACCGCGGAACTCGGCGAGCTGATCAGGACTCGCGAGGTCTCGCCCGTAGAGGCGACCGCGGCCTACATCGAACGCATAGATTCGATGAACTTTAAATTCAACTCCTACCTGACCGTCTGCCGCAGCGAGGCCATCGCCGCCGCTGAGGAAGCCGAGCGCGACATCGCCGCCGGCAACTACCGTGGCCCGATGCACGGTATCCCGGTGGCGGTCAAGGACCAGGTATGGACGAAGGGAATAAGGACCACCGTCGGCTCCCGGCTCATGGCCGACTTCTTCCCGGACGAGGACGCCACGGCCATCACGAAGCTGAAGGAGGTGGGGGCCGTACTGCTCGGCAAGACCAACCTCACCGAGTTCGCCCTCGGCGGGTCCCAGCGTTACGGCCTCAATCGCAACCCCTGGGATCTCGACCGTTTCACCGGCGGCTCCAGCGGCGGCTCCGGTTCGGCGACCGCCGCTTTCCTGTGCTCCACCTCCCTCGGCGAGGACACCGGCGGCTCCATCCGCCGCCCCGCAGCCTGGTGCGGCATCGTCGGCCTCCGTCCCAGCTGGGGCCGCGTAAGCCGCTACGGCGTTGCTCCCGGCTCCTGGTCCATGGACCAGGTCGGCCCCATCTCCCGCACGGTGGAAGACGCCGCCATCACCCTGGGCGCAATCGCTGGACGCGACCCCAGGGACCCGTACACCCGGGACGCTCCCGTGCCCGACTACCGCGAGGCGCTGGGCGGTGACCTGTCGGGCGTTCGCGTCGGCGCCATCAGGGAGCTGATATACAACGACATAACCGACCCCGAGGTCCGCGACGGCATCATCGCGGCGGGTGCGGTGATGGAAGAACTGGGCGCAACGGTGGAGGAGGTCTCCCTGCCTCTCACCATCCACGGAGGGACGCTGGCCGCCGCCCTCATCAACACCGAGGCCTCGGTCACCTACCGCGGCTGGCTCCGTGAGCGGCTCCACGAGTTCGGCCATGCGAACCAGGTGGGCCTGCTCACCGGCAGCATCATGCCGGCCCAGGCGTACTACAAGGTGCAGAAGCTGCGGGAACTGGTGCGCCGCGAGGTACTCGGCGCGCTGGAGAGCCACGACGTGCTGATCCTGCCCACTTCCAAGAGCTGCGCCCCGCTGGTGGGCCAGGATGCTCCCATCACTTCCAAGGAGATGGCCCGCGACCTTCCGCCGGTGATGACCAGGCCATTCAACCTCGCTGGCGCGCCCGCCATCTCCGTCAACTGCGGCTTCAACTCCGAGGGCCTGCCCATCGGCCTCCAGATCGGAGGCCGCCCCTTCGACGAATCAACTGTCCTCAAGGTCGCCCACGCCTACGAGCAGCACACCCCCTGGCACAACACGCGCCCGCCGAATGCCTGAGCGACGCTCAGGCGCAACCGGCGTATAGCCTCTCTATTCCATCCAGGAAGACCTCGAAGCTATGCGAGCGATTGCCTTCTCGCGTCAGGTGTTGCGCCATTCTGCGGGCGCCTGCAATTTTCTCGAACTCCAGTACCAGCTTCGCAAGGTCCTCAGAGGGTTTGGGGCGCGCATCCGGATTCCGAAATACAGCCCGATTACCGATATTTCGAACTCCTTCATCGCCAAAAGCATAGGCCATAGCATCCGGCGCCCCTAAATACCAAGCCTCCAATTCCTGGCAAACGATTCTTATCAGCGTGTCCTCGCGCCTACCGTTCCGGCAAAGTCGACGCAGGCGCTCCTTGAGGGCGTGGCAATCGCCGTTGTCGTTGTCACGCACAATAACAAACCGGTCTCCGGGAGTTCGCCAGTCACGAAGAGTGCGAACGATAGAGCGATCCAGATGGGACTTGCCATTGTGAGGAACACAGAGAAATTGCAGGTCAGGATACAGACGACGCAGAAATATCTCCAAGAACACTTGCATCGAAGGCTCTTCAACCAGAAATATCAGGCGACCCAAGAGAGACCTGCCCCATCGAACAAATTTCTGCGCCACAATGACCCCGGCATTTCGCCCTGCACAAGGCTGCGCAGGTTTTCACTCTGATTTGCGCGTTCCGCAGTACTGAACCCGTCTCGTTTTACCAGCCAGAAAATTTCTTCCAGCTTAGAGCCGTTCAGAAAATCGGGAGAGTGAGTCGAAACAAACACCTGGCCCCCACGCTTTGCGTAGGCCCGAAACTCTTCGGCCAGCGCCTGCAACAGCTCCGGGTAAAGCTGATTCTCGGGTTCCTCTATCACCAACAGCGAATGCGGATTTGGATCGTACAGCAAAACCAAGTATGCGAACATCTTGATAGTGCCATCGGATACATAACGGGCGATGAAAGGATCTTTGAAACTGCCATCTTGGAATCGAAGGACCAGCCTGCCGTCATCTGTCGGTTTGGCCTCCACACTGGTAACACCCGGCACTCGCCAACGCATAGCATTCAGCACTTGCTGAAATATGTCTGGGCGGTTCTCAAACAGATATTGGGCCACCAATGCGATATTGTCCCCTCGAGTAGAAAGATGTTCCGCATATCCGGCTTCCGCGCTGGGTCTTGCATCAGCTATGTGAAAGTCT
This sequence comes from Dehalococcoidia bacterium, assembly GCA_965220605.1. Lineage (GTDB taxonomy): Bacteria > Chloroflexota > Dehalococcoidia > Lucifugimonadales > UBA3495 > VXOI01. The sequence goes on along the minus strand of CBDCQM010000001.1, from coordinate 397,565 downwards.
GAAATGTACCAATTCTCGATCAGACTGCGAAATTCTGAGACAACCCGAAACTCCCGAAATTGCCCCAGCCCCTTGATGGCGAGAATTCCAGGGTCATCCAAAGCATAATCGGCGCGCTCTTCTTTCGCGTCTTCTTCTCCGTAAGCTGATTCGTTGGTGATAGCAGTCCCTTTGCCTCTGCTGAAATCCACGAACCGCCATGGCTGACCCCGTTGCCCCCGGCGGTAGCGCAGTACTTCACGCTCTACAACCGCCCTGCCCTTATCTGTGCTGATTACCAGTTGATAGGTTACCAGCCTCCCACCGCTTTCCCGGAATTTAATGACAAGTTCAATAGGTCCGTCGCTGCCTCGGCTGACCAGTTCTCGGAATCCTCCCCTCCTTGCAACTGCGACGGAGACGTTTTCTGTCAGGGCGTCTTTCAGAAAAGTAAACACGTCAAACAAAGTCGATTTGCCAGAGCCATTGGCTCCTACAACGACTGTCATTCGAGGCAGGTCATTTAATGTCAACTGCCGGAATAGCCGGTAGTTCTTGATTTCAATGCCTTCAATCCGCATAGAGCGGGATTCGTCCATTAAATCAGCCTCCCTCCAAGACAAGGAGCATGGTTTCAGCCATTGAAGGTGCCTAGAACCCGCACTCCACGCCCAGCTCGCCGCAGATGTCCCGGATCGACTGCGACACCTCGGGATGCAGGGGTATGCCCTCGTCCCGGCGCAGGGCTTCCATCTCCGCCTCGGGCTGGCCCGCCACAATGACCCGGTCGTGGCCCGGGGCGGGCTTGGTGGCATTCATCATCCGGACCCAGTCGTCCATTTCCTGCTTGAAGTGAGCCACGTCGGTGAAGGCGTCCACGCTGTATGCCGCCACGTAGTGCCCAAAGTTTGGCCGCCCCGGCACCGCTCCGTATCCGAATCCCGTCAGCACCCCGGCCAGGATGTCCACGACGCAGGACAGCCCGTAGCCCTTGTGCGAGCCGCCCTCCCGGCTGCCTCCCACAGGCAGCAGCCAGTAGCTATCCGGCGCCTGCTTCTCCTCCATGATTGGCGTGCCGTCCGCCTCCGCCAGCCACCCCGGCGGGATGTCCGCGCCGAGCCGCTGGGCGATGCGAATCTTGTTTACCGCCACCGAGCTGGTCGCGGCGTCGAACACGAAGGGCGCCTCCTCCCCTGTCGGCACGGCGATGGCGATGGGATTGGTGCCCAGCCGCGGCTCGGCCCCGAAGGTGGGCAGCACCGACGGCGGGCAGCTGGTCATGCACACGCCGATCATGTCGTGGGGCAAAGCCAGCATCGAGTGGTACGACGCCATGCCCAGGTGCCGCGCGTTGCCGATGGTCACCATCCCGACGCCCACGTTTCGCGCCTTTTCGATGGCGATGTTCATAGCTTTGGGCGTGATGATCGTTCCCAGCCCCCGGTCGGAGTCAACGGTAGCCGTGGATGGAGTCTCCCGGATCACCTTCCAGTCGGGGCGCGGGTTGATCGAACCGTCCTGGTAGCCGTTGACATAGCTGCGCAGCATGTTCGACACGCCGTGGGAGTCCACCCCCCGCAGGTCGGCCAGCACCAGCACGTCCGCCCCCAGTTCGGCGTCCCCCGCCGGCACCCCCAGCCGCTCGAAAATGGCCGCCACCGTGGACTTCAGGTCATCGCCCTTAACGAATTCCGCCTCATCGTGTCCAACCTTGAATTGCTCCAGCACGGCTCATCCCCCGTTCCTGTTTTCTCGCTTGAAGTATACAGGATTGGACCCTCCTTCAAGGGCAGATGCACGAACTCGCTGTTCCATCAACTCCCTTGTGGCGAACACCCACCTGTTCAACCCGGAACGGCAATCCTTTATCCACCCGTGCCTGGCGATAAGGAACTCTCTCAACCCAGGGCGTGGTCTCTATCTAGGGGCGCATAGCCGTGCGCCCTTCTCCCTGCACTACAATGCGATGCTAGGGCCGTCGGCCGCGGGAGCAGTCCCTGGACTTCCGAAAATGACCGGGTTGTTGAAATTTCGACGCCGGAGACCCTTCCAGACGTAGGCGAAAGACCTCGCCTTGTTCCCTGTAACGGGAATCGCATGATACATTCCCACCACGGAGGAAGACGCATGAACGACAGAGAAGAGGCCCTTGATTTTCTGGCGCGGCTGGGCGCCCAACCCGCCGTCGCCTTTCACGAGCAGGGCGTGGTAACAGCAGTGAGGGAAATACTCGATGGGATCGGCGTCGAGTACAGTGCCGACGCCTCGGGCAACATCCTCGCCAGGATTCCGGGAAGCGACCGGCATGTGTCCCCCATTGCCATCGTCGCCCACATGGACCACCCCGGGTTCGAACTCGTCCAACGCCACGGCGACGGGGCCGAGTTCGTAGCCGACGCACTGGGCGGCATTCCCGCCTCCAGCTTCGCCGCAGGAGTCCTGCTACAGGTCATCCTGCCGGGCGGACGGCGGGCAGCGGCGGAAACCGTCGGGCCCTACGGCGAGGAGTCCGAGCGCAAAGCGCTGGTCAGGGTTACCGATGCAAATGCCGCGGAAGAGTTGCCGCTCCCCCTGGCGGCGGTATTCGACCTAGCGGATTTCGAGCTGGATGGCGAGTATATCCGCATGAGGGCCGTGGACGACCTCGCCGGCTGCGCTTCAGCCCTGGCCGCAATGGCCCGCCTGTCCCGCAGCGGCGAACAGCCCGAGGGCGACGTCTACGCCCTCTTCACCCGCGCCGAGGAGGTGGGACTGGTGGGGGCCAGGCTGGCCGCCGAGGCGGGGCTGCTGCCCGCGGGCACGCTGGTCATATCCGTCGAGTCCAGCCGCACGCTGCCGGGCGCGGAGCAGGGGAAGGGTCCGGTCATCCGTGTCGGCGACGCCGGTTCCACCTTCGACTCCGACGCCGAATCGGTGCTCATCAGGGCCAGGGAGATCCTGAGCGAAAAGGAGGACGGCTTCCGTTCCCAGAGGCAACTGATGAGCGGCGGCGTCTGCGAGGCCAGCGCCTTCGCCGCCTACGGTTACCGGACCACCGGCATAGCCTTCCCGCTGGGCAACTACCACAACGGCGCGCCAGAGGGACGCATCGAGGCGGAGTACATACACGTTGAAGACTTCCTCGGCGGCGTGGCGTTGATGGAAGAGGCCGCGCGCCGGGTCTCCGACCGGGTCAACACCGCCTTCCGGCGCCGGCTCCAGTCCGTTCCCGAGGACATGCGCCAAAGGCTGATGGGATGTACGGCGTAGTCCGCTGCCGGATTTGCTGACAGGAGGTGATTGACCAGTAAAAACACACCGGAATAATATACGAACATTAGTTCTTACTGGACAGCCCAAGTGGACTGGCAGCCCTCGCCAAGGTGGTACACTGGACACCAGTGCCGGACGTTCCCCGTCGTGGCTGATGGCCGATGGAGCCGCATCCATCAGCGCCAGTATGCTGGTCGCCGTGCTGATTAACGTCGCCCCGTCCCTCGTCGGCGTATGGGGTCTGGCGTCCCTCCAGGAACTGACCAACAAGCAGGACGGGATGATAGTGGTGGCGACCCTGCTGTTGCTGCCGACTTCATTCGCCGTTTATGGAGTTTCGCAAGTGATATTCGCAGCAAAAGAAGCCGTAGAAAGACGAGCTATGGAAAAAGGCCGGAAGGTGGGCTTGGAAGAGGGCCGTCAGGAAGAGCGAGAGCGCATCGCCCAAGCCTTGGAGCAGCACGGTGTGGAAATCCCCCCGGAAGTGGCCAGAATGCTCAACGTCGCACGCGAGTCTGAACCCGGTTCCCATCCATAACTTGGGACGCCCTCAAACGTCCGCTATTCCCAGCACTTGCGAATCTGCTAAAATCCGTACGCAATTGGCCGAGGAATCAGCAGTGCCACCGCCAGCGTCCGCAGGCCCCCCGCCAGTTGCGGGCCCATACGGCGGGAAGCGGCAGAGCCTGAATCCGTCGAGTCCGAATCAAGGACAATGGATAGGAGGAGTTCCATGCCATCATTCTGGGAGAACATCAGATTCCCCGGCGAACGGGAGGCGGATGGCCTCGAAGGAGCCCAGGGCCAGGATATGGCCACCTACGTCAGCCACCCGGCACCCTCGGAAGGCAACAGTTTCCCTGCCGTCATCGTAGTGATGGAAGCCTTCGGCGTCACCCGGCACATCGAGCAGGTCTGCGACGAGTACGCCCGCCACGGCTATGTGGCAGTCGCGCCTTCCCTCTATCACCGCCAGCACCCCAACGCCAAGCTGGGCTACGACCAGATGCCCCAGGTCCAGCAGTACATGGGCGCCCTCGATGACGGCGAACTCATCGAGGACATCAACGTCACCATCGACTACCTGCAGAACCGCTACCAGCGCACCCGCGGCAACAAGATCGGCATCGTCGGCTACTGCGTCGGCGGCCGCATCACCTATCTCGCCGCCACCAGCTGCTCCGGCCTGAGCGCCGCCTCCGTCTACTACGGCGGCCGCATCCTGGTGCCGTTCGGCGACGGCCCCGCTCCCATCGAGCGGACCTCCGGCTCCACCGTTCCGGTGATGGGCAACTTCGGCGAGGACGACGCGAACCCAACTCCGGCGGACGTGGCCCAGATCGAGGAGGCCCTGAAAGCGGCAGGCGTCACCTACGACTTCAAGATGTACTCCGGCGCCGGCCACGGCTTCAATTGCAACGAGCGCCCCGACTACCGCGAGGACGCAGCCGCCGACGCCCTGGCCCGCACCCTCGGCTGGTTCGACCAGTACGTCAAGAACTAGCCGCCGGTTCCGGCGCAAATCCCTTGCCTTTTTCCAAATAACCCTCTCCCTTGAGGGAGAGGGTTATGCCTGCGCTGAGCTTGTCGAAGAGTAAGGGTGAAATTCTCGTAAGAATAAAGCCCGGACGCTGCTTGAATCGTCCGGGCTTCTGCTTTGACATTCGTGATTCCGGATTTCCGGCACAGGCATCCGCCGGAATGATCCCGGCTCGGCCGCTGCCAACCCTAGGGTGTGTCGTCAAATTGAGTAACCAGACACGCCACAGCCTTATTTCCGTCATTCCGGCGAAAGCCGGAATCCAGGGATTTACGTAGTCAAACCGTCATGTGGCAGCCGAATTTTCTGGATTCCTCCTGAGTCCGCCGAAGGGTTTCGCCGGAATGACGTGTAAATTTGACGACACTCCCTAGTTGGTCCGTCAGCCCCCGGGGTCCAGTTCTAGCAACCTTTGGCGCAGGGCGCGAATCTCGGCCTCTGCCGCTTGGTGGGCAGCCTCTGCCGCCTGGCGGGCTGCCGCTTCTTCCCGGTGGTTGCGAAGCCATCGGGCGCTAACCGGGTCGTAAAGGCGGAACTCCAGGCCTGGCAACACGCATACGTCCAAGCCCAGAACTTCGCTGTGGCACCTGAGCGCGCCATCGCTATCCTCAGTCAGCGGCATCGGGGTGTAGCCGCCACCCGCTAGTCGCTCAGCGGCCAGCGCGGGAGTGAAGCACTCGCCGGTGGGGTCAAAGCGCCAGTATTCGGCAACGCCCATATCGGCGTAGATGAATCGCTTTTCGTTTACGTCTCGCTGCCAAGTGCTGGGCGAGGCGATTTCCAGAACGAAATCAGGCGCCTTCCCCTCACGCCAGACAATCCAGGAATCCCGAGGGTGGTTGCCTGAGACCCCGAACACGGCATAGACATCCGGCTCCACTCTCGTCCGGTTGTCGTTCATGCGGTAATACACCAGCATGTCCCCTGCCACATAAACGTCGGGACGATCCTCGAACCAGACACGCAAGGTTGAGACGGTCTCGGTCAGGGGGATGTACTGCAAGTCGCTCTCGGCCATTGGCTCGCCGTCCGATGAGGGATATACGATGCTCAGATCGTCCATTTCGCCGGCATCGGATGGAATTCCGGCGTGGCCGGTTGTGGATCGGGTGGTCATGGCTGACTCCGCAGGCGCCAATAGATACTTGAACTCATTTTAACCCATAGCAGGAGACGGTTTCTCGCATTTAATACTGATGAACCCGCCCCTGCCGCAACGTGAGAACTGACAGATTCGGCGGCCCGCTTAGTAACTATCTCAAAAGCCCCTTCCCCCTTTAAGGGAAAGGGGCAAGGTGGACTCCGAGGATATAGACACCGACTGCCTCCAGAAACACTCTCTTAACACCAACCACCGACGCTCGCGGACTTCCGGCAAAGAAAAGACCGGACTCTCTCGAAGAGTCCGGTCTTTCTGCCGACTGGATTTGAAGCGGATAGCCTTTCCGATGATTCTCCTTTCGCTACCCAGCAAATAGCTTGACCAGAACGGTAACCATCCCGCCTATCAGGGCTGTCCCAATTCCCAGAAACGCCAGAAACAGCCGGTCAATTCCACTCTCTATGCGGTCCAAGCGGGCCTCCATGCGGGCATCCGCCCGGTCCATGCGAGCGTCCTGCCGGTTCATCCGCGCTTCGGCTTGCTCCGCAAAGTTTTCCAGTCGCCCCAAGCTGCGGGCGATGTCCTAAAGTGTTATGCTAGGCAGGCCGTTAGTTTCTTGAGTTGCCATCTAGCCCTCTGCCTGATTGTAGCACGCACACTTGGCCGTCTAGTGCGGAGGCTGGGGCTGCTGGCCCTCCACGAAGGTGTTGCGGAAGCGGTAGAGCGTGAACTCCGGCTCCACCGGGGCCACGGGCAGGTAGCCCGCCTCCTCGATCTTCGCCACGATGACGTGGGGGCCGTCGCTGCTCAAGGCGTTGGACAGCGCCCCCTCGTACTCCTCCAGGTCGCTGACCGTCGTTGTGCTGGTGATGCCGCACGATATGGCCACCTGCTCCAGATCGGTGCCCGTGCCGGTGTGGCTCATCTGGTTTCCCGTCTGGCCCCAGGCCTGGTTGTCGTACACCACCACTATCAGGTTCCTGGGCTTCTCCCGTCCGATAGAGGCCAGCGCCCCCAGGTTCATCAGCAGCGAGCCGTCGCCGTCCAGCGAGATGATCTGCTCGTCGGTGGCCAGCGCCATGCCCAGGCCCAGAGAGGACACCAGGCCCATGTTGCCGTAGGTGTAGAAGTTGCGGTCCCGGTGCCCGGCGTGCCAGAGTTCGTCCGACGTTGGCCCCAGGTTGCCCACGATGGCCCGGTCTCCGGCCAGCCTCAGCGTGAGTTCAGTAGCGTCGTACCTACGCAAATTTCCCTCCGTGCAACCTCTGGGTCAGGCAGATGGCCACCGGCTGCCGGTTCGCGTAGCACAGCTTCATCGCTCCGTCCAGCAGGTTGTCCATCCGGTATTCGTCGTCAATCGTGTAGCTCACCACGCCGAACAGGTCGAGAATCGGCACGGTCGTCCGGCCCATGGGCACCTGGGAGATGTTGAATTCGCCGGTCCCGCCCCGCATGTTGATGAAGAAGGGAATGGGCGTCCTGGCCGGAATGCACAGGCTGGCCAGCGCGTTGATGCTGTTGCCGAAGCCGCTGGTCTGCATGAACACGGCGGCGTTGCGTCCGGCCGCGTAGGACCCGACGGCGATGCCCACGGCCTCCTCTTCCCGGGTGGCATAGACCAGGTGGAAGAACGGGTCCTCGGCGATAATCCTCGTGACCCGGTGTATGGAAGAGTCGGGCACATAGGCGATCAGGGATATATTCCAGTCCTTCAGTGACTGGACTATCATGTGCGCCCATTTCTCGGAACGAACTGCAGAAGTGCTCACTGTAATATCCTTCCGCGAATGTGGTCGGCCTGCCGCCCGCCGGGCTGGCCGGATTTCGACACGCCGCGTTGAAACATATCAGCGCCGACTTTGAATGTCAAAATGCCATAACCCCATGGGAGTGATGCCGGAAGGACCAAGGGCCCGGCTCTGCGTGTATAATTCAGAAGCAACCGCACCAATCCCGCCGCCCTCCAGCGCGGCCGTCGCAGCAGGCGAGCGCCAGATGAAGTAGGAGAAACGCAATGAGTATCGCCATTGGATACATGCCGGGAGCATTCGGTGAGGGCGGCGACAACCCCAACTACCTGCGTCAGCTCGTTGAAACCGGCGACAGGCACGGCTATGACTCCATCTGGCTCAGCGACCGCATCGTCAGCGAGAAGTTCAGTCTCGAGGCCATGACTGCCTGCGCTATGGTGGCGGCATACTCCGACCGCCTCAAGTTCGGCACCAGCGTCATCGCCATGCCCTTGCGCAATCCGGTCGTCCTGGCCAAGCAGATCGCCACCCTCGACTTTCTCTCCCAGGGCCGCTTCTTCCCCGCCGTCGGCCTGGGCCAGGAGGAGCCCGAGGAGTACGAGGCCTGCGGCGTCAGCAAAGAACGGCGCGGCCCCCGCACCGACGAGGCAATCCAGCTCATGCGCCGTCTGTGGGAGGAGGAAGTCGTCACCCACGAGGGGGAGTTCTACTCCTGCCACAACGTGTCGGTCACGCCAAAGCCGTTCCTACAACCGTCGACGCCCGTTTGGATCGGCGGACGGACCGCCGCCGCCGCCCGCCGCGTCGGCCGCGTCGGCGACGGCTGGCTGGTCTCCAGCGCGACGCCCACCGAGGTCAGGGAAGGCTGCGACATCCTCTTCGAAACCGCGGAGGAGTTCAACCGGGAGATCGAGGACGACCACGTCGGCGTGTTGCTGGGCTACTATGTCAGCGACGACGTGGAAGAGGCCACCATCAAGGCCAACCAGTTCGTGACCCGCCAGCGCCCCGACGCCCACTTCACCGAGTTCACCGCCGTCGGCCCGGTCGACCGCATCGCGGAGTTCGTCAACCGCTACATCGAGTCCGGCGCGTCCAAGTTCGTAGTCCGCCCCCTTTGCCCCGCCGAGGAATCGATGGAGCAACTCGACATTCTAGGCGAGGAGTTACTGCCCCAGTTCCACAAGTAGAGGGGTATTCCTGCGCTATTTTTACAACAGGAGCGCAGAACTTTGGAAGACGAAGTGCGCCGCGCCTTCGACGCGTTGCCCAAGAGCAAATACTGGCGGCGTACTTCCAGCCGTTCCCACCGGAGGGAAGCCACCCCCGTGAGGATAATCGCTACTTTGCGTCATCCCAGTCTTCCCATAGAGTACCAGGAAGAGGACATGACGGCGTATCGCAAATATTTGCCGGAAGACGGTATTTGATTCCGAGTAGTCTTGGACGAAAACGGTGCTCTGTACACTGCATTCAAAGACTCTGACGAAATGAGAAAAAGAGGAATGCTATGACTGAGTTCTCGGGGGACGCAAAATTTCCTGAATTTGACTACGAATCGGAAAGCGATACGCTAACGATATGGGGAGGAGGACCGGCAGGCAGCGGTTTCGACATCACCCGCGGTATTCTCATCCTGTTTCTGGACTACGACCATGCCACTCCTGTAGGCCTGACACTTAGCCCTGCTGTGAAGCTCTTGGCGCCGCACTTGCCCATCAAGAGCATCGCCAACATCGAGCCTGCGTCATATCGGGACAACCTGGACTTAAGGGTCAAATACGACTGCGAGAAAGACACCTTATGGATGAGCAATTCAAGGCCCGCGGAAACTTACTGTACTTTGATGAATGGGTCTGTTGAGATCTGGTTTCAGGCAGGCAGCGAAAGCGTACTGGAGAGCGACGGCAAAATCCCCTCGGGTGTGATGGTCTACAACGCCGTCAAGCACATCGAGGCAGCGATCCTAGCCGATTTGGCTGAGCTTGCCGCTGCCGGAGGGACGGAGTAGAGAACGGTAGCCCTACTCTCCCGTCCCCCACGTGATCACCAGCTCCCGCATGGGCTGGCGCCAGACGGCGCGGTAGCCGTCTCCGTCCGGAACGAATAGCTCGGCGAACTGCCGATCGAAGATTTCGAGGGCCTGATCGCGCACTCCTTCGCGGGACCAGCGGCCGAAGATGACCGACTCCAGCGCCTCCTCCCGCGTGGAGTAGCGCCAATCCTCCCACCAGGTGGGCGCAGACAGCACTCGCACGTCCGGCAGGATACCCATGTCCCATAGCACCGGCAGCAGCTCGCGGTGCCCCGGCATCGGCGCAAGCGGTTCGCCGTAGACCCGGCGGAACAGGGCGGCGCCCCGGTTGGGAGGCGGCTCGCTCCACACCAGGATCATCACCCGCCGCCGCGCAGACGACTGCATCTTCTCCACGAACGGCACGATGTCCCGCACGAAGTAGGTGACATCGCAGGTCAGGACAACATCGCCATCAACCCGGTGGTCGTCCATCCACCCGGATGCGACCCGGCGCGCGTTGCCGATACCTGCTTCCAGCCTTGAGGCTTCGTACTCCGCTGCCATGCCTTCCGAGGGCTCAACCGTCAGCACCTCGCGGCACCTGAGAGCCAGCGGCAGGGAGACACGACCTGCGCCACCGCCAACATCCACCACCACATCGTCCGGCTCGACGTACGAGGCCAGCGCCGCCAGGTTCGGTTCCAGTTCCCGGTGCGGGTCGAACCGGAACTGCGCCGCCGACTGCCCGGTCCAGATGTCAGCGGGGCGCGGCCCGAACAGCCTGAGCTGCTGCTCGTCGACGGCATCCAGCATTGCGGCGTAGTGCTCGGCGGCAGTCATTTTCACTCCTAGGGTCACGGATTAACACAGAGGGCACAGAGAGTTTCGTTTTCTCCCTTTTTTAACCTCTGTGCCCTCTGTGTTCTCTGTGGTTAATTAGATGGACGGGCGGGTCTTGTACCAGCCGGCGTGCTGCTGGTAGGTGTAGGCCACCTGGAAGCAACCCGGCTCGTCGAAGGGCTTCCCCGCGATCTGCAGGCCCACCGGCAGACCTGCATCCGTGAACCCGCAGGGCACCGATATGGCGGGCAGGCCGGTCACGTTGAACGGCGCCGTGAAGCTCCGGCCCCGCACGGTGCTGGCCGGGTCGTAGCCCTCGAAGGCGGGCGCAGGCGTGGTCATGGTCGGCGTGACCAGGAAGTCCACGGTCTTCATAACCTCGGCGAACTCCCGCCTTGCCCAGGTGCGCACCCGCTGCGCCTGCAGGTAGTCGCCCGCGCTCATAAGTCCGCCGGTTCGGAAGCGGCTGCGGGTGATCTCGCCGAACTTCTCCGGTATCTTCTTGAGATTGGGCTCGTGGTAGGCATACGCCTCCGACACCATGATCACCGAGTTGGCGGCCCGCACATAGTCAAGGCTGGGCAGGGAGACATCGCGGACTTTCGCCCCCAGAGCCTCCAGTTCCGCAACGGCCTTCTCGACGACCGCAACCGTCTCCGGGCTGACGCTGGGATCGGGGTCGAAGAAATAGTGCCGGGGCAGCCCGATCGTAATCCCGCCGATGTCCTCCACCAGCGACGCAGAGTAGTCCGGCACCGGCGCGGTGCTGGAGGTGGGGTCCCTCGGGTCGTGGCCGGCGATGGCTTGCAGCATGTAGGCCGAGTCCTCCACCGTCCAGGTCATCGGCCCGGCGTGGTCCTGGGACCAGCTCAACGTCACCACCCCGGCGCGGCTGACGCGGCCGTAGGTGGGCTTGATGCCGACGATGCCGCAGTAGGAGGCCGGCCCGCGAATGGATCCGCCGGTGCAGGACCCCAGCCCGCCCATCACCTGCCCGGAGGCCACCGCCGAGCCGGTGCCGCTGCTGGAGCCGCCCGTGATGTGTTCCAGGTTCCACGGGTTGCGCGCCGGCTCGAAGGGCGTCGTCCAGTCGGGGCCGCCCAAGGCGAACTCGTGCATCGCCAGCTTGCCCACCAGCACGCCGCCCGCTTCCTTGAGCCGCGCCGTCGTGGTGGCGTCCACCGTCGGAACCCGTTCCAGGTCAACGTAGGAGCCGGAGGTTGTGCGAGTTCCCGCCGTGTCGTAGAGGTCCTTCAGCGCGAAGGGTATGCCGTGCATCGGGCCGCGGTAGTTGCCCCGCAGCATCTCCGCCTCGGCGGTTCGCGCCTGCTCCATCGCCTCGTCGGTCATCATCGTTACGAAGGAGTGCAGCCGGTCGTCCGTGGCCTCGATTCGTTCCAAGCAGGCACGCAACAGTTCAACGGGCGAGAGCTGCCCCGAGCGCATCAGCTGTCCCGCCTCCCGCATGGTCAGAAAATACAGCCTGTCTTTGTCAGCCATGTCGATTCACCCTGCTACGAAATTGGGTTTGCCTGATACTGCCGCCGTTGCTTCACGCCTCCGGCCAGTCGGGGTGAAACTCCACCACCATTTCCTCCGCTCCGAAGTTGATGGTGTGAAGCTGGGCCGCGTAGGCCGCGTAGAGGTCGTATGTCGGTTTCAGTTCCTCCAGTTCCTCATTACTGAGGCCCAACCCGGCGCGGTCGGCCATCAACCGGAATTCCTCCATGGAAACTTCCCCCTGTTCAGGCATGGCAATTCCTCCGGCTTATGCTGTTGGCTTGTGCTGTTGATAGAAAGGGTTTACCCGCTTGCTTTCTCAGTTCGGGTGCTATTATACGCACACGCAGGCACGATATCGTGCGGCACAAAGTTCTGTGAGGAAATTGCCGTGACTACCTTCGTCTACATTTCTCTTCAGCGCGAAGACCGCATCTCCCTGTATGTTCTGGACCCTGACACAGGCGGGTTGACCCGGCGAACCGAGTTCCCGCTGTCCGGAATGCCGGCGCCGATGGCGGTGGACCCGCAACGCCGTTACCTGTTCGTGGGACGGCGCCAGCCCGGCGACTTCGGCCTGACCAGCTACGCCATCAACCACGAGACCGGGCGGCTGCGGGAAATCGGCGGCGTCCCCCTGGACGGCGACCCGGTGCACATCTCAGTCGACCGGACCGGCAAATACCTGCTTTCCGCCCACTACTACCAGGCCAGGGTCGGAGTGCACGGATTCGGCGAGGACGGGGCGCTGATTGCCGCGCCCATCGAGTGGCGCGAGACCGGCATCGGCGCCCACTACGTCCAGACCGACCCGTCCAACCGATACGCCTATGTGCCGCATATCGCCGAGGGGGCGCACACCGGCGTCAACGCCATCTTCCAGTTCCGCTTCGACCAGCTCACCGGAAGGCTGGCGGCCTGCGAACCGGACCGCGCCGTCCCGACTTCGCCCGAGGGCCCGCGCCACGTCTGCTTCAACCCCAACCTGGACGTGGTGTACTCCTCAAACGAGCAGGGATGCAGCGTGACCGCCTACCGCTTCGACCGCTCCAGCGGCGCGCTCAGCCCCTTCCAGACGGTACCCACCCTGCCCGAGGGATACAGCGAGCACAACTCCTGCTCACAGATCCAGATCACGCCGTCCGGCAAATTCCTGTACGCGCCCAACCGGGGCCACAACAGCATCGCAGGATTCGCCGTGGACGCCGCCGACGGCACGCTGACGCCTCTCGGCCAAACGCCCACCGAGGACATCCCCCGCGCGTTCAGCCTCGATCCCACCGGCAACTACCTCTACGCCGCCGGTCTGGAGTCGGCGCGCCTCGCCTCCTACCGGGTCAACGCCGACACCGGCGCCCTCGAACCCCTCGAGGTCTACCCCATAGGCAAGGGCCCCATGTGGGTGCTGATGGTCGACGTTTAGGAGAATCCCGGCAATATGCAAAATCAGGGACTTGCCGTTGCCGGCGAGTCCCTGATTTTGTGTTGTTTCGGACGCCACCCTCAGAACTACGCGGCGCACAATCGGGCCTACAGGTTTGCCAGAGCCTCCGCGTCCTCAATGAACTGAGCCGTTTCGCGGATTAGCCGCTCAGTGCTATCGAGAGGCTCGCAATGTCCATTGTAGAAGCAGTCGTGATGCAGGAACCGCGCCGTCTCGCCAAATCTGCCTTGAAGAGACCTTGCCGCCTCGCTTTCCCTGCTCAATCCTCGAAGTCCACTGGCTACCCGCACCGTTGCTGGTGGAATCTCGTCATTGATAGAGAGCAACAGGGCCTCGGTGGCGCGCTTGGTGGCACACCACGCCTTTTCCGCGGCATCGCGAATATCGCCGGATTCCAGCATCTTCAGAGCGGAGGCGTGAACTGCCCTGGCATCGGCGAAGATTTCCTGGGGAGTCTGGATGAGGGTCATGCGTTCTCCGAAAGGGTCACGGTCATACCAACCCAAGCGCTTGACGCTAGTGTATCACGCCCCCACCCTAACCCTCCCCCGGAGGGAGAGGGAGCTCTTGAACGGCCCTGCCTAACCCACCATCCACCACGGGTCTTCCAGCAGGCGCTTGACCGTCTGCAGGAACTCGGCCGCGGGGGCGCCGTCTATCACCCGGTGGTCGAAGGTGAGGCTGAGGTACATGGTCTCGCCCTTGGCGACCTCCCCGTTGACGATGACCGGCTTCTCCACCACACGACCCACGCCGAGAATCCCGACCTGGGGCGGGTTGATGATAGGCGTGAAGCCGTCGATATCGTTGGCTCCCAGGTTGGTGATGGTGAAGGTGCCGCCGCTGATCTCCTCCGGCCTCGTGCGGCCCTCGCGGGTTCGCGCGGCCAGGTCCCGGTTCTCGGCGGCCAGCTGCGCCAGCGATTTCCCGTCGGCACCCCGGATGACCGGCGTCACCAGTCCCTCTTCCAGAGCCACGGCCAAGCCGATGTTGATTTCGGAGAGCATCTGTACCTGAGCCTCGCCCTCCGCACCGGTCGTCTCGATGGCGTTCATGCGCGGATGCCGCTTGAGCGCCTCGGCGGTTGCCTTGACCACCACCGGCAGCGGCCCGATGTTGCCGCCCGCCTCCTCGGCGTGGTGCCGGGACAGACCCCGCCGCAGTTGCATCGCCTCGGTGACTACGGCCTCGGTGGTCAGCGTAACCTGCGCCGTGCTCTGAATGCTTTGCAGCATACGGGTGGCAACGGCCCCCCGAATACCGGTCAGCGGCACCACACCGTCCGCCGACGGTGCGGCCGCAGCCGGAGCGGGCGCGGTCCGATCACCCTGAGCCTGTCGAAGGGCAATCGCCGCCTCCACGTCCTCGATCAGGATGCGACCCTGCGGTCCGCTACCAGTAACGGTGGCAAGGTCGATGTCGTTATCGCGGGCAAGGCGACGTGCTGCCGGAACCACCGGCACTCGCGCCGCTCCGTCAGTTGCAGGAACAGGATGGGGAGCAGCCGGGGCCTGCAATGCCGCCTCCACGTCTGCCACCAGGATCCGGCCATTGGGGCCGCTGCCAGCGACCTGCGCCAGGTCCAGGCCGCGATCGCGGGCCAGGCGGCGGGCGGCGGGCACCACCTGCACGCCGCGGTCGGACCGCCCATCAACGGACTCCGGGCTAACGGTCTGCGTAGCGGCGGA
The DNA here is from genome assembly GCA_965220605.1 of Dehalococcoidia bacterium. Classification (GTDB taxonomy): domain Bacteria; phylum Chloroflexota; class Dehalococcoidia; order Lucifugimonadales; family UBA3495; genus VXOI01. The sequence continues at coordinate 382,452 of CBDCQM010000001.1, read as the reverse complement.
GCTTGGGGGCGCGGCTGGGGCGGTTGACGTCTCCAGCACTTCGCCCGGCTCAGCGATGACGCACAGCACGCCCCGGATGGGTACGATCTGACCCTCCTGCGCCACGATGCGGCTCAGGACTCCGGCGGCAGTGGACTCCAGCTCCGTCTGCAGCTTGGCCGTCTCCACCTCGACAATCGGCTCGCCTTCCGCGACGGTATCGCCTTCCTGCTTCAGCCAGCGGACGATGGTGCCGTCCTGCATCTCCATGCCCCACTGAGGCAGCACAATCTCCGACGCCATAACCACAACTCCTGGGGAGGAAATTACTTAATGGATAGACAGGGTGAACAAGATATAAAAGACGGCGAAAAGAGATTCCCATCCCGTTTATCCTGTCCATCCATGTTGATTTGGAGCCGTTGATTTGGAGCCTACTGCATCGTGGTGCGCACGGCCTCGGCGATTGACTCATCGGTGGGGTAGCAGAGCGGCTCCAGGGCCGGGCTGAAGGGGATGTGCACGTTGATCGTGCCCAGCCGCTGTATCGGAGCCTGCAGGTCCCAGAACCCCTCCATCGCCACGATGGCCGCGATCTCGCTGGCCGCGCTGCAGGTCTTGTGGGCCATGTCCACCACCACCAGCCGCCCGGTCTTCGCCACCGAGCCGAGGATGGCCTCCTTGTCCAGCGGCACCAGCGTGCGCGGGTCTATGACTTCCACCGAAATGCCCTCGCCAGCCAGCACGTCGGCGGCGGCCAGCGCCCTAGGCACCATGCCGCCGATGGCGACGATCGTGGCGTCGGTGCCCTCCCGCTTCACGTCCGCAACTCCCAGGGGGATGGTGTATTCCTCTTCGGGGACTTCCGCCCGGGCGCCCAGGATCGTCCGGTCCTCCCAGAAGATCACCGGGTCGTCGGTGCGTATCGCTGCCTTCAGCAGCCCCTTGCCGTCATAGGCGTTGCTGGCGAAGATAATCTTGAATCCAGGGATGTTCATGAACAGCGGGTGGGAGCGGTCGGAGTGGTGTGCGGCCATGCTGCCGCCGTAGTACATGGCGGCGCGGTACACGATGGGCAGGTTGACCTGGCCGCCGAACATGTAGCGCATCTTCGACGCCTGGCTGACCAGCTGGTCCATGCCCACCCACATGAAGCTGGACAGGCTCTCGACTATGGGGCGCATCCCCACCGCCGCCGCGCCAACCGCGGCGCCGAAGAAGGCGTTCTCCGAGAGCGGGCAGTCCCTCACCCTCTCGCCCCCGAACTCGGTGAACAGCCCGCCCGACGCGCCGTAGACGCCCTTCTGGATGTCCTCGCCCATGATGAAGACGCGCTCGTCGAGGCGCATCTCTTCCTGCATCGCCTCGTTGATGGCCTGGGTGAAGGTGATATTGCGGGTCTGCGTTGCAGTAACCATTTCGACGTCTCCTTTGCAATTCCCTCTCCCTCCGGGGGAGGGGACCTTCCAGTTAGCGCATCGTCACTCCAGCGGTATCGGCTCTGCGAACATGTCTTCCCAGACCTCTTCAGGGTCGGGGTAGGGGCTTTCGCGGGCGAAGGTGACCGCCTCCTCGATCTCGGCCTTGACCTGCTCTTCGAGGGCGTCCAGTTCTTCAGCCGTTGCTATGCTCTGCTGGATGAGCAGGGCGCGGTGTATGTCCAGCGGGTCGCGCTGCTGCCACTCCTCGACCTCCGAGTCGTCGCGGTAGGGGTTGCGCACGATGCGCCCCAGCCCCAGCGAGTGGTCGTAGTAGCGGTAGGTGCGGCCCTCAACCAGAGTCGGCCCCTGCCCGGAGCGGGCGCGCTCCACCGCCGCCGATACCGCCTCGTGCATCGCCAGCGCGTCCTGTCCGTCCACCAGCACGCCGGGGATGGCGTAGGCGGCGGCGCGGTCGGCGATGTTGTCCACCGCCACCATTTCCTTGAAGCTGCTGGTGACAGCGTACTGGTTGTTCTCGCACAGGAAGATCACCGGCAGCTTCCAGATGGCAGCCAAGTTGATCGACTCATGGAAAGCGCCCTCGTTGCTAGCCCCGTCGCCGAAGAAGCAGACGGCCACCCGGTCGTTGCCCTGCAGGCGGCTGCCCAGCGCCGCGCCCACGGCCACCGGGATAGAGGAGCCGAGAATCCCCGACTCGCCCAGGATGCCGATGCTGAAGTCGGCCAGGTGCATGGACCCGCCCTTGCCCTTGCAGATGCCGGTCTTCTTGCCCAGCAGCTCCGCCATTGCCGTCTTGACGTTGCCGCCCTTGGCGATGGGGTGCCCGTGCGACCGGTGGTTGCCGGTCATCCAGTCGTCGTCGCGCAGGGCCATGCATGCCCCCACCGCCACGGCCTCCTCGCCGATGTACGAGTGGGCCGCGCCGACGATCTCGCCGCGCTCAACCAGGCTGATTACGGCCTCCTCGAAGTGCCTGATGCGAAGCATTCGTCGCATCATTTCCATTAGCGCCGTTTTGTCCAGCATAACCGCGCCTCCTTGAGCCTAACCGAAAGAATTGCCGGAATAATACCAGAATTCCGCCGCAATGGTTTCCGGCTGACCACAATCTGAAGATGCCCGCATGTTGGTTGCATGAAGTCGGAGAGTCTGGCGAATTTCGCCGTCGGCCTGTTCTATCGCAGCGCGTTTGTGTGTCTTATAATCCGCCCACTAAATGGGGAAGACTTGAACATTGGAGGATCAGACATGCCCATCCTCAGACGGGCCGACGCGGAAACCAGCGAAGGCTATCCCGGCATTCCAAGGGCAACGCTTGTTGGCCCGCAGCACGGCTCCCAGTCCCTGTGGGTCGGGCACCTTGAGATCGCCCCCGGAGCCACCGTGACCACCCACATACACCCGGATACCGAAGAGGCCATGGTCATCGTCGAAGGGGAGCTGGAGGCAATCCTCGGCGACGAGGTCGTTACCCTCGGCCCCGGCGACACGGTCCTCGCCCCCGCGGGCATCAAGCACGGGTTCGTGAACCGCTCCGGCGGGAAGGCCGCCCTGCTGGCGGTGTTTCCAAAGACGGAGTTCCAGCGGGTTCCCGTAGAATAGTCGCGCTATTCGTAATAGCCTGAACGGATATTGTCTATTGTCAACTCCGTGGGTGATTTGTTAGACTCGGAACACTGACAAGTGCGCCCCGAGGCTGGGGCTGACCCAACGCGAGCATCTTGACTGGAGGTGAGGCATGGTTTCCACCAATATCTCCGACGACATCTTTACCCCGTCAGTAATCAACGACCCGTACAGCTACTACGGCAGGCTGAGAGAGGAAGACCCGGTCCACTGGAACGAGTTGTACGAGCTCTGGATCGTCACCCGCCATGACGACCTGGTGTGGCTGACCCGCAACCACGAGAAGTTCTCCAGCGCCACCTTCCTCAACGACCCGCGCCCGGCCTACCCGGCCATCTACGAGTCGGACGAGGAAATCTACCGCATGGCCTGCCAGTACCAGGGCATGATGTTCATCCAGCACGACCGCCCAGCTCACCTGGACATGCGCAAGGTCGTCCACCGCTTCTTCACCCCCAAGTCCATGGAGGAGTGGCGCCCGCTGGTCATCTCCGCCACCAACCACCTGCTGGACGAGGCGGAGCAGAAGGGCGAGGTCGACCTGATGCGCGACCTGGCCGTGCCGCTGCCCCTGCTGGTGATCGCCGAGATGATGGGCGTGCCCGAAGCCGACCGCCCCTACATCCGCACCCTGGCCGAGAAGCTGCTCTACAACAACCGGGGCGAGCCGGACCGCTACCGCACGCTGATGGAAGGCGTGAACGGCATGTTCGAGTATTGCGACCCGCTGCTTGACGAGCGCAAGGAAACGCCCGGCGACGACTTCATCTCCGTGCTGGCCAGCGGCGAGAAGGAAGGCGTGTTCTCCCGCGCCCACACGCTGTCCAACACCGCGCTGCTGCTGATCGCCGGCCACGAGACCACCATCAACCTGATCTGCAACGGTACCAAGTCCTTCATGAACAACCGCGACCAGTGGGACCTGTTCCGGCAGGACACCGAGAACCTGAAGGTCCGGGCCTGCGAGGAAGCCCTGCGCTACGACTCGCCGGTCATGACGCTCCCCCGGCTGGCCAGCGAGGACGTGGAGCTCCGCGGCAAGCAGATCAAGGAGAAGGACCGGGTCCGCTGGGTCATCCCTTCGGCCAACCGCGACCCGAACAAGTTCGAAAACGCCGACAAGATGGACATCACCCGCTGGCCCAACCCGCACGTGGCCTTCGGTGCAGGCGTCCACCACTGCCTGGGCGCCACCATCGCCCGCGTGGAGGGGCAGGAGGTCTTCAAGGCCCTGGCCGACCGCTACCCGAACCTGGAGATGGTTCCCCACCAATCCGAGTACCGCCCGACCATGGCTCTCCGCTCCATGCTCGAGCTGCCCATGGCCCTCAACGGCTAACCGGCGCCGGCATAAGCTGTGCGAGCGCAGGGGCGGGTCTTGGACCCGCCCCTGTTATTTTTCAGGAAGACTGGGTTGCAATCGCGTTGGAATAGATTGACATTTAAGGCAGTGGCAGTTACCATCCAGAGAATTTAGAACTAAAGTTTGATAAAGAGATGCCGGTATCGTCAACAACCTTAAATCTATTGGTTCAAGATGCTGGGGCTATGGCAACTGGCGATGCAATCCTAGAGTGCCTAGAACTTGAACGTCTGGGAGTCTCCAAGCGTTTGGCAGGTGCCCAAATGCACCGGTCGAAGCTGGGCCAGTTTATTACACCGGTTAATGTCGCCCGGCTTATGGCATCTATGCTTGAAGTCCACTATCAGCCGGAAGAATTGAATATCCTTGATGCTGGTGGGGGAACCGGCATACTCACCGTAGCAACGGTAGTAGAGATCTGTTCTAGGCCTAAACTGGAAAGACCAGCAGTTTTGCGCGCAATCGTTTGGGAGGTCGATGATTCATTCCAAGACAACATATCCCGTGCTTTTGAATACTGCCGGGCTGTGTGTCAGGAAGTTGGCATGGAATTCAAGGGAGAACTCCGGCAAGGAAATTTTATCATTGAATCAGCTGACCTCATCAGCGGCACTCCTAGGTTAGGCGCAAAGGAATGCCCCCCGTTTCACGTAGCGATAATCAACCCCCCATATCGCAAGCTCTATAGCGCTAGTGCGGAACGTGCACGGTTGAATGACCTAGGCATGAGGACTAGCAACTTATATTCGGCATTCGTATGGCTGGCTCTGCGACTACTTGCAAGCGGTGGAGAATTGGTGGCAATTACTCCTCGCAGTTTTATGAACGGGTCATATTTCCGCCCCTTTCGTGAGGCTTTGGTTGAAGAACTGTCTTTCCGCCGGATCCACGTGTATGACACTAGAGATGTAGCTTTTGCCAGTGACAGTGTTTTGCAAGAAAACGTCATATTTCACGGAATACGGAGTGATGTCCCTGGTCCGGTAAAGGTTACTACATCCCACAGTCCAGACGACGATGGTTTCACAGAGCGCAACATCGAAATGCGTGAAATGATTTCTCCAAATGACCCTGAGCGCATCATACGGGTCGCCCCGGACGACACCGACGCACGGATCGCGGAACAGATGCGGAGCCTGCCATGCACGTTAGGCGATCTCGATTTGTCCGTTTCCACTGGCCGAGTAGTTGGATTTCGTTCTAAAGAACATCTATATGCCGAGCCTCGGAGCGGAGATGCTCCGTTCATCTCCCCCAAGCACTGCCGTAGTGGATTCGTTATCTGGCCTCAAATATCGGGAGGGAAACCGAATGCTTTAGCGGTGACACCTGGACTTGACGGTGACTTGTTGCTACCGTCCGGTTGGTACGTCCTAGTGAATCGCTTCAGCGCAAAGGAAGATCGGCGACGTGTGGTTGCCACCTTGTTAGACCCTGACCGTGTGGATGGCGAGTGCGTTGCTTTCGACAACAAATTGAATGTCGTTCATAGCACTAACGCGGGTTTGCCGGAACATTTAGCTAAAGGGCTTGCTGTGTTCCTGAACAGCACTGTAGTTGATGCCTACTTCCGCCAGTTCAGTGGGCATACCCAAGTGAATGCAGGTGATTTACGTTCGTTGCATTTCCCCAGTGTGGCCGAGTTAACCAATTTGGGGCGTCGTATTAGTGACGTGATACCTACACAGGACGATATCGACTGGATGCTTAAAGAGGAATCTATTATTATGAGTGAAGAAAATGATGCAGTCGCAATGAAACAGCGTATTCGAGACGCTTTGCAGATTTTGCAAGACCTGGGGGTCCAAAGGGGCCAGTTAAATGAACGATCAGCGCTAACCTTGTTGGCCCTGCTAGACCTTGTGCCAGGCACTGATTGGTCCGCCGCTACGTCTCCCTTACGCGGCGTCTCAGAGATGATGGCATGGATGCGGGAGAATTACGGCAGGTCGTACGCGCCCAATACTCGTGAGACTATACGTCGATTCACGCTTCATCAGTTTGAGCAAATGGGATTGGTTCATGAAAACCCGGATCAACCTGATCGTCCAGTCAACAGTCCCAATTTTGTATATCAGGTTGATTCGTCAGTGCTATCTCTTATCCAAGCATTCGGAACCGAACAATGGGAATCTGAACTGGATCGGTGTCTTGGCTTACTTTCTGAACGAAATAGGTTGTCGGAACGCCAACGCAATATGGACCTTATCGAAGTCACATTGCCATCCGGCAGTACCCTTGATCTTACAGCAGGAGGGCAGAACATTCTGGTAAAGGCCATCATCGAGCAGTTCGCCCCTCGGTTCGTACCTGGCGGCCATGTGGTTTACCTTGGCGACGCCGGTGAGAAGTATCTGCTTTATGATTCCGAATATTTGCGAGACTTAGGAGTCGAGGTAGACCCTCATGGCAGAATGCCGGATGTTGTGATTCATCACGTTGAACGAGATTGGATCATTCTAATTGAGGGAGGCACTTCCCATGGGCCAGTGAATCCGTTACGCCACAATCAACTCAAAGACCTCTTTGCAGGCTCCAAGTGCGGCTTGGTTTTCGTAACAGCTTTCCTTGACCGTTCTGCAATGCGACAATACCTACCTTCCATCGCTTGGGAAACTGAAGTTTGGGTTGCCGAGTCTCCTGACCACCTAATTCATTTCGACGGCGAGAGGTTCTTGGGGCCTTATGATAGTGTCAATTGCGAATAGCACCATCCCAATACTCGATTCTCCTAAGAGCAAAACTCAAGGCTTTACGCCTACCCCAGCCGCTCAAACGGCGTGGGCATCGGGCCCACGGGCACCTCGATGAGCGATGGGCCGTCGTGGGCTAGGCACTGCTTGAGTGCCACTTCCAGCCCCTCCGGGGTCTCGACGCGGACGCCGTTCATCCCGTAGGCGTCGGCCAGCTTCATGAAGTCGGGGTTGTGCAGGTCCGCCCCGATGGTGCGCCCGGAGAAGCGGTTGCGCTGGTCTCGCAGCACGTTGCCGTAGGCGTTGTCGTTGAACACCACCACCACGGCGTTGATCCCGTACTGCACCGCCGTCGCCATTTCCTGCGAGTTGTACAGGAAGCCGCCGTCGCCGGAGAGGGCGACCACCGCCTTGTCCGGCTGGGCCACCTTGGCCCCCAGGGCGGTCGGATAGGCATACCCCAGGTTGCCGGAGTACGACGAGGTTATGAACGTCCGCGGCTCGTACACCGGGAAGTAGGCCCGGCTGTAGTACCCAAGCTGAGTCATCCCGGCGATGAGAATGCCGTCGTCGGGCAGGGCGGAGCGCACCGCCGCCAGGAACGACTCCTGCGGCTCCACCGTGATGCGCGCTTCCTCGCGCTGGGCCCTCTCCGCCGCCACCTGGGTGCTGCGGTCGGCCCGGGCCGGCTCGACCTTCGACACCTCGGCCAGCAGCGCCTCCAGCGACAGCTTGGCGTCCCCGTGCACTCCGAAGGTGTTGTCGTAGTTGCGGCCCAGTTCCTCCGAGTCCACGTCTACCTGGATGACCTGCTGTCCGCCCAGCCAGAAGGGGAAGGCGAGTCGCGTGCCCACGGCCAGCACCAGGTCGTGGCTGCTGTTCTCACCGGCCACCGTGTCGTTTCGCAGCCACAGCGACCCCAGGGACAGCGGGTGCCGGTCGGAGATGATGCCCTTGGCCTCGGCGGTGGCGATCACCGGCATTTGCAGGTGCTCGGCCAGCTCACGCAACGCGTCGGACGCTCCCGACGATATCGTGCCGCCTCCGGCCCATATCAGCGGGTTCTCAGCCGCGGCCAGCATCCGGGCGGCCTCGGCGATCCGCCCGGCGTCGGGGGCCACCCGCCCCGGGGCTTCCGGCTCGAACAGCTCTACGTCGGCGACTTCCGCCAGGGTTTCCGGCGGGATCTCGATCTCCACCGGACGCGGCCGACCGTTCTTCAGGTGATGGAAAGCCTCGTGCACCGTCTCCGGCACCTCAGCCGGGTCCATGGCCCGGCGGGCGAACTTGGTGACAGTCTTCATGATGTCAAGCTGGTCGTCCACCTCGTGGAGCATCCCCCGGTTGACGCCGATGAGGTCTCGCTCGATCTGCCCCGAGACCATCATCACGGGCGAGGACGCCGCGTAGGCCGTGTTCAGTGCGGCGGTGGCGTTGAGCAGTCCCGGCCCCGGCACCACCAGCGCCGTGCCGATGCCGCCCCCGGCCCTGGAGTACCCATCGGCCATGTAGGCGGTGGCCTGCTCGTGCCGTGTGGTGATGAACCGGATGCCCGGTTCTTCGTAGAAGGCGTCCATGGCGTGGTATAGCTGCACTCCGGGCAGCCCGAACACCACCCGCACGCCCTCCCGGTATAGCGACTTCACCAATGCCTGTCCGCCGGTCATTTTTGCCATGTGTATTTCCTCATCCTTCAGTTTAGCCTGCCAATCTACCAGGTACCTTAAGAATGCGTTTCATCAATGCGGACTATATCCGCCTGCATCACCGCGACCGCTTGGAGCAACTGCTGCAACAACTCGTCTCTAACCCGTTGCCCCTCCTCCGTCCGCCGTTGCCATTCTTCCGTCTGATCCTGCCTTTCTGCCATCATGGTCAGATGTTCGTTCATTATCCTGCTCAGAGTTGCGGACATCTGCGCCAAATTTTCCAAGTGTGTTATTCGGTCTTCCATTTGGGCTTCTGCCGTTGGGCCTCTGCCGTGAATTAACTTTCGAGGGGGATTGTAACATTCCCTCCAGAGGCTTACAGCGGGAGGCTGTGATAGAGTCCAGGGCGCAAGACGGGCAGGCCACGGGAGGACATGATGAAGCGGGCGTTGATCATCAGGCACCACGAGGCGGAGACCGTGGGGAGCAACTTCCGGGAAGTCCTGGAACGGCATGGCTTCGAGTTCATCGTCGGCAACATCTTCGAGGCGGCGCCCCGCTACGACGTGTTCGATCCCCCTTCCTTAGATGAGGTCGACCTGATCATGGCCTTCGGCGGCCCTATGTCCGTCAACGACGACCTTCCGGCCCTGCACGCCGAACGCCGGTACATGCGCGAGGCCCTGGCGATGGACAAGCCGGTCTTCGGCGTCTGTCTGGGCGCCCAGATGATGGCCACCGCTCTGGACGGGAGGGTGGAGCCCAGCGGCGGTTACCAGTTCGGACTGCGCAAGATTCACGTGACCGCGGAGGGCGACTCCGACCCGGTCTTCGGAAAAATCGAAATCCCCCTGGTGCCGACCCTGCACGGTGAGTGCTTCACCATTCCGGACGGCGCGGTGAAGCTCGCGGAGGGAGATATGCTCTGCCGGGACGGCTGCTTTCGCCGGATCAACATGTCCTTCCGATACGGCCTGTCCTACGCCTTCCAGTTCGAGCCGCAACTCACCCTGGAAGAGCTGAAGATCTGGGACCGCGTGTTTTCCGGCGACTACGAAATGATGGGGCCTGACTTCGACCCCAAGCAGGAGTCCGCCCGGAATCTTCGCGAGTTCACCCGGTTCGCGCCCCAGCACCGGCGACAGATGACCGCGATGCTGGAATCCTTCCTGCACAACGCTTCTCTCGCCTGATCCGTTACCTTTCCCTGGTTTTTTGGCTAGTGAGTCTCCCTGCTGCGCGTGAAGCGTTTTCGTACTATGTCTACTTAAGAGCTTTACGAATTGAAAATGGTATTGTGCGAATTCCGAAATTTCCAGTGTAACTGTACGGTTGACAATCCCAAAATCGCACAAATAGAATTCGCCAACCCTGCAATTCGGGGATTTCCCCCAACGCAGTACGGAATTAGAGACTCTCGCTCGAAGTCTTGAATTCTGAAGACTGAAGAATTACGGAGGTATCCGGCACAAGAGTCACGGCAGGAATTCCCATCAAATTCTGGGAGGCGTTTCATGAGAAAACTGGTTGGATTGCCCCTGATTTTGGTCCTGTCCTTGATTTTGATTGCAGCGTTGACTGCTTGCGGTGAGGCCGCCGAGCCGCCCACCGAGGCCCCGGCCCCGACCGCCGTGCCGACGGCGACAACAGCTCCCGCGCAGGCGCAGCCCACGGCACCCCCCGCGCAGCAGGCCGCCATGTCTGCCGACGAAGAGCTGGTGGCCTATGCCGCCCGGGTAGCCGGCGGACCCGGAGCCATATACGTCGGCGACCTGAACCAACTGGTCGGCCCGGCCCCCGAGCCGTCCCTCGGCGGCATCGACGAGGAGGGCAAGCCCGATGGCAGCGTGCCGTTGGAGTCGCTGGAGCGGCACAAGTGGATCTATGACTCTCCCTACTACCAGGACCTGCTGGACAAAGCCAAGCTCCTCGACCCGACGGAGCTGACCACCTCCGGGGAAGAGTTCGAGTTCCAGTACGCCTGCACCAACCGGGCGCTGCTCCCCTGCAAGTTGATGGAGTTCTTCCTGATTCCCAACGTGGCGGAGCGCACCAACAACCAGCTGATCATCAACCTGACCTCCTTCCCCGAGCTGGGCATCTCCGGCGCCGACAACATGACGTTGGTACGGGACGGCACGCTGGACATCGCCGAGATCTACACCGGCTATGTGGCTGGCGAAGTCCCGGCGCTGGAGATCCAGAGCCTGTGGGGCATGTTCAAGGACCACAAGGCCCAGTACGACGCCACCACCGTGCTGACCCCCGACCTCGAGCGGATGATCGCGGAGGAAAGCGGCGGCTCGCCCATCATCACCCATAACTGGTACGTGGGCATTGACCAGTTCTTCTTCTGCAGCGAGGCCCTGACGACCCCGGAGGACTTCAGGGGCAAAAAGACCCGCAGCCACGGGGCGGCGATATCCGACTGGATCGAGGGCATGGGCGCGGAAGCCCAGTTCGTCGCCTTCGCCGAGGTGTACACCGCCCTGGAGCGCGGCATCCTCGACTGCGGCGTGACCGGCGCAGACCCGGCCTACGGCCAGCGCTGGTATGAAGTCACCACGCACATGAACGGGTTCCTGGTCAGCCTGTTCAACGACAACGTGGTGATGAACGCAGCAATCTTCGACAGGCTGCCCGCCGACATCCAGGCCATCCTCATCGAAGAGGGAGCCAAGCACGAGCTGGAGGCCCTTCGCCTCGCCGCCATCCAGAACGAAGTCGGCATCGTCAAAAACGAGCTTGCCGGACTGGAGAAAGTGCTTTTCTCAGAGGAACTCCAGGAACTCAGCGACCAGGCAGTGCTCAACAACGTGGTCCCAGGCTGGATCAACCGCGTTGGAGACCTGGACGACCCGATCTTCGACATTTTCAACGAGAAGATCACGCCCATTGTCGGCATTCGGATCGAGGACGATGGCGCCGTGGTCAGGGTCAACTGACCTCCGCTTCCTCTCCGGCTCGAAACCAGCAACGGGGCTCCCGGCCTTAACATGCCGGGAGCCTCTCTTCCACGCGCCGGTCAGCGGCCCCTCCTGTATCATCCTGCCTGGATGATCGGAAGGACGAGTGTGAGTCTTGCTGAGGATGTATCCCTGCAAACCGATATAGGTTAGGATATGTGAAGAATCGTCGAGACCGTTCGTCTCTAGTAGTTCTTATGCCACCGTGGAATATGTTAGGCGGATAAGGAAGTCTTAAATGAAGAAATCGACGGAATCGGTTGCAGCTAAGTCAGGAGTGCTGATTGCGATAGATTGGGAGAATATCCGGCGCGGCGCGCAGCTATACCAGCAAGCCGTCACCCCCCGGGCACTCTGGGATGCTATGAAGTCGGTGGGTGAGATTTTTGGTGAGGTGCGCGGGGGCAAGGTGTTCGGCGACTGGAGCTTGCGCCGGGAAGATGCCGCCGCCTTCAGCCTCGCCGGCATCGAGCCCTACAACGCTCCCAGGACCATGGCCGGCAAGGACCGCACCGACCCATCCATCCTCCTGGAGGTATACGACTGGGTACGCGACCGGGAAGACTGCAAGTGGATCATTCTCGGTTCCGGCGATTCCGATTACCAGGCGCTGGTGGACCGTGCCAAGAGCAATGACCGCCGCATCATAATCTGCGCCTTCAGCCAGTCGGTGGCACGGGATATGCTTGCCGTTACCCCCCTGTTCCCCCTGGAGGCAGAGCTGGGCTTCCGGCTGCCGGAACACGGCGCCGTCACCAGCGAAGGCCAAGCGATGTCGACGCAGGACGCTCTCCAGACCTTTGTCCGGCAGATGGATCGTCTGGAGTCGTCGATGAATTTCGTGGGATACAACAAGCTGTGCACCCAGTGGATGCTGGACTGGGGAATCGCCTCAACCGAATATGAGTGCTACCGCCTGGTCGATCAGTGGCTGTATGACGAGATCATCGAACGCCACGACGTGGCTAACCCCAACAACCCGGCCTACCCCACCTCTGCGATACGGTTGATCCGGTCCAACGACACGGTGCGGGACCTGCTGGGCTTCGGCCGCTCCGCGGCGCCCAAGCCCGCCCTCGTCTGACCAATCAGTTTCCAGTGGAAACTATCCCAGGACTCGCTGCGGACTCAAAGCCGTCATTCCCGCGAAAGCGGGAATCCATGGACAACGGTTAGCAATGAGCCGGAGCGAGCGCCCGGGCATCGAAGCGACGGTCGCTTTACCGATGGGTGAATTGATTGGTAAACATTCCGGGCCAATTACCCGTCATTCCGGCGAAAGCCGGAATCCAGAGATGTTGTCCTCGGGCTGCGTTCTCTGTGCCTGGCGTTTACTGGATTCCGGCTTTCGCCGGAATGACGGTATTGTTTACCAATTCATTCACGAGTCAGTAAGTAAACTAACCGTCCTGCTTTGGTGGACGAAAGCCTATGGCGCGAGATGCGTTACTTTCCCCTTGCCATAGACTTTCCACATACTCACCAACAGGCTTGACCTTTACGAGCCACTCATAAATGACGTCCACGGCGTCCTCAGTCAGCCCATCCAAATGAGTTAGTCCAGTATCCTTGCACTTGCGCAACAATTCCTCCAGTCCGTAAGCAACTTCTGTGGAGGAATAGGTGCCTCTGCCGTTAGGGACGTATGCCATGAAAAGGCCATCCCTATAACCAATATGGAAGTTGCGATGGTTGCCCTTGTCCACTTGTTCAACTCCATAAGATACAGATAATTCTAGCCTATCACCCCCGGCTTTTTGGCCGTCAAGCGGCAACTGTCATCAATTACATAGCCGCCTTGGCGCACACCCACCTTCATTCCTGCTATACTCCTGCCACGTAAACAGGACGGAACACGACAATGACCACCGCCGATTGGAAGAACCAGCTCTACTTCGGCGACAACCTCGACATCCTGCGCAACCACATCCCTGATGCCAGCATTGACCTCATCTATCTCGACCCGCCCTTCAACTCCAATGCCAACTACAACGTGCTTTTCCAGGAGAAGAGCGGCCAGCAGTCGGCAGCGCAGATTACCGCCTTCGAGGACACCTGGCACTGGAGCCTGGAATCCGAGCGAGCCTATCAGGATGTCGTAGCCAACGCCCCGGAAAAGCTGTCCAAGCTGATGGAAGCCATGCGCACCTTCCTCGGCGCAAACGACATGATGGCCTACCTTACGATGATGGCGCAGCGCATGGTCGAGCTTCACCGCGTCCTCAAGGACACCGGCAGCATCTATCTCCATTGCGACCCCACGGCCAGCCACTACCTCAAGCTGCTGATGGACTCGGTATTTGGGGCAGCGAATTTTCGCAACGAAATTTCATGGAAGCGTTACGGTGCTCACAACGATGTGGGGCAAGGTTCCACTAGATTCGGTAGAGTGCATGACATTCTTCTCTTCTATGGCAAGACCGAGACTGTGAAATGGCAGCAGCAGTTTGTTCCATTGGATGAGCAGTACATCAAAACTACATACAGGTATGTCGAGGAAGAAACCGGCAGGCGCTTTACTACCACGCCCTTAACCGGGCCAGGTGGAGCAGAAAAAGGCAACCCGGTGTATGAATGGAACGGGCACACACGGGCTTGGCGGTATAACCAAGAGAGAATGCAGAAACTAGACGAGGAAGGGCGGTTATATTATTCCCGCACCGGGTATCCAAGACAAAAGATGTATTTGGACGAATCTCGTGGTGTGCCAATTCAAGATATGTGGTACGACATTAGCTCCTTGTCAGGAAGCCACAAAGAACGACTCGGCTACCCGACGCAGAAACCCGAGGCATTGCTGGAGCGCATCGTCAACGCGAGCAGCAACGAGGGCGACGTGGTGCTGGACCCGTTCTGCGGCTGCGGCACGGCCATCGCCGCCGCCGAGCGGCTCAACCGCCGCTGGATTGGCATTGACGTCACCCACATCGCCATCACCCTGATACGCCACCGGCTGCAAGACACCTTCAAGGACGACCTACGCCCCTACGAAGTCCTCGGCCAGCCCCAGGACGTCGCCAGCGCCCAAGCGTTGGCCACCGACAGCGAGAACTCCGGCCGCTACCAGTTCGAGTGGTGGGCGCTGGGGCTGGTAGACGCCCGCCCGGCCCAAGACCGGAAGAAGGGCGCAGATTCAGGCATTGATGGCTATATCAACTTCTTCGACGATAACAGCGGCAAGGCCAAGCGCGTCGTGGTGCAGGTGAAGAGCGGCCATGTCAGCCGGGGGCAAATCGCAACGCTGAACAGCGATAGGGAGCGCGAAAAGGCGGAAATCGGCCTGTTCATCACCCTCCGGCCACCAACCGGCCCGATGCAGTCCGAGGCGGCCGCCGCCGGGTTCTATACCCCGGAGCACTTCCCCGACAGCCAGTACCCGCGCATCCAGATACTCACCATCGAGGAACTGCTGGACGGCAACAAGCGGGCCGAGTACCCGCGCTTGGCCCCTGAAGCCACCTTCCGCCGCGCCGCACGCCGCCGTCGTTCCGTTGGGACGCAGCAGGGACTGGTGTGAGAGGGGCCGCCCAGAACTAGAATGCCGACCCGCCGTTTAGCCACCGTCATTCCGGCGAAAGCCGGAATCCAGACTCGTTCTATGCCGCAGAATGATTTGGCTGTGGAAGCCCCTGGATTCCGGCTTTCGCCGGAATGACGGGTAACTGGCCCGGAATGTTTACCAACCAATTCACGTATCGGCAAATGGTTCATACGCGATAGCCCCGGGCCGCCCAACAGGAGGGTTGCAAGGTAAGGATGTCCGTAGGCGAACTCTCATCCCGAGCGGCTTGGGGAATCGTCCTGCCGCTCAACGGAGCTTCGGGTCGTGTCGAAGCGACGGTAAGAAAAGGTCAGGAACGCGAGGTGAGACCGGCGGTGATGGTGGTGCCGGTAGCGCGGCCTTGCAGGCAGTCCAGCAGGGCGTTGGGGTGCCGCCCGTCGATGATGTCGGCCACGGCGCCGCCCTCCAGCCCACGGAGGCAGGCTTGCAGCTTGGGGATCATCCCGCCGCCGGCCACGCCTGAGTTGAGCAGGATGTTGGCCCGGCGCTGGTCCAGGCGAGGTATGACGCGGCCGCCGCCGTCCATCACCCCGGCCACGTCGGTCAGGAAGACCAGGCGCTCTGCCTGAAGCTCCCGGGCCAACTCGCCGGCCACGGTGTCGCCGTTGATGTTCAGAGGCTTACCGGCGTTGTCCGTGCCGTCGAAGTGGTGGACGCCCAGCGGTGCGATCATCGGGATGTATCCTGAATCCAGCAGGGCGCGGATGGGGCCGGTGTCCACCGACTGGATCTCGCCTACGAATCCCAGCTCGGGGTTGGCAATGCCGCAGGTCAGCATACAGTTGTCGATGCCGCTCAATCCGATGCACTTGCCGCCCAGCTGCTCCATCAGGGAAACCAGTTCCTTGTTAATCAGGCCGCCCAGCACGGCAACGACGATTTCCAGGCTATCAGCGTCGGTTACGCGAAGGCCGCCCACGAAACGCGGCGGTATGCCCTGGCGCTGCATCCAGCGGGAGATGACGTTTCCGCCGCCGTGCACTACCACGACCTCGTTCCCCTCCTTCTGCAGCTTGACGAGATCCACCAGGGTTGTATCGTGGCTGCCGAGGGTACTGCCGCCGATTTTCACTACGATGGACAGAGGAATGCTCCAGTCGGGAGGATAAACACAGAGAACACGGAGTCCACAGAGATACTGATTCTTATACGCCGTCTCTCTGCGGTCTCTGTGTTCTCTGTGTTGAGAAATGATTGCTAGGTGGTATAGGCGCTGTTGATAACCACGTATTCTTCGGTCAGGTCGCAGCCCCAGGCGGTGGCGTTCTCGTCGCCCAGGTTCAATGTGATGCGGAAGGTGACCTCGTCGCCTCGCATGAGGGCCACCACGGCATCCCGGTGGAAGGGGACCGGCTTGCCTGCCTCCATGATGCAGACGCCGTTGATGAACAGGTCGATTTTCTCCTCGACCGCCTCGGCCTGGCTGCGTCCCAGGGCAGCCAGCAGGCGGCCCCAGTTGGGGTCGGCGCCGTAGACCGCCGATTTGACCAGCAGCGACGAGCAGATGGTACGGGCAGCTACGCGGGCGTCCTCGCTGGTGCGGGCGCCGGTTACTTCCACGACCAGCAGGTGGGTCGCGCCCTCCCCGTCCCGGGCCAGCTTGCGCGTCAGTTGGATGCAGCACTCGAGCAGGCCGGCCTTGAACGCCTCGGCCTCCGGCGTCCCGGCGGTGATGGTCGCGTTGCCCGCAGCGCCGTTGGCCAGCACCACCAGCGAGTCGTTGGTGCTGCTGTCGCCGTCGACTGTCAGCATGTTCAGCGAGTAATCGGCCACCTCCGGCAGCATGGTGCGGAGCAGGCCCTGGTCAATGGCGGCGTCGGTGGCGACGAAGCACAGCATGGTGGCCATGTTGGGGTGTATCATCCCCGATCCCTTGGCCACGCCCCCAATGTGTACCTCCGTGCCGCCGATGTCGACGGTGACGCCCACCTCCTTGGGGTGGGTGTCGGTGGTCATCATGGCGCGGGCCAGTTCGTTGCCGCCGCCTTCGGACATCGTGATCTCATCAACCCCGGTCTTGATCAGGGTCATGGGCAACTCGACGCCGATGATGCCGGTGCTGAACACCAGGACTTCTTCCGGCTTGACCCCCATGGCGGCGGAGGCCAGGACGGCCATTTCCTTGGCGTCGATGTAGCCCTGCTCGCCGACGCCGGCGTTCGCAATGCCGGAATTGACCACCAGGCCGCGAATGGCCTGCCCTGCGGCCAGCGTCTCGCGATTGACGGTCACCGAAGGCGAGACGATGCTGCTCTTCGTGAACACCCCCGCAGCGGCGCAGGGGCTGGCCGAAAGCAGCATCCCGACGTCCATCTTGTCGTCCGAGTAAGTCTTGATGCCGGCGTAGGTGCCGCCCGCCTGGAATCCGCGAGCGTTGGTGATGGTGCCGCCTTCAACATGGTTGATCTCGCCGGACATGGCAGACTTCCTCGCACTGGGAATTGTCTTGAAACGGGCCTTCAAAATCCGACGGCAGTATACCACAAGGCGCCCGCAATTCCCGTTTGCGTTCTTTCCCGCTGATGCAGGGACGGCGTATACTGGAACCATTGCAACAGCGTCCACGAGAAAGGCGGAGGATGGTAGATCAAAAACGGGAAGTAAGACGAATCCCGGTAATAAAGCTCGCGCCAGGTGAAATGGAAGCGGAGTTGCAAGCCAGGATTCGCCAGTTCGAACAACGCTATGAACGCTCATCCGAACGAATGCTCCGGCTACTCACTTGGGGCGAAGTGAAGGAAACGGCGGAGATTCTTGAATGGATGTTCGATTATCACGCGCTAAATCACCTATCGGAAAGGGAGACCCCCACGACTGGAATACCTACGACCATTACCGAACCATCTACGAAAAATACCTAGACGAACATCCCTTCGTGGATCCTGAGCGAATTAACCGGCTTCAGTTCATGGAAAAGAGGGGAGAGGTACTGCTACGGGGCCAAGTATACTGCCAGAGAAACATAGTCCTCGCAGTAGACCAGGCTCTGGAAGTACGTTACGCCGGAAACCTGATGCGAGTCCGCCCACACTTTTACCACCACCGGGTGTATGACCCTCGCACCGGCGAGGAAATCCTGTATGAGCGGTTGCACCGGCATCAATTCCCCACTCTCGGCGAAGTATTGGACGAGCTGGAAATAGTAGCGGGGATGCTGGACGAATAAGCAGGAACTCTATCCGGCTAGACTCTTCAACCTCCGTAAATACCAAAGGTGACAGCATGGCAAGAGTAACTCCCTTCCGGGGGCTTCGGTACAACCCGTCAATGGTTGATGACGTGGGGGCGGTACTGTGTCCGCCCTACGACATGGTGACTCCATCCATACAGCAGGCGCTGATGGACCGGCACCCGCTCAACGTCATCCACCTGGAAGCGGGTGAAGGACTGGATTGGGCCACCGACCCGTCAGACCGGTACGCCGAGACCGCCGGGCGTTTCGAGGAGTGGCTCCGGGAGGGCGTCCTCCAGCAGGACGACGAGCCGGCCTACTACCTGATGCGCCACGGATTCGATCTGGGAGGGCAGCAGCGGTCCCGGCTGGGGCTGATTGCGTGCGTGGGGATCGAGGACTACGAGACGCGGCAGGTGCTGCCCCACGAGTTCACCGAGGCGCCGGTCGTGCGCGACCGCGTGAAACTGATGGAATCGGTCTCGGCCAACATCAGCCCCATCATGTCCCTCTACCGCGACGCCGACAACGAGCTGGGTCCTCTATTCCAGCGAGTTATGTCGGAACAGCCCGAGGTGGACGCCAAGGACGAGTTCGGCACCGAGGCCAGCATGTGGCGCATAGGTGATCCGGACGACACGGCATCCATAGACAGGTTCTTTGCCTCTCGACCGGTGTTCCTGGCAGACGGCCACCACCGATACGAAGCGTCGCGGCACTATCGGATAGCGCGGCACGCCGAGGGCCCGGACTCGCCCGGAAGGGCCCACAACTACGTGATGATGACGCTGATCGCGTTCGACGACCCCGGTCTCGTGGTGTTGCCGTACCACCGGAACCTGGCCGGCCTCAGCAACGGGCAACTGGCGCGAGTGAAGGAACGGCTGAACGAGGTGTTCGATTGCGAACCGATCGCCGGGCTTTCTGCCGAAGGAATCGTGCAGTTGGTGGAGGGGCGGGGAAGCTCCGGCCGGGTGATGGCGGCGCTGGAGCCGGAGGGGGCGCAACTGCTCACGCTGCGGCCGTCGGCCGTGGGCAACGACTGGGGGGCGATGGCGGTGTCGGAGGCGTGGGTGCTGGAGGAGAAGATCCTGCGCCCGGAGCTGGGAGACGCGACGCTGGAGCACCTGGGCTTCCTGCACGACCACGACGAGGCGGCGGCGGGAGTGGCCGACGGCTCGCTGCAGATGGCGTTTCTGATGAAGCCATTCCCCATGGACGCCTTCGAGGACATAGTAGGGCAAGGGCAGAGGCTGCCCCGCAAGTCCACCTTCTTCTACCCCAAGCTGCCCACGGGCCTGGTGATCAACCGCATTGACGGGGAGATATAGAAGCTACTTCTACATCTGCGGTTGATTGCTTCAACGCCTCTCTGCCCTGCCTTTTCACCCCCACCCTAACCCTCCTCCTCAAGGGAGAGGGAACATCTTGATCTCCGCTTTCTTGGCAATGGCGGTGCGGGGGCTTCAACCAGTTCTGAGGTGGTCCGCTAAAGGGTAAGGGGCGCATAGCTGTGCGCCCCTGCATTTTTATTCCGACGGACCACAGCCCGCCCTTTAGATTCGCTCTTCGTAGCGGGCGGTGATGGCCTGCTCGGCCTTCCTGCCCTGCACGGCCAGGAACTCCTCCAGCTGCCGTATCTCCGCAAGGATTTGTTCGTCGGTTGCCCTGCTCCGCTTGAGGGCGGACAGCTTGGTCTTGGCCTCGTCGACCTGCTTCAGGACGATCAGCGCCTCCAGCTCCTGCTGGGCGGAGGTCTTGATCTGGAGCAGCCTGCGGCGCACGGCCTCTGCATCGGCCAGGCGCTCCTCGATCTCGCCCATGGCTGCCAGGGATGCGTCGAGGCTGGCCTGGCCATACATCGCCTGTCGGGGCACGCGACGCAACTGCTGCCGGAACTGGGATATCTGCGCGTCAAGCTGCGCTTCCTTGTTCTCCATTCCCGCCAGGCCGATCCTCAGATTGGCCATGGCCTTTTCGAGCTGGGAGACCGACACTTCTTCCGCTCCGTTACTTTCATGTTCCGCGGTATCGGTGCGCGTTCCTGGCAATCGCACAGGGCGCACGGCCTTGCGCCCCCAAACTCATGGGGCAGGGAAGAGCTAGTTGGCGCTGAAACCCACCTGTGGGAGCAATTCTTCCAGGGCGCTGATCACTTCGTCGATGTCGTCCTCGGTGACATGGCCGAGGTGGCCGATGCGGAAGATGCTGCTGCTCAGCTTGCCCTGCCCGCCTGCCAGCACCACGTTCTTCTCGGTGCGCAGACGCTCCATCAGGACGCGGCCGTCGATGCCCTCTGGCATCTTCACGGCGGTCACGGTGTTGGAGGCGTAGCGCTCGTCGGACACCAGAAGATCCAGTCCCAGGTCCCGGACGCGGTCGCGGGTCAACTGGCCGATGGACGCGTGGCGCCCGAAGACGCCCTCCAGTCCCTCGGCAAGAATCTTGTCCAACCCCAAGCTCAGCCCGTACATGGCGGCGACGTTGGGGGTGAAGGGAGTCTGGCCGCGCTCCAGGGTCTTCTTCGCCTCTTCCAGGTCGAAGTAGAAGCGGGGCATGGTGGCCGTCTTCTGGGCCTCCCACGCCCGGTCGCTGATGCTGATGAATGCCAGTCCCGGCGGGATCATGAAGCCCTTCTGGGAGGCGGTGCCTACAAGGTCGCAGTCCCAGGCGTCCACCGGCAGGGGTATGCAGCCCAGGCTGCTGACGGCGTCTACCAGCAGCAGCTTGTCGAACTCCTGCTTCGTGATCCGGGCGACTTCTTCGAGGGGGTGGGTGACGCCGGTTGAGGTCTCGTTGTGGGTGATCATCACCGCCTTGATCTCTGGGTCGTCGCGAAGGGCCTGCCGGATGGCGTCGGGGTCGACGGGTTCGCCCCACTCGAAGTCGAGGCGGGTGATCTCGGCGCCAAAGGCGTCGGCCATGTCGATGAAGCGGTCGCCGAAGGAGCCGGCGGTGGCGGCCACGACCTTGTCGCCGGGGGACAGCGTGTTGACCAGGGAAGCCTCAAGGGCGCCGGTGCCGGAGGCGGTCAGAATGAACAGGTCGTTGCTGGTCATGAAGACCTGCTTCAACTGGGCCGTCACCTTGGTGATCAGCTCGTCGAATTCAGGTCCGCGGTGGTTGATCATCGGGTTGCCCATGGCCTCGACGATATCGTCCGGGATGGGCGTCGGGCCAGGGGTGCGCAGGTTCTGGGGTTCGATTTTCAGCATTAATCCGTCCTTAAAATACCTCGGCCTGAGGGAAGCGGATATCCTTCCGCTGCCTGTCCGCCGGGCATCGGTCCCCACGAGGAAGCCCTGCGGGCGTCGAAATCCGGCAAACAGCGCTAAATAAGCATTATAGCATTGGAGGCTGGGGGCGTTCAGAACCGTGGCAAAGCCATTGTCTGAATCGGGATTTTCGGGATGTTCCCCAATCCTGCTCATCCTTTAATCCGGTGAATCCTGATTCAGACAAAACGGCAGAGATCGGCGACTTTGCGGTCGTCCTGCCAATATGACGGGGACAAAAAGGCGGAGTGAGAGCGCGGGCCGTATTATAATGACTGGCGGTCTGTGAATCACAACTGGCTATATGAACGACAACAACTGCTCACGACGCTGAGGAGGACGCAATGGCTCTGGAACTGAACGCTGGCCACACCGCCCTGCTGGCCATGGACTTCGAGAACGACATCGTCCACGAGGAGGGCGCCTTCAAGGACTTCGGCTTTGCCCAGATGGTGAAGGACAACGACGTGCTGGGCAAGACTTCCAGCCTTCTCTCGGCGGCCCGCAACGCCGGGGTTCTGGTGATCTATGTTTCGGTGAAGTTCCGTCCCGGCTACCCGGAGCGGCCGGCCAACGCGGGACTGTGGCAGGGCCTGCACGGTGCCAACGCGCTGGTCGAGGGCACCTGGGGCGCGTCGATCCACGACGCCGTGGCCCCGCAGGAAGGCGAGGCGGTGGTCACCAAGCGCGGCGTGTCGGCCTTCATGACCTCGGACCTGGAGCCGATCCTGAAGAACAAGCGCATCGGCACCCTGCTGCTGGCGGGCGTGGCCACCAACTTCGTGGTCGAGGGCACCGCCCGCGAGGCCAGCGACCGTGGCTACAACGTGGTGGTCGTCGGCGACTGCTGCGCCTCGGTGAACCAGGAGGCCCACGACGCGGCGCTGTCGGTGGCGCTGCCCTTCCTGTCCACCATCTCCAGCAGCGAGGAAGTCATCGCCGCGCTGGCAGCGGCAAAGTAGCGGCCGGTTGGGCGGCGGGCGCCGACGTCGCGCTGCCCGGCGTAGGGTTTGCACGGGGAATGCACGGAGAGACCGAGGAAAGTGAAGGAAGGACGACGCACATGACCCAGGTTGCAAACCTGTTGGAGGGGCTGAACCCGGCGCAGCGGGAGGCGGTTGAGACCGTCGACGGCCCGTTGCTGATCGTTGCCGGGCCGGGCAGCGGCAAGACTCGCGTCATCACCCACCGCATCGCCTACCTGGTGCGGGAGTGCGGCGTCAGCCCCCACAGCATCCTGGCCATGACCTTCACCAACAAGGCGGCCCGGGAAATGCGGGAGCGTCTCGTTCGCCTGGCCGGCCCGCACAGCGACGCGCTGACCGTCGGCACCTTCCACTCCTTCTGCGCCCGCCTGCTGCGCCGCGAGGGGGAATTCCTCGGCCTGTCCCGCAACTACTCGATCTTCGATGACGACGACCAGATGTCGGCCATCAAGCAGTGCCTGGAGCGGGCCGGGTACGACCTGAAGCGGCACCCGCCCCGCGCCGTGCTGGCAACGATTTCCAAGGCGAAGAGCGTGCTGCAGGACTCGCAGGCGATGGCCCGGCAGGCGGCGGGAGACTACTTCGAGGAAGTCTGCGCCCGGGTCTACCGGCACTACGAGGAGCTGCTGGCCCAGAACAACGCCGTGGACTTCGACGACCTGCTGTTGCGGACGGTGCAGCTCTTCCAAGAGTACCCCGTGGTGCTGCAGCGCTACCAGAACCGCTACAACTACCTGCTGGTGGACGAGTTCCAGGACACCAACATCGCCCAGTACCGGCTGGCGCAGCAGTTGACCCAATCGCACCAGAACTTCTGCGTCGTCGGAGACCCGGACCAGTCGATCTATTCGTGGCGCAGCGCCGACGTGCGCAACATACTCAACTTCAGGGCCGACTACCCGCGGGCGAGAGTGATCTCGCTGGGGCAGAACTACCGCTCAACCGCCAGCATCCTTAACGCGGCCAAGAGGCTGATTGAATCCAACGGCCAGCGGCTTGACCACGAGCTGTTCACCGACAACGCCGTGGGCGTGCCGGTGCAGGTGGGAGAGGCATACGACGAGGACCAGGAAGCTGCCAGCGTCGTCGGAGAGATCAAGCGGCTGGCCCGCGAGGACGGCTTCAAGCTGGGCGACTGCGCCGTCATGTACCGGGTCAACGCCCAGTCGCGGGCGCTGGAGGAGGCCTGCCTGCAACAGGGCTTGAAGTACCGGCTGGTGGGCGGCACCCGCTTCTACCAGCGCAGGGAAATCCGGGACATTACGGCCTACCTGCGGCTCCTGCTGAACCAGCAGGACGACCTGAACCTGTCCCGGGTGGTTGGCGTGCCGCCACGGGGCATTGGCGCGAAGTCGATGCAGCAGCTTGCCGACTGGGCATCATCGTCCGGGGTCTCCATGTATGAGGCCATGCGGGAGATCGCCAAGGCGAGCGCCGCCAAAAATCCGTCGCCCGTGCCTCTGCCGACCCGGGCCGCGTCCTCCATCGCCAGGTTCGCGGAGGTCATCGAGCGGCTGATTGCCTTCAGCCGTGAGGTGGAGGTGGTCAAGCTGATCGACCTGGTGCTGGCCGAATCCGGCCTTCAGAAGTTCATCCAGGAAGGAGACGACCGGCCCGAGGAGCGATGGGAGAACGTGATGGCCTACCGGGCGCTGGCCCAGGAGTTCAACGCCGAGACGCCGCCCGACGGCCTGGCCTCGTTGCTGGAGCGCACGGCGCTGGTGTCGCAGGTGGACGAGCTGGAGGACGAGGACGACTCGATCACCCTCATCACGCTGCACCAGGCCAAGGGGCTGGAATACCCGGTGGTGTTCATGGTGGGGCTGGAGGAGGGTCTGCTGCCTCACAGCCGCTCGATGGACAGTGAGGAGCAGACCGAGGAGGAGCGCCGCCTCTGCTACGTGGGCATGACCAGGGCGGAGCAGCGCCTCTACCTGCTGCGGGCATTCCGGCGCGGGTTCAGGGGCGGCAGCGGCGGACCGGCCGTCGCGTCGCGGTTCCTGCGCGAGATACCGGAGGACCTGATCGCGCCCGCCGACCTGGCGCGGACGCCAACCCCCGGTTTCGCGGAGCCTGACAGGGGCCGAGGACGCTCCATTCGGAACGCGCTGGCCGCGGCAGCGGCCGCTCCCCCGGCGCGGGCGTCGCTGCAGGTGGGTGACGCTGTGCGGCATACGGCCTTCGGCGAGGGCATCGTGATGGCCTGCGACGTAACGGCCTCCGACGTCGAGGTTACGGTGGAGTTTGCGGGCGGCGTGGGTGTCAAGCGCCTGCTGCTCAGCTTCGCTCCGCTGGAAAAGCTGGCCGAATAACCTGGAATGTGCTGAAGGGGATAGCGACTCCCGGACATGCTTGATAAGACACGCGACCTTGCCGACAGGCTGACCCACTCCCACGGGTTCGAGTATTTCATCGTCGGCCTCATCCTCTTCAACGCCGTGCTCCTTGGCGTAGAGACCATCCCATCGGTGATGAACAACTATGCAGGCTGGGTCGACGTGGGCCAGCAGGCCATCCTGTACGTGTTCATCGCCGAGGCGGCGCTGAAGATATACGCGGTCTCTCCCAGGGCCGACCGGTACTTCCGGGACGGCTGGAATATCTTCGACTTCTCGATAATCGTGCTGGCATTCATCCCGGCCACGGGGAGTTTCGCCATCGTGGCCCGCCTGGCCCGGCTGATGCGCCTGCTGCGGCTGATTTCCACCATCCCGGAGTTGCGGCTGATCGTGGCCACCCTGGTGCGCTCCATCCCTAGTATGCTGCATATCGTGGCCCTGATGAGCCTGATGGTGTACATATACGCCATCATCGGGTACCAGCTTTTCCACGAACACGACCCGGAGCACTGGCGCAACCTGGGCATCTCCCTGCTGAGCCTGTTCCGGGTGGTGACGCTGGAGGACTGGACCGACATCATGTACAAGGCGATGGAGCTGCACTCGCTGGCCTGGATGTACTTCGTCAGCTTCGTGGTGCTGGGGACCTTCGTCGTCATCAACCTGTTCATTGCAGTGGTGATCAACAACCTGGACGAGGCCAAGCAGGAGCGGCTGCGGAAGCTGGAGCAGGCGCCGACAGCCGATAGCCTGCTGGCCGAGCTGCGGGCCACGCAACAGTCCCTGCGACGGCTGGAGCAACAGTTGCAGGCTCGACGGGAGGACGACGGCGCATGAGACTGCCCGCCTGATGGCGTCCCTGCTCGATCTCAGGCACCGCTTCATCGGCATGTACCCCGGCTGGTGGGTGGTCGGCGCGTGCTGCTTCCTGGCGCTGTTCCCCGGCGCAATCTTCTCCTACGGCTTCCCCGTCTTCTACATCCCCATCCGCGAAGAGCTGATGCTCACCGACACGCAGGTCTCGCTGATCTTCGCGCTGTCGCGGGGCGAGGCGGGCATTGGCGGCCCCATCGTGGGCTGGATGGTGGACAAGTTCGATTCACGGCCCATCGTGATGGTCTTCGGGCTGATGGCCGGGATTGGCCTGATCTTCCTGGCCGGCGTGGACGGGTACTGGGTCTTCGTGCTGGTCTATGTCGGTGTGGTCTCGGTTGGGAACAACAGCGGCTTCGGCCAGACCTTCCTGGCAGTGACCAACCGGTGGTTCGTGCGGCGCCGGGCCATCGGGATGACGCTGGTCATCACCTGCTATACCGCAGGCGGCGCGATGCTGGTGCCCGTGCTGTCCCGGGGCGTCGAGGCCATCGGCTGGCGCGACGTGATGCTCTACTCCGGTATCTTCGTTGCCGTGGTGGTGATCCCCTTCGCGCTGCTCATACGCCGCTCGCCGGAGAGCGTGGGCATCGACCTGGCCGAGGCGGGCGAGGCCGCGGAGCAGACGGCAACCAGCTCATCCACGCAGTCGTCGGCCCACGACTTCACGGTAGCCGAGGCCATCAGGACGCCGACGTACTGGTTCATCCTGCTGGCCAGCGCATTTCGCATATCGGTGACCAGCGCGATCCTGGTCCACGCCATACCCATCATGGTCTGGAAAGGGACCACGGAGCAGACCGGGGCCGACACCATGGCGCTGCTCTTCTTCGTGTCGATTCCGACGCGGCTGCTCATCGGATTCTCGGGGCTGCGGCTTCCGGGACAGGGCGTGCTGGGCGTGGGAATGGCGGTGGGAACCGTATCGCTGCTGGCCCTGGTCCTGGTGCCGGGCACCTGGATCATCTTTCCCTTCGCTGCCGGGCTGGCCATCCTCGAGGGAGCGGCGGTGTTGAACTGGGTGCTGGTGGGCAACCTGTTCGGGCGGCGCAGCTTCGCCACGCTTACGGGGATAATCTCGGTGTTCTACAGCGCGGGCATGATGCTTTCGCCGCTGTTCCTTGGCTGGATGGTGGACCGGACGGGCGGCTACCGCGAGTCTCTGCTGGTGCTGACGGGCCTGTACGCGGCCAGCGCCGTCCTCTTCGCCATCGCGCGCCGTCCCCGGGCAAGGGCGGCCTGAGGAAACGACACTCGCGGAGGGATTACGCTGGTTCGGTCCGGTCGCCTATCCCGTGCCGCATTCCGGACGGTTGATGGGCAGTTGACATAGCCATCGGGGCGGATGTACCATCCCATATGAAAGATACACTGTATCAATTACTCCGGTGAGTCGATTTCTCTTAGTTGTTGATACGTCCTTTAGCTAAACTTCCCAGTATTTTGAGACACTATATCAATTATAGAGTGTAAATGATACATGGCTGCCATAGGCAACCGGCGTAGGCCGGAACCGAAAGCTGGAAAGTAATGACGCGATCAATCACCAAATTCAACAATGAGGCCGAGAGATGGCAGTGCCTGCCACCGCATCCACGCCCCCGCTGACCGCGCAGGAAGTGACGGTGGAGTTCAGCGGGGTCAAGGTCTTGGAGAATGTTAGTTTCAGCGCCGGACCCGGCTGCATCATGGGCGTCGTGGGTCCCAATGGAGCGGGTAAGAGCACGCTGTTCAACGTCATCACGGCGCTCATGCCTCCCACCTCCGGCCAGGTGCTGATTCACGGCAAGTCCATGACCGAGGCCCGGGGGGTGGTTGCGTACGTTCCCCAGCACGAGCGGGTGAACTCCCGCATCCCCGCGACCGCGTGGGACGTGGTGATGCAGGGACGGGTCAGGCACGCGGGCTGGTTCAGGCGCACGGGCCGAAGCGACCGCGAAGCGGCCAGAGAAGCCCTGGACCGGGTCGGCATGTGGGACAGGCGGGACGCCCTGATATTCGAGCTTTCGGGCGGGCAGCGCCAACGCGTCTTTGTGGCCCGCGCCCTGGCCCAGGGGGCCGACATCCTCCTGCTGGACGAGGCTTTCGCCGGTGTGGACATGACCTCCCAGACCGCCCTGATGGACGTACTGCTGGACCTGAGGGACGACGGCCGGACGATTATGATGTCGTCCCACGACATCAACCACATGGCCCACTACTGCGACGAGTGCCTCTGCCTGAACTGCAACGTCTGCGCCTGCGGGCCGCCGAGAGAGGTCCTCAACGAAGAAGTAATGGCCCAGCTTTACGGCCCCTTCGGAGCCGTCCCATTCCACGGCCACGGGCTGGCGGGAGACGACCATGGACGTCATAACTGAGGCCCTGGTAGGGCCGTTCCAGTACAGCTTCATGGTGCGCGCCCTGATCGTTTCAGTGGTCGTAGGCGTGATGTGCCCCGTGGCCGGGGTCTACGTGGTCACTCGCGGCCTGGGTTTCATGAGCGACGGTCTGGCCCACTCGGTGTTGCCGGGCGTGGTTGCCGCGGCGCTGTTCGGGACCGTCTTTTTCGCGGGCGCCATCCCCATAGCCATTGGAATGGCCCTGCTCAGCGGGTACCTGATCAAGAGGGCCGGAGTCGGCGAAGACGCCTCTGTTGGCATCCTGTTTGCCGGTCTCTTCGCCCTGGGCGTGGTCATGATTAACGTGGCGCTGGACCGGGGAGTGGCGGTGAATGTCAACCTGGAAGGAATCCTGCTGGGCAATGTCCTGGGCGTGTCCACCCAGGAGACCTATGTCACGCTGGGGGTCGGAGCCGTAGTCCTGGTACTGCTATATGGCCTCCACAAGGAGCTATACTTCTCCAACTTCGACCCCACAGGCGCATCGGTGATCGGCCTGCCCACCGAGAAGCTGGAATACCTGCTGTTGACCATCCTGGCGCTGGTGATTGTGATAGCCCTCCAGGCGGTTGGGGTCATCCTGGTAATTTCGATGCTGATCACGCCCGCCGCCGCCGCCCTGCAACTGACGCGCCGCTTCACCAGCGCCATGCTGATGGCCGCCGCCATCGGAGTCGCCTCCGGCGTGGCCGGGCTGTATCTCTCCTTCCACTTCGATCTGCCGTCCGGGCCGGTAATGGCGCTGGTGGCCCTCAGCTTCTTCTTCCTGTCCGTCCTATGGAAGCAGAAGGCGGCGCCGGTCCTGCAACGCCAGCGAGCCTGAGTAAACTCGGCAGCGACGGGAGAACAGCGGTAGTTGGAGCTACCGCTGTTTTCCTCGTTTTTCCTCCCTCGTTTTTCCTCCAGGGCAATCGCATATGAATTTGCCCTGATCCACAGGTTAGGGCCTTTTCAAAGTAACGCCATCCATTGGCGCCCACTCATCCTGTCCTGAGCTTGCCGAAGGGTTGTCGAAGGATGCCCGTTCTAGCCGCCGATGGTTCGACATGATGAGCCTGTCGAACCATCACCATGAGCGGCTTGGAGTGGACTTTGAAAAGGCCCTGTCCACAGGTCTCAGTTAATTGAGAGTTGACACGATTTGCTCTATTATTGAGTGCATATATTTGTCTACCCCTATTATCTTGAGGGATGCAGCAACCGCCGGATTTTGTCAAGTACAGGCATGGTGCTAAAGACCAAACGGTAGGTTAAGAAAGTAGGAAAACTTAGTTTGCCCAAGGTATTCAAATATCTCCTAGTCAGCTTGGTTCTGCTGATGTCCCTGTTCCTCCTGGCAACTGCCTGTACCGTCTCAAGCGATCGGGAGCAGCCGTTGCCTGTCTCGAGCACGCCTTCGAGTCGCCCTGCTGACGATACTACCCCGATGCCGGACGTGCCTGCCACGGTGGCGGCCGTGCTAACACGTGTGGCGCCGACCCCGGCCCCCACACCCAACGTGGCAGCCACCGTAACTGCTGAATTGACCCGGATTGCTCCTTCTACGCCGACATCCGGGAGTCCCCCGCAGCCGTCCGGCGCCTCGATTTCAGACATAGTGGAAGACATAGAGGGTGGGCTGGTGCAGATACTCACGCCATATGCCAGCGGTTCGGGCTTCGCCGTCTCCGGCGACGGCCTCATCGTCACCAATGCCCACCTGGTTCAAGACCAACAGTTCGTTACCGTGCGGTCGGTAAACGGGCGGTCGTACGCCGGAGTGGTGCGAGGGAAGGACGAGAACGCGGACCTGGCCGTGATAAAGGTACATTCGCTGGGAAACATCACAGCGATGCCGCTGGGAAGCGTTTCCGAAATCCGGCCCGGAGACCCCGTCTTCGCCATGGGGTTTCCGCTGAGGGAGCAGTTGGGAGACGGCTACACGATCACCACCGGTATAGTTTCCTCCGTCCGCAGGTTAGGGTCGGTCAACCGTATCCAGACCGACGCCGCCATCAACGTTGGCAGCAGCGGCGGCCCGTTGGTCAACGGCGCAGGCGAGGTCATCGGAGTCAATGTCGCGACCTTCCCGGACCACTTCGGCATTTCGCTCGCCATATCCATCCAGGAAGTAAAGGACAGTCTGACGGCCCTGAGCGCCGGGTTGAACGCCCCGGCCCATGCCAAGGTGGAGTTTCAGAACTATCAGAACGAAGCGTGCCGGTACGCGCTGAGGATCCCCGCCGGATGGGAAAGTACCGGGGAGGACAACGGGTGCCAGGTTTCCTGGGGCAAGTTTGAAGAGGGGACGCAGGTGGGCGCAATCCGGGTCTGGGATTACCCTCTCCAAGAAGGGGAGACCCTTGCCGGGTTTGCCGACTGGTGGCTTGGGACCATGGAGGAACGGGCCGGCGGTTGGCATGACTTCACCCGTATCTACTCCCAGGAATCCACGGTCGAAAGGGACGGTATCCAGCAGGACCAGTACATCATCCAATACAATTGGCAGGAAGCGGAAAGCAACTGTCCTGCCTTTGCCACCGACACGATCGTGTTGGACGATGAACCAGACCGGGCACTGATATTCAGCACCAGCGTGTGCGAGTTCGTTTCGGCACCGGTGTTTCACGCCGTAGACAACGCCACCATCTCCGTTGGGGGGCCAACCCCGGTCCGCGAGTGGAACTCCAGCCGGTAGCTCTGGTCAGCGGCACAGCAGCCGCTCGACCTCCTCGTCGACGTCCCTGCCGACTCCCAACCGGCACGCCGTCAGTCTCTCGTTGTTGATGGCGCCGGCATCAGCGCCGTACTCCAGGAGCAGGGCGGCCACGCCCAGGGGAGAGGGATTAGCCATCGCCGCCGAGTGAAGCGGCGTCATGCCCTCGTTGTCTTTGGCGTTTACTTCGGCCCCGCGCTCCATCAGAACCCGGTGCACTTCGGGGTTGGGGTTATGTAACGCAGCGGTATGCAGCGGCGTCCGTCCGTTGTTCAGGCGGCTCGCCACGCTGCCTCCGTGCTCCAGCATCAGCACGACCAGGGCTGGCTCGGGATTGAAGGCGGCAGTGTGAAGCGAGGTCGCGCCGTCGCCCACGACAGCCGCGGGATTCGCGCCCCGCCTCAGCAGAAGAACCGAAATATCCGGGTTGCGGTTGAGAGCCGTTGCCACGTGCAGCGGCGTGGCCCCGCTCGTGTTCACGGCCTCGATTTCAGCACCGCGGTCCAGCAACAGCTCGACGACGGCCGGTTCCGCGTTGAATGCTGCCGCCATGTGCAGAGGCGTCGAGTTGTTGAGGTCGCTCCTGATATCTATGTCGGCGCCAGCGTCGAGGAGGAAGTCGATGACTGCCGGATTATTGGCGTGGGAGGCGGCCATATGCAGGGGAGCAGCGCCGAGTTCACCGGCCTTTGCCGACAATTCGGGGTCATTCTCCAGCTGGGCCTTTACCTCGGACTCGCTGGCCGAAGCCCAGAACGAGGCCTCGCACAGAACGGCACACTCCGCTTCTTCGGGTGAAGGGGTAGAGTCACAGGCGGCCGACGCCCCTGCCAGGGAAACGATAGCAATGGCAGTCGCCAAGACAAGAGCACATCTTGGGAAAGCCCTCTTGGACCAGTAGGAAAGCAATTTCATCGGGTAGCAACCGCACAACATAAGGACGGATGCTAACAAACTCACCCAGGCTTTACAATGAAGTTACAAAAAGTTATACAAAATGGGCTGAAAAATTACAGTAAAGTCATATCAGTGTGGTACACTAGCCTGCACAGTGCGGCAAGGGCTATGGTCCTGAGAAGTTGCCCCGAGTATCGACGAAGAATGATTCACAGAAGTTACAACGCCGCGTATGAATTTGGGTCGCAGGCGTGATGGGGGACGTGAGTCTTGGTGCTTCCTGCGGCCTGCGGCGGGCAGCACCTCAGAAGCGGGATCAGGATGTTGCAGGCAGTTCATTCTCCGGCGTATCTCCTCTGGGCATCCAGTAGCCTACCCGGGGCTCGGTGAAGATGAAGGTGGGGCGGTCGGCGGCGTCGCTCAGCTTGCGCCGCAGCTTGCTGACGATGGTGCGCATGGGGCGCATGTCGTCGCCGCCCTTTTCACCCCAGATCCGCTCCAGCAGGCGCTCGTAGGTCAACACCTGCCCGGCGTTGGCCGCAAGCTCCGCCAGCACCCGGTACTCCATGGACACCAGGGGCACCGGACGATCGCCCAGGGTCACCAGGCGCTGGTTGAAGTCTAAAGCCAGGTCGCCATACACATAGAATTCCGGCGTCTCCTGCACCTCCGACCGCCGCAGGGCTGCTCGGATCCTCGCCCCAAGCTCCGTGGGCGAGAAGGGCTTGACCACGTAGTCCACCGCCCCCATATCGAAGGCTCGGGCGACCTGTTCCTCTTGGCCGTAGGCCGACAGGAATATCACCGGCACGTCGGAGATGCCCAGGAGATCCTGCATCAGCTCGATACCGTCGGTGCCGGGCAGCATCAGGTCCAGCAGCGCCAGGTGGGGCCGTTCCTCCCGCATCAGGCGCATAGCCTCCTCCGGGTCCCCGGTAGCCACCGGCTGGTAGCCCGCTCCGGCCAGGGTGTCCCGGATGTACCGCAGGGCCTGGGGGTCGTCGTCCACTGCCAACACCCGCATCCGTTCCCCCGGCTTCCGTGCTTCCTGCTCCGGGGAGCGCCTTGAGACCGGCGCGCCGCTTCCGGTCCCTTCCACCGTGGGCAAGGTAAAAGTGAATCGCGTCCCCTGGTCCGGCCCGTCGCTATCCGCCCAGATCCGTCCCCCGTGGGCTTCCACGATCCCCTTGCAGATGGCCAGCCCCAGTCCCGTGCCCTCGCCCTGCTCCTCGGGCTGGACCCTGGAGAACTTGCGGAAAAGGCGGGACAGGCTCTCAGCCGGAATGCCCCGGCCCTCGTCGGCCACCGAGAAGGCTACGTGAACGCCCTCTTGCGCGGCCCTGACCCGGATCACCGACGCCTGTGGTGAATGCCGCGCCGCGTTGGACAGCAGGTTGCCCAGCACCTGCACCACGCGCCGCCTGTCCGCCAGCACCAAGGGCAGGTCCGGGTGGATGTCGATTTCCAGGAGGTTCCCGGTCCCGCTGCTGCTGAAGGCGCTCCGGGCCCGGTCCACCAGCGCCGCCACCTCCGTAGGTTCGGGACTGACCGGCAGTTCGCCGGTCTCGATGCGGGCCACGTCCAGCAGGTCGGTCACCAGGTCATTCATGCGGTCCGCTTGTTTCTCGATGATGCGGAAGAACTGGCGCACCACTGCCGGGTCCAGCTCCGTGGACGAGCCCAGCACCGTGGCGGCGGATCCCTTGATGGAGGTCAGGGGCGCCCTCAGCTCGTGGCTCACCATGGCCAGGAAGTCGGCCCGCAGCCGCTCCATCTCCTCCACGTCGGCCATATCCTGCATGGTGACCACCACCGACTCCACCGCTCCTCCTTCGCCGACTATGGGCGTGGCGTTCAGCAGCACCGTGACGCTGCGCCCGTCGGGCACTTCCAGGACGATCTCCTCGGCCCTTACCGTCTCCCCCGTGCCGAGCAGTTCAGCCATTGGGAATTCCCGCAGGGAGGTCTCCCCTCCGTCGGCCCGCCGGAAGGTCACCAGGTCCAGCAGCGCCTCCGGGGTCTGGCCGGGGTCGCGCAGGCGGTCGGCAATTCGCAGCGCCTCCCGGTTCAAGGACTTGGGGACACCCGTGGCGACGTCAAAGACCACCACTCCCACCGGGGAGGTGTTGATCAGGGTCTCCAGGCCGGCCCTGGTCCGTCGTTCCTCCCGGTGGCGGCGGGCGTTGGCGATGACCATGGCCGCCTGGGCGGCGAAGAGCGCCAGGGTCTCCTCGTCCTCCTCGGTGAACTCTCGGCCTCCCTCTTTTCCGGCCAGATGGAAAGTGCCGGCGCGCTCTCCCCGGTGAAGGATGGGCGCCAACAAAAAGGATATCGGGCCGTCTCCCGCGATGGGCGACCGGAAATCGGGCAGGCCCATGGCCACGAAATGGGCGGTCAGGTCGGGTACTCGCAGGGGCCCAGGGACCGCGCTCAGGTATTCCAGGAATCGGGCCCCATCCGGCAGTTCTTGGAACCTCTGCGCCTCCTGTTCGGTCACCCCGGAGAAGAGGAGGTTAATGAGGCTGCCCGAATCGTCGAAGAGGGCAATCGCGCCGTAGCGGGCGCCGGTGAGGGACCGGGCAGAGTCCAGGACTCCCTGCAAGACGGTGTCGAAGTCCAGGCTCTCGTTGATTCGGAGGCTGGCCTGGCTCATCAGGGCGAGGCGCTCCCGCAGCGCTTCGTTCTCTCGCATCAGCTCGTCCGGCGGGTTCATTTCATCACCTTCGTTGGGCCGGGGAGGCCCCGGCGCTCCGGCTCTCACCGGCAGGATTGGGCGTTGCCTGGGGCAATTATGCCGGATTTTCGGAAAGGTTACAATAAGTCACGAAAATGAATGGCAAATTTAACATACATGTCACACTAGATGTGGTAGAGTTATTAATTGCCCTTCCCGCCCAAGCGAGGGCAAAGGGAGAAGGTCGCTTGTCCCCAAACCAGCCAGAACCAAAGATGAATCCGGCGCGGACCGCATTGGCGCCGTTGACCGTTGGGACATCCTGTTCCAGCGGCCTTTCCCTTGTCGTGTTTTCGGCCCCCCCCCCCCCCCGACACGGCAGGTAGGCCCAAACTCGTCTACTGAACCCCTGCCGCGTCCGGGTCACGCCATTCCCATCCCCGAAAAGTTTTCGCGATTGCAGTTGTTAAGGAGGCCCTGCGCCAATGTGCGCCCAGGAATCGTCAACGCCCGACTATACGATGGGCTTCAGCGAAGAAATGATGGAGTCCCTCAGGCGGTTCACCGCCGAGACTCATGCCGCGCATCTGCTCCCGTATCTCCGGCCCGGTCTGCGCGTTCTGGACTTCGGCTGCGGGCCGGGCACCATTTCGGTGGGACTGGCCAAGGCCGTTCACCCGGGTGAGCTGCACGGCGTGGACATGGAAGAGTCCCAGATTGACATGGCCAAGGAAGTCTTCCGGGTCCGGAGACAGGACAACGCCGTATTTCATGTGGGAGACGTGACCGCCCTGGAGTTCGAGGACGGCTTTTTCGACGTTGCCCACTGCCACAACCTGCTGATGCACGTGCCGGATACCCATGCCGTGCTCACCGAGATCAAGCGGGTGCTGAAACCCGGCGGTCTCGTCGCCTGCCGCGAAATGATCTGTAATTCCAGCTTCACCCATCCCGACTTCGGTGTAATTCGAAAGTGCTGGGATATGTTCGGGGACCTTCTCCAGGCCGACGACGGCCACCCGCAGATAGGGAGGGAGCTGAAGAGCCATATCCTGACGGCCGGGTTCGAGAACATCCGGACGGCCAATTCATTCGACATTTACGGCGCGCCCGCCGATATCGCTTTCATCCACGGTTTCGCCAAGCAGTGGTTCCTGTCGCCCGAAATCACGGAGGCAGCCATCAAGTACGGGGCGGCGACGCCGGAGCTGTGCGCACAGATGGGCATCGCCTACGACCGTTGGAAGGACCATCCCGGGGCCATATGCGCCCTGGCTTTCGGCGAGGCAATCGCCAACAAGCCGTAATGCCAGCCGGACAGGAACCGGCCAGCCAGCAAAAGGAGCAAGAGGGAATTGAGTCAACCGGAATCGCCGACTCCCGATTACGCCATCAGCTACAGTGAAGGGTTTGCGCGGCTGCAACCGCTGCACAGCGCCGAGAGCAACGCCGCCTACCTGCTTCCGCTGCTCAGGCCCGGCCTCCACGTGCTGGACTTCGGCTGCGGCTCCGGCAACATATCGGTGGGTTTGGCCAAAGCCGTCGGCCCCGGCGAAATGCACGGGGTTGACCTGTCCGAGGCGCAAATAGAGATGGCCCGGGCCCTTGCCGTTTCGGACGGAGCGGGCAACGCCATATTCCACGTTGGCAACGCGACGGCACTTCCCTTCCCGGACTGCCTTTTCGACGTTGCCCATTGCCACGACGTCCTGATGTACGTCCCGGATACCCAGGCTGCACTGGCGGAAGTGAAGCGGGTGCTGAAGCCCGGCGGTCTCATCGCCTGCCGCGAAATGATTTGCGAGTCCAGCTTCGTCCATCCCGACATGGGAATCATGGGGGCTGCGTGGAATGCGTTGGAGGACTTGCTGATCTTTGACGACGGGCATCCCCAGATGGGGAAGGAATTGAAGACCCATATTCTGGAGGCCGGGTTCACGAACATTCGGGTATCGGCATCTTTCGAAACCCACAGTTCGCCGTCCGACGTGGCCCTTATCCACTCTCTAGCCAGGCGATGGTTCTCGTCGCCGGAAATGCTGGAAACGGCCAGCATATACGCCTTGCCCGAGATGGCCGAGAATATGTGGGAAAGATTGAGCACCGCCATTGACGAGTGGAAGGACTTGCCCGACGCGGCAGTGGCTTACGCCTACGGAGAGGCCATCGCCAACAAGCCGTAAAACCGGGGCCATGAAACCGGGGCCGTGAAACGGGCAGGCCAACCCCGCCAATGCCGTTCCGGGCCAATACGGCTCCCGCTGTCCTCAGCGGCTACTCGCGCCTTTGCATGGCGTCGTAGTTATCCACCATTCTCTGTCCGGCCGACAGGAAAGCCGCCAGGTCCGCCTCGCTGACGCCCTCGGTCAGAGCCTCGTAGAACTTCTGGACGAGGGCGTCCATCCGTTGCACCAACTCTTCTCCTTCCGGGGTAAGGCTCAGCATGACGACGCGCCGGTCGTTGGTGAGGCGCCGCCGCATCAACAGGCCCATTTGCACCAAGCGATGCACCAGCCGGCTGATACGGGACGGGTCCGTGGGCAGCACGCTGGTCATTTGGGTGGCGGTGCATTCCCCCCGGTCCCGGCAGAACCGGAGCAGGTCAAGTTCAACCGGAATGAGGTCATACGGGGCCAGGGTTCCGGTCAGCCCCCGGTCCACGGCATGAAGCAGGGAAGCAACACGACGCTGGAGCACCTCCGCTGCGGATTGGCCCGCTTCCTGTGGGTCCATCTGGGGTTGGTCTTGGTCCGTCATTCGCTTCTAATCCGTGATTGGGAGAAAGGGCGGCTAACAATCATTGTCTCACTCAATCGTTGTGTACCAAATATAACATGCTCAACAAATAGGTATCTATCGAAATAATAAGGCTTGACAACTAAATGTTTGACAAATAATATGTCTCAGGCATCAATTTTGGCCCGGAAAGGAAAGAAAAAGGAAGGAAACAGTGCCCCCCTCGAAACTCAGACGCCCAGCCCTGCGAAAGGACTGGGCGCAGCAAGGAAAACACCCCGGTGTGGCCGACTCTCACCTCGAATCCGCACCGAGAGCATCAACCGCTCACATACTACCCTTTTCGCTTTCCACTTTTCAAGCGGACCCACACCCGCTTACCTACTGGTCCGCGGCCGCTGGCCGGGCCACGTCCACCGCTGCGTTCTGCGTTCACCCCCTTAGCTGCCCGCGTCCCGCACGACGGAGACAAACGGGCGCGGCACGGAACCTGAACATTAACGCTGATGGTGGACACAACCAATGAATACTGATGCACCTCGTTTCAGAATAGTATTCCTGTTCACGGCGGCCGCCGCTTCGTTGCTCGTCGCGCTGGCGTTCCTGTTCTCTTCCTCCCCGGCCATGGCGCAGACTCCGCCGGGTGTCCCTTGGGTCGCGGCCGCCAAAACGCAGTTCGACAGCGAGTCGGCCCCGGCCCTCACCGTGTCCTGGGGCACCCCGAGCAATGGTGACCGGGCAAACCTCGGTTATGGTCTACAGTACCGCGTAAAGGGGGCGGCGAATTGGAATAAAGCCTTGGGGTTCGGCAGCGGCACAACCAGCACAACCCTGACCGGTCTGCAAGCAAACACCGAATACGAAGTGCGGGTCCAGGTGAAATGGGCGATTGACGGAAATAGCGGATGGAATAATCACTTCGCCCCCCGAACCAACCGGGCGCCCAAACCCGGAGCCAGGGCCTTGACCGACCTTGAGATAATTCGCGGGCCGTATGCGACATATAGCACACAAGCGGGGCATTGGCCGGAGTACTTTGCTGATGACGATGGCGACACGCTTACCCCTTCGGTGCAATCCCAGTATCCAGGCCTGATGAAAGCCCTGTCATCCACCGGCACCGACTATTCCATCCGTGTAATAGGACTCAATCCGGGTATATCGAAGCTGACTTACAGCGTCAGTGACGGGTACGGCGGTTTCTCCTCGAAAACGGTTACTTACACGATCGTAGATAACCCCCAGCGCACGGTCATGGAGAACTCCCCTGCCGGGACTCTGGTCGGCTCCCCGGTGGCCGGGACACCCTACGACGACGGCAACGATGAGACTGACGACTCACTGACCCACACGCTGCATGGCGAGGCTGCCACTTACTTCGACATCAACGCTGACACCGGTCAGATCAGCGTCAAGCAGGGCACCACCCTGGACTACGAGACCAAGGCCTCCTACACCGGCCAGGTGAAATGGACCGTGCCGGGCCAGGGCGGCCAGGAATCCGTCGCTAACCTCACCATCAACGTGGGGGATATCGAGGCCGGCAAGCCCGGCACGCCCACGCTGACCCGCACGGAGTTTGCCGAGCAGTCCGCCCCGGCTCTGGACGTGACGTGGACCGCCGCCGATGCCAACGGCACCGCCATTACTGGCTATGAGGCGCAGTACCGCAAGAAGGCCGCCGGAGGTCAAAACCCGGCGGCATGGACAATCTACAAATACGATGATCCCGACAACCCCGGCAGCCAGACCAGCGCACTTCCGGCGACGGCCACCAGCCTAAACCTGGCGAACCTGGAGGCGGGCGCGTTCTACGAAGTCCAGGTGCGGGCGCTTACCAGCAAGGAGGGCCCGGGCCCCTGGTCCGACACCGGCACCGGGCGGGCCAACCAGCCGCCTATTGGCCCGGACCCGGCCGTCCCTTCCCGTCTCATTTACTCTGGAGGCGGACCCCGCTATTACGACGTACTCAGGTGGCGGTTTGGAGACTATGACACAGACACGCTGACCTATTGGGCCACTGCTGAACATCCCGGCGTACTGGAGGCCAGCGTAACAGACGATGAATCGCTCAATTACCCGCTGATAATTGACGCTCACAATCCAGCCTCGACGACGGTTACCTACGGGGCCTATGACGCCTACGGGGGCCATGCCTCCGGCACCGTGACAATCACCGCCGGGGCGACTCCGACCCGCAAAGTCGCGGAGAGGTCCCCCGCCGGCACCCTGGTGGGCGACCCGGTGACTGGAACGCCCTACGACGACGGCGACGATTCGACGGACGACACGCTGTCTTACACCCTGACCGGAGAGGCAGCAGACGCCTTCGAGATTGACTCGGCCACCGGCCAGATCAGCGTCAAGCAGGGCGCAACCCTGGACTTTGAGACCACCTCATCCTACACCGGCAAGGTGAACTGGACCGTGCAGGAGCGGGCAGCTGCTGCCAACCTGACCATCAGGATCACCGACGTGGAGGCTACCGTACCCGCCGCACCCACGCTGACGCGCACGGAGTTTGCCAGTCAGTCGGACCCGGCACTGGACGTGACCTGGACGGCGGCCTCCGCCAATGGCCTGACCATCACCGGCTACAACGTGCAGTACCGCAAGTCGAACTCCGACGAGTGGACGCTCTACAAATACGACGACCCCAATAATCCTAGCTCCAAAATAAGCCTGCTGTCCGCTGATACCACTACCGTCAACCTGCCGGGACTGGAAGCGGGCGCGACCTACCAGGCGCAGGTTCGGGCCGTCACCAGCGAGGAAGCCGATGGCCCCTGGTCGGACACCGGGGAAGGGACGGCCAACCGCCCGCCGACTGGCCTCGACACGGCCTCCTTCACTGGAGGCACGTTCCCCGTCGGCACCATCGCCACCTACGCTGAGACTGGACAGGGCGCGGTGGGGGTACTTTTTGCCGACCCCGATGGAGACACGCTCACCTATTCGGCCGCCGCACAACATCCCGCCCTGCTTGGCGTCAGCCTGTCGGGCGAGGCCGGGAGCGCCACGCTGACGGCAACCCTGCTTAACCAGGGCGCGTCGAAGCTCAACTACACGGCCAGCGACCCCTATGGGGGCCAGGTCACCCGCACCACGACCATCACCATCACCGCCAAGACGTCCCGGGAAATCGCCGAGAACTCCCCCGCCGGGACCAACGTGGGCGCGCCGGTCACCGGAACCCCCTACGATGACGGAGACGACCAGACCAATGACGCGCTGACCTACTCGCTGACGGGCAAGGCGGCAGACTCCGGCCTGTTCGTCATCGACTCTGCCACCGGACAGATCAGCGTGGCTACCGGCGCGACGCTGGACTACGAGACGGACGACACCCACCGGGAGATCGAATACTGGCCGCCAAACTCGGGCAAAGTGTTCGCCAAGTTCTACCGTGGCAAAGTGAATTACACGGTGGACGGCCACAACTCCTCCATCGAAGTACTCATCAAGGTGACCGACGTGGAGGCCACCATACCCGCCGCGCCGACAGTCACCCGCACCGAGTTCAGCGAGGAGACCAACCCGGCCCTGGACTTGACCTGGACTGCCAACGCCAACGGCCTGACCATCACGGGCTACAACGCGCAGTACCGCAAGAAGGCGGCGCAGGGCGATGATCCGGCCGCCTGGACGGACTACACCGTCGACGACGGCAACAACGGGCAAACCGCCGCGCTGCCGACAACCACCACGACAATTAACCTGCCGGACCTGGAGGCTGGCGCGACCTACGAGGCGCGTGTCCGCGCCGTCACCAGCGAGGAGGCGGACGGCCCCTGGTCCGCCACCGGGGAAGGCAAGGCCAACACCCCGCCGAATACGACCACCACCGTCATTGCTGACTTTGATTTGCAATGGTTCAGGTATAACGGGCCCACCAACCAGTACAACCTGTCAACCGGGGGGTATTTCCAGGACGCCGACAACGACACGCTGACCTACTCGGCCTCGTCGGAATATCAGAACGTAATCAAGGCCTGGATGAATGACGATGGCGTCACCATGGCGGTTCAAACGAGGAACCCCGGCGCGGCCACCGTCACCTACGGAGTGCGCGACGCCTATGGCGGCCATGCCTCCCGAACGGTGGAGGTCACCGGTAAAGGCAACGTAACCGGCGAGATTTACGAGAACGCCTGCTGCGGCCGGTACGTGCGTCTGATACAAAGCGCAGGAACCCGTACGCTGGCCGGGGAAGCCTTTGTGACCGACGATCCCAATGTAACGGGACCATTTGCCCATGATGCCGCCACGGGATGGGTCAGCCTGGGTTCGGGCAAGAGCCTGGACTACGAGACCAAGTCCTCCTACACCGGCCAGATCAGCTGGACCGTGGACGAGCAGACGGTCACTGCCGACATCACCATCAACGTGATCGACCTCGAGGCCAACAAGCCCGCCAAGCCCACGCTCACCCGCACGCAGTTCAGCGAGCCGACGGACCCGGCGCTGGACGTGAACTGGACGCAACCGGCGCTCACCGGCGAGTCCATCAACCCTCTGCGCATCACCGGGTACGAGGTGCAATACCGCAAGAAGGGCGCCACTGAGTGGACGCGCTACAAATACGACGATCCCGACTCCACCAACGTCCCTCCCGCCAAGATCAGCGTGCTGCCCGGGGCCGCCAGGAGCATCAACCTACCGGGCCTGACGGCGGGCGACGAGTACGAGGCGCAGGTGAGGGCCATTGCGGGCGTCGAAGGCCCCGGCCCCTGGTCGGATACCGGAGAAGGCACGGCCAACCGCCCGCCGACTGCCCCCGACACGGTTCAGTTCCTTGGCGGCACCCTGGGGATGGGCGGCAGCTTCGCTTGGCACGAGGCGCAACCCCTGGGCAGCGGGGCGTTCTTTACCGACCCCGACGGAGACACGCTGACCTACTCGGCCTCCGCCCAGCACCCGGCCCTACTCGGGGTGAGCGTGTCCGGCACGGCCGGGACGAACGCCGTGCTGACGGCAAACCTGCTCAACCAGGGCGCATCGAAGGTCAACTACACGGCCAGCGACCCCTACGGCGGCTCGGTCACCCGCACCACGACTATCGGCATCACCGCCAAGACCAGCCGGAGCATCGCCGAGAACTCCGCCGGAGGGACGGCGGTGGGCGACCCGGTGACCGGGACGCCGTACGACGACGGAGACGACCAGACCAATGACGCGCTGACCTACTCGCTGACGGGCAAGGCGGCAGACTCCGGCCTGTTCGTCATCGACTCGGCCAGCGGCCAGATCAGCGTGGCTACGGGCGCAAGCATCGACTACGAGACGGACGACACCCACCGGGAGATCGAATACTACCCGCCAGGCTCGCAAACGGTGTTCAGCAAGTTCTACCGGGGCAAGGTCAACTACACGGTAAACGGCCACGCCTCCGCCATCGAGGTTCTCATTCTGATTACGGACGTGGAGGCCGTAGCCAGTGCGCCCACGGTGACGCGCAAGACGTCCGATACGCCGATGAACCCGGCCCTAGACGTGACTTGGGCGAAGCCTGCGGGCCTGACCATCACCGGCTACAAGGCCCAGTACCGCATCAAGGTGGCCGAGGGCGAAACGGAAAATGCCTGGCAGCCTACACCGGCACGCTGGGCGCAACGGACACCACCTTCAACCTGCCCAACTTGACGGCGGGTACAACCTACGAGGCGCAGGTGCGGGCCACCAGCAGCGAGGAGGGCGAAGGCCCCTGGTCCGACACCGGGGAAGGGACGGCCAACCGCCCGCCTACGGCTACCAGCGCCGCCTTCTCCGGCGGGACGTTCCCGGTTGGCACTGTCGCCACCTACGCCGAGACCGGACAGGGCGCGGTGGGAGTGCTTTTTTCCGACCCCGACAGCGATACGCTGACCTACACGGCCTCCGCGGAGAAGCCGGCCCTGCTCGGCGTCAGCGTGTCCGGCACCGCCGGGAGCGCCACGCTGACGGCGACCCTGCTCAACCAGGGCACGTCGAAGGTCAACTACACGGCCACCGACCCCTACGGTGGCTCGGTCACCCGCAGCGCGACTATCGGCATCACCGCCAAGACCAGCCGGAGCATCGCCGAGAACTCCGCCGCCGGGACCAACGTGGGCGACCCGGTGACCGGGACGCCGTACGACGACGGAGACGACCAGACCAATGACGCGCTGACCTACTCGCTGACGGGCAAGGCGGCAGACTCCGGCCTGTTCGCCATCGACTCGGCGACGGGCCAGATCAGCGTGGCTCAAGGCGCGACGCTGGACTACGAGACGGACGACACCCACCGGGAGACGGAGACCTATAACAACCAGGTGATCGCCAAGTTCTACCGGGGCAAGGTCAACTACACGGTAAACGGCCACGCCTCCGCCATCGAAGTGCTCATCAAGGTGACGGACGAGGCTCCGCCGGCGACGCCGGAAGCGCCGACGGCAACCCCATCCGCCACCAATCCAATGGACACGCTGGACGTCGCGTGGACAGCCCCCGACTCCGATGCGCCCATCACTGGCTACAAGGTGCAGTACCGCATTAAGCCCCTCGGGCCCGGGGAAGGCCCCGGGGTCGTCGAGGGCGAGAATCCACCCGATGGCGAAAACACTGCGGAATGGACGAACTACATCCGTGACGACGGCAGCGATGGAGGCGCCACCGTGCTGCCCGCGACGCCCACCAGCGTGACCCTGTCGGGCCTGGAAGCGGTCTCAACCTACGAGGTGCAGGTGCTCGCTATCAGCGTCGAGGGCGAGAGCCCCTGGTCGCAGTCCGGTGAGGGCGCCACGACCACATCAACCCCACCTCCGCCTCCGCCTGCCCCGACACCGGAGGATCCCCAAGCCACTACGCCGTCTGCACCCGGCGCGCCGGATGTGACAACGTCGGAGACCGATCCAACCGACACGCTGGACGTGGACTGGGAGGCTCCTGCCAACGACGGCGGACAGCCTGTTACCGATTACGACGTGCAGTACCGGAAGCGAGGCGAGACAAACTGGACAGACCACAACTTCAGCGGTACGAACACGGCCACTACCATTGGAGGCGTAGATCCAGGGATTACCTACGAAGTGCAGGTGCGCGCGCGCAATTCAGTGGGAGTCGGCCCCTGGTCGGGGTCCGGCAGGGGCGGCATCGTCGTCTTCGTGTCCCTCCAGGAGCCGCCAGACCCGGTGGCGGAGGGCGACAGCGTGAGCCTGCAGGTGAGTCTCTCCTTGTCTGCAAACGCCGAGGTCACGGTGTCATGGCGCACAGCCACGACTGAGACTGGGGGCGGAGGCGCGAGCGGGAACTCGGGCCGGGCTACGAAACACGAACACGAACACGCGCCCAGCTCCGGGACAGTCACCTTCCCGCCTGGAAGCGCTGAATCATCAATCAGCATAACCATCCAGGACGACG
Organism: Dehalococcoidia bacterium; assembly: GCA_965220605.1. Lineage (GTDB taxonomy): Bacteria > Chloroflexota > Dehalococcoidia > Lucifugimonadales > UBA3495 > VXOI01. The sequence continues at coordinate 337,764 of CBDCQM010000001.1, read as the reverse complement.
AGGAGCAGGAGGACCTGGAGAGCTTCCAGATAGTGTTGAAGGAAGTGACTTCTTCATCCCTCGACCTGATCGAGATCGCCGATCCTAGTGCGCAGGTGAACATCCAGGACGACGACGCGCCGCCGGTATTCGGCGAGGGCGACACCGCTGTACGCTCCGTGGCGGAGAACACCCCGGCGGGCCAGCCCATCGGCGCGCCCATTACGGCGACCGACGCGGATGGCGACTCGCTGAACTACACCTTGAGCGGGGACGATGCCGACGCCTTCACCCTGGACAGCGCGACCGGCCAGCTTCGCACCAAGGCGCCGCTGAACTACGAGAGCAAGCAGACCTATAGCGCCCTCACCGTAACCGTGGACGACGGACATGACCACACGGACACCATTCCCCTCACGGTCAATGTGACTGACGAGGATGAACCTACGACGCCTGCACCTACGCCGGAACCTACGCCTGCGCCGACGCCCAACCCTACGCCTGCGCCAACTCCCAACCCTACGCCTGCGCCGACGCCCAATCCGACACCTGCGCCGACGCCCAACCCGACACCTGATCCAACGCCTAAACCCCCGCAGCGGCCGATTCCGCAGCCGGTTACGCCGCGCACGCCGACGCCAACGCCCAGCCCGACGCCTGCGCCAACGCCGGAACTCACTCCTGCGCCAACGCCGGAACCTACGCCTGCGCCAACGCCGGAACCTACGCCTGCGCCAACGCCGGAACACACTCCTGCGCCAATGCCGGAACCTACGCCTGCGCCAACGCCGGAACCTACGCCTGCGCCAACGCCGGAACCTACGCCTGCGCCAACGCCGGAACCTACGCCTGCGCCAACGCCGGAACCTACGCCTGCGCCAACGCCGGAACCTACGCCGACCCTGGGGCCGACTCCCAGTCTCTCGGCTGAGATCGCTGGGCTAGGGACCTCTGCGTCTGAATCGGCGCCGAGGCCGACGCCGGAACCTACGCCTGCGCCGGAACCCACTCCGGGGCTGTCTCTACTTTCCAATCTGGGAGCTCCCCAGAGTCAGTTGACGAACGGAATAGGAGATGGTCTCAGCCTGCCGGATTACCCGGTAAACGACGATAGGGAAGTGGTCGCCGCATGGATGGACGGGGGGACGGACGTTGACAGCCCTGTGGCGGGCTCCACGTCCGCCCAGGTTGCGTCGAATGACGGTCCCGGCCTGCCGTTGCTGGACCTGGGCCTTTGGTTAGCTCTCGGCCTGGCGCTGCTCCTTCTGCCCCTCTTCTTCCTGATGCGGAGGCGGAGAAAGAAGAAACAGGGGTACCAACCAGGCTACCCCTGATAGAGACCGGATACTTGTAGTCTGAGGATAGGAGAGCTTCGTCTCTCCTATCCTCGTTTTGTCCAAGCCCGAATCCACCGTCGCCCTCCACCAGCACCGTTCAGCGCGGAGTGCGCGATCAGGAGTAGCTACGCTCGCCGTTCAGGGGAAGGCGTATGTTCGCAGTGGCGCCCTGGCCCGGCCCTTTGCTTTCCACGGCAATGGTTCCTCCGTGAGCTTCGACAATGGCCCGGGTGATGGCCAGTCCCAATCCTGTGCCGACTATACCGCGGCTGCGAGACTGATCGGTGCGGTAAAAGCGGTCGAAGATATGGGGGAGGTCTGACTCATTAATGCCTATCCCGTCATCGGTAATGGAGATGGCCAGCATCCCATCGCCTCCCAGCCCCGCCTTGAGTTGAATGTTCCCTCCGGCCCCAGTGCAATTCAGGGCGTTGCCGACTATGTTTCCCAGCGCCTGGCTCATACGCATCCGGTCCAGGGCAAGTTCCGGCAGGTCGCAGGTTGCTTCCATCGACAGTTCAACCTGTCGGGCCTCGGCCTGCGGCTGCCAGCGCTCCACCTCTTCCTCAAGCAACTCATAGACAGGAATTGACTCGAAGGTTAGCCGAAACTCGCCGTGGTCGGTTTCCGCCAGCCAGTTGAGGTCGGTAACCAGGCCGCGCAGCCGCTCCACCTCCTGGATGATGTGGTCGGAGGCTTCCCCGGGCGTCTGAAGCCCGTCGAGCAGTCCTCTGGCCTCCAGCTGTATCACGCTGAGGGGCGTGTTCAGCTCGTGGGAGACGTCGTTTATCAGCCTCCGGCGCAACTCCCGCTGGGTTTCCAGGGCGGTGGTCATATCGTTGAAGGCCGCGCTCATCCGTCCCAACTCATCCGAAGACCTGACCGGCAGTCTGGCCGTGTCTCCCTGGGCGATGGCCTGGGTCGCCTCCGTCAAGGCCGTCACCGGCGCCGTGATCCGCCGGGACAGCCAGGCCGCCAGCAGCACCGCCACGCCTATGGTCAGCGCCCCTCCGATGATGGTGATGTACAGGAGCGCGTTGAGGAAGCCATGAGATTCGGACGACAGCAGCTCCCGGTTCACGTCCACGTAGACCTGGCCCACGGGCCGGTTCGAGGTCAAGTCGAACACCGTCTCCCTATGTCCGTCCAGCTCGGGCTCGGGCGCTCCCGGTTGCAGTTCGGAGAAGTTGTCCCTGATCACGCGGCCATCGACTTCCGTGATTACGACCCGAACCGGATCCCGGTGGAAAGTCTCGATATGTTCTCCCTCGCCTTCGCTACCCCCGGCCCTCTCCCTACCGGCGGCCCCGGTGTAGGCGTATCCGGCCTGCGCGAGCGTCCGGTCCACCGTTCCCCAATCGCCGGCATCGGTGTACTCCCTGCTCAGGTTCCGGGCCAGCTGTACCGCCTCGTCGCCGCCTATCCGGTCCACGAACACTCCCAGGCGAGACTGGGTAGCGTAGTAGCCCACGCCGACGCTGACCATGACCGTTAGAACGACTACCAGGACCGTGGCGCCCATAATCCGCCAGCGCAGGGACATCACTCCTCCTCTGCCACGAACCGGTAGCCCGCGCCGTAGACCGTCTGGATGGGCTGCCTGCCTTCCCGGTTGAGCTGCCGACGCAGGCGGGCGATCTGGCTGTCGATGGCCCGGTCCAGCCCGTCGAACTCGTCGTTGAACGTCAGGGAAATCAGCTGGTCCCGGGTAAGAACCTGGTTGGGGTGGCGCATCAGGGTTGACAGCAGGGCCGTCTGCGCCTGGCTCAGCGCCACCGGCTCTCCGTCAACCGTGACGCTCCGGGTGGTCTCGTTCAGCATTATGTTTCCCCGGTTCAGGACCTGTTGCACCTTGCCCTTGACCCGGCGGAGCACGGCCTCGGCGCGGGCGATCACCTCGCCGGGGTCGAAGGGCTTGACGATGTAGTCGTCGGCCCCGCTGTCCAGGCCCACGATGCGGTCGGCGTGGGCCTCCCTGGCCGTCAGCATGATGATGGGGACCTCCGATTCCCGGCGCAGGATACGGCACAGCTCCATCCCGTCAAGGCGGGGCAGCATCAGGTCGAGGATGACCAGGTCCGGGGCTAGGTCGCGGGCCAGTTCCAGGCCGGTCTCGCCGTCGTGGGCAACCTCGGCGAAATACCCGGCCCGCTCGAAGTACACCTTGACCCAGTTGGCGATACGGGTGTCGTCTTCGACTATCAGTACCATGCCGCTCATCGCAGCTCCCCTGGAAGCCGTAGCGGACGCAGCGCCTGATGTTGGCGCCGCGTCCGTCTGCGGGTCTTTGCCGTGTTCAGATTTTACTCCACCGGGTTTCATCACCCTTGCTCGCACGAGGGCCGGCCGACCCTAGCCGCCACCCCGGCGCTCACCGCCGGAGCCGTGCTCACCGCCACCTTCTCCACCGCCTCCGTGTTCGCTATCGGACTCGCCGCCACCGGACTGTCCGCCGTGTTCGCCACCTGAGCCGCTGCCCTCGCCTCCGCCAACCTCGGCGTGGGCGATCCAGCCGGTGAAGGATGCTGCGGTCGAGGGCAGGTTGACCGCCAGCACCTCGCCGGACGCCAGGTCCACCGGGGTGGTCGGACCAAGCTCCGCACCGTTGGACAGGTGCACCTCGATCCTGACGTTGCTCAGTGCGCCGCCGGTGGTGTTCTCCACCGTGCCGGTGAAGGTGTTGCCGGCCGCGTCGTAGTTCAGGATGAGACGGGCACCGCCGCGAACTGCGTCGAAGGTCTCGTCCGGCGCCAGCATGTTGGCGCTGGCCTCTTCGCTGCTTGCGCTGCCCTCGGCGCCGGACTCGCTGCCGCCCTCACCGCTTCCGCCTTCTCCGCCGGTGTGAGGCTGCGGCCCCGGCCCGCCGCAGTCGAACACCTCCATGTGGACCACGTACCCGTCGAAGGCGACTCCCGCGAGGCTGGGTTCACTGGCGACCGACACGCTGGACGTTGCCTGCTGCCCGGGGGCCAGGTCCCCCAGAACGTCGGGGCCCAACTCTCCCACCGTCTGCGTTCCCGACTTCAGGTGGGGTTCGGCCTGCACGTAGCAGAGCGTCTGTGAGGTGGTGTTCTCAGCCGTTGAGTTGACCGTCCGGGTCGCCGAATCGTACCACGCGGAGATTGCCAGCCCACCGAGGTTGCCGTTCCAGGTCTGGTCCAGGGGCGTGATGGGGCTGGACATGGCTGCTTCCATGGCCGCCTCGTTGCCCGCTCCGCCGCTCTCCGCGCCCTCGGGACCGTCCGGCCCGCTCTCGCCGCCTTCGCCGACTGCCTGGCCGCCCTCGGTCCCGCTGCCGACCTCGGCGTGGGCGATCCAGCTGGTGAAGGACGCTGCCGTCGAGGGCAGGTTGACATCCATCGCCTGGCCCGGAGCCAGGTCCACGGGGGTAGTCGGGCCGAGCTCGGTACCGTCGGACAGATGCACCTCGATCCTGACGTTGCTCAGGACGCTGCCGGTGGTGTTCTCCATCGTGCCGGTGAAGGCGTTGCCGACCGCGTCGTAGCTCAGGATAAGCCGGGCGCCGCCGCGAACCGCGTCGAAGGTCTCATCGGGAGCCAGGTTGGCGCCGCTGGCCTCCTCGTTGCCTGGCTCGCCGCCCTTGCCCTCACCGCCTGCGCCGTGCTCGCTGCCGGACTCGCCGCCTCCACGCTCGGAGATCTCTTGAGTTGCCGCTGCGCCGTTGCCGGAGTCCCGGCCGTCCACGATGCCAGAGTCGCCGGTGCAGCCCAAGACCACGCCGGCGCCGATCAGGGCCGCCAGTACCGGCCCCACCAGGATCATCCTCTTCCTCAAATTCCTGCGTACCATTATTCCCCTCCTCTCGTGAAGTTCCCCTGACAGGACTCACGATAGGGGTGAAATGTCGCAGAAATTTGTCAGCGGGTATTACACCCGAACGGCGCTGAGCGTGAACGGGGTTCTATGACCGGAGTGGCTGCGGGGATGCAATTGCGAGCGGGAAAATAGGACCGTGCGGCGCGTAATTCGGCGAATATGGGAACGGAGGGGACTGGGTTGCGGGCGACATCCTTGGCCTCTCTCTTCTCGGCCAGGGGATCCTGGCCCTCGGCGACGGCGGCGTGGTTCTCGGCTGCCAGGACACGGGCTTGGACCAAGCCGCCAAGCCGACGGAGGGGTAAGAGCCCAGGACGATGTCCTGGCTCTTTTCGTTGATTACGATTCGCTGGACCTAGGACTTGGCACCGGAGGGCGCGACGTGAAGATAGAGGCCATCGCCGTCACCATATCTGCCGTACCTACTGATTGAATCGAGCGCCTTTGCGTAGAGCTTCCCGATCTTCTCTCCATTCCCACATATTCCCCCACGCGATGAGCGGGACACAGCGGCATTCTTTGGAGATGAATGGGATGATTCAAGGGGCATGTATCACCAACATAAATAGCGGACGGGGGTAAATGATACTATCATGGTACTGTGCAAGGGGGGGATGAGGTGGCGGAGAGAGTGGGATTCGAACCCACGGTACAGTTGCCCGTACTCCGGTTTTCGAGACCGGTGCTTTCGTCCACTCAGCCATCTCTCCGCGAGTGGAACAGGAGGTTCGGGATAGCCCTTGGTCCGGGTGCGATCGACTTGCTGGTCCCCGACGGGCCGTTGCCCCGTTGCCAAGGAAGTACCAACTCTGGTAAGCGAGTGAGCAGAAGGAAGACCTAGCATCCAGTTTAACGAAATCCGTATACAGCGGCAAGGGCCACAGCGTTGGCTCACAGGGCAATCGCATATGGGCGGGTCAATGTCCGTCATTCCGGCGAAAGCCGGAATCCAGTGGCCGAACCAGGCAGTTTGCATCCGAAAATCCGGCATCCCGCACATTCTGGACTCCTCCTGAGCTTTCCGAAGGGTTTCGCCGGAGTGACGGGGTTGCAATTCATATGCGATAGCCCTGAGCCGGGTCAGGTATCTTAGCTACGCTGTTTGTCGTGAAATCAACAGGGGCAGGTTTGAACCCTGCCCCTGCGTGCGATTCCAACGAGCCAAGTCCGTTCCCTACTTGAAGTAGGGGATGACGTGCTTCCCCATCAGCTTGATGGAGTCCATGATGCGGGTGTGCGAGAGGTTGCCGGGCTGGACGAAGCACAGCACCTGGTCGACACCGGCCTCCTGGTACTTCTTCATCACCTCGATGACCTCGTCGGGTGTGCCCATGGCGAAAGCGCCGGAGTCCAGGTGGTCCTGGGCCGTCTTGTCGACGCGCTCGGTCTGGATGGCGTCAACGGCGAACTTGTAGCTGTCGGGGACTTCACGCCCGGCCCACGGGGCGTACAGGTTCTCGGCCATCTGCACGAACCATGCGCCCTCCGGGCCGCCCACCCGGCGCGCTTCCTCGCCGTCCTCGCCGCAGTGGACGATGCACAGCGCGGCAACCTGGTCGTTGACGAAGCTGCCGACGGGGTTGGCGTTCTTCACCGCCTCCCGGTAGGCGGCCACGCGCTCCTCCATCTGGGCATAGCCGCCCAGGTTGAAGCACAGGACGCCCAGGCCCTGCTCACCGGCGCGGCGGAAGCTGTCGGGCTGGCTGCACGCCACCCACATGGGCGGGTGCGGCTGCTGCACCGGCTTGGGGATGACCGACCGCTCGGGGATGTTGAAAAACTCTCCCTGGTGGGAGAAGGGGTCCTCCGTCCACATCTTGGGAATCATGCGGATGGCCTCGTTCCACTGGGCCTGGGTCTGAGCGGGGTCGACCTCGAAGCCGTCCATCTCGATGAGCGTGGTGGAGCGCCCGGTGCCCAGCTCCATGCGGCCGTCGCTGAGGATGTCGAGCACGGCGGCGCGCTCGGCGACTCGGACGGGGTGGTTGTACTGGGAGGGCAACAGCGCCACGGCATGGCCGATGCGGATGCGCTTGGTGCGCTGGGAGATGGCGCCGTACAGGACCTCGGGCGCCGAGCAGTGGGAGAACTCCCGCAGGAAGTGGTGCTCGACAGTCCAGAAGTACTCGAAGCCGACCTCGTCGGCCAGGTCCACCTGGGCCAGCACCTGCTTGTAGCGTTCCGCCTCGATGCCGGGGTGATGGGGCTCGGGAATCTGGATTTCATACATCAGGCCGAATTTCATGCGTTCAATCCTCGTTGTAGGGGTTTGTGGCGCATTCTAGCATACGGGGTAAGGGGTGATACCGGTGCCACTCGCTGTGTGGGTTTGGAGTCATGCGTCGGAAGGGTCGTCTTCGGGCAGCCAAGGGACCTTGACGGGCGGCAATTGCTTTACGTGCTTCAGGATATGAGGCCCCGATTTCTTTTCGGCTATCTTAAGGTCGTAAGTGGCCTGAAGGTTCATCCAGAAACGTGCACCCATTCCAAAAAAGTGAGATAGGCGAAGGGCAAAATCTGCGTCGATGTTCTGACGGCCTTCGACTATAGCCGCGACGGTTCCGCGAGGTACGGCGAGATAGTCGTCCATCTCAATTTCAGAGATTTCCAATTCATTAAGCTCGTCAGCCAGGGATTCTCCGGGATGCATGGGCGGCATACCATTTTGGAAGGGTCTATCGTCTATCTTCATATCAGGTCTCGCTGTCAGTGATAGTCAACTATCTCCACGTCATACGGTCCATCGTCAGACCACCGGAAGCAAATTCGCCATTGATGGTTGATCCGAATGCTGTACTGACCGTCGCGGTTGCCTGTGAGCAGTTCAAGCCTGTATCCGCGTATCCTAGCGAGGACTTGCAAGGATTGAGCGCCATCGAGGTCGTTCAAACGGCGCATCGCCTGACGGGCGAAGGACTGGAAGGCAGGAACCCTTTGGCCGTGAAACAGACGCTCGGTATCTCGATATCGGAAAAATTGGATCATTGCAAGGTGCCGTTTCGATTCTAGCATGAACCGGCCCCGGGATTGACCCGGGGCCGGTGGTGTTCTCGGGGCTGTCGATTAGAGATCGAGAGACCTACGGCACTAGCATGGCGCGGGTGATCTCGGGCTGGCGCTGGTCCCACTCGCACTGGGGGAAGGCCTCGTTGACCTCGGCGAGGGGGAACTTGTGGGATACGATGCGCTCGAAGGGCAGGCGCTCCCGGTTGCGGACCAGGAAGTTGAGCAGCCGCGGCAAGAGCTCGGGCTTGTACATCAGCGAGCCGACGATGTTCTTGCCCTGGAGCAGCTTGGACGGGTCGATGGACACCTCGCGGCCGCGAACGATGTCGCCGATCTCGACGAAGGTGCCGCCGTTCCCGAGCATGTCGATGCCCTCGGCCAGCAACTCGGCGCGGCCAACAAGCTCCATCACCACGTCGGCGCCGCGGCCGTCGGTGAGCTCCTTGACGCGGCGGACGCGGGTTTCGGGGGTGTTGAACTCCTCGATGTTGATGGTCTCGTCGGCTCCGAACGCCTCGGCCAGCTCCAGCCGGTTCTCGAGGCGGTCTAGGACGATGACCCGGTCGGCGCCCATCTCTTTGGCCATGGCGGTGGCGTGCACTCCCAGGCCGCCCGCGCCCTGGATCACCACATAGTCGCCCTCGCCGGCGCCCGCGCGAATCAGGCCGGTGGTGACGGTGCCCATCGCGCAGTTCACCGGACCCAGGAGGTCGTCTTCCAGATCGTCAGGCACGCGGAAGAACGGGTGCCTGGGCGGAAGGTAGAGGAAGTCGGCGTAGGTGCCGGTGAAGTAGGGCCAGGTGCCGGCGGCGGGATAGTTGCGGTTCATGCACCAGTTGGTATTGCCCTTGAGGCACTGGTGGCAGTGATAGCAGGGGAACACCGCGGCGTAGACCACCCGGTCTCCCTTCTGGATGGCTGTGCCGCCGGAGTCGGTGGTCACGCCGTCGCCCAGCATCTCGACGACGCCGGTGCCCTCGTGGCCCATGGCCCGGCCGGTGGGCGGCAGGGGGACGTTGACCTGGTCGCCGCGCCAGACATGCAGGTCGGAGCCGCAGATACCCGCCTGGGTCATCCGCAGCACCACCGCGCCGGGGGCGGGTTCCGGGACTTCGTACTCCTGGATCTCGAAGGGCTTGCCGTATTCCACGCAGGCTACTACTCGGCCTTTCATCGCGTCCTCCTCTTCGTGGGTGAAGGTGGACGCAATGTATCACAAGGGGTGGCTGTTTGATACTGGAGGGCTAGTAGTTGGCGCTGTCGCGGTTGAGCACCATCCTGAAGGTCAGCTTTTACCAGAGGCTTAATTGCAACCGCCACCGCCTTTGTCTTGCTGACTTACTACCACAAGGGTTTCCCGGTCATCATCAAGTTTGGTTGTGAAGGAGGCTGTTGCTTTTTCGTAGGTATTGGCGTTGCTTTCAACTACTTCCCCAGGCATCTCCACGGTCCAGTGAAAGCGCAACTTGATGATTGCGTCGAGATCATCTCCACTGAAAAGGGGGGTGTCTTCCAACTCTTCTTCAGTGCCGAAGAAAGGGTTGGGCATAGTTGCGCGATATTCCCAATAGTCTCCCATATCAGTCTTTATTACCTTGAGGTCAAACCCTTCGCCTTCAACTTGGCCTTCTGATAAACCTTCTTGCGACAAGTCTTTACAACTGAGGGAGAATTCTTCGTTTGCCTCATCTATATCTAAGCTACAGTCACCATCAATTTCATCAATTTCGCCTTGGTCAAATTCCTCGGCCATCATCACAGCTATCTGGCCTGATGCCTCCATCTGAATTTCGTGCTTTATCTCGGTTTCGTCGGCGACTTCGGTGTCAATCCTTATGGTCATAGCTCCACAAGCCAAGACCATTAGCATAACCCCCAAAGTTACCAATCGAGCGAATTTCGGCATCAGGTTTACTCCAAGCAGTATTAAGCGCGCTACTTGCTTGCCGGTTTAGTCTTCATCCAGGGAGCCGTCAGCGCCTGGCAAACCTAGCCTACAGGTTCCGCAGTCGGTGGTTTTCGGCCTCCAGTTGTCGGATGCGTGCCTCAGCGGTCAGGCGGGCGGAGCGCTCGGCGTCGCGGGCCTCCATGACTGCGTCGTAGCCCGGCAGGTAGACGCCTTCCACCGGGTCGTACCATTCCAGACTGGCATCTTCACCGGCCGCCTGTTCCCAGCATACGTACAGACGCAGCGTTTCGCTGTAACCCCGGTAGCGGCCCGGCGCCCATTCCTCAATGGGAACCGGCTCGTAGCGCCCGTCGGCCAGCCGGTCGCCGGACAAGCGCGGGAAGTCCCGGGGGCCGACGCCGGAGTTGAACCGCCAGTATTCCCGGATACCCAGAGCAGCATAGCCTTCCCGCTTCCGGGTCGCGTCGTTGAGGAAGGTGCTCCCTGACGCAACCTCCATTATCAGGTCGGGAGGCTTGCCATGGTCCGAGATGGCGTAGCCGTTGCGGTTGGCAACCACCTGCGGGTCCACATCGAAGGCAATCATCATGTCGGGATAGAACACGTCGCTGCGGCCCTCGATTTCCCGCAATTCGGCGAAGGGCGCAGGGCTGAGGAACAGATCGAAGGCGACTAGTGTGGTCTCGAAGTTGCCCAGCCAGTGGCCCAGAGCCCGAGCCTTTCCTGGGTACAGCAGATATTGGGGGCTGGTCATTTCTTCCTTCCGGGGCGCGTCCGGGAACTGGACAAAGCCCGGCGGCGGGTTTGGAATCCATTGGATCGGGCCGGTGGCGCCGGCGCGTCGCTTGAGGGTCATACAGAACCTCCGGGCAAGAGGGGTGGTGGGATTATACGCTGTCGGCGCGAGTCCGGGCCGAGGGCCGGTGATGATAAACTCAACGGGACTCTAATCGCCACATTCTCCCCTGTGTTCCCCGGCGATGGTTCAGATATTGCTTCAGATATTGCCAGGAGGCCAGCCATGCCAGCAAAGACCGGCGCGCAGTACATCGCCAACCTGCGGGAGAGTCCCGCCGAGGTGTGGATACGGGGGGAGCGGGTGAAGGATGTTACGACGCATCCGGCCCTCGCCGGCGGAGTGCGGTCGGTGGCGGCGCTTTATGACAAGCAGTTCGAGCCCGGCCTCGAGGAGACGATGACCTTCCCCTCGCCGTCGTCGGGGGAGGCGGTGGGACGGTCGTTCCAGGTGCCCCGAACGGTGGATGACCTGCTGCTGAGGCGCAGGATGATGACCCACTGGGCCTGGGTCGGCTGCGGCATGATGGCGCGTACTCCCGACTTTATGAACGTGTCCATCGCCGGATGGGCGGGGGCGGCCGAATTCTTCGGGCAGAACCGGCCGGAGTTCGCGGACAATGTGAGGAACTACCACGACTTCATCCGTGAGAACGACATCACGCTGACGCACACGCTGGTGAACCTCCAGCCCCGCCGCACCAGCGGAGTGCTGGACCAACTGGACGAGCAGGTGGCGCTCACCGTGGTCAAGGAGACGGACTCCGGGATCGTGGTCAGGGGCAGCCGGGTCCTGGCGACGCTGGGGCCTATCTCCGACGAGATCGCGGTGTACCCAACGCGGACCCACATGATCGGGCCGGAGTCGTGGCGGCAGGCGTTTTCATTCGCCATTCCCAACAACACGCCGGGCCTCAAGTTCATCTGCCGGGAGAGCTTCGACTACGGCCGCTCCAGCTTCGACCACCCCCTCGGCTCGCGGTTCGAGGAGATGGACTGCATCGTGTTCTTCGACGACGTGCTGGTGCCGTGGGAACGGGTGTTCCTTCTGGCCGATGTGGATATGTGCAACAACTACGCTACGGCAACGCAGTCGGTGACCCACGCCGGTTACCAGGTGGTCAACCGCTGCGTGGTCAAGACGGAATTCATCCTGGGACTGTCGCAGCTCATGGCCGATACTCTCGGCTCGGGAGAGTTGCAGCATGTGCAGGAGCGGATAGCCGAAATCATCGTTCACCTGGAAACTCTGAAGGCCTGCATGAGAGCCGCCGAAGCCGACGCGTGGATGAACGACTACGGGGTGATGTGCCCGGCGCAGGGGCCAATCACGGTGGGGCGGGCGCTGTATCCGACGACGATCTACCCGCGTCTGGCCGAGATCGTGCAGCTGATGGGCTCGGGCAACCTGATGGCTCTGCCGTCGGAGGGCGACTTCGACGCCCCCATCGGCCCGGAGGTGGAACGGTACCTGACGACAGACACCGCCGACGCCCGGGAGCGGGTGCGGCTGTTCCGCCTGGCGTGGGACGTGGCCTGCAGCGCCTTCGGCGGACGGCAAGTGCTCTACGAGCGGTTCTTCGGCGGCGACCCGACGCGCAACGCCCTGCTGCTCTACCGCAGCTACAACCGGGACGGCGCGGTAGAGCGGGTGCTGGATTTCCTGCACTCCGCTTGATATTCTCAAGCGTGTACCCGCCGTCTCACCGCAAGGGGTGTGAGGCAACCCTCGAATACAGGCCGGGCCAGTCCCAAACTCTGGCCGGAGCACTCGGCTTATGGTCACAAAACGCACTCAGCCAGCCGTTACGCAGCCGCCCTACGAGGAAGCGGAAGACGACCTGAGCATTGAATACCCCTCCTCGGATGGCGAACCGATGGCTGAGAACAAGTGGCAGTACGTGGCGATGACCGACACTACTTCCGCCCTGGAAAACCGGTTTATCCACCGGCCCGACGTTTTCGTCGGCAGTGATATGTTGATGTATTACCGGATGAACGACAACGCCACGCGGGTAGCTCCGGACGTTTTCGTGGTGTTCGGGGCCGCAGGCAAGCATTTCAGGGATTCATGGATAGTGTGGCGGGAGGGCAAGGCGCCCGACTTCGTGATGGAAGTGGCATCGCCCAGCACCTGGCAGCGGGACGCAGCCGAGAAGCGGGACATCTATGCCCAAATGGGAGTCTCAGAATACTGGCGATATGACCCCACAGGCTCCTTTTTCTCGCCGGAGCTGGTGGGAGAACGGCTGGTAGGCGGCGAGTACCAGCCTATCTCACTGGAAACGGACGGCGACGGCATTCTGTGGGGCCGCAGCGACGTACTGGGACTGGACATCTGCGCGAGGCCGGGCCTGGAGCTGCGCCTGTACGACCCGGAGGGCGGCCAGTGGCTGCGCACCCACAGGGAGAGCGAGGAGGCACTACGAATGGAAGCGGAGGCGCGGCAAGCGGCGGAGGATGAAGTAAGGCGGCTACGGGAGCAGTTGCAGGACCTGCAAGGCAGTTAAGGTTAATTGGGCACGTCTCGATATCTTGGCAAACGGCAGGCGCTGGCTTATAGTACGCGATACTAGACAAGTGACTCAGATGGAGTCCACACGGAGGGAGTAATGGCGAAACCGAAGAGGATCGGGCACCTGGTAATCAACGTCAAGGACCAAGAAGCGTCGACCAGGTTCTACACCGAAGTGCTGGGATTCGAGATCGCCGTGGAGCGGCCGGGCTTCGGCACGTTCCTGACCTGCGGCCGGATCCACCACGACCTGGCCCTGTTCCAGGCCAAGGAAGGGGCGCAGGAAGTCGTCGACGGCGGCCTGGGCCTGAACCACATGGCTATCCAGGTCGAGGACTATGAAGAGCTGAAGGACTACTACCACAAGCTCCAGGAGTACTACGAGGTCGACAAGCTCCGCACCGTCGACCACAGCATGACCAAGAGCATCTACATCCAGGACCCGGACGGCAACGGCATCGAGTTGTTCTGCAACACCTTCGACACCGCCGAAGAGGGCCTGGAAGAGATGCGCCGCCCCGGCCGCCAGAACACCGCGCTGGTCTTCGACTAGACTGCTGGCGCATGGGCAAGAAACGGCGAGTAGGGGCGGGTTTGAAACCCGCCCCTACATTTGCGCGCAGGACGCCTGATTGGGAACTGACCTGAACATTCGCGTCGGAGCGGCGGCGCTGGACCTGGACGGGACGATCATCGGGCCGGACGAGCTGATCACGCCGACGGTGCTGGACGCCGTGAGGCGCCTGTCGGCGCGGATCCCGGTGTTCATCGCCACGGGACGGGAGCCGCAGGACGTCTTCAACTACGCCCGGCAGCTGGACCTGACGGGGCCGCAACTGTCGGACGGCGGGGCGGCCATCCTGGACCCGGTGGCCTGCACTCATGTCTGGAGCGCAAACCTGGGGCCGGAGCTGGCCCCGGATGTGCTGGGGCTGATCGAGCAGCTTGACGCCCACTTCGTGGCGACACACATGCTGGGCACCTTCCGCAGGATGATGGACATTCCCGACTGGGACATCGTGCGGATCTCTGCGCTGGACCTGACGCGAGAGGCAGCGGAGGAACTGGTCGTCCGCTTCCGGGAGCATCCCCGGATGAGCGTGATCCTAGCGTCCCTGCCCTACAACGGGCTGTGGGCGGTGGACTTCACGCGGTCGGGGGTGGACAAGGGCAGCGGCGTGGCGCGAATGGGCATGATGCTCGGGGTGGAGCCGTCAGCAATCGCCTGCGTGGGAGACAGCTACAACGACCTGCCGATGTTCGCGGCCTGCGGACTGGCGATCGCTATGGGCGGATCGCCGGAGGAGATCAAGGATGCCGCTGCGCTGACAGTGCCGACCGTGGAAGAGGACGGACTGGCCTACGCGATTGAGCAGGTGATACTGCCGAGGGTTGCTTGAGGAGCCCGGCGAAAGCCGATCATGGATTCTCGGGCCTCACTGCCCGGCATGATTACTTTGCAATCGCCCTGGGGCATGGAAGTCGGGGCGAGGCATTCCGCCATGTTAAGATTGGGGGGATTTCGCTTCCGGGCAGGACGGGAAACCGATGACTACAACGCGCGTGCCGCGGGCCATGACCATCGCCGGATCGGACTCCGGTGGAGGCGCCGGCATACAGGCCGACCTCAAGACATTCGGCGCGATGGGCGTTTTCGGGACCTCCGCCATCACGACGATTACCGCGCAGAACACCATCGGCGTGGACTCGGTACTGGAGACGCCGACCTCGATGATCGAGGCGCAGATCGACGCCATCGTTTCGGATATAGGAGCCGACTCGGTTAAGACCGGCATGTTGTCCAGCAACGAGATCATCCGGTGCGTCGCAGAGAGGCTGGAGCGTCACTCGCTGCAACCGGCGGTGATTGACCCGGTGATGGTGGCGAGCACCGGGTTCCGCCTCCTCCGGGACGACGCCGTTGACGCAATGCGGACTGTGCTGATCCCGATGGCGACCGTGGTCACCCCCAACAGCCGGGAGGCCAGCGTGCTGACGGAACTTGAAATGAACACCGTCGACGACCTGAAGGCGGCGGCAAAGATGCTGGTCGACGAGATGGGCGCGTCGAACGCGGTGGTGAAGGGCGGACACCTGGACGGACCTGCCACCGACGTGCTCTACGACGGCTCCGACTTCACTCTGTTCACCTCGGAGCGGTTCGACACGCCCAACACCCACGGCACCGGCTGCACCCTGGCGTCGGCTATCGCGGCAGGGCTGGCCAAGGGACTGGACGTTCCCACGGCAGTGCAGCAGGCCAAGGACTACGTTACCGAGGCCATCCGCACCAGCTTCGGCGTGGGCCGGGGGCACGGGCCGCTGAACCACTTCCACCGGCTGTGGGAGCGGAACGGGGGTTAGGGGCGTTTACCTCCTTGCTTTGGCATCCCACTTGCCTGTGGACGACGCCCCATCGGCCGCTGCCCCCTGGACATTCACCCCCACCCCAGCCCTCCCCCTGAGGGGGAGGGTGTTCGCGCGTGAGTTGTATTGGCGCCAGTCAGTGGGACTCGAAAATGTCCTGGAACTGGGCCACGCGGGCTACGGTGGCGGCGCGCTCAACCGTTGTGGGGTTGCGCGGGTCGCGGGCTTTGGGGAGGCGGCCCAGCTTCAGCATCGCGGCCATCAGCAGCAGGCGGGCCTTGTTGGTGTCGAGGTTGCTGCCGGCGATGGTGAGGTCGTCCCATCCGCTGGGCACCCTGCCGCCGGGGTCGGCCCGGCCCACGCGGGCGACGGGCATTCCGCTGAAAGTGGCGATTTCCAGGGCCTGGTGCTGGGACATGGAGGCAAGGCCGTATGGGGATGACCCCTCCAGGACGAAGCCGTGCAGCCGGGGCGACATCGGGGCGTCGCTGGCCTGGTCCCTCAGGCCCCTGTCGATGCGGGCCATGATGTCGACCTCGTTGTCGGGGTCCGCCGTCTCGTCCTCATCCATGTAGGCGCCGTACTTGACGATGTGGACACGGGGAATGGCCTGCTCCAGCAGGTTGCCGCTCTCGTCCTTGACCGGAATGCGGACGATGGTACCGACCTCTGCGTCGTCGGCAAATTCGACGGTGTCGGGCAGGCGGGTCAGGTTCACGGCCGAGCTGGACGTGTGGCGGTAGGCGGGCTTGTACCAGATGGTCACGGGCGGGCCGACGGTGCCGAGGATGCCGCCGTGGCCGCCGGTGGCCTTGTAGTTGCCGGGGCGGTCGTCGGCCTTCTTGAACTCGCGGGCGGCGTAGATGCGCTCGTCCTGGACCCCCACGGCGCCGATGCCCGCTCCCAGCCCCGAGGCTATGAGGTCCACGGCGTCGACGATGTTGCGGTCGCCGTCGTTGGCCAGTTGGCCGTGGGGCCGCTGGGCCGCTATCCCGGCAATCGCCAAATCGGTATCGATTAGCAGGCTGAGCCAGTAGATGGTCTCCTCGACCGTGGGGCTGCCCTCAAGCCAGATGCCGCCGGCGTACCTGCCGCTGGACAGTTCGGCCTGCACGGTGTTGGTCACCCTGGCGAGGTCGCGGTAGCGAGGGGAGCGCCGGATGGCCAGCGGACGGTAGGGGAAGTAGTCAACCCCGGACTTCTCTCCCTTTGCGGTGTAGCCGCCGGGAGGGAGGACGCGGATGAAGTCGTAGTCGGCCTTGCGGTCGAGGATGCTGCCCTCGCCGGACTCGTCGCGGCCTGGGATGGCGCGGTCAATCTCCTCGAACATGCGGGAGGCGTCGGGGTAGAAGAACTGCCGTCCGCCGTACTCGAGAGAAGGGTTGAAGAGGTCGGCCTCCTCGAATGGCTGGCCGCGGCCCGAGTCGTTGGCGCGCCTTGCGACGTACGGCAGGGGATAGGGGCCATCATCAGGGCGCAGCTCGACCTCGTAGTAGTCGTTGCCGTCATCGTGGTACACGGAGGCGGAGTCTTCCTCGAGGGGATGGGCGCTGTACCTCCTTATCCGCACCCGCACCGGTTCATGGATAAGCTGGGGCACCAGGTGCTCGTAGCGACCCGGAAGGGTGGGCTCGCCGGGCAACCGGCCCTTGTTGCCGGTCACCAGGGTGGGGGAGTTGGCGATGGTGGCCCTGGGGCCTGAGAACACAGCTATCCTGGGTCTGTCCACTTTGTCCTCCTCGACGCGGCTTCCTTGGAATTCTTGGAATTGCCTGCGACTCAGGCGAGGCCGCTTTCCTGCATTTGTGCGCGGTTCGGAGTGAAAAAGCAAGCCCCTGGGGAGGGAACTGCCAAAACACCTTGTATCGCTCCCGGCCAACCTTGACAGTATGCCGCAGGACTACCAGAATCAACGCGGATTTTTCACGTGCTCCCCACAAGAGAGGGAAGCCGGCAGGTCGGAATTGGACTACGAGACCATCATCGTCGAGAAGAAGGACCATGTGGCGCGGATTACGCTGAACCGGCCGGACAGGCTGAACGCGCTGAACCGCCGGATGTTCCGGGAGTTGAACGCCGCGCTGGCGGACGTTGCCGACGACAGGGAGATGCGGGCGCTGGTGCTGACCGGCGCAGGCCGGGCGTTCTGCGCGTCTGCCGACATCAACGAGGAGCGGGAGGGCGGCGACCGGCTGCTGGGGTACATGGAGCCCAACGAGATTTACCAGTTCATTCGCAGCGGGCCGCAGGGCATCACCCTCAAGCTGCACCAGATGGAAATACCCACCATAGCGATGGTCAATGGCCTGGCCATCGGCGACGGGTTCGATTTCGTGCTGGCCTGCGACATCCGGGTAGGCTGCGAGCGCTCCAGGTTTATGAACGCCTTCCTGCAGATGGGGCTGGTCTCGAACACCGGCGCAACCTGGCTGTACCCGCGGGCGATGGGGGTCAACAAGGCCCTGGAGCTGCTGTACACCGGCGACTGGCTGGAGGCCGAAGAGGCATTGCAGGCCGGGGTGCTGAACCGCTTGG
The DNA here is from genome assembly GCA_965220605.1 of Dehalococcoidia bacterium. Classification (GTDB taxonomy): domain Bacteria; phylum Chloroflexota; class Dehalococcoidia; order Lucifugimonadales; family UBA3495; genus VXOI01. Next base: position 319,484 of record CBDCQM010000001.1, on the reverse strand, counting down.
TGCCGTCCGAGGACCTGGCCGAGGAGACGATGGCCCTGGCGGCAAAGATCGCCGGCAAGTCGCCGGTGGCGAACAGGCTGGTCAAGGGAATGGTGTACCGGGGCCTGGGTCAGTCGCTGGAGGAGCACCTGCCCGAGGCGGCCCATGCCGAGGTGCTCTCGCTGGCCAGCGAGGACCACAGGGAAGCGCTGGCCGCCTTCCTGGAGAAGCGGGACCCGGAGTTCAAGGGGCGGTAACTGGTAACCCATGAAACCCCTTCCCCCTTGAGGGGGAGGGAATAAAAGCGAAGAATTCTCGGTGGCGCCGGGCAAGGACGAAATGGCGGACTCGCTGTTTGAGCAACTGAAGGCTACGGTAGGGCAGGAGCTGGTGTTCGAGGCGCCCGATGAGATCGGGCGGTCGGCATTCCGTCAGTACGCCCTGGCCGTCGGCGACTTCAATCCCTTGTACTCGGACCGGGAACACGCTACATCCCACGGCCTGCGGGATGTGATGGCGCCGCCGACTCTGGTGTGCGACACCTGGCAGTATGTGGACAGCGACATGGACGAACGCGGCGACCTCGTCGGCCGCGGGTCCTTTGGGAAGCTGACCGGCCTCCGTGGGGGAAACGAGTACGAGTTCTTCCAGCCGATACACCCGGACGACGTGATAACAGCGCGCTGGGTAGTGAAGGACGTCTACGAGCGCACGGGACGCTCCGGGTCTTTGATCTTCCAGGTCGTCGAGGCCACCTACCGAAACCAGAGAGGGGAGTTGCTGGCGCGGAACACCGAGACCCTTTTCTACCGGGAGGAGTCGCCAGAGTGATCGCCAGGCGGTTCTTCGAGGATGTCTCGGTGGGCGATGAGCTGACGCCGCTCCGCAAGGAGATCGACCTGCCGCGCATGATGGCCTACGGCGCGGCCACCTGGGACTTCATCAGGATGCACTACGACGCCGACCACGCCCGGGAACTGGGATTCCAGGGGCCGTTCGTGGACGGCCAGATGCTGGGGGCGTTTCTGGCGCAGCAGGTGCAGGACTGGGCCGGCCCCGGCGCGTTTCTCCGCAAGCTGGCGTTCCGCAACCGGGTCATGGTCTATCCCGGAGATTCGCTGGTCTGCGGGGGCGTGGTTACCGCCCTCAACTGGGAGGATGATGCGCCGGCCCTGGCCGAGTGCGAGCTGTGGATCGAGAACCAGCGAGGGGAGCGTGTGGTGGACCGAGCCAGCGCATTGGTGCAGCTGCCGCTGCGTTCGGGGTGACGCCGATGAGTACGGAAACCGAATCCCGTCAGTCGGCCCTCGCCGGTGTGCGGGTCTTGGAATACACTGAGACTGCCTCGGCGTCCTTCTGCGCCCGGTTGCTGGGGGATGCAGGGGCCGATGTGGTGAAGGTGGAGCCGCCGGTTGGCGACCAGCACCGTCGGCGCGGGCCGTTCCCCGATGGGCAGCCGGACCCGGACTGGAGCGGGATGTTCCTCTACCTGAACGCCAACAAGCGGGGCGGGGCGCTTGACCTGGGGGACTCATCCCAGCGAAAAGCATTCGAGGAACTGGCAGCGACAGCTGACATCCTGGTCGTGGGCGGACAGAGCGCCGAGATCGAGAGAATGGGATTGCGGCGGGAGGCGTTCCGGGAAGCCAATCCCGGCCTGGTGGTCTGCGCTATCACGCCGTTCGGGCTGTCGGGGCCGAACTCAGGGTACCTGGGCGACGAGCTGACGGCAGTGGCCGCCGGCGGGCTATCCTTCGCAACGCCCGGAGTGCCGGACGGGGTGGCCGACCCGGCCAACGAGCCGCCGCTGACGGCCAACACGCCGCTGGCCGAGCTGATGACCGGGGTGCTGGGAGCGTCGGCCTGCGTGGCCGGGCTGCTGTCGCGGCAGCTCACCGGGCAAGGCTGCGAGATCGACCTGTCGCTTCAGGAGGGAGTAGCGGCGGTCATGCCCTACGAGCTGGCCCACGCCGCCTACCACGAGCCGAAGAAGCGGGAGTTGCTGGGCTTCGCGCTGATGCCCAACGTCTACATGCCGTGCAAGGACGGCTACATCGTGATCATGGCGGTCCTTGACGGACACTGGCGCAACCTGATGGCTGCCGCCGGCAACCCCGACTGGGGTAATCTGGAAGTATTTGCTACCGCCCAGGAGCGGGGCCGGAACTGGGACGCGCTGGAACCGCTGCTGCTGGAGTGGACCATGTCCCACACCGGGGAGGAGATCGCCCGCATGGCCCAGGAGCGCGGCGTCCCCTGCTTCCCGGCGTACTCCGTGGGGCAGATGATGGAATCGGCGCATGTGACCGAGCGGGAGTTTCTGCAGGAGTTCACCAGTCCGGGCGGGCAGGAGTTCAAGCTGCCGGGGCATCCCATCCGCATGGCCGCGACGCCGTGGCGGTCGTTCCGTCCCGCGCCGCGCTTGGGTCAGCACACCGCCGAGGTGCTGCACGAGTGGCTGGGCTGGCCGGAGGAGACAGGCGTCAGCCACCCCCACCCTAACCCTCCCCCTGAGGGGGAGGGAACCTTGCCGGGGGGCCGCAAACTATGACCGCTGCGCCGCTGCGCGGGATACGGGTGGCGGACTTCGGACAGGTGATCGCCGCGCCGGTCACCGCCCAGATGCTGGGCTGGCTTGGCGCGGAGGTGATCCTGGTAGAGACGGAGTCGCGGTTCACCACAAGGGTGTGGCCTCCGTTTGCCGACGGGAAATTCGGGATCAACCAGAGCGGCGGATTCAACCTGGTCAACAACAATAAGCTGAGCTGTTCCCTCGATCTGGGCAATCCCGACGCACTGGAAGTTGCCCGGGACATCGTACGGGTCAGCGACGTGCTGGTGGAGAACTACGCGACCGGAGTGATGGAGCGCCTGGGGCTAGGCTACGATGAGGTGAGGAAGCTGCGCCCGGACATCGTCTACATGTCGCTGGGCGCCTTCGGCCGGAGCGGGCCGTTCAAAGACCTGACCGGGTTTCACAGCGTCATCAATCTGTTCAGCGGGCTGGCAGCGGTAACCGGGTATCCCGAGACTCACCCGAGGATCATGGGTGGTCTGATCCCGGACGCCTTCTCCGGCTGCTACTGCGTGCTGGCCGTGCTTGAGGCGCTGTACCACCGCTCGCGCACCGGGGAGGGCCAGTTCATCGAGGTGTCCATGACCGAGGCCCTGACGGGGATGATCCCCGAGGCGGTGATGCAGTACTCGCTGACCGGCAGGGAACCTGAGAAGACGGGCAACCGGGACGGTCGCAAGGCGCCTCACAACGTGTTCCGGTGCCAGGGTGAGGAGAAGTGGGTGGCCGTGTCGGTGGAGACGGACGAGCAGTTCCGGGCGCTGGCCCATGCTACCGGCAATCCCGGCTGGGCGGATGATCCCCGGTACGCCACAACCCGGGCGCGCCTCGATAACCAGGACGCTTTGGAGTCGTCGCTGGGGCAATGGACGGCGGAGCTGACTGTCGAGACGGTAGTGGCGGCGTTGCAGGCGGCGGGCGTCCCGGCGGCGCCGGTGAACGACAGCGCCGAGGCGCTCGCGGACCCGCACCTGGTGGAGAGGGGTTTCGTGGCCCACCCGGAGCACCCGGTGGCGGGCGCGAGGCCCGTGCTGTCCCTGCCCTGGGCCGCCGACGGGCGGAGGGCGGACGAGCTGCGTCCCGCTCCGTCCTTCGGCCAGCACAACGAGTGGGTGCTAAAGGAGTTGCTCCAAGTGCCCGACGAGAAGTACGAGCGCCTGGTGTCAACCGGAGCGATCGAGTGAAAGAGTATTCGAATGCCCGCGTCCGGCAATTCGCCTAAGGCCGGAGAGACGCCCTCACCCTGACCCTCTCGAGGAGAGGGGAGTGATTCGGAGTTGTTATGCCCAGGAACATCATCGAGGTTGACCCGCAGAAATTCCCGTGGCTGGACCTGAACCGCTACACCTTCTGCCTGGGAGCGGAGAGCAGCGGGATCCTGTACCTAGCCGGGCAGACGGCCAGCGAGTACGACCCGGCCGTGGGCGCCGTCGTCTGCAAGGGCGACCTGCTGGACCAGACGAGGGTCATCTACGAGAAGCTGAGCGTGGTGCTGGAAGCCGCCGGGATGTCCTTCGACAACGTTGTGCAGACTGTCGATTACATCGACCCGTCGGCGCTGCCCCAGTATCGCGAGACCGGCGCGATCCGCCGGGAGTTCCTTGGCGGCACCCCGGTGGGGGCCACCGGGATCTGCGTTGAGCGGCTGCTGCGTCCCGACGCCCTGCTGGAGGTCAGCGCGGTGGCGGTGCGCGGCGAGAAGCGCGCGGTCAACCCCGGCTACGACCGCTATGGCGCACTCACCTACGTGCCGGGCGTGATCGCGGGCGATATGCTGTGGACCTCGGGCTTCGTCGGCAGCGAGGAGCCAGCGGGCGGGTCGGCAAGAGGCTTGAATCCGGCAGGACAGCCCTCGTTTCCCCAGGACACAGGACGGCAGATGGGCCTCACCTACGGGATCGTGGGCAGCGTGCTGGAGGCGGCGGGAGCCATTCCCTCGGACGTGGTCAAGACGCTGGAGTACGTGTCGCCGCAGGCGTGGCTCCAGTACGACGGGGGCGCGGCGAAGGCGCGCGGGGAATTCTTCAAGGGATCGTATCCGGCCAACACGGGCATCACGGTGAACCGGCTGCTCCGCCCCGAGGGGCACGTGGAGGTGGAGGCGGTGGCAGTGCTGGACGGCCCTTCGACAAGCTCAGGGCGGGAGGAAATACAGGTGCCTGGGTGGGAGGCCAGCTACGGCGGCGCGACATTCGTTCCGGGGGTTAAGAAGGGGCGGATGCTGCAACTCTCGGCGCAGGCGGGCGTCGACCACGCCACTGCTTCGGTCGTCGCGCCGTTCGACATCGTGGCCCAAGCCGAGCAGGCTTACGGCAACCTGGCGCGGGTGCTGGCGGAGGGCGGCTACTCCATGGACGACGTGGTCAACACCATCGAGTGGGTGCCGCCCAATGGCCTGTCCACCTACCGGCGGGTGGGCGATGTGCGCCGCAGGTACTTCGGCGACAGCTTCCCGTCGGCCACCGGCGTGTCGATGCACCGCATCCGGCGGCCCGGGCCGATGGACCGGCTGGTGCCGGAGTTGCTGTTCGAGGTCACGGCGGTGGCCGTGGTCTAGCAGGGCCTTTTCAAAGTCGCTTCCCGCCACCTCATGGTGATGGTTCGACAGGCTCACCATGTCGAACCATCGGTGGCTTGAAGAAGCATCCTTCGATAACCCTTCGGCAAGCTCAGGACAGGATGAGTGGATGTCAGCGAACAGAGTCGCTTCGAAAAAGCCCTGGCTTCCGCAGGGCTATCGCATATGAGCGGGTTAATGTCAGTCATTCCGGCGAAAGCCGGAATCCAGTGGCCGAACCAGGCAGTTTGCATCCGAAAATTCGGCATCCCTCACATCCTGGACTCCGGCTTTCGCCGGAGTGACGGGGTTGCAATTCATATGCGATAGCCCTACTGGCTTCCGCAACCCTTATTGACCGTCGCCCTGCCGCTTGCTAAACTTTTGTTTTGGTGCGGGCGGTTAGCTCAGTTGGTTAGAGTACTTGCTCGACACGCAAGAGGCCAGTGGTTCGAGTCCACTACCGCCCACCATCCGTATCAGTTGTCTCAGGCGCTCCCTCCGAAGAGGATGGTCCCGCTTCAGCCCGAAACTATCGCAATACTGCTATGCCCGACGCCTGGGAGGGCGCTGGCAGCAGATGCCGGACAGAGACTAGAAGATGAACGCCGCCGATATCTACAAGCCCGAGGCCAACCCACGCATCCCGCGGTTCTCCGCGGGCGACACAGTCCGCGTCAACTTCAGGATTCGCGAGGGTGAGCGCGAGCGCATCCAGGCATTCCAGGGCGTGGTGATCCGCCTCAACCACGGCAAGGGTCCCGCCGCCAACTTCACCGTGCGCCGCATCTCCGGCGGCATCGGCATAGAGCGCATCTTCCCCCTGCACTCCCCGCTGATCGAGTCCCTCGAAATCACCCGCTACGGCTCCGTGCGCCGGGCCAAGCTCTACTACCTGCGCGGGCTACAGGGCCGCGCCGCGCGCATCAAGGAGCTGAACCCGGCCCAGCGTCGCCGGGCCGCCGAGGCCCAGGCTGCCGCCGAAGCCCGCCGCGCCGAGGCTGCGGCACAGGCCGCCGAGCTGGAGGCCCAGGAGCAGGCCGCCGCTGAGGCTGAGGAAGCACTGGCCGACGAAGAGGCGGAGCCTGTCTCCGAATCGGACGACGCGGCTTCCGATGCCGTTGAGGAAGCTACGGAGGCCGACGGCGAGGAGTCCTCGTAGCAGGAACCGTCAACCGTCTATGGGCACCCCCCCAGGACCATTGCGGACCCGCGCAAGTACCCTAACCGCCAGTCCTTAGAAACTATCTCAATACAGGTGAGTTGCTTTCCCGGCATTCTCTCCACACTACCTCTTCACCCCCACCCTAACCCTCCCCCTGAGGGGGAGGGGACAATTGAACTGCGTAAGCCCTGCCCAATTCAGACATCGGCGCTGACGAATCGTGGATGAGTTGAAGTTCGCGGACGTGGCGGTGGACTCCCCGGTGGGCCACGCCCGTGCCTTCACTTACTCGATACCCGCCCATCTCACCGTACACCCCGGCCACCTGGTATGGGTGCCGTTCGGCTCACAGACCCTCCAGGGCATCGTGGTCGAACTCTCGTCCGCCGACCCCGGCATACCCACACGCGATATCCTGCAGTCCGTTGAGCCCGGCCCCCTCCTGGACTCCCACCATCTCCAGTGGGGGTGGTGGCTGAGCCGCCACTACCGCAGCCCACTCTTTGCCGCCCTCTCCCTGATGCTTCCTCCCGGATTCGAGACGCGGGTACGCTCCCGCATCTTCCCAGGTGCGGTTCCTGCTGCCGAACGGAGCGCGCTGCGGGACGAGACCATCGCAGCCATTGAAGAACTGGAGGAGAAGGGCAGGATGGATCAACCCGGCTTCGTGAAGCTGCTGGGCCGGCGCGGCACCCGCGAGCTTAACCGCCTGCTGCAGAGTGGAGCCGTTCATCGCGAGGTTACCATCCCCAGGCCCGGCGTCGCCCCCAAGTACGAGGCTTACCTGGTTCCCTCCTCTCCACCCGAAGGAGAGAGCCACGAAGAGTCATTGTCCCCAAAGCAGACAGCATTGCTGGAGGCCGTCCGGCTGCCGCCCCGGCACCTGTCGCTGACCGAGGCCAACCGGGAGTTCGGGGCCGCCGCGGTCCGGGCCCTGTGGCAGAAGGAACTGGTGGCGACCGACTGGTGGCGCGTCTCCGGCGGGCCGCCTCCCATACCCGACTCCCGGCCCGGGGAGTTCACGCTGACCGCGGAGCAGGAATACGCCCTAGCCGAGATCACCGGCGCCCTGGACGCATCCTTCGGGGAACGCCCCCACCCCAACCCTCCCCCGGCGGGAGAGGGGGTAATGCTGGCAGCTACGCCTCTGCGCGCCCGCTCTTTCCTGCTCCACGGCGTCACCGGCAGCGGCAAGACCGAGGTGTACCTGCGAGCCATCGACCACGCCATCCGGCTGGGCCGCCGCGCCCTGTTCCTGGTGCCCGAGATCGCGCTGACGCCCCAGACGCTGGAGCGCGTCAACGCCTGGTTCGCCGGACGGGTCGCCATCCTGCACAGCAGGCAGACGCCCCGGCAGAAGTTCGACCAGTGGTGGGACATACGCGGCGGCAGCTTCGACGTGGCCGTCGGCCCCCGGAGCGCGCTCTTCGCCCCGCTCGATAATCTGGGACTCATCGTTATTGACGAAGAGCACGAATGGACCTACAAGCAGGAGGAGACCGCTCCCCTTTACCATGCCCGCGCCGCCGCTCTTGAGCTGGCCCGCCTCACGGGCGCAGCGGTGGTGCTGGGCAGCGCCACGCCCTCCGTGGAGAGCTACTACCACGCTTCTCGCGACCGGCTGCGGCTGCTGGAACTGCCTCGTCGAGTCGCTGGGAGAGCGGTCTCTGCCGCAACATTTCCCCCTCACCCTCACCCTAACCCTCTCCCTGAGGGAGAGGGAATAACTGGCGGAAACCCTCTCTCTCACGGAGAGAGAATGATTGGCGGCGCAGGCCCGATGCCCAACCTGGCGCGGGTGGAGGTCTGCGACATGCGGCAGGAGCTGCGGCGTGGGAACCGGCACATCTTCAGCCATGCCCTTTCCGATGGCCTGCGACAGTGCCTTGACGACAACTACCAGGCAATCCTGTTCCTCAACCGCCGCGGCACGTCCTCCATCGTGCAGTGCCGCGACTGCGGCCATGTTGCTGTCTGCCGCCGGTGCCACACCTCGCTCACCTACCACGCCGGCCCGCCGCGCCTGCTCTGCCACCAGTGCAACCTGTCCCGCCGTCCCCTGACCCGGTGCCCCGATTGCCGTGGAGAACGCATCAGGCAGCTGGGCATCGGCACCGAGCGAGTGATGAACGAGGTCTCGCTGATGTTCCCGGGGGTGCGGGTCGACCGGCTGGACTCCGATTCCGCCCGCTCCGCCGGGGCTGCCGAGGAAGCCGTCGGCCGATTGGCCTCCGGCGAGACCCAGGTGCTGGTGGGCACCCAGATGGTGGCCAAGGGGCTGGACGTTCCAAACGTCGCCCTCGTCGGCGTGGTGCTGGCCGATATCGGGCTGTATCTACCCGACTTCCGCGCTGGGGAACGGGCTTTCGCCCTGCTCTGCCAGGTGGCGGGCCGCGCCGGCCGCGGCGAGGCGCCGGGGAAGGTCTTCGTCCAGACTTATAACCCCGACCATTACGCGATCCATGCCGGGGCCAGCCAGGACTATCGCGCGATGTACGACCAGGAGATCGAGTCCCGGCGCAGGCTGGGCTACCCGCCCTTCAACCAACTGGCCCACATCGTCTACCAGAACACCGACCTCGAAGCCTGCCAGCAGCAGGCCAACGCCATCGCCGACGAACTGAAGCGCCGCGCCGCCGCCGAGGGCCGCACCGACATCGAGGTATCCGGCCCGGCCCCCGGCCTCCCGCCGCGGCTGCGGGGACGGCACCGCTGGCGCCTGCTGCTGCGGGGCCGCAACCTGGCCGAGTTCCTGGACGCCACCGACTTTCCGGCGGGGTGTGTTGTGGATATTGACCCGGCCCATGTGACCTGAACTTTGATTCTTGACTTTCCTTGATTGGCCGGCCAGCGCACCTTCCGGCGACACTCGATCACGGTTAATCAGCCAATCTGATAAATCACAGTTCAGACAGTGCGCACGCACCCTGACCGGGCGCAGGATGAGCGTGTCCCTGCTAAACTAGCCACCACAATCCCTTAACTTGGGAAAGAGGCCCGCCGATGCAGATTGCGCCGCACATATACAGCACCCACATCGAGGAGAACCCGTCCACCTTCGGCGCGATGCACCCCGGCGGCACCCAGATCTACTTCGTCGGCGACCCGGCTGAACACATGGTGATCGTGGACTCCGGCGAGCCTTACCGGGCCTGGACGCGGCAGATTCTCGATTACCACCAGGAGCTTGGCCGCCCGCAAATCTCCGCTATTCTGATCACCCACGGCCACGGCGACCACATCGGCGGCCTCGACCGGCTGCAGGAGAGCTTCGACTGCGAAGTTCGCTGCCACCCCGACTTGGAGCCGCGACTTACGCATCAGCTCGGCAGCGGCATCGTCCGTCCGCTTCAGGAGCAGGAGACGGTGGAGACCGGCGGCAGCGTATCGCTTCAGGGGTGGCACACGCCGGGACACGAGGACGACCATATCTCCTACCACCTGCCCTCGGACGGAGCGGTGTTCAGCGGCGACACTATCCTCGGCAACTCTTCGTCCAGCGTACGCAACCTGAAGCAGTACATGGAGTCGCTGGAAACGCTGGCGCGCCTGAAGCCCGACATCCTGTGTCCCGGCCACGGCCAGATTATCAGCGACGGCGCGGCCCGCATCGCCTGGTACGCCCGCCACCGCAACGAGCGCGAGGAGCAGGTGCTCGCGGCCCTGGCCGGGGGAGCAGGCTCCGTCGACGAGATCGTCACCGCCGTCTACCCACGCGACCTGGCCGACAACCTGCGCTCCGCCGCCGCCCGCAATGTCCGCACACACCTTCAGAAGCTGGTCGAGGAGGGACGAGTCGCCGAGGCATCTTCCACCTACGCCCTCAGCGAGGGTTAGCGGCGCCGGTGAGTTACCAGCGCGGCATCAGGTTCAGTGGCGGCGGGCCGGGCTGTGGCCTCGTCGTCGGCGTGTGGCTGGCTGCCATAGGCGCCATCCTCGTCTCGCCAATCGGCGAGTGGATCATCAAGGGCATCGGCTGGCTCATGATTGGCGTCGGCGTTCTCGTAGTCGTGATGACCATCATCAACTGGCTTACGAGGCGCCGACGAGACAGGTTGTAGAGACCTCCGCGCCGCAAGAAAGCGTAGGGGCGCACAGCCGTGCGCCCCCTCCGAACGTTCCCGACCCTGTACGATCGCTCAGGTATGCGTCTCGTCGATCCGGACGATGTCAGCTTGCATCACGGCCACCGTTTGCATAACCTGCTGCATCAATTCGTTCAGGCGGCTTTGGGATTCGTCTAGGTAATTGAGGTTTTCATCGATTCGATTGAGGTTTTCATCAATTCGTAGCAGGTTCTCCGCAATTTGCCGTTGATTCTCGGCTATTCGGAGTTGGTTCTCCCTCATTCGCTGCTGCGAGGTTGCAATCTGTTCCGCCACGCTTGCGTACAGATCCATTAGGTTTTCCAGATTATTGAGTCTGTCTTGCATCTCGACTCTCGGCCTGATAGGTCAACAAGATGTCTTGGGATAAGGGCCACTTCGTATCTTCATCTGAATTCTAACGGTGAAGCGGAGCCAATGGAAACGTGTTATCCACCGATCACGACCCCACGCGGTTCGGGTCCTTTTCCAGCAGCTCGATGCGGATGTTGCCGGGGGCGACAACGAACGCGATGCGCACGCCGGGGCGAATCTCGTGGGGCTCCGAGGTGAACTCCGCTCCCTTGGCCTTCAGCTCTGCGGCCGCGTCGTCCAGGTTCTCCACCCGCAAGCCGAAGTGGTCCAGTCCCTGGTGCGGATGATCGGCGCTGGGGGTCGTGTCCTCGCCGCAACGGGCGATGAAGATCTCGAGGCCGTTCAGGTTCAGGTCAACCCGGGGGTTCCCGTCGGACTGCACCGACTCCACGATGCGCGCGCCGAACATCTCGTTGAAGTACCTTGCGGTCTCCATCGGCTCAGGACTCAGCAGGTGGATGTGGTCGTAGGTGTAGAAAGCCATCTGCTTGTACCTCTCTTTGATTTTCAAGTCTTGGGTAGGACAGACGAAAACCGTTCATCCTGAGCCTGTCGAAGGACGAACGGTTTTCTGTTCTCGCCGGGGCGGGAGTCCGGTCGGCCATCCTTCGACAGGCTCAGGATGAAGATAAAGCGGTTCAGGATGAACGCCCGGGCTTACCGAGTTAAAGGAGCAAGGTGGCTGGACTGCCGCGGCTACCGCGCCAGCCCGCGAGGGATGGCCTTGACCGCCGGATCATCCGACTTGCCCATGGTCTCCACCAGACTCAGAATCAGGCCGCTCGCGGCCGTATCGCTCCAGTACCAGTCGTGGATGGCGCTGTCTTCGATTCCGGGACGCTGCTCCATCCGCGCCTCGTAGTAGAACGCCTTTAGATCGTCGACGCAGTAGCGGACGAACTGTGGCACGCCCACATCCTCGGGGCGCCCGTCGTAGTCCGTGTCCTCTCCGGCGGCATAGGCCTCCAGGAAGCGGATCACGCCGCGGAACCGGCGCTGCGGCACGCCGCTCACGCCCACCGCCGTGCGCCCGCCGTTCTTTTCCACCCATCGCTCGTAGTAGGGCCGGAGGGAGGTCAGCTCGTCGGCAGGATTGAGGCCCTTGGATGCCTCGGACCTCGGAGCCCCGGATGCCTGAAGCAGGTCATCGGGAATCGTGTCGTCCTCAAATTCCTCCAGCACCGGGCCATGTTCCGCATCCAGCAGGTCGAAGGCGGCTTTCATTATCTGGTGCTGAACCAACGGATCGCCGGGTCGCCCGAGCACGTTGCCGAAAGCGTAAGGGACCCAGACCATGCGGGGCGGCTTGACCCGCTCGGCGTGTTCCTTGACCTGGACGAGGCCGGTGGTGCTCAATCCGGCCTCCTCGAAGCACCGCGCCAGCACACTGACCGTGTGCGAGCAGAGGGGTCAAGTGGGTGTGAGGAAAACGACCTCCACTCCCTCGTCCAACATGCGCCGCGCCACTTCCGGCGCGGTCTCGGTGGCCAGTTCAGTCGCGTCGCTGATGGCTCCCATGAAGGAGTAATAGTTGTCGGCCAGCGAGCCGATAACGCCCTGTTCCAGCAGTTCTTCCAGCCGGTCAATGGGGTAGGTCACGTTGATGTCGCGGTAGATGCCGGTGTGGTCAAAGCCGATGCTGGTATGGCTTTGGATTATCTCGGAGGCCGGAGTGTTCCTTGGCAACACGCGGTACGAGGCATCTCCCTTCCCGTGCGGGTCGGTGATGAAAAGTTTGTCGCCCCTGAGATGCAGCCCGGCCGAGGTCACCAGCGCGACCCGGCTCTGGCTGAGGGGCTTGCGCATGGAGGTCCAGGGCGCATCGTCGTGCTCCATGCACGGGTACATCTGCAGCATCTTGCGCTGCACTTCGCTGAGGGTCTCGAGCCTGGGCATAAATTCACCTGCCAATTTGAGTTTACGAGTCAGGTTTCGGTGTCCTGTGATGCTGAAAATGGCTCTGGGTTTCCAACAAACGGGCGTCTCGGATTGTAGAACCCGCTTCGTAGTTGGTCTATATGCTCCAAAAGCTCCGACGACACCGTTCGCCAGAGTGGATCAAGGATGAACCTAATTCCCTCGCGACGGGCCAACCTCGCTGCAGGCACAAAGTCGCTGTCGCCAGCTACTAAGACAATAATGTTGGCCTGCTTCTTGAGAGTGATGGTTGCTATGTCGAGGCCAATACGCATGTCAACCCCTTTCTGACGAAGATTCGGATTGAAATCTTCGTCCTTGAGGTCCGACACTTGAATTCGCCCGTTTATGAGGCGTCTTTGAGCATCCGGCTTTAGAACCCAAGAATTGTTGCCTTGCTTCGCTACATCACCCAGACGTAAGGCGAGGTTTGGCTCCTTTCGCAAAAGGTCAAACAGCCTTGTGCGGAATTGCGCCTCATCCGACTTGGCGAAGTCCATAAATTTCTTGCTGATCGGATAGTGAGTCTTATCCGTATATGGCTGACCATCGTAGAAGAAAGATCGATAAAGGAGCCGAAAATGATTTGGGAACCTATGTACATTGTTGATTTGGACTAGGTGGCTGCTGATCAATTGTCTGATTGACCTTGCAACGCTTTCTGGATTCGAGTCATCCAAATCACGGCGCACATGCCGCAGCCTCCTCAGATAGTACCCGCCGTCAATGAGAATGGCTACTCTAGGGGGCATAAATTCTCCCTTCCAAGACATGAAAAAGCCCCAAGGGATCGGCTGCTCCCGTGATCGCCAGCCTTGCTGGACGCCAGTCGCGCTGGGGGAACAACTTACTGCCAAGGGGCGGATATTCTTATGGTAGAGTTTGCCGTCCGGCAAGTCAAGGAAAATTTGGCGGCGGCGAGCCAGGCGGCTTAACCCCGCGCCACTAGCGCGTTATCTATGACCTTCAGATAGATGTGGAGCATGTAGTGCAGCCACGCGGCCATGTGCGGCCAGTTCTCCGGGTCGTCAACGTCGAACTCCCGGCTGGCGTCGAACCCGCCCGTCGCGTTGACCCACTCGGTGCCGGGACTCAGGCCCGGCAGTCCCTCGAAGGTTTCGGCCAGGGCCGCCCGGAAGTTGTCCTGGAACGGGTTCAGCCGCGCCGCGGCCACACCGGGGAGTTCTCCCTGCTTGCCGCGCAGCCACACCCCCACGCCCCAACCGAGCACCGCCAGGGAAACGTTAACGTCTGCCGACTCGGCAGCAACCCTGGCGTGGCTCCTTCCCCAACCGGAAGGAATGCCGTCCTCAGGGTACAGTTCCGCGTAGAGCGTCCAGAAGTCCCTTCGGAACTGGGTGGCGTCGCTCGACATAGCCGCCTCCTGCCGTATGCAAGATTGCTAATGAATAAGAGGGTGTTTAACAAGCTCCCTCTCCCTTAAGGGAGAGGGAGAATTCAAGGCTACTGCCAAAGGACGAGCGTTGTGCTATCGTAGCGTTGGGTACGGCGGGTGTCAAAAACCTTCGGGCAGGCTACGGGAGCCGGTTACATGACTCCAACAGTGGTGATCGCAGGCGTTCGCAGCGGGGTGGGCAAGACCACCATCGCCACCGGCATCATGGGCGCGCTGACCCGGCGCGGCTACACCGTGCAGCCATTCAAGGCCGGCCCCGACTACATCGACCCGTCCTACCATCAGATCGCCTGCGGCGTTCCCTCCCGCAACCTCGACACCTGGCTGTTGCCCCGCCCGACGGTGCTGGAACTATACGCAAAAGCGGCGGCACGGCGCCGGATATCGGTGGTCGAGGGCGTCATGGGCGTGTTCGACGGCCACTCCAGCCTCGACGAGGAGGGATCCACGGCCCAGCTCGCCAAGCTGATCGGCGCACCCGTCATCTTGGTGGCCGACGCCGCCAAGGTCGCCCGCAGCGTGGCCGCCGAGGTGCTGGGGTACCAGTCCTTCGACCCGGACATGAACATAGCCGGAGTCATTCTGAACGGAGTCGCCAGCGAAAGGCACCTGGAATTCTGCAAGCCGCAGATCGAGGCCACCACCGGCATCCCGGTCCTGGGCTACCTGCCCCGGCGCGCCGAGTTCGAGCAGCCCGAGCGGCACCTGGGACTGATTCCCACGGTCGAGGGCACGGTGGCCAACCAGTGGTACGAGGCCGTCATCGCCCAAGTCGAGGAGACCATCGACGTCGGCCGAATAGCCGAGATGGCCCGGCAGTCCACCCCGCCGTCCCTTTCCAATCATCCTGAGCTTGTCGAAGGACGCCCGCTCCAGGTCTACCCGCGCGAGCCTCAGCCGAAGCGGGCCGTCATCGCAGTGGCGCAGGACAAGGCATTCAACTTTTACTACCAGGACTCGCTGGACCTCCTGGAAGCCTGGGGCGCGGAGATCGTTCCGTTCAGCCCGATAGAAGACGAATCGCTTCCCAAGGGCGCGGGAGGCGTATACCTTGGCGGCGGCTTCCCCGAGCTGTTCGCTGCCGAACTCTCCGCCAACCGCCCGATGCTGGAGTCCGTCCGCCAGGCGGCGGAGCGCGGCATCCCGGTCTACGGGGAATGCGGCGGACTGATGTACCTGGGCCGCAGCCTGACGGGCTTCGACGGCGAAACTCGATCAATGGCCGGCCTGTTGCCCGCAGTGTCTTCCATGTCCCAGTCCCGCCTGTCCCTCGGCTACCGCGATGTGGAGGCCGTGGCCGACGGCCCCCTGCTTGCTTCCGGGCAGCAGGTGCGAGGTCACGAGTTCCACTGGTCGACGCTGGAACAGCCGCCTGCGGAGGACGAGTCGGTCTACCGCGTGGTGAACCAGGGCGGCCGCCCCGACGGCTTCCGCTCCGGGAGCGTCTGGGCCACCTACGTCCACGTCCACATGGGCAGCGATCCGAGGCTGGCGCCCCGCTTCGTCGAGACCTGCGCCGCACACAGTCAGAGAATTTGACCTCCCCAAAAGAGTGTCCCCTCTCCCTAAAGGGAGAGGGCTAGGGTGAGGGTGAAACCCTGCGCCCCGAATCACCCAAAAAGGAAGCGAAAATGACCACCAGCAACCAACCCGACGCCAGCACCAGGTCGGAGCCGGGCCCACAGTCCGTGACCGGTCCCCGAATCAACAAGGGGCTGGTCATCGTCAACACCGGGACCGGCAAGGGCAAGACGACCGCCGCCATGGGCGTGCTGATGCGGGCATGGGGCCGGGACATGAAGGTCATCATGCTCCAGTTCATCAAGCACACCACGGCCAACTTCGGCGAGCAGCGAGCCGCCAAGAAGATGGGCATCGACATGGTCGCCAT
The DNA here is from genome assembly GCA_965220605.1 of Dehalococcoidia bacterium. GTDB lineage: Bacteria > Chloroflexota > Dehalococcoidia > Lucifugimonadales > UBA3495 > VXOI01. The sequence goes on along the minus strand of CBDCQM010000001.1, from coordinate 303,523 downwards.
GGGCGACGGCTTCACCTGGCGCTCCAGGGACCTGGAGCAGACCGCCGACCTGGCCCGGGAGCACTGGGAAGGCTGCAAGGAGGTCATCGCCAAGGGCGAGCACGACGTGGTGATCCTGGACGAGTTTACCTACGCCATGCACTATGGCTGGATTCCGGTGGAGGACGTGCTGGAGGCGCTGCGCAACCGGACCGAGATGATGCACGTAATCATCACCGGCCGAAACGCCCCGCCGGAGCTGGTCGAGTTCGCCGACTTGGTAACCGAGATGACCCTGGTGAAGCACCCCTACCACGAGGGCATCAAGGCCCAGCCGGGGATTGAGTTCTAATTGAGTTGCCGGACATGCGACGGTCCTTTTCCCCTGGATTCCGGCTTTCGCCGGAATGACAAGTTAATTTGACGACACCCCCTAGCAAAGGACAGCTTTGCAAATCAGAGATTCCACCCTCACCCCAACCCTCTCCCTCAAGGGAGAGGGAGTTTAGCAAAGGTCTCCGATTTTTGACCTCGCTGGACGCTTCTGAGTGGGGCGGCTAGAATCACCAGATACGAGTCAGACATTAAGGAGCAGGCGCTATGACAGCCATCAGAGACCAGGCAGTGGGCGGAAGCCAGTTCAACGGGCAGTTCGGGCCTCCGTCGGAACGGGCGGTGAAGAAGCTCAAGGGCCATCTGACCCCGTGGGTCCAGGAGTTCGTCAGCGCCGCTCCATTCGTCGTAATGGCCAGCGCAGACGCCGATGGCCGGTGCGACGCTTCCCCCAAGGGGGGCAAGCCCGGGTTCGTCAAGGTCATCGACGACCACCGCCTGCTGTTCCCCGATGTGGCAGGCAACAAGCTCTTCCAGTCCTACCAGAACATCGAGGCCAGCCCTTATGTCGGCCTGATTTTCTTCATTCCGGGGATCAACGATACGGTTCGCGTAAACGGGCGGGCCAGCATCGTCGGCAAGGACGAGTTGGACCGGCAGAACATCGAGCTTGCCCTCTACGAGACCGACGACAACTCCCGCCACCTCCAGGGACTGCTCATCGAGGTGGAGGAAGCCTACAGCCACTGTCCCCGCGCCCTGAAGTTCTCCAAGCTCTGGGACGCCGAGGAGGTCGCCAGCAACCGAACCAGCCCGCCCATCAGCGAGCGCACCGACGAGAACTACTGGGGCCACGAAGCCGGGGCGTAGGTGTGGGCACTTTCAGGGTTTCCCTCACAGTCGGAAACCTGGCAACAGGTGCAAGCGAAACCATAGAAGGGGTAGTGGACACTGGAGCCGTTGATTCGGTAATGTCGGCCTCTCTTTTGAGGCGGCTGGGCATTGAACCAGCACGCGTCAGGCGCTATCGCACTGCTAGCGGAGAACGTGTCGAATACGAAGTCGGGTGGGCGTTGTTCTCGGCAGAAGGAGAACGCTGCGTTGCCAATGTGGTGTTCGGACCAGAGGAAAACCCTCTTATGGGCGCCACCACGTTGGAGCAGCTCTACCTTGCAGTGGATCCTGTGGATCAGCGGTTGATCCCGCAGGAAGGGTTGCTGCTTTGACCTTTCCACCAAGCAAATCCTGATGGCCCAAATCTCTGTCCCCCGGCCCGAGTGTGAATGGGCCACGACATCCCTCCCGACCGGCGGGTCAAAAGGCAACCGACAGATATGGAAACTTTCACGGTCCAGGTCCGCGTAAGTGATGGCGAAAGCGGCGTGTCAGAAACCGTAGAGGCCCTCGTTGGAGGGGGCATGGCGATCGCTGTGATGCCGGCTTCGTTGCTGCGCCGGTTGGGGATTGAACCTGAAAGTTCAATGCACTTCCGCTCGGAGGACGGCGGGCGTGTCGAGTTTCCGGTGGGGAACGCGCATTTTTCCGTTGAAGGAGCCGAAGGCCCAGCGATGGTCGTTTTCGGCCCCGAAGACCGGTGCGAATTGGGAACCAACACCCTTTCCGACCTGTTGCTGGAGCCGGACCCGACGGCACAGTCGCTGTCTTCGCTCCTTGGTTTGGGGCTGCTGCCGGGCATAGTATTCATGGGGGACGATCCTGGAAACTGACTCAATTCAACACGCATAGGAACAACGAATGGTCACCATCGCTTTCGAACAGCACCGGCTATCCAACGGGATGGACGTCATCCTGCACGAGGACCACACCATTCCCCTCGTGGCAGTCAACGTCTGGTACCACGTCGGCTCCAAGAACGAGGAAATGGGCCGCACCGGGTTCGCACACCTCTTTGAGCATGTGATGTTCGAGGGCACCAAGCACCACCAGCGCAGCCATTTCGAGCCGTTGCAGAAGGCCGGGGCCAACCTGAACGGCTCCACCACCACCGACCGCACCAACTACTGGGAGGACGTACCCTCCAACTACCTGGAACTTGCGCTGTGGCTCGAGGCCGACCGTATGGGCTTCCTGCTGGACGGCCTAGACCAGCAGAAGTTCGACGTGCAGCGGGACGTGGTGAAGAACGAGCGTCGGCAGTCCTACGAGAACCGGCCCTACGGCATGGCCCACTGGCATCTTCAGTCGGCCCTGTTCCCTCTGCCGCACCCGTACCACTGGATGACCATCGGCTCCCAGGAGGACCTGGACGCGGCCAGCCTGGACGACGTAAAGGACTTCTTCCAGCGCTTCTATGGCCCGTCCAACGCCAGCCTGGCCATCGCCGGAGACTTCCACCCTGCCGAGGCGCTGGACCTCGTTAGCAGGTACTTTGGCGACCTGCCCCCCGCCGATAGCGTGCCCCGCGTCGGACGGCAGGACTCGCTGCTGTCCGGCCGGGTGGACATCGAGATGCGCGACAAGGTGACCCTGCCGCGCCTCTACATCGCCTGGCCCGCGCCCCCCGAGGGACACCCCGACGACGCGCCGCTGGAGCTGTACCAGGCGGTGATGTCCGACGGACTCAGCTCCCGGCTGCACCGCTCTCTCGTGTATGAGAAGCAGATCGCCCAGCACGCCTTTGTACGTTATGTGCCCTCCGAAATCGCCGGGCAGCTGCTGGTGCAGGTGACCGCCGCCGAGGGCCACAGCCTGGACGAGGTAGAAGCCGCCGTCGGGGCCGAGCTGGAGAACATCCATCGCAACCCTCCTACCGACGAGGAGATCGCCCGCTCCAAGAACCGCATCGAGGCCACGCACTTCCGCCAACTGGCCCGCATCGGCGGGTTCGGCGGGCGTGCCGACCAGCTCAACCACTTCAACATCATCGAGTCCGACCCCAACCTGATCAACACCAGCCTGGACCGCTGCCTTGCCGTCCAGCGAGAGGACATCCTGCGGGTGGCGGAGACCTATGTGGGCGACAACCAGGTGCGCCTGCGCGTCCTGCCGGAGACTCCCCTATCGACAGCGACCACCACCGTCGACCGCAACATCATGCCGCCCCCGTCGAAGGAGCCGACGTTCACCCCGCCCCTGCCCGTCCGCGACCGGCTGCCCAACGGCATGGGCGTCACCGTAGTCGAGCAGCGCGGAATGCCAATTGTCGCCTTTGGCGTCCTTCTGGGCAGCGGGGCCTCCGCCGATCCGTCGAGCCTGCCCGGCCTCTCGGGTCTCGTCGGCGACATGCTCCCGGAGGGCGCAGCGGGCAAGTCCAGCCAGCAGATCGCCAACGACTTCGAGTTCATCGGGGCACGGCTGTCCGTCGACAGCCGCCGGGAGTACAGCCTGCTTTCGACCGAGACACTGTCGAAGCACTGGGGCAGCGCCCTGGAGATGATGAGCGAGGTGATCCAGTCCCCGGACTTCCCCCAGCACGAGCTTGACCGGGTGCGCCGGGAGCACCTGACCGATCTGCGACGCAGCAAGGACGAGCCCAACGTCATCGCGGAGCGCCTGGTGGCCGGACTTGTGTACCCGGCCGGCAGCGGCTATGCCCATCCCGTCACCGGCACCGAGGGCTCGATACAGGCCATCACCCGCGACGACCTGATAGGGCAGTTCCGCCGCGCCTACAGGCCCGACAACGCGCATCTGCTGGTGGTCGGCGACGTTGACCGAGAGGAGGTCATGCGCCGCGCCGCCCAGGTTCTCGGCGCGTGGAACGGTTCGGGATCCGATGCCCCCGGCAGAGGCGAAAGCGCCCCCGTCAACGGCGCTACGACGATTTACCTGGTCGACCGTCCCGGTGCCCCCCAGTCCGTAATTCGCGCGGTACAGGCCCTCGTTCCCCGACTCCACCCGGACTACTTCGCGCTGCTGCTGGCCAACTACTCCTTCGGGGGCCAGTTCTCGGCGCGGCTCAACCAGAACCTGCGCCAGGACAAGGGTTACAGCTACGGCTACATGTCCTCGATCCAGTGGAACCGCCGGCCGTCGCTGCTGGTCGCCGGCGGCTCGGTGCAGAGCAACGCCACCGGCGAGTCGGTCTACGAAACGCTGAAGGAGTTCAGGGAAGTCCACTCAGAGCGCCCCATAACCGCCGAAGAGCTTTCCAACGCCAGGGACGGCGTGCTCCGGGCCTATCCCGCCAGCTTCGAGCGCCCTGCCGCGGTGCTGGGACAGCTGGCGGCCATGGAGCAGTTCGGCCTGCCCGACGACTACTTCCGCAGCGTCCGTCCGGCTATCGAGGCCATCGCCCTGGACGACGTCCACCGGGTGTCCCGGGAGCACATCCGTCCCGACGGCCTGAGCATTCTCGTTGTTGGAGACCGCGCTGGCGTAGAGGGCCCCCTCTCTGAACTGGGCCTCCCGCTGGTCCACCTGACCGAAGACGGAATCCCAGCATAAGGGTTTCAACGCAGAGGACACAGAGGGCGCGCAGAGAGCGCAGAAATTTCAAGGCAACGACAGAATAAACTCTGCTCCTCTGCGCTATCTCTGCGTTGAAATAGACCGTATCGCTTCCCGCTGCGCGTGGAACAACGGCTCCAGTCCTCGAGCCGCAAGCGCCAGCACCTGCTCCACCATCGGGCGGGCAAACGGGCGGGCCTCCGTTGCACCCTGCAACTCCACCAGCCCGCCGTCAGCCGTCATTACTACGTTGAAGTCCACTTCAGCCGCGTAGTCCTCGGAGTAGCAGAGGTCCAGCAGCAGCTCGCCTCTCAGAATGCCCACGCTCACCGCGGCGACGGGACACTCCAGCGGCGCCCGCCGGAGTACCCGGTTGCGCACCAGCAGCGTCATGGCCTGGTGCAGGGCCACGTACGCTCCGGTGATGGACGCCGTGCGGGTTCCACCGTCCGCCTCGATCACATCGCAGTCGATCTGCACCGTCCGCTCGCCCAGCGCGGCCATGTCGGTGACCGAACGCAGCGAGCGCCCGATCAGCCTCTGGATTTCCTGCGACCGTCCGCTGATCCGCCCGGAATCCCGTTCGCGCGACGTCCGGGTGTTGGTAGCCCGCGGAAGCATCGAATACTCCGCCGTCACCCAGCCAGTGCCTTGCCCGCGCAGAAACGTCGGCACGCGCTCTTCCAGCGACGCGGCGCAGAGCACCTTCGTTCCGCCCATTTCGATCAGCGCCGACCCCTCCGCCGACCTCTGGTACCCGACCGTGATGTTCACCGGGCGAGGCTCGTCCCATCGTCGACCGTCGGCTCGCTTGATGTTAGTCAAATTTAGCTCCCTGTATCTATGTCACTGGATGATTCCGAAATAGCCAGCATAGCTTCGACAAAGCGATGCACGGCTTTTCTGGCAGTGGCGAAATACCACCCGTTCCCGCCTTCCAAATCCATGTCTCGGTGATAGAAATGGATGTGAGAATTGCTGGCAATCACATAGCCCGCGTCAATGCTGAATGCGTCAGTTTCCCGTCCGGCGTTTCTCAATTCATCGGCCAGTCTCGTAACCGCTACATTAAGGTGCTGACGACTCTGGTACAGCCAATTACGGCGGTGGCATACTGCCATAACGGAGTGTGCCACCGCATCCCACATCCTTTCCGCTCCGCTTAGATATTCATTCAAGACAAAATTGGCGTCGGCTTCACGTAGGAATTGCCGCGCCATATTGCCGTAATCCTCATTTTGCGGCAGTCGGGTCTGCATTCTGATTTCGTGTCGTCTCGGTTCCAACGTCGCACATATACCTTACCCAACGGCGACAGAAAACGGCAACCGACACGCAGATGTGAGACTCCACGACCACATCTTACCGCTCCGTCTTCACCCACACCGACTCCCCGTCGCTGATCACCTCCACCTCGCCGTGCAGGTCTGTGCGGAAGACGCCGGAGGGTCCCACTGCCGCATTCAGACGCTCCATGACCGCCGGGGCCGGGTGGCCGTAGGGGTTGTCCGCCCCGGACGAGACTACCGCGATGGCCGGGTCCACCGCTTCCAGGAAGCGCTCCGTGGTCGAGGTGTTGCTGCCGTGGTGCCCGACCTTCAGCACCGTGCTGCGCAACTCTGCGCCTGCGGCCTCAAGTCGCTCCTCCGCCTCTCGCTCTATGTCGGCAGTCAGCAGTACGCTTACGTCTCCATAGACCAGGCGCAGCACGACCGAGTCGTTGTTGGAGTCACCGAACGCCCCTTCGGGCCGCGGATTCAACACCTGCAACTTGATGCCGTCATCAAGCTCGATGCTGTACCCGGCGTGCACCGCCGTTGGCGATATGCCATGCCGGGCCAGCCGCTGGTCCCACTCGACCCCGGCCTCGCCTGCGGGTTTCGGGCCGGTGAGCACGGCGCCGACACCATAACGGTCCAGCACCTCCAGCAACCCGCCGCTGTGGTCCGAGTCCAGGTGCGTCATTATCACCAGGTCCAGGCTCCGGTCGCCGCCGGGCAGCGCGTCGGCCAGCGCCTGCGAGACAATGTCCCCGTCCGGTCCGCCGTCAATCAGCGCCTGCCTTCCCGAGGGAGTCACCACGAGGATGCTGTCTCCCTGCCCGACATCCAAGAAATGGATGTGGAGCAGCCCGTCCGGCCCGCCCGCCACCCTGCTCCACAGGATGGCGGCGGCGACTGCCAGTGCGATGGCCGCCGGCAGGGTGAAGGCCAGCCCCGGCGGTGTCCATCCGCCCCCTGACTGCCCCGGACCCGTCGCAGTCCCTGTCCCGAGACCAGCCCTCAGCCGTCCGGGCAAGCCCGCGATGGCCCTGCGCCAGGCCCGTACCCGGTGCGGCTGCGCGGCCAGGAGGAGAAAAGCCAGGCCACCGTACCATGCCGCCAACAGCGGAGTTCCGGCCCAGCCCCCTTCAATCGTCCACGATGGAAATGCCGATACCGCCCCGATGACCCATGCCGAAGGCGCAACCGCGACCCAGCCGAGCAGTTGCCCCAGCGGCTCGAACACCAGCCCGCCGACAGCGGCCAGCAGCGCCGACACCACCAGCGGGGCCATCGCAGGGACCGTAAGCAATGAGACTGGTACGCTCATCAGGGCTACCTGCCCGAAATTCACCGCGACCAGCGGCCAGGTTGCCAGGGTTGCCGCCGCTGAGACCGCAACAAGCGCGGTCGCCCAGCCCAGGAATCGCTTCCACCAGGCTACCGATGGAGAACTGCCGAAGCGCAGCGCGTCACCGAACATCGCCAGGGCGAGAGCAATCCCGCCCACGGCGGCGAAGCTGAGCTGAAAGCTGATCTGCCTCACCAAGTTGGGAGATACGGCGGTCATCACCGCCGCCGTCAAGGCCAGCGCTGGCAGCGCGCTGGAGGGACGTCCCACGCCGAGGGCTACCAGGTACACGGTCCCCATTGCCGCTGCGCGAAGGGCGGAAGGAGGTGCGCCGGCCACCAGCGCATACAACCAGATCGCCGCCCCGGCCACGACCAGGTAGGTCGGCCTCTGCCTTCCCAGCGCCCAGGCTCCGGTCCCGGCCGTAACCGCCAGCAGCACCCCGACATGCAGGCCCGATATGGCCAGCAGGTGGGCCGCTCCGGTTTGCCGGAAGCTCTCGACCAGGTCGTCCGGGAGGGAGGCCCGCTTGCCGAGGAGCATGGCCGTAGCCAGCGCCGATTCGGGATAGGGCATCGCCCGTTCCAGGCTCTCGGCCAGCCGCCCCCGCGCCTCGAAGATTGCCGCTCTCCACCACGCGCCTCCTTCTCCGGTGAATTCGACCTCCCGGGCGAACATGGTGGCGCTGATGCCCTGTGCCGACAGGTAGGCGGCATAGTCGAACCCGTCCACCGGCTGAGGCTCCGCTGGCGTTCCGCTGACGGTCAGCTCGTCGCCGTAACGGAAGTACGGTGCGGCTCTTCGGGAGAGCAGAACATCCGGCGGGTTGGCGTAGACCAGCCAGCGTTCGCCCGCTTTCCGGGTTTCACCTGCGGTCTCCACTCGGGAGACATCCAGCTCGAAGCGCACCTGCCTCGTCGTCCGCTCGGGGTCGTCGATAATCCTGCCTGTTGCGACGAGCTCATCACCCGTAGTGAACGCGGCGCCGGTCGGGTGGTCGTCAATCCCAGCCCTCCCGACCCCCAACAGGAGCGCGGCAGCCAGCACGACGGGAAAGGCGGGGAAACGGAATAGTCGAAGTCCGGCGGCCAGCAAACCGGTCGCTCCGGCCAGCATAAACACCGCGCCGTTGTCGGGTGAGGCAGACAACCCCAGCAGCACCCCCGCCAGCCAAGCCGCCGACAACAGCCCAAGTCTCAACTTTCGCTTACCTCAGGGGCGGTGTTGCCGGCGCGGGTCCGGCGGTCCGGCGGGCCCAATAGGGACTCTAGGGCTGTCCTGATGTCCCGACCAGCGGACGAAGCGACTCCAGCGTCTTCGGGCCGATTCCGGCGACGTTGTCCAGCTCGTCCACGGAGGAGAAGGGGCCGTTGGCCTCCCGGTATGCAATGATTCTCTCCGCCATGACCGGTCCTATGCCGGGCAGCGTTTCCAGTTCGCCTGCGGTGGCGGTGTTGAGGTCCAGCGAAGACGGCTCACGCTCGTTGCTCCGGGTCCTGGAGCCTGTCGCGGAAACCTGCGCCGTTGCTGGTGGATTCTCGTCGGCGAAGGGGATGTGGTAATGGGCCTCGTCCTCTATGCGGCGAGCCAGGTTCAGGGCCGACAGGTTGGCGTTAGGCCGCACCCCTCCGGCAGCCGCAACTGCGTCCATCACCCGGTCGCCTTCGCTCATCGCGTACACGCCGGGCGATACCACGGCCCCGCTCACCTGCACCCGGATATCCGGGGCCTCCGGCTGCGGCAATGCCGTTGGCTCCGGCGCCACCACCAGCACGGGAGCGGTCTCGTCATCCCCGGTCAGCAGCATCACGGCGGCTGCGGCGATGGCCAGCGCGCCCAGCAGGGCCAGCCCCGCCGCGACCATCCGTATTGCCTGTCCCCTCATGCGGCGGCGGCTCCCGTACTCGTTGCTGTGCCCACTGCAGGGCCAGCGGGATTATAGACCACACTCAGAAACCATCTCAAAACCAACGGCGCTTTTGCCGAATGCAACTCAGCGGGTCTCCACTACCTTTTCGCCCCCCACCCCTTCGACAAGCTCAGGACAGGCTCTAACCCTACTCCTCGAGAGAGAGGGCTTTTGAGATAGTTACTTAGGGGTGTCGTCAAATTAACTCGTCATTCCGGTGAAAGCCGGAATCCAGACTCGCTCTATGCCACAAAATGATTTGCCTGCGGAAACCCCTGGATTCCGGCTTTCGCCGGAATGACGCTGGCTAAACTGTCCCATATGCGATAGCCCTAGCCAGCATCTCCTCCACTGTTGGCACAGTTTCCCGCTTTCCAATATAATTCACCCTTGATTCTCACTTGAGGACTGCTGAAATGACCAACCGCACGGCTTCCGGCAATGGCGCGTCCCAACCCCAGTTCGCCTTCTTCAGGGGCGAGATGGTGCCTTTGGAGGATGCCCGTGTGAGTGTGATGACACATGCCCTGCACTACGGCACCGCCGTTTTCGAGGGTATACGCGGCAACTGGAATCCCCAGCATGAGAGCACCTACATCTTCCGACTTCGGGAGCACTACGAGCGCCTGCACCTGGGATGCAGGATGCTGATGATGGACATTCCTTACAGTGTCGACGACCTCTGCCGCATCACTGTCGAGCTGGTGGAGAAGAACGGAAACCGTTCGGATGTCTACATTCGCCCGCTGGCCTACAAGAGCGAGGAGCTGGTGGCCAACCTGAAGCTGCACGAAATCGCGAGCGACTTCACCCTCGTCGTCGTGCCCTTCGGCAACTACCTGGGCACCGAGAACCTGCGCTGCTGCACCTCGTCCTGGCGGCGAATGGAAGACCAGGTCCACCCCACCCAGATCAAGACCTCCGCCAACTACCTGAACAGCATCCTGGCCAAGACCGAGGCGGTTCTCGGCGGGTTCGACGAGGCGATCCTGCTGAATCAGGACGGGCATGTCTCCGAGGGCTCCGGCGAGAACATCTTCATGATGCGCAAGGGGCAGCTCATCACTCCCGTCCTCGAGGACAACCCGCTCCCCGGCATCACGCGCGAGACCGTGATGGAACTGGCCCGCGAGGAGCTGGGAATCGAGGTAGTCGAGCGCCGGATCGACCGCAGCGAGTTGTACCTGGCCGACGAGATCTTCCTGAGCGGCACCGCCGCTCACCTGACGCCGGTGATCTCGCTGGACAGCCGCAACATCGCCGACGGCGAGCCCGGACCGGTGTCCACCCAGCTGAAGGAGATGTACTTCGACATCGTATTCGGCCGGAACCCCAAGTACCTGCACTGGTGCACCGCCGCCGTTCCCAGCATGGTCGCGGCCTAGTTGGTAACCAGCCTTACCCTGGTGACCGGTCGCAATGACCCCGGAACAGAGAACGGAGAAAATCGAGTCTTACGGGCAGGGTTACGCCCGACTGACCGCCGCGCTGGAAAAATTCCCCAAGGAGATGTGGACCTTCCGGGACGAGCACGGCTGCTGGAGCATCCACGAGCATCTCGTTCATGTCGCCGACAGCGAGGTCAACAGCTACATCAGGTGCCGTCGGCTGATCGCCGAACCCGGCCTGTCGCTGATGGCCTACGATGAGAACCAGTGGGCCGAAGCGCTGCTCTATCACGACCAGGACATCCCGGATACGCTGGAACTCTTCAGGTGGCTGCGGCACAAGACATACACCCTGATCAAGACCCTTCCCGAGTCCGCCTGGAGCCACACTGCATATCACCCGGAAAACGGGGACATGAACCTCGACGACTGGCTCGATGTCTACGAGAGCCACGTTCCCGAGCATATCCACTCCATGCAGGAAAACTACGACGCATGGATAGCACTTGGCAAATGAGGCGTAATGTACCCCCAGAGCTCTCAGGGGCAGGTCGACGGCCTGCCCCTGACGCATAAGGGAGACACCCGCGGGCGCTGATGGAAACTCTGATCGAGATTGCTCACTGGCTGGGGCTGGGCCTGCTGGCCTACCTGATTGGCGCAATCCCCACAGCCTGGCTGTTTGCCAGGTTTACGCTTGGGAGCGACATCCGCAGCATCGGCGACAACAACAGCGGGGCCGCCAACGTTTACCGGGAGATCGGGCCCAGAGCGGGGCTGGCCTGTGGCGCTCTCGACATCATCAAGGGCGGAGTGGCCGTCATTGTCGTTGGCGTAATCACCAGCAATTCGGGAATCCAGATGTTCGCCGGTATCTGCGCCCTGGCCGGCCACGTCTGGCCGGTCTACCTGCGCTTCCGGGGCGGACGTGGAGCGGCCGTCTCCGTGGGAGTGCTGATCGCCACTTTCCCCATCATCGCCCTGCCCCTGGGGGCGCTGTCCCTGGTGGCCCTCTACCACACCCGCAAGGCCATCGTCGCGCTCTTCATGTTCCTTGCCGGCGTCCCCATACTGACCTGGATCGCCGTTCTGACGGTGGGCTACACCCCCGGAGAAGCAGGATACGCCCTGGGCCTTGCCGTCATCACCGGCTTGAGCCACTGCTACGCAACCGTGCTGCTGCCCCGCCTTCGGGCCGGTCCAGCATGACACCGCACTACTACGAGGAAGCCAGAGTGGAAGAATTGAATTCCAACATCGAAGTCATCGGCATGATCGGCGTAAACCGGGAGCGGGACTCCTCCCGCGGGGTAACCGTCAGCCTGTTCGGCGGCGGCATCAATCCCGCCGACGAGATTCCTGCGGGCGTCGACCCGGAGTACATTGCCGAGTTTTCCCAAGCCCACGAGGACAGCGGCTTCGACAAGGTGCTGATCGGCTACTCCTCGGCCACTGCCGACAGTTTCGCGGTGGCCGGGTACGCCGCAACCCGCACCGAAAGGCTGGGCTACCTGATAGCCCACCGCGCCGGCTTCATGGCGCCGACCCTCGCGGCCCGCCACGCCGCCACGCTGGACCAGTTGTCCGGCGGACGCATCGCTCTCCACGTGATTACCGGCGGCAGCGACGTGGAGCAGCACCGCGACGGCGACTGGCTCGACCACGACTCCCGCTACCGGCGCACCGGCGAGTGGATGGACATTGTCCGGCGAATCTGGACCGAGTACGCCCCCTTCGATTACCAGGGTGAGTTCTATCACCTGGAGCAGGCCCACAGCCAGGTACGGACGAAGCAGCGCCCCCACGTGCCCCTGTATTTCGGCGGAGCGTCGGATGCCGCCATCGAGATCGGCGCCCGCCATGCGGATGTCTACGCCCTGTGGGGCGAACCCATCGCGGCCATCAGGGAGCAGATTGCCAGGATACGCTCGCGCGCCGCTCACTACGGGCGCGACATACGTTTCAGCCTGTCCGTGCGTCCCATAATCGGCGACACCGAAGGCGAGGCATGGGAGCGCGCCCGCGGCATCCTCGAGCGCGTTCGCGGCTCGGTGGGCGAATCAGTCGGCCCCGGCCGTCCGGCGCGGCTCCAGTCCGTGGGTTCCCGCAGGCTGCTGGACTTTGCGGCCCAGGGCGAGATCCACGACCAGCGCCTGTGGATGCCCATCGCCGCAGCCACAGGCGCCGCCGGCAGCACCACGGCGCTGGTGGGCACCGCCGAGCAGGTGGCGGAATCGCTGCTCTCTTACTACGACGCCGGCTGCACCACCGTGCTGATCCGCGGCTTCGACCCGCTACAGGACACTTTCGATTACGGCAGGGAGCTGATCCCAATCCTCCGTGCCGAGGCCGCCGCCCGTTCCGTGGCAGTCTAGGGCGAGAAGTCCGTTCATGGTGATGGTTCGACAGGCTCACCATGTCGAACCACGGACGGACAGCCCTTCGACAGGCTCAGGGTGAACAAGAGGATTAGCCATCAATCCAAGTGGGTTGAACCACTATCGCGGTAATAGATCCCGTAGACAAGCAGAGAGGCCGCTGGGGAGTATTCCAGCGGCCTCGTCCTTGTCATATCCGTTTGGTCTCTAAAGAACGACAAGCGCCGTTCCGGTCATCAGGCGCATCCGGAGAAATCACTAGCCGCCCGGAGCGAGGCCCTCCAGGTCCAGTTCACAGGCGAACGCTGCTCCGAAGAGGACCATGAACCCGCTACCATCCTCCTCGCTCAGGACCTGGGCCATACCTTCCGGCCCTCCCAATTCGCTCATCAGGCATTCCAGGCCATCGCGGTCCTCCAGGGTCATGCCAAGGGCTGGACCGGCCGCTTCCAACTCTTCGTCGCTCATGCAGGACACGACCGCGAACATTGCCGTCATTGCGCCCACCATGGCGGCTTGCTCGTCCCCCGTCGGCCCGGCCATCATCAGTGCCCGAAGGTCCACGCCCTGCATCCCCGCGTGGATGCAGGCGTTGGTTTCCTCGCTGAACTGGCCGGAGTCGCCCACCATCCCGATCAGGAAGAGGTCCAGCAGCGTCTCGTCCTCGAGGCAGCCCATTACTTGTGCCTGTTGCTCAGGAGTTGCGCGATCCAGCGCCGAGGGATCCTGCAACATTTCGGGGCTTATGCCTGCGCCAGCGAGACAGCCGAGTTCGCCAGTAGACAGTCCCGCCAGTATTCTGGCGATAGCGTCTGCCTGCGTTCCCGTCATTGACTCCGGCGTGGCCTCCGGCTCGAAAGTCGGAGGCGGGCCCTGCATTGGGCCGCCCTCCATATCCAGGCCGCAGGTGACTGCCGCCTCCAGCAGGGCCATCATTGCCTCCTCGTCCTGCCAGGAAACCGCTGCCCCAACCTTCTCGGGCCCGCCAAGTTCTTCAGCAAGGCAGAGTATGCCCTCCCGGTCATCCACTGGCACACCCAGGGACGGGGCGGCGGCGGCAAATTCCTCCTCGTTGAAGCAGGTGAGAACCAGGAACAAAGCGGACATGGACCCCGCCATTGCCGATCCTGCATCTCCCGACATCCCCGCCAGCATCACATCCCTTGCAGCGGCCCCGTCAATTCCCGCTCGCACGCAGGCGGATGCCTCAACGCTTAGCGGCTCGTCCAGTCCCACCAGCTGAGTCATGAACAACCGCAGCACCGTCTCGTCTTCCATGCAGTTGATCAGCTGGAAAATCTCATCCGGCTCCGCCCGTTCCGGAGCAGCAAAAATCTGGAGCAGCCTGTCAAGATCCGCCACGCCGGACGCGCAGGCCAACTCAGCATCGGACAGCTCGGCAGCCACATTCAGTGGATTGTCCAAGTGTAGCGGTCTGATTGCCCCGGTATCCTGCGCCAGCGGCGCAGGAGCCTCCGTCGGCTCAGATGCAGGAGCAGGTACCGGAGTGTTCGTCGGCGCCGGTACCGGCGTGTTGGTGGGATCCAGGGTCGGCGTCGGCGCCGGTACGGGTATGTTCGTAGGCTCCGGGGTCTGCGTGGGCGTCGGTACGGGTGTGTTGGTCGGCACCGGCGTAGGCGTCGGTTCCGGTGTCGCCGTCGGGGTTGGCGTGGGGTCCGAGCAGGCCAGCAGCAGCAACACCACGACCGCAAGGACTCCAATTTGAGCAAGTCTCAGCATCGTTTGCCTTCTATTCCTAGATTTCTCAACAATTAGGATATCCTACCCGGTCGATTCGTAGGATAGCAGGCGAACCGGAATAGAGACATTTCCGAGTAGAGGGAGCGTTTGGTCGCTCTTGCAGAACGATCTGGTTATGGCAACGCCTGGATTTCTGCCTTCGCAGGAATGATGGGGGGTGAAGCGGAAATGACGAAGGACCCTTCTCGCGAAACCGGGCCTATTGGAACGCAAATAGCTAGGGAGTGTCGTCAAATTGAGTTACCGGACACGCGACGGTCTTTTTCCCGTCATTCCGGCTTTCGCCGGAATCCAGGGTTTCCGCAGGCAAAATCATTCTGCGGCGATAGGGCGAGTCTCGATTCCGGCTTTCGCCGGAATGACGAGTTGATTTGACGACACCCCCTAAAACGCGATTGCCCTGGAGCAAGAGCGCTAACGTTTGCCCCAATTTCTGCGGGCGTGCTATACTTTTGTAGCTTGCAATACGCCATTTGGCGGTGCTGGCCGCGGTCGGCTGGCCTATCTCTGGCATAGCCAGTTAGTTGTTAAAGGTGGTCCTGGATGGTTGAGTCGCAAGAGCGACCTGAAGAAGTAACCGAGAATACTGCGCCGGAAGCGGCTCCCGAGGCGGCACCGGAGGCTCCCGCCCCGGCCCCTGCGGCAGAAGCTCCGGCCCCTGCTCCCGCCGCCGAGGCGCCAGCAGCGGCTCCGGCCCCCGCACCGGAAGGCGGAGTGGCGGTCGCGGAGGCCCCGCCGGCAGTGGAGGCGCGGCCCGCGGAAGCGCAGCAGCCCCGACCCGCTCCCGAACGTCCCCCGCAACCGACGGGACGGGAACCGATCAACATGAAGGCGCTTCTCGAGGCGGGTGTGCATTTCGGGCACCAGACCCGCCGCTGGAACCCCCTGATGAAGCGCTACATCTTCACCCAGCGCAATGGCATCCACATCATCGACCTGCAACAGACGCTGGGTATGATCAACGATGCCTACAAGGATATGGTCGAGTTGGTGGCCAACGGCGGCAAGGTGCTGTTCGTCGGCACCAAGCGCCAGGCGCAAGAGGTCATCCAGAGCGAGGCCGAGCGCTGCGGAATGTGGTACGTGAACCAGCGCTGGCTTGGCGGCACGTTGACCAACTTCCAGACCATTCGCACCCGCATCAACTACATGCTGGAACTGCAACAGAAGCGGGACCAGGGCTACTTCCGCCTCTTGCCCAAGAAAGAGGGCGTCAAGATGCGGGACACCCTGAACCGGCTGGAGAAGTACTTCACCGGCATGAGGGACATGACCACCCTGCCCCAGGCCATCTTCGTTATCGACATCGGGCGTGAGGACATCTGTGTCGCCGAGGCGCGTAGGCTGGGGATCGACGTGTTCGCCATCGTCGACTCCGACTGCAACCCCGACCTCGTCGACCACATCGTTCCCGGCAACGACGACGCCGTCAGGTCGATCCGCCTGGTTACCAACCGGATGGCGTCGGCGGTGCTCGAGGGACTGGCCCAGCGTGAAGCGGCCCTTCAGGCGGAAATGGAGGAGATGCAGGCGCTGGTGGCCGATGCGGCCGGCATCGGTGAAGGGGAAGAGCCGGAAGGTCTCTCCGAGCGTGAGGACGCGGCCCTGACCGACGCGGTGACGCTGGACGAGGACACGCTTGCCGAGCTTGCGGCCGGGATGGGGGCACGAGTCGCCGGGGCCAGAGAAGGCTCCGACAACGAAATCCAGTGATTCGGCATAAAGAACGACATGACCACGTCGCTTCCTGAACCCGGCGAGCTGAGCGTTGACGACCATGCGCAACTCAGCCGCCGGTTTCTTGAACACGCGAGGTTGCAACTGACCGAGGGCGACCGTCTACAGGCTGCCGAGAAGGTCTGGGGGGCGGCGGCCCACGCATTGAAGGCCGTCGGGGAGCAACGGGGATGGATTCATGACGGCCATGCCAACATTTTCGACATAGGAGAACACTTGGGCAGGGAATTCGGCAGGGCGGAGGAATTTGACCGCTACTTGGCCCGGGCCGACTACATGCACAGGAACTTCTACGACAACAAACGCAGCGAAGCAGCAGTTAGCTTTGCGTTGCGAGACGTGGAGCGGCTGGTGGACGAGTTGGAAGAGATCAGGGTTTCTTCGCCCCGGCCATACGTAGTACAGGACAACGACGACAGAATCAGGCTAGGGCGGTTGCTGGGACTGCGGCGAGGGCAGCGCCCGGCTATTGGCGATTCCTCACCCGTAGGATACAGTCGAACTCGTTCGATACATTCTCATAGCTGATAAGGAGAAAGCAGTTGGTCACCGCGGCACAGATTCGCACCCTGCGCGATCAGACGGGCGCAGGGATCATGGACTGCAAGCAAGCCCTGGAAAGCACGGACGGGAACTTGGACAAGGCGGCGGAGGTGCTGAGGGCCAAGGGCCTGGCCGATACCGCCAAGCGGGTCGGCCGCGCCACCAACGAGGGAGTGATCGAGGCCTACATCCACACCGGCGGCCGGGTGGGATCCATCGTCGAACTGGGCTGCGAAAGCGACTTCGTGGCCCGTACCGAGGAGTTCCAGCAGATGGCGCACGACCTGGCGATGCAGGTTGCGGCAATGTCGCCGGCGTACCTGTCGGAAGACGACATCGAGGAGGGGGAGGAGAGGCCGGCAGCGCAGGTCGCGCTGCTGTCTCAGCCCTTCATCAAGAACGGTTCGTCTTCAGTGGGTGAGCTGGTCCGGGAACTGGCCGCCAAGATGGGTGAGAACGTGCGGGTGATCCGGTTCCAGCGCTTCGCGGTGGGCGAATAGGCCCGTTGCCGGCGCTGTACCTGAACCCTTGCCTGATCTGCCTCCAGATATGAAGTACGACCGGGCCCTGCTCAAGATCAGCGGGGAGTCTCTCAAGGGTTCAACGAGCGGCGGGATCGACGCGGAAACCCTGGGCTACCTGGCCAGCCAGATCAGCGAAGCCCACGCGCTCGGCGTGCAACTGGCTATCGTCATTGGCGGCGGGAACATCTGGAGGGGACAGGCCGCCGCGGCATGGGGGATGCAGCGGGCGACGGCGGACTACGCCGGGATGGTGGCCACGGTCATCAACGCCCTGGCCCTGCAGAACGCGCTGGAAGACAGGGGCGTGGACACTCGCACTCAGAGCGCCCTCCAGATGCAGGCCGTGGCGGAACCCTACATCCGGCGCCGCGCCGTGAGGCACCTGGAAAAGGGGCGGGTGGTCATTTTCGCCGCCGGCACCGGCAATCCATACATGAGCACGGACACCGCCTCGGCGCTCAGGGCCCTGGAAATCGAGGCGGACGTGCTGCTCATGGCGAAGTTCAACGTGGACGGGGTCTACGACTCCGACCCGAACGAGAACCCGGCGGCGTGCCGCTTTGAGAGTCTTGACTACCAGGAGGCGCTGGACCGTAAGCTGGCAGTCATGGACCTGACCGCGTTGACGCTGTGCCAGGAGAACAGAATGCCCATAGTTGTGTTCGACATGTTCAAGCCGGGCAACGTGGGATGTATACTCAGCGGAAACAAGGTGGGAACAACGATTCGTGGAGGAACAGACCATGCCCGCGAAGGATGATGAGACCGAATTAACCGCAGAGCAAGTGCTGGACGACGTCGACGTCCGCATGGACCGCACGCTGGAAGCGTTCAGGCGCGACCTCGGACAGTTACGCACCGGGCGCGCCACGCCTTCGTTGATCGAGAACCTGAACGTCGACTATTACGGCTCGGCAACCCCGCTCAAGCAGATCGCGTCGATCTCCGCGCCGGACGCGCGCGCCATCGTGGTACAGCCCTGGGACAAGGGAGCGATGCGGGACATCGAGCGGAGCTTGCAGCGTTCCGAGATGGGCTTCAACCCATCCAATGACGGCAACATCATCACAGTGCCGATCCCTCCCCTGACCAACGAGCGCCGCCAGGAGATGGTAAAGCTGCTTCGCAAGAGGGCCGAAGACGGAAAGGTGTCGGTCCGCAACGTTCGGCGGGACGGCTTGGAGACCCTGCGGAAGCTGGAACGGGACAAGGTGATATCGCAGGACGAGAACCGCCGCGCCCAGGAGCAGCTTCAGAAGGTCACCGACGGTCACACGAAGCAGATTGACGAGACTGCATCCGCCAAAGAGGCGGAGATCCTCCAGGTATAGCCAGTTCCGGTGGCTGACGCACCATGGCCGCAGGCCCGCGCCCGGGGCGGAGGCCCCCGTCACGTCGCCTTCATCATGGACGGCAACGGCCGATGGGCGCAGCAGCGGGGACTCCCCCGGCTTGAGGGCCACCGGGCCGGCGTCGAGCGCATCGAGATGCTCCTGGAGACGCTAGCCTCGTACGGCGTCGAGTTTGCCACCATCTACGCCTTCTCCACCGAGAACTGGGGCCGTCCCCAGTACGAAGTGGAAGGACTGATGGACATATTCTCAGACGCGGTGGACGCACAGACGCGCCGCCTGCACCAGAGAAACGTCCGCATCGTCCACTTGGGGAAGACCAGCAACCTGGGTCCGGAACTGCGGGGCGCAGTGGAGCGGGCGCAGGACCTGACGCGCCTGAACACTGGCATCACCCTCAACGTGGCCTTCGATTACGGGGGCCGGGACGAGATCCTGGGGGCGGTGCGTCGCATCATGCGGGACGGCCTTTCTCCGGAGCAGGTGGACGAGGCGACGTTCCGGCGTTACCTGTTCACCGCCCACTGTCCCGACCCGGACCTCATCATCCGCACCGGCGGGGAGCAGCGGATCAGCAACTTCCTGCTGTGGCAGTCTGCATACAGCGAGTTCTACCACACCTGCACCCTCTGGCCCGACCTTCAGCCTGCCGAGCTGGAGGAGGCGCTCGGCTCCTACCGCAGCAGGCAGCGGCGCTACGGCAAGGTAGCCGAAATCGAGTCCTGACCATGCCGCGCCAACTGGCGTTCCGGGTGGCCTCGGGCATGGTCGTGGCCGTCGTGGCCGTGGCCGCCATCTGGTTCGGCCCCCCGTGGCTGACGCTCCTCGGTCTCCTCGGCGGGGCCATCGCCATTTTCGAGACCTACCGCCTCGCGCCGGAGGGCGTGGGGCGTATGCCGCTGGCCCTGGGCGTGGTGGCAGTGGTGGTGCTGCTGCTGGCGGCGGAGTCGGCCTCTGGAACAACGGACTACCTGGTCGCCTCGGGAGCTGCCCTGGCGGTGTGGGCACTGGCCGCTATCCTATGGTTCATCGCCGCCTACGAGGGCGAACGCCCCCTGGCGGCTTTTCTTCTGCTGCTGCTCGGGCCGGTGTACGCGGGCTTCCTGCTGGGGCACGGGCTTGCCATCTACGACATCGGCTCCACCATAGAGCAGGTCCACGCCGACGCCCTGATGGGCAGCGACCTTGAAATCTACGACATCGGAGCGACCATCGAGGGGAATGGGATTATCGGCCGCAACTGGCTGCTGTTCACCCTGGCGGGCACCTCAGCCTGCGACACGGGGGCCTACGCCGTCGGGCGGCTGATCGGGCGGCACAAGATGACTCCCACACTCAGCCCCAACAAGACCTGGGAAGGTGCGGCAGGCGGATTCGCAGCCTCGGTGGGGGCCATGCTGGCCGTCGGGGCGCTGCTAGACCTGGGGGTGGCCCTGTGGCAGCAGACCGTGGCGGCGGTGGTGGTGGCATTCGTGGCGCAGGCCGGAGACCTGGTGGAGTCGGCCCTGAAGCGCGCGGCAGACGCCAAGGATTCTGGTAGTATAATGCCCGGACACGGCGGCCTCCTTGACCGGATAGACAGCATCCTGTTCGCCCTGCCCGCCGTATACTATCTGCTGGTTCTGGGATTCGGGCTATGAGAAAGATCGTAGTTCTGGGCTCCACCGGCTCCATCGGCCGTCAGACCCTTGATATCGTGCGGGCTTTCCCAGACGAGTTCGAGGTCGTCGGGCTCGCCGGTGGCAGCAATACGGAACTGCTGCGGGAACAGGTGGAAGAGTTCAAGCCCGCCCATGTCTGGTGCGCCGCGGCTGGTGCGCCGGAGTTTCCGGGCGCGGCATTCACGCCCATGGATGAAATGGTAACCCTGGAGCGTGTCGACCAGGTGATGGTGGCCCTGATGGGGAGCGTGGGGCTGGTGCCGACGCTCAACGCGCTGCAGGCCGGGAAGTCGGTGGCGCTCTCGAACAAGGAGCCCATCGTCATGGCGGGCAAGCTGATCAAGGACTACGAGGCCCGCTACGGCGGCCGGGTCCTGCCGGTGGACAGCGAACCCAGCGCCATCTGGCAGTGCCTTCAGGGTGAGGACAACGAGATACTGCGCCTTCTCATCACGGCGTCTGGAGGCCCGTTCCGCACCACTCCGCTGGAGGAGATGGAAGGCGTAACGCCGGAACAGGCCCTGCGGCACCCCACCTGGAAGATGGGCCAGAAAATCACCATCGACTCGGCGACGCTGATGAACAAGGCTTTCGAAGTGATCGAAACTCACTGGCTGTTCGCGGTACCGTGGGAGCGGATCGAGGTGGTGGTGCATCCCCAGAGCACCATCCACTCGATGGTGGAGTTCGCCGACGGGTCGGTAAAGGCGCAGATGGGTCCTCCCGACATGCGGCTGCCTATCCAGTACGCTCTGTTCTATCCGCAGCGGTTGCCGAACTCGATGATCCCGAGGCTGGATACTTCGATCTCGCAGACGTTGAACTTCGACCCGCTGGAGAGGAAGAGGTACCCGTGCTTCTCCCTGGCGCTGAGCGCGGCGCAGCAGGGCGGCACCTACCCGGCGGTGCTGAGCGCGGCGGACGAGGTGGCGGTGCAGGCGTTTTTGGACGGCAGGATCGGCTACGGGGACATCCACCGGCTGATCGAGCAGACGCTCTCGGAGCACGAATCGCTGCCGGGAGAAAACGCGGAAGAGGTATTGCACGCCGACGCCTGGGCCTCGGCCCGGGCAGCCGAGATCGCAGGCGCATGAGCGTGTTGTCGGACTTCGCGGCGATAGACCTGGAAACGGCAAACCCCGACGCCTGGTCAATCTGCCAGATCGGGATCGCGCAGTTCGCAAACGGTCGGCTCGACGACGAATGGATGTCGTATATCGACCCGGCGGAGCGGTTCAACCCCGACAACGTGGCGGTACACGGCATCACTGCGGCAGCGGTCCGGGGCTGGCCGAAGCTGGAAGATGTGGCTGAGAAGCTGCACGAATTGCTGGACGGCAGGGTCGTGGTCAGCCACAGCCAGTTTGACCGGGTAGCCCTGGAGCAGGCATTCGAACGTCTCCGCCTTCACCCGCTGGGCTGCTCGTGGCTGGATTCGACGATGGTGGCCCGGCGGGCGTGGGAGGGCTTTTCCAAGCGGGGATTCGGCTTGGAGAACCTGTGCCGCATCCTGGGGTACCGCTACCAGCGGCACGACGCGCTGGGCGACGCCAAGGCCGCCGGGGTAGTGGTGCTGGCGGCCATCGAGCAGACCGGGATAGGTCTGGAAGGGTGGCTGGAGCAGGTCGAGCTACCCATCGGGGACGGGCCTTTGCAACCTATCCGGGCCCTCTCGCAAGCGCCCTCCGGTACCGTGAAGGCCGCAGCACCGCGCAAGGCCAACCGTCCGTCGAACGCCGTGCTGGACCCGGAGACGCTGAAGGCCCTGACCGAGCAGCTCGGACGGGATGCCGGGGGCTGAGACGCTTTCCGGCGAAGATTCGCCCGGGGTTTCCACCAGCGGGGGCTTTCGTAAGTTCCCTCTCCATCCGGGGGAGGGTTAGGGTGGGGGCGCAGCTTTCATGTTAGGGAAACTTGCCGATTGCCAGAAGTTCACCCTCACCCCTCCTGAGCTTGCCGAAGGGCCTCTCCCTCAAGGGAGAAGGGGGTAATTAAGGCACACTGACTAGGGAGCGTCGTCAAATTGAGTAACCAAGCACACCACAGCCTTATTTCCGTCATTCCGGCGAAAGCCGGAATCCAGAAAATCCGGCTGCCGCATGACGGTTTGGCTACGGAAATCCCTGGATTTCTCCTGAGCTCGCCGAAGGGTTTCGCCGGAATGACGTGTAAGTTTGACGACACCCCCTAGTGATGAGGGCGCCCACAAGGGGCGCCCATACGAGAAAGTGGCCTCCCAGTAGGGGCAACCCTTGTGGTTGCCCTGCCTACCCGTGGACGCAACGGTGTCGGGCTTCTGGTGTGTTTGCTGCGCCACAAATAGCGGTACACTTTCAGGAAAGAACGACCGGGCGAAAAAAGGCGCCTCCTAGATATGGACTTCGTACTCTTCGCAATAGTGACGCTGATACCCCTGCTGGTAATCCTGGTGGTGGTGCACGAGCTGGGGCATTTCTGGACGGCGCGCGCCTTCGGGGTGAAGGTGCTGGAGTTCGGGGTGGGCTTCCCGCCCCGGGCATTCGGCTTCTACACAGGGCGAACTCCGGTGATGCTGCACCCGCAGACGCGGTTCGTCGGCCTGGACGGTCCGCAGGACCTGCGGCCGGGACAGCGGGTGAAGGTCGGCTCCCTGGAGGACGATGAAACCGGGCTGGTGGCCTTCGAGGTCGAGCTGCACCGGAAACGGGAGGACGACGAGCCGGAGAGCCATTTCAACCGCCCGGTGGACAACCTGCTGTGGCACGAGGGAAGGGTCCGCTCGGTGGAAGGCGGCTCCTTCGAACTGGCCGATATGCTGTACTCAGTCAACGTCATCCCCCTGGGCGGATTCGTGCGGCTGGCCGGGGAGTCGAACCCTACCGTGCCGCTGAGCCTGGCGTCCCGGCCGCCGTGGGAGCGAATCGTGGTGATGGCGGCCGGGTCGGCGATGAACGCAATCCTGCCGCTGCTCATCTTCACGATCATGTTCATGCTGCCGCAGGACGTGGAGACGGGTAGCCTTGCGATCACCGGGGTGGAGCCGGGGAGCGCGGCGTCGGAAGCGGGCATACTTCCCGGTGACGTGGTTGTGGAGGCGAACGGCAAGCCGGTGGAGCGACGGCTGGACTTCACCCGTGAGATCAACCTGAACGGCGGCTCGGAGATGACGGTCCTCCTGGAGAGGGATGGAAGGCTCCAGACAGTGACCCTGAGCCCCCGGTTCGAGGCCGACATCAGCCGGTGGCTGGTGGGGGTGACGGCGGAGTTGACGGATGTGCGGGTTGAGAGGCAGTCGCGGGCGATCTGGGACGCGGCGCCGGAGAGCTTCGCTGCGACCTGGGAGCTGATGGTGCTGCTCAAGCAGTCGGTGAGCGGGATGATCTCGGAGGGAGTTGCGCCGGAGTTGTCGGGCCCGGTGGGGATCGCCAGGCTGACGGGCGAGGTGAGCCGGGACGGGGGACTGGCTGGCTGGTTGAGCGTGGGCATACTCCTCAGCATCAACCTGGCGATCATCAACATTCTTCCCTTCCCGATGCTGGACGGCGGCCGGATCGTGTTCGTGGTAATCGAGTGGGCGCGGCGCGGCAAGCGCATATCGCCGGAGAAGGAAGGGCTGGTCCACATGATCGGGCTGGCAGTCCTCATCGCGGGCATCATAGCCATCACTGCAAACGACATCAGATCGCTGATCGAGGGCGGGCGGTTCGTGGGCGGGTAGGCGGCGAATCGGGCTAGTCGCCTGAGGTGGGGGTGGATTCCGAAGCCAACTCGCGAAGCCGAAACTGCTGCGCCACAGGCTGGAGGCGGCGGGCGTAGGAAGCGGTGGCTTTGCTCTCGTTGCCTCGTCGTTGGCTGACCGCTTCTTTGATAGACAGCCACTCATCGGCCAGTTCCGGGTGTTCCCGCAAAACGGTTTTCTCAAACTCCTCGAAATTAAGGCCCATCACTTCGTAAGTTTCAGGGTCATAACCCACCCACAACACTGGGCAGACGCGATGAAAGACGCATTCTCCCATATTGGCGAATCTGACCAGCAGCGTATCGGAGAATAAGTTGTATGACATGGCAGCTTCGGAAGGCTCGTCAACCCACAAGTAGGAGCCGATGACGCTTTTGCCGTTCTGCTTTACGCCCTCCATATCAGCATCCCAGCCGCCTTTCACCTCCTCTGTGGGATTGATAATGACCGATCCGTCATACTTCGGCATGGGATTGCCGGCGACCGCCATCATGGCGGCCATTTGCTCCGATTCCAATTTCCTTGCGATGGCCTGAAGTCGGTGGGCGAAGGCAGCGGTGGCCGCGTCTTCCCGTTTTTCGTAGTTGACCGAGGGCCTGATGGCCTTCCAGTCGTCGGCCAACTCCGGGTGTTCCTTCAAGACGGCAAATTCCAAGTCGAATATGTTCAGCCCAACGACTTCGCGGGTTTCGCTGTCGCACCCTACCCAGAAATCCATGCTGATTTGGGTGTACGCGGCGGGCCGGACTTTGCCAAACCGTACTGCCAGGTAATCGTGAGTAGAATCATAAGTTATGCTGGCCGCCGGTTCTTCCGACCAGTGAAAGACACGCGGCTCGGGATATGGGTAACGCTTTACATTTGCCATACCAGTGTGTCTCCCCCAAGAAATCATTCACGGGATAAGCGGTTACCACTACGCCGATGGTTCCTGCCGAAGTATGGTCGCGGGCCGTCACAACAAGGATGTATCGTTCCTGAAACGGCAGAGGTTGTACTGCTTCCTTGTAAAATAGCTTCCGGTTCGACCGCCTGCCGCTGTCATACACCGCGTTGGGGTTGGTTAACGCTTCGACGGCCCGCGGTTGCAAACCCGCCAGCATCGGGTGATTACCCAAGATATGCCCGTCCCAAGTGTCGTGGGTGCAAGCGACCGGCACACCGTCAATATCGGCCGTTTCAAACTCGCAGGACACAATCCGATTATGACGGCGATTGTGCGGCAAATCCAGCGAGGGATTGCCCCGGATGGCCGTTCGCCGTGCTGGAATGCACACACCCTTTCGTGTAACATAGCCGCGAGTTTTGCATTGGCTGGCTAGGTAGTGTGGCCGGCCGTTCTGGCGGCAGTTGGAGCGAGTGAAATGATCAAGCGACGGCCAACGAAACCGGTCTACGTGGGCGGGGTCAAGGTGGGCGGCGACGCCGAGATCACGGTGCAGTCAATGACCAAGACCGACACGCGGGATGTGGCAGCGACGGTACGGCAAATCCACGAGCTGGAGGAGGCGGGGTGCGACATCATCCGCTCCGCTGTTCCCGACATGGACGCCGCCATCGCCATGGGGGAGATCAAGAAGCAGATCAACATCCCCCTGGTCGCCGACATTCACTTCCACTACCAGTTGGCCCTGAAGTGCCTGGAGGGCGGCGTGGACTGTCTGCGGCTGAACCCGGGCAACCTGCGCAACGAGGACCAGGTGCGCGAGGTGGTGCGGGCATCCAAGGCGCAGAACGTGCCCATCCGCATCGGCGTGAACTTCGGCAGCCTGCCGCCCGTGGGAGGCATCGGGCGGACGCGGGGGTTCTCGCGGCACATGGACCTGGTGAACAAGCTGCCCAAGGCCGGGGAGGCCAGCGAGGGCGACTACAGCGTGGTGGACCACATGGTGGCGACGGCGCTGTGGGAGATCAGCCTGCTGGAGGAGCAGGACTTCGACCAGATCAAGATCTCGATGAAAGCCTTCGATGTGCCCACCACGGTCGAGGCCTACCAGCGGCTGGGGGAGCTGGTGCCGTACCCGCTGCACCTGGGCATCACCGAGGCCGGGACGAAGACCTCCGGTTCGATACGTACTGCCGTTGGGCTGGGCGTGCTGCTGTACCAGGGCATCGGCGACACGATTCGCGTGTCGCTGAGCGACGACTCGGTGGACGAGGTGATCGCGGGATTCGAGATCCTGAAGTCGCTGAACCTGCGCTCGAAGGGCGCGGTGCTGGTGGCCTGCCCCAGCTGCGGCCGAGCCGACGTCGACGTGCGGAAGCTGGCCAACGACGTGGACGCCCTGCTGCGCAAGAGCAACCGCAACATCAAGGTTGCGGTCATGGGCTGCGAGGTCAACGGCCCCGGCGAGGCCAAGGACGCCGACGTAGGCATCGCCGCCGGAGCGGGCCGTGCCGTAATCTTCCGCAAGGGCGAGAAGGTGAAGGTGGTGCCCGAGGCGGAGATGCTGACGGCGCTGATGGAAGAGGTCGAGGCGGAGCCTGCGACTGCGGACTAGACCAAAAAGCGTATAATCAAAGGCCACGAGCGCAAAGAGCGCCGAGAGTTTTCCGGGGAACCCTCAAACTCGGCGCTCTCGGCTTTTTGCGAAGCGAGGCTGCGATGACCATTGCGACGACACAGTTCCCCGTGGCGCGCCCTTTCACCCCGGAGGAGTGCGCGGCCCTGGTTGCCGCCGGCATCATCGCCGAGGGCGAGCGAGCCGCCGTGCTGGCAGGCAAGCGTCTCTTCTCCGTGGACGATTGCCTGGCCATGCTGGAGGCCGGCGTTCTGCGCGAGGACGACCGTATCGAGCTGATAGACGGAGAACTGCTGATAATGGCCCCCATCGGAGACAACCACGATAACACCACGGACTGGCTGAACGAGTTATGCGTTCATGCCTTTGGCGGTCTGGCCAGAGTGCGGGTGCAGGGGTCAATCCGGCTGAACAACATGAGCGCTCCCCAGCCGGACATAGCCATATTGCGGCGGCGTCCGCTGTCCGATTCCAGGCCGTATTACCCGGAGGACATTTTCCTGGTCATCGAGGTTGCCAACACTTCCCTGCGCTACGACAGCGGTCCCAAGCTGGCCCGCTATGCCGCGGCTGGCATCGTCGAAGTGTGGGTGGTCAATCTGCAGGACGGAACGGTAACGGTCTACACCGGTCTGTTGGACTCGGCATATACCAGCGTCCGAACCTACCAGGCAGGCGAGAGCATCAGCCCACAAGCCTTCCCGGAAGTGTCTTTGGCGGTGGCCGATTTTGTTGTCCCGCCTGACGGGTCTTTTGACGAAACGGACTAAACATTAAGGCTGGAATCCCCGGACGCCCCCCGTACTCAGGAGGCTGCCATGACCACTGCGACGACACAGTTCCCCACGGCGCGTCCCTTCACTCTGGAAGAGTGCGCGGCCTTGGTTGCTGTCGGCATCATCGCCGAGGACGAGCGAGCCGCCGTGCTGGCAGGCAAGCGTCTCTTCACCGCGGAAGAGTACCTAGCGATGATAGAGGCCAGCATCCTTCAGAAAGAGGAACGCATCGAGCTGATCGACGGGGAGATAATCATTATGTCCCCAATTGGGGAATACCACGAGTATGGCACCGACCATCTCACCATGGAGCTTGCCCCGATTCTCAGAGGCCGCGCAATCGTCCGGGTCCAGGGGTCAATCCGCCTCCATGACGGCAGCCGTCCGGAGCCTGATGTTGCAGTGCTGCACATGCGCCCCCCTGACGAGATGGGGCCCTACTTCCCCTCCGATGTATATTTTCTGATCGAAGTCGCAGACAGTTCCCTGCAGCGGGACTCGGGCCCCAAGCTGGCGATGTATGCCGCCGCCGGCATCCCGGAAGTGTGGGTCGCCAACCTGCGGGCCAGGGAGGTGATGGTATTCACAGACCCCTCGGCATCGGGCTACGCTACCGTCCACACCTATCGCGCAGGCGACAACATCAGCCTCGGTGCTTTCCCGGAAATATCTCTGGTAGTGGACGATTTCATGCCCCCGGCCCCTAGCCCGGACGTGGAAGTTGCATAACGAATCTCCGGCACGGCAGGGTTGGAACTTTGATCGGCGGACGGAGCTATGAAATTCACGAAGATGCTCAGCAAGACGCTGCGCTTTGATCCCTCGGAGGCGGAGACGGCCAGCCATCGCCTGATGCTGCGGGCGGGGCTGATCCAGCAGGTGGCGGCGGGGGTCTACTCGTACCTGCCGTTGGCGTGGCGGTCGCTGAAGAAGATCGAGAACATCATCCGGGAGGAGATGGACGCCGCGGGAGGGCAGGAGCTGATGCTGCCGGCCCTGCAGCCGCTTGAGCTGTGGGAGCAGACAGGACGGCGGGCCGCATTCGGGGACAACCTGTTCTCGCTGCAGGACCGCAGTGGGCGGGCAATGGTCATGGCGCCGACCCACGAAGAGGTCATTACCAACGTGGTCAAGAGCAACGTGCAGAGCTACCGGGACCTGCCGCTGCTGCTGTACCAGATCCAGACCAAGTTTCGCGACGAGCCGCGTCCCAGGGCTGGGCTGATCCGGGTGCGCGAGTTTGACATGAAGGATGCCTACAGTTTCAATGCGGACGACGCCAGCCTGGACGACACCTACCAGGACATGGCCCAGGCGTACCGCAACGTGTTCCGGCGCTGCGGCTTGCCGGTGCTGATGGCCGAGGCCGACAGCGGGGCCATCGGGGGCAAGGACTCCCACGAGTTCCTGCTGCCCACCGACACGGGCGAGGACACAGTCATCACCTGCTCCGGCTGCGACTACGTGGCCAACGCGGAGAAGGCCGAGTCGGTATACCCAGCGGTTGAGAAGGATGCCGAGGAACCATTGCAGGAGGTGGGCACTCCCGGAATCAAGACCATAGCCGGGCTGGCTGAGTTCCTGGGAGTGCCGGAGTCGAAGACACTGAAGGCGGTCTTCTACATGGCCGCCCATGGTGACGAGTGGGAGCCGGCCTTCGTCACCATCCGGGGCGACCTAGAGGTAAACGAGGTCAAGCTGAAGAACGCGCTGCACTGCGACAACCTGCGCTTTGCCGAGGACGAGGAGGTGCGAGCCGCCGGGCTGGTGGCGGGAAGCGCGTCGGCGGTGGGCATCAGCGGCATCCGCAAGGTGGCCGACCCGTCCATCGAGAGCGGCAATAACTTCGTGGTGGGGGCCAACAAGCCGGACACGCACATGACCGGGGCCAACTACCCCCGGGACTTCGCGGTGGACCTGCTGACCGACATCGCGCTGGCCCAGCCGGGACAGTTGTGCGCCCAGTGCGGGGGAACGCTCCAGGCCACGCGAGGCGTGGAGGTCGGCCACATCTTCAAGCTGGGAACATTCTTCAGCGAAACGCTGGGCGCGAACTACCTGGACGCCGAGGGGCGGAACCTGCCCATCACCATGGGCTGCTACGGCATCGGAGTGGGCCGGCTGCTGGCGGCGGCCATCGAGCAGAACCACGACGACCGAGGCATCGTGTTCCCGCATCCCATCGCGCCGTACCAGGCGCACCTGGTGGGGCTGAACCTGTCGAACGAGGCGGTGGCCGCGGCCGGCGAGGAGCTGTACGAGCGGCTGAATGCGGCAGGCATCGAGACGCTGTACGACGACCGGCCGGACCAGGCGGCGGGCGTGAAGTTCAACGACGCGGACCTGCTGGGCCTGCCGGTGCGGCTGGTGATCAGCCCACGCAACCTGAACAACGGCGTGGTGGAAGTGCGAGGCCGACAGGAAGAAGAGGCGGAGACGGTGCCGCTGGCGGAGGTGGCGGACGCCGTGCGGTCGCGGCTGGCGGTGGGTGATTAACCGCCCAACTGTCATATCCGCGAAAGCGGGAATCCAGAGGAGGAAATCCTATGCCATCCTTCGGTATAACCGCCCGACGACAGCAGGCAAATTTCAGACAAACCTCCGACACCATCAGACCGGGAGGGAGGGCGCCAACTGATGAAAAAGGTCAACGCAACCCTCACCTACTGGCCTTGGGGCATGAAATCGAGAATCTATTCGAGCCGCTTCGTGGCCATAATAGGGCAATCAAGTATTTTGCAGACCGCAAAATGAAGTGGTGGCGAAGTGCCCGTAGCGGCGACACACCCGGAGAAGACGGCCCCACACGCAACATGGCAAGCTCGCAAATTGCCTGCATCAACTTCCTGCTCCCGTTGATTGGGATTGAGGGAGCACTTGCGGCGGTATTGCGCGCCATCGACGACGATGTACAAGACGTAATTCTCATAGAACACGAGGAGACCACCTGGCCCCCTTCGCCTGTTGAGTTGGAGTGGATTGGCGTGGGCAAGCCACTGGAAAAGGATGCCAAGGCCATTCGGGGCGCACTGACGACCAGTATTGACGCATTCATGGTTGCCGAAACAAGTACTTCGCTGAGAGCGTACTTGCTGGAATGGAAGTATGTGGAGGAATACAAGGAGAGTAATGGAGTCAGGCTCCGCAATAGTAAAACACCCATGAACCGATACTCTGCCTTGTACAACGCAGAATCGTCGTCTTTCCACGGCGACGGCGTCGCCCCAATGGACGAACTGCTTTACGAACCCTTTTACCAGCTAATGCGACAGCGACTACTGGCCGACCGAATGGTAGCCAAAAGGGAGTTGGGCGCAACCGAGGCGAAGGTGGTAGCCGTCGTCCCCAAGGAGAACGATGCCTACCGGAACACCATCACATCACCGCCCTTGAAGGAACGATTCCCAGACCTCAAGGCGGTTTCGGACGTGTTTCGCGCCACGTTGAAGCGGCCCGATGATGCTTACGCGATTGTCTGCCCGTCCACGCTGGTTGCCGCTGTGGAGCGGGAATGCGGCAACGCGGCGGCGGAATGGGTTGCATACCAGCGGGAGCGCTACGGGTTATAAGGCACGGAAAGCACCGGAAGAAGCCTATCCCTGCCCCCGCCGGGGTTCCAGCAGTTCGCTGAGCATCCGCAGGTTCTCCTGCAGGGGCTGGGCGAGCTGGTGGGCGGAGCTGCGTAGCATAAGCAGCAGG
This sequence comes from Dehalococcoidia bacterium, assembly GCA_965220605.1. Lineage (GTDB taxonomy): Bacteria > Chloroflexota > Dehalococcoidia > Lucifugimonadales > UBA3495 > VXOI01. The sequence goes on along the minus strand of CBDCQM010000001.1, from coordinate 272,220 downwards.
CGGAACTGGGCGGCCAGGTCGTCGGCTAGGGCGCGCTTGGCCTCGGCCAACGTGTCGCCCTCGATGGGGACGCGAACGCCGTTCAGGGGCAGGTGCTGCTTGGACTCCCCGGCCCAGTACTTGTCCAGGCTGTCCAGCACCACGATGGGAATTTCGTCCTTGACTACCATGCTGGAGTCAGGGGAACTGTCCTCGGGGCGCAGGGTGTCAACGAGGACGCGAGTTATCTCGGAGTGGCTGATGTGGAAGACCGCGGCGTTGGGCTGGCTGGCGTCGATATCGCGCCAGCTCCAGTCGGGTGGCGTCGCGTAGTCGACGCCCGGCTCCACGACGACCGGCAGGGCCAGGTCCTCGGCCAGCGGGCGGTCTTCCTGCGCCTCGGCATCCTCGGGCGGTCGGCCATCAGGCATGGCTGTGGGTTCCTTCCGTGTCCAGCTCCCAGGCCGCGTAGACCTGCTCTGGCAAGGTAATGGGGCCGACAGCGTCTTCGTACTCGCGGACGTGCTTGGCGGTCAGTAGGGCGATGGCCTTGAGCATCTGGGGGCTGACCTTGATGCGGGCGCGGAGGATGGGCTCACGCTCCTCCATCTGTTCGCCGAAGAACAGCACGGCGGAGTAGAGGCTGCTGAAGATGTGCATGGAGTCGGCGTAGAAGGTTATGGGATCTAGGGAGCTGCCCTCGCTGGCATTGGCCTGGGTGTCGCCGGGGCGAGCGTAGGTCTCCTCGTGGGGGGGCTGGTCTTCGGGCGGGACATAGGGACGCTGGACGACTGGCATGACGCCTCTCCTGAGCCTGGCGAAGGATGGCAGGGATGAATGGCGCCATTATACAGGAAAGCTGCGGGCGCTCTTACTCCACGTCTTCCCCAGCCAGGAACTGCTCAACCTCCGGAGTTCGGGGGAGTACCAGGACGCCGTCGATTTCAAATCCGAACCTCTCGTAGGCTTCCGCCTGGCGCCTGCGCTGTCTTTCCCGCTCTTCCTTTCGTCCTTCTTTGCGTGCTTCGTCCTGCCACTCTTTGATTTTCATTGCTGCGAGTACCATCAATGAACCTGCCTCTTTGAGGATTGTGGCCAGCAGCGCCAGCCCTATAGATGCGCTGGACACAGTGGATATCTGCTGCACCAGGGTATCGAGGCGCCACGCGTCCCAGTATAGCCACAGGGAAAGGGAAAAAGCCGCCAAGGATAAGACAAACACGGCGCAATAGAATATTCCGAGATCGCGAAGCGCTTTGTTTGTCGAGTTCTCCATTCAAGTTTATCTCAGAAATACGATCAATGACCAACAGTATACGCTTTCGCAGCTTCCCAGATTCATCACTTGCCACGCGCGCCGGGACTATTCCTCAAGTTTGCCTCTGTTGCGAGTCGAAGCCACGCCCTGGAGAGTTCAGCCACTTGCAGTGAAGCGTTTCGGTCAGGCTGCCGGTGCTTGTTGGGGTGCGGAGGGCCGTGATATTCTTGATGCAGAGTGCCCCTGTAGCTCAGTGGATAGAGTGCCGGCCTCCGGAGCCGGAGACGAGAGTTCGATCCTCTCCGGGGGTACCACCATATCCGATACTGCGAACTCCGCCGGACAGGGCGATTTCAGAGGTATCGGCTCCCCCTATTGGACTATCTTCCGGCGTGGGAATCGTATAGATGATCGTCGCGCCACCGGGCCTTACCAGCACCTCCTTGACGAAGGACCGCACGAATGCCTTGGTTTCGGTGAGTTCGCTGGTCTTGAGAAACTCGCTCATGTCCCGGGCAAATGCGGAGATGACGTCGGCGCTGTCCAGCAGTTCCCGCCTCTGGGACAGGACGGCCCGGGCTTCCTCAGCGGCGGCCTCCAGTTGCTCCCGACGGTGGCGGTGTTGCAGGATGCGCTCCGAGGCGTCGGCCATGTCCAGGTCGGTGCTCTCCACGAAGTGCCAGATGCGGTCCAACTTCCGCTTGACCTCCTCCAGTTCGGACTCGATGGTTTCCAGGTTCTGTCGCTGCTCCCGGGCCACACCGTCCATCTCCTCGTCCAGCAGCCTCACCAGGTCGCGGATGTTGGACTCGGTAAGGATGTTGTCCCGGATGTTGGAGATGATCAGGTCCTCGAAGTTCCTGGCGTTGAGCCTGGGGGTGTCGCAGGTCCCGCTGCCCAGCTTCAGGATGGACTGGCACACGTAGTAGGTGTACTTCCCTCCCTTGGCTTCGGAGGCGGTGAGGGCCTTGCCGCAGGTCTCGCACTTGGCCAGGCCGCTGAGCAGATAGGGGCTGGCAGCGCGGCGTGGATGAGTGACCGCCGGGGCGCGGGCTTCCATTAGTTTCCTGACGCGCTGGAACTCCTGTTGAGACACGATGGCGGGGAAGGCGTTCTCCACCCGAACCGGCTCCTGGCCGTCCTTGGCGTTCTGGCCCCAGATCAATATGCCAGTGTAGGCTTCGTTGGTGAGGACCTTGTGGATGGCGGTCTTGCTCCAATGCTTTCCGCTGGAGGAGGGGATACCCTCGGCGTTCAGGGTCTTGGGGATGTCCAGCGAGGTCTTGCCCTGGAGGGAGAGGTCGAAGATGCGCCGAACCACGGCGTCGTGGGGCGGGTTGAGTTCCAGGCGGGGGCGCTTCTTGGCCCCGTCCTGAACGTAGACCCTCCGGTAGCCGTAGGGGGCGTTGGTGGTCATCCAAAAACCCCGGGATGCCGCCTCCCGCATTCCCCGGGTCACTTCCTGGGCTAACTTCTCGGTTATCCAATCAACACCAAAAACTCTGGTACTCGTGGGCGGTCGAATTGAACAGTTAGGGTTGTGAAAGGGCATAGTGCCCACGAATCTGGGTTGAACGAGGGGCAGACCCGATGAGAGTCAGCCCCAGCTTTGTCGTTGCCAGAATGGCGGCAACGCTCGCCAATATGGTTCAGCCTCGTCTGCCGGAACTGATCTTGGGCACAAGAACTAATGTGCTATTATAGAGTCATGCCACCGGCGTCCAACCGTGACGGGAGGCCCGGGAGCGGATCTGACAACAAGGATACAGCGCAGGAGGAAACCATGCACCCAAATCACAACAACCAACACGAACGGGACAACTGCATAGTCTGCGGCATCGTAGCAAGACTGATTCACCGGGTGCCCCAAGAGGAGATAAGGCCGGCCATCAAGAAGCTGGACGCTAAAATTGCCGAGAATCCGGAGGATTCTCCATCAATGATAGCCAGGGGCCTGCTTTACCGGAGGTTGGGGGAGGATCGGCAAGCAGAGAAGAGCTTTGGGGAGGTCATCTCCATTGAGCCCGAAAACGTGGAAGCCTACCACAACCGGGCCGAGTCCCGCTGCGAATTGGGTGAGCACCACCTGGCAAAGGAGGATTACGACACCATCATCGGCCTCAACCCCGAGGACGCCATCGCCCGCTACGGCCGGGGGACCTGCTCTGCCAGGCTGGGCGACATGGAAGGGGCCATTGAGGACTACGACAAGGCCATCGGCCTGGACCCCAGGGACCCGATCCCCTACTTCAACCGGGCCTGCACCCGCGCCGAACTTGGGCACCTGGAGCGGGCGATGGAGGATTTCAACCAGGCCATTGCCCTGGACCCCCAGAGCTCGATCTTCTACCATAACCGGGGCAGCATCTACAAGGACGCGGGGGAATTCGAGCGGGCCATCGAGGACTTCGACACCGCCATTGAACTGGAGCCGCTGAGCAATCTGTCCCGCCGGGCTAGGGGAGTGGCCAAGATGCTGATGGGGGATGGCGACGGCGCGGTCCGGGACCTGGACGCCGTTCTGGACCTGGACCCGGACAACGCTGGTGCTCTGTGCGACCGGGGACTGGCTCTGGGCACCCTGGGCAGACTCGACGAAGCCATCAGCGACTATGACCGGTCCCTGCGCCTGGAACCGGACAATCCTGAAGCCATCGCCGCCAGGGGGGTGGCCTATGACGGCCAGCAGCGGTATGAAACGGCGATCCAGGACTTCACCAGGGCCATCGAACTCGATCCCAGCTCGGCCCAGGTCTTCTACGACCGGGGGATGACCCACGGGAATTTGGGGGCTTGGGAAAGGGCCAGCGACGATTTCGACGCCGCCCTGGCAATCGAACCGGACCTCGGCCCTGCCCTTATGGGGCGTGGATTCGCCCTGTTGAATCAATGCCGGTACGAAGAGGCCCTCCGGGACTTCAACAAGCTCGCAAAGACCTTCCCACTCCAGTCCGATGTCCATTTCGGGAGGGCCTGCGCCCACGCCAATCTGGACCAGCCCCAGCTGGCATTGCGGGACTTCAGCAAGTCCATCAACCTGGACCCGGAACATTCCTACTCCCTGCTGAACCGGGGGGCGACCTACCTCAGCGAGGGCGAGCCCGAGAGGGCCATCCAGGACTTCGACAGCGTTATCAGGCTGGAACCGGACAATCCTGACGCCCACCTGCACAGGGGAAAGGCGCTGGCCCGCCTGGAGCAATACGAGGCTGCCATAAGTTATTTTGACCGAGCCATCGAGCTTGACCCTGATGACGCCGCGCCCTACTACGAGAGGGCGGCGGCCCGCGTCGAGATCGGACAGTACCGGAAGGCAATCGAAGACCTCGACCAAGTAGCCACGCTGGAGCCCGGCAACCCCATCGTCGGCAACGACCGGCAGATCGCCGTTAACCTGGCGAACGGCGCCGGCGCCTGACGAAACTGACCGCAAAGCAAGGCCATAACGGTACCACCCCGCCGCCGGTCGCGGCGGTGGGGGCAGCGCAGCACCAGAGAGGCACACAAGAAGCGGAGGAAAGACATGAAAAGGGACGACAATCACATTGAGGAGCCCGGGTTGACCGAGGTTCACGAGCACTTCCGGCGGGCGGTTGAGCGCCTGACGGCGGACATTGTGGCCGCCCCCCTGGACACCGACGCCCGGGTCAAGAGGGCAGTGGTGTACCGCGTCCTGGGCGACTTTGAACAGGCGATGCAGGATTACGAAGCGCTCAAAGTTTCCGTTAGCGCAGACCCCACAGTGCGCCACTCGATGGGCATCGCTCTCCTTGGCCGTGGAAGCCTTGCGGCGGCGGCGCAGGCCTTCGACCACGCCAACGAGTCCGACCCCTGGGACGTGGAATCCTATTATCGCAGGGTGGAGACCCGTCTGGCCCTCGGCGAACACCGCCTGGCCCTCGAAGTCCTGGACGAGTTCGTAGAGAAATATCCCTGCGATGCACTCGCCCCCGGAGAATGGGAGTTGATCCAAAGGCAGAGGGAGCAGAGGGAGTCGAAAGACGCACGAGGGCTGGTTTAGCCCGGTAGTCGCCCCACGGCCAAAGCCGCAACTGAATCGTATCTCCTGTGCACCGTCTCGCCTATCATCACCGTGACCCGACTGGAGTTACCGAAGCAACGCAACCGGAGCCAACCAAGGGCAGAAACGCACTGGGCAAGTCAGTGAGGCTTTCGGAAAGCGTCCGGGTGACGGTTGCGGACAACGCCCGGCGGAGGATTCTGAGGCGGTAGTGACGCTCCCCTGTCACCGCTGGACTTAAAGTGAGCCAAAATCGCTGACTCAGAATTGAGCCACCTCGGTAGCGCTGGCATCATCCGCGAAATCTTCGTGGAGGTGCCGGCAGCATTGCTGAGAGGTGGAGATGTGAAACGGCTCTACGAAATGCACGGAGAGGGACACTCAGCCCGGGCCATTGCCCGGGAACTGGGTCTGGCCCGCAACACGGTTCTGAAGTATCTGAGGTCTCCGGATGCCATGCGGCCCAAGCCGCGCCGGCCACGGGGATCGAGTCTGGACCCTTATGCCCAGCACATTGACCGCCGGATGACGGAGGGTTTGGAGAATTGCGTGGTGTTGCTGCGGGAGTTGCGTGCGTTGGGCTACAGAGGCGCCTACAGCACCTTGACTGAATACCTGAGGCCCCGCCGCAAGGGCGGTCAGCCCGAGGCCACCATGCGATTCGAGACAGCGCCTGGAGAGCAGGCCCAAGTGGACTGGGGCAGCTTGGGGTACGTCGGCGCTGACGGGAAGAAGCACCGAATCTGGGCCTTCGTGATGACCATGGGCTGGTCCAGGGCCTGCTACGTGGAACTGGTGCGCAAGGCGGACACCGCCGCCTTCATCCAGTGCCACGTCAACGCCTTCGAGTATCTGGGCGGTGTGCCCCGCCGCTGCCTCTACGACAATGCCAAGGTGGTGACCCTGGGCAAGGACGAGGACGGCCAGACCGAGTGGAACCTGCGGATGCTGGACTTCGCCCGGCGTGTGGGTTTTGACATCCGGCTGTGCCAGCCCTACCGGGCGCAGACGAAGGGGAAAGTGGAGAGCGGGGTGAAGTACGTCCGGCGCAACATGTGGCCCAGCATGCGCTTCACCGGCGACGCCGATCTCAACCGCCAGACACTGGAGTGGTGCGACGCGGTGGCCAACGCCAGGGTGCACGGCACCACCTATAGGGTGCCCTGGGAGATGCTGAGCGAGGAGCGTCCACACTTGGGCAAGGCACCCGACCGGGCAGCGCTGGGGCCATATCTGCGGGAGGACCGCACCGTGTCCCGGGACGGCTTCGTCAGCTGGGAGGGCTCCCGCTACGGGGTGTACTGGAAGTGGGTGGGCGCCGTGGTGCAGGTGGGTCAGCGCCAGGGCACGGTGGAGGTCTGGGCCGGCGATGAGCGCATCGCAGTGCATCCCAGGGCCCAGCAGCCCGGCCAGCGCTTCATCCTGCCCGGCCAATGGTCCGGCCTGCCCAGGGGAGACGGCCGTCCCCGCAGGGAAGCCGTGGCGGTGCAGGTCCCGGTGGGCGAGGTGGAACGGCGCTCCCTGGACGTGTACGAGCTGGCCGCCGTGGGAGGTGCCAGATGATCGCCTTGGAGCAGGCCCGTCATCATCTGGAAACCCTGGGGCTCAAGCAGGCTGTCGAAGTCCTGGACAACACCCTGGACGCCGCAGCCAACCAGCAGTTGCCCTATCCCGATATGCTGGCCCAACTCCTGGGGGCCGAGGTCGCCGCCCGCCGGGAACGCTACCTCACCACCAGGACCAAGCTGGCTCACCTGCCCTTCCAGCGCACTCTGGAGCAATTCGACTTCGGCTTCCAGCCCTCCATCGACGAGCGGCTGGTCAAGGAGCTGGCCAACCTGGCCTTCGTGTCCGAGGCCAGCAACATCCTGCTGCTGGGACCGCCCGGCGTGGGCAAGACCCACCTGGCCATCGCCCTGGCGCTGCGGGCCATCGAGAACGGCCAGGGGGCCTACTTCGTCCGGGCCTACGACCTGATGGAGGACCTGCGCAAGGCCCGCGCCGAGCACAACCTGGACCGGAGGATGAGGGTCTACCTGGCGCCCAAGGTGCTGGTGGTGGACGAATTCGGCTTCTGGCCCTACGACCGGGAGTCGGCCACCGCCTTCTTCACCCTGGTGTCGGCCCGCTACGAGCGGGGCAGCATCATCCTGACCTCGAACAAGGGCTTCGGCGAGTGGGGTGAGCTCCTGGGCGACACGGTGATCGCCTCGGCCATCCTCGACCGGCTGCTGCATCACAGCCACGTGCTCAACATCCGCGGGGAGAGCTACCGTCTCAGAGGCATTGCCGAGCAACTGGGTATTTCGCGAAACACAGTCAGGAAGTACGTCGACCTGTCGGCTCCCCCAATAAACCCTTCTCGCCGACGGGACGCTTATCTAGCTACTCAGGACAAGACCAACGGACATTTTCCCTGAGCACTTAGCCGGACATTTTCCCTGGACAACAACAGCATTGACACCCCATGCTGTGGCGCGAGTCAGGCACGGGGCCGGGAGTCAATGGGGCGGGTTTGATACCCGCCCCCGCACGTTGTTGGACGAACCCCACAATCGCATCAGGAACGACGGGCCCGGGATTCTGGCGGCATCCCTGGGAGTTGCTCAATGCAGCGCCTGCCGCGCATCCGGGTCGCCGGTGCTCCGAGGCAGATCGAGTGACGTACCAGAGTATACTTTGATGGCCTGATGGTAGAACGGTGTTGCCAATCGGGTGCCCGAGGGGTTAGCCGCGCTGGCTACGGCGGACCCGCGATAGTGGTCCACAGAAAGAAGAGGAGGTAGAACCATGGACGCACGTAAAAGGTACGAGGACTTTCATTCGGATCCCTTCCCGGAAGATTTCGGCGAGCGGCTAGGACGTCTTATTGAGCTCGCCGACATTTCCTCGGAGGAGTTCGCCGAGCGACTCGGCATCGACGTTGGCCGGGTGATGGAGTGGTATGAGGGCGCGGTCCCCACTGGAATGGAGTGGTATGAGGGCGCGGTCCCCACTGGAGGGGAGGTATGGCACATCATACGTGTGGCGTGGACGGTGCCCGGCGGAATCGAGGTCATGCTGCCGGAGAGCGCCGGAAATTGCCGGAGGGCGGAGTAGCTGCATGGTCCCCATCGTCCGAGGGTCTATTGCGGAGCGCCGTCGCGGTTCGCCCAATAAGGAGAGGCCGAACCTCGTCACGAATTTACGTGGCGTCGCCGGCCGCTTCACCGGAATTAGGGGCATTTGTTTCCCAATCAACACCAAAAGCTCCGCTTCGCGTGGGAGGTCAGGCTAGAAGGGGGCAATTGGATTGGAAAGGTACTGAGCGGAAAATGCCAACCGTCAGTAATGAACTTGCGTTAACGGTGGATCCATTTGGATATGGCTTGACCGCCTAAAACGTTATGGCTAGTATGGGATTCATGAAGACGACGCTCGACATCCAGGACGAATTGCTAGCGCGGGCAAAGCGCCACGCGCGACGGACCGGACGCCCGTTGCGCTCCGTGGTTGAGGAAGGGCTCCGGCAGGTGCTTTCTACCGAGACCGCTAAGCAACGCTACCAACTTCCCGACTACAGTGTAGGTGATGCTGACGCCACGGACCCTCTGGAGGCATACTCTTGGCAGGACCTCCGAGAGGTGATTTATGGAGAACGTTGATCCCGATGATTGCTGTTGACACAAATCTGCTCGTGTATGCGCATCGCCGCGAATCGAGATACCACGAGGCGGCCGCCTCGGTAATTCGAGGGTTAGCTGAAGGCAACGACGTTTGGGCTATTCCCTGGCCTTGCTGCTATAAGTTCCTCAGCGTGGTGACGAACCGTCGCATTTGGAATGACAATGCCTCCAATCATGAACAGTCGTGGAGCCAATTGACCGCTTGGACAGCTTCTCCTTCAATACGACTGATTGGGGAAACCGAGGACTTCTTGGATATACTGGAGAGCTTCGTTCGACGACCACGTGTGGTGGGAGGAGTCGTCCACGACGCAAGGATAGCGGCAATTTGCATCGCTCACGGGACCGACTTGTTCCTTACGCGGGATCGCGACTTCTCACTGTTCCCGGAACTTAAAACTCGAGATCCCATAGTCGGCTGGCCCTAAGCGAAGGATGTTTGTGAATGCCGCTCGAAGACCTGCAAAGAGTCATTGAAACGCTGCGCGGCAGAATTTCGGAACACGCCGAGCTGTTGGGGCAGAATGAGTGTCGGACCCGATTGGCGTTGATTGATCCATTGTTGGAAGCCCTGGGGTGGGTGGTCGGGGATCCGGCAATGGTGATTCCCGAATATGATGTCAATGGCAAGCGCGCAGATTATGCACTACTGCTCGGGAATGGAAGCCCGTGTGTGTTTTTGGAGGCTAAGAGGCTTGGCGAAAGCTTGGCCAACCATCGGTCCCAGGTGGTGGCATACGCCAGTGAATTGGGCATTAGGTACCCCGCACTGAGCAATGGAAACAACTGGGAAGTCTACGACAACTCCCTGATGCTTCCCATAGAACAGAGAAAGGTCCTTGATGTGGAGATCGCCGAGGCAGAGGCGGCTACATCCGCGATGCGGCTCTTGTTTCTGTGGCGGGCGAACCAGTTCACTGGGATGGCTATTTCGCCTCAGATGCCGACGGCACCGGAAGTAACTCGAACTCCCGACAAAGAAGGATGGGGTTCTTTTGCCAACTTGAAGGAAGAAGGGCGAACGCCTCCAAAGATGCGGTTTCCTGACGGGGTGAAGGCACAACCGCAGTTCTGGTATCAAGTCCTAGCAGAGGTGGCTGAGTGGTTAGTCCGAATGGGTAGTTTGACCCCGAGAGCTTGTCCAGCACCAAGAGGACGTGGAACAATCGTTAACTCCGAGCCTCGTACTGAAGCCGGTAGAAAGTTTTACCAACCGTTCACTCTATCGAATGGAGTTTTCTTGGACAGGCACGGAACCAGAAGAACCATACTAGCAAGAATTGGGGTGCTTTTAGAGCATTTCCAGCAGGATATTTCTTCAATAGAGATTAGAGTTGGCTAATCTCTCATCCGTGCCATTAGCGAATATCCGGGAGGGTATCAATGGGGACGGTAAACTTGCAGGACCGTCGCAAGCTAGCCCAGGAGAGGCTAAGCTCGATGGTGAGGCTGTCTGATGTGCAACGGGTTGCCTCCCTGCGTCAGTTCCTTGCTGACGTGCTGGGATTCACGGCAATTGAGGACCGCGCCGTTGCCGTGAACGACCCTCAATTGCCGGGGTACGCTACACCAATTGGTGTTCTACCCAACGAGTTTGGACCAAATTACACGGCGGTGCACTTTGACCTGAGGGGCAAAGGCGTAAGTCGGTCGTACATAACCAAAGCCTGCATCCAAGTGGCCAACCGAGTGGCGCAGCAGGATGGTGGCTCAGAACACTTTCCACTATTGATATTCAACTTACCTGATGATAGCGGCATCCAGTTCGTGACTGGGACTCCCTCGCCAGACAACCCGGACCGCTTGTCAAATGTCTTGCGCGCCACGGCATATTGGGAATCCCTGAATCGCACCACTCTCGATTGCCTGGAACGCATCGGAAGAGACATAGCCAACGGCGAAGTTCCACAAGAGGCTTTCAAGAACGGCTTCAGCGTGCAGCCGATCGCACGTGATTTCTTTAAGTCCTACAAGGAAGCCTACGACGACGCGGTAAATCGTTTGGCTACCACCATTAAGCGGGCCGATGCTGAGCAGTTCACCCAAAGCCTCCTGAACCGCCTACTGTTCATCCACTTCGTCAGCAAGAAGGGCTGGCTGTCCATAAACGGCAGTTTTGATTACCTCAATGCGCTGTGGCGGGATTATCAGGCCAGCCAACAAGAAACAAACTTTTACTTGGACAGAATGAAGCACTTGTTTTTCGATGGGCTCAACAACCCGAAATCCCAAGACCTGCGGCGAGACGACCCTACTGTCTACCTGTCCATCGGCGATGTGCCTTTCCTGAACGGAGGATTATTTGAACAGACCCCTCTCGATTACCAAGCTTGCAAAGGAGATTTCCCAGTTCCTGACGACATAATTGGGCACGTGATCACCCAGCTTTTTACTGGCTACAACTTCACCGTTATGGAATCAACCTCGCTGGACACGGAAGTGGCCGTTGACCCTGAAATGCTAGGCAAGCTGTTCGAGGAGACCGTCAACGAACGAAACGGCAGTGGCGCGTATTACACGCCGCGCCCAGTCGTCGAGTTCATGTGCCGCGAAGCCCTTAAGTGCTACATTGGAGTCAAGGGCATCTACGGGTTGACTGATTCTAGAATTGCAGACTTAGTTGACAATGGTAACGATCAGGCCATCACGCCCCAACAGGCGCTGGAGATCGGCAAAGCTGTGGCAGAGATGAAAGCTGTAGATCCCGCGTGTGGTTCCGGCGCATTCCTCTTGGGTATGCTTCAGGAAATCCTAGTGTTGAACGACAGCCTGTTCAGAGCTAGACACACGTCGCAGAGCCTGTACCGGCAGAAGCTGGATATAATCAGCAAAACCATTCACGGTACGGACAAAGACGGCCTGGCAGTCAGCACGGCCATGCTGCGTCTCTGGTTGAGCCTTGCCGTAGATTATGAAGGAGACGGCGCTCCGGAGCCGTTGCCGAACTTGGACCTGAAATTGGTTGTAGGCGACAGCTTGGCCGGTCCTGACCCGAGCCCAGCTCAATTGATCCACCAATTGGATTTAACCGACCAGGGGATTAGGACAAGCACTCTCCAGGCAGACATTGCGGCCTACACCACTGAACAAGATCACACCAACAAGAGAAACCTCAAGAAGCGCGTTGAAGAAACCAAGTCACGTATTCGCGAAACTATGGAAGACGCCGCCCCCGCAGGGGACATCGAATGGCGCATTGACTTCGCGGACGTAATTGCTGCTGGTGGCTTCGACGTGGTAGTTGGTAATCCACCCTATGTGCAGCTGCAAAGGAACAGCGGTGAACTTGCCAACCTTTATCGCAACGTCGGTTACGCCACATTCGCCCGAACGGGAGACATCTATCAGCTCTTCTACGAACGCGGATGCCAGCTTCTTAGGCCCAACCAGGGCATCCTTGCCTACATCACATCCAACAGTTGGTTGAAGGCGGAATACGGCAAAACCACACGCCGATACTTGACTGAAAGACACACGCCCACGCTCTTGCTGGAAATGGGGAAGGACGTCTTCGAACAGGCCATCGTGGACACAAGTGTCATCGTGGTCAGAGACGGACTACAAGATAGCAAACGCGATCTGACGATCCCCGCAACCGACATCAAAGGATTGGAAGAGGACAGCTTTCCGCCACCCTTGGACCATTGGGGTTCCGCCCGACCAAAGGGGGACGCTCCCTGGAGTATCCTTTCAGCAACGGAGCAGCGCATTATGGACAAGATGCTGGCCATAGGAACTCCGTTGAAAGATTGGGATATTACGATTAACTACGGAATAAAAACCGGCTACAACGAAGCCTTCATCATCGATAACCGGACTAAAGACGAGCTGGTCGCGAATGACCCCAGGTCCGCCGAGATCCTCAAGCCAGTGGTGCGCGGCCGCGACATACGGCGCTACAAAGCCGTTTGGCAGGGCCTATGGCTAATCGCAACTTTCCCTGCCGCTGGCGTCAAAATCGACGATTACCCGGCAGTCAAGAAGCACTTGCTCACGTTCGGCATAGCGCGGCTTGAGCAGAGCGGAAAGCGGCTTCCGGATGGAACTCGGTCTCGCAAGAAAACCAATAATGCTTGGTACGAAATGCAGGATACCTGCGCTTACCACGCAGATTTCGCCAAAGAGAAGTTATTCTGGATGGACCTGACGGATAGCGGCAGATTCGCCTACGAAGATGGTGAGAAATTCTGCTTGAACACAGTCTTCATGATGACGGGGCAAGCGCTCAAATACCATTGCGCAGTCCTCAATTCCAGATTGATAACGTGGTTCATGCGCCACACGGCACTGAACTCCGGCATGGGGATAACCAGGTGGATTGGGCATACGGTAGAACAAATTCCCGTGCCCTATGCTACGGACGATCAGCAAGGGAAGTTGCTGCAGCACGTCGAAAGGATCCTCGCGCAAAAGGCAGCCGACCCAGCCGCAGACGCCGCTAACGACGAGGACGATATAAACCAATTGGTGTACCGGGTGTACGGACTTACGGCTGATGAAATCGTGGCGGTAGAGGAAATGTTCCAAGATCGCTGAACTGAGTCTAGAGCACCTGACGGATCGGGACGCGAGATCCGTCATGGTTATCCATTGGAAATTGCTCGAACTTCCTCCGCATTCAAACCGTATAGCGCGTTTACCGCACAATCTATTTCTGCTTGTAGATCGCCGAGTGACGCCCGTGGGTCAGCAGACTCGGCCAAGATACGGTTAACGAGACGAGTAAAGGAACGCTGCTTCGTGCCACGGACATACGGAACTGGCAGCCGTTCAACTGCGAATTTTTTCCACTGAAGGACACCCATTCCGGTAGTTAAAGCTGTGACTTCCATGAACCACGTCACGAGCCTACTGTTGAGAACAGCGCAAAGATACTTCAAAGCGTTGCCGGTCATGATGAACCCTTTGTCGTTGCAGAACAACTCCTGATCGGAGTAAGCAAATCTACCCTCCGGAGACATGTCCATCCATAGCAGTTTCTCTTTGGCGAAATCTGCGTGGTAAGCGCAGTTACGGAGGTTATACGGTGTCCTGCCTTTGTCATACCGATTCGCCAGCCTTTCATAGTGGGCGTCGAGATAGGTCTTGAGGGCAGGGTAGTCATCGATCTCTATAGGTGGAACACTTTCATACCCGTTGTGAGTGTCGATGAGCCACATGCCAGCCCACTTCGCCCGATAGCTCTCAATGTCCCGGCCTCGGAGCACAGGCTTGATGATCTCCGTGGAGCGCGAGTCTTGAGCAACTAGTGCTTCCTTAGTCCGGTTATCAATGATGAACGCCTCATTTAGGCCAGTGGTTATTCCTCGATAAATCGTACAACCGAGTCTTGTGCGAATCTCGTCGGGGTATGGGACAGCTTTATCTTGACTCCACCATACAGAAGTGGAACCGCGCCCGCCAACGGCGCACTTGTTAGAGATTAAGGGTTCGCAAAGTCGCCCGCTCCCTTATGCCGAACAGTCTCACGTGCTACCTGCGCGACCAACCACTGGCCCGGTCCCGGGTTTGTGCATTCGCTTGGCTATCAGGGGCGCGTGGTCTCCGGTGCAATCAACCCCGTGTCCATCACCAGTTGAGGCAAACTGTAAAAACTGTACCTGTTTGGACTCGGAGGAGATATATGGAAGCCCTAGCTGTAACTGGCATAAACGTGCATGAAGAAGCGCTCTCGTCGGAGCTGTCACGCAATACCCGTGTTGCCTATCACAAGGGTTGGAGGAAATTCGCGGAGTATTGTATTGCCGAGGGCCTTGGCGACCCTCTTTCGGTGCCTCCACGCGAAGTCGCGAAATTCTTTGTCGATCTGGCAACCCACCCGAATCCACAGAGTGGTATCATACCTTCGATAGGCACGGTGATGCTCTGCAAGAGCGCCGTTAACAAGAGACATACGGATGAAGGCAGACCGTCTCCAACTAACGACCCAATAGTCCGTTCGACACTGAGAGGATTGGCCCGCATCAAAGCTTGTCCCAGCCGCAAAGTGGAGGCTTTGCGCGAGTACCATATAGAGGCCATGTTGGAAGCATGTCCTGATTCGCTTATAGGCAGCAGGGACGCAGCGGTAATTGCCGTTGGATTCTCAGGGGCTTTGCGCCGATCGGAAATTTGCAGTTTGATTGTCGGTGATGTCGAGTTCCTTGATTCGAGTGGCCATGAGGATCGCATGTGGCTGACGGTTCGTCAGTCGAAGACTGACCAAAGCGGCAAGGGGCAAAGGGTAGCGATCTTAGACGGGAGGGCAATAAGACCTATCCACCGCCTGCGCAGGTGGCTCGAAGATTCGGGCATTACCGAGGGTCCACTCTTCCAAACAATGCGGCGGGGTGGGCACCTGCGAGGAAAGGCCTTGCATCACAGCGATATTCCTCGCATTCTAAAACATTACGCAGGACTGGTCGGACTTGACCCGAAAGACATTTCGGGGCATTCGCTAAGAGCCGGGTTCGTGACCAGTGCGGCAGTCCACCACGCGCGGCTGGACAAGATCATGGCAGTGACTCGGCACTCGAATCCGGCAACCGTGATGCGATACATACGCGATGCCGATGCCTTCGCGGACCATGCCGGACAGTACTTCCTATGAGGAATTCCTAGCAGGGATGGAAACGGGGAATTAAGGACATTGGCTCAAACAAGACGCAACCGAGGACGGTGCTTCGTAACACTTTGACTATACTGCACGCGCATAGCGACCCACAATTCACCGAGCATTTGCGGTCAGTCTTGGCAGAGGCCAATGGACAACCCCACAGTGCGGACATCGCAGTCGGCTATTTTTACCTCTCCGGTTTTGCCCGAGTGCGTGATTTGCTGGCGACGCGACCAGGCCGAGTCCGCATTCTGATTGGCCGCACTGACCGCCCTACCCGCTCAGAAATCCTCGCGGGCTACAATCCGCAGGAGTCTAGGGATGGGTACCATGCTGCCCAGAACCGGCGCGACGAGACCGCCGCACGAGATGAGACGGTGGACAACGTAGGACGAAATGCTGCCGCACAACCCCAAGACGATTCCACCGAAGAAGGTATCAGATCTCTAGCGCAGCTGATTGCTGAAGGCCGGGTAGATGTGCGCGCTTACGTTAAGGACCGGATGCACGCCAAAGCGTATATCGGATATACAGGATTAGAATCTGCCCCTGGCACAGCGATCATCGGCTCAACGAATTTTTCCGCTGCGGGCTTCACCGGCAATACCGAGTTGAATTACCCCGTGACCCACGGTGGGGACATCGGCGAAATTCGCCAATGGTTCGAACGACTATGGAGCGACAGCGAGCCAGTAAGCAGCCAGGTAGTTGAGCAACTCAGAAGCAGTTGGGTCCTGGCCACGCCAGAACCCTACTTGGTTTATCTGAAAGTACTCTACGAACTCTACGGCGACACTTTGGGGGACGAGCTCCCGCCAAATCTTGCGGAGCCACCGGTAGACCTAACCAACTACCAATTGGATGCAGTGGCCGCCGGTCTTACCATGCTCGAACGGCATGGCGGCTGCTATATCGCGGACGTCGTAGGAATGGGAAAGACCTTTATAGGCGCGGAAATCCTCCGCCGTCTGTACGTGGGCGAACGGGATGCCGGCGACCCCCTGATTATCTGCCCTGCCAGTCTCAGGAGGATGTGGGAACGCACCTGCGATCAGTTCGGTCTACGGGACGCAGACGTGTTAAGTCGGGGCCGTCTCACTGAAGCATATGTTACCGATGACCGCAACTTGCAGAAGATGCTCCGTAATGCCGGACCGGTTCTGATTGACGAGGCCCACGGATTCCGCAACAACAGTCAACGGCGCCGTGTATTGCTGAATCTTCTAAAGGGCGCAAAGCGGCACAAAGTAATCTTGCTTTCTGCCACTCCGCAGAACCTGGCACCCTCGGACATTCTGCGCCAGCTGGAGTTGTTCCTCGACCCCAGCCGGCACAATCTCCCAGGAGTGTCAGAAAACTTGTCCCACTACTTCCCCCAGGACATCGACAGGGCGGACCCGGCGCAGATCGCCAGAGTGTTGCAGCATGTCCTGATCCGGCGCAGGCGGCAGGATATCCGACAGAATTACCCAAACATCGTCCTGAATGGACTGCCAATCATATTCCCCGAGGCGAAGCTGTCAAACCGCGAGTATAGTTTGGACAATGTTTACAAGAAAGCCGGCGGCATCAAGCGTATAGCTGAGTTGCTGAACCAGTACCAGGCGGCACGTTACCGGCCTGCAAAATACCTCAGGGAAGGAGCAAGAGAACTGCCGGAGTACGCCAATATCGTAAGAAGTAACCGCGGCAACTTGGCCGGAATTATGACCACCAATCTCTGGAAACGACTGGAATCGTCAATCCCTGCATTTAGGAGCACATTGGAGGTTCTCATTGAAAGTAATAGGGCCTTCAGCAGCCAGATCCTCAGCGGCGGTGTCAGCAAGGACGAAGGGGTAGCGGACAGCGAGGAAGCACTGACACTAAACCTACAAAACGACGAGGAACTAGACACAGACCAACTGGACCAAGATGAAGAACTTATCACAATACGGGAACAGCTGTATCCCGCCAGTGACTTCGACTGCCCCAGTTGGCTGCACGACCTAGACGCCGACGATCGCGTCCTGAATGCCATCGCCGACTCACTTAAAAGTATCAAAGCCGAGGCTGAAGGCGACGCCAGCGACGACGCCAAACTGCACGAAATCAAGGGTTTCTTGAAGTCCCCGGGCGTCATTGGCGAAAAGGTGCTGGTATTCACAGAGTCAAAGGTAACCGCCAATTACCTTTGCCATCAGCTGAGGGCCGACAATCCTGGCGTTAACGTGGACCTTCTGGTGGGTGGAGACCGCCATAGCGCGGATAAGGTAGCCAAATTCTCACCTCGGAGCAATGACCTCCCCAACTTGACGGAAGAGGAGCAAACCCGCATCCTGGTCGCCACCGACGTGATCGCCGAAGGGCAAAATCTTCAAGACTGCAACAGGGTCATCAGCTATGACTTGCATTGGAACCCGGTCACGCTAATCCAGCGCCACGGGAGGGTGGACCGCATAACCACCGAGCATGAAGAGATCTACCTGCATAATATGATGCCGGACCCGGAGGTAGAAGACGCCATTGGCATCAGGGGAACACTCGGGAATAGGGTGCAGGCGTTCCATGACCTCATTGGCCTAGACAACGTTGTGTTGGAAAACGGTGAGCGAGTCAACCCAGAATCCATATATGCCATTTATGACGGCGAACTACCGGAAGAGAGGGAGGATTTCGTTGACAGTCTTGCTGTGGCACAGCAAGCCAATGCCTTGCTTAATCGCATACGTAGAGAACAACCGGAACTGTGGCAAAGGCTGTGGCTCATGCCAGACGGCCTCCGGGCAGCGGTGGCGATCAAGGATCATTCACACCCCGGATCAACAATAGCCCTGCTTACCATGGGAGACAAAAAGCAAGGTTATTCTGTCAATTCAGCGGGCGAGGTCGTGGAACTCAACCACACGGAACTTGTGCGAAGCGTGGAGTGTGAACCGGGTACACCCCTAGCTCCTTTGCCGTTGGGAACCAATGACCGCATCAGCGCAGCGGTTTCAGCATTATCTGAACCAGTAGCTGCGACACCAGTGGCACCAGAGGTCCTCCGGCGCAATAGCCAGGTGAGTCGGTACATCAACCGGCAGTTGGGCCAGTTGCGCCTTGACGAAAGCGCCGACCCAGTACGGCTGCGGCAAATAGAAACCCTCAGGACGGCATTTAACGCAGAGTTGCCACCGAACGTAATCATGAGGATTCAGAGTCTGATGAAACAAGGCACAGACGGTGAGACGCTGGTTTCCTTTCTCAGCGCAATGCTCCCTGACTTGCCGAAACCTACCCAATCAAACGGATCCTTCCATCAGTCGCACTGCGATGTCCGTATTGTGTGTTCGTTGGGCATTATCGCCGAATGACGCCTGGTGATCGAATATACAGTCAGCGCATTTGGCCCTGAACATGATTGCCGGAATTCTCATGTCAGAAATTGTCAGCTTGGCGAGGCAATGGCACTGTGAATCAAACCTGATTAGACTGTCGCTGCCCCAATAGGAAACCAAGCAGGGGGAGAATAGAGCTCCCCGCGCGGCTCTGTATCGAGAGCTGGGTCAGCAGGAGAAGTTGGTTCGGGATTGCGACGAGGTTCTCCGCCTGGAACCCGGCGACCCGTCTGCTGGTGAGGAGAGGCGGCTCGCCATGATGGAGTCTGGAGAGCAAGGACGCTGAACCGGCAGGGATGAGAAGCCGGGGGAGGCTGCACCGGCCCCGGCCTCCCCGTTCGCTGGAACATCAACCGTGCCGGCTAGACGGCTTTCGGCCCCGTCTTCTTCAGCATCCCGCCGTAGCCCCGCCCGTCCACTATGTGGTTCACCGACAGCCGGCCCCGGCTGTCATAGCCGCTGGTGTAGGCGTACTCGACCTCGGCGCCCCAGGGAACCCGGCCTCCGATGCGCACCGTGCCGCCGCCGGGCTTGTTGCCACCAGGCCCAGGCCCGCCGGCGCCCTTGACCACCACGCCCTTGCGGTCGTCCTTCTTCCAGGCCATCACCTTCAGCTCCACCGGGGCAACCAACTCCGCCGACGTGGGGGCGAACAGCACCTGGTGCAGCCGCCTTAGCACGTCCCCCGAGGGAGTGCGCTGGCCGTTCATGATCAGGGACAGATGGCCGGAGCTGATGCCCGCCAGCCGGGCCACCTGGTTCTGCGAATACCCGTGGGCGTCCATCCGGTCCCACAGGGTCCTGGGTTCCACGGTGGGACACCTGGCCGCTTCCACCTTCGCCGGGGCTTCCAGCACCGCCTCCACCTTTGCCTGGACTCCTGGGCTTAAATTCCGTTTGCCCCTTGACGCCATCGACATGTAGCTTCGGGACACGCCCACTAGGTCGGCCAGCGCTCCCATGCTCAGGCCCACCTCCCGTGCCCGCTCCCGGATGCAGGTGCTCTCGCCCTGAACCACGCCGCCTTGGCGGTAGACCACACCCTGTCCAGGGACCTCGCCCAGGACCGCCTGCGCCCGTTCCCGCAACATGGGAGACCAGGACCTGCTGCCGGCAGACACCTGCGACAGGTACCCGTAGCTCACGCCCATCTTGTCCGCCAACTCTTTCAGCGTGAGGCCCTTGCGCCGTGCCGCCGCCCTAAGTTCGCTCTCCGGCTTGCCCTTGCTGGGCGCCTGCTCCGCCGGGACGTTCTGTATCTCTGAGACCTGCTCCGCTATGTTCGCGGGGGCGTCCTTGCCGGTGCTCCTGACTGTGGTGTCGATGCTGGTATTCGCCTTCATGTCGCTTCCTCCGAAACGCAGAAAGCGGGGGCCGGTCTCTTTCGAGATCGACCCCCGCTTTGCTGTAAGCTGTGTGTTTTTTCGGTTGCCAGTGGCGGCGCATCCCGCCGTCGTCTTGGTTTCTGCCGCCTCCCTCACTTGAGAGGGACGGGCCTGGGCTATCGCTGGTTCACCCCTTCCTCCAACCTTCCCTTGGCGGAGGGAGGAACCTGGTCAATGTTCGTGTCGTTCACCTCCTGATCGTCGTTATCGTCGTCGATTTCTCACCCGTTGATGTAGATACTGTGGACCTGCTTTGAGCCACTGACGCTGGCAACCCCTCTGCCGCTCAGCGCCGGACACACCACTCCCCGGGCCGGGCGACGCCACGGAAAATGCCGGATTGGGGCTGACGCAGGGAGCAGTTCGCCCAGATTAGGGTTGAACGGCGCAATCCAACGTCCCGGCGCAAGACGCACTGCACCCAGGGTCGGGCAGCGCAACAGGGGAAGCCGGAGGGGGAGTTGGCGAAGGACGCAGTGCACCCAGGGTGTCATTCCGGGGCTGGTGCTACGTGGGGGAAATGGGGAGCATGGAGGGCAACGCGGTGTAGCCAGCGGCCAGGTTTTCGGCTACCGGCCCGATGGCAACCGCGTTGCAATTTCAAGCGTCCGGCCTGTCGCCGTTGCCGACGGACTGCCGGAGCGTGTGGAACCTGCGGCGCCGTTGCTGATGTTCAACGGCTACGTCGCAGGCGTGGGGAAGCGGCCGGAGCTATGTTGCTGGCTCCAGCCGCAGGATGAAGGGTGCGAAGCAGGTTGGACCGCTCCGCCAGGTGAAACCCGTGGGTGGTGGAATCCGGGATGCCGTGCTGTTTCTCTAAGCTACCTCCTGACAATTGTGATGCGCTCGGAACAGGGGTTCCGCGCCGTGGGTTGGGATGCCGTTAGTTCCGGTTGCCACCTCCATGTATCAGTCCGTGGGGCAGGTCTTCCGCGCCTTGGGTTGGGATACCGAGTGAAGCGCGCCGGCGCTTCGATGGGTTGGGTAACCGGCTGGAGCGAAAGCGTCAACCACGCCAGCGCCGCAGCGATGTCCCTCGCGGACGCCATTGGGAGAGCAGGGCTCAATCCCTTTGGTCAATCCAACGCGGGCGGCCGTTCGGAGAGCAGGGCTCGATCCTAGGCGGCCGGTCCCGGGTCCGGGGACGGGACCCTCCAGGTTTCTAGGGCGGGAAACGCTGGAAAAAGCCTGACAACGAGAATTAGTATCCGGCCCCAGCGAGGGCGTTTGCAATGCTTTCACCACCCCGGCGCCCCAAGTGTTGCCTTTTGTTGACCCAAACTCTAAGCGCCAGCCCCCCGCCGCCTTTCGGAGCCGCCAACTCACCAGCCCTTACCGTCGCCCTCACCAGCGCTGCACCTACCGCCACCGACCCAGGGTGAGCATCCGCCGCACTCCGTGCAGCAGTTCCAGCCTGGCCCGCCGCCGCCGGACCCGCTCCAGTTCCCGCTCTCGCCAGGACCACTGCTCCCGCCGGTCCAAACCTCGCCAGGGGCGCCGTCTCCGGCGGCAGGGTCAGGCGGTGTTCGTCCAGCATGGCGATCTCCAACTCCAGGATCCGCTCCCTCCGCGCCGTCCAGGCCAGGCTCCTGCCCTGGGGCGGGTGCCCCGCCCACAGCTCTCGCCATTCCTCCACCAGGCGCCAGGCGGCGCCGTAGACTTGCTCGTCGTCGCTAGCAGGCTCCCGGTTAACCACGTCGGCGTAGCGCCGCCGGGACCCGGAGCGCGAGGTACGGGAACCGCCTCCGGGGGCATTGCCGCCTTCCTGAGCCGGCGCCGGCCCACCCAGCCGCCGTTCCAGCCGCTGAAGCTCCTGGGCGAACTCCTGCCGCAGCGCGTCGATCATTGCGTTGTCCAGCGCCGCGCCGTTGCTGATGCCGTCGTTCACCGCAGCCAGCGCCGCCGCCAACCGTTCATCCAACTCATCAACCCGCTCCTCCAGCGCCCCGACCCTCTTCCTGTCCTCCTCCATCGCCGCCACCGCCCGCTCAAGCAGCATCCGCTCCAACGCCTCCACCAGGCGCGGCGACATCTGTCCGGCCCCTTCGCTGCGCCAAAGAGTCTTGCGGTCAATACCCAGCTCCGCCGCCGCCTTCACCGGGCCCAGGTCATGCACCAAGTCGTTGAGCAACGCCCGCAGGCGCAGCTCCCGCAGGCTCTCGACGCTGGGAGTGCCATCCCCCGGCCATTCCGGTCGCATCATCCGTATCACCTCCGCGCTCGTGTTCCTCGTGGAACATTTCCAATAGGGGCGTGGAACATCGTTGCCGCAATCGCCATGTTCCCCGTGGAACATTTCGTAGCTGGCCCTGCCCCACGCCCCTGGAACCGGCCCTTCCCGGAAAGTGTTGCCCGATTCCCCCGCAGACCCCTGATTTTCCCCGCTTTCAGCTACGAACCGGCCCACCCGCCGCCCCTGCCCTCAAACTCCAATCCCTGTACACGTCTATGACATCACAGGGGGGCGGTCCGGCGTCAGGTCTTATAGGGTGGTTCACGGATGAACCATGGTTCATGGGTGAACCACCCTATAGGGGGTTGGAAGAAACGAGAGGGGTCTCCACACTTGTGTGGCGAACATCGGTTCGCATTCCAGACAAGAGGAGGCCATCATGTTCCAGCGTTTCGCAACCGGACCCGGCAAGGCCCGCCGCCTGATACTCCTGGCGGCCGCGTTGCTCCTCACCGCGCTGGCCGCGGTCCCCATGAGCGGCGTCGTCCTAGCCCAGTCCCCCGACACCGACAAACTCTCCCTGGTCAACGGCGACCGCCAGATGGTGGAGCGCAAGAAGGACGGCGAATTCATCGCCCGCCCCATCTTCAGCCGCCGGATCGACGTCCTCCACTACGCCCTGCGCCATCCCGACACCGGCGAGTGGGTCACCAACACCTACCGGGTGCGGGGCGGCGAGAAGGAGCTGTCCGAGGGCTGGGAGTACACCTTCGAGTACCCGGTGCTGGACGGCCAGCCGGAACTGCACCCCGAACAGGCATTCCTGATGGTGATGTCGGTGCCGAGGCAGGGCGGTGGGGACGACCATCTCTTCCACGCATTGGTCCCCGTCCACCAGCCCAAGGGTCTGTGGGACAAGGTGCTGGGCGCTCTCGACCCGGACCGCTGGGCCCGGGCCGGCGCCAGGTGGGTGATCCAAGGCGTCCACGGGACTTTGTGCGGCGTGGTGGAGAAGATCGCCGGGACCGACCTGGCCGAGTGCGGGGGGTAGCGAGTATGGGAGACATTCTCACCGGAACACCCCCCGGACTCACCTACGACCACGAGATAGTCCAGGCCGCCTGGCTGGCGGTCTGGGCCGTGGCCTCGGGAATGCTGGTGATCATCCTGGGCTGGATGGGGCTCTGCTTCATCGTCCAGGAACACCTGGGCCACCACCAGTCGGGCTGGCGGGAGATGGTGCCCCGGCTGGTGCTGGGCCTCACCGCCGCCGCGTCCTCGCTGTGGTGGTGCGCTTTGGTCATCGACGTGGCCCACGCCGTGTCTCAGTTCATAGCGGCTTCCCTCAACGTCACCCCCGGCGATTTGCTCAGGGCGCCCCTGGACCCGCTGCTGAACGCGGTCATGGCCGCCAATACAGGACTGGCGGTGTTCATCGCCGTCCTCTACCTGGTCTTCGGCTTCTTCATCCTCTACCTGCTGGTGCAGATGGTCCTGCGCCTGGCCCTGATCGACATCCTGCTCTGCCTGGCCCCCATCGCGTTGGGGCTGTGGATCCTGCCCCACACGGCGGGCTGGGGCAAGCACTGGCTGCGGCTGTTCATGACCGCCGTGTTCCAGCAGGCGGTGCAGCTTATCGCCATCGCCCTGGCCTTCGGGTTTCTGGACGAGTTCGCCGACATCACCGGCGGGGAGGCGGCCCAGGACCTGGTGTGGATGCTGCTGATGGCCATCGCCTTCATGTACCTGGCGGGCCGTGTTCCCTCGATGCTGGGGCACCACGGCACCTTCGACGCCTGGCTGCACACGCTGTATTTCGGGATGTCATTGCCCGGCTCGATGGTCCGGTCGGGGCGCGCCCTGGGGCTGCTGGCGGGCGGGGCCGCTGGAGGGCCGGCGGGAGCGGCGGCAGCCTCTGCTGCGACAAACGCCGCCACCGGCGCCGCCACGGGCGCGGTGAACTCGGCGGCCCAGAATTCCACGCCGGCCGGCCAGAGCGGTCCCACGCCCCGGAGCCAGGGGCCGTAGCGATTTCGACAAGAACGACAACCAACGGTGCGGATGCGTCCGCGCCGACCGTAACCCAGGAGGTGGAGCGATGTGCCAGTAACGGGAACAGACCGAGACATACCAACGGGGAACAGACCAATCAATTCGAAGGAGCAAGAAATGTCAGACCTGACACAGACCGTATCGAACCTGGTGGGCATCCTGCTGGGCCTCGTCGGCGTGGTGGGGGTGGCCTACTTCATCTACGGCGCCTACCTCTACCTCACCGCCTCGGGCGCCCCCAACCAGATGGAGCGGGGCAAGAGCGCCATGATGACCGCCCTGGCCGGCGTGGTGCTGGCGCTGGTGGCCTACGGAGTGGTGGAGCTGGTGATGAACGCCGTGGTGGGCAATCCGGTGGACCCCAACGTGCCCGACCCCAAGAAGATCAAAACCAACTAGGAGGGAAGGCATGAGAGAGCACGAAGTACCGACCCACGTGCAGGCCGAGGACAAGGTGCTGCTGTGGTTCACCTTCCCCCAGATCGTGGCGGTGGTGGCGGTGTGTGCCGTGAGCTACGGGGCCTACCACTACCTGCCCCTCGGACCGGTGGGCCTGCGCCTAGCCGTGGGAATTCTGATCGGCGTGGTGGGCATCGCCCTGACGGTGGGGAAAGTGGGCGGACGAGGGCTGCCCCTGGTGGCCGCCGACCTCCTCAAGTTCAACCTGGGGGCCCGGCGCTACGCCGGCGCCCCGTCACAACTGGCCCGCAGCGAGGCCCCGCCGTCGCCGGAGGCCAGGCCCGACCCGCCGCGGCTGCTGGTCAAGAAAGCCGCCGGCGGCATTGGCAGGGCGGTAAGAGCGGCCAGGCGCAAGGGGCGTCCGCCCTTCCGGCCCCACAGCTGGTTCGGCAAACGGCGGCCCAGGGGCGCGGAGAGCGCCAACGGCCACAGCGCCAAGCCCAACATCCGGGAGACACAGGGCGGGAGGCCGTGGTACAGGCTATTGGCGGTGGCGAGCCTGCTGGTCTTGACCGTCATCGCCATTCCCGGCTCGGCCCTGGCCGACGACCCCGATGAGCCTCCCTACGGCGACGCCTGGCGGCTGGAGGAGATCTACTTCCAGCCGCCCGAGCCGGCGCCCGGACGCCGCATCTTCATCGAGAGGCTGGCAGTCTCCGGCGACACCGCCGCCGTGACCCTACGTGCCGCCCACGACCTGGACCTGAAGGTGCGGGTCTTCGGCGGCAGGACGGGCAAAACGCTGAAGATGGGCATCAGCGCCGTGGTCCACTCCGGGGAGCGCAAGACCTACAACCTGACGCTCAACGGCCCCTCCCCGTCGTTCACCTTCTCCTGGACGGACGCCCTGGGCTTCTCCGGGGCGGTGTCCCTGAAGAGCCACCAGATTCCCCACCCCCTGCCCAGCTACGACGGAGGGCTGTGCGACTTGGAGGTCGCCTCTCTGGAGTGGACGCCGGGGAAGATCACCGGAGTCGTCGCCTCGGAGTGCATCGTGGAAACACGCCAGGAGGTGGAACTGCCGGTCTACGGCGGCCACTTCAGCCAGTCCGTCCCCGCCCTGTTGGACGCCAGCGTCACCGGCATCGCGGGAACGGTGAACGTCGCCGCCGGTCCGCACGCGACCAGCGCGGGATTCACTCCCAACGGCGAGACCCGGTTCAGCCTGCCGGTCCCCGACCGGAAGCTGAATCACGACCTGGAAATCACGGCGGACCTGGCGGCGACGCTGGACGTGCCCCTGCCGCCCATGCTCCAGACTGTCCACCACCCGGCCCGCACCGACGTGTACACCCGGAGGGTGACCTGCCGCTGCGGGGAGAGCAGCACGGTCAAGACGGTCCGCGTCCTCGTCCACCACCCGGAGCACGTGCGGGCCGTGGAGAACCGGCGGGCGCCGGTCACCCGCACCCGCCCGGAGACCCTGCCCCTGGCGGCAGAGCTGGGCGTCGGAGCCGACAGCCCCTTCCGGTACCTCACCGTGCCGCCGCCCAAGCCGCCGCCGCCGCAGGCGGAGCAGACCCAGGTGGGCGGTTCCTCCTGGTGGAGCTGGCCGTGGTAGGGCGCGTTACGAGAATCCTGCCGGCCTCGGCGGCGGCCCTCCTGTCCGTCGCCGCCGGGACGCCGGAGGAAAAGAAGGAACTGCTGCTTGAAGCGATTGACGACGTGCTGACCGGCATGGCCTACGCCGGCGCGGGCCTGTGCCTCTTCGCCATCGTCTGGGCCGGGTTCGTGCTGATGGCCGAGGGCGCCGAGGGCGAGGGACGAAGGGGCCGGGCCAGAAACGCCGTGATCATGGCCGTCGTCGGCCTGGTGGTGGTGCCGTTGGCCAAGGCTATCGCCGCCGCCGTCAACACCGGCATCACCCCCAGCCTGTAATCGGGGAAAAGGAGAAAAGAGCAATGAAAGCGACATTGCCGAACATCAGAGCAATCGTCAACCGGACATCCAGAGGGGAGGCAGCGGAAGTTGTTCCCGAAGCGCCCAAGCCGCCGCCGGACCTGAACCTGTTCTTCATGCTGTCCCACCTGGAACAGGACGGGCCGGTGCGCCTGGACGGGGTGAAGCTGGCGGTCAGCGAGGTGATGGGGCTGGAACTGGACGAGCCCAAGCTGGGCGCCTTCGCCGGTTCCCTGAACGCCCTGGACTTCCCGGTGCAGCTGCTGGTGCGCCAGCACCCGCCGGTATTGCGAGGCCTGAAAGACAAGCTGGCCGAGGCCCAGCCGAAGACCTGCCGCAGCAGACGAAGGACGCCGCCGACAGCCTGGGGAGATTGCTGACCACCCTGGAAAACCGGGAGGGCATCCTGGACCGGCGCTTCTACGCCGTGTGCGAGCACGACCGCATGGACGAGCTCCACGGGCTGCTGGCCCGGGGCGGGCTGGGCGTGTTCCCCCTGGTGGGCGAACCCCTGCGACTGTTCTGGCTGTCCGCAACCCTGGGCGGTTCCCCCGTCGAGCGTAACGAGGACGCCGAACTGGAAGTCGAGGTCAACCGCGGCGACATCCGCATCGGTGGTCGGCTGACCCGCTCCCTGCACCTGGGCAAGTGGCCCCGGTCGTTGGCCCCCGGCTTCCTGCAGGGGCTGATGGCCACCGGCGCGCCCATGGATTTGTCCATTCACCTGGGGGCTATTCCTGCCGAGCAGGCGGCCCGCACCCTGGAGTGGCAGAAGGTGCGCTTCGAGTCGGCGCAATCGCTGTCCTTCAAGCGGGGCCGCTCCATGTCCCCGGAGGCGGAGATCGCGTTGGAAGACGTGAGCCGGTTGCGCGATGAAGTCCAGCGGGGCAGGGAAAGGCTTTTCCATGCCTCCCTCTCGGTGACGCTGCACGCCGACAACGCCGACACGCTCAAGGACCTGACCCAGAAGGCCAGGGCCCACTTCGCCGCCACCCTGGGCAAGCTGGACAACCTGGGTTTCCGCCAGCGCGAGGGACTGCTGTCCACGCTGCCGTTGGCCCTGAACGCCGTGGCAGTGTGGCGCACGCTGGATACGTCGTCGCTGGCAAGGCTGTTCCCCTTCTCGCCACCGGACCTGGACACCCGTTCCGGCACCCTCTACGGCATCGACCTGCGGGCCTGCGCCCCGGTGGTCTACGACCCCTTCGACGGAACGCATCTGAACGCCAACACCGCCGTGCTGGCAAGGTCGGGGTCAGGAAAATCCTTCGCCACCAAGCTGAGCGTCCTGCGGGGGCTGTGCCGGGGAGTGCGGGCCTACGTCATCGACCCCGAGGGCGAGTACGCCGACATGGCCCGCGCCGCCGGTGGACGGGTGCTGTCGCCGGGAGTCCCGGGTCAGGGCATGAACCCCTTTGTCATCGACCGGGGCGACAGCGAGGAACTGTTGCAGCGCATCGGCAGCCTGCGGCGGTTGATTGAAGTCATGGTGGGGGAGCGGCTCAGCGCCGAGCGTCGGTCGTCTTTGGACCACGCCCTGGCATCCTACTACGCCCAACGCCGCGAGCGCACCGGCTTCAGGGACTTCTACGCCTACCTGGAAGGGGAAACGCCCGACATCGCCCACCTGCTCCGGCCCTTCGCCACCGGCAGCCTGCGGGACCTGCTCTCCGACGAGGGCGACGACCTGCTGGCCCACGAGGCCCTGGTCACCGTCTTCGACCTGCACCTTTTGGAACCGGAACTGAGACCGGCAGCGGCGATGGTCTGCACCGAAACGGTGTGGGCCGCCGCCGCCCAGGACCCCAGGCCCAGGCTGCTGGTGGTGGACGAGGTGTGGAGCATCATGCAGCACCCCGAGGGCGCCGCCTTCATGGTCAGCATGGCCAAACGCGCCCGCAAGCACCGGCTGGGGTTGCAGTTCATCACCCAGGACGTGCAGGACCTGCTCAGCGAGGACAGTTCCCGCGCCATCACCGGCCATTCCGGTCGGGCCCTGCTCCAGAACGCCGCCTTCAAGCTGCTGCTCCAGCAGGACGCCGCCGCCGTGTCCACCGTGGGGGAAGCCTTCGACCTGCCGGTAGAACTGCAACGCTGGCTCCTGTCCTGTCCCCGGGGCGACGGGCTGCTGCTGGCACGGGGCAACCGCTTCCCCATCCGCATCGAGGCCACCCCCGAGGAGACCGAGGTCATCGAGTGGCGGCCCGGACCCAGGCACTGAACCGAATCGGACCCATTCCAATAGATAAAGGGAGGCAACCAGTATGAGTATCAACTTCAGGCACATCCTCTTGGGCGAGCGGCAGACCAGGAAGCCCCCGGCACTGGTGGCGGTCACCCCCCACCGCACCGGCGAGCGGACCCTGCTGGGCGTGGAGAACTTCCTCCAGTCCATCGCCGTTCCCGAACCCTTCTCCCTGGAACTGGCCGCCGACATGGACGGCGTGACCCTCATGGCCCGCTGCCAGGACGACCGGGTGGTGAGGCAGCAGCTGGCCGCCCACTACCCCCAGGCCCGCGTCCGCCAGGTCGCTTCCGAGGACGACCCCATGCGCCGCCGCCAGGGCGAGCTGGCCTGGGGGTTGACCCTGCGGGCCGGTGGCCCGGAGTACGTCCCCCTGCGCACCTTCCGTGACGACGACCTGCTGGACCCCGGCTCCGATCCCCTGCTGGCGGTAGTCGGCGCGCTGTCCGCCCTCAGGCCAGGCGAGCGCGTCGTGGCCCGCCTGCTGCTGCGCTCCCTGGGTCCCGAGTGGTCCCAGGGCCACCAGGCCCGGGCCCACAAGCGGGCCGTCGAGGAACGGCGGGACCCCTCCTACACCTACCAGACCGCCCCCCTGAAGCTGGACGGCGTGACCATGGCCGTGCTGGGCGTGGGGGCCCTGGCCGCCCTCCGAGGCTACCTGTGGGTGCAGGACGGTGAAATCTGGAAGGCGGCGTTGTTGGGACTTGGTTCCGCTCTCGGCCTCACCGTAGCCGGCTGGGGCTGGTGGCGCTGGAAGAAGGCCCGCAACCGGGTCTACGACCCACTTCTGATCCGGGAGAAAGTCTCCCGCATCGCCTTCGACGCCGAGCTCCAGGTCACCGCCTTCC
The DNA here is from genome assembly GCA_965220605.1 of Dehalococcoidia bacterium. GTDB lineage: Bacteria > Chloroflexota > Dehalococcoidia > Lucifugimonadales > UBA3495 > VXOI01. The sequence goes on along the minus strand of CBDCQM010000001.1, from coordinate 242,282 downwards.
TGCCCGCCGACGCCTCCACCGAGCGGGCCTGCGACCTGCTGGAGAGCGTGGCTGCCGCCTACCGCCACTACGACCACCCCGCCGGGGCCAGGTTCAGGGTGAGCCAGGCCAAGCCAGTGTTTGTCTCCGGCGACGTGCACCAGGCCAGTCTCCATCCCGCCGGGCCGGGGCTGTTCGGCAAGCGCAGCGTGCTGGGGGTGCGGGAAGCGGCCGCCCTGTGGCACCCGCCGGGGGAGGGCGACGAGACTCCCCTGGTGGAACGGTCTTCCTCCCGGGCGCTGGCGCCCCAGCCCCGGGGCGTCAGGACCGGCGCGCCGGTGGGCGACGCCACCGGCGGCGCACCCCGGGAGGTCAACTTCACCGGCGACCTGCTGCGGCGCCACCACCTCTACGTGGCCCGTACCCGCATGGGCAAGTCCACCCTGATGCACCACGTGGTGGCCCACAAGCTCATGGAGAAGGCCGCCGGCCGGGACGATGACGCCATCATCGTGATCGACCCCCACGCCGACCTGGTGGCCGGACTGCTGGAGCAGGTGCCCGAGTCCATCATCGACAAGGTGAGGCTCATCGACCTGGCCGACGACCAGGGCGCGCCCGGCGTCAACCTGCTGGACACCCGCATCTTCGCCGACCGGGACCGCACCGCCGACTCGGTGGTCAGGGTGGCCCGGGGACTGTGGGACCAGTGGGGGCCCCGGATGCAGTCCATCCTGGAGCACACCGTCAAGACCCTGCACGAGGCCAACGAGCGAAGGGACGAGGACCGGCAGTACACCATCCTGGACGGGATGCGGCTCATATCCGACGGCAAGTTCCGCACCGAGGTGCTGGGACAGGTCAACGACTCCTACCTGCTGGACTGGTGGGTGCGGGACTTCGACGGCTGGCACCGCCAGTACCGCTCCGAGGCCATCGCCCCGGTGCAGACCCGCCTGGCCTACTACGCCTCCTCCAAGAAGGCCAGGGCGATCCTGGGCCAGTCCCGCTCCACCATCGACATCCGGCGGACCATCCTGGACGGCGGGGTGCTGTTCGTGTCCACCGCCCAGGGCAGCGCCGGAAGGGACGTGGCCGCCCTAGTGGGGGCGTCGTTGCTCAACCTGGTGGACTCGGTGATTAGGGAGCAGGAGAACCTGCCCCAACACCGGCGGCGGGGCGCCCTGGTGGTGGTGGACGAGATGCAGTCCATGCCCGGCGTCGATTACGAGTCCATGCTGTCGGAGCTGGGCAAGTATGGGGCCAGCTTCATCCTGGCCACCCAAAGCCTGGCCAAGCTGGACGACCTGTCCCGCACCATGCAGGACACCATCCTGGCCAACGTGGGCTGCTTGGCCGTGTTCCAGGTGTCGGGCAGCGACGCCCGCCGGCTGGTGTGGGAGCTGGGCAAGGACCGGGTGAGCGAGGACGACATCACCTCCCTGCCGGTGCACCACTGCTACGTGCGGGCCACCGTGGGCGCCGACCGGATGCCAGCCTATTCCATGATGGTCAAAAAGCCCGAGCCGGGAGACCCCTACGTGGCCGACCGGATTCGGGCCTCGGCCCGGGGCTACACCACCAGGGCCGGCGAGATCGCCCTGGGCGACGCCGAGGGGGAGAAGAAGGTCAGCGAGTACCACCGCCTGCTCATGGAGCGGCAGAACGGCAACCAGCCCAAGGAGCCCCAACAGCCGCATCCGTCCCAGCAGCAGGACCCTGGCCCCAACCGCAACAAGCAGCGCAGCCGGCACAACCAGCCGGACGGGGAGCCTGCCGGTGAAGGGGAGGTGGAGGAATGAACCTGACCCGCTGCGAGACCGGCCTGCTAAGGCGGTTGGCGGAGACTCCCTTCGCTGACCGGCTGGACCTGGCGGCCCTGTCCGGCTGGTCCCGGGGCGCGGTGTACGCCGGTATCGACCGGCTCAAGGAATGGGGGATGGCTGACGCCATCCCCCACGCCGCGCCCCTGCTGCCGCCCACCCGCCGGTACTACGTGACCGTCCACGGGCTGGAGCGGTTGGCGGAGTTGGAGAACCTTTCCCCGTACGGCCTGCTCAACAGCCACCCCGTTTCCTCCCGCTGCCAGCGGCTGTTGCTGGAGCGGCTGGACGCCCTGGGCGTCATCTACCGTCTGGCCGCCGCAATCTCCAACGCCGAGTTCCCCATCGGCTTCCGCTGGTACCGTGCCTCGCCGGCGGACGCCGGAATCCTTCTCCCCGGCGGGCGCGCCGTCGCCGTGGTCCGGCAGGGGACCACCGCAGACCGCACCGGCTTTTCCAAGCGCCTGTGGCGGCTGCGGGAGGAGCCGCCCGGGGCCGTCCTGGCGCTGGCCCCCGACGAGGTTCGGCTGCGCCAGGCCCGGAGGATGCTGGCCGGCGCCAGGTTCCCCGTCTTCCTGGCCCTGGAAAGGGACGCCGCCCTGGCCTCCCCGGATGCACCGGTGTGGCGGTCCCCATCCGTCGCCGTCAACCTGGACCTGCGCTACGTCCTGGCCCACCTAGACCGGCGGGACGGGTTGCCGGCAGAGGCCATGCCCGCGCGGTTGGCTCTCCCGGACGTCATCGACCTGGATGGGAGCGCTCAGGACTGGCTGCTGCCCGCCCTGCTGGGTCCCGCCGAAAAGCGCGCCCTGGACCTGCTTTCCGATTGGCCCTGGGCTTCCAGGCGTGACCTGGCGGGACTCATGGGCGTTTCGGAGCGAAGGGCGTCCCAGGTGGTGGCAGGGCTGGAGGAGTTCGGCCTGGTTGGCAATGCCGACGATGGGCGGTACGGCCGGCTGGCCCTTTCCGACCGGGGGCTGGGGCTGCTGGCCCGCCGGGACCGCACGTCCGTTGGCGCGGCCAGGCGGAGGTGGAGCGTGACCCCGCTGGATCCTGAGGAGCCGCTGACCTGGCGCAACGTCTCCGGCTCCCGCAGCCGCCAGTTGCTGCGCAACGTCGAGCACACCGGCGCCGTGCACCGGTTCCTCGTCGCCCTGGCCGGACAGGCCCGGGCCGCCGGTTGGGACATTGTTCATCTGGACCCGCCCCCGCGGGCGTCCCGCTACTTCCGCCACGAGGGACGGCTGCACTCGGTGCTGCCCGACGCCTTCGGGGTGTTGCGCCGGGGCGAAGAGACCGTTCCCTTCTTCCTGGAGTGGGAGCGCCGGGCGGTCCGGCCCGTCACCATGGCGGCGCGGCTGGCCCCCTACGTGCGCTACTACTCAACGCGGCGCCCCCTCGACGACCACGGCGCCGTGCCCATCGTCCTGGTGGTCTTCGACGACGAGTTGGCGGCCACCCACTTCCTGCGGGTGGCGAAGAATGAGATGGAGCGGGCCGGGGTGGAGGTTCCCCTGTGAGCCTGTCTCAAAAGTCGGGGTGTAGACTGTGGTCAAGCCTGACGGAGGTGCCGATAAGATGCCACTTCGGGATATGGACCGAGAGCAGATGTGGCTGTTGCCGCCGTCCCTTGACGAACTGCTGCCGTTGGACCATCCGGCTCGTTTTGTCGCCGAGTTTGTCGACGCCTTGGGCAGAGAAGGTTGGGCGGAGCTGGGTGTGGAAATAGACGGGGACCCGCTGGGAGCCCCGGCCTACCATCCCAGGTCCCTGCTCTGCGTGTGGCTTTACGGGTTCATGACGGGAGTGCGCTCCTGCCGCAAGTTGGAGGCGGCCTGTCGAGACCAGATTCCGTACCTGTGGCTGACAGGATGGCAGCATCCGGACCACAACACCCTCTGGCGGTTCTACAAGGCCCATCGCCAGGAAATGCGGAGCTTGTTCAAGCGCACGGTGCGGACGGCGGTGGCGATGAAGCTGGTGGACCTGGCGGTGCAGGCGGTGGATGGCACCAAGATGGCCGCCAGCGCGTCGGTGCACCGCAGCTACGACGGGGAGAGACTGGCCCAGTTGTTAGACCGGGTGGACCGGGCGATAGCCGATCTGGAAGCCCAGAACGAAGGTGGAGAAGACGCCAGCGCCGTCAATCTGCCTGAAGAACTGGCCGACAAGGAAGCGCTGAGAGAGCGCCTGCGGCAGGCGATGGACGAGTTGGCCGGTGCAAAGAAGCCCAGGCGCATCAATCTTACGGACCAGGACGCCCGGCTGATGAAGGCCAGCTACGGCGTCGTGCCGGCCTACAACGCCCAGGCCATGGTATCTCCAGTGGAGCAGGACGGGGAACCCACGGGCATGTTGATCACCGCCGCGCACGTGGTGTCTGTGCCCAATGACAACTATCAGTTGGTGCCGATGATGGAGCGCGCTGAGGAGGCTACGGGAACCAGAACACCCATGACGCTGGCCGATGCTGGGTATTTTTCCGGGAGCGACTTGGCCGATTGCGCGGATCGTGGCCAGCAGGTGGTGGTGCCGGAGTCGCGGGAACGGTTCCTCAGAAGTCCCTATCACAAAGATCAGTTCACCTATGATGAACCCAGCGACAGCTTTGAATGTCCCCAGGGACAGACGCTCCACTTCATCGGCATCAGCGAAGACAAAAGAGGAGTGCCAATGAGGAAGTACCGCGCTTCCGCAGGCGTCTGCCAGCAGTGTCCAGCCTACGGGGTATGCACCAAATCCAAGCGTGGCCGTAGTCTGTGGATTGGGCCTCACGACGATGTGCTGCGCCGGCACCGGGCTTGGATGTCCACCAGCCTGGCGAAAGAGGTATATCGGCTGAGAAAGCAACTGGTCGAGCCGGTGTTCGGAATTACCAAGGAACAAATGGGAGCCCGAAGATTCCTGCTGCGGGGCCTGGTCAACGTGGCGGCTGAGTGGAATCTCTTGGCAATCGCCTTCAACCTGCGGACTCTCTGGCGCATATGGCGGGACGGGACCTTCGTACTGGCGCCTCATAGTCCCACATCGGGCCCCGTGCCCTGATTTCGGTGCGATCCCAAGACCCTCCCGGACGCGCAAAACTCATCAAGTCGTAATCTGCCGTCGAACCCGACTCTACTAGCAACGCCCGAAGGCACTCACCACTCCTTTCGGTCGAAACAGGCGTTTTCTGGGACAGGCTCCTGTGGGTGTCTCACAAGGCCGGCCTGGAACGGCTGAGGCCGCTGGGACAGGTTTGGCAGACCACCGGCGGATGGGATTGGACTTGCCCTTTTTCGCGTGGACAATTTCCACGGGCCGCGAACACAGGCACTGAGATTGCTACCTAGACCAACTGGCGAGTCCTCTTGGAGCCGATTTTCCGGCAGGAGCGCGGGTGTCCTCGATTGTACGGATTGCGGCATGGGCAGTCTGTTGCTAGACTGGGAGTGTTTGAAGGCGGATCTGATGCTGGATCTAAATGACTTGGAGGCCGGTCAGCCGGGCCTGACTTCCCAACTTGGCGGGGCGATGGCGCAAGCCGGGGCTGTCTGCTTGGAACATGAAGGACACGTCCCTGGGGACCGGCTCACCGTAAGAGGAACCATCCAATCCAGTCATGCCCTGAACTGGGAGAGGGTAAACGAGCAAGCACGCAGGACCTGGGCCGACCTTCGGGAAGCCACGGAAAAGGGCGCTGAGGGCGTCGCGATCCTGTTGCTCAGGCGGGAAACCGGTTACGTAGCCATAGAGCGGGCAGCCATAGGCACGCACATAGACCGGTGGCTGGGCTACGAATCCGATTCCCCCTACTTCCAGCGCAAGGCAAGACTGGAGGTCTCCGGCATTCTCCGGGGCAGTGACGGAGATGTCAGAAGGCGGGTACGGGAGAAGATGGACCGCTTGGGGTCAACCGGCGAAGGGTTGCCGGCCTACGTGGTGGTGGTGGAGTTCAGCGGACCGCTGGCCGAGGCAGTGAGCAATGAGCACTGAGAACAACCCACACGACCAGGCAATGGACTTGGTGGAAACGGCAATTCTGGAACGAACGCGGGGCAACGCCGAAAGTACGAAGCAACTCTACGCCCAAGCTCTGGAACTGGAACTGGCGTCCATACGGGAACTGGAAGAGCGGAACGACCGGGCTGAGCCAACATGGTCAGTCCTGCACCGCAGCGCCGGGTGGATGGCTTTCAACAGCAACCAACCCCGCCTGGCCGAGAAACTCGCCTGCAAGGCCCTGGCTGGCGACCCCCACCCGGAAATTGCCGAGGAACTGCGGGACCTGTTGGCGCAGGTCCGCTCCCGGATGGCTGGGGAAGGAAAAGCGGCATAACGAAGCCCGGGATACCTGCGCTGGTCCGTGGCGTCCGCCCTCCCGGGCCGGGAGGATGCCGGCACCCATTTCCCGGGTCCCCTGGCCGCCTTTCGCTGGCGTACCTCCCGCCATAGCGCGGTGCGAGTTGCGCCATCCACTCGTCGTGGCGTCCGCTTACGGTAAGGCCAGAGGCGGTTGCAACCGCACCATCTCTTCCGGCACGCCAAAGTGATCCGCCACCTCCCAGGAGCGGGTCAGGCCCTCTTTTACCGCCTCACGCCCGTCCATCAAGAGAGTGTGGGCGAAGTCGTTGGCCTCCCGTTCCAGCTTCCAGCCCAGCATGGTGTGCTTGTAAACCCATAGGTGATTGCCCGGATGCATGGTTTTGTGGCCCAGGGCGTGGGCGATGCACCATCTCCGCCACTCCGGCCCCAGCCGCTTGGCGATATAGATCGTCCCGTCCACCTCTATCTCTTTCTGCACCTCCATATCCAGCCGCTCCACCGGATATCCCATGATGTTGGCCACGGCCTCCGCATCCACCCGGCCCGTCAGCCCCAGCTTGAGCCGCAGGGCCGCGCCCCTCTGGTGCGCCCGCGTCATTCTCCGGCCTCCGTCCTGCGTCTCCGCTCCTGGCGGACGAAGTTGATGAAGTTCTGGATGGTCTCGATATCCTCCAGGGGCAGTCCCTCCACGGCGTCGTAGAAGGAGACGCTGGCCTCCCGGAGCAGCTCTGACTCCAGCACGTCCCGGCCCAGTATCCAGGCGGTGCTCACCTCGCAGCGGAAGGCCAGTTCCTCCAGGTGTTCGTGCTTCGGCCTCACCCTGCCCGCCTCCCAGGACCAGACGGTCTGGGAGCTGACGCCCACCTGTTGGGCCAGTTGCGCCTGGGTCAGCCCCAGCTTGGTCCGGGCCTCCCGGATGCGGTCCCCGACGTTCTTCCACGGGTATTCCCTGCCTTCAGGCATGAGGCGCGTTCCTCCCGGCGCAGGCTGGGATCTATTTCCGCCATTGTAGCACATTAGTTCCTATTTCTGTTGACAGCCCGCGTGGCCGCTGCCTAGAATGACTCTAACCACAATTAGAGTGTGGTTAGATTAACCCAGGACCGGCAAATCCGCAATGACACGCCGACAGCGACCCGTGGTATGGCTCATGCCCCAGGCCCTCTGGGACCGCCTCGCCCTGCTTCACCGGTCTCAGAACTGGCTGGCCGACGAGCTGGGCATCAGCCGCAGCCACCTGTCCCGGCTGGTCAACCGGCAGCGGGCCACGTCGGGCCGCCTGCGCCGCCGGATGCAGCGGGTCCTGGGCGTGGAGGATTTCCATGAGTTGTTCCTCATCGAGCACCCCGGGGACCGGGAGTAGCTCTTCCCTCATTACCCAACGCGGCGGGCCGCAGCTCATCATCGCGGGAAGACCCTTCCTCTACGGCTCCGGAGTGTTGCCCGAGGACTTTCCGCAGCGCCTGCACCGCCTGCGGCGCGCCACCCACCTCACCGGGAACGGCTTCGCCGACGCCCTGGGGGTGGACCCCAAGCAGGCGCAGCGCTGGGGCGACGGCACCGAACCCTGCGGCGGGGCCATGCTCTCCATCGTGCGCCTGTCCGGGGTGGTGCCCGGCGGCCTGGACATGATCGTGGGGGACGGCTTCCTGGCGTCCCTGTGGAGGCCGTGAGTCATGCCCCGCCAGAAGATGCGCCACCGCCGAGGGCGCTACGAGTTCCCCGACGACTTCCCCGAATGCTTGAGACGATTCAAGGAGGCCAGCGGGTTGTCCTGGAGCGAGATGGCCCGCCGCCTGGGAACCAGGCCGCTGACCATCCGGCGCTGGCTCGAGGGCGTCCAACCCTCCGCCCACTACCTGCTGGCCCTCCAGGACCTGGCCGAAGAGTTTGGGCTGTCCCACCTGATGCCCAAGGCCAGGGCGCTCCACCGGGAGTAGACGGGCCGGGCAAGGCCCCGGCCCGCCCCGCTGTCTCTCCATCCCCTCACCGCCGCCCCCTCCGTTCCCGTTGCCGCCGCCGTCGTGGTAAGGCCCACCTTCCGCGCCCTGAAAGTTTCCGTCCGGGCGCTTTCCATGGTTCAGGGGTGAACCACCCTATAAGCGGTTCCAACTGGCGCTCCAACCATCCACACTTATATGGAACCAACGTTCTATATGAAACAGTGGCGCCGCCAGGACCCCACGGAGCGACGACTTGCCAGGCACCAGGGACCCGCGTAAACCGAAGACTCCCAGGTACATCGGGCCGGAACCGAAGCTGGGCCGGATTGAATTCAATCCGGCCCCTGACGCCCAGGACCGCCTGCGCCGCCTCTTCACCCTGCTGGCCAGCCACCTGCCCAGCGGCGATGTGACCGAGAAGAAGCAGGAAGCCGCCGCCCAGACCCTGGCTGCGGAAAACCCAGGGATGCCCAGTGCCGATGGTGGCTAGGCCCTCAGGGGCGGGTACGGGCTGCGAACCCCCTTTGACTCCTCCCTCGCCCCTCCGGTATCATTACCGCAACAGATTGGCCCGGCGGTGCCGCAAACACCCCGGGCCTTGGCGCCACCTGCGCGAACAGGTGATGCGGTGGTATTGTACTACTTGCAGACCCGCTCCCGGCAGGAGGCGGGTCTGTTTTTTTAGCCAGTAGAATCGATAGGAGGAAGTGATGCCAGGAACCAAGGTGCAGCGTCAGAAGTCCGGCGGCAATCGCGCCGCCATCTACGCCCGCGTCTCCGACAAGAGCCAGGACGCCGAGGACAAGACCTCCATCGCGGAGCAGACCAGCGAGATGGAAGCTTACTGCGAACAACGGGGTCTTACCATCACCGCCCGCTACCAGGAGGTGGGCCAGGGCTGGTCCAAGAACCGTCCCGAGTTCCAGAGGATGCTGGCCGATGCTAGGAATGGCCGCTTCGACACCATCGTCTGCTGGAAATCCGACCGCCTAAGCCGGGGCATGTACCCCGCCGCCGATCTGATGCAGGTGGTGGAAGCCTGCCACATCAACTTGGAAGCGGTGATGGATTCCATTGACATGAAGACCTTCGGCCTGATGGCCGCCATCGGCAAGATCGAGCTGGACAACCTCCGGGAAAGGGCTTCCATGGGCAAGCGCGGCGCCGCCAAGGCGGGCCGCATCCCGGTCAGCAACGTCCCCTACGGCTACCGCGTGAATGACGACGGCAGGCCGGAGATAGTTGAAGAGGAAGCCGAGGTGGTGCGCCGCATCTACCAATGGTGCGTCCACGAGGGCCTGGGGGCCACGGTCATTCGCAACCGGCTCACCGCCGAGGACGTTCCCCCAAGCCGGGACGGCAAGCGCTGGTGGGACGGCCAGATTCACCGCATCCTCACCAACGAGGCCTACAAGGGCACCTGGTGGTACGGCCGGGCCCGCTACGTCTCCACCGAGGACGGCATCAAGGTCTACGACCAGGACCCGGAGAACTGGATCGGCGTGCCCTTCCCGGCCATCATCGACGAGGAGACCTGGGACCGCTGCCAGGAGATGAGAACCAGGCGCAAGACCTACTCCGGGCGCAACACCAAGATATTCTACCTGTTGCAGCACCTGGTCCGGTGCACCGGGTGCGGGATGCTCATGGGCTGCATGGCCACCCGGAAGCGGACAGTCAAGCACGGCGACAAGACCTACAAGTACGACTTGGAGGTGCCCCGCCGTTACTACAAGTGCTACGGCGTGCAGCATTTCCAAACCGCCTGCCGGGAACACACCATGATCCGGGCGGAACGGTTGGAGGGATTGGTCTGGGAGGAGGTCAAGAGGGTCTTGGGGCAACCCGCAGTAATCGCGGCTGGCATCGAGTCCCTCGAAGAAGGAGAGAACGAAGAGGACGGCCTGAGCGGGGAGGTCGCCAGGTTGGAGCGGGAGTTGGAGAAGGTTCAGACGGAGGAGGACCGGGCCATCCGGCTCTACGTGTCGGGGAAGATCACCGAGGCCCAGTTGGACCATCAACGGAAGTTCATCACCGAGCGGTTGGAGGGCCTGCGGGAGAGGCTGAAGGACTGCCGCGCCAGGGAGTCGGCCCAGGCAGGGCAGAAGGAACTGGCGAAACGGGTGATGGAATGGGCGGAACTGGTGGGCGACGGGCTGGACGACCTGCCGGAGGAGAAGCGCCGGGAGATGTTGCGGTTGCTGCTGGACGAGGTCACCATCGACGGGGAGAACATCGTCAATCTCACGCTGGCGATTCCAACGGAAGATTTGGAGTCAATTGGGCCTCCGGTATCAAATTTTCCGAGTAAAATTCGTCCACGGACTCGATGATGGCCTCCATCAGCTTGCCCGTGGGGGTGTCGTCGGCGTGCTCGGTGATGGAGACGACGCGGATGCCCTTCCTGCGGAGCATGGACTTGAAGGCCACGGCGTGCTCCCGCTTGCGGGTAAACCTCGAAAACTTCCAGACCAGAATCTCGCGGAAAGGCGCCTCGGATTTGCCTGCCTCGTCCAGCATTTTCCTGAACTGGGGGCGGTCGGCGATGCGGCCGCTCTCGGCCTCGTCCACGAACTCGCGGACCACCAGGTAGCCGTTCTTATCAGCGTAGTCTCTCAAGGCCCGCAGTTGGGCGGCCACGGAGAGGTCCACGTCCTGGCGGTCGCTGGACACCCGGGCGTACAGGGCCACCGGGGCCAGGTCGGTATTCCTACTCATTGCTCTCACCTCGTTCATTTGTCTCCGGTACAGCCTGCCGGGAGCGCAGCCGTTCCAGGCGCTGCTCACGGCGCAGTTTCCTATCTTCCATGTACAAACGCAGGGCTTCCCGCACCAGCTCGCTCATGTCCCGGCCCTCTTCCTCCTTCACCCGCTGCACCTCCTGGTACATCTCCGGGGGCAGCGAGAAGGTGATGGTCCTGGATTTGCGGCGTGGCGGCATGGTCCCCTTTTTTGCCTGTCGTGATAAGTGTTTGTCTTACTATTATTATCCGGCATCCGGCCCTGCCGGTCAAGACGCGGCGGCCAGCGCCCTGGCGTTGGTCAAGGGACGGGTCCGCCTCCGCCGGCCCAACTGCGGGGCCAGCACTGCGCGGAACTCCAATGGCACGGCCACCACCGCCAGCTTGGCCAGCCGCCCCTTCCAGTACACGGGCCTGGCCACTGCCACGATGCCGCCGGCCTCGGCGTACTCCGGCTCGCCGCTGCGGCCCGCCCGCTCCGCCAGGGAGCCTAAAGGCACGCGCCGGTGCCTCTGGGGAATGCCGCCCCGCTTTCCGGTGATGGGCCAAGCTGCCGGCGGACCCATGCCCCTGGTCCGCCTGACCACCGTGGCCCGCAGCGCGGCCAGGTCATCTCCCCTGGGCCACCTCGCCGGGTCGGTGCGGCCGGGACGCTCGTAGAGGACCACGGAGTAGGGGAGGTTCCGCACCACCTCGGTGAGTCTCATGGCCACGGCGGCGTAGGCGTAGCTGTACTCCCGTTGCAGGGCGATCACGTCCAGCCCCGACGCCAGCGCCAACTCCCGGAACTCCTCCGGCTGCATCAGCACCCCCGCCGCGAAGCGGTTCGCCTCCCGGCACACCTCCTGCTCCGCCTTGGTCCCCGTGGCCAGGTCGCACAGCGTCTCGTGCATGATCTCGTAGCTCTCGTGGAGCACGGTGTAGTCCCGGGCGCCCTGCCACAACTCCTCCTTGTAGTAGATGTGGCACTCCTGCCCCGCGATCCCCACGTGCAATCCCTTGGGACTGCCCTCCATGCTCATTCCCTCCACCTCTCCGAACCCGGCGTCGCACAGCAGGGCCTTGAGTTCCTCCAGGGTGGGCCGGAGGGACACGCCGAAGCGTTCTACGAAGCGGGCGGCGACGGCCTCCAGGCTGGGTTCCTGGCCTGGGCAACAATGGTGTTCATCCAGCAGGTCGCGGCAGAAGCCGCCCAGGGTCTCGTTCATTCCAAAAGCCTCTTGCCGGTGAGTTTCTCGTACATCTCCACGATGAAACGCTTGGCGTTCAGGGACAGGGGGCCATCGGGCCGGGTCCCCACCCGGAAGTTGGGGTCGTCCAATACGTAGCGGTAGGCCCGCTCCACCTCCAGGGTCTCGTCGCCGTGGGGGTCGGGCCGTGGGCCGTGGCCGGCCCGCTTCAGGAGTTCGTCGGGGTCCACCCGGTAGAGGGCGGCCAGCTTGCGCACGATGTTGGCCCCGGGTTTGCGCTCCCCGTTCTCGATCTGGGAGAGGTAGGAACCGGATACCCCTGTGCGGCGGTTCACGTCTCTCAGGCTGAGGGGCCGGCGCAGCCTTCTCAGCAGGGGGCCGATCTCCTCGTTGCCGTGAGGTTCCAGGTCCCCTTCGTTCCGGTCCGGCTGCTGTTGGTCTGGCTCGCCCATGACGCTTCCCTCCTTTCCCGCAGTCCGCTTTCAGTAGTCTACAGGATAATAGTCAGATTCTTGTCGGATTCTTGTCGGATTATTGTTACATCACAGCGAGCAATAGGTCAAGAAACAGCGTGCCGGTGGCAAACAGTCCTTGCCGATGCCGTTTACTGATTGTTACACTCTAGCAAGTAGAACATCTAATCGTAATTGCCGCTTAGTATACCCCACCGGCCGGTCCCCGGCCAATCCCCGGATGACACCGGGAGTGATATGCGGCGGCAGCGGAGAGACGTTTCCCTTGAGTACCAGACCAAGACCTACAGGTGAGCAGGAGCGACAGAGAATGGAGGGCCTGCGGATGCTGGCCCGCGTCATCGCCCGCCACTACCTGGCCCACCCCGAACTGTACCCCGGTCCCACCGGCAAGGACGATGCCATGGTCAATGCCGTGGCGCGGGCCAATGGAGACCTTTCCCCCAAGGAGGCAGCCAAATGAAACGCAGGAAGCCCTGTTTCAGGTCCAGGCTCCGCACCGAGGCGGTGTGGGAGTTGCTGAACCGGCTCAACATGAGCCAGAACGAGCTGGCGCGCCGGGCAGGCATTAGGTCGGGCTACATGTCCCAGCTGATGAGCGGCGAGCGGTTCGCCTCGCCCAGGGTTCGACAGCGCCTGATGGACGCCCTGGGCGTCACCGACTTCAACGTTCTCTTCGTCCTGGAGCGGGTCGATGAGTAGCGCTCCCGCGAATATGCGGACGTCCATCGTGATACCGCCGGGCGTGGCCCTGATGCCGGAGGACTTCCGGGAGAAGCTGGAAACCATCAAGGCGCTGACCGGCCTGTCCTGGGAGAGGATGGCGGCGGCAATGGGGGTGGACAGCAAGCAGCTGTGGCGTTGGCGCCGGCACGGGGTGCAGCCCAACGGCGGTGCCATGCTGGCCCTGGTACGCCTGGCCCTGTGGGTGCCCGGCGGCCTGGCCCTGCTCACGGACGAGGACGTGATCGTAATCCATCAACTTGGGAGGTAGCACCATGAACACCGCAACGAGACAACTCATTGAACAGGCCGGGGTGACCTGGCGGAGACTGGCCACCAGCGCAACGGTTACGGAGCGCGACGTAGTGCGCTGGCGGGGAAAAGATCCGGGCCCGCCGGGACCCATCCACTCGGTCATCGTCGCCCTGGCGCGGGACCTGCCAGGCGGCGACTGCGACCACGACGGCGGGGAGGGCTAGGGCATGGGAAGCCTTCAGCAGTACATCTACCGCGTCGAACCCGAGGAGTTTCCAGTGGACTTTTCCGACCGGCTGGACCGTTTCCGGCGGGCCGCCGGTTTCACCTGGCGGGGTCTGGCCCGGGAGCTGCGGGTCAACGCCAAGACGGTGGACCGCTGGAAGGCCGGTCGACGGGTCGGCTCCGGCCACCTGATTTCGCTGTTCGCCCTGGCCGCCCGGCTGGGGCTGCTCCACCATCTGCTGCCCGAGGCGGGGGAGCCGGTGGCCGCCGCTGACCGCGATGCGGAAGGCATGGTTGGTGCCGGGTCCACGGCAATCCAGGACTGACCCGTGTGTAGCGGGTTCCCAAATAAGACGGGGCCGGACGGAACGTTCCGTCCGGCCCTTTTTTTTGTTGCCCTCTAATCCGCGATGCTCTGCCCAGCGCTGTACCGGAGAGGCAAATTACGTGCACCTCATATCCGAGGTTTGAAACAGATCCCAAGGTTCCTTTCGGTGTTCGGGAATAGAGCTTTTGCCTCAGGTCCAAAATATGTTAAAGCAGAACGGAACCGGATTTCCCGTTTGGTTTGGAGGTCAAACAAACCTGAGGTGTTTTCGAATGGCTCCCACGGCCGTGGCTCGCAGCGAGTGTGGCAATGGCCGAACAGGAGATCTCGCAACGTAGTATGGACGTCTCTGGGACGACCGGGACGTAATTCTCGGACCGTGAGGGCTGTCTTTCACGTCACGGCCGGGGAATATTGGGAAACGGTGGGTGGGGGAGGTCCCTCTGGTAAGAGACCCAGGGGCGCTCTGTCATACCGTTCGTTTGCTGTCGTCCCAATGCCAAGTGTGGGAAGTGGAGCAACAGGTAGTCGGGGCGAAGTCTTTCGGTAGAGGTGCTGTCCAAGACCAGTTCGGCAACTACAGGCGGAGAGTTGGGGTCGGCAGGGTCCCAATTGTCCCAGTAGGATACTTCCACCAGCCAAATATATCGAGGCATTGGTAACCCTCTGGCGAATCTGACCAGGAATTCTGGGTATCCGGTTTGTCCTGTCCTTTCCCTGCGTTCCTGGAGGGTTTGCTTAAGGGTGTTCGACCAGACGAGGATATTCCTGGCAACGACCTTCCGGTCTTCCAATAGCCCCTGCTCCCTGGCCCAGTTTATCCAGACGTTGCTCTGGACCCTCACACCCTGTTCATCGAGCATAACCCTGGTTGGGAGTGGGACCATGATGGCCTGGCAGGTGAGCAGGTGGGTCTGGCCTCCTACTTCCACCGCCAGTTCTGCGGCGTCGGGAGAAGATGGGTTACTGGAATTCCCGATGCTGGCTGCAAGGTACATTCCTCTCTGGTCGTCGTGAATTATCAGCTCTGAGATGAAGTGATGGGCTGGAATCAGGTCCATTTCATCCGGTGCGGTGGTGGCCGGGGATTTCAGTGTGTATCCCACCACGGTCACCGCATGCCAGCCGGCACTGGTCTCGACCACCAGAATTGGAGGGATCCCGCTGTCGGCGTAGAGGTGACACAGGTCTACCAGGTTTTCCGGGGTCGGATTCGGATGGATGCTGGGATCAAACCCAATTTCCAGGAGAGCGTTCTGCATTTCCTGGAGGCTCAATCCCCTCCTGCCCAAGACGGGCCCGAAGGGCCGGTCTATTGACATGGCCATTCTGGTGATGTGGGCGGTGCTGTGCCACGCGATTTCAGGGATTTTTTCTGCCAGTGGTGTCGACGCCATCCACAGAGCTGCCGTAGCGCAAGCCATCACTTTCTGGTCCTGCGACATGTAGGGGCATGATTCGACCTTGAGGGGAATTCCGGCCAGGTCTACCGGTGTTGTCCCGCGTGTGGGGAACCTGGCGGGGCGACCGTTCACTTCGGCCGGATACTTCAAAAGAGTACGGCCCAGAGTGGTGGGATAATCCGGCCGTATCACAGTGAACCCCAGGTAGCTTGACTGCATTGCATTGGCAGTGGCGTCGCTGGCGTTGATCAGGCGGCGCTTGGTCAGCTTCTCGTCGAAAAAGTGAATCCTGGTGGTCTCTCGCTTTACGGGGGTAAAGGACCTGCCAAGCTGGTCGTGGTACGAGGCTGAATAATCCACGTCAATGTAATCGGACTCGGCGACGGCGGTCAAATTCTCGGAACTGACCGAGACCAAGGATTCATACAACTTGGAAATTGGCAGCGGCATGTAGTCGGCTACAACGTATGTCCTCAGCGCCTCTTCTACCGACATTACCTCGAACTTGTCGAACGGCATCTGGTCTCCCCTGCTTATCCAACAGGAAGGGCGGGAGATTTCCCGCCCTGTTCTGGTGTCCTCGTATGCTGGCGGTCTTAGCCCAGCCGTTTGGTCATCAGCTCTCCCAAGCTTGCCGGCGATTGAAGTTCCTGCCGCTTCTGGTGCATCTGTCGCATTCTCTCCACGACTTCAGGTGGAGGATTGTTAACGAATTCCTCGATGTCCTGGACGACTTGCTTAGGGTTTGGGCGTTCTGTCTTGGTTTGCGTCATGGTTCTCCCTCCATGATTTCCTGTACGGCCAACTGCGGTGGAGAGGTGCAACACCCTGATATTGGTATCAGTGGTTTCTGTCGGTTTCTTGCGATTTTCGGGCATTATGGTCCACGGGTTGCGGAATTGCAACACACTGAGTCCGTCATGGGCTCTTAGGCTCCGTATAGCGGTTTCGGCTGAATGCCTGCCGTTCTGATGGGCTACCTTACTGTAGCCTATGTCTGTGATTTCCGAAGTGGCTAATCTACGCGTTTTTCGTTAATCTTCGGCATCAATTATAGATGGCTGGGGAACGGAGTTCCAGATCGGTGTTGCTTTCTAGGCCTTGCGCACCTTGTTATGAGCATCTGTGCTCGCGTTGATGATAATCCCTGTCGGTCTGGCCGAAGGCTGTCCAGGGCTGAACCCTGGGTTTGGGCGGCGGTTAATCCCTTCTCCCTGCCTGTTTCTCAACTCCGGTTACCCTAATCCGGTAGCGCGCCATCTCCTCGCTAACCCTGCATTTCTTTGCGATGCTGGCTGAGTCTTGGCCGCGCCGGACCTCCTTGAGCAGTAGTGGTCGCGGCAGCAGAAGGCTGCCTGAGAGCCACCCGGCTTCCTCTTCCTGTATCCCGTCGCAGGACAGGAAGGTCAAATCTCCGATCCTTTCAATGCGGCTGAGTTCATGCCCCAGCAGGGTGTGCGCCAGCTCGTGCGCCAAGTCGCTGTTTCGGCGGGTCTCTGCGTAGAGGGGATTGTGGACGATTACGGTCCGGTCCTTGGACGGAGTCAGCGTACATGCCGAGAAGGCCCCGGGCTGCAGATTTTCCAGTTCCCTGAACCTGGTCAGGGGGATGAGTTCGTCTCCAGAGCGTACCTCTATCCCCAGGAGTTCCGCTACCTCCAGGGGCGATAGCGGGTCGGAAGGGTTCTTGTGCAGCTGGGCCCTTACGTCCCTGGCGATTCTCTCGGCTTCCGATTTGAAGCCCCTACGGAGCGCCATCTTTGCTTTCCTTGATAAGGGCGGTATTCATGTCATCAACCAGGCTGCCCAGGACCCGGGAAGCATTGGGATCAAAGGTCTTTGCCGCCCTCAGATGGGCTGCCGACAGCTGCTGGGGCCGGGCCAGGGCCTGGTAGAGCTCTTTTACTATGTTGGCAATCTGGGCCGCCGCTTCGGGGGGCAGGTCCTGGTCCGAATAGAGATGGCCTGCTATTGCGTCCGTCGTGGATGCCACCCTCTCCGGCGCTTCAAAGAACTGGTTGATGTCGGCGCCGCACCATTCCACGAGCCTCTTGAACTTGGGCAAGTCGGGGATGTGTCCCTTCTCAACCCGCGCCAGCGTGTTGAAGGGGATATCCGTTGCGGCAGCCGCCTCCCTCAGGCTCATTCCCTGCCTGATGCGCTCGCTGCGGACGAGTTTCCCCAGGTCCTCGATGTTCATTTTTCCAGTAGTCATAAGGACTCCTGTACCTATTTCAGTACAATGTACTGAATTAGGGTTGACACTGGTTTGATTTGAGTATAGCATATTCCTGTACCTGGTGTGGTACAACACCAAAATTAAGGTACAGAAGAGGGTTCCATGGTAGTTCAGGACAAGGAGCTGGTCGCTATTATTGTGAACGGGCGGGAACGGAAGGTCTCCCGGAAAGACCTGTCAGAGGGGGAAGAGATTTCCTTCGACCAGGTCGTGTCGCTGGCGTATGACCCGGTTCCCGAGGGTCCGCACATCGAGTTCACGGTTTCCTACCGGAACGGGGCCGGGCGGCCCACCGACGGGCGACTTAGGGCCGGCCAGGGCGTCAAAATCCACGATGGGACTGTGTTCAATGTCACTTTCACTGACCGGTCATAGTCCGGACCTTAAACGGTTGGTGGAGGACGGGTACGAGCTGGAGGTGCGCTCAGGGCACCTCCTGCTCCACCACGTACCCTACGTCTCTGCGGACCGAAAGGTCAAGTTCGGTATTCTCGTCTCGGAACTCAGCCTGGCCGGCGAAGGCACCACCAGGCCCGAGACACATGTTGCCATGTTTGTGGGCGAAATGCCCTGTGACGAACACGGGAACCTGCTTGAGTCGATCTTTCACTCCGCCAAGCACCGGGACTTGGGCGGCGGCCTTGCCATAAACTTCAGCTTTTCCAGCAAGCCTCCCGAAGGGTATTCCGACTATTATCACAAAATGACCACCTATGAGGCCATTATATCGGGCCCTGCACAGCAACTGGACCCGCTGGCCACGGCCCGGACCTTCGAGGTGCTGGAATCCGTGGAAGAGGAGTCGGTCTTCCATTATGCGGATACGGCGTCCAGCCGGGCCGGCATTGGGGCTATGACAGACAAGCTCCGGATTGGGCCGGTTGGCATTGTCGGCCTGGGTGGAACGGGTTCCTACATTCTGGACTTGGTGGCGAAGACCCCGGTCTCCGAGATCCACCTGTTCGACAGCGACCTATTAGGACAGCACAACGCCTTTCGCTCCCCTGGAGCTCCCTCGGTGGAGGTTCTGCGGGCAAGGCCCTCCAAGGTCGAATACTTCCAGGGCATTTATTCGGATATGCGCCGTGATATTTCTGTTCATCCCCAGGTTGACGAAGAGTCGGTGGAGTCCCTGCATGGAATGGAGTTCGTTTTCATCGCCATAGACAAGGGTTCGGCTCGCCAGTTGATCGCCGATAGGCTGGAGGAATGGGGTATTCCCTTCATTGATGTTGGCATGGGAGTTGTGGAGAGCGACGGCTCCCTGCTTGGCCAGTTGCGAGTGTCCTTCAGCACCGAGGCATCCCGCGCTCTGGTACACCCCACGCTGCCCAGGTCCGAGGCTGACCTTGACGCTGAGTATGCCCGCAATATTCAGATCGCCGACCTAAACGCGCTTAACGCGGCGCTTGCCGTCATCAGGTGGAAGAAGTTCCTGGGGTTTTACGTTGACCTGGAAGCAGAGCATACCGCGATATACCAGGTAGACGGGAATCACCTGCTCAACGAGGACCGGACGTGAGTCGGATCCATTACCTGGAACACAGGTTTGTTAAGTATATTCCGGAACCTCTGGAGGACGGAGTCCTCTACGTCTCTGTTGAGTTTGCCACCGCTTCCCACACCTGCTGCTGCGGGTGTGGGAACGAGGTGGTCACGCCTATAGACCCGGCAGGTTGGACTGTGTCCTTCGATGGCGTGACGGTCTCTCTTTCGCCTTCCATCGGCAATTGGCAGTTGAACTGTGAGTCGCATTACTGGATTTGCAGGAACGGTGTCCGGTGGGCTCCGCGTTATTTGGGTCATGACTATCAACCGCAACGCCCAACGGTAGATAGGGGCCGCTTTGGAAGGTTCGCGTACCTGGGCACATTGTTTCTGGACTGGTTTCTCCGGCGCACGCGCCGGAGAGTATGACCTTAGGCAGGGTTGCCTTTGGCTGAGGGGAAGTGGCCGCCTGTGGTATCGGTTGCGGCCGGGGAGCCGAGTGCATGCCACGCCGGTTCCACCTGGTTTCGCTGTTCGCCCTGGCGCCAGGCTGGGGTTGCTCCACCATCTCCTGCCCGAGGTAGGGGAACCTGTGGTCGGTGCCGACTTGGCTACCGAAAGCATGGTCAGTGCCGTGTCCATTTGAATCCCCAACCCACCCGGTCGCGACGGGTCCCACGAATATGACGGGGCCGGACGGATCATTCCGTCCGGCCCCTTTTTTGTTGCGCTGCTGACGGGCGCTGGCCGTTCACAGGCGGTCCACTCCCTGGGGGTCGTAGGGAGACGCCCGGCGGTCAAGGACATTCTTCAGGATGCCGAAGGCCAGGTGGAAGTTCAGGGCCTCCGACATGGCTGTGGGTTCCTCCTGCTGGAGCAGGGCGTAGGAGACCAGTCCGGCCAGTTGCAGCAGCTCGTCGTCACCGGTCCTGCGATGGGGCGGGGCGCAGACGGTGGTATCGCCTTCCCCGGCGCAGCGGCCGGCGGCCAGCGCCAGGACGGGCAGGCCGTCCCGCAGCCCCTCGTCCTCGATGAAGTGGCCGTAGCGGCCGTCCGCCGCCAGGGAGGCGTCGGCCAGTTCCAGGAGCCGCCCCCGGGCGGCGGCCCGGTCGCAGTGGCGGTGGCGGCGGAACGGTGAATTGCGCCGGCAGACGTTGATCACGCCGACGGCGCCCCGGCTGTTTTGCGCGTGCTCCAGGACTCGCAGTCCCCGCATCATGATCTCCAATCCCTCCTCCAGGGTGGGCAGGGGATCGCGGCGGCCCCGGGGGAAGGGGGTCCCCCTGGGGGACAAGAGTTCGTCGCCGCGCAGAGTCCGCCCCGTGGGGACGTGGTACTCGTCCTCCAGGACGCGGCGCCAGTCCTGAACCCTCTCGGCCAGGTAGCTCCAATGCTCGGCGTCCACACCCAGGACGGTGGTGACGTAAAGGTTGCGGCTCCGGCATTCTCCCACGTAGTAGATCCTCATGATGGTCTTTCTCCTTTTTGTGGTTCGTGTTTTGTGGCGTTTCACTGGTAGCGGTGCAGGGGTTCAACCGACTGGAAGCCGCCGCCCGACGCCAGCCATGCCGAACCCAGAGGCCCCTCCCGTTCCACCAGTTCCCGGTGGGAGACCAGCAGCGGCAGCGGCACCCCTACCCGCTGCATCTCCCTCCGGGCCACCTCCAGGAAGTGAGTGGGGGCCACGGGGTCGTCGAAGACCACCAGGACCAGGGGCCGGTGGCCGTGGTCGTCAGTGGGGCGGTGGAAGGAGTAGTAGCGCAGGTAGGGGGCCAAGCGCTGGGCCATGGTGGCGGGCCGCACGGCCCGGCGCTCGTACTCCAGGAAAAAGGAACGCAGCGCGTCATCGCGGCGCAGGGTTCCGAAGGCGTCTGCGTGGAGGGAGCGGGGTCCGCCGTAGTGGTGGAAGTAGCGGGAGGCCCGGTGGGGCGGGTCCATCTGCTCCACGTCCCAGCCCAGGCTGCGGGCCTGTCGCGCCAGGGCGGCTATGAAGTGTTGGACGGAGGCGGTGTGCTCCAGGTCTCGCAACAACTGGCGGCTGCGCCTGCCGGATACGGTTGGCCGGTGGCCGTCCGCCCCGTGGTCCTCACCGCCGTCCGCGCAGACGCTCCACCGCTGCCGAGCCTCGCCGGTGGAAACGCGGTCCCTGCGGGCCAGCAGTTTCAGCCCCCGGTCGGTGAGGGTCAGGCGCCGGGCATCGCGCTGGACGGCGGCCACCAACCCAAGGCGTGCCAGGGCGGCGGTGACCTGGGAGACCCGGGAGTTTGAAACGCACAAGAGGCCGGCCAAGTCCTCTCGCGCCAGCCAGGGCCAGTCGGCCAGCAGGTCTAGGGCGCGTTTCCCGGCGGGCCGCAGCACTACGGGCAACAGGTGTCCGGGCACTTCCTCGCCCCCATCGCCGCCTCCGTTGAGTTCAATGTCTCCTGGGTAGATGTCCGGGGGCAGGGAG
Organism: Dehalococcoidia bacterium; assembly: GCA_965220605.1. Classification (GTDB taxonomy): domain Bacteria; phylum Chloroflexota; class Dehalococcoidia; order Lucifugimonadales; family UBA3495; genus VXOI01. Next base: position 220,718 of record CBDCQM010000001.1, on the reverse strand, counting down.
ACCCGTTCCAGGGGCCGCTCCGACGCCACGATGCCGCCGGGCTTTGCGCGGCCCACGGCCTCTTCTATGGAGAGAGCACTGCCCGCGAAAGACCGCCATACCGGATCGCCGGAATTGGCGGCCGCAACGTGGCGCTCCAATGCGAAGAAGGCCGGGGCTGAGGATGCCGGGGAGCGTGTCTGGCGCAGCAGTTCACGGGCCTGGCGCAGGCGCACCTCGTCGGGGACCATCACCAGGATAGCGCCAGGGCGAGGACCCTGGGCCAGCCGCCAGAGGCGCTTGGCGAAACCGGGGCGCTCGGCGGTGGCCCCCTGCCGCACGATGGCAAGGACGCGATCACCGGGCAGGGTGACGGTCGCGTCCTGGGGCAGCGCCCGGTGCCAGCGGAAACGGGCGGGATGGCCCAGGCCGGTCAGGGAGGCGGCCAGGCGGTAGATGACGGCGGCGGCGTCCAGGCGTTCCAGCAACACCCGCCGCCAGCGAAGGGACACGGGAAATTCGCGGAGCAGTCCCTTCAAGGGCTGGACCTCCGACAGGGCCAGCCCGTTCACTCCCTGCCCGGTGAGGTAGTACCGGCGGGTGGGGGCCAGCAGGGGCGTGCCGTGGGGCACGGAGGCGACGATTCCGGCGTCCTCCAGCCGGTCCGTCGCCTCGTAGACCCCACCCTTGGACCGGCCGGCCATGGCCGCCAACTCCAGCCGGTCCAGGAAGGGCATCCGGGCCAGCAGGCGCAGCAACTCGATTCCGGTGTCGCCGAACCTCGTCATTCCTCTCCCTCCCACTCGCCGTCCGGTTCATCGTTTCCTTGTTCCCAGCCTGCGTCCCGCTCCTTGTCGTCCTTTTCCTCGTTATCCTGCTCCCCCTCGGCCTCTGCCCACGTATCGGACACGGGCGCGGGCTGCCCCTGCCGCCTGCTGCGCGGGTTGCGCCGGTTGGTGGACTTGGGCTGGGCCGGAGGATTGGGCTGGTTCTCCTTGCGCTGGCCCTGACCCTGCCGGAGTTCCGCCAGTTCCTGGCGGTACTTCTCCACCAGCTTCCCTATCTCGTCGTCCGGCGGCCCGGTGTCCTCCACGGGCGTCAGGTAGCCCAGGGCCAGGTCCCGGATGCGCCGGGCCACCGCCGGGTTCCCCGGTTCCGGCGGCAGCACCCGCATGGAGAAGGCGTCCATCCGCTGGACGCCCACGGTGGCCCGCACGTAGCACTGGTGCACGTCCAGGGAGGTGACGTCGTCCTCGCTGACCCGCTCCTTGCCCAGTTCCCACACCAGTTGCCGGGCGTCGGTGCCCGCCATCTGGAAGGCGGCCAGGCAGCCCACGTTGGCCAGCACGGTGTCGCGCATGGTGCGGGACAAATCCTCCAGCTTGGCAAGGCTCTGGGTGGCCAGGATGAAGTTGGCCCCGAACTTGCCCAGCTCACTGAGCATGGCCTCGTAGTCCACGCCGGGCATGGTTTGCATCTCGTCCACCACAACCAGGGCGCCCCGGCGCTGCTCCGGCGGCAGGCTGCCCTGTTCCCGGATCACCCCGTCCACCAGGTTCAGGATGGAGGACCCCACCAGCGCCGCCACGTCCCGGCCCACCGCGCCCTGGGCGGTGGACACCAGCAGGATGCCGCCGTCGCTTATGGTCTCTCTCAGGTCGATGGTGGAGCGGGGCTGCCCCAGGATGGCCCTTGCCGTCTTGGACGATGCGTAGTAGGCAAGGCGGGTCTGCACCGGGGCCAGGGCCATGCCCTGGTAGTCCTTGCGCCAGGTCCCGAACTCCCGGGCCCACCACCTGAGCAGGTGGTGGTCGTCCACCTGGGCCGTCACCTCGTCCCGGAAGTCGTCGTCCCCCAGCAGCCGCAGCCCGTCGATGATGGTGTACTGGCTTTCCGGCGCCCGCTTCCCGTTGGCCTCGTGCAGGCTCTTCACCGTGTGCTCCAGGATGGACTGCATTCTCGGCCCCCACTGCTCCCACAGGCCGTGGGCCACCCGCACCACCGAGTCGGCGGTGCGGTCCCTGTCGGCGAAGATGCGGGTGTCCAGCAGGTTGATGCCGGGGAAGCCCCGCTTATCCGCCAGGTCGATGAGCTTCACCTGTTCGACGAGACTCTCGGGTACCTGGGCCAGCACGCTGCCCACCAGGTCGGCGTGGGGGTCCACGACGATGATGGCGTCGTTGTCGTTGCCCGCCGCCTTCTCCCTCAGCTTGTGGGCGATGACGTGCTCCATCAGGGTGGACTTGCCCATGCGGGTCCGGGCCACGTAGAGGTGGTGGCGGCGAAGCAGGTCCTGGGGGAAGTGGATCTTCCTGGCCGGGCCGGTGGTGGTCTCGCCCACCAGGGCGCCGCCGCTGGTGCCCCGGGCCGAGGGCAGGAGCGCCCGGGACCCGGCGCGGGCCACCAGGGGCGTCTCGTCCCTGGCTCCCGGCGGGTGCCACAGGCCGGCGGCCTCCCTGACTCCCAGGACGCTGCGCTTGCCGAACAGCCCCGGACCGGTAGGGTGCAGGTGTGCACCGGGGACCGTGGGTTTGACCTTGCTCACCCGGAACCTGGCCCCGGCGGGGTTGTCGTAGTGGCGGTAGGCGGCAGCCACCGGCCCCAGCAGTTCATTGGCCCGGGCTGGGTTGGCGCCCTCGGGCAGGATGGCCGTAAGCTGTATCTCGCCGTCGAAGGCGATGCGGGAGGTCTTCTCCTTGATCATCAGCGGGTCGTAGACCCGGTTGCGGGACTGCCGCCAGCGCCACCAGCCCCAGCCGGCCACGGTGAGTCCGAAGACACTGCCGATGCCCAGGAGCGTCGCCTTGAGCAGCTCCCCGTCCTGGTACCACAGGTAGCCCTGGGCCGCCGCCAGCACCCCCACGCCGAGAATGGCCATAGTCACGCCGTCCTTGACGCTGATCTGGGACTGGGTGGCCTGGGTGTTGTTGACGGTCTGGCCGGTTCCCGTCTGCTGCTGGCGCTGGAGCTTCTGCTGGTACGGCTGGGACCACTCCGGCCCCAGGGAACGCAGCAGCAGCCGCGCCACCACACGCTCCCCGTCGTTCAGGCTGGACAGCGCCCCGATGATGGCGATCAGCGGGTCGGAACCGGCGTCCAGCAGGTCGTCGTCCCGGAAGGTGCGCAGCGGCGCGTACTCCGGGCCTCCCGCCCGCAGCGTCATGCCCCACGCCTGCTCCCCGTCCGCCAGCCCCAACGGGTCCTCCTCCGGGGCCAGGGTCTCGATGCGGGCCTGGGGGTAGCGGGCGGCGATCTGGCCCCGCACCACCTGGTCGTCCAGGCAGCGGGCCAGGAGGGTTACGCCGCTGGGGTCGCCTGCCAGTTCCAGGGAGAAGGGTTCGGGGACGGCGATGGATGCCAGCAGGTTCTCGACGCCCAGCAGGGTGCGCTCTCCGTCGCGGGGCGGCGTGATGGCCAGCAGGACCGGCTCCTTCCCCCGCTGGTTGCCCAGGAATATGTTCCTGATGCTGATATTCATATGCTCTGCCTCCATATCGTCGGAATGTTCGGGTTCCGGGACCGCCGCTGGGGGTCCCAGGGGCCTTCGCCCTCAACCGAGTGTGAGAAGGCAGCGGTCGGAATCCAATTCCTTACAGGGAGGGTCACCGGCGACTCCCCCTACGGGGAATGGGAGAGATCGGGCCCGATGTGGTGTGATACCCGTGTACAGGGATTGGAGTCAGTTCCCTTTTGAGCCTGTCCCAGAAAACGCCTGTTTCGACCGAAAGGAGTGGTGAGTGCCTTCGGGCGTTGCTAGTAGAGTCGGGTTCGACGGCAGATTACGACTTGATGAGTTTTGCGCGTCCGGGAGGGTCTTGGGATCGCACCGAAATCAGGGCACGGGGCCCGATGTGGGACTATGAGGCGCCAGTACGAAGGTCCCGTCCCGCCATATGCGCCAGAGAGTCCGCAGGTTGAAGGCGATTGCCAAGAGATTCCACTCAGCCGCCACGTTGACCAGGCCCCGCAGCAGGAATCTTCGGGCTCCCATTTGTTCCTTGGTAATTCCGAACACCGGCTCGACCAGTTGCTTTCTCAGCCGATATACCTCTTTCGCCAGGCTGGTGGACATCCAAGCCCGGTGCCGGCGCAGCACATCGTCGTGAGGCCCAATCCACAGACTACGGCCACGCTTGGATTTGGTGCATACCCCGTAGGCTGGACACTGCTGGCAGACGCCTGCGGAAGCGCGGTACTTCCTCATTGGCACTCCTCTTTTGTCTTCGCTGATGCCGATGAAGTGGAGCGTCTGTCCCTGGGGACATTCAAAGCTGTCGCTGGGTTCATCATAGGTGAACTGATCTTTGTGATAGGGACTTCTGAGGAACCGTTCCCGCGACTCCGGCACCACCACCTGCTGGCCACGATCCGCGCAATCGGCCAAGTCGCTCCCGGAAAAATACCCAGCATCGGCCAGCGTCATGGGTGTTCTGGTTCCCGTAGCCTCCTCAGCGCGCTCCATCATCGGCACCAACTGATAGTTGTCATTGGGCACAGACACCACGTGCGCGGCGGTGATCAACATGCCCGTGGGTTCCCCGTCCTGCTCCACTGGAGATACCATGGCCTGGGCGTTGTAGGCCGGCACGACGCCGTAGCTGGCCTTCATCAGCCGGGCGTCCTGGTCCGTAAGATTGATGCGCCTGGGCTTCTTTGCACCGGCCAACTCGTCCATCGCCTGCCGCAGGCGCTCTCTCAGCGCTTCCTTGTCGGCCAGTTCTTCAGGCAGATTGACGGCGCTGGCGTCTTCTCCACCTTCGTTCTGGGCTTCCAGATCGGCTATCGCCCGGTCCACCCGGTCTAACAACTGGGCCAGTCTCTCCCCGTCGTAGCTGCGGTGCACCGACGCGCTGGCGGCCATCTTGGTGCCATCCACCGCCTGCACCGCCAGGTCCACCAGCTTCATCGCCACCGCCGTCCGCACCGTGCGCTTGAACAAGCTCCGCATTTCCTGGCGATGGGCCTTGTAGAACCGCCAGAGGGTGTTGTGGTCCGGATGCTGCCATCCTGTCAGCCACAGGTACGGAATCTGGTCTCGACAGGCCGCCTCCAACTTGCGGCAGGAGCGCACTCCCGTCATGAACCCGTAAAGCCACACGCAGAGCAGGGACCTGGGATGGTAGGCCGGGGCTCCCAGCGGGTCCCCGTCTATTTCCACACCCAGCTCCGCCCAACCTTCTCTGCCCAAGGCGTCGACAAACTCGGCGACAAAACGAGCCGGATGGTCCAACGGCAGCAGTTCGTCAAGGGACGGCGGCAACAGCCACATCTGCTCTCGGTCCATATCCCGAAGTGGCATCTTATCGGCACCTCCGTCAGGCTTGACCACAGTCTACACCCCGACTTTTGAGACAGGCTCTTTTTGGAATCGGCCCGCCGTCGGACCAAGCCCCGCACCGTGGATCTGTACGACGTTTTCTGCGGGGTGCTCTACCTTCTGAAGAGCGGGTGTCAGTGGCGGATGCTCCCTGCGGACTTTCCCGACTGGCGTACCTGCTACAAGTATTTCCGCCAATGGAGTGAGCGTCCCGGCCCGGAGAAAGAGTCAATTCTGGAGCAGGTCTTAAAAAAAATTGGTTGGCGCGGCCCGACAAAACAATGGTCGGACAGAGCAGACCAGCTTCTGCATCGTGGACACCCAGAGCGTAAGGAACACCGACAGTGCCGGGAGCAAGGGCTATGACCCGGGCAAGAAGGTGTCCGGGGTCAAGCGCCATATCGCTGTGGACACGCAAGGATTGCCCCATGCGATTGATGTGACCACCGCCGATGTTACCGACCGGGCTGGGGCATTAGCGATGTTTTCCCGGAGCCGGGCCACGCTGAACCAGGTGCAGAAGGTGTTGGTCGACGGGGGTTACAGCGGAGAGCCTTTTGCTGCGGCGGTGCAGAACCTGTTGGGAGCTTCGGTGGAGGTAGTGAAACGCAAGGAACTGCATACCTTTGTGGTGCTGCCGAAACGATGGGTGGTGGAACGGTCTTTCGGTTGGCTGGATAAGTGCCGCCGCCTCTGGAAGAACTGCGAGAGAGAGCTCAATACCAGTCTGCAAATGGTGGTTCTCGCCTTCGCGGTGCTAATCCTGAAGAGATCGTCAACAGGCTCTTAGACGAGAACAGTGGCAAACAGGGCTCAATAGGGTACGAATTATACGATGTCATTGAACGGATAACGACGCACCTGGATCAAAACAAGGGCAGGTACAGCTTCGCCAATTTAAGCATAGGCCCTGACATTCCGGTGATGGACGACGACGTCTCATATTGGACAGCGGCGTTGGACGAAAGGTTTACCGGGTGCCGGTTCATCCCCACGGTAGCCGCAGGTAATAGTGGCTTAAGTGATCCGGCAAGCGGGCTGAACCGGATTCAACCTCCCGCCGACGCGGTCAACGCACTGTCTGTCGGGGCAACGGATCGAGTGGACAGTGCGTGGCATAGAGCTGATTACAGCTCTATAGGACCAGGAAGGTCGCCAGGATTGGTGAAACCGGACGGTGTCATTTTCGGAGGCTCTCGAAGCCAGCCATTCAACGTGATCGCACCCAACGGATGGTCGAGACCGGAATGCGGGACTAGCTTTGCAGCGCCTCTGCTGTTGCGCTCTTCGGCAGGGTCTTGGATACAACTGGGGCAGGATGTGAACCCGTTAGCAATAAGAGCCTTGATGGTTCATCGCGCCGACGGTGGTCGTGGAAACAGATCAGAGGTTGGGTGGGGTAAATTTGAAGGAGATCCGAGCTTAATGGTCACTTGCCCAGATGATGAGCCGCTGATCATCTACCAGGGGTCGCTGCCGCCGGGTTCTCATTTGAGGGCACCGGTGCCGGTCCCTGCTGTCCCTCTGGAGGGGGTGGTGACGATAACGGCCACCATACTGATTGAGCCAAGAACGGATCCTGCATTCGCGGCATCATACACGCAGAGTGGATTCGAGGCAGTCTTTCGGCCGCACGATCAACGTTTCCAGTACGATCGGTCTGGGCAGCGGTCCCGGCACCCGAAGTCCGCGTCCTTCTTCTCGGAATCCGCCATGTATGGAGGGGACGAATTCGAAACGAGAGGCGGGTTGAAGTGGGAGCCCGTTGCCAAAAGATCCAAGAACTTCCATGCTCGTAGCCTTTCAAATCCCGTGTTTGACATCTACAACCACAGTCGGCAGCCGGGGTCAACAAAGGGGACTGATGATTTATTGCCATACGCTTTGGTGATTAGTATCAAGGCCACAAAGGTTCCCGATTTGTATGACCAGATCGTCAGGGCATACTCAGGTGTGCTGGTTCCGATCAGGCCACAGATGAGAGTGCAGGCAACGCCCCAAGTGTGATCACAACACTCAAACACTGCTTCCTCACTCGCTCTTGGCCTGGTAGCCACCAGATGAATTGTCCGTCCTTTCCGGGAGCAATTTTGATACCAAGGGGTCAATTCCGGTAGGGGCAGGATCGTACGCTAAGGGGAATGACGCCGGTAGAGTGTGCGACAGCCGGCTGGTCTCGAGACGGAGAATAGCTCAGCGAGATCGCTGATGGAATACTCGCCGGTGGCATTAATGCGGATGAGATCAGCCACGAACTCGGCAAAGGTGGCGAGGATATTGAAGAACATCTTTCCCATCGGATCGCCCGGGGCGTAGGGCGCCCATGCGAGCGCCAGCTTCACGCCTCGTTTCCAAAGCTGGTCGGCAATGGCGCGCGCATCCGGGATGGACCTGTTCGAGACCGGGGCGAGCGCGGGTCGAGCCGGTGACAGGTATATATGCGACCCTAGACGACACGTAGCTCAGAGAGGCTCCGAAGCTGAGCGACCAAATCCCACAGGCCAGTCGATCAGGGTGCGTATCCGACAGCGATGCCGTCATAAGGCGGGTTAATTCCATCTCGGCATTTCCGTCCAGTTTCTCACGGCTTCGACACGGTCAACTTGAGACGCGTTGAACCTGCCGGATGATAGCAGATTGATCGTTTGGAGACCCAGGGAAAACCATTGACACCGTCATCTTATCACGGGTTTTAGTTGTGCCTGATCAGCAGGGTTTTCATAAGGTCAAAGACAGCTTGTGGGAATGAAATCTAGAAATGCAACGAGTGGTGAGGTGGATCTTTTCAGGGTTCTCGCCGAGGCTGGCAGCGGACTCCACCACCTGGGCGTGAATTTCGCGCTGGGCGTGAATTTCGCGGCCTAGCTTTTAAGGGAGTCTTCCGGACCCAACCTATCCTCGCAAGAACTTCATTGCGGGGACGGGTCATTGCCAACCCTACTATTTCGCTGAGTACACCTACAGCCGTTGCGATTGTAATGCTGGTACAGGTTCACTAGTATTTCACAGGCTACCCTGTGCTCCGAGGTGACACCGGATCTGCCCGGAGTCCTCCTTGGGGATATATGCAGCAGGTGTCCCGGTCCAACTCGTGTGGAATTGGTCAGGCCGGTAAAATCGGGAGGGCCGGAAGCAGCGGACCTCGTGGAAGTCGCGTGGGGATTCGACGGGTTACCGACAAACCCCCAGATTCAGAAGGCTTGATTTGATCACCGTCACCTGAGGGTCACTTGCGCTAGCCGGCTTACTGCACGGGATGGTTATCTTCATATAGCGCAATGGCTGACTGCTTGCCCATGTGCTGCTACTCTATATCGCTAAGGATCAATCGAGGGCGGCGCCGGGATTCTGCCGGGGAGTTTCTCCCGTCTTTTCAGCAACTCTGAATACCGAGTGCCAGAGGAACGACAACCGGACGGGCAGCACCAGACAATGGGGGTATCTTGAACATCATCCGCATATTCCAACGGTGGATTCAAGAAATTAGCGGCAATGCCAGGGCAGGAAGGGCTGTCCAGCAACAGAGGAGGGCCAGGTCGAATTCAGCCGCGCCCACACGGGCTGCCCCACAGACCAGGGCGGCTATTCCTGGTCCTGCCAGGCAGGAAAGGTCTTCGTCGCCAGAAAGGGCGACGGCTGCAGTTACCTCCCTCACGTGGTTAGGTCCCGGAGAGTCTTCAGTTGTGGCCGGGCGCGACGTCGGCGGAATGATCTATCTGGGGCCACACCCGTCGGGGTCCCTCTCTCACCGCCTCAGCCGTCCGGTCATAGTGCCGTCTCTTCCAGTCGCTCCGTCCGGCCCCGACATCTCGGGCAACAGCATGCCCTATTGGCCCGGCTACTTTGATATCAGCCCCCAGGCCAGAGCGGCGTATCTGGACTGGCTTGCCAGCGGCCGGTCAGACCGGAGATATGGGGTAGGTCATGTATTCCTCTACTTCTATGGCCTCGAACGGCGCTTCTTCATCGACTCACCCGAAAGTCATGAGCGTCGAATGATAATCGGAGAAGTGGAAAGGCTGCTCGACATCTACGGAAGCAACAGGTCTGTCCACCACTACCTGGAAGCTTTTCTGGACGCGGCCAGAACCTCAATGGGGTCAGAGCAGGAACTGAAACCGACCTATTCGGCATCCGGGTACGATCTGCCCCTGGCACTCCGGGTGGCCATTGGGCGCAGGGCCGGAAGAGGCCAGGCGCTGGACGCCGAGTGGGCGCTCAGCTGGTACTACGCACATCCTGACTACACCTTCCGGACGGCGGCATCCCGCGCATCCTCTGAGTTCCAGGCCCTTTTCCGGGTCCTGTTTGCCGAACGCTATCCCTCGGGCTTGAAAATACCGCTCCCCAAGAGGACGCTGCGGGCCGAGTACAGGGCAGCATCATCGGAGTTTGAGATCGGTCTGGGCGAACACATTGGGACCGTGCCGGACATATCGCGCATTAGCCAACCCCTGAACGCTACGAGAACTTTGGTGGAGGAGGCGACCGACGCCCTGGACAAATACAGCCGGTATTTGGGGAGAAACCCCGACGGCAGGGGGACCATAGAAGCCCACGCACTGTTGCCGGAGCGTCTTTGGCACCTTTTCCCCAGCGCCGAGATGGACCGCCTCAAGGAATGGACCGCTGAGGTCGTCGCCTCAGGAGGCTTCTGCCCAGTGGAGGAACTGGTCGGACGCCTGGAGGGAGCTACCCCGGAAAGCATTGGGAAACGGCAATTGACCGATGCCGCCGACGCCCTGGCCCGGCTGTCGGTGGGGATGGCGCCTGACCCGAGATTCGCGCTTAGAAGCCCCAAGGCCGGCGAGCCGGTCGTGTTATTCGACCTGCCGGAGGGGATGACCCGCCTGGACTCTCCCAGCGAAAGGTACAGGGGCCTCCTCTTGTCAGTGGCCATAGGGAGCTTCATCGCCCAGGCCGACGAGGTGGTCGGGGCGTCGGAACTCAGCGCTCTCAGCGCTGTGATTGACGGTGATTCCCACCTGCCCGAGGGGGAAAGACTACGCCTGAAAGCCAACCTGAAATGGATGACGAGCGTAAAACCAGATCTGCCCCTGCTGCGAAGGCATCTCCGGAATGCTCCCAGCGAGGCAGCTTACGAAATGGGACAGTTGGCCCTGTCCATAGCAGCCTCCGACGGTGTCATCAGCGGGAGAGAGGTGGCGGCGCTGGAACGGCTCTACGAGGCAATCGGTCTCGAAAAGGAAGGTATTTACTCCGCGCTCCACGCCCTGACCTCCGCTGACGAGCCGGTGACCGTAATTCCTCCGTCGGCAGGCGACCCCGGTTTCGCCATACCTCCCAAACCGGACATCGAGGGACCGCTTAAGCTGGACGAAGAAAGAATCGCCACAGTGATGGCCAACACGGCGCGGGTCAGTGCAATACTTGGCGAGGTCTTTCAGGGTGACGAGGATGTGGAGCCACAGGAAGAGCGCGGATCGGAGGGCGAATTTGACGGCCTGGACCGCAAGCACGGGGCCTTCCTCGGTGAACTCATCTCGCGTCTCCAGTGGGACGATGAGGGATTCCGCAACCTTGCTCACCAGTTCCGGCTCTTACCCGGAGGAGCCATGGAGACAGTGAACGAGTGGTCCTACGAGCGTTACGGAGATCTCCTGGTGGAGGAGGATGACGGTTACCACATCAATTCCCACGTCAGAGATGAAATACTGGCTGTGGCGGGGTGAGGACTATGGAGAGACCCAGAATCAGGACCCGGGAACGGGACGCCATCGTCCGAGCCCTCAGTGCGGGCGTCGTGCCAAGGGTCGGGCTGCAACACATCCAGGTCGGCCGCAGCCGGGAAATCGAGGAACTGCTCGGCGACATTGACCGCATTTCAGAGGGCGGCTCCACCATCAGGTTCATCATCGGCGAGTACGGGTCGGGAAAGACGTTCTTTCTCAACCTGGTCAGACAGATAGCCATGGAGAAACGGATGGTGGTGCTTTCGGCCGACATATCGCCGGACCGCCGTCTGCACGCCACCGGCGGACAGGCCCGTTCGCTCTACGCCGAGATGGCCCGGAATACTTCCACCCTCACCCGGCAGGACGGCGGCGCGATGCCCTCCGTGGTGGAACGGTTTGCCACGGAGGCCATGGGTGCTGCTGAAAAGACAGGAGAGAGTCCCACCAGCGTCATCCGCAGGAAACTGGCCCACCTGGAGGAAATGGTCGGCGGGTACGATTTCGCAACCGTAGTTTCCCGGTATTGGGAGGGATACGACACGGACAACGAGGATCTGAAGTCCTCAGCTCTCAGGTGGCTTCGCGGTGAATATTCCACCAGGACCGACGCCCGCAGGGACCTCGGCGTACGGACCATTGTGGATGACGCCGCTCTGTACGACCAGTTGAAGCTGATGGCCGCCTTCACCAGGGAGGCCGGATACCAGGGGGTGGTCGTTTCCCTAGACGAAATGGTCAATCTCTACAAGCTGGTCTCCTCGCAGGCGCGCCAGTCCAACTACGAGCAGATTCTCCGGATCCTAAATGACGTACTTCAGGGGACAGCGGAGCATATCGGCTTCCTGATGGGCGGGACTCCCGAGTTCCTGATGGACACCCGCCGAGGCCTCTACAGCTATGCCGCCCTCCAATCCAGGCTTTCCGAGAACAGCTTCGCCCGGGACGGCATGGTGGATTTCTCGGGGCCGGTCATACGCCTCGCCAACCTCACTCCTGAGGACATGTTCGTGTTGCTGTCCAACATCCGGCGGGTGATGCAGGGCGACGGCAACCCGGTGCCGGACGAGGCACTCACCGCTTTCATGATCCATTGTTCAACCAGAATCGGGGACGCCTACTTCCGGACCCCCAGGAACACGGTCAAGGAATTTGTGAACATGCTGGCTATCCTGGAGCAGAACCCTGGAGTCGACTGGCGGGATCTGGTGGAGTCCGTGGAACCGGAGAGCGACTCCGATCCGGCAGCTGACGATGGCGAATTTGAAGATGATGAACTCGAGTCCTTCCGGCTATAGCAACACTCCGTCTGCGGCATTCGACATGCTGGCGGAGCCCGTCAGGCGCTGGGTCTGGGACAAGGGGTGGGGGGAGCTGCGCGAGGTCCAGGAGAGGGCCATAACCACCCTGCTGGGAGGTGAGCGGGACCTCATCATTGCCGCTCCCACCGCAGGGGGCAAGACCGAGGCCGCATTTCTTCCATTGGTGTCCTCAGTGCTGGAGGCACCCGGGGAAGGCGGATTCGACCTGCTGTATGTCGCCCCACTGAAGGCCCTGATCAATGACCAGCTGGGGCGCATGGAGGACCTCTGCAGGCAGACCGACATTCCCGTGTACCCCTGGCACGGGGATATATCCCAGGGCGTCAAATCCCGCGCCCGGGCCAACCCCAAGGGTGTCCTGCTGATCACCCCGGAGTCCCTCGAGGCCATGTTCGTCTTGAGAGGGCTGCAGGTTCCAACTCTTTTCCGGGGAACTCGATGCGTCATCATCGACGAGCTCCACGCCCTGTTGGACAACGAGCGGGGGATCCACCTCAGGTCTCTCCTGAACAGGCTGGAGCAGGCCGTAGACCGACAGATCAGGAGGGTGGGACTCTCCGCCACCCTCAGCGACATGGAAATGGTCAAGGAATACCTGCGTCCGGGGAGCCCGGGTTACGTGGACCTCCTGGAGGGCGGCACGGGTGGTGGTGAACTCAGGCTCCAGATCCGTGGCTATACGGAAGGCGGGGACGGGGAGGACAATGACGTTGGCGACGATGCACAGGATGCCGCAAGGCAGGATGTGGCCAAGCACCTCTTCTCCCGTTTGAGAGGTAAGCCAAACCTGGTTTTCGCGGGCTCACGACAGAACGTGGAATGGTATGCAGATGCCCTGAGGGAAATGGCCGAGAAAGCAGGAGTGCCGGTGGACTTCCTGCCGCATCACGCCAGTCTTTCCCGGGAGCACAGGATGCAGCTCGAGGAAGACCTCAAGACCCGGCGCACAACCACGGCCGTATGCACGTCGACCCTGGAACTGGGCATCGACATCGGCGACATTGAATGCGTCGCTCAAATTGGCCCTCCTTTCTCGGTCGCTTCCCTCCGGCAGAGGCTCGGTCGCTCCGGCAGAAGGCCCGGGCAGCCCGCCGTGCTGCGCATGTACTCGATCGAACGGGAACCCCGAGCCGACTCGCACCCGCTGGACCGCCTCCACCTGGGACTGATCCGCTCCATCGCCATGGTGGAACTGTTGATAGAGGGGTGGTGCGAGCCTCCATTGACCGAGGCGCTGCACCTCTCCACGCTGTGCCACCAGGTTATCTCTGTCATCGCCGAAAGAGGAGGGATAAATGCCGCCCCGCTGTACGATGTGCTCTGCAGAACTGGCCCGTTCAGGAAAGTGGCTCCCGGGATGTTCGCCCGTCTCCTGCGGGATCTGGGTTCGCCAGAAACGGCGCTGATCGAGCAGGCCCCGGACGGGACACTCCTGTTGGGGCGGGAGGGAGAGAGGCTGGTTGAACACTACAGTTTCTACGCTGTATTCCAGTCCGCGGAGGAATACAGGGTGGTGACGGGTGGCAGGCAGATCGGAACCTTGCCCGCCACCAGCGTGTTCGTTCCGGAAATGACTATCGTTCTATCCGGGAAGCGCTGGCGCATAACCCAGGTTCACAGCAAGGACCGCGTGATCGAGGTCTCGGGGGACAGGGTGGGCTGTCCGCCTCCCTTCGGCGGCGGAGGGGGCCTGGTTCATGACCGCGTTATCGAAGAGATGAGAGAGGTCCTCTTGGACAACCGGATCCCCACGTATCTGGACAGTGCGGCCGTGAACCTGCTGCAAAACGCCAGGTCTGAGTTCCGGCGCTTGGGACTAGATGGCTGGACTGTCTGCTGCCTGGGAGGGAAGAACTACCTGGTAGCCACTTGGGCCGGGACAGTGAAGACCTCCACGCTGGCGTTGATGCTCAAGGCCGTGGGCTACAAGGTGATGGTACATGATGGGTTCCTGGAAATAGAGCAGGACCCTGGCTCCGTCCCCATTGCCGCAGCGCTTCGGGAAATTGCTGACGTGGCGATGGACTCGGCGCAGGCCTCCTTTCCGGGAATCGAACAATGCATGTCGGAGAAGTATCACCGCTTCCTCAGCTCGGACTTACTCTACGAGGATGCTATCACCAGCGTGGTCGAGGTAGCAGCGGTGCCTATGCTGATCGAACGAATCCTGTCCGCTGATGGTGGCAGCTAGAACGCCTCTACCCCCTGATTATTCCGGAGAGTAAAGTCCTCCGCCAATTCGGCCTCTTTCACTGCATGTCACTCGAGATCAGAATTGAGAGAAACCTCACTTCTAAAAGTGGCCACAGTCTCATCGTCCGCAAAGACGAGTTCCCCGCGGAGGCCGTACTCGGATAGTTCGTAGATCAGTATCTCCAAGTCCTTGTCGCCGCGGCCGGCCTTGCCGACGCTGGCAGAGCCATAGACGGGAATCATCAGGTCAACCTCGCGTAAGGCCCGTTATGTATTCAAAGGGTAACCGGCCTTCTCAATCGGATAACTTTGGAATTGGAACTCGCAGGCCATCGCCATCGTGTCAGGATCTCTCTGTACGTAGGAGTGCAATACTTGCGAGATTCCCTGAAGGCAAAAACCTGCGAATGCTTCCCTTTATCGCCGACGTAGCGACGACTCTATCCACCAAGAGGGCGAGAGGAGGCGACGCCATGCTGTTTACTGGAATGCTTCGCTTCCAATCTGCCTCTCGTATGCCTGGCGCACCAGTCCCATCACGTAGGGTAAATCCTCTAGGCCGGCTAGGATGACCTCCACGTCTCCGTTGCCCCAACTTCCAATGCCAGTTACGTCACGTCCTATTTCTTTGGGGTCATGGAGTTCGTGAAATCCCATGTTTAGCGTCAGACTCACTCGGGTCGCCTGCGGGACTACATCGACGAAGTTGGTTTCAGCCTTGTATGCAACATATTGTTTGAGGAACTCCTCCGACACACATGGATCGATTGCCAGCACCTCTCTTCTAAATTCCTCGAAGATGTGCCTGGTGTGGCTGCCGTCCGCTAGGTAACGATGGTCTTCGATGGTGTATTCATTGGTTCCCGCTTCAGAAACAAGCGGGTAGGTCCGCTGGGTATCGTTGCCAAGATACGGACCCTTCCATACGGTTGTGGCTTTCTCTGCAAGTCGCTTAGCCCGAACCCGGATTGCATTTTCGTCCCATTTGTCCAAATCTCCCAGTCCTTCATTTAGTCTGAGAGGGCTCTCCTTGAAACCACCCTTGATGTCACGCTTCTCGACAAAGGATTTATCGCCGTACTCGGCATTGTAGCCAGTCAGAGTTAGGTTCCCCAGCGTGTGTAGCCAGTCTTGTTGGATATTTCTCCAATCTTCCCCGAGCGAGTTTTGCCAAGCCTTCGATAGATTTTCGTTCTGTGGCAAGATGTGCTCGACTGTATACTCTTGCACAGGTACGGGTTCTTTACGGTCGTGATTTTCAAGTCTGCGCAACCAATAGCTAGCCCGATTGTTGTATAGGTTCTTTACCTGGATTTCCCTAGAGAATTCTTCGTCGTTGGGGAATCGACGGTAGGACGGCATCTGAATGAAATGGGCCAACATACTGTCGATGTATCTGTCCTTCTTGAGTGCTCTACCAAAGGTGGCAAACGTGTTGTTGAGGGAATTTGTCGGAATTGAACAGACTGCTCGTCGAAAGACATAGCTCTCTATGTATCGCACGCCATCAATGAAATCGTTGACCGACAGTTTGTTCTTGCGATAATCGTCGTACATCTCCAAAATGAGCGGGTATGCCGTGTCCACCCTGAGCTCCTGAATGTCTCGAAATGCTGCTGCCAACCTTGGCTCGGGTTCTTTCCCTAGGGCAATGGCGCAATAATAGTTGGCGAAAACGTGCAGGTCAGCAAGTAGTGCGTCTACATCACACAGATCGTGGTCTTTCCTTTGAGAGAACGATTTGAACTCCTCGTAGACTTGGCTTATCTTGGGAATCATGCCGGTCTTGATGGTTAGGTAGTGGCGCATAAAGCCGTCGAAGTGCCTGCTGTAAGCGTCCTGTCCGAAGGCCTGCTCCATAGGCCGCCAATAGGCTTTGTAGAGTTTCTCTTGTCTGTCCGGCTCGAGGCCCATCAGTACAAAGTTGCGGATAAGATCGGCCTGGCTTAGTTCGAGCCCCGTGGAGTTCATGCTCTCGAAAATCAATTGAGGGTTGTCGTAGATGCGGTCGAGGGAGATGTCGACGAGCATAAGCTTTTCCAAGCCCTTGCATAGGGGCCCGATATTGTCACCAAGCTCCTCGACCTTCTGCTCAAACGTTTCGAAGTTACTCCGGACCCGAATTGAACTGGCTTCGGGCAAATTATTTTGCCCTATTATGGCCAGCAGAGTCTGCTCATCGGTCTCAGTAAGTAGCAGCTTGTATCGTTTCTCACCATCCTCGTCTGGGTTGAGAAGGTAATAGTTCCTAAGTTTCCTAGCCGAAAAGCCTTCGATGGGCTCTCCGTCGCCCAAACGACGAGCAAGTGCTTCAATGATGAGAGATATGGTTGTCAGGCGTTGTTGTCCATCAATGACAAGCAGCGGCGTTTGGCTTGAGACCTGATAGAGTCCCCTTTCTATGTAGACGATTGAGCCAATGAAATGGCCTGCAATGGTGTCGTCGCTTCCAGTGCGAATGATGTCATCCCAGAGCTGTCTACATTGAGGCTCTGTCCAAGAATAGGTGCGCTGGTAAATGGGAATTATGAACTGTGGGGACCTTCTCAGGAAACTCAAAAGGTTGGCTTCAGTCGCCTTCATTGGTCGACTCCTTAGGAGCAGAGAATGTATTCCGGCAGTCTATCTGAATCAGCAAAATGAGGCAAACCAAGCTAGGTTGTTCCCCCATCTCACGTTCAGTCGTTCGCGCACTCAAAATCTCTTGTCATCCGGTCCTTAATGCCCAAAAACGAACTCTTTTGAGAGGGCCGGAGGTGGGCTCTCTCTGCTTTGTGCCGACGCTCACAGCCGGCTAACCCAATGGTGGTGTGCCTCGACCAACTCGACCTAGCGCTGCGTGTCGACCATCAAGGCGCGCCCCAGCCACTTCTGCAGCACTGGGATCGGAACCCCTCGCAGGACGCAGTTAGGGCCGTAGGTAGGCCAGGACGATTGCAAAGTAATCTTGCCCCTTGACATTTACTCATCCTGAGCTTGTCGAAGGATGCAGGTTCAATTCTGCGATGGTTCGACAGGGGTCACCATGAGAGGGTTGGATCAGACTTTGCAATCGTCCTGGTAGGTATGCCGGAAGGCGTGTGGGTGGGTCCTGGCTGGACCTATACTTACCTGTTGCGCCGCGTCCTTCATCACCTGGCCGACCCGCTGGCGCGAGAGGTTCAACATTGGTTGGTAACGGTACTTAGCGTGGGGGGACACGAGGTCGCGCAGACTTTCCATCGGGTCGGCTGGCACTGGGACCTCCCGGCCCTTCCGCGCCTTGTTGCCGGGCGAGTCGGCCTCAACCACGATGATCGGCGGGTCTTGGGCTAGGCGGAGAACCGCTTGCCTCAGCGCCAGGGCTTCCGACACACGCAGGCCCGGTCTTGAGGATGATCTTGAATGCCATGCGGGCCGGGTATGATGGAGCAGCTTCGACTAGGGCGACGGCTTCCTCTTCGGTGAAGTAGTCGGGGATCGCCGAGACTGCTTCCCATAATCGCGGAAGAGCTCTGATGGATGAGGCAGTAATTAAACAAGTCCATCCGAGCAAACAATGCGAACCACCTGTGGCTCGGGCTGACGCGCCGCGTCAGAGCCGTCAGGCGGGTTGAGGCGGTAGCGCTCACGCAATGCCTCCAGCCTCGTGCGGAAGGCCGGACCCTCCAAGCGGAGATCTCGAATTTCACTCAGAGCGCTTTCGACCTGAGTTGGAAGTTCTCCGGTGAATATTCGGCGCAGTATGCCTATCTGGCGTTGGGTACCAGCGTCTCCCTCCGCCTCCCTGTCGGCGATGTTGATTTGTCTGGAAATGTAGCGCCGCGCCCGGGTATCTCGGGGCCTGCGGGCCCGGCCCAACCGGCGCTGAAAGTCCGTCCGAAATGCCTGGAACGCTGCCATAACCCGTTGGTTCGTGTCCTCCGGCAACGGCTGTGGCGGCGTTTCAGGAGAACACTCGGCAGCAGCTACGAACTGCGCGGGGCTGATGGCACGGGGCAGCAGGTCTTCTCCCACGGCGTAGCAGTTGCTGATTCCTCCTGCGCTGAGTAACACCAGCGTCTCTCCTGCAGATGGATCATCGAAGGGCGAGCGTTCTGCTGCCATGGTACCCGGGGATATGAGCGGGGCCTGAGCACCTTCGATGGCAAACACATTCTGGGCGTAGCTGCTGTTGTCAGCCTCTGTCGACCCAGTCCTAACCGACAGGGCCGAGCGAATGCCGTCCGGGAGGGCCGTGATGGTGCGCCACAGGTCGGGATCGTCCAGCTGTATACGCTGCAGAAGGGCAATAGCACGCTGGTTGGCGGCCACCTCGTCCAGAGCGTCATCGAGCTCCGGCAACTCCTTGCCTTCATATATGCGGTACATAGCGTTGGCGTTCAACCTTTCGGTGTCTGACAAAAGCCTGCTGTCCAGACCGATGAGGTCGTGGAAAGTCTGAATGCGCCGGGTCAACCTCTCGGTGAGGGACAGATCCGCGTCGACATCTGTATCGGGCCAGGTGTTGTGCAGGTGGATGACTTCGTGCTCGGTCCCGATGCGGTCGACGCGGCCGAACCGCTGGATGAGGCGTACTGGGTTCCAGTGCAGGTCGTAGTTGACCACCCGGGCGCAATCTTGTAGGTTCTGGCCCTCGGAGACGATGTCTGTTGCCAACAGGACACGAATCTCCCGGCCAGGTAGAGATTCGTTTGATGAAAGGTTCCAGGTAGGCGAAAAGCGCTTGACGATATTTTCGGCCTCATGGCGGTTGCTGCCAGTGAGCCGGGCAATTTCAGGGTTATCACCGTTGGGATTCAGCTCCCGGTGCAGGTACTCGATGGTGGTCTCAGCCTCGGAGAAGATGAGCGCCTTTCCCGCCTTGACATCCCTTCTTGCCAGAAACCGTTTCAGCGCCTGCAGCTTGTCGTCGTCTTCGGGTCCAATGCTCTCCACCCGCGACAAGATGCTACTGAGGCACCGGTAGTCCTCATCCAGGTCGGCGGTCCAGTCCTCGATTTTGAAGTCATCAATGGAGTGGACCAGTTTCGATCTTGAGCCGCCTGCATCCTGTCGGCGCATCTCTTCCTGACGCAGGACTTCCAGCAGGTCGTCCGCATCAAAAGACTGTCCTGACAGCAGCCGGGTTGCCGTGCGGCCGATTGGCACGAAACCCGAGTCGAGGGCTTCCCGGAAATTGCGGTTGCTCTGGATCAGGGAACTCAATGTGGAGCGAAAGGCCTCGATACTGGACTCCAGGCGCTTGAGCAACAGTACCGCCATCAGCTTGGCAATCCGGTCCTGGGCGCGGAACAGGTCGCGGTATTCCGGCTTTTTCTTGGCGTCATCGGTGAGGTATTCAGTGGCCCGGTACCTGGCCGCCTTGTGTTGCTTGAGTTCCTTGATCAGGTCCTCGTAGGACCCTGCCTTGGCATAGACCTTATCCAGCCGGTACGCCACGTTGTCCAGTTGCGGTTCCGGGAAACGCACCGGCTGGCCGCTGACCTGGGCGGTGTCGCCATACAGGTCGCGAATATCCCTGCGACGACGGCGGATGAACACCGGAGACAACGCTTGCTCAATGTCAGCACGGGGCACGGTTGGTCTTAAAGGCGGCAATGGTGGCGCGGCGCCATTGGGACTGCGCTGCCAGGCCTGGTACTCCGCCAGATAGTTCTCGTAATCGACCCGGTACTCCATCCACCGCTGGGCGGCGCCGAAATACGCCTCCAGGCTGACCGGCTCCAGGTTCAGCCCGTGATCGGTGTCGTCCAGAAACAGCGTCAATTGCCGGTAGATGTCCATCGGCGCCAGGTTCTGCGGCGTGGCGCTGAGCAGCACCACCTTGTGGTCGCCATGTTCCAGGTAGTTGCGCAGGCCGCGGGAGCGCTGGTTGACGTTGCGGAAGTTGTGGGCCTCGTCCACCAGCACCGGCCCGCGGTTGGGGAACTGCTGAACGAGGTTGATGCCGTGCCCCGATGGAGCCGAGTCCACGTATCTGCCGGCCTCCTCGTCGTACTCCGGGTCCGGAGGGGCGGCGATCATGCTGTGGGAGACCACCTCGGCTCCCAGGGCGAAGCGCTCGTTGAACACCTCCCACATGGGCTTGAGGCCAGCCGGGCAGAGGATGAGGGGCGGCCCGTCGTGGGGGTAGCTGATCCGCAGCTGACGGAGCAACTCAGCGCCGATGAAGGTCTTGCCCAGACCGACCACGTCGCCGACGTAGCAGCCGCCGTGGGCGTCGATCATGGCCAGGCCGCGGCGCACGGCGTCCAGCTGGAAGTTGGCCAGCTCCTCCGTGCGCTGGGGCGCCAGCTCGGGCGTGTGGACGTCGGTGTGGTACAGTTCGTAGAGGGCCTTGAGGTAGACGTGGTACGGCGGGGTCCGGGCGATGGCCCAGGAGCGCTCCAGCTCGACAGTCAGCATCCGGCCGATGTCCTCGGAGTCCTCCCACAGGGCGTCGAACCACTCACGCAGGGCCGCCATCTCGGCGTCGCCGGTGACGCGGACGTTCAGTTCGGTGTTGCCGCTGAACCCGGCCAGTGTCAGGTTGGAGGAGCCGACGACCGCCGCGCCCGGCTCGGCGTGATTGTCGTACCAGCACAGGTAGGCCTTGGCGTGTAGCGGGCTGCGGCGGTAGGCCCGCACCTCCACCAGCCCCGACGCCACCAGGTCGCGCAGCAGCGACACCGCCCGTTGCGACTCGCCGGTCTGCGGCAGCAATGAGACGCCGGTGGCGATGCCGTCCACGGCCTCGCGGGCGATGGCCTCGCGCTGGCGCCGCTGCACCATGCCGTCGGCCTCCAGCCGCGCTTTCAGCGCCTCCGACTGCTGCAGGCCCAGGGCCACCGACTCCAGCACCGGGCGGTCGGCGCGGCCCACCAGGATGCGCACCTTGTCCAATCGCGACAGGCTGTCGGCCACGGCCTCGAACCCGGACATGAAGAAATAGCCGACGGCGATATCGGCGCGGGCCGAGCTGTCCAGCATCTCCCGCAGCCGGGTCAGCAGGTCCGGGTCGGTGGCGGCGTGGAGGATGTTGGAGGCGGGCATCTACTGTCCCTCTACGATCACTTCGCCGCCTTCCCAGGCGTCAATGCCGAGCCTGTAGCCTCGCAGCAATTCCATGCCCAGCAACGACTGGTCTGTTGACCCAATCACTTCGACCCAACTCAGCTCGTCGTGCCACAGCACCCGGGTGAGGTAGTAGTCAACCTGGGACTCCTCGCCTGTAGCCAATGTTACGGAGACTTTGCCCTGGCTCACCAGGCCAAGATCCGCGATGACGACTTCCGGCAACATCAACCAGTCAGTGAATCCGGTGTCGATGACAACTTCACACTGACGCAAGCCTTCCGAGGCGCGCTCACGCTCGACGGGTATGGTAATCCAACCCTCTAATCTCCCGTCTGCGTTCTCCTCTACCTTTCCCCTGATCATCAACGATTGCCGGGACGATATCCGGCGCCGAGGCGGGTTACTGTGGGATATCCGACCCGTTCCGCCCAGGTGTAGGCGCCCGGCTGCCGTTCGCGCAGGCGCAAGGCGGCAGCCAGGTGGTTTTCCGCAATCTCGTAGTCGCCGCTTTTGACGTCGATGACCACCACCCGGCCCCACTCCTCAGCCTCCAGCCGTGCCCGCAGCTTCTCGTATATGGCGCGGCCAGCGGCGGCTACGTCTATATCGGCGTTATCTTTCCTGACAGTCATCAGGAGACCCCCTCGAGCCCGTTTGACTAGACCAGTTTACCCGATATGGCTCCGCCGCGGGTCGAACTGCCCACCATTTTCCACAACCTGGTCAGCATGCAGGGATATAACAGATGAGGACGCTTATGCCCACCACACAAAACCTGAGAGCGACTTTGTCAATCGTTTCGGCTTTGTTCTTGGTAAACCCTAACAGTTCTCTCTAGACATGCTAAAGTACTAATGACTTGACCTTGGTGTGTTTTGAGATATTGAAATTCCCAATCGTCGGATCCTGATCTGGCGAACGTTACTTCTTGGGCTATCTGTAGCAGATCGCCGTACTTCTCAATTGCTGAGGACAGCTTTTGAAGGTCTATTGGAGATACCTCTTGATCATGTGGCACTCTATCGAGGAGAACGAAATCTGTCTCTCCTTCAATCACGACCTGTACCAGAACTGGTCTATCATCTGGAGATTTCCGATTTCTATAGGATGTTAGAATCTTTCGTATCTTCCCACTGAGCGAATCAGCGATATCGTCGCCGATCTTTTTTAGTGTTTGGTCGACGGTATATCTCAAGAATTTCTCAACTCGGTTGCCAGTCCACCAAACTGCTACGCCTAACGCGGCGCTCAACTCTGCATTGGATATCAAGAATTGCAGGATAGGCTCTGGTATAAGGGAATGACGTCCTATAATCTTGCTTTTGGCTTCTGAATCAATTTCACTTACGTCGGCCGAAAACTCGGAATGATCCATACCGCTGCTGAAGTTAGCTAAATCGGTACATACTGTCAGATGGACTTCCTCTGAATCACTAAATCCTCTGACAAACGGCTTAGGAGAATCCTTGAAATGCAAAAGAATAAGGGGAGTTTCCGTTCCAATGTGCGTGATATTTTGATATTCTTCCTCAATGTGGAGTTGAGCCATAGCGGCATATTCTTCGCCATAAGGTTCAATCCATGTTGATTCCACTTTACCAATTGGCATGCAAAGCGGATCATGTCCTGGTGTTATCGGAATAGCAAACACCGAATCGGTGTTCCCAATCGATTCAAGGGCTTCCTTTGTGAACCTTACATTGGTACCACCACGCTGAATTACTCCTGTCATGGCTGCTAGCGCTATTCTTTTCATCCCCTACAGTCCTCCTTGTGCTACGGGTGCATCTCCCTATGGTTCGCCTATTATACTATTTCAAGGTGATCGTTACCGAGTGGGCGACTAGGCGAATATGCGGCTAAAGCTCATATGAACCGTAGCGCTCGCTGTAGCGGCGGCGCTTGCCGTTGGGCAGCCGGTCCTCGCCGGACTTAAGGGACGCCCTGGCCAGCCTGCGGTCTCGCTTTTGGTCCCGGAGGCCGGTGGCCCGATCATCACGCGCGACGCGTGTCCGCCAGTCCTGCTTGCCGTCGTAGCCAGTACCACCAATGTATCGGCGCATGGTCCTTCTCATCACTCGCTTCTCGCCACTATTACCCCGACCGCGCTAGCCATGTCGCTATAGCTTCCTGTTCAGCGTTGGTTACGCCGTAGGTGCGATAGACGATGTCGTCAATTTGGCGATCCAAGTCTTCGACGTTGTCCTCTTGGCGCTCGCGGGTAGAGACTAACTCTGTCAGTTCTTCCATCCCTCTTGTATCGGGGAAAATTATCGGTAGCTCCCGCAACCCTGACAGCGTGACTTGACGGAAGTCGTCCTTTACTGCCGCTGTAGAACGGCTCAAATACAGGAAAGACATCAAACTGGAGTTCAGAATCGCTAACAAAGCGGCTACTTTGTCAGGATCGTCGAAGTTTGCCCTGATCGGCAATATTGCCTCCTTAACTACAAAATCATCGTTGGTACGAGCAAACGACAGACGATTAGCCCGATTGACAAGCCTCCTGGTGAGTAGCCTCACACCTTGATGAAACGCCGTTTCGCGCTCGCTTACAACCACAAATTTGCTTCCCGACAATGCGCTTACATTATACCTATGTACCTGTCCGTCAAAAAATGGAAGTGCGCCATTCACCTGCTTATTCAGAATGTCGAATTTGTACTCTGCGATTCCACGCTTTGAAGATGTGATTTTTCCCAAGGGAGTTGCGCTTGCGCCTACACGGCTAAACAGGTTTACCGCCCAATCCAGCATAGGCACTCTAAGGCCCGAATCGCCTGATACCACGGACCAATCGACCGATGTCATGTAATCACTAATCTGAGTCAAGTCCAGTTCCGACCGTTTTTCCAAAGTGGCCAGCCTGAACTCCTTTGGATACCGGCGTATTGCCGCGACCGTAATGGCTGTATCCACATATGGCGAGTCAAATACGTCATACGGGAGATTGACCACGCTTCGCAGGGCCATTTTCTCGAACAGAAATTGCCGAAACTTCTGGAAACGCTCTCCATTTTCCCACGATGTCGGCGTGATATAGGCCATTACTCCATCGTAGGAGATTTCGGCGGCCAGCCCCATAAAATTGGTGTAGGAATCGGCATGTCCAATGGCGGAACTACGTCGGTCTTTGATAGTAATCCCATACGGCGGGTTGGCGATGGCGATGTCAAAACCCCTGCCCTCACCAAATACCTCAGCAAACTCCACGCGCCAGTTCAGAACCTCATCATCCGAGACCACACCCAGTGATTCCCGGATTCCGGTGTTCAATTCCGCTATTTCAGAACGCAGCCGGTCCTTTTCCGCGCCGCTGGAGGCCCGTAGAAACTCCCCCTTGAGCCGCCCCAGCAGTTGGACTTTGTCCTGGCTGTAACCAAGGCCGCCCTGCACCTCGGCGCCGCTGCTGGGGTCGGGGCCCAGCAGGCTGTCGCCGCAGACCACCTTGAAGTCCAGGTTGGGCAGCGGCTCCGGCGTCGCGCCCTCATAATCGATGGCCAGCGACAGCCACATCCTCAGCATGGCGATGTTCACCGCGAAGCTGTCGATGTCCACGCCGTAGAGGTTGCGCTGGATGATCTCCAGCTTCAGGTCGTAGAGGGACTTGGCGTCCTGGGTGACGTTGAACAGGCGGACTTGCAACTCGATCAGCTCCTGCATCATGCCCAGCAGGTAGGCCCCGGAGCCGCAGGCCGGGTCCACGACCGTGACCTCGGCCAGGGCCTCGGCGACGCGCCGGGCTTGGGCCACGCCGATGCCCCCGGTGTCGTGATGGTCCACGAACCGGGAAATTGTGTCGGCGTCAAGGCCGGTGTCCTGCCCCTCCAGGTAGCCCTTGAGGGCCTCTCGGCACATGAACGACACCACTGGCCGGGGGGTGTAGTAGGCGCCGGAGTCGTGGCGCCCGGTGACCAGTTCCTCAAACACCTTGCCCAGCATCTCCGGGTCGACGGCCACCTCGATGTCGAAGGGCGTGGACTCCATCACCGTGAAGTTGAAGCGGTCGAACAGGCCGGTGAGCACCTGCCGGATGGCCTCGTCCGGCACGGCGATGCCGTTGCGCTGGTCCAGCTCGGTTTCCTCGAACAGGCCGCCGTTGAGGAAGGGCACATCGCCGATGACCGTCCGCAGGCCCTCCGTCAGGTCCCGGGAGTCGGGGTTGTTCAGGCCGGAGAAGAACAGCGGGCGGAGCCGGTCGCGGTGGAAGTTGCCATCTCCCAAGCCCTTGCCGTAGTCCTGCCACAGGGCGTTCAGGTAATCTGCGTTCGGTTGGGCGCCCGCTTCTGTGCCCGGTACGGCGGGCGCGGCGAACCGGAGCCACCCCTTGCGGGACAGGAAGTAGACGAACATCAGCCGGTTGAACAGCGTCTGCACGAAGGTCCGCTTGTCCTCGTCATCCCCGTCGCCGAACCCGCCGACAGACCCCAAGGCGTTCTCGAAAATGCGCTTGTACTCGGCGAAGAAGTCCCTGGTGACCGGCTCGACGTCGAAGGCTGCGTCCAGCGCGGTGCGGATGATGTGTTTGTCCCGGTGGTTCCAGTAGATGCCCGCCACCTGCTGCACCGCAGTGCGCCGGGGCAGGTCGCGCTCCACCACCATGCGGCGCAGCGCCGGGCGGGCGCCTTCGAATTCTGGCAGGATGAGATGCAACTGACTGGCCGAGGTGTTGGTGAATACCAGCAGCAGGTCGTAGCCAAGCTGGTCTGCGATCAGCCTGGCCGCCGCGTCAACCTCGGCCTTGCGCACGCGGTCGGTGGATGCGGAGTCGAGGGCAACGTACAGGACATGGACGCCGTCCAGCACTGCGACGCGCTCTGCGGAAACGGGCAACTCGACGTTAGCGGAAGGGCCAGCCAGGCTGACCTGGCCGGAAGCCCCGTCGAAGTCCAGTGTCTCCACAAACAGGCGACGGATTGCGTTAGTCCGGCCACTGGAGGGCGCGTCAAAGATAGACTTAACGTGGGCTTCGACTTCAACGGCGTCGTCTCGGTTCTGAATCGGCATATCCGTTTCTCGCGCTGGCGTTGGATACTCTGTATTTTACCCGGCATCGTAGGCTTTCGACACCGGCGGTGTGTCTATGGCCTCGAACAGTCCAAGATCGACGAGCCTATTTAGGATAGCGTTTCGATTTAGGTGGTTTGCGTTCGCCAGGTTTCTGGGAGCGGCCATCTATTTGGGCACTCCACCGAGAACTGACCCTGCATGGCGCACCGCGTCGAAAGTCTTAACCCAGCTTAACTTGAAATACCGATCCTGATGGATTCAAGCGAGTTTCGCATCAGCGTCAAGGGGAAAGTGGTGATCAAGGAGGACAAGCTGATGCGGGCGTCTAGCCGAGTTGAACGCCCGCACGTGAGTAGGATAAACTCGTCTGTGTGATCGGAAGGCTCCTTACAGCGAAACCTCCCACTGGAAAGTTCGCAATACGGTACTCTTAGGGGTACCACCGTCCTTCTACATCCCTTCTTGTTTCCGCTTGCGTCGGGGCGTGGCCCAGCGGCAGGGCGCCTGGTTTGGGACCAGGAGGTCGGCAGTTCAAATCTGCCCGCCCCGACCAGCCTTCCAGCGGTTTTCCCTTCTCTCCAGTCTCTCTGATGAGAACCTGCGCTTGCCGTGCGCCGTGGGTTAAAATGGCGTGCGTTCCACAATGCAGGAGGCATGAAATGAGGCTGGAAGGAAAGGTTGCGATCATCAGCGGCGGCGCCCGGGGCATGGGAGCCGAGGAGGCGCGGCTGTTCGCCCGCGAGGGGGCGAAGGTGGTCATAGGCGACGTGCTGGAAGAGGACGGGCGCCGGGTGGAAGCCGAGGTCAACGAAGCCGGCGGCGAGTGCATGTTCGTGCGCCTGGACGTGACCAGCGAGGACTCGTGGACCGACGCGGTGGCGACGGCGGTGTCACGCTTCGGCAAGCTGGACATCGTGGTCAACAACGCCGGCGTCGTGGCCCGGGGCGTGCTGGAGGATACCAGCGTCCAGGAGTGGGACCGGGTGATGGACGTGAACGCCAAGGGCGTGTTCCTGGGAACCAGGTCCGCCATTCCCGAAATGCGGAAGGCTGGCGGCGGCTCGATCATCAACATCTCGTCGATGTCGGGGATGGTGGGGCAGAGCTACATTCAGCCGGTGTACAACGCGTCCAAGGGGGCGGTGCGGATATTCACGAAGTCGGCGGCGATCCAGTACGCCAAGGAGAACATCCGGGTGAACTCGGTGCATCCGGGGCCGATCGACACCCCGATGGCCGGGGACCGGCTGAACGACCCCGAGCTGCAACGTGAGGCCGAGGAGCGAAATCCGCTGGGGAGAACGGCGCACCCGATCGAGGTGGCCTACGGGGTGCTGTACCTGGCGTCGGACGAGTCGTCCTTCGTTACGGGCGCGGAACTGGTGATCGACGGCGGGGCGACGGCGACCTAGCCTGTTCCGAGAGGATCAGCCGAGCTCGATGATCCGCGGGCGGGGTCGTGTTCGAAGGCCAGAAGCTCGTCGTGGTGGTCGCGGAGCAGGGCTTCGACCAGGGCATTCGGAGTATTGCCACTACGAATCCAGATGACTTTGGGGGGATGGCCTCTCTCCCTGCTCAAGCGGCGAAAATCAGAGTCTTTGGTAACTATGACGAAGCTATTTTCTTCGGCATAAGACCAGATAATTGTATCCTTGTCCCGGCGCGGCAACACCTCGCTGCTGTGAAGCGAGCCCGGAAATTGATCCTGCAATCGTACGCTGAGCTTATCCGACAGATTCTGGTCAACCAGCAATTTCATTCAGAGACACTGCTCCATGGTTCGTCAACTACTTCACTCGCCTCTCTCGTCCATTCAACTCCGTGAAGGGGCACTAGCGCGAAGCGACGCTTGCGGTCGGCTACGAAGGCGATGCTGGCCAGGATGTCCTCAATGGTGAGTTCCGGGAAGTCGTCCAGAATCTCCTCATAGGCCATGCCGCCGGCCAGATACTCCAGGATGTCGTAGACGGTCATGCGCATACCTCGGATGCAGGGCTGGCCGCTGCGCTTGCCCGGCTCGATGGTGATGATGTGGGAGTAGTCGTTTACCGACGGCATATCCGGCGGCGCCGTCACGCCGCGGCGCTCCCGGGCGGCGGCAAAGGCCAGGCAGGCTTTGATGTCTTCACTGGTCAAGCCCGGAAAGTCCTGAAGCAGCTCTTCCTCCGGCTTGCCGCCAGCCAGGAGTCCAAGAACGTCTCCCACGGTCACGCTGAGGTCGCGAATGCAGTGCTTTCCGTATCGTTTGCCGGGTTCGATAGTGATAATCTTGGTGAAGTCGATTGGGGCGTAGTCGGCCATCGCTGGCATCCTCCTGCGGCGCGATAATTTCATCTTAACATTGCCATGCCGAACGCACTCGCTCGGCACATTTCCCCTGAAGGAGGGAGTCATGCAGGAACGGTCCCTTGAGGGCAAGATTGCGATAGTTACCGGAGCGGCCAGCCCGATGGGGCTGGGGCGAAACATGACCGAGGCGCTGGTGCGGGCCGGGGCTCGGGTGTCGATGATGGACATCAACCCGGACTGGCTGGAGCAGGCCGCGAAGGAGTTGCGCGAGACCGGCGGGGACGACTGCGTGATGACGCAGGTGGTGGACGTGACCTCACCCCGGGAGACCGAGGAAGCGGTGGCGCGCACCATCGCCCGGATGGGCGGGCTGCACATCCTGGTCAACAACGCCGGCATCGCGCCCCGGAACATGCTGCTGGGCGGCGAGACGCGGAACAACTTCTGGGAAGTTCCCGCGGCGGAGTGGAACCGGGTGCTGGCGGTGAACGCAGGGGGGCCTTTCTACATGTGCCGGGCGGTGGTGCCCCACATGCTGGAACAGGGATGGGGCCGGATCATCGGGGTTACCACCAGCATGAACACGATGTACAACCCCGGCGGCACTCCCTACGGCCCCTCGAAGGCGGCCCACGAAGCGCTGATCGCGATGGCGGCGCGTGAGCTGGAGGGGACGGGCGTAACGGTCAACGTGCTGGTGCCCGGAGGAATGTCCAACACCAACCTGATCCCCGATGACGCGGTGCACAGCCGGGAGGGCATGATCCAGCCGGAAGTGATGCGGGGGCCGGTGGTGTGGCTGGCCTCGGAAGCGTCGGACGGGATCAGCGGGCAGCGGTTCATCGGCTACCACTGGGACGAGTCGCTGCCTCTTGGGGAGCGCATCGAGCGGGCGGGAGCGCCGGCGGCGTGGCCGCAGCTGGGGGCGCAGGCGATACGGCCGGGGCAGTGACGCAGGGACGACTCTTGCTCACTTGCAATCATGTCGGACATCTTCTTCCATAGACGTGCGGCCTGAAACAAGTTATGGCTACTTTATCCGTCCGTATGTCGGATAACATTGCTCAAGAATGATTGTGACCGATATGAAGACATCATTTTGTCGGGTGGTGACGGTAATCGTTCCAGTTCAGAATTGCCATCCGTGATGTTATGCGCCCCTGATTATTATTCTTGAATCAGTATTGACAAGGTGGCGCGTCAACAGCTTAAATTATTGGGTGGGCAAGGGGCCTTGCGTACACGGTTGCCTGTTACAGGAGGGAGGGTTGCCGGGTAGAGGCGACAAGCCCATTCAATGCAGGACGCAGTTAATCACGGAATGCGAGAACAGCAGAAGTAAAAAAGGAGGAATGGATGTCGCAGAACGCAGTATCCCAGGAAGACATAGCCCTGATGGCCCACTTGCTGCGGCGGGCCGGTTTTGGCGCCAGCCGCGATGAGATCGAAGCCAGGGCAGCGCAGGGTTACGACTCGGTCGTAAATGAGCTGCTCAACCCCACGGATGATCCCGGAATAGATGAAGACCTGATGTACCGCGCCTATCCGTCGTATTTCGACAAGGCCGCTATCGAGACGGGTCAGACCGAGATCGTCTACCGGATGATCAACAACAAGCACCAGCTGAAGGAGAAGATGGCGCTGTTCTGGCACACCATCCTCTGCGCCGGCGACAACAAGGTGGACAACGCCCGGACGACCTCCATGCAGTACGACGCCTTCCGCGAGAAGGGCATGGGCAACTTCAAGGAGTTGCTGATGTGGCTGTCCAGGGACCCGGCGATGCTCTACTACCTGGACAACATCGAGAGCCACAAGACCGCGGTCAACGAGAACTATGGCCGCGAGCTGCTGGAGCTGTTCTCCCTGGGCGTGGGCATGGACCAGGAGTTCAACTACACCGAGGACGACGTGAAGGCCTGCGCCCGCGCGTTCACCGGCTGGAACCTGGCCCCGACCATCCCGGTATTCCCCTACGGCCGGACGCCCTTCGAGTTCCGCTTCGACCCGGCGGACCACGACTACAGCGAAAAGACCTTCCTGGGCGAGACCGGCAACTGGAACGGTGACGACGTCGTCGATATCATCTGCAAGCAGCCGGCAGCCGCCCGGTTCGTCTCCCGGAAGCTGTACGACTTCTTCGTGGCCGACGAGCCGCCCGTCCCGGCGTGGCGCCTGAGTGAACCGCGGGATCCTGAGGCAATCAAGCAGCTGGAGAAGGCCTACTTCGACTCCGGCTACGAGATCCAGGAAATGCTGCGGGTGCTGTTCACCAGCGACTTCTTCAAGGACGAGGCGGTCCGCTACGCCAAGGTGAAGAGCCCGGCGGACGTGGTCATCGGCACCATGCGGATGGCCCAGGACCACACCGAGCCGAAGCCCGGCCTGTTCTTCGTCGCCATGGAGCCGAAGTACATGGGCATGGATCTGCTGAACCCGCCCACGGTCGAGGGCTGGCACATGGGCCGTGAGTGGATCAACAGCGGCTCCCTGATCGACCGCATCAACTTCGCGTCCAAGGTGCTGGGCGACACCAGCCTGCCGGGCATCCAGTCGATGGTGGGCCGGTTGATGGACCAGGGCGAGACCCTGAGCGCCGAACAGCTGGTTGACGGCTGCCTGGACCTGGTCGGCCCGCTGACCATCTCCGACGAGACCCGCACCGAGCTGGTGGGCCACGTGGCCCTCGGCGGAGACCTCCGGCACGGCACCGATGCGGAGAAGGCCGACTTCTCCCGCCGAGTCGGCGAGACCTTCCAGATGATCGCCACCACATCGGAGTTCCAGTTCGGCTAGGCCGAATGATGAATTGTGAATGGCGAATGGTGAATTGGGACATCCCACACCTTTCGCCATGCCAATGAGTCACGATTCCACATTCCGAATTCCAAATCCGCAATTCTTACCGGAGGTAAGCAAGATGGTATCCACCAGCAAGGATCCGGTCCTGGCTGTAGTCTCCCTGTCCGGCGGCAACGACGGGATGAACACGGTGATCCCGTACAGCAACCCCCGCTACCGGGACTACCGCCCGACCCTGGGCATCCCCGAAGAGATGATCATTCCCCTGAACGACACCCTGGGCCTGCACCCGTCCATGGCTCCCCTGAAGAAGTACTGGGACGAGGGCAAGCTGGCCATCATCCAGGGCATCGGCTACCCGAACGGCAGCCTGTCCCACTTCCGCTCCATGGACATCTGGGCCACCTGCGAGCCGGTGGAGCTGGGCGTTGAGGGCTGGCTGGGCCGCGTGGTCAAGCAGCTCGACCCGAACAAGGAAAACGTGTTGACCGGCGTGAACTTCGGCCGCGGCCTGCCCCGTGCGCTGGCCATGGAAGGCGTTCCCGTCGCCTCCGTCGGTGACCTGAGCAGCTACGGCCTGCTGACCGAGATGGAGCGCGAGGAACAGCGTAACGAAGCCCTGGACCTCTTCGGTCGCATGTACGGCCCTGCCATCGGGCGCGGCGCGGTTGAGGACTTCATCCGCAGCACCGGCGTCGAGGCCATGATGGGCGCCGACATCCTCGCCACTGCCCCCGGGCAGTACCGCGGCGAAGAAGAGTACCTGCTGGGCAACATCGGCGGGTACATGCGCGACATGGTGCAGGTGCACAACGCCAATCTGGGCACCCGCGTTTTCTTCACCACCGCTCCCTACAACATCTTCGACACCCACGCCAACCAGGCGGTGGGCCAGTCCAACCTGCTGAACGACGTAGCCAGGAACGTTGATTCCTTCATGGCCGACCTGCGCCACCACGGAATCGGCGACAACGTCGTGACGCTGCTCTACTCCGAGTTCGGCCGCCGCGCCATGGACAACGGCTCCGGCACCGACCACGGCACCGGCGGCGTGGCCTTCGTCATCGGCGAGCAGGTCAAGGGCGGCCTGTACGGCGAGTACCCGTCCCTGGAGCCGGGAGACCTGGAAGACGGCGGCAACCTGCTGCACAACAACGACTTCCGCTCCACCTACGCCACTCTGCTGGAGAACTGGATGGGCATGGACTCCAAGGAGATCGTGGGAGGCACCTGGGAGAAGCACGACTTCATCTAAACATGGCGCCTAAACATGGCGCCAGGCTGCGGTCCGGCGCAGCGTTTCCGGAAACTATAGTCGCCGGACCGCAGCCCACCATGAGGCTGGGTTTCGGCGACTGGGAAGAGAGTGAGGATTGAAAGTATGGTAGAAGAGACCGTTGAAACCCAAGAAGAAGGACGCGGCATCGTACAGTTCATACTGGGAATTGTCAGGGCCGTGGTATCGGCCATCAGGTCGGTGGTAACCGGCGCGGTGGACGCTGTCAGGGGAGTCATCGGCTCGCTGATGGAGTGGCTGGTCAACGCCATCAGTTCCCTCGCCCAGCAGGTGATCACCCGCATCGCGACTGAGGTGTAAGCCACACCGGGCAGTCGCGTCAAAAAGAGAACAAGGAGGCAAGTCGTGGCAAGTGTATTTCTCGGCATCAACGACCGGACCTACACCTACAAGTGGGTCGCGGGTCGATCCGAGTTCCAGGGTACCGGGTTCCGCAACCCAATGGATTTCGCCTTCGGGCCGGATGACTCGATCTACGTGGTTAACCGCTCCTACGAGTCCCGCTCCGACGGCACCCGCATCAACCTGTTCACCCTGGACGAAGACGGCACCGAACACTATGTGACCGAGTTCGGCGGCTACGGCGAGGGCCCGGGCCAGTTCATGTGGCCAATGTCCATCGCCCTCGACAAGGACACCAACGTCTACGTGTCCGACGAGTACCTGCACCGCATCACCATCTTCGACAGGGATGGCAACTACGTGAGCCACTGGGGCACCCACGGCTCGGGCGACGGCGAGCTGGACCGGCCGGCGGGCCTGGCCATCGACGGCGACACGCTGCTGGTGGTCGACAGCCGCAACAACCGGGTGCAGAGGTTCACCCTGGACGGCCAGTACATCTCCCAGTTCGGCAGTCAGGGGAGCGGCCCCGGCGAGTTCAACCTGCCGTGGGGCATCTGCCTGGACAAGGAAGGCAGCATCTTTGTGGCCGACTGGCGCAATGACCGCATCCAGTCGTTCACCAACGACGGCGAGTGGGTCGCCAGCTTCGGACAGCCCGGTACCGGCGGGGACGCCTCCTACGCCCGTGAGCACGGGGGCATTCGCTTGGTCAGCCAGCCGGTGGGCCAGTTCAACCGCCCCACTGGCGTGGCCGTGGACAAGGACGGCGACGTCTATGTGGCGGACTGGCTGAACAACCGGGTGCAGGTGCTGACTCCCGAGGGCCGGTTCATCACCGAGTTCACCGGCGACGCCGCCCTGTCCAAGCTGGGCGAGCAAAAGATCGAGTCCAACCCGGACATGATCCGCCAGCGCAACGGCGTCCGCGACTTCACCCCCGAGAAGGTCCTGTGGGCCCCTGTGGCGGTCAAGGTGGACGACAGCGGACGGGTCGTCATCGCCGACACCACCCGGCACCGCTTCCAGGTCTACCAGAAGAACTCCGAGCCGGTGCTGGTCTAGGAAGCGTCACCAAAGTTCCCTCTACCAGCGGGAAAGTACGCCAAAATTCCCTCTCCCTCTGGGAGAGGGTTAGGGTGAGGGAGAAATCCCCGCCACCCGTCAGACCAACCAGCCGTAGGGGCGGGTTTGAAACCCGCCCCTACATTTGTATGAGGAGCGCAAATGACGCAGAACAGCGAACAGCCCGGCGGAACGCTGGCCCAGCAAATGTTCGGACCGCAGGCCGGCGTGTACGCGCAGAGCAAGGTGCACATCAGCGACGACAGCCTGGAGTCGGTGCAGAAACTTACGGCCTCCGAGTTCCGTCGGGGTACGGCCCCCTACCGCTGGAGCGTTGACATCGGGACCGGGGCGGGGTTCACCGCCTTCGCCATGGCCGAGGTGTCGGAACGGGTGGTCGCCAGCGACATCACCCAGCCCATGCTGCGACAGACGAGGCGCATCAGCGGCGAGCGCGGGCTGGGCAACGTGCTGCTGGCCCAGAACGCTGCGGAGTCGCTGCCATTCGCGGATGGCAGCCTGGACCTGATCACCTGCCGCAAGGCGGGGCATCATTTCCGCGACTTCGAGGCGTTCCTGGACGAGTCCGCACGCACGCTGCGGTCCGGTGGTTCGCTGGTGATGGCCGATACCGTCGCGCCGGAGGACAGCGCCCTCGCCGACTGGCAGAACGAAGTCGAACTGCGAAGGGATTTCAGCCATGTGGAGGACCGCAAGATTTCAGTGATTCGAGGGATGCTTGCGGACCGGGGACTGGAGGTGGTTGGCAGTGAGGACGAGCGGGTCTACCTGTGGTTCAACGACTGGGTGATGCGAACCAGGGTGCCTGGTGAGGAAGCGCAGGCATTGTGGCGGGAGTTCCAGGAGGCGCCGGCAGAGTTGAAGGAGGCTTTCCAGGTAGGGGAGACGGAGGAGGACGGGGACTTCCTGTTCTCGTTCCCAGTCTGGGTGTTCCGGGCGGTGAAGGGGTAGTCTAGCGAGTAGGGTACAGTGCGACTCTGATACAATTTAAGAACAGCCAGTTCCGGCTTAGAAAAAAGGGAAATATGACAACAGCTACAGATGAAACCCGCTTGGGGATAGCGGAGGGTCGACTGACGGAACAGTCCATGGCCCTCCAGGACTTGCGCGAAGGACAGCGAGAAACCAACGCCCGAATTGACAGGTTGTTTCTAGCGATGATGGGAATTGGAGCAGCCCAAATCGGCTTACTTGTAACGCTGGTGGTCCGGGGCTGACCACACTTGCCTGGGTCCTAACTTACCCAGCTAAGCAGGCCACTGCTCCAGGTTCCAGGCCATGTCCCAGAACTGGCGCTCCAGGCGCAGACTGGTGATGTAGGCGGTCTCCATGGCCGCCTTTTCGTTTGGTGAAGCGGCGCTGCCCAACTCGTCGGTAAGCGCGCGGAGATGCAGGGCCAGGTCGCGGAACTCGTGGGACGAGTACATGCCCACCCACTCGGCGTAGAGGGGCGCATGGGTGGGAGGACCTTGGCGGTCCAGGTGCTCACCGATTTCCCAGTAGCCCCACTGGCACGGGAGGAGAGAGGCGGCGAGTTCCCCGAAGCTGCCCTGGGCGGCGACGCGAAGCAGGTAGCTGGTGTAGGCCACAGTTGTCGGGGCGGGCTTGGTGGCGTCCAGTTCCTCACGGGTGACGCCGAACTGAGCACAGTAACCCCGGTGGAGTTCCATTTCGGTGTTCAGCGTCTCGTCCAGCAGCCCCGCGAACCAGGACATGACCTCCAGTTCAGGAGCGCGGGCGGCTCCCAGGGCGAGCACGCGGGCGTAGTCGATCAGGTACACGTAGTCCTGTGCGACGTAATACTTGAACCGCTCGACGTCCAAGTCCCCCTGCCCGATCCCCACCACAAACGGGTGCCGCAGTATGGCCTGCCGGATGGGGAGGGATCGCTGTTCGACACCTTCGATGAAGCTCATAGGCGCGGATCACTCTTCCCGGTTGGGTCGGCGGCGGTGTCGGAAAATCGCCGACAGGGGAATGGACAGGCCGGGCAGCAGCGGGGTGGTCAGGGTGTCGTTGGCGCTCAGAACCGTGCGCTCGACATATTCGCCGTCCCGCAGTTCGAGCTGAGTGACCGTATCGTTGCGCGGGTCGATGGGCCAGTACTCGGGGACTCCGGCCTCGGCGTATATCTGGCGCTTGCGGACCAGGTCCCGGTTGCGGTCTGTGGAGAGGATTTCGATAATGATGTCGGGAGGGGCTTCGACCCGGGACCGGCTTACGATGTCTCGACGTTCGCTGAGGATAATCACAATGTCCGGCTCCGGGACGCGCCGTAATTCCCTTGACAGGACGGTGGTCATCTCCTGGTAGAACTGGGCCGGCGGCTCTTCAAAGCCATCCAGATAATCGGCAAAATACCGAGAAAACTGGAATCCCAGAAACTGGTGGTCAGGTGTCCCAGATGCCATGATATAAAGCACTCCGTCGTCGAGCTCCCACTTGCCATCGGTCTCATCGAGGGCGAGAAACTCGTCGAGGGACATCCGCATTCCTGAACGGTATTTGGTCGTGGTCATGGCCGGCTCCGTACTGCGGCTCTGGGACTGCTCTTGGACCAACCCAATTGTAGCAGAGGGCCGCGGCGAGAAGCCGAACGCCGGGCGTATCCGCAGGCGTGTTTATCCATGTGTCCACGGTTTCAACATGCCAGGGATTCGCCTAAATGCCAATTATCTGACAGTGGCGGCTTTTCACTCTTCAATTCAACAGCCTATAATTGGCATAATCCCGATTCATTACCACGGATGTGATTCCCATGGAAGTAGTGTTCACCCAGGATGTTCCCAACAAGGCTAGGGCCGGAGAGGTCCGGAACGTGCCCGACGGTTATGCGCGCAACTACCTGCTGCCGCAGAACCTGGCTGTAATGGCCACCCCTGAGGTACTCAAGCGCCTGCACAAGATCAAGTCGGCCGGGGACGAGGTCAGGATGCGGGAAACGCAGGTCCTGGAGGAGATCCGGGAGGCCCTGGACGAAGCGGAAGTTACCGTGCACGCGCGGGTCACCCCCACGGGCCGGTACTACGGCGCGATCACCAGCACGCACATCTCAATGGCCCTGGGCGAAGTAACCGGCCGCGATATCGAGAGACGCTG
The DNA here is from genome assembly GCA_965220605.1 of Dehalococcoidia bacterium. GTDB lineage: Bacteria > Chloroflexota > Dehalococcoidia > Lucifugimonadales > UBA3495 > VXOI01. The sequence goes on along the minus strand of CBDCQM010000001.1, from coordinate 183,251 downwards.
GATCGAAGTCCCGGAGCCGATCCGGGAGCCGGGCGAATATGACGTAACGCTCCGCTTTTCCACGGAGATCACCGCGACCATTCACGTAACCGCCGAGGCCGAAGAGTAGCCGTGACCCTGTATGCGGAAAAACTGCTTCCGCATGACATCGAAGCGGAAGAGGCGGTCATAGGATCGCTGTTGATCGACGGCGAGTGTTTCTCCCGGCTGGCTCCCGTGCTGCAGGGGGCGGACTTCTACCGGGAGCGGAACCAGCTTTGCTACGACGCCGCCATGGCGCTGTTCCTGCGCGACCAGGCCATCGACCAGACCACGCTGGCCGGTGAGCTGGCCCGGACGGAGAAGCTGGACACCATGGGCGGCATGGCCTACCTGTCGCACCTGGTGGCGATCACGCCCACCTCGGCCCATGCCGAGGACTACGCAGAGAACGTGCAGCGCACCTCGATCATGCGCAAGCTGATCGCGGCGGCGGCCCGCATATCGGAGCTGGGCTACAACGACACGGACGACGTGGAATCGACGCTGCGCCAGGCAGAGGACGCGCTGTTTGCGGTGCGCGGCGCCGGGCAGACGCGGGGCTTCGTGCCGCTGCGGCAGATCTATGACCAGTACCTCCAGGACCGGGCCGGTCTCCTGGAGGCCATCACGGACTCGACCAGCCCGGTGACTTCCGGCTACGGCGAACTGGACGAACTGCTGGGCGGCATCCAGAGGTCGGACATGGTCATCCTGGGGGCCAGGCCATCCCTGGGAAAGAGCACCCTGGCCCTGAACATCTGCCTGAACGCCGCCAAGAACGGGTCTACCGCCGGCTTCTTCAGCCTGGAGATGAGCCGGGAGCAACTGGCGATGCGCATCCTGTCGTCGGAGGCGGAGATCGACTCGCACCTGCTGCGGTTCGGACTGTACACCGACGCGCAGGAGCAGCGCATCATCGACGCCATTGGGCAGCTCTCCGACCTGCCGGTGTACATCGACGACACGCCCTACCAGAGCATGGTCGAGATGCGCAGCAAGGCGCGCCGCCTGTCGATGGAGCAGGGCCTCGACCTGCTGGTGGTGGACTACCTGCAACTCGTCCAAGGACAGGGACGCGGCTATAGCGCCAACCGGGTGCAGGAGATCAGCGAGATCTCCCGCTCGCTGAAGGGCCTGGCCCGGGACCTGAACGTGGCGCTAATCGCCTGCTCGCAGCTGAGCCGGCTGGTGGAGAACCGGCCCAGCCACCGGCCGCTGCTGTCGGACCTGCGCGACAGCGGGAGCATAGAGCAGGATGCCGACGTGGTGATGTTCATTCACCGTGAGGACATATACGTCACCGAAGAGGAGTGGGAGCAGCAGCGTCCGGGGCAGCCATACCCGAAGAACATTGCCGACATAATCGTCGCCAAGCACCGCAACGGGCGGACCGGCAGCTTTCAGCTGGAGTTTCGCGACAACCTGGTGCGGTTCGACTCCTTCGCCCGCGTTCCCGCTTTCTGGGAAGAGTAACAGGACGAACGCCTCAGACCTGACCTTCTCCATGTAAGGGTGAGGATCAAGAGGCAATTTCTTGACCGGGTGGAATGGTCATGTCATTCTCCGGTTTTCCCCGGGATACTCTCTACACCCCCGTGCCTGACCCGTTGTTCGGTTCACTGCTGGAGGATATCCAGGACCTGGCCGAGCTGAAGGTGACGTTGCGGGGCATGTGGCTGCTGCATCACAAGCGGCAAGGCATCCGCGTCATATCGCTGCAGGACTTGCTGTCGGATGCCGTCCTGCTGCGGGGCCTGGCTGCGGACGAAAATGACGCGCCGCCGGAAGAGCAGATCAGGCAGGGCCTGCGGCAGGCGGTGAGGCGGGGCGCCCTGCTGGTCCACGGCGGAAACCCCGAGGAAGCGGTGTTCGTGCTAAACGACGAGGCAGGACGCCGTACCCACGCCCGGCTGAGGGAAGGCGGTACGATTCCCGACACCGAGACCGGGGCCAGCGAGCCGCCGTCAAGGCCGCAGGAGCGTCCCAACATCTTCGCGCTGTACGAGGACACCATAGGAACGCTGACCCCCATAGTGGCGGAGCGGCTGAAAGAGGCGGAGGACAGGTACCCGCCCGGGTGGATCCGGGAGGCCTTCGAGATCGCAGCCCTGGAGAACAAGCGCAACTGGAACTACATCTCCGCCATACTGGCCCGATGGGGATCTGAAGGCAAGGGCGAATGGAGGGGCGGCAGCCATGACGATGGAAAGCCTGGGCGAAATTCTTCGCAGAATCAGCGATCGAAGTATAGCCAAGACTTCGAACGGCGACGGGGTCGTGCCTCCCCTAGGACCGGAACGCGCTGACGACTGCCCTCACTGCCACGGCAGCGGCTGGGTGACCTACCGCGTCCACGTGGGGCACCCGGACTTCGGTCGGGCCGTCCCCTGCCAGTGCCGCCAGGACGACGAATCGCTGCCGTCACGGATGGAATCCCTGCGGCGCTACAGCAATCTCGGGTCGCTGTCCCGACTCACATTCGCGGCGACCCGGCGCGAGGGGCCGCTGGGCGACGTTGCCGCACGGCAGATGTTCGCCGACTCCCTCCCACTGGCGGCGTCCTACGCCGAGAACCCGGAGGGATGGCTGGTGCTCACGGGGCCGTCCGGCAGCGGCAAGACGCACCTGGCAGCGGCGGTTGCCAACCGTTGCATCGAGCGACAGCAGACCGCTTTCTTCATCGTAGTGGCGGACCTGCTGGACCACCTGCGGGCCGCATATTCACCGAGCAGCGAAATTGCCTACGACGACCTGTTCGACCAGGTCCGCAATGTGCCGGTGCTGGTGCTGGACGACCTTGGCTCCCACAGCTCGACTCCCTGGGCGCAGGAGAAGCTGTTCCAGGTGATCAACCACCGCTACAACAACTCCCTGCCCACGGTCGTGACCGTGCGCGGGCCGCTGGCGAGGCTGGACGAGTCTTTACGCACCCGGCTGGAGGCCGACGACGGACGGTCCACCGTGCTGCAACTCGGACACTTCAACAGCCGCCTGGCCCTGGGCATCGGAGAAGTGCGGCCGGAAATGCTGGCCCGCATGACCTTCACCGCCTTTGACCCGGTTGGCGGGCAGGGGGCTACGAAAAAGAATCAGGAACAACTGGCCCGGGCGCTCCATGCCGCGCAGACCTTTGCAACCTTTCCCGAGGGGTGGCTGCTTTTCACCGGATACCGCGGCTCCGGCAAGACGCACCTGGCGGTGGCCATCGCAGGGGAGAGCCTGCGGCAGGGGCGGCAGGTGTTCTTTGCCTTCGTGCCAACGCTGCTGGACCACCTGCGGATGACCTACAGCCCCGACAGCCCGGTGGGGTTCGATGAGCTGTTCGAGCAGGTGCTCAACGTGCCGTTGCTGATTCTGGACGACCTGGGCGCGGAAAACAGCACGGCGTGGGCCGAGGAGAAGCTGTACCAGATAGTGGTGCACCGTCACGAAGCCCGATTGGCCACCGTCATCACCACCGCCTCTACCATTGAGGACCTGGAGGAAGCCAAACCGCGCATCGCTTCCCGCCTGGTTGACACGATAGTGGTTGACGAAGTACCCATCGACGCCCCCAACTTCCGGGACCAGCGGCGGCGGTAGGGTTCGAGCACTCATTGTGCTAGACTAGGGCCGCTACGAGAAGGGGGCCTGAAATGGCGCAGGAAGAGCAGTACCGGGTCATTCGCGAGCGCAACGTCATGGTGCCGATGCGCGACGGCGTGCGTCTCGCCACCGACATCTACCGCCCCGACTCGCCGGGCCGTTTCCCGGCGCTGGTGACCCGGGGGCCGTACGGCAAGGACGGCTACGCCGACAACCAGGAGCACTCCATCTGGTTCTTCCCGCAACGGGGCTACGTGGTGGTGAGCCAGGACTGCCGGGCCCGCTTCGACTCCGAGGGCGACTACTACGATCCGCTGTTCCAGGAAGGACAGGACGGATACGACACCGTGGAGTGGGCCGCACGCCAGCCGTGGTGCAACGGCCGGGTGGCGACTACCGGGCAGTCGTACCTGGGAGCGACACAGTACACGCTGGCGGCCGGTCCGAGACCGCCGCATCTGGCCTGCATGGCGCCGGTCTCGGCGTCGGCGGACTTCCACCAGAGCTGGGTGTACCACACCGGCGGCGCGATGGAGTGGGGCTGGATGGTGCCCTACGCCATCCACAAGGGCCGCAACACCCTGGTGCGGGCGGGCCGGGAGGACCTGCTGGCGCAGATGGACGAGTACGTGCTGCCGCCGGACAACTTCGCCCAACCGCTGACGGATGCCTGGTTCCGGCACCTGCCGCTGAGGGACTGGATCGACCGGCTGAAGGAGACGGCGCCCTACTTCCACGAGTACTTCGACGAAGAGAAGGACGGGCCGTACTGGTCGAAGATCAACCTGATACGGCAGGCCCACAAGATATCGTTGCCCATGTTCCACGTGAGCTCGTGGTACGACATATTCCTCGAAGGGGCGCTGAACGGCTACCAGGCGCTGCGGGACCGGGCGGCGACGGCAGAGGCCCGGCGGAGCCAGCGGCTGCTGGTGGGGCCGTGGGCCCACATCAGGCCCTACACGGCTCCGACCTCGGGAGATACCGGCGACATCGACTTCGGGCCCGAGGCGCGCATCGAGCTGCACGAGCACCTGCTGCGCTGGTTCGACTACTGGCTGAAGGACCTCGAGACTGGCCTGCTGGACGAGCCGCCGGTGAGCATCTTCGTGATGGGCGAGAACCGCTGGCGCGCCGAGAGCGACTGGCCGCTGGCCCGCACCCACTACACCAAGTGGTACCTGCACTCCGGCGGCTCGGCCAATACGCTGGATGGCGACGGCACGCTTTCCACCAATCCGCCGACAGAGGAGCCGTTCGACGTCTACTCCTACGACCCCGCCGACCCCGCGCCGACGAGGGGCGGATGCACGCTGATCATCCCCCAGGGTGTGGCGGACCAGCGGGAGGTGGAGCGCCGGGAGGACGTGCTGGTGTACACCTCGGAGCCGCTGGAGCGGGACATGGAACTGACCGGCCCCATAACGGTGACGCTGTTCGCCGCCAGCACCGCAACCGACACGGACTTCACCGCCAAGCTGGTCGACGTGCGGCCCGACGGCTACGCCCACAACCTGCAGGACGGCATCGTGCGCGCCCGGTTCCGCACCTCGGCGGCCGAACCGTCGCCGATCCGCCCGGGGCGAATCTACAAGTACGAGATCGACCTGTGGTCGACCAGCCACGTGCTGTTCGCCGGGCACCGTGTCAGGCTGGAGATCTCCAGCAGCAACTTCCCCCGGTTCGACCGCAACCCCAACACGGGCGCCCCCATCGGGGCCGACGACCGGCTGGAAACGGCGCTGCAGACGGTGGTGCACACGCCGGAATATCCTTCGCATGTGACGCTGCCGGTGATACCACGTTAAGGCGAAGGCACACCCCCACCCTAACCCTCCCCCTAAGGGGGAGGGGATTTTTGCACGGGGGTACGCCCTCACCCCAACCTTCTCCCGGGGGGAGAGGGAATTATCAAAGGAATGGATACTATGAGCACATCCCGACAGGTGTTTTCTCCGGCGCAGCGCGAGTTGCTTGATTCCGTCCTGGACCGGCTGATTCCTCCGCAGGAGAACCGGCCCGGCGCCGGATCGCTGGGAATCGGCGGCTTCATCGAATCGGTGGCCGTGGGCGAGCCGGGCCTGACCCGCATGTTCGTGCAGGGTCTGGCGGCCATCGAGATCTCGGCGGCGGAGCGTGGGGCCGACGGATTCGTCAACCTGTCCAACGACGCCAAGGACGCCACGCTGCGGGCGATTGAGCAGTCGAACGGCGATTTTTTCGAGCAGCTTATTCTGCAAACATATAATGGGTATTACACAAACTTGACAGTGTTTGACTCAATTGGATATACTCTGCCTTCTGTACCTTCTCCAGGGACAAAACTGGAACTGTTGGACGAGACTTTGTTAGAGGCGCAGCGCCAGCGGCCCCCCTTCTGGACTCGGGTTTAGCCGATTATAGCGGGCGGGCTAACGGCATTTTTGCCGGGGAGGATAGCCATGCCCGCACCCAACCGCAGGGAAGAATTCGATCTCAAGTTGGTGGGACTTGAAGCGGAGGTTGAACGGCTCGCCCATTTCGTCGGCGAGGCGATCCAGCGTTCCGTCGAGGCATTGAAAGCGCGGGACTTGGCAGTATCCCGGCAGGTGATCGAAGACGACGACTACATCGACCAGAAGCAGGTAGAGATCGAGGCCCGCTGCATCGACCTCATCGCCACCCAGCAGCCCGTGGCCCGCGACCTCCGGGCCATCATAGCCCTGTTGCACATCGGGGTGGAACTGGAGCGCATCGGAGACTACGCCGAGGGAATCGGGAAGATCAGCCTGGCCATCGGCGACGAACAGACACTCAAGCCGCTGATCGACATTCCGCTCATGGCCCAGAAGGCCACGGACATGCTGGCCGACAGCATAGCCGCGCTGCTCACCCGGGATACCGAGAGGGCGCAGGCGGTTTGCGACAGCGACGACGAGGTGGACGACCTGTACGACAGGGTCTACCGGGACCTGCTCCAGTACATGATCGAAGACCCAGACACCATCCAGCGGGCAACCTACCTGCTGTGGGTAGCGCACGACCTGGAGCGCATCGCCGACCGCGCCACCAATATCGCCGAGCAGGTGGAGTTCCTGGTCAAGGGGGCCGGCGCCAGTATGCAGATGGCTCCCACACGGGAGGGCCAACGAGAACGGGCACTGACCGTATTCCGATAGCCGAGCGACCGGCGTTCCTCACGGGACGCCGGTTTTTCGTTTCCTCCTTCAAGACGGCCAGGTAGTAAGACCGACCAGGTAGCATGGCCGTCGTCCTTCCTCCCTCTCACTCCCTAGGGAGTGTCGTCAAATTTACACGTCATTCCGGCTTTCGCCGGAATGACGGAAATAAGGCTGTGGCGTGTCTGGTTACTCAATTTGACGACACCCCCTAGCGCTCCAAGACAACAGCGATCTCAAGACTTGTGACAGCGGCTGGTTGACAGGGCTGCTCATGGTTACTATTATTGGAACAAATATTCCGTACATGAGTTTCATTGAGGTAGGCAATGGCTGGCGCACAGGTAACCGAGATTCACTGCAAGACACTGCTCAACCGGCTGGACGTGCCGTTCTTTCCGTTCAGGTGGACGCTCAACCCGTACCGGGGGTGCCGGCACGCCTGCCGATACTGCTACGCCAGGCCTACCCACGAGTTCTGGGGCATGGACGCGGGACGTGACTTCGAGCAGCGGGTCTTTGCCAAGGTCAACGCAGCACAAGTGCTCCGAAAGGAGCTGAAGCGGCCCAGTTGGCGAGGGGAGTCCATCGCCATCGGCACTGCTTCCGACCCCTACGAGCCTGCCGAAGCGGAGTACATGCTGACCCGCGGCGTGTTGCAGGTGCTGCTGGACTTCTCGAATCCAGCGTCAATCACGACGAAGGGAGTGCTGGTCAAGCGGGACGTGGACCTGCTGAAGCAGCTCAGCGAAGTAGCCGAAGTGAGCGTGAACTTCAGCGTCGGCACGGTGGACGACGAGGTCTGGAAGCTGACCGAGCCGGGCGCGCCGCGGCCGCTGGCGCGGCTGGAGGCCATGCAGCGCCTGGTCGAAAACGGGATCAATGCTGGCGTGATGATGGCGCCCCTTCTGCCGGGCATCAGCGACAACGAGGAGAACATCGCCGCCGTGGCGGAGGCGGCCCACGACCACGGAGCGCAATTCCTCGGCTCCAATGTTCTGTTCCTCAAGCCGGGATCCAAGGAATGGTTCATGCCGATGCTGAAGGAGACCTACCCGCACCTGGAGCAGGCTTACGCCAAGATGTACCGCCAGACCTACGCCCCGGAGGAGTACACCAAGAGCGTGCTGTCGATCGTCGACCGGGAGCGCCGCCGCTGGGGACTGGACCGCCGCCACAGGGACCCGGCGCCCAGGCCGAAGAGGGGCCAGCTGGCGTTCAGCCTAGCACAGGAGCCGCCGAAGCGGGCCAAGGGCGGGAGGCACAGTCCGGGCAGATGGAACTGGCGCTGACCGCGTAGGAAGCGTTTCCCAAATTCCTTCACCCTTGAGGGGGAAGGTTAGGATTGGGGTGGACTCTGGGGGTATAGACACCGCCTGCCTCCAGGGAACGTCCTCACCTTAACTTCTCCCAGAGGGAGAGGAAACTTTATAAACACCCGCGTTCTCTCCGCACTACCCTTTCACCCCCACCCTAACCCTCCCCCTCAAGGGGGAGGGGATTTTGGGAGACACTGGGTCAACTTTCCTCAGCGGGAGTAGCTGTAGACGTCGCCAGCCCGGTCGCAGTTCAGGCGCCGGCTCAGGTGCAGGCCCTCCAGGATGAACTCCACGGCCGCGGCGACGACTTCCGGCCTCCGGTCGCCGTCGGTGAGCTTGGCAACCGCAGGACCCATGCCCTCGATTGAGGCCACCATTTCCGGGTAGTTGGCCGCCGGCGTCTCGCTGCCGGTCATCGCAGTCCCGCCCAGGTCGAACGCCATGATCACGTCTTCCAGGTCCTCCAGGCTGAAGCAGCTACCGAAGACGCGCAGCACCGCACGGCGAGTGATCTCATCGGTGACCCGGGATTCACGGCCCTCCTCGAAAGTCTCCAGCTCGATCTTGCCGGCGAACGACGCAACGATATAGGGCAGGTCGCTGACACGGGGGCAGGCCCAGTCCTCATCGTTGACGATGCTTCGGCGCACGGCGTTGGAGAGGGCGGTCTCGTAGTTGGAGATGGAGACCCGCACGCTGACGCCCGACCGCTGGTTGATCTCGCTGCTGAGCCGGGCCTGGGCGGTGATTTCGGCGAGGATGCGCTTCATGTAATCGGGAACGACGAGCCGGTCCTCGTCCGGGAACCGGTTGCGCTCCTGCTCCATGATGGCGATTTCGTCTCGCGGATCACGGGGATAGTGAGTGTGAATCTGCGCACCGTAACGGTCCTTGAGCGGGGTTACGATGCGGCCACGGTTGGTGTAGTCCTCGGGGTTGGCCGTGGAAACCACGTAGACATCCAGGGGCAGGCGGATGCGGTAGCCCTTGATCTGCACGTCCCGTTCTTCCATGAGGTTGAACAACCCCACCTGGATGCGCTCGGCCAGGTCGGGAAGCTCGTTGATGCAGAAGATCCCCCGGTTGGTGCGGGGCACCAGCCCGTAGTGGATTACCAGCTCATCCGAGAGGTAGTGGCCCTCTGCGACCTTGATGGGGTCGATCTCCCCGATGAGGTCGGCGATGGATATGTCGGGGGTTGCCAGCTTTTCCGAGTACCTATCTTCACGGGGAACCCACTCGATGGGGGTGTTGTCGCCCTCTTCGGCCACGCGGTTGCGGCAGACCATGCTAATGGGGTCATAGGGATTGTCGTTGATTTCGCTGCCGGCTATTTTGGGGATATACTCATCCAGCAGGCCGACCAGGCCGCGAATCAAGCGGGACTTGGCCTGCCCCCGTTCCCCCAGCAGGATTACGTCTTGACCGGCGAGAATGGCGTTTTCCAACTGCGGTATTACCGATTCCTCGAACCCGATGATGCCGGGAAAGACGATTTCCTCGGCGCGAATCCGGTTAATCAGGTTGTTGCGTATCTCTTCGCGGACCGGGCGAACCACGTATCCGCTCTGTCGCAAGTCCTTGATGGTTCGCAGGGAACTGTAATCAGTCATCAGCAAAGGCTCCCATCCGCCGCTTGGAATGCTTCCGTGGTGGGCCTGGGCGAAGCCGGTACAAAGTTAACACATGTTGCCCTATAATTGAACGCAGCGGCGAAACGCGGAGGGAATCGGGATGTTCATGAGAATAGCGGTGCCTTTACTGCTATTGTTCGCCCCGCGGTTGTTGCCTCACCTGATCCGCTTTGGGCGGCTGGTGTGGCGGCTCAGTTTCGACAAACGGGTACCGCTGGTGCTGCGTTTGCTGTTGCCGATGGCGATAATCTACGCCCTGTCGCCGATTGACCTGATCAGGGACAGAATCCCATACCTGGGGCGTTTCGACGACCTCATCTTCCTCGCCCTGGCCCTGCTGTTCCTGATCAAGCTCTCACCCAGGGAAGTGGTCAACGAGCACAACGGTGTGGCGCCGGAGTCGAACCGCCCCGAGGACAAAGACCCGGACAAGGTGGTCGACGGAACCGGGCGGGTCATCGACGACAGCGACCCCTCGGTTTGAGCCGGAAGCCCCTGCCATCAGCAAGTAGCTGTTCACTATTATTTCACCTCCTGCGGGGCGTGTCATCACGCCCTTCGCCACCGGCAGGATTCCTTACCAGGCGAGAAAGACCAGGCAGGGAAGACGCCTGCTCGACCCGGTGGGGCACGTGCACCGTATTCCTGCTCTTGCAGGAAGACCGAACCGGGGCTTGGTCCGCGACCTGAATCTGAACGGTATATCCGATTTCGAAAGCATGTCCGCTTACGGCACAACCATGCGGCACGGCCAAACCAGGGAGATTGTCCCCGCAGAGGGCATGGGCCTCTACGTGCACGTGCCGTTCTGCAAGACCAAGTGCCCGTACTGCGACTTCAACACCTACCAGGGCATCGAGTCGCAGATGGGCGTGTTCGTAGAGTCCGTTGCCTCGGAACTGCGGCTGTGGGGCAGGGCGCTGGGGCGCCCACGGGTGCGGACGGTGTTCTTCGGAGGAGGCACTCCGTCCTATCTCCCGCAGGGAGATATCGCCGGAATCCTGTCGGCGGCAGGCGAAGCATTCGAAATTGACCCGGATGCGGAAATCACCATCGAGGCCAATCCGGGCGACCTCAATGCCGACGCGTGCCGAGGGCTGCTCCGGCAGGGCGTGAACCGGCTGAGCATCGGGGTGCAGAGCTTGGACAACGGCCTGCTGCAACTGCTGGGGCGCCGCCACAGCGCCGACGGCGCCGTCGAGGCGTTCCGGACGGCCCGGGAAGCAGGGTTCGAGAACATAAACCTGGACCTCATGTACGGTCTGCCCCACCAGGGCCTTGCCCAATGGGAGGACACGATCATCAGGCTGGCAGGGCTGGCTCCTGACCATGTTTCGCTCTACGCGCTCACCCTAGAGGAAGGGACCCCCATGCACCTCTGGGCGAAGCAGGGAAAGATCTCGGAGCCCGACCCGGATGTAGCCGCCGATATGTACGCCGGGGCGCGCGAAGTGCTGGCGGAGGCAGAATTCCACCACTATGAGATATCCAACTGGTCGCAACCGGGGCTGGAGTCGCGCCACAACCTGATCTACTGGCGCAACGAGCCGTACCTGGGAGTGGGACCGGGGGCACACTCGCGGCTGGGCGACTACCGTTTCTGGACGGTACTCGCGCCCCGCGAATACGCCGAGCGGGCAGCGTGCTGGGCGCAGGCTGGCAGCGTAGGATGGGACGAGTTCGAGGAAGGCGAACTTCGAAGCGCACAGACGGTGGAGGGCTGGGAGAACATCGATGCCGATACTGCGTGCGCGGAGACCATGTTCCTGGGCCTGCGACTGCTGGATGGGCTGGACCTGCCGAGGGCGTCCGATGCTGTGGGGCAGGACCTCGCGCAGAGGTACAAGGTGGAAATCGAGGATTCGGTGGCTTTGGGACTGCTCAGGATAGAAGGCGATGTCCTACGCCTGGAAAAGTCGGCGTATCTGATCGCAAACCAGGTTTTCACGCGATTTCTGTAGCCTCTGGCACTGTCTCCACTTTCTTGTGTAAATTTAGCCGAACTAGTTGCTATTCCGACTTGGCATACCTGGTGAGCACGCCAGGGGACTCATCAGCCGGCGCAAGTTGACTGTACGGAGCATCGGGGCGGACCAAAGATGTATGTAATCGGCACTGCAGGGCATGTTGACCACGGCAAGTCCACGCTGGTGAAGGCGTTGACCGACATCGACCCGGACCGGCTCCCGGAGGAGAAGGAAAGGGAGATGACGGTGGACCTGGGCTTTGCGTGGATGACGCTGCCCAGCGGACGGGAAGTGAGCATCGTCGACGTGCCGGGCCACGAGCGGTTCATCAAGAACATGCTGGCCGGCGTGGGGGGTATCGACCTGGCGCTGCTCATCGTGGCCGCGGACGAGAGCGTCATGCCCCAGACCCGCGAGCACCTGGCGATCCTGGACATCCTGAGAGTCACGCGGGGCCTAGTAGTCGTCACCAAGACCGACCTCGTCGATGAAGAGCTGGTTGAACTGGTGAAAGCGGAGGTGGAGGACACCCTGAAGGGCACCTCCTTCGAGGGCTGCCCGATGGTGGGCGTCTCGGCGTACACCGGCGACGGGATGGATGAACTGAAGGGGATGATCGACGGCATCCTGGATGACACCGAGATGCGTCGAGACCTGGGCCGCCCCCGGCTGCCCATCGACCGCTGCTTCACCATCTCGGGGTTCGGGACCGTCGTGACCGGCACGCTGATCGACGGGTCCCTGGCGGTGGGACAGGAGATCGAATTCGCAGGCTCACACCAGCGAGCCAGGATCAGGGGCCTGCAGAGCCACAAAACGAAGGTAAGCAACGCCGAGCCCGGTGTCCGGCTGGCGGTGAATCTCTCCGGAATCTCCCGCGACGATATACAGCGCGGCGAGATCCTTACTTCGCCGGGCTGGCTGCGGCCCGCATGGCGAGTGGACGCCCGGCTGCGCATGGTCAACGATGCTCCCCATCCGCTCAAGCACAACGAGGGGGTTACCTTTCACCTTTTCACCAGCGAGTCTCCCGCCCGCGTAAGGCTGCTGGACTCAGAACGCCTGGAGGCCGGGGCCGAAGGATGGGTCCAGCTGCTGCTGTCGGAGCCTATGCCGATGGTGAAGGGGGACTACTTCGTGGTGCGTTCCTCCGAAAGCACCCTCGGCGGGGGCCAGGTGGTGGACCCCAACCCGCGCCGACGGCACCGCCGGTTCGACGCCGACGTGTCGGAGCGGCTGATGCTGCTGGACGAGGGCGCCGATGAGGACGTGATAGTCAGCGTTGCCGAGCAGTGGGGCCCCTGCGACCTCGCCGAGTTGTCTCGCCGGGGGAATCTCCCTCGCGAAGAAGTGCTCCAGCGCGCCGTGGAACTGGCTGAAGAGGGCGACTTGGTGGCGCTGGGCGATCTTGCATCCGACGGTGACGCGGTGGTCTACTCTGCGCTGGGGTGGGGCACCGTCAAGGGGAGGCTGGCCTCGGTGCTCCGCGCCTACCACGACCAGTATCCTCTCCGCAAAGGAGCGCCGGCGCAGGAAGTGCGGAGCCGCCTCGGCCTATCGCAGCCGGTGTACCTGCGGGCGCTGGCGCGGCTGACGGCGGAGGGCTTCGTAGCCGAGGACGGACAGACGGTGCGGCTTCCCGGCCACGAGGTGCAATTCACGCAGCAGATGGAACAGCGGGTGGCGAGATACCTGCAATCGCTGGAGCGGGAACCCTACTCTCCTCCCACGGACGATCCGCTGGACGCCGAGCTGCTCGGGGCGCTCGTGGAGCAGGGCAAGGTCGTGCGAGTTGGCGACTCGGTCGTTTTCACTGCCGACGCCTACCGGGAGATGACTGAGCGCATTGTGGAACACCTGCGCGCCAATGGGAGCATCACGGTCGCTGAGGCGCGCACCCTGTTCAACACGAGCCGCAAGTACATCCTGCCCCTGCTGGAACGGATGGACCAGGAGCAGATAACGCGCCGCAATGGCGATGAGCGAGTCTTGCGATAAGCCGGAGTAACGACGCCGCGCTGAACACCGCAGAGCCGGCGCGTAATGGCCTGAAGGATTCCGGTGCTATACTGGGACCGTGGAGTGGCTGCGGGACAACTGGCTCAGGGTTTATCTGGCGCTCTCTCCGTTGGGCACCCTGCTGGTTACGTGGCTACTGCTGTACGCAGTAGGCGCTGGGCGCTGGTGGAGTAGCCAAGAGAGTCTGGAATCGGCCGGACAGAGCGCACCATGGGGAGGCTTAATCTACGGCACGGGCATACTGTTTCTGGAGGCATTGACCAGAATGTTGTGGACGTTAGCAACACGGCATAGGGATATGGAGAAGAGCCGGCAGGAAGGTCGCGAGCTAGGACGCGAGGAGGGCCGCGAGGAGGGCCGGGAAGAAGGCCGCGAGGAGGGCCGGGAGGAGATTATTAAGAAATTGCTGGACAGCGGCATCGAACTTCCACCGGGCTTCCTGAAAGACATTCGAGAGAATGGGCGCAAATGACCTCGGCCCCTGTGGAGTTCGTCCCGATAATATCCAGGGACTGTGGATGGCAAGCAAGATTGAAGAGGCAACGATCAGAATGCCGTGGGCATTGGTGGAACGCCATAAGGTAATGAACAAAGCGTGGGTGGAAGGCTTCATCCAAGGCTACGTGGAAGACTACATGCAAGGCGTCGAAGAGACGATCAGGAAAGTGCTGGAGCGAGGTGTCAACGTTCCCCCGGATGTTCTGGAAAGCATGAAGCAAGAATTGCTTGACCGGAGAACCAGCAAGTGCAGGGACATTTTGATACGCAAGGGGCGAGGTTCCTATCTTGAGGAATGCTGTCCCCGCAGACCTCTCCTCCCCTCTGGGCGGGACTCCTACTGCTCCAGATAGTCAAGGAACTCCTGGTAGGTGGAAAATCGGGACATCGTGTTCAGGAAGTCCCCCAACGTCTCGCTCCGCTCCCGCAGACCCCGGATCTGGCCCTCAATGGGACTGACCGAAGCGGCGCTGGTGGCATAGGATCCGTAGAAAGCGAAATACGCCTGGTTGATCTTTCGAATCCGGTAGCCGCGCTCCAGAAGCTCCTGGCGGCGCTCCTCCATGTAGCCCTCCGCATCCTCGATCCGGCCCTGCTCCAGCAGGCTTTCCGCGTTCAGTCTGGTCTCGCGCATGTAGCCGCTGAAGTCGAACGCGTTGGGGTCGCGCTCGGCTCGGGGCGCCGGGGGTTTGCGCTCGAACCTGATCCCTGTCATCGCCTCGTATGCCCGGTCGCCTATCTCCCACCCTCCCAGGGTGGCCGCCGTCTCGTTCAGGGCGATCATGTCCGGGTTGTCCCAGAAGTGTTGTCCCAGGGGATGGAAGAAGAACCAGTTGTGCAGCCACTCGTGGGCGACAACGGTCAGGGCGTGGTGCAGGCTTGTCCCCGACGAAATGACGGACGGAAAGGTGCCGATGCCGCCGGTATCGACCACGATTGCAGATAGGTCGCGCTCGTCCAGCGTGATGTTCTCCAGCAGTTCCCGGTCCTCGGGCAAGACCCCGTGCTGGAGGAGTATGTTGTCCTGCCTGAGAATCCTGTCCCGCGGGGATGTGACCAGCAGGGACGGCGAACGGCTGAGTACCGTGTCCACGGGCGGGAGGATCGCGCCAATCCGGGAGGCAAACCCCTCCTCGACCAGTATGGAGCTGACTTCCCGCTCGATGGTCTGCTCGACTGCTGGTCGTGCCTTGTCCAGACTGTCCCTGACCTTAGCAAGCCTGCCGTTGATCCCTTCCGATTCAGGTGAGAACGCCCCCAGGGTCACCAGTTCACTTTCCAGCCGTCGCTCCTCCTGTGCCAGCCGGAAGAACTCCTCGGCCTGGGCGATGCGCTGATCTCTGGGTAGAGGCGAGTTCCACGGCAGCAGGGCCACTAGCTCGTGGTACCACTTATCGAAGACATTGCCGGCCTCCCAGGCCAGCAGGTTGAAGCGGAAGGGGGCTATGGCCACCTCGTCTTCAGCCGGACGATAGTCCTTACCGGCCCAGAGCACGAGGGAGGCGAGCGCCACGGCTATCACGAAGCGCGACGCCCCGATGAACGCGGCGCGCAGGGTACGCGGGTTGAATATCGCGCGCTGGAACCCCGCTCTGGTGGCGCTGTTCATGCTGACTGCCTCGGGGAGCCGGTCACTCCAACGCTCCTGGCGCGACGGAAACGAGCTGGCCCGCTCCGGTCAGGCCAAGACCCTGTAACGGTAGCTGGACTCCATCAGGTCGCCTTCATCGAAGCGGCTGAAGCGCAGGGGAGAGATGTCGATGCTGGAGGAACGGCCCTGTGCAACCAGTTCGGCCATGGTCAGTCCGATCATGGGTGACAGCTTGAAGCCGTGGCCGCTGAAGCCGACGGCGCAGTACAGCCCCTCGATGCCGGGCGCCTGGTCCAGGATGGGATGCCAGTCGGGCGTGGTGGTGAAAAGCCCGGCCCAGCTGCCGCGGATGTAGGCATCGGACATCGCAGGAATGCGTCGGACCAGCTTCTCCCTTGCGGAAACCATGTCGTCCACGCTGGCCAGCTGGTTGTAGGTCTCTACCTCGGCCTCCTCATCGTCTCCGAATCCCATGACGGTGTTGCGAGGGCCGTCCGGGCGGAAGGAAAAGGACTGGGAGATATCACCGACTGCCGGGTGCAGGGGCAGCCGGTCCACCGGGCGCGCCAGGGAAGCCACCTGGTGCCGCACTGTGACCAGCGGCACGTCGACGCCCACCCTGGCCAGCTCGGTCCGGGACCAGGGGCCGGCGGCCATGACGACGGTGGGAGTCTCGATGCGGCCCTGGGGCGTATTCACAGCCCGGACCCGTTCGCCCTCGATCTCGATGCCCGTGGACTGAACGCCCAGGTTGATCTCCGCGCCCAGGTCCCGGGCCGAGTTGGCGTAGGACGAGGTTACCAGGTACGGGTCGGCATAGCCCGACTGCGGCTCCCAGCCTGCGGCCTCGTCTTCGTACAACGAGACCATCGGGGCAATGTCGCGCAGGTCCTCGGCGGATACGACCATCGTGTCGATGCCCAGTTCCACCTGCATCGCGCAGTTGTACTCCAGGCCGGGCCGGTCTTCTTCATTCACCACGACAAGATAGCCGGTCTCGGTGTAGCCCGACGGGCCGCCGACAATATCCTCGAAGTTGGTGAAAACCTTGAGGCTCTCCCAGGCCATGGTCGCCGTAACCGGATTGGAGTAGTGCATACGGCAGATGGACTGGCTGCGGCCGGTGGAGCCGGCGTTGAGTATGTCTTTCTCCAGCAGCACCGTATTGGTGATGCCCATCCTCGCCAGGTTGAACAGGATGCTGCAACCCATCACCCCTCCGCCGATTACCACCACGTCCGCCGTAGATCTCATGCGTCTCCCTCCTGCCGTATGTAAGCCATGCGCGAAGTCAAAACTCGCGATCGTGATTATACTCGACCGCCCGCCGGCCCATTGACGAGGGATTCTCTCCGTAAGTACGGCAGACCCGACGTCCCGGACTCAGGCGGCCCACTCGCGCGCCCTCACCCCGCTGGAACGTATCGAAATCACTACGGAGAGGGGATTTCTCAGGGAGCAGCAAATCGGAGGGAAATTGTTGACCTGGGACATTGACAATTGAATGCAGGCACCATAAGATAGCGCACGTGAATAGTAACGTGCTCGCAGTATTCGGTTGTTGTTGCACCTGTCCGCCCACATAGGCGGGGAGTAATACTGCGTCAGCCGTAAGGCGCGTCTTGGGATATACGCCCGCCAACATCTCGTAGTTGGCGGGCTTTTTTTGTGAAATTTGGAACACTAGAGGGAGTTGAGAACTTGAGTAGCCAGACCTTTAACCGGCAGCGCACCCTGGAGGACATACACAGCGACAGCCTGGAACTGGCCAGGTCCTCGGACGCGATCATCCCGTTCATGGACGAAGAGGTCGTGCGGCTGGAGGAGGAATCGGCGCGGTTCGGGTCGGGGGAACTGGACAACGCGGTATTCACGCCGTTCCGGCTGCGCCAGGGCGTGTACGGCCAGCGCCAGCCGGACGTGCAGATGATCCGGGTCAAGATCCCCGGCGGCATCCTGACCCCGGAGGCCATGGAGGGCCTGGGCGAGGTGGCCGACAGGTACGCCCCGCTGGGCAAGGGCCATATCACCACCCGGGAGAACGTGCAGTTCCATCACATCCCCCTGGCCGAGTGCCCCGAGGTTCTGCGACTGCTGGGGACAGTGGGCCTGTCCACCCGCGAGGCGTGCGGCAACACGGTTCGCAACGTGGTCGGCTCCCCGTTCTCCGGCGTGGACCCCGACGAAGTGTTCGACGCCACTCCCTATCTCGCCGCCTACGTGCGCTTCGGCGTTCGGCATCCCATCACCCAGAACTTCCCCCGCAAGTTCAAGTCGGCCTTCACCGGCACCGACGCCCGCGACCACGTGTCGGCAGCGATCCAGGACCTGACCTACGTGTCGCAGACTCGCGTGGTTGACGGCGTGGAGCAAAGGGGCTTCAAGGTGTTCTGCGGCGGCGGCACCTCCATCATGCCCCGGCTGGCCAAGCCCCTTTACGAGTTCGTCCCGGTGGAAGACTACCTCCGGGTGGCGTTGGCCATCTGGACGGTGTTCAACAACGCCGACATGCTGCGCAAGAACCGGATGATGGCCCGGCTCAAGGTGCTGATCGACCGCATCGGGCTGGACGAGTTCCGCGACATGGTGGACGCCGAGCTGGAGAAGATCGGCCCCATCGACCCTGCTCCCTACATGGAGGTCGACGACCTGCTGCGCGAGACCCCGCCCGTGGCCCCGGCCACCAACGGCGTGGGCGCCTCCGAGGAGTTCCGCAAGTGGCGGGAGACGAATGTCGAGCCGCAGCGGCAGGACGGCTACTTCGCCGTCATGGTCAAGCCCGAGCGGGGCAACCTTGACGGTAACCAGTTCCGCGCAATCGCAGACATCATGCGGCGCTACACCGGCGGCCGGGCCCGGGCCACCCAGGAGCAGAACCTGGTGCTGCGCTACATCCCCGAGGGCTACCTGCACGATGTGTGGCAGGCGCTGGACGGCATCGGCCTGGCGGAGGCCGACGCCCGCGCCATCACCAACGTCGTGTCCTGCCCCGGCACCGACAGTTGCAAGCTGGGCATCACTTCCTCAATGGGCCTGGCCAAGGCGCTGCGCGACGAGATGGACGAGTGGGGCGGCGACCTGCTGGACGACCAGGGCGTGAAGGACATCCGCATCAAGATGTCCGGCTGTCCCAACGGCTGCGGACTGCACCACATCGCCAACATCGGCTTCCACGGCGCGGCCCTGAAGGGCCCCGACGGTCAGCAGGTGCCGGCCTACGAGCTGTTCCTGGGCGGCAACTACGGCGACAACCGGGTCGAGGACTCGCGGGTGGGCGCCCGCATCCCCCGGGTCAAGGTGCCCGCCAAGGCGGCTCCCGGCGTCCTCAAGACCATCGTCACCTACTACAAGGACAACCGCGCCGACGAGTCCGAGAAGTTCAACCAGTTCCTCGACCGCGTCGGGCTGGAGGAGTTGACCGAGGTCGCCATCAAGGCCGAGGAGTCGGCACAGGCGGCGTCTCCCGGCTCCGACATGTACGTCGACTGGGAGCGCACCAACGTCTACAAGCTGGAGCGCGGCGAAGGCGAGTGCGCCGTCTAATTCACCACTCTTCGCGTAGTCTGACAACCATCCTGGACCATTCCCTCCCCCTCAAGGGGGAGGGTAGGTATGACATTTCCGCAACGGAAATGGTTTTCAGTAATCTGCGCCCGCTATTTGCGAAACATCACAGTCCGTTCATCCTTCGACAAGCTCAGGACAAACGGACTGTTCTTACTCACCTTCCCATACATTTGGAGGCGTTTTGCCTGCTTCGCTGAACGGTCGCACCATCGCCTACGTTGAGGCGCGGATGCAGTCGGAGATGGGAGCGCTGGTGGAGCGGCACGGCGGCGTGCCGCTGGCCGCGCCGGTGTTGCAGGAGGTGTACAACACCGACACCCCCGAGGTCTCCGGGCTGATCGACGACATCTGTTCGGGCCGGGTGGATGTCGCTGTGCTGCAGACCGGAGTGGGTACGCGGGCGCTCTTCGGGGCCGCCGATGCGCTGGGACGCGGCGCGGAGTTGCTGGCCGCGCTGGAGAATCTGACGGTCATTGCCCGCAGCCCCAAGCCTGCCTCGGTCCTACGGCGCAACAAGGTGCGCATCGACCTGATGCCCCCGGAGCCGTTCACCTCCGATGACCTGATCGTCTCCATCGCCGACATGGAGCTTGCCGGGAAGGAGGTGGCGGTGCAGGCCTACGGAGGGCCGAACAACCTGCTGACCCGCACGCTCAGGGAGCGCGGGGCGAACGTCCGGGAGGTCTCACTGTACAGCTGGGGGCTGCCCGACGACCTGTCTCCGGCGCGGGACCTGATCGGCAAGCTGGACGAGGGCAAGGTGGACGCCGTGGCCTTCACCAGCCAGCCACAGGTGGGCAACCTCCTGTCTATCGCGGCGATGTCCGGGAAGGAGACAGCCCTGCGGCGCTCCCTGAACTCGGAGAGGGTTGCGGTCGCCTCCGTGGGCCCGGTGTCGACCAGGCGGCTGGTGCAGAACGGCCTGAAGGTGGACGTGGAGCCGGAGCATCCCCACATGGGCAACCTCGTGCTGGCCCTGGCAGATCACTTCGAGAGACAGCTCCGCACGGCGCTCTCACCCCCACCCTAGCTCTCCCCCTCAAGGGGGAGGGGATCTATTACTGATGCGTGAATGAATCGGTAAACATTCCGAGCCGATTACCCGTCATTCCGGCGAAAGCCGGAATCCAGAGATGTTGCCCTCCGGCTATGTTCTCTGTGCCTGTCGTTTCCTGGATTCCGGCGAAAGCCGGAATGACGGATTGTCTACCAATCAATTCACGCATCAGTAAAGGATACGCCCTCTCCCTCCGGGAGAGGGATTTGTTTCCGAGGGTGCCGGTAACCGGGACGGTCAGCTATCGTCGGGGTCTATCGGGCGGCCGCGCCAGATCTTGGGCGCAGCCGGGCCGCCGCCGCCCACGCTCCCGCCGCGAGGGGCGCGGTAGTACATGACGTAGCCGGCGATCAGCAGGGCGAGTCCGATAAAGAAGACGAACAGCTGTCCCCAGAACAGGGTGAGCAGCAGAAGCACGATTCCCGCCAGCAGGACAGCCTTGTAGCCGAGGCCGACCCGGCGCAGGGAGAACCCGCGGGAGGGCGTACGGCGGCGGCGCGGTTCCTTCGGCGGGCCGGCCGGAGCAGGCGCGCGGGGCGGATCGGCCTGCGGTTGCTCTCCGGCCTGCTTCAGTATCTCTTCGATCTCTTTTTCGTAGCGTTGCTGGCTCATCGCGGCCGCCGTCTGCTTGCCGATTGCGTGTTAATTCGCTGTGGCTTGATTGTACTCCATGCCGGGCTGCTACGCAGGCTTGCGGATTGGCATTTGGCGATGAAAGACCCTCTGTGTGGAGGAAAGGTTTTGGGGGGTTCTCCCTCTCCCTTGAGGGAGAGGGTTGGGGTGAGGATGAAATCCTAGTAATCAGGGCTTTGACAACACATACAGGTCCCCCTCCCTAACCCTCCCCCTGAGGGGGAGGGGATGGTCGCGTGGGGAGAGTAGGAAGACTGGCGGGGTTAGCCGAAACGGCCGGTGATGTACGCCTCGGTTCGCTCGTCGTCGGGGCTGGTGAAGATCTTGTTGCTTTCGTCGTACTCAACGAGGAAACCGCCGATGTTGCGCTCGTCGGTGAGCATGAAGGCGGTCTTGTGCGAGACCCGGGCGGCCTGCTGCATGTTGTGGGTGACGATGATGATGGAATACTGCTCGCACAGTTCGTGCATCAGTTGCTCGATGGCCAGCGTGGCGATGGGGTCCAGCGCGGAGCAGGGCTCGTCCATCAGGATGACGCTGGGCTCCACCGCCAGGGCACGGGCGATGCACAGGCGCTGCTGCTGGCCTCCGGAAAGGGCCAGGGCGCTGCTCTTCAGGCGGTCCTTCACCTCGTCCCACAGGGCTGCGCCAACCAGGGACTGCTCGACCAGTTCGTCCATGTTGCCCCGGAAACCGTTAATGCGCGGGCCGAAAGCCACGTTGTCGTAGATGGACTTGGGGAAGGGATTGGGCCGCTGGAACACCATGCCGATCAGGTAGCGTATCTCGGTGGGGTCCACCGAGGGGTCGTAGATGTTGCGGCCCTCGAAAATCACCCTGCCGGTTACGGTGGCCGTGGGCACGAGGTCGTTCATGCGGTTGAAGCCGCGCAGCAGGGTGCTCTTGCCGCAACCGGAGGGGCCGATGATGGCGGTGATCTGGTTCCGGGGCACGTCCATGGTCACACTGCTGACCGCAGGCTTGCCGCCGTAGAAGACGCTCAGGTCGTCGGCCCTGATGATTGTTTCGGTCGCTACCTGCATGTCATTAACCTTCCAGCCGGTTTTGGAACTTGTTGCGGAGGAAGACCGCCAGGGCGTTCATCAGGAGCAGCACCACCAGCAGCACGATGATGGCCGCTGCCGCCGCTTCATGGAACCCCTCCTGTGGCCGCGAAACCCAGTTGAATATCTGGATGGGCAGCACGGTGAAACGATCCAGCGGGCCGTCGGGAGCGAAAGGCACGAAGGTGAGGGCGCCCATCGCAATCAGCGGCGCAGTCTCGCCTACGGCACGGCTCACCGCCAGGATGACGCCGGTTAGGATGCCGGGAAAGGCTTGGGGCAGCACCAGGTGGCGCACCACCTGCCACCGGGTCGCGCCCAGCCCGAAGCCGCCCTCGCGAAGCGAGCTCGGCACGGCGCGGATGGCCTCGCTGGAGGCCACGATGATGATGGGCAGGACCAGCAACGCCAGCGTGAACCCCCCAGCCAGAACGCTGCGCCCCAGCTCCATCACTCGCACGAATATCTCGAGGCCCAGAAGGCCGTATACGATGGAGGGCACGCCAGCCAGGTTGGCGATATTGATCCGGGCGATCTGGGCGAATTTGCTGCGCTGGGCGTACTCCTCCAGGTATACGGACGCCGCCACGCCGAGCACGAAGGATGTGATGCCTGCGATGCCCACCACGTAGATGCTGCCCAGCAGGGCGGCGTGTATGCCGGCCTTTTCAGGGTGCCGTGAAGGGAAGGAGGTCAGGAAGTCCCAGCTGACCCGGGCGTATCCCTGCTGGCCAAGATATATCAGCAGGACGGCGAGCATTCCCAGGGAGATCAGCACAGCCGCCAAGCAGAGGGCGTAGAACGCCCGCCCCTTCATCACGCGGCGCTGCTTGTGCCGGGCAAACTCCCTCTGTGTCAACAGCGCCACTATTCGTACTCCTCACGGAACCGGCGCACCACGTACTGGCTGAGCAGGTTCATCACCAGGGTCAGGGCAAAGAGCAGCAACGCGACCGCGAATATGGTCTTGTACTCCAGGGTGCCGGTGGGTGTGTCGCCCAGGCTGACCTGCACGATGTAGGCGGTCATGGTCTCGATGGGCACGAATGGGTTGAAAGTGAAATTGGGCGTCTGACCGGCGGCGATGGTCACAATCATCGTCTCCCCGATGGCGCGGGAGATTGCGAGGATGAAGGCGGACACGATGCCCGAGAGCGCCGCAGGAACCACCACCTGCGTGGAAACCTCCAGCTTGGTAGCGCCCAGGCCGTAGGCCGCCTCCCGCAGGGAGCGGGGCACCGCCCGCATGGCGTCCTCGGAGAGGCTGGCCACCATCGGCAGGATCATAATACCCATTACTATGGATGCGCTCATGGCGTTGAAGACGAAGATATCTTCCGAGATGGACTGGAGAATGGGAGTGACGAACAGGAGCGCGAAGTAGCCGTAGACCACCGTGGGAATGCCCGCCAGGATCTCCAGCACCGGCTTCACCACTCGGCGCACCCGCTCCGGCGAGTACTCGCTGAGAAAAATGGCGCTGAGCAGCCCCAGGGGCAGCGCGACCACCATGGACAGGATGGCGACCAGGAACGTGGCGCTCACCAGCGCCAGCACGCCGAAGTGCTTGGAAGCGAACAGCGGGGTCCAGCGGGTGCCGGTGATGAATTCGATGAAGGAGACTTCGCCAAAGAACTGGAGGGCCTGGAAGAGGAGGACGAAAACGATGCCTGCGGTGGTGAGCACGGACATCATGGTGCAGAGGACCATGATGACCGTTATCACTCTTTCAGGCAGTACCTTCCGCCAACTGGCTCGAAGCGCCCTTCCTTCCGTATTCGTTGTCATGCCTTCCAGAGGAACATCACTAGCCACGGTTCAGCATTCTCCGGGAGTATCGGGTTCGACTGTGGCGGCGCATGAAAAAGGCAAAAAAAAATCGCTCCCCGGAACTGAATGTCCGGCGAGCGGCTCAGGAACACCACTGGGGCTTTCTTCTCATAGCGGCCACAATTATATCGCCGCTTGCCGAAGGGCGCAACCCTGTTTGAAGGGAGCTGCCCTCGACCAGATATCCGAACTCGCGGCCCGCCAAAGGCACGACTACGGGAGGGTCGGCGCATCCCAGCCTACCCGCAGGCGGATTGAAGGTATACTAGGGAGCGATTCAGACCGTCGCTTACGCGCAGGGAGGCGCCCGTTGAGCCAGCAGTTGTTGTTGAGCGTGGTAGACCAGTCGCCGGTAAAGAGCGGTGCGAAGGCAGGCGACGCGTTGCGAGAGACCATCGAGCTGGCGGCGGCAGTCGAGGAGATGGGCTACCACCGTTACTGGGTGGCGGAGCACCACAGCCTGCCCAACTTCGCCGGCACAAGCCCCGAGGTGCTCATCGGACACATCGCGGCGCGCACTAAGAAGATACGCGTCGGAAGCGGCGGCGTGATGCTCTCCCACTACAGCGCTTTCAAGGTCGCCGAGAACTTCCGGATGCTGGATTCGCTGCACCCGGGCCGCATCGACCTTGGCATCGGGAGGGCGCCGGGCAGCGACCAGATAACCGCGGCGGCCCTGTCCTTCCCCAAGCATCCCAACGAGATCCGGCACTTCCCTCGGCAGGTGGTGGACCTGCTGGGCTACCTGCGTGGCGAGATGGAGGACGGCCATATCTTCTCACAGATCCAGGCCGGACCGGACAGGGAACCGGCGACCGCGCCGGAGGTGTGGCTGCTGGGGTCGCGCTACGAGAGCGCCTACATGGCGGCGCAGTTGGGGCTGCCATTCGCCTACGCCCACTTCTTCGGCATCGCGGTGGAGGAGGGGCCGGCAATCTGCGCCAACTACCGGGAGCACTTCAAGCCGTCCGAGTACCTGTCGGAGCCGAAGATCAACGTGGGGGTGCATGTGATCTGCGCCGAGACCGAAGAGGACGCGGCCCGGCTGGCCCAGCCGCGCAACCTGGCGCGGCTGCAGAACATCACAGGGAGGGCCAAGGGCATTCCGTCGGTGGAGGAAGCCCTGGCCTACCAGTACACCCCCGACGAGTACCGCTTCGTGCAGCAGTATGCCCAGGTCTGCGTCGACGGCGACCCGCAGCAGGTGAAGGAACAGCTGGAAGACCTCTCGGAGATGTACGGCACCAACGACCTGAGCATCGTGACCATCTGCCACGACTACTCCGACCGCCGCCGCAGCTACGAGCTGCTGGCCGAGGCGTGCGGGTACAATGAGAACGATTGCTGAATCGGCCAGTCCTCATTCGCCGTTGGGTGAAGCCATGACTAGCAAACTTACAAAGCAGAAAAGGGACTACGGGACTCTGGAAATATTCCCCGACTTCCCACCCAGAGACGATATGCAGAATGCTCTCCACCTGCACCGGCCGTCTCTTCAAGCGGCCCTGACGGAGCACCTGGGCAACTTCGACACCACAATCGTCCTGAGCGAAATCCCTGTTCGCTGGACCCCCGGCCAGGCACGAGGCCATCGCATCCCGGACCTTCTCGTTGCCTTCAACATAGACCGGGAGCAGGCGGAATTCCAGAACGGATACTCCATCCAGGACCTGGGCAAGCCGCCCGACTTCGTGCTGGAGGTGGCATCGGTCAGGACGGCTGAAAACGACGTCGGCCCCAAGAGACGCGATTACGCCAACTTCGGCATCCCTGAGTACTGGCGCTTCGACCCAACCGGGAGACGACGCTACGACGCGCCTCTTGCCGGAGATAGGCTGGTCAGCGGAGCCTACCGGCCAATGGAAATCGTCGAGGTCGAGCTGGAGCACCTGCACGGGTTCAGCGACATTCTGAATCTGGGCCTGTGCTGGAACCGCGGAAACCTGCGATGGTACGACGCTGCTAACGGGCAGCACCTGCTGACCCACGCGGAAGAGCGGCAGGGCCGTATCGCCGAACAGCAGGCACGCATCGCCGAACAGCAGGCACGGGCCGCTGCCGAGGCACGTGTCCGGCAATTGGAAGAGGAGCTTCAACGACGCGGGCAAGGCTGAATGGCGAACGTTCGTGACAGTGGCCGAACTGCCCAGCCGCTTCCGGCCACTCCTGTTTCCCTGTGCTGATGGATGGGCCTACGTCGCCATAGCGGTGATGGTGTGGCGGTGTGACTCCTTGTTGTCGCCGATAGCGAAGGGGGCGACGACGGGGAGTTGCAGTCCGGCGGCGCGGCGGCGTTCCAGGGCGGCCTTGCAATCCTCGGGGCTGCCGATCACGGCAACCTGGTCCTGCATCTCCTGGGTGATGGCCTCGGAGGCGCGGGCCAGGTCGCCCGAGGCCAGGGCTTCTGCGGCCTCGGTCATCTCATCGCCGAAGCCGGTCTCGACGAAGAAGTTGCGGTAGAAGGTGTTGCTGGCGTATCGGGCCACCTGGCCGCGCAGCGAAGCGCGGACGGCGTCCTCGTCCCCACCGCCCTTCGACGAGCTCAGGGGTGCAACTCGCACGTACCCGGCAATGTCGATCTCGGAGGGATCGCGGCCCGCCTTCTCGGCGCCGCGCTTCACGTGCTGTACTGCGTCGGCGATGAAGCTCTCGGCGGTCCAGTTCATCAGCACGCCGTCGGCCATCTCACCGGCAAGCTCCAGCATCTGCGGCCCCAGGGCAGCGATGTAGATGGGCACGCGGTCTTTCGGCGTAGCCCCGCCCAGGGAAGCCGATGATATGTTGAAGTGCCGTCCCTCGTGGGCCACATCCTCGCCGGACAGGAGGCCGCGCACGATGATGATGGTCTCACGCAGGCGGGCCATCGGCTGCCTGAACGGCACCCCGTCGCGGCCCTCCACGGTGGGGCGGTGACCCACGCCCAAGCCGAGGATGAACCGCCCGCCGGAGACGGCGGCCATACCGGCAGCGCCCATGGCGGTGTTGGTGGCTGTGCGGGCGTAGATGGGCAGGATGCCGGTGCCCAGCATCACCCGCTCGGTCTTCATGGCGATGGTGGCCAGGGCGGTCAGCGAGTCGCGGCCGCCGCCCTCGGGGGCCCAGACGGTCTCGTAGCCCAGCTCCTCTGCCAGCATTCCCAGCTCCTGCAGGTCCTGGGGAGTCAGCGAGGGGTCGTTCTCGAAGCGCACTCCGTATCGTAGCATTGCTGTTCGTCCTTTAAAGGGAGTTCCCAAAGTGCTTGGGGTATCCCGTTCATCCTTCGACAAGCTCATGATGACATGGGTTTCGACTACCTGACACCCATCCAACCATCCGTCCTTCGACAAACTCAGGATGAACGGTTGGGCTTTGTAAACACCCTGTTAGAGATTAATTGCTTCTTTATTCCTGCTTCCAGCCAAATCAGATCTGAAGCTGAAGGTTTGAGAGGCTCACTCGAGGGGAACGCTTCGAGATATTCAGCATCTCAATCCCCACCACCTCCTCAGCCTCGTTGTAATCGAGGACAATGCCCGGGGCGACCTCCTCAGATTCAACGATGGAGGAATCGTCGAGTCGCAGATAAAGGGCGTCTGCTTCCTTGTCTATGTTCAGCTTCATAATTTCCCCTTCATGTCCCGGTCGAAGAAGGCGCTTACAACTCTCCAAGGAGTTACATTGGTGTTCGCCGCCACTCTTAATACCCTGTTCCCATTTTCCGGAATGGCCAGATAGAAACGTTCTATCTCCGGGTCCTCCGGGTCCTGCATTATTAGAGCAGGGTAATAAATCGTTCGCTCCACCCACTCCTTAGAAATGTTCCTTTCGCGTAAAGCCGTCTCAGCGTGCAGAGTGTACCGGAGTCCTCTGTAGCTGGGCCTGTCCCTGTTCAAGCCTGCTACACGTCCATCTGGGTAGCCAGGTCGCGGAAGTCGGTGGCGACGATGTCGAAGGACGGGTCGGGGGTCGGGTCCGGCTTGCGGTCCGGGCCGAACTCCATCGGCCGGGGGACGAAGGCGGTCCTCAGGCCCTGGGCGCCAGCGGCGAGCAGGTCGTTCTGGTGGGCCGCTACCATCATCACCTCCTCCGGGTACAGCCCCAGCAGCTCCGCGCCCGTGAGGTAGGTCTTCGGGTCGGGCTTGTAGGCCTGGGCAAGCTCGGCGCCCAGGATCACGTCCCAAGGCAGCCCGGCATACTTGGCCATGTTGGTCATCAGCGCCACGTTCCCGTTGGACATTGTGCCGATGATGTACCTGGCCTTCAGGCGGGAGAGACCGGCCGGGGCGTCGGGCCACGGGTCGAGGTGGTGCCATGCCAGGGTCAGCTCGTCGATGGCGTGTTCACCGACGTCGTTGATGCCGAAATCGCCCAGCAGCTCCACCAGCCCCATGCGGTGCAGCACGTCCAGCTTGGTCCAGGGCAGCTCGCCGGTGCGCACCTTGTTCATGTAGGGCTGATACTTGCCGCGCCAGCCGTCGGCGAAGGCGGCCCAGTCGGCCTCGATGCCGTGGGCCTTGCCAAAGGCCTCGCCGTGCTTCGTAATCGAGCTGCGCCAGTCCACGACCGTGCCGAAAACGTCAAAGACCAGTGCCTTTACGTCGTCCATAACAAAACACTCCTCAATTTATTAAACGCCGGGTGCGCCGAGTACGCAAAGATTTAATTTATTGAAAAAACTCGGAGTTCTCTGCGCCCTCGGCATTTAACCGATCCTAAAAGGACGCGCCGATGCCGAGAAGGATTTCGGCCAGGTCGCGTGGGTGGCTGACCATGGGGTCATGCCCGGAATCCAGGTGGTACATGCCCCAGCCGGCCTCGCGGGCGCGGTCGGCCACCGACTCGAAGCCCGCCTCCGCGCCGCCGATGAAGCTGCGGGGTATGTCGCGGGCGGAGGGATTGCCGATGCGCACCGGCCCGGCCATGGCGGCAGCGGGCTGGGGGGTGCACCTGACGAACATCCACTCGCGGTCGGCGGGGTCGGTGATACCCCAGCGGCGGCCGATCTCCTCGGGACTGGTTGGCGGAGGAAGGTATCCTTCGCCCCGCTGGATGTGTCCCTTGACCCAGTTGGCGAACTCCAGCCCCCGCACGGGTATGAGCTGGTCGGCCATGGATTCTCCGTCCTTCGGGACCACTCCGTTGACGTAGACCAGGTGCGACAGCCGGCCGGGGCACTCCTCGGCGACGCCGGTGATGACCATGCCGGCGTAGGCGTGGCCCACCAGGACCACCTGGCGGAGGTCTTCGTACTCGATCAGGCGGGTGATGTCCCGGATGTGCAGGTCAAGGTCGACCTGGGCCGGGTCGAGCATACTGGTCAGGTGCGCGGTCTCGCCGAGGCCGGTCAGGGTCGGCGTGAACACCTCCGCGCCCGTTCTGCGAAGCAGCGGCGCGACCTTGCTCCAGCACCAGCCGCCGTGCCAGGCCCCGTGCACCAGTACGAAAGTCGCCAAGGCCATCCTCCATTGCGGGAATTAACTCTCCCGTTTATTGACCGTCTATTGACATGGATGCACAGGATATACAGGATTTTGGATGTATTCTAGCGTAGGCTGTAATCCTGTACATCCTGTTTATCCATGTGGAAGTGGGATGAGGACACCAAGATGAAGCGAATAATCATCGATACGGACCCCGGCATCGACGACGCGGCGGCGATCCTGATGGCCCTGGCCAGCCCGGAACTGGAGGTCGCGGCGGTCACCACCATCTTCGGCAACGCCTCGGTGGAGTCGTGCGCCGCCAACGCCCAGCAAGTGCTGGCGGCAGCGGGCCGGAGCGACATCCCGCTGTACATGGGCGCGGCCAAGCCGCTACTACGCCCGGCCAACGAGGGTTGGGCATCCCACATTCACGGCGGCGACGGGCTGGGGGGCGCGGCCGCCCCGGCCCTCAACGAGTTTGCGCTGGGCGAGAAGCACGCCGCGCTTGCCATCGCAGATGCGGTGATGGCAGCGCCCGGAGAGTTGACGATACTGGCCCTGGGGCGGATGACCAACCTGGCGCTGGCGTTCTCGCTGGAGCCGCGACTGGCCGGAGCGGTGAGGGAAATCGTGGTTATGGGCGGGGCGGTCACCGTGCCGGGCAATGTCTCCGGGGTGGCGACGGCCAACCTGCATGAGGACCCCGAGTCTGCGGCAATCGTCTACCGCTCCAGCGCGCCCATCGTGCAGGTGGGGCTGGACGTGTGCAACCGGGTGACGGTCAGCCCGGAGCAACTGGAGGCCATCACTCAGGCAGGCTCGCCAGCGACGAGGCTGCTGTCCGAGGCAACCGGATACCTGCGGGAGGCCTACATCCGCACCGGCCGGATCGGGCCGAACGATGGAGTGCGCTACAACGACATGCCCGCCGTCGGATACGCCATCGACCCCGGCTTGTTCACGGCGAGGCCGGCGCACGTGGAGATCGAGACCCACAGCGAGCTGACCAAGGGCCAGACGGTGGCGGACTTCAACGCCACGGAGCCCAACTCCCGCATCTGCCTGGAGGTGGACCCCGACGCGCTGACAGCAATGTTCACCGAGCGGTTGTGCGGGGTAGTTCCCCAAATCCCCTCCCCCTGAGGGGGGAGGGTCAGGGTGGGGGTGAACTCCTCAACTGCCCAACTCCTATTGAGGAAGATCCGGCTTGAAACGTAAGGGCGCACAGCCGTGCGCCCCTTGCTGGTTCATTGGCTCGATTGCCGACAACTCGATTTACCCGCCAATGGCGGCGGCCTGCTGCTGCACCTCGTCGTAGTCGGGCTCGTTCAGAGGGGACTCACCGACCCACTTGTAGCGGATGACTCCCTCGCCGTCGATGATGAACACCGCGCGCTGCGAGGCCACGTAGCCCTCAATGCCTGCAAGGTTGGGCAGGGCGACGTCGTAGGCGTTGACGGCGGTGCGGTTGAAGTCGCTGAGCAGGGTGAAGTTGAGGCTGTTCTGCTCGGCCCAGGCCTTCTGGGAGAAGGGGGTGTCGACGCTGATGCCGTATACGACGGCGTTCACATTGTTAAAGGCGTCGGCGCGGTCGCGGAAGCTGCACATCTCGGTGGTGCAGACGCCGGTGAATGCGCCGGGAAAGAATGCCAGCACCACGGTCTGACCGCGATGGTCCGCCAGGTTGCGCACCTGCCGGTCGAAGTCGTAGAGGCCGAGTTCCGGGGCAGGCTGTCCAACATCGGCTGCCATTGATAGTCCTCCGAAAGGATTGATTTCGGCGTCATCTTAACATACGACAGGCCCTTTTCAGCCCCTCGGAGGCGGATCGAGGTTCTCGTGCTAAACTGCGTAGTAGAGTTAAGTGGAATTCAATGCAGCGAAACACAGGGCTTGCGGGGACCGAATCATCCTTTTCCGTAGCGAGTCTGATATGACCAGTCCAAAAGCCAAGTCAAGGGACTACCTGGCTGGCCTCCCCGACGATTGGCGGGTGCCAGATCCGCCGCCTCGGGAGCCCGATATGAAGCAACACAGAAGCATCTCTGATTTCGACGCTACGCTGATGGCCCACTTCGCTCACCGGGACGACGTGTTGATTGCGGGTGGCGGATACCTGCGCAATGACCCCAGGAACGAATCTGAGATTTTTGCTCCCGACTGCGTGGTGGCTTTTGGTGTGAACCCCGGCGCTATCGTGTCCCGCAACGGCTACGTCATACAGCACGCGGGCAAGCCGCCGGATTTTGTGCTGGAGGTAGCGTCCCTCAGCACAGGGCGGCGAGATTACACCGTGAAACGCGAGGGCTACGCTGCCTACGGGGTACGGGAGTACTGGCGCTTCGACCATACCGGCGGGCGATACCACGACGCGCCGCTGGCCGGGGACGTTCTGACCGGCGACAAGTACACGCCTATACCCATCAACCGCAACCCGGACGGTATGCTGTGGGGCCGCAGCGAAGTGCTGGGCCTGGACCTCTGCTGGGTGGAGGGTGTCCTGAAACTCAGGAATCCGGAAACGGAGAGCTTTCTACCCACTCCTAACGAGTTGAAATCGTCACTGGAGGCGTCCCAGGCACAAGTCGCGGAACTGGAGACGGAACTTCGCAGGCTGCGCGGGGAGTAAATCGGCTCTGCCAGCAATCACTGTAGCCCCGCGGCCAGAGTTGCGTCATCCCCTGTGCTACAATCGCCGAGTTGCCGGGCCAAGGCCCGCAAAACCAGAGCGGGCCACTAACAAAGCCAAGGCTACGGAAGCCCGTTCATCCTGAGCTTCCGGTTCATCCTAAGTCTCCCATTCATCCTGAGCTTGTCGAAGGGCGCGTATGTATTTCGACTCCAGACGCAGCACCGTTCTTGCCACCAACGGCATGGTGGCGACCAGTCAGCCGCTGGCAGCCATGGCCGGTTTGCAGGCGCTCATGGACGGCGGCAACGCCGTGGACGCGGCAATCACCGCCGCCGCCGCGCTGAACGTGGTCGAACCCAACTCCACAGGCGTGGGCGGCGACCTGTTCGCGCTGGTCTGGAACGAGAAAGAGAAATCGGTGCGGGCCATCAACGGCAGCGGGCGGGCCGCTGGCGCTTCCAGCATCGAGGAGCTGACGTCGCAGGGGTACCGGGCCATGCCCGGCGCCGGCCCGTACTCGGTCTGCGTGCCGGGTACGGTGCACGGCTGGGAGACGCTGCGGGCCGAGTGCGGCACGATGCCGCTTTCGCGACTGCTGGAGCCGGCGATCCGCTACGCCGAGAACGGCTTTCCCGTCTCCGAGGTCATCGCCTACCAATGGGAGAACTTTCTGCCCAAGCTGCGCACCTACCCTTCGGGCCAGGAAATGCTGCTGAACGGCAACGCGCCGAAGAAGGGCGACGTAATGCGCTTCCCGACGCTTGCCGCAACGTTGCGAGCCATCGCCGAGGGCGGCTGCGAGGCTTTCTACCACGGCCCCATCGCCGAGAAAATGGCCTCCTTCGTGCAGGAGCACGGCGGGTGGCTGACCATCGAGGACCTGGCGGCCCACACCTCCGACTGGGACGAGCCCATCACTACCGACTACCGGGGCGTCACCTGTTGGGAGTGCCCACCCAACGGCCAGGGAATCGCCGCGCTGGAAGCCCTGAACATCGCTGAGGGCTTCGACATCGGGGCGATGGGCGCACAGTCGCCGGACGCCTACCACCACCTGATCGAGTCCATGCGCCTTGCCTTTGCCGACGCCTACCGCTACGTGGCCGACCCGCGGGCCGTGGACGTGCCGACGGAGCAACTCGTCTCCAAGAACTACGCCTCTCAGCGGCGGGAGATGATCGACCCACGCAAGGCGATGGTCACGGCTCCCTACGGCCAGCCCATCCCCGGCGGCAACACGGTCTACGTCAGCGCCGTGGACGGCCAGGGAAACGCCTGCTCGCTGATCAACAGCATCTTCTCCGATTTCGGCTCGGGCATGGTGGCGCCGGGCACCGGCATCGTGTTGCACAACCGGGCCGGGCTGTTTTCGCTGGACCCGGCACACCCCAACGCCCTGGCGCCGGGGAAGCGGCCCTACCACACCATCATCCCGGGCCTGGCCACTAAGGACGGCGAGCTACTGTACTGCTACGGCATGATGGGCGCGTTCATGCAGCCCCAGGGCCATCTGCAGATGATCAGCAACGCCGTTGACCACGGCATGGACCCGCAGCAGGCGATCAACGCCCTGCGCTTCATGGTGGGCAACGACCAGGCGCTGCTGGAAGAGGGCGTCAGCCCCGACACGGCCCGCGAGTTGCAGCTGCGCGGCCATAAGCTGGGCTTGATGGCCGGGCGGTCGCGGGTGTCCATCGGCGGGGCGCAGATGATCATGCGCGATCACGAGACCGGCGTGCTGCAGGGCGGCACCGAACCCCGCAAGGACGGCGCGGTGGTGGGCTGGTAGACCTGGAATTTAACCACAGAGAACAAAGAGGCCACAGAGAAACAAATCAATTGAAACTCTGTGTTCTCTGTGGTTAGTCCTTTCTTATTGAGGAGACGGACATGGCTGACACGAAGAGCGACCGCAGCTTCTATCGCAACTACTACCGCGAGATTGACGTGCTGCACGGGTTGCAGTCGACGCCAGAGGAGCGGGACTGGCTGCTGACCACTCCCAAAGGCGACGTGAAGCAGTCGGACATCGTGCTGTACCTGGGCTGCAACGTGATGCGCACGACGCACCTGGTGCGTACGGTGATGGACGTTTTCAAGCTGCTGGACGTGCCTTTCACTGCCGTGGGCGGCGCGGCCTACTGCTGCGGCATCCAGCACCATCAGCGGGGAGACGAGGCGTCGGCAAAATCCGTGGCGGCGACCACCGCGGCCAACTTCCGCAAGTTCAAGCCGGAGCAGGTCGTCATGTGGTGCCCGTCGTGCATCTTCTTCTACGACGACATCATGGACATGCGCGAGGACTTTGCCTTCCAGCATGTCACCGAGTACCTGGTGCAGAACCTGGACAAGCTGGACCTACAACCGCAGCCGGAGACGACCGTGTCGCTGCACTATCACGCCGGGCGTCCGCAGTCGGACGCGGAGGCCCAGAGCGCGCTTACGCTGCTGTGCTCCCTGCCCGGTATCAACGTCGTGGACATCGGCGGCGATGAGCGGTTCGGACGGCACTGCACACCGGCGGTGCGGCAGCAGATGGGGCCGGAGGAGTGGGACGAGATGTCGGCCCAGTGGGTGCAGAAAGCAGTGGACGCGGGCGCCGACACCTACGCCACGCTGTACCACGGCTGCCAGCGCCACATGTGCGGGCTGGAGGCGGACTACCCGGTGCGGGTGGAGCACTACCTGACCCTCGTGGGCCGGGCCCTGGGCATCGAGTACGAGGACCAGTACAAGAAGCACACGCTGTCGGGCAACCTCGACGCCATCATGGCCGAGACCGCCCCCTGCGCCGTCGCCAACAGCATCCCGCCGGAGGAAGCCCGCGAGGTCATCAGCCGCGTCTTCCCGGCGCGATAGCGGGAGTCAGGGCCCGGTCAGGGAGGAGAGCGCGTCTTCGGGCGAAAGTACGATCAGGCCGTAGCGTGCCTGGATGCTACAGGCGGCCAGGTCATCGCGCAGAGGGCCGTCCGTAGTCACTAGCGTAGCGCCTGACGCCACAGCGAGCCGCACAATGTAGGCGTCGTCTACGCTGCCCTGCGGAACATCTGATTCCTCGGGGAAGGCGGTGCCGTCTCTCGGTAATCTAGCTTATCCGGCCTGGCTAGAGACTGTCCTAAGGTGCGCAGGATTGCCGAATCGAACCCTCGCCGTTGATGTGCTGGTGGATTCAACTGATGCTGGATTCTCTCGTAAAGAACAGAGTCGAATACGATTGGATGGCAAATCTCAAGGATTTGCTGCAATAGCTCAAGGCACGTCGTATCGCTTTCGCCACGAGCATTGGTTTCCAGTTGAGCGCAGATGAAGACGTTCTCGTCCAGGATGAACCGCTGGGTCATTGGGATCGCTTCAGTGCCTTGACTCTGCGGTCCAGGGTCTCAAGGTTATTGGCGTAGAAATCGGTAAGTCCGCCCTCCACCTGTCCATTCTCCGTTACCACGATTTCGTCGGCGAAGCACTCGCCTATCTCGTCCTTCCTGAAGGAGTAGATGGCCAGGTCATCGGCGGTCAGAGTTCCTTCGGCGACCAGCAACAGCAAGCGCTCCACCAAGTGCTCGCTGTGGGTGGTCATGATGATCTGCTTGTCCTCGGCCTTGGCCGTCTCAGCCAGCACCTCCGCCAACTCCGCCTGCGCCTTTGGGTGGAGGTGAATCTCCGGCTCTTCTATCAGGACGGTTGCCCCACGGTCTGCGATGATTAACTGGTGGAGCAACTGGATTAGTGCGTTGGCGCCGAACCCCTCCTCCAGCAAATTAATTGAACCACTCTTGGTGAGCGACTTAATCTCGACTAAAGATTGAGGTACCATGTCTGCTCGCAAGCCTGTTCCAGCCACCCGTTTCAATACGTTAGAAAGCCATTCCTCGTCTTCCGGCATATAGACCAAATTTGTTGCCAGCTGTTCCTCCTGTATACCCAAGCCTCCTTGACTAGGTATTTGCTGCTCGGTGGAATCACGCAACGCATAACTTGCTCTGGTAAATCCCCTCGCTGCGGGTACAAATCGCAATCTATTGAGTGTTGCTCTTTCTGGATCACTTTCCCTCAAGAATCCGTCAGTTCTTATGCTGATTGAGTTCATAGATCTATCGTCAGAGAAAATTGGGGTAGTTTTAATTTCATCACTTACAAGACTAGGCTGCGACACGCCGACATCAGAATCCATGCTTTGGATAACGTGTTTGTACTTCAGCAGGGCCTGGAGGATGCTGGACTTGCCGGTTCCGTTGGGGCCGATGAGCACCGTCAGCAGCTTGGGGTTGATGCTGACCTGGCGGAAGCATTTGAAATTCTCGAGGGTGATGTTCGTTATCATGGCGGCACGCTCCAACTGTTCATTGTAGCAGTAGGGATTGCGGCAACAGGATGAGGCCGTTGGGATATGGGAATTCACCCCCACCCTGCCCTCCCCCTGAGGGGGAGAGGACTTTTCTCACCTTCACCCTAAACCTCTCCCTGGGGGAGAGGGGACAGTCGCCTCAGCAGCCGTCGCTTGCGGCCACCACCGGCTCGGCGCGGATGACCGCGCCGTCGGTCAGGACTACGCCGTCGGCGCAGTAGGTTTCGACGCGGCCCTCGTTGAACTGCTCGGCGTACAGCCGAGTGTAGACCCCTCAACGGTCCAGCAGGTCCTCGTGGGCGCCGTACTCCTTGACGCGGCCCGCCTCGATCACGTAGATGACGTCGGCGGCCAGGATGGTCGACAGCCGGTGCGCGATGACCAGCGTGGTGCGGCCCCTCACCAGCGGGGCCATCGCCGATTGCAGCAGCCGCTCGCTGGCGGCGTCCAGCGCGGAGGTGGCTTCGTCAAGGATCAGGATGCGCGGCTCGTGGAGCAGCGTCCTGGCGATGGAGAGACGCTGGCGCTCCCCATTCGACAGCCCGAAGCCCCGCTCGCCGACCAGCGTGGCGTACCCGGCGGGCAGCTCTATGATACGGTCGTGGATGTAGGCCGCCCTGGCCGCGTCGACGATCTCGCTATGGGTGGCGTTGGGCTTGCCGTAGCGCAGGTTGTCCTCGATGGTGGTCTGGAGCAGGAAGGTCTCCTGGGTCACGAAGCCCACGGTGGCGGCCAGATCGGCCAGACGGACCCGGCGGACATCCGTGCCGTCGATGGACACCGACCCTTCGGTGGGATCGTAGAGCCGGGGCACCAGGGCCGCGATGGAGGTCTTGCCGGCGCCGCTGGGGCCGACGAAGGCGGCGAGCTGGCCCGGCTCGATGCGGAAGCTGACGCCGTCCAGCGCCCACTGCCTCTGATCAATCCCATCCCCCTGAGAAGGAGGCCCCTCGGCTCCGCTCAGGACAGGGTTAGAGTTGGGGTGAAGTCCGGCGGACGGACCTTGCCTTTGGCTGCTCACCCGCACCGAGTCGAACGCCACTTCACCCTTCACCTCATGGTGTTCGAGGCGTACGGCATCCGGGGCGTCCGTGATCTCCTGTTCCAGGTCCAGGTAGCCGAAGACCCGCTCGAACAGGGCCACCGATGTCTGCAATTCCACCGAGACCTGAAGCATCCGCTCCACGGGCCGGTACAGCTGTGCCTGCAACGCCGTGAAAGCGATGATGGTCCCCGCCGTGGCCGCTCCCGCGCCTCCCAGGTAGATCAGGTACCCAGCCAGCAGATACACCAGCGCCGGCGACAGGGTCAGGAAGGCGCTGGCGGCGGTGTAGAAGCTCTGGGCGATCATCTGCTGCCGGACGGCGAAGCGGGACAGCTCCTCGTTGTGCCTGCGGAAGTGGTGCAGTTCGTCGTGCTGGCGGCCGAACAGCTTGGCCAGCAAGATTCCGGACAACGAAAGCGTCTCCTCGGTGATGGCGGTCACTTGGGCCATCGATCCCTGGGCGCGGGACATGACCTCCCTTCGCTTGCGTCCCACCCAGCGGGTGAGCAGCAGGAACACCGGCAGGACCGCGACAGTGACCAGAGTGAACTGCCATGACAGGAACAGCATGGCGACCACGACGGCGATAATGGAAACTACACTGGACACCGAGTCGGCGAAGGTGTTGGCCACCACCGGCTCGATGCCGTTGACATCGTGGGAAACCCGGGACTGCATCTCGCCGGTGCGGGTGCGGGCCAGGAAGTTCAGGGACATCCCCAGCAGGTGGTCGTAGACGGCCTCCTGCAGGTCGCCGGTCACGTCCTGGGCCACCTTGCTGGCCAGCCAGGCCTGGAGTATGCTGAGCAATGCGCCGGCCACGACTATCGCGGCGATTCCCCCGGCCAGCGCCCAGAGGAGCATGAAGTTGAGAGAACCCTCGGCGGGGAACAGCGCGGAGTCGAAGACCTCCTTGACCAGGACGGGATTCAGGACACCCAGCCCGGCGTTGACCACGATGAGCAGCCCGACGACAGCTACAGGCAGCCGGTAGGGGCCGAAAAGGCCAAGAATCCGCCGGGCCAGACCGTGCTGGCCCGTGCCGTCCAGACGGCGGTGATGATGCGGGTCTCTGGATACCGCCATTGCTGCGTTGTTCGTCCCCTTCGCCGTTTGCGGCGCTGATTATGCGGAGCGGCCTGACGAAGACGGGCGCTGTTGGTTGGGGTCGTTGGAGACGACGCGGCCATCGCTATAAACAACGCCGTCCTCGAAGCGCGCCTCGATGCGCCCGCTGTCGTACTGCTCACGGTAGAGACTGGCGTACAGCCCTTCGTAGGACAACAACTGGTCGTGAGTGCCCCATTCCACGACCCTGCCCCGGTCAACAACATAAATCACATCGGCCGACATGATCGTGGAAAGGCGGTGGGCGATGACCAGCGTGGTGCGGTCTCTCATAAGGGGCTGAAGTGCCGCCTGTACATATTGTTCGCTGGCCGTGTCCAGGGATGAGGTGGCCTCGTCCAGGATCAGGATGCGCGGCTCGTGCAGGATTACACGGGCAATGGCCAGCCGCTGCCTCTCGCCGCCGGACAGGCGGAAGCCCCGCTCGCCAACGACGGTGTTGTAGCCTTCGGGCAGCTCCATGATCCGGTCGTGGATGTAGGCCGCCTTCGCCGCGTCCACCAGCTCGAAGCAGGTGGCGTCGGGGCGCGCATACAGCAAATTCCTCTCCATGCTGGCATGGAACAGGTAGCTCTCCTGTGTCACATAGCCGATGATTTCCGACAGGTCGGCCAGGCGAATGTCGCGCACGTCGATGCCGTCAATTCGCACCGCTCCCTCGGTCACGTCGTACAGGCGCGGGACCAGCGACGCGATGGTGGTCTTGCCCGCCCCGCTGGGGCCAACGAAGGCCGCCATCTGACCTGGCGGGATTTGCAGGCTCACGCCGTCCAGGGCCCAGTCACGCTCGTCGTCTACCCGGGCCGGTACTGCGGCGCCGTTCCTCTCGGGTCCGGCTTGCCCTTCCTCACCCTCACGGTAGTTCACCCGGACCGAGTCGAAGGTGATTTCGCCCCTGACCTCGTTGCGGTCAAGGGGCCGCGCGTCAGGGGAATCGACGATTTCCTGCTTCATGTCCAGGTAGCCGAATATGCGCTCGAACATGGCCAGCGACGACTGCAACTCGACGGCCACCTGGAGCAGCCGGCCCACGGGGAAGTACAGGCGGTTTTGCAGGACGGTGAAGGCGATCACGTCCCCGGGGCTGACCACCGCGGGACCGCCCCCCGCCATCAGGTAGCCCGCCAGCAGGTAGATCGCCACCGGACTGGCAGACAGGAAGGCCATCACCACCGCGAAGAAGGCGTGTCCGATCATCTGCTGCCGGATGGTGAGATCGGAAAGTTCCTGGTTGTGCTGGCGGAAGTTCGCCATCTCCTCGTGCTGGCGTCCGAAGAGCTTGGCCAGCATGATCCCCGAGACCGACAGCGTTTCCTGGGTGATGACGGTCATCTCGGCCATGGACTTCTGGGTCTTGGAGGTGATCTCCCGTCGTTTCTGCCCCACCCACTGGGCCATGAAGAAGTAGAGCGGCACGGTGGCAACGGCCACCAGCGTCAGCTGCCACGACAGCAGGAGCATCACGCCCAGGGTGCTGGCCAGAATCGCGACGTTGGCGATGGTGTCGCTGAGGGTGTTGGTCACCACCGCCTGAATGCCGCCGACGTCGTTGGAGACGCGGGACTGGATTTCGCCGGTGCGGGTGCTGGTGAAGAAGCGCAGGGCCATGCCCTGGAGGTGGGCGTACACGGCGTCGCGAAGGTCACGCATCACGTACTGCCCGACCTTGTTGGTCAGGTAGGTCTGGACCACTCCCAGGGCCGCGTTGGCCGCGGCGATGCCAATCATCACGCCGCCCAGGATCCACAGGAGCCGGATGTTCGGCGCGCCGGTGTCCGACGCCAGGCCCAGGCCCTCGTCGAACACCACCTGGATCAGCCGGGGGTTCACCACGCCGATGACGGACGTAGCCAGTATCAGGACCACGACCACGGCCACCTGCGTACGGTATGGCAGGAACAGCCGCGCCACCCGGGGCACGAGGATACCGCCGTCGCTCGACAGCGGTTCGGGAGACGGCGACCCTCCCGTCATCCTGAGGCCGCGATGTGAGTACCGGTTGGTCATGGGGGATACTCAGCCTGGCGCCCGGGCGCGAAAATCTACCAATATCTACTTTCTATTCTATATCAAGCATCAATGGGGCCAATCGGGACGATCTCAAATCTCACTGTGGCCCCTTCATGGTGAGCCTGTCGAACCATCACCACCAACGGATACTTGGCAACTTCGAAAAGGCCATGCACTGAAAGGAAATCCCTCCCCTGATGCGAGGAGGGATTTCGGGAAACGGCGATGGGGCGGGAGCGCTACCAGTCCCTGATGATTGGCAGCACCTCCTTGCCGAAAAGGCCGATGTTGGACATGGTTGCCTCGTGGCCCATCTTGGACTCCTGGCCGTACATGATCAGGTGGTCCATGCACAGGCGCTTGTGCAGGTACTCCAGCTTCTCCAGGACCTGGTCCGGGGTGCCGCAGACGATGTGGTAGTTCTCCTTGAGCTCCTCGTAGGTCTGGTTGGCCAGCGGCTTGATGGTGCGGCGGGCGGCAACGGCGGCGCTGGCCTGGGAGCGGTACCCGATGGGGTTCATGTACTCGCGCGGCGCGCGGGTGGTGGCCCCCATGCGCCATACGAAGTGCCGAGCCTCCTCGTCCGCCTTCTCCTCCGTCTCGGCCACGTAGCAGCACAGGAGGTAGGCGAAGTTGTCGGGCGAGGTCTCAAGCCCCTCCCCGGAGGCTGCCTCCCGGTAAATGTCGAAGAGTTCCAGGGTGACATCCACGTCGGTCAGGAACGCGGCGTAGGTGTAGCCGTGGCGTCCGGCCCACTGGGCGGTTTCGGGGCTGGAGGTTCCGGGCACCCACACCGGCGGGTGCGGCTTCTGGATGGGCACCATCCACGGGTTCACGGCGCGGTAGTTGAAGTGCTTGCCCTCCCAGCGGAAGGGGCCGGGCGTGGTCCACGTCTTGATCAGCAGGT
Organism: Dehalococcoidia bacterium; assembly: GCA_965220605.1. Classification (GTDB taxonomy): domain Bacteria; phylum Chloroflexota; class Dehalococcoidia; order Lucifugimonadales; family UBA3495; genus VXOI01. Next base: position 141,842 of record CBDCQM010000001.1, on the reverse strand, counting down.
CGTGGCACTCCTCGAAGCGCTCGCGGTTCTCGACGGGGTTCATGTTGGTGGAGACGGTCTCGACGCCCGTGCCGCGCACCATGCCGGAGATCACGCGTCCGCCGGAGATCACGTCGATCATGGCGATCTCCTCGGCGAGGCGCACCGGGTTCTCGTGGATGGGCAGGATGTTGCCCAGCAGCAGTATTCTGGCGTTCTTCGTGGTGCGGGCCAGCACGGCGGCGGACATGTTGCAGGACACGTTCATGCAAGACGGCGTGCTGTGGTGCTCGTTGACCATGATGCCGTCGTAGCCCAGCTCGTCCACATACTGGCACTCGTCGAAGTACCGCTTGAACAGCTCGTTGGCCGTGGGCGGGTCGAAGTAGCTGTTGGGGAAGGTGAGGCGTATCGACGGGTACGTGAGACTCACATCGTCGGGGTACTCGTGGTAGGGAAACTCGCTGAAGTAGTAAACCTTCATTTATCTCAGTCCTGATTTGGATTGTCTGAGTCTTGGTTGGTCGGCTCTCCGTTTTCCTTTGTCAGCCTGGCATTTTCCTCGTTCAGCCTGGCATTTTCTTGCTTCAACCTGGCGATCTCGTCATCTTGCTCGGCCAGTCTCTTCTCCCTGGCCTTTCTGGCCCTTTCCGGTTCATCCAGCAGCTTCCGTTTCAGATAAGACGCTAGAACCATAGTCCCTCCGGTGAGTTCCGTGGCAAAAAAGCTGACCCCCGCTGATCCAATTGCCACGGAGCCGACAGACTTGATGACGGCCGCCGCCACATCATGGCCGTTGCCAGCGTGTGTTTGCGTGATTTCATAATAGACCAGATAAGCCGTTCCGAAAACAAACAAGATGCCGAACAGGATGAGAACAGCCACAGAAGCCCGGGGCTGACGCTCCAAATTGACTCCCGCTGCGTGTCCTGAGAATCATCCTTCCGGGGCCTCCCAGCGCTCACCCGAACCGCAGTTCCACGCTATCTGTCGAGATATTCAGGCCGTCCAAGAGAGTGCGAATGTGTCTGAGGAAGTCTTTTCCAGTATAGTCCAACTCCAAATATATTCCGCTGGATATTTTGCGAGGCTTAGCAAAGTCTCTCCCACTCTTGTGTCGAGGTGCAAGAGCTAATAGGTATCGTGAAGGCCCTACTGAAACCGGACAGTTTTGGTAAGTAAGCAATCCTTGTTTGCATAGCCATTCAGCGATTTCGATTAGAACTTGATTCCACCGACTAATCGCGATCGCAGGGCCTTGCTCAATCCTTATAGCATTTGGGCGTGGGTCTCCGATTGATGGAGTTACCTGACCAATTGGTTTCCACCCGACCTCAGTTGGCATCGTTTCAGTAGACTCGGGTTTTTCATCCTGCAGAGGGTTAGGACCGACCAGTACTGTTTCACCTGATCGATGGAAGGATAATACCGGCGCATTCGCCGCCACCGGCTGCCCGGATGCCAGGTTAGGACGCCAAAGCAGCAGCAGTTTCAGGGCGGCTTCGTGAGCGGTTGCGTCAGCGATTGAAACATCCAGAACGAGTTTGTCTGCCAAGGGTACTGGTTCAAAGGTGCGGTAAAGTTGCCAGCGGTTGCCATCGGTGACACCAGCATAGGCAATTCCCTGCTGTATGCAGTAACCCACAGCCTGTTCCAAGTGATTCTCGACAACTGATCCCAGCCGTTTCGCCTCTATGACCGCAACCGGCTGGTTCCCAACACCCGCAAGAGCGTAGTCTGCCCACCCTACATCGACCCTGTACTCCGGAGTAATCAGCGCGGGGTCGGCGGTATCCCAGCCGAGCGCAGTCAGCAACGGGTCGATAAGCGCAGTGCGAGTGCGTGTCTCATTCTGCCGCAGCGAGGCTCCGTGGGTGGCGATGCGTTCCTTGATGGTTTCGATTGTGGAAACCAACGGCTCTAGCAGCATAGTCTTTCCCAGTGTGGCGAATCAGGCCATCAAGTCGTCGACTCTCAACTCTATGCCCGGCAGCTCCTGGATGGACAGCGTGTCACCGCGGCGGTAGACCTGCACGTCGGCGTAGCCGTCAGGCGTGGGCTGGCGGGAGACCTCGACATCATCGGATTGCAGGTTGAACAGCCATAGCTCCGGGATGCCGTAGCGGGCGTACAGGGGCAGCTTGATATTATGGTCGTATTCCGCTTCCTCCAGCGTGTCGGCTATCTCGATTGCCAGCAGCACTGCATCGGGGCCGGGGTGTTCCTCGGTGTCGCTATCGTCGGCCAACAGCGCGATGTCCGCTACCGGCTCGTTGTAGTCGTCAAGGCGGATGGGGCATTGGGCGTTGGGATGGAGGGGCGGCGTTACGCTCAACATTTGTTGAAACAGCCAAGAGACGACGTTAGAGTGGTGGCGAGTCTTGTAGGCGCGCACCATCACATCGCCGTCAATCAGTTCCTCCAGTGTATCCTCGCCCAGGATACAAGCCGGAACCATGCGATAAAACTCCGCGACCGTAAACTTGCGGCGTTTCAACTTCGCCGCTTTCAGTTCGTCAGGAAAGACGATGGCGCTTCTTGGTTCGGGCCAAGTATCCGGTGTATATGGCCGGTAGGAATCAGGCAAGGATTCCTCCATCGTCACGCCGCCAGGTCCTCCACGTCCGGCTTGCAGCCCAGCATTTCCAGCGCTTCTACAACCTCGTTTATGGAACTCTTGTAGTCAAGGCTCAGCAGCCTCTTGACATCGGTCTCCGGCACATCCAGCCGGTGTGCAAGTTCCGGGATACTGATGCACTGTTCTCGCATGGCGTTGTACAGGTCCAGCTGAGCGGCTATAAGCGGCTGGACTGTGAAAAGCTCCTGTCCTTTTGTCCAGGCGCTGGGTGTTGGCAATTCCTCTTGGCGATCCACATAGGAGGCCAGGGATACTACCAGGCAGTCCTCAGCCATTATCATGGCCGTTTTCCAGTCGCGCCCACAAGTCAAGGCGCCTGGAATGCCAGGAAAGGACACGTTGTACCAGCCCTTATATGATTCATCATCTTCCGGTTCAAATATGCAGGGATACACATACTTCATAGCTCAGAACTCCCTCCTGTTGATGTTCAGGTCCCTAAGCATGGACATTAAAGTGCCAGTGGCAATTTCTCCGTGCTGCACCTGAGTTTCGCGTTCTCCAACATAGACGGTTCCGTGGCTGCCTTTCCCTTTGGCTGGGTCGAAATCGAAATCCAACCCATTGCGCCTCGCATATCGCCGCGCCCGGCGGACGAATTCCCTTCCGTTCATACTATGACACGTTCATTTCCAAGTGGCAGCAGCGAAAGGTCAACCAATATGGCAATGCCACCGAAACAGCCCTCAGAAACTTCTATGTCCCCTGGTGCCGAGGTACATGGAAATGCGCACGTCATCTCCCACGAACCCCTTCCGGTTGCGCCGCCTTACGGAAGCTCGGACACCGGGATGGCCGTCGCCTTTCTGCCATGTCGGGTCAGTCGGCAACGGCCTACCCCATTGGCCATCCCGGACCCACCTTTCCTCCAGATCAGGAGCCAACCGCAGGCGCTGCGCTACACGCAGCGCCCTTCGGAGAAAATCCAAGACGTTCATTTCTGCAACCGGCCCTCAGCGAATGACGCCAGCCTTCCCTACTCCTCCAGAGTCGTGATGTCGCCGGGGTCGAGGCCCAGTTCCTGGGCCTTGAGCAGGCGGCGCATGATCTTGCCGCTGCGGGTCTTGGGGAGGGTCGGCGTGAAGTCGATTTCGGAGGGGACGGCGATGGGGCCCAGCTCGTTGCGGACGTGCAGCTTGAGGGCGTTGACCATGTCCTCCGACGGGTCGTTGCCGACGCGAAGGGTGACGAAGCCCTTAATGGTCTCGCCGCGCAGTTCGTCTGGCTTGCCGATGACCGCGGCCTCAGCCACCGACGGGTGCGAAACCAGGGCGCTCTCCACCTCCGCCGAGCCGATGCGGTGGCCGGCCACGTTCAGCACGTCGTCGGCGCGGCCCACCACCATGTAGTAGCCGTCAGCGTCGCGCAGGGCCACGTCGCCTGTGAAGTAGACGCCGGGGATGGTGTTCCAGTCGCGGGCGTATCGTTCCGGGTCGCCGAACACGGTGCGGAAGAAGTGGGGAAAGGGCCGCTTGATGACCAGCAGACCGCCCTTGTCCGGCTCGGTGATGGGCTGACCCTCGCGGTCGACGATGTCCATTTCGGCGCCGGGCATGGGGCGCCCGACGCGGCCCGGCTTGACCGGCATGGTGGCGGTGGTGCCCAGACAGGGGCCGCCGGTCTCGGTCTGCCACCAGTTGTCGACGATGTGGCCCCACTCGCCGTTGCCGCAGATGTGCTCGTAGCTCCAACGCAGGGCCTCGGGGTTCAGCGGCTCGCCGGCGCAGGTCAGGAAGCGCAGCGAGCGCAGGTCGTACTGCTTCGGGTAGTCCTCGCCGTAGCGCATGAGCATCCGCAGGGCCGTGGGCGCAGTGAAGATCACGTTGACGCCATACTTCTCGATGATCTCGTAGAACGCGCCGGGGTGAGGATAGTCAGGGGCACCCTCCCGGAAGATGGTGGTGGCCCCGGCCACCAGGGGCGCGTAGACGATGTAGCTGTGGCCGACGACCCAGCCGATGTCTGAGGTGCACCAGAACACGTCGTCGTCCTTCACATCCCAGAAGTTCTTGAAGTGGTAGTAGGTGCCGACCATGTAGCCGCCGTGGACGTGCTGCACGCCCTTGGGCTTGCCGGTGGTGCCGCTGGTGTAGAGGATATACAGCGGGTCCTCCGAGTCCATCTCTTCCGCCTCGCAGTCCACTCCACCCGAGGCCATGAGTGCGTCGAAGTCCACCTCGCGAGCTCCCAGCGAGCTTGTCCCCTCTCCCTCAGGGGGAGGGTTAGGGTGGGGGTGAGACTTCCGCCGCCAGACGATGACCTTCTCCACCACGTCCAGGTCTGCTACGGCCCGCTCGGTGATTCCCAGCAGGTCGACCTCGTTGCCCCGGCGGTAGCCCACGTCGGCGGTGATTACCACCTTGGCCTGGGCGTCGATGATGCGGTCGCCCAGGGAGCCGGAGCTGAAGCCGGCGTAGACCACGCTGTGCACCGCCCCGATGCGGGCGCAGGCCAGCATGGCAATGGCGCCTTCGGGCGTCAGCGGCATGTAGATGACCACCCGGTCGCCCTTGCCCACGCCCAGCGAGCGCAGGCCGTTGGCGAAGCGGTTGACCAGCTGGGCCAGCCGCCCGTAGGTGAAGACGCGCTCGGTGCCGTCCTCGCCCAGCCAGATGAAGGCCGCCTTATTACGATTGCCGTTGACCAGGTGGCGGTCCAGGGCGTTCTGGGTGATGTTGCATTTCGCTCCCAGGAACCAGCGGAAGGTGGGGTAGTCCCACTGGAACACGCTGTCCCACCGGCGGGTCCACTCCAGCTCCGACGCCACGCCCTCCCAGAAGCCCTCGGAGGACTCCATGGAGTCGCGGTACTCGCCGTCGTAGTCCTGCAGGAACGCCTGCCGCACCAGGAAGTCGGGGGGATCAATCACTCCGGTCTCCTGGAGCAGGTGGTCGATCTGTCCTTGCTGCACCATGTTGCGGCTCCTTTCCTACCTGTTTTCTCGGCCGATTATGGGGATGGACAATTTTCGGCAAAGCTTACGGGCTACGTAATTTTTAATCTCCGCGTGTCTTGGCACATAGTCGAACTCGCCAGTTACCTCGTTAACCCATATTGAGTGAGAGCGACCTTCACGCAGAAGACGGCACCCGTGGCCGCGAAGATGACGTATTAGATCGCCAGTTTTCATTGAACTACAATGACCTCTCGGACAGCTTCAGCCGGGACTCCCCGCAATCCATCCTCCCGACGTATTTCAAAGTACAGCAGTATCGCTTCGGCCAGGTTCTCCAGCGCATCCTCTCTGGTCTTACCCTGACCGTTGGCGGCGGAAATCTCCAGACAAAAGGCGATATACCAATCTTCGTCTTGTGCGATGATTGCCGTGAATTCGTTGCGCACGACGGCTTCCGGTTTCTGGTAGAGAAATGTAACCTGAGTGTCATCTGGCGACTGTTCTTTCTTGACCAACGTCATCGATTACCCTCCTAAAGACGTTGCAACCGGAACGGAAGTACTATTCACCAATGTACGGGACCCATTGCATGGCGACAGTCTCCTGAACTGCGATGATTTCCTGGGTGGCATCGGGCGGCAGGTCGAAAAGTATATCGCGTATGGTTTTCTCCCTCTGCTCTGCCAACTCCGACTTTATCGCCTCCGCCAGCTTCTCCCGCGCTTCGTCCATCGTTTTGCCTTCGGCACGGGCGCCGATGACTTCAATACAATATGCGATATAGCGCGGCTCGTCCCCGCTGTCGTCCAACTCGAATATCGCCGTGAATTCGTTTCGCATTACAGCCTCCTATTCCTGACAGGACCTACGCACTCCAACCATCCCCTACCCATTATTCTGTACATCCTGTCTATCCATGTGCATAACTCCCCGTTACCGGAACGCGGGCATGACTTCCTTGGCGAACAACTCCATCGAACGCATCACCTTCCCGTGCTCCAGAGTGCCGAAGGACATGTTGGCGCCGAAGTAGTGTACGTTGTGGTCGTCGCGCAGTCTGCGGATGCGCTCGATGCACTGCTCCGGCGTGCCGAAGACGGTGGTGGTCTTCAGGCGCGACTCGTAGCTGGGAGGGTCCTCGGGGCGGGTGTTGATCCATTCGTCGAGGTCGTAGTAGATCTCGCTGCCGCCCTTCAGCGTGCGGCGGTAGCCGTTCAGGTCGTAGACCCAGGTCACTGCCTCGCGGGGATCCTCGATGGCCGACTTCTCATCCTCGCCCACGTAGACCTTTCGGAAGTAGGGCATATCGTCCCACAACGGCTCCACGCCTTTCTCGGCGCAGACATCGGCGTAGACGTTACGAATCTCCAGGGCCTCGGCGTCGGGAATGTTGGCGCTGGTGAGCACCGGCAGGCCCCGGTCCACGGCCACCGACACGCTCTGGGGCGTGCGCGACACCGCCAGGAACACCGGCGGGTGCGGCTGCTGCACCGGCACCGGGGCGATGGTCATGTCATCGATATTGTAGAAGTCCCCGAGGTAGCTGAAGCCGGGGTTTTGCCACAACCCCATGATCACATCCAGTATCTCGGCAAACCGCTCGCTGCGGGTGTTGTAGTCCACATTCAGGTTGCCGTACTCGTACACCACCTGGCCGCGGCCTACTCCAAAGTCCAGGCGGCCCTGGCTGAGGGCGTCGAGCAGCGCAGTTTCCTCGGCGATGAAAACCGGGTTGTGGAAGGTCAGCACGCTGACGCCGGTGCCTATGCGGATGCGCCTGGTGCGGGCAGCGGCGTAGAGTCCCATGGACACCGCAGAGGGAACGATGCCGTATCGGGTAAAGTGGTGTTCGGCCAGCCAGACCGAGTCGTAACCCAATTCCTCCGCGAATTCTATCTGCTCCATCATCTCGCCGAGGATGCGGCTCTGATGCCTGGGGTCGGGTTCGGGCCACGAGGGCAGCATGAAAAGGCCAAACTTCATGGGAAGGAGACACTCCGGGATAAGAATGAATCGGCCCGCCCCCAGCCCAAAGCCCGGGACGGGCCGACGGATTTGGTACATTCTAGCTTTCGCCGCCGTTGGGCGGCAAGAAACGCAACTTTCCGGCAGGTCCGCTGTCTCACGCCGCGATTTGCGCCGGACCGCAGCAACCTCGTACAACCCGCGTTGACCCTCTTTGCGCCGGTAGCCTACAATTCCATCGCAATTGTCATAAAGGCTTGTCATAAATAAGTGTGTCGGCAGACCCGTTTTCGCTGCTGCGGAAATGACCGGATTTGTCGAGGAGGAAGCATGGCGAACGAAGACTACACTCATCCGGAATACCTGGTTGAACCGGATTGGCTGGCCGCCCACAAGGATGACGCCAACGTGGTGGTAGTGGACTGCGACGTGGACGCCGCTTACAACCGCGGCCACATTCCCGGTGCGGTGGCGGTTCCCGACAATTTTGAAAAGGACCCCGACACCGGGCGTGTCCACCTGATGAATCCGGACCAGTTCCAGGCCATGTGCCAGGGGCTCGGCATCGGCGACGACACGCTTGTCATCACCTACGACAATTCCCAGAGCCTCTATGCGGCGCGACTCTGGTGGGCTCTGAACACCTACGGGCACAGCAACGTGAAGGTGCTGAACGGCGGCTGGCGCGGCTGGGTCAATGCGGGCAACGGCGTGGGCCTGGACCGGCCCGGCCCTGCGTCCGGCGCGACCTTCACGCCCAGGCGCGACGAGTCACTGCTGGTCAAGGTCGACGAACTCAAGGAAGCGTGCAGCCTCGACGGCAATGTCGTCTGGGACGTTCGCAGCGACGGCGAGTGGGACGGCAGCGCGAGCCGCGGCAACAAGCGGGTCGGGCACATACCCGGCGCGGTCCACCTGGAGTGGTTCAACGTGATGGACCGCCAGAGTCACCGATTCAGGCCCGCCAACGAGATCCGGCAACTGCTTGCCGACAACGGCATCACACCCGACAAGAACGTCTACGCTTATTGACAGGGCGGCATCCGTGCGGCGCACGGCGTGTTCGTCCTGCAACTGGTGGGCTTCAACAACCAGACGAAGAACTACGACGCCTCCATGGGTGAATGGGCAAACCGGGATGACACTCCCCTGGAGGTCTAGCGAATCGCGGGTCTGCTTTGGTGCGGGAAAGGCCCCGGATCGCTCTTCGGGCGCCTATTCACGGGTGGGGACGCGGCTGCGTCCATCTGATAGGAGACAGCCTTGATGAAGCGATGCGCCCTGTTCATTCTCCTGCTGACGGCACTGGCCGCAACCGTTGCTTGCGGTTTTATCGGCGGCTCAGCCCCCGAGGGGCCGGCGGGCCTCATTCCAGACAGCGCCCGGGAGGTGGTCCTCGTAGATGTAAGCCAGGCAGCCCTCAGCCGTACCGACCTGCCGACGGACCTCGAAAACCAGGTCTCCAGACTCGAGAACTACGGGGACGTGAGCCGTCAGGCCACCCTGTCCCTGGCTTCCGGACAGGTGACGATCACAGGAGGCGACTTCGACCTCGAAGACATACGGAAAGACCTGAGCGAGTCCGGGTATTCCGACAGCTTGTACCGGGGATACGACCTGTGGCTCTCCTCCAACGGACAGGCGGCCTCCGCCCTGCTGGCCGATGACGGCTACCTGATCAGTGGCGGCGCCGATGCGGTGGTCGACGTTCTCAGGGACGTAAGCCGTGGCTCCGGCCTGCTTCACAACGACGGCGACGGGGAACTCAAGCAGACCCTCGACCTGGCGGGGGAGGGGCTGGTTACGACCGTCTCGTCCGACTGCCGCCTGAACATCGACGACGGCTGCATCGCGGCGGCTTGGGCGTTCTCCCGTGGCGAGGAACGCCGTACCGTAATCGAGGGCAACGCCGCCCTAGTGTTCCGGGACGAGACCTCCGCGGCCGGGGCCGCTCCCCGGATCGAGCAGGTCATCAACGCCGACGAACTCCTGACCCTGACCGAAATCCTCAGGGATGAAGCAACCATCACGCTGAAGGTGGAAATCCACCGCGAGGACTTCGCCAAGCTCCGGTTTCCCATCAGCCTGGGGGAGTAGACGGATAGGCGAAATAGAGCCTCGTCAAAGGAGTGGAGTGAAGGCTACCAGGCTTTCACTGGAGGGATCCACTGCAAGGCGAAGTCCTTCCAAGGCGTGAGATCCCAGCAGTAAGGAATCCGTGGCGGTTCCGAATATCACGGCAGTCGTTGCCGTACGGCCCATAATCCGTACCCTGACCTCTCCAAGGTCACGCTCAACTACCCTGCCATCGGCCAAGCGTAGCGGCACCCGTTCCGTGGCCTCCACGCCGAGTTCTCTCAGCAGCGTCTGTGGTGCCGTCAGAAATGTCGCTCCGGTATCCACTATCGCTTCAAGGCTTCGGGAAGCATGACCGTCGACCGAGATCAATTCCACGGTATGTCTGAAAGCGGTCACGGTCTCTCCTACCAACGGTGTCCCTCTGGACGAAATAATCTTCCCGTTTACCGGCACTTCTCCTGCCATCCTCATGCCAGGCAGCCGCGCACGCGCGGTGTGATGCGGTAGCGAGTCCATTGATTTTCCTCCACTCGGCGACTGCCTGATAGTCCGCACCCCAGTGTACCATCGCCCCCTAAAGCGGCAGCGACACCACCTGCCGGTCCTGGGAGCTGCGGGTTACCGCCTCGGTGAACTCCATGTAGTGGACGCCCACGTCGAAGGGGGTGCGGGTGATGCGCTCCTGCCCCCGGATGGCGTTGCAGAACTCTTCCTCAACTCTCCAGTACGCCTGGCCTTCAACCGGGTTCGGGATCTCCGCCATGGCGCTCTCACCCCGGCGACCGCCGTGGACGTTCAGACCGGAGTCGACGCGCAGCGTGCCCTCGCTGCCATAGATCCAGACCTCGTTGCCCGGTCCGAAGCCGGTAACCGCGCTGAAGCGCATGTTGGCCTGGGCGCCGCTGGCGAGGTCGGCCAGGATATCAACATGGTCGGGGATGGTCACCGGCACCAGGCTCCCGTCCTCATCGCGCCGCTGCCTCACGTTGACCTTGGTGTTGGCCATCACTCGCGTTGCCGGGCCGACCCAGCGGATCATCGCCTCGTACCAGATGCCCATGTTCAGGATGTTGTAGCCGCTCAGGTCGCGGTCGTTGCGCCAGTGCATCGGCCCGCCGATGTCGGCAAAGTTGGGCGTGTACGACTGGACCGACACCGCCAGCACGTCACCCACGTAGCCCTCTGCGATCTTCCGGCACAAAAGATTGTCGACCTTGAAGGTCAGGGGCGACGGCACGATCTGGGTGACCAGACCGGGGTAGGCTCTGGACGCCTCCAGCATCTCGCGGGCCTCGGCCGCCGTTGCCGCCATCCGCGCCTCGGTCAGCACATGCTTACCCGCCGCCAGCGCCTCGATGGTCAGCGTGCGGTGCATGTAGGGCCAGGTGCCGATGCACACGGCGTTGATCGACTCGTCCTCCAGCAGTTCCTGCCAGCTGTCGTAGACCGTGGGGATGTTGAACTGATCGGCCACCACCTGCCCCGAAGCGCGCGAGCGGTTGGCCACCGCGGCGATTTCTACGCCGCTGACCTCGTGGAAGCCTGGAATGTGCCTGTCGCGGGTGTTTCGCCCCGCTCCGATCAGCCCTATCCGTATGCCTTCTTCTGCCATTGTGTCGTTCTCCTTCGTTGAACCTGCAAATCCTGTAGTTACACGTGCTTCGACATTCGTAATATGCGGGTCGGTACCAGGATACGGCGGGATGGATCGACCGCCAGCCTCACTCCTTCCAAGGCATGGGCGCCCATCAGCGAAGCCACATTTTCCGGGCCAAATGTGACCCAGGTAGTGGTTTCCCGTCCGTTGATGCGCACCCGGATTTCAGCTGCCAGGTCTTCCGTTACTCTCCCGTCGGCGAGCACTGCTTCCACCGTATCCGTGGGAGTAATTCCCAAATTCCGGAGGACGGATCCGGGAAGTTGAGAGAAAGACGCGCCTGTATCAACCAAGGCATCTACGGTCTCGGACCTGTCCCTGGTGGGACTGAAGACCTGCATTTCGTGGTAGAACGTTCCCATCTCGCTAATCACTTCTCATGCGCTTGAGTCGGCCATTCCTGGACACCAATTCCTCCGCCACAGAATCCACCAACAGCAGGAACCCCTGCAGGGTCCCAGCACCTATGAGGGGTTCAGCGTCGTCGTCGCCGAATATAACGCGCTGGATGTCCTCCTCGTCATTGATGACCAGCATGGCTCTCCCAATGTCGCGTTGAATGACAGTGCCATCGGCCTGCTTAAAGCCGCGTCGCCCGATGGAAACGATGCCCAGCCTTTCGAGCATACTTCCAGGGAACAGCGAATATGATGCACCTGTGTAGACTAGCGCATCGACGGTTTCAGTGCGGTCGCCGTCGGCGCTTCGGACTCCGACGGGCCAAGTAAACTCTCCCATGTGGCCACACTTCCGTCGAACTAAATCCTGCCGGTCCTTGACACCAGTTGTTCACCCACAGGGTCAATCAGCAGCAGGAACTCCTGGAGGGCGTTCGCCCCAAGCAAAGCTCCGCCGCCGTCGCGTCCGAAGGCCACGCTGGATGGTCTTGAACGCCCGTTGATCGTCATCCACGCAACACCTACATCCAATTCGATGACCGTGCCATCCGCCTGCTCGAACCCTACTCCTCGTTCCAGTCTCCAAATACCCAAGGCTTCCAGCATACCCTCGGGAAACACCGAGTAGGAGGCGCCGGTGTCCACTGCTGCATTGACTGTCTCGAGTCTTTCCTGGTCAGCGCTCCACACGCCTACGGGCCACGTGAATTCTCCCATGTGGGACCTCTCCAAAATGCCTATTCACTCCCACCTTGGCCCTCCCCCCGAGGGAGAGGGATTGTAGCGGAGGTTCCTACAGCGGCAGGGCCACCGCCTGGCCGGTCTGGGCGCTGCGGGTTACGGCCTCGGTGAACTCCATGTACTGCACGCCGATGTCGAAGGGGGTGTGGGTCACCGGCTCCAGCCCCCGGACGGCGTTGCAAAACTCCTCCTCGACGCGCCATTTGCCGCGGTTCATGATGGGCAGCGGGGAAAGAGCCTCGTCGCCGCGCTTGCCGCCCAGGACGGTGTCGAACGGCGGTCCCTGCAGGCTGATGGTGCCCTCGTTGCCGAAGATCCAGAACTCCATCCCCGTCTGCAGGCCGGTCACAGCGCTCCAGCTGAAGTCTGCGGCGGCGCCGCACCCCATCTCGCACAACACGTTCACGTGGTCCGGCACAGTCACCGACCGCATCACGCCGTCGTCGTCGCGGCGGCGGTTGGCGAAGGTCCGGGTCATGGCCGAGACCTTGGTGGCCGGGCCCACGTAGCGCATGATGGTCTCGTACCAGATCCCCATGCCCAGGATGTTATAGCCGCTGAGATTGCGGTCCTGCCTCCAGTGCAGCGGAGCGTCGTAGTCTATGAAGGTGTCGAAGCGGTTGGCCCGGGCATGGTTGTCGCAGACTCGAAGCCGTACCGCCAGTATGTCGCCGACATATCCTTCTCCGATGAGGTCGATGACGGTGTTGTCCACCTGGAGCGTCTGCGGGGCGGGAACGATTTGGGTCACCAGGTCGGGATGCAGGCGGCTGGCGTCCAGCATCTCGTGGGCCTCGTCGGCGTTCATCGCCATGCGCGCCTCGGTCAGCACGTGCTTGCCGGCGGAAAGCGATGCCAGCACCAGGTTGCGGTGCATGTAGGGCCAGGTACCGATGCAGACGGCGTCGATGCTGTCGTCGTTCAGCAGGTCCGCCCAATTGTCGTAGACCCTGGGGATCTCGTATTCGCCGGCGATGCGCTCGCCGGACCGGCGGCTGCGGTTTGCCACTGCAACGATGTCCACGTCGGGCTGTTCGCGGAAACCCGGAATGTGGCGCAGCGTGGTGTTGGCTCCGGCCCCGATGAGGCCGATGCGGATGACTCCGTTATGCATCAGAAGACTCCTTGCGGATGAAGTGGGGCAATTCTATCACGGTGCAATCCCGCCACTTTATGTCCGGAAGCGCGGGGAATAAACGGGCGCGCCCCTATATAATTTGCCGCGCTACCGCTTCCATTTCGAGAAGAAAATGGCAATTTCCGGCTTCATCAGATCAGCCCTTCAGGGCATTTCCGACCTGTGGTACTCGCAGCCGGTGAGGGTGGACGGCAACAGCATGGCCCCGACCCTGATGGGCCGACAGGTAACGGTCGTACTGCCCCCCCGGGAGATCAACCGCGGGGACGTGGTAATCCTCGTGCGTCCTTCTCCCCCGTGGGACAAGGTCATCAAGCGGGTGGTTGGAATGCCCGACGAGTCAATCAAGGTGTATGAAGGCCGACTGTACGTGGACGACATGCTGGCGCATCCCGGCTTCATCCCGGCCGGCCCCGAAGGAAGGATCGACGGAAGCTGGTGGAACGGCCCCGACGAATATTTCGTCCTGGGCGACAATTCCGTTCAGAGCACCGACAGCCGCGCCTTCGGCCCTGTGCGCGGCGAACGCATCATCGGGCGGGTCTGGCTACGCATCTGGCCGCCAGCCGCCTGGGGCCGTGTGAATTAGGCGCCGGGAAGCCGCCCCCTGCGGGACGGCAGCCCGGGGCTACATTGATACGCCGGTCACCGTCCCGCGTCGTCGTCTTTCAGCAGAGCGGGACGGATCCTCGTGTTCCAGTAGTCCTCGTCTCCCGCCAGCCGCAGTTCCTCGACCAACTGAGCAGTCTCGCTTCCCACGGCTTCGACCAACTGGGACGCGCTGCGGTCTCCCGCCAGATCGGTCACCGCCGTCCGCAGCTTCATCACGTACTCGGCGACTTCATAGGCAGCCTGGTTCGACGCCGAGCGGGCCTGGAGCGCCTCCAGCTTCTCCAGCCATTCCAGCCCCCGCCTGGCATCTTCGAACGGGTCGCCTACCGCGTTTGTAGTAGTCATTCCTTACCTTCCATTTCGCAGTCGTCTGTGCCGGGTCAACGGCGGAGGATGGCGCAATCCGATCTGCGCCCGGATATCGAAGAGGCAAATCTTAATCCTTCAAGGACAGTCTACTATTCCGACACCACACCGGCATACCTTTCGACCAGTATCACGCAAAGCATCCCGTTGCAGCAGCCGGAGAATTTGCATTTCTCCTTGGAGGGTGTGTGACAAATCCCCTCTCCCTCCGGGGGAGGGTTAGGGTAGGGGCGTCTCCCTGCAGCAGACAAAGTTGCTGATGCCTACGATTTCACCCTCACCCCTCCTGAGCCTGTCGAAGGACCTCTCTCTCAAGGGAGAGGGAGAACTAAAATACCCTGTCTCCGCGAAACAGGCATTTAACTTATGCCCCGAAATGTAATATCATAAATAGTTGTGCATTTCGCAAAGCAGCCGGATAGGGAAGAGCCGTGAGCGAGACGGAAATACGTCCAGGGGCGTTGGTTCGGCACGGTCGCGGCGTTGGGAAGGTGGTTTCGGTCGGCGTCACGGAGGTCGCCAGCGAACTTCTTGAGACGGCCGATATCGAGTTCTGGGGTTCCGATAATTCCAAGGTGCTGCAGAGGACGGTAACCCCTCTGCCCGCAGACAGCCCCGAGGCACTGCTCTGGTATCAGCCCGCAGCGCTGGCTCAGTGGGCCGGTGAAGCCCCGCTGAGGCTGGTCGCCGCCGCCCTCTCCATAAACGGCGGTGCAGGCAGGGTGGGCGACATCCGCGAGAAGCTGGACGAGCGTGTCCCCGGCATCAAGTGGGACAACTGGTGGAAGAAAGCTACTCCCCTGATGCGCAAGCTGCCGGAGCACTTCAGTATCACCAGGGCCGGCAGGGACAGCGAGTACCGGCTTCTCACCAGCGTCGACGAGGTACCCGGTGCGGCCGCTCTGGACCTTTCGGGCGCTTCCGACAGCGGTGCGGCTACCGCCGCCAACTGGAGAAGGTGGCTCCAGGCCCCGACCCACGAACCCGCTCCGGGACGCTTCCCCACCCGGCAGGTCGCAACCTCTCTCGCCAAGTGGCCTGAGAAGGACATCGAACAGGCGCTGCTCCGGCTCATAGTCACGGTGGAGGAAGCGCTGCCCGAGGGCGACGTTTCTTCGCAGGCCGCCGAGGGCTGGCTCAGGGCCGTGGCGCAGGCTTCCAACAGGCTGCGGGAGACCGGAACCCAGGACACCAGGGGCTACCTGGCCGCCAGGGCCGGCACGGTGCTGGCCCAGTTGGCGAAGATATCCGCAGACCGGACTCCCCAGGATTTGCTGCTGCAGGCCGGAGGGCTGGACGGCGAGACCGACGCCTGGCGGCGCGGCTTCCTGGCGGGCATGTGGGACGCCTTCGAAGGCGAGGACGCCCGCCAGATGTACCGCAGGGCGTCGTCGGCGCTGGGGCGCCAGGCCAGGGGGGACCTGGCACGGCAAATCGCGCTGGCGGCCTTCGGCCCCGAAATGTCCGACCGCCGCCACTCCGAACTGGACCGTCTCCTGGATGCCCTGCCCGAACCGGAGCGGCTTCACATCCTGGAGGAAGTCATAGCCCGCGCCACGACAGGCCAGCGGGCGGAGGTGCTGGACTACATCGCCGACAGCCGCCACACCGAGGGCGACGAGCGGCTGCCGATGAGGATGGTCGCGGTGCTCATGCTGTCGCAGGGACGGGGCAAGCTGGCCGCCCGGACTTCGTGGGAGCTGGCAGAGTCTCTCGCCGCACCCGGTGCATACGGACCGGAAGTCGCGGCCCTGTACGAGAATACTGCGGCCCGAGTACAGGCCATCATGGCCTTCAATGCCGGAAATCTCGAGGAATTGAAGGAAGCTCACGAAAACCGGATCGAGCAGGAACGCCAGGAGCAGGAACGTCTCCGTCAGCAGGTGCGGGAGCGCAACGCCGAACTGGCGGCCAACCGTGAGGAGTCGCGCCTCGAGATCAGGCAGGACACGCTGCTTGCTGTCGGCGAGGTGCTCCAGTCGGTCAGCAGCAGCAAGGATTCTGGCGAACTCGCCGGGAGCGTACTGGCGGGGCTGACCCTGGCCCTCAGAGCCGGCGGGGCGGAGCTTCTGGAAGCTCCGGGACAACTGGTCAAGTACGACACCGAAATACATCTCCTGGTAAGTGACATCAACGAACACGAGGAGGGATTGTCCGATTCCGATCCGGTTGTAGTCGTCGCCCCGGGCGTGGTCGTTCGGAGCGGGACTCTGGGCGACCGGATACTTCTCAAAGCTCAAGTCAGGCGCGAGGCAGGTTAATGGAATTCGTAGGCATCGACTTTGGCACCACCAACGTGCGCATCTCCACCTGGGACCCCGACGACCCCGGCGCAGGCCTTCCGCAGTCCCGCCTCATTGGCCGGGGCGACACCACCGTCATGCCGGTGGTGGTCGCGCTCCAGCGCCGGGACGACGGCACGGTGTCCACCGTGGTCGGGGAGGATGCAGACTCCCTCGAGGACGGCCCCAACACCGTGGTCATACGCAACATCAAGCGATGGGCACTCTCCAACGACGCCTACGTCAAGTGGCGCCTGGAGGTCAGCGAGACCGAGTGGCCCACATGGTGGAACCATGATGCAGGCTGCGTGGAAGCCTGGGAACAGCAGTTCCAGGTGAGGGACCTTATGGCCGCCGTGCTGAAGGAAGCCATCGGCCGCGCCGGCCTGCCGGAGCGGTTCGAGTGGCGCGCCGGATGCCCGGTGCAGGCCGGCCACGAGTACCGTTCGTTGCTGGCGGAGGTCCTGGCCGGTGTTGCCGGGCAGGGCCGCGTCGAGTGGGTGGTCGACGAGCCGGTGCTGTTCCTGGCCGCAGCCCAGCGCAACATCGACCCGGACTCCGGGTTCACGCTGGAGGGCTCGTTCCTGGTCTATGACCTGGGCGGAGGCTCCTTCGACTGCGCCCTTGTCGAGGTGAGGGACACCGGCGAGATGATCGTCTACGGCGCCGACGGCGACCCGCTGCTCGGCGGCTCCAACATCGACCGGACTCTGAAGAACAAGCTGGGCGGAGCGGAGAACCTGCTGCGGCTGGCCAAGGAGCAGGTCTCGCCCGACAACCCCAGCGTTCCCTTCGGCGGCAGCGTCGCGCTGACCTGGGAAGACGTGGAGTCGGAGCTCAAGGGCGGCAGGTTCGTCCAGCGCTCCCTGATGGCCATGCGCGACGCCTACATCAGCGCCCGCACGGTGGTCGAGGGCGAGTCGTCGGGTACGGACGAGGAAACCGGCAAGCTGAGCTTCGTCTGGCAGCTGGGTTACGAGGACATGGCGCGGGACATCGACGGCGTGATCATGTTCGGCGGGCCGACCCGCTCGCCGTTCTTCTCACAGGGCCTAGGCCGCTGGTTCGGCGAGTCCAAGGTGATGCGGGCCAGCGACCTGATCGGTGGTGTCGCCGACCCGGAGCTCACCGGCGTCAGCATGGGCGCCTGCTATTATCCCTCGGGAGAGAACTTTCACCAGGTCCCTTCCCGCCTGCCGTACAACGTAACCCTGGAAAACACCACCACGGGACGGCAGGAGGACAAGGTCGAGTACCGCCCTCACCAGTACTTCGTTGACAACTTCCAGCCCGCCGAGCAGTTCGAGTCGCCCTGGCTGCAACAGCAGCGCGACAATCCCCAGGAATACGAGCTGACCATCACCGACCCCGACGGCGTGGTGCTGGAGCGGCAGCCGGTGAACGGATACCTGGAGCAGGACAATCGCCAGCCCGCCACGGGCCTCCGGCTGGTCATCGACCGCCTCGGCCCAGTCTGCGTGGAGAAGAAGTCCGAGGGCATCGGCCTGTCCTGGAGCAAGAAGGTCACCCTCGTGGAGAACCCCCCGTGGCAAACGGAGGAGCAACGGGAGCGGCTGGAGGCCCTGCGCCTCCGAGAGCGCCAGCGCGAAAGCCAGCGCCGCTACCAGGCCCAGGAACAGATGGAGCAGCAGTTCCTGCACCCGGAACCGTAGCCGGGAGACGCACTCACCCTAACCCTCTCCCGGAGAGAGGGGACTAGCCACGCACCCCATAACAAGTTGACGGGCGCTTAGATCTAAGCGCCCGTCTCATATTCAGAGCCTTCCCTGAAGCCGCTTGCGGCTACACCCGCCACATGTCTCCCGTCTGGAAGATCAGGTCGACCTGGAAGACCTCCTCGGCGGGCCACCCGGCCAGCTTCATCCAGTCCTCGAAGTGGGATTGCTCGACGGCCTCGCACTCGGTGAACAGCTTGCCCTGGGAGGTGTCGGCGTACACCTTGAGTATCGTGGTGCGCCTGTCGGGCCGCCACTTGCTCACCCCTCCAGTGTAAGCGCCCAGCTTCTCCCGCAGCTGCGCCTCGGTCAGTCCCTCGATGGTATGAGTGGCTAGAAACCTGGCCATACGGCGTTACCTCTATCTTGATTAACCACAGAGAGCACAGAGTACACAGAGTTTTTCTTTATTTTCTCTGTGTTCTCTGTGGTGAAATTAGTCCTGGGGCGGGACGAAGGGGTAGGGGATCGGCGGGCCGTCGCGCAGGGGCAGTGCCACCGTGGCGGTGCCGGGCATACTCTCGATGCCGTCCTGCGTCTTCATGCCGATCTCCAGGTCGACGAGACCCATGCCGCCCTTCTCTTCCTTCCCTGTGATCCGGCCCCACATGATCAGCACGTCGCCCGGCACCAGCATGGCGCGGTGCTCGAACTGCGCCTTCCACGGCCAGCCGTTGGGGAGGGTCCAGTCCTTCAGGTACTGGGGCACCACGCTCTGCTTCCACGACCCATGCACCAGCAGGCTGGGGTTCCGGTCGTGGTTCATGCCGAAGTCCAGATCGTAATGGATGCGGTGGAAGTTCTCTATGGCCGCGCTCCACCGGAACAGGTGCGTCGGCGTGGGGGCGTAGATGTACTTGGGAAGCTCGTCCCCCACCTCGACGTCCTCGAAGTAGGTCTGCTTCTTGTTGCGCAGCTGCTCGGCAGTCAGCTTCTCGTTGTGTTCGAGAAGCTTCTCCGCCGGCATCTGGAGCAGGTCTTCCAGGCTCGCGCTCATGGTTGTGCCTCTTTCTTGGTCTGTTGCGGGGGTCTCACCCCCACCCTAACCCTCCCCCCTAGAGGGGGAGGGAACTATGTTTAAGGAAATGCTAGCGTCGTATCGACGACTGCCTGGTGATGCAGAGCAGGTCGCCGTCCTGGTTCTTGTAGCTGGTCTCGACCGTGATGATGAGGAATGCCCGCCCGTCCCGGCCCGAGCGCTCCCGGATGTCGGAGTAGCGGTTCTGGAAGAAAATCTTGTCCCCTATGCTGGGATACTTGTAGATCTCCAGCTCGTTGCCCGCGTTCAGCACCCGCACCAAGTTGGTGGGCACCGGCGGCAGTGCGCCGGGGCGCTCCACGCTCCCGATGCCGTCCGACTCCGGGTTCTCCTTGAAGGCGCGGGTGATGGGGTCCTCCTGCTCCGGGCGATGGCGGCCCACCATGTAGCTGACCATGATCGGGGGGGCTATGACGCCGCCGAACCTGGTGCCCTCGGCGTAGTCCTTGTCCCAGTACCGGGGGTCCGGGTCCATCACCGCCTGGGTGAAGCGGCGCAGGTATTCCTCGTCAACGTAGCCCCACGATTCGACCACCTCGCCTTCTACGCCGATCATCGCGCGGACCTCCGGCGTGAGGGCCGATTCGGTGTCGTGCTGGGCCTCCCCACTCAGACGAGATTGGGTCATGACAGTCTCCATTCTATGCTGAAAAAAAGGGTTGCGCGGCTGTGCCGCCTGACGGCAAAAGCCTACCCCAGCCCCCCGGATTCGTCAACCAAAAGTGCTTTCACTCTATGCGTTGGCGGAATGTCTTCCATTGGCCAACCTCATGCCACCGGCGAAGCCGACAATGGCGCCAGCGCAGGCTTTGATCATCGAATCCGCTGTCTCAATCAGCGTATCCTGGGCCGGTGTCAGGGATCGGCAGCAACGGGAGAAAGCCAGACCAGCGAACCGGCACTCATGAAAATGAGAGCAAAAAGAGCTCCGAAAATCCATTTGGCATATCCGTCCCCCGTCACGGACTGCCATCCCCTGTTATTCCATCCGGTACGCCTGCCGGGGTAGGGCTGTTCCGGTTTATCCTGCGTCCCTCACGGCGCACAACCGTGTATACCAGACCACCCACGCAAAATATGAAAAACGCCAGACCGAATGCCATCATGGACATTCCCAGGATCGGAGCAACGGATGCCATATCGCCGCCCTCCTATGCCGCTGTTGCGCTTGGTTTAGACCCATTATCGAACTGCTCCTTCAAAGGGTCAACGACAGGTTGTCGCCGCTCTGCTGACACAGGGCCCCTTGCGCGGGGCCGCGGGCATGTCGTATTGTATAAAACATTAGTTCTAAATACTTGGTCAGCGAACAACCGGCCCCCCGGCGGGGCCAGCAAACCTGGAAGAGTGAGAGTTGAGTAAACCCGAATGCCGACGATGTTTATCCAGAGCGGTCCTGAGACTAGAAAAGAGAAGGGAGGGCGACAACTACGTCTATCGCTGCCTGGAATGCGGGTTCCTGTACAGTCCGCCGCAGTCAACGGGGTCCCGAACGCCTCCGTTGGCCACGGCGCGGCAACGCCCCTCTGGTACTTCCCAGCCCCCGGCCCGTGGGCAATCCACCGGCAACCGCCCGTCCTGAACTCGCCGCCCGTCCTTCGACAGGCCCAGGATGAACAGCCCCAAGCTCGGGATGTCCTTCGACAGGCTCAGGATGAACGGGCTTCGAAATCCGAACTGCCGCCCGGCGCCGCGGCTGCCGACGGGCAGGGGCAGACAATTTCCGGGGAGCCTGGCTACGACAATGGGGGTGCCGAACGCTCGCTGGCGCCGTCTCCCGTCGTCTTCGCCCGCGAGGTACTCGGAGTGCGGCTGTGGGAGAAGCAGGAAGAGGTGCTGAACGCACTCACCTCCAACCGCCGCGTCGCCGTCAAGGCCGGCAACGGTCTGGGCAAGGGCTTCTGCGCCGCCGTGGCCGTGCTGTGGTACATGCACACCCACCCGGAGGCGGCCATTACCCTTACCACCGCGCCCACGTTCAGGCAGGTGCGGCACATCCTGTGGCGTCAGATACACCGGCTGTACAACCCCGTGGCCGACGCGCTCGGCGGCACGATGTTCGACACCCGCTGGGAGCTGTCCGACGATCGCTACGCCCTGGGCCTGTCGGCCGACGGCGCAGACCAGTTCCAGGGATTCCACAGCCCCCACATGTTCATCGTCGTGGACGAGGCGGAGGGCGTCAGCGAGGAGATCTACGAGGCCATCGAGTCGGTGATGACCTCCGCCAACCCGCTGCTGCTGCTCATCGGCAATCCCACCTCCATGAGCGGCGCATTCCGCCGCGCCTTCTACGAGGAGCGGGCGGTCTACCACCCCATCACCATCTCCGCCCTCGAAAGCCCCAACGTGCAGGCCGGCCGCATCGTGTTCCCCGGCCTCACCACCGCCGACTGGGTCGACGAGCGAAAGCAGATCTGGGGTGGCGACAGCAGCACCTACCGCTCCCGTGTTCTGGGCGAGTTCCCCGACCAGGGCGAGGACAGCCTGTTCAGCCTGGGCGACCTGGAGGGTGCAGTACGAAACGTCGTTGAAGCCGTGTCGTGGACCATCGGAGCCGAGACGGTCACCGGTGTGGAAAGGACCGCCGGAGAGGAGGCCATCCTCGCTGTCGACGTGGCCCGCTTCGGCTCCGACCGCAGCGTGATCCTGCGCCGCCGGGGCGAGTGCGTGGAGGACATCCGGGTGCTGACCCGGATGGACACCATGCAGCTGACCGGCTGGGTCTCGGCCGCCATCCGGGAGTGCAGACCGGCGGAAATCCGCGTCGACGAGATCGGAGTGGGCGCAGGGGTGGTCGACCGCCTGCGGGAGCTTGGGCACGAGGTCCGGGGCGTCAACGTGGCCAACCGGGCCCGGGATGACAAGCTCTTCGCCAACCTCAGGGCCGAGGGCTTCTGGGGCCTGCGCGAGCGGTTCCGGTCGGGCCGGATCAGCATCCCGGACGACAGCCAGCTTATCAGCGAACTCACCTCCCTCCGCTACAGCTACGACAGCAGCGGGCGCATCAGGATGGAGAGCAAGGACGACATGCGGAGGCGCGGCCTGCCCTCCCCCGACAAGGCCGACGCCTTGATGCTGGCCTTCCTGGAGGCCGGCGGCAGGCTCCGCCTGTGGACGTAGCGAGCACTACCCGTTCACTGCGGCCTTTCGACCCCGCCCGTCAGACGCGCCGAATCGGAATAGGACTTACGCAGTTCAAATATCCCCTCCCCTTGAGAAGGAGGGTTAGAGCCTGCCCCGGAGAAGGAGGGTTAGAGCCTGCCCCGCACTTGATGCGGGGGTGGGGGTGAAATCGTCAACTGAGTGACTCCAATCGGAACCCCTCATCCGGCTGAGTCGGGCCACAACCCGGCCCGACTCCGAAAAATCAGGGCCATCCCCAAATCAAAAGAATCACAGTTCAGACAACCATCCCGTACCCCCCGACAGCCACCGGGATCGCAGGCCCAAAATTACCGGAGCATAGAAAAATTCGAGGTCAATCACGATGATGCAGAAACTCGCCATGCGCCTTCGCAGGCCCTTCGCCGCCACCCCGGGGGACCGGCGCCCGCACCTTGCCGGAGCGCGTACCAAGGCCGGCGGCGTCGCTGCCGCCGACGTTGACGGCTTCTCCGTCCTTGCCGGGGCCGGCTCCGGCTGGAACCGCGCCGAGTACGGCGAGTACTACGCCACCAGCGCCCCGGTCTACGCCGCCATCCGCATCCGCGCCGACGCGCTCACCCGGCCGCCGGTGGTTGTGTACCGCTGCGCCGCCGCCGAGGCAGGGGATCACCGTCTCCCCGTCGGCGTAGACCATCCGGCGCAACGGCTGCTGGAGCGGGTCAACCGCTGGTACAGCCGGGCCGACCTCTGGCGGGCCACCGAGATCTACCTGAACCTGTGGGGCTCCGCCTACTGGATGCTGGACCGCGATGCCGACGGCAACCGGGAGATCTGGCCGCTCCGTCCCGACCGCATGTCCATCATCCCTGACCGCAACGAGTACATCCGGGGCTTCGTATACCACGGGCGCAGCCGCATGGTGGCGCTGACCCCCGACGAGGTGGTGTGGTTCCGCTACTTCAACCCGCTGGAGGAGTATGCCGGTCTCTCACCCGTGGCGCCTTCGAGGATGGCGGTTGACATGGGCCGGGACGGCCTCCGCTTCAACCGCAACTTCCTCCGCAACTCGGCCCAGCCCGACTTCGTGATGCTCACCAACGAGTACATGAACGACAGCGAGGTCGAGGACTTCTACCGGCGCTGGGAGGCCCGCTACCGCGGCCCGGCCAATGCCCACCGCCCCGCCGTGGCCAGCTTCGTGCGCGACATCAAGACTCTCGGCCTCAGCCACCGGGACATGGACTTCATCCAGGGCCTGCGCTGGAGTCTCGAGGAGGTCAGCCGCGCCTTCGGGGTGCCGCGCCCCCTGCTCTCCGACCTGGAGCGGGCCACCTTCTCCAACGTCAACGCCGCCGAGCGTTTCTTCTGGCGCAACACCATGGTGCCCGAGATGTCGTTCCTGGCCCAGCAGGTCACCCGCCAGCTCTTCCCTCTCCTCGGCTACGACAACCTGGAGATGGAGTTCGACCTCTCCGCCATCGAGGCTCTCGCTGAGGACGAAAACGCCCGCACCACCCGCGAGGCCCAGCTCCTGGACCGCGGCGTGCTCACCATCAACGAGGTCCGACGCGCCCGCGGCCTCCCCGACGTGCCGTGGGGCGACACCTGGCCTCATGCGCGGGGGTAGGAGTCTGCTATCCAGCCGCACTATGGTATGATTCGGGCCTTCGAAGTAGGCTCGCTATGGAGGAACGAGACATGGGACAACGATACCTCTCGAAACAAGAGGCCGTCTCAAAAGACTGCTCGTCCGAATACAAAACTCAAATTCGTTACTCTGCGGATACTCCCAAGTCCAGCACTATTGAAATTTCTCAGCATTTCCAAATTGAAGACGAAAGCTTGGAACATCCAGGCTTCGCGATACGCAGGTCGGCGGATCGACAAGAGCCGAATACGATTCGAGATGACGATGACCTGCAACTCTCGTTAGGCTCCATTCGTCAACAGCATGAGCATTGGTTTAAGTCGGCACACGGTGATCGTTGGAGCGCGTCCGGCCGCGTAATTTTAGCTTGCGAAGACAATTTGGACTTCCTGAGTTCTATCCAAGACGCCACGATTATGCTGGTTGTGACTTCACCTCCGTACAACTTAGGAAAGGACTACGAATCCAGGTTGACTTTGCCGGAATATCTGAAGGCCCAAGAGAAGGTGATTCGAGAGTGTGTCCGTGTCCTTCATCCCCTTGGATCACTGTGCTGGCAAGTAGGCAATTATGTCAATGATGGCGAGGTCTTACCTCTGGATTCTTTGCTTTTCCCGGTATTTCGAGACCAAAGACTAAAACTTCGCAATCGGATAATATGGCACTTCGGCCATGGGCTACACGCCACTCGTAGATTATCAGGGCGCTATGAAACGATAAACTGGTGGACTAAATCGGATAGCTATAAATGGGATTTAGATCCGATTAGAATAGCTCCCAAGTATCCCAACAAGCGTCACTACAAGGGCCCCAAACGAGGGGAGTTGTCTAGTAACCCAAATGGGAAAAATCCGAGCGACGTGTGGGAGTTTCCCAATGTTAAAAGCAACCATCCAGAGAAAACAGAACACCCTTGCCAATTTCCGGTTGAACTGGTCGAACGTCTCGTGCTTTCGATGACTGAAAAAGACGACTCAGTGCTAGACCCATACATGGGCGTAGGTTCGTCAGTGGTAGCTGCCCTCAAAAACGATCGGATTGCTTACGGGTGCGACATAGTACCCAAATATGTAAATATAACCTGGCAAAGAGTGAGAGACCTAGACTCCGGCGAATTACGGATCAGGCCAATGGGCAAACCAATATACGATCCATCACAGCCAAATGGAGGTCACTAATGAGGATAGTAGCCACATACTCACATTTGAATGGGGAAGAATACTTGATTGTCCACCGCAGGCAGTTGTTGGACGAGGTTCGAGACGTAATCGAAATGGTTGACGCTGAAGCCTGTCGTACGAAGATTTCCAACGAGAGAACAATGCGAGGTAGGAGGTTGTATTCCCCAACTGATATGAACCGAGAATTTAAGGATCTTCTTAATGCACGAGAATGGAACGAGCGGAGAAGTACGTTCTGGGTAAGTGCTGACGAGCGGCTAATGCGGAGAATCTATAATCAGGCTCCAGAGCAACAGAGACAAGCAATACAAGACGCCGGTCAACAACCCATCATGTCGTATAACCAAACCGACTTTGTCAAAGATCGTGTGGCTGTCGAAGTGCAATTTGGAAAATATGCATTTGTAGCCCACGACTTATTTGTTAAACATCTCAGTTTCTTTGTGTCGGATACAATTGACGTTGGCATAGAGATATTGCCTATGAAAGAACTCGAACAGGAGATGTCCAGCGGAGTGCCATATTACGAAAGGGACCTTCTCAACGTCTTACGACAGGGAAGAGGAGTGCCAGCAGTCCCTTTGGTATTGATTGGAGTCGCACCATAAATCTCCAGCCTTCATTCCATTACGCATAGTTTCACAACTGAGGCATACGGGGATTCGCCTTCCACAATCTTAGGTGGTGATACAAGCACACAAGACTGCGAGGCAAATCGCCTGAACCGTCGCGTGGACGACCTGAACCGCCTGATGATCGTGTTGATCGGAATAGGTGGCAGAGGCCTGCTCACTGCCGTTACCAGCCTAGTACTCCAATTGTTGAAGTAGACCCCTACCCCAGCCAGTCGTCGAACCAGTCGACCATTCGGGACAGGTACTCCTCCCGCATCTTGGGGTGGCCGGTGCGCGGGAACTGGTGGTTGCTGTTGGGAAAGCGCACGAACTCCACGGTCTTGCCCATCCGCTTGAGCGCCACGAAGTACTCCTCGCTCTGGGCGATGGGACAGCGGAAGTCCGACTCCCCATGGAGCAGCAGCGCCGGGGTCTGGACCTCCCTAGCGTAGCTGATGGGAGAGCGCGCCAGCAGCTTCTCCGGCGTGTCCATCACCGAGCCGCCCCACTGGTGCTCGCCGAAGCTGACGCCGATGTCCGAGGTCCCGTACATGGAGTAGAGGTTGGTGCAGGGGGCACCTATAACCGCCGCGCCGAAGCGCCGGGTGTGGCCGATGGCCCAGCTGGTCATGAAGCCGCCGTAACTGTACCCGTGGATGCCCAGGCGGTCCGTGTCCACGTACTCCCGCTCGCAGACCAGGTCAAGAGCAGCCAGCAGGTCCTGGTAGTCCTCGCCGCCCCAGTCGTCCAGCACCGCGCGCATGAACTCGTCCCCGTAGGTGGACGACCCCCGGGGGTTGACCGCCAGCACCAGATAGCCGGACCCCGCCAGTGCCTGCTGCCACGGAACGAATGCGTCGTAGAAGGCCCCGTTGGGCCCGCCGTGTATATCCAGAACCAGAGGGTAGATCCTCGAGGCGTCGAAGGTGGGCGGGAACCACAGCCGCGCCTCTACGTCGAACCCCTCCCTCCGTACAATGAACTTCTCCAGCGAGGGCAGCGGTCCCCGGGCCAGGTAACCGGCGTTGGGGTCTGCCACCAACTCGACCTGTGAGCCTGAGAGGTCGGCCAGGCACACCTGGGATGGCGAAGAGGGCGAAGACGACGAGACTGCCGCCTGCCGCGCCCCGGCATCCAGGGACAGGCTGGAGACGAGGCGTCCTCCGCCCCATATCCGCCTGGCGTCGCCGCCTTCGGCCGTGACCTGGTAGACGTGGCTCTCGCCGTGGCGCTCGGCCAGGAAGACTATCCGGCCGTCCTCCGCCCAGCGTATCTCCGGCTGCCGGGCGGCGCCTGGGCCGCCACCCAGGACCGGGCGCTGGCCGTCATCGGTGATGCGGCGCGACTCCCCGTTCGGCTCCAGGATGTAGACCCAACCCTGCCACAGCACCATGCCCGCCGGGTCCTCCGAGCCCACGGCGGCCAGCCTGCGGGAGTCCGGCGACCAGGCGACAGCGCCAACGCTGTACATATCTCCCGACCAGCACTCCGCGACGCCGCCCTCGGCGTGGACCACGTAGGCCTCGGTCAGCGACGTGAAGTCCCGGTCCCCCCGCCGCCCGGAAATGAAGGCGATCTTCGTGCCGTCGGGCGACCAGACCGGCCCGTAGTCGTCCCAGTCGCCCCTCGTGATCTGGAGCGACTCTCCCGACTCCAGCTCCGCGACGAACAGGTGGTAGTGGGCGTCCCCCCGCCAGCCCTGCAGGTCGTGCCGGAAGCGGATGCGGTTGACCTCCACGACACGCGGACCGCTGGTCTGGCTGCCGGCGGCAGCCCCCGCCGCGGGCTCGGTGTCGGCGCAGTAGACGATGCGGGAGCCGTCCGGCGACCAGGCGAAGTCCTGCACCCCGCGAGGGGCGTCGGTGAGCTGCCGCGCTTCACCGCCATCGGCGCCGATCACCCAGACCTGCCGCGGGTCTCCGGCCTGCCCGGCCCTGAGGAAACCCACCATTCCGCCGTCCGGCGAGAACCGTGGCGCGCCATCGGCACGTCCCTGGGTGAACTCCCGTCCGCCATTCTGGCCGGGGCCGGTCATCATCAGTCGGGAGCGGTTTTCCGCCGACTCCCCAATCCCTTCCACCCACGAGAGGGTGTAGACGAGGCGCTTGCCATCCGGCGAAATCACAGGATCGACAGTACCCTTCAGCTGGTAGACCAGGTCGGTGGCGAGGCTCATCACATTTATCCTGAGCAGGACGGAGGTTTCGGGCAATTCCGGTATTATAGGGGATAATTCGACCGATAGTTTATTTTTGGAGACGTGCGATGCAGCGGGATTTGGTGGGCTACGGCAGGAACACACCGCAGATCCAATGGCCCGGAGGCGCGCGGATCGCGGTCTCGCTGGTAGTGAACTACGAGGAGGGCGCCGAACGAAGCACGCTGGACGGCGACCCGCACCACGAGACCAACAACGAGGTGCCATCGCCTGTGCCCGCAGGCGACCGCGACCTGAACAACGAGTCCTTCTTCGAGTACGGTAGCCGCGTCGGCGTATGGCGGCTGATGGATATGTTCCACCGCTACGGTGTGAAGTCCACCTTCTACTGCTGCGCACTGGCACTGGAGCGCAACCCGGAGGTGGCCCGGGAGATTCCGGCCGAGGGGCACGAGGTGTGCGGCCACGGCTACCGCTGGGAGGAATACCACCTGATGGAACGGGAGGAGGAGAGGCAGTCCATCGCGCGCACCGTGGAGTCGCTGGAACGCACCACCGGGGAGCGTACCTTGGGCTGGTTCACCCGCTACGGCCCCAGCCTGAACACCCGCCAGCTAGTGGTGGACCACGGCGGCTTCATCTACGACAGCATCGGCATGAACGACGACCTGCCCCACTACGTTACGGTCAGCGGCCCCGACGGTGGCGACCGGCCCTGGCTGGTGGTGCCGTACAGCATGGAGACCAACGACGCCCGTTTCTGGAGGGGCGGGCTGTCGAGCGTGGGCGCCTTCTACGAGTACCTGAAGGACACCTTCGACGTGCTGTACGAGGAGGGCCGCACCCACCCCAAGATGATGTCCATCGGCCTGCACTGCCGCATCGCGGGACGTCCGGCCCGCTCCCGCGCCGTTGAGCGCTTCCTGCAGTACGCCCGGCAGATGCCCGGCGTCTGGTTCGCCCGACGCGACGAGATCGCCCGCTGGTGGCTGGAAAAGTATCCGGCGGGGACGCTGGGGTAGGGGGTTAATTCCGGGGCTTTCTTTCCGTGAATGCGAATATAGTCTGCGTAAATTCCTTGCCTGCGGAATCGCTCCGGCAGTCAGGGGTAAGGCCAGTTGCTGCGGCCTCAGTGGACATGGAGTTTGCTGGGCAAATGAGCCTGGAGCATCTCCATGGCGTGTTCCGATGTGAAACCGACAGGCGTACCGTCGGCGTCAAGTTCAACCAGCAGGTGTTGCTGAACCTCGTAGCTTGAAAACACGGGCTGCCCATTCCAAGCCGACAGGGTATCAGTTTCTTCGTCGTAGTAGATTTCCAGTTTGTCGTTCATAGCTAGGGCTCCTGCCGGCTTACTTCCCAGATACGCATTGCCAAGTCATCACGGAATGCGGCGAACAACCTGCCATCAGGCAGTTGCACCACCCTAACCCACAAGTCAAGGTTTGAGAAATATCCTTTATACCTTGATCCGGCCATCGTGCTGCGTTCCAGTTAGGACATAGAAGTCATCCCTGTCCTCCAGCATCCACATTATCATCTGCGGGGTGATGGCAGCGTGGCTGGACTGACGACGCCTGCTCACTACAAAGTGGGCAGTTTTAGGCCATTCTTCAAATCGCCTCAGCAGTTCGTACACGTCAGGTTAAGGTCTTGACGGTGATAGCTTTGTATTCACTATTTCATTGCTATGAAGCGTGTTACAGTTCCGCCACCGCCCGGGCCAGCGTGTCCACTTCCTCCTCGGTGTTGAAGAAGTGCAGCGAGGCGCGGATGGACTCGGGGTAATGCACCTGGCGCACCACGATGCGGTGGTCCTGCCATAACCGGGCCACCACCGAGTCGGCGGACTGCCCGCGCACAGCGAAGGATACAAGCCCGGCGGACTGGACATCGTTCATCGGCGACAGGACCTCGACGGTGGAAATCTCGGCAAGCTGCGCCTTGAACCGGGCTGCCAGTGATACGTTGCGAGCTTCGATTTCAGGCACGCCAACGCTCTCAATGAGCTTCGCAGCCTCGACGAAAGCCGCCTGCAGGGGCACGCTGCCGGACCCGCCCAGAAACTTCTCCATGATGGAGGAGTTGATGCGGTAGCTGTCGGGTTCGCCCGGCTCCCCGACCTGCGTGACGGCGCGGCCGCCCGTGTGCGCGGGATGAACGCTGTCAACCAGATCTCGCCGGATGTACAGGGCGCCGACGCCCTCGTAGCCCAGAACCCACTTCTGGCCGGGTATGGAGTAGTAGTCGAAGCCGTCGCGGTGCACGTCAAGTGCAATGTGCCCGCCGGTCTGGGCGCCGTCCAGCATGATCTGCGCCCCGGCGGCGTGGGCCACGCGGCACAGCTCCGCAGCGGGCATACGCAGGCCGGTTGAGTACTCGATGTGGCTGACGAATATGAGCCGGGTGCTCTCCGAGACGGCTTCCTCGAACTTGCTGATGATGGCGTCGTGGGAGTCGTGAGGGTCGATGTCCAGCACGCGCACCCGGGCGCCGTAGCGGTGAGCGATGTGCCAGCTGGGCGCCAGCACCGAGCCGTGTTCCAGTTTGCAGGTGACAATCTCGTCCCCTTCCTTCCAGTCCAGCCCGCTGAGGACGATGTTCAGGCCCTCGGTGGTGTTGCGGGTGACCAGCGTCTCGTCGACATCGGCCCCCAGCAGCAGGGCGGCGGCACGTCGGGCTTCCTCCTGTACTTCACGCCCGCTCTCGTATACGCCAGGGGTGGTTGGCCCCCGCTCGGCCTCCAGCGCCACCCGGGCCTGCATGGCCTCGGCGGCGGTGCGCGGCGGCGGCCCCGACCAGCCGGTGTTCATGTAGGTCAGGTTTTGGAGGACGGGAATCTCGGCTCGCAGTTTCTCGACGTCCATAGCGTCCTACTTCTCATCGCCGTTGGAGGATGTACCCGGAGGCGGTTCGTCAAAAGCGACGCCGCTGGCCTCGGCGGCCATGCGCCGCTCGTTCCAGGCCACCCATTCGGCCTGGTTTGTGGCGCGTCCCTCGGCACGTCCTTCGGCACGTCCTTCGGCGTGTCCTCTGGCACGGGCCTCTTCGCGTCGCTGCTCGGCCTCTTGCCTTCGGCGTTCTTCGAGAGGCTCGATCAATTTCTTTCGGAGGTAATCGCCTACAACCATAACAGTGTTCGGTCCTTCTATTGTCAGGAGCGCCAATCCGGCAGCGCCCACCGTGTTCACGCCAATTCCCTGAATTATGGACAAGGTAGTCTCAGCCCAGTTGCCGGACGGTTGCTCAAATACATGGTACCAAACCAGAAAGCCAATGGCAGCAAGAGCGTAGAGAGTGAACAGGCCGAAATACAGGGCGCGACGCGCTGGCGGGATGCTCCAAATCGACTCCCTGTCTTCTTCCCGTGGCCGATTCTGCTCCAGGTCCGGTCTATCCTCCCTCATTAGAACCTGTTCAACTGCCAGTCCGCCCCCTTCGCAAACCGGAAGGGGGCGGAACCGTAGGAACTTACAGAGGAAGTGATGCCGATCCTAGCGCGGGGAGTAGGGCGTGGGGCGCAGGATCGAGTGGGTGGACACGCGGACCAGGGAGCCGTTCTCCTCTGAGGCGGCGCGGGCCTTCTGCCAGTCCGGGTCGTTCTGGAACGCGGTCCAGCTCTTCTCGCGAGCGCCCAGGTCGGGGTAGCCCAGCATGTAGACCAAGCGGTTGCTGGTGCCCACGTCCTCGGTCCAGTAGGCCACGTTCTCGATGCCGTGCTTCTCGAACAGGCCCATGGTGTGGTTCTTGAAGCGATTGTGCAGGTCGGGCAGTTTGCCGGGCATGGCGTCGTAGATGCGCAGTTCCTGGATGGCGGTCTTGAACTT
The DNA here is from genome assembly GCA_965220605.1 of Dehalococcoidia bacterium. Taxonomy (GTDB): domain Bacteria; phylum Chloroflexota; class Dehalococcoidia; order Lucifugimonadales; family UBA3495; genus VXOI01. Next base: position 109,780 of record CBDCQM010000001.1, on the reverse strand, counting down.
GGGCTCAGGGGAGTACGGCGTAAGGCTCATCAGAGAATTGAGGACCTGCGCCACGATGGGGCCGTTGGCCTCGGTCTCGGCACGCACCTCGGCCCAGGCCTTGTCGGCCTGGAAAGCGGCCCACTTCTCGGCGCGATCGGCCAGACTGTCGAACGAGAGGATGTAGGTAAGCTGGTTGCTGGCGCCGATGTCGTCGGTCCAGAAACCCATCATCCCGATCTCGTACTGCTTGAAGAACCCCATCGTGTGATTGGCGAAGCGGGCGTTGATGTCGGGAAGCCTGCCGGGGACGGCTTTGTAGATTCGATTCTCGTAGATCATTTTTGTTCTCTCCTTTCGTAGTATTGATACTGGTGGTTCACCCCCACCCCAACCCTCCCCCTCAGGGGGAGGGAACTATCCTGAGTGGAGATAGCAAATACCAGAAATAATAGAGCCGTTACTTTTTCTCGATGAACTCAAGCTGGACGCCTTCGGGTCCCTCGAAGAAGACAACACGGCGGTCACCCGAGACGGTAGCTTCTTCCAGGATCGTGGCGCCATTGGCTTTCAGCATGTCGATCATGCCCTGGATGTCGTCGGCGTCGATGGCGATGTGCTCCATGCCGTACTTCTGGTCTCGGGTCTGGGTCTCGATGTGCTTGGTGACGTTGAGGGTCAGGCCGTGCAGGTCGAGGCGGACGCCAATCTCGCCCACGTCGGCGATCTTGGTGGCGCCCAGGGTGTCGATGTAGAACTGGGCCGTCTTATGGGGGTCCGGGGACTTGAGATGGACGTGATTCAGGCTGAGGGCCATGTCGGGCCTCCTTTTTAATGTGGAATGTAGAATTTGGAAGCGGATTGCGTTACCGGGCAGGGGATACTCTATTCGGCAGAATAGTTTACCGGCACAGGGGCGTCAAGGAGAGTCGATCCCATGGAATGGGACTCAACCACTGAGGCCGACGCCGAGGGAATCCATCACCCGTCATTCCGCTATAATGCGGCTGTCAATTTGCACTCGATTCAGGAGGGGACCATGCCCATAGAGCAACACGCCCCGGAATTCGCGAGGCTCATTTCCGCCGACGCCGAGATCGCGCGGCACACTCCCGACGACTACGGCGGCGACAACGGCCCGGCCGAGGGGCCGTTGTGGTGGTCCGACGGCGGATACCTGCTGTTCAGCGACATCCACAACAACCGGCGCATCAAGTTCGTGCCCGGCCAGGGCGCCAGCGTGGACCACGAGCCCACCAACCGCGCCAACGGGCTGACCCGCGACTTGCAGGGGCGGCTCATCGCCTGCGAGCACGACAGCCGCCGCGTGACCCGAACCGAGCCTGACGGCAGCATCACGGTGGTGGCCTCCAGCTTCCAGGGACGCCGCCTGAACCGGCCCAACGACGTGGTGGTCAAGTCCGACGGCTGCATCTACTTTACCGACCCGTGGACGCTTCCCACTCCCCCCGAGCAGTGGGACCACCAGTTCTCCGGCGTTTACCGGGTGACTCCCGACCTGGGACAGATCACGCTGCTGGTTGACGATTTCGTGATCCCCAACGGCCTGGCCTTCTCACCGGATGAGAGCGTGCTGTACATCAACGACTCGCGGCGGGGACACATCCGGGCCTTCGACCTGAACCCCAACGGCTCGCTGGCCCGGCAGACCGACCGGGTCTTCGTCGATCTGACCGGCGAGGCGCCAGGCGTTCCCGACGGCATGAAGGTGGACGTGGAGGGCAACGTCTACTGCGGCGGCTCCGGCGGCCTGTGGGTGATGGACCCGTCGGGCAAGAAGCTCGGCTGCGTGGTGCACGGCGCGTCTGCCACGACCAACCTGTGCTTCGGCGGCGACGACTGGAAGACGCTCTACTTCACCAGCCGCAACCACCTGGGGTCGGTGCAGGCCAACATCGCCGGCATCCCCGTGCCCGTCGCCTAGGAAACCAATTAACCACAGAGGGCACAGAGAACACAGAGATTTCAACTTGAAAGAGTAACTCTGTGCTCTCTGTGGTGAAATTAATAGGAGTGAGTCATGCCACGCATATCTTCGGTAACCCGCGATCAGCTATCGGAAGAGGACCAGCAGTATCACGATGCCATCGTCGGGACGCGCGGCAGCGTTCGGGGGCCCTTCGGCGTGCTGCTGAACAGCCCCAAGCTGGCGGCCCGCGTCGCCGACACCGGCGCATTCGTGCGTTTCGAGTTCGAGCAGCCCGAGGCCCTGAAGGAGACGCTGATTATCGCCACGGCCCGGGAGATGAAGCAGCAGTACGAGTTCTCGGCCCACGCCCGCCTGGCCCGGCAGGCCGGGGTGTCGGAGGACACCATCAAGGCCATCGCCAACGGCACCGCCCCGGCGGGCCTGGAGGGCGACGAGGCGCTGCTGGTGAACTACGTCCACGAACTGCTGCGCCAGAAAAAGGTGAGCGACGCCACCTTCAAGGCCATGACCGACCGCTTCGGCGAGAAGGACACCCTGCACTTCACCGTCCTCTGCGGCCACTACCTGCTGGTGGCGCAGGTTCTCACGGCCTTCGAGGTCGAGCTGGGCGAGGGCATGGACAAGGAGATCCCGGACTAGGCAGTACCGGAAACCGTCATTCCCGCAGGGCCGCAGACAGTGCGCTCCGCGGGAATGGCTTATCATGGGGAGCAGCCCAACCGCCGCCCGAACGGAAAGCAGATGCTGACGATATCCGTCAAAAACTTCGGCCCCATCGCAGAGGGATCAGTCGACCTGAAGCCCCTCACGATCTTCGTCGGCCCCAGCAACACCGGCAAGTCCTACATGGCCACGGCGGTGTACGCGGTGATGCGAGCGGTGGAGGGGCGGCCGCAGGTGCCTTACACCCGACACTTGGAGCAGAGAGGGCTGGCCAGAGGTGCCAAAAGCACTTGGGAGGTTCCTGCCAAGGTTACAGACGCGATCAGAGATTGGGTCAGAGGACAGGATGGCAGCCAGTGGGTTGACCAGAAAATTCCTTTCACGGCCTTTCCCGAGCAGGTATGCGCTGAGCTGACAGGTTCAACGAACCAAGTTCTTAAGTGGTTTCGCACCGATGTTATGCAGCAACTGCGTCGGTCTTATCGAGGAGAGTCCGAGATTGTAAATCGGTCAAGTGGGCCCGATTATTTCGGTCTGACTATAGAAAGGAAATCGCCATTTCTGAAAGTAGAAATTGGGCTGCGGGATTTAGTAAGTTATTGTGCTGAATTCGACATTTCTGCAGCTTCTGTTGGAGCGTACCACATCGAGCACTGGGGGACAGAGCAAAGACTAGACGAAGAAATTCATCCCAGCGTGTATTCGGAACTTGTTTCTCTCCTCCGGATTTCAGCGGCCGAATGTATTTTCGAAGGATTGCCTCTAAGCAGCTATTTCCTACCAGCATCCAGGACAGGTATCGTTCAAGGCCAAAAGATTCTTGCTGCTTCGATAATCCGTCAGTCATCCCTACTGGGTGCGCAGCGAGTCAATATCCCTGCGCTACCTGGAGTGACTACGGAGTTTCTTAGTGATTTGGTCAGTTTAGATAAGGGCTTGAGTTTTCATCGCCCCAACGATGATTTGGACAATGCGATCAGGTTTATTGAACAGAACGTTTTGCGCGGCGAAATCGATCTGGATGAATCCGCTGGCCTGCCTTACCCTGAAATATCTTATAGTACGGCGGCAGGCAAGTTCACTGTCGACCATACTTCCTCAATGGTCACCGAACTAGCCCCGCTGGTCCTGTTCTTGAAGTACCTGGTCCGTCCCGGCGACCTGCTCATCCTGGAGGAGCCGGAGTCGCACCTGCACCCGGCGGCGCAGTTGCAGTTGGCGCGGGGAATCGCGCGGCTGGTGAACGCGGGGGTGCAGGTGCTCATCACAACCCACAGCGGCGATATCATGGGACAGATCGACAACCTGCTGCGCATGAGCAACTCAAGGGAAGATACCGCCCGATCGCTGGGGCTGGAACAGGAGGACTGTCTCAGCCCGGAGCAGGTGAGCGCCTACGGGTTCCGCTTCGACCACGATCTAGGCGGGGCAGTGACCTACCCGCTGCCCGTTGGTTCGGACGTGGGGATCGAGGACGATGAGTTTCTGCCGGTGGCGGAACTGCTCTACCATCAGGCCCTTGACCTGGAGGATGCCAGGCTCACATGACCCAGGACCCCTCCTTGGAAGCTATACGCCAGGACCATTCTCATTGTTGCATCACCGACTCATACCAGGAAAATCGATGTGGCCTTGACATGCGGGGGCTGGATAGGTCCGAATTCGTAACGCTTCACGGCACCCGTTACCAGTCAAACCACCCCTGGCAAGGCAGGCTGTGTGACAGAGTTATATTCGGGAGGATTCAGGAGAATTTTGTTTGCGCGGTCGAGTTCAAGGGAGGGCGAAGCGCAGACATATCAACTGCCATTGACCAGATACAGGGCGGCCTCAACCTGGCCGTTGAGTTGCATCTTGGGCAATGGGCTACTGACTGGCATCCACTCCTCGTCTACAGTGGCGGCGTGCCAAGGGATGAAGTTACCGTTATCCGGACGAAACAGGTATCCTTCAGAAATCAGCGCCGGTTGGTGCGCCGCATCGACTGCGGCTCCAGCCTGGTCAACTACTTGAACGGGCAGTAACAGCCCAAGAACGAACATCCAAGGAGGCACCCCGATGGCGCAGACACCGCATGGCGTCAACTTCGAGTCCAACCGGCCCGTGGTCATGGGGCGGAACGGGATGGTCGCCGCCGGGCATCCACTGGCGGCCCAGGCCGGCATGGCCGTGCTGCAGCGCGGCGGCAACGCCGTCGATGCCGCCATCGCCACCGCGGCGGCGCTGAACGTGGTGGAGCCGAATATGTCGGGCGTCGGCGGCGACGGGTTCATCATGATCTACAACCAGCAGGCGGGCGCCATCGAGGTGTGCAACGGCACCGGCGCGGCGCCGTACGCCACCGATGTGGACTGGTACCGGAAGAACGGCATCCCGATGAAGGGCATCCTGTCCGTATCGGTGCCGGGGCTGGTGGACGCCTGGATGGCGGCCCACGAGAGGTACGGCACCCTGTCGCGGGCCGAGCTGTTCGACGCGGCCATCGACCTGTCGGAGAACGGCTTCCCCTGCACCCACGTCCTGTCCAGCGTAATCGCAGGCGACCGCCTGCTGTGCGAGTTCCCCGACTCTCAGGCCGTCTTCGCACCCGGCGGCGCACCGACGCGGCCCGGACAGATTCTGCGTCAACCGGGACTGGCCAGCACCTTCAGGGCCATCGTCGACGGAGGCCGGGATGCGTTCTACGAGGGCGAGACGGCGCGCGCCCTCGTCAGGTTCAGCGAGGAGCAGGGCGGAATACTGTCGCTGAAGGACCTGGCCGACTGCCGCTCGCGGTGGGAGCCGCCCATCTCAACTACCTACCACGGCCACACGGTGTACGAGGCGCCGCCCAACTCCAGCGGCCATGTGCTGCTGCAGGAGATGAACCTCGTGGAGCAGTTCGACCTGAAGTCGCTGGGCTGCAACACGCCGGAGAGCATTCACCTGATGGTGGAGGCCAAGAAGCTGGCCTTCGCCGACCGGGAGGCCTACATGGCTGACCCCGACTGGGTGGATGTGCCCATCGACGGAATGCTGTCCAAGCAGTACGCCGCCGAGCGTGCCCGGCTCATCGACCCGGAGCGGGCCGCGGAGGTTGTGGCGCAGGGCGACCCGTGGAGCTACCAGCCAGCCAACTACGGACGCCGCCCACGGGCCGCTGCCGCCGCGGGAGCAATGCAGGAAGAAGACACCACCTGCTTCGTGGTTGTCGACCGCTGGGGCAACGCCGTCTGCCAGTTGCAGAGCATCCAGAGCTCGCTGGGGTCCAGCATCGTGGCCGGGGATACGGGCATCCTGCTGAACAACCGCATGACCTACTGGCACCTGGATCCCGACCACCCCGACTGCCTGCACCCGGGCAAGCGGGTGCGCCACACCATGAACCCGATCATGGTCTTCCGCGCAGAAATTCCCCCTCTCCCCGCGGGAGAGGGCCGGGGTGAGGGGGCTTCCCGCAACGGCAGCACCGGCCACGGGGATCTTGCGCTGGTCTGCGGCACCCCGGGCGCGGACACGCAGGTGCAGACCAACATGCAGGTGATCACCCACATGCTGGACTTCGGGATGACCGTCGCCGAGGCTGTGGAGGCCCCGCGCTGGCGCAACACGCACAGCCCGACGGAGTCGTACATTCCCCACGAGTGCGACAACCTGCTGTATGTTGAGTCCCGGTTCCCGGACGAGACGCTGGACGGTCTGCGCCGGCGGGGGCATACTCTGGAGGTGATGCACGGCTGGGGCGCTTCGGGAAGCGAGATGATGATCCAGGTGGACCCGGACACGGGCGCTTCCGGGTCTAACGTTTTACAGGGGGCAGCCGACCCACGCCGGGACGGCTACGCCATCGGCTGGTAGGATTTCACCCTCACCCCAACCCTCTCCCTCAAGGGAGAGAGAAATGGGGGAAAGGGGGTTAAGAGAGGCAATTTCATGCCCATACCCGGCGAGAGGCGCAGCCCGTTCCCGGACGAATGCGGCAACCGCGCAGGAATGTTTGCCGAGGCCGTCCGGGATGGGGACATGGACCTGGCCTGGTCCATGCTTTCCAAGGAAACGCGCGGGATGCGCATGGGCGTCTGGGCCACACGCTACCGGATCGACATGCAGGTCGCGTACCGCGCCGGGTACAACTCCGGCCATCCCATGCGGGCGGCGATGCTGGAGGATTTCCGTACCACCGTCCTGAGCCTCTGGCCGCTGGAGGACCTTACCGATCTCGGTATCTCGCCCACCAGCTACATTGATGACGAGCACGCATTCGCCTTTCTGCCCTTCGGGATCAAGGAGGACAACACCGAGGTGCGCCGGGGACGGGCCATGAACGGGCTCATCCTGCCGATGCTCATGGAAGACGGCGAGTGGAAGGTGGACCTTCCCAGCTGGCGTTTCACGGAAAACCCGCGCGCAGACAACCCCGACTCCGGGCAGGCCGAGTAGGGTCGCGATGGCAGCGCGAAGGCGGGCAGCTGCTGAGGTGGCGGACCGGTCCCGCTTCGATGTGGGAGCGCCGGTCTGCGAACTGTGCCAGCGGGAATCAGTGCGCTTCACCGAGCATCACCTGGTGCCCCGCTCCCGGGGCGGCAAGTTCGGCCCGAAGGCTCGCCTGTGTCCCACTTGCCACCGGCAGCTTCATGCCATGTTCTCCGAGAAGACCCTGGCCAACGAACTCAACTCGGTGGAGCGCCTGCGGGCAGACCCGGAATTTGCGGGCTACCTGAAGTGGGCGGCCAAGCAGAAAGACGGCGCGTCATTCCGTGTGCGGCGCGCCAACAGCCGCCGGTGAATAGCAGGAGCGTACGTTGAACGACCAGGAGTTTATCGACCGCATCCAGGAGAAGATAGAGCGTCTCACCGGACGGGACATCGAGTTGCGCATCGATGAGGACGACGGCGGGCAACTGGGGGTGGACTTCGACCGGGAGGTGCCCATCGTGGTGATGGGCCGCAACATCTTCGAGTACTCCGGGTTCGCCCGGCTCTGCACCGAATACGCCGTGGCCTCAATCCGACAGCAGCGGGAGATACCGGAGATAGAGTTCCAGATGCTGCTGGCCAGGAACTAGGGCCGGAATCAGACCCAGAGGACGCCGAGTTTCCTGATGGCCTCCCGCCCCACACGCGACCTTTCCGGGTATCCACGGCCCTGGTTCTACCGGCCTGAGATCTACTACGGTTTCTTCATCTTTCCGCCCGTTTGGTCCATCCTCACCCTGCGCTCTCCATGGCATAACGCGGAGGGGTTTCGGGGTATTCTCACCGGTGGAATCGCCTGGTTCATCATGATTGCGTCCGTAGTGCTGTCCGTGCGATGGGTGCAGGAAGGGGGCGTGGTCAACCTGTTCATATTCGTCCCCGGCCTGCTGCTCACCCTGGTGACGCAGATACAGTGGACCGCGCACCGGGCCCGCTACGGCCCGCCCCCAACGGCGGAGGACGAAGCGCCACCGGCTGCACCCCCCGGGACGTCCGGCTCCGTAGGGACCGGTGATGCAGGCGGGACCGGCAGCGATGAACCGGCCACACCCCCGGACTACACCCCACGCCGCCGTAGGCGCCGTCGGCGGCGGCCCATCAGCCGGTCAGCGGACTCCCCGCCGCTCTGCTAGAATACATTCCAACGGAACGTACCCATTTTCAGTCACACCAGCCTTGCCGGAGGAGAAGACATGGCGCTCCACTACGACGGTGAAGTACGTATCGTCAAGGTAAACATGGGCCCCTACAACAATAACGGCTACATCGTTTCCTGCCCCGACACCAACGAGGGCATCCTCATCGACACCCCCGCCGAGCCGGAACTGCTGCTGAACGAAGTCGGCGACGTCAGCATCAAGGCCATCCTGATTACCCACAACCACCAGGACCACCTGCTGGGCTTCAACGAGATCACCGGCAGCCTGGACGCTCCGGTAGGCATCACCACCGCTGACAAGGGACCGCTGCCCAAGGCCCCGGACGTGGAACTGGCCGACGGGCAGGTGATTCCCTTCGGCAACCAGGAACTCAAGGTGCTGGTGACGCCCGGTCACACCGACGGCGCGAGCTGCTTCCTGGTGGGGAAGCACCTGTTCTCGGGCGACACTCTGTTCCCCGGAGGCCCCGGCAAGACACGCAGTCCCGAGGCCTTGTCCACCATTCTGGAAAACATCCGGTCCAAGCTGCTGACGCTCCCGGACGACGTGCTGGTCTACCCCGGCCACGGCGACGATACCACCATCGTCGAGGCCAAACACCGCCACGCCGTCTACGCCTCCAAGTCCCACCCTGCCGACCAGTTCGGAGATATCGACTGGCTGGAGAGCTAGGGCTACCTCACTGTACGACACTATAAGGGGCGTACAGTAGTGCGCCCCATCTGCAACTGTGCAGACTTCCGCAGTCCGCCCGGTAAAGGAGGGCCGGAATGACCACCGCCAAGAGCGCCAGAAAATTCCGGCTGCCGGACCCGCCGGATCACCCGGAAGACAAGATGACCAACTTCGACCACCTGAGCATCAACGGGAATGCGCACCATCTGAAACAACACCTTGGCAACCCGGACACCACCCTCATCGCCAGTGATCGCTACATGGTCATCAGGCCCACCCGCAGCCTGTCCGGAAGCAGATACCCCGACCTTCTCGTGGCCTTTCACGCGGATCCTGTTGCGTACAAGGAAAGCAACGGATACATAATCGAGGAGCAAGGCAAACCGCCGGACTTCGTACTGGAAATCGCCTCCCGGCGTACCGGGAGGGTGGACGTCATCGAAAAGCGCAACGACTATGCCGCGCTGGGCATTCCCGAATACTGGCGCTTCGACGAAACGGGGGAGTTTCACGGGACAGGCTTGGCTGGCGACCGCCTGGCAGCGGACCGGCTGTATCAGCCCATTCCCATCGAAAGGATCGCCGACGGCATCCTTCAAGGGTACAGCCGCGTCTTGAACCTGTTCCTCCGTTGGGAGAACGGACAATTTCGGTGGCACGACCCTGAAACGGGACGCCAGATTGCTACCTTCGAAGACGAGCGGGAAGCACGCATCCGCGAGCAGGAAGCACGCATCCGGGCCGAGGAAGCGCACCTGCAGGCCGAGGCCCGCGTCCGCGAACTGGAAGAGAGACTCAGAAGCCTGGAAGATCAGTGATTCCAGCTTTCGGGCGCGCCCTCACCCCAACCCTCTCCCAGAGGGAGAGGGAGTCATGCTAAACGGAGTAGGAATGTTCCAACGCTCAGTCCTTGGCAACCAATTGCGCGTCGCCACCTCGATGATGGCGCACACCCAGTCCGTATCCATCGCCATCTTCGTGGGCGCCGGGTCGCGTTATGAGCCCCCGGAACTGGCGGGAGTGTCGCATTTCATAGAGCACCTGCCGTTCAAGGGCACCGAAAAATGGCCCACCGCCCGAGAGGTGAGTGAAGCAGTCGAGGGCGTGGGCGGCATCATGAACGCCAGCACCGACCGCGAGGTCACCGTCTTCTGGTGCAAGGTGGCGCGGCCTCACTTCCGCACGGCGATGGCAGTGCTGCTGGATATGCTGATGAACCCGCTGCTGGACCCTGAGGAGGTCGAGAAGGAACGCGAGGTCATCCAGGAAGAACTCAGGATGACCTACGACAACCCGTCATACAGGGTCGACCTGCTCATAGACGAGGCGATGTGGCCGGACCAGGCAATGGGCCGCGACGTGGGGGGCACGCCGGAGACCGTGGCGGCTATCGGGCAGGATGACATTCGTGAATACATGACCCGCCAGTACAACCCGGCCAACACCGTGGTGGCGGTGGCCGGCAACGTCCAACATGACGAGGTCGTTACTCTGCTGCAGAACGCCACCTACGACTGGGAACCCCGGCAAGCGCTGGAGTGGGAGCCGGTTGCGACGAACGGAACAACCGGCCCGGTGGTCAGGATTGAGCGCCGCCGCTCGGACCAGTCCCACATGTGCCTTGCCCTGCCGGGCCTGTCGCTGAACGATCCCGACCGTTACGCTCTCTCCCTGCTGAACGTGATGCTGGGCGACGGCATGAGCAGCCGGCTGTTCCTTGACCTGCGGGAAATTCATGGCCTGGCCTATGACGTGAGCAGCTCCATCAATCACTTCCGGGACTGCGGGTCGATGGTGGTCTACTGCGGCGTGGAACCACGCAAGACCAACGACGCGGTCCGTGCCATCATGCGCCAACTGGACGGTATGCGGGACGAGGCGGAGGAGCGCGAGCTGAACAAGGCCCGGGAGTATGCCACCGGACGGCTGCTGCTGCGCATGGAGGACAGCCGGGCCGTGGCCTCGTGGATGGGGTCGCAGGAACTGTTGCAGGACCAGCTCTGCTCGGTCGAAGAGATCGTGGACAGGCTGCAGGCGGTCACTCCCGCCGACATATCGGCCCTCGCCACCCGCCTCTTCCAGCAGGAGGAACTGCGGCTGGCGGTTGTCGGGCCGCAGGGCGGGCAGAAAACGCTGACCTCACTCCTCAAGCTGTAACGAAAACTCCCTCTCGGTTCGAGAGGGAGTCGTTCAGTTCTGCGGACCGCTGCCTGCTACAGTGGCAGCAAGCTATAGTGATTTTGCGGACTTTTCAGCCACTCCCTCTTCCTGCTGGGATTCCCAGGGGGAACTCATCCAGCGGATGTGATCCAGCAGCGCCTTGTTGAGGACCTCATCCAGCGACTGGTCATCGTCCAGGCCAAATTCGTACCAGTCAATGACGTTCTCGTCCAGCTTGAGGATGAATTCCTTGATGTCCGGCTGGCTCTGGGGACTGACTTGGCTCACAGGCTTTAGGGGGACACCGGCAGGGGCGACTTCCGCGAGAGGCATTGCGCAGAGGATTTCAATTTCCTGCTTGTGCGCCTCATACAGGTGCTCGATTTCCTCAGGCGACTCTTGAATCAGCCTGATTCTCTTCTCAGCTTTCTGTGCCCTGACAGGAAACCGAATGCGGAACATCTGGTCCCTGAGGGCCTTGTTGACAGCGTCGTCCAACGACTGTCCGTCTGCCAGCCCGGCCCTCAGACAGTCGATGGCGGATCCATCCAGTTTCAGGCTGAAATCCTTAAGCATGGGCCGATAGAACGGAGCTATCCTCGCTTTAGACCAGTCGATTGGCCGCTCCGGGATGTCGGAAAAGTCGATTTGGTCATCCGGCATATTGCGCAGGGCTTCAAGTTCTCTTCTTTGTTCCTCAGTTAGCTTAACCACATCCCTCTTCGTACCGGTTTCTCTCCACGAGTTGCTTTCCGAGCACTTATGATGCGTCCCGGTTCATCTTCGGTTGGTGGCATGGTATGGACGATCAGGAGTATATCCAATTCAACTGCGCCAGTGGTTCTCCATCGTTGTTCGGCAGAAAAGTAGTCTTCTTCCATCACACGGTTGGAATCTCGAAGTGCCAACATAACCGTCTCGAAGCGGATTCCGTGTTTCCGGATGTTCTCTCGATTCTTTTCGGGATCCCAGGTCTAGTTCGTCCACTCCATTGCAGACGTTCGCCTGCTAGACGACCCCAGCCAATTCCTCCTCTGCCGGTGAGTGCTGCGCGGCGTAGGCACGAGACTGTTCGAGGGCGGCCTTCAGGTACGGCGCGGTGACGCTGGTGGGGTGCTCGGCGAGCTCCTCGGGCGTGCCGGTGGCGATGAGCTGGCCGCCGCGGTCGCCGGCGCCGGGTCCGAGGTCGATCAGCCAGTCGGCGTTTTTCATCACATCAATGTTGTGCTCGATGAGGATCACCGTGTTGCCCGCGTCCACCAGGCGGTGCAGCACGCCCAGCAGGGCGGCGCAGTCCTCAAACGAGAGGCCGGTGGTCGGCTCGTCCAGCAGGTACACGGTCTTGCCGGTGGCGCGCTTGGACAGCTCGGTGGCCAGCTTGACCCGCTGGGCCTCGCCGCCCGACAGCGTGGTGGCTGGCTGGCCGAGGCGGATGTAGCCCAGGCCCACATCGCGCAGCGTCTTCAGCTTGGGGCTGATGCGAGGGAAGTTGCCGAAAAACTCCAGCGCGGTGTCCACCGTCATGTTCAGCACGTCGGCGATGTGCTTGCCCCGCATGGTGACTTCCAGCGCCTCGCGGTTGTAGCGCAGGCCGTGGCAGATCTCGCAGGGGACGGTGACATCCGGCAGGAACTGCATCTCGATCTGGTTGTAGCCCTCGCCCTGGCAGGCTTCGCAGCGCCCGCCCTTGACATTGAAGGAGAACCGGCCGGGCTTGTAGCCGCGCACACGGGCCTCGGGCAGGTTGGCGAACAGCTCCCGGATGGGAGTGAAGGCGCCGGTGTAGGTCGCCGGGTTGCTGCGGGGAGTGCGCCCGATGGGAGACTGGTCGATCTTGACCACCTTGTCCACGCCCTCGATGCCCAGCACGTCGTCGTGCTTGCCGGGGAGGTCGCGGCCGTTGTTGATGCGCTGGTTCAGCTTCTTGTACAGGATCTCGTATACCAGACTGCTCTTGCCCGAGCCGGAGACGCCGGTAATGCATACCAGGCGGCCCAGCGGGAACTCCACGTCGATGCTGCGGAGGTTGTTCTCGCGTGCTCCAGTCACGGTAAGAGTGAGGCCGTTGCCCTCGCGCCGCTCTTCGGGAACGGGCACCTGCTTGCGGCCGCTGAGATACTGCCCGGTCAGGGACTCATCGGACTCTTCGATTTCCTCAACTGTCCCGACCGCGACCACCTGGCCGCCGTGCTCTCCGGCGCGAGGGCCAAGGTCGGCGATGAAGTCCGCCGCGCGCATCATGGCCTCGTCGTGCTCCACCACCAGGACGGTGTTGCCCATGTCGCGCAGCCGGCTCAGCGTATTGATGAGCCGCTGGTCGTCGTGGGGGTGCAGGCCGACGGTGGGCTCGTCGCACACGTAGAGCACGCCGGTCAGGCCGGAGCCGATCTGGGTTGCCAACCGGACGCGCTGGGCCTCTCCGCCGGAGAGGGTCTGGGCGGTGCGGTCCATGGTGACGTAGTCGAGGCCGATGCCCATGAGGAACTTGAGCCGGCCGTCGATTTCCTTCAGCACCTGGTTGGCGATGGTCTTGTCCCGGGTCGAGAGCGTCTGGGGATCTGTCGCAGCCCCGTTCTTGGAAGCCCGGCGGCCGTTCTTCGACCCGTTGCGCCTCCCATTGCGGTGACCGTTTGAGGCGGTGGCGTCCACTCCGTTGGTGTGGGCAGCACTGCCGCCGTTCAGGTTGTAATCGGAGTCCGGGTCGATCTGCTCGATCCATTCCGCCGCCGCGCCGATGTTCTTGGCGCAGACGTCCATGATGCCGAGACCACATACCCTGACCGCCAGGGCTTCGGGGCGCAGACGCTTGCCGCTGCATGAGCGGCAGGGCCGCGCCGACATATACCGCTCAATCTGGGAACGGGCGTAGTCCGACTCGGTGGTGCGGTAACGCCGCTCCAGGTTGGGGATGACGCCCTCGAAGTTGGTGTCCCAGCTGTAGGTGCGGCCGCGGTGAGTGCGGTGGCTGACTGTGACCTTCTGTCCGCCGTTCCCGTATAGGATCAGGTCTACCTGGTCCTGTTCGAGTTCCCGTACAGGAACCCTGGCGGAGAAGCCGTTGGCCTCGGCCACCGCCTGCATGAGGCTGATGTACCAGGCGCCGGAGGTGCCCACCCGGACCCACGGCGTGACCGCGCCCTCGGACAGGGAGAGGTTCTTGTTGGGGATGACCAGCTCCGGGTCCACGGCCAGCTTGTAGCCCAAGCCGGTGCACTCGGAGCAGGCGCCGTGGGGGCTGTTGAAGCTGAAGGTGCGCGGCTCGATCTCGGGCAGGCTGACGTTGCACCTGGCGCAGGCGAACTGCTCCGAGAACACCAGCGTCTCGCTCTCGCCGCCGTCCGCGGACTCCCGCAGCACCTCAACGACGCCCTCACCCTCGCGCAGGCAGGTCTCGACGGACTCGGCAACCCGGGCCAGCTCGGTCTCGGGACGGACGATGATGCGGTCGACCACCAGCTCGATGTAGTGCCACTTCTGCTTGTTCAGGTTGAGGTTGTCGGTCTCCTCCAGCATCCGGATCTCGCCGTTGACGCGGACGCGGACGAAGCCGGCCTTGCGGGCCGCCTCAAAGACATCCTTGTGCTCGCCCTTCTTGCGCCTGATCTTGGGCGCCAGCAGGGTGATCCGGCTGCCCTCCTCCAGCGACATGATGGAGTCAACGATCTGGGAGACGGTCTGCCTCGCCACAGGGCTGTCGCACTTGGGGCAGTGGGGAACGCCGACACGGGCGAACAGCAGCCGCAGGTAGTCGTAGATTTCGGTGACCGTGCCCACCGTGGAGCGGGGGTTGTGGGAAACCCCCTTCTGGTCGATGGAGATGGCGGGGGACAGGCCCTCGATATAGTCGACGTCGGGCTTGTCCATGCGCCCCAGGAACTGGCGGGCATAGGCCGACAGCGACTCCACGTAGCGGCGCTGCCCCTCGGCGTAGATGGTGTCGAAGGCCAGGGAACTCTTCCCTGAGCCGGAAACGCCGGTGATCACCACCAGCCGGTCCCGGGGAATGGTGATCTCTACGTTCTTGAGATTATGTTCCCTGGCGCCCTTTACATGGATGAAGTCCTGGGGCATTCTTCGCTGTCCCTCCCGCCCGTTCGTCGCCTTCAATTCTACCATTATGCCCAATCAGCCGCCTCGAAAGGAACGGCTGGAATCACCATCTATTCCGCTTTGCTTTAGCATGTTCAGCCGTGTGATATCATCGTGAATCATCCCCTCTTGAGACAAGCGCTACCGGAGATTACCCTGTCCTTATGGCGCGAGTCGGTAGGCTTGCAGTCGGGCCGAACCCGGCTGTTCTCCTACCAGAGCGAATGCAGTCAAGAGACAAAATTTTAGAGACTGGCGGATTGGTATATGGCGCGGGAATTGTTTGGGTCGGGAAAGATACTGATCGGCGTGGTCCACCTGCTTCCTCTGCCGGGGTCTCCCAGATGGAACGGCAACCTGAAGTCGGTCATGAACCGGGCCAAAATGGAAGCCGGTTACCTCCAGGACGGCGGAGCTCAAGGCATCATAGTCGAGAATTTCGGCGATTCTCCCTTCAAGACCGGCCGCGTCGAGCCTGAAACCGTCGCAGCCATGACCCTGGCGGTGGAGCACGTACGCGGGTCGGTTTCAGTCCCGGTCGGCATCAACATGCTGCGGAACGACGCGATCTCGGCCCTGGGCGTGGCGGTGGCCACGGGCTGCGAGTTCATCCGGGTGAACGTGCATTACGGCGTGATGGCCACCGACGAGGGCATCGTCGAGGGAGAGGCCCACGAGACCACCCGCCGCCGCCGGTCGCTGAACGCCGACGTGCAGATCCTGGCCGACGTGCTGGTGAAGCACGCCGAGCCGATGGGCCAGAAGGACATCGGCCTAGTGGCGCAGGAGACCACGCGGAGAGCGCTGGCGGACGGGCTGATCGTTTCGGGCCCGGCCACCGGGCAGCCAACCAACAGCTTCGACGTGTCGGTGGTGCGCCGCGCGGTGCCCGACGGGTTCGTGCTGGTGGGCAGCGGAATCAACGATCACAACGTGTGGCGCATCCTGGAGCACGCCGACGGCGCCATCGTCGGCACCAGCCTGAAGAAAGAAGGCATCGTCACCAACCCGGTGGACCCGGACCGGGTAAGCCGCCTGGCGGAGATATTCGCGTCGATGGGATAATGATTGTATAGGTAGAAAGTCGAGGTCCAATCGAATGGAAATAGAACTACGCCGCGCAGTCGGTCTTCTGGACTACCTTGGGAAGCAGGCTTGGCTGAAAGGTGAGGAAATCGTCATCACCAACAGGGGCAAGCCTTACCTGAAACTGGTTGCCCACCCGGATGGCGACCCTATACAAAAGAGAACAGGCTTAGGGCGACTGGACCAAATTAGGGGTGACGCATGGATTGCCTCGGATTTGCCTGAAACTACCGAAGATATTATTGAGGCTTTTGAGGGCAAATACTCCAATGATGAGCACTTGTTCGAGGGATATCTGGTCCAGCCTGACCCCGACGAAGGACGAGTGGACGAGGATTGAAGCACCTGTGTGAAATGGTTACCTAGTCTCTCAACGATTTCTTGGGCGCCCCTCTTGTCGATCAAATAAAACATTACAGAACAATTCCAGAGCGACTTCTCCTGGACAGCCATTCTCTCATTTGGGCCTTGGAAGGGGGTCAAAAACTGACGCCGGGTACCTATGACGCCATAAATGACAGGGCAAACGAGGTCCTCGTCAGCGTAGTTAGGGTCTGGGAAATGGAAATCAAGCGGGCGTCTGGAAGATTCCATTATTCCGGCAACCTTGTCCAGCGCATCAATGTAGCTGGATTCACCGAACTACCCGTAACATTTCGCCATGCTGAAGTAGCGGCCAATCTGCCTCTTCTGCATCGCGACCCCTTCGACCGGATGCTGATTGCCCAGGCGCAGATAGAAGGACTCACGCTAGTCACCGATGACTCCCTAATAGAACGTTATAATATTCAAACGATGGCCGCCCGTTAGTCCGGCACGGAAGTGAAGCGAGAATCAGAAAGCCCTCTCCATTTGGGAGAGGGCTTCTTTGATTGCCGGAAAGGCGCCGGGGAGTTAGCCCAGATCGCGGCCCACCTCGGTGAAGACCTTGTCCATGGCGGAGATGATCTCGTCGATCTCGCCGGAGGTCACGCAGAGGGGGGGCATGACGTTCATGTTGTCGCTGCCCCGCAGGTGGAGGCCGTTTGCCTGGAAGCCCGAGGTCAGGCGGCTGCCCAACTCGGCGCTGGCGGGGTAGGTCTCTTTCGTCTCGCGGTCCCGCACGAGCTCCATGCCGCACATCAGGCCCAGGCCCCGCACGTCGCCGATCATCCGGTGCTTTTCCTGTAGTTCCTTGAGTCCGTCCAGCAGGTAGGCCCCCATGCGGGCCGAGTTCCCGACCAGGTCCTCGTCCTCCATGATCTGGATATTGCGCAGGGCCGCGGCCGCGGCGACAGGATGGCCGCCAAAGGTGATTACGTGCCGGAAGCTGACTCGCTGGCTGCCCACGAAGGCATCGGCGATGTTCTTGCGGGTGATGCAGCCGCCCATGGGGATGTAGCCGCTGGTGATCCCCTTGGCCACGGTCATCATGTCGGGAGTCACGCCCCAATGTTCGCAGGCGAACATCCTGCCTGTGCGTCCGAAGCCGGTGATGACCTCGTCGGCGATGAGCAGCACCCCGTACCTGTCGCAAACCTCGCGCAGCATGGGCCAGTAGTTGTCCGGGGGCACAACGGCGCCCATGGGGCTGGAGATTGGCTCGGCAATCACGGCGGCGACCGTCTCCGGACCTTGGAACTTGATGGTGTCCTCGATCGCCCGCACGGTCCGTTCGCCGCACTCTTCGGGAGTCGCGCTGTTGAACTCGCAGCGGTAGTAATTCGGCTGCGGCACATGGTAGGTGCCGGGCATCAGCGGTTCGTAGTCCGCCCGCGGGTAGAGGTGGTTGCCGCCGAGGGCCATGGCCCCGGCGGTTGCGCCGTGGTAGGAGTCCTTGCGGCTGATGAACTTGATGCGGCCCGGTTCGCCGACCCGCTTGAAGTAGGCGCGGGCCAGCTTGATGGACGTTTCCACGGACTCGGACCCGCCGCTGGTGAAGAACGAGCGGGAAAGGTCGCCGGGAGTGAGCTCGGACACCTTCTCGGCCAGCCGGATGGTAGGCTCGGTGGTGGTGCCCATGGGCATGTAGGTCAGCTTGAGCATCTGCTCGTAGGCGGCGTCGGCAACTTCCTTGCGCCCATAGCCGATGTTCTTGAGCCACAGGCCCGACATGGCGTCGATGTAAGTGTTGCCGTTGGTATCGGTTACCTTCACTCCCTCGCCGGATTCGAAGACGGCAGGCTCGCCCTTTTCGGCCATGTCGCTGGGTTCCCGCAGGTATACCCACAGGTGCTCGAGGGCGGAATCCTGTAGCTCTTTCAGTGTGGCGGCGCTGGTCATGGTGCCTCCCCGTCGTAGGCTGGTTTCTGGATGACGCAGGCTGATTGTACCTGCTGACCGTAGAAAAACAAAATTGCCCTCCGCCTAACGGGAGAGGGCAATTCGATTCTCCCTCCCCCTTGAGGGGGAGGGTTGGGGTGGGGGTGAAATCCTACGCACCGACGGCTGGTTACCCAATGAGGGAACACGCGCAAACATCAAAGCTTGGCCATTCGCGTATCTTGTCCGTGCGCTAATGCCGGGCTTGCTAACCGAGCGGCTGGAAGACGCTGAAGGGAGCGCCCTGGGGGTCGGCCATGGTGGCGAACCGCCCGATGGGAGGCTGGCCCTCGAAGGGCGTGATGTCGGTGCCCGGCACGAAGACGGTGGCGCCCAGAGACTGGGCTTTCTCCACGGCCGCATCCGTGTCTTCGACCCCGAAATACACGCTCCAATGGGGCGGAAATTCGCCCATTTCGGGCGTGATCTGCATTATGCCGGCCACCTCGGTGCCGCCGGCGTTCAGCATGGCGTACTCGTGAGGCTGCATAACCTGGCCGGGTTCCGTGCCGAGGGCCTTGCAGTAGAAGTCGACGGCGGCGCTGCGGTCGGTGGTCAGCAGTTCGTGCCAGAACATGGTCCCCGTCTCCTGCTTGACCCGCGCGCCGATGTGCTGCTTGGCCTGCCAGATGGCGAAGTAAGCTCCCTGCGGGTCCTGGCAGAAGGCCATGCGCCCGGCCTCGAACACGTCCATCGGGCCGAATACCACCGTGCCGCCGTTCTCGCTGACGGATTTCGCGGTTTCGTCCGCGTTGGCCACCGTAAAGTAGATGTTCCAATGGGGAGGGATGTCCGTGCCGCCGGTCTCGTCGGTTTGCTGGTAAATGGCAACCGTCTCCAGCCCGTTCACTCTCTGCATGTGGTAGTAGGCGTCCGGCCCCATCTCCTGCGGGTCGTCTTCCCAACCGAACAGGGCTCCATAGAAGGAAAGGGCGCCCGCCTCGTCGCTGGTTGCCAGGTCAGCCCATGAGGGCGCGCCAGGGGCATGTGAAGTTACTTCCGGCATTTTTCGCGATATCTCCTCAACTTAGTTTTTCTGACTGATTTTCCGCTGTTTCCGTAAGTTGCCCTTTCCAGTCTATGGCACTGCCGGTCTCCCCAACAAGGAACAGGTGTCATCAAAATCCGCCACTTGCAGGGGACGAGGCCCAGGGCCTGTTGAATTTCACGCATCTATGTGATAAAAGTACATATATGGAAGACACCGGAGTCCCGGGCAGTTCCAGGCTGCCGAAGAATTTCATCACGCCGTGGGTGCTGCTGGTGCTGAAGCAGTGGAGCCTGCACGGCTACCTGATCCTGCAACAGCTCAACCGCATGGGATTCACCAACGTCGACCACGCGACCCTCTACCGGGAGTTGCGCCGGCTGGAAGGGCAGGGGCTGGTCGCCTCGGAGTGGGAGACCGGCGAGAGCGGTCCGGCCCGGCGCGTCTACCGCATCACCGACGCGGGCGAGCAGATGTTGCTGGGATGGACCGAGGTCGTCTCAGGATACCAGCGCATGATCAACGGGTTCTTCGACCTCTACGCGCAGGTCTTCGGATTCGCACCTCCCGCGGATGCGGCAGAGCAACCCGGCCCTCTGACGGAAGAAGAAACCGGCAAGGAAACAGAATAGAATTTTGGAGGACACCCTAATGGCAGGCACGGCTACCAAGAACGCCGAGGAACTGGTGCAGGCTTACAACCAGGCGATATCCAGCAGCTTCGCAGTCGCCGATGCGGGCATTGCCCAATCGACGGCAACTGTGAAGATGGCCGCAGACGCGGTCCAGGCGGAACGGGATGAGTACGGCAAGGTGGTTGAGCAGGCGCTGGGCCACGTTCGCGCGCGGGGCGAGAACATGGCGGCCGTAGTGCAGGGCTTCGCGGCCATCCCGATGAACGGCGCGCCCGCATTCACCCCCGAGGTCAAGGAATCGGTCAACAAGCTGATCGAAAGCGAGATGGCCTTCTACCAGGCGTGGACCAGGAGCTGGATGGACTACCTGGCGGGATTCGAGGAGCGCCGCGCCGCCGCCGCCAAGTCGATGATGGAAAGCAACGAAACGATGGTGGAGAGCAGCCAGGAGGCTGTCCGCAGCGCCGTCCAGTATGGCGGGGCCTTCGTAGAGTGGTGCCAGGAATCTGTCCAGGGAATGAAGGGCTAGGAGTTCCTTGTGGTCAGCTCAACCGAGTTTGCTGCCAAGTTCCAGGAAGAGTCGCAGAAGAATATGGAGCGTCTCCAGGCGATGGCGGACGCCTTCATGGTCAATCCCGCCGACCCGCCGATGGCCCTAACCCACCGGGAGATCATCTGGAAGCGGGGCAAGACCCGCCTCTACCGGTACCATTCTCTCGAAACTCCGATTGCCCACCCCACTCCATACCTGATCGTCCCCTGGCTGGGCATCAGCCGGCCCTACGTGCTGGACCTGATGCCCGGGGCGAGCATGATCGAGTTCCTGGTCGACCGCGGGCACGACGTGTACCTGCTGGACTGGGGCGAGATAGCCGAAGAAGACAAGGAACTGGGGTTCGAGGAAGCGATCTACAAGATACTGCCCCGGGCCATCGACCGCGCCATGGAGACCTCGGGCGCGGACGAGATCACCCTGAACGGCCTGTGCCTCGGCGGGACGATCAGCGCCTCCTACCTGGCCTTGAACCCGGACGCTCCCGTACGGAACTTCGTCGCGGTGGTCGCGCCGATCAACTTCGAGAGGGCGGCCTGTTCCGCACCTGGCTGAACGACCCCCACTTCCCTGCGGAGCTGATCGTGCAGCGGTACAACGGCCTGCCGGCCAGCCTGATGAACACCGGCTTCAAGATGCTGCGCCCCACGCTGGAGGCGCAGGCGCTCTCCGGCCTCTGGGCCAACATCAACCGCCCGGGCTACTCCGACGGCTACAAGGCCATGAGCCGGTGGGCCAACGACTTCATCGGTATGCCCGGCCGGTTCTTCCAGCAACTTTCGCAGGACCTCTACGCGCGGAACAGCCTCTTCAACGGCGAACTGGTGCTGAACGGGCGCAGGGTCGACCTCTCGCGCATCACCCAGCCCATGCTGGTGGTGGCGGCCAACCAGGACTTCATTGTGCCCGCGCCGGCAGCCCGCGGCCTGATGGACGCGGTATCCAGCGAGGACAAGGAGTACGTGGAGCTACCGGGCGGACACATCTCGGTATTCTCCGGCCGCCAGGCCCACCAGACTCTGTGGCCCAAGATAGACGAATGGGTCTCGGCGCGTACCGGATAGCAGCAGCACCGACAGGAGCGACAGGGAATGACCACGCAAGACAGCGCCGCCAACCCCTTTGAGTACTGGCGGGAGATGTTCCAGAAATCTACCGAGGCGTGGGCGCAGGCTGCCGCGGCCGGTCCCGGGGCCGCTTTCTGGCCTCCGTTCTTCGGAACTGCCCCAAGCGGCGCAGCGCCGGGCTTCGGATTCCCGGGCGCCGGGCAGATGCCCGGTTTCGGGCCCGGTTTCGGCGGCGCGCCGGGCGGCAACCCGTTCGCCCAGTTCGTGCCGCCATTCTCGGGCAACGACTTCCAGCAGATGTGGCAACAGTTCTACAACACATGGGCCGAGCAGGCGCAGAAGGCCATGTCTTCGGGCGCTCAGGGACCGGAAGTCCTGCTCAACGCCCAGAAGCAATGGTCCGACCAGCTGGAGGCGATGGCCAAGACCTTTGCCGAGGTCATGGGTACGGAAGCCTTCGCCAGCATGTTGGGCCGGTACATGGAGCAGAACCTGGTCTGGCAGAACCGAATGGCCAACGCGACGGAACCACAGCAGGACTCGATGCTGAAGGCAATGAACATGCCGTCCCGCGGCCAGATTGACCGCATGTTCGAGCGGGTGATCGGACTGGAGGACCGGATCGACGACCTCGAGTACGAGAACCGCAAGCTCCGGGCGCAGGTGGAAGCGGCGCTGAAGGCCCAGGCCCCGCGCGGCCGTTCCCGTGCGGCAAACACCCCGGCCCAAGACGAGGCTTCGGGATCGGCCAGCCAGGAGTAGAGGGTGTTTGCAAATTGCTTCCCGAAGTCCTTCATCCTGTCCTGGGCTTTGTAAACAGCCTGTTAGACAGTTAGACAGGCGCCAACGTCAGAGAGTAATAGAGGCCGCCGGGTCAGGACCTGGCGGCCTCTTCGATTCCGGGGTTACGGCACTCAGCCGGGTTGACCGGAATCTCCTGACTGGTAGCGATGCAACTCCTCCCGCATCATGCGCAGTTGCCGTTCCGCCATTTCCCTGGCCGCTTCGGACTCCCGCAGCATCGCCTCCGTCGCCTGCCGGGCCGCCGCTTCTTCCCGTCGCGCCGCCGTTTCCTCGCTCAAGGCTGCTTCGGCCTCCCGCAGCATCGCTTCAGACGCCTGCCGGGCCGCCGCTTCCTCGGCGTGAGTTCGGAGCCACCGACGGCTGACCGGGTCGTAGAAGCGCATGTTGCCGTCGGGGAGCGCGCAGATGTCGAGGCCCAGCACGGTGCTGTATCCCCGCAAAACCCCTTCGCTGCCGGTCCTCAATTCTATAGTCGCGTACTCGCCGTCCCCCAGTCGCTCACCGATCAGGGGAGGGAGGAAGTAGTTGCCGGTCGGGTCGAACCGCCAGTACTCGGTAACGCCCATCTCGGCGTAGATGTCCCGCTTTTCCACCATGTCCCTGCGCCATGTGCTGCCGGAGGCCAGTTCCATCACGATGTCGGGGGCCTTGCCCTCCCTCCATACGATCCAGGAGTCGCGCTTGTGCCTGCTTTCGACGCCGAACACCACGAACACGTCAGGAGCGACACGGGTCTCGTTGTCGTTCATCCTGTAGTACATGAGCATGTCGCCGCCGGGGTACACATCCTCCCGGTCGGCGAACCAGGCTCGCAGCGTCGAAATTGCATCCAGCATCGCCGTCAGCTGATGGTCGTTTTCGGCCATGGGTTCGCCGTCCGAGTCGGGATAGACGATGCTGAGGTCGTCTTCCTCCGGGTTGTACGTGGGATGTTTCGGCGGGCGCTTGGTGTAAGGGGGCACACGCTCGGCGGTCATGGCGCTTCGCTCCGTAATGCCTCTGCTGCTTCCTGGCTAAGATTAGCATACAGGAAGAGGCGCTTGGTTGTTTCCTGTGGACGCCGGTAGTAATCTTGCGCAAAAGATTTGCCTGCGTTCGCAGACTGAGGAGGCCCGCCATGGCCGCCAGTACCGCTAATCGAATCCGGGCGTCGGAGAGGCGCGAACTGGAGCAGGAGCTGCGCCGCAGAGTGTCGGGCGGCGAGGTGCGCTTCGACCCGTTCTCGCGCGTGCTCTACAGCACCGACGCCAGCATCTACCAGATGGAGCCCGTCGGCGTGGTCATCCCGCGCAGCGCCGCCGACGTGCAAGCGGTGATGGAGGTAGCCCGCGAGAACGGGGTGCCGGTGCTGCCCCGTGCCGGCGGCACCAGCCTGGCGGGACAGACGGTCAACCACGCCATCGTCATGGACTTCAGCAAGTACATGAACCAGGTGGTGGAGGTCAACCAGGAAGCCTCGTGGGCACGGGTTCAGCCGGGAATCGTGCTGGACCAGCTGAACCGGGAGCTGTTGCCCCACGGCCTGATGTACGCGCCGGACCCGACCACCTCCAGCCGCGCCTGCGTTGGCGGCGGTATCGGAAACAATACCTGCGGCGCCCACTCGGTGATCTACGGCAAGTCCCTGGACCACATCATGGAACTGGATGTGCTGCTGTCCGACGCCAGCGCGACCCACTTCCGGCCGCTGGACAGCGCTGAGCTGGAGGCCAAGCTCAGCGGCGCGGGCCTGGAGTCGGAGATCTACCGGGGGGTCAGGCGGCTGGCGCAGGACAACGACGCGGAGATACGCGCCCGCTACCCCAACATCATGCGCCGGGTGAGCGGCTACAACCTGGACGAGTTCCTGACCGAGTCCATCGGCCCTTATGCCGGATCGGCCAACAGCCACGGCTTCAACCTGACCCGCATGGTGGTCGGCTCCGAGGGCACGCTCTGTGTCGCCACCGAGGCCAAGGTGAACCTGGTGCCGCGCCCGAAGATGACCTCGCTGTCGGTGGCCCACTTCCACGACATCTTCCAGGCCAGCGAGGCCGTCAAGGAAATACTCAACCACGGCCCGTCGTCCATCGAGATCATGGACAAGAACGTGCTGGACCGCTCCCGTCAGTCCCTGGGCCTGGGCAACGCCATGTCGATCATCGAGGGCGACCCGGGGGCCATCCTGGCCATCGAGTTCTACGGCGAGTCGGAGGACGATCTGACCTCGAAGATGGAGGGCCTGAAGCATGACCTGGAGCGGCGGCGGATGGGCTACGCCTGCGTCAACCTGCTGGACCGGGCGGCGCAGGCCAACGTCTGGAATGTGCGAAAGAACGGGCTGGGCCTGCTGATGAGTATGCACGGCGACGCCAAGCCACTGCCCTTCGTCGAGGACACCGCCGTAGACCCGGAAACTATGGGCGAGTTCGTGCGCCGTTTCGACGAAATCGTGACCAACCACGGCACCGAGGCCGCCTACTACGGCCACGCCAGCGTGGGCTGCCTGCACATCCGGCCCGTCGTCAGCCTGAAGAACCAGGAGGGCGTCAACCGGATGTACTCCATCGCCGAGGAGATTGCCGACCTCACCAAGGAGTTCGGCGGCGTGCTCAGCGGCGAGCACGGCGACGGCATCGTCCGCGGGGTGTGGACGGAGAAGATGTTCGGTACCGAGATGTACAACATCTTCCGGGAGCTTAAGTCGACCTGGGACCCGGACGGCATAATGAACCCCGGCAAGATCATCGACTGCCCGCCCATGACCGAGAACCTGCGCTACGGGCCCGATTACAGCGCCCGTTCGCTGCCCGCAAGCCTGGACTTTTCCATCGACACCAACTTCGCCGGAGCGGTGGAAATGTGCAACGGCATGGGCGCCTGCCGGAAGCTGGACGGCACCATGTGCCCATCGTTCATGGCCACGCGGGAGGAGGAGCACTCGACCCGCGGCCGGGCCAACCTCCTGCGTGCGGCCATGTCGGGCAAGCTGCCCGAGGGCGCCATGACCAGCGAGCGCCTGTACGACGCCCTCGACCTGTGCCTGGAGTGCAAGGGCTGCCGCGCCGAGTGCGAGTCGGGCGTGGACATGGCCAAGCTGAAGTATGAGTTCCTGGACAACTACTACAAGACCAACGGCCTGCCCCGGCGCAACCGGATCTTCGGCAACATCGCCAAGTACTGCAGGCTGGGCAGCCGGTTCGCGCCCCTGTCAAACTGGATGGCCTCCAGCCCGCTGGGGAAGTTGCTATCCAGCTCGGTGCTGGGCATTCACCCCAACCGGACCGCGCCCAAGTTCGCCCGCCGGACCTTTCCGCAGTGGTTCCGTTCGCGTAGCGGCAGGCCAGCGGCGGCCAACGGAACGGTAGTGCTGCTGAACGACACCTACATGAACTACAACTACCCGGAGATAGGCCAGGCGGCGGTGGCCCTGCTGGAGGCGGCGGGCTACAAGGTGGAACTGGCCGACGCCCCCTGCTGCGGGCGTCCGATGATCTCCAAGGGCATGATGGACGCAGCGAAGGAGAACGCAAGACACAACGTGGCCCTGCTGCACGCCTACGCGGGCAACGGCGTGCCAATCATCGGGTGCGAGCCCAGCTGCCTGCTCACCCTGCGCGACGAATACCCTCAGCTGGCGCCGGGGGAGCAGTCCCGCACCGTGGCCAGCCAGGCGTTCCTGATCGACGAGTTCCTGACGAAGCTGAAGGCCGAGGACAAGCTGGACATCGAGTTCCGGGACACGGCCAAGCAGGTGCTGTTCCACGCCCACTGCCACCAGCGCTCACTGGCGGGAACGGCGTCGTCGCTGAACGCGCTGCGCCTGGCGCCGGGCTACCGGGTCGAGCTTACCAATGCCGGATGCTGCGGCATGGCCGGGTCATTCGGCTACGAGAAGGAACACTACGAGATTTCGATGACCATCGGGGAGCAAGCGCTGTTCCCGCAGGTCAACGCCAAGGGCGCGGACTGGGATCTGGCGGTGATGGGCGTCTCCTGCCGCCAGCAGATCGAGCACGGCACCGGCCGCAAAGCCCGCCACTTGGCGGAGGTGCTGGCCGACGCGCTAGGGTGAGGGGGATTATGGTTGTCCTAAATCAGAGGGGCGTAATTGCTCTGTAATGGCCGATGGCCCAAAATAACAGAATTAGCATCCAGGTTATTGAAACAGCCCAGTTCCGACGATGGGTAAGCGACCTTCGAGACAGTCGGGCGCGGTCCAGAATCAATCAAAGGCTGAACAGAGTCCGGCGGGGAAACCTTGGCGATTGCAGGTCGGTTGGCAACGGCGTATTCGAGATGCGACTGTACTACGGGCCTGGCTATCGTCTATACTTCATTCAAGAAGGGACATCAGTAGTAGTGCTACTTTGCGGCGGAGACAAAGACTCTCAGGACAGCGACATCGATAGGGCAAAGCGGTTGGCCACTGAATGGAGGTCAGGTAATGCTTGAAAAATACAGGACTTGGGATGTCATCAACTATTTAGATTCACCAAGAGATGCCTACCTGTATTTAGAGGCCGCCGCAGAAGACGATGACGGCGAAGGCGATGAGATCCGCTTCGCATGGGAAGATGTTAAGCGAGCGCACAAGGCCGGGAAAATTGCAATCAACCTTGAAATGACCAGCGAAGAGTTATACGAAACCTTGAGAAAGCACGGAATACATGAGTCAGCCATACCGCAGATAGTCATCGCATTGGAGATGACGGCACCAATCTCTGATTAGATAATCGGGAGAAAAAGCACAGGGGCGTCCCAGTGGACGCCCCTTTACCTTTGCACGGTCCCGCAATTCAGACGTTCATGCCTGTCACACCGCCGTGATGGTGATGTGGGACATGTAGGACTCGGCGCGTGCTCCGTGCCAGTGGTTCTCGCCCTTGCGGATGTGTACCACGTCGCCGACGGTGATTTCCTGCTCCTCGCTCTCGTTGGCGACTATGCCGACCCCGGAGGTCACCACCAGGATCTGGTCGCTCTCGTGGGTATGCCAGCCGGTGGTGGCGCCCCTCTCGAAGTTGACCACGCTGCTGCTGAAGTTCTCGCTGGAGCCTTCGGGAATCAGTGGCTGGCGGGTGCGGCGCACCTCGCCGCCGGTCCAGCCCGGCACGGGAGTGGCTGTGTCAATGGGCACCGTTTCCACTTCAGCGATTCTGATGACTCTCATAGCTTTACTCCTTCAACTGGATTTGCGGCGATGATACACCCGAGGAAGACCGAACTGCCAATTCTCTACTGTGGTCTTCTCTGTCTATAATAGGAGCCTGAACCCGGCAACCTTCCGCCACTCTTCCTCGTTCGCCTCGCGGCTGAGGACTCAACCACAGGATTCGAGGCATGAACACCGCAGGAGACTCCCGCCGCGAGCAGGTGCAGGAGCATATCAGGCGCTACCAGGCCTCGGATGGTGAGGACGGGCACATCTGGAACGGGGCGCCGACGCTCTTGCTCACGACCACGGGCAGGCAGTCCGGTGCGGAGTTCACTACGCCGCTGGTCTACGGCAGGAGCAGTGACGGCTATGTGGTAGTGGCGTCCAGGGGAGGCGCGGTCACACACCCCAAATGGTTCCTGAACCTCCGGGCCATACCGGAGGTCAAAGTGCAGGTGGCCGCGGAAAAGTTCAGGGCCACCGCCCGCATTGCCAGCGCAAATGAAAGGGCGGAACTCTGGTCGGCAATGACGAAAATCTGGCCGAGATACGAGGAATACCAGCAGAACACGGAAAGGGAAATCCCGGTAGTGGTGCTGGAACGGTTGTAGCCTGGAGCCCACGCGGGCGGGCACGCGCAGTTTCGGGAGGAGAGAGGCGATGATAGGCAACGGTCTGGCATACGTGAGCGTGGTGGTGCGCGACGTAGAGGCGGTCGCAGAAATGCTGACCCGTGACTTCAAGCTGGAAGCGTCCATGATGACCGTCGGGGCCAGCGGAAGCCGCGCCCCTGTCTTCCCCGTGGGAGAGACCGCCATCGCCCTGTTCGAGGTTGGAGACTCGTTCGTCGGCGGCGCCGAACGCACCGGGGTGCATCACCTGACGGTTTCGGTCGACTTCCCCGTCAGCTCGGGATTCGATGCGGCGGAGAAAGGTATTCCCATGCTCTCGGACGCTCTCGAGTGGGGACTCGGGGGCACACAGCGCCTCCTGCTGGACCCCAGGTATACACGGGGAGTGATCACCTACCTCTCGGAGCCGCTGAACGTCCCCAAGCCCGACCCTGAGATCGTGGAGCGTATTGACCACATCGGAGTCGCCAGCTCGGACAACGACGATGCTCGAGACGTCTTCACCAACCGCCTCGGGTGGGTGCTGGAGAGCACTCAGACTGATGCGGAAGTGGCCCACGTTACCGAGTCCTTTACCTCCGACAAGTACAGCGTGGCCTACCGTCCCAAGAGCGCCGAGCTTGTGGGCGGCGTTCGGGTGGCCTTCGTCACCATCGGAGACTGCGAGCTGGAGTTCCTGCAGAACCTGACCCCTCAGAGCGCAGGGCCGACGGAGCGCGGCCCCGGCAGCACACGGCAGGACCAGAACGTAATCAGCCGGTTCATCGAGAGCCGCGGTCCCGGCCTGCACCACCTGGCCCTCAAGGTTCGGGATATCAACCGGCAACTGAGCAGGCTGGAAGCCGCCGGATACACCATGATCGACACAGAGGGACGGCCGGGCAGCAGGCTGGCGCAGATTGGCTTCGTTCACCCGGCCAGCCTCGGCGGCCTGCTGATCCACCTGGTGGAGCGCGAAGAACTGGGCTAACCGCCGGAACGCCCGATTTGGAATCACCCGGCCCAGTTGGCCTGGCAGGCCCAAGGAAGCAAGCAGGAAAAGCGCGTACTCCCTCACGTAGCTCCGGAGCCTAAAAAGGAGACCCCAGGCCCGATGACATGAAAACACCACGAAGGCGAGGGAAAAGCTCAGGGAGTGGCTGGGGATGGAGGATTCGAACCTCCGCTACCTGATCCAGAGTCAGGCGTCCTACCGCTAGACTAATCCCCAACGGAGGGGCGTTCGCCGTCCTGCGACGGAAAACGACTGCCTCAATGGTATAAACGGCGTGGCTGGGTGTCAAGACTGAACCAGCTTGACAAGCTACGGGGTTTATACCAGAATCGCATTGATTTTGAAGCTGATCCAGCACCGCTCAATCCCCCTGCTTCGCCCATTTCGCGGGCACGAAGCGCCAACAGGCCCCGGTGGAGTGAAGCGGAGCGGGCCGGTTCCAACCCGATGAAAGCGAGGTAACGTGCATGACACTGGCAGCAGTGGGCAACAAACTATCGGTGCAGGTGGCCGGCACTCCGGTTGAGGTCTTCTCCGGCGGGTCGGGGCCCCCTCTGCTCTTCCTCCACGGCGGTGGAGGTTTCGGCACCTTCGACCCGACCAGCGGTCCCATTGCCGAGCGCCGCACGGTCTACGCGCCTTCCCTCCCGGGGTTCTTCGGGACCCCCAGGCCCGGCTGGGTCTACACCGTCACAGACGTCGCCCACTTCGTCCTAGAGCTGGCCGACGAGCTGGGGCTGGAGGACTACGTGCTGGCAGGGCACTCCATCGGCGGCTGGACCGCCGCGGAAATAGCGGCCATGGGCGGCAGCGACATCGAGGGACTGATCCTGATCAACGCCGCCGGCATTCGCCCGCAGAACTCGGAGATCGCCGAGGTATTCATGGTGGGCGGCGACGCTCGCCGCCAGTTGGCCTTCCACAACCCGGAGCAGGTGCCCAACTACGACTACTTCACCCGCGAATTGACCCCGGAGGAAGCCGCCGTAGACCACTCCAACCGGGAGATGCTGTCCCGGCTCGGCTGGAAGCCCTACCTGCACAACCCCAGCCTGCCCCACTACCTGTCGAAGGTGCAGGCGCGCACGCTGATCGTCTGGGGCGCCAACGACGCCATCATCCCGCTGGAGTGCGGCGAGATATTCCGGGGATCGATACCGGGATCGCAACTGGCGATCATCGACCAGTGCGGCCACAGCCCGCAGATGGAGAAGCCGGACGAATTCAACGAGGTGGTCACAGCCTTCCTAGACCGGCTGTAGGCGACCGGCATTCCCGGCGCAGACTCGTTACCGGGGGCGCACGACTGTGCGCCCCTACACTTTTCTGATTTCCAAGCCAGTGCCTGCCCTTACAGTTGCACACCGGCGGAAATCGGGCAGCGGAGGCGCAGATGCCCAACGGAACGATCAAGATCGAGGGCGCGCGTTACATCATCACCATGGACGAAGAGCGGCGCATGATCCAGGATGGCGCAGTCGTCATAGAAGGGAGCCGTATCGCGCAGGTGGGCAAGTCTGCGGACCTGGCCGACGTAGCCGCCGACCGCGTGATCGACGCCTCCGGCATGGTTGTGACGCCGGGCCTGGTCAATGGGCACATGCACATAAGCTACGCCCACGCCACGCGGGGCATCTTCCCGGACAGCCTCGGCTCCAGCTACCTTCCCAACGTGTTCATCCTGCAGGGGGCGATGACGTCGGAGGAGGAATACCTGACCTCGCTGCTGGGCATCACCGAACTGCTCAAGTACGGCACAACCACTTTCATAGACCCCGGAAGCACCAAGTTCCTGGACGCCGGCCTGCGGGCCTACGAGCAGTCCGGCTGTCGCGTCATGGTCGGCGACCACGTGACCGACATGCCCAACCCGGTCAATCTTCCCGTGTACGAGACCGGCGAGGCCATCGCTCGGGTCGAGCGCGTCATCCGCGACTACGACGGCGCTCTCGACGGGCGGGTACGAGCCTGGGCCATGCCGTTCGCTCCAAGCGCCGCAACCCCCCGGCTGCTGCAGGAATCCAAGCGCCTGGCCGACGACAACGGCGTCTCGCTGACCCTGCACTTCAATAACAGCGCCAACTACGTGAATTCCTGCCTGCGGGACACGGGCATGAGGCCCTCGCAGTACCTGGAGAGCCTGGGCGTGCTGGGCGAAAACGTGGTGATGTCCCACTGCATCGGCCTGGATATGTCCGAAGTGGAAACCCTGGCCCGGACGGGTACGAAGGTGGTGGCCGTGCCCACGGCGGCGATGAAGTCCGGCTACGGCATGACGGCGAGCGAGTCCAACGTTCCGCCCGGCGGCCTGCTGCCCGAAATGCTGGAGGCCGGGATCACTGCGGGCATCGGCACCGACGCAGGCAACAACTCCAACCTGCTGGAGACCAACCGCGCCATGTACCTCATCGCCGTGGTCTACAAGGACGCCCGGCGAGACACCACCGCCATCACCGCAGAGAAGGCGCTGGAGCTGGCAACCATCGACGGCGCCTGTGCGCTGGGACTGGGCGACGATATCGGCTCCATCGAGGCGGGGAAGAAGGCGGACATCGCGCTGTACGACACCCGCAGCGCGGAGTGGGCCACGCTCTTCAACCCGGTCAACAGCCTGGTCTACAATGCGGACGGCCGCAGCGTGCATACTGTCATCGTCGATGGCCGCGTGGTGGTCGAGGACCACAGGGCGCTGTTCGTCGACGAGCAGGCCCTGATCTCGGAGGTGCAGGCCGGGGGCGAGAGTATGCTGGCCCGCACCGGCCTGTCCTTTCCGCCGCCTTGGCCGATCGTCTGAGGAAGAGAACAGCATCCCCTTTCGGTTCCCTCCCCCTGAGGGGGGAGGGTTAGGGAGGGGGTCGGCCGCACAATTAACAGGGGATTCACCCCCACCCCAGCCCTCCCCCTGAGGGGGAGGGAGTCAACTATACTGGGAGGTACACCATGTCGCAGCTTGTCCTGATCCACGGCCCGGGCGCGGGTGGGTGCGCGGCGTCGTACCGCTACCAGTTGGAGCACTTCCCCGGCGCGCTGGCGCCTGACCTGCCCGGCCACCTGGAAGGCGAGTCCTTCGAAGAAGTGGCGGACTACACCCACTGGCTGCGGGAGTGGCTGCGCGAACGGGGGCAGAAGGACGGGCTGGTGCTGGCAGGCTTCACGCTGGGCGCCTGCGTGGCGCTGGACTATGCGCTGACCTGGCCCGACGAGGTGGACGGCCTGCTGCTGATGACGGTGGCCATGCGGCCGAAGGAGCGCGCGCCGGGCAGCCTGGAGTTCCGCCTGAACGCAGCCAAGGGCGGGGAGCCGATGCAGAAGTGGCTGGACGCCATGGAGCACATGCTCCTGTTTGTCGATGATGCCAGCCTGCGGGCCGAGCTGATGGAGGGACACAAGCGGGTAGGGCCGATTTCGCAGCACAACGACCTGCTGACCATCGACCGCTTCGACGCCCGGGACCGCATCCACAAGCTGAAGGCCCCGCTGACCCTGGTGCGCGGCGTCGACGACCCGATGCAGCCCGACGAGTACGAGCTGGAGATCCACGAGGCCGTGCCCGGCTCCCGCTACGTCAAGCTGGAGCGGGCAGGCCACTTCCCCCACTGCGAGCGCCCCGACGACGTGAACGCCGAACTGGCGGCGCTGCTGAGGGAGTGACAACCAGCCTGGACACAGGGATTTCGGCGAAAAGATAGAATATCTCTGTGTCCTTTGTGCTCTCTGTGTTTGATTCCTTGGGAGGTAGCTGAAGATGCCCGGTCCGCTGGAAGGCGTGAGGGTGGCCGACTTTACCGAGATCATAGCCGGGCCGCTGGCCGGGCGGATCCTGGCCGAGATGGGGGCCGACGTGATCAAGATCGAGCCGCCCTGGGGCGAGCCCTGGCGGCTGACGCAGCGGTTCACGCCCCCGGATTCTACGAAGCCGGAGAGCCGCACCTTCATGACCTACAACCGGGGCAAGCGCAGTCTGCCGCTGGACCTCACCAACCCCCAGGCCCAGGAGGTCCTTTCGCGGCTGGTCAAGCAGATTGACGTGGTGCTGGTGAACTACCGCCCGGACGTGGCCGAGAAGCTGGGAGTGGACTACGAGAAGCTGTCGGGCATCAACCCGCGGCTGGTGTACTGCGAGCTGACGGCCTACGGGCGTCGCGGCCCGGACGCCCACCGGCCGGGCTACGACATGATCATCCAGGCCATGACGGGCATGATCGCCTCGGAGACCAAGACGGTGGACGACGTGCCGTCGTGGGTGTGGTCCAGCCCGCTGATCGACACTTCGTCGGGGATCGCGATGGCGGGGGCGGTCTCGGCGGCGCTGTACGCCCGGGAGCGCACCGGCGTGGGCCAGAAGATCGAGACCACGCTGCTGGGGCAGGCCCTCAACCTGATGGGAACCAGGTTCCTGCACGTGGAGAAGCTGGACCGGGAAACCCGGGAAAAGACTCTCAAGGACATCAGTGAACAGCGGGAGGCAGGGGCGTCCTTCGACGACCTGGTGCAGCTCTCGCCGGGAAGCCGCCGACGGGAGCACCACGGCAACATCTACTACCGGGTGTACATGGCTGCCGACGGGCCGATCGGGGTGGGCTGCCTGAGCCAGCCGCTGCGGGAGAGGCTGCTGGATACGCTGGGGCTGACCGACAAGTCCATGGCCCCCGACTGGGACCCGACGAAGCCGGAGTCGCGGGAGTACACCCGCGATCTGGAGCATCGAGCGGAGGCCCTGTTCCGCGCCAAGCCCAGCGCGGAATGGCTGCGCATTCTGGAGGAGCGCAACATCCCGGCCGGGCCGGTGCGCTTCATCGAGGAGATGTTCGACGACCCGCAGGTGGTGGCCAATGAGCTGGTGGACGAGTTCGTCCACTCCCGGGAAGGCGCGGTCAGGATGGTGGGACCGTACGCCAAGTTCAGCGGCACACCCCTGCCCCATGCCCCTCCGTCCCCGTCTCTCGGCGAACATACCGCAGAGATACTGGAATGGCTGGGTTACCCTCCGGACGAGGTTGAGCGCTTGAAGGATGACCGCGCCGTCGGCTGACCTGGAGCAACCCTTACGCCCTCGGCATTCCGCCTTGCCTGGGACCCGGGTGGGTGAGCCGGTGTTGACCCTCCCTTTCCTCGCGCCTATGATTCCGTCATCGTACCGGGGGTGAAGCCAATGGAACGCGCGGACATTCCTTTTCTCACGGTAGCCGAGCTGGGCGATGCCATTCGCAACGGCGAAGTTTCGCCCATCGACGTCACCGAGGCATACCTGCAGCGCATAGACGCGCACGACACGAACATCCGGGCATACCTGACGGTTACCGCCGACCTGGCCCGGGAGGCGGCGCAGCGGGCGCAGGATGAGATTGCCGGGGGCAACTACTGCGGCCCTCTTCACGGCGTCCCTGTGGCCGTCAAGGACCAGATGTACACCGAGGGGGTCCGGACCACCATCGGCACGCCGGTGTTCGACGAGTTCGTGCCTGAATACGACGCGACGGTCGTGGCCCGGCTCAAAGACGCCGGGGCGGTGCTGCTGGGCAAGCTGAATATGACCGAGTTCGCCACCACGGCCCTCTCGCACCAGTTTGACCCGCCGCGCAACCCCTGGAACCTGGAGCGCTCCTGCGGCGGCTCCAGCAGCGGCAGCGGCGGGGCCACCGCGGGGTTCATGGCGGCGGCAACCCTGGGCGAGGATACCGGCGGCTCGGTGCGCTGCCCGGCCGCGTGGTGCGGGCTGGCGGGACTGCGCCCGACCTGGGGGCTGGTCAGCCGCTACGGCGTTGCGCCCGGCGTGCGCTCCATGGACACCGTCGGCCCACTGACGCGCTCGGTAGAGGACTGCGCCATCGTGCTGCAGGCCATCGCCGGGCACGATCCCGGCGACCGGCTGACGAGCCGGGAGCCGACACCGGACTACCGGTCCGCGCTGACCGGCGACATCAGCAGGCTGCGCTTCGGTATCATGCGGGAAGTGCTTTACGCCGAATCGGTTGATCCCGACGTGGGGAAGGCGATCCTCGACGCCGCCAACGCCCTGGGTAGAATGGGCGCTTCCGTGGAAGAAATCTCCATACCCATCACCGCGAACGCGGGGCCGATCAACGGCGGCATCCGGGTGGAAGCGCCGACGACCTACCGGGAGTTGCTGAGCGAGCGGGCCCGGGACATCGGACACGACAACCGCATCGGGTACCTGGTCAACGCCATAATGCCTGCGACCATGTATTACAAGGCGGTCCGGCTGCGGACACTGCTCAGGGCGCAGGTTCTCGAAGCCCTGCAGCAGGTGGACCTGTTGCTGTCCCCGACGATGGGCGTCCCGGCGCAGCCCCTGGAGCCGGACCCCACGATCACCAGCAAAGCCGACGTCAACCGGACGCCGTGGCTGTTCACAACGGTGCCGAGCCTGGCGAACCTGCCGGCGCTGTCCGTGCCGTGCGGGTTCAGCCAGGATGGGCTGCCCCTGAGCCTGCAGATCGCGGGCCGGCCATTCGAGGAGGCCACGGTGCTGAATGCCGGACACGCATACCAGCAGGCCACGGACTGGCACACCCGCCGCCCGCCGGTGTAGGCCCGGGAACACAGTGCCTCGCCCTTGGGTGAGAGACCTTGAGGCAAGTTCAAGAGAGGTAAGGGGCTTCTGGTTACCAGCCTTAATGGCAGCAATATGGGAACGCCCCCACCCTAACCCTCCCCCGGAAGGAGAGGGAACTACCGGCATGAGCCTGCGAGATAACGGCTGCGTTTGACGCTGTTTCCGCAGGCCTCTACACTCGATTTCGCTTGAAAGATTCTGACCAGGCTGCATTCGTACGGAGATAACCGATGAATTTCGGGATGTTTACCGACTTCCATGTCCGCAAGGGCGCCTCGCAGGCGGAGGCTTTCGACGAGTCGTTCGCCCAGATCACCGAGGCCGAGCAGATGGGCTTCGACACCGTCTGGCTGGCCGAGCATCACTTCAGCCCGGAGCGTGCCGTGCTGGCCTCGCCTATGGTCATCGCCAGCGCCATCGCGGCGCGCACCAAGCGCATCCGCACCGGCCTTGCCGTGCAGGTTCTGCCGCTGACCAACCCGCTGCGGGTCGCCGAGGAGGCGGCCACGGTTGACCACATCAGCAAGGGCCGCTTCGACTTCGGCATCGGGCGCAGCGGGCTGACCCGCTATTACGAGGGCTACAACGTGCCCTACTCCGAGAGCCGCTCCAGGTTCCTCGAGGCCCTGGAGATCATCATGAAGGCCTGGCGTGAGGACACCCTGACCCATGATGGCGAGTACCACACCTTCCATGATGTGACCGTCACTCCCAAACCGTACCAGCAGCCGTACCCACCCGTCCGAGTGGCGGTGGCAGGGGAGGATACCTTCCCGCTAGTGGGCGCGATGGGACACCCCATATTCATCAGCGCCAACACGGGGCGGGCCGCGCTGAAGGAACGGCTGGCGTCGTACCGGGAGAAGCTGGCGGAGTCCGGGTTCACCGGAACGCCCGACATCGCAATCCGGGTGCCGGTCTACTGCGCCGAGACAACGGAGAAGGCCCACGAGGAGCCGCGGGTGAGCGCGCTGGGGGCCATCCAGTACGCCGTGACCGAGTTGATCCAGACCGCGGCCAACCCGGAAATCGCGGAGCGGATGCGCCGCATCGCCGCCGCGCCCTACGAGCAGGTGCTGGAGGAGCGTGTGGTCTTCGGCACGTCAGCGGAGATCGTGGACACGTTCAAGGGCTACCAGGAAGACCTCGGCGTGACCGGCGTGGTGATGGAGGTCAACTACGGCGGTCAGGTCCCCACTGACCGCCTCCTGAACTCCCTGAAGCTAATCAGCGACGAGGTGATGCCTGCGTTCAAGGGGTGAGAACATGGCGCTTTCGACTGATACCGCAGAAAGGGTGGAGGCCCTGTACCGTGAGCGACTTGATGCGCACTTTCAGGGCCAGTTGCGGTTCGACCCCATCGTCCTGGAACCGACACGTGACATCGATGGACGGGACACCTATCAAGTCGACATAGTCTATGAGGGGAATGGCGAGCATCCTGATCCGAAAAAAGTGATCACTGTAATGACGTCGCTGACGGGGGATTTCGAGGCATTGGGCCTCCCGTCGGTGCTGATAGAGTCCTACATCCCCAAGGAAGAATATCCAGAGTTACTTCGCCTGAGGCAACAGATGCCCTGGGATATGGACGAGGACGAGGATCAGACGTGAACTGGCGCCACCTCATTGATGCAGCGAGGATTCTGGCAGGTGATTCCGGCACTCAGCAAAGGCAGGGCAGGCCAAGACAAGCCATGCTGAAACGGGCAATAAGCACCGCTTACTACGCCATGTTCCATGCTCTGTGCAACAACAACGCCAACGTTGTCGCCGGATTGTCTACAGACGCGCAAACCCGGGATTCCTGGACGAGAACCTACAGGAGCCTGGATCATGGTCCTGCCAGGGAGAGGATGACACAAGGTAGTGGAGTGATGGAACCAGCCGTGCAGCAGTTCGCAACCACGTTCGCCCAATTGCAGCGACAAAGACGACTGGCAGATTACGACCCACACTCCAAGTATTCGCGGCGGCAAGTTATCAACATTATCGACGCTGCCGAGACGGCAACAGAGCATTTGATGAGCGCTGCGCCGGCGGTGCGTAGACCCCTGGCAACGCTTGTATTGTTGCGGGAAAGGTGAGCGGACCGGCGACGGGGATCAGCTCACCGGCCCTCCCAGCGGTGTCATGGGACCCTGGCACTCCATGAACTGGCCGTAGCCGGGTTGCTGCTCCAGCTTGCCGTCGTTTAGCAGTACCTGGCCGCGCAGCAGCGTCATCCAGGGTCGGCCGGTGATCTCCCAGCCCTCGAACAGGGAGTAGCCGGCGTTGCTCATGTGGTCCGCGGCGGTGATGACCCGGTCCGCGCCGGGGTCGAGGATGAGCAGGTCGGCGTCTGCGCCGGGCTGGATCACGCCCTTCCGGGGGTAGAGGCCGAAGATGCGGGCCGGGTTCTCCGCCATGATGCGCGCCAGCCAGGTGATCGGCATTCCGCGCTTGACCACACCCTCGCTGTACATCAGCGGCGCAAGCGTCTCGATCCCAGGCGATCCGAATGGCACCGACGCGCCGTCGGGCGTGACGAAGATGTTGTCCCAGCCGGGCTTCTTCAGCTCCTGCGGGTGGGGCGAGTGGTCGCTGGCCACGATGGAGATGTGGCCGCGTTGCAGCCCGGCCCACAGGGCGTCGCGGTCGGGGCCGTCCTCGGGGCGCAGGGGCGGGCCGATCTTGGCCAGCGGGCCGACCTTGGCCATCTCGGCGTCGGACAGGAGCAGGTACTGGGGGCAGGTCTCGGTCCAGATCGGCTGGCCCATGGCCTGGGCCTGCTTGATGCGCTCCAAGCCCAGGTGGGTGCTCAGGTGCACGACGTAGGTGGGGCAACGGGTGGCGGCGGCCATCGCGATGGCCCGGTTGATGGCCTCCTCTTCGGCCCAGTCGGGGCAGGCCACGGGGAAGAACTCGGGGTGAGTGTGACCGTCGGCGATGAGCTTGTTTTCGAGATATTCGATGATGTTGCCGCTCTCGCAGTGCAGTTGCAGCACGCCGCCGCCCCGGGCGGTCATCTCCATCGCCTCGCAGATGTAGTCGTCGTCGCACATCCGGCCCGGGCGCTTCTTGTAGGTCATGAACATCTTGAAGGACTTGAAGCCCATTTCCATGGCCTCGGGCAGGGAGCGCAGGATGGACGGCCGGTTCTGCAGGATGAAGTGGAAGCCGAAGTCCACGACCGCCGAGGCGTTGATCTCCTCGCGGATGCGGTGGCCGGCCTGGGGCAGCGTCTCATCGCCGTCGAGGGTGTAGTTGGCGAAGGGGATGAGCGTGGTCATGCCAGCGTGGGCCGCGGCCAGCGCGCCCAGGGCGTAGTCGTCGTGGCCGTCCAGGTGGACGTGGGCGTCGATGAGGCCGGGCAGCACGAACTTGCCCTCGGCGTCGATGACGCGATCGGCCGGGGGCAGCAGGTGCTCGGGCGCCACCGCCACGATCTT
The DNA here is from genome assembly GCA_965220605.1 of Dehalococcoidia bacterium. Taxonomy (GTDB): domain Bacteria; phylum Chloroflexota; class Dehalococcoidia; order Lucifugimonadales; family UBA3495; genus VXOI01. The sequence continues at coordinate 70,443 of CBDCQM010000001.1, read as the reverse complement.
CTCGCCCTGGATCGCTACGGCGGCGTCGAGGACCTGCGACGAGGTCACGACCTGACCGCCCCGCACGATTGTGTCAACTCGCGTCTCTGTTGCCATGCTCAACCTCCGCGGTCAGTCATATACTTGACTTTAATGTTGTTGTGATCCCGCAGCGTCCGTTGCAGTTCGCCGACCTCTTCCAGTCCCTCTATATGAAGCTCGATGGCTTCCCTCAAGTTTTCCAGAGCCTCGGAAATCGTATCGCCGCAACTGGCCGTGCCAAGCTCTCGGCAGTAGGAAGCGAACTGCCCGTCTTCCTCATCCACAATCCCCGTAAGGACAATGTATCCGATTGATTCCCCTGCCATTGTTGTGTTCCTTACCTATGGCCCGACTCACCCTCTTGTAACGGTGGCTATAGGGTTGCTTGGGCGGGAATCAAACGCCGGTTCTTGGCGTCGGCTGCGAGGGCGAATGTCTCCAGGGCCATCGCCCCGAGAAGGATTGGGCCGTTATCACGCCCGAACACCACATAGACGTGACCGTTTCGGCCCTCCAATTCCATCTGCACCCATCCAATGTCCATTTCTCTTTGAGACCCATCCACAAGAGTGAAGTTTATTGTTTGTTCTCTCTCAATTCCAAGCGCGTCCAAGATGGAAGCCGGAACGATTGTATATGACGCTCCAGTATCGACGATGCCGTTCAATGGCTCGAAGCGCCCGGTATCCGCCTGGTTGCGTATCACGAATTCAGCCCTGAACGTACCCACTTGCCCCCCGATGGTAGTTCCAGGCAGGATGATCCAGTCTTTTGTTTTGTACTTTCCCAGAGTCATGTTTCCCACCTCTAATGCGGAGTGTAGAATAACCGCAATGCGATAACAAGCTGACAAGCGAGGACGGCATGGAGATTGAGGACAAGATCGCGGTGGTCACCGGCGCGGGGCGCGGCATGGGCCGGGCCATCTCGCTGCAACTGGCCGAGGCCGGGGCCCACGTGGCCGTGGCCGACATCAACGCCGAGAACGTGGAGGAGACCAGCGTCGCGGTGAAGGCGCTGGGGCGGGAGAGCCTGCCGATCCACGCCGACATGGGCAGCGTGGCCGACATCGACCGGATGATCGGGCAGGCCAAGGACACCTTCGGCCGCATCGACATCATCGTGAACAACGCCGGCGTCACCCGGTACCTGTTCGTGATGGACGTGGAAGAGGAGGACTGGGACCGCATCCACCGTGTGAACGCCAAAGGCGTGTTCTTCGGGATGCAACGCGCCGCCCGGGAGATGATCGCGCAGGGCGACGGCGGGCGTATCGTCAACATCGCCTCCATCGCGGGCAAAGGCTACTCGGGCACTTCCAACGCGGCCTATGCCGCCAGCAAGGGCGCCGTACTGGCGATGACCATGATCGCGGCGCACCAGCTGGGGCAATACGACATCAATGTCAACGCCATCTGCCCCGGTTCGACGCTGACCGAGATGGGCGCCGAGACCATGAGGGGTCGCGCCGAGGCTTCCGGCGCCACCATCGCCGAACTGGAGGCAGCCCGCGACGCCCGCATTCCCATCGGGCGGTCCAACACGCCCGAGGACATCGCGGCCATGGCCCGCTTTCTCTCCGGCCCCGGCGCCCGCAACATTACCGGCCAGGCCTTCAACGTGGATGGCGGGCTGGTGATGCACTAGGCGCGGTTGACCGCAGGGGCTACAATCAAGTCATGGAACTGACTGTAAGACTGTTTGCGCTGTACCGGGAGCGGGCAGGGACGAAACAATTCTCGCTGGAACTGCCGTCGGGTTCGACCGTGGAGGACCTTACCGACGCGGTGCGCCTGCGCTATCCCCGGCTGGCGCCGCCGGACGTGAGGATCGTGGTGGCGGTCAACGCCGACTACGCCGAACCCGAAGACGTGCTGAAATCCGGTGACGACGTCTGCCTGATCCCGCCGGTCAGCGGCGGGTAACCCCCATCCATTTCCTGGATCCTCGCACCCATGAATCCGTCATTCTCGCGAAAGCGGGAATCCCAAACTCTACATTGAAGAGTGGCGCTGATGATAGAGCTGACCTCCCAGATCCTTGACCCGGACAAGTTCACCTCGGCGGTGCGCAAGAGCACCAACGGCGCGATTGTCACCTTCCTCGGCACCACGCGGGACAACTTCGAGGGTAAGGGGGTGCTGACGCTGGAGTACGAGGCCTTCGACGAGATGGCCGTCAAGAAGCTGGAGGAGGTGAGGCAGGAACTGATGGCGGAGTTCGGGCTGGACGATATGGCCATCGGGCACCGCACCGGCACCGTGGCCATCGGCGAGATCAGCCTGGTGGTGGCCGTGGGGTCGCCGCATCGTAAGGAGGGCTTCTACGCCTGCCACAAGGCCGTCGACCGGATCAAGGAAGTGGTGCCGATCTGGAAGAAGGAAGTCTACGAGGACGGCTCCCGCTGGGTGGCGTGCGAGGACCACGAGTTCACCCACGAGCACGAGGCGGCGCTTCAGGGTGGAGACGGATAAGCGACCAAGGGGATAATGGTTCCAACAGCGCCCGTTCTCCCACTTAAATCAAAGCGACTCCTCCTCTTCACGACGGTTTCGAATTTCTTCTATGAGCCTGAACACATCTTCTAAATCGTCATCGGAAAGATCTTCTAGCGCAGCCCCCAAGATCAACCTCTCTACACTTTCATCGTGTTCGCCTTGAGTGTCATCGTAGCCGCCGCTTGAAATTGACTCTTCTTCTTGTCTAGCCAGAAGCTCGTCGTCGGAATCCGGGTGTTCATCGGGGTCGGTGAGCCTGAAGAGTTCTTCCTCGTCATCCCCGCTAGTGTACCTTGACGGGATCGTCACACCGCCCTCCGCTGCTCAATTAGGGCGGCATAGTAATCTCTGATGGTGTGATTGTGAATGATCTGACTTCGCTTGTCCTTCTGATAGGTCTGCTGCCACGGCGACCCGGGCGCATGGGTCATTCGGGAAAGCCTTCCGCCATCCAGATTCCCGTATCGCTGCCAAATCACTCTGATGATTCTGTCCTCTTGATCTGAGAACTGAGCTGGACGGTCAAGGAGAGGATCGGTGATGTGTTCCCGCCCATAACGCTTGAGTGCGTGATAGAGGGCCCTAATTACTGGACCGTACCGCCAGGACTCCACTGCATCCTGAAACAGAGGTCCGTTTCCAAGTCCCAGCATCCAAGCGTGACAGAAATAGGCCAGTTTTTGGATTTGCATGGGTGTGATGGGGTTTTCCTCTTCGAGTGACAAACGAACCAATTTGTCGGCCACTGCGAGTGCATTGTGCTGCGCTCCCACAACTCACCTCATTGGGGAATTTTCTGTATTGTACTACATGTGGATAATTTGATTGAATCGCTTCTCTAAGTAGTCTATATCTTGTAGTTAGCGTTGCATCTACGGTGCCTCTCATACCCACCGGTCATCTAAGCAAACAACTGATCCGCCTCGTCCGCTGGCGCGGAGAGGGCGGCGCGGATGGCCTGACCAACGGTCCCGGCGGGGATGAGGTGGATACCGGGTGGCGGATCAACCTCGGACATGCTGGCCTCGGGCAGGATGCAGCGAGTCAGGCCGAGACGGGCGGCCTCGTTGACGCGACGCTGGGCGTGGGGGACGGCACGGACCTCGGCGCTGAGGCCGACCTCTCCGAAGGCGGCGGCGGGAGGCAGCGGGGCGTTGCGGTAACACGACGCGATGGCCAGGACGATGGCCAGGTCCGCCGCGGGCTCGGTGGCACGGAAGCCGCCAGCCACGTTCACGATCACGTCCTGGCCGCCGAGCTCGAGGCCGGTGCGACGGGAGGCCACGGCGGTGAGCATCAGCAGGCGGTTGTGGTCCACGCCGTTGGAGACCCGGCGGGGCGCGGGAAGCTGGGAGAAGTTGGTCAGGGCCTGCACCTCAAGCAGAAGGGCGCGGCTGCCCTCCAGTACCGGCGTAGCGATGGCTCCAAGCTGCGGGCCGGCCCGGTGCGACATCGCGGCCCGCGAGGGGTCGAGGACATCGCCGAGGCCCTGCCCCGTCATCTCGAAGACGCCGACCTCGTCGGTTGAGCCGAAGCGGTTCTTGGCGGCCCTCAGGACGCGGTAGCTGCCCGATTCCTGGGATTCCAGGTGGAGCACGACGTCCACCATGTGCTCCAGCACGCGGGGGCCGGCCAGGGATCCGTCCTTGGTCATGTGGCCGGAGATGAAGACGGGTCGGCCGGCCGTCTTGGCCCAGCGCAGCAGTCGCAGCGCAGACTCCCGCACCTGGCCGACGCTGCCGGGGCCGGAGGTCTCGCTCTCGGCATGCAACGTCTGAATAGAGTCGATGATGGACAGGGAAGGCCGGGCCTCGTCGAGGCGCTCCACAACCAGGTCAACATCGGTCTCGGCGAGGAGCTGAATGCCCCGGCCGTCTATGCCCATGCGGTCGGCCCGGAGCTTGACCTGTACCGGCGACTCTTCGCCGGTCACATACATCACGGGAGCGTCCGGTCCGGAGCCGTTCAGCGAAACGTCTTTGGGCGATAGCGAGTGCGCCAGCTGCAGGAGCAGCGTCGACTTGCCGACCCCGGGCTCGCCGGTGAGCAGAGAGACCGAACCGGGTACGATGCCGCCGCCGAGAACGCGGTTCAGCTCAGGGGACGGCAGCGGTATCCGGGGCTGTGATGCGGCAGACACGTCGGCGAGGGTGGTGGCCTGAGCGGCGGGCAGGCCGGTCCATCCGGCGCGGCGGGAGCGGCCGGCAGTCTCGGCGGGAGGCGGGGTTCCTTCAACCAGGGGCCTGGTGGAGTCGCAATGAGGGCTGGGGCAAAAGCCCATCCAGCGGGCGCTTTCATGGCCGCACTCGGGACAGTAGTATACCGTCCTGCGCCGGTCGGCAGCCTTCGCCATACCGTTCCCCCTGCTCCTCATAGGAACTGTCTACGTGGATTATATGGGCGGCGGTGGCGGTCTGTCGGCAGGCAACTGTCATCAAATTTTCAACGGGTGGAGGGTAGCTAAGAGTAGTTGCGCGTTCATCTCTGTCGATTGAGCATTTTCCTCCATACCCAGAAAGCGCCCGCGAACAATCCCGCAATCACCAGTACGCCTGCGGCGGATATGTAGGCCAGACTTCCTAATTCGATTCCGGAGACCGCGGCAATCATCCACACAGCCGTCCCTATCACATACACGGCGGCTATCAGCGCGCAGAAGACGAAGAGCACCTTTGCAACCCGCATCTCATCTTCCTACCCTGCCGGAATAGAAAAACCGGCGCGTGAAGCTCGCGGCTTCGACGCGCCGGTTCGGTAGTTCGAGGGAGAGACGGGGATTAATCGGCGGGGGCCGGCTCCTCTTCCAGCGCGGGTTCCGCCTCCACCGGAGTCTGGGCAGTGATCTTGACGGCGCCCTCTTCGATGTCGACGTAGGCCACGTCGCCAGCGCCCAAGCGGCCTGCGAGGAGTTCCTCGGAGAGCTGGTCTTCCACCTCGTTCTGGATGAGGCGGCGCAGGGGGCGAGCGCCCAGCACCGGGTCGAAGCCCTTCTCGCCAAGGTAGTCCTTGGCGGCGTCGGACAGTTCCAGTCCGACCTGCTTGTCGTCCAGTTCCTGGCGGACCTGGTTCATCATCAGGTCCACGATGGACAGGATCTCGGTCCGGTCCAGCTGGTGGAAGACGACGGTGGAGTCGATGCGGTTGAGGAACTCCGGCTTGAAGAACCGGCGGACCTCCTCCATCACCTTGTCCTTCATGCGCTCGTAGGCGCTCTGGTCGGTGCGGGCGTTGTCGGCCTTGACCGCAAAGCCCACGGTGGTCTCGCGCTTGATCAGGTCGGAACCCAGGTTGCTGGTCATCACCAGGATAGAGTTCCGGAAATCGACCTTGCGGCCCCGGGCGTCGGTCAATTGGCCTGCGTCGAAAATCTGGAGCAGGATGTTGAAGACTTCGGGGTGGGCCTTCTCGATCTCGTCCAGCAGCACGGCGCAGTAGTTCTTGCGGCGCACTCCCTCGGTCAACTGTCCGCCCTCGTCATAGCCCACATATCCCGGAGGGGCGCCGATGAGCCGGGCAACCGTGTGGCGTTCCTGGAATTCGGACATATCCAGGCGGATCATGTTGTCCTCATGGCCGAACATGAACTCGGCCAAGGCCCGGACCAGCTCGGTCTTGCCGACGCCGGTGGGGCCAAGGAACATGAAGACGCCGATGGGACGCCGGGGGTCCTTGAGCCCGGCGCGGGCGCGGCGGACGGACTTGGAGATGTTAACGATCGCCTCGTCCTGTCCGATGATCCGCTTGTGGAGTTCGTTCTCCATCTGGAGCAGGCGCTCGGTTTCTTCCTTAGCCAAGCGGGCGACGGGGACGCCGGTCCACATACTGACGACTTCGGCGATGTCGTCCTCGGTCACCACGGTGCGCTCTTTTTCCCGGCCTTCCTGCCACTCGGTGCGCAGCTCATCCAGGTCCTGCCGCTGCTGCAACTCGCGGTCGCGAAGCTCGGCGGCGGCCTCGTAGCGCTGCTCTGCAATGGCCTCTTCCTTCTCGCGGTTCACTGCCTCGAGCACCTGCATGGCATCGGTGACCGAACTCGGCGTGACACTGCCGCGCAGGCGGACGCGGGAGCCGGCCTCGTCGATCAGGTCGATTGCCTTGTCGGGCAGGAAGCGGTCGGCGATGAAACGAGCGGCCAGGCTGGCGGCGCTGTTGACAGCATCTTCGGTGTATACGACGTTGTGATGCTCCTCGTAGCGCTCCTTAACGGCGTTGAGGATGCCCACGGTCTCGTCGATGGTGGGTTCTTCCACCCGGACGGGCTGGAGGCGGCGCTCGAGGGCAGGATCACGCTCGACGTACTTGCGGTAGTCGTCGAGGGTGGTGGCCCCGATGCACTGCAACTCGCCGCGGGCCAGCGAGGGCTTCAGGATGTTGGAGGCGTCCACGGCGCCCTCGGCGGCGCCGGCCCCAACGAGGGTGTGTATCTCGTCGATGAACAGCACGCAGTTGCCCGAGGTCTTGATCTCCTCGATGACCTTCTTAAGGCGCTCCTCGAACTCGCCGCGGTACTTGGTGCCGGCGACGAGGGAGCCCATGTCGAGGGTAACGAGGCGCTTGTTCTGCAGGGTGTCGGGGACATCGCCCTTGGCGATCATCTGGGCCATGGCCTCGACGATGGCGGTCTTGCCGACGCCGGGCTCGCCCACCAACACGGGGTTGTTCTTGGTGCGGCGGCTGAGGATCTGGATGACCCGCTGGAGCTCGCTGTCGCGGCCGTGGACGGGGTCCAGCTTCTCGGACCTGGCGGCCTGGGTCAGGTCGACGCCCAGGTTGTCCAGCGTGGGGGTCTTGGTGTTGGTCCGGCTGGACTGCTGCCCCTGGCTGGAGGTGTGGCTCAGGATGCGGTGAGTCTCCGAGCGCACCTTGTCCAGGGTGACGCCGAGGCTTTCCAGCACGCCGGCGGCCACGCCCTCGCCCTCGCGCAGGAGGCCGATGAGCAGGTGTTCGGTGCCGATGTAGGTGTGGTTCATGCGGCGGGCTTCGTCGACGGCCAGCTCCACCACCTTCTTGGCGCGCGGGGTGAGGCCGATCTCGCCCTGAGCCGGCTTCTCGCCGCGCCCGATGATGAACTCAACGGCGGAACGCACCTTCGAGAGGTCGACGGAAAGGCTGGACAGCACCCGGGCCGCCACACCCTCCGTCTCGCGGACAAGGCCGAGGAGAATGTGCTCAGTCCCGATATAGTTGTGGTTGAAGCGCTGGGCCTCTTCCTGGGCCAGCGACAACACCCGCCGCGCTCGCTCCGAAAACTTCTCGAATCTGCTGCCCATAATTCCGCTCCTGGCCTGGGAGGTGTGAAATTGTTCCTCCACCGTGGTCGACCGCCGCCAGCGCCTGCCTGTGGTCAAGCCGCCAAAGCCAAATTATATTGGCCGCTCCGCAACAGTGTAAAGGCGCAAGGTGGGCGGGAAGTTGCCGGTCCCAACCGGGACGCCAAGGGTCGAGGGAGGGGTCCGGTCCATCCGGGCCGGGGGAATCCCCGCGCCAAGTCCGTACCGGCATCGGGTTTTCGATGGAGGGTTCTTTGGGAATAGCTCCCCGGCGGTGACCTATTTTCCCACCCGGTCACCCAAGCAGTATCGTCGGCGCTGAGGCGTTTCACTACCGTGTTCGGGATGGGAACGGGTGGGGCCGCCTCGCTCAAACCACCAGGAAGCTTTCAGGCGGGTAGTATGCACCATTTTTCACAAACGCGCAAGGGGGTCACACGGCGGTCTTTGAGACCGGGCAGGGCGGCGGGCCGATCTGACGGGATTCCGGCCTGAAAATTCTCTCGGATAGGATGACTAGGCGAGTTGGGGGCGGCCATAGTTGTTAGCCCTTGTTGGGATGCTTTGCGTTTTCGATAGCCTCTATGGCCCTTGCCAGTTCTCGCTCCGGGTTGCGGAACCAGTCGGTGCTCCAGATTCGGTACAGCTGCCAGCCGAGGCCGCGTAGAACCTGCTCCCGCAGCCGGTCCCGGTCGCGGGCAGAACGGGAACTGTGGTACGACGCCCCGTCGCACTCGATCCCGATGATGTAACGGCCCGGACGCTTTGGGTCAACGATGCCGATGTCTACGAATCTGCCACCAGAGGCGACCTCTTGATGCACCAGATAACCGCGTTCTTCCAAACGTTTTGCTACCGCATTCTGGAAAGGCGAATCCACCTCAAAGTTGCTGACGGAAGGTATATCCGGCATTACTCCTGTTTCGGCGTAAGCCAGAAATGTTCGTAACGCCCGCATACCCAAGGTTTCTGATGTGATGTCCTCTGAGTGCAGGTTGGTGAATACGTGGCACTGCTGCTTGGCGCGGCTGATTAGCACGTTCAGTCGCCGCTCGCCTCCTTCGGTGTTGAGAGGCCCGAAGTTCTGATTGACCTGCCCCCTTTCGTCGCGCCCGTAGCCGATGCTGATGTAGATGACGTCGCGCTCGTCGCCCTGAACGTTTTCCAGGTTCTTGACGAAGAACGGCTCTTCGGGATGGGAGGCGAAAAATCCCTCGCAGGAATCGTCCTGCCGCCGCAGCGCCTCCACCCGGTCCTCGATGGCCTGTGCCTGCGCTTGGCTGAACGCCGCCACGCCCAGGGAGAGATCAGGATTGCGGGTCGCGTGTTCCATCACGGCTTGGGCCACCGTCTCGGCTTCTATTGGATTGGTGCGGCTGCGCCCCCGGTCGTAAACGGCATCCGGCAGGTGGTGATAGCGCAGCCCGTTGGCCTCGCGCCCGGCGTCGGGGCTGGAAAAGACCACCAAGCGGTTGTCATAGAACTCCCGGTTGGATACAGCGATAAGCGACTCGTGGCGGCTGCGGTAGTGCCAGCGCAGTTCGCACGACGGCGCGCCCTGGCTGCTGAACAAATCCAGGACGCTTTCAATGCCCTCAGTCACCCCCTCCTCTTCGTCTTCGTCGGCGTTCTCGTCGCCGTGGGAGATGCGGTCGAAGAAGCTGGTAGGCGGCATTTGCCTGCTGTCGCCCACCACCACGGCTTTCTTGCCCCGCAGCAGGGAGCCGAGCGCATCCACCGGCCGCACCTGGCTGGCCTCGTCGAACACCACGAGGTCGAACCTTACGCTGTCCGGAGCCAGGTAGTTGGCGATGGACAGAGGGCTCATCATGAAAACGGGTTTGAGTTCCTGGATGATACCCCCGGCTTCGTCCAGCAGGCGGCGGATGGGCTTGTGGCGGCTGCGCTTTTCGATTTCGCGCCGCAGGACCCGCAGTTGCTGCTGACGCTCGCGGGTGTCGTCATCATTCTCCTGGCGTACGAGACGGTCGGGCAGTTCTTTGTGCCGGGCCGTCGAGCCATGATGGGCTTGGGTTACGCGGGAGCGGTTGAATTCGAAGGACTGCCGGTCAAGCTCCTGAAACCTCTCGATGCGGCTTTCGTGCAGTGGACCTCGGAACTCCCGCAACGCCGGGCGCTCCGCGAAAGCGGTACCTGCGACGCTTTCGTACCAGGCGCGTTCAAACCATTCAGTCAGCGACTGCCCGGCCCCGAAGTTTCCCTCGGCAACGTCTACGACCGGACGCAGTTCCTCACGCAGGGCGGCGTCTACGCCATTGTTGTACCCAATGATGTCCTGAATCTCCGCGATGCGTTCGGACCATTGGCGCAGAATCTCACGCTGTTCAGCGAAGGGGAGCGCTGTCAACCCGTCGGGGTTGCCGAAGCGCACCTCGTTGTCCAGCTCCAAGCCGGACTGCGTTTCGGAGACGACAGCCCGGTAAGCGTCCAGCGCACGAGTCGTTTCGTCGATAGTCTCGGTCAAGGCCGGGACGTTGCCAGTATCAGCCCTGCTTTGCAAAACGCCAACCACTTCGGGCGACACCTGCCCGGCATGGTCCAGCCACCACCGGACGGACGGGGCCAGTCTACTCCAATCGGTGTTATGGCCATTCCATCTACGGCCTAGTGCCAGTACAGTATGGCCGTAATCCCCATTGATTTCCGCCCGGAGTTGCTGTTCCTCGGTAATGTCGTCAATCAGCCGGATTTGGCGGTCAACCTCTTTGGGCATTTCCCCACGCAGCACGGCGGTGAGTTGCCTGCGGGCCTGCTTATACTTGCCGGAAACTAGTCGCCCGAAAAAGCTGCGCCCCGTAGTGTTCAATGTCTGACGAGTTTGCCGCAGGTCGGCTTCCCAAGCCTCAGGCAACAACTCGGCTTCGTATGTTGATCGAATTCCCCGCCACTGGAAACCCTTGTCCAGCGACTCACTTATTTGCCCGGCGTGAGTCTGCCATTGCGGAGCCGCCAAGTTCAGGCCGCTCAGGTCTGGAGCGTTGTCTGCCAGACGGGCCGCATCCAGCAAATTATTGAGGCCGACGACATCCTCCGTCTGGCCCAGGGACAGGCTGTCGGCCAGGGAGCGTGACAAATCTGCCAGCCTTCCCAATGCAAAAGATGCGGATTCGATACTCTCCCGCAATTGCGTTTGGGCCGCTGGCAACAGAAGGCGCAGTCCGGCGCCGTAGAAGGGATGCTGTGCGGGGACGCCAACATCTTGCATCCGCTGCCGCAGTTCATCCACCACCTCCCGCTTGCGTCGAAAGTCATCGGCAGACCATTGGGTTATGCCGCTTATCCTATTCCACGCTATCGGGTCGGGCGTTCCGTTGGCATTACGCGCCAGCAGTTCGCCAAAGGCGTCGTTGGGCGTGACGCCGCTGTTTCCGACGGGGGTGTTGACTGCCACCGAGTAATCGTTCAACTGGCCTTGGGCGCGGGACAGTTCCTCGAAGTGGGACGCAGCAGCCGGGAGATAGGATTCTTCGAGGTTAAGCGTCCGCCCCAGTTCCTCGAGGGTCTGGCGCTTGTTGGTCTTGTTGCTGTGCAGTTCCAGGCAGGCCTGGCCCAGGCCGACGCTGTCCAGCCTGCGCTTGACCACCTCCAGGGCGGCCATCTTTTCGGAGACGAACAACACCCGCTTGCCGCGCCCGACGGCGTCGGCGATGAGATTGGTGATGGTTTGGGATTTGCCGGTGCCGGGCGGCCCCTGAATCACCAGATTGCGTCCGTCGCCGCTGGCGGCGTCGTGAATCGCCAGCGACTGGGACGAATCGGCGTCCAGCACATAATAAGCGTCCTGGGGGCGGATATGGCTGTCCAGGTGGGCGCCGCCGGGGATGGATGAGGGCGGATCCCGGAATCCGTCTCCAAAAAGAGCGGCGATGATTTCGTTTTCTGCGATGTTTGTATTATTCGGGTCCAGGTCGAGGTACATCAGCAGCTTGTTGAAGGAAAAGAATCCCAGCGCAATGCGGTCAGGCTCCACGACCCAACGGCCTGCACCGGAGCGCCTGATAACGTCGGCAATATCTGCCATGTAACCGGCGATGTCGGTGTTCCCATCCTCCGGCACAAGGGTTTCCTGAACGCGAAAATCCAAGCCAAAATCGACACGCACCTTCTCTATGAGGGAAAGATTTACCCCCAGATCCTCGCCGGAGTAACGGATGGTGAACCGCTCGCGGGCGCCGGTGCGCTCCAGCCGCACCGGAACCAGCGCCAGCGGCGCGTACCGAGGCTGCGTGCTGGCGTCGGCCTCATACCACCGGAGCATTCCCAGGGCGAGAAACAACGTGTTGACGCCGGTTTCCTCAATAGAGGTATTGGCGTCTCTGAAGGTGTTCAGCAACCGCCGATCAAGACTCGCAGGCGGCTCAGCAGTTTGCAGGCGGTTGTCCGCCTGATTGACCGCGACCTGCGGCAGTGCTATTTCCTCATCCCAAAGTCTAGGGGATCCGTCCTTAGTGTCATCGGCAAGAAAGCTCATGGCCTTGCCCTGGGTTACCAGCACATCAAAGACCTGGGCGGCGCTTTCGCCCACTACCTCCACGCCCTTTGCGCGCAGCGTGCGGTAGTTGAGCAGCGGGTTGCGCATTCCCAAGTCCAGCAGCTCCCGGCGTGATGCTTCCAGCCTGGCGCGAATAGAGTCGTTGGGGGCGACAAATTCATCTGAGGTATCTGGTGACTCTCTGCTCTGGGAAATCAGCATCTCTCGATAGGAGCGATAGGAAGTGGGCTGGGAGGTTTCCATGCTCGCGTTTCCTTATAACCCTGATAATCCTGGATTCCCGTGAAAGCGGGAAGACAGTATAGGTAGGAATAGCAGGTTAGCGGAAATGGCGGGCTACGGCAGCGCCCACTCGACCCGCTCGGTTGAGACGAGGGTGACGCCCCAGCCGGCCATCCAGCAGGAGTGGCGTCCGTCGCCCCCGGCCACGAGCACGACCACGTCGCTGGCGGAGCGGACGATGGGGACCATCACGTCGTCGCGGGACTCGTCGATCCAGGCGGGCCAGGTGCGGTTGCCGTAGTGGGCGATGCCCTTGAGCAGTCCGACGGGCATTCGGGCGTTGTGGAATACGTAGTCCTTGACGTCAGCCTTGCTCAGACCCGACGCGGCGATTTCGGCGGCGTGCTCCGGGCAGAGGACCAAAATGACCTGCCCGCCGGTGGCCTGCTGGTAGTAGTTGGCGATGCCGACGGCCTTCATGTTGCCGACGATGGTGCCCAGGACTCCGAAGCCGGTGCCGGAGGTGCTCTCCATGATGCGGTAGACGCTGAGGATGCCTGCCATGGTGACGGTGCTGTCTTCGGCGGCATAGCCCCTCTCGACGTGCAGCGGCTCCCAGGGGCTGCGGGCCTCGTTCTCGGCGAAGCAGAAGCTGTAGCGTCCCGGCGAGCTGAGGGTGGCCTTGTCCATTTCACCGGGGGTGAGGCCAGCCACGTTGCGGACAATCAGGCGAAGGGCGCGGCCGATAGCGGCGTTGGCGCGGAAGCCGGGGCCGAAGCAGCCGGCGTCGGCCTGGATGCCCAGCTCGGGGGCGACGGGGCCGTTGACGATCACCACCTGGTTGGCCCCGCCGGTGGTGGCCGCGGTGCCGGCGAGGTTGTAGCCGTCGATGAGGGCGGCCCGGACGGCGGCCACCACGACGGGGAAGTGCCCGGGGCTACAGCCGGCCATGACGGCGTTAATCGCCAGCTTCTCCAGCGTGGCCCGGGAGTTGCTGGGCTGCATCACGCCGAGGGAGTGCTGCGGGTCGGCGTCGATGCCGGCCAGCATGTCCCGCACGGCGCCCTCGGTGGGCGGGACGACGGGCAGCCCGTCGGTCCACCCCTGCTCCCAGAAGTAGTCCTGCATAGCGCCAAAGGACTCTGGGATGCGGACCCGGCGGGACTGGAGTTGCGATGCGGTGGTCATAGTCGCTCCTGGGTTTCGGGTGGCAGCCACGCTGAGTCTTCCCGACAATTCGATTATTCGATACGAATGACCCATCGCCGCACATTTTCGCTTGCCTATGTCGTCGGTACCTAGACAATTACGGATCGGGTGTTTTGAAAGCTCCAATTGAATGGGACTATATCGGTCCAAATCCTTCTGCCCAGCGCGAACTGCGGGCTATGGCTCTCCTTTTCGCGGCTGTCTTACGACCGGTTATATTGCAATGGCCCAAGTCGGCCTCAAACGATTCTCTTTCCACATCCAGACCCAAGGCGCGGATAAAACTTACCTCTACCAGAGCGACGTAAGTACCTGGGTATTCCCTTGTAATTCGCTCCGGGGTAGTTTCGGAGATCAGGTAAACCGATACGTCGCCTTCAGGTCCTCCCTGCAGGAAGGCGTCGCTCGATGGTCTGATGATTCCTTGGTCCTCGTCCCGGGTTATTCCTGTATAAGCCACTCTCCGCATGACCGTTTCGCTATCGTCTACCGGACCGCCTTGTGATGGGGTGGTCACCGACTATCCCGTCCGTTTTCGGCTTCCCGGCAATCTGCTTATGAATTGCCTGAGTTGCACCATGTCCTCCATGGCCGTTCCCTCGTATTCCTCCCCAAGCTGGTCCTCAAAGCTGAATTCGACGGTTCCGTCGGGTTGGCAGGCGACTTCCAGGTCGACGCCGCCGATGTGCCATTCCACGGCGACTCCGCCGGGCCAGGTCGTGTTGACGCTGCTGGGGGCTATGGTGTCTCTTTCCAGAACTGTTGCCAGAAGGCTGATCAATCCCACTGCCGCCCTGGGCAGTGGCGGCGTTCTCCCGTCCGGGAGGTTCAATTCGTACCACGGAAGGGACGCCATTTCTCTGGTGACAAATTCCAGCCATGCTGTGTCGTCGCCGGTTTTTCCCATGAGAGCTACAGGCGAGGTGTTATCAACATCCCTTACCCAAATTTCCCTCTCGGCCAGACTCTGGAAAATCTCGCGGATGAGCCTATGTTGGGACTCGGTTTCGCTGTCTGTTGTGGTTGTCATGGGTTTTCCTCTTGTCCAGCGGACGTTTCGGTCATCATGAGGAGGACGACGATGCGGACCCCGGGCATGCCCAGGGAGGCGGCGCGCTGGTTGGCTGCGAGGTGGCGCCTTGCACCGTCTCGTAATGTTTCTGGCGCCAACCGTAGGAGCCGCTAGGGGTGTCTTAGACCAACTGCCAGTTGCGCCCACAGCGTTTTCGGATGTAGCCGCAGGCCATCTATTCCTCCAGCAAAATGTCATCACCGCCATCGCCCATGAGCACATAGTTAGTGACATTCTGCATTTCCGGCTCGCCTCGTCCAAAGTCTGCATCTTCCAGAGCATGAATTAGATCTACCACAAACTCCGCCCCGTCCTCGGAGAGCCCAAAGAATTCCGGCTGCGCGCTAGCCCGGTCACGGACAATTTCCAAGCCGACGTTCACCACTTGAGCGGAAACTATTTTCGATATCGGAATGCGAAATGTGCGCTCGCCATTGAAAAAAGACATGCTTTGTGGAAAGGCCGAACAGACCGTTCCCGCGCGGCGTAAGCACGTCTCTTTCCACAGGAGTGCCGCGGGAGCTGCCAACCCGAACTGACATCCCTTTGGCGACCCTCACGCTAGCTCCAGCAGACCGGCCCTGAATCTCCCTTTTGACGCGCATTTCTGAGTAAGGGACATTCTCGACCGCGAGGAGCATTTTCTCCGTCCGCTGTAGCTTGAAAGGAACGGAGCGGTTTTGGATGTCCATTTCAGGGACTTTCCCTTCCTCAATGATGGCGAGCACTCTGTCTCGTATTTCTTGCTGCCTTCGTCGTTCCTCTTGCTCCGCCTGCCGAGCCAGCCGGGCTTGTTCTGCAGCCTCTTGCCGCTCCTGCTCTTTGCGTTCGCTCCGTTCCTGCATTTTTTGTCGAAAATCCCCTTAGCATACCAATCTCCTCTAGCGGTTTATCTCAATAGTGAGCCCATGCATTCCCAGCCCACAGCTAGTCAGCATGCTCCATTCGCCTTGGGGACAGCGCCGCACCTCATTCCCCCTCGGTCAGCAGGCCCACTATCTCCGGGGCGTAGTCGTGGGCCATCCGCCGCACGTCGTCGGCGGGGCGGCTGGCCAGAGGGCTGGGGAGGACTACTATGCGGGCGCCGGGCATTCCCAGGGAGGCGGCGCGCAGGTTGGCCGCTCGGGTGAAGCTGCTGGTGATGACGCTGACCGAGGGTACGCCTGCGGATTCGGTTACCACCGTGTCGTGGAGACCCCACGCCGTGCAGCTGCCTCAATCGGCGATGGCGTGGATGACGGCGTCGCACTCCCGGAGCAGCGCCTCCAGCTTGTCGTCGGGGTGAGGCGCACTGTATGTGGACTTGCGGTTGTAGACGACCTTCTTGACGCCGTAGTCGTTCAACAGGGTCTGCTCCAGCTCCTGCATGAAGGTGTCGGCGTGGTACTTGCGGTTTTCCAGCAGGCCGACCACCTTGCCCTCCAGCCCGGATAGGGAATCGGTCAGCCCAATCTCCTCCGGCACGTCTTCGGCGACGGGAACCAGGATTTCGATGGTGCGGTCGGGGCTGGTCATAACGATTCCTCCTGCTGGACGGCAGTTCTGACGACCAAATTCTACATTCGGTCCAGTTTCAAGTCCGCCTTTTCTATTTTGCGCTTGACTATCCGAATCCAGCCAAACATCGACACATACAAAGCCAGAATCAAGGCCGCCAGTAACGTCCCGACGCTAATGATTGCATGAAATTATGGCGACATCAGGACCAGCTCCGCGCCTACCCGCCGAGCTGGAAGAACTTGCCCTCGGTCTTGATGGCTGGGGCTACGACCATCTCGGCCTGGTGCAGGTCGCGGATGGTGTAGGCGCCGCACATGCCCATACCCACCCTGAGGGCGCCGACGAAGTTCTGAGTGCCGTCGGTTACCGAGGTGGGGCCGTAGAGGATCTGGCTGAGGTTGCCCTTGGTCCCCACCTTGACGCGGGTGCCCCGGGGCAGCTCGGGGTGGGGGTTGGCCATGCCCCAGTTGAAGCCGCGGCCGGGGGCCTCCTGGGCTTGGGCGAAGGGGGTGCCGAGCATGACGCCGTCGGCTCCGCTGACGATGGACTTGCAGATGTCGCCGCCGGTGCGGATTCCGCCGTCCGTGATCACGGCGACGTAGCGCCCGGTCCGCTCGAAGTAGTCCTGTCGGGCGGCGGCGCATTCGAGGGTGGCCGTGACCTGGGGGACGCCCACGCCGACCACCTCGCGGGTGGTGCAGGCGGCACCGGGACCCACGCCGACCAGAATGCCGTCGATGCCGGTCTCCATGAGCTCCGCGGCCACGTCGTAGGTGACGCAGTTGCCGACCATGACCGGCACCTTCAGGGACTCTATCAGCTCGGAGAATATGAGCCCGCGGTAGCTGTTGGACATGTGGCGCGCGGTGGTTACGGTGGACTGCACCACCACCATGTCGGCACCCGCCTCAACGGCCACAGGGGACATACGCTTGGTGCTCTGGGGCGTAAAAGAAACGGCGCAGGTAGCGCCGGAATTCTTGATCTCCTGGACTTGGGCCGCAAGGAGGTGTTCCTTGACCGGCTCGCTGTAGACCTGCTGAAGGTACTCGGTCACCTCCGCCTGGGGGGTGGCGATGATGTCTTCCAGCACGGAGTACGGGTCGTCGTAGCGGGAATAGAGACCTTCGCCGTTCAGGACGCCGAGGCCGCCCAGCTCGTGCATCCGGGAGGCGAAGCGTGGCGATACGGCGCCATCCATGGCGGAGGCCATGATGGGAATCTCGAACTCCAGGTCTCCGATGGTCATCTTGGTGGAGGTAAGCTCGGGATTGATGGTGACCTGTCCGGGTACGATGGCCACTTCATCGAAACCGTAGGAGCGTTCCAGTTGCTTGAAAAGCCTCCTGCCCATCACTAACCCCCTTAACTAGAGTGATTTGATTGCCGCGAATCTCAATTTATTAATGTTCGATTTAATCAGCTTTGGGTGCAAAAATCAACGAGATTCCACTAGATCCGAGGGCGGTTTTGCATGACGGCCAGCGTATCAGGCGTATTGGAAGATAGATGGATGCAGACTATCCTGCTTTCAAATTGCGAACCAGTACAGCCTGAGTCGTTGACGAATTAGGCCACGGCATGATAGAATTTCGTAAAGAGAGACATCAAGAGAAGCAGGGGTGAGGAAAATGGTACAGCAGGTGGAGGAAGCACCCGTTGCAGAGGTCCAGGAGGGATCGCTGGTCTGTCAGCATCACTGGCTGATTCAAGCCGCTGACGGACCCACCAGTGAAGGCGTCTGCCGCATCTGCGGCGAGACCCGGGACTTCAAGAACTACGTGGAGACCGCTTCCTGGGGCGACACGAGACTGGTCAACCGCCCCGAACCCGTACCAGCCGCCGCAATTGCGACGCGGGAGTTGGATTCCTGGGAGGACGAGTAGCCGGAGTGACCATCCGGTCCTGATCCGCCAACCGAAATAGGTAATCCGGCAAGTTGCCGGGGTTCGGCCCTCCGGAATCGACGGGAGTGGCGCCGGACCCCGGTTTTTTCATGTCGGCTGCTTCTTCAAACCGCCACTCGCCGACTCAAAAATTATGGCATGTTGTGGCGTGCGCGTGCCAACTGCCCCAACATCTGGTGGTTTGAGGGCAAATTCGGGGTTGACACACCCCAGTGGGCCAGTCCATATAATAGGACTCTATCCTGGCGGTTTCCGGGACCATCCCGGAGTCCCTCTTTCCCTGTGTTGTAGTAAGCGATAGCGCCCGCCGCATCCGGCGGTGTAGCTGCCAACCTGGAGGCATTTCCCCTTGGCATTTACCCATCTGCACGTACATACCGAATACAGCATGTTGGACGGCATCAGCCGCATCCCCGAGCTGGTTGAGCGTACCGGCGAACTGGACATGGGTGCGCTGGCCATCACCGACCACGGCACCTTCTACGGAGTGGTCGACTTCTACTCGGCCTGCCGCGACGCGGGCATCAAGCCGATCATCGGCTGCGAGGTCTACGTCGCCCACAACAGCCGGCACGAGAAGAACCCCTCGGAGCGCAGCCCGGCTCACCTGGTGCTGCTGGCGCGGGACAACACCGGCTACCGCAACCTGATGCAGCTGGTGACCAAGGCCCACGTCGAGGGTTTCTACAACCGCCCGCGCATCGACAAGGGCCTGCTGGAGGAATTCGGCTCCGGCCTGGTGTGCCTGTCGGGCTGCCCGTCGGCGGAGGTGCCGCGGCTGCTGGCCGACGGGAACTACGACGCCGCCGTCAAGGCCGCAGGCTGGTACCGGGAGCTGTTCGGCGACGGTTACTTCCTCGAGTTGCAGAAACACGAGCACGTGCCGCAGTTGGGCCAGATCAACGAGGGATTGCTACGGCTGGCGGAGGATACGAAGCTGCCGCTGGTGGCGACCAACGACGCCCACTACGTGCACCAGCACCAGTCCAACCTGCAGGACATCTACATCTGCATCCAGACGAACACCACGGTTCGTGACGAAAAGCGGTTGCGGATGGAGGATGACTCGTACTACATCAAGAGCCCGCAGGAAATGGAGGACCTGTTCCTCGACCTGCCTGCAAACATCCGCGGCGAGGCGATGGCCAACACCGGCGTTATCGCCGACATGTGCGACGTGTCGCTGGAGTTCGGGCAGACCCACCTGCCCCGGTACGAGACCCCCGGGGGCATGGACGCCGACGAGTACCTCGCCCAGGTCTGCGAGGCAGGCTTCCGGGAACGCTACCCCAACGCCTCGCCCGAGGCGGTGGAGCGGCTCAGGTACGAGCTGGAGGTCATCCGGTACACCAAGTTCGCCAACTACTTCCTGGTGGTGTGGGACATCATCAAGTTCGTGCGCCAGCGGAACATACTGTTCGGCGTCCGGGGAAGCGCGGCGGCCAGCGTCGTGCTGTACTGCCTGGGCATCACCGACGTTGACCCGCTGGAGTACCGCCTGGTCTTCGAGCGCTTCCTGAACATGGAACGCAAGGAAATGCCGGACATCGACATGGACTTCCAGGATGACCGGCGGGACGAGGTGCTGCACTACGTCATCGACAAGTACGGCAACGACCGGGTGGCCCAGATCATCACCTTCGGGACGTTGGGAGCCAAGGCGGCGCTCCGCGACGTGGGCCGCGCCCTGGGCATGAGCTACGGGGACGTCGACCGCATCGCCCGGATGGTGCCCTTCAAGGCGCGCAACCTGGAAGACGCGCTGAAGGTCAGCCCAGAGTTGCAAGGCTCGTACGACAGCAACG
Organism: Dehalococcoidia bacterium; assembly: GCA_965220605.1. Classification (GTDB taxonomy): domain Bacteria; phylum Chloroflexota; class Dehalococcoidia; order Lucifugimonadales; family UBA3495; genus VXOI01. Next base: position 50,426 of record CBDCQM010000001.1, on the reverse strand, counting down.
AAGCCGTCAAGTCCCTGGTGGACCAGGCCCAGGGGCTGGAGGGAATCGTCCACCACGTCAGCACCCACGCGGCGGGCGTGCTCATCGCCGACGAGCCGCTGACCGAGACGGTGCCGTTGCAACGGCCGGCGCGGGGGGACGAAAACAGCCCCGTAATGATGACCCAGTTCAGCATGGACCCGGTGGCGCACCTGGGCCTGCTGAAGATGGACTTCCTGGGGCTCACTTCACTGACGATCCTGGACCAGGCGGTCAAGCTGGTGCGGGAGAGCGCCGGGGTCGAGATCGACCTGCAAACGCTCCCGCTGGACGACGGCAAGACCTACGAGCTGCTGTCCTCCGGGAACACCACCGACGTGTTCCAGTTGGAGAGCGCCGGGATGCAGCGGTACATCGAGAAGCTGAAGCCGTCGAACATCGGCGACATCGCGGCGATGATCGCGCTGTATCGCCCGGGGCCGATGGAAAACATCGACCGATTCATCGACGCCAAATACGGTCGAGCGGCGGTGACCTATCCGCACCCCAGCCTGAAGGAGCTGCTGGACGAGACCTACGGCATCATCGTCTACCAAGACCAGGTGCTGCTGATTCTGCAACAGTTCGCCGGCTACACCCTGGGCGCCGCCGACATAGTGCGCAAGGCCATGGGGAAGAAGATCGCCTCGCTGATGGCCCAGGAGCGCGATAATTTCGTGCAGGGAGCCAAGGGCAAGGGCTTCGACGAGGCCCTTGCCATCGAGATTTTCGACCTGATCGAACCCTTTGCCGGATACGCCTTCAACAAGGCCCACAGCGTGAGCTACGCCCTGATCTCCTACTGGACCGCCTACTTCAAGGCGCACTACCCGGTGGAGTACATGGCGGCGGTGCTGAACGCCCGTCTCGACAACACGGACAAGACCATAAGCTCGATCAACGAGTGTTTCCGCCTGGGCATCAACGTGTCGCTCCCGGACGTCAACAGGTCGGGAGAACTCTTCACCATCGACCACGACGATGAAGGAAAGGCGGGCCTGCGCATCGGCCTGGCCGCCATCAAGACCGTGGGCGAAGGCGCGGTCAGGCCGCTGGTGGACGAGCGTAAGGAGAACGGCGTTTACGAGTCCGTCGACGATTTCTGTCGCCGGGCCGGGTCCGCCAGCCTGAACCGCCGCACGCTGGAAAGCATGGTCAAGGCAGGCGCCTTCGACTCGCTGGCCCCACGGGGCGCGGTCATGTCGGCCCTCGACCGCATCGTGGCAACCGCGCAGCGGGAGGCCCAGATGCGCAGCAGCGGCCAGAGCAGCCTTTTCAGCGGCGGCTCGGACGGAGCCGCCGTCGGCGCCAGCGCCAACGAGCCGGGCATCATCCTGGGCATCAGCGACGCATCTCCCGAGGAGAAGGCTTCGTGGGAACGCGAGTTGCTGGGAGTGGCGCTGTCGCACAATCCGCTGATGGCCCTGACGGGGGCGAACACCGGCGGCTCCATCGTCTCGCTGGACCAGTTGAGCGAGGAGATGCAGGGCCAGCAGGTGAATGTCCTGGGCATTGTGAACACGGTCACCGAGAGAGCCCGGCGGGACGGCCAGCGATTCATCATCGTCGGCCTGGAAATGCTTGGCGGTACCGTCGAGGTGACGGTGTGGCCCGAGGCCCTGCAGCGCACCGAGGAGATCTGGCAGTCGGGCCGGACCGTCCGGGTTGTTGGGCGGGTCCGCCTTCGCGGGGAGCAGCTCGAACTCTCTTGCGACGAGGCCGAGGAGTTCGTGGTGGACCGTCCGTCCACGCTGCCCGCCAACGGCAACGGGAACGGAGCCGCCCCCAAGCCCAATGGAAACGGAAACTACAGGAACGGGAACGGCAAGGCCCACTCAAACGGCCACAGCAACGGAAATGGAAGCGGCTACAAGAACGGCAATGGAAACGGCCACGCGCAACACGACGAGGCCAATGGCCGCCCTGCCGTGCCGTCCAGCAACCGCCTGGTGAGGCTGATAGTTGACGAAGAGGGCCAGCATCACGACGCCAACACCCTGCGTGAAGTGATCGGGGTGATGTTGGAATACCCGGGGCAGGACCGTGTGCACCTGGAAATCCGCACGCTGGGCCGCCGCGTCCTCATGGACCTGCCGGTGGTCAGCACGGGGTATTGCGACGACCTGCGGGTGCGCGTGGAGGACCTGCTCGGACCCGACACCGTGGCGGTGACTCAGGAGATGCCGCTGGGCGTGTAACCCAGCGACAGGGCTGGAACCGGGCGAATTCTACGAGAACTGCTGCCCGTTTATTCCGAGTTTCGTCACCTAGAGACGATTCTTAACGACAATATTTGATATTTTGTTTTCTCCATTTGTAGAAGTTTCGTTAATCTAATTTTGACTTTGGTGAGAATCAGTCACAATAGTAGTCAGGCTTACGAATAATTGCCCTGCGATGGGGTTCTGTTCCGATAATTCGAAACAGGAAGGGTGCTCAAAGTTTGACCGCCCCAAGAGCCAATGCTAGACTGCCCGCGAACTGCTTGGAACCACGTTCCAATGTTGCGATATGCAAGCGGCTCCTTGTTGAGCACTAGGAGCGACGCTAGGCCCAAATACGACCACACGGAAGTAAAGATGAGTTCATACTCTACTCGGACTCCGGCTCCGAGCGTAAAGTTGGACCGGAGCCGAATCAGCACCCGCCAGCTATGCCCCCTGCCCTGCGAGCCATAGCTCCTCACCCCAATCGAATACGATAGGGGCCCCAGACGCCCGCTTTTCCCGCCTCTTCCTCCCAGCCATCAGGCAGACCGCCGCATGGTTTTGCCCTCGGCAGCTTTGCAAGACACACTCAAGCAGAATGCGGGAACTTTTGCGCCTCTTTTTGGCCCTTTACCGGGCCATCGCCAGACAACGGCCCCCGAACGAACGATTTTGTCAACAACATCCATTACCCGTTTTTAGCAATTTTCAAATTTCGACCAAAAGCCAAGGCGGAGAATCCGATAGCCGCCAAACTCATGGCCACCCACTAAGGAGGGAACAATGCGCGAAGTCCTGAGGTCCAAAATTCACCGAGCCTGGGTAACGGACGCCAACCCCGACTACATCGGGAGCATCCTGATCGACGAGAACCTGATGGACAAGATAGACCTGTGGAACTTTGAGAAGGTCCTGGTCTGCGATGTAACCAACGGCAACCGCTTCGAGACCTACGCCATCGCCGGCGAACGCGGCTCGGGCGTGATCTCCGTGCAGGGCGCCGCCGCTCGCCTGAGCGCCAAGGGCAACTGCCTGATCATCATGTCCTTCGAGGTCTCCGACACCCCGGTCGACCCCCAGATGATCCTGGTCGACGAGAACAACAACTTCGTCGAGTACCTGGAGGGCGCCAAGCAGGTGCAGCAGGTCCACTGATATGGTCAGCAGATTTTCCGAGCAGGAGACCGAGTCCTACTACGACGCTGAAGACGCCATCTATCGTGCCGTCTGGGACGAGGATGGCAGCGTCCACTGGGGCTACTTCGACGAGACCACCGGCACGGACTTCCTGAAGGGGTGCGCCAATCTCGACCGCATCATGGTCGAGAAGGGCAACATCGGGGCCGACGCCCGGGTCCTTGACCTTGGCTGCGGCAACGGCACCACCGCCATCTGGCTGGCAGGTTACGCCGGATGCCACGCTACAGGCATTGACCTGAGCGGCGTGCGGATCGACAACGCCAAGGCGGCGCGAGAACGGCAGGAGCCCGGCCTCCGGGACCGGCTGGCCTTCGAAAAGGCGTCGGCCACCGAGTTGCCCTTTTCCGAAGGGCAGTTCAGCCGGGCCTGGAGCCAGGCGGTTATCTACCACGTTCCCGACAAGCGCGCGGTGCTGAAGGAAGTGTACCGGGTGCTGGAAAAGGGCGGGATCTTCGTGTTTGACGACCTGGTCAAGCCGAGGCAGGAAGTCAGCGCGGACGCACAGACCTACGTCTACGACCGGCTGCTGTTCGATACGGAATTCAGCTTCGAGTCGTACCAGGAAGCGCTGAAGGCCACGGGGTTCGAGGTGCTGGAGGCGGTCGATATTTCCAGCCACCTGCGCCAATCGTACCTCTGCCTGGCCGACCGGACGCCCAAGGGCGATACCAGCGAGCACGCAGAGCACTTCGAGTGGCTCACCACCGCCTACCTGGAAACGGCCCGGGCCGTCGAGAACGACGAGCTGGGTTGGGGCCTGTACATCTGCCGCAAGTAGCGCCAAGGGCCCGTAAACCGAATAAATGGCTCGAAAATTCCCTCTCCCCCTACGGTGGAGAGGGAATTTGGAATGGAGGAAAAACATGACGATGCGAGACAGCCACGACCGGGTCCAGTGGGTCTACGGATCGACCAACAACCAGGAACTGGAGGAGCGCTACGACCAGTGGGCCTCGGAGTACGACCAGGACCTGGACGAGGTCTTTGCCTGGAACGCCCCCCAGAACGGCGCAAACATGCTGGCCAAGCTGGTGCTCCCCGACGCGGCAGTGCTGGACGCCGGCGCAGGGACGGGCCTGGTCGGCAAGTGCCTGGCCGACGCCGGATTCACCAATATGGCGGCGATGGACCTGTCCCAAGGGATGCTGGACGAGGCCCGTAGCAAGAACGTCTACAATTCATTTCACCAGATGACTCTGGGCGAGACCCTGGGCTTCGATACAGCAGCGTTTGATGCAGTCGTCAGCGTTGGCGTATTCACGCTGGGACACGCGCCGATCCACTCCTTCGACGAGCTGGTGAGGGTAACCAAGCCGGGCGGGTACATAGTCTTCAGCCTGCGCACGGACATGGTCAACGAGGGCTATCAGGACTATTTCAACAAGCTGGAAGCAGCAGGAAAGTGGAAGCTGGCGGAGATCAGCGACACCTTCCAGCCGCTGCCCAAGGGCGAGCCGGATGTGTTCCACCAGATCTGGGCCTTCCAGGTATCATAGCCGTGTCGTAGCCAAGTCCGAACCGGCGACCCGAACGTATGAAGAGCGCGGGGCACTGCAAGCCCGCGCTCTTTGCATTGCCAAAAGGGCTTGTGACTTGTCAACTATCTCAAAAGTCCCCTCCCCCTGGAGGGGGAGGGTTAGGGTGGGGGTGAAAGGGTGAGGGCGTCCGCCAGGTTCGCGCAAGGATGTCCGACGAAAATGAGACGCTGTTCTCTGCGCGGACACTCGATTTGGCACACGCCCCCCAACATGACGACCAGGGAGCATGACCATTGAAATATCCCTGGGCAAACATCGCGCTCGTTGCCCTGTTCAGCATCGAGCTGGTGACCGGTTACCTGGGCCTGACCCATTCCAACCCGGAATGGATCGCGTCGATGCACGTGCATCGCGTCACCGGCTTCGCGATCCTCGTGCTCTTTATCTGGAAGTCCCGCACTATCATCGGGTCCTTCCGCACGCGCAGCAACTGGAAGCGCTCGTGGGAGGCCATGCTGGGGTCGTCGGTGCTGCTGGTCGGATTGCTGGTGGTGCTGGGGCTGGGGCTAGCGTGGAGCCACGTTGGCCCATACAGCTTCCTGGGGTTCTCGGGCACCACCATCCACCTGAACCTGGCCCTGCTGCTCATTCCGCTGCTGCTGTGGCATTCGCTCAGGCACAGGATCAGTTTCCGGACGCGCTACGTCGCAGGGCGGCGCAACTTCCTGCGCCTTGCGGGCGTGGCGGTGGCCGGGCTGGCTGCCTGGCAGGTGTCCGAGCGGCTGATGGAGTTGACCGGCACGCCGGGCGCTGACCGCCGGTTCACCGGCTCGCACCCGGAGGACGGGCCCGACTTCCCGGTAACAATGTGGCTCAACGACCGGACTCCCTGGGTAGACGCCGCACAGTGGCGGCTGCGGGTGGGCGGCCATGTGGAAAACCCCTACGAGATGGACCTGGAGGAACTACAGACCTACCATTCCCGGCTGACGGCGACGCTGGACTGTACCGGAGGCTGGTACACGACGAGGGGATGGGAGGGCGCCCGTATACCGGACCTGCTGGCCCGTGCGCAGGTCAAGCCGGGCGCCGGGAGCATCACGATCCGGTCGAGGACGGGGTACTACCGGCGCTATTCCATGAACGAGGCCAGCCGCGCCATGCTGGCTACTCGTGTCGGTGGTGAGCCGCTGAGCGCCGGGCACGGCTTCCCGGCGCGCATGGTGGAGCCCGACAAGCGGGGCTACGACTGGGTGAAGTGGGTCGACGAAATCACGGTCAACGACACCGGCAAGTTCTGGCAACCGCCCCTGCCGCTCACTTGAGGGAAGCACCTCCCTGCTTACAATGCGTCATTCCGTCGCAGTTCAGGCAGGGACATCCAGGACAAGCACTTCCCGTCTCTCGGCCTGCTGGACGAACGCCGGGTGAGGCCCAGGGGTGGCGATCATCGGAATAACCGATTCACCGGTCGACCTGCGGAGAATATCGGATCTGCGAACGGCACGGGATATGTCGTCCTCGTCTGGCCCGAGGGAAATTTCCACTACTGCATGGCGGTGGTTCCGGCCGCGCACGATTAGGTCCGCATCCGTCAGATCCAGGTACTCTGCCTCTGAAATGACGCCCCCCCGCATAGCGGCGGTCATGGCATCGTAGAATCCCTGGCGCACAGGAATATAGTTGGAGTATGCAATCTGTGGCGTATCGATCCCCAGGAAGGCAACGCGCGCGAGTATGCGGTTGGCGGCGCGTTGCTCGTAGAGATTGCCCTCAACATTTCCGAATCTGCCTTCCAATCTGTCCATCCTCCCTTCCAGGCGAGTCTGCCGTTCCTCGAGGCGGGCTTGCCCATCTTCCAGGCGCGCTTGGCCTTCCTTGAGTTGGTCGACATCGGCTCTGAGCAATACGAACTGCGCAGGAAGTTGGAGGAGCTCTTCCGTGAGGATGTAGCCCCTCAACTGGTCCCTGAGGGCTGGGTTCTGCTCCAGTGCGTCCAGGATATCCTGGAAGGTGTTCACCGGGGTAGTCATGGCGAGTCTCTCAGGAGCGATATGTCGATCATATCACTAGGGGAAGTTGCCACCGGATAAGGCAATTCAGTTTGTATCGCCTTGCTGCGCGGCCTCGGTTTACTCGTCCAGGAACTCCAGGATTACGCGGGCCAGCTCCTCCGGCTTGTGGTAGCCGATGTCATGCACGGTCTCGGGGATCCAGTGGGCGCGGCCGTTGGGAAGGGCCGCCTCGGCGGCTCCGACCATGCGACGGCGGAGCTGGGCAAAGTCGCTGTTGGCGCGCTCGGGGAGCGGACCTGCGGCGACCAGCAGGGCCGGGCACTGCACCTGCGTCAGGGTGTGGGAACAGGGATCGTCCCACATGGCCCGGATGACCTGGGCCTGGTTCTCCGGCCGCAGGATATCCTGTATCTCCCCTGCCTCATCCTCGTAGACCATGGTCTGCACAATGCGCTCGATTTCGCTGTTCCAGAAGCCGGCCATCTGCTCGCGCAGCCGGTCCAGGAACTGCTGGCGGTTGCCGGTAACGTTGCGCGGGCGCAGGCGGTCCGAGAAGGCCTCCCAGGTGGGCTCCGGGAAGAGCCGTCCGTCGAGAAACCCGCCGTCGATCATTACGATGCGCCGCACCCGGTCGGGATAGTGGTACGCGAAGTTGCTGACCACGTGTCCACCCCACGAGTGGCCCAGGGCCGGCACCGGCTCCCTCACTCCCAGGATATCTTCGCTGACGTGGTCCATGAGCGCGGCAATGTCGTCGGATAGCGTGTGCCAGTCGTAACCAGAACTTGCCTGGGTGGTCCGGCCATGGCCCCGCTGGTCGGGGGCGATGATGCGGTAGCGGTGCCTCAGCAGCCGCGCCACGATGTCGTACCAGTGGGCCGAGGATGCCAGCCCGTGCAGGGCCAGCATCGGTTCGCCATCGCCGCCCCAGTCCAGGTATCGCATGTCCAGGCCGTTAACCTTGGCCCACTTCTCTGCCGGATTAGCCGGATTGCTGTCTGTCAACTTCCCTGCTCCTGTATGGGGTGCTAGTCGCCGAGGACCGCGTCCTCTTCCTTTGCGGAGTCCTTAAACTGCTCCCGCTCGACATCGCGGGTCAAACCGTACTTGGCCAGGATAGCGTCGACGAAGGGCCTGAGGACGTGCTCGGCGCTGTCTATGCGGATGGCGACAACTGAGGAAAAGGCATCATCATCCTTCTCGTAATGGACGATGATGTTCTCGGCTATGTCTTCACCAACCTCGCTCTTTTGTCCAGTTTCTATGATAAGAACCTGCCCTTCAGGACTATATTCAACAATGGCTGGCGGGGGCAGCTCCCAAGTCGGACCTTTTAATTGATTCTCCACGGTCGCCCTCCGTACTTCCTTTCCAAACGCTTATTGTGGTACGCAGTGAGAAACTCTCCTGTTTCTGGGTCACCAACGAATACCACCATTATCCACTGCCGAGATTCCGGTACCCGACCATTGAGGATGGTACGCCTTTCGCCCTCTTGAGTGTACACCTCCATCTCCTCATACGGGTCAGCGATTATTTGCATGATCCACTCTGGCAAGATCTGGTCGTGCCGCTCTAGAACAGTTTCCCCATGATCAGGAACTTTCGGCAGCAAATCGAACGCCCGCCGCAGCCTTGCCCGTTCCTCGTCTGACAATTCGCCGGGGGTGGGACGACCAGCGCTCACTCTTCGCCGGCCTGCTCCAGCTCCATCTGCAGCAGGCGAGCCTTGACGCCGAGACCGCCGCCTCCGTAACCGCCCAGGCCGCCGTCGCTGGAGATGACCCGGTGGCAGGGGATGATCAGCGAGAAACGGTTGCGGGCCATGGCCTGTCCGGCCGCCCGCAGGGCCTTGGGATTTCCGGCCTCAGCGGCCAGCCAGCGGTAGCTGCGCGTCTCGCCGGGCGGAATCGTACGGCACGCAGTCCAGGCGGCGCGGAAGAAGGGCGGCACCCCGTCCAGGTCAAGCTCTATGCCGTCGAGGGCCGAGAGATCGCCGTCGCTGTACCTGGTGAGACGGTCCACGACCTCGCCGAAGTGCTCAGGGTCGTGCTCGGCCCCTTCGACGTCATCGCCGAGGTCTTCCATGACTTCCTGTAGCGTGGGTTTCAGCGTGGCGCGCCTGAGACCCCTTTCCCCGGCAACCAGTCCAATCCATCCTGCGGGCAACTGCTGTACGTGGTACCTGTATCCGTTCACTGAACACTCCTGGGGTAGATGCGCTGCCCCACCGAGGCCATGAGCAGCGGGAAGCGAAGGTTTAGCCAGGCATCGGCCAGCTCGCCGCGCCGCTCTGCGGACAGCGTCCGGGCGCCGTAGCGAGCCTGAACGTAACTCTCAACTATCAGTTCGATGCGCTCGCGGTGTATGGGCAACATTCTCCCCAGCCGCACGCCGAACTGGTAGGGGGTATGAGGCGCCCTTCCGGTAAGACCACCGAGGGCCGCCAGGGTGCGCACCCTGGCGTAAACTCCCGCGGGGTCGTACGCCGTGAACATATACCGCCTGAAGGCCCACCAGCCAATCAGGACAACGCCGACGGCTAAGCCCAGCGCCACTACGACCCAGAGCCAGGCGGAAGAGGCGACGCCTTCGCCAAAACCTGGCCCGAAGCCTCCATCGCCGGGCAGCGGCTCGGCGTAGTCGATACACTCCTCGACGAATTCGTCCAGGCAGGTCACGTCGAACCCGCTGAGGAACGGCCCGGTGAACTCGCCGGCTTCCCCGCCGCCGGGCATCATCACCACCGGAAGCGCCGCGCCGGGCGTGGGCTCAAAGGGGATCCAGGCGTAACCGGGGAAATACACCTCGACCCAGGCATGGCTGTGACTGTCGTTGACCACGTACACGTTGGCGACTTCCGTGGGGTCGCCGGTGGTATAGCCGACGGCCACTCGGGCAGGAACCCCCATGGTCCGCAACATCACGGTCATGGCGGATGCGAAATACTCGCTGTAACCCTTGCGGTTCACGAACAGGAAGTGGTCCACGCCGTCGGCGTCGAAGGGCGGCGGGTCTACCTTGAGCGAATAGGGAAGGCGCTTCAGGTTTTGCTCGATCAACACCGCCTTGTCGTAGGGCGTGTCTCCTCTCACCGACGCCTCGTGGGCCAGGCCCACGATCCGCCCCGGCAGGTCTTCCGGCAACTGGGTGTACCGGTGCAGGATGTGCACCGGGTAGTCTTCCCCTGCGGCGCGGAGTTCATCGGGTTCGGCTGCGGGAACCGACGAGGTGACGATGTAAGGATCGTGAGCGGCAAACACGCCCTTGCGGCTGCGGACGGCGAGGGTATCCGGCGGGTTGGGCAGGGCCTCCTCCAGGGACATTGAGGTCACGTGTCCGCTGCCGTCTCTATCCAGTTCCGAGATGCGGAAGTTCGGCGGCAAAAGAGACGCGAGCTCGGACTCGCTGGCCAGCGGCACCTGCCGCACCTTTTCCGCCAAGGCCACGCCGGCCTCTCTCAGCGCGGCTGGATACCCCGCGAAAGGGTCGGCGGACGCCAGATCGGCATCGTACAGCGGCATGGACGGGGTCTCTATTTCCACGTCCCGGTCCACCGCGTCCACCCTGGGTCCGGCAAACAGAATCGGGGAGGAATACAAGGGGGTGACTGCGTAGGTGGCCGTGACCCGGCTCTGCGGGGGCGCGGAAACGGCGAACTCGGGCGTGTAGCCGGGTGATCGGAACTCGGTATGTTCGGAGATCCAGCCCTTGCCGGTGTAGGTGTCGTAGGTGCGGGCCTTCCAGTACATGGGCACCGCCGACTCCACGAGCAGCGTGTGGGTGGTGGCCGGGCTGATGGTCCCCTGGAAGGCCATGACGTCGTCCCACACGCGGAAACCGATGTCGCGGCGGGCAGGCAGACCGGCGAACAGCCGGTTGAAGTCGTCCTCGAATCCCACCAGCGGCCTGCGCAGCGACTCGTAAGCGTTGGTTGCCGCGGTCCAACTGCCCGCCGCCGGCAGCAGGAAAGCGACCGCAAGGACGGCCATGGAGAGGAAGAAGCTGTCGGACAGGGTGAGCGACCGCAGGCCCTCGTCGTAGCGGATGCCCCGCCGGTCCCAGTGGCTCTGGCGGCGCACTGCCTGTATGCGGGCCACCAGCAACAGCGCGGTGAAGAGATATATCGCCAGGTGGAAGTTTGTGTTGGGGGGCAGAAATGTCAGGTTGGAGAACAGCCCCAGGCCGCTCAGCGCGAACACGCCCCAGAAGTTCCGGTGCCGCAGGAACACCCAGGCCCCCAGGTATCCCATGAGCCACGCCGCGCTGACCAGCCCGAAGGCGAACGGCACCTTGTCGATGTTGATGGAACTCTCGTTGGCCGCCTCCACCCACAGTACCAGCCGGTTCCACAGCGCCCCCACGCCGCCCAGCGGCTCGCCGTCGAAGGTGAAGCCGGAAAGCTGCCAGATGACTGTGAGCGCACCCAGGGCCAGCCCAGGGAGAATGGCCACAAACCACCAGAAGGGCAGCCGGTGCAGGAAGAACGCGGTGAGCATCCCCAGCAAGAGGATGCCCACGAGGTTGGGCGTAGGAGCCCAGTCGGCGCGCTCCACTGCGAGGACGACGACACACAGGTTGGCGGTCAGGAAAAGGAGGGCCAGCCAGCCGTCCGCCGGCCGGAGACGCTCCAGGAGACCAATCGCAACTTTCCCCGCCGCTTCCGCGTCCCAGTTCACCGGGCTGACGCGCCGTCCGGCGACTTCGCTGCCGATCATGCCTGGGGATCTCCTGGTTCCGGCTCCTCGGCCCCGGCGGTGAGGACGGCGGCGGCCAGTTCCGCAGGGTCCTGCGCCTCGATGCTTTCCCGGTTGACCGGCCTCGCCAGAGCGTCGTCCATGAGAGCATCGCGGCCCACAACGTAGACCGGTATGAGCTCCGAAGCGGCGGCGCTCACCACGCCGGAGGCATCGAAGCGGCTGCCGAAAGACCCGGGGTCAATCATCACGATGGAAACCGTCACATTCAGACGCTTCAGGTCCAGCAGCGCCGACAGCCAGGAGGGGTCGGTATCGGAAGTCACCACCGTAACCGAATGAAAGTGGTTCAGGTGCGTGCGAATGGAGTACAGGAATTCAGGGAGCCGGGGCACGTTGGCCGCCCGCGCGGCGGCAAGAGTCTCCATCATGCGGCCCAGGTGGTCCGGGCCGTTGTCGGGGCGCAGCAGCCGGCCGTTCTCGGCATTGACCGCCATACCCACCGGCAACGAAGCCTCCATCAGGCGCTGCGCCATGGACGCAGCGACGGTAACGGACATCTCTTCCGTATTTTCCGCCTGGTATACGGGCCGGTATTCGGTTGGTCCGTCGGCCCCGTACCGGGCTTCGTCGGCTTGGGATGCCCCGGTCCCGTTGCTGCTCCGGCGTCTGTCGGCCACAGGGTAATAGTGGGACAGTCGCTGCAGGTCGAGAAGCAGCCAGAACTGGGCCCCCAGTCCCACGTCGAATTCCTTGACCATCGGGGAGTTCATGCGGGCGGTATAGGGCCAGTGGATGCGGCGGTAGGCGTCGCCGGGCTGCCAGGCGCGCAACGACGCGACGTCGGTGGTGACCTGGTCGAAGTGGCGGCTCAGCCTGCTGTCGGCCGGCAGGCCGGCGAACCTGGCGTCCAGGTTGGGCAGGGGTTCTATGGCCGGGTATACGATGTAGGTGTGCGGGTCGGAGAAGTCCCTGGCCATCCGGAAGAGGCCGAAAGGGTCCTGGCTGACCACCCTCATGTGGCCGCCTTCAAACAGGCCGCGCCGGGCGAGGTAGGTGTCGATGCGCCAGCTGCGGGTCTGTCCCCGGTCCAGGGCCAGTCCGCGTCCCCCGGGCTCGGGAGAGGAGCCGGCAAGCTCCGCAACCTCCAGCCACGACTTGGGCAGGATGGTGCGGTTGGTGACCGTTACGCGCCCCTCCAGGTAGGTGCCCACCTGGCCTCGGTCGCCGGAGCGGGCAACCCTGATATCCAGCCCTCGCAGATTGACCCAGGCCCATGCAGCGCCGACCGCAAAGAGAATCAGCACCGCGTAGAGCAGCGTGTACAGGAAGTCAAACCCGGTCCCGACGGCATAGAACAAGGGGACCACCAGGAGCGCCAGCAGGACGAGGGTGCGTCTGTTGACGGTAAACACGGGCGGGCCTTCTCAGTCTCCCTATTTCCAGGGTCTTTTACCGATGGGTGAATTGATTGGCAAACATTCCGGGCCAGTTACCCGTCATTCCGGCTTTCGCCGGAATCCAGAGATGTTGTCCTCCGGATACGTTCTCTGTGCCTGGCGTTTTCTGGATTCCTCCTGAGCTTGCCGAAGGGTTTCGCCGGAATGACGGTATTGTTTACCAATTCATTCACGAGTCGGTAATTCTCCCTACCCCGGAGGGAGAGGGAATTTCTTTCTAAAGACCCCGACTGTCCCCATTCGTGAATGGCGGTAGCTACGAGCCGCCGCTATGATACACTCAATCGGACTCTGAGACATAATCGTACAGCCATGAGTCAAGACGCAGGCTGGTAGAGGTTCCGGTGCAGCAGACAGATACGGCTCCCGCGTCAGCGAGGGCAATCGTCGACAATGTTTCGCGGGTTATAGTCGGAAAGACGGCGGTTATAGAGCAGACGCTTGCCGCCCTCATCGCCCAGGGCCACATACTCGTGGAAGACGTGCCAGGAGTGGGCAAGACCATGCTGGCCAAGAGCCTTGCGGCGTCGCTGGGGTGCCAGTTCAAGCGCATCCAGTTCACCCCCGACCTGCTGCCCAGCGACATTACCGGCATATCCATCTACAACCAGCGCAACGGGCAGTTCGAGTTTCGTCCCGGCCCTGTCATGGCCCAGGTCGTGCTGGCCGACGAGATCAACCGCGCCACTCCCAAGACCCAGTCGGCGCTGCTCGAGGCGATGGAGGAACTACAAGTATCGGTCGACGGCGCGACCCACTTCCTGGAACCGCCCTTCATCGTGCTGGCCACCCAGAACCCCATCGAGTACGAGGGCACCTTCCCGTTGCCGGAAGCCCAGCTGGACCGCTTCCTGATCCGGGTCAGCCTAGGGTACCCCGACTTCGCCGAGGAGCTTTCCGTAATCGAGCGCCAGGAACAGACCCACCCCATCGAAGAGCTCGAGGCGGTAGCAACCCCGGAGGACGTGGTGAGGCTCCAGGCCGCGGCCCGGGAGATCTACGTCGACGGCCTAGTGCGGGAGTACATCGTGGGGCTGGCCGAAGCCAGCCGCAACCACCAGGACGTTGCCCTCGGGGCGTCTCCCCGGGCCTCTCTGGGCATGTTTCGCATGGCCCGGGCCTACGCCCTGGTGCAAAACCGGGACTACGTGGTGCCCGACGACGTCCAGGCGCTGGCCTACGGCGTGATGGGGCACCGCATCATACTGTCTCCAGCCGCGCGGATGCGGCGCCTGCAACCCCGTGAGGTCGTTGACCGTCTGCTGGATTCGGTTCCTGTCCCCGGGGCGGCCCGCTGAAGTTCGCCCATTCGCTCATCCTGAGCCTGCCAAAAGCCGAGCGGTCAGATATTTGTTGGTACAGACTTGAAGGTGGCTCGGTGCCATACATCCGCCGCGCGTCGGCAGGCGTACTAACCTCAGCAATTCGTATTACTGATACGTGAATGAATTGGTAAACAATACCGTCATTCCAGCGAAAACCGGAATCCAGAGATGTTGGCCTCCGGCTGCGTTCCCTGTGCTTGGCGTTTTCTGGATTCCGGCTTTCGCCGGAATGACAAGTAACTGACACGGAATGTTTATCAATCAATTCACACCTCAGTAAGAGAGGGGAGCGCCTGAGTTGATGCAGCGCAATTTCCGGCTTCCGGGTCTTATGCCGGGTCGCATTCCACTTGGCCGGAGACTACTGGCCCTGACCGGCCTGCTTGTCCTGTTGCCGCTGATGGCGATGGCCGCCTGCGGCGGAGAGGAACCCGCACCGCCAACTCCGACAATCGCCCCTCCTACGGCCACGGCAACCCCGGCGCCGCCGCCGCCGGACACGCCCGAGCCTACCGCCATGCCTGAGCCGACTGCCACGCCGCAGCCCTCTCCAACGGCAACGCCGACGGATACCCCGGAACCGACGGCCATGCCTGCGCCTACGGAAGAGCCACGAGCGCCTGCTACTCCTGAACCCACGGCTGCCCCGGAGCCAACCGCCACGCCGGAACCCACGGCCACGCCGGAACCGACCGCCACTCCCGCCGCGACGGCTGCTGCTGAGCCTTCGCCGGAGCCCGAGGTGGCAGTGGTCCCGTGCGAGGGCGCTGAGGGTGGAGAAGTGGGCAACTGCGCCCCGGAGTTCGCCGGGACGCAGGAGTGGATCAACAGCCAGCCGCTGTCGATGGAGGGCCTGCGGGGCAAGGTAGTGCTGATCGACTTCTGGACCTACTCCTGCATCAACTGCATCCGCACCATTCCATTCCTGCAGACCTGGCACGAGCGCTACGCCGACGAGGGGCTGGTGATCGTGGGAGTGCATACCCCGGAGTTCGAGTTCGAGAAGAACTACGACAACGTGGTGCAGGCATCCGAAGAAATGGGAGTCGCCTGGCCGGTGGTCCAGGACAACAACTTCGCCGTTTGGCGCAGCTACAGCAACCGCTTCTGGCCGGCCAAGTACCTCATCGACATCAACGGCGAAATCCGGTTCCGGCACTTCGGCGAGGGAAGGTACGCGGAAACCGAAGAAGAGATACGAAAGCTGCTTGAGGAACGGGGAGCGGCCTCCGACGTGCTCGCCGAGCCACTGCCCGAAGACCAGCGGCAGGACCAGACCTATGCGCAGAATCTGGCCCGGCGCACGCCGGAGCTGTTCGCCGGGTGGCGGTTCACCACCCTGCAGCAGCGCGGTGGCATCGGCCAGACCGAGACCTACAACGCAGCCGCCACCCAGTCGTACCAGGCAGGCGACCAGGAAGGCGTGGTAGCCGAGTTCCAGGTGCCTGA
Source organism: Dehalococcoidia bacterium (assembly GCA_965220605.1). Classification (GTDB taxonomy): domain Bacteria; phylum Chloroflexota; class Dehalococcoidia; order Lucifugimonadales; family UBA3495; genus VXOI01. The sequence goes on along the minus strand of CBDCQM010000001.1, from coordinate 34,577 downwards.
AGTCAGTCAGTTGCGACCGAACCTCATTTACTTCCACGGGCCGTGGTCCATCGGGCCCGAAAGCGCCGTGCACGCCAGAGAAACCGAAGAGCACAGCGACGGCATCCTGCTTATCTACTCCGCAAGGTCTGTCAATGCCGTGCTCACATCCGAATCGGGAGACCCCTACAAGGTCGTGGTGACAGTCAACCAGCAATACCTGACGGAGGAAAACAAGGGCGAGGACATTGTCATCGGGGAGGATGGGGAGAGCTACCTGATGGTCAGCGACCCGAAGGCTTACAAGCTGGTGGAGCACCCCGAGTTCCAGCAGAACCAGATCCTGCAGATGTTCTCCCTTTCCGACGACTTCGGCCTATTCTCCTTCACCTTCGGAACCTATGAGGACGGCTTCTGATGATGCGGTTACTGTTCATTGCGGCAGCGGCGTTCGCGCTCTTCCTGGCGGCCTGCGGGGCAGACCCCACGCCCGCGCCACCGACGACCATCATGCCGGCTCCCACGGCCACGGATGTCGCTCCGCCTACCGAAGCGCCGGCGCCGACCATCGATCCCGCGCTGCTAACGCCGTGCGACGGGTCCACGGGCGGGGCCGTCGGCAACTGCGCGCCGGAGTTCCGCGGGACCCAGGAGTGGATCAACAGCGAGCCGCTTACCATGGAAAGCCTTCGCGGAAAGGTGGTGCTGATCGACTTCTGGACCTACACCTGCGTGAACTGCATCCGCACCCTGCCGTTCCTGCGGGAGTGGTATGACCGCTACGCAGACGAGGGGTTGGTGATCGTTGGGGTGCACACTCCTGAGTTCGAGTTCGAAAAAATCTACGACAACGTGGTCCAGGCCACCGAGGACGAAGGCGTCGCCTGGCCCGTGGTCCAGGACAACGAATTCAGCGTGTGGCGCAGTTACAACAACCGCTACTGGCCGGCCAAGTACCTGATCGACCAGACCGGGGAGGTCCGTTTCACTCACTTCGGCGAAGGCAAGTACGCCGAGACCGAGGAGTGGATTCGCACGCTCCTCCAGGAAACCGGCGCGACCGCCATGCTGGACCTGCCCTTGCCCGAGGACCAGCAGCGCGACTCCGCCTACCGCTTCGGCATGGACGTAACCCGCGAACTGTTCGCGGGCTGGAAGTTCACCGCCAGCCAGGGCCGGGGAGGCATCGCCCAGGCCGATGAGTACCTGCAGGCGGCCAGGGAGTCCTTCAACAGCCCGGGCCAGGCCAGCGTAATCGCGGAGTTCGATGCTCCAACAAGGCTGGAGCGCAACCTGATTTACTTCAACGGACCCTGGGCCATAGGGCCGGAGAGCGCCCGCCACGCGCAGGAGACCGAACACTTCGACGACTACCTGTCGCTGGTGTATTCCGCCCGTTCGGTCAACGCGGTGCTGACCTCGGAGTCGGGGGAACCGTATGAGGTGCAGATAACTCTCAACGGAGAGTTCCTGACCGACGAGAACAAGGGGGCGGACATAATCATCGGGGATGACGGCGTCTCCTATCTCAGGGTAACCGAACCCAAGCTGTACAAGATCATCGAGCACGCCGACTGGCAGGGAGAGCAGGAGCTGCGGATGTCATCCATGTCCGACGACTTCGGCCTGTATTCCTTCACCTTCGGCGTATACGAGGACGGTTACTGATGCTGCCCAAGGCTTTCCGCCCGATCAGGGCGCTGATGGCGGCGCTGGCCGCCGGGACACTTCTGGCCCTTCTCGGCGCGTGCGCCTCGGACCCGACGGCAGTCCCCACGGAGCCGCCGCCTACGGCGATGGCGACCGCGGCGCCGACGGCAACCACAGCCCTCGTTCAGCCGACGGCCACGCAGGCGCCGGAAGGGCACCAGCCCACGCCGCCGCCGGCTACAGCCGCGCCCGCCGCACCGACGGACGCCGCTCCGAGCGCCTACACGCCATCGCGGGAGGGCGAGGAACTGAACGTGATCCTCGCGACCACCATACTCGAACAGGGTCCGCAACGGGTGGCCTTCCTGCTGACCACTGATACCGGCCTGGTCAAGGACTCCAGCGTGTCTTTCACGCCGGTTTACCTGGACGAAAACGACGCCGGAGACACGATCGCCACCCGGTTCAACGAGTGGCCCTACGGCACCCGTGGGACCTTCGCCGCCGAGGTTGACTTCGACCGTCCGGGGCGCTGGAGGCTGGACATCGTGGCGGACGGCCCCGATGCCACAGGCTGGGGCGTCCAGGAAGTCGAGGTGCTGGGGCAGTCGCCGATTCCCGCGCTGGGTTCCGTGAGTCCACTCAGCGAGAACAAGACTCTCGGCGAATATGGCGACCTGGCGCTGATAACCACGGACTACAGCCCCGACGAATCGCTGTACCAGGTTACCGTGAAGGAAGCCGTCGAGAGCCCTCTGCCGGCGGTGGTGGTATTTGCATCCCCCGCATTCTGCACCACCGCCACCTGCGGGCCGCAGGTGGACACCGTCTCGGAACTGCGGGAGGCGTACGACGGGCAGGCCCACTTCATCCACGTGGAAATCTACGACAACCCCGACGAGATCCAAGGAGACCTGACCAAGGCCCGAATTTCCCCCGTCGTGGATGAATGGGGCATGACACAGCTTCCCCACTGGTTCAATGAGTCCTGGACCTTCGTCCTTGACTCCGAGGGCCGCGTCCTGGAGCGCTTTGAAGGATTCGCCACGCTGACCGAGTTGGAAGAAGCCTTGCAGGGCACGCTGAACTAGCCTCGCGATGGTAGGCTGGATCGTAGGTTGACACCAGCAAGGCGGCAACCTACGATTCAAGCAGATGCAACGGTTCCTGGACACCTATTGGGTCCTGTACTTCGCTGGCTATGTCATCACTATACTCGTCATGGGATGGCTCCATTGGGGTGATCTGAGAGACGGAGCCAACCGCGTATACTTGCTGGCCGCCATATTCGGTGTGGCCGCAGGGGCCGCTTCGGCAATTGCCATCATCGTCGAAGTAGGAGGGCGTCTGGTGCTATTGATTCCGGCAGCAGTGAGAAAAATCCTGGAACAGGGCCGAGAAGAGGGTCGCGAAGAGGGTCGAGAAGAGGGTCGCGAAGAGGGCCGCATGAAGGAGCGGGCTGAATGGGAGGCATGGCTTCGCAGACGAGATGATGCGGAAGCGAACGGGATCCCCTTCAACGAGCCTCCCCCGTCTCATAGGACGTAGTCGGCAGACCCTGATAGTCCACAGGCGTCGCATTGCCCGATTACTCCCAGGTCGAGAGACAACCTCCATTTCTACCACACCACATCAGCATGGCTACCAACACAATAGAAGTTCGCCTCGAAGTAAATGGTCAGGTCCATGACCTCGCGGTTCCCAGCCACCGGACGCTGCTGGATGCGCTTCGGGAAGACCTGGACCTGACCGGTTCAAAGCGAGGGTGCGACCGCGGCGAGTGCGGCTCGTGCACGGTGCTGCTGGACGGCAAGCCGGTCTACTCTTGCATCACCCTGGTGGGACAGGTTCGCGGACGCAGAATCACCACCGTCGAAGGGCTGGCCCTTCGACAGGCTCGGGACGGGCAGGAAGGGCAGCTTGACCCGGTGCAGCAGGCATTCCTCGACGAGGACGGCGCTCAATGCGGCTACTGCACGCCGGGGTTCCTGATGTCCGCTCGCGCCCTCCTTGACGCTAATCGGCACCCCAGCGATGCCGATATCCGCGAGGCCCTTTCCGGCAATCTCTGCCGCTGCAACGCCTACGGACGGATCCTGCAGGCCGTGCGAACCGCCGCAGACCATGGGTGAGCGAGGCCAGGGATTTGTTCCATTTCGATCGAGAGTCAACTGGATGACCCAGACAGCCAAGTTCGCTCGTACGCGAGGTCTGCCATGACCACTAAACCTGTCAAACCGAGTCCGAAGGCCGCGGAAATCGTCCGCTTCCCGGACGCCCCTCCTGAAGAGATGACTGCCTACCATCACGTCAATTTTCCCGGGTACCCGGGGTTCCTGGCCCTCCACTTCGGCAACCCCGACACCACGGTCATCCTCAGCGAAATCGCGGCAGGACTCTTCGCCACCAGAAGCCGGGAGGGCATCAGGTTTCCCGACCTCCTCATCTCCTTTAATGCCAGGCCCGACCTCGTCATCCCTCGCAATGGTTACCTGGTCCCGGAGCAGGGAAAGCCTCCCGATTTCGTTCTGGAGGTTGGGTCGGAGACCACGGGACGGATCGACGAGAATCAGAAGCGACGGGATTACGCCAGGTTCCTTATCCCTGAATACTGGCGCTTCGACCCTTCGGGCGGCAGCTTTCACAGCACGCACATTGGGGGAGACCGGTTGGTGGGCGAGGAGTACCAGCCCATCGCCATCAACCGCACGCCGGAGGGACACTTCTGGGGGCATAGCGAGGTGCTGAACCTAGACCTCTGCTGGGAGAACGGCGACCTTCGCTGGTACGACTCGGTGGCTGGTCAATACCTCCTCACGATTCCCGAGGAGCGGGAAGCCCGCATCGCCGCCGAAGCCCGCGCCGACTACGAGGCAGCCAGGGTCCAGGAACTCCAGGAGCAGTTGCGCCGCCTCCGGGGCGAGTAGTGCACGGCGCGGCCCGCGCAGTTGACGCGCCGTGACACCGCCCATAAACTCCAACGCAGTTGAATTCGCAACCGCCCAGGAGGTTCCCAGCATGGCTACGGTTCAGTCGCAGAGCAGCGAAGCGCCAGTTCAGACCCGGTTGCAGGCCGCAGCGCAGATGGGCGCCGCCGCCCGTCAGTTCCTCGACAGCCTAACCACCGAGCAGAAGGCCAGGGCCACGTTCGAGTACATGGACGGCGAGCGGATGTACTGGTATTACCCGCCGATCAACCGCCACGGCCTCGCCCTGCGCGACATGGACTCCAACCAGCGGGAGCTGGCCTTCGCTCTGCTCGAGAGCGGCCTGACTCCCCGCTCCTACGAGCAGTGCCGTCAGATCATCGAGCACGAGGATGTTCTGGGCCCGCTGGAAAAAGAGATGGGCATGGTCACCTTCGTGAGAGACGTGGAGTTGTACTACTTCACCATCTTCGGGGAGCCCGGCCCGAAGGAACCGTGGGGCTGGCGCATCGAGGGGCATCACGTCTCGCTGCATTTCAGCATCTGGGGCGACAACATGATCTCGGTAACCCCCTTCTTCTTCGGCGCCAACCCGGCCGAGGTTCGCAAGGGCCCCAAGCAGGGCCTGCGCATCCTGGGCGACCGCGAGGACCTGGCCTTCCAGCTCATGGAGAGCCTGGACGGCAGCCAGCAGTCCACGGCCATCATCTACGACGAGGCGCCGCTGGACATCCTGACCTATAACAGCACCAAGGTGTCCTTCCCATTCAAACCGCAGGGCCTGGCCGCGGCCGATATGAGCGGCGACCAGAAGGAGACGCTGCTCAATCTCGTAGCCCTGTATGTCGGCCAGGTCCGTACCGACCTGGCCGAGCAGAAGCTTGCGGCGATTCGTGAGGAGGGCCTCGACCACTTCCACCTTGCCTGGGCCGGGCCGGTGTCCAAAAACGACCCGCATTACTACCGAATCCACGGCGGCAACTTCGTGGTGGAGTTCGACAACCGGCAGGACGGCGCAAACCACATTCACTCGGTCTGGCGGGACATCGAAAACGACTTCGCCGCCGACGTGCTGCGTGAACATCTGCGCCTCTTCCACGTACTCTAAAGCTCTACCCGCAGAAAGAGTGGATTAAACACAGAGACCGCAGAGAGCACGGAGATTCTCTCTAATGATCTCCACATTTCTCTGTGGTCTCTGTGCGCTCTGTGTTTAGTTGGGGTGGATGGATGACACTTAACGTTGCAGGAACCAGCGTCGTGCGCCGCGACCTCGAGGTGAAGCTGACCGGCGAGGCGCGCTACACCGCCGACCTGAAGCTGCCGGGAATGCTCCACGGCGCCATCCTCCGCAGCCCGCACCCGCACGCCAACGTGCTCAGCGTGGACGCTTCCGAGGCTCTGCGGCTGCCCGGAGTTCACGCGGTAGTTACGCCGTTCACCCCCACCCATCCCTCCCCCTCAGGGGGAGAGTCAGGGTGGGGGCGGCTGGCGCCGGACATGAGCATTCTGGACACCAGGGTGCGCTTCGTGGGCGACGAGGTGGCCGCGGTCGCCGCCTCCGACCCGGATACGGCCAGGGCGGCGCTTGAGTTAATCCAGGTCGAGTACGCCGTGCTGCCCAACTACATGACCCCGGAGGCTGCGCTGGCCTCCGGCGCCGTCCACATTCACCCCGGCGGCAACAACGCCCTGGGGGAGGTGATGTCCCTGGAGCGGGGAAGCGTCGCCGAGGGGTTCGCGGATGCCGACGTGGTGCTGGAGGACGACTTCGAGATACCCACCCACTCTGCCGCGCCGCTGGAACCCCGGGCCGCCCTTGCGTCCTGGCGCAATAACCCGGAGGACCCAACTCAGTCATCCATTCATCCTGCGTCGCACACCTCCGTCCATCCTGAGCCTGTCGAAGGACGAACGGACCACGACTTCGACCTCACTGTCTGGAAGACCACGCGCGGCGTGCACGTGGACCGGGACGCACTGGCCGGGGCGCTGGGACTCCCCTCCCACAGGGTGCGCGTTGTCGGACCCTTCATCGGTGCGGGCTATGGCAACAAGGACGAGACGAGACTGGCCGGAATAGCCGCAGTGCTCTCGCAACGGGCGGGCCGACCGGTACGCTGCGAGTACTCCCGAGAGGACGAATTCATTGCCGGCAGGGTGCGCCACGCTGCAAAGATACACATCCGGGCCGGGTTCAAGGCCGACGGCAGCATCACAGCCATCGAGGCCAGCGCGCTGCTGGACACCGGGGCCTACATCGCATCGGGGGCCGGGGTCGCCCGTCGCACCGGGCAGGGCATCCTGTACCTCTACCACTGCGCCAACGTGAAGTACGAGGCCTGCCTGGCCTACACCAACCGGCCCACCGCCGGTTCGTATCGCGCTCTCGGGGCGCCGCAGGGACACTTCGCCCTTGAGAGCCTGATGGACCAGGCCGCCGAGCACTTCGGCATGGACCCGCTGGACTTCCGCCTGAAGAACCACGTGCGGCCCGAGGGCCAGCCGGGGCGGCGCGTCTCACCGCCGGACCAGGTCATCGACAGCCAACCGCTGGAAGGGGGCATCCCCTTCTCCAGCAACGGCCTGCAAGAGTGCCTTGAGCTGGGAGCCGAGGCCTTCGGCTGGCGCGACTACCCCAATGTTCCCTCTCCCTCCGGGGGAGGGCTAGGGTGGGGGCGTAATCCCGATCCCGCCCTCAAGCGTGGCCGCGGCATGTCCATCATGATCTATCGCGGCGGGCCCGGTTCTCCCTCCGCAGCCGAAGTGGTGGTCGAGAAGTCCGGCGCCATCAGGCTGGTCACCGGCCTGATGGATGTGGGCGAGGGCGCATCGACGGTGCTGCCCCAGATTGCCGCCGAGATCCTGGGCGCGGAGTACGACCAGGTTGAGGCGGTTTTTGCAGACAGCCGCGGTACGCCGGACGCGCCGATCACCGCCGGGTCCACGGCCACCTTCTCCACCGGCACCGCGGTGGTGCAGGCAGCCAGCGAGGTGCGGGAGTCCCTGATAGAAATCGCATCGGCAGGACTGGAGGTGCCCGTATACGACCTGGATGCCGCCCACGGATGGGTGTTCGTCAGGTCCGACCCTTCCCGCCGCATGGCGCTGGCCGAGGTGGCCTCCCGGATGGATGGCGATTCACTGTCGGCCACCGCGTCGATCATCCCCGGTAGCACCGGCCACATCGTCAATTCCTTCGGCGCCCACTTCGTCGAAGTCGAGGTGGACACCGACACCGGCCGGGTGCGAATCCTCCGCTACGTGGCCGCCCACGACTCGGGCCGCATCATCAATCCCCGCGCCGCTCTGAACCAGGCCGAGGGCGCCGTCAGTCAGATGCTGGGCTTCGCCTTGTCCGAGGAACTGGTGACCGACGCCGCCACCGGCGTTACCCTCAATCCCGGCTACCTGGAGCACAAGTCCCCGACCATCCAGGACTACCCGGACATCCAGGTCATTTTCGCGGACATTGTCGACCCGGTGGGCCCGCTCGGAGCCAAGGGCCTCGGCGAAGTCCCCTCGGTCGGCCCAGCCCCCGCGATCGCCAACGCCATCTACAGCGCCACTGGCGTCCGCCTGCGCCGCACGCCGTTCACCCCCGACCGCGTGCTGGCCGCGCTGGAGGTATCCCGACCATCCCCTCTCCCGGAGGGAGAGGGTTAGGGTGAGGGCGTTTCTCCCGGCCCATTGCCAACCGATTAGTCCCGCAGGATGTACCACCAATGCCCGAATTCCAGTACGTCGAACCCCAGTCCCTCGACGAAGCCGTCGCCCTGCTCTCCCAACCCGGTTCGGTTGCCATGGGCGGCGGCACCGACCTGTTGCCGCAGGTGAAGGACGGAGTGCTTCAGGCGGAGCGGTTGGTGGGGCTGGCCGCAATCCCCGGCATGAATGCCATCGCGGAGACCGGCGGCGGGCTGACCATCGGCACAACGGCGACCATTGCCGATGTGGCGGCCCATCCCGTGGTGCGGCTACGCTACCCGGCCCTGGCTGAGGCGGCGGGAGGGCTGGCCACTCCGCAGATACGCAACGAGGGCACCATCGGCGGCAACCTGAACCAACGGCCCCGCTGCTGGTACTATCGCAGCCCGCTCATTCCCTGCCTGAAGAAGGGCGGAGACCGCTGCTACGCCCTGGCCGGCAACACGCGCCTCCTGTGCGTTACCGGGGGCGACCGCTGCTACATCGTGCACCCGTCGGACACGGCCGTGGCCCTCAGCGCTCTGGACGCTAGCATCGGGATTGTCAGCCCCGGCGGCAACCGAGAGCTGCCAATATCGGACTTCTTCGCCAGTCCGGGCAGGGACCTGCTCCGGGAAAACGTGCTGGAACCCGGGGAACTGGTAACGCGCATCACTCTACCCTCCAACGCCCCCGACCGCAGCGTTTACCTGAAAGTGAGGGAGCGGGAGTCGGGTGACTTCGCCCTGGTCAGCGTAGCGGCGGCCCTGACGCTGAACGGCGATAGCCCGGACGCCGTCATCAGCAAGGCCCGCGTCGCCATCGGCGGCGTCGCGCCGGTCCCCTATCGCGCGACGGAGGTGGAGGACCATCTCACCGGCAGGGTAGCCGTCGAAGTCGATCCGGCCGAAGCGGCAAGTCTCGCCCTGACGAACGCCACGCCGCTGCCCCAGAACGGCTACAAGCTGCCCATGGTCCGCAACACGCTCAGGCGCGCCCTGAGCCGCCTAATCGGGAATTGATCCCACTGTCAGCCAAGGGAATCGGAGTATTTGGGCTACCGTGAATCCGACACTTTCTTTGGAGCCAATCAATGGCTAGACAACTTTGGGAAAGACGATTTTATGCCCAGAAAGTGGTGTTCAATTCTGGTGCCGCTTGGAAGAAGCAGCATCCGGACGTTAATCAAACATGGGTTATCAGAGCGATAGCCGAACCATACAAGCAAGAATGGGATGGCGATGACATCTATTTCAGTTGGGTCCCAGAACTGCGAAAATGGCTTAAAGTAGTGGTACAGGAGAACCGGATAGCTACTGCTCACATAGACAGACGCTTGCTGAAGCGATTTGGAGTTCCCCAAAATGTCTGATAACAAAACATCAACGGATCCCGAGCTTGAAATCCAGTTCTTCGACAAGAATGTACTATGGATCGGCGCAGCGGGTGTGTCTGCATTCAGCGAGGGCGAGACCATGGCACAGGGACTCATCCTGGAGTACGACCGTGAGGGAACTGCCGTTGGGGTCGTGCTCACCAGATCCGCTCTCGAAAAATTGAAAAGCTTCCTTTACCCAGGAAGTACAGACCGACCAGAAGTAGTAAAGAAAATGTCCGATTAGAGGAACCAACCTTGAACGACCACATCATTTTCGACAGCCAGCCGCCGCTGGCCACCATCACCATCAACCGCCCTGGGCAGCACAACGCCATCAGCTTCGATATGTGGCATGAACTGGCCGCCCTGATGCGCCAACTGGACGCCGATAACGAGGTGCGGTGCGTCGTCATCACCGGCGCGGGCGGGGTGGCGTTCTCCGCCGGGGCCGACATCGCCGACTTCCACAAGCACCGCTCCGACTCGATCAAGGGCAGGGGCTACAACGACGCGGTCAACGGGTTGCTGGAGGCCCTCGCGGAGATGGGCACGCCCACCATCTCGATGATCCAGGGCTTCGCCGCCGGAGGCGGCTGCGAGGTCGCCGTGGCCACCGACCTGCGAATCGCCGCCGAGGGCAGCCGCATGGGCATTCCGGTGGCGCGGTTGGGCATCACCATCGGCCACCGCGAGATGCGCGGGCTGGTGGACCTCGTAGGGAAGGGCAATGCGCTGTACATATTGTTGTCGGGCCGCCTTCTCGATTCCCAGGAGGCGCTGCGCATCGGCCTGGTCAACCAGGTGGTGCCGCCGGAGGAGCTTCACGAAGCCACCTATAAGCTGGCCGGTGAGATCGCCGCACTGGCGCCACTGTCCCACTCCGTAAACAAGCTGACGCTCCGGCAAGTGCAGGCCAAACCGGTCCTGGCCGACCTGACCGACGAGGAGAACGCCCTGCCCCTGACACAGTTCGACACCGAGGACTACCAGGAGGGGTACCGCTCCTTCCTGGAAAAGCGCCGCCCCAACTTCGTCGGCAGATAGTCTGGACCGTGATTTTCACGATCCGCGTGACGGCCGGGATTCTGCCGTAATCCTGGCCGTCACGGAAATCAGATGAATCAGAGTTCAAGACGAAAAGTACGGGCCGATCTCCTGCTGGTAGAGCGGGAGTTGGCCGAGTCCCGGGAGCGGGCGCAGGCCCTGATCATGGAGGGGATGGTGTTCGCACCCTCCGGGCGTGTCTCCAAGGCTGGCGCCCTGCTGGACCCGGATGTCGAAATCGTCGTCCGGGGACGGCTGCCTTTCGTCAGCCGCGGCGGCGTGAAGCTGTCCCACGCGCTGGACGAGTTCGGGATCGACCCTTCGGGCATGGTGGCTCTGGACGTCGGCGCGTCCACCGGCGGGTTTACAGACTGCCTGCTGCAGCGGGGCGCCTCCCTGGTATACGCCATCGATGTTGGGCACGGGCAATTGGCTTACACCCTGCGCCAGGACCCCCGAGTCGTCTGCATGGAGAAGCTGAACGCCCGCTATCCCTTCGATCTGCCGGAGCCGGTGGACCTGCTGGTTATCGATGTGTCATTCATTTCCCTCACCCTGGCCCTCCCGGAACCCCTTGCCCACCTGCGGCCTGGCGGGACAGCCATCGCGCTGGTCAAACCCCAATTCGAGGCGCGGCGGGGCGAGGTGGGACGGGGCGGCGTGGTCCGCAACGACGACCTGCGCGAGGACATCCTGATGCGGGTCGAGCAGTGGCTGTCGAATCGGGAGGACGTGGAACTGGTGGGCGCCATACCTTCTCCGATCACCGGCGACGCAGGAAACCAGGAATACCTGGTGTTGCTCAATAAGCGGCCTGCGGATAGCTGACACACATTCGGAGCGCTCCAAAATCAGTTATTATGAAGGCCGTCGGCAGTATTGCCGACGGCAATTCGCATCTGGAGCAAATGCAATGTACGTTCTGAGGAGAATCTTCAAGTGCAAACCCGGAGAGGCCCGAAGGGTAGCCAGCCTCGTCCAAAAGCAGGCACAGGCCTTCGAAGAGGCCGGGCAGCGCAGCGAGTGCAGGGTCTATTTCAACGGCTACACCACTCCCTCCGAACCCGACACCGTGGTACTGGAATGGACCGACGATGCGATTCGGTCGACCATGCGCGCCGGTAACCAACTGCCGCAGGCGGTCAGGGACCTCGGCGCTCAGATCGGTCCTCTAACGGAAGGCAACCGGATAGAGATCATGGAGCTTATGACGCCGGACAAGATGCTCGACGTGTAAACAGTTCCAACGCGGCGAGTGGCCGAAAAGAGCCGGCCGGGTTGTCGCATCCCGGGACTTAAATCCAACAACGGAGAACGATCAATGTACCTGTTAAGGCGAATCTGGAAGTGCAAGCCCGGAGAGGCCCGGCGGGTGGCCAGCCTGGTGCAGAAGCAGGCGACCATCTACCACGAAGCGGGACAGCGCAGCGAGTTCCGCGTCTACTTCAACGGCTACACCACTCCCTCCGAGCCAGACACAGTGGTTCTGGAGTGGACCGACGAGGCCCTGATGTCGCCGATGCGCGGCGGCAACGAGCTCCCACAGGCAGCTCTGGCCGTCGGCGCCCAGGTGCGGGAGCTCACAGAGGGCAACCGCCTGGAGATCATGGAGCTGATGACCCCGGACAAGATGCTGGATGTGTAAATGACGACAGTACTGCCCAACCAGCGGAATCCGTCGGCGTTGAGAATTGCCAACCACTCTGTTAGGGTCACGGTGTACGAACAGGATTGGCTAAAGGTGCCCAAATGACCACTGTCCCGACCAGCCCCGAGGCTCGGGCTATCCAGGCGCTGAACGACGCCGAGGCGTCCCTTCGCGCAATGAGTAGCGCGACTCAAGGCGTCTCTAATAGCACTGAGGAAGCCGTTGCCAGATTGGACATCGCGGCAGACGCACTGAAAACGGTTACAAACAGCATAGAATCGGCCAGCGATTCGTTGAAAAACGTTACGGCGTCCAATGATTTGGCAATTTCGCACATTGAACGAGCCGCGAACGCCTTGATCAGGGCTGCGGCCGCAATGGAAGAAATTCGGGAAGCGCGAATACGCGCCAGCGAGTGATTACGTCCGGAGTCCGTTGAACCTGCAACTTTCAGGAAATAGCAATGCAAGTTGAAGAAATCGCAGCCAAGCTGACCGAGGCTGGCAAGACCGTATCCGTGGCCGAGGCCTGCACCTGCGGGCTGGTCGGCTACATGCTGGGCACCGTGCCGGGCAGTTCGCGCTACTTCCCCGGCGGGGTCATCGCCTATACCGGCGGCCTGAAGGAGTCGGTGCTTGGCGTGGACGATGACGTGGCTCCCAACCACGGGACAGTCAGCCGCGAGATGGCCGTCGGCATGGCCCGGGGAGTGCGGGAGCTCACCGGCACCGACTACGCCATCTCCACCACCGGCGTCACCGGCCCGGCCGCCGGCCGCTCCGGCCTGCCCATCGGCACCTTCTGGGTCGGTCTCTCGGTCAAGGACGGGGAGGACACGGCCATCGAGGTGCACATCGACGGCGACCGGGACGCCACCAAGCACGGTGCGGCCCAGGCCGCCCTCGACCTGCTGGGCACCGTCCTGTAGTCAGTCCCCTCTCCCGGAGAAGAGGGTTAAAGCGTGTTTGCATAGCCCAACCGTTCATCCTGTCCTGAGCTTGCCGAAGGGTTGTCGAAGGATGATATGAGTTTCGACTGTCTGCCACCCGCCCAACCGTCCGTCCTTCGACAAGCTCAGGATGAACGGGGTACCGCAAGCACTTTATAAACGCCCCTAGGGTGAGGACGGACCCTTCTCCTCAGCTCAGGATCTGGCTCAGGAACGTCTGGGTTCGCTCCTGCTGAGGGTTGTTGAAGAACTGGCTGGGCGGGGCGTCCTCTATGATCACGCCCTCGTCGAACATCATGATGCGGTCGGCGACCTCGGTGGCGAAGCCTATCTCGTGGGTCACGATGATCATGGTCATGCCCGATTCCGCCAGCTCCCGCATTACGTCCAGAACCTCGCGGATCATCTCCGGGTCCAGGGCCGAGGTTGGCTCGTCGAAAAGCATGATCTTGGGCTGCATGGCCAACGCCCGGGCGATGGCCACCCGCTGCTGCTGACCGCCCGACAGCTCGCCGGGGTACTTGGCCGCCTGCTCCGGAATGCCCACCCGCTCCAGCAGTTCCATTGCCACATCTTCCGCCTCGCTCCGCTTCCACTTGCGCACCTTGATGGGCGCGAGGGTGATGTTCTGCAAGACGGACAGGTGGGGAAACAGGTTGAACTGCTGGAACACCATTCCCACGTCACGGCGGATGGCGTCGATGTTCCGAACGTCCTGGGTCATGGGAACGCCGTCGACGACGATATCGCCCCGCTGGTGTTCCTCCAGCCGGTTGATGGTGCGGATGAAGGTGGACTTGCCCGAGCCGGAGGGCCCGACAACCACCACCTTCTCGCTGCGTTCGACCTGCGTGGTCACTCCCCGCAGCACGTGGAAGTTTCCGAACCACTTGTGCACGTCCCGGGCTACTATCATCGGGCCGTCGTGGGCTGCATCTGTTTCGTCTATCATGTCCTCATCCCTTGCAGCGATGCGTCTCCTTGCCCAGCCATACGGGCAATGGCGGCTTGCGGGCTGCCTCCCACGCCCAGGTGTTCCTCAACCTTCAGGCTAACGTAGGACATGGTGTAGGTGAACACCCAGAACACCAGGGCCAGGAATATGAACAGCTCCTTGGCGTTGGCCAGGTACTCGGCATTGCCCTGGATGAAAGCGCGGCTGATCTCCACCACGTCCAGCATACCGATGATGTAGACCAGGCTGGTGTCCTTGAACAGCGCGATAAACTGGCCGACTATGGCCGGAATTACGTTGCGTATGGCCTGGGGCAGCGAAATCAGCAGCGTCGTCTCCCAGGCGGACAGCCCCAGGGCCCGCGCCGCCTCGGCCTGGCCTGGGTGCAGCGCCTGCAGGCCGCCCCGGATGTTCTCGGCCATGTAGGCCGAGCTGAACAACGTTATGATTATGCTGGCCCGGAACAGGGAGTTGGTGTTGAAGTCCTCCGGGAAGGCCAGCGGCACCAGCACCTGCGACATGAACAGCAGCGTGATGAGCGGCACTCCGCGAAACACCTCGATGAACACCACGCACAGCAGCTTGACCACCGGCAGGTTGCTGCGGCGCCCCAGCGCCAGCGCGATGCCGATAGGCAGGCTCAGGACGATCCCCACAATGGCCAACAGGAGGTTGAGGGTGATGCCGCCCCAGTAAATTACCGACACTGGCTGCAGGCCGGGGACTCCCGGAATACCCCGCAGGAGCACCAGGGTGACTATGAAGGCCGCCACGCCGTATATGACGATCCCTCGCCCGGTCATTCCGGTGAATCTTGCAATCGCCCAGCCAACCAGCAAGGCCGGTATGTTGGCTACCAAGAGGATGCGCACGTCCATCCCCATCCGCTCGAAGCTGTAGGGGAGGAATGCGAACAGCGTGAGAACCACCACGACGCCGATGGCCAGCCGCCTGGCAACCCCGCCGCCGGCCATGGCCCAGGCCATCCCAAACATCGCCGACACCAACAGCAGAGCTACCTGCGGTCGCCAGAAGCAGTTCTGGCCCTCGCAGGCGCCCACGGTGTTGTACTGCCCGATGACCAGTTGTCCGCCGAGCACGCCAATCACCGTCCAGTCTGCTCCCGTGATTATCCAGCGCAGGCCGTACACCAGGGCCAGAACGGTAATCGCCGACGCTATGACGGTGAGTACGCCGTTGAGCCAGGAGCCGAACAGGTTCTCGCGCACCCACCCGAGAATACCCACCTCGAACCGCGGCGGCGGGAGAATTCTTGTAATTCCCTCTCCCTCAGGGGGAGGGTTAGGGTGGGGAGAAGCAGATGCCACCGTCAGCCTCCCGTGAACCGGATGTGGCGGTTGTAAATGTTACCGATCAGAGAATAGGTGAGACTCATGGCCAGGTAGGCGGCCATGATCAGCAGGAAGATGGACACCGCGGGAGCCGTCTGGGTCATCGTCTTGGCCACGTTGGTCAGGTCGGCGTAGCCTATGGCTCCGGCCAGGCTGCTGTTCTTGGTCAGATTGAGGAACTGGCTGATCAGCGGCGGAATGATAACTCTCAGGGCTTGGGGAAAGGTCACATAGCGCAGGGTCTCCATCGGCGACAGACCCAGGGCCCGGGATGCCTCGGTCTGCCCTCGCCGGACGGACTGTATGCCCGCCCTGACGATCTCCGCTATGAAGGACGCGGTGTAGGTGACCAGTCCCACCAGCAGCACAATCAGCCCTGCGGGGGCGGTGAAGCCCCCTTCTATTCGGCCAAAGCGGCCCTGCGGCTCGGGTGATGAGATGAAGAAGGGCGAGTCGCCGGCGGCCAGGCTGACGACTATCCAGGCGATGGCCCCGATGACCACGGCGACCGCCGCCCCGGCGTACACGGGGTATGATTTCTGGCCCGTCTGCGTCTCCCGCAAGGTCAGCAATTGGAAGGCGGCGTAACCGGCGGCCAGCGCGCCCGCCGCCAGCAGCGACCACACGATGGCAGGGCCGACGCCGGAGGCGTTGGGAAAAGGCAGGGAGAAACCCCCGTTGTTGATGAACAGCCCGGCGCCGATGACGTACCCCTCGCGCACCGGCGGCAACGCGAGGATGATGCAGAACCAGAAGAAGAGCTGCACCAGCAGGGGCACGTTGCGAAAGAACTCGATGTAGACCGTGGCTAGCTTGGATACCATCCAGTTGCTGGATAGCCGCGACACGCCGATGAATATGCCCAGCATGGTGGCCAGTATCACGCCCACGATCGAGACGACGACGGTGTTGACCGCGGCCACGCCGAGGGCATAGCCGAAGGAGTCGGATGACTCGTAGGGCAGGAAGTGCTGGCCTATGGGCGTCTGGTACTCACGGTCCAGGAATCCCCACCCATGGGGGATCTCCCTGCCCTGCACGGCGGTGACGATGTTGGTGAAGAACCAGGCAACCAGCACCACCACCACGATGCCCGACACTATCTGCAGGGTCCACTGCAACACCTTGGTGTGCCGCCAGACCTCAACGCCCTGGTAGGTGAGGAGCCGCCGCATCTGAGCCATAGAAACTCTTCAACGCCTTATTGAGGGTCGCCAACAAATCTACCACACCGTTGCTGGGATGTTAAATCTCCGGGGAATGCAATGCCGCGGTAACTGTCGTAGGGGCGCCTCTTGTGGGCGCCCTAACAAGCAGAGAAGATGGTGCGGTCTGAACTCATCATTCGACAAGTTCAGGACCAGCGGACAAAGACACTCAAGGACTTCGAAGGTCGTTCGGAAAGATGAATCGTCACTCCCGCGAAAGCGGGAGTCCAGAATGCGTTGTTAGGGGGTGTCGTCAAATTGAGCTGCCGGACACGCAACGGTCCTTTTCCCGTCATTCCGGCGAAAGCCGGAATCCAGACTCGCTCTATGCCGCAAAATGATTTGCCTGCGGAAACCTCTGGATTCCTCCTGAGCTCGCCAAAGGGTTTCGCCGGAATGACTGGTTAATTTGACGACACCCCCTAACAGGAACACTGGATTCCGGCTTTCGCCGGAATGACGGACATTAACCCGCTCATAAGCGATTGCCCGCAATCGTACCGGCAGTTGTGATAACAGGGCCGCTCTGATATAAGAGTCTGGCCCATGGCTTCCGCTCTCTCCAACCTCATCAACTGGCGTCCATCCACGCCCTTCTACTATGGATGGCTGGTGCTCGGGCTTTCGGGCGCAGGGGCCTTCGCAGCCACGGCCATCGCCGGCGTGGTGCTGGGGGGGATTCAGCCCTACATCCTGGAAGACACCAACTGGTCCCGCACCAGCATTGGGCTGTCGGCCGGTATCGGGGTCTGGGCGTCGGGTTTCATCGCCCCCTTCGCCGGACGGCTGGCCGACCGGTACGGGCCGAGGTGGCTGATGCCCGTGGGTCTGGTGGTCCTTGGGCTGTCCATGGTGGCCATCGCCGGGGTCCACGCGGCGTGGCAGTTCTTCGTGGCGGCGGTCATCGGACGGACCATCAGCCAGCCTCTTCTCATCGGCGTGGTTCCCAGGACCATGGCCGTCAACTTCTTCAACCGCCGCCGCAACATCGCCCTGGCCCTGACCGGCATCTACCGCCCGATAAGCGGCGCACTGATCATCCAGGCTTTCTCCGTCATTGCCGTCCTGGCCGACTGGCGCGCCGCCTTTCGCTACCTTGGCTTCTTCAGCCTGGCGCTGGCGGTGCCGATGCTCATCATCATGCGGCGACGGCCCGAGGACATCGGCCTCTTGCCGGACGGGGCCAAGGCGGAACCCAATGACGCGGAACAGCCTTCTCCGGCGGACAGGACGGGCCAGCAAGCCAGCAGAGGCGCCGGGGCTGCGACCCAGGTAAGCTCGACGGCGAAGGAAGCCCTGAGAACCCGGGCTTTCTGGGTGATGTCGACCGTGACGTTCATGAAGGTCGCCGCGACCTCGGGCCTGGGGTTCAGCCTGGTGCCTCACCTCCGGGACTTCGCCGGTCTGACGACCCCGCAGGCCGCCGGGGTGCTCAGCATCAGCACCTTCCTGGCGTTGAGCAGCCTGGTCTGGGGACAGCTGGCGGGCCGGGTTTCGGCCAAGTGGTGCATCGTGTCGGCGCTGGTCCTGTCGGCAGCGGCCGCTCTGGCGCTGCTGAGGGTGGAATCGCTCCTCATGGCCTATGTGTTCGGCGTGCTGTGGGGCCTCTTCCACAGCGGCCTCGAGGTGCTGATGTACATCCTGCTGGCGGACTACTTCGGCAGGGATTCCTACGGGGCCATCGCGGGCGCACTGAGGCCCTTCGAGGCCAGCGGCCTCGGCGTCGGACAACTGGTAGGGCCTCTGATATACGACCTGACCGGCAGCTACACCCTGTTGATCATATTGTCATCCACCTTCCTGGTCGCTTCGGCAGCGCTGATGCTGCTGACACGGCGGCCGGTGAGGCCCGCTCAGTCACCCGGCATGTCCCCGTCCGGCATGTCCGGCTGACCTTCCCCCTTCCGGCCTCCGGCGGGCGTCACCGCAGCGGCGCGGCGTATATCTGCCCGCCCTTGGGGCAGTCCTGGCATGGGGCATCGGCCCATAGGGCATTGCGTCCGCCCGCCCTCGGTAGCTGAATTCCCTGCTCTCCCAGGTGCCGGTCGTAGATCTCGCCGTAGTTGCCCACGCCCCGAATGACATCCTGGGCCACGGTCAGGCTGAGGCCCAACGTCTCCTGGGCGTACGAACCCTCGAGGCCGAAAAGGCGGTCGAGCTCGGGATCGCCGGTGGCCGCGGTGGGGACGTTGTCCATGCCGACGCCGAACGCCTCGGCGTAGATCAGGATCGCCATCACCGTCTTGGCGATGTCGTACCACTGCTCATCTCCGTGGGGCACGACCGGGCCGAGGGGCTCCTCGGAGATTGTTTCGGGCAGGATGACATGGGCGTCGGGGTCGGAGAAGGTGGTGAGCAGCGACGACAGGGCCGAGCGGTCGGTGGTGAACACATCACACTGCCCGCTCTGATACGCGGAACGGGCAGCTTCCGAGTCCTCGAAGGTCACGACCGTCATGTTCAGCCCGGCCTCGTTGGAAAAGTCCTGCAGGTTCAGCTCGGTGGTGGTGCCCTGGGTCACGCAGACGCTGGCCTCATGCAGCTCCAGGGCGCTGTCCACGCCCAGGGCGCGAGGCGCCATGAATCCCTGCCCGTCGTAGAACATGGTCTGGGTGAAGTTCCCCCACTGGGCGTCGCGGGAGGATGTCCAGGTGGTGACGGTGGACAGCATATCGACCTCGCCGGCCTGGAGCACCGGGCCGCGCTCGGCTGCATCGACGGTCCGAAACTCGACGGCGTCGGGGTTGCCCAGCACAGCGGCGGCGACGGCGCGGCACAGGTCGAGGTCGAAGCCCTCGTTGTTGCCGCCCTCGTCCACGAAGCCGAAGCCGGGCGTGTCGTTGCCGCTGGCGCAGATAAGGGTGCCGCGCTCACGCACCCGGTCGAGCCGGGAAGACTCGTCGGCTGGGGCTTCGGCGGCATCTTCCGTTGCGCAGGCAGCTACCGCCGCTGCCAGGAACAGGCCGAGCAGGAGGACAGACAAGTGTTTCAGACAAGACATGGGCATGGCCTCTCACTGCGTATTCGATTGGCAACTATCTTACTGACAGGTGAATTGATCGGTAAACATTCCGGGCCAGTCACCCGTCATTCCGGCGAAAGCCGGAATCCAGAGATGTTGTCCTCCGGCTACGTTCTCTGTGCCTGGCGTTTTCTGGATTCCTCCTGAGCTTGCCGAAGGGTTTCGCCGGAATGACGATATTGTTTACCAATTCATTCACGCATCAGTAAAACAGGAAGCGCCTTCCCAGCGTTCTCCCTGCGCTACCTATTCACCCCCACCCCTTCGACAAGCTCAGGACGGGCCTAACCCTCCCCTCAAGAGGGAGGGGACTTTTGAGCCAGTTTAGAAAAAGGGGCGGGTTTTCACCCGCCCCAAACCATTGGCTTGCTGCCGAAGGGGTAAGACTAGCGCAGCGGGGCCGCGTAGATCTGTCCGCCCTTGGGGCAGTTGGTGCAGGGGGCGTCGGCCCAGAGAGCGTTGCGCCCTCCCTCGCGGGCCAGTCCCAGCGGGCCGAGGTTGCGCTCGTAGATCTCGCCGTAGTTGCCCACGGCGCCGAGAACATCCTGGGCCACGGTCTGGCTCAGGCCGAGAGATTCCTGTCCGAAGGAGCCTTCGAAGCCGAGCAGCCGGTCCACCTTGGTATCGCCGGTGGCGGCGCTGGGAAGGCTGCCGGAAGTCACGTTGAAGGCCTCGCCGTAGATGAGGATGCCCATCACGGCCTTCACGATGTCGAACCACTGATCGTCACCGTGAGGGACCACCGGTCCCAGCGGCTCCTCAGAGATGGTGTTCGGCAGAATGGTGTGGTCCGCCGGGTTCGACAGAGCGGTCCGCAGGGCGGCCAGCTGCGAGTTGTCGTTGGTGAAGGAGTCGCACTGGCCCTGGTCGTAGGCCGCCACCACGGCGTCGGTGTCCTCAAAGGTCAGGACGTCGAGGTTCAGGTTGTTCTGGTTGGAGAAGTCCTGCAGGTTCAGCTCGGTGGTTGTGCCCTGGGTCACACAGACGGTGGCGCCTGCCAGATCGTAGGCGCTGCTGACGCCCAGATCGTTGGGGACCATGAAGCCCTGACCATCGTAGAACATGGTCTGGACATAGTTGCCCCAGCCGGCGTCGCGGGAAGTGGTCCAGGTCACGGTGCGGACCAGCAGGTCGACCTCGCCGGACTGGATCGTCGGCCCGCGCTCGGCGGCCGTGATCAGGCGGATCTCAATGGCGTTGGGGTCGCCGAGAACGGCGGTTGCAACGGCGCGGCACAGGTCGATGTCAAAGCCGATGTTGTTGCCGCTGGCGTCCAGGAAGCCGTAGCCGGGCACGTCGTTGCGGCTGGCGCAGATGAGGTTGCCGCGGTCCATGACGGTCTGCAGGCGGTTATCCTCCGTCATTACCGGCTGGGCGGGCGCCGGAACGGTGACCGGCACTTCACGCGTCACTTCAACTTCCCGGGTGACTTCGACTTCCAGTACCTCGCCTTCACCCACATTCACTATCACTTCGCGGGTGACTTCGACTTCCCGGGTCGCTTCTACTTCCTGGATCACTTCCTTTTCCACTTCAACTGTAACGGGCACTTCGCGGGTTACCTCAGTCTCGCCGCCGCACGCGACGACTACCAGGAGCATCAAAGCTGACAGGACCGCCAGCGGGATAAGAACTCTCTTCATCACCTCTTTTCACACTCTCCGAAAACTCAGATTTAGGCCCCGATATTCATCGGGGCCGGGCTTGGAACATTATAATCGCATTTCGTACCGGCTGCCACAGTCCGGAATCCAGTTACCGCCGATTCATTACGACTTGGAACGGCAGCGTCTACCGGCCCCGTAGCCTCGGGTCCAGCACGTCGCGCAGGCCGTCGCCGAGGAAGTTGACGGCGAATACCACGGCGGCGATGACGATGCCGGGGAAGACCACCAGCCAGGTCTGGGTCTGGATGTACTCCCGGCCTATCTCCAGCATACTGCCCCAGGTCGCCACGCCCTCGGGCACGCCGACGCCCAGGAAGCTCAGCGACGCTTCCACCACGATGGCGAACCCCAGGGTGATGGTCATCAACACGATATACGTTGCCAGCACGTTGGGCAGCATGTGCTGGAGCATGATGCGTATGGGGTTCGCGCCGATGGAGCGCGACGCCAGGACGTAGTCCAGCTCCTTGATTCGCAGGGCTTCGGAGCGGATGACCCGGGTTGCGCCGGGCACGAGGATCACGACCAGGGCGATGACCACGTTGTTGATGGACGCTCCCAGGGCCGCCATCAGCCCCAGGGCGAGGATAATGGGCGGGAACCCCATCAGGGCGTCCACCAGTCTTTGCACGACAATATCGAAGATGCCGCCCGAGTAGGCGCTGCCAATCCCGATGACCGTACCGATAGTGATGCCGATGAGGACGGTCATCAACCCCACGTACATCGAGATGCGCGCGCCATGGATGAGGCGGCTCAATATATCGCGTCCTATGTTATCCGTCCCAAAGATAGCGCCTTCGGTGCCGGGGCCGCAGAACTTCCTCGCGGCATTGCCGTCTTTCTCGCACCTGGCGACGCCGACATCCTCCGGGTCGTGGGGGGCAATGCGGTCGGCATAGACGTCCGTAGCCACAGCCAGGATGATGATTACCGCGCCGACGGCGGCCAGCGGCTTGCGACGTGAGAATCTGATGATGGTGGTGCGAACCGGCTTCAGGACGACGGCCAGAACCAGCATCAGCGGAAGGCTGACTTCCGCTATATACCGGATTATCAGGTCGAGCCACGATACGGTGCCGAAGTGGCTGATGACGTAGCTGACCAGGAAGACGGCAACAGTGACGCTGAAAAAGGTGAGAAATTGCCTGGAACTCTCCTGTTCCAGGAATGCTACCTCTAAATCCGCATCCTGCACTTCATCCGTGCGAAAGACTGCCATGTCCTTATTCCTGCTTGTCAGGTTTTATCTGCGAGATTTTCCCTCACCCCGGCCCTCTTCTCAGGGAGAGGAGTGTGCTTCCATGTTCCCTCCCCAACTGGGAGAGGGTGAGGGTGGGGGCGTTCTCCCTGAATTAAGCGTACCTGATGCGGGGGTCCAGCCAGCCGTACAGCAGGTCCACCACGAGATTGATGGTCACGATGAACGCGGCAACGATCACTATCACCGCCTGGATCATCGTGTAGTCCCGCTGGAAGATGGACTCGATGAGTATCCGGCCCATGCCGGGAACCAGGAAGATAGTCTCGATGATGACCGTACCGCCGAACAGGCGGGCAAAAATCCAGCCGGAGGTGGTGAGCACCGGCAGCAGGGCGTTCTTCAAGCCGTGGCCGTACACCACCGAGTTTTCGCTCAGGCCCTTGGAACGGGCGGTGCGCATATAGTCTTCGCGGATGATTTCCATCATCGCGGAGCGGGTAACGCGGGCCACGAAGCCCATCTCGTAGAAGCCCAGGGCCAGCGCGGGCCAGATCATCTGGTGCAGGTTGGTCAGCGGATCATCCCACAACTGCGCATAGTTCAGAGGGGCCAGCCCTCCCACGTTCACCAGCAGCAGAAGCAGCAGGATGGCGATGAGGAAGGTGGGCATGGCGATGCCGGTCATGGTGAAAACCCGGGCCGCGTAGTCCAGTGGGCTTTCCGGGCGCAGGGCGGAGACGATCCCCAACGGCACGGCCACGACGACCGATATGAGCATAGCCATGATGGTCAACTCGACCGTCACCGGAATGCGCTCGGCCAGTTCTTCCATCACAGGGGCCTTGAACCAGTAGGAATTCCCGAAATCCCCTTGCAGGACGCCGCCGATCCAGTCGAAGTACTGGCTCACCAGCGGCTTGTTCAGGTCGAGTTCGACGCGACAGGCGATGAGCTCCTCCTCCGTGAAGGTGGCCTCGCCGTCGCTGAGTATCGCCAGGCAGACATCGCCGGGAATAAGGCGCATCACCACAAATACGATGATGGTGATGAGAATTATCGTCGGGACGAACAGCCCAATTCGCTTGATGATGTACTGTCTCATCTACCCAGTCCCATGCCCGGGAAGAATATGCGAGTGGAATGATAGCCGGATGGGAAAATGCGCGCGGGGGCGGCTTTCACACCGCCCCCGCGAAGGACTATACGAGTCTAGCGTTCCAGCCAGATGTCCTCGTGCTTGAAGTGGGTCTGCACGGTCTGGGGAGCGTTGAAGTTCTTGATCTGCTCGCCGATCACCCATTGCAGGATGCCCCAGCCCAGGGTGATCCAGTGGTTGTCCTCCTGGGTGATAAGGAAGGCTTCCATTTCCTTGTTGATTTCCCGGCGCCTGTCGGGGTTCAGCTCCACCTTCTGTTGTTCGAACCAAGCATTGACCTGGTCGTTCTCCCAGTCGGTGTAGTTGCGGGTGGCGCCCTTCAGGTACACGCCGCCCATGATGCCGTCTACGTCCAGCACCACCTGGCCCTCACCCTGGCAGGCCAGTTCCCAGTCGCCGGCCTGGTCCGGCGGGCGGGAGGTGGCGAAGAGGTCGTAACCGGCGGCGCTGGGGTAGGTCTGGAAGTCGTTGACCACGATGTTCAGCGCGTCCTCCAACTGGTCTTTAAGGACGGAGCACTGCTGGGGGTAGGTGCCTACCTGCCGCACATCCATGCGGGTCTCGAAGCCTTCGGCATAGCCGGCCTCGGCCATCAGCCGCTGGGCCTCTGCAATGTCGGCCTCACCCTCCGGGGTGTCCTTGGGCCGCAGGCCGGGCCAGGTCTCGCATTCCTCGAAGCTATGGGCCAAGCCCATCAGCGGGCAGCCCACGCCGGAGGTGTTGTCGAAGACCAGGTCGTTCCATTCCTGGTAGTCGATGGCCAGGGCGATGGCCCGGCGCACGCGGGCATCGTTGAAGGGCTCCTTCTTGATGTTGAGCATCAGGCCCCAGTCCGCCGTGGGCTGCACCGCCACGCCGCGATACTGGCCGTCGGTGGCCCGCTCCAGGTCGAAGACCTGGGTGGGGGTCAGGTTGGTGAACCCGCCGTTGGACATATCAATCTGGCCGCCCTCCACTTGGGCGATCAGCACGCTGGGGTCTACGATGATGGTGTGGTCGATGGCGTCGAAGTAGGGCCGCCCTTCCTTGAAGTAGTTCTCGTTCTTCGACACCTTGTAGAAGCTGCCCCGCTGGTACTCGTTGAGCACGAAGGGACCGGAGCCGGACTGGTGCTCGATGACGTTCTCGGCCAGGTTCAGGTCAATGCCCTGGTCCAGGATGTGCTTGGGCAGGACCTTGACGTAGTCCACGGCCAGGAACTTGATGAAGGCGCCGGAGGCGAACTTCAGGTTGAACTCGACGGTATCGTTGTCTATCAGGTTGACGCCGCCGCTCTTGGCTTCCTGGGTGTACTGGCGCCAGAGACCGGAACGGCCCATCTTGGAGTCCAGGTCGCCGTAACGCAGCATGGAGTTGTGCACGTCATCCGCGGTGAGCGGGGTGCCGTCCAGCCACTGGACGTCATTGCGGAGATGGAAGGTGATGGTCTGGCCGCCGTTGGACGCTTCCCAGCTCTCGCACAGGTCGCAGACGATCAGGCTGGTGTCAACCGTATCGTACTGGACGATCTGGTTGTAAAGCTGGCTGACCGCCTGGATGCTGGAAAGGGACGATGATCCCTTCGGATCCCAGTCGCGGCTGTCGGCATAGGCCGACATATTCACCGTGCCGCCATAAACGGGACCGCCTGCAGGAGTCGGGGTCGGCCTGGCAACCACCTGCGTAGCCGTCGGGGCCGGAGTGTTCGTGGGCCGGGTTGTGGCGCCGGGCACCGGAGTGGCTGCGGGGGCACTGGTGGCCGCCGGAGCGGTGGTAGCCGCAGGCGCGGCGGTGGCCGCCGGGGCCGTGGTGGCCGCCGGGGCGGGAGGCTCGGTCGGCTCTTCGGCCGAGCCGCAGGCGACGACCATGGCCAGGGCCACGATGAGCGCCAGCGGTATCAGTATTCGCAGATTCAGCAACCGGTGTATTGCCATTCTTGCTCCTCCGTATCGGGTCGATGAGTCTGTGTGCGTCTCGGGGGAAAGCGGACGTCCCCAGCCATGCCAGGAATGCCGAAGGGCACTCTGTCAGGGGAAATCAGCCGCCGGACATAGCCAGCTATTTTGCCAGATTTTCCCCTCTCATGGCAATGAAACGCGGGGATACTATCTTACCGGCGTGCGCAACGTCAAGCGGGAACCGGAGCAGGAACAGGGTCTCTCGACATTCGATAACCACCCTTCCAGTCCGTTCATGGCGAGCTTGTCGAACCACGAACGGACGGCCCTTCGACAGGCTCAGGATGAACCAACAAGCCCAAGATGAACGGGCAAGCTCAGGGTGAACGGGCGCCTGTGGAACAAGTTGCTTTGCGATCGTTCTGCCGGACAGGAAGCCATGAGAAAGCCCCCTCGTCTCATCAACAGGAGGGGGTTGGGCGGTTCGCCGTTTTCGATACTGGGAGCCCGGTCTCTACGATCCCTAGAGCCTGCGATAGCCCTCCAGCAAGAGCCGCACGTCGGTATCCACGTCGGCATCGACATAGAAAGGCTCGAAGTCGGCGGCGCGGGTCCAGATACGGGCCGCCTGTATCAACACCGCCCGCTCCACGGACGGCGGCCAGCGCAGGGTGCCGACCGCTCCGCCGGAGGCGCGCTCCGCCGCCGTGGTGCCGTTGAGGCCGCGGCCAACGCTGATGGCGTTGCCGTCGATGGCCGTCACCAGGGCCTGCTCCACTTCGGTGGCTGCCTCTCCGTCCATGCCGCTTCCGTCCACGCCGCTGCCCAGCAGCACCGTCTGGCCGACGCGGAACTGCGAGCCGTCGCTGACCGAGAGGGTGGCGGCGTCGGCGGTCAGCGCGGTCTCGAGGGTGGCGCCCGACGCCTCGGCGAAGCAGCGGTAGCCCCACAGCCCCGCGACCTGAAAGTTCCCGGCGCCGACGGTGAACTCTTCTCTCCTGCCGGTACGGGCCTGGATGGCGCCGTACGGCCGGCCCCAGTGCCGGGTCGGCGCGGCGTTGTGGGGCAGCAGGCGATAGTCGCCGGGGTCCCAGGCAGCGTCGAAGGACTTGCCGCCGTCGCCGGACTGGGCCAGCTCGCTGACGGCTACCAGGTCGGGCACCAGCAGGCGGTCGCCTCCCGTCCCGTCGAACAGGAGAGTCTCGACGCGAGGGTAGAAGTGACGGTTGCAGTAGTGGTCTACCCAGTCGGAAACGGCCAGGAGGAGCTCGAACAGCTCGTCGTCGTCATCGGGGCCGGCGGCCGGATCCTTGAGCACGCTGTCGTCCTTAAGCTTGGTCAGGTCGCCATACAGGGAGCGGTATGCTTCACGGGCCATAATTCCTCCTTCGCAGAAAAGAGGGAAGAGAAGTAAGAAGTGATAGCAAGTCCCCTCTCCCCTCGGGAGAGGGTTAGGGTGAGGGCGTCCCTCTCTCTATTCACTCCTCTTCCCTCTTTTCCAACTCCTAACTCTCCTCGGCGTACTCGATAATGACCTTGTGGTCGGTGGACGGGGGGCGGCCCCGCCAGCGGAAGCTCAGGGGCTCGCCGCGCCGTCCGCGCGGGCCCTGCTCCCTCGGGTAGGCGCTGGTCGAGACCGAACCCTCGTCGGGCACCGCCAGGATGTCGATGGCACGGGAAGGCTGGGTAATCAGGCTGCCGCCGGCGCCAAAGTAGACCTCGCAAATATGCCGTCCATCGGATGTTGGCTGTACCACCTTGAGACGCACCAGGCGGATGCGGTAGCCCTTGGAGGGCGTGAGGATGGTCTGTCGGCCCCGCCTCCGGGCAGGAGTGACTTCGGCGGTGCGCAGCACGTAGGGACGGCGGCGCAACGGCGGCCGGTAGGATGGGCGGGTGGTCATGGGTGCTCCTCCCGGAATGCAAAATGGGGAATGGGGAACAACCTCTTTCCCCTACATGAAAGCCGAGGTCGGTCATTACCCTCCCAATTCCACATTCCTCATTACTCATTCCCCATTCCAATTCCAAGGGCGTGTCGTCAAATTGAGTTGCCGGACACGCGGCGGTCCTTTCCCCGTCATTCCGGCGAAAGCCGGAATCCAGACTCTCTCCATGCCACAAAATGATTTGCCTGCGGAACCCCTGGATTCCGGCTTTCGCCGGAATGACGAGTTAATTTGACGACACCCCCTAGCTCTCCTCGGTGTATTCAATAAGGATCTTGTGGGATGTGGTGGGCGGGTCGCCGGTCCAGCGGCCGCTGAGGGGCTCATCGCGCAGGCCGCGGGGACCCTCGTCCCGAGGGAAGAGGCGGGTGGAATCTTCGCCCATCTCCGGGATATCGAGGGTGTCCACCGCCTTGTCCGGGTCCGCCGCCATGTTGGCGCCGTTGCCGAAATAGACTTCGTAGAGGCGGCGGCCGGCGGCGGCAGACTGGATCGCCCGGACTCGCAGGATGCGCAGCCGCTTGCCCTTGTTGGGGACGGCGATGGTCTCACGCAGGTTGGCGGTATTGGAGTCGTGAGCGCGGAGCAACGGCTCATAGACCCGGGGGCGGGGCTGCACCCGGCGGTTGCGGCGAGTTGTCATGGCCTTTTGCGTGCAGCGTGAGTGTCAGACACGATTGCTTCCTTGAATTGGGGTTACGGATTAACCACGGAGAACACAGAGGGTGCAGAGAATAATTTGGGGTAGGAGTTGCGCAATTGGCGATTTCACCCCCCACCCCAACCCTCCCCCTGAGAGGGAGGGGGTTTTGAGTGATGCTAAACGCCGGTGATGTTGTACTGCAGGGCGGTGTGGCTGGCCGACGAGCGAGCGCCGCTGCGCTCCTGCAGGGCGATTCGGAAGCTGACGACCATGATGTTCTGGCGCCTCTGGGCGTCGCGCACGGTCTCGATGGTCAACTCGCGCTTGAAGCCCACCCGCCACTGGGAGCGGTTGACGATGAGCAGGCGGCCCCTGGTATTGGCGTTGCCGCCGCTGGTGATCTTGCCGTCGGCGTCGGCCAGGCGCATCTGCTCGGACACAATGACGGGGATGCCCTCCACCGCTCCCAGCTGGCCGGTCAGGACGGTAGCCTGGGGGCCGAACTTGTCCAGCGTGCGGAAGCTGTCAACCGTCAGCGACTTGATGAAGGTGTTGACGTCGGTGACGTAGGCCAGCTCCGAGGGGCGCACGCCGTACCGGCCGAGCTTGCCGCGAATCTCGTTGAACATGTCGGCGCTGACCGCAGCGTTGTGGTTGTTGGCCATGCCGGTGTTGTCGACCAGCGGGAGGTGCAGCAGGCCGTCGAATCCAACGAGGAAGTGGCCGGTGCCGGCGGTGGTTGCCGCGATGGTGGTCCCGTCGGCGTTGATGTTGTTCTGGGTAGTGGTATCGCCGTTAAGGATGACGTCGTCGATAACCTCGTGGGCGTTGCGCAGCAGGCTGCGGCGCAGCTCGTCCATCATCGCGATAACCGCGTCCTCGTCGAGGTCGTAGGACCAGGGCACCTCGGCCACCAGTTCGTGGGCGGTCATCGTCTGCCGGGCGGTGGCCGGAACGCTGCCGGTGACCGCAGTGTTCTCGGTGCCGGGATACCAGTTCACATCGCCAAGCTGAAGGGGAATCTGGAACGGGTTTGACGGCATCTGTACCGTGTTGAACAGGGGCGCGACGGCTGTTTCCAAGTTGACGTCGTCCCACAAGGCGCGGGCTTCCTGGGTGTCGACCAATTCGTCGCCCGAACCTGCTGTGGTGGAGTCCATCGCGGCCTTGAGGTTCGACTGCCAGTCATCCAGCATACGGGGGTTGGCCCCCGCAGGCTCGCGGAGCTGGGCCGACAGAAGGCTGCGGGCGCAGGCCAGGTCCAGGTGGTCCATGCCGGCGTACTTGCCGAAGGAGACCCGGGGCCGGTCGGCAGCGTACTGGTTGAGCAGGGACAGCTTCTCGCCCTGCCTCCGGGAGTCCTGCAGCTTGGTCAACTGGGAGCCGATGCGTTCCACCTCCTCGCGCAGGGGCGGGATCTCGGCGTTCATCCGCTGCTCGTAGAACTCGCGGATGCCGCCCAACTCGCGCTTCACCAGCTCCAGGCTTGCCGTTGAGAATGCTCCGTTTTCGGTGGTCATACGTTCCTCTCTTTGAATTGGTCTGAACTGTGATTTGCTCGATTAGGGGATGGACATGATTTGGGAGTTGCCGTAGTTATCTGAACTGGGATTTATGTGATTCTGTGATTTACATGATTTGGTGTTGTGCAGTTGGGTATTTCACCCCCACCCCAGCCCTCCCCCTTTGAGGGGGAGGGAATGGTTGGACGAATCACAGTTCAGACGCTCCCTCCAGCTCGGACAGCAGGGCGCCGAGGGCGATGGTCTGCCAGTTGACTTCGGCTACCTGGCCTCTGCCCCCTCCCCCGAGGGGGAGGGCTGGGGTGGGCGGTGAATTCCCACGCCTCAAGGCGCGCCGGTTGGCCGGGACGGGGACCGCGCTGACCTCCAGCAGTTCCTGCTCCAGGTAGCGCAGACCGAGGAACGCGCCGGTGTTGAGGTTGCGACGCTCCTCCCACCGGATGGGACGGAAGCCGACGGAAACGCCCCACTGGAACCCGTACTCGTACAACGCCGCCACCTCCTGGGCGAAGGAGCCCGGGGCGAACTCCATGGTCGCCAGCAGCCGGTGGGGCTCGGTCCAGACCGCGACGGCCCGTCCGATGGCCGGGCGGCGGTAGTCGTGGGCCCAGAGCAGCACCGGGTTCTGCCGGTAGGACTCGAGCCGCCAGCCGTCCGCCGACACCACGTCACCGTGCCGGTCCACCTCGTCGGTGGACAGCACGAAGGTCACCGCGCCAGCGCCCTTGGTTGCGCGACCTTCGACTGCCGGGTCCTGTTCCATGTTGACCGGGATCTCGGGGGCCAATGCGGTGGCGCTCCACTTCGTAACAGTCGCCGGTGTTCGCGGATAGGGCTGCATTACTCCTCCTTCCATACCTCTCGGTGCGCCGGAAACGAAAAAGGACACACCCGGTGGGGTGTGTCCCTCACGATTCGCCCGATTGCGGCAGGACTCAGCGCTGCCTGGCGCACGCCCGGCCCGTCGGAAGACGGTGCCGCCTTAAGTTGATTGCGAACAAATATACTGAATTATGGAAGGGCCGTCAACGGGCTGCTGTCATCGGTTCAGGTATCAATTGCGCGCGGCCGTAGACTGGCAAAATGCACTGCGATATGGTAGCTTTATCGGGTTAGCCCCAAACATTGATCATAAAAGGGGCGGTACGGGGCCGCCAGGTAAGAAGGAGCGCATCGAGGATTATGGAAGTAACGACGCTCGCCATCGAAAAGCTAAGGGAAGTCATGGAAGAACAGGGTGAGCAGGAAGGCGCCCTGCGGGTCATCGCCATCCCGGCGGAGACCGGCGGCCTCCAGTACATGCTGACCATGGAGAACGAGAGCCAGTCCGACGACACCGAGTTGAACCTGGAAGGCGTGCGGTTCCTGATGGACTCCGACAGCGCCCCTTTCCTGGAAGAAGCCACCATCGATTACGTCGAGAACTTCGGCGGCCAGGTGGGCTTCGTGATTAACAACCCGATGTTTGCCCAGGCCGGCGGATGCGGCTCGGGCTGTGGCTGCGGAGCCGGCGGCGGTGGTTGTGGTTGCGGCAGTGGTGGCTGCGGCAGCCACTAGGCCGAAGCGGCCGACCCGGTCGGCTGCCCACTGAAACAACAGCACCCCTGCCGGACCAATGGCGCCGAAAACGCCAGGTCCCGCAGGGGTCTCTCTATTGCCTGGATCTGGGCTAGGCGCGCAGACAGGAACCAGACGACGGGCGCTCTGCGAAGTCTGTATTCATATAGACAGGTAGAAAACTACCAAACAAAAAGACCGCTCACACTCGGCGGTCTTTGTTGTTGGGAGTACGGACTTTGGTCGGGGCGGCCAGATTTGAACTGGCGACCCCCTACACCCCATGCAGGTGCCCTACCTGGCTGGGCCACGCCCCGACGCACCACTTATTATAGCACGCACCGGAGAGTACAGGGCAAGTAAACCCGTCGCGGTCGCAGGGTAATCGCATATGAGCGGGTTAATGTCCGTCATTCCGGCGAAAGCCGGAATCCAGTGGCCGAACCAGGCAGTTTGCATCCGAAAATTCGGCATCCCGCATATTCTGGACTCCGGCTTTCGCCGGAGTGACGGGGTTGCAAATTCATATGCGATAGCCCTGGTCGCGGTCGTCTCCAAACCGACGCTGGCCCCATTGCCATCCTGTCGCCGTTCGTGATAAGATTCACGATGAAGTTAGAAAAAGAAGAAGCAAGAGCAAAGACGCCCAGATGCTAGACGGCGAAACGAAGCAGAACATCATCCGCGAGTATCGCATCAACGACAGGGACACCGGCTCCGCCGAGATCCAGGTTGCGGTACTCACCGAGAACATCAAGCGGCTCACCGACCACCTGCGAACCCACCGCAAGGACGTGCATTCACGCCGCGGCCTGCAGGGCATGGTTTCCAGACGCCGCAGGCTTCTAAACTACCTGAGCAACGAGGATGTCAACCGCTACCAGACACTCATTGCCAGGCTTGGACTCCGGCGGTAGCGCCATCGCCGACAACCCCGACCGTGTCGGGGTTGTTTTTCGTCTAGCGGGTACCACCCCCTGCTGTCTTCCCGACTAACTCACCTTTGCGTGAGGTCGTGCGTTTTTATGGCAACTCAAATCGCTTCCCCAACTGTCGTACACCGCGATATCGGCGGCGAAACCCTGGTCCTCGAAACCGGCCGCCTGGCCTTCCAGGCCCACGGCGCGGTGACCGTCCGCTACGGCGAGTCCATCGTGCTGGCAACCGCCGTGATGTCGGACCGTCCCCGGGCCGAGGACATCGACTTCCTGCCCCTGACCGTGGACTATGAAGAAAGGCTCTACGCAGCAGGGCGCATCCCCGGCAGCTTCTTCCGGCGGGAGGGCCGGCCCGGACAGGAGGGCATCCTTGCCTCCCGGCTCACCGACCGCTCCATACGCCCGCTCTTCCCCAAGGGCCTGCACAACGACATCCAAATCACCTTGACCGTTCTCTCTGCGGACCAGGAAAACCCCCCGGAAATCCTGGCCATGATCGGCGCTTCGGCTGCCTTGGCCATCTCGCAGATTCCCTTCGAGGGCCCGGTCGCCGCCTGCCGCATTGCCTACCGCAATGGGCAGTACACCATCAACCCCACCTACGAAGAGAGCGACAACAGCACCCTGAGCATGGTCATCGGAGGCACCCGCGAAGCCATCATCATGGTGGAAGCCGGCGCCAACGAGGTCTCGGAGGATGTGATCCTCGAGGCCATCCGACAGGCCCAGGAAGCCAATTCGGAGATCATCGGCCTCATCGAGGAGCTGGTGGCCCAGGTCGGCCAGCCCAAGCTGGAGGTCAAGACCGACAAGGATGCCGCGCAGAAGCTGGACAGCAGCATCCGCGGGGTCATCGGCACCCGCCTGGCCGACGCCCTCGGCGACAATCCCGACAAGGTAGCCCTCGAGGCCCGCGAGAACGCTCTGCGGGACGAGGTCAGCGAGAAGCTGGCCGAGGAGTTCGGCGACAAGGCCCTCTCCGAAGGCTTCAAGAGCGTCATGCGCGACGAGGTGCGCCGCCGCATTCTCGATCAGCACATCCGCCCCGACGGTCGCGGACTGGACGAGATACGCCCCATCAGTTGCGAGGTGGGCGTTCTGCCGCGCACCCACGGCTCCGGGCTGTTCACCCGCGGCATGACCCAGGTGCTCTCCACCGTAACCGTCGGCTCCCTGACCATGAAGCAGACCCTCGACACCGTGGGGCCGGACAACACCAAGCGGTTCATGCACCACTACAACTTCCCGTCCTTCTCCACCGGCGAGGCCCGCCGGGTCGGCTCCCCGGGACGCCGCGAGATCGGACACGGGGCACTGGCCGAGCGCGCCATCCTGCCTTCCCTGCCTTCCGAGGACGAGTTCCCCTACGCCATCCGCGTGGTGTCGGAGGTGCTTAGCTCCAATGGGAGCACCTCCATGGGCAGCGTCTGCGGCACCTCCCTGGGCTTGATGGACGCTGGCATCCCGGTCAAGTCGCCTGTGGCAGGCATCGCCATGGGCCTGGTTACCAACGACGAGGGCCAGTACGCCATCCTGAGCGACATCCAGGGCATCGAGGACTTCCTCGGCGACATGGACTTCAAGGTTGCTGGCACCGCCGACGGGGTCAACGCCCTGCAGATGGACATCAAGTGGACCGGCCTCACCCAGGAGATTCTGGCCGAAGCCCTGGAGCAGGCCCGCGTCGGCCGGCTGCACATCATGGACAAGATGGCCGAGGTCATCACCACCCCCAAGGTCCAGATGAGCCCACACGCTCCCAAGATGATCCGGATGAAGATCAACCCGGACAAGATCGGCGCCCTCATCGGCCCCGGAGGCCGCGTCATCCGCGGCATACAGGAGGAGACCGGCTGCTCCATCGACGTGCAGGACGACGGGTCGGTGACCATCGGCGGCGTCGACCAGACCATGCTGGAAATGGCCCAGTCCAAGGTGGACAGCCTGACCCGTGAGCTGACGGTGGGCGACATCTTCACCGGCAAGGTGGTGCGCCTGACCAACTTCGGCGCCTTCGTCGAGCTGGTGCCGGGTCGAGACGGCCTGATCCGCAACGGAGACTTGGGCGACCTGGAAGAGGACCTGACCGAGGGCCAGGAAATCACGGTGATGATCCATGAGATCGACTCCCAGGGCCGGGTCAACCTGTCCCGCCGCGCCCTGTTCGGCGACGACAGCCCGCCCGCGCCGCGACCCGAGGGCGCCCGCGCCGGTTTCGACCGCGGCGGACGCGGCCCCGGCGGTGGCGGGCGTCCCGGCGGCTT